>NZ_CP012969.1:0-3138120 GCF_001854065.1 Psychrobacter sp. AntiMn-1 | reverse complement strand
AACCCATCAACTGAGTCATGGCTGAATCCATTCCAGCTGTATCTGCCATTGGCAAGTACAGTAGATGCCTTATTAAGCGCAATACCTAATCCTAAAAAAGTACCTAGCAGCCCGACAATAAGTAGCATACTAGGCATAATCTCAGCCACTTTTTCAGCTTTCGTAGCAACGGCTTCGCTTAATTCCTGCACAGAACCATGTTCACCTGCGAAATTATTTGTATCGTCATCTAGGTCACCACCATGCCAGTTGGCTTCCCAGTTAGTTTCTTTAGCTGAAACTAATAACCATATAACAGTAGCGATGGTCAAAATGATGAGACTCACTACAAAGACAGTAGACAGCGTTTCGCCGAATGGATTTAAGAACGCACCAATCTCTGCTATTTTCATTAAGCTGCTACTCCCACTTCAATTTGTTGTTTTAGTTTATCTGCACGCGCTTTACCTTCTGCCTCAAAAAATATTGGCATAGTCTGTAATGAGACTTTGCTCATCATCAGTTAAAGACTCCCAAGCAACGTTATTCTGTGCAACACGCATAATGATGCTAGCAATCTCCTCACTATCCTCTAAAAGGTAATCCTTGTCTTCAGCTTCTAAAGTTACATCATCCTTTTCTAGAATTTGCATAAAACCTTCTGCAGCATAAACATAGCTTTTCATTGAGCGACGCTCGCTATCTAAACGAGTAAGCTTGGTTTGCTCTCCATTCATTTTGGTCAGTAACTCGCTATGAATCGCGGCTTCTTCTTCTGTTAGCTCTGAGGTACGCATTGCAACATCTAAACGGGTTTTTAACACTCTGTCTTTAGATAGCTTCTTACTCAATTCAGCCCACTCTTGTTCTAAAGACTGTTGTTTCTCAACCCAGACTACCATTAACTCTTCAAAGACGAACGGTATTAGAGACTTGCCAAAACGCTCTTGAATGATGCTGTCGAGTCTAATAGCGTCATCATCAGAAAGCTGTGCAGTAGATAACAGGCTCTCTGCTGTCTTAATCAAGTAAATATCGTCACTATTGATGTCGTCAATACTTTCAAACTGCGATGATTTTTTGCTCTGTCATATCTAACAGCTTTTGTGTAGCTCTCAACCTCAAATAATGCTGAAAGTCCACAACACCCATCTCTAGAACATCCCTTAACTCTACTTTCAAAATTCCATAATTATTCAACATTTCATTCAGTTGTAATGCTTTTTGTTGCTCTTCACTTAATTGTGACTCATACTGTTGCTCAGCTTGCATAAAGGCATCACGGTTTTCTTTAGCTTCCTCTACTTCTTCTGGCGTTAGATACCTTTCCTTTACAAACTGAGCAAACTTAATAGTCTTTCTAGCTGCTTTTTCTAGAGCATGTAATACTGGGCTGTTTTCTAACGCCAATAATGTGTCAATCGCTTTGGCAGTAACCTCTAGTCCCGTTTTTAGCCATGGAAATGGAGCGATTAGTGCTGCTTTCTCAAGCCACGGTTTTACTTTCTGTAAAAAAGGCTTCACTTTTCTATAAACATCTTAACTTTATCAATAAAGCCCTCGCCTTTTTCAGCTATCCAATCACAAGCCTTTGCAGCTTTTTCTCTTGCCCAAGATAGACCCTGACTGACCTTTTCTGAAGCATAAGAAACAACGCTACTAGCGGCACTAGCTACCCATGAACATGCACTACTTAACCAACCCATTTTCGTCCCCTAAATGTATAATATATTACCTAACCATCATTATCTTACTGTTCTAGCAACTCTTCTTTATCTGAAGATCTCTCTGCTGTACCTAGTAGTTTTTTGCGATCAAAGCTTCTTTAGCTGCAAATTTACGTTTACTACTAGTATCGGTATTGCTACCAACTTCCCTTTGGGACTTTCTTACGTTTTCGATAGCTGATGTCAGATGATCAACACTTAAGGTCGCCTCTTCAATTGATACACCCGACTGCATTAATGCTTTTGGTAAAGCTAACCGCATACAAGTTCTAATTTCACGGCCTGAAAAACCATCTGATAGTTCTGCACATTGATTAAGTAGACTATCCCTCTCATCAGCCAATGGAATTTTTGCCACTAACATCCTTGACCAAAGCTTTTTGCGAGTGTCTAAGTCAGGAAGTATAAATTCAACGTGATACGTGATACGTGAGCGAAAAGCCTCATCGTAGTTTTTAGCGAAATTTGTTGCAAAGATAACAATACCGTCAAACTTCTCTAATTCAATAAGCATGGTTGAGCGCATAGCGTTAATTTCATTGTCTACGCCCTGAGTAACAGAAGACAGGCGTTTACCTAGCAAAGTGTCTGCTTCATCAAAAATAAAACCGCATTTTGATCATAAGCGTCTTGAAAAACCTTTGTATGTTCTTCGACGTTTCTCCCATGAGCTTGCTTTCTATTTCAGCTATACCCACTTTGATGATAGGTAAATCCAGTCGACCTGCGAACGCTTCAGCAGTCAAGGTTTTACCAGTTCCAGGACTTCCATAAAAATTCAAAATACTACTTCGTCCAATTTTATCAACTTCACTAAAACCCCAGTCCTCATAGATAACTTTATGAAATTTAATTTCGCTAAACTTTCTTCAAGCTCGTTACGTGTATGAGCTGTCAGAATGACATCATTATCCAGATTATATTTCGCTGTCTGAGCTTGTAAGCAATAGTATTTTTCTCACTGAACCGCCCCGACTATATCGGAGAGTGATTTACTTGAGTCAGGCAGCGATGCCTGACAGGGTTAAATTATCGTAATACCGCTTTTCAAACTCAAAAGGTGACACATAACCAATCGTGCTATGCAGACGTGTTTTATTAAACCAGTCCACCCATTCAAGGGTTGCCAGTTCAACATCATTAACGCCAGTCCAATTCTCCTTTAAATAGTCAATTACCTCAGATTTATACAGCCCGTTAACCGTTTCAGCCAGTGCGTTATCGTATGAATCACCAGTCGTGCCGACCGAGGCAATGATGCTAGAGTCCTTCATCTTATCAGTATAACGAATGGATAAGTACTGAACCCGCGATCACTGTGATGAATCACATCTTTGGGGTTGTTCCTGTCTGCTATCGCCTGATTTAGCGCAGCCATAACCATATCCGTGTTCATGCGATTAGATACTTTCCAACCGACAATGCTACGGGCAAACACGTCAATAATAAAAGCGGTATATACCCAGCCGCTAGTTGTTTTTATATAGGTGAAGTCAGCTACCCATAGCTGATTAGGACGATGGGCATTAAAATTACGATTAATCAGGTCATCAGAGCATTTTTTGGTCATCACGGCTATTGGTGGTGATCTTGCCCTTACCGCGCCAGATGCCTTGCATACCATACTGCTTCATTAACGCTCTACCGTACAACGAGCCACATGAATACCATCTGCTTCATCTGCTGCCAGACTTTACGAACACCGTAACGGCATTTACTGTCCTGCCAGATGCGTTTAATCTCGTTGATATAATAATCGTCATGCTGCTGACGCAACGAGCGCTTTTCAGGGTAACTCTCCAAGTCTTTAGTACGGTAGTAGGTTGATGGGGCAATCGGTAGTACTCTACAGATTGGCTCGATCCCGTATTTCTGCTTGTGATCATCGATAAATGTGACCATTATTTCGGTGGACGGTCGAGCTCCGCCTGGGCGAAAAAGCGGCTGCCTTACGTATGATCTCATTGGCCTGTTTGAGTTCTTTGTTCTCACGTTCAAGATCTTTAATACGTTGCTCTTGGCTTTGAGCTTGTACCGATGCAGGGATAGTTTGATCTATATGCTTCTTGTGCCATGAGCGCAGGGTTTCAGCGTGCAGCCAATCTTAGGGGCAATGGCTTGAATGGCTGCCCATGTGGAGGGATAGTCGTTTGCTGCTTCGATCAGCATACGGACGGCGCGTTCTTTAATCTCAGGAGTGTAGGTTTGTCTTTTCATTGTCGTATTCTCTCAGAATGTTAAGTCTCCGACAATACCGGGGCGGTTCACACCATTATTATCTTTTAATCTTTTAGTATCAGATAACAAAGGATTTTTAAATATATTTGAAGATCCAATGCTTTGCTCTACGTTTTCGTTTAAGCTTACTGCGTTAGAATTTTGCATCAATTATCCTAATATCTGTTGCTCATAATTAATTCTGATTAGCTTTCAAAAGTTTACTGATAACTTAATTTGCATAAATCGCTTTAAAACATTAATAATGTTGACTAAAATTGTTGATAATAGTGTATGGGGAACTTTTATGCAACAAATAAGTAACACTACTGTTATAAAATCGACTAGATTTATTGAGAAGACAAGCCGCCCGCATTATGAATGTAGGGCGGTTTAACATATCTATACTGGGCGTGCTTCAATCTTGCTATTAATCCAAGCAGCAATCTCACTTGCGACCCACACGACCCTAACCTGCGTCAGCTGTACCTTCTTAGGAAAGGTAGGGTCATAGCGCTCAGAGTCTTCATTGATCATCTCATAGATTGAAGAACGACTCAGACCTGTATAACTAATAACATCTTTGATGCTCAAGAGCTGTGGGATATGATTGCAATGTTCAATTACGGGTTGTGTAGTGTTTAACTGTTCCATGATTCTCTCCTTATAAGTTAGTGAGAAGATCTCTTCTCATATGGTTAGGGAGTCCTATATTTTTTTACGGCGTCCTATACCTTTCCGTGATGAGTCCTGATTAAGACAATAAAAAAAGAGCTGACTATTCAGCTCTTTTTTATGCGTTATATCTTTACACTGCCTTAACTCACAGCGGTCACACTCTCTCGTAGGCTTCTTTCAATATTACCGACCTGATAAGGGGTAATATCGTTTTGCGACTTTGCTTGACGATTGCTATTAGCCGCATCTGTCTCTACGGGATAGAACTCTTCGACCACATCCAGTAAGTCGTCGCTATCAATCTCAAAGCATGAATTGCTATAGCCTGCTTTGCAGCTGCCTCTAATGCGGCTTGGTCAAAACCGTGCTCGCCAAGCTCACGGTCAATGGCAACCGCATCTTGCACCGCATCCTTTAGCGTCACGCCATCACGAAGCGTTAAATCGACAAAGTAAATCGGCGTGCGATAGCTTTGCGTGGTACTTTTACCGCGTAAAGTGAGCTGCAATGGCAGGCAAGACAGCTTGTTACCTGATACCGCTGAAAAGTAGCTTAAGCGTGCTGCCAGCGTGCGAATACTATTAAAGCCTGTCGTTCTAAAGACGAACGTACCCAGCTCATCGTCTTCACTTAGATTCACATACAGCCTGCCATAGGGCTTACAAGCACCGCCTTGGGCTAGTGGACAGCGATCTGGTGATGGGCAGGCCAACTGCTCTACGCCATTATTCGTTCGACGTTGGCACTGCTCGCCATCACCTACACAAAGTGGGCGTCCTGTTTGTCTGTCAAAGAGTGTGTATTCTGCTCGAAGGTTTAGCGCAGGATCATTAAACAGCAGTCTTACAGGTATTTGTCTGAGCTTACCGTCATTATTGGCACGGAGCTTTTCATCAAGTGGGTGATTGATCCAGCCATCTTTGTTTTGTACTTGGCTGGTAATGGTAAATTGATCGTCCTTAGCAGGTAGCTTTTTTGCCATCTTTGGCAATGACACGACCAATGCTAATGCGACCCAGTACAGGCGGGGTTATCGTAAGACCTTTAATTATGGTGATACTCCTAATTTGTTTAATAAAGCATTTAAGACATAAAAAAGCCCAGCATGGATAGCTGGGCATTGTGAGTTTGATGATCGTTGTATTTAGAGTGGCTGGTTATCCAAGACGACAAAGCGGCGGCTGCCTTGACGGGTTTTACTAAACTTTTCCAGCAGCTCAGGATGGGCTTTGATGATCGCTTTCGTATCCAAGGTCACACTGTCTTTCGAGCACTTCCAAGAGATTGCGCCTTTATCAAAGACAGCGATTTCATTATCTTTTATCAAACTTTGCAGTTGATGTTTTACTTGGTCATGACGCTGCTCTAGCTCTTGCATGTAGTCACGGTAACTGAGCAACTGCTCAAATAATTTATTAGCGCCGTCATCGTTACGTAAATCCATCTTACTTGATGGCTTGTTGATTGGATAAAGCTGCTTTAAAGCACATGCTGCCGACTCGCTATGATCAGGGGTTGGTGGTGTGTCCGTTTCCACGTACTGCCAGAACAGTCGTTCATGCTCGATAATAGATTCAATCAAACGTTCATCACGCTCAACCTTATAGATCTTTGCCTCGTGTCCATAAAGCAGTACGCAGATATGGGCAGCTTGTTTACCTGTCACTGCCAGTTGATGTTGTACTTGGCAGGTGACGTATAGAGGTACGCCATTTCGCCACAGCTTAGCACCGTACTCACCTGTGGTTTTACACTCCAGTATCTGTACGTCATCAGAGCCGATGATGCGGTAATCTAGATTTGCCAGCATAAAGCTTTTATCAGCATCGGGATGCTGCAAAATAGCATGAATGCGGCGTACCTTATTACCTGTATGCGCTTGATAGTACTTGGCAACTATCGGTTCTAACATGTTGCCCCAGTATAGCGGTGCATAGCTTTCGCTAGACTCATCAAAATCTGACGTCATGCGCCCTGTTTTTATCATCCATAATTCCAGCATGGATAAATACGGATGAATACCACAAGCAGCGGCAGCGTCAGAACTACCAATGCCTTGTCTGCGAAACTTAAGCCAATCTTCGCGGCTTAGGTCTTTGGTGTTGACCAAACGCTTTGCGGTGATTGATGATGTCGTACTGTCTTTCTTATCATGTTGCTTTAACTCCTTAGCTGTTGAAGAATTCTTAGTTACAACAGCTTTAGTAACTTTAGGAGTAACAGGTCGATACGCAGGGATGCGCTTGTAAATACCCCATTCTTAACACAACATCATCGTAGAATTGTTAAGCCACCTGCCTGTACTCAGCAGGTGTCATATCATTAAGTGAATCATGGGGTCTTTCGTTGTTATAAACCTTGATCCAGTCTTCAGTCAGCATATTGACCTCGTTTAAATTGTTGAAAAGGTAGCAATCTAAAACCTCATTGCGATAACTGCGATTAAACCGTTCAATATAAGCGTTCTGATAAGGACAGCCAGGCTCGATATAATCAATATAGATGCCATGAGCTGATGCCCAATCAGTGAATACCCTGGATGTAAACTCACTGCCGTTATCCACACGAATTTGCTTAGGATAACCATGCCACTCAGCCAGCTGATCAAGGTAGCGAATCACTCGGAGTGAGGGAATACTGGTACCAATATCAATGCCTAATACCTCACGGTTATAATCATCAATCACATTAAAGGTTCGAAAGCGAATATTGTTGTGTAGTCTGTCGCTCATGAAGTCCATTGACCATGTATGCCCCAATGCATTTGGCACACTTAGCGGCTGAGGGTTACGTGTTGGTAAGCGTTTTTTAGACTTGCGGCGTAGGTTTAAGTTTAACGCTGTATAAACTCGATGTACGCGCTTATGATTCCATGAATAGCCAAGCTTACGTATACGTTTAAAGCACTTTGGAAAGCCCCAGCGATTGTGCTTGTCAGTAAGCTCATTTAAGACATCAACAATCTCACTATCATCAAATAGCTTAGGCTTATAGTAGTAAGCGGTTCGACTCATGCAGACCACCTGACAACTCACTGCAATGCTGACATCATACTGCGCCTGTAATTCTTGCGCCCAGACTTTGCGCTCGGGTACAGGCGCTATAGCTTTTTTATGATCTCTTCCTGCATTTGCGCTTTGAGGCTTAAATCAGCATACATCTGTTTGAGCCTACGGTTTTCTTCTTCAAGCTCTTTTAATCGCTTAACATCAGAAGCTTCCATACCACCGTACTTGGAGCGCCATTTATAGAAAGTCGAGCTAGCAATCCCGTATTTACGGCACAGCTCTTTAGCAGGTATTCCAGCTTCTGCTTCTTTTAAAATGGATACTATTTGGGTCTCAGTCATTCGTTTGCTCATATCAAAACTCCTTATGGGTATTTTATAAGAAATTCTACGTTTGAGCTGTGTTATTTTAGGGGATAGTTACACGCTGAGTCGTTGCTCTATTGTTTGGCATAGTCGTGTTCATGATGAACTCCTTGTAAGTAATACATGTGGTTATCAGACTAAGGGCATAAAAAAACCACGCCTCTAAGCGTGGTTTGTGATGAAGTAAGTATCGTTAAGCGATTAAACGCAAGGCTTCGTCTAAGCTTTTGTCTTTAAGCTTTGCGCCTGCACCGAACCATGCAGAATCAAGGCGATGATCTTGCGACATAGCGCGGCGCTCATGATCGACAAATTCCGTCATCGCATTTAGTAAACCATAGGCAGTGTCTTTGGCAGAGGCCAAATCTGCACCACGACCTTGACCGTTAAACATGGTCATCACCTGATTCATTGCTTTGGCATTAGGGACAGCTTCTTTCTCTTTCTTAGCCGTATTGAATAAGATGAAGTTGTCTTCCTTGACGTCATTAAACACACGATTTAAATAGTTGGCAGCTTCCGCTTGTGTGACTCGGCGCTCTGATAACTGCTTCATTTCATAGTTAAAGGTGTCCCATTGGCTAACGGACACGCCCAGTTGCTGCTTTACCTTCTCTGCATCAAAGGTCGTGCTGTGCGGTACTTTGACCACGCCGCCGCTGCCATTGGCTAAACTGATTGCCAAAGTATTGTTGCAGACCACACGAATATTTGTGAACTGAGCAGTGGTGGCAAGAGTGCCATCACATGCAGTTGCCAGTAACAAGTAGCCGTTACTGACATCACCGCCACGAAGCGTTGCTGACTGTCCAGTGCGCGCCAACGCCCAAAACTTACGACCACCTTTAAGCACTCCAGCAGTTTCTAACTCAAAGTCTGCTTGCTCGGTCAGATCACGATAGAACTCTAGAATCTCATTGGGCTGTACTTCTTGATAGCGCTGACTGACGACTGATAACGGTTCAAGGGTGTCACTACGATACAGTACTTTGTTGCTGTCATAAGGCAAGATTAGATTTTGTCCTTTATCGTTGGTTGCCATATAGCTGACATCTGAGGACTCAATACGCCAATCCATACCTGCTTCACGTGCCCATACTTCAATGGGCTGTTTTGGGGATAGCTCGTTGCCGAGGCCATGCCAAGGGGTTTCGCCAACGTAAGCCATGCTCTCGATTAAATGTGCCATGATAGTTTTCCTTTTGATTGAGGTTTACTTAACTAAACGGATGGGTTATAGCGTGAATGATTTAAAACAGTGCTGACAAAGATAGCTTTGCTGATAGGTTGTAATCAGCGGTGTTTTTGCGCGGCCTGTTGCTACGCTCACAGCGGAGGCAATCGCAGTTGCCGTGATGACACCAATAGCAGGATTTACTTTGTAATGTTTGCAGATGCTTACACCAAGGCTTGTCAGCGTTGCCTGAGAGCACAGCTGATCGAGTACTGATGAGGCTGGGTTAGATTGACTGATCACATCGGATGAATGACAGTACGGGCAGATATTTTTCATAGAACCTCCTTATTATCGAACATAAAAAAGACCTGCTTATAGTCAATCCCACTTAAAAATGTTATAAACTAATTATCAAACCCAATTGTTATTATAAAGACCATGACTTACTCACTAGATTTTCGCAAACAAGTGCTAAAAAGCTTAGACGAGGGTATGACCTTTGCCGAGGCAGCTGAATTCTATAACCTCAGCCCAACCACGATACAAAACTGGAAGCGGCGTGTTCATAGCAAAACAACCAGGCAAACCAAACCCTATAAAATACCAGATGACGTGCTACTTAATGATGTTAAAGAACATCCTGATGATTACCAGTATGAGCGAGCCCGTCGTCTAAACTGTAGTAAAACAGGCATTTATCATGCCCTAAAGCGCCTAGGCATCAGTCAAAAAAAAGACATTAGAGCATCCAAAAGCTTGCCCAATAAAAAGAGCGGTGTATCAGGGAAAGCTTAATAGCTTTACGCAGCAAGGCTATCCCATCGTTTATATGGATGAAAGTGGCTTTGAGTCTGAAACCATTCGCTCTCATGGTTATGCACCGATTGGTAAGCCTTGTATCGATAGCTACAACTGGCAAGGTAAAAGGCGAACCAACGTTATTGGTGCTCTGTATGAAAAGATGCTGTTTGCGCTTGATTACTTTGAGACAAACATCAACAGCATTGTCTTCTATCACTGGTGCAAACACAAACTAATCCCAAGTCTTAAAACAAAATGCGTGATTGTGATGGATAACGCCAAATTTCATAAAAGCAAACGCATTCAAAAGCTACTAAACAGGCACGGGCATCGTATTCTTTGGTTGCCGCCGTACAGCCCAGACCTAAACCCTATCGAAAAGAAATGGGCTCAAGTGAAGTTTCTACGCCAAGGCTGGATGGAAAACGACTTATCCAAATTGTTTTATGATGTTTGTCCTAGCCATAACAATTTTATTTTGAACTGACTATATAGCAGGTCTTTTCAAATGGTTAGAAACAGATGAACAAAGCAGGGATAGCCACCTCAGTCATCTCATGAAGATACTATATATCTGAAATTATTTTGCTATAGGCGGTAGACCACGGCGATTGGCTGTGCGGTATTGTCCATGACCAAAGGTGCGCATACCACGCACTCTGATCTTAAGCGCTTGGTCTAATTTACTTGGATCAGCCAAGTATAGTGCCGTACTGATCGCATTTTCAGCTGTCACATCATTAACTTGAGAGTCTCGATGAACCATTCCAAGCCCTAATCGTTCGTTACGAGTAAAACGCTTTTTATGTGCAGGGTCATTGCAGTTAAAATACGACCCTAAGCCACCAGTTATTTCTTGCCATTTTTCACCAACTCTCTGCCCCAAATAAGTGTCTTTTTGCCGCTTATTACCTTGGTAAATCAATAACAGGTGGCAATGAAAGCCACGATCAAAACCTTGCTCGATTGCCCAAGCATGACCTTCCAAGTGCTCAAAGCAGGTTTTCTTATTACTAATTAAGTCTCTTAAATTGCTTACATGATCATTAAATTCATAAATATCAACTTTATCAATTTTTTCTTTTAAATATCCCAAATCAACTCGGACGACTAATAGCTTAGCATAATGATCAAATATGCAGCTTAAGTATCCCTTTAATGACAATCGATTATCTTGCTTTTGCTTTTGAAACTGCTTTTCATAATCAATCACTGCCAATTTATAATTTTCGTGAATTAAATTAATAAAATACAACGTTCGTGAATTATCCCAAATTAACTCTTCTGGTAAATACCATTCAGCAGCAACATATCCTGATCCAATAAATGCTTTGACAGTCTCTGGATAGCAAAGTTCAAAATCGAAATTGTAAAGAATAGGTAGGTATAATTCCGTGAGATAAATACTCACTTTGCTGATACTAATTCTCTGGTGCAAAATATATTTTACCAAGCGATCGGCTTGACAAAGTAGCTGGCTGAAATTGAGGTTTGATACGGTCATGACTTACTCCTTTGAATTGAGGTTCATAGGAGTAGTGCAATCTGTATTTTTTAAATTCCATTAACTTAATTATAAAAATCGTGTATAAATCAAAAAAAACAGGTTAAGTAATAATATAAATAACCTGCTAAGAAAGCACTTTAGCCACACAGTCAAAAATAAGATTTTGATTCGGAGAATACCGGTAATTATAAATAGAATGAAGGATATTCATGTAAACTTCGAAGCCATAGCGTCTTAAAAGTAGAAGATACTACTTAGTCAAGCACGTTCGACTTAGCATATTTTTGCATTTATCATGGATACGTTGAAGATGGAGTTAAGTATGTGTATACTGCTTTAACAGGTCATGTACTTATTGTAGCTTGTGTTATTAGGAATTTTTTATTACTAAAATATTACTGTAAATACTACTAAGTTAACGCTAAATTTCAATAAAAAAATTACTAAAAGTGGATGTTCTTACGACGTAGCTATCACTAAAATATTTATTTTGGAGACTCATATATGGATAATACTGTAGCTTGGATCAATAAACTCAATAATAGGGAGTTAAATTTTTTAACATTTGTTTTAAGTCATTACAATTATCAATTATTACTTCCAGCAAATAAAGAGCTTATTATTAGAGATGTAAAAGATCTTTACTCTAGAAAATTTAAAGTACTAGGTAGTATAGAAAAAATTTTCAAATCAAAAATAATTGATGAAGATTTATTCAATTGGTTAAAAGAAGATACTAGAGCTTTATTATGGATGTATGAAATCTACGACAAAAATTTCGATCGTGCCTCAATGATAAAGAATAAAACACAAGCTTCTCCCAAATTATTTGAAAATTTTATTTACAATATCGACGCTTCTTATTATCCAAACGACACACCAAGTTCTTTTTATTCATCTTCAGTAGCCATACCTAATTTTAATATAGATATTCAAAACAACTCTTATAAACCCCAATTCACTGATATTAATTTTTCTTTAGAAAAGAAAATAGAATACTTAAATTCAGCTAGAAGTAAATATATTGAGCGAAAGACTGATCGTAAAAACTTGATTTGGATAGATAAAAACAACGAAGAGCAGATATACTGGGCAATTGACTATTTAAAAAATAATGGCTTATTATTAAACATCAGGGGGTTTTTAGCTTATACGATTGATGATTTATATAATCTTATTTGTGCTAGCTTAGATACTCTTGACAATAATATTGACATTCCTTTTGGCAAGCAGTACACACAAAGCGCACACAAGCAGTTAACTATATCAAAAATGCGTAAAGCCTGGAGCCAGAAAAAATTTCGTGATAAAAAAGATGCTGAGTCTGCTCAAGAATACTTCTTGACTAGACGTCATATGAATAAGCTAAAAAAGCTAGCTGATGAATACGGTCTAAGTAGCAAAGAGTGTCTTCAAAAGCTGATTGATGAAGCTTATAATAGTATCGAGTGATAGTAATGCTTGTCTTGAATGTAAACATTTCACTTCATGTACACTACATTGTACACTTCAAAATGCACTTCAATTATTATCAAATAAAATCAATATCTTAAATACATATAACCATTCCGGCTCCGGGTACCATTACATAGTTCTATACTATCTTATAGAATAGCTAAAGCCCCTGATATCAGGGGCTTTGTTGTATCTGACGTCCTATACTGTCTTATGAATCTTTCCTAATCCATGCACTTTGAGTATACTGTCAAGTATACTGAGTTTTCAGTGTACTTATGGAGGATTAGGTTATGGAAAGAAAAGCGATCAGTTCAGATCGGAGTATCAGCAGTCATAAGCCTGAAGACAAGAAGTACTTCGTTGCTGTCAAAAACCATCCTAAACTATTCTTAATGGTACGTCCTACTGAGACTAAGTCATGGATGTATCGCTACTACCCGCCTTCAAATCCTAAGCAAAGTATTATTTCCATCGGTATATATCCAAGTATCTCGTATGCTCGTGCCTGTGAAGTTTGGCGTGAATATGAAGACCTACTAAGCAAAGGTATTGACCCTAAAGTTCATCGTGAAGAAATAAAGAAAAGTATTATTAGTAAAACTAAAAACTCTTTTAATCATTTTGCTTGGGAGTACTTTGACAGTCTAGATAAGACTCAGAAGAATAATACCCTTATTCGTAAGAAAGGTCGGTTGGAGCTGATTTGCTCCTACATAGGTGATGAGCCGATCAGTGAGATCAGCTCGCCTAAAATGCTTGAAGTATTATTAGACATTCAAGCTAAGTCATTAAACAAAGCTGGCAAGCCAACAGACAAGGCTGAGCGCTGCGCAGGTATCGCCAGTGACGTATTTGTCTATGCGGGTGCTCGTGGCTTCTGTACGAGCAATCCTGCAGCGCTAATCAAGAGTCAACTGGCTAAATCAAGCTATGGTCATCGTCCTGCGATCACTAAGCCTAAAGAACTAGCGAAACTACTACGTGATATAGAGACTATAGAAGGTGATCTAAATACTATAAATTCCCTTAGGCTATTAGCGCTTCTCTTTGTGCGTAATGGTGACTTGCGACGTATGAGATGGGACGAGCTTAATCTAGAGACTGGTAGGTGGCAGCTGAAGCCTCTAAAAGGCCAAGGTAAGGTAAACATGGTTAAGGATATGGTGGTTCCCTTACCGCGTCAGGCCGTGGCAATCTTGCGTGAGCAGCATAAAATTAACGGTCATACTCCATATGTATTTTTTAGCCAGACGGCAAAAAAGCATCAGATCATCTCTGATGCGACAGCGAATAAGCGATTAAAAGATTTGGGTTATCAGGATGTACACTGCGCTCATGGCTTTAGAGCGACAGCAAAGACCATATTGCAAGAGCAGCTAAAGTACTCTCTTGTACTTGTTGAGATGGCTTTAGGTCATACTACTAAAGACCCTAATGGAACTGCATACGGACGATTTGAGTACATTGATGATCGTAGTGAGATGATGCAAAACTGGGCGGACTATTTAGACGCATTACGAGAAGGCAGAGATACGGCAGAATTTAGAGCGGAAGCGCAAACTAAGGCTAACTCTACTTCTCAGTTGCAAGCCTTAATTGATCTGCTTGGTGAAGATAAAATCTTAGAGACGCTTAAAAATCGAAAGGGCCAAGATTAATATCAAACAACTTTATAGTATTATCTTCAATATAATACAATCTTATTAGCATATAGGTTATTTTCATGGAAAAGAAAACTTTATCTAACATTCTTGAAGGTAAAATATTTAGAATACCTGATTATCAACGGGGATACGCTTGGGAAAACAAACAGTTAAAAGACTTTGTTCAAGATATTGATGCACTAATTGATGAGGAAATAAAGAGTCATTATACAGGTACTATCGTCATTTTTCAGCCTAAGAATGAACCAACCGAACATTATGGAATTAATCAACTAGAGATTGTCGATGTTGTCGATGGCCAACAAAGATTAACTACCAGTAGTCTATACTTATCAGTTATTTTAAATAAGCTTATAGAAAGAGGAAATGAAGAGTTTAAAGAGGCAATTCCTATCTATCTTTATTCTGGCTCCAAAATTAAGCTACGGCTCAGTAATGACACAGAACACTTCTTCTTTGACCTTATTTCTAAGGGCAATGCTAATGTTAATGCAACTACTATTCATCAAGAAAGACTATTGAATGCCTATCAATTTCTCAACACTCACATTAAAAGCCAAACAAAAAATAGGGATGCTATTTCATATCTAACAAACCTATTTAATGCGATTACCCGCAAATTAAACTTTTCATTTTATCCTATTGAAGAAGAAAGCGAAATAGGTATGACTTTCGAACTAATGAACTCAAGAGGTAAAGACTTATCATCGTTAGAATTATTAAAAAACTACTTAATGTATTGGGTTTATCGTAACGTTTTAAATGATAGTGATAAAGAAAATCTAACCCACTTAATAAATAAATCTTGGAAAGAGGTTTATATAAATATAGCAGAGTCTAACGGTAGTGAAAATCAATGCTTACGTCTCGGTTGGACGCTATATTATAACCATTCTCCTAAAAAATGGGATGGCTATACAGGTTTTAAGTCAAACGACGTTATTCCTTTGCGAGATTTCAAGAAAAAAAGTAAAGAGGATACACAATTATTTATAGCAACATTTACAACTGGCTTGGCAGAATTGTCCAAACACTACTCAGCTATCCTAAAGCCTAATGATAAGTCTGCATTACCGAATGAAATTAAGTGGTTAACTAAAATCAAAAATGCGGGCAATATCGCCAGTTATCTACCACTAATGGCCGCTTCTAGAAAAGGGGTAATTGATGGATATATATCTCCTACGGCATATATAACTTTACTACAAGCCTTAGAATTGTTTTCCTATAGAGTTTTTTTATGGGAAGGTAAACGTAGTAATACTGGTTTATCAAAATTCCATAAATGGGCCGATGATGTTTTCTCGAAGAACCATAGTTTAGAAAGTATCATTGACTTAATCCTAGGAACAATAAACTGGTATTCTAATGAAATCCGTTTCAGAAAAGAGATTTATGAAGAGCTGTATGATTGGTATCACTCGCGTAGGCTTCTTAAATATACACTATACGAATATGAATTATGGCTTCTTAATAACGAAGGTAAAGGAGCTAATCCTAAACTTGCTTGGAGCGATTTATCTGATGCAACTTTAGAGCATATCTTACCTCAGAACCCTAAAGAAAACTCTTATTGGAAAAAGTCATGGCCAGAAGTAGAATCTAAGAAATACTTGCATGATATTTCAAATTTAGTTTTGACAAAAGACAATTCGCATTATTTAAACTTTGATTTTGATAGAAAAAAAGGTAGTCCTGGATGCGGTCATTGTTACTCTAATTCAGATATTAGACAAGAGCGTAAGATAGCGGAGTTTGATGAATGGACACCCTTAAGTTGTGCTAAACGCAGAGATACAATGGTATCATGGATCATAGAAAGGTGGGGAATTGATAAACATTTTGAACTTCCTAAAGAAGTTTTAGAACTTGAGGATGAAGAAGAGATCGACTCTTAACGAAAACTGACGTATTAATTAAGCACGCTACAAGTCAATACCCTTACTCCACATAGAAAAGTTATGAAGTAGCTTTACTAAGCTACTTAAAGTCAAACAGTTATGATATTACTAATAACTATCCTATATTCAGTTTATAGATATTCTTGATGTATTAAACATATAAGCTGAAATGGTTAGTTATACCAATTCAGCTTTTCATTTATTAGATTATTCGTTCGAACTCAACCCAATATCCCACTAAACATATCATCCAAATAAGCTGTCTGATTGCCTACCATAAATAATACATTACGCTCTTTTAGCTCGTCTTCGCTAAGTGAGTTATTGATAAGCTCTCTTAGCGGTGTGGTGGTTAAGATAAAGCTATTGAGTACAAGATCATTGTCTAACTGGCTCTCAAGCTCTTTAATCTGCTTATACAGATTAATCTTGGCATCATCGGTGCTCATGTTACGAATACCTTTAGGATCAATCAATGTTAGATACTGCTGTCCTGTCTCTTTATGTATAAGCCATAACAAGAAGTCTGGATAAAAATTACCTGCCAAGGCAAAACCTAAGCCTTTATAGCGGTTATCAGGATTACGTAATAGATAGACATGATAGTCCTTTAGCACATCGATCTGTTTAGCTGAGTTAATATACTGCTGCAAATCATCAACAAACTTGACCTCACTGCTCTCGCCCTTCCTATCATAATCAAAAACAGCAGGCGACCACGTAAACGGTAAACTGTCATCATTTTTACTAAACAAAGGATAGTACAGATGCTTATCAAATACGACGGTACGCAGGCTACCATCTTCCCATTTGACCTTATCTAGTTGCCCTTTATTGACAATCTCTTGCAGCTTATCGAGGCGATCAAAGTATTCTTGAGCTTCGCTATTCTGACCTTCTTTTGATGTAAACACGTACTTATCACACATATGTACGGGCAAGTCATCATCGCCTACTTCAAACTCAGTCACTTCATAATACTGACCTTCGTAAGCATTTTTCATAGTCTTATAAAATCTGTCCATGTATGCCTGTAGTAGCTCTAGCAGAACGCTTTGCTGAAAGCGAATACCACTTACATCTTGTGTGAGCTTTTCACCATCTACCAATAAGGTGTACCAATCATCGTGAGTATTCTTTATTGGTTCACAGCAAAATGCGCGTAGCTCTTTAAGATCAATACGAATATTAGTATAGCCGCGCTGCATCTTATACTTTTGTAGCTGCAAGTACAGCCAGTCAAAGTCAAAGAACGGCATGATGCTCGGTGATATCTCTTGCTCTTGGCGTTTATCTTGTAGGTCTTCATTGCGTTTGCGTTTATCGGTATGATAAGCCTGCAAACGTGGGTATAAGTCTAGCACGACAAAAGGCTTTTTAATTTTCCCTTGATACTGTTTAGGTATCTCAAACAGCGATAGCTTCATTTGCGCTTTGAAGCCGTTTGGCTGATTGTCTTTGTAACCGTCTTTAAGCGTCAAAGTTTTGAGCCGATGCGGCGCTTTGATACGATTGGTCTTAAAGTCTAGCGTCACTAGATCCTGATTTAGAACGATCCCTTCATCATTTAGGTATTCACGGAATTGTTCCATATAGTCAGCATGCAAGCCAAAGATATTGATGGTTTGCAATAGATCAAGATGCAAGTCTTGATACTCACCTCGACTATATATGTTGTGCGGAGTGCGTTTAAGGGAGTAATCCTCCCCCTTTAGACGCACGCCACGACCAAACAGCTGAATAATTTGCGAGCCTTCCCCTTTGCCCATGTTCAGCAGACCCATGGTAGAGACACGCCAACTGCTCCAGCCTTCAGTAAACTTACGTGAGCCGATAAGTAGATTGGTTTTGCTGTTGTCATCGTTAATGGTGTCAAATAGCGATGGGTTAAATGCATCCGTACGCGCATTTAGATAATAGCTCTCTGTCAGTTTTTCGCACTGATCGAATAGTCCTTTTTCATCACCTACGTTTATCACTCCAAATGGCTCGTTTTCACCCACTTGTAAGCGCAGCTCGCCGGTATTTTGGGTGATGCGAATGACGTTTAGGCGTTGATTACTACTGGCATTGAAGAACAGACTAAGGATATCTTGATAAATAACTTCTGCCTTTTTGCCGTGCAAAGCATTGAAGCGATTAAGGAAGATGTTATTGCCTTTGTTATCAACCAGACGTGATGTATTGGTAATAAAGTCATGTAGCCAGCTTATTGTTTCAGCCTTAGAACGACTATCCAAAAAGTCTGCCAAAAATTTAATAATGGTCAAAATATCTGAATCATCATCGTTAACCTTGTTACCGACAAATACCCAAAGTGGATTTTCGATTTTGAAGGGTTCAAGACGAGCCACATTATGAGCATACAAGTACTGCTGCTGATAAAAGGTCAGTAAACAAGCGGTTAAGTAGAGCTGCTGGCTGTCAGGGCTTTCGCCTTTTTTCATATTAAGAATATTGACTTCTTTACCGTAGCCGTCTTGGTAGAAGTACTTATAAGAGTAATCAAATAAGATGTTTTTGGCATAAACCTCACGTAGGGCTTCACGGCGTGCCTTTTGCTTTTCCAGCTCGTCCAGTGCTAGTGACTTTAGCTGCGCACCATCGAGCTTGGTTAAGGCTCTAGTACCGTAGAGCATTTTCGCTTTGCTTTTCCGCTCGTCTTCTTCTTGCTTAATGACGTTGTTGGACTTATTAATCGCTTGCCCAAATGTCGCTGAGTACTCAAAACTAAAGCCGTTTTTGGTCAAAGTATCACGGTAGCCCATCCACACGCCACCACTACTAGTACCGCGATGTCCTTCATCAATGAGTACAAGGTTTTGACCTTCTAAAGACTCAGCCGCTACTGTCTTGTCACCATCCCGATCAGCGAGTTTATTAATATCGATGATTTGCACATAATTTAAGAACTGATCGCGGGATCTATGTTTGTTAAATATCATGGCATCGATACCAGATATAGCAAACTCTTCTAGATGCTGCTGACTCAAGCCATCATTAGGTGTCAGTAAGATAATTTGCTCAATCTTATCGCTATGATCCGCTTGCTCGATGTAGTATTGATACTGCAAGATATTAACATGCATGAGCAGTGTCTTACCGCTACCTGTAGCGCTCCAATACGCCACTTTGTTTAGATCTTCAGCGACGTAGGGCTGAAGGATTTCACTGTCGTTTTTATCTGTGTTGTAGGCGGCAAGCGTATCGTTAAGCTCCGCTAGCATCTGCTCCGTATGGTTAAAATAGTGATCTAAATAGCACTCAGTAAATAGGAGTGATAAATACTGAAAATACTTAGGATTCAGCTCACTATTTTCTTTCTCATTACGAGCCTCGCTGATTTGTAGCCAGTGGCGGACGATGTTTCCATCATAATGTCTTAGCGTATCAATACTTAAGGTCTGCTTACCGACTAAGTCACTAGTCAGCCGAGTAAAGAATTTACTTTGACCTGCATTATCACCTTCAAGCTCTATACCTTGGTGCTCAGGTGAGTCTAAAAGATGCTGCATCCCTTCTATACTGCTCGGATTAAACTTTGACCACAGCCACTGCGTCAGTATCAGCTGTTCATGAAAGTTTATTTTTTTGCTTTTTGTTTTACTGGATTTAGTCATAACTTACTCTGCAAACATACGCTCAAGGAATACCTGCTCTATTGAGCGGACTTTTAACTCACTACTACCATCATCTTTTTTGGATAATTTACTGTTGATGTTGTGATCGCCATTGATATAAATGTACTTATAATCATGATCTAAGGGATTTATACGAAGTGTTCGTAGTAGTTCATCTAACTCTTCATATCCAATAATATTGCAATCTCGCCATATTACTGCGACTGGATCCCCATTTAATAAATCACCAAAAACTTCAACAAAACCACGTTTTAATTGGTAGTTCACATTTTTAACTTTAAGCCCAATCAGATAATTAAAGGTATCAATAAGATCAATGTTTTGAACAGTATAAGCGCCCGCACTATCAGCGGTAATTTTAAGCTGATAGTCAAAGGGGTTATGAAAGTCAGCGACGTTAAGTAATGAGTTCTTGCTCTCAATATCAAGCATATAGTGCATCAGGTAATCGTCTTGCTGAGTAGGCGTTAAGTCAGCAAATAGGTCTTCTTGGGCTTGACTACGGTTCAGCTCCAAGTTATTGAGCGTATCTTCATAGCTTTCTAACTTAATAACCTTCAGACAATGGCCAATGCCTTGATACGGATTAGCTTCATCTTCTATTTTTTTAGGTAATAACGGCTGACCGTCTTTCCAGTCTTCGCTATACACTACTTTTTGAATACGTGGCTTAACTACAGTGTCAAAATATTCACCTTGCTCAACTAGAAGATATTTACGGTTACCATTATCTTCACGATTTAAGTTAATTACTGCATGCGCAGATGTACCACTTCCCGCAAAAAAATCTGCATATAAACCTTCTTTTTTTCTTACTGAAGCCAAAAGAAGTGTTATTAACTTAGAAGGTTTAGGATATGGTATTTCATACTGCTTTCCTAATAACTGGAATAGCTCATCATTAGCGTCTTCATTGGATCCCCAGCCGTATAAATTCAGATTGTCAATATCATAAGCTCTAAAATCACTTTCACCAGCTGACCCTACCCTTGGCAATAAGTCTTTTAGTCTTTTATATCTAGGATGGTTTACTATCCTCCTTAAATATAAGTCTTGTGTAATATAAAGCTCATTCAATTCTGCATATTCATTCATGCTACTTTGGGAATAACGCCAATTACCTTCAATTTCTAAGGGCTCTATCAATACACTATCTTTAATAACTAAGTCTGATTTAAGAATTAAGTTCATACTTCCAGCACTTATTGTACTACCACTAGCTAGAATAAAATCACTCTCTCTATATTTGCTGGCAATTCCTGGCTCGATTCTTCTGATTTCTCTTGGATTACTAGCATTGACACATGGATAGGTCTCTGTACCAGTAGCGACCTCACCTACCAAACCTTCAAAACGGTCTATATCTTTAGCTATACAAAGAACATAATCTTTCATACTAGCTATATGTCCACTCAAGAAACTACCTTTTTTCTTTTTCTCCCAGATTAAAGTTGCAAATAAGCTACTTTTAAGAAAGTTTTGTCTAATCAATGAAGCTAAATATTCTTGTTCGTGATCACCTATACTACAAAATGTTAAACCATCTGCCTTGAGTAATTCAGAAATTAATTCAAATCTATCGTTAAACATTGATAACCATGTGGATGATTTATACTTATCTTTATAAATAAAACCATCGTCTCCAGTATTATAAGGAGGATCAATATAAACACATTGAACTTTCTCTTGAAAATTTTCTTGCATTAAATTCAATGCTTGAAAATTATCACCATGAATGATCAAGCCATCTGTCTGTTCATCCAAATCATCAAGACTATTTAATAGCTTGGCTTTAAACGCCAGATCAAACAAGCTGGTATCCACCATCAGATACGGATGCTCTTCTAGATACTGCGTACTGCCCCAATGCGGCAAGCTATCATCAGCCACCTTAAACCCTAAGCTCTCCCACTGCTGCCACTGGGCTTCGTTATCAGCGATATCGCTGTATAGCGCCTCATCGACACGATCAAGCGTAATGCAATAGTGGCTCGACACTACAAACTTCTTTTTAAGCCATAGCTTCTTTTGAAAGTTTTCTAGCGACGCTAAAAAGTCAATTAACTCACGGCCAATTTTGCGTAAGCATTTAATAAGTGCAAGCTGACGCTCTATCTCCATAAAGCCCGAGCTATTAACCACATCATCTAAATGCATGACTTCGTTTTTGATATAAAAGTCCAGCTCATTATTTAAGAATTTACCCAAGTCTTTATGAATGAAATAATCGGCAGTATTCTTTTGCGTATAAGTATCTAGATGCTTACGCAGTAAGTCACGATCAGATTGTTTTTCGGTTGGTGCTGGATGCTTAAGTAAGGTAGCCCATGCTGCACTAACTTTGTTATTTGCTAATATATCGTCATGAGCTTCTGCATTAAGCTTATCTTGCTTGGCTTTGCTATCCATGACCGCATATTCAAACCAAACTGTCAGCTCATCGCCAGCGTCATTAAGCTCTATAGGATATACGGTTTCCTCATATTCCTCGCCGTCTTCATCGGTACGAGTTACCGTCTTTGGCTTAGAGAGAATAACGAAGCGACGGTTTTTATCATTGTCTTTTTGATTGTCCTTTGCCGTATCAGCAGACAGTAGACGGAATAAGACGGATTTGTCTGATTCACCTATCGAGTTGAAGCGAATACGGTAATTGCTAAACATCTCACCTGACTTGGTATAGTACTGATCTTTATTCGCCCAGTGCAGCATCACTTCTTCGCCAGAGTAAGGAATGGCATAGGTGTCACCTTTATAGCGACGCTGACTGATAAAGTCGCCCTCATCATAATAGCGACTAAAGAAGGTGTACAGATGACTAAACACTTGCGCTTGATCAAAGCTGCTATCTGAGTGCTCACGCAGCTGCGCGTACTGCTCGCCTAGTGGACTTTCCATAGCCGTATCGCTAACTAAGTTGCCAGCATCATCGAACGCACGCTTGCCAAACTCCTCTTTTATTTGATTGGTTATGCTCTCTAGCTGACTGTCATGTACATCGCTTTTGGCGTCTGCTAAATAGGTCTCTACCTTGGTTTTCAGACGATTATCTAAATAATCGCTAATCTCACGACGACGAGCATTCAAGATGCGATAGATACCAAAATCAAGATCAGGGCGATCAATTTGAAAGATGTTTTTTAGTTTTTGATTGAGATTGGCGTATTGGCTCATGAGTCATCCTTCAATGTTTCTATGTTGCTAGCGCAGTATTTTGTCATAGTGTCCATGACAAAATGAGCCAGCTTGGTTTTAGTGCTTCACACCAAGCTAGCTCTAAGAGAGTAAAAATTAACCAAATATTATAGCAGATCAGGGTTTTGATAACTTAAAAAATATAAACCGTGCTAGTGAAAAACGGTTTCAGCATATCTGCCAGCGGATGTGATAAAACGTTTCAAACTGGCTTTTTTTGTGCATCATCTGCTCTAGGTTTTCTATTAAGGTATCGCGTCTGTCCTCAATCTCATCAGTGACATCAAAGATGTTTTGCCGCAGTTTACGCTGCTCACGTTCTGCCTTTTTGAGCTGCTCTTGCTTTTGTTTTTGCTCGTCAATAGTGCTGGCTTGGCGTGCTTCACGCTTTAGGCTGCGTATTTTTAGTTTGATATCATCAAGCGCCGCTTCTGCTGAGGCCATATGGTCATCTGCCCACTGCTCAATCTTTTCCTGCTCACGTTTAAAAAATACCTGATTATTATCAAGCGCCTCGCTTAGTTTGTTTTTATGCTGAAATTCGATTGTATCAGTAAATAGTTTCGGAATAGCTGTCGTTATTGTATCTTCAACCACTACTCCTTCTAAACGCAAAATACGCTCGCAGATATCAGCATCTAAGACGGTATCATTGTCAGTCATGCCTGTCAGTATTAAATGCTCTTCTTTAGCAAAAGAGTCTAATGACAGTAAGCTAAGCGACAACCATCCTGAGTGTCCTACTAATGGCTCAAGACTGGATACTTTTTTATCATAATTGCTGTAATCAAAGTTTATCTTCACAGTCTCAGTGGGTAGGTACTTTGCCTTATTTAGTACATACTCACCAAGTGGATGCGTGAGACGATATATGTAGGTATTATCAGGGACAGACTCGCCTTTACGGATGAGCTGATAATCCCCTACCTTGATATCCGGACTAGGCGATGTATGCAAGGTGAAGTGGAGCTGACTAGGATGAAAGTCAGCATAAGGTGCAAGTAGCGCTCGGCTAATCGTCCAAAAGAAATTACTGATACGATCCAATTGCTCTTCAGCACGCTGCTTATGAATCTTCAGCAATTCATGAATATCTGCATCAAAATGCTTTAATAGAAGGTCACGAGTTTGTAGCATTTTTTGATTGATCTGGGCTTCAAGCTCAGACTGTAGCTTATTAAAGCTTGCTTCAATCTCTTGGTTGGTACGGCACTTATCGTAAATTTCAAGAATACGTTTCTCAAAGTTAATACCGCTTTCTATCGATCCTAGTATTTCGTTCGATGCGCCAAATACACCTTCAAATAGATCAAACTTTTCACTAAGCAGCTCCATCACTCGCTTATCAGCAGCGTTGCGCTCATTAATAAAGTTCACTACGACAACATCAAAGGCCTGGCCATAGCGATGACAGCGACCAATACGCTGCTCCACTCTTTGTGGATTCCATGGTAAATCATAATTCACGACTAAAGAGCAAAACTGTAAGTTAACCCCTTCTGCTGCCGCTTCAGTAGCAATCATAATCTCAGCGTCATCTCTGAAGTAATCGATCAACGCTGTACGTCTGTCTATTGAGGATGAGCCTGTTACTCTATCACTGCCGACATGTTTAGCTAACCACCTATGATAAATACCTGTATTGACTGGGCTATTATTACTACCGTTAAAAGCAACTACCTTGCCATCAAAACCATGAGACTGCAAAAACTCTAAAAGATAGGTTTGCGTACGGCGTGACTCAGTAAATATCACGGCCTTTTTTGGTGCACCCATTTCAAACATACGAGCAAAGCCGCGCTCCAATGCTGTCAATAGCGCATAAGACTTACGGTCTTCATCAATTTCATGAGCTAAAGCAAGATAATGATCGACCTCTTTAATCTCAGATTTAAGCAAATCTGCATCAACGCCGCGATTTTCATATTCGCTATACTCGTCCTCATCCTCTTCGATAAGCTCTTCATCTATATCTTCATCAGCAATAAAATGCTCTATCCATTCAGCATCAATGGTCTGATTGTCTAAAAGAGCTTGCAAGCGAGTACGTATTGACTCTAATGTTGCGATAACCGCAGCTGTAGATGAAGCAAGCAGTTTACGCAAAACGATAGTAATGAGATGACGCTGTTGTACAGGAAAGGCATAGCTAAACTCGCGCTGTAAATAGCTATTAATTTGATCATACAAACGTTGCTCTATATCACTCGGCGTAAAAGGTACAGTCAAAGCATGACGCTTGGTATAAGGGATATACTCCAAAACGTCTTTACGTAGCGTACGATGCACAAATTGATCTAAGCGACGCTTTAGTGCTGGCAAGTTATCTTGATTGACGTATTGACGGCGAAACGCTTTATCATCTCCAAAAAGGTGCTCATCGATAATAGTGCTCAGTCCATATAGCTCCATTAATGAGTTTTGCAAAGGCGTTGCTGTTAAGAGTAGTTTACTGCGCGCAACTAAAGATTTCTTGAAGCTATTGCCTGTTTTGTTACTAGGACGATGAGCATTACGCAATCGGTGAGCTTCATCAATAACCACCATATCCCAAGGTATCTTTGCTAGTTCATGCTCCATACGAGTTGCGAATGGATACGAGATAACCGTAATCTTTTTATTTTCAAAAGGATTATAGACACCGTCTTCGCGTAGCTTTCGCCAAGTGGTAGCGTCTAATACCTGTACAGGTAAATTAAATTTATCTTGCAGCTCTAACGCCCATTGCTTCCGTAACGATGCTGGACAAACAATCAATAAATGTCTGCGATACTCTGCCCAATATTGGCATAGCACTAATGCAGCCTCAATAGTTTTACCTAAGCCTACTTCGTCAGCCAATACCACACCACGGCTCAAAGGATTGCTTAGCGCAAATAATGCCGCTTCAATCTGGTGTGGGTTTACGTCAACCTGAGCATCGAATAGCGACTGCGCAATACGTGCGTCGTCGGAGCTACTACGCTGCTTAGTAATTTCCCAAGCAAAATATTTGAGCTGGTGGTTGGTTACTTTATTCATAGTCTAAATCTTATTATTAAGTGCAGTTTTCTATATTGTAGCTTGCGTACTGCTATATCGACTATAATCAACCAACGATTATCCAAAGTCATGAACTATATAGGCTTTAAAGAATCGCAACCGATCTTATTAAGTAAGCAGTAGAGATAAAATATGAAAACAATTGAAGTTGTCGCCGCCATTATTGTTCATGATGGCAAGATTTTATGTACCCGGCGCGGCGAAAATAAATACCCCTACCTTTCTAAAAAGTTTGAATTCCCAGGAGGTAAAGTCGAAAATGACGAATCCCTAGCACAAGCCCTAACACGCGAAATTCAAGAAGAGCTCAATATGACCATTAGTGTCAAACGGTTATTTTTGACCATTGAGCACAGTTATCCAGATTTTAATATCGTTATGCATAGTTTTGTTTGCAATACTCAAAGCCGTGAGCTAACGCTTGACGAGCATATAGAAGGACTATGGCTAAAGGTAGCTGAGCTTGATAGTTTGGATTGGGCAGCAGCCGATATTCCCATTGTAGAGCAACTTAAGGCATCATTATCATGAGCAACAATCACGAAGAATTACAAAATGCCTTAGTTTCAGGCGCCTTTGGGGCGCTACCACTTTTTTGTCATGGCATCCTGTAGAATATCGGACTTAAGACATTCATCAGCATACATCTTCTTAAGACGTGCATTTTCAACTTCAAGTTCTTTTAAGCGCGCAATTAAAGAGGCATCCATGCCGCCATACTTTGAGCGCCAGTTGTAAAAGGTACTTTGGCTGATGTTATGCTCGCGGCACAGCTCAGTGATAGGAACGCCTTGTTCGGCTTGTTTTAGGATGTTGACGATTTGGTTGTCGCTAAAGCGTGTCTTTTTCATAGGATTCTCCTGCTGATGTATTCTAGCAGTTACTCTCTATTTATGAGTGTTCTTATTTATTGGGAGGATTACCCTAATCCTTGTATGTGTGTGGTGCGAGAGCTATAGTTATCACAAAGCGCAAAACTTCTAAACCAGTTAATGAACATATTTATCATTCAAATGATTTTCATCGTGTCTTTACTACAATGCTAGCCTCACTTCAACACGTCTATTAGCATCGTCTTCAGGAGTTATGCCTTTGATAGGCTGAGAGTCACCGTAACCAGCTACAATAATACGCTTTGCTATAGAACTATCTAATTGTCCGACTAGGAGTTTGCGTGCCTCTCTAGCTCTTGCAGCTGATAAAGTATAGTTGTCATCATATACTGTGCAAAATCGTTGGTAATCTGTCACAGGCTGTGATACTGGAATATTATCTGTATGACCTTCCACAAATATTCTAGCGTTCGAAGACTGTTCCAAAAAACTCGTGATCTTATCTTCTATATTGCTAAATGCTATTTTTGCTTCTGGAGTAATACAAGCGCTACCTCTAGCAAAAACGTTATCTTTTAACGTAATTTTACTTTGATCTAGATTAAAATCAATTAAATCTCCTGCACCTTGTTCGGTAACTGAAGATTGAATATCTTCTAATAAAGTTGCTATTTGCTGATGTTCGTTTTGCTGGCTACTTTCCATTTCTTGCTTATGTTTCATTTCAGCATATGTATTCTGCAATACAGATATAACAAGTAGTAGCATCACTACTGCCATGACACCTGACATTAAATCCGCAATAGATATCCATTCACTTGGTTTTTTTTGCATTTAAGTACACCCTTATGCTATAGCTTTGCTATCAATTTTAGCAAGTAACTTTTCATTGCTCCGGGTGATGCTGTCTACCAGTATAGAATAACTCTCATAGCGCGAATTTAATGACTCTAATCTATCTGCACTTTGAGATATGACTGTTAGCGCATTTTTGATATCATCTGATAACTGAGCGAAAATATTAGTTGAATCACGTTGTATTTTTACAGATTCAGATAAATTATGATTGATACCACTACTAAGATTCGGCATTGCTTCAATAACCTGTGGTAAATAGCTTGTAATTTTCTGATTACCATTCAATAGCTGTTGATTGGTCTCCGTAATTTTTTCAATCAATTCTGAGTATTTCTCATAGCGTGCATCAAGTGACTTCATGCGACGCCCACTTTCAGATACCGCTTTTAGTCCACTAGTTATATCGCCCGATAGTTGATCGATTAAGTTGGTCATTGCAGCTACTTTTTCATTTAAAATAGTACTTGTCAATGTAAATTCATCAGCAGACTTACGTTGTAGATTCATTGATTCACCGATCACGTTGGTTACTTCTTTCATAGTTTCATCAACGCTTGTAGATAATTCATCAACAGCTTTCGATATACCTAAAGTCGCTTGTCCCATACTTTTGGACATAGTTGACATGTTTTCTTCGAAACTATTACCCATGTTATTGATAGTTTCTGACAGATCTTGCTTGATCATTTCCATAACGCCTTCAAGCTCGTTACGTAAGTTTTCAACCACATCATTAAGACCTTCTGCAGAGCTACCGACAGCAGTCGCTGCTAAAGCCATTTTATCTGCAGAGCTTCCAATTGATGCCATACTGTGAACTGTATTCTCAACAAAATCCTGCATGGATTTTTGTGTGGCTTGGTTGTAACTAGCAATTTTTTGCAGCTCTGCAATACTCTTTTCCGAACTCGCGGTAGTTACATTATTGTTCTTATCAAGACTGTCTTGGACTTGTTTAAATAATCTTCCATATTCTACCAAGTTATTCTCTTGTGATTTATTAAAACTATCAATCAATAATCGACTATTATTATTAATATCGTTTCTTATTTGTCCAAATATTAAAAAACTATTATTCAACTCTTTACTATTTTTCTCTTGTAGTGTCCTGATGGTATCTATAAGCGTTTGGCTGTGCTTTTGAGAGCTATTATCAATATTTTTTAATACATCAATCATTATTTGATGTCGTTCTACCTCTTTAGTATTCAACATCCTTTCTTTTTCTTGAGCTTCTTCACGAACCTTTTTAACTGCCCATACGAGACGTTTTTCTTGGAACCCAAAGATATTAAATAGCAAATTAAGGATAATGAAACAGAGAATACCCCAAGTAGAGGTTTTGAATTTGGCACCCAAACCATCCATTAAACCCATCAACTGAGTCATGGCTGAATCCATTCCAGCTGTATCTGCCATTGCAAGTACAGTAGATGCCTTATTAAGCGCAATACCTAATCCTAAAAAAGTACCTAGCAGCCCGACAATAAGTAGCATACTAGGCATAATCTCAGCCACTTTTTCAGCTTTCGTAGCAACGGCTTCGCTTAATTCCTGCACAGAACCATGTTCACCTGCGAAATTATTTGTATCGTCATCTAGGTCACCACCATGCCAGTTGGCTTCCCAGTTAGTTTCTTTAGCTGAAACTAATAACCATATAACAGTAGCGATGGTCAAAATGATGAGACTCACTACAAAGACAGTAGACAGCGTTTCGCCGAATGGATTTAAGAACGCACCAATCTCTGCTATTTTCATTAAGCTGCTACTCCCACTTCAATTTGTTGTTTTAGTTTATCTGCACGCGCTTTACCTTCTGCCTCAAAAATATTGGCATAGTCTGTAATGAGACTTTGCTCATCATCAGTTAAAGACTCCCAAGCAACGTTATTCTGTGCAACACGCATAATGATGCTAGCAATCTCCTCACTATCCTCTAAAAGGTAATCCTTGTCTTCAGCTTCTAAAGTTACATCATCCTTTTCTAGAATTTGCATAAAACCTTCTGCAGCATAAACATAGCTTTTCATTGAGCGACGCTCGCTATCTAAACGAGTAAGCTTGGTTTGCTCTCCATTCATTTTGGTCAGTAACTCGCTATGAATCGCGGCTTCTTCTTCTGTTAGCTCTGAGGTACGCATTGCAACATCTAAACGGGTTTTTAACACTCTGTCTTTAGATAGCTTCTTACTCAATTCAGCCCACTCTTGTTCTAAAGACTGTTGTTTCTCAACCCAGACTACCATTAACTCTTCAAAGACGAACGGTATTAGAGACTTGCCAAAACGCTCTTGAATGATGCTGTCGAGTCTAATAGCGTCATCATCAGAAAGCTGTGCAGTAGATAACAGGCTCTCTGCTGTCTTAATCAAGTAAATATCGTCACTATTGATGTCGTCAATACTTTCAACTGCGATGATTTTTTGCTCTGTCATATCTAACAGCTTTTGTGTAGCTCTCAACCTCAAATAATGCTGAAAGTCCACAACACCCATCTCTAGAACATCCCTTAACTCTACTTTCAAAATTCCATAATTATTCAACATTTCATTCAGTTGTAATGCTTTTTGTTGCTCTTCACTTAATTGTGACTCATACTGTTGCTCAGCTTGCATAAAGGCATCACGGTTTTCTTTAGCTTCCTCTACTTCTTCTGGCGTTAGATACCTTTCCTTTACAAACTGAGCAAACTTAATAGTCTTTCTAGCTGCTTTTTCTAGAGCATGTAATACTGGGCTGTTTTCTAACGCCAATAATGTGTCAATCGCTTTGGCAGTAACCTCTAGTCCCGTTTTTAGCCATGGAAATGGAGCGATTAGTGCTGCTTTCTCAAGCCACGGTTTTACTTTCTGTAAAAAAGGCTTCACTTTTCTATAAACATCTTTAACTTTATCAATAAAGCCCTCGCCTTTTTCAGCTATCCAATCACAAGCCTTTGCAGCTTTTTCTCTTGCCCAAGATAGACCCTGACTGACCTTTTCTGAAGCATAAGAAACAACGCTACTAGCGGCACTAGCTACCCATGAACATGCACTACTTAACCAACCCATTTTCGTCCCCTAAATGTATAATATATTACCTAACCATCATTATCTTACTGTTCTAGCAACTCTTCTTTATCTGAAGATCTCTCTGCTGTACCTAGTAGTTTTTTTGCGATCAAAGCTTCTTTAGCTGCAAATTTACGTTTACTACTAGTATCGGTATTGCTACCAACTTCCCTTTGGGACTTTCTTACGTTTTCGATAGCTGATGTCAGATGATCAACACTTAAGGTCGCCTCTTCAATTGATACACCCGACTGCATTAATGCTTTTGGTAAAGCTAACCGCATACAAGTTCTAATTTCACGGCCTGAAAAACCATCTGATAGTTCTGCACATTGATTAAGTAGACTATCCCTCTCATCAGCCAATGGAATTTTTGCCACTAACATCCTTGACCAAAGCTTTTTGCGAGTGTCTAAGTCAGGAAGTATAAATTCAACGTGATACGTGATACGTGAGCGAAAAGCCTCATCGTAGTTTTTAGCGAAATTTGTTGCAAAGATAACAATACCGTCAAACTTCTCTAATTCAATAAGCATGGTTGAGCGCATAGCGTTAATTTCATTGTCTACGCCCTGAGTAACAGAAGACAGGCGTTTACCTAGCAAAGTGTCTGCTTCATCAAAAAATAAAACCGCATTTTGATCATAAGCGTCTTGAAAAACCTTTTGTATGTTCTTCGACGTTTCTCCCATGAGCTTGCTTTCTATTTCAGCTATACCCACTTTGATGATAGGTAAATCCAGTCGACCTGCGAACGCTTCAGCAGTCAAGGTTTTACCAGTTCCAGGACTTCCATAAAAATTCAAAATACTACTTCGTCCAATTTTATCAACTTCACTAAAACCCCAGTCCTCATAGATAACTTTATGAAATTTTAATTTCGCTAAACTTTCTTCAAGCTCGTTACGTGTATGAGCTGTCAGAATGACATCATTATCCAGATTATATTTCGCTGTCTGAGCTTGGTAAGCAATAGTATTTTTCTCACTGAACCGCCCCGACTATATCGGAGAGTGATTTACTTGAGTCAGGCAGCGATGCCTGACAGGGTTAAATTATCGTAATACCGCTTTTCAAACTCAAAAGGTGACACATAACCAATCGTGCTATGCAGACGTGTTTTATTAAACCAGTCCACCCATTCAAGGGTTGCCAGTTCAACATCATTAACGCCAGTCCAATTCTCCTTTAAATAGTCAATTACCTCAGATTTATACAGCCCGTTAACCGTTTCAGCCAGTGCGTTATCGTATGAATCACCAGTCGTGCCGACCGAGGCAATGATGCTAGAGTCCTTCATCTTATCAGTATAACGAATGGATAAGTACTGAACCCCGCGATCACTGTGATGAATCACATCTTTGGGGTTGTTCCTGTCTGCTATCGCCTGATTTAGCGCAGCCATAACCATATCCGTGTTCATGCGATTAGATACTTTCCAACCGACAATGCTACGGGCAAACACGTCAATAATAAAAGCGGTATATACCCAGCCGCTAGTTGTTTTTATATAGGTGAAGTCAGCTACCCATAGCTGATTAGGACGATGGGCATTAAAATTACGATTAATCAGGTCATCAGAGCATTTTTGGTCATCACGGCTATTGGTGGTGATCTTGCCCTTACCGCGCCAGATGCCTTGCATACCATACTGCTTCATTAAACGCTCTACCGTACAACGAGCCACATGAATACCATCTGCCTTCATCTGCTGCCAGACTTTACGAACACCGTAACGGCATTTACTGTCCTGCCAGATGCGTTTAATCTCGTTGATATAATAATCGTCATGCTGCTGACGCAACGAGCGCTTTTCAGGGTAACTCTCCAAGTCTTTAGTACGGTAGTAGGTTGATGGGGCAATCGGTAGTACTCTACAGATTGGCTCGATCCCGTATTTCTGCTTGTGATCATCGATAAATGTGACCATTATTTCGGTGGACGGTCGAGCTCCGCCTGGGCGAAAAAAGCGGCTGCCTTACGTATGATCTCATTGGCCTGTTTGAGTTCTTTGTTCTCACGTTCAAGATCTTTAATACGTTGCTCTTGGCTTTGAGCTTGTACCGATGCAGGGATAGTTTGATCTATATGCTTCTTGTGCCATGAGCGCAGGGTTTCAGGCGTGCAGCCAATCTTAGGGGCAATGGCTTGAATGGCTGCCCATGTGGAGGGATAGTCGTTTGCTGCTTCGATCAGCATACGGACGGCGCGTTCTTTAATCTCAGGAGTGTAGGTTTGTCTTTTCATTGTCGTATTCTCTCAGAATGTTAAGTCTCCGACAATACCGGGGCGGTTCACACCATTATTATCTTTTAATCTTTTAGTATCAGATAACAAAGGATTTTTAAATATATTTGAAGATCCAATGCTTTGCTCTACGTTTTCGTTTAAGCTTACTGCGTTAGAATTTTGCATCAATTATCCTAATATCTGTTGCTCATAATTAATTCTGATTAGCTTTCAAAAGTTTACTGATAACTTAATTTGCATAAATCGCTTTAAAACATTAATAATGTTGACTAAAATTGTTGATAATAGTGTATGGGGAACTTTTATGCAACAAATAAGTAACACTACTGTTATAAAATCGACTAGATTTATTGAGAAGACAAGCCGCCCGCATTATGAATGTAGGGCGGTTTAACATATCTATACTGGGCGTGCTTCAATCTTGCTATTAATCCAAGCAGCAATCTCACTTGCGACCCACACGACCCTAACCTGCGTCAGCTGTACCTTCTTAGGAAAGGTAGGGTCATAGCGCTCAGAGTCTTCATTGATCATCTCATAGATTGAAGAACGACTCAGACCTGTATAACTAATAACATCTTTGATGCTCAAGAGCTGTGGGATATGATTGCAATGTTCAATTACGGGTTGTGTAGTGTTTAACTGTTCCATGATTCTCTCCTTATAAGTTAGTGAGAAGATCTCTTCTCATATGGTTAGGGAGTCCTATATTTTTTTACGGCGTCCTATACCTTTCCGTGATGAGTCCTGATTAAGACAATAAAAAAAGAGCTGACTATTCAGCTCTTTTTTTATGCGTTATATCTTTACACTGCCTTAACTCACAGCGGTCACACTCTCTCGTAGGCTTCTTTCAATATTACCGACCTGATAAGGGGTAATATCGTTTTGCGACTTTGCTTGACGATTGCTATTAGCCGCATCTGTCTCTACGGGATAGAACTCTTCGACCACATCCAGTAAGTCGTCGCTATCAATCTCAAAGCATGAATTGCTATAGCCCTGCTTTGCAGCTGCCTCTAATGCGGCTTGGTCAAAACCGTGCTCGCCAAGCTCACGGTCAATGGCAACCGCATCTTGCACCGCATCCTTTAGCGTCACGCCATCACGAAGCGTTAAATCGACAAAGTAAATCGGCGTGCGATAGCTTTGCGTGGTACTTTTACCGCGTAAAGTGAGCTGCAATGGCAGGCAAGACAGCTTGTTACCTGATACCGCTGAAAAGTAGCTTAAGCGTGCTGCCAGCGTGCGAATACTATTAAAGCCTGTCGTTCTAAAGACGAACGTACCCAGCTCATCGTCTTCACTTAGATTCACATACAGCCTGCCATAGGGCTTACAAGCACCGCCTTGGGCTAGTGGACAGCGATCTGGTGATGGGCAGGCCAACTGCTCTACGCCATTATTCGTTCGACGTTGGCACTGCTCGCCATCACCTACACAAAGTGGGCGTCCTGTTTGTCTGTCAAAGAGTGTGTATTCTGCTCGAAGGTTTAGCGCAGGATCATTAAACAGCAGTCTTACAGGTATTTGTCTGAGCTTACCGTCATTATTGGCACGGAGCTTTTCATCAAGTGGGTGATTGATCCAGCCATCTTTGTTTTGTACTTGGCTGGTAATGGTAAATTGATCGTCCTTAGCAGGTAGCTTTTTGCCATCTTTGGCAATGACACGACCAATGCTAATGCGACCCAGTACAGGCGGGGTTATCGTAAGACCTTTAATTATGGTGATACTCCTAATTTGTTTAATAAAGCATTTAAGACATAAAAAAGCCCAGCATGGATAGCTGGGCATTGTGAGTTTGATGATCGTTGTATTTAGAGTGGCTGGTTATCCAAGACGACAAAGCGGCGGCTGCCTTGACGGGTTTTACTAAACTTTTCCAGCAGCTCAGGATGGGCTTTGATGATCGCTTTCGTATCCAAGGTCACACTGTCTTTCGAGCACTTCCAAGAGATTGCGCCTTTATCAAAGACAGCGATTTCATTATCTTTTATCAAACTTTGCAGTTGATGTTTTACTTGGTCATGACGCTGCTCTAGCTCTTGCATGTAGTCACGGTAACTGAGCAACTGCTCAAATAATTTATTAGCGCCGTCATCGTTACGTAAATCCATCTTACTTGATGGCTTGTTGATTGGATAAAGCTGCTTTAAAGCACATGCTGCCGACTCGCTATGATCAGGGGTTGGTGGTGTGTCCGTTTCCACGTACTGCCAGAACAGTCGTTCATGCTCGATAATAGATTCAATCAAACGTTCATCACGCTCAACCTTATAGATCTTTGCCTCGTGTCCATAAAGCAGTACGCAGATATGGGCAGCTTGTTTACCTGTCACTGCCAGTTGATGTTGTACTTGGCAGGTGACGTATAGAGGTACGCCATTTCGCCACAGCTTAGCACCGTACTCACCTGTGGTTTTACACTCCAGTATCTGTACGTCATCAGAGCCGATGATGCGGTAATCTAGATTTGCCAGCATAAAGCTTTTATCAGCATCGGGATGCTGCAAAATAGCATGAATGCGGCGTACCTTATTACCTGTATGCGCTTGATAGTACTTGGCAACTATCGGTTCTAACATGTTGCCCCAGTATAGCGGTGCATAGCTTTCGCTAGACTCATCAAAATCTGACGTCATGCGCCCTGTTTTTATCATCCATAATTCCAGCATGGATAAATACGGATGAATACCACAAGCAGCGGCAGCGTCAGAACTACCAATGCCTTGTCTGCGAAACTTAAGCCAATCTTCGCGGCTTAGGTCTTTGGTGTTGACCAAACGCTTTGCGGTGATTGATGATGTCGTACTGTCTTTCTTATCATGTTGCTTTAACTCCTTAGCTGTTGAAGAATTCTTAGTTACAACAGCTTTAGTAACTTTAGGAGTAACAGGTCGATACGCAGGGATGCGCTTGTAAATACCCCATTCTTAACACAACATCATCGTAGAATTGTTAAGCCACCTGCCTGTACTCAGCAGGTGTCATATCATTAAGTGAATCATGGGGTCTTTCGTTGTTATAAACCTTGATCCAGTCTTCAGTCAGCATATTGACCTCGTTTAAATTGTTGAAAAGGTAGCAATCTAAAACCTCATTGCGATAACTGCGATTAAACCGTTCAATATAAGCGTTCTGATAAGGACAGCCAGGCTCGATATAATCAATATAGATGCCATGAGCTGATGCCCAATCAGTGAATACCCTGGATGTAAACTCACTGCCGTTATCCACACGAATTTGCTTAGGATAACCATGCCACTCAGCCAGCTGATCAAGGTAGCGAATCACTCGGAGTGAGGGAATACTGGTACCAATATCAATGCCTAATACCTCACGGTTATAATCATCAATCACATTAAAGGTTCGAAAGCGAATATTGTTGTGTAGTCTGTCGCTCATGAAGTCCATTGACCATGTATGCCCCAATGCATTTGGCACACTTAGCGGCTGAGGGTTACGTGTTGGTAAGCGTTTTTTAGACTTGCGGCGTAGGTTTAAGTTTAACGCTGTATAAACTCGATGTACGCGCTTATGATTCCATGAATAGCCAAGCTTACGTATACGTTTAAAGCACTTTGGAAAGCCCCAGCGATTGTGCTTGTCAGTAAGCTCATTTAAGACATCAACAATCTCACTATCATCAAATAGCTTAGGCTTATAGTAGTAAGCGGTTCGACTCATGCAGACCACCTGACAACTCACTGCAATGCTGACATCATACTGCGCCTGTAATTCTTGCGCCCAGACTTTGCGCTCGGGTACAGGCGCTATAGCTTTTTTATGATCTCTTCCTGCATTTGCGCTTTGAGGCTTAAATCAGCATACATCTGTTTGAGCCTACGGTTTTCTTCTTCAAGCTCTTTTAATCGCTTAACATCAGAAGCTTCCATACCACCGTACTTGGAGCGCCATTTATAGAAAGTCGAGCTAGCAATCCCGTATTTACGGCACAGCTCTTTAGCAGGTATTCCAGCTTCTGCTTCTTTTAAAATGGATACTATTTGGGTCTCAGTCATTCGTTTGCTCATATCAAAACTCCTTATGGGTATTTTATAAGAAATTCTACGTTTGAGCTGTGTTATTTTAGGGGATAGTTACACGCTGAGTCGTTGCTCTATTGTTTGGCATAGTCGTGTTCATGATGAACTCCTTGTAAGTAATACATGTGGTTATCAGACTAAGGGCATAAAAAAACCACGCCTCTAAGCGTGGTTTGTGATGAAGTAAGTATCGTTAAGCGATTAAACGCAAGGCTTCGTCTAAGCTTTTGTCTTTAAGCTTTGCGCCTGCACCGAACCATGCAGAATCAAGGCGATGATCTTGCGACATAGCGCGGCGCTCATGATCGACAAATTCCGTCATCGCATTTAGTAAACCATAGGCAGTGTCTTTGGCAGAGGCCAAATCTGCACCACGACCTTGACCGTTAAACATGGTCATCACCTGATTCATTGCTTTGGCATTAGGGACAGCTTCTTTCTCTTTCTTAGCCGTATTGAATAAGATGAAGTTGTCTTCCTTGACGTCATTAAACACACGATTTAAATAGTTGGCAGCTTCCGCTTGTGTGACTCGGCGCTCTGATAACTGCTTCATTTCATAGTTAAAGGTGTCCCATTGGCTAACGGACACGCCCAGTTGCTGCTTTACCTTCTCTGCATCAAAGGTCGTGCTGTGCGGTACTTTGACCACGCCGCCGCTGCCATTGGCTAAACTGATTGCCAAAGTATTGTTGCAGACCACACGAATATTTGTGAACTGAGCAGTGGTGGCAAGAGTGCCATCACATGCAGTTGCCAGTAACAAGTAGCCGTTACTGACATCACCGCCACGAAGCGTTGCTGACTGTCCAGTGCGCGCCAACGCCCAAAACTTACGACCACCTTTAAGCACTCCAGCAGTTTCTAACTCAAAGTCTGCTTGCTCGGTCAGATCACGATAGAACTCTAGAATCTCATTGGGCTGTACTTCTTGATAGCGCTGACTGACGACTGATAACGGTTCAAGGGTGTCACTACGATACAGTACTTTGTTGCTGTCATAAGGCAAGATTAGATTTTGTCCTTTATCGTTGGTTGCCATATAGCTGACATCTGAGGACTCAATACGCCAATCCATACCTGCTTCACGTGCCCATACTTCAATGGGCTGTTTTGGGGATAGCTCGTTGCCGAGGCCATGCCAAGGGGTTTCGCCAACGTAAGCCATGCTCTCGATTAAATGTGCCATGATAGTTTTCCTTTTGATTGAGGTTTACTTAACTAAACGGATGGGTTATAGCGTGAATGATTTAAAACAGTGCTGACAAAGATAGCTTTGCTGATAGGTTGTAATCAGCGGTGTTTTTGCGCGGCCTGTTGCTACGCTCACAGCGGAGGCAATCGCAGTTGCCGTGATGACACCAATAGCAGGATTTACTTTGTAATGTTTGCAGATGCTTACACCAAGGCTTGTCAGCGTTGCCTGAGAGCACAGCTGATCGAGTACTGATGAGGCTGGGTTAGATTGACTGATCACATCGGATGAATGACAGTACGGGCAGATATTTTTCATAGAACCTCCTTATTATCGAACATAAAAAAGACCTGCTTATAGTCAATCCCACTTAAAAATGTTATAAACTAATTATCAAACCCAATTGTTATTATAAAGACCATGACTTACTCACTAGATTTTCGCAAACAAGTGCTAAAAAGCTTAGACGAGGGTATGACCTTTGCCGAGGCAGCTGAATTCTATAACCTCAGCCCAACCACGATACAAAACTGGAAGCGGCGTGTTCATAGCAAAACAACCAGGCAAACCAAACCCTATAAAATACCAGATGACGTGCTACTTAATGATGTTAAAGAACATCCTGATGATTACCAGTATGAGCGAGCCCGTCGTCTAAACTGTAGTAAAACAGGCATTTATCATGCCCTAAAGCGCCTAGGCATCAGTCAAAAAAAAGACATTAGAGCATCCAAAAGCTTGCCCAATAAAAAGAGCGGTGTATCAGGGAAAGCTTAATAGCTTTACGCAGCAAGGCTATCCCATCGTTTATATGGATGAAAGTGGCTTTGAGTCTGAAACCATTCGCTCTCATGGTTATGCACCGATTGGTAAGCCTTGTATCGATAGCTACAACTGGCAAGGTAAAAGGCGAACCAACGTTATTGGTGCTCTGTATGAAAAGATGCTGTTTGCGCTTGATTACTTTGAGACAAACATCAACAGCATTGTCTTCTATCACTGGTGCAAACACAAACTAATCCCAAGTCTTAAAACAAAATGCGTGATTGTGATGGATAACGCCAAATTTCATAAAAGCAAACGCATTCAAAAGCTACTAAACAGGCACGGGCATCGTATTCTTTGGTTGCCGCCGTACAGCCCAGACCTAAACCCTATCGAAAAGAAATGGGCTCAAGTGAAGTTTCTACGCCAAGGCTGGATGGAAAACGACTTATCCAAATTGTTTTATGATGTTTGTCCTAGCCATAACAATTTTATTTTGAACTGACTATATAGCAGGTCTTTTCAAATGGTTAGAAACAGATGAACAAAGCAGGGATAGCCACCTCAGTCATCTCATGAAGATACTATATATCTGAAATTATTTTGCTATAGGCGGTAGACCACGGCGATTGGCTGTGCGGTATTGTCCATGACCAAAGGTGCGCATACCACGCACTCTGATCTTAAGCGCTTGGTCTAATTTACTTGGATCAGCCAAGTATAGTGCCGTACTGATCGCATTTTCAGCTGTCACATCATTAACTTGAGAGTCTCGATGAACCATTCCAAGCCCTAATCGTTCGTTACGAGTAAAACGCTTTTTATGTGCAGGGTCATTGCAGTTAAAATACGACCCTAAGCCACCAGTTATTTCTTGCCATTTTTCACCAACTCTCTGCCCCAAATAAGTGTCTTTTTGCCGCTTATTACCTTGGTAAATCAATAACAGGTGGCAATGAAAGCCACGATCAAAACCTTGCTCGATTGCCCAAGCATGACCTTCCAAGTGCTCAAAGCAGGTTTTCTTATTACTAATTAAGTCTCTTAAATTGCTTACATGATCATTAAATTCATAAATATCAACTTTATCAATTTTTTCTTTTAAATATCCCAAATCAACTCGGACGACTAATAGCTTAGCATAATGATCAAATATGCAGCTTAAGTATCCCTTTAATGACAATCGATTATCTTGCTTTTGCTTTTGAAACTGCTTTTCATAATCAATCACTGCCAATTTATAATTTTCGTGAATTAAATTAATAAAATACAACGTTCGTGAATTATCCCAAATTAACTCTTCTGGTAAATACCATTCAGCAGCAACATATCCTGATCCAATAAATGCTTTGACAGTCTCTGGATAGCAAAGTTCAAAATCGAAATTGTAAAGAATAGGTAGGTATAATTCCGTGAGATAAATACTCACTTTGCTGATACTAATTCTCTGGTGCAAAATATATTTTACCAAGCGATCGGCTTGACAAAGTAGCTGGCTGAAATTGAGGTTTGATACGGTCATGACTTACTCCTTTGAATTGAGGTTCATAGGAGTAGTGCAATCTGTATTTTTTAAATTCCATTAACTTAATTATAAAAATCGTGTATAAATCAAAAAAAACAGGTTAAGTAATAATATAAATAACCTGCTAAGAAAGCACTTTAGCCACACAGTCAAAAATAAGATTTTGATTCGGAGAATACCGGTAATTATAAATAGAATGAAGGATATTCATGTAAACTTCGAAGCCATAGCGTCTTAAAAGTAGAAGATACTACTTAGTCAAGCACGTTCGACTTAGCATATTTTTGCATTTATCATGGATACGTTGAAGATGGAGTTAAGTATGTGTATACTGCTTTAACAGGTCATGTACTTATTGTAGCTTGTGTTATTAGGAATTTTTTATTACTAAAATATTACTGTAAATACTACTAAGTTAACGCTAAATTTCAATAAAAAAATTACTAAAAGTGGATGTTCTTACGACGTAGCTATCACTAAAATATTTATTTTGGAGACTCATATATGGATAATACTGTAGCTTGGATCAATAAACTCAATAATAGGGAGTTAAATTTTTTAACATTTGTTTTAAGTCATTACAATTATCAATTATTACTTCCAGCAAATAAAGAGCTTATTATTAGAGATGTAAAAGATCTTTACTCTAGAAAATTTAAAGTACTAGGTAGTATAGAAAAAATTTTCAAATCAAAAATAATTGATGAAGATTTATTCAATTGGTTAAAAGAAGATACTAGAGCTTTATTATGGATGTATGAAATCTACGACAAAAATTTCGATCGTGCCTCAATGATAAAGAATAAAACACAAGCTTCTCCCAAATTATTTGAAAATTTTATTTACAATATCGACGCTTCTTATTATCCAAACGACACACCAAGTTCTTTTTATTCATCTTCAGTAGCCATACCTAATTTTAATATAGATATTCAAAACAACTCTTATAAACCCCAATTCACTGATATTAATTTTTCTTTAGAAAAGAAAATAGAATACTTAAATTCAGCTAGAAGTAAATATATTGAGCGAAAGACTGATCGTAAAAACTTGATTTGGATAGATAAAAACAACGAAGAGCAGATATACTGGGCAATTGACTATTTAAAAAATAATGGCTTATTATTAAACATCAGGGGGTTTTTAGCTTATACGATTGATGATTTATATAATCTTATTTGTGCTAGCTTAGATACTCTTGACAATAATATTGACATTCCTTTTGGCAAGCAGTACACACAAAGCGCACACAAGCAGTTAACTATATCAAAAATGCGTAAAGCCTGGAGCCAGAAAAAATTTCGTGATAAAAAAGATGCTGAGTCTGCTCAAGAATACTTCTTGACTAGACGTCATATGAATAAGCTAAAAAAGCTAGCTGATGAATACGGTCTAAGTAGCAAAGAGTGTCTTCAAAAGCTGATTGATGAAGCTTATAATAGTATCGAGTGATAGTAATGCTTGTCTTGAATGTAAACATTTCACTTCATGTACACTACATTGTACACTTCAAAATGCACTTCAATTATTATCAAATAAAATCAATATCTTAAATACATATAACCATTCCGGCTCCGGGTACCATTACATAGTTCTATACTATCTTATAGAGTAGCCAAAGCCCCTGATATCAGGGCTTTGCTGTATCTATGATTCGCAACTCTTATCTATATGTCCAAGTCCAGCAGCTTTGAGCTTAAGCTCTTGCCATGCATATCTTGCGCCAGCGACTTGGTCACCCCGCCGCCTAATGCCCCATACAAAACAAAGTTAAAAGCTTTTAAGTTTGGCAACTCATAACGAATCACCTCTCCTGCTACAATATCTTGGAACCAGTCTTTGACCACGGCTGCGGTTACTTTATCTTTGAGCAATTCGTAATCAGTCTCCTCAAACGCGATCAGAGAAATATTGGAGATATTGCCTTTGTCACCAGTGCGAGAATGGGCAATTTCACGTAGTTTCATTTATTTGACTCCCAATATGAGACAGTAATGTCCGTATCGGTTTCTGGAATCAAGATAGAACCGATGGACACGATAGCCTGAATGTGTGAACGAATACCGCCGCCACCTGCGGGGCCATTGGTATACAGCGTCTCGACCTCTCGGGTGATGGCTTGTGCCATGGTTTTATCCGGGGTACGCGCCGCCACCCGTAGTCGCACCTCGGCCGCCTCCGCCGTGCTGGCAAACTCATTGCTATATAACGAATTGAGACCGATAAAGTCATAGCGTATCTCGATCGGTTTAATATGCTCAGCGGCTAGCCTGTTTTCAATGACCCGCTTGGCAAGCGCGGCCCTTTTGACTGCCCCTGAACCGCCGTAGCTGATCTCCGCTTCTGCGATATAGCCATCTTTATAGCCGATACTGGTTTTCAATAGACCTGTTTTGGGCCTGCCTGATCCGCCAGACACTTGAACCACATCGTTATCAATGGCTTTCACAGACACGTTAGAAAAATCAGCAATCACATCTGGGGTAAGATAGCGGGCAGGATCATGAATTTCGTACAGCAACTGCTCTTTTACCGTCGCCTCAGAGACCAACCCGCCAGCATTGGGCAGCTTGGACACGGTATACTCTCCGTCCTCTGTCACCGCCAAGATAGGAAAGCCAACATTCCAAAGCTCAGGTACCTCCTTATAATCAGGATCTGCAAAATAACCACCTGTGATCTGAGCGCCGCACTCCATCAAATGACCGCCAATTGTGCCTTTGCCCATCAAATCGGTATCGTCAAAAGACCAGCCAAACTCATACACCATCGGCGCCAAAAAGAGCGACGGATCGGCGGCGCGGCCCGTGATGACGATATCTGCGCCAGCGCTCAATGCTTGCACGATACCTTTGGCACCAATATATGCATTGGCCGAGACGATAGAATCGCCAAGATCTGCAATGGTGCGATCGTTTTCCAGCAGTGTCTCATTCTGATAACGCACAATGTCTGTAAACACATCATCACCTGTGACAGCAGCGATTTTTAAACCATGAAACCCTTGCTGCTCGGCGATCTGTTTGATTGTTTCGGCAGCAGCTTTGGGGTTGGCAGCCCCCATATTGCTGATGACTTTGACCTTTTTTTCGACACACAGCGGCAGTACTTGCGCCATACGATACTTAAGTAAACGGTCATAACCCTCGTTTGGCTGCTGCATTTTGCGCTGCTGGGCAATGGCAATGGTACGCTCAGCCAAGCATTCAAACACGATATAGTCCACGTCGCCGTAGGTCATAACATCAAGCGCAGGCGTCAATCTGTCATCAGCATAACCTGCGCCAGACCCAATTTTGATGGTTTTCATTCCTTACTCCTGATTATTTTATTTAAATGATCACGCCCGTGACTACCGCCACAATGGTCATGACCAGCGTGGTACCAAACGCCCATTTAAAGACAAACTTTTGATGATCGCCCAACTCCACACCCGCAAGGCCAATCAACAAGAACGTCGATGCGGTCAGCGGACTGAGTGGGAATCCGGTGGTCATTTGTCCCAGCATAGACGCTTGACCAATTTGGACAGGATCCAGCCCGTATGCACTCGCGGTCTGTGCCAAAATCGGCATCACCCCAAAATAATAGGCATCAGGAGTAAAGACGAGGCTTAAAGGCATGCTCAAGACGGCAACGATGACGCCCATCGAACCACCCACCGCGTCTGGAATGATCTGCACCAGCGCCGTCGCCATCGCAGAAATCATCTCTGTCCCTGATAAAATGCCCGTAAAGATACCTGCCGCAAAAATGATGGACACCACGGTAATCATGCCAACCGATTGCGACTTGATCTGATCCATTTGATCATTAGGTTTGGGATAATTGATAAGCACAGCGATGGCGAATGCCAGCATAAAGACGATTGGCAGTGGTAGCCAAACTTGCACCAACGCCACAATAGTAACTATGGTCAATATCAAATTGAACCAAAATAGCTTGGGGCGACGCATATCGCGCGCTTCTTCCGTCAGCTCATCATGCAGGCTGTGCTCCATGTCTTGAACGCCCAAGCGTTTGCGCTCTTTTTTGCCCACAAGGTAGGCCACAAATACAATCCAAACTACACCTGCCACAAACGCAGGAATAAGCGGATTAAATAACTGCGCGGTACTCACCTCTAAAGCCGCCGCCGCACGTGCAGTTGGGCCGCCCCAAGGCGTCATGTTCATCGTACCTGCACCAAGCGCCACCAAACCCGCCAGTATGATTCGCTTCATACCCAGTTTGTCATATAGCGGTAGTAGGGCTGGAATGGTGATTAAAAACGTCGAGGCGCCCGAGCCATCCAAATGCGCCACCATGGCGATCACCACGGTGCCGATACAGATTTTGACAGGATCGCCTTTGACCAGTGTTAATACCCGCGAGATAAGCGGATCAAACAAACCTGCATTGTTCATCACGCCAAAAAACAAAATGGCAAACCCTAACATGATACCCGTTGGTGCCACACCCACGATGCCGTCTAGCATAAAGCCGCCAAGCTCTGCGCCAAAGCCGCCGATTAAAGCAAAAACGACAGGCACAAGAATAAGCGCCACAATGACGGATACTTTTTTAGTAAGTATCAACGCCAAAAACACGAAAATCGTCAAAAACCCAAGTAATGCCAACACATTCCTTCTCCTTGTGAACGTTAATCTCTTCCATGTGATATCACGACCAGCTCACCTCTCCATCGGTGACTCACTGGCATCAGCTTTACTAGAAATATCACGGGTGCAGGAGGCTTCCAAGGGTACAGATGAACGTTTTGACAGGAAACTGTACCCGTTTTGGGCACACATTTCTGTGCTATGGCAGGCAGTTACTAGGAAAATGGGCGGTGCGATTCATCAAACAAAATGACAAAAATATCGGTCATTATCGATGCATTTTTAAGAAATACTGGCAGGTTTTGTATCATGTTATTAAACAAAAAATATCTCCCACACTGTCAAAAGCAAAAAGTATGCTTTGATATAACGCATCAACATAAGCGTTAATGATGGTTAAAAATAGCAGTTTTAATAAACTTAACCGTGGTTTTGTCTATATAGAATTTATTGACTCTTAAGGCAAAATAAGTCGGATCGGAGGGAAAAAACAGACTACCAGGCGCGATGAAAATATTATTATTTTTAGCGGCTTCTACCGCCTTTTTATCGTCCATCGGAATACGAAACCACAAAAAATTACCACTGGGATTATGCGGATAAAGCGTCAGGCCGTCGATTTTGTTTAGCTGAGTGATGGCAGTGGCTGACTTCTCCGCAGACAGATGCTTGAGCGCTTGCAAATGATTGGTCAAAGCGCCACTGGTGATCAGATGGTTGAGGATATTTTCCATGATGGATGAGGTATTGATCACCGTAATCATCTTAAGCCGTGTGAGTGATTTGATCACCGATTTGGAGGCGACGACAAAACCACATCTGATCGACGCAGAGACGGTTTTTGAAAAACTACTGACATAAATCACAGGACAGGTTTGATTAAAAAAGTAACTGGCAGCGTCGTCTCTTGCCAATAAAAACGGGTCGTTTTCCACAATAATCACATTATATTGGGTGCATAATGCCTGAATCTCTGCCATATTCTGAGACGTCAAATCTGTACCCATCGGATTTTGTGCAAAAGGCTGCAAAAATAAAATCTTGGGCTGAGATTTAATAATAAGGGCTTCTAAATGATTAGCGTCTATGCCCAATTTGGTTCGCTTAATGGTATTAATAGCGACTTGATGTAATTCAAGCTTACTAAATAGCGGATAATATCCGGGAGACTCAACGATGACTGGATCGCCGCTGGTCAAAAAGTGCCGAATGATCAAGTCCAAACTGTGATTGGTGCCATAGGTCAATAGAACATTTTGCGATTCAACCGTCATAGCGCGCCTGCTTAGGATGTCGACCAGCAGCCCTCGCAGTAATACATTGCCAGCAGGATCGCCATTACCACGATCAAAATGTGCCACCTCAGCGCTTTCACTCCCAAAACGGTCACTAGCCTGCCCCAAATAGCGCTCAAGGTTGAGCTTATCCATGTATTCTTTGGGATAGCGGCCCGCCCCAGGCTTATGATGCGACTGGTTGACCATTTGTTGCTCCAACAAGTCAATACCTGTATAAAACGGGGTCGCGTTTAGCATGGGTGTGTTGGACAAATCCTCTCCCACATAAAAACCCGATTTGGGCAGCGCTTTGATCCAGTGCTGCTCAAGCAACTTGTTATAAGCCGTGATTACGGTGTTTTTGGACACCTTATGTTTTTCGGCCATCGCTCGAATGGAGGGTATTTTGTCTCCTACTTTTTTTCGACCAGCTTTGATATCGTCAATCACAATGAGACAAATTTCTTCGAACTTTTTCACCGTCACACTCCATGTTGAGCAACCACCACGCTCAGTACGTACTCGCTTTCGCAAATGCTATTTCTAAAATAGATTAGTAGCATGTGAGGAAAATATCATAACTGAAAGACCTATAGTTTATAATCTGGATATCAAAATTGATATTATTAAAGAGAGAACAGACCGAACAAGGTATCTCTTCATCTCAAGTCGCCAAGTCGCCAAGTCACTGAGCATCGCGCGATAAGGCTTATTTTGGTGACTCAGAAAAAACACACTAAAAAAGGTTGTCTACGCTATGAGCATAAACAACCTTTTGATCGTGATTACCATCATAGTATCTGATGGCTAAGATTTTTTAACACCGATCAGGGATATCATGAATGGTATCTTAAAAGCAGAACGCTACGCCTCTAATAGCGCATCACCATACTCATCACGCAAGTCTTTTTTCACCATTTTTCCGGCACCGTTTAGTAAGATGTTCTCTACAAAAATAACTTTGTCAGGTATCTGCCAGCTAGCAATTTTATCTTCATAAAAACTTAGCACTTGTGACTCATCGAGTTCTGCATTCTCTTCTTTTACCACAATCAGTACCGGACGTTCTCCCCATTTTTTATGTTTTGCGGCGATAGCAGCTGCCATTTTTATCTGTGGATGGCCGGCAGCGATATTTTCAAGCTCTACTGAGGAGATCCATTCTCCACCAGACTTAATTAAATCTTTTGATCGGTCACGAATATTCATATAACCATCAGCATCAATAGTTGCAATATCACCCGTGTCAAACCAGCCATCTTCTGTAATGGCATCAGGATTCTCTGTATAATAATCGTTGATAATCCAGTGACCTTTGATCTGCAAGCGACCCTGAGACACTCCATCCTCTTTGACTGGCTTAAGTGGCTCATCAGTGTCTATGAGACGTAACTGAACACCATACGGTGGACGTCCTTGAGAGTTACGTAGCTCGTCAATCTCATCTTTACTCAGTGATTTATGCTTAGCTTTTATTTGATTCATCGTTCCAAGTGGACTGGTCTCCGTCATACCCCAGCCGTGTACCGCATCGCAATTAAAGTCTTCTCTAAACGTTTTAATCACTGATGGTGGACAAGCGGCGCCACCGACAATGGTCCGCGTCATACTATCAAGCTTACTGCCTCTGGCTTTAGCAGCGGTCAATAGGCTTTGCCAAATCGTGGGAACGCCTAACGCAACCGTCACCTTATAATCATCAATGAGAGATACTAGGCTATCACCATCCAGATTGGGACCTGGGAGCATCAGAGAGCAGCCAGTTAATGCAGCCGCATAAGGGGTTCCCCACGCGTTGACATGGAACATCGGTACTACAGGGAGTAGGACGTCTTGCGCAGATAAACCCGATACGTCCGGCATACAGAGTGCCATCGCATGAAGCACAGAAGAGCGGTGCGTATATAAAATCCCTTTAGGATTGCCTGTCGTTCCTGAGGTATAGCAAAGCGAGCTGGCAGTGGCTTCATCAAACTGAGGCCAATCAAAGTCAGCATTATGCTCTGCTAATAACTCATCAAAGAATAATACCTCAGGCAGTTTTGCGACGACACTGTCCTCTCGAGCGCTCAAGCAGATAAAGTGCTCAATCCCTTTAATATCTTCTTTAATCGCCATGATAAGCGGTAGGAATGTGACATCAAAAAATAGCACGCGGTCATCAGCATCATTGATGATGTAACTAAGCTGCTCAGGAAATAGACGTGGATTGATAGTGTGGCAAACCATGCCACTGCCTGAAATCGCATACCAAGCTTCTAAGTGACGGCGATTGTTCCAAGCCAATGTGGCTAAGCGCTCTGATGATTTAAGTCCGAGCGCAGCTAAGGCATTGGCCAACCGTTTTGAGTTATTCGAAATCGTAAGCCAATCAGTATGAGTCATTTGTCCATCGACTTCTTTGGACAAAACTGCCGTATCGCCATGATAGCGGGCAGCGTGTTCGATTAGACCACTGATCAGCAATGGCTGATACATCATTTTTCCTAACATAGTACATTCCCTGTCGTTGTTAAAAGTTCGCTTATTTTTATTCATGTATCCTCTAATACTAAAAATAAACCACAATTAAGAATAATCAGAATGGTGTGTCAAGACAAGATAATATTATAATCGCCATCGATTAAAATAAACGGCTGTTCATTATTTATAGATTGCTGCTAATACTCTATTTTCCTTATCCTACTAATTTACCAAACAGCTAACTACATTAATCATCAATAAAAAATCGTTGAATTGCTCTAAACTCATTAGGGCGTGTTGAACATTCGACCATGGCACTGACAGCGACTATTTTTTAGGCGATTCGATGTTAAAAATAATAAGTTTAGTCATTCTAAGCGCTTATTTTTAACGATGAAGCGGCAAAAAAGAGTCCTGTCCCCTGCTTTTATCGTTGGGGCTGATGCTAAAATTGCCCCATACTGCGTTACAAATCTCGCTAAGGCATCTGCATTATCGTCGCTTTGTGCCTTGTCTGGAACAATTTTAGCGATCAGCAGTGCCTATTTGCGAATGTTCAACACGCCCTAAATTTCTTAGGTACTTTGAGCAATACCATATAATGCAAAAAAACCGATCAAATTAAATGATCGGTTTTTTGTTCATGGTGGGATAGCAAGAACTAGGGACACGCCCTAAATACTTTGATAAGTTTTTTTAAAAACCAACTTCACTTTGCGTTAGTGCACGTACCTCAATCGGTACTGCATGAAACCAACCATTATCTGCGGTGCAATAAAACTGCCCGTCCCTAAAATCTACGATACACGCTGTAAAGTCGTTCCCTACTTGATCTTCCATAGCGTCTTCATCGCTCACATCACTCACGGCACACCATATTTCTTGATGGCCATTTTCAAGCATTAAGCGAGTTAATTGACTCCCCACCATTCCACTATCCATACCACTGACTCCTACAATGAAGATGATTATTTAGGCAAACAATCAGGTTACATCCGTGTTCATTCAACTATAAGCCTACGTCATCTTGAGTAAGCTCGACCTTTTTAACGGGTACAGCGTACTGCCATAGATGGCCTTTATCACAAACAAAGCCATCATCACCCAAAGACACGATAGACACTAATAATTCGTAATAACCATTATCGATGGCTGTCATAGCATGATCGTCACTGACATTGCTCACAGCACACCATACCTGATTATCATCCCGCTCTAATATTGCCTGAGTCAATCTACTACCCTGTAGTTCGATAAGCATGTCTAATCCCTCATTTTTAGTCTGTTATTTTTATACTTTACAGATAAATTCACTTTCTACAATATATTTTTTCGACTTGAAGGTTACAAATAGACATACTGAAAAGCAATTCTAGCTTGCCTTGAGTAGTGTTTTAGCTAATTACGACGATGATAAGCACGAGATATTTCATGGTGAAATCTATGCTACGTAACGTGATATAGGTCAAGGATATCAGAGTATTTTTTGTTAATATTGAACAGCTGGAAAAGCTTCAATACCAACAATAACCCCAACATCCTATATGGTAGCCAACCTTTTATAAGGTAAGAGAAAGTCAAAAAACACGCAAAATAAAGGGCTGACAATCTGCGACTGTCAGCCCTTTATCAATATTTGGTGGAGATGGCGGGAGTTGAACCCGCGTCCGCCAGCATTACGCTCATGAATCTACATGTTTAGTTTCTGTCTTTAAATTTAATCCGCACCGATCCGACAGTCAGGATGGATTGGACGATTCTCTACTTTTGAACCCAAGCGATTGAGACAATCCCTTGTGGCGAACCTATATGCGGACGCTTCAACTGGGCTAACCAACTATAGGTAATCGGCAGCGCAGTAAGCAGGGTTTAAGCTGCTAGAGCGTAAGTTTCGTCGTTTGCGACTATAACAATATATGTTTGATTAACGAGAGGACATACACTCTCGACATGCATCATTGAGTTTCATCACCAGCGTCGAAGCCAGAACATCCCCAATAAGACTGACTATTATATAGGATTTATTGATGGTTTTTCAACCTATACATAACCCTTATTACATTACGTTACAGCGAATCATCTTAAGCCAAGACGGTGTTTAGCCATTTGCCGATATTTTGAATCTGCGGCATACAGACTTGATGTGCCATCGAGTAAGTATGGTATTCAACGTTGTAGCCTTTGCTCGTCAATAACTGCTGCGCATGCTCGCCTAGGATGACAGGCACGACTGGATCATGCGTACCATGCTCAATCAGAATCGGCATGTCTTTATTGGCAGCACTATACTCAATATTGTCATTGGTCGCTAAGTAGGTGGAGAGCGTCATCAAGCCAGCTAAGCGCTCTGGGTAGCCAAGTGCCACGTGATACGCCACCGCCCCGCCCTGCGAAAATCCGGCAATAACGATGTGCTCTGGTGATACGCCGCGCTCAATCTCACGGCTAATCAAATCTTGTATCTGCTGAGCAGACTCTTCAATCTGAGCCACATCTACTTTGCGCTCCAGACTCATCTCTATGATGTCGTACCATGCTGGCATCACCATGCCGCCATTTACGGTTACTGGGCGTTTTGGTGCATGTGGAAAGATAAAACGTACTGCCATATCATCAGCCAAGCCAAGCTGCGGCACAACTGGCTCAAAATCATGACCGCTAGCACCTAAGCCGTGTAGCCAAATCACCGCGCGATCTATCTTTTTTTGAGAGGGATTGTGCTCAACGACGACGGCGTCTAAATAGTTACTCATAGTTATCCTTAATAATGTAGTGAGATATGCCCTAAGCATTTCTATGTTTTTTGTCAAAATAATGTATGTGTCATTATATGGTCAATATCATCTGTTAGTTTGAGAATATGTCAATAGTGAGGTACTAAATGGACAATAGCGAAAATGAGAACAGTATAAGAAGACACGTATGATTTTATGACCGATAAGCCCAGTACTATCAAGCTTATATACTGTCAACTGTCTACTCTTTAGTACATTTTCCTACAATTGTATCTGCATTAATGTTAAGTTCTTACAAAACTAAGCTCATACAAGAATGCAAGGCCTTTAGTTTCTTTTAGCAAACAGCAAGTAGCAACCAATAGTCAAACGCTAATCTTTTAATTCCTATCCCTACGTCCGATGGGATTTTTTATAATTTTGCAGGAACATTTTACATGACAATTTCTAATAAATCAGCGCTTGAGCTGAGTAAGCACACGCTGGCTAAAGTCAATAAGATTCATCTCGCCTTACCTTTAACGCTTGTCACCTCATTACTAATAGTAGGCTGCACTACTGATAGCCGCTCAACACTCACATCAAAAGCCTCTTCATCAATAGCGCAACTGCAATCACAGCCGCAACCGTCCTCACCTGTCGCATATACCTATGGCGTGCGTCCGTTTTATCTGATAAATGATATGGATGAGGGACCACTAAAACAAGAGCTACAGGCGTGCAGGGGGCAACTACCAAGTAAGACGGACTTCTCTATTGCGCATCGAGGTGCGCCATTACAGCTACCTGAACATACTTATGATAGTTACGTGGCGTCAGCACAAATGGGTGCTGGCATCTTAGAATGTGATGTTGCATTTACCAATGACGGTGAGCTTGTCTGTCGTCATGCCCAAAACGATTTGCACACCACGACTAATATTTTGACCACGCCGCTGGCCAAGCAATGTACCGTACCGCCTGTATTGGATGCTCAGGGTAAACTTACCAATGCCGATAGTATCGAATGTCGCACCTCAGATATCAGTGCCGCTCAATTTAAAACCTTGACGGGTAAGATGGATGCTGCCAATAAAAAAGCAACCAGTATTAGCGAGTATATGAATGCAACCGCACCGTGGCGAACGGACTTGTATTCACAAAATGGTCAGGTATTGACGTTAAAAGAGCATATCGCATTGGCACGCCAGCTAGGCATGAAGCACACGCCTGAGCTAAAAGCACCAGCCGTGACCATGCCGTTTAATGGCTATCGTTTAGACGATTATCGCCAACAGCTGATAGATACTTATAAGGCAGCGGGCGTGCCTGCAAGTGATGTATTTGCCCAGTCATTCAATATAGAAGATCTGGATTACTGGATCAAAAACGAGCCAGCTTATGGGGCTAATGCCGTCTATCTGATTGATGACAGCAATGAGACCGCTGACGATAAAACTTTTAATAAAAACGACGCAAGCACTTGGAGACATTCATTGGCTGATATCAAAGCACGCGGCATCAATACCATTGCACCGGCGCTTTGGTTATTAGTCACTACTGACGGTAAAGGCAATATGCAACCATCAGAATACGCAAAACAAGCCAAAGCCAATGGTCTAAAAATCATTACGTGGTCGATAGAGCGTTCAGGACCATTAACCGACGGTGGCGATTGGTACTATAGCGGTCTTGGAGATGCTATCAACAATGATGGTGATATGATGAATTATATTGACGTACTAGCGCAGGATGTCGGTGTCCAAGGCATTTTTTCAGACTGGCCCGCTACGGTAAGCTATTACGCCAATTGCAAAGGTCTTAAATAGATTTAGTCTATTAATAGATAATCACGCTTAGTTTGTATTACCGAGGCTAGCTTATCCATTGAGCTGGCCTTTTTGTTAAATGCATTAAAATGATTACACCGAAAACCATCTACTGAGCACCCTACTTTTCCATTAACTTTTCACACCATTCGGTTCCTAGTAGCAGGAGCATCCTGCTGTTTTGTGCTACGATAATTTACTAAGATTATAAGATGATGTAGAGACTATGACCCATATTTTACTGGTAGAAGATGATCCTGCGATCGCGATGTCGCTTAAGGTTACCTGCAAGCGCGAAGGCTGGCAGATGACTTGGCTGGATAATGCCAGTAGTGTGTTACCCATGCTGCATAGTCATGAAGCACAAGATCTATCGGCGATCATTATGGATGTCGGTCTGCCAGATGGCGATGGTCTGAGTCTGTGCCAACAAATACGTCATACACCTGATATCGACGCCTTAAAAGACTTGCCTATTGTATTTTTGACTGCACGTAGCGATGAGGTCGATCGTATTTTAGGGTTGGAGATGGGTGGCGATGATTACTGTGCCAAACCCTTTAGTCCACGTGAATTGGTCGCACGCCTAAAAGCCATTTGGCGACGTGAACAGCTGATTCAACAGTCAGGCTCTCATACCGTAAGCTCAAATGACAGCACTGACAGCACCTCCTCGAATAATCTATCAGGACAAGCATTAACGTTTGAAAACCAATCCGGCGTTTGGCACTATCAGCCGCTTAATTATTCATTAACGTGGCAAGAGCAAAAGCTGGAACTTAGTAACACCGAGCGCAAAGTTTTACTCACCTTATTACAAGCACCGAATCAAGTCTTTAGCCGTGAGCAGCTGCTTAACGCAGTTAGTGATTATCCTGATCATCGCCTAGCACGCACGATAGACAGCCATATCAAGTCGATTCGTAAGCAACTTGCGACTATTGATACGAGTATTGAAGTCATTCATACACATCGTGGACTGGGTTACGCATTATGTCCAGCTTAATAATAGCTGCTAATTTATGAATCATAATGCCAATAATGCTGAGAGCGATACTCATAACGACCAAAACAATTGGTATGCCAAATTGCATCCCATTGGTACTGTGCAGCAAACTCCTAAGCGTAAACGACTGCTCAATTTAAGTATATTTTTTAGGATTTGGCTGGCGGTCGCTTTGGTACTCATCATTTGTGGCATTGTTGTTTTTACTCAATTATTTGGCTACGTTAAGCCAACCGCGCAGCAAGTCATCGAAGACACGCTATTAGACACCAGTAAATTACTAGCCGCTAGCCTGCAAGTGCCATTGGCTACGGGCGAGCTATACGATGAAGCGTATCAAGCACAGCTCGATGCAGCCTTTGTGGGCATACCGGCGACTAACGAGCACTTAGGCGCTGTCAATCAAACCAAAAGCTATAGTAGCTTTCGGGTATATGTAACAGACAGCAGCGGCAGGGTCATTTATGATTCGCTACCCCAACCTGATAATAATGAGGGACAAAACTATGGGCGCTGGAATGATGTCTATCTCACATTAAGAGGTCAGTACGGTGCAAGAAGTACGCTGCGGGATAACCAGCAGCGTGATGGCTCGGTCATGTATGTCGCACAGCCAATAAAGAATATGTCTGGCGAGATTATCGGCGTGGTCAGCGTCGGCAAACCCGTCGCCAGCGTGCTACCTTATTTGGACGATACACGTAACCGCATGCTGATCACAGTGCTATTTATCAGCACGGCTGCCCTCATTTTAGCAGGTCTCATCGCATGGTGGCTCAAGCAAAGTATTACCTTAGTGACTCAATATACCAGTTCGCTGGCAGAAGACACCAAAAAGCCCTATTTTTATCTGGGTCATGAGCTAAACAGCCTGACAGATACCATTGAGACTATGAAGCATCGACTAGAGAATCGTGCTTATGTCACTGATTATGTGCATACACTCACTCACGAGTTAAAAAGCCCTTTAACCGCCATTCGCGCCAGTAGTGAGCTGTTAGAAGATGATGGACTAGATGGTCATACGCTTGATCAGGATGATCGGCAGATGCTCATTGAGACGGTTGGTGAGCAAAGCGTAAAAATGCAGCAGCTCATCGACCGACTACTGTTGCTTGCGAAAGTTGAACAGCCTACTTTTAAGCTCAGTCGTCAGCTAACGCCGCTACTGCCATTATTACAGAGTCTAATAAAAGACAATACCGCTAAGCAGCAACAGCAGAATCTACAACCTATCGATATATACATCGATGATCAGCACATGACAAACACTACAAACTTACCAGCAGAATTATTGGCCTCTACCAGTGTGTTTGCTGACCAATTTTGGTTGGTACAAGTCTTACAAAATGTGCTGGATAATGCCATTCATTTTGCTGATAACACTGTTGATATCTCGTTGCACAGCACAGCGCGAACGGTAATCATCGATATATTTAATGATGGAAAGCTATTGCCTGATTATGCTATTGAAAAAGCTTTTGAGCGTTATTTTAGCCTATCTCATCAAAGCCATTCTGTTCAGCAAGTGAAAAATCAGAATACAACCTATACGCTAGATACAGGTTCAGCACATCACAAAGCTGACTCAAAACAGTCCGATAGTATTCTCAAAAAAGGTACCGGTCTTGGACTCACTTTAGTGAAGCAAGTCATTGAGCATCATGGCGGTCAGGTAACTATTGATAATATCCATGCTAATGATAATAAAATTGGCACTGATAAAAATCATACTGGTAAAAATCAGCGTTCTGGTGTGATGGTTAGTATTACCCTGCCCCTGGCTTAAGAATAAGCATTGATAACAGTTCATCAATTTTCCATCATGACTGCACAGGATTTCTACTTCTTTATTTTACGATAGCACTAAGATCTATTGAACCATCAAATTTGTAAAGCAGATTAGAAGGAGAACATTTATGTCACGTCAATTAACTGATGATCCTATGATCAAGCACCTAATCGGCCTCAGTCGTCATCACTGCGCGCAGATACTATCCAGCCAAGGTGTCGGTAGTATTGAGTTTGGACATTGGCTAGCGATTCCTAGTCAGCAATTATTACTGGTCTTTCGGCATCAGCAATGTATAGCTATTGATGAATATCGATTGGCAGCCTGATATCTTGCTCGCTCAGCACGTTGATTGTTTTTAGGTAACCCCTGTATTTTATTGGGACATAAAAAAGCCCTTTATCATTTCTAGTATCAAACTACTGGAAACAACAAAGGGCTGATTGCTTTAGAGCAAAAATACTAAGTAATCGATTGTACTGGCGGCTTCACATCCGCGTTCTGACCACGGTGACGCAGATAGTGATCGAGCACTACAATCGCTAGCATCGCTTCGGCAATAGGCGTGGCACGCACACCGACGCAAGGATCATGACGGCCTTTGGTGAGCATATCGACTGCTTCACCTTGGGTATTGATACTTTTACCAGCGGTGGTAATACTAGACGTTGGCTTAAGCGCGATACTGACACGGATATCTTGCCCTGATGAGATACCGCCTAAGACACCGCCCGCATGATTGGCTGCAAACCCATCTGGGGTCAGCTCATCACGAGCGCTATGTCCAAATTGACCTGCCACTGCCATACCATCGCCAATCTCAACCCCTTTGACCGCATTGATACTCATCATCGCATGAGCGATATCGGCATCTAAACGATCAAATACTGGCTCGCCCAGACCTACGGGTACACCGCTCGCAATGATATCAAGGCGTGCACCGCAACTGGTGCCTTCGCGGCGCAAGTTGTCAATCAAGGTCTCAAAACGGCCAATCGCTTCTTTGTCTGCGCAGAAGAACGGATTGCTATTGACAAATTCCCAGTCAATTTGACTCGGATCTAGAACGTTACTATGCTCATTGCCGATTTGGGTCACATGACCACGAATTTGTACGCCCAGCTGTTCTTGTAAGTACTTCTTAGCGATAGCACCAGCAGCCACTCGCATAGCCGTCTCACGCGCTGACGAGCGACCACCGCCACGATAATCACGAAAGCCGTATTTCATACTGTAAGTATAATCGGCATGTCCAGGACGGAAGGTATCTCTGATATCGCTATAGTCTTTTGATTTTTGATTGGTATTGCGAATCAATAGACCGATGGATGTCCCTGTGGTTTTGCCTTCAAATACGCCAGAGATAATCTCAACTTCATCAGACTCACGGCGCTGGGTTGAATACTTAGACGTACCCGGTTTGCGACGATCCAGATCTACTTGTAAATCGTCTGCAGATAATGCTAAACCTGGTGGTACGCCATCAACGATGGCCATCAGTCCTGCGCCATGTGACTCACCGCAAGTGGTGACCGTAAAAACCTGCCCAATACTATTGCCTGCCATAATTGTCCTTAAACAAGTAAACGCGACTGATGGTTGTTCGACCAACCTTTTATGATTATCGCTGATCAGTTTTTATATGCTCGATTTTGTGACCCACACTCAACTATTGCATGCTATCTAATAGTTGCACATAAGCGGCAAACAGTTGACGATTGGCTACCAATTCATCATAAGTAATCGCAAAAACCCCATGTCCGCCATGTGCAAACTTCAACCAATCAAACTGAATCTCAGGATAGGCTTGCTTTAATGCCCATTCGCTGTCGCCCACTTCGCAGACCAGCAAACCATCTGGGCTAAGGTAATCTGGCGCTTCAAATAAAATACGATGTACCAAATCCAAGCCGTCTTGACCCGCGGCTAATGCATGCTCAGGCTCATATAAAAACTCAGGTGGCAAATCTGCCATGATAGCCGCATCGACATACGGTGGATTGGTGACGATAAGCTCATACTGGTTCTCAGCAGGTATCTTGGCAAACAAATCAGACTCGATTACGTTCACTTGATGGCCAAGGTCATGATGATCGACATTGACCATTGCCACGTCCAGCGCGCCTTTATCGATATCGATAGCATCAACCAACGCATCAACGAAACGGGTAGCAAGCGCGATTGCGATACAACCAGAGCCAGTACACAAGTCTAAGATACGCTCAGGCTGCGACAACTGCTTCACATCCAAGCCATGATCATAAAATACTGCTGACTTTTCATTCGGGCTAACACCCAGTGGTTTGGCGAGTTCAGTAACTTCAAAATAAGGATGGAACTGCTGACGAATCAACTCTGCGATTGGCGAGCGCGGGATAAGCACGCGCTCATCCACATAAAAAGGCAAATCACAGAAATACGACAAGTTAATCAGATAGCTCAGCGGCTTACGTTCAGCGATGCGCTCTTCTAATAGTCCTAGCACTGCCTGCTTCTCTGACGTGGTCAAACGACAGTCTAAAATCTGCTCATTGGCTGACCAATCTAAAGACAACGAATGCAACACAATGGCTGAGGCTTCTGCAAACTCATCGGTCGTGCCTTGCGCGACAACCACATCATAGTTACGCAATTGTGTGACGGAAAAACGAATAAAGTCGCGAATACTCACTAGCTGCTCGCGTGCTTCTTCTAACTCGGCATGTAAGTTAGCAAGTTCGCCATCCTCACCAAGAAGTCCAGTTTCTAGATCATACTCCATCTCACCTTCTAAGCCCTTAGACTCATCATCACTGAAGTATTGGTTTTGAAACTCTTCTGCACTCATTGTTTGGTCTTCTGACATATCGCACCTTATGGATTAACTATTAGCAGGTTAAATGGCTTGTTGCTAACAATCGATCTATTAATAAAAAAATTAATCATACATTATAGACGTAAACGCCAAATAGCGCCAATCACTGTCATTTTTACTAAAACAAAAAATAGTGAAAATAATGAGGAGTTTGCGTAAGCAGCCTGCCTGTCGCCGTACACATTTTGGCTAAAATATTACTCAACTGTAGCGAATACGTCAGCAGTTGACGTTTAACCCACTCTAAATGCAAAAAGATAGACCAAAAGTTTGCGAAGCAACCAAATTATGCGCATAATAGCCGCATTAGTAGCAACCACAAGTGATTCAATATGATGAAAATAAAGCCTATTATTACTGCTATATCTATCGCTGCCATGAGTGCCAGCGTTGGCGCACTTGCCGCCACTGCCGATAATACTCGCACATTGCCAGTACGAACAGCAAACGCCATGCCAGGCCTTGCTCAAAAGGTGAGCCTCAATGTGCAAGAAAATCGTAGTCGCTCAGATGGTGCTGCTACTGTACAGTTAAATACAGAGAACGCAAAACCCGTTGATAGCATGAACCAGCTGATCAACACTAAGCAAGATGCTCAAAATAGCACGCCAGCACCCGCTGCTGACAATATGAGCGCTGCTGAGTTGACGCGTAAAGATGAGCAGTCAGATAGCACTGATGATATCAGCGAAGGCCAAGCGGTCGCTGCACCCAGCGATGTCTCCTCTATCGACTCATCTGATCCACTCGCCTTTGAGTTACCGGAGAGTGAAAAGCGTCAAGACTTCAGTGATGATCCAACCATCAAAAATATCGAAGATAAAGATGGTAAGAGATATACCACATTAAACTTGTCAAATTACGCACAACAAGTCAATAACGCTGTCTGGTCGCCTAACATGAAAGTCAACTCAGCCATGACGATCAAAATGCAAGCGTTGCTCGATTGGAACCATGCCTCTCCTGGTCCTATCGATGGTGGCTGGGGTATGAACAGCAAAAAAGCCCTTACTAACTTCCAAGCGATGAAAGGCTTGCCAACCACAGGTAGAATGGATCAAAAAACGTGGGATGCCTTGGTTAAGAACATTCCTGCAACCAAACCTGTGCTTGTCACTTATACGTTGACTGATGATGATATTAATACCAACTTTGCCACCACGCCTGCTAGTGCAGAAGCCAAGTCAAAAATGAAAGGGCTGTATTATCAGGATATCAAAGAGATGCTTGGTGAGCGCTTCCATATGGATGTGCGCTATTTGGATAAACTCAATAAGAACAAAGAATACAAAGCTGGTGAGACCATCACTGTACTAAATACCCGTGGTGCGTTAAACAAGCGAATCAACCGCGTGGTCGCTAACAAAGCTGATAAAACGTTATATGCTTATGATGGTAACCAACTGGTAGCGACTTACCCAACGACCGTTGGTAGTGATGACACGCCGTCACCACATGGTACTTATAAGATTGTCAATAAAGTCAAAATGCCGTGGTATAAAGCCACAGTCGGTGAAGGCGCTCAGAAAAAAATCCATATGTTGCCACCAGGACCAAACAATCCAGTCGGTGTGGTATGGATGGGCTTATCTAAACCGTCATATGGCCTACATGGCTCACCAAAACCTGAAGGTATCAGTCGCCAAGCCTCACATGGCTGTATCCGCTTGACCAATTGGGATGTGCTTGAGGTTTATGCCAATATCGAAAATGGCGCAACCGTTGAGCTTAAATAACGCTCTAACCTAGATCGCTATCAGCATTTATTACCAAGTCAGCACTTACTACCAAAAAAGACCTCACTATTGAGGTCTTTTTTACGTTTGGCGACGCTTTAGCGTTTTTACTACTAAAACCAACATCATCTGAGCATCAAGCCAAAATCTGATCATCCGTCATGCTTTATGACCATCTTCGTTACCAGTGATGCTACCGATTTTTTTGGCAAAGAACATGGTGATGGGAATAGACGCCGCTGCACCCACTGCGACCGCTATTTGCATATGCGCGATCTCATCGAAACCCATAATGAGCGTACCGATGATGACAATCCCTGTGGTGACAGTGCCTGCTATGATGTAAATGACAGCAAATAATGGCCAGTTCATGACTTAATCCTTACTTTATGTGTGGGTATAGTTACTTTATACGCCATATCCCTACTAAAGGTAAGTATTTAATATAGACGCCAGCCTCATACATTTTGGCTGACTTATTCTAAAACCCATGTTAACATAAGGGTATTTCTCACTCATATTTCGCTATCTTCATTAATACTCATTTCCTATAAATTTTTACTCCGATTCCACTTTACATTCAGCCCCTCGATCATACCCTTACTACGATACCTCTTTCTATTTTGCCCAATGTCATGTCTAGCACTTTGCTTTTGCACAAAAAAAAGACAGCTTATCCCTTATTTTTCATTACAATAATGGTTTTATTTCATCTGACTAATAAAGCCCAATTGCTATGACCGCTTCTGATAATACGTCACAACAAAAAAAACCAGATACCGCTTCTCAGATTTCATCTGATATGACAAAAGAGACATCTGAGAGAAAGATCGATGATGCCCATGAACCAGAACAGACCACTGAACAGGAGTATGCAACCGAAAACAGTGAAGAGGAGTCGCTCTCTGAAACAAAAATCGTCATCACCTCACCAGAGCCTGATGTCGTCATTGCCACGCTAGACGCGCCTGATGATGACTCAGATCAATCTGAATTATCCAGCCCAAACACAGACACAGCCGCTCACGCATCAGAAACAGCGTCTGAGGCTTTTCATCAAACACAAGAAAATCCAGACACTTCCGAAGCGCCCAACACTCATGTTAGCCAACCTGTCGAACCCATTTCGATCGATCATAGTATCCATGAAAATGATCCTGCCGTTGCTGACGTCGCTGATCATCTAACCACAGAGTCTACAACGACAAACACTAGTGGTGAAAATGTGGAGAGTGATGACGACGAGCAACAGTCAGAAGAAGAAAAGATCAAAGATGAAAAAGAAGCCAAGCTAGAATCCTACAAGCAATTCGTGGCCAAGCAGTTTAGCGATAAAAAGATAGACTATCCTGAAGTCCGTGTCACGATCGAGGCCAACGCCCTACCAAGTAAAATGTACTTTGTAATGAACACGCTATCAGCCATTATTGCCAGTTATGGCTTGGTGACCAATTCAGCCGCAGTGGTTATTGGCGCGATGTTGGTCGCCATGATGCTCGGTCCGATTACAGGTGTCGCCCTAGCGATTATTGACTACCGTATGCCACTGTTGCGTAAGTCGTTGCTCACCGTGTTAGCGGGGGTGTTTTTGGTGATATTGGTCGGCTTTGTGGTGGGTCTATTGCATCAAGGTCAACCGCTGACCAATGAGATTTTGTCTCGTACCCAGCCCACGTCTATGGACTTGATGATTGCACTGGCTGGCGGTACGGCTGGTGCATATGCGATGGTGTCTCCGCACCTGTCCGTCGCCGTTGTTGGGGTTGCTGTGGCCACCGCCTTGGTGCCGCCACTCGCGGCCAGTGGCATTTTATTTGCCAATGGCGAGATACAGATGGGGCTAGGTGCTGCCTTATTGGCCCTGACCAACATCATTGCCATTCAGTTTACTAATGCCATGGTACTGTGGTTTTTAGGCTTCAGGCGCTTGGTCGATGATGATTATGAATCGGGCACCTATTTGATATTTTTCCGTCGAAATGCCGTCACACTATTGTTACTGGTCGGCTTGGGCATTTATCTTACTCTAAACCTCAATAGCAATGCCAAGCAGCAGACCTTTGAAAACAATGTCAAAGAAGCAATTAATGAACATTTTATCGATCAAGGTAACGTACTGACCAACATACAATTTGATAAGAATAATGCGTTTCAAATCATTCGTGCCGTGGTACGCGGTGAGACCAGTCCAAATTCACAAGATGTACAGCAGATCGAGGATGTGATTACCAAAGATATGGCAGAAAACTTCCCCAAATACTTGCCTATTAAATTGCAATTGCGCTACTTGCCAGTGCAGGTCATTGAGTCTGATCCATTAATCAAAGACAAGCTTGATGAGACTGATGCGGTAATTTTGACCAATTCACCATGATGCACCCTATATGAGCGGCAAATCATGAATGGACTATAACGAGCAGTTGTAACTCTTGTACCAAGAGCTTAGGCGTTTGTGCTAAAATCGCTTGCAAAATTATTTTATGTCATTTACTCAATTCTATCCGTCAGTAAGGAGCCGCTGTGAGCCAGCCATTTCGCTCAGCCGATATTCGCCAAGCCTTTATCGATTTTTTTATAAGCAAGCAGCACACCCAAGTTTCATCGTCTAGCTTGATTCCGCATAATGATCCAACATTGTTATTCACCAATGCCGGTATGAATCAGTTTAAAGAAACCTTTTTGGGCATGGAGCCACGTGACTATACACGTGCTGTGACCTCGCAGAAATGTGTCCGCGCTGGTGGTAAGCACAATGACTTGGACAATGTTGGCTACACTGCCCGCCATCATACGTTTTTTGAGATGCTTGGTAACTTCTCGTTTGGCGATTACTTTAAGCAAGCAGGTATCGAGTATATCTGGGAGTTTTTGACCTCAGATCAGTGGCTCGCGATTGATAAAGATCGTCTGTATGTCACCATTTATGAGACTGATGACGAAGCCTTTGATATTTGGCACAAAACCATTGGTCTGCCAAGTGAGCGCATCATTCGTATCGGTGATAACAAAGGGGCACCGTACGCCTCAGACAATTTTTGGACCATGGGCGACACCGGTCCTTGTGGCCCTTGCACCGAAGTGTTTTATGACCATGGCGCTGAGATCGAAGGCGGCTTGCCCGGTACGCCAGAAGAAGATGGCGATCGCTACATCGAGATTTGGAACTGCGTCTTTATGCAGTTCAATCGCCAAAAAGACGGCACGCTATTGCCGCTACCTGCGCCCAGTGTCGATACTGGCATGGGGCTTGAGCGTATTAGTGCTATCATGCAAGGCGTCCATGGTAACTATGAGATCGATCTGTTTACCCATTTGATGGATGCGGCAGCTGAGATCTTAGAGATTGACAATGAACAGCAGTCTTCACTAAAAGTCATTGCTGACCATATCCGTGCTGTGGCCTTTTTGATTGCTGATGGCGTCACACCGAGCAACGAAGGTCGTGGCTATGTATTGCGCCGTATCATTCGCCGTGCGGTACGTCATGGCAACAAGCTTGGCGCTGATAGTGAGTTTTTCTATAAAATGGTCGCACCGCTCGTGGCTGAAATGGGCAGTGCTTATCCAGAGCTAGTAGAAAAACAAAACGTGATCGAAAATGCGATTCAAAAAGAAGAAGCGCAGTTTGCCAAAACATTGGCACAAGGTCTGCGTTTGCTTGCCAGCGAGCTTGAAGGTCTAAAAGATGGCGATACGCTATCTGGCGAAGCGGCCTTTAAACTCTACGACACCTATGGCTTCCCGATCGATTTGACCGCGGATATCACGCGTGAGCGCGGTATTGCTATTGATGAAGCGGAGTTCGATGAGCACATGCAAGCACAGCGCGAACGTGCTCGTGATGCAGGTAAGTTCGATGTCGATTACAGCAGCGTCATCCAAGTCGAGACGCCAACCGTCTTTGTTGGTTATGAGCAACTTGAAGAAGAAGGCGTGACCATCGACGCGCTTTATCAAGATGGCAACCCAGCAGATAGCTTAACGGAAGGCACAGAAGGCGTTGTGGTACTTGATCGTACGCCATTTTACGCCGAAGGCGGTGGTCAAGTGGGTGAGCTTGGTGAAATCCGTACCGAATCAGGTGTCTTTGAAGTACAAGATACCAAAAAATCTGGTCAAGCCATCATTCATTATGGTGTGGTGACCATGGGTGATATCAAACCCAAGCAAACGGCGGATGCCCACGTGCTTTCAAGCATTCGTGCAGCCAGTGCCAAAAACCACTCTGCTACTCATCTATTACATGCAGCACTAAGAGAAGTCTTGGGTGATGAAGTCACGCAGAAAGGCTCATTAGTCTCAAGCGACGTCTTACGTTTTGACTTTGCTTATGATAAGCCTGTCAGTGCTGCTGAAATCATGCGAGTAGAGCGTCTCGTCAATGAGCAAATCCAAGCCAACACTCCTGCTCGTATTGAACACATGTCGATTGATGAAGCCATGAATCAAGGCGCGATGGCATTATTTGGCGAAAAGTACGGCACTGACGTTCGCGTACTAACCATGGGTACAGATCGTATCGTCGATGGTCAGCGCAAGCCATTTTCTATCGAGCTTTGCGGCGGTTTACATGTACAGCGCACTGGTGATATCGGTATGCTAAAAATCACCAGCGAGTCAGGTATCGCTGCGGGGATTCGCCGTATTGAAGCCGTCACGGGCATGAACGCGGTCAAAAACATTCAGCAAAGCGAGCAGCAACTAAGCGAGTTGGCAAGCCAGCTAAAGGTCAAACGTCCTGAAGTTGCCCAGCGTGTGCGTACCATGGCAGATAAGCAACGCGAGCTTGAAAAACAACTAGAGCGCTTAGAGCAAAAAATCGCCAGCGCTCAAGCTGCCAACTTACTCGATAATGTGCAGACTATTGCAGATACGCCCGTACTTCTCAGCACCTTAAGCGGTATCGATGGTAAATCCATCCGTACGCTGATGGATGATATCAAATCAAAACTGCCTGATAGTGTGATTGTATTGATTGGTGATAAAGATGACCAATTAGCACTAGCCGCGAGTGTCGCAAAATCTGTTACTGCTACAATCAAAGCGGGTGATATCATTCGTCATTTAGCCAGTGAGCTTGGTGGTAAAGGTGGCGGCAAGCCTGACTACGCACAGGGCGGCGCGCCGAAGTCCGACAACAGTACTGCGGTCATCAATGCCCTACCTGCTTGGATTGAAACCCAGCTTAGCTAATCATAAAAAGCCCAGTAACTCAGCGCCTTACTCTGGTTTACTGGGTATAAGATACGTGATTGGTTATAGCAACTATAACCAATCGCCATACATCTAAGCGGTACTGATACTTAAAGTTATGCAGTAGATATGGTATAAAGGTCAACGTTTGACAATATTGCTCATTCATGACAGTTGATGCAGTACCAATAAACGAATGACACATATAGGGCATAACTCTTACAATCTGGCTTTATCTATACACGCATGGACACGTGTCGCATTGAGACTGATCCATGAGAATAAAAGGTCATTAATGAATAATAGGTAGATTTTTATGGCGTTAATAGTACAGAAATACGGCGGCACCTCGATGGGCAGTATCGACCGCATCAAAAACGTCGCCAAACGCGTCAAACGCTGGCATGACAATGGTCATCAAGTCGTGGTCGTGGTCTCAGCCATGAGCGGCGAAACCAACCGTTTGATTGATCTAGCACGCCAAATCAGTAACAACCCTGACCCACGTGAATACGACCAGATGGTCTCAACCGGTGAGCAGGTTTCTATCTCGCTACTCGCGATGGCGATAAAAGAGCTTGGTATTGGTGCGCGTTCAATGACTGGTCGTCAAGTCGCGATCAAAACCGATAACGCCCATAATAAAGCCCGTATCGAAAGCATCGATGATAAAAACATACGCGAGCAGCTAGATGCCGGCAATATCGTCATTGTGGCAGGCTTTCAAGGTATTGATGAAGAAGGCAATGCAACCACATTGGGTCGCGGCGGTTCTGATACGACAGGCGTTGCGATTGCAGCGGCTTTGGGTGCTGATGAATGTCAAATTTATACTGATGTCGATGGCGTTTATACCACTGACCCTCGCGTAACCTCAAAAGCCAAAAAGCTTGAAAAAATCACCTTTGAAGAAATGCTTGAGATGGCAAGTCTTGGCTCCAAAATCCTACAGATTCGCTCAGTAGAATTCGCTGGCAAATACGGCGTACCACTGCGCGTCCTATCTAGCTTTGATGAAAACACTGACGGTAGCTTTGACCAAGAGTTTCAAAACAACGTGGGCACCCTAATTACGATAGACGAAGGAGACAATATGGAACAGGCAATCATCTCAGGTATCGCATTCAACCGAGACGAAGCAAAAATCTTAGTACGCGGTGTACCCGATCATCCTGGTATCGCCTCTGCTATCTTAAGCCCAATTGGTCGTGCCAATATCGAAATCGATATGATTGTCCAAAACCTCTCGGATAATGGTACCACTGACTTTACATTCACGGTCAATCGTACTGACTTGGACAAGACGCTAAAAGTGCTTAATGAAGAAGTCAAAGACGAGATTGGTGCCAAAGAAATATCAGGCAACAGCGAAGTGGTCAAAGTCTCACTAGTTGGTGTTGGTATGCGCTCACACGCAGGAGTTGCCAGCCTCATGTTCCAAACATTGGCTGAGAACAATATCAATATCCAAATGATATCGACCAGCGAGATCAAAGTATCTGTTTTGATTCAAGACCAACACTTAGAAAAAGCGGTCAAATCACTGCACACTGCCTTTGGTCTTGACCGTGAAGACGGCGAGAGCAAAATCGCTGGGCTATAATGCCAAAAAACTGTTAAAATACAGCTTTAGCATTGATGGTTATCTATTAACCGCTATTGAAAACTTCGCATCGTATGTAAATAAATAGCGTTTCGTTTAAACAAATAGCCTCCAAATAAAAACAGTACTTAAATAAAATAGGATCTTTTTAGATCCTATTTTATTTTTTAGCATAGTTGAAATGAGCATTTACCTAATAGTTTTGTGAAAAACCGTGACAGTATCTGTTATGCCACCTATAATGGGCTTTCATTTGGGCTAAATGAATCTACCTATCATTGCCGTGGTTTGCACAATGTCGAGTATGGTAATTATTGATATATTACTTACTGAGTGCTGCGGTGATGTTCTGCAATTGAGAAGTAATCTGATGAGTAATAATCTGTTGATGCGACATAAGGAGTGTGACGCATGTTAATTTTGACACGCCGTGTGGGCGAAACGCTAATGATCGGCGATGAAGTCAGTGTGACGGTATTGGGCGTCAAGGGCAATCAAGTACGTATCGGTGTGAATGCACCTAAAGATATTGCCGTACATCGCGAAGAGATTTATCAACGTATCCAGCATGAGCGCTCTGTACAGTCGCACATGCAACATCTTGAGCAAGGCAATTTTTCGCCGTCGTTCGATGACGAAGACTACTTCAATCGCTAATTTATAATACTTAATGCTCAACGACTAATGAGCATACATAAGCATTATATTTTTTATTTTTTAAACTGCTCTGAGGTCATTTATTTATGAGTATCCGCCAATCAGATGTATCGGCTCTACTTAATGGTTTGAATAAAAAAGCCATTGGATTCAATGATGTTATCAGCTTTATCGATGATTTTTATCGCTATTCGCCTGCCCCGTTTGTCAACGGTATGGTCCATAATGCAGCGGGCGAAAACGAAGGCAGTGCAAAGATTTTTGGATTCGCTAAGCATCACGGTTTGAATCAACTGGACACGCTAAAACTATTCGGCGAACATTATGCCAAAGTGCAAGCAACGCCTAACGGTACTGACCATGCTAATATTCGCAACTTTTTGCATTGGGGCTGGCAAGGATTTTTAATGCAAAAAAATCCATTAACCATTCGTCCTAGTGTCGACACAACTGCAATTTAAATATGTGTCGTGATTGAATAATTAATAAAGTAAAAAAAGCCACGCTCATGAGCGTGGCTTTTTTATTGACTGTTTATAGTCCTATTTATTACGAAACTTCACAGGTTGTACCGCCCCTTTCGGGTTCGGCATATTAGGATAGTGATGCTCATGCTCGACATCACACTCAGCGCCCACGATAGAACCGTCCTCTTTTACTGGTTTGTGGATATAACCCGTACGCTCGGCAAGTGGTAGGTGCTCGTGCTCCCATATCATCACCGCTTGCATGCAAGTTTCTCGCTGCTCAGCGGTAATTTTACGACCATCAGGCCACTTACCTAACTCAATCGCCATGCGGAATTTATCAACCACTTCCGGTGTTAGACTGGCTAATATTGTTTGTTTATCCATCTTGCCTACTCTCCACTACTATTTTTTCATCATATTTTTTGATGGCTATTGGACGATTTGAAAACATGCTCTAATAGATACGCTCATTCATCATCTATAATATCATCATCGACATCCAGACTGAATTCTTCGGCATGTACGTTCCAGTGCAGCTTGGTACGACAGGCTTCATAAAAGTCAAATCCAGGCGGATGCAGTAAAGTGAGCTTATCAGGATGCTTACGAATATATAAGCGCTGTTCTTGCTCAAGCGGTACGCTTGGTTTGCCATCTGCGCTGACCATCGGCTGCGTACGATTGTCTTCATGAATACGAATACAGACCTCACTATTACCACTGACAACAATCGGGCGACTAGATAACGTATGCGGATGCATGGGCACCAGACAGATGGCATCCATACTTGGATGAATGATGGGGCCACCACCAGATAGAGCATAAGCGGTTGAACCAGTCGGTGTCGCTGCTATCAGGCCATCACTATGCTGCCTATAAACATCATGTCCATCAATCTTCATCTGAAAATCGATCATATGTACCGATTTACCAGCATGCAGTACGATGTCGTTCAGCGCCATGTCTTCATGAATGATTTTACGCCCTTCTCGTATCTCCATCGTCAATAAAAACCGATGATCCAGCTGATAATCGCCCATCAATACTTGGCGTAATTTAAAAGCCGCTTCGTTGGGCTTTACATCTGCCAAAAACCCCAAACGACCACGGTTAACCCCTAATACTGGGACACGGTAGCGTGCCAATGCTTCAGCAGCATGCAATATCGACCCATCACCACCAACAACGATGACCAAATCGCAAATCTCACCAATCAAGCCACGCTTAACGATTTTGACTCTTTCTACTTCTGTGAGGTTAAGCGTTGGTAAGTTGGCTGTTTGTACATCCATGATCAACGTCAAGTTCATCTCATTGATGGTTTGCGCAATCTGTACCAGACTTCGCGTGACGCTGCGTTTACCAGCACGGCCCATCAAGCCAATACGCCTAAAAGCAGGATTTTTGATAGCGTGGAACAGCTCTGACTCGTGTAAGTGTGGCAATCTTGCTGACTGCGCTGAGTTTTCCATAAAACGACTCGGTATAACGGTGAAGTACAGGGTAATAATAGCGATAAATGCGCGCTTAGACTAGCATGTTTATGAATTATCGTTGTTAACTGTCGTAACTGGCCCCATATAAAATATATCAGATGCCTTACTCATGCTTGCTTGTCTGCTTGGGTTTTGAGACTACTAGGTTGAGCTGTAACGGCTGTCACGCAAACACAGTTGACAATAACGGCGGTTTTGCTAAAGTAGCAGCATCTCTATTTTTATATTTTATTATTAAGGACTTATGTATGGCCAATCCTATTGTCAGTCGCGCAGAACTTGCGATCGGCGGTAATCCAATGACGGTCAAAGGCGTTATTCAAAAGACCAGCCTGTTACTTGGGTTATCAGCTATTACTGGTGTGGGCTTTTTCTTTTATGCGCTTATGGCAGGTTTATCGCAAGGTTTTATTACCATGGCAGCCTTTGGTAGCATGATTGCTGCGTTTGTTCTTGCTCTTTTTATTACCTTTAAACCACAAAAAGCAAAGACGTTGGCGGTGCCTTATGCCTTGCTAGAAGGTATCTTTTTGGGCGGTATCTCATTATTTTTCATGAGAATGTATCCAACCGTCCCAGTCACGGCAATGTGTGCGACCTTCGTCACAGCAGCAGTCATGCTAGGACTGTATCGCTCAGGTTTGGTAAAAGTTACTGAAAAGTTCCGTTCTATCGTGACCTCAGCCGTTATCGCTATCATGCTAGTTTATGTAGCACAGTGGGTACTGTCTCTAGTATTTGGCTCAACCTTGCCATTCTTGTTTGAAGGTGGTGCTATCGCTATCGGCTTTAGCTTGTTTGTGATTGTTATTGCCTCTTTTACGCTATTATTAGATTTTGACAATATCGATCGCGGTGTTGCTATGGGTATCTCAGAAGACTACGAATGGTTGTTCAGCATTGGTATTCTTGCCACGCTAGTTTGGATGTATATCGAATTTATGCGTCTGCTCAGCTATCTACAAGACTAATCAAATAATTCGATAGTAAATCTGTATAAAAAAAATCGCCTTAGCTATTGATAGTTGCAGGCGGTTTTTTTATGGGCAAACTTTGAGAGCTATAGTTCAACTAAGCCCGCTTTAGGCGTAGCGCGTTTAACACCACAAACAATGAGCTAAGTGACATGCCGATAGCAGCAAGCCATGGTGGTACATACCCTAAAGCCGCTGGTATCAGCACGATACTATTATAAGCCAAGGCCCAGCGGAAGTTTTGCTTAATAATACGTTCGGTTTTATCAGAGATACGTTTGGCCGCAGTGATGGCCTCAATTTTCCCATTTAAGATAATACTGTCGCTAGATACTTGTGCCAAATCTGCAGCACCGGCAATTGAGGTGGATACATCTGCCGCTGCCAATACTGGCGCATCATTGATGCCATCACCCACCATCAGTACGACAGCGCCTTTAGATTGCAACTGCTGGATATGGTTGACCTTGTCAGTCGGTGATAAGCCATTATAAGCGGTCTGCATGCCTAAACTCTCAGCCATCACGAGCGCTTGCGGGCTTGGATCACCCGTCAACATCACAGACTCAATCCCTAGACCTTTGAGCGTATCGAGCATCGATTGGGTACTATCACGTACCTTGTCATTAAAATAAAAGCACGCCAGCGCTTGCCATTCCTTTGTATCAGGTTTCTGGCTCGACAAGACAACGGCGGAGCTGGCACGCTGCGCCGCCAAGTCAATGTTCAAATCATTGTTCGTATTGACCTCATTGGCACTGCCACTGGTTTTATCTAACGCAAAACTCACATGACCAATGCGATATACCATGTCATCAATCATAGCTTCTACCCCGCCTGCGGGATAATGCTGCATGGCCCTCGTCGGTGGCAGATGTAACTGATAGGCAGCGGTAAGTAGCGCGTGTGCAATCGGATGACGACTCCCTACTTCTAGGGCAGCTGCGATTGCCAATAGTTTATCTTTTTGTGCTGTTGATGCTGTGTTATCAGAATCAGTCTGGTTTACTGGCTCGATTACCTCAATATTTAATAAATTTGGCTTCCCATAAGTAAGCGTACCTGTTTTATCAAAAGCAACATGTGTAATTTCAGCCAATGTTTGCAGCGTATGCCCGCGCGTCGTCAAAAAACCATAGCTGGCTAAACGATTGGTTGAAACAGTCAAGGCAATTGGCGTCGCCAATGACAAGGCGCAAGGACAAGTGGCAACCAATACTGCCACCGTTGCCCAAATAGCTTGGCTTGGATCGACAATGTACCAGCCAACAAACACTAAAACTGATAGCACTAAGATACGCGCCACAAACCAACGTGCCAGTTTATCTGCTTGCTGTGCAAGTTTAGGCTTTTCGCTCATGGCGCGGTTCATCAGTCTATCAATCAGCCCTATTTGACTGTCTTTTGGTAATGCCGTCACTAACATCTCAAACGGCTGGCTATCGTTTTGCGCACCGCCAACAATATAATCGCCTTGGGACTTAATGATTAAATCACCTTCGCCTGTCAGTAGGCTTTGCGAGACTGTTGCAGTAGGACTTAACAAAATACCGTCACTGATAATCTCAGAACCCGCTTCAACCAAAATAATGTCACCCACTTGCAAGCTATGAGCCGTCACCATCTGCTTTGATGCTATATTTTCCTCTACCTGTGATAACGCATTTTGTTGATTACGTGACTGCTGCCAATCTTGAGCAATACCCGATGTGAGCTGATGAACATTGGCATCAACACCCTTCATAAAGTTAGGCATCATTTCTGTCGTCGCATCTGATGCCTTTTTTGCCTCATTTTCGATGGCGTCACCTTGTTGAGAGTCACTTTCTTTCAGCAGTTGTAAAATACGCTCTGCTGCTGATTTGTCTTCAGCCACTTTTTGTACCAATACTGGCTCTACTACGACCAGATCATTGGCCATGGTCGCAGCTTTTAGACGGGCATTATGTTCGATATAGCGTCCTGCCAGCAAAAAGAAAATAAACATACTGACGGAGTCATAGTATGTCTCCCCTTGCCCAGTAATGGTGGCATATAAACTGGCAAAGAAGGTGATAATCAAAGCAAGGCTAACAGGCACATCCATATTGACCTGGCGCGCACGAATCGCTGACCATGCGGAGGTAAAGAAAGGAATACCGGCATAAAAGAAAACAGGCGTACTAACAAATAAAGACACCCAACGCAAAAAGTCACGCTGAAATATCAACATGTCGCTATATTCACCAAAATAAAGCGCAACGGCATACATCATTGCCTGCATTGAACCGAGTGCCGCGATACCAAGACGCAATAGCATTTGGTTGTTATGACGCGCCAGCATGGCTTCATGGGTATCTTGCCGATAAGGCTTGGCATCATAGCCAATCTCATTGATGACCGCTAAAATGCGGCTAATCGGTAACTTGTCTTCATTCCAAATGACCCGCATACGCTGGTTGGTCAAATTCACCTGACACTTACTAATGCCTTCTAGCTCATCGAGACGCGACTCAATCAACCATGTACAGGCCGCACAGCGCAAATTATTAACAGACAGCTCCGCCACCGACAGCCCATCTTGCGCATATACGAACTGCGACTTTATCTCGTCATGATCATATATCTCAAGACGCGTCAGCTGGGTCGGTAAGCTTGCTGTACGGTTAATCTCCGAACGGTCAAGATAATATTGCTCAAGACCAGCCTCTACGATGCTCTGAGCTGCTAACTGACAGCCCATACAACACATCTCACGCGACTTGCCTAGAATCTCAGTATGAAACGGCGGCTTGGGCACTGGATCACCGCAATGGAAGCAGTGATCAGCAAGGGGTAGCACCAAGCCATCAGTGATGGAGTTGTCTTTATAAGGATGATTGGTAGCAGATGATACTGATGATGGGATACTAGACATAGTCGCGCTTACTTCCTTTGACAGGCTTGCTCAAAATGCATTCATTTAAGGCAAACTTGCTCTGATTGACTGTACTGTACGTCGTGCAACAGAGCCACTTTTCATCACATGAATATCACTATTGTTAGTAGCACAATATTGATAACAAATGGCTAATAGCAAATAACTAGCAACGGCGGATTCATACAAAATACATCATGGTACTTATCATAGATTGTTATCTTACATGGCGTTTATTAGCCCAATTGAAAGATGCTGATACTTGATTACAAGTATCAGTATTTTAGTAGAGATTATACTACAAGCAATCACCCTAGGCAGTACCAATGCTTATGGTCTAATACCAATGAATGCCCTCGCTAACGATGATAGATTGAAAAATTTGTCAATTTGCGTCATTATGAGGCAGTTTTTTATCCAAAAATGGTGCGACATCCGTGCAAAAATCCAATTTTAAGTTACCAAATACCAAGCTATCACCATCATCTAAGCCTGCTATAAATGCCTTACCTTCACATCAGCGCGGCTTGGTATTTAGTAGTCTTCTCTTAATTACCATCATCGCTGGCATGGTGCTATTTGCACTGTATTTGGTCAAGCTTGATCGCACCATTACCCATAAGTTTGAAGGCAAGCGCTGGGACATTCCAGCTAAAGTGTACTCACAGCCACTTGAGCTATATCAGGGTGCCAATATCGATAGAGATACGATGAAAACGTGGCTAGAGTTGCTTAATTATCAAAGCAACAAGTCTTATGATCGTACTGGCACTTATCATAGATCGGGTAATACTTATTTTATCCATACGCGCGGCTTTACCTATAGCTCAAGCGATATAGATGCTGAGCAAGTCATCAAAATGACCCTTGCTGGCAATAAAGTTGACTCTATTCAAAGCACCTTACCTGCCAAAAGTGGCATCATTCGTCTAGAGCCAGTGAGTATCGGTGGTATCTATCCAGACAGTAACGAAGATCGAATGGTTGTCTCTTTAGATGACGTGCCTCAGCCACTGATTGATGCATTGATTGCCACCGAGGATCGCGCGTTTTATGAGCATAAAGGCGTCTCGATACGCGGTATCGCCCGTGCCGTAATCAATAACTTTACTGGTGGTGCTAGGCAAGGTGGCTCGACCATCACCCAGCAGCTGATCAAAAACTTTTACCTCAACTCTGATCGCACCCTCAAACGCAAAGCCAATGAGGCGTTGATGGCGATACTGCTTGAGCTGCATTATAGTAAAGATGAAATTTTACAGACTTATTTGAACGAAATTTATCTGGGTCAAAACGGCAATCGCTCTATCAATGGTTTTGGTTTGGCCTCACAGTTCTATTTTGATAAACCACTTAACGAGCTGCGTATAGATCAGCAAGCCATGCTAGTTGGTATGGCAAAAGGCCCAAGTATTTACAACCCACGTCGTAATCCAAATGATTCAAAAGCTCGTCGTGACGTGGTGCTTGGTAACATGCTCGCAATGGGCACGCTCAGTCAAGAGGACTATGACAAAGCCTTAAAACAGCCGCTCGGTATCGTGGACAAGCCTGCTGAGGGCAAGAGCCAGTTCCCTGACTTTTTGGACATCGTCAAACGTGAGCTCAATGATGTCTATTACTCTGATGATCTCAAAAATGAAGGTCTAATCATCATTAGTACCCTAGACCCCATTGCTCAGTTGGCAGCAGATAAGGCGGTTGATAGAAAACTGGGCGAGCTGCGCCGTAGCGGTAGCAAGACTAAAGACTTACAAGGCGCGCTCGTCAGTGCCAATCCTGAGACTGGCGAATTGGTCTCTGTCGTTGGTAGTGGCAGTGAGTTCACGGGCTTTAACCGCGCCGTCGATGCCAAGCGTCAAGTCGGCTCTTTATTGAAGCCAATCATTTATATGACCGCGCTTGAGAGTGGTCGTTATAACTTAGCAAGCTCGGTGGATGACTCACCTATCACAGTCAATCTGAATGATGGTACCGATTGGAGTCCTAAGAATTATGACAACCGTGATCATGGCTATGTACCACTGACCACAGGACTTTCGCAATCTTATAACCAAGCGGCGGTACGCTTAGGTATGGAATTTGGGGTTGATACTTTTGCCAAACAGCTAAAACGCATGGGGGTTAAAGAAGAAATACCAGCATACCCATCGGCGCTATTAGGGTCTGTCAATCTGAGCCCGATGGACATGTTAGGTATTTACCAAGTCTTTGCGACTGGCGGTTTCCGCACACCTATTCATAGTATTCGCACGGTTATTGATGATCGCGGTCGTATTTTGCAGCGTACCGGACTCAATACTCAGCGCAGTATTCCACCTGAGACCAACTTTTTGACCAACTATGCGCTACAACAAGTGGTGTCAAACGGTAGCGCCAGACGGGCTCAATCACTTGGCAGCAATCTGAATCTCGCCGGCAAAACGGGCACGACAAACGACTACCGTGATGCTTGGTTTGCAGGCTACAGTGGCAACTACGTCAGTGTTGTTTGGGTTGGTCGTGATGACAACAAGCCCATTGGCTTGAGCGGTGGTACTGGTGCTCTACCGGTTTGGGTCGATTATATGAAACGCCTCAAACTCACTCCAGTGGCGCTACCAGAGCCAGAAGGTATCGAATGGTTGTGGCTCGAGAACAACTCAGGCAAGCTGTCTAACGAACGTTGTGCCAATGCTCGCTACTTACCTGTCATGTCAGCACATTTACCAGAGGAAGCCAGTAGCTGCGCGCTTAGCTTGTATCAACAAGACCGTGCTCGCGAGCAATCTCAATTCCAAAATCAGCAGAGCGCGATCAATGAGCAACGTCGTCGCGAAGGTTTAGATATCCCAAACGGTGAAGCGGTTGATGCTGGTGATTCAGAGGACAGTAATGGACAAAATAATGAAGGTCAAGACCGCGCTGACACATGGTATGACCGTGCTATTGAATGGTTTTAACATTATTTTTAAAATGTAGCGTCTGATATTTAAAAAAGGTCTCAATATGGTCTCATTTCTACAGCAGTCTGCCTCTGTGACACAAACAATGTCTTGGTGGCAGAAAAAATTTGCGTCAGTGAATACTCTAGTTGTAGGTGGCATTGTTTGTAGCATGCTAAGCCTCAGCGCATGCCAGACTGCGCCAGATAGCTCAGCTGCGATGAAAACAACACCTATTCAAACAACCCCATCATCACAGCCGCCAGTGACATCGACCACCACTGTGACTCAGGCACCCATCGTTGAAGCAGATGATGAGAACGAATACCCTATTGAGCCTTATACTCCACCCGAAAAGCTCGAGTCGCCGAACCCATTGACCCAAGAAACGCCTGTATTTGAGCCGCCTACTCCAGTGGTGACAGAGCCTAATCTGGGTATTGCCATACCATCGCGCAATGACTATATCATCTCTGAGCCCTCAGCACCGTCACACAATGATCTACTAGAGCAGGCAAGAAAAAACTCACAGCAACGCTCTCAACAATCAGCAAGTAATAACAGTAACTTGCCTGCATTTCGTAACTTGATGCAGGTAGGCGTTAATCAACTGAAATCAGGACAATTAACGAATGCTGAAAACAGCTTTACCCGTGCACAGCGCTTGGCCCCCAAGTCGTCTGCCGTATATTTTTATCTGGCGCAAGTGGCATTGAAAAAGAACCAACCTCGTAAGGCAGAAGCGATGGCACGTCGTGGCCTTAGTGTTTCTAAAAATGCCAGTCGCAGACGAGCGCTGTGGCAAATCATTTTACAATCAGGGCAAGCTCAAGGTAACTCACGCGTCGTTAGTGAAGCAAGACGAGCTTTACGCTAATAACCGCTCACTACAGTTATCATTTATCCAAAACATACATTTATTTTTTTTAGCTTAGGGTTATCGTTATGGCATGGCAACAACTGCATTTACAATGTGAAAAATCAAACGTCGATTTGGCTGAAGCGCTTTTATTAGAAGCTGGCGCACTAGCTATTGCCTTAGATGATGCAGGTGATCAGCCTTTGTTTGAACCACTTCCCGGTGAGTCACCGCTATGGGATGAAGTCATACTGACAGGGCTATTTGATGCCACCACTGATGATGGTAGCCGTCAAGCAGTTGAGCAGCTGAGTCATGAAATTGCCGCACAAGTACAGGCTACTCGTATCTGGCTAACGGCTGTTGATGACAAGGATTGGGAGCGCGAATGGATGAGTAACTACCATCCTATCGAATGCGCTAATGACTTGTGGATTGTGCCAGACTGGCTCACACCGCCCAACCCAGAGGCGACCAATATCATTATGGATCCAGGCTTAGCTTTCGGTACTGGCTATCATGCCACGACTCGTCTTTGTCTTGACTGGTTAACAGAGCAAGACCTGACAGATAAAGTGGTCATCGACTATGGCTGCGGCTCAGGCATCTTGGGTATCGCCGCTCTATTATTAGGTGCACGCCAAGTGTATGCAGTCGATATCGATCCACAAGCTGTACTCGCAACCAATCAAAATGCAGTGCGTAATCATGTCGGTGACCGTCTGCAAGCGTTCTTGCCCGAAGAGTTCACAGATTACTGCTCACAACATGATGTTTTGCCTGTAGAAGTGATTGTCGCCAATATTTTGGCCAAACCCTTAATTGGCTTAGCACCTTACTTTTCGACATTGATTGCATCGAAAGGTCGCATCGTATTGGCAGGTTTAATCGAGTCACAGACTGAACAAGTCATGGAAGCTTATCAACCCTATTTTGCACTCGATCCAAAGCATGCCTTTACCGCGCAAGAGGACCAGCATTGGCAGCGTTTATCTGGTACATTTACTAGCTAGCAACATTTAATTACATCTGTTACGATAGAGGGCAGTCAAACGTCACAGGTTTGGCGCCACTCTGTCGTTGCTCATGATTTATAGAATTTCAAAAAGCATGGTAGCTGTTGGTGAGTGGCTAAGCGGTATAGATAACCATACTTTTTTGGATTCGACCCTATGACCACCCCAATGAAAACCCAGTGCCCTCATTGCCAAGCTTGCTTTAAAGTGCAACAGAATCAACTAAATAAAGCCAATGCTACTATTAACTGTACTCAGTGCCAAAAAAGTTTTTCGGTCAATCAACACCTTATTGTAACCCCTGATACCTCCAACAGCTCCTCCTCTCAACATACTGCTACAGCACATCACGAGACTCAATCCAAGCTGAGTAATCGACCTGAAAGCTCCACTAATAGTCGTAATCAAGCATCTAATATATCAAATACTGCAAAGTCCTCACTCCATAAAAAACGTTCGGCTGATATATTGATTCATGATGACTTAATCTATGATGATATGGATATCGACGAGCCAGAAGACAGCATTGTAGAATACGACTCACTAGACAGCATGGATGCTTGGTTGACGCAAGTGAGCGATACCAATGCTGCGACGGCGACTGACAACGCGACAAACACACTTTCTAAAACCAATAATAAAAGCCAAGAGCAATTTGTAGCATCCCCTACCGAGCATACTACAACAGAACATTCCTCAATGACTCAAGAAGTACTGAGCTCAACTGCTGCCAATGACATTCATGCGAGCATCAACGACACAGCTGATGACTCATGGCTAGAAGCACTTCTTGAGGAACAAAATAAACGCGAAGCCAAATCAGTAGATAGCACAGATTTATCACAACTACTGATAGATATGGGTGTGCCTCTTAGGGACGAAGAAAATTCTGTTACAGAACGTGCAAACAAGGCGCAAGCACAGTTTGCGCCAACAGCCACAACCCATTCAATTGCATCTATCCTCTGGATACTGGGATGCTTAGTATTAGCACTATTGCTTGCCGCGCAGTATGTTATGTTTAACCTAGAGACGTTAGTCAAAAACCCTGCCAATGCGCAGCGCCTCCAAACGGTATGCTCTATTGCGGCATGTAGCTTGCCAAGCGCTGATCTGACAGCTTTGACTATTACCAATCCAAGTCATCGATCAAGTCAAATTAAAACCACAGGTACATTTAGCGATATCAGCGCGATATTGAACAACCAAAGCACAAAAGCACAGCTCTATCCAAATATAAAAGTCAGCGTTTATGGGACAGACAACCTCATTGGAGAGTTTATAGCAGCGCCTAACGACTATTTATTGGGTAAGCCAAGTCAGCTAGCTGCTAGTAATAACAGACAACTACTATTTACCATACCCGTTGACAATGCACAAATTCGCGAAATTACGATGACACCACTTTATTGAATGCTATTTTTAGCAATAGAATGAGCCTGACATATCGCTGACTTTAAGATAGCCGTCAATCTGTCAGCGCTAGACGATATTAATTTGATATACTATTATTCTGACATCTTATGGTTTGACTCTTTTTTCATTTCAAGGATATTATCTTATGGCACCTCATGCACAGCATCATGCCCATCATTTTGCTAAGAGCTCTGAGCATCCTGCCGACTATAATAAAGAAGATCATCACCATGTCGCTCACGATGTTGAGTTCCCGTTAGAAAGTGCTGCGAGTAGCGCACAGCAGCCTTTGCGTGTACATGTTGAGCGCGTCGTTCGCCAGTATTTCGCTATGCTAGGTGATGAGATGCCTACCGACTTGTACGAGCTTATCTTAAAGCAAGTCGAAGAGCCTCTATTGTCAGTGGTTCTAGAAAAAACTCGCGGCAATCAAACCAAGTGTGCACAAATCTTAGGCCTCAATCGTGGCACTTTACGCAAAAAACTCAAAACTTACGACTTAATGTAGCACTGCTATATGTGCTCACCCATTATTACTAATCATCATGCATGGCAATTCAATGTGCATGGCTTTATCTATCGCGATATAGTCTACCGTTGTTGCCATCATCACCTTGCCAGACGTTTACGTCAGGCTTTTTTTATGGAAGATTTTTTATGAGTACAACCCCACTTGCCCTACTCTCGGTCTCTGATAAATCCAATATCGTTGAGTTTGCTCAAGGCCTTATTAAAGCAGGTTTTGGCTTACTCTCTACTGGCGGTACCTATCGATTACTTACAGAAAATAATGTCGCTGTGACGGAAGTGTCTGACTATACGGGCTTTCCTGAAATGATGGATGGCCGTGTTAAGACCCTGCATCCTAAAATTCATGGTGGTATCTTGGGACGTCGTGGTACAGACGATACTGTGATGAATGAGCACGCAATCGAGCGTATTGACTTGGTTGTTGTGAATTTATATCCATTTGCTGAAACGATCGCACGTGCTGACGTGACGATGAACGATGCTATCGAAAATATCGATATTGGTGGCCCTACCATGGTACGATCAGCAGCAAAAAATCATGCCCATGTAGGCATCGTGACCGATCCTGCTGATTATGATCGCGTACTGACTGCTTTAAATGGTGGCACTGAATTGACAACGGCTCTACGCTATGATTTAGCGGTTAAAGCCTTTGAGCATACTGCGCAGTACGATGGTATGATTGCCAACTTCTTAGGCAGCCGTGTCAATGAGACGCAGGAACCAGAAAACTTCCCACGCACATTTAATGTACAACTAGAAAAAGCGCAAGATCTGCGCTATGGCGAAAACCCACATCAAAACGCTGCTTTCTACACTGAAAATCATCCTTTAAAAAGCCAGCAAGCTTCTATTGCAACGGCTAAGCAACTGCAAGGTAAGGCGCTATCATACAATAATATTGCTGATACTGACGCAGCCCTTGAGTGTGTTAAAGCCTTTAGTGCACCAGCTTGCGTTATCGTTAAGCACGCCAATCCTTGCGGTGTCGCGGTAGATAATGATCAAGTAGCTGCTTATCGCACTGCTTTTAGCACCGATCCTGAGTCATCTTTTGGTGGCATTATCGCCTTCAACCGTCCACTGACGCTTGCTGCTGCAAAAGCCATTATCGATAATCAATTTGTAGAAGTCATCATTGCACCCAGCATTGAAGACGGTGTACTTGAAGCGACTGCTACTAAGAAAAACGTACGCGTATTAGTATGTGGTGAACTACCAGCACCAGATCAGCGTGATAGTCAGCTTGATTACAAACGCGTCAATGGCGGCCTACTCGTACAAGAGCAAGACCTTGGTTTGATTACGGCAAACGATCTAAAAATCGTGACGGACGTTCAACCAACTGAAGCGCAAGTGGCAGATCTGTTGTTCAGCTGGAACGTGGCAAAATACGTCAAATCGAATGCCATTGTTTATGCGAAAGGTCAACGTACTATCGGTGTTGGTGCAGGTCAAATGAGCCGCGTTAACTCAGCCCGTATCGCTGCTATCAAAGCAGAGCATGCTGGACTGGCCACTGAAGGTGCCGTTATGGCCTCAGATGCCTTCTTCCCATTCCGTGATGGCATCGATAATGCTGCTGAAGTAGGTATCTCAGCTATTATCCAGCCAGGTGGCTCTATGCGTGATGATGAGACCATTGCAGCCGCTAATGAGCACGGTATTGCGATGGTATTCACTGGCATGCGTCATTTCCGCCACTAAACAATCATCTATTAGTTTAAGACTGGAATTAGTCGCAGCAATTGTATTTATTACTGCAACTAATTTTCAGCTTCTATTGTATTCGTGGTCACTACAGTTAAAGTATTACCCAATAAAAAAAGCCACTGCATCGCTACAGTGGCTTTTTTGCGTTTAATAATTAAGAGTAACCATACAGCGAACGCTTAGCGCCCTTGCGCATTTGCCATGTTGGCTTCGTTAATCTCAACTTGATAGACCATGCGTAGATAATCTAAGTAGTCTTGCAGCTGATCTTGACCTAAATTGTCACGAATGATGCTGGCTGTTTGCGCTCTTTGCATATCAGATAGTGGTGACTGCTGCTCAGTCTTGATGCGATCACCAACCAATAGCGTTGCACCTGCTTCAGTCTCACTAGCGAGCGCGACTACGCCATCATTGGCAGCTTGCTTGCTAAAGGCCAATCCACGCTCTTTATCCGTGAGTAACGTTGTTTGACGATTAATCTCACCCAAAGATTGCAAACTTACTGACTGCTTAGCAATATCAGCTGGCGTTTTGATACCAGCAGCGACAGCTTTCGCTTCTTTTAGCGCCAAGGCTGTGGCTTTTTGCTGACGCAATATCTGAGTGATTCTTGGCGTTGCACTAGATAAGCTCAGTGTGGTCGTAGGACGATAGTTGCTTGGTTGTACCCATACCGTACCGTTACCAACTTCTATACCTGCCGTCACGGCCTGATCTTGAATCGTAAATTCGTCAAAGGCCTGTTTGATCACTGCTGGTTGCGATAATACTGATTTGTTATTTTCTTTACGATAATCTTTGATACGTTTTATTGTGACATTCTCTTGCTGCGCAATATCTTCGATACTAAAGCCATCTGCTGCCAAATCATTAATCGAGGTTACTTTATCCGCGTAGACTTCTTGACGCTTGTACTCTTTTGCCTTAGCCGTCAGCTCAGCACGCATACTCTCGAGACTTGGAATCTTTTTGCCATTATCTTCAGTGACTGTGAATATCTGATAGCCAAAGCTGGTCTTGATAGGGGCTGTCACATCTCCAACGCTCAAGCCTTCTAGTGCTTTTTCAACAGCATCGGCGTCACCACCAAATACTGACGGATTAAAGCGACCAATGTCACCGCCTGCTTCTCCTGAAGGATCATCCGATTCTGCTTTGGCCACAGCAGCAAAAGACTCGCCTTTAGCCAAGCGAGCTTTAACTTTATCTGCTCTTGCCTTAGCATCATCACCTGTTAACAGTATTTGACTCACTCTACGCTCATCATCAGCAGCCAGACTTTGCTTATATGCTTCGTACTGCTGCTGCAACTCTTCTGTTGTCACATCATCGACTTTGATGGTCTGCGGGCTAAGCTGAATATAAGCCAAGTTGACCATTGCCGCGCTTTTTAGCGTGTCTTTATTGGCATCATAATATGCTTGAATATCATTTTTGCTCAGTTTGACCTGATCAGCATAGTCCTGCCAATCAAAACGATGTACCCAGACGTTGCGTGATTCTAGTTGCAAGTCGATCAATTGGCTAACTGCCTGCATTGGATAGACGGCTGTACCAACGATGCTCGCATTCAACTGATCCAAGCTTAACTGATTGCGAAACTCTGCAAACAGCTGATTTTTGGTCATGCCACGCTGACGCAAAAAGTTTGCAAACTGATCGTTAGAAAAGTTTCCATCAGCATCTTTGAATATTTCTTCTTCACGCAGCAAACGATTGATCGTGTCATCAGAGACTGTCATACCAAGCTTACCTGCTTGCTGCTCTAGTAATGTACGATCAATCAGACCTTTTAGTACCTGCTCGTGCAGTACGTCTTCATTCAATAAACTGGCATCATCAACTTGCTCTAGTATTTCGCTACGACGGTTATTGACGGCAGTCTGATACTCGGACAACCCTACGCTTGCCTCACCCACCTGAGCGATTTGGTTGGGATCAACCCCGCCGCCAAAATAGCTTTCGACACCCAATAGAGCCAGTGGCGATAGGCATAAAATCAATAAAATGCGACCTGGCCAGCTTTTTAAGAAATCGCGCAATTTATCCATAGTTATCTCTGCTTTATTAACCTATATTGATGAAAAACCATTGTAATACTGTTAGGAGCTGTCGAGTGCGACCTGCTAACATCAATGCTATTTAAGCCGGCAATGGTAAGAGGAAGAACGTGTACATTTTATTAGGGAAAACAAGGTTCAGTGACAATACCTTATTTAAACAACGCATCTATCGCGCGCCCTATGATACGTGATTTTTCGTATATACTCAAAATATTCACGTTGTATGAGATAAACTATAGCGACAAAAAAAGCACCTAATATTTAGGTGCTTTTTCAGTGCTTAGCTTATGACATCAGCCAAAGCGACCATCTACCATAGAGCGGCTTAGTTCAAACGCTCTTTTAGGTTTTTACCAGCTTTGAAGCTTGGTACTTTGCTTGCAGGGATGCTTAGCTCTTCACCAGTCTTAGGGTTACGGCCAGTACGTGCTTTGCGGTCTTTTACGCTAAAAGTACCGAAACCAACCAAAGAGATGCTATCGCCAGCTTCTAAAGCTTCGCCAACACTTTCCATAACAGCATTCAAAGCATCACCAGCTTGAGTCTTATTTAGACCACTTTTGTCTGCGATGCTATCAATTAATTCTGACTTATTCATAAAATTTCCTTCAAGTTTAAGGGGGTAATAAACGCTCACGCCAAGCATTGTAGCGCTCTCGTGGTACTTACGCAATAAAAACTACCTGACTGGCGTATTAACAGGTTTCGCTTTGTTATCGTCTTTATATCAAGGCAGCATAAGGAGTGCAAGCGATTTTACATCTTTTTGTGCCATCAACTACTTATTTGACACCCAATGTTACGCAAAACATCTGCAACCTATATACAGGCAAACTGTCCTCATTCAAACAATGAATCAACTTATTTGTTTACTCTTTAAAACAGTTGTCAGTTGGTGTCTGTGCATTACCAGTCATAAATTTTAATGTCTTTATCAACTGCTAGATTGTACTGTAATAATTTTACCACTGACAGAAACTAGCGTTACTTTTTATTATAAAGGCGTTACTATAAACAAAATACCACTGCAAATTTCGGGTAAAAATAAACTTAAGTTTATTACATAACTTTGATTTGCTAAATAAAAAAATGGATTATTTACATGAAGCGTTCTACGTTGTCTCACTCTCTTCTTAATATTATTCTGGTGTTCATCGAGTCGGCGCTGACACTATTGTTACGTTTGGATCCTGAACTACGTAAAGCCGCTTATCCACTTGCCAAGCAAGGTACGGTCGTAGCGTTGCGCTTATATTTGCCTCATGTTGAGGTTTTTGCCACCTTTAGTACCAAAGGTGTACTCTTGGATGCCGAGTTGCCTGTTGGTCGTAGCGAACCTGATGTCGTTATCAATGCTTATAGCATTCAAGTAATTAATGCCATCACCACTCACGATAGAGAGACGACCGAAAAATTACAGATGCGCGGTGAATCTGTTCAAGTACAGCTGGTCAAACAATTTATCATGCAGCTTGGTCTTGGTAGCCTGATTCAGGGTCTGATCAGAAAAATCAAAGGTGGTAAAGGTAAAACCAAGCCATCTGATGCTGAAATGGCGGAAAAGAAAGACCATTATAAAGAGCGTATCAAAGAACAGCAGGCCCAAATCAACACATTAACCATCAAGAACCGCGAACTTGAAACCACAGTTAAAGAGCTACAGAGTAAGCAAAAGACCTTTATGATTGTGACCGTAGTGGCATTGGTCGTCGCGGTAGTCTCGATCATAGCCCTCTTAATGAATTAATTGGTGCTAGATTTGGTTTTATTTAACGGTGCTACCAGTCATAGATAAGTGTGTGACATTTACCATAGGTGTTGCACGCTTAGTGACTATTCATATGGATCACAGTATATGAGTCACACCATATAACTATAATTTGTATTCAGCGCCCCTACATCTGTCGTTTATATATCACATCCCACCTGTTTTCCCATTTATCCCCCCTTTTTAACCACCATTGTTTTTATCAATCATAGCGATAAGCTCGATTAACCATTTAATCACACTTTAATCTTGACCAAATTACTCAGGATTAAGTATAATTGACTTAATCGTTGCACACATCGGGTTAACCATCTGTTGTTTAATAACGATAAGACACAACTTGAACGGATATGATTGACAGCTTTTATATTGATCTATTATTGACTGTATCTATCCCTTTCCAAGATCGTTATTAAATAAAAATGACCTAAAAGTTTGGAGATAACACATGCGTTTAACTACTCGAGGCAGATATGCCGTTACTGCTTTACTAGACTTGGCATTACAGACCAGTCAACAAGAGAGCGCAGTATCTCTATCTGATATCGCTAAACGGCAGTCAATTTCTATCTCCTACCTTGAACAGTTATTCTCCAAGCTACGCAAACGTGGCCTTGTGACCAGTATTCGCGGTGCAGCTGGTGGTTATAACCTAGCCAAGCCATTGAACGAGATAGATGTGATGAGCATCATATCTGCTGTCGATGAATCCGTTAATGCGATGCAGTGTGAAGGACGCGGCGACTGTCAAGGTGGTACAATGTGCCTGACCCATGACCTGTGGTGTGCACTATCAAATCATATTGAACAGTACTTGAAAAATATAACATTAGCGCAATTATTAGATATGGAAAATGTGCAGTCAGTATCAGAACGTCAGCACACCTCTACAAAAGATATTTCCATAAAAGACATCAATACTATTACTCTATCGAACAGCGAGGCAAACCCAGCATGAGCCAACATAACAACCTTATATACTTAGATTATGCCGCCACCACACCAGTTGCAAAATCAGTAGCGGCTAAGATGAGCGAATATCTGACAGTAGATGGCATCTTTGGTAATCCAGCCTCGCGCTCTCACGGCTATGGCTGGCAAGCAGAAGAAGCCGTAGAAACTGCTCGCGGACAAGTGGCTGAAGTCATCAACGCTGATCCACGCGAAATCGTCTTTACTTCTGGTGCAACTGAATCTGACAACCTAGCCATTAAAGGCGCAGCTCACTTTTATCAGTCTCGTGGTAAACACATCATCACCAGCAAAATTGAGCACAAAGCCGTGCTAGATACGTGCCGTGAGCTTGAGCAAGAAGGTTTTGAAATTACGTATCTTGAGCCGCAACCAAGCACAGGGCTTATCTTGCCAGAGCAAGTGAAAGAAGCGCTACGTGAGGATACAATTTTGGTATCACTGATGATGGTAAATAATGAGCTTGGTACGATTACTGATGTTACAGCGATTGGTGAAATCACTCGTGAAGCCGGTGTGGTTTTCCATGTTGATGGCGCACAGTCTGTTGGTAAAGTAAAAATCAATCTTGAAGAGATGAAGATCGATTTGATGAGCTTTTCAGGCCATAAAGCCTATGGTCCTAAAGGTATCGGTGCCTTATTTGTTCGCCGTAAGCCACGTATTCGCCTAAAAGCTGAGCAACACGGCGGTGGTCATGAGCGCGGTATGCGTTCAGGTACATTACCTACGCATCAGATCGTTGGTCTTGGCGCAGCATTTGCTCTAGCCAATGAGAGCTTTGAAGCAGATCATGCCCATGTTGCAAAATTGCGTCAAAAACTCTGGGATGGCCTACAAGATATCGAAGAGATCTATCTGAACGGCGATCTTGAGAACAGCGTACCAAACATTGTGAACATCAGCTTTAACTTTGTTGAAGGCGAGTCATTGATGATGTCGCTAAAAGACTTAGCGGTATCATCAGGGTCAGCCTGTACATCAGCGACGCTTGAGCCATCATATGTACTACGTGCTATCGGTCGCCCAGACGAATTGGCGCATAGCTCAATCCGCTTCAGCTTTGGTCGTTATACGACTGAAGAAGACATCGACACTGTTATCAAGCAACTGCATGAAGCTGTTGATAAACTACGTGCCCTATCGCCACTTTGGGATATGTACCAAGAAGGTGTTGATTTGAATTCAGTCGAATGGGCTGAGCATTAATATTAAGCGCCGTTAGCTAGTAATACATTTTATATATTTATTAAACGATTGATCAGACAATTAAAAATCCAGTTTTTATTAACTAAATGTTTGACCCCAATTATCGATGAGTAGTTAGATATTTAAAGTTAATATGCGACTACTCATCATCTAACTAGGAGAAAACCCCATGGCCTATAGTGACCAAGTTATTGATCATTACGAAAACCCACGCAACGTTGGTAATCTTGACAAAAACGCCAAAAACGTTGGTACCGGTATGGTCGGTGCCCCAGCCTGTGGCGATGTAATGCGTCTACAAATCCAAGTCGATGATAACGGTATTATCGAAGATGCACGCTTTAAAACTTATGGCTGCGGTTCAGCAATTGCTTCAAGCTCGCTCGTTACTGAGTGGCTAAAAGGCAAAAGCTTGGATCAAGCTGGCGAAATCAAAAACAACGATATCGCTAAAGAACTAGCGTTACCACCAGTAAAAGTGCATTGCTCTGTACTTGCAGAAGATGCCATTAAAGCCGCTATTAGCGACTATAAAGGTAAGCATGGCGTAGCAGCAGCGGCAGAAGAAGCCACTATCTAAGCCAAACCTACTAGCGTCTGCGCTGTGTTTTGTTAGCAATGCTAAAGTAGTAATACATCAGATGGTTACTAACGCTAAAAAGGTGACAATGACACTTATGTAATTGTCACCTTTTATTTTCTAAAAACTATTAGCATATTATTTTGGCAAACTCGTAACTTCGCTTGCCAGTTTACATAGTTTATTTATTGATATTTACGATTAATAGTCAATGGGAGTTGGCATGATTGAAATGACAGAACGCGCCGCTCAGCATGTTCAAGACTTTTTGGACAATCGCGGCAAAGGTGAAGGTATTCGAGTGGGTATCCGTACAGCGGGTTGCTCAGGCCTTGCTTATGTTTTAGAGTTTGTAGATATACCTGATGAAAATGACACGCGCTATGAAAGCCGCGGCGTTAGCATTTTTATTGATCCTAAAAGCTTGGTCTATTTAGATGGCCTGTTGATGGATTATGAAAAAGAAGGTCTAAACGAAGGTTTCAAGTTCACTAACCCTAACCAAAAAGGTGAATGTGGCTGCGGTGAGTCTTTTACTGTTTAATGGTTCAATCAACTGATTATTCAGTGATTGATGCACCCGTTGTGATGAATCAATACAAAAGATATAAATGCACTAATATATTTGGTAGAAGCACCAGATTAAGACTTTAAAAACAAATAAAAAAGCAAGGCGTAAGATATGACAGATACGATTCCAGAAACACAATTTGATAACTTCTTTGCCCTATTTGAGCAACCTGTACAATTTGAAGTCAATCAAGACAGTCTCGATCAGCATCTACGTCTGCTACAAAAACGCTATCATCCTGATAATGTTGCAAAGAATCTAGCAGATACTAAGCAAGCCAAGCAGCAATCAGAGCAGTATTCTGCCGTCATCAATCAAGCCTACCAAACATTGAGTGCACCTGATAGCCGTGCTGGTTACCTACTAGGTATGGCTGATCAAGCGCAAAATCTAGAACACTCCATCGCAGACTTGGATTTTTTAGAAGATGCGATGGAAATGCGTATGGATTTAGATGACGCTATTGTAGGCAAAGACCTTTTAGCCTTGCAGCAGCTACATCCTCAGATTACATCGCGCTTGGCAAACCAGTCTCAGCGTTTTGAGACTGCTTACCAAGAGCAAGATTGGCCAACGGCGATTGATGCGACACAGAAATTGAAGTTTTTGGTCAAATTGAATGCTGATGTTACAACGGGGCTTGATGACGTCGCCACTGCTGCACATTCAGATGACGATGACCTATACGTCTAGATAGCTGTGCATGATGTATCTTACTTGAAAGCTAGATTCTAAATATTTGGTTAAATTAGTATCAACTATACCGTATAATCTCTGATTTTGAGCATGCTTAACTGCCAAATTCCTCTATTTTGAGAATAAATAGATAGCGGTTAAGCAGTCATACTGAACATGCCATATTTGCCTCATTACACTTATTCATTTTATCTCTGAGTTATTCTTATGTCTTTAATGCAAATTGCCGAACCCAATCAAAGCGCTCAACCTCATCAACATCGTTTTGGCCTAGGTATTGACCTTGGTACGACACGCTCACTGGTCGCTGTAGTACGTTCAGGCAAGGCGCAAGTCTTAGAAGCAGGCGCAGCATCAGATACCTTGCTGCCTTCTGTGGTTTATTATCCAGCGACAGGTAATCCATCGGTCGGCTATGATGCCCTAGCGCATTTAGCAGACGATCCCAAAAATACGATCGTCTCGGCTAAGCGTTTTATGGGTCGCAGTCAAGCAGATATCAAATTCTCGCATCCTTATGAGTTGTCTGGTAGTACAGATGATATGCCAGCATTTGTCACGGCTCAAGGTGAAGTGTCACCTGTCGAAGTATCAGCGCGTATATTAGCCGCGCTTGAGCAACGTGCAGCGAGCGCACTGCCTGCAGACAGCATTGAGGGTGCCGTCATTACTGTGCCAGCTTATTTTGATGAGGCACAGCGCCAAGCCACTAAAGATGCTGCGCAAGCGGCTGGTATCAACGTACTTCGTCTATTGAATGAACCAACGGCGGCGGCGGTCGCTTATGGTCTTGACCAATCATCAGAAGACAACAATAAAGAAAATTACTATCTTATTTATGATTTGGGCGGCGGTACTTTTGATGTATCTATTCTGAAGTTGAATGATGGTGTCTTTGAAGTATTGGCAACTGGCGGTAATAGCGCACTGGGCGGCGATGATATTGATCGTCTGATTACCAACTGGATTATTAAACAGTTAAATATAGATCCAAAAGACGTAAGCCTGCATAACAAATCAGTACTCGCACAAGAAGCTAAAGCTTACAAGCAAGCGCTGACTGATGCTGAGCAATTGGATATCAATGTCACTGTCAACGGACAAACCTATCAAGGTGTATTGCGCCGTGAAGACATCCTTAATATCGTAGAGCCTGTTAGTCGTCGCACGTTAAGCGTATGTGAACAAGTCCTGCGTGATGCCAAGCTGACTGCCACAGATTTAGACGAAGTGATCTTAGTAGGCGGCTCAACGCGTATGCCTGCCATACAACAAGTCGTGACTGAATTTTTTGCCAAGCAGCCTCTTTGCCGTCTGAATCCAGATGAGGTTGTTGCCTTAGGCGCTGCTCAAACTGCTCACCAACTGGTGAATGGTGATAGTAACAACAATTTGTTGTTATTGGACGTAACGCCATTATCATTAGGTCTTGAGACCATGGGTGGTTTGGTTGAAGTACTCATCCCACGCAACACGCCTATCCCTGTCAAAAAACGTCAAGTGTTTACCACCTATCAAGATGGTCAAACAGGCATGGTGATACACGTCGTGCAAGGTGAGCGCGAAACAGTAGAAAACTGTCGCTCGCTTGGCCGCTTTGAGCTGTACGGTATTCCGCCAATGAAAGCTGGGTTTGCTCGTATCGAGGTCACCTTTAGCATCGATGCCAATGGTCAGCTGACTGTTAGTGCACAAGAAACCACGACCAAAACAGAAAGCAAGATCGAGATCGTGCCTTCTTATGGTTTGTCTGATGAGCAAAAAGAGCAGTTGCTTGTTGCCGGATTTAAACATGCAGAGGAAGATAAAAACGCACGCTCTTTAATCGAAACAAAAGTAGAAGCCGAGCGTGAAGTGTTGGCTCTAGAATCTGCACTCAATGAGTTTGCAGCACTGCTTTCTTCTGATGAGCAGCACACTTTAGCGGAGCATATACAAGCCCTGCGTTCTGCTCTTAGCACTAATGACTTGGCACTTATCGAAGCACAGCAAGCACAGCTTAAGCCGCATAGTGATGCCTTTGCTGCTCGCATTATGAACCAAAGCGTTCAAACCAGCATGGCAGGTACCAGCGCACAAGATTGGTAAAATCCATACTCAAAATGATAGCTTAGTTATGATACTAAGCTACTTTCTCTTATTTTTTAGATTGATTAGCATTGGACAAATAATTTATGCCAAAAGTTACCGTACTACCCCATCACGAAATCTGCCCAGAGGGCGCAGAAGTTGAGCTACAAGCTGGTCAGAATTTGTGCAAAGCGTTATTAGAAAAAGGCATCAAAATCGAGCATGCCTGTGAGATGTCAAAAGCTTGTACTACTTGTCACGTTGTCGTACGCAAAGGGTTCAATAGTCTAGATGAGATGGATGATGTAGAAGCTGATCTACTTGATCGTGCTTGGGGCTTAGAGCCTGACTCACGTCTGTCTTGTCAGGTCATGCTTGATGATGAAGATCTAACCATCGAGGTTCCAAAATACACATTGAATCATGCAAAAGAAAATCATTAATATGATCAGTACAAACTACTTATAAGTTACAAAAAAGCCAGCTATTAAAATATAATAGCTGGCTTTTTTTATACTCAATATTTCACGATATGACTTCCCAAATCATGACTTTTTGTTAGCACTATGACGTTTGCTTTCTTCAGCGATGCTCTGTGCCAATTTTTCTTCTTCTTGTTCGATACGCTCAAGCGCAAAGTTTAGACGACTCCTGATATCTTGATAGTCATTGTCTTTCATGTCTTTAAAATTTAGATGCAAGTTAAACCCTGGCAAGGTGTGATCTACCCATTTAGACAAATGACCTTTATTAGCATCAGGGTCAAGTACTTGCCATGCATTTACCTTGTCATCAAAGCCTTTTAGCTGAAGCGCTCCAACATGTTGACACTCATAGTTATGGCAAACATAATCATAAGTGCTTTCACTGACCAATATCTCATCTTTGCCAGCATTCGATTCGAGTCTTGACGCCAGATTAGCCTCTTTACCAATCAGTGTGTAACTAAGACGATTGTTGCTACCAAAATTGCCCACGTGGCAATAACCAGTTGTGATACCAATACGTATATATAACCCCTCAAACCCCATCAGCCGCCATTTTTGACGCAATGTGCGCATCTCGCGGCGCATATCTATCGCCATTGCCACGCAATCCAGAGCGTCTTGACGTGAGCCACGGCTATTAGGCTCACCGAAAAAGCACACCATGCCATCACCAATAAATTTATCAAGTACGGCACCATGTCTGTCAGCAATTAACGTCATGCAATGCATATAAGTGTTCAAAATATCAGCCACGTTGTCAGCACTCAGACTATCAGACAGATCGGTAAAGCCCACAATATCTGAAAACATAATAGTCAGCTTGGCACGTTTATTCGATACACTGACAGGGCTATCAGATCTAACAATTGGCTCCCAAATTTGCGGCGGTACAAAGCGAGTCAACTTATTGATGACCGACACCATGGTACTCAAACGTCCTCCGGCTTTAGAGGCACTTTCTTTATAACCAATATACTCTTGATACGTACTGCGAAACTGATACAAAATAACCATTATGCTTGCTAGCAATACGGTGGGAGGCACCCAACCTTCATTACAGTTCAATCCTTCGTTGTCTAGTATTGTACTGACATAATAAAAGACAATAGATGTCACCAATGCTACAGTAAATAATCTTAGACCGTTATCGACACCACTGACGATCATACGTACGCCGATTAAGGCTGCCAAACTGAGCGATATCACCGTACAAAACTGTATTGACCCAATAACGACCGCAAATAAAATAACGACCATATTAGACGTCCAAAGACTGGTTTGACGTCGATAGTTATAAATCAGAATCATCAGGCTAGGTAGTAGAACAACAACCAATAATGCCATTGAGGTAGGACGAAAATTGTAATGCGGGGCGAGTAATATGACAGTAAGAATTAAAACAAAAACTTCTGGATAGTCGAATTGACAGATTCCACTACCTTTTAACAATAGTTTTGGCTTTAACATCTCTATAAAAGGCATATTGAATTTCACTTAAATGAGATAAGCTATCAGAGAGATAAAGATATATAAGAACAACACACGCAAATTACCTATCTTAATGATAAATAATTACAAAAATATATTATACTTTCTAAATTAAATGAAACCTAGGTCAGTGGTAGCTAAAAAAATACCATTTATCATTTATCAAGATGACAAATCTTCTGGATAAATAACTGACAATGTTTGATTATTACAGAAAAAAGCCAGATATGACGAGTATCTGGCTTTTTTCTGTCGCAATAGTTTATGAGAGAGGCTTCATAAATAATGCTTTATAGATGAGGTAAAGCAATCCAAAGTTAAAAACGGATTACATCTGCCAATCAAAAGGCATTTGATGATGACCACGTAGCGCCATCATTAGCGTCTGCTGCATTTGTGCTAAGACTTCTTTGGTATAAGGGACCGCAGGAACTCCCCATATTGGATTTGGCCATTGCATATCATTTTGATAACGAACAATATGATGAAAATGAAGCTGCGGGACTTGATTACCAAGCGCGGCCACATTCATTTTATCTGCTTGAAAGGTTTTGGCTAGCTGACTCGATAACCAGCTTGACTCACGCAAGAACTGCGTTTGGTCTGCCTCAGACAATTCGTACAGCTCTTTGATACCCGATACGCGCGGTACTAATATCAGCCAAGGGAACTGGCAGTCATTGATCAAACGACAAGTAGATAATGGAAAATCACCCACTAAGAAACTATCAGCAGCAAGTTTATGATGAAGTTGGAACATAATGACGGTTCTCTTGTTGTTTAATGCAAATAAAAGTACGTAAAAATATCGAAGAAGAAGCAATCCGGTTATTTTATCAGTTATCCCTGCGATAAAATAGCACCATACACTATTGCATTTGTGTTGATTGTCTTAGAAACCCCGATGATGGCTCTCACTGATCGACTCTAGGCCGCTTCTGTCACCATATGCTCACTAAAATAACGTAGAAGATCTTGTATAACAGAGACTCGCTGTTGAGGCGTTGCCAGCTTCTCGCTATGTTGATAACGAATACCAGATGCCCCATTCATACGATAATGCTGCCCATCTGACTGAATCAGCTTAATAATCGCCAAAGCATCAACAGGGGTATCTGGTGCAAACTCCAACGTCATACTATTACTATTGGCATCAATTTTGTTAATCTTCAATGGTTCTGCTTGCAAGCGCAGTCCATGAATGGCAAAAAGCTGCTTGGTTTGGTCAGGTAGCGCGCCAAAGCGATCAATCATCTCTGTACGAATATCCGTCAACGCTTCTTTATCATTGGCGTTACTAATGCGTTTATAAAACAACAAACGCTGATGCACGTCATGTAGATAGTCTTCTGGAATAAGAGCAGAGCTATGCAAGTTAATCTCACTGGTTAGCGATAGTGGCGTATTCAAGTCAGGCTCTTTACCGGCCTTGATCGCCTTAGTTGCACGCTCCAGCATATCCATATATAAGCTAAAACCAATCGCCTGCATATTACCACTTTGCTGCTTACCCAGTATCTCACCTGCACCGCGAATCTCTAGATCTTCACTCGCCAGCATAAAACCTGCGCCCAGTGTATTGGCGCGTTCAATTGCATGTAGACGACGCCTGGCATCGCCTTTGAGACCTTTGAGAGAAGGCACCAATAGGTAACAATATGCCTGATGATGACTGCGACCTACCCGGCCTCGTAGCTGATGCAATTGCGCCAGACCAAACTTATCCGCACGCTCAATGATAATAGTATTGGCATTTGGCACATCAATACCTGTCTCAATAATAGTAGAGCACACCAACACGTTGAATTTTTTGTGATAAAACTGCTGCATGATTTGCTCAAGCTGACGCTCTTGCATTTGTCCATGAGCAACGCCCACTCGCGCTTCAGGTACCAGATCACGAATAGTTTCTGCCATACGCTCAATACTAGCCACATCATTGTGGAGCAGATAAACCTGCCCACCACGTAACAGCTCGCGCAAGATAGCTTCTTTCATCAAGGCATCTGTCTTTTGCATGACAAAGGTTTTAATAGCCAACCGGCGTGCAGGCGGTGTGGCAATGATTGACATATCACGCATGCCTGAGAGCGCCATATTAAGCGTTCTAGGGATGGGTGTTGCGGTCATAGACATACTGTCTACATCTGTCTGAATCGCCTTGATACGTTCCTTATGACGTACTCCAAAGCGGTGCTCCTCATCGACAATCATTAGCCCAAGGTTTGCAAACTTCACGTCAGGCTGCAATAGTTTATGAGTACCGATCACGATATCGACTTTGCCATCAGCCAAGTCCGTCAAGACCATGTCTTGATGTTTTTTGCCGCCAAAGCGTGACAAGCTCTCAATACGCACTGGCCAATCAGCAAATCGATCGCGGAAATTGTCTTCGTGCTGTCCTGCGAGCAATGTGGTGGGCACTAATACAGCCACTTGATAGCCAGCACTGACGGCAATAAAGGCCGCTCGCATCGCTACTTCTGTTTTACCAAAGCCAACATCACCGCAGATGAGGCGATCCATTGGCTGGTTTTGTCTCATGTCTTCCATAACCGCATGAATGGCATTGGCTTGGTCAGCGGTCTCTTCAAACGCAAACTGACTGGCAAACAGCTCGTATTGCGACGGATCTATTTTAAAATGAATACCAACTTTGGCCTCACGACGCGCTTGCATATTGAGCAGCTCTGCGGCGACATCGTGAATTTGCTCCAAGGCCTTTTGCTTGGCTCTATCCCATTTGCCACTGCCGATCTTATGTAATGGCGCTAACGCTGGATCGCCGCCACTATAGCGACTGATCATTTGTAGATTGGCGACTGGCACATAGATACTGGCATCATCGTCATATTTTAAATGAATGAACTCTTGCTCACCATCGCCCACATCTAGCGTGATTAGGCCGTTATAACGACCAATACCATGCTCGATATGAACGACTGGGCTGCCATCTGTTATCTCAGTGACGCTCTTAACCAAGAACTCCTCTGATACACCGCTTTGGCGACGACGACGCGTCTGCAAGACTTGACGACCAAATAGCTGCGTTTCACTAATCAATACCAAACGCTCAGGCACGTATACGCCGCGCTCAATCGGTGCCACAGTCAGACCGACATGTGGTAGTCTAGCGTTATTAATCATACTCGTTTTATCTGCTGCTAAAAACGCTTCAAAGCTATCATATGCTTTGATATCAATCTTACCCTTAAACAGCTCAATAAGAATTTCACGACGGCCAGCAGTCTCTGCAACAATTAGTACTGGCGTTGCTGTTTGTTGTTGAACGTTTAAAAAGTCGAGCAATGCCGTTAATGGCTCAGATTTCTGATGATTGACTGCAAGCTCTGGCGGTTCTTCGGCGCTTAATGTCACCAAGCCTTGCTGCTTAGTAGGCGTTAATGGCAGTTGCGGCTGAGATGAATCTTTACCTTCTTTTGATACAACGTCATTTGTCGTAGCCAGCTCATCACGAGCACTTAATATCACTCGTGGATATTGATTTAGTTGTTCATTAAGTGCGTTGGATAATAAGTATAAGAGCGCAGGTTCGACGATAGGCTTGTCAATATCATGGCGACGCTCTTCATAGCGGCGCTGGATTTGTGACCAATAATCTGCCTGCTTTTCGTTAATCAGTTCATCTGTGATAAACAACGCATCGCTTGGCAAATAAGAAAACAATGTACTTTCTTCTTGCCAATCTTTTAAGTCAAAAAATAGTGGCTGATAATACTCCAGTCCGCTACTCGCGATACCTGCCATTACATCTTTATGCAACTCAGACTTGCGGCTACTGGCATTAGGGAACATCGCCGCAAAATTCGTGCGAAATGTCTCTCGCCCTTCATCCAGCGGAAACTCCTTTGCTGGTAATATTTGGAACTGTTCGATAGGTTTAGAGATATCTGGCAATTTGTGCAGCAGCGACAGTGACTCTTTGCCCATGCTGGTATCATTGCCTGTCAACATCGCCTTGAGATCATCAGCGGTCAACGTGCGCTGGGTTTGCGGATGAAAAAAACGAATTGTCTCAATTTCATCGTCAAATAAGTCTAAACGCAGCGGAAAAGGCTGACCCATAGCAAAGATATCGATAATGCTGCCACGTACAGCGAACTCACCGGGCTCAAAGACATTATCAACCGCTCTATAACCCGCCTTTGCCAAAAGCCCACGTTGAGTATTGATATCAAAACGATCACCGACACTTAGATCAAAATGCTGCCCAATCAGCCAACTGGGCGGTGCGACGCGTTGCATCAATGTCTGTATTGAGATGAGTAGCACGCCTGATCTCGGCATATCCGTCAATAGGTTGATGCGTTCACTAACGATGTCTTGGTGCGGAGACAGCTCATCATATGTCAGTGTCTCCCAGTCAGGGAATACGTAAGCATCGACGCCGCAAAATGCCAGCTCGGTCTCTATCTGATTGAGTTGGTTTTGGTCACGGGCAACCACCACCTTCAATCGATCGGCAACATTCCAGTGAGGCGTTTGAGCCAAGCTTGCCAGCCATAAGCTACTGACCGCACCGTGGACAGGCGCAAGCCAACGCCGCTCGGCATTTTGGATGGGGAACAACTGCTGGTTAATGGGATCAAACGCGTCAGTCAAAGCAGTGATAGGCATAAAGAATAGGATCACAGTTAAGGAGTCAGAAAGCTATTATACGAATATTTGAGCAATTACCAAAACTTATGCCGTAACGGTTTGTCACGTAAAAGCTCACTCATTCATGATCGAGGATTGATAACGGTTATTAAGCTTTAACTATCATTACATAAAAAACCCCAACTGATAAGCTGAGGTTCTCATTCACACTGGTTAAACCAAGTTCAAATTAACGGTTTATCACTAGCGATAATGCCATTGTTGTCAGCATAGACAAACATTCCCGAGTTCAATGTCAAATCACCAAAGCGGATTTCGATATCCGTTTGACCTTCATCACGGCGAGTTGATTTGCGCGGGATGCAACCAAGTGCCATCACACCAAGATCCATCGCTGCCATGTCATCAACATCTCGGACACAGCCATATACGATAACACCCGCCCAGCCATTGTCGATGGCCGACTGTGCAATCATATCGCCGAGCAAGGCACAGCGCATAGAGCCGCCACCATCGACGACCAACACCTTACCATCGCCAGCTTTGTCTTTGCCATCACTATTCAATAGTGATTTGACGCGGCTATTGTCTTCAAAGCACTTCACCGTCACGATTTCACCGCAGAATTTATCTTTTGCACCAAAATGACGAAATACCTTACCTTCAATATTTGGTAGACATACTTGCGACTCAGGATTGGCGTCCAGTAAATCACATGTGACAAAGTTCTCTTTATTCATCTCCATCCTTTTTACTCCTTATTATGAGTGATTAAGCTGCTTGATCTTATAATACATGGTCATACTTGGCTGTAGTCTTGACTCAAAAATAATGCTTTATTTTTTCACGCGAGTCATTGCAAGCATCTTCTTATTTTCAATGATCTCTGTATGTTCAATCTGGGGTTCTGTACGGTATTTACGACGATGATAAATGTCATGAGCACTCATCGCCATTGCACTAGCGACGCGCTTAGCCGAGATAGGATGTAATGAGAGTGACTCTGAGACTAAAGGCGAGATAAGCTTAAAAGCTTTTTGACCAATGCTCTCGAGTGGACGCCCTTTATGCTTGCCTAGTAATAACGACGGTCGAAATATCACTAGTTGACCAAAGCCTAGTGCTGTAATAGATTGCTCCGTCTCTGCCTTGACTCGATTGTACAAAAAGCGGCTGTCAATATCGGCATTCATGGATGAAAGTAGAAAAAAGTTTTCTACCCCTTTGTCACGGCATAGCTTAGCAAAGTTAACATTGTAATCATGGTCTATCTTTCGAAAAGCCTCATCACTGCCCGCTTGTTTTTTGGTGGTGCCAAGACAACTAAAGGCATCTGTCGTTCGATCCGCACCAACGCTCGCAAACACTTCAGAGAGGTTATCAAAGTCATTAACCTGATAAAAACGCATGCTGGCATTAATATAACGTGGCGGGCGCCGAGCGATCACAATCAATGTATCATAGAGCTCACTCAGCTGTTTTACCAAATGCTGCCCTACCAATCCTGTTGCGCCAATCACAATTGCTTTTCGCTGCATACCCTATCCACTTATATAACATGAAAGATTCTATATTAATCACAAATGACCTATATCAAGGCCTACCATTAGAATATCATACCTAAGTTCATGAATAACTGACGCTATTATGTATGATATATTGTAAGAGATTTTAACCGCTGTCTATGTCTTTTGGTATCTGACAGGGCATTAGATGCCCTATTGAGTCCACTTCTATAAGTTTACGTTACTTCTTTGGGTATTGATAATCAAATATATTGTCCTTAGCGCAATAATTTGCTAAGATAACCGGCTTTACACGTCAACGCTGTTTAATTATTCCAAACAGTTCTGGCGCTTGCGATGATCTATTAATATTAGATACTTTAATATTAGACATCGACATCATGTTTGACGAGACGGCTGCTCGTCACCGATGATTGTTAAACCCATTATTGCAATCAACATTCATATTTTTATCTGTCTTTATCAAGGAGATACGCGTGGCTAATACTGCACAAGCTCGTAAACGCGCCCGTCAAAACACCAAACGTCGTCAGAACTCTGCGTCACAACGCTCTATGGTTCGTACTTACTTAAAACGTGTTGATGCGGCTATCGAAGCTAAAGATTATGACGCGGCTACCGAAGCTTACAACAGAGCGGTACCAGTTATTGATCGTATGGCTGACAAAGGTATTATTCATAAGAATAAAGCTGCTCGTCGTAAGAGCCGCCTAAACAAAACAATCAAAGGCCTACAAGCTTAAGATTTGTCTTGTCTAGACCGCATGACGCTTTTATAGCGTCATGACTAAAACCTTGCTACTGGTTCTCATACTGGGGCAAGGTTTTTTTATGCCTACTCGATATATATCTAGTGGAGCGTCATTACCATTTTTTGATGAAATCTTATGTCCATTGCACCCCTGGTGGTAATAGCAGTTTACTTGGGTGATACCCTGCTGCACGATATCCATTCAACAATGAACTAATCGGACGTGTATATACTTGACCACGCCAGATAAAATGCGCATTTGCCTGATCAAAAGGTTTATCATCAAACCACAAAAACACCCCTTCCATCATTTTTGGCCAATCATTCCAATCGATCTCTTCCACATCGAACATCACGGCTAAGAATGCAGACAACAAAGTATCATGACTGACAGCCAGCATCAGATGCCCATGCTGTGGCTGGTTTTGATAAAAGAGCGAGAGAATATCAAGGCCACCTTGATAAGCATTTTTGGTGCCTTCAAGATTGCCTTGCAAAAAGCGATTGATAAAATTGAGTACACCAATCTCTTTAAATATTGGGTTCGCTATTTCAGGTTCAGTAACGAGGCTACCAGGCTCAACCAGCAGTGACTGATGCGTAATATCACGCTTTAGACCTGCTCCTTCCTGCATGAGCTTCGCCGTATCAATACAGCGTTTAATGGGGCTTGAGATGCTATCAACATCGAGTGAGTATGGGAGGTGACCTGCTAACCAACGACCCCAAGACTTAGCTAGTACGCGGCCTTTAGGCGTCAGCGGCAACTGATAGCTGGCAAAACCATTGCCGTCAGAACGCTCACGCAAAGAGTGTCTGGTAAATAAAATCAGCCGCTCATTTTCAGGTAATAGTCTGACCGAAGAAATCATACTATCTGGCAGATGTGAAGGCGCAGGCGCACTTGGTGTGTGACTCGCAAGCTTGTCAGCAGAGACTTTTGATAAGGTGCTATTAAGATATTTACTCATAGTAGCAAGCGTAGCAGATTTTTTGATAGGAATGAACAACTGACAAGTCTAGTTGCACTATATCTTGTAAATATCTTGGCATACAAGGAGTGAGCTTGTTTTTAAGAGAACTAAGCGAAGATAAGTAACATGGCTTATCTACATAGATCCTCAACTAACCGATATCAATAACTTTATCCCACGCAAATGCCAACGCCGTACTGCTAATCTCATTAGGATAAGCCCTAGGATTGACAATCACTCGCGTATTACCTATTCGATAATCGAATGCTTCATGGGTATGACCATGCACCCACAAAGTCGGTGCCCAGTCCTCATGCATCCACCCAGACAAATCACTAACAAAGGCAGCATTGCTTGGTAAATTAGCATATTTTTCAGACACCGATAATGCACTGACACTATGATGACTCATGACGACCGTTTTTTTGCCCAGTGCTTTGGCAGTGATTAGTGCTTGCTGCAACCACTGACGATGCTCTGAGTGAATTTGCATGGAAACTTCAGGTGAGAACATCTCTTTACCTGCATATATCTGCTTATAATCACGCATAAAATGCCTAGCAGCAGCCATAGTATCTTCATTGGCATGATATTGATAATCCGTCCACAGTGTGCAACCTAAAATTCGTATATCACCAATATCAATATACTGGCACTGTAAGACACAAACCCCTTTGTTAGAGGCAGCATCATAATTGTCCCAAGTCGCCAACTTTTGGTCAAAACTTAGCACATCTTCGTCAAAATATTCGTGATTACCTGAGATTGTGATCAGAGGAACTTGTAAGCGTGCTGCCTGCTCTTGTAACCACGGCATCCCTCTATCGCTGTTGGCAGTGTCTCCCGCTACTAACACGATATCTGCGTCAGTTTTAGGAATATGCCCAATAGGGCGTGACTGGCGTGCATAACTATCAATATGTAAGTCACTTAGTATTTGTAATTTCATATAATTCAATATCGTCCAATAGTATCATTATCAGCCAATCGGTAACGTTAGCGTATTTTAATAGGCCAGCACTCCTTTTAATAGGCTGCATAATTGGTTGCAGATCAGCCTACTTATAAAACCTCTCAGGTAGTGTAACAGCTTTTTTCTGTCTGAAAAAAGTAAAAAAAGACAGCGATTTAGGCTGTCTTTTTTATTGTATTGCTATTAAAACTTAAATGCTTTGTAATATTCTATTTAGCTTCTCGGCAGGGTTTTTGGCTTGAGTGATTGAGCGTCCAATCACCAAATAATCAGAACCATCTAACAATGCTTGACTTGGCGTACAGATACGCTTTTGATCATCAGCATTGTCGTCTGCTAGTCGAATGCCTGGTGTGACCAATTTAAAATCGTGACCGCATAACGCTTTAAGCGTTTTCGCTTCTTGAGCAGAGCATACTACCCCATCTAACCCAGCTTGCTTGGTCAATTGTGCCAATCGGCTCACCTGTACGTCTAAGCTATCAGTGATACCCGTTTGCATCAATGCGTCACTGTCCATAGAGGTCAATACAGTCACCGCGATGAGTAATGTATCAAGGTTATTATCTATTAAACGCTGTTTTGCCAAAGACATAGCCTCTAGACCTGCACTAGCATGAACATTGACCATCCATACACCAAGCTCGGCAGCAACTAGTACCGCTTGAGCAGTAGTGTTAGGAATATCGTGAAACTTCAGGTCTAAGAATACCTCAAAGTTACGCTGATGCAGTGCCTTTACAATATCGGGACCACAGCGTGTAAATAGCTCTTTACCTACTTTGAGCCGGCATAACGCTGGATCCAATTGATCAGCTAATGCCAACGATGCTTGCAGAGTCATATTGTCTAAAGCAACAATGACGGGAGAGTTAATCATATTATTCATGGTTTTGCCGCATATCAGAATTATTCGAGCACTGTATTTTCAAAATCAACAACCATTTCTATGGCCGAGCAATTTAATCTCGCTTGCGCTTAGACAACGTACCACCTTCATTTAGATGCGTGTCTGTATTGTCTTGCATATCAATCGATCTGGCACCATAGACAGCCTCATCTACGGTTGGCGCATTAGCCTGACGGTCAATCACCACATTGGCTTGATTCAATTGCTCTTGTAGATTTGCATTTGCCTTTTGCAAACGTGAGATTTCCCACTTATTCTGTAGTACGCGGAATATAAGCAATGATAATAGAATACCAATAATGATGCCGAGTATTAGACATAGAATGAGCAGTAGTCCCAAATTCATTGTAGGCGCTTGCGAAAACAGTAAATTGACCCCGACCTCGGTATTATTTGCCAATACCAGACCAAGCGAGTAAGCAAAGCTCAAAAACAGCAATACGAATAATAAAAAGCGCATGAGACAGTTACCTCAGGTTGGAATGATAGTTTTTGGTCAGTCAATCATTAATGAATATTAGCTGTGTGCTACTTTATCATTGACTGCTTCACGTAATGCTTTACCTGGCTTAAAGTGTGGAATCGCTTTGGCAGGAACTGGTACGCTCTCCCCCGTTTTAGGATTGCGTCCGACACGAGCGCGGCGATGATGTAGACAAAAACTGCCAAACCCACGAACCTCGACTCGGCCATCATTGGCTAAAGTATGGGTCATCAAATTTAATATTTCGCGAACGGCGTCATCAACGATGGTATCTGCCATGTTGTCACAATTCGCACTCAAATTACTGATAAATTCGGATTTGTTAATCGCTTGCTGCATTATTACGCTTGCCTTGTTGATTGATGGATAAACTGATAATAAGTCAAAACAGTATTATCAACAGAAACACTAATAGCTCATATCAGAATAGTCTATTTGCACGAGTCATATCGCAACTCTAAATACACTGTCGCTCACATCTCGTTACTCAATGTTGCAAATGATAGCGGATATTGAGGAAAATAGGAATAAGAGTTTCCTTATTTAGCCAAAAATCTTACCTATTAATACAAATATCAAAACTTAATCATAAAAAAAGCGACCGAAGTCGCTTTTTTTATATTACTTTTATATCAATAACTTACAACTTACTGCATTTGCTCTTTGATCAAATCACCAATCGTTTTTGGCTGTGCATCAGAACCTGCAGCGGCAGTTGTGTTCGTGCTACCAAGATCTTTAATCGCTTGACGCTCTTCAGCTTCGTCTTTCGCTTTGATAGACAAGTTGATGTTGCGTGTTTTACGATCAACACTGATGATTTTTGCTTCAACGTCATCACCAACAGACAGATGCTTAGTTGCATCTTCAACGCGGTCACGTTGAATTTCAGAAGCGCGTAGATAAGCTTCAACTTCGTCAGCAAGCTCAATAGTAGCGCCTTTAGCGTCTACTTCTTTCACTTTACCATTAACGATAGCACCGCGGTCATTAGCGACTAGGTATTCGTTAAATGGATCAGAGCTCAACTGCTTAATGCCTAGGCTGATACGGTTAGCTTCTGCATCTACAGACAATACCATTGCTTCAACGGTGTCGCCTTTGTTGTAATTACGGATAGCATCTTCGCCAGTTTCGTTCCAAGAGATATCAGATAAATGAACCAGACCATCGATACCACCGTCTAGACCAATAAAGATACCAAAATCAGTGATTGATTTGATCGTACCAGTGATTTTATCACCGCGCTCATGTTTCTTATCAAACTCATCCCATGGGTTAGCTAGAGTCTGTTTGATACCTAGGCTAATACGACGACGTTCTTCATCGATATCAAGGATCATTACTTCAACTTCATCGCCCACTTGAACTACTTTAGATGGGTGGATGTTTTTGTTGGTGTGATCCATTTCTGATACGTGTACTAGACCTTCGATACCTTCAGAAATCTCAGCGAAACAACCATAATCAGTCAAGTTGGTTACGCGAGCTTTAACAACACTACCCACTGGGTAAGTACCGCTAACGTTGTCCCAAGGATCAGTACCAAGTTGTTTTAGACCTAGGCTTACGCGATTGCGTTCACGGTCAAACTTCAATACTTTAACTTTTAGGTCTTGACCAACTTCAACAACTTCAGATGGATGCTTGATACGGCGCCATGCCATGTCAGTGATGTGCAATAGACCATCGATACCACCTAGATCAACGAACGCGCCGTAATCAGTAAGGTTCTTAACGATACCTTCGATCTCGATGCCTTCTTCAAGCTTGTTCAATAGCTCTTCGCGCTCAGCTGAGTTTTCAGCTTCCATAACTGCACGGCGACTAACAACAACGTTATTACGCTTTTGATCAAGTTTGATGACTTTGAATTCTAGCTCTTTGCCTTCAAGATGCGTTGTATCACGGATAGGACGTACATCTACCAATGAACCTGGTAAGAACGCGCGTACTGAACCGATATCTACAGTGAAACCGCCTTTAACTTTGCTTGAGATGATACCTTTTACGATCTCATCATTGTCAGCGATTTTTTCAAGGAAGTTCCAAGTTTCAACACGCTTAGCTTTTTCACGTGACAGCAAGGTTTGACCCATGCCGTTATCAACCGCTTCAACTACGACATCAACACTATCGCCAACTTCAACTTCAAGTTCGCCTTCTTCGCTTAAAAACTCTTCACGAGCGACGATACCTTCAGATTTTAGACCAGTATCTACTGTGATCCAATCGCTATCGATGGCCACAACAGTACCGTTAATCACCGAGCCACGCTCGATATCTAGGCCTGTTTCTTCGATGCTCGCTTCAAATAGTTCAGCAAATGATTCCATTATGTCTACCTTTGTATAGCCGTATCCTGTCCAGCACAGTACGGATCAAATTTATGATTGCATAAAACGAGAATACTGGTTTTATATCTTATGCAATCATATATAAAAACGTTTGTTGTTAATAAGCGCATATTTAAACTTACTAACAACAATTGTCTTACTTTATTCTATCAAACAAAATTTTATCAACCCAGCCTAATAAATAATTAATCGTTAAAAAACACTAACTTCCAACTATACAATTCTACATTAAAAACAGAGACTATAGGAAATTTTTTAGTACTTAATATGTTGTTTTTATTAACTATTAAAAAACAGCCCTTTATCTTGGCAATGTCTTTTTACTTGCTCGTAAACCGCATCAGCATCGAGCATTGAGCTATCAAGTAACAAAGCATCTGCTGCAGGTTTCGATGGTGCGGTGCTACGGTTCTCATCACGATCATCACGTTCTTTAATCGTCGCCAAAATCGAGTCAAAATCTGCTGCTTGCCCAGCATTAACTAGCTGGGTCACGCGGCGCTCAGCACGCGCTTCCGCGCTCGCCGTCAAATATACTTTCACATCGGCATCTGGGAATACAACGGTTCCCATGTCACGACCATCAGCGACAAGCCCTGAGCGTGTCGCCATATCTTGTTGCAACGTAAGCAGCGCTTGACGAACTGTTGGAAACACCGCGATTTGTGAAGCATAGCCGCCTACGGTCTCGTTACGTACCTGATCACCTACCGCTTGTCCATTCACAATGATGTCTACACGTCCAGAATCATTATTTGGTAAAAACGCTATCTCCAAACTTTTCGTGAGCGCTAGCACTGCCGACTCATCGATTGGATGGCTGGCATCTGCTGTGATCAATCCAGCCTCAAATGCTTTGAGTCCTACGATTCTATACAGCGCCCCAGAGTCTAATAGCTGATAGCCCAACACTTGAGCTAAACGCCATGTGACCGTACCTTTACCAGCGCCACTAGGCCCATCGATACAGATAACCGGATAGCGTGCTGAATGGTGTACACTATCGTTTTTATTGAGTAGATCGTTATCAGATACGGAGACGGTCATAATACTTACTCAATAATAGTTGTTACCCGTATAGCTGTCATACAGTAGCAATGAAGCAATATTTACTGTTATATCAAATGTTTGATAGCAGGCTAAAAAATTCGCTACCAAATAGGGCGATATTATAGCAAAAAATCATTGCTACCACTAGCGCCCAAACTGATATCTTATTTATTAATCATTTTGGATTAAACGCTGTTTTTATTCTGTTTCGCTAATCGCCTACGCTCACGAAAAAACGTCTTTAGCAATTGACTAGTATGCTCACTGCACAATCCTCTATGAACTTGGATATTATGATTATAAAAAGGCTGCATTGATAAGTCCATCTGGCTGCCTACCATGCCAGCACGTGGCTCACTCGTCGCATATACTAGCCTATCAACACGTGCGTGAATGAGCGCGCCAATACACATCGTACAAGGCTCTAGTGTCACGTACAAAGTTGTCTGTAGCGGCAGACGATAATTTTGTAGACGCTGACAGGCCTCTCTTAACGCAACTATCTCAGCATGTGCCGTCGCATCATGGCAGCCAATCGGTTGATTGAACCCTTGACCAATGATCTGCTGATCATGCACCAATATAGCGCCTACTGGCACTTCACCCAGTTTAGCGCCTTGGCTTGCTAGTCTAAGCGCTTCTTGCATCCATTTACCATCTGATAGCGACCAAAACATAAGCTGAGCAAAAGGTATACTTGCTGAGTCGCTCGCCGCTGAAAAATAAGGCGCTAAAGTTGTCTTCATCATATTTAGCATTTATTGCGGTAGCTGCCAGTCAATGGGCGTTCGGCCATACTGCACCAGATAATCATTGGTTTTGGAAAATGGCTTTGTCCCAAAAAATCCACCGCGGTTCGCAGCCAACGGCGAAGGATGCACGGCGGTCAAAATAAGATGTTTGTCGGTATCGATATACTTACCTTTCTTTTGTGCTTTACTGCCCCACAAAATAAATACGGTATGTTCTGTCTGCTCGTTGACCGCGTCAATGACTGCATCGGTAAACTGCTCCCAGCCTTTATTTTGATGACTGTTTGGCTCGCCTTCTCGCACAGTTAGTGAGCTGTTTAGTAGCAAAACACCTTGCTGCGCCCAGTAAGTTAGGTCACCATGTTTTGAGGGTGCGATACCGATGTCATCTGCCATCTCCTTAAGCAAGTTGTTTAATGATGGCGGCTTAGGAATCGCTTTAGGAACAGAGAATGACAATCCCATGGCCTGCCCTGGCCCATGGTAAGGGTCCTGACCTAAAATCACCACTTTAACTTGCGATAAAGGCGTGAGATTAAGCGCATTAAACATCAACGGCGCGGGCGGATAAATGCTATCCCCTGACTGATAAGCTTCTTTCAAAAATGCGCGTAGATTGTCCATATTTTCGGACGTTAACTCATCTGTTAATGCCGCCTTCCAATCCTCTGGCAGACGGACATTGTCTAAAATAGCTTGTTTTTGTTCTGGCGTTTTGGTTGTCTGCTCGTCAAACAGCTCCATGGTATATCCTTTTATATTTATTATGAAATGAATGCTTAGTGATTGGCTTATTTTAAAGACTAATAGTAACAAAAAACCGTATGAGCTTTGTTGATGAATTATAGCAACAAAAAAACGGCTACCGTAATGTTACGATAGCCGTTACTCTTATATTCAAACTAAGTGTTTTAGCTAGCCACTGACTCAGAGTCTGAACGTGGCTCATGAGTCTCGACCACAGTCAAAACAATCCGACTATCCGGTGAACCTTTTTGCGAAGATTTATCTAACTTCACTGTATCATCGTCTTGCGTATTGTCGGCCTTAGGGGATAAAGTCAAATGAACAACGCCCCCATTTACCAAGTCACCGAATAAAATCATACTTGCCAGTGGCTTTTTGATCTCATCCTGAATCAGGCGCTGCATTGGACGTGCACCCATAAGGCGATCGTATCCTTTATCAGCCAGATAATCACGCACATCATCATCAATCTCTAACGTCACTTGCTTATCATCAAGCTGTACTTGTAGCTCAACCAAGAACTTGTCAACAACTGACACAACCACTGACGTATCTAGTGGATTGAACTGAATAATCGCGTCTAGACGATTTCGGAACTCTGGCGTAAAGACGCGCTTGAGCGCCTCAGTGTTGTCGCGGCTATGATCTTGCTGAGTAAAGCCCATAGAAGAGCGACTGATACTATCAGCACCAACGTTGGTTGTCATAATAATGATGACTTGCTTAAAGATAGCAACACGGCCATTGTTATCAGTCAATGTACCATGATCCATCACCTGCAATAGCAAGTTGAAGACATCAGGATGCGCTTTTTCAATCTCATCAAGTAGCAGTACGCAATGCGGATGTTGATTGATCTTTTCAGTCAACAATCCACCTTGATCGTAACCAACGTAGCCCGGAGGCGCACCGATCAGACGTGATGCGGTATGGGCTTCCATGTACTCTGACATATCAAAACGTACCAGCTCTACGCCTAATAGATTAGCCAGCTGACGAGAGACCTCCGTTTTACCCACCCCTGTCGGCCCTGCAAACATAAACGAGCCAATCGGTTTATCTGGTGCTTTTAGTCCTGCACGAGACAGCTTAATTGCATCAGCAAGCGTGGCAATCGCTTCATCTTGACCAAACACTAAGTGCTTAAGATCACGATCCAAGTGCTCAAGAATGCTCTTGTCATCACTCGATACCGACTTGGGCGGAATGCGTGCCAGTTTAGCGATAATGGCTTCGATATCAGCGACATCGATTTTCATCGGTGGCTTTTGCGCTTTAGCAGATTTTAGGCCATCGGCAGACTGAGCACGGTCGTTTGCCTTTGCCGTCTCTGCTTCGTCTTGCATCTCATTATCGCTGTCTGCATCGCTATCGATACCTTCGACATCAGCATCAATCTGTGCATCAAAGTCTTGCTCTAAATCTGCAATAAAGCTCTCTTCAGCTTCAATATCCTCTACATCAGGTACCACACCCAGACGTTTGTACGCACCTGCCTCATCGATCACATCAATGGCTTTATCGGGTAAAAAACGCTCATGAATGTGCTTGGCTGATAACTGTACAGCGGTCACTAATGCCTCATCCGTGTATTCCACATTATGAAACTCTTCGTAGCGAGGCTTGAGGCCACGCAAGATATCGACGGCATCATCTACACTTGGTTCTTTCACATCGATTTTTTGGAAGCGACGTGATAGTGCATGGTCTTTTTCAAACACTTGACGGTACTCAGTAAAGGTCGTTGAACCAATGCAGCGCAGCTCACCATTAGCCAAGGCAGGTTTGATAAGGTTAGATACGTCCATATTGCTGCTCATTGACGAGCCTGCACCAATGATCATATGAATCTCATCAATAAATAAAATAGCATTGGGCTTTTTCTTCAGCGCATCAAGAAGCGATTTCATACGCTTTTCAAAATCACCACGATATTTCGTCCCAGCAATAAGCGAGCCGATATCAAGGCTATAAATCACGCAACCATTAAGTGGCTTGGGTGCTTTGTCGTTGATAATCAACCATGCCAAACCTTCGGCGATAGAGGTTTTACCAACGCCTGGTTCACCGACCAATAACGGATTATTTTTGCGGCGGCGGCATAAAACTTGAGCGGCACGTTCAATTTCAGAAGCGCGGCCAATCAATGGGTCTGTTTCGCCTTCAGCAGCACGCTGATTTAAATTGGTTGCAAACTCAACCAGTGGATCTTTGCTGGTTTTTTCAGACGCACTGCGGCGCTCACCAGTCATAGAAGCACGTTGCTCAGATGGCTCTTCTTTGTCTTGACCATGTGATAAATATTGGGTCAGCTCAAGACGGCTAATACCTTGTTTTTTGAGCAGATAAACGGCATAAGTATCATGCTCTGAGAACATAGAAACCAAAATATCAGAGCCTTCTACCAATCGACCACCGCCTATAGACTGCACATGAAAAATAGCGCGTTGCAAGATGCGATCAAAGCTTTGCGTTGGCTGCGGTGACTGATCTGTATCTGCATCAACAGTTGGCGTGTGCTTATTAATATAAGCTTCAAGCTCAGTACGCAATGCCGATATATTGGCATTACAGGCAGTCAGGGTATTGGCAGCGTGAGTATTTTCTAATAGTGCCAATAATAAATGTTCAACAGTAAGATACTCATGCGATTTTTGGCGCGCAAGCGTCATTGCTAAACGTAGAGAAACTTCAAGATGACGACTTAACATAACAACTTCCTACGGTTATATCTATCTTTATAATTGATAGTTTTATGAATGAGTTAGTAAGTAAATCAGGGCGATAGATCGATTGTTCAAGGGTAAGATTCGTATAATTAAAAAATCATGGATATATCATTTGGACCATAGACTGTGTGACGAATGCTGTAATCTATCTATCAGTTAGCAGTGATTGTGATAATTCATAGTCGCTTTTCTTTATATCAACACGATACTTCGACAGAGTCAATCTATTAACGCAGACTAAAGTGTATCAAAGCATACTACGAGTACATAACGAAGAATGTGAGAGCGACGAGAAGCTTAAAGAGCTAATGTGGATAAAAAATAAGTAGATGAACGAGGATATTAATAACGAGTGATCGAAAGGTTGTAAAAATTATTAAGAAGCCTAGTTAGTATATAAGGATATATTACAATAAAATCAAGACTATAAGAGCGATATAATCACTGACATGCTTAATCAAATATGGGTATCTAAAGCGAGGCTGTAAAAATAGATGGCTTAGCTCACTTTAAAAGTGAGCTGCTATAACAACTGGATGAGAACAAAAAACGATTAGTTATGGCAATGAGAGCTGATGTAAGAATAAGATATAGTGTCTTGCTATCCTTTTACTCGCCTTGATGTGGCTCAATTTGGGTTAATAGTGGATAGCCCTCACGATGTGCCAGACTATTTACTTTTTTGGCCTTCGTCTCAGCGATGTCTTTAGGATAGATGCCCGCAATACCTTTGCTACTATTGTGAATCGTTAGCATAATTTCAACCGCAGAGTCCATACTATGGCGGAACTCTGACTGCAAAATATAGACGACAAACTCCATTGGCGTGTAATTGTCATTATACATAACCACCGCATACATAGGCGGTTTAGCAATTTCTGGCTCAGCAACCAGCACATCTGCTTGCGGTGACGTTTCACCTTCTGTGTCACCGTCCTGTGCGCGATGGGCAGGCATATTTGGAAAATGCCAATCAGCAACCGTTGGCGTAGCTTGTAATATCATTTTTTTCATCATAATCAAAGTATAATTATAAGGTAAGTTTGGAATAAGAGAGGTTAGCTAGGCAGGCGATGAAACATCAAGCACTATGACTATATATAGACATGGTGCTTTGTTTTCAACTATATCATCGCTGTTTGGTATTTATTAAGACTTGTATCTAGGGAACAATCGGGCTTTCATCAACTTCTGGCAAGTCTAAAAGTGATGGTAGCATGTTATCAACCTTATCACCGAGCTTCCAATCGTACAATTGCTCTACTGTTTGGCCACCTGCTTGCAAGCTTAGTTTTGCTTGTAAAGGTTTAAAACCTGAGGGCATCATAAAACGACCGCGTATACGAACAATACCTTCGATCGCATAGCTTGCAGGATCTAAGGGCACTTCTACAAGGTCATCATTATTGAGTAACGTCAAGGTTGGCTGGAGTCGTTTGGCTTGACCGTCGCTACTGAGCATACCAATATCAAAACCATACTCAAAAGCATTTTCGGGCAACGGCTCAATCTTAGCGCCCAATATTTGTAGCGGCATGCCACCTTTCTCAGCAATCACATCAGCATATATCTCATTAAGCTGTGAGACCTGCCTGTTTTCTACCGTCAGAGCTTGTTGATTTTCACGCAACTCTTTTAGATTTGCGAGACTTATGGCCAGCTCTTGCTTGGCTGTCGCGGCTTGATTGGTCGCGATTTTATTACTAAGACGCAAATCTTCTAGCGCTTTTGTCGCTTCTGTACCATCGATAATCGCTTGCTGAGCTTGCGTTTCCATCGAATGAAAACCACGCTGATAGCCCAGCTTATGTCCGAATAGCAATCCAGCCACGGCAGTCACTAATATCACTACTACAAATAAAGCCAATACTAATGTAGACGCGCCTCGTTGAGTGCTACCGATATCACTCATAAAGCCATTACTATTTTTATCGGAATGCGTCTTGCACGCCAAGCCATATAGAACAGAATCTTGACACGATAGACGTGATGACTTTAAAAAAAAGCGTCGTTCAAGTTTAACACGCATTTAGATGGTATCTCTTAAGAGTAAAGGCAAGTTATTATAGCGGAATTTATAATCAATACCTAGTACCATAAATATGAATGACTTAGCGACAAAAAAGCCAGCATTAAGGTACGATAGGTGCAAAATTGAGTCCCATCGACTCATCAAAGCCGAACATCACATTCATATTCTGGACAGCTTGCCCTGCGGCACCTTTTACCAAATTGTCTTGCACCACAATGACCGTCAGCTCAGCACGCTCGTTGTCTTGATGTACTGCGATACGTAGACGATTACTAGCACGCACACTGCGCGTGTCTGGATAAACACCTTTTGGCATGACATCAACAAAACCTTCTGATGCATAGCTGTCCTCAAACACTTGCTGCCAATCGATAGCCGCACCTGCGTCAGTCAGCTCCATGTGAATTGAGCTCAGCATACCGCGTATCATAGGCACTAAGTGCGGTAAAAAGCGAATGCGATGTGTAAACTGACTGTCTAGTAACTGCGCCACACCCTGCTCAATCTCTGGCAAGTGGCGATGACCTTCAACGCTATAGGCTTTAAAATTATCCGTTGTTTCCGCATAATTAAGTGCCAGTGACGCTTGACGACCAGCACCTGATACACCAGATTTGGCATCGATGACAATGCGAGATTCAACCAGTCTTTCTGCTTGCTCATTTTGTGCTTCGATAACAGGTTTTAAACCCAAAATCGCAGTAGTCGGATAGCAGCCAGGGTTACCGACCAATAAAGCGCTGGCAAGCTTATCACGATTGATTTCAGGCAAACCGTAAACTGCTGTCTTCAACAGCTCAGGGCAAGCATGAGATTGTTTGTACCAGTGCTCAAACTCCGTCAATGATTGCAGGCGAAAATCAGCTGCCAAATCGATGACTTTTACGCCAGCTTGGGTCAGCGCTTCTGCTTGCTTCATCGCAACACCATGCGGCGTCGCAAAAAATACAACATCACATTTTTGCAATGCCCCAAGCGTATTGTCACCTAAGTCACTGAAAACAATATCTGAGATACCGCGTAAGCTTGGGAAGATTTCATCAGCGCGAGTGCCAGCTTCGCTACGCGAGGTTAGCAAATCAATAGACACTTCAGGGTGAGCAGATAGTAAGCGAATAAGCTCAATACCTGTGTAACCTGTACCACCGACAATCGCTGCTGAAATCATAAATTATCCTTATTCTTAGTAAGCACTCATTATATCTAATAAATTCTATATTTTTATCTAGCTTACAAAGCCATATAGACATGAAACCAGTCTGTCAATCCTAACGTCTCTGAATATTATGGCTTTGAATACCATAGCTTTGAATACCGTGGCTTTTAGATCTTGTAGTCATGTACCGCATCAACAAACACTTTGGCATTGTCAGGATTCACCCACTGGGTAATACCATGACCTAAGTTTGCAATGTAGCCAGTTTTTTCGCCATTAGCATAGGCGCGATCAAGCATCGCATTCACTTCAGAGCGGATAGTGGCGGGTGATCCGTATAACGTTGCCGGATCTAAATTGCCTTGAATGGCTTTACTGCTTTGTAGCTTCTTATGCTTTTTGGTTAACTCGCGCTGACTCTCAGTCAGTACTTGACGCGCGCGGTCAAGCGGCATCGTCCAGTCTAGACCTAAAGCGTCAGCTTCGCTATCAGCCTGAATATCAAGCCATAATCCGCCACCTTTGGTAAATAATACCACTGGTACTTGTGGATGGCGTTGCTTTAGTTCAGCCACGATACGCTTGTTGTAATTGTGCGAAAACTCGATAAATTGACGATGACCAAGCGCCCCGCCCCAACTGTCAAATATTTGTACGATCTGAGCTCCGGCCACAATTTGTGCATCGAGATAGTCAATGACCGAAGTCACAAGCTTATCTAATAACTGATGTAAAAAGCTGGGATCGCTATACAAAAAGCCTTTGGTATAACGATAATCCTTTGAACTACCCCCTTCTATCATATACGTCGCGAGCGTCCATGGACTACCAGAAAACCCAAATAAAGGCACTTGACCATTTAGCGCTTTGCGAATGCTGGTCACGGCGCGCATTACATAGTCAAGAGAATCATTAGGCTCAAGTAATGGCAATCTATCAAGATCAGCCTGCTTGCGAATTGGATGCTTAAACTTAGGACCTTCGCCAGTCTCAAAATACAAACCCAATCCCATGGCATCAGGAATGGTCAAAATGTCACTAAATAAGATCGCGGCATCTAAGTCATAACGACGTAACGGTTGGAGCGTCACTTCAGTAGCACGTTCTGTATCTTTGCACAGGCTCATAAAGTCGCCGGCTTCAGCACGAGTGGCTTTGTACTCTGGTAAGTAACGACCAGCTTGGCGCATCATCCAAACTGGCGTGGTATCGATGGGCTCAAAGCGTAATGCACGTAGCAGCCTGTCATTTTTTAGTGGTGCAAATTGCTGCTGAATCGAGTCACTCTTGTCTGAAGCACTCATGTACAAATCTCCAAAACAACATAGTATCCATATTTATAAATAGATACTGTGCTGAATAAAATAGGTTGAATAAAATAACAATAAATATTTATAAGCTATAAAAAACAGCCGTGCTATATCATGAATACGTTATACAGTTATCGCAAGATTGTCACGATGCACCATCACCACACGGTCTTCGTTACCACCAAAGATTTTGTCAAACTTCTCTGTACGCTCACGGGCAACACGGTGCGCCTCATGCGATGAGAAGTTTACCTGACCAACGGCTATGCGCTCACCAGTGTCTTGATGAACAATTTCTACCACATCACCTTCATCAAAGCCGCCACGAACTTCTACAACGCCTACTGGCAGTAAGCTTCTGTTATGTTCAGTCAATGCTTTTGCGGCACCTGCATCAACGACCAAGCTACCTGACATACGCAAATGCGCAGCAAGCCATTGTTTCCGAGCGATGATTTTATCTTCTTCGTTGGTGGTCAATAATGTACCGACTGCCTCACCTGAGACAACACGAGTGATCACATCATCGATAGCACCGCTCACAATAACGGTTGGGCAACCACCCATTGCTGCAAGACGACCAGCACGAATTTTAGTTAACATACCACCGCGCCCAAGCTTGCCACCGTCACCTGCAATATCAAATAAATAATCAGCCATGGCACGTTCTTGACGAATCATCTTGGCATCAGGATTGTCACGTGGGTTATCAGTGAACACGCCTTCTTGATCGGTTAAGATGATGTACAAATCTGCATTAACCATCGCGGCTGCCATCGCACCCAACGTGTCATTATCGCCAAATTTAATCTCATCAATAGTAATGGTGTCATTTTCGTTAATGACCGGTAGCACGCGCCATTCTAATAGTTGCGTGAGCGCGCCTGTAGTATTGAGATAACGGCTACGATTGGACAAGTCATCATGAGTCAATAAGAGCTGTGAGCTTTGAATTCCATGCTGAATCAGTGCTGACCACCATGTTTCAATCAGTCCCATTTGGCCAATAGAAGCGCAGGCTTGTAATGCTGCCAGTTTTTTAGGGCGTTCCTCAAGGTCCATACGTACCACACCTTCAGCAACGGCACCTGACGATACCAGCAGCACTTCAACACCTTTTTTGTGCAGCTTAGCAATCTGCTTTGCCCACTCATATATGGCAGTACGATCCAACCCTCGACCATTATTTGTCAATAATGATGAGCCAATCTTGACAATAACGCGCTGAATATCAAAGTTGCGAGATTGTTTAACAAATCTTGCTTCTTCGGTCGTGTTTGCTATGTCATCTGCCATATAAACTCCTTTTTTTCATATCAATTGATTGTAGGGATTAAATTCACAATTCAAGTATAACCGCTTAAGGAACGTACATTACCTCAACACCATCGTCGTCATCATCCAAATCGGACAAATCTAAGCCTTCACGCGCGGCTTTACGAGCTGCACGATATGCTTCACGCTGTGCTTCAGTGTTTAGACGCACTTCGGCTTCTAAACGCTCAAAACGTTCTTTTTGTGCTTCAGCGAATATAGGATCTTCTATTTCACGCTCGCGCTCAAGTTCAATATCATTCATTAAATGATATTTTACTGCATCAACACCTTCACCAGTCAGCGTTGCTGTACGGAAAACCATACCTGTCCAACCAAGCTCTGCCACGATGTGTGTACAAAGCGCGTTCAAGTCTTCATCATTGACCTGATCGATTTTGTTCAATACCAAAATTTGCGGTAAGTTGGCCAATTCAGGTGAAAAACGCTCAAGCTCATTTAGGATAACGCGGGCGTTCTCGACCGGGTCGCTACCATCAACAGGCTTGACATCAACTAAGTGTAACAGACGACGGGTACGAGCCACGTGCTTTAAAAAGCGAATACCAAGTCCTGCGCCTTCTGATGCGCCTTCAATAAGACCAGGGATATCTGCCATCACGAACGAACGATGACGACCAATATCGACCACACCCAAGTTTGGTACTAGCGTGGTAAAGGGATAATCCGCCACTTTTGGTCTAGCAGCAGAGACTTGACGGATAAAGGTCGATTTACCAGCATTAGGCAAACCAATCAAGCCAACATCAGCCACAACTTTTAGCTCAAACTTAAGAACTTTTAACTCACCCTCAAAACCAGACGTGGCTTTACGCGGTGCTTGGTTGGTCGAGCTTTTGAAATGGGTATTGCCCAGACCACCATCGCCGCCCTTAGCGACCAATAGCGTCTGGCCAATCTCAATCAAATCACCGAGTACTTCATCAGTCTCGGTATCCACGACCGTCGTACCGACCGGCACAGGCAGATAAATATCCTCTGAGCCTTTACCTGAACAGTTTTTACTTTGTCCATTTTCACCGCGTTTTGCATCATAGCGGCGCGTATAGCGATAGTCCACTAGGGTGTTGGTGTTGTCCTCTGCAATGACATAGACGTCACCGCCCTTACCGCCATCGCCACCATCCGGTCCACCACGTGGCACATATTTTTCTCGGCGAAAACTGGCGATTCCGTTACCACCGTCACCTGCTTTTACCGTTACGACGGCTTCATCAATAAATCGCATCTTACGTTCCTTAATTCACAATCCAGTCGATAAACTGGTGACAACCAGCGGTTGTATTTTGAGGTTTTGCTATATCGTTCTGACAAAATGAGCAATCTATAGAAGCTATGTTACGTCATGCCCATTATGACAATAACACCCGATAATCAATCGGACTATCGGGTGTTTAAGTATGACAGTTAAAGTGATACCAAGCTATGCAAAGTAGAGTCTATTGCAGCATAATCTTTAAAGTGACCATGCTTTGAGAGGCTTAGTATAACGTTATTGCGCTACTGTATTTAGTAATCTATGCTGGAATCTGAGCGTAGCTGATTCCTGCCATCTGCGTCGCCAAACGCAATACCTGAGTACTATAACCGACTTCATTATCATACCAAACATAAACAATAGCTTGGTTGTCAGTCAAAATAGTCGCTTGGGCATCAACGATACCAACATGGGTGGTACCTACAAAGTCAGTAGATACCGCTTCTGTAGAATCGGTATAAGCAATTTGCGACTGCCACGTGCTGCTGTTAGCAATCTTACGCAAGAACTCATTCAGCGCATCAGCGCTTGCTGGTGCGGTCTTTAGATTCAAGTTCAAGATTGCTAGGCTGACATTTGGTGTCGGTACACGGATAGCATTACCCGTTAGCTTACCGTTCAATTCTGGTAATGCTTTACCAACGGCTTTTGCAGCACCAGTACTAGTGATAACCATGTTCATCACCGCACTACGACCACGGCGGTCTGCTTTGTGATAGTTATCAACCAAGTTCTGATCATTGGTAAATGAGTGAATAGTCTCTACATGACCGTTTACGATACCGTATTCGTCGTTTAGTACATTTAACGTCGGTGTAATGGCATTGGTCGTACAACTCGCAGCACTCACGATTGTGTCATCACCAACGGTGTCGTTATTCACACCATAAACGACGTTTTTGATATCGCCACCAGCAGGTGCTGTTAGGAGTACTTTTTTCACGCCAGTAGACTGTAGGTGCTTACCAAGGCCCGCTTCGTCTTTCCAAATACCGGTGTTATCGATAACTAGCGCATTGTCAATACCATAAGCAGTATAATCGATTTCGCTTGGGTCTTTGGCATAGATGACTTGTACGAAACGACCATTAACGATCATGCCGTTATTGTCTTCATCGATACTGATGCCACCTAAGAATCTACCATGGATTGAGTCGCGCTCAAGCAATGAGATACGCTTAGCCAAGTCACCAGCAGCGGCTGGACGTACCACGATTGCCTTTAGCTGCAAACCTTTTGCGCTTGATGCTTGTGACAATAACAGACGAGTCAAAATACGACCGATACGACCAAAACCATACAGTACAACGTCCGTTGCGCCATTCACGGCACCAGCGTTGTTGATAGACTGTAGAGCGACTTGTACATCAGTACCATTAGCAATCAATTGGCCAACGTCGATACGAGTCGCTTGAATCTCTTTGTTTTCGGCGATGACTTTTACCATTGCCAACGTGTCAGCGATATCAATGGCTTTAGCACCGTTATCACGTAATGCTGCTTTTTGATGTAGCGCAATTATTTGACCAACTGAAGTAGCGTCTAGCGTTTCGCCAAACAAAGTCACTTGTACGTCTTGCTCATTATAGAGCTTGCTCAATAGCCCCATCAGCTCAATGGCTTGTTGCTCTTGATTGTTGTAGTTTTTTAAGTGGTCTTGATGTAATTGGCGTAAGGTATCAGCGTTGCTCACGAGAAACATCCTTATGGTCAGTAATGTATGATCGATAAAATATGAAGAGATATAAATAAGATAGGTCGCGTATGCTCTAGGTGGTGACTGTAATAGGATAATCGACCACTATCAATATCAGTTCTTGACGTCAGAGTATTCAAATCGCCTAGATTTTAGCCTAAAATGCCTCATTTTGCCAGTAATAACCGATTAGCTAGTGTGCATAATAGGTTTTGTCGTCATATACAGACTCATATATAAATAAGGATAAAAATAAAGGCAGCCATATATGCTGCCTTATTAGGACGTCATTTACATGATAATTGCCATAGCACTTAATTAATTGAACCAATAATTTTCATTATATCTATTATGGTGCTAGATTCACTGTTTGATTGCTCTGCGACGTCAATGTAAACTCTTTCAAATCATATCCTTGCTGCTGAGCAACCTGACGATATTTAGTATACGTTTCTTGACTGATATTCGGCGACCGTGCTAGGAGCCATAAGTATTTTTTATCAGGTGTCCCTACTAGCGCAGTTTTATAATCTGCATCACGTGCTAGTACCCAATAATCAGCACGGCCGACTGGGATCCAGCGAATCCACTTCGGTAAAAACGTCACTTTTAGTTTGCTACCATTTTCATCGACTGGCTTAGCCAAACCTTCGGCCGTAATACCTGAACCATCCTCGCTCACGCATTTGTTAGTGACGATGATGCCTGACCCATCGGTCTTTTGCGTATAGTTTGCCGTGACATCGCCTGCACATTTACGCTGGAAATACATCGGTAGACGTCCAATCTCATACCATGTCCCAGCGTATTCATTGAGATCGACACTATCCACTGTCGTTGGTATGCTTGCAGGCTTATAGATAATATCGCTTGGCTTAACTGATAGCATATCGGTCGTAATCTTCTCGCTCATCACATTATCTTGCATATTACTGGTAGTAGCCATATTAATGGGCGGCGTTGCAGCATAGGCTGAAAATGCCGCTAGCGGTATGATGATCGCTAACGCAATGCCTGTATGCTTGATAAGTCCATTCATAAATATACGCTCCGGTATGTCTTTGTATGACGAGTTGATAGCGGTTGATGAAGTATCAAGGATTTGCTTGGTGCTGTCTTGCAAATTACTTGCTTGGTCATCTGCAAGCTCAGAGATTAGCGGCTCGTCTTTATTCAATGTTGCTGATCGCTTATATCCATTAGCAATGTTGAATTGTTCTTTATCACTATTTTTCAGATGTTGACTGTTACTCATAGCGGACTCTTTGACCTTAGTAAGGCTTTTGTCGGCGCTTTTGTATCCAAAATAGCTGTCTTGTGAAGGCATAGCTTCTGCCAGATGGTGCGAATATTCGCTGTTCAGGTTTTCATTGCTCAGTTTTTTATGGCTATAGTTTGCATCATTACTGGCATTTATTGTTTGTTGCGCATGACGACTATTGTTATAGCTGTTTGACTGTATAGTCTCCTGAGATTGAGAACCAGCTGCCTGTGAGTCAGTCCATGCTGACTCAGATAACTTATTGGTTTTCATAGGGATACCGTTATTAATAGTGACTGTTAAAATACTTTATCTGCATCATTTATTTGAGTTGATTTTATAATGATCCTGAGTTTCAGAGTTAATTATCGACCCAAACTCTACTGCTACAAACGCTCTTTTTTATTATAAATTTTGGTAAATGCGTTAATAGTTAGTTCACTGATAAAAATTAGAATTAATGCGTTGTAGATATGGAATATATATTAAGGGCAGCTGGACTATTAAAACAGTAGTGCAATGTATGAAAACGCAACGGTTTGTAAGTAACGATGGGTTTATGCGTTAGTACACACACATCATAATCACATAGTTACCGACTAGATAAATAACTTAAAAATCAGTTATTTATACTTACCTATCTTAATAAGCAAACATAGTCAAGTGAATGATATTACTGCTTAATGAGCACTCATTTTCTAGTTTTTTATTCGTGGAACTGACGAATGCCTGCGACACTGACACCGCCGTGCGCCAATGCTTGATCTATCATACTAGGTACCAAGCCGCCCAGACCAATGACTGGCATGTCAGCTAACTGTGCCAAAGCCGACCACGCCTCCCAGCCAAGTGGCACCGTCTCAGGATGCGTCTGAGTTGTAAGTACAGGAGACAAAAAAGCGCCAATCACTGGCGACAACTGCTGCTGTATGCGCATACTCGCAAGTTTATTAGCGGCACGAATGCTGGCAATATCATGACAGCTGACTATTAGTGGATGCTCACTCGAGATGTCGGCCAATTGCTCAGACTCTGTAATATCTTGAGTACCATTGAACCATGCCATTAATACCGAATGCGTCAGGTGTCTAGCGACAATCGAACCAGTCGTTTTTGCCTCTATCATTGCCTCTGTAATTGTCGTCTTGGAGCGCTGACAGTCATTGTCGTACGGCAAAATCGCTAGAATATCTAGACGCACATCCAGTAGCTGCTCAGCAATGTATGCCGCCTCCGTCTCTTTTAAGCGGATGTACACCCAAGCGGCTGGTGGCAGATTGTCTTGATGATAGTGCACCCATGCTGCTGCTGAATTTGGCTGGGCAGAAAAATGCGCAAGTGGATACGTAATCGCTATTTTTGTAGGAAGCTTTAGCCATTCTAAAATAGTGCTATTGGCAGCGGGCAAATGATACGCTCCTGCTAGTAGCTTAGATTTTTCAACCCACGTCATTGCTTGGCCTTCTAATCCATACTCACAATGCTTGTGCTGTTCATACTGCTGTGCGGTCAGTTCAACCTGATAAACCTGCAAGCTCACCTGCTTGTCACCATAGTCGTGATGCAAACGCCCAAGCTTCACCATCATATTTTGATGAATATCGATCCCTGTTTCTTCAGCAACCTCCCGAATCAATGCCTGCTCTGCTGACTCATCAGCCTCTATTTTGCCGCCTACAAATTCATAGCGATTGCCTTGATGCTGAGCTGCATCTCGGAATCCAAGCAAAAACTTGGTTTTATAATAAATAACGGCAACTGCAACATTGACGATGGTGATGTTTTTCGTTTTTGATTGGCCACTCATCTCATTTGGCATAACTCTACCTTTCACTTCTCTCTTCATTATGACTTTTTAATCGCCTGATTCTGCGTATATAACTTGGCAGCTGTAACAACGTGGCGACTGTCTTTATGGTCCCTATCGTTTTTATACATCTTATAAATTCTGTGTTTCTACAAGGAGAAAGCCCCCTATTCTCACTTTGGGACAGTAGCCTTAGATAAATTTACACAATAACTGCATTTTATTTTATCAATTACCTTGCAAATTCATTCAATCTAAATGATAATGATTATCGTTAAGGTTCATTAGAACATAGCTAATTTATTAAGCCACTTCTTATCAAAAGGAATTTACCATGAGTATGGTTATCTCTCGTTATCTAAACTGCCGTGAAAACCGTCTGCCAACGCTACAGTCGCAGCATCTATTTGCCCTGACCAAAGAAGTACGTATCGAGCATCAAGGCGAAGAGTATCGACTACGTTTGACTCGTAACAATCGGTTGATTCTGACCAAATAACTGTATGAGTAGACTACATTTTTTACAAAAAAAACGCCTTCATTACGAGGCGTTTTTTTTGTAAAGCAATAATTATAAGAATCCGTCTCAATCCATACCACTGATCAGATACCCACTCGGTCAAGTAAGAGCGTTAGAATTGCCAACTATAGACCACGTCTACCGCATTTTCAGCAGCCGAGCTGGCTTCTACGTAAATACGACGAGTCAATTGATAGCGAACAGACAGACTGTTTTGCGCATTGAAAACACCTACGCCGTAGCGGATATACAAGTCAGGGGTCACGTAACCGGTGACATTGACATTGGTATCTTCACTACTACCCGATGCATCCACCGTCAAGCTCTGTAAACCAAAGGCCTGTCCGATTTGATTGGTCAGACTGCGCGTACCACTCAGACCAAAGCTTAATCCAGCTGCTGCCAAGTTATTGGTCACTTGTGATTTAAACCCTTGCTCACTGATTTGAGTGGCGCTCTTATTATTGATTCGTCCTGTCACCAGCGCATTCATCGCTTGCTGCTGGGTCAATCCTGCATTATTAAAGACGATGATATTTGGACTTTCAGTCGTACCTTTCACACGCAGACCCACTGTTTTACCATCAATGGTTTTTGCCGCTTCAATACTCAAGTTGGGCTTCATGACATCGCCATTAAAGCGTACTTGACCATAATTTAGCTCTAGGCTTTGACCAAAAGCATTGATATTGGTACGACGTGATACTTGAACCACGCCTTTGGCACGCATGATGCCCGTGCCATTTTGGTTGATGTTAATCGCACCAGCCAATGGAATAACGGCACCAAAACCACGGAAATTGATGTCATCACCCAAATCAACACCGATATCAGCATTGATAGACCAAGGTTTTGATATTGCCAATACCTCATCGATGTTGCCGATCAAACGCCGATCCAGCACTACCACATCTTCTGATTGAGTCACAATGTCTTCGCTGGCCTCTGGTGGACGAATGGTAGCGGTTGGCACGCTGATAGCGCCTTTAATATCCACATAGCGATCCGTTGGGCGTACGATGATGTCGATATCAGGATTGATCTCGGCCACGAGCAGTGGCGGCTGCGTAATCACGAGCCCTTCACCAACGATACTCAATTTGGCCTGTAGTTTTTGCTGCCAGTTGACGGTTCCTGTTAAAGTTCCTGTTCCTGTACCGCTTTTGAACGTACCATCAATGGTCGCCTGCGTACCGCGAATTTTGGCCTGTGTGTTGACATTGGTCAGGTTCACTGGCAAGTCTAACATGGCGATGCGACCATCAGAGAGTTTCACATCACCATAGAACTGCGGCTTATCTAGCGTACCGCCCAGTCCTCCTGCCATTGTAACGTTGCCTTTTAGTACTCTCATACCTGGGAAGAAAGGCTTAAATATCGCCAAATCAAGCTCATTTAACACGAGTGCACCAGAGATGGGTTTCGGTGTTTTGTAAGGATCAACAACGACTTCAGCATAACCGCGAGCACCGCGACCCGTATTGATGTCGGTACGCAGCTTGATACCTTCTGGCACCGACAAGGCGATTAGTGAAACACGCTTATAAGGCAGTGTCACAGGCGTGCTATCCCCGTCTTGAATCAAGCCGATTTTGCCATTGTCTGAATAGAGTGTCGTGTTAATAGTTGGCGGACGACCACGTTGCCAACCGACAATGGCTTTACCATTAATCTTGCCGTGCCAATCAATATCCTTTGGTAAAAATACTGAAAATAATGACGTATCTAAATTCTGCAATGCCACATCGACTTCACCACTGGCTGGAGAAGCCACTAAGTTCTTGCGTAAGCATAGCTTGCCCGTTTGGTCCGTGGCTTGCCAACAATGTGCAGCCAACTGTACTTTGAGATCTGTATTATTGCCATTTTGATTATTGGGCAAATTCACAATCAGCTGTGCTGGCTGTAATTGATTTAAGGTAGCGTATCTGGATTTAACGCGGCCTTTACCGATGACTCCTGACCAACGAAGCTTGTCGCGATCAAACCCACCTTTAAGCCTAGCGCCAACATCAAGCTGCTGATTGGCTACATTTAGATCAACGATATGAGATTGCTCAGTCCCATTAAAGGAGGCTTTTACACTATCGAAGCTTTGTCCCGCAGCATCCAGACCTTCAGCGCTGACGATAAGCTGGCTTGGACTATTGGCTAGATTAACCAGCTTGCCACGTATACGACCTTGACGCAAAATAAAGCCCGGTAGTGCAATCCGTTCACCGACCAAGTCGATATAGATCGTCGGTAAAGCCTGACCTACTGGTTGAGACAAAGTCGCTCCACCAGTGACTTTGCCAGCAAGCTTATCTGACAGTTGATCTAGGCTTGTGATATTGATTTTGGTCTGTAGCTGTTTGGCATTGCCATTAGCAGTCACATAGTTGTCACCCCAGCGTAGTATCAAGTTGTCAGCATTCAAACTGTCTACCAAGGCATTCACTTGCTTATACTGTGCTTGGGCATCTTGTGTTTGTAGACGCTTAAAATAGCTGGCTAAGTCTTTTGGCAAGCGCAGTTTTGCAGCCAAGCTGCCTTTAGCACTAAGTGGCTGGCCTTTTAGCATACCGCTCAGATTGACTTGTCTGATATTGATTGTTTGCTGCGTATCGCCCCAACGTCCATCTGTATCGATGTTACCCGTGATAAGGCTTGGTGTATCCTTTAAGAAATATCCGATATTGAAGCGATCCATCACGGCACTAATGTCCCATGCAATGCCTTGACGCACATCAACCTCTCCTTTGGCATCAATACTACCTGCCGCGCCCACATGCCGCAGACGGTTGATACGGATCAGCTGACTATCGCCGCTCGCGTTAATATTCAGCTTACCTGCTGGTAACTGCTCGGCATCCAAAACCCCATCGAAATTCACAGCAAAACGCTGTAATTTACCTGCGGTATTTGGGCTGTTTTTAGGCGCAGCCTGCCACTCGCCACTGGTTTTTAGATCACCTGTGATGATTGCTGAATTATTTGGCAAAAAATACCCTAAATTAAACTGATCGAAACGTCCATCGACCGTCCAGCCAATATTACGACGCAAGTCAATGACACCTTTGGCATTCACCGCACCAGCTTCGCCATCATAATTCAATTTACGGATACTAATTAATTTTGGCGTACCCGCTGCGTCGATTGATAGACGACCTTTTGGTACATCTGCTGTATCGATCTGACCATCAAAACGTGCGTCAAATACAGACAACTTACCACCCACGATATCGACACTGGCATCACCGCTACCTGTTATACCGATTGCGCGACCGTTTTGCGTGGCATCAAGCTGTGCCTGTAAGTCGGTATTATTGACAGTAATCACATGGCGCTGACCGCTAACGCCATTTTTGGTGATATTTAACAGGCGACCACGAGCACTTAGGCGGCCCGTCAGGCGCTCAAGTGGTAAATCGCTACGGTACTCTTTAGGCAATAAACCCTTGGTCGCTGCATCAATCTGCCATGTCAACGGTCGGTTTTTGCCTGCTAGCCGAATATTCCCAGTTCCTGATAGGTCGCCTACGATGCCATCATAATTGAGGCGGTTAATATCAATGACGTCACCTGCTTTACGCAAGCGCACATCATAGTTGCCTTTGGGCGCCGCATTGAGTTCATTGATAACGGCATTGGCATCGACGGATAGGTTTGAACCACGAACGATGACATCTGCTTGACCACGCGGACTATCAATATTGCCTATGTTAGGCACATTACGGCGAGTCAAGTTTTGCCATCTTGCATCAATATACCAAGGCGCTGTCTGTTGAGATTTAGCAGACGTCTTGCCGCGCACTAGGTTGGCATTGACATATTCGCCGTCACGCTGACGTAGGTCTACATCAATCTCTGTATTACCTGTACTGTTTTGCTGCTGATAGCGTAACGATAATCTGCCATTGAGCGTTTGCGGAGCATACGCTTTAAAATCAGCATACTCATCAGGAATCGCACGTCGAATGTCAAAGTTACTACCAGCCGCACGCACTGTCGCATTAAAGCTCTCTTTCCAGCCTAAGATGCCCTGAAGCAGCAAACGTCCAGAGGGAACGTCGGCTTCTAAGCGGTCAATACGCAATTGACTGTCTGCAATGACGCCGCGCCCTTGATAATGACCGGATGGAATGTCTTTGGCAGTCAATTCTGTGTTGATGCGCAGTTGTATCTCAGAGATAACCCCTGATGCAGTCGCCATACCACTTTTTAGATGAATATTTTGGTCATCTGCATAAGGGACTAAAATATCATCCCACTTCAGTTTTGCCTGAAACGGTGCGCCTGCATCTAGGCCTTGAACCACAAAATCGCCGCTAACGTCGCTGTCGTTATAGCGGCTACGCACCTGCCCAACCGTACGTTTTAGCGTACCAGTTGCCGTGATATTCAATGGATCGATATAAGCTTTTTCAAGTGCACTCACCTCTACAATCGCGCTCAGATCCAGTGGGTAGTCGCCTTGTAAATCTGCCTCACCTTGTAAGGCACTGACTTTTACAATATCAGCATATTGCAAGCTGCCGCGACCGACCGTCACAGTGCTGCCAACCCATGTCAGATCGCGAGCCGTAGTATTGTTGATAACAATAGGCTCTTTGGTCACTTGCTTATAAATAATTTTATTGATTTTTGCGTGATCAAAACGTAGATTGACTGGTAGCTTTAGCGTCTTATAATCAAACGGCTCGCCAGTCGGTGGTTTCTTATTGAGAATTTCGATGGTCTGTATATCGGCATCACTCAGGTGTACTTCTTTTGCAAATATCGCACGCCAGCCTATCTTGACATAAGCTTTGTCCACCAAAATCTCAAGGTCTTCAGTGGCTTCAATATCGATATCTGTCACCCAAATACCATCACGCAAATTACCGCGCCCATATTTGAAACCGATACCCGTCTCAGCACTGATTTTTTCTAAAATGAATTTAGTACCCGCATCAGTACCTGCTGCATAAAAAAATATCGCAAACATAATCGCTAGTACGATAATGACCAGCACCAGCAGCTTGAGTAAAAATGATAGCGGATACCAGCGCCTAACGGCACGAGCATCGCGCTGTGCTGGGTCTTCATCTGGTGCATTGTTAGGCGGGGTATTTTTTGTCTGCATGACACTCAACTACGTTAAAAAGTGATGACCAGCAATCGGTACGATAAGTAATGAATAAAACGGTTCAAGCGATCTGTGTTCATATGTAGGAAGTAAGCTTTTACAACGGCGAGCCAATAAAGAAATGTAATCGCACAGGAATATTGTCTTCTGTCACCCCTGCGGCGACATCGACACGCACCATCCCAACAGGAGAGGCCCAGCGCACACCGACGCCGACGCCAACTTTGGTTTCAGCATCAAAGTCTTTGTCGTACGCATTACCAACATCGGTAAAGAATGCACCGCGAAAGCCCGGTTTGAACTCATAGTTATACTCTGCACTACCAACCGCTAGTACTTGCCCGCCTGTCAGATAGCCTTTATCGTTTAGTGGCGATAAGCTCTCGTAGTCATAGCCACGGATGCTTTGGTCGCCACCTGCGAAAAAGCGCAATTTATAAGGCACATCATAGAAATCATCTGCCCAAATATAACCACCATTCAAACTACCAAGCACTTGATGTTTTTTGTCATCGCCAAAGCTATAAATACCGCTAACACCAGCACGCACGATGGCCAAATCAGTATCACTCAGCGCTTTGTCAGCACCTGCTTCAATCGAATAATACTGACGCATACCGCGCGTTGGATTGGTCGCACTATCCGTGTCGGTTTTATTCATGCCATAGCCAAACAGCAATGCTTGCTGCTTGGGGTTTGACGAGGTAAAGCGGATAGGTAAATCATCCCGCGCAGCGCCGTCAACGCCAGTCTCTAGCTCATCTAAACGATAACGCATAGAGTAGCTACGATTCCAACCACTATCACGGCGAATATTACGTGCCAAAGCCGCTTTTAAAGTGGTGGTAGATAAATCAAAGTTACCTTTGCCTTGGTCAATGACTTCTTCTTCATAAGTAAGACGCCCATCTAATTTATCATTGAGTGGATGATTCCAAGGGCGGCTCGCATAGACAGCGACGTTTTTGCTGATTCTGGACACTTCGGTTTCTGCGCCTGCTTGATAGCCCTGACGGTTAAGCAAATTATAATCGATCTTGGCGGTTGCTCGCACGCCTGTGTCAGTACCGTAACCCAAACCAACCTGAGCATCACGCGGCTTATCAGCGTATACAAAGACATACAACGGTACTTTTTTGCTTGTGGCAACGTCTTGCGGTGTTTTACGTCCTGCGAGCGTTGGCGGTACGAAATCCTCATCAACGGTGAAGTCTGCATCATCAGGGAATATTTTTTGGGCCACATTACTGATAGAGTCACTGATTTTGCCTAATAAGTTATCCGCTTCTTGGTCTTTTTCATCCAGCACGCGGTCATCCGGCAGGCGGCTTAGACGCTCTGCTTTTTGCTTAACCGCTTGTAGCTTATCAAGCGTTTCTTCATCAACCTCAAACTCGATAGCAGCAATATCAGCTTCATTGACCGTCTCGCCACTACCATTGCTAAGCGCACTTTCACGCTCTACGCCAGTACTACTACCCGTATCTTCTGTACTAGCCAAACGATTATTGGATGCTGCTAGAGTAGCATTATCTCCAGTCATATCTGAGATGCCATCCTTATCAACATCCTCATCCAATATAGCATTGCTATTGGTAGGTGCATTATCAAATGCCAATGTACTGGCCTCACTCCGGTCATCTGGCGGTAATATCGATTCAACGTTGACAGCGTTGAAATAGCGAGTCGCTGATAAGTCATTACTAAACTTTGTCACTGATGGACGATAGAATGGGTCACCCGGCGCAAACTCATACAACTGCTGCAATAACGACAATTCTACTGGGAGTTTGTCAGGGTCTTGTGTCAGCGTGTTGGTTTCTTTGTCATAGGTAAAGAAAACAACATCATCAAACTCGTAGCGGTCGCCTGTGTTGTAGACCAAAGACATGTCCGCTTTGTTGTCTGGTAAGATAATATCGACAGATTTGTTTAACCAATACTGATCAAAATACCCATAGGTATTACTCAAAGACTCAAGCGCCGCTTTACTACTCTTGTAGACACGGTGGTTAAAAATATCCCCTTCTTGCGGCGGTAATTCTTTTTCAAGCGCGACAAACTCTGCTTGCTCACCGCCCTCACCGCGGATATCAACGATACGGCTGTCTACAATAACAGGCTCGCCCAGCTCTTCGATCACCACATTGATCGTATCACGCGTAGGCTGACGCAGGCTGAGAGTCACATCATAGTAACCCACTGCTTTGGCAGCATCCAATGCCGTTTGACGCAAACGTGGTAGCGCTGCGGTAAAATCAATGACCGACTGTACTGTCGTATCATCAAGGGCCGCTTTAATATTCTTCATTGGCTGAATATCGTCGTCAGCTTTGATGAGTTTTGGTTGACCATTTGCCGTATCTTCGGCGCCAGCTTGTTGTATATAAACTGTGGTCTCCACACTTGGTAACGCCATCACACCACCATTGAAAAAGCGATTATAGAGACGCTTGACAATGTTGCTTTTATTACGTGCAAGTGGTTTTGACTGGTCAGCTTGCTCGATGCTTTGATTGACGGCCTGAGTATCATTCTGATAATCCGGTAGGTAGTCTTCAGGATCAATCACATCTGAGGGCATGTTACCGCCATCAGTTATATCGCTATTACCTGCTATTATCTCATCATTAATGCCATTTGCCGCATTGACATTGCCACTGCTGACAGAGTCACTCACGTTAATGGGACGTGACATAATTTCAGCTGTGGCTGCCTGTTCTGCTGCGGCCTCACTTCTACCCAGTGTGTCAAGATTGCTAGGCATAGGCAAGTTGGTCGCATCTAAGTCAACATCTAAGCCGATGGGCGGCGCTGTGTCGTTCAATGTGGCAATTGGCGCATCAAAGGCACTGTCGTTGTTAATGCTGTCGATATCTTGGGTGTTTTGTAAATCGAGCGCCGCCAGCTCACGATCAATCTGCTCAGGCGTCATCATCTGATAGCCTTGCTGCTGTATCGCTGTTGCTTGCTGCAACAAATCATCATTAGATAGATCTGCCTGCATGCCTTCTACGTACATATCCTCGTCGAAACGATTTGAATCTTGCAGGCCACTATTGTGATTATTATTTCGGGCACTGTCATTCTGAGAAGATGACGAGTTAGCGCCTGATTTTTTGATACCTAGTGTTTGTTCGCTATAGTCGTCCAAGACCGACTGATCAATAATGCCTTGCTCCACTGCTTTTTTTAGACGTAGTGCATCTAGGGCAGCATCGAGCTGGGTATCATCGTCTGATAGTGCGCCTGATGTATTATTGGCTGTTTGATTGTTAGCTGATTGAGTCTTAGCGACTTGATTACTGGTCGATGCATTGGTGATATTTGTGTTGATTGTCTCAGCCAATGCCGCAGGTGCGACACTAACTAGACTAGTAGCTAGCGCGGTACAGAGCGCTGAGCGCTTAAAATGAATACGGGGAGTACCGACATGAGTGCTTTGGATGCTGATATCGTTCTGAATACTCACGCTGTCACGCTGCCTCATTAATATGTTGCGTGCTCGAGTTGAAGGCGGCTGGGTCATGTTTACGTCCTATCCCTTCACGCGGCATACTATTATTAACGATTGATTATCGCCAAGTCTGACCGGTGAATAAACTTATAGCAGTGGGCTGAAATTAATGGTTTACTACGTTGCTTGTCATGATGGAAGTCTCTGGTGCATATTATTCAGCACTCGATGGGTGACACCATACAAACAGTCTTGATTGATAGCAAGCCTTCACCTTTACCGTCGCTCGCACCTTTTAATGCAACCATATAAAATTTACAAATCATAACTTAGTTAATTATGAAATCATAGCGCAGGTTTCATGTATTTTTACCTAAGCCTTGCTATTATACGGCTTAATATTGATAAAACCTATGCTGTATTTCGATAAGTTTTTGATAATATTGATAATTGCTATCGCATTATAAGCTGCGTTCAGCGCCTCTTCTTACTTTATCAGCCGCTTCTCATCTGTAGGAACATTCATGTCCAATCAGTTTCAGCTATTTAAGCGCCGCCGTTTTAGCGCCATGTTTTTCACTCAGTTTTTGGGTGCGTTTAATGACAATATCTTTAAACAAGCACTTATACTGGTTCTGACTTATACCGCTGCCAGTCAATTGGGTGTGGAAGTCAGTATTTTAAATAATTTGGCCGCGATGTTATTCATACTGCCCTACTTTTTGTTTTCGGCATTGGCAGGACAAATCGCTGATAAGTATGAAAAATCCAAGCTCACGCAGTTTATCAAAGTACTTGAGCTAGTCATCATGGCAATCGCTGCGGTTGGTTTTGTTTTTGAATGGTACACCCTTTTATTTGTCGCGTTGTTTTTGATGGGCACGCATTCGACCTTTTTTGGACCGATTAAGTACGCTTATCTACCACAGGCGATGAAAGAAGATGAGCTGGTCGGTGCCAACGGTCTGTTTCAAATGGGCACTTCTCTAGCCATTCTTGTTGGTATGATTGTCGCTGGTATCTTAACTCAGCTGTCACACTCCTTATATTGGATTAGCGCTACCGTATTGGTCGTTGCTGTGCTGGGTTATCTGGCAGCGCGCTATATCCCTAACATGCCAGCCATGCAGCCTGATCTTAAGATTAACTGGAATATTATCACCATCAGCTTGTCTACGGTACGCTATCTCTACTCTCTGCCATTCTTGTTTTTTGTCATTCTTGGCAACAGCTGGTTTTGGTTTTATGGGGCGACGTTTTTGACTCAAGTGCCAGAGTTCAGCAAAGTCATTTTGCACGGTGATGAGTCGGTGGTGATTTTTCTATTGACGCTATTTTCAGTAGGGGTATCGATAGGTTCGCTCCTATGCAAATCATTGACCAAAAACCAAGTCAGCCTGCGCCTATTGCCTTTTGGTATTGCTGGATTGAGTATCTTTGCTATTGATTTGTACTTTTCACTTTCAAGCCTAAACATAAATGTGAATAATGACACATTGCTTGGTATCAGTGATTTATTTGGTACGAGCGGTAGCTGGCGCGTTTTTGCTGATTTGTTCTTATTGGGATTCAGTGGCGGTTTATATATTGTGCCTTTATATGCCTCAATGCAGGCCTATGCGCCAAAGAGCCATCGCGCGCGTATCGTGGGTGCCAACAATATATTCAATGCGATATTTATGGTCACATCAGCGATTTTTGCGATTGTCATCTTAAATGCATTAGGGCTAAGTCTACCGCAGCTATTTTTGGTAACAGGTGTGCTCAATATTGTTTTTGGTATCTTCTTATACCTTAAGCTAAATAGGCATATCAAACAGGCGGTTATCCAAACCAATGATGATGTGGTTATATAAATAAGCCATATTGAGCTTAAATAACGATAGCAATCGATAGGTTATCAAGGCAATAATATTGATGCCGATAATTTGGATTGTTTGCTATAGTAATGTATATAAGAGCTGTGCACAGGATTATTGCCCTAGAGCAGTCACTAGTCTTATTTTATTGATAGAATTTAACGCCATCAGGAGTGAACCATGGCCCTGCGTCCTTTATCCAAAATCGATCAGCTATTGCTTGGGGTCGACAAAGCATTACGAGCTGTCGTGCCAAACTCAAACCCCAGTACGCGCCCATTGCCAGTGAGTAGTGACGAGATTCCTGAACTGACCATCACAGAGGCACGCCATGTCGCAGGGCTGATGCGTATCAATCATACCGGTGAAGTGTGCGCGCAAGGTCTCTACCATGGACAAGCATTTGCTGCCAAAGACAGTGGCGTCAAGCAAGCTATGCAGAACTCTGCTGAAGAAGAAGTCGATCATCTGGTCTGGTGCGAGACGCGCTTAAATGAGCTGGGTAGCCATGCGAGTGTGTTTACCCCGCTTTGGTATGGGATGTCTTTTGGCCTAGGTGCAGTCGCAGGCGCCATCTCAAATGAGTTTAGTTTGGGGTTTGTCGCGGAGACAGAAGCACAAGTTAGCGAGCACCTGCAAGATCATATCAATCAACTACCCGAACATGATCAACGCTCAAGAGAAATACTGGCACAAATGGATATCGAAGAGCAACATCATCGCGAGCTAGCACTGGCAAGTGGCGGCGCTGCGTTGTCACCACCTGTACGTCAGACAATGCGCTGGATGGCCAACCGTATGAAGGCGACCGCTTATCATTTATAAAGGCAAATAGCAATTTGATGTCTGAGATGACGAGCAATACTCGATTTGCTCAGCCCAAGCGAGTAACAATCCTACCACAGATAGCGCAAAGCTTAATTTGCTAGGGTATTAAAAATTTGTACGATTTTGCAGCAAACATATATCCTGACTATCAACCGATTAATAAATAAATAACGACTAAATAAGGTAATGATTTTTATGAAAGCAACTCTCTCTAATAGCGCGTCTTCCAAGTCGCCAAAGCTTGCAACCTTGACTGCGCTCGCGGCCGCCTGTGCAATGATGCTTTCTGCGCCTGTGAATGCTGCAGAAGCTGACACTGCTGCTACATCAGCACCTGCTGTACCGAGCGCTGTAGATTCCAGTAAACGCGTGATTCGTCTAGCAAGGCCAGGTGCAACGACCAGCACAGCTCAAAGCACAACAGATGCTACGCCTGCTAATAGCGCTCAGTCAGTTAATACTCAGCCAATGATGCCGTCAAGCAACACTCAGTCTAACCGTACCCCTTTGAGCACGGCACAGGCAGCACAGATGATGCAATCAAGCAATGCTCAACCAAATCGTGTACCTATCAGCCCCGCTCAGCCACCAGCATCGCAAATGATGAATCCAGCTAACGCCCCTGTGATGAGCGGTACTACTCGCATCTATGAGCCAGGTCCGATGACCGCGACTGGTATTGATCTGCGCAGTGGTCAGCTCTCAAATATTCCAACGCCACAAGTACAGCTCTCAGATGTGAGCTTTATCAAAACCGTCTTGATTCCACAACAAAAAGGCCTAGGTACTGATAAGCTTGACGTCAGCTTGCTTGATGATTTTATCGCAGACGTCTCACCGAATGCTCGTCACTATCCACCAAACTTCCCTAACCGCACTCAGCGCCATTACACTCGCGAAAAAATCAAAGTATTGGCCGATTGGATTGAGCCTTACGCCAAATCACCAAATGCGTCTTATGATGTATTGATGCGCGCAGCCAAGCTAAATGGTATGGGTCGTAATCTAGACTTGGGCTCAGACTACACGGTACGCGGCGGCCAGTATGTTGATCGTGCGCTCAAAATCCAGCCAGATAGCGGTGAAGCCAACTTCTTATATGGCATGATGCTATCAGAAGGTGGCGGGTTTAAAGAAGGCCAAAAATATCTAGACCGAGCCGTATCTCTGGGTTATACCGAAGCAGAGCAAAGCTTGGCACAGTCAGACCTACTCAGTGATCGCCGTGCTAACGCCCTAGAGCGCCTACGTCGTCTTGAAGCAAAATACCCTAACAACACCGTTATTCCTCAGCAAATCAAACTGGTTGAAGATGGCAAATTCTACATTTGGGATATCCCTGCACCGGATATCAATGTCAAACCAGGTGCCTAAATTGGTACTGTTTGTCTATACTAAAGATAAACAAATAGTTTGATAGCCTGAGAATACCTAGCGCCTTTGTTTTTATGAATATAAAGCCAAGGCGCTTTTTTATGTCTGGCTTTTTTGTGCCTAATAGCAAGCTGCTTGCGCAGAACCCTGTCTTTTCCTACTTTGTCTAAATGAATGCCCTTTTTACCCAAAAATTTAAGTGTATCTCAAAACAATAACCATCCTTTAAAAAAGTCATTCGATATATAGCGCTTGGTTATAACCCTTCAAATAAAATAGTCTAATATCAAAAGTTACGCTAAACTCTACCATAACCAATAGCACTTCCATTGCTGGTTTTCTCATCACTTCTTTTTTACCGGACTGACCTATGACTTCTGCTAGCCCTAGCAAAAACACGGTAACGCAAGCCAATAAAAAAATGCTGCCTATCGCCTCAGTTGCATTATTGACAGCGGCAATGCTGCTACCAGCCTGTAGTGTCGTCTCGGTAGAAAAACAAGCATCGGCCAAGACCATCTCAGCACAGCGCGGTAATATCGTCACTGATAATCAACTAAGCAGCGATACGGCATCTGCCTTGCTATCAGCAGGTCTTGATGAGCAAGCTTGTATGCAGCAATTCGACTTGTGCTTGACTCAGCTCACGGACAGTATTTTAAATAAACACTATCGACCTGCACTGGCAATTTTTGCAGAACTGCACTACGCAAAAGCGCGCCAGCTTGCTGACTCACAAAACTGCCGCAATGCACTTGCCCGTCCACCACTTGACCCATACTATGCCAATGCGCCTTTGAGCGACGACGATGCCAAAACGCAGCAAGAAGAGACCACTCTTTGCTTAAACAATTATCAGGACAGACTGTTTGATGCGATTAAATATAGCTATACCTATTTGTTTTATGACAGTCTGACTCATGATTTTGAGGGTGCTGATGAAAGCTATAGTAGTGCTCACACGCAAACCCGCATCCCAACTGACAACGATATTCAGACCCAAGATATCTATAACGCTGCCAGCAATGATGTCATCACGCAGCTTTATCGATCGACCGAAAACTCAGATAAATTGATGAATGGCAAAAAAGTAGAATACTTAACCATCCCTTCTGCTAGGCGCGATAGTAGCGATCAAGCAGCGATTGCCAACCGAGCCCCGCTAAAAGGTAAAGCGACCGACCAAGTCAAGGTCATGAAAGTACAAGTAGATGATTATGACCTCGGCATCTATTTGCCCAATGAAAACAACTATTTGCAAAATGCTCATAAGCAAGACTCTGCGCTTGCTGACTTAGTTTCTACTTACGAGCTACGTCTCTCTGGGCTGAATTCTGTTAGCAAACGTCCCGGTTTAGGTATCAGCTTAGTCGCTTCTCTCGATGATCGTTACACCATCACGATTCGCCAATTATTATCATCATCACTATCGGGTCGATTAACCAATGAGAGTGACAATACAAAAGATAGCGAGCCAAGCTCACGCATTTATCCTACTGGTCATCTCCTGCTAACTGGTTTGATCAAACCAAGTGGTGATAGCGTGCTGGATGTGCTGAGCAGTCGCCAGCTCGATATCCATCTATACAATCCATATCAAACTGAAACCGTCAATATTCTTAACGATAACTATCCATTAGCAGCCAATTTCTCAGCAGGTTATGGAATGTGGCTGGCAGAAAACCAGTTGGATAGTGTGGGTTATTTGAACCTCATCACACGCCAGCCAGATGCTCGTCTGCCCAAACTGTTTATGCTCGAACCTTATGACCCTGACAAGCGTGTCATCATTATGCTACATGGTTTGGCCTCTAGCCCAGCCACGTGGGTCAATCTCACCAACGATATTCTCAATGATGACAAACTGCGCGACAATTACCAGGTTTGGCAAATATTTTATCCAACCAATTTGCCTATTTTAGAAAACCGCTATCAGATTCAGCAATTAATCAACACGACTTACGAGCAGACGGACCCAACAGGACAAAATCGCGCCAGTAAAAACAGCGTGATCATTAGCCACAGCATGGGTGCCCTTATCGCGCGCATGATGCTGTCCGATGATAATTTGGTCGATGATTTGGACAGACTTGATGATCAAGACATTCTCTCTAGTAGTGAAAAACGGCAAATCCGCGATGCACTAAAAGAATCGTTTGGTGAAAAGGAATTAAAAAAACGGTTTGAGCTACAATCCTTGCCACAAGTAGACACCGCTGTCTTTTTATCTGCACCTTTTCGCGGCACTGACTATGCAGACCGCTGGTTTACGCGGGCGCTGCGCCGCATTGTCTATCTGCCAGTCGGTTTGGTAAAAACAGTGACTGACAACTTGGCAACGATTGCCACGCAAGGCGATCTGGCACAAAACCCGTTGGGCGCTTTGTATTTGCAAAACGGTGCCAGCCAGCTAAGCGATGACTCTTCTTTTATTGAGCTGACCAAAGATCTGACGATCAATAGTCGTGTCACTTATCATTCGATTATTGCCAATAATGATGCTGATATCACCAAAGGACTGGCCCAAGCACAGCCTGACGGTGCCAAAATTGATTTATCGCAAGCGCTAGAAGAAGACGCTAAAGACGAACGCGCAAGTGCCCGCGTGTCAGATGACACATCAGAGCTGCCTCCTGAGCCACTGGTCGCTGCCGTCACTGTTGATAAAAATATCAGTCAAGCCCTAACCCAACGTTTATCAGACGGTATTGTGCCTTATACCAGTGCGCACTTAGATGGCGCGGCGTCTGAGACCATTATCAATGGCGGTCATAGTATTCAAACCAATCCACAAACGATTTTGACACTGCGACGGATTTTGCATAAACAGTTACAAGAATGATGTATGTTTTTGTTATTGGGGAACATTTTAATGCATGGGAAAGCAAGTAATAAACAAAACAGATGTTTTATAAAAAAATACTCGCTATTCCCAAGTCATTGTTATTCATAAAATTAATTTTATTTTCAAGGGTGTTTTATGTTTGTTTTTCTGACTCCTAGGTATGCAGCTGTCTAACCGCACGGGTTGCGTCACTATCTAGGGAAGCGCATAATATATGCATAGCACATACCTGTAGTATATGAGTTTATAGGGACATAAATTATTCAATTCAGCTAAACAGTGAATCGTAACCTTAGCCACAATTTATGCCTGATGTCGTTAAAGTTTTACGCCACTAAGAGCCATTGCCCGTAATCATTGTCACCTTGATTTATGTACCGTTACGGACAGTTACTTGAGCGTTGTACGGAAGACAGCGCTATGAAGCTAACAGATAAGAGTAACCATTTATGTTTGCTACGTTTATGATTGACCAGCTCGATGCGCTGACACTCGCGCGTATCCAGTTTGCTTTTGTTGTCTCCTTTCATATTGTCTTTCCCGCTTTTTCTATTGGACTTGCTAGCTGGCTGACCGTACTTGAGTTTCGCTGGTTAAGAACAGGCAATCCTGTTTTTGCGGAAGTCTACAAACACTGGGTAAAAATATTTGCCGTGGTGTTTGGTATGGGTGTGGTTTCAGGGGTAGTAATGTCTTACCAGTTTGGGACCAACTGGGCAGTCTTTTCAGATAAGGCGGGTAACGTCTTAGGCCCACTCCTCGCTTATGAAGTACTGACTGCATTTTTCTTAGAAGCCTCCTTTTTGGGTATCATGCTCTTCGGTTGGGGCCGCGTTAGTAAGCGCATGCACTTTGTCGCCACTGCAACCGTCGCTATCGGTACGTTGATCTCAGGGTTTTGGATCTTGGCCGCCAACAGCTTTATGCAGACGCCGCAAGGATTCATGGTCGGTGCTGATGGTCTGCTTTATCCAACCAACTGGCTTGAGATTATTTTTAATCCCTCATTTCCCTACCGCTACGCACACATGATGACCGCTGCTTTCTTGACGACTGCTTTTGTGGTTGGTGGTATTGGTGCTTATTATCTACAATCCAAAAAGCACATCGAACACCGAAAACATGGCCGCGTGATGTTGGGCATGGCGATGATTATGGCGATTTTTGTGGCACCTGCGCAGGTATTAATCGGTGATGAGCACGGGCTAAATACGCTTGAGCATCAGCCTGCCAAAGTCGCAGCCATGGAAGGTATCTGGGAAGATGAGCGCGGGGCAGCATTACGTCTCTTTGCGATTCCTGATCAAGAAAATCAAACCAATAAATACGAAGTAAAAATCCCTTATGTCACAGGTTTGATTCTCACTCACTCTTTAGATGGTGAAGTGAAGGGTCTTAAAAACTGGGCAACAGAAGACCAACCACACGTTATTATTGTATTTTGGGCCTTCCGTATTATGGTTGCCATTGGTATGTTAATGGTGCTTGTGGGTCTATTTAGTGTCTATAAATACTTCAAAAAACAGCAGTTCAGTCCTGACAGCAAGCTGTTCCACCGTGCATGGATGATGATGACGCCGCTTGGCTTTATCGCGCTACTTGCCGGTTGGTTTGTCACCGAAACAGGGCGTCAGCCATGGACAGTCTATGGTGTAATCCGTACAGCTGAAAGTATGTCACCCTTAGCAGCCCAACAGGTTGCCACTACATTGATCGGCTTTATTATCGTCTATACCTTTGTTTTTGGTGCAGGTAGCTTTTATATCTTGCGCTTGATTGGTCAAGGGCCAAAACCTTATACCGATCCTGCCGAAGACAATTTCTACGAGCATTCAGTAACCGAAGGTCAAGGTCGTACGCTGAGCGGAGATAATGATCCTGCTGGTCACACGACCAAGCAAGATATCGACACACCAGCAGATGACATCGATGATGGAGGGTTACGCTAATGTTTAATTTCGGTGATGTATTAGACTTACCCTTAATTTGGGGTGGATTGATTGCGCTTGCAGTCTTCATTTATGTCCTGCTTGATGGCTTTGATTTAGGCTGTGGTATTTTATTTCCGTTTGCAGGCTCAGACAAAAACCGTAGTCGCATGATGAACTCTATCGCCCCATTCTGGGATGGTAACGAGACGTGGCTGGTATTGGGTGGCGGCGGTCTATTCGCAGCTTTCCCAGTCGCTTATGGCATTATCATGACAGGCTTGTATCTGCCGGTCATCTTTATGCTGTTTGGCCTGATCTTGCGTGGCGTGGCGTTTGAGTTTCGCTTTAAATCGAGCACCCATCGCTACATTTGGGACGGCTTCTTTTTCTTTGGCTCATTGCTGGCCGCTTTCTTCCAAGGCGTGATGCTCGGCTCTTTAGTACATGGTCTTGAGGCGAGCAATCGCTTGTATACTGGCGGCCCATTTGATTGGTTGACCCCATTTTCTATGGTCAGCGGGGTGGCTTTGATTATCGGCTACTCACTGCTTGGCTCAACGTGGCTCATTTTAAAGACCGAGCACGATTTGCAAGTGTGGGCGCGTAAGGTTTCAGGCTGGCTGTTGATGGCGTTGGTTGCTGCGATGATTGTTGTGACCATCTTTATGTATTTTTCAGACATCGATGCGCTAGAAGATTGGTTTACACTCGGACGCTTGCCTTATCTGGCGCCGATGCCAATTATTGCGCTGATTGTGTTCTTTATTATGCGTAAAGACTTGACCACTGAGCGTGAATATCGTCCTTTCTTATTGACGGTATTGCTCTTTTTATTGGGTTATATTGGTGTGTGTATCGCCATATTCCCATACATTGTGCCGTATCAGATGACGGTTTACGAGGCGGCAGCGACTGATACATCGCTATCATTTATGCTGGTGGGTGCGGTAATCATGTTACCTATCATCTTAAGTTATACTGCTTATGCGTACTATGTGTTCAAGGGTAAAACTGATCACGAACATATGTACTAGTCATTGTAAATGACAAGCAGCTAGTAGTGAGATAAGCAGGTGCTACACATTTTTGTGGCACCTGTGCTCAATTTGTCAGATAAGAGGTCTTTATGAAAAATCTCAGTAAAAAACATTTGAGTAAAAAGCAAAGACTGAGTAAAAAGCAAAGACAATGGGCTTGGTTTTTGGGCTTATATGCCGCAGGATTTTTGACGATCTTTACGATTGCGCAATTGATTAAGCTGGCAATGGGCGTTTAACACGGTTATCAGACAGTGTCGTTACCTATGTGCTACGCGCTCAATTTACCAGCCCTTGTATTCACTCTTCATTTCTATTGGTAAAGATTGAACAAGATATAGAAATCATCTGTGTAAAAAAGCAGCGTTGAACGATCAACGCTGCTTTTTTGTGTTTACCAGTGTATTTTTGCTTATCTTATGAATTTATTCGACCTTGATGATTATCGATATCGTTTTTTTCAATAAATTCATTCACTTGTGCCAAGCGCTCGGCTGTACCGACGTCGATCCAGTTATCAGTAATCACTTCAGCAGTAATCTGGAATTTGATCATTGCTTGCTTAAGTAGTGGCGCCAATGCGGCAGGCTGTCCTGATACCAATCCCTCTACCAACGTAGGAGACATCACGCTAATACCAGCGAAAGTAAACTTGTCCGCATCGCCAACTGGCTGCTCGCTGGCAAGACCATTATTAATAGCGAAATCACCACCATCATTGTGCTCTGGATTGTCAATCAACAACAGGTGCGCGCGCTGATCCGCGCCTAATGTATAGTCTCGCAACTGAGCAAAATCATAGGTCGTCCAAACATCAGAGTTGACGAGAATAAATGGCTCGTCTCGCAGCTTGCCTGACTGTAATCCCTGAAAAATACCACCTGCCGTCTCTAACGGCTCATCACCTTCTACTGACCAATGTAGTTTGACTCCATATTGCGCACCGTCGCCCAAGGTATCCATCAGCTTATCTGCCAGCCATGACGCATTGATCGTGATATCGGTAATACCTGCGGCTTGTAGTGCTTTAATATGCCAGACAATAAGTGGCTGACCGCCCACTTCGACCAAAGGCTTGGGCGTATCTAGTGTCAATGGTCGCAGACGTGTGCCCTTGCCAGCAGCCAAAATCATGGCTTGTGTAATCGTCGAGCTAGACATGCTTACTCCTATTTTTATTATTTAGTTTATCAATTTGATTAAGCATCATCTAGGCTGAAGCAAACTTACCTTTGTATGCAGGTAGAACAGCATCTTTTAGCCATTGATTAAAAGGTAGGACGGCATGCTTGATCGCATCATTACCTTGTTCAGCCAGCCAGTTTAATTCAATAATTAAATCACGCATGACTTTGGGAATATCACCCAAATAGCGATCTTTGCCATCGCGTTCAGATAATCGAATAAAAATCCCTAGTACTTTTAAATGACGCTGCACGCCCATTACATTAACGTCGTTTTCAAGCTGAACCACATTATCGGCTGTGGTTAGCAATTGTTGCTTTTGTAGCTGCCAAAAGTCGTTAATCCATGCAGATACTTGGTGCTCTGGCCATTCAACATAAGCATCGCGTACCAATGATACTAAATCATAAGCATAAGAGCCGATGACGGCATCCTGAAAATCAATCACACCTAAGCGCGATGTGTCCGCTTGGTCTTGCATGAGGTTACGACTATGATAGTCGCGATGCACAATGACTTGTGGCTGTAGCAGGATTTCATTGATGAGTGCCGATTTTAAGTTTTCCCACACCTCCTCATTCAGCTCTACGCCGATATAAGGGATAAACCACTCACTAAACAGATTCATTTCGCGATCTAATAACGCCGTATCGTAATCTGGGAGCTGATACTGAGATTTTGCAGTCTCGACTGGTACCGTTTGCAGCGCTACTAACGTCTGCATGGCGAGCTGATAATAGTCATTGATTTGCTCTGGTGTTGCATCATTCAGCAAATGAGCAAACTCTACTGCACCAAAGTCTTGTAGCACCAAAAAACCTTTTTCTAAATTTTGTGCGATGAGCGTCGGCACATTGATTGCAGGCGACATGAGCTTGGCAACATTGATGAACTGCCGCATGGCATCTTGCTCATCAGCAGAATCCATGACGATATGACGCGTATCTCCTGATCCGTCAGCCTCTAGCAGTTGAATGCGATGATAGCGGCGCGCACTCGCGTCACCCGGTAAACTGTCTAGATCAAAGGGCTTATCTACAAATACTTGCTGCAACCAATGCTCGAGTTGTTGTTGGCGATTGTCGTTATTGTTATCGGTCATGTCAGGCTCTATAGTGGTTTTATCAGTCATAATGGGCATCACAGGTTAAATATAAATCATAAATAATTAAAGTAGTGATAAGTCAGGCAAATACTTGCTAAAATGGTCATATCTTAAGCCGCAACAACTGCGTTAGTAGACATATCAAGATATCATTCAGTAATTTAACGATAAGCTGAAATTTTTAGCTCATTTAAAAACAGCTTGGCTATATTATAAATTTTGGTAAATAGTGTAGCTGATTTGGTTTTTTTTGACTATGATTAGTCGTCATTATATGTAAAACAGCCAAATTCTTGAGATGACGCTATCGATGAGTGATTTTTTAGCCGTTCATTAACAACTTGGTCTTGTTGAATAATACGACTATGCAATTCAGTATCGCAATCCAATAGGCTCTGCAATCATAGGTGTGCCCTTGTTATATTCTCCGCTTTACCAAAGCATTCGTTTAATCTTATTTGGTGCCTTAGGCTTATCTAGCCTAACGGTTAATGCTGCCATCAACGATGCTGACACACAGACAACTGAGCCATCAAGTGCTGGTAGTACGAGCAGCTACCTTCCTGATACCAATAACAGTAATGTGACTCAAAGCAGTGATTACAACGATATCCGTTATAAAGACGCGCGCTCACAGATCGATAATTCTCAAAGAGCGACTCCTGCCTCTGATTTTGATGACACCCGTTTCGCAAGCGATGCTAAGTTAGAAGACAGCGCCTCCGATGATGTTTTGAATATCACAGAGATTAATGAGTCTTCTGATACCGCCTCAATACAACCATCAAATATGCCAGATAGCGATCAGGTAAGCCGCGACACACGCGCTAATGCTATAGCTACACCTGAAAATACCGTAGCGGATAACCGTCGGCTAGATATCAGTGATGAGAGCATTCAAGACAGCTTAGTGCGTTTGGCAGAATTCTATGAGCTTACACCAGAGACTCCTGTCTCAAATGACGTGGATAATATAGAAGATGCTGAGTCAGATAACATACAGAGTACTTTAGCGCCTACAGCGCAGACCATTACAAAAGTCGGTAAAAACTTACGATTATTGCCAAACGCTATAGATAGTGCACAACGCTGTGAAGGTCAATGGGTCTATCCAAAGAGCAACCCTAATTATCAGCGTGCTGTGAATGAAGCTGGCGGTGCAAATGGACAACCCGTACCTGATGTCGACAGTATTCCCAACAATCAAGCACCTTTATTCACAGAGTCAGACTACGGTTATTACAATAATATCAACTATGCTGAGCTATCAGGTAATGTGAAAGTCGATCAGGGCACCCAGCATATCGAAGCAGAGAAAGTTGTGATTAATCTAAGCAATGGCGTGGCTGCTGCACAAGGTAGAGTCATGTTTACCGATCAGGCGACAGGACAATCACTGCAACGTAGCAATGCACCAAGCAACGCTCAAGCCAGCTTTAATGAAAGAGCAAAAAAAGATGGTTTGATTGGGGTTGCAGACAGCTTAAATTATAATACTGAAACTGGACAATCAACAGCCAACGATGTGGCTTTTGCTAGTGTTGGGCTACAAGCACACGGCTACGCTAAACGCTTGAATAAGCCCAATGATAGTGAGTACGAGTTGGACGAGGTGATGTTTAGCACCTGTCCACCCACCAACCGTAAATGGCAATTTGATGCCAAAAGTATCGATTTGAATACTGATACAGGGCGCGGTGAAGCCTATAATACGACTTTTCGCATTGCTGACGTACCGGTCTTTTATCTGCCCTACTTTAACTTCCCAATAGACAGTCGTCGTAGCAGCGGATTTTTATTACCAAGTGCGAGCGTGAGTAGTAAGAGCGGTGTTGAGATTGATGTTCCTTATTACTTCAACCTAGCGCCCAACTACGATGCCACGCTCAATACGCATGTATATACTGATCGTAATCCTATGCTCTCAGGTGAGTTTCGTTATTTGACCGAAAACTATGGAGAAGGCATTTTTAACGGTTCATACTTGCCTAATGACAAAGAATATAATGACGAAGATCGTAAAAGCTTTTTTTATGATCATTATTGGTCATCGAAAAGTATTCCGCGATTAAGTGGTGATGCCAAATATAGCTATGTATCAGATGCAGACTATCTTGATGATTTTGATACCTTAGGTTTATCAGATAACACCATCAACCTACCAAGGCGTGCTCGAGTTAATTATTATAATGATTACGTCGATGGTGAGTTAAAAGTAGAAACCTTTCAAACGTTAGATGCGTTTACTGATAATGGTGAGGCTCTAGAGGATAAAGACAAACCCTATTCACGCCTACCACAACTAAAGCTCAACTATCGACTGCCGTGGGCGAAGAACTTTGACATCACTGGTGTACATGATTCTGCCTATTTTAAGAAGTCTATTGATGATGGCTCTGAGGATGAAAAGAGCGGCGCACGCATTTATAACAAAATAAGTGCCGTCTATCCGATGGAGAAGTCTTGGGGCTATATTAGACCGAAGCTAAGCCTACAGCACCTTTATACTTCCTATGATGAAGACAGCTTGGCAGACAATAACATCAGTGAAGAAGATGGTAGCCAATCCGTATTTGTGCCACAAGCCAGTATTGATGCAGGTCTGAATTTCTACCAAGCAGGTTCACCCTTTGGCGCTTTTGATGACACCATGGGTGGCTATCGTCTGCTTAGCCCGCGGGTGAAATACACGTATTCACCGTACAAAAACCAAAATGATATCCCTAACTTCAATACTCGTATTGCCTCTATCAACTATGAGCAGCTATTTTCAGACAGTTGGTTTTTAGGCCATGACCGCTTGCAAGATCTGCACTCTATTACGCCTGGTGTCAATTATCGTTACATCGATGCAACGGGTGTGACACGTTTTGATGGTAGCATTGCAGAACAGTTCTATATAGATGATGGTCGTGTCACGCTTGATGATGAGCAACGAGTTTTCAACTCTTCTTCCTCAGGCATGGTATGGGTTACCAGCACCCAACCTTATAACAATTTTTGGGTTGATGTGAGCGGTGCGCTGACTAACGACTATGATTTGAACTATATCACGACTGAGCTACGTTATCAGCCATCAGACAATAGCTTGTTCAATGTGGGCTATGTCAAGCGCCAGCGTGATGAAAATACGGATCAGTTGCCATTGTCCGCATTTACCGCCTCTGCTGTTTTCCCTATCAACAATAGCTGGCGGATATTGGCTCAAGGTCAATATGACTATAATAGTAATAAGATGCTCGATTCACTTATCGGCGTTGATTATGAAGATTGCTGCTTTGGCTTTGCAGTTTATGGTCGTCGTTACTATAATGACTTAAATGTCAAAGACGAGCCAACACAAGCTATTATGGCGGAAATTAGATTAAATGGGCTTGGTAGTGGCAGTAGCCGCTTAACACGATTGCTCTCTGATAAGATATTAGGCTTTGAACCTGTCCAAACTGCATGGAAAGACTAACGAGATTTTTTGAAGTAAAATATTATTTATATAAAAATGTATAAAGCACTATCTACAATCCAATTATGGACAACACTGTCGGGTATTTAATGATTAAAAGTATTGGATCGTGTTGACCAACTACCATCCGATGCGATGATATTGATGAGGAGCATCATGAGATTTTTTTCTTTACGTCAAACCAGCCGCGTTGTACTACTGTCTATAGGGGCCAGCCTTACGCTCACTTTGAGCGCTCAAGCAGCCACGGTGGCACCTGCAGTAGCACAAACGTCGAATCCGGCTGGACAAAATACCGTCGATCGTTTGACACCTGCCAATAGTACTGATGGCATCGTGGCTTTGGTCAATGAAAACGCTATCTTGAAGAGCGAATTGGTTGATGCCATTACACAAACCCAAGCCCGCGCACGAGCAGCGGGCGAGCCAATTGCAAACTCAGCACAACTACAGTCTGAGGTACTAAACGCGCTTATCTTGCGTGAATTGCAACTATCAATGGTAAAACGTGTCGGCCTATCTCCTGATGAGACCGAGATCAATCAACGCCTTGCTCAAATTGCTCAATCTCAAGGGCTTAATAGCATCTCAGCATTACAGCAACGCTTAGATGCCGCGCGTCCTGGTAGTTATGCCGCATTACGTGCTCAACTGATCGAAGATGCTGCTATTCAAGAGCTGCAGCAGCGTCAAATCAGTCGCCGAGTACGCATTAGCGAGCAAGATATTGATGCATTTTTGGCGTCGCCTGAAGCAAAACGTTTGAACCAAAGTGAATACCAAACTGTGCATGTACGCGTTCCTTATATAGATGACTACAGCCGTCTGTCAGCAGCTCAACGTGAGGAAGCGCTAAAAGTTGCACAGGATTTGCGTACTCGTTTACTTGAACCAAATGTCAATGTCTCTGAAGCTGTTGCTGCAAGCCAAGGTAGCTATCCTATCCCTATTCAAGGTGGCGATATGGGCTTTCACAAAGCCGCCTCCCTGCCGACAGAGCTATCAAGCAAAATTACCAATCTCGATATTGGTGCAGTTAGTGAGCCGTTACTAACGCCTGAAGGTATCGATATCGTTAAGCTGGCTGATAAAAAAGCCAGTGATACCATGCTGATTCCGCAGTGGCACACTCGTCATATCTTAGTAAAAGTCGATGAGTTACAGACAGATGCACTGGCTGAACAGAAAATTAATGATTTGTATGAGCAACTGCGTAATGGCGCTGATTTTGCTGCCTTAGCATCAACCTATTCAGACGATCCAGGATCGGCTGGACGCGGTGGTGATCTTGATTGGGTCAGTGAAGAAGATATGGTGGCTCCATTTGAAGCCACAATGAAAAACACAGCCGTTGGTGACTACTCTGCTCCATTCAAAACTCAGTTTGGCTGGCATATCCTAAAGGTTGACGGTAAGCGTCAGCAGGATGTGAGCGAGCAATATCGTCGCAATATGGCACGCCAAGCTTTGTATCAACGCCTAGCGCCTCAAGCACAAGAAGACTGGTTGCAAGAATTGCGTGCAGGTGCTTACATCCAAGTACTCGGTTAAAGACTTACGTTCAACTGCTTGGTCATAAGTTAATACACTGAACGCTAATAATACTAATTAGCTTGCACAGAAAAAGGGTATATGCCAATGCATATGCCCTTTTTTTATTTAGAAATTGACTGCCAGTTAATTAGAATAATGGATAGCAAACCGCCTAAGTACAATTAACTTAACAGACGGTTAAACCAATCTATTTAGCTGTTTATAGCAAGAATATTACAAATCGATAAAGGATGCACAAAGAAAAGCCCCGAACCTAGGGCGATTGGTTCGGGGCTTCAGTGCTTCATGTTATTGTTATTATCTCTCTTCCGTGTTGACTCATCCTAAGTCATAAACAGTAACGTATAAGACAGCGGGCTGACCTGTTCTTTTATTGATACCGTCTCAACACTGCATCCTTGCGTATCCTTGTGTTGATGAATGTATTATAGGACAATCAATTTGGTACGAATAGAAGCTAAAGACCTTATTTGACGTAAGCATATGCTTACGTTATAAGAGTAAACTTTAACCTATACGTCGCACTTCTTATCAACTAAAACTGCCTTGCGCTTCTTTGCGTTCATCTGACATTTTCTTGCCTTCTTTTTTACCTTCTTCAATCTTGCTATCTGCTTCTGCTACATCTTCTGCTTCTGCAGTAGGCGCGTTACCTTCTTGCTTACTCGTTTCTTCTGGCTCATATTGTAAAGTCGTCATGACAGGAAAATGATCAGATCCTATAGACGGCATACGTTTGATATCAACTACTGTAAAGCAAGCACTATGGAAAATGTGATCCAATGCCCAACGCAGAAACGGATATTTGACATGAAAGGTGTTGATAAAGTGTCGACCAATACGAGGATCTAGCAGCCCAGAAATACGCTGAAAGCGGCGCGTGGTTTTTGACCATGCCACATCGTTGAGATCACCAGCCAATATCGCGGTTTGCTTATTTTCTTTGATGTGTTTGCCAACCATCAACAGCTCAGCATCACGCGTGGTAGATTTATCAGCCTCAGTTGGACTTGGAGGCATAGGATGCAAGCAGTATAGCCAAATCACGCGGCCGCCTTGCAAGCGTAACTGCGTATGAATAGAAGGTATGTCATCAATCATTAGGTACTTCACTTCAGGATCTATGAGCTCAAGCTTAGAGTACAGGTGCATACCGTATAGATTATCCAGCGGAACCTTCACTGTATATGGATAATCAGACTCAATTTGCTGTAAGGCTTTCTCCCATTTTTTATCAGTTTCAAGCGTAATTAAAATGTCGGGCTGTCTATGCTTGACCAAATCAACCAATTTTTGTGTTTCATTATTGGGTGTTAATACATTTGACACCATGATTTTTAATTGATGTGCTTCCCCTTCTGGCTTATTTTTCGCTTTTTGAACTTCTTTTTTCCACAACCTTGTATAGGGCAATACCATTCTGAGTTGAAACGCTAGTGTGATGCTAAGCACTATAAATAACAACCATTGTCCCAGTTGCCACTCTGAGAAAAACACGATCATGCCAATCCAAGCAATAATGCCCAGTACCATTATCTGAATGCGTGGGAATTCGACGCCACGTACCCACCAATTATCCAGTGGCACCCAACCCCAGATCGTTACAAATGCGATGAATCCTGCGAGCCATTGTAAGCTGTAATATAATAGTGAGAGATCCATAGTATGTGATAACCGTTTATTGAGATGATAATGGGGCCAATAATGACATGTGCTGTGCCATTCATTCCATGACAACGCACATCATTATCTTAACTGAACTGAGTTTTAAATGAACTGAGTTGTAACTGAACTGACGTCAAGTATGAATGCTAGAAGCTTACTTTAGCATTTCATAAGATTTTCGCCTATATATGAGTCGTGATTCTGCAACAACTGCCATAAAAATTTACAATACCTGCCCAATCAAAATAATAAGTATTTTATCGAAAGACTTATTCTTTATAGGCAACCAAATATATTTTGCCAATACCTAAGCGCGACTCTAATAATAACGTAAAGTTATAGTACACATAGTTAATAGTGTATGGAAAACGAGTAAATAATAGCCAAAACGCCTTGCTTTTTTGTACCATTCACGGCATTGTTATCGGTTGGTGATGCAACAAATAATTGTAAATAGGACTGAATTTCATGAGTAATTTAACAGTAGGCTTGGTAGGCTGGCGCGGCATGGTAGGATCAGTATTGATTCAACGTATGCAAGAAGAAAATGACTTTAACGGTATTACGCCTGTCTTTTTTTCAACCAGTAATGCTGGTGGTGATGCGCCAAAATTCGACGGTATTAAAACTGGCCAACTAAAAGACGCTTATGATATTGAAGCACTCGCTGCCTGTGATGTGATTATTACTTGCCAAGGTGGTGATTATACGTCAAAAGTTCACCAACCACTACGTGATAGCGGCTGGACTGGCTATTGGGTTGATGCGGCAAGTACGCTACGCATGCGAGACGATAGCATCATCATTCTTGATCCAGTCAATCGCAGCGTCATTGATGACGCCCTAGCCAGGGGCAAAAAAGACTTTATCGGTGGTAACTGTACCGTATCTTTGATGCTGATGGCGATTGGTGAGTTATTTAATAAAGGTTGGGTCGAATGGGTCAGTGCGATGACCTATCAGGCGGCTAGTGGCTCTGGTGCCAATAACATGCGTGAGCTTATCTCAGGTATGGGTGTTTTGCATGACGCTGTACAAGATGAGCTGGCCAACCCTGCTAGCGCCATTCTTGATATTGATAAAAAAATCGCTCAGACACAGCGTTCAGCAGACTTCCCTACACAGTACTTTGGTGTGCCGCTTGCCGGTAGCTTGATTCCTTATATCGATGTACAGTTAGAAAATAAGCAGTCAAAAGAGGAATGGAAAGGCGGCGTTGAGACTAACAAAATTCTTGGTAATGACGAAGCTAGCACGATTCCTATCGATGGTATGTGTGTACGTGTCGGGGCAATGCGTTGCCATGCACAAGGTCTAACCATCAAGCTCAAAAAAGATATCCCTCTAGAAGAGATTGAAGCCGCCCTAAAAAATAGCGGCAACGAGTGGTTAGACTTGGTCGAAGACGACAAAGAAGCCACTATTAATCGCTTAACGCCAGTCGCGGTGACTGGCACATTAACAGTTGCATTAGGCCGCTTACGTAAGCTCAAAATGGGTCCTGAGTATTTAGGTGCCTTTACCGTTGGTGATCAGCTACTGTGGGGCGCAGCAGAACCATTGCGCCGTATGCTAAATATCATTCGTGAGCAAAACAACTAAATCGAGTAACCAAAATATCAGATAAAAAAGACAGCAAGTGCTGTCTTTTTTGTGTGGTCAAGAACCTAAATGGCTAAGAACAATGACTATATGCCCTAGTATTACTTTTGCTCATACGCAATCATTACCTCGTTACGACGTAAAAATGGCAATGCCCATGGCTCATCGTAACGTGCCAATTCTGGCTCACCTGTAGGCGTTAAATGTTTGCTTTGCATCCAATTTCGCAGTTCTTGTGTCTTTTTATCTACTTTATTACTTCCAGTAAATCCTGAGAATTTGATAATGTCATAATTTTGAGCTCGTACTTCGACGATTTCGACTTCTGGGTTATTTGGTTTTGCTGACGTCTCCATCGTATATTTACTGGGCATCGCGAATTGTACGCGCCACTTTCCGTCATCTTGCTGCATACTGACTGACTATATTGACAGAATGAATATCAATATCCAAAAAATCCCTAACAATGCTATAATTAGCGCCATTTTCATAGCTCATATATCGGTTAACATATGCAATTTGTCTTACATAAAACAGCCAGCGGTGCAACGCGTGCACGCCGCGGCACCGTTCATCTCAATCATGGCGACGTGCAGACGCCTGCCTTTATGCCTGTTGGGACTTATGGTACGGTCAAAGGTATGCTGCCACGTGATATCGAAGCCATTGGTGCTGATATCATTTTAGGCAACACTTTTCACCTCTGGTTACGCCCAGGTACGGAAGTGATTGATAAATTTGGCGGCTTGCATAAGTTCATGCATTGGGACAAGCCTATTTTGACGGATTCAGGCGGCTTCCAAGTATTCAGTCTGGGGGCCATGCGTAAAATTACCGAAGAAGGTGTTAACTTCAAATCGCCTATCGATGGTGCCAAAGTATTTCTTTCTCCTGAAAAATCCATGCAAATCCAGTATAGCTTGAACTCAGACATCGTCATGCAGTTCGATGAATGCACCCCTTATCCAGCGACTCACGATGAAGCAAAGAAATCTCTAGAGCTATCACTACGCTGGGGACAACGCTGCGTTGATGAGCACAATAGACTGGGTAGCACCAACGCATTATTCGGTATCGTACAAGGCAGTATGTATCCCGATTTGCGCCAGCAATCACTCGAAGGTTTGCTAGATATCGGCTTTGATGGTTATGCTATCGGCGGTCTTTCAGTTGGTGAGCCAAAAGATGAGATGATGGACGTCCTAGACTACCTGCCTGATGATATGCCAGCAGATAAGCCGCGCTATCTAATGGGCGTTGGTAAGCCTGAGGATTTAGTTGAAGGCGTACGCCGCGGTGTGGACATGTTCGATTGTGTGATGCCAACTCGTAACGCGCGTAATGGCCATTACTTTGTGACGGGCGATGCAGACAATGCTGGTGTGGTACGTATCCGTAATAGCCAGTATCGTAACGACGAAGGCCCATTAGATCCTGAATGTGACTGCTACACTTGCCAAAACTTTAGCCGTGCTTATTTGTATCATCTTAATAAATGTAAAGAAATGCTTGGCGCGCAGCTTGCCACCATTCACAACTTGCGCTATTACCAACGTTTGATGCAAGGTATCAGAGACGCCATTGAGCAAGATCAGTTTGATGAATTCGTTAGCGAATTTTATAATAAGCGTGGACAAACCATTCCTGAGTTAAACTTGCGTTAATCCATTTTAGTATTTATTGATATTATTAGACATAAAAAGGGCTTAAGATAATTCTTAAGCCCTTTTTATGTGTGTTGCTTTTATCACTCAATGATTTGCATGTCTAAATCATTGTAAATAACTATTAGCCCATCAGTGAGGTAACAAATACCACGATCACAGCGATTGGCGCGATGAATTTTGCAACAATTTGCCAAAGCTGCCATGTCGCATTAGATAAACCAAGCTCTTGCTGAATACTACGCTGATCCATTTTCCAACCAACAAATACGATAGCCGCAAGACCTGTTAGAGGTAACAGGAACTTACTGGTAATCTTGTCTAGGGCATCAAAGATACCGTTACCCATAATAGTAAATTCAGACCATAGGTTAAACGATAGCAATGCGGCAATGCCTAATAGCCAAATCACAGTACTGGCAACGATAGTCGATACGGTACGGCTCATCGACGTACGCTCTTCTAGTAGCTCAACCGTTGGCTCTAGTAATGAGATAGATGAGGTGACAGCTGCAAAGGTAATAAGCAAAAAGAACAATGCACCAATGATAATACCCGCACTCATGCTACCAAAAGCAATCGGTAAGCTGACGAAGATCAGACCAGGACCTGACGCAGGATCTAGACCGTTACTAAAGATAATTGGGAAAATGGCTAAACCAGCCGCCAAAGCGATAACCGTATCCAAAATAACAACGGTACGTGCAGTTTTTAGCAAGTTCACTTCGCGGCCCAAATACGAACCATAAGCAACCATGATGCCCATACCAATCGATAGCGTGAAGAAGGCATGACCTAATGCTGCAAGCATAACGTCAGCCGTCAGCTTGCTCATGTCTGGCGTGAACAAATAAGCAACTGCCTCACCAAAACCGCCATTCATTATGTTATAACCAACGATAACGAAAAGGATCACACCCAATAGTGGCATCAAAATCTTGGCTGCTTTTTCGATACCACTCGTTACACCAATACCAACGATAACGGCCGTTAAAATCATGAATACAGTGTGCCAAATCGTCAATGTACCGGCTGATGCTAGCATCGCATCAAAGGTCGCAGCCACAGAATCACTATCTTGACCTGTAAAGCTGCCTGACGCCACTTTGGTGATATAGTTAAGTGCCCAACCACCGATCACACTATAGAAGGATAGAATTAAAAAGCCACCCAAAATACCAGTAGCACCAACGATGGTCCAGCTACGAGATTTACCTTCGCTAGCAGCCACATCCGCAAACGTGTTGACTGGGTTTTTTTGTCCACGGCGACCAATGAGCCATTCAGCAACTAATATTGGAAAACCGACTAGCGCGATACAGAATAAATAAGCGATAACGAAAGCTGAACCACCGCTCTCACCCACCATATATGGAAACTTCCATATATTTCCCAAACCTACTGCTGAACCTACTGCCGCTAACACGAAGCCAAAACTTGAGCTCCATTGCGCATGTTCTTGTTTATTGATAGCCATTTTTTGCGTCCTCGTACTTCAAATAACGCTACTGACAATCCTCCTTGATCATCATAAATAGTCACTACTACTATCAAACTATTTAGTAAACACTTCAATATGGAGTGCCCCGTAACATTAAGAAAGAATTGTTTACAATATCATAAACGCTCAGTTTCTGCTAAGCGACCAAAAAAGTCAAGCACTCATAAATATAAAAAGCCATAACAATTGGTTATGGCTTTTAGCAATATTATCTTTTATTAATAAAATTTAGGCAGATTAAAACTGTAAAAAACGACTATCTAGCCTAGCTTCTATCGTAGCTCAATATGCGTTTAACGCACCACCCCGCGACGACTTTTTTGTAGTGAATCAATCAACAATTGAACTTTTGGCTCTTGAGATAGTAGCTCACCTTGCAGAACCTCTAAAGCTTGCGCTGTCGTCAGACCCGATCTAAAAATAGTACGATACGCTTGGCGTAGGACATCAATGGTTTCTTTCGACCAATCTTTTCGGCGCATGCCTTCGATATTTAGACCATGAGCTTTTGCTGGATTACCAGACACCATCGTAAACGCTGCGACGTCTTTTAAAATCAAGCTGGCGCCGCCAACCAGACTATAGTCATCTACTGTACAAAACTGATGAATGCCTGAGTTACCACCGATGATTGTATGGCTGCCGATAGTCACGTGACCTGCAACACCAACATTATTTGCCAGCACATTATGATCGCCAATCACACAATCATGCGCCACATGAGTATTGACCATCAACAAGTTATGACTACCTATCTTGGTTAGCTCACTATCTTGTGCAGTACCGCGATGTAGGCTACAAGCTTCGCGAATCGTATTGTGATCGCCAATCTCAAGCCAAGTACGCTCACCTGCATACTTTAGATCCTGAGGATCCTCTCCAACACTCGCAAACTGATAGAATTGATTGTGTGCACCGATACGCGTCAACTTTGTGACAACGACATGCCTATGCAACACAGTATGTGGTCCAATTGACACTTCATCACCAATGATACAGTAGGGACCAATGATGGCAGTCTCATCAATCTGTGCAGATGGTGAGATGAGTGCTGTAGGGTGAATCTGACTCATGATGTGGGCCCTTGTATCATTTAATGCAAATAAATAGTCAGCCAAATACAGCCAGTTTGGCTTCATGAATGAGGCCAATATCCGCTGCTTTGTTAAATATCAATATAATAGCTCATTATAATTGTGAAGATCGATTCGATATAGCGCTTTATGAATGCTAACTTATTACAAACTTAGGCACTTTTACTGTCTTTGATTTTTTGCTGCTCTTGACGCGCAATCATGATTTGAGCACTCGCAGCAAGTTCGTCTTCGACATGCACCGTACAATCAAACTTATAAATACCATGGCGCTGCATCACTGTCTTGGCACGAATGGTGAGTTGATCACCAGGAATGACTCGGCGCTTAAAACGCACTTTATCCACACCAGCAAACAAATACAGATAGCCATCTTCTGAAGTCAGACCTGCGGTAATGAACCCAAGTATGCCTGAAACCTGTGCCATTGCCTCTACCATCAATACCCCTGGCATGATTGGCTCGTCAGGAAAATGCCCATTAAAAAACTCTTCATTAATGGTCACATTTTTGATACCCGTAATGCACTCTCCTGGTGTACAAGCGACCACTCTATCGACCAACATAAAAGGATAACGATGTGGTAAATAATGCTTAATCGTATGATACGTTAGTGGCAGGGTAAGACCTTGCTCAGCCAAGCTTTTGATGTCTTCATCAGTTGGGATATCTATATGGTCATTGCTCATAATGAGGCTTCCTTGCTATGTTTTGGATGTTTATTGTTTGTATGTGTTCGCATTAATCACGACCAAGCTGACGAAAGCGTACCGCTGCACGGCGCCAATTAGCAGTTGGCATAGCAGCAGTTCCAGAAGAGTAAGAACCAGCAGTTTTTATAGATTTGGTAACCATGGTCATACCTGATAAAACCACATCATCTGTAATTTCGATATGCCCTGTGATACCAACAGCACCGCCAATAATGCAGCGTTTACCTATCGTCGTACTACCGGCAATACCCGTTTGGGAGGCAATGGCAGTACCGTCACCAATACGTACGTTATGAGCAACTTGAACCAAATTATCAATGATAACATGATTGCCAATAACCGTATCATCAATGGCGCCGCGATCGACACAGGTGTGACTACCAATGCGTACATGATCACCAATAATCACACGGCCTAGCTGAGCGATCCGCTCCCAGCCTGAAACACTAGGGTTGTTGGTAGGAGCAAAGCCAAACCCTTCGGCACCAATGCTCGCACCCACATGCAATCTTGCATAATTGCCAATGACACAATCATGGCCAATAACCACTTGCGACTTGATAACACTGTCAGTACCGATCTCAGAATGCGCCTCAATCACTACATGGGCATCAAGTGAGCTACGCGCTCCTATCTGCACATAGTCGCCAATGACACAAAAAGGACCAATATTAACCTCATCACCAATCACAGCGCTATCAGAGATCACAGCACTAGGATGGATTCCAGCAGATAGTGACTGACGGGCAAATAGTTGGCTAGCGCTGGCATAAGCTAGGTATGGGTCAGAGACAACCAACGCTAAGGCCGAGTCAGGTACTTGGTCACGATACGCTTGGGTGATCAATACTGCACCTGCTTGGCTACCGGACAAACTAGAGATATAGTGAGGGTCTGCCAAAAAGCTTAGCTGCTTTTGGTCAGCAGTAGTTAAACTTCCAACACTGTTAAATGGGTGACGTAACTGCTCAGCACTAATATCAGCCTTATTGATAATGGGCTGACGCTGCTCAATCCGAGTGATAAGTTGCTCAATCGTTATCATAATGACTATTAATAGACTATTGTTATATATAAAACGGTCGTCAAAATAACAATGTGTTTTGACGACCTACTGGAAACTAATGACATTCTAACTTACTTAGACAAATATTTGAGAACGATTAGATATATTTAGATAATATTAGCGATCTAGAATGTATTACCGATCTGGAATTGGACTTTTTCAGTTTCGTCCCCTTCTTTATCACCAAAAGGTACGGCATAACTGAGTGAAATTGGACCAATTGGTGTATACCATGTCACGCCCGCACCTGCACTAAAGCGGAATTCGTTGTCTTGGGTCAATAGTGGTACACCTGTATCCTCACCAGTGCCAGGATTAACGAAGGTACGGTCTTCTTTGTCACTTGTATCAAATACCTGACCACCTTCAGCAAATAGTACTGGACGTACTTGGTCTGCCCAATCGCCTTTAAACGGCATCGGTAAAATCAATTCGGTACCAAAAGTAACTAACGCATTACCACCTACTTTTTCGTCCTTATAACGAACACTATCATTGATGGCATCATTATAGCTTTGCGACTTAGGACCCAATCTTGATGATTTATAACCACGAACCGAACCATAACCACCAGCATAGAAGTTTTCATAGAATGGCAAATCATTACCATAGCCAAGCTTGGTATAACCACGCGCGATCCAATCTTTATAAATCGGATAGTAGATATTGCCGCGATAAACCAGTTTCTGATAACTGGCATCACCAAGACCAATGGTCGCATCGACCGTATGGCTCATGCCTTTATTTGGAAATACAGGGCGATCTAAGGTGCTATAATCCCAGCCCAATAGTAAGTTGTAAGTCTGATAATCATTTTTAAAGCCAGTACGACCTTCGAAATCTCCAGTGAAGTCTTCAACAGTACCGCCATCATCGATGATTTCTTGTGCGTTTGATATGCCGAGGAAACGACCACCACGTACTGTCGTGTTGTCGACATTTAGACCAGCACTGACACGCTTGGTTTCATCAACAGGATAGCTGTAGTTCAGCGTGGCACCATAAGCGTCGGTGACATATTTACTAACGTTTCTGTCGTCGTATTTGGTTTCGCGATAATAAGCACTCACCCCTTGTGAGACGCCATTTTCTGTAAAGTATGGATCGGTATATCCTAAGCTATACGAATCACGTGTCTCTGAACGTGATAGTGCGGCTTTAACGCGGTTACCAGTGCCCATAAAGTTATTTTGGGTCAAATCCAACTGAAAAGTAACACCGCCGCTCTGCGAGTAACCTGCTGCAATCGTTGAACTACCAGAAGGTTGCTCTTCTACTGTATAGTTGACATCTACTTGATCTGGCTGATTGGGTACTGGTTTTACATCAACGTTAACTGCTTTGAAGAAACCGGTACGCATAAGGCGTGTACGTGAAAGCTGAATCTTTTCACTAGAGGCAAGAGACCCTTCCAATTGACGCATCTCACGGCGCAATACTTCATCTTGAGTTTTTAGATTGCCTGTGAAGTTGATACGGCGAACATAAATAGGACGTGCAGGATCGATATAATAATCCACGTCAACCATCTTGGTATCGTCATTAATGCGTGGTACGGGTCTAACTTGGGCTAAATAATATCCTTCGTTACCATAGCGTCTCTTGAGCGCGGCTGTTGTTTCATCCAGTTTGGCTTGTGAATATTTTTCATTAGGCGCAAAAGTAACCAGCTCTTTTAGTTCGTTGTTATCAAAAGTCGGCTTACCTAAGAAATTGACGTCACCAAACTGATATTGCTCACCTTCACTCAAACTGACTTCGATGAACACACTACGTTTATCTTCACTAATATTGAGTACCGCGTTATCTACTGCGAAACGCACATAACCATCGTTTTGATACAATGCTTTTAAGTTGTCTAAACTGGCGGCCAGTTTTTCTTGTGCATATCGATCAGATTTTGATAGCAAGCGTGTCCATGATGATTCTTTTACAGCAAAGACATCTTTGATTTCTTCATCACTAAAATGTTTGTTACCAATCACATTGATATCAACAACTTTAGCAGGCTTACCTTCGATGAAGCGCACATCAAGCTTGACGCGATTACCATCAAGTACCGTCTGATCTACTTCAATATTACTGTTGTAATAGCCTTGACTGATATACTGCTGTTGTAGCTCATTAGCAACGCCTTGCAGGGTCGATTGCTTCAGTACATTACCGACAGACAGCCCAGCATTCCCAAGGCCTTGCTCAAGCCCTTCTTTAGGAATGAGCTTATTACCTTCAAAATTCACTTCGGCAATGGTTGGACGTTCAATAACATCAAACCTTAGATTGCCACCTTCGACACGGCTTTGAATATCAGCAAAGTTTTCAGTCGCATACAGTGCCTTGATACTGGCAGCTAAGCTACTGTCATTTACCGTATCTCCTACCGTAATAGGTAGAACCGGATAGAGGCTATCAGGGGTTAGGCGTTGCAAGCCATTGAAACCGATGTCAGTCACTACAAATTCTGCAGCCTGTACCGGCATACTCATCATCGCTACAACTAACGGCAACCCAGCCGCGCTCATAAATAAAGGCGTACGCATAAACACTATCCGTCAATAAAAAACTTGCTAAAGTTAAGGTAAAAAGCATATGTTGTCCAGCCCATTTGCACAAAGTCGCAACTCCATGCATGGCTAACTCAGAACACTTTATATAAAAAGAATCACAAAATAAACTAAAAATTACGATTAGTACAGAGGCGATGACACAAAGTATCTTGCGTATAATAGCAACAATCAAAGCGTAAGAGCCATTAAACCATTAGTATATCGTGCTTTATTGATTATATTACTCATTAACCGATCAAAACAGCCGACTGATGTCATTACCAATTGCTAACACCATGAAACTTGCCAGTAAGAGTAAACCGATATTTAACCCCACCATTTGCACCCTTTCAGAGAGCGGCTTACCGCGAATCAGTTCGATGAAATGATAAACGATATGACCACCATCCAATACTGGAATCGGTAAAAGATTCAACACAGCAAGACTCAGGCTAATCAATGCAGCCGTCGATAATACCATCTGCCAACTGATATCAAAGCTTTGCTTGGCGACTTTGGCAATGGTAATCGGACCTGACAAGTTATCCAGACCAATCATACCTGAGAGCATTTTTCCCATCGAGCTTACCGTCATCACGGCGAGTTGCTCAGTCTTCTCGAACGACTTGACCAATGACTCGCCAGGGCCATAAACCACGGTGGTTTTGTAAGCATCAGGAATAACAATCTCAGTCTGATCAACCATGGCGCCAATTTGACCGTAATTATTACCCAAGTTGTCTTTTTTACCTTGCGGCATAATTTGCAATTGCACCGTTTTGTCATCACGCAATACGGTAAAATCAAGTAACACCTCGGGATTATCACGAATAATACGCGTGGCGCTAATCCAATCGTCAATGTTTTGATTATTGATGGCGGTAATACGATCGCCCACCTGTAGACCTTGACGGCTAGCCGCACCATCAGCCGCCAATTCACCGACAATCGGGGCAATCTGTGGCTGCCACGGTAACATACCAAAGCTGGTCAATGCATCTTTACCTTGTGCATCACCCTGCATAAATTGTGTGACTGGTGCTTGATAGGTTTTGATCGACTGATTGGGTTGAGCATCTGACTGTAGTGTAATACTCACATTGTCTGTCTCACCCATCCGTCCTGCAAGGCGATAATTGATACCTTCCCACGTCTGTACATCGTGCCCATCAATCGCAACAATCTTATCACCGACAGGTAACTGCGCCATCGCAGCTGGGGTATCTGGCAGCACTTGCCCAATTTTGGTAGCCAATTGCTCAGACGGCGTCATAAACAACACCCAAAAGAGCGCAATAGCAATGATGAAATTCATGATAGGCCCAGCGGCGACAATCGCAATCTTCTTGAGCGGATGCTGATAATTAAACGCAAGATGCTGTTCATCTTTTGCGACATTGCCTTCACGCTCATCAAGCATTTTGACATAGCCGCCCAGTGGCAATGCTGAGATACGATAATCGATGCCACTTTTTTTGCTGGTCCAACCAAATAGTTTAGGGCCAAAACCGATAGAGTATGTTAATACTTTGACGCCGCACATCCGTGCCACGATATAGTGCCCCCACTCATGTAAGGCAATGAGTGGACCTAAGACAAATATTGCCGCAAGAAGCGTTAATAAAAACGTCATGATCTTTTCTCAGTATTGTTGCTTAGCATCTTTTATCAACATCAACATCAACATCAACATCAACATCAACATCAACATCAACATCTTCACTGATATCGTTTATTAGTACCATTTTTTAACCAAGAGGCTATTTATGGCTAATGATTGCTACGATTATGCCAATTTTGCCACAAGCTTATCAGTAAGGTGACGCGCTATTTTGTCAATGGCCAATATATCTTCTATGTCAGCCGTTTCGTTTAATGGTGGCAACTGTATATCGTTTAAGGCACGCTCATTGATATCAGCAATGTCAGTTAAACGAATTTGTCCATCCAAAAACGCCGCCACTGCAATTTCATTGGCTGCATTTAGTACAATAGTCGCCTGCGTACCTGCTTGCATTGCTTGACGAGCAAGGCGTAGACAGGCAAATTTTTGCAGATCAGGCTCAATGAGCTCCAAACCACTAAGTGCATATAAATCTAATGGCTGTGAGCCACTATCAATACGGCTCGGGTAACTGAGCGCATGAGCAATCGGCGTTTTCATATCTGGGCTGCCTAATTGCGCCAAAAAACTGCCATCACTATATTCTACCATTGAGTGAATGATACTTTGTGGATGAATGACCACATTTATCTTATTTTCAGGCAGATCAAACAAATGACAAGCCTCGATCAACTCAAGCCCTTTATTCATCATTGTGGCTGAGTCGACAGATATCTTCTGGCCCATTGACCAGTTAGGGTGCTTGACTGCCTCTGCAACAGTTGCTTGCTGCATCTGTTCAAAAGACTGCTGCAAAAATGGGCCACCTGAAGCCGTCAACCACAGTTTGCGTACACCATGATTTGGCTGATGAATTTGGGTGTTGTCTTGCTGAATAGCGAGTGGTAAGCACTGGAAAATAGCATTGTGCTCAGAGTCGAGGGGTAACAACGTAGCATTATGTGTTTTGACCGCATTGATCATGACCTGCCCTGCCATCACCAGCGCTTCTTTATTGGCGAGCAAAATACGCTTACCTGCGCGTGCTGCGGCTAAGGTAGAAGGCAGTCCTGCTGCGCCTACGATGGCAGCAACAACCGTATCTGTTTGGGTATCGGTTGCAATATCTATCAGACCAGCCTCGCCCCCGACCACCTCAATATCAAGCCCTGCCACACTAAGCCGCGCAGCAAAATCATCCACTGCCGATAGAGGTACGCTCACACGTTTTGGTAAAAACTGCTGACAAAGTCCAAATAGCTTATCTAAACGGTGGTAGCCTGACAATGCGTAAACTTCATAATGTTGCGGTTGCGCCGCTAATATTGCTAACGTGCTATCGCCAATCGAGCCTGTCGCGCCTAGTACGGCAATGCGTTGCGTCATAACCATTAATGCCTATGATATTTAGTATTTAGAGAAGGAGAAAAGAATAAATGAGGGTTGAACAGTATAAAAGGCAATAAAGCTATATAGCAATAAATAAGACCGTTGTAAAAGACTAGCCAAAACGGTCACTTCGCTTACTTATCACATCATAAAATCAGCTAAGTGACTTTGTCTTATACCACAATCAAACCTAGCTGCTGTATCGCCCAAAAGCCAAGTGCAAATATCGGAGTTGCAGATAGCAATGAATCAATACGATCAAGTACACCACCATGCCCTGGTAAGATGGTACCAGAGTCTTTGACATCAGCACGGCGCTTGAGCATTGATTCAAAAAGATCACCAAGCACAGAAGCCAGAATCGTTAGCGCCGATAGTGCCACAAAGGCGACTAGCGATGCGCCCGTCAGTTGTAGCTTAAACACACTGATCGCAACGACTACCAGTAGACCTGTAATCAAACCACCGGCCAATCCTTCCATACTCTTATTTGGTGAGACATTGGGTGCCATTTTTCGGCGGCCAAGCTTACGACCAACAAAATAAGCACCGCTATCAGCACACCAGACCAATAAAAACACATAAAGTAGCCACCATGCTGATAGCTGCCAGAGGTAAAAAATCGCAGTAATGGAGGCTGTCAAAATAACCACACCCAACAACGCTAGATGTTTTCCGTACCATTTTGTCTGTGTTGGGAATGCACGTACCCAAGACAGTGCCATCAGCCATATGACAAGCGAGGCCGTCCACCAGAATAACCAAGTCACCTTCAACATAAGCGATACGACAGTTATCACTAAAACTAATAGCACAAAGACAATAGGTTGACGCCACTTCGGCATCAACTTCGCCCACTCATGAGCTGCGATAATGACGCCAACGGCTAAAAGCGGTGCGAACAAAATAGGGGTTTGGCTCGCAAACATTGCAATACCAACGATAATAACGAGAACTATTGCCGTTCTAATTCGTTGCCACATACTTATCGAGCCTTATAATAATGAAGAAGGTACAGTCAAAAAAATGCATTATAACAGTTGATAGACCTGTGCCCATTAATAGCATTGACCCTCATTAAAACGGTTTATCATCTCGTAAGCAAGCGGTATTAGCGACCTAGAGAATACTGTCTGAATTTTTATGGCTACTATTGCATCAGCGACTATGCTGCTCTATCCCTACCTGCTCGCTGGTTTTACCAAAACGGCGTTGACGCTGTGCAAACTCAGCCATCATCGAAGCCAGCTCTTCTGGAACAAAATCTGGCCATAAAGTTGGCGTGAAAAACAACTCTGCATAGGCCGCTTGCCATAATAAAAAATTCGATATTCGATAATCACCACCGGTACGAACCAGCATGTCTACTGCTGGAGCGTCTGCCAGTTGTACTTGCTCACCGAGCATTTCTGCACTAATATCTTCAGCTCTCAACTCACCTGCCTGCACTTGTTGTGCCAGCTGTTTTGCTGCATGAGCAATATCCCATTGTCCACCGTAGCTAATCGCAATGACTAATGTCATGGCATCAAAGCTTGCAGTTTCTGCTTCGGCATCCGCCATTAACGCTTGTAATTCTTCACTAAGCTGACTGCGATCACCGATAAAACGTAAGCGAATACAGTATTTTTTCATACGCGGCATTTGCTCATCAATGGTCGATGCCAACAACTGCATTAATAGTGCAACTTCACTAGGTGGTCGCTGCCAATTTTCGCTAGAGAAAGCAAAAACAGTCAGTACTTCAATACCGGTCTCGACACAATATTCTACGATAGGGTCTAAAGCAGTTTTACCAGCTATGTGACCTTGACCTTTACCCAGGTTATTGGCTTTGCCATATCTGTTATTACCATCCATGATAATCGCGATATGACGAGGAAGAATGTTAGGAGCCGTAACGGCTGAAGTGGACATAGGCAAACTTGCTTATTGTTAAGGTAAAATAATAATAACGTATGCAGTGGCGATTAAAAGCGCCATGTAAATAATTCACAAATTTATCATAATTTAGCGATCAAAATTTTTATAGCTTACAATATATTTGAGAAATATCAGTAAACTGCACTCACATTAATAAATCATATTATCCATGTCATAATAAACAGCCAATAACTACAAGGTATTGGCTGCTAAAATGTAGATAATACTCTGAACTAAGTTTTGCCATAAATGATGGATGGCAAAACTGCTCTTATTAAACTTCCATCAAATCGCTTTCTTTTTTGCTGAGGCGGCTATCGATGGTGTCGATGTACTTATCAGTGATTTTTTGAATGTCGTCATTAGCACGGCGCTCATCATCTTCTGATATTTCTTTCTCTTTTGCTAGATCTTTGATGTCATTCATCATATCACGGCGAATATTACGGATAGACACACGGCTGCTCTCTGCTTCTCCGCGAGCAAGTTTTTGCATATCGCGTCGGGTGTCTTCGGTCAACGCTGGCATGGGCACACGAATCACATCCGCTGTCATTGGGTTTAAGCCCAAATCTGCTTCGCGAATGGCTTTGTCTACTGCTTGTACCATCGTACGGTCAAACGGTTGAACCAATAACGTACGTGAGTCTTCAACGTTGACGCTGGCGACTTGGTTTAGGGGGGTTGGTGCACCGTAGTAGCTGACCATCACGCCTGACAACATACCTGGGTGTGCACGTCCAGTGCGAACTTTACTGAAAGTGTTTTCAAGCGCTTCCAACGTTTTTTGCATGCGTGCTTCGCCGTCTTGCTTAATCTCTTTAATCATTATGTGTCCTTATTTATCGCTATCGACAAATTTTTTATTTGCTATTGGGATATTTGTTATTAGCTACTTTTTGTTATTAGCCACTCTCTGAAGTGACCGATCAACGCTACATCAATTCAGGGAATTAATTAATGAAAAACGCGTGTGCCTTCGTTTTCACCCATGATGACATTTAGCAATGCATTAGGTTTGGTCATATCAAACACTTGTAGCGGTACGTTATGCTCGCGGCATAGCGCGATAGCCGTCAAATCCATCACGCCAAGTTTCTGCTCTAACACTTCATCAAAGGTCAGGCCGTCGTATTTTTTGGCATCAGTATGGAGGCTTGGGTCTTTGTCATAAACGCCATCAACCTTAGTCGCTTTCAAAATCAAGCCGGCTTCAATCTCGATACCACGCAAACAAGCAGCCGTATCAGTGGTGAAGAATGGGTTGCCTGTTCCAGCAACAAAGATACACACTTCACCATTTTTGAGATAGCGAATCGCATTACGACTGCTATAGCTTTCGGTGACCTCACCAATTGGCAATGCAGACATCAAACGCGTTTTGATATTACGACGCTCAAGCGCATCACGCATCGCCAGACCATTCATGACAGTGGCTAGCATACCCATCTGATCACCCGTCACACGGCCAACCAAACCTTCTTTTTGTAATTGTGCGCCGCGATATAAGTTACCACCGCCAACCACGATACCAACCTGAACACCTAGTCCACGCAAATGAGCGATAGACAGGCTCATTTTATCGAGCACTTCGGTATCAATACCCATGTCTTTGCTACCAGCCAAGGCTTCACCAGAGAGTTTTAGCAAGATACGGGCGTAACGCGGGTTTTTGTCAGACATGAGGTCACCTTATTATCATGAAATTATAAAGAAAATTATGGGTAAAACACAAATCAAGTTTGCCCGTAACGCTGCACTTAAGGACAAGCGTATTAAACAGGCTAAATTGCGCTAATTGTAGCAAAAACTGCCCGCCATTGGGCAATTTTCACTCGTATATCTTGTCGAACACTTAACCTTGATAACTGGCAAACAGGTCGTATTCACTGGCATCATCAATCGTCACGGTCAAGAACTGCCCAACTTTGACTTGAGCGGTAATATCATCAACATAGACATGCCCATCAATTTCAGGCGCATCAGCATAACTGCGGCAAATAGCGATATTCTCATCACTATCAATCTCATCAACCAATACCATTAAGGTTTTGCCGACTTTTTCTTGTAGTTTTTGCGCTGAGATCTCTTGTTGCAGCGCCATCAAACGCTCGTAGCGAGATTGCTTGACGTCTTCAGGCACATGGTTTGGCAAATCATTGGCGACAGCACCTTCTACTTCTGAATACGTAAATGCACCCACGCGGTCAAGTCGCGCTTCTACTAGCCAATCAAGCAAGCACTGAAAATCTTCTTCAGTCTCACCCGGGAAGCCAACCACAAAGGTTGAACGAATCACGATATCAGGGCAGATATCACGCCATGCTTTGATACGAGCCAAGGTGTTTTCGCTGTGTGCAGGACGTTTCATTGCTTTTAGAATACGATGACTGGCATGCTGAAACGGAATATCGAGATAAGGCAGCAGTTTCTTTTCGCCCATTAGCTCAACGACTTTGTCTACATGTGGGTATGGATAAACATAATGCAGACGCACCCAAATGCCTAGATCATTCAAGGCTTGGCATAAATCATAAAACTTAGACTTGAACGGCATGCCATTCCAAAAGCTGGTCTTATATTTGAGGTCCAGCCCATACGCTGAGGTGTCTTGCGAGATGATAAGCAACTCTTTCACGCCCGCTTTTTTGAGCGCCATGGCTTCGTTCATGACATTATCGATCGGGCGCGACACGAGATCACCGCGCAAACTTGGGATAATACAGAACGTACAGCGGTGGTTACAGCCTTCTGAGATTTTTAGATACGCATAATGACTGGGCGTCAGTTTGACCCCCGCTTCATTGATCAAGTCTATTTTTGGGTCGTAATTGGCATCCAAGCTGCGATTTGGCTTTGGCACGTGCTGTGCAACGGCTGTAATCACCTCACCATAGGCATGCGCGCCTGTCACTGCGAGTACAGCGGGATGCATTTCACGGATTTTGTCCGCCTCTTTGCCCAGACAGCCTGTGACAATCACTTTACCGTTTTGACTAATGGCCTCGCCAATCGCATCAAGCGACTCTTGCACCGCTGACTCAATAAAGCCGCAGGTGTTGACCACGACCAAGTCCGCACCGTCATAGTCGCTTGCAACTTGATAGCCATCACGGCTCAGCTCAGTGATGATACGCTCACTATCCACCAAGGCCTTGGGGCAACCTAGTGACACAAACCCAATTTTTGGCGCTGCGCTCACTGGCATCGTGGCAGTTGCATTAGCCGTCGAGGCTGAAGTAGCGTGGCTGCTTTGAGTAATGCTGCGGTTTTGATTGTGGTTGGCTTTATGATGATAAGGCTGGTCAGTATGTGTTTGACTGACATCTGTCTGACTCTGCTCTTGCAGTATTGATGGCTTTGCAGGATTAAAGATAGTGGCAGTGTCTTTTACGGCTGACGTAGGGGCTGTCGTTGTCGTGTTCACTGACTCGGTAGAAGTTTTGGACATGGCTGACCTTGCTAGAGATAAATTGGCTGAGCGCATTGTACGTTTTTTTTGCAAAAATCACCAGTTTTGCCTCTCTATAGTCTTGATTTATGGTTAAATATTGATTCAAACATCCTATTTTTCTGGGCAATATCCATGACTGCTGATTTTATCACCACCAAAACCACCCCTGATTTAGCATTCGTATCACAGCATCTATTCACCGCTATTTTGTGGGTCAATGATCAGTTATCGATAACCCGTTTAAATGCTCAAGCGGAGCAATTACTGGCTATTAGTAGTGGGAGGTTAATTAACCAGTCTATCTTGACGCTATTGGCACCCGATGAATTAAAACTAAAAGAAAATGCTTCTATCGACAATGTCAGTGATGATAGTGAAAACAAACCTCTGGATGAACCCCTCTATTCTTTGACAGAGCGGTTCAATCAAGCACAAAACTACCAACAGCCTTTCATTGACCATGATCACGTCATCCAGACGCCTTTGAATGGCAACCTACTACTTTCGGTCGATTATAGCGTGACGCCTGTTATCTACGAGCAGCAGTCGTATTTTATTATCGAGATGTGGGGCAAAGACCGCCAAAGTCGCATCTCAGAGGAGCAGCGCCAGCAGCAGCAATATGCGGTTGCTCGTCACATGCTACGGTCGGTCGCGCATGAAATCAAAAACCCACTTGCGGGCATTCGGGGTGCAGCGCAGTTATTACAGCGACAGTTTATTAAATTCAGTGATGCGAATACGACGACGGCTAACAGTCACTCTAACGCGCTCAGTATCTCACAGGACACTAGCGCTGGCACAAACGATGATTTGCAAAAAATGAATCAAAAGCTGCGTAACTATACCGATATTATCATCTCAGAAACTGACCGTTTGACACATCTGATTGCTCAACTGCTTGGCTCAAATCAGCTGCCAAACTGGCAAACGCTGAATGTCCATGAACCACTAGAGCATGTTTTGACCTTGGTAGTCAGTCAATACCCACAAGTGACGATACAGAGGGATTATGATTTGTCATTGCCTGAGTTGTGTGCTGACAAAGACCAATTGATTCAGGTATTTTTAAATATTATGAATAATGCATGTGAATCTATGACTGAGTTTGAGCAAACGCTACAGCAGAACAAGCTCTCTGCGTCTAAGGAGTTACCATTAACCGATGTGCAGACCGATAGAGAGACTGCTTATCAGCCAACCTTGCACATTCAAACGCGCGTTGCCTTTCAGCATACGATTGTTGGGCAGCAGCACAAGCAAGTGCTGCAAATCACTATCACTGACAATGGTTCGGGCATTGATCCGGCACTTATCGGACAAATATTTTTTCCGATGGTGACCAGCCGTGCAGCAGGTACTGGCCTTGGCTTATCTATCGTACAAGATATTATCAGCCATCATCATGGTATGATTGATGTGAGCTCTACAGAGGAGGCGAACGGCAAGCAAACACGCTTTACACTATATCTGCCTTTTACCCAGCCCGTCACTGAATCATAGAACACATGGCGGCATAAAACTGCTAAATTGTAAGACATCCAATCCCAAACCGACAATAACAATTGCTCATTAGGCCCGATACATGACCCAATACAGTGACAACCAAAACCCTAAAAGCGATGCACACTCTCCAATAGTCACCGTCAATAATGCACCCAGCGATCAGCCTGCAACGCTCTGGTTAATCGACGATGATGCAGCGCTGCGTATGGTATTGGCCGATACGTTTGAAGATGCTGGATTGACCGTTATCAGTTTTACCCAAGCGCAGGCAGCATGGACTCGGCTCAATGATGCGCTAAAACAGCAAGAATCAGCCACACAGCTGCCAGACGTAATATTGACTGATATTCGTATGCCAATGATGGATGGATTGTCATTTAGTGACTGGGTACACCAGCACTTTCCGGACATGCCGATTGTCATTATGACAGCGCACTCAGACCTCACCTCTGCGATTAATAGCTATCAGACCGGTGCGTTTGAATACTTGCCAAAGCCCTTTGACCTAGATGATGCTGTTGCCACTATCTATAAAGCGATCAACTACCAGCCAAATATGGCGATAGCTCATTATTCGAACGAATCTGATACCCATATCGCGACTGACGCGCGCGCTGACAGTGAGATAACACCTGAAGCACCTACCAGTACACACTCTAAACACAGCAAAAATAAAGCTGAGGTGACAACTGCCTCTAAAGCTAATAGCAATCCGAGCGGTATCATCGGTCAGTCACAAGCCATGCAAGCCGTGTTTCGTGCCATTGGTAGATTGGCGCAGTCCCCCATCTCAGTCTTGATCACCGGAGAGTCAGGAACAGGTAAAGAGTTGGTTGCCAGTGCCTTGCACCAGCACTCACCGCGCAAACAGCAACCATTTATCGCCCTTAATATGGCAGCCATACCACATGATTTGATTGAGTCTGAATTATTTGGTCACGAAAAAGGCGCGTTCACTGGTGCAACGACAACTCGTCAAGGACGTTTTGAGCAGGCTAATGGCGGTACGTTATTTTTGGACGAAATTGGCGACATGCCCTTTAGTACCCAAACACGTCTGTTACGCGTACTGGCCAATGGCGAGTTTTACCGCGTTGGTGGACAGCAGCCGATCCAAGTAGATGTCCGTATCATCGCCGCCACTCACCAGAACTTAGAAGAATTAGTCAAACAAAATCGTTTCCGTGAAGATTTGTTTTATCGTCTCAATGTCATTCGTCTACCGCTGCCACCACTGCGTAAACGCCCCGAAGACATTCCTGCATTAGCGACCTACTTTATGCAGTCGGCAGCTGAGCAAATGAACACAACACCGAAACATTTGCATCCTGCGGCCTTACAGATGATGCAGACCTTTGACTGGCGCGGCAATGTGCGTCAACTTGAGAATGTCTGCCTATGGCTGACAGTGATGGCCACGGGCGACACCGTGATGGCGACAGATTTGCCACCAGAGCTATTAGAAAACACGCCTCTAGACTCAGAGCTAGACCAAGAACACGACTCGTCACCACAAGCAAATACAGAAAACCCTCAACTGCAAAATAAAGATGACTTAAATAATTACAGCCAAAATAATCAAGTCACTCAAGCTCCTGCCAGCCTTAGTTGGCAAAAAGCGCTCGCTATCTGGGCTGAACAATCTCTCAATACTGGCGAAACTGATATTCTACAAACGGCCACGCCTGAGTTTGAGCGGGTCTTGCTAACAGCAGCACTCAACCATAGTGGTGGCAAAAAGATAGAGGCAGCAAGTTTACTTGGTTGGGGTCGCAATACCCTGACCCGTAAATTACAGCAGTTAGACATCTCTGCACCCAGAGTGCCATCCAAAGAGTAAATAAAGGCTTAAAACGCAATATTAAAAAGCCATTAATATCAATTATTTATAAAAATACGTGAAAATAAATGCAAAATAACTAAAAATAATCGCAAATAGGGGTTGACCAAAAATTCAAACTCTATATAATAGCCAACCACTGAGACGCACTACCGAATCAGTTAACTGTCTAGATAGCGTTTGAACTTAATCGCTTTTGATGATAGAGTAACGAAAATGGGGCTGTGGCGGAATTGGTAGACGCACCAGATTTAGGTTCTGGCGCCGCAAGGTGTGAGAGTTCGAGTCTCTCCAGCCCCACCATTTTCGGATAGTACATCTTAGACCAAATATTAAAGCCTGCTTTTTAGCAGGTTTTTTTGTGTCTGTCATTCAGCATTTCCAGTTATAACCTTTATAAATTTGCTATCACCTCATCCATACTCTGATACCTTTTCTCTATTCGCTTTGCCAATGCTTTATCAACAATACTTTGATAGCGAACATACTCTAGCGGTAATTTTGGAATAGACTGCTGGCAGTGCTGAATGGCCCAATCTGTCATGGACTGATTACTTTGAGGGTCTATATTAAATGGTCGCTTCCCTACCAATATCTCAACCATCATGATACCGAAGGCATAGATGTCACTTTGTATCGTTGCTCTTTGTTCTTGCCAGCGTTCAGGTGCCAAATATGCTGGTGTTCCGCCAGAAAAATTTATTGCGTTTGGTCGATCATTTCTTTGGGCTAATGCAAAATCTGTCAATAGTAAGTCAGGCACTATACAATCACTATCGGCGTGACTTGTTAGATTATCACTGAGCAAAATATTACTGGGTTTAATATCATTATGAAGCCAGCCAGCGTTGTGTAGGTTGCAGACTAAATGAGCAGACTCTTTGATCAAATCATGTTTTTGCTTGTCTGTTAATGACACATGGTGATTCAACAGCTTAGCTAAGCTGCCGCTTTCATAATAAGGCATGACCAATACCATTAACTGCTGGCTCTGTTCTAATGTGTCGACCTCTACATTGTGATAGGCCAATAGAGGTGGCGTAATAGAGCTAACTTGGGTTTTCTGCGAAGTATATAACGCTTGCAACACGCTTATTTCATGAGTTAAATCTGAGACACTTTGAAGTCTAATTGAAGTGGCACATAGCTCCCATTTAATTATCACGCTACCATACTCTACATGGCGTGCACGCGTTATACCTTGATAGCAGCTTTGCTTGCTGCGTTGTTTGGTAATTTGCGTTTTACTCTCTTGGGTTTGCTCTGTGCTTCCCTCTCTGTATTGTTGACTGATACGCTGATGCACTATTTGGGTATATTGTAACTCTGACAATGCTTGGGTAATGACTGGCAATAGTTGTCCAGATTGCGCTTGCAAGGCTTGTGTAATAGGCAAATTACTGGCACTATTTTTCACAGTGTTATCTCTCATCATATTATAGAGTCGCAATCGCGCACTATCGTTTTACCCAACCGCCACTTTACCGCTAGAGTCATTATGTCACAGTCTAACAATTATGCCCTGCCCGCCCCTTTATTAGTATTGCTTAGCCAGTATCTACAAGAGCACGTCACACCAACCATTGAGATTGACCCAAGCCAGCTTGCGTATCGCTGGGTCGGTGGACGTACTGGTCACCTACAGCCTTTGTCTGTCAATTTATTTTTGAGCTTGGATGATTTGCAAGGTATTGATGTGCAAAAAGCAAAGCTGGTACAAAACACCCGCCAGTTCCTAAAAGGCTACCCTGCCAATCACGTCCTGATGACAGGGACACGTGGTGCCGGCAAATCCTCGCTGATTCGCGCCCTACTACAAGCCTATCACAGTGAAGGGTTACGCATTATCGAGATTGCGCGTGATGATCTACAGGTGCTAGACAAGATTCGTGCCGCGATTAATGCGCTGCCAGCGGACTGCGCTTGTCGCTATATCGTCTACTGTGATGATTTGGCATTTAACGGTCAAGATGAGAGTTATCGGGCGCTAAAAAGCGTGCTTGATGGCGCGCTTGATTCTGAGCAAGACAAGCTACTGGTCTATGCCACCAGTAATCGCCGTCGCTTGCTACCACAAATGATGAAGGACAATCTTGATATTTATAATGGGCAGACGGATGAAGTCAATCCTTATGAGACCATTGACGAGACCGTGTCATTATCAGATCGATTTGGCTTGTCCTTGACCTTTCATCCTATGGATCAGCAGACTTACTTACAGATTGTGCAGCATTATTTAAATTTAGAGCAACGGAAAATTTCAGCTCGCATTGATACTGATATTGAAATGGATGTGGACGGTGAAAATCTACCTGACAAAATCAGAATGGACGCCTTGCGCTGGGCATCTGAACGCGGTGGACGCTCAGGTCGAGTCGCTTATCAATTCAGTCGTTATTGGAGTGGCAAAACACAATTGGCTATTGAAGACCGTAAATCATAGCTGCTAAGCCATATCAGCTGCTAAGCCATATCTTTGAAACTATCTCTTTACAGTCACGCCTAATTGCTGCGTGCAGAGCCTACATACTGCACGCGACTCTCCTTTTGACTGCCCGCTTGATTGTCTACCAAGTCGGTAGCCCCATTGACGCTATATTGAGCAAAATCTGCTGCCAGCCATAGATTGCCGTTATAGACACTTTGCGCATCTAAGCGGATATATGCCATGTTTGGTGTTTCACTATCTGGATTGTCAAAGCTCTGATAACGAGCGCTAAAGTGAGTCAAAATGATGTTTTTCAAGCTCATTTTTTGTGCGAAAGTACCTACTATATGCGCGCTACTATGCATGGGGTCAAAGTCAGGGTTGCGGGCTTGAATGGCCATCATGACCTCATGCGTATAAGTGGCCTCATGCACCAATAAATCAGTATCAGCAACTGCTTCACTCAAACACTCTGGTGTGTCATTATCCCCTGCCACCACTACTTTTGTCCGCTGCACATCATCATGAACATAGTCTGCTGAATGTAAGTGCTGACCATCCTCAGTGATGACATTTTCGCCTTGTTGCAGCTTGCCCCAAAGCGCGCTTGCTGGAACACCATCCGCTATAAGTTTACCTGTATTGAGCGTGCGACGATTGATCATCTGCGTGATACCAAACCCGTAAGACGGCACGCGATGCGATAATGGATAAACCTCTATCATGAGCTGATGTTGATTATCCAAGTCAATTTTTACTTTACCTTTATTAACTTCTTGCGACAACAGATTTTCTATCGACATAAAATTGAGGGTAAATGGCAGATATAATTCAGTATGTAGGATAAAGACATCAAGCAGCGCCGAGATGGCTTTTGGTGCAATGATCGTCAGTGGCTCACGGCGACCTGACATCGCGGCACTCGCCAGCAGCCCTGGCAGGCCATAACAGTGGTCGCCATGGACGTGCGTAATACAAATAGCCGTCAATTGACGTAAGGAAAGTTTGGTATGCAGTAACTGCTGCTGTGTGCCTTCGCCACAATCGATGAGTAGCCACGGGCGCGACTTTTTATTTTGACTGTTACTATGCGGCTGGTTGCCTTTTGATGAACCAGACGCATGAGGATTCAAGCACTCGATTGCCAATGCCGTTACATTACGCTGCTTGGTCGGCACGCCTGCGGAGGTGCCCAAAAAGGTTAATTTCAGCATAGGTCATGTCTTTTATTTATTAGAGGCACGGGTTAGGACCGTTGGCATATCATGGTTTTTTGACCGTCAACCATTTGCCCACCATTGGCCGTACATTCATTAACCATATTAGATTCATAAGATTTCCAGCCACCATAAAAACTAGCGGCGCACAAAATTACAACCAGTAGTTTTTGTGACCAAGATTTGATAGATACTTGCTGGTTATCAACCGGTTGCCTATTTTGCAAGTTATGATCTAGCGACTGCTTAGCATCTGTGTCTTTCTTTGTTTTTGCATGATGCGATGTATTCAAGTCTGTCATTATTTTATCCTAAAAAAGGCTTTGCTTATGAATAAACAAAACCTTTTATCTAATATCACCTCAAGTATTGAGAGGTGTTTAAGTGTTTATACAAGTATCTTTTAAAACTGCGGTGTTCCGCCCTTTGCCTCAGCACGTTTGAAAGCGGGGCGTTCTTGACAGCGTTTGAGCCAATTTAATAGATTAGCGTATTTAGATTGATCCATACCTGCACGCGCATTAGAGGCGGCTACCACAATATACATTTGAATATCAGCGGCACTGAACGTCTCCCCTGCAAACCAATGACTGTCTTGGAGATGCTGCTCCATCAGATTTAGGTTGTTGATAATATTATTGTTGATCATGCCATCTTCAACTTGTTTGCGAATACCTTTACTGATCGGTTTGATCAGCATAGGCGATCGTTCAACGACTTTACTAAATACCAGACGCATAACTAACTGTGGCATCGCCGTGGCTTCGGCAAAATGCAACCAAAAAGTATAATCTTCCCACGCCGCTTCATTATCATCAGCCGGCTTAAACTGATGCTCTTTATCATAGTGTCTGAGCAGGTATTCAATGATAAAACCGGACTCAGCCAAAGCGCGATCACCCACTTCAAGCACCGGCGTGTGTCCCAACGGATGCACTTTTTTTAAGCTCTCAGGTGCAAGATACGCCTTCGTACGCTCATAGGTTGTCAGCTCATAATCCAGCTCCAACTCTTCTAGTAGCCATAAAATACGAAACGAGCGCGAATTGTTTAAATGATGCAGAGTTAACATAAACCGTCCTAGTTATATATTGTTTTAAATCAGCCATAATCTCTTAAATATGGCGCCACGTTTTGAATTAAACATGACACCACTGTGCTCGATAATAGCGTAATTTATGCCCCTTTGACACTGCAATTTTGTAGGACAATGACCAAGATACTGCCTTGTAAGTCAGGTTTATGTAAACCTAGGAGGCACCAGTTTTAGTCACAATCACAGACAGTGCTTCAATCTTGCGCGTCATCTTATCGATCTTTTGCTGATATTTTTTGATTTGGCGAAAGCGGTGCGCCATTAGCACGCCCTTAATACGGCGATTTTTGAGACGGCGGCGTGGCGGATAACCCAAGCACACAAACAAAGTCGCCCAAGAGATCGCACCATATTCAAAGATATCATAAGCGATACCGAGACCTGAGCATATAATCGCAGCCCACTGTAGCAAGCTCATACTCTCATTATAAAAAAATCGACCAACCACGATCATGATCATCGGATATAAGAAGTAACCCAACGTCACCTCAAGACCCAAACCATTGACTGGCGCCCACATAAACATCCAAGTTTGCGCCCCCAAAATCGGAGTGGGTAGTATGAATAAAAACCACTCTTTGGCATTTTTTAAGGTTTTTAGATAATCAAAAATATGCTGCCACTGTTTTAGCACACCCACCAGCAGCACCAGACCAAAAAACATCGTGAGCACACGCCACGAAGCAACTTGCGTACCTGATAACGGTTGCAACAGCAAACCAAATAGGAATAGCAATGAGTATAAAAAATTTGCAGCCACAGCAGTGATCGCACCCTGAGAAGTTTGGTTAGTAATCAACATCACAACAGCCTTTAGAGATTGGGACACATCCTTTGCAATTTTAAAAAAAACAAAAGCCTCAGACGATAACGTCTGAGGCTTTTTTATATAGGGTGGTCGCGCAATCTAAGATAAACGCTATTAATGTATCCTGCTACATTATGGGCGGCATTATGTCAAAGTCAAAATAGATAAGCAATACCAGTGTGCATCTAGTATCTCAATGTCGTTATCAAGCAAATTTAATGCTCGTAAGTCCTTATTTTGCATCAAGTTGTTCGAGTTTTTGCTGTATCTTATCCATCTTTTTTTGATAACGACGAATCTTACGAAAGCGATGCGCTTTTAGCACACCATCGATACGCTGATTGATAAAATGACGACGCGGTGGAAAGCCTCCTACCTGCGGCTCTCTATATCCATGCAAGCGGTCATTACGCTGACGAACGAGATAGCCTATCGCACTATCGATTATCATGACCACTAGGGCAAGTGTAATCATGCCGTACATAAAGAGCGAGCCACCTTCATCAAGACTTTGACTCAGAACGGTAATAGACAACACAAATAACAGTAGCGGCTCTATGTAGCTCAGCGCCCCAAATAGCGAGACCGGCAACTTGCTACTCGCAATCATCGTTAGCGACATTGCCAGTGCACTAAAGGCACCCAGCAATGGCAGTAGGTACCAAAACTTCATATTTTGTGCCGCCACACTAAAACCACCAGTGAGATAAAGCATGATCAATACCACGGGCGTCAGCAATGTCAAATCAAACAACAAGCCAGTAATGGGCGGTACAGCAAGCGTGCGGCGCAATAGATAATACGGCGGATAGCCCAAACATACAAATAGCGTCACCCAAGACACCGAACCATATTGAACAATGTCGTAGCCAATACCGAGCGCTGCCAGTATTGCTGCCGCATACTGCAAGACACTCATATCCTCACGATAAAAAAACCGACCAAGCACAATCATCACAAGTGGCAATAAAAAATAGCCCAAGGTGACATCCAGTCCAAATCCATTCACAGGTGCCCACATAAACAACCAAATCTGGCCGCCTAAGATCGGTGCAGGCAATATAAATATCAGCCATTCTTTCAAGGTCTTAAGCGTCTTTATATAATCAAAGACATGCTGCCATTGCTTAGTCAAACTGAGCAAGATGACCAAACTTAACAACATCATCAGCACGCGCCATGAGGCTACCTGTGTCCCCGTTAAGGGCAGCATAAACAGTCCAAACAAAAACATCATCGAGAATAAAAAGCTCGACGATACCGCTGCGACAGTTCCCTGAAAAGTTTGATTGGTTGTAAGCATAACAACAGCCTTAAAAGTAAAATCCTATGTACATTATTAAGAAAAAGTGAATAAAAAATAAAAGCCTCCGACGACAACGTCAGAGGCTTTTTTCTAGGACAATGATCAGAAACTAGACTGAAAAGCTAACTACCAAGACTATTACTCGTCATCGTCTACTGCATCATTATCCAATGTGTAATCGTTGGCAATATCGATAGCGTCGTTGGCATCGCTCAAAGCAGTATTGTCAGTTGCGGTATCGATATCTATCTGCTCCTGACTTTCCACCTCAAACGTGCCATCTTCTTTCATCGCATCGATTAATTCATCATCACCCTCTTCGTGCTCAACACGCGCCATAGCGACCAATTTTTCATCTTTTGGCAGACGAATGAGCGTGACACCCTGAGTGTTACGACCAGAGCTCGCAACGTGCTCAACTGGCGTACGTACTAGCGTTCCTTTGTCAGAGATTAAAATAATATCATCGGTAGCGTCAACCTTAGTCGCTCGCACCAATGCGCCATTACGCTCACTGGTCTTAATGGCGATAACACCGCCACCGCCACGGTTTTGCGTATTAAACTCTTCGATAAGGGTACGCTTACCAAAGCCGTTTTCACAAGCAATTAGGATTTCATGTACATCATCTTCGATAACGACCAATGATTTGATAAATTCATCAGTAGCCAAACGCATACCGCGGACGCCTTTCGCTGTACGGCCCATCGCACGAGCATCATTCTCATCAAAACGAATCGCTTTACCACTTGAAGCAAATAGCATCACTTCTTGATTGCCGTTGGTAATACGAGCGCTGACCAATTTATCACCCTCTTCTAGACCAACCGCGATCAAGCCGTTCGAGCGAATATTGGCAAACTGTTCAAGCTCAACACGCTTGACTGTGCCATTGGCGGTTGCAAAGAAGACAAAGCGGCCGCTAACTTCCTCAGACATTTGCGGAATCGGCAATATCGTCGTAACGGTTTCGTCGCTATTTAAACCAATTAGATTGACCAACGGACGACCACGAGCACCGCGGCTGGCAATCGGCACTTCAAACCCACGTAAGCTAAAGACGCGGCCACTGTCTGTGAAGCACAATACCGTAGAGTGCGTTGAGGTCACGACCAGATGATCAATCACATCATCTTCTTTCATTGCCGTTGCAGACTTACCTTTGCCGCCGCGCTTTTGTGCGACGTAGTCATCAATTGGCTGAGTCTTGGCATAGCCAGTACGCGACACCGTCATCACAACGGTTTGCTCAGGAATCAGGTCTTCACGGCTGAGATCCATGCGTGAGTCGATGATGTCGGTGCGACGCTCATCACCAAAGTTATCACGAATCTCAATCATCTCATTAGAGATAATACTCATCAGCTTATCAAAATCACCAAGAATAGACTCTAAATGAGTGATTTCGCGTAGTAAGTCTTGGTATTCCTCGGTCAATTTATCTTGCTCAAGGCCCGTCAAACGATGTAATTGCATGTCTAAAATCGCATTGACCTGCTCAAGTGACAAGCGATAACGCTCTTCGCCTTCGATCAGACCAAACGGCGCTTTAGGATCTTCGCCATCGATAAACTCAGGACGTACTGACTGACTACCAGCAGCCGTGAGCATCGCAACGACACTGCCTGAACCCCATGTATTATTCAATAAGCTTTCGCGGGCGAGTCCACGGTTTGCAGAGGCTTTAATCGTCGCAATAATCTCATCGATGTTGGCTAATGCAACCGTTAAACCTTCTAGCAAATGACCACGGACGCGGGCTTTGTTCAATTCATAAATCGTACGGCGCGTCACCACTTCTTGACGATGACGGACAAATGCAGCGATAAGCTGACGCAAGGTCAATAGCTTTGGCTGACCATTGTCTAGCGCGACCATATTGATGCTAAAGCTAGACTCAAGCGGCGTCTGCAAGAACAAGTTATTGACAATAACTTCGGCAGTCTCGCCGCGACGCAAGTCAATAGCGATACGCATACCGTCTTTGTCAGACTCATCACGAATCTCACTGATGCCCTCGATTTTTTTATCACGAACAAGCTCTGCGATACGCTCAATCAATTTGGCTTTATTCGCCTGATAAGGGATTTCGGTAAATACGATGCGCTCACGATCGCGGTTGACGCCAGTATTGCTCATCGGCTCAATATGATAACGACCACGAATATGCAAACGGCCTTTACCCGTGCGGTAAGCATCTAAGATACCTGCACGGCCATAGATAATACCGCCTGTAGGGAAATCAGGACCTGAAATATGTGACATCAGCTCTTCGGCTGAAACTTGTGGGTTTTCGGCATACGCCAAACAAGCATTGATCACTTCGGTCAAGTTATGCGGTGCCATATTGGTCGCCATACCAACAGCAATACCTGTCGCGCCATTGACCAATAGGTTAGGGATACGCGCTGGCATCACGCTTGGCATGCGCTCAGAGCCGTCGTAGTTGTCTTCCCAATCGACCGTATCTTTGTCCAAATCTGCCAGCATCTGATGAGTCAGCTTGGTCATACGTACTTCGGTATAACGCATCGCTGCCGGAGGATCATCATCGATCGAACCAAAGTTACCTTGACCATCAACCATTGGGTAGCGCAAGCTAAAATCCTGCGCCATACGGACGATGGCATCATAGACAGCACTATCGCCATGTGGATGGTACTTACCGATCACATCACCAACCACACGGGCAGACTTTTTGTACGGCTTATTATAATCATTAGACAACACGTGCATGGCATACATCACACGGCGGTGTACAGGTTTGAACCCATCACGCACATCAGGCAGCGCACGCGAGACGATCACGCTCATCGCATAATCCAGATAGGATTGCTTTAGTTCATCTACGATGCCAATAGGACTGACCGATTCGCTCATATACACTCCTTCACTCACATTTTTTTCTAACGTTGACACATCGCTTATGGCACCCACAGATCATATAAAAATACTGCCACATAAATGGGCAGTCATGATCAAAATACATACCATAAAAAAACACTGCTACACATGCAAAACAATAGGAAAATAGTGATACGGTTTTTGTTAAAAACAATGTTTAATAAAAGAAGCTATTTTAGCACAAATTTGCTGATTTAGGGGGTTCTGACCACCATTAAAATCAAGCTAGGCGGTTCATTTGCAGTGATATTTTGAATTACCCATACACTCTAAAATAATTCTAATGACAGGTTTTTTTTGATTGGCTGATTTTGCCATTTTTACAGACGAACTTACAACCTGCTGAGCAAAGAGATACTCCGTCCATCTTAGCTGAACAGAGCCTACCAATTGTTCTAACATGAGCTAATGGGTTTCATAAGTATATGATGATTTAAATTAGGTCAATGAGGCTATTTTTTTAGTGACGCTGGACAAAAAAATCCTAAGCGTTACACTAACTCATCTTTTATAGAACTCGAATAACGACCTAACAGGCTACTTTTATTATGGATATCATTCTTGCGATTGTTTGGATTTTAGCAATGGTGCTATATAGCTTTTCGAGCGATTATGTTGCTAGTTTTCCTAACCATAACAATCGCGCTGTACCCTATGTCCGTTGGGGAGCACTTTTAGTCGCCATGGCTTTGTCAGCATATTTAGCAAAAGCCTATCAAGAAAACCTACAAGGCAACGGTATGTGGGTATTTGTTATCGTCGTATTTGTCATTATTGTTTTAGCCAAGATCGTCTTTAAATGGGTCATTAATAGACGTTTGAAACGCTAAGCTATACTGAATATTTTTGTTGCTCTCAACCTCTCCGCTATTGATCTGAACGCCTTATGACCACTGAACATCAAAACAACCAACTTGGCCTAAACCAAGCCACCGCACCAGAAGACACACGAGCAGATCGTAGCTTCGATACCATTGCCGATCATTTTGAAAAAAAGGTCTATGGCGGTTTAAAAGGTGAAATCCGATTGGCGGTATTACGCCGTGATATTGTTGAATATAGTACACAAATGAGTGAAGCGCTTGGACGACCGCTGCGTATCTTAGATGTGGGTGCAGGGCTTGCACAAATTGCCATAGAGCTTGCTACTCAAGGTCATAGCGTCGTCATCAACGATATCTCAGCAAATATGCTTGAGAAGGCAAAAGCAAACGCTGAACAAATCGATCAAGCGCTGGATATCACATGGTACGTCTGTCCATACCAAACACTTGAAGAAACGCTAGGTAAAGAAGAAAACGATAAGTTTGATTTGATCCTATCGCACGCGCTACTTGAATGGTTGGCAGAGCCTGCTGCCGTCATGGACTTCTTTGATCAATATCTAACCGATGATGGCGCGCTATCTTTGTGCTTTTATAACCCTGCAAGCTTTGATTATCGCAACCTCATCATGGGAAATTTTAATTTACTCGATAATACGGACTATAAGGCGGACAATAAGAAAAGCCTCACACCCAATCATCCCGTTGCTAAAGAAGAAGTGGAGTCTTGGTTGAAGGCGCATGACTATCAGACGGTACGTAGCAGTGGTCTACGGGTATTTCATGACTATGCACCGCTCAAGCGTGGCGGGCATAACGATCCAGAGGCGGTGATAAGGATGGAGCTGCGCTACTCACAATTAGAGCCATACAAATGGCTTGGACGGTATTTGCATATTCTGGCTAAACGGTAAACTTAGACAACCGCTCAAAAGCTGTGAAGGCTGCTAAACGTCTTCATCAACTCTCGATGATCTGTCATATTCTGACCAAGTGGTGGCATTGACCTCTTTTTCGTCAAACACGACCACATGCTCCAATAACGGCAAGATACCAATATGTGAACCAATTTCATGATTATGATGGCTAGCAACCAGTGATAATATGGACTGTCCGTCATCTAACTGTAGACGGTACAAATAGTTGGCACCGCGGAACACTCGCCCAATCACCAAGGCTGTCTGCGTACTATCATCATCATGAATGATGTCATCAGGGCGCACGAGTACCTTGATTGGGGTACCATTTGGATAATCATATTCGCAGTACTGTGGTTGTCCTGATTGATCATAGACTTCCATGCGGCGATAGATATTGCCAAGCGCCGTCTCTACACGACCTTCTTTGATGATACCGTCTATCATCGCGCCTTCGCCGACGAACTCAGCGACAAAAGGACTGACAGGCTCATGATACAGCTCGCTTGGTGTTGCCCATTGTACCAATCTGCCCTTATCCATTACCCCGACTTTATCTGCTAACGCAAACGCTTCGTTTTGGTCATGAGTGACCAAGATTGCCGTAGTATTGGTACGTTTGAGAATGTCACGGACATTCATTGCCAAGGATTCACGTAATACCACGTCCAGATTAGAAAATGGCTCATCAAGTAGTAGTAATTTAGGCTTCGGTGCAAGCGCCCTTGCAAGTGCCACACGCTGCTGCTGACCACCGGACAGCTCATTTGGACGTTTATCCGCATGCTCCGTCAGTTCGACCAGGCTTAGCATCTCAGCCACACGAGCTTTTTTGTCAGCCGCTGACCATTTATTGAGGCCAAAGGCAATGTTTTTTGCCACGCTCAAATGACCAAAAAGCGCATAATCTTGAAACACCATCCCCATGCCGCGCTTGGCTGGTGCCACGGCAAAAGAGTCCCGAGCTGTTTTTTCCGTTAGACGTTGATTGTTTAAATGGATAGTACCGCCGCGGCTTTGCTCCAGTCCTGCAATCGCTCGCAATGCCGTGGTCTTGCCGCAGCCACTATAGCCCAAGAAGCAACCAATCTCTCCTTGCTCAAGCATCAACGACATGCCATTAACTACAATAGTATCGTCATAGCCGACAATTAGGTTTTGTACACTAAAATATGGATTGGTCGCGATAGTGCTCTCAGTATCTTGGCGCGCAGTATCGGCTTGTTCTACAGGCTTGCTACATTGAGACTGGGTTGTCCGAGTTTGCACGACTGGTGATTTTTTGACAGGAGTACTACGTGCTCCAGTCTTTACTGACTGAGCGTCTGACGAGTCGTTCATTGAATCAGTGTACATAGACAATCCCAGTTCGCTATTAGTAAATACAATGTTGGATAAAGCAGTAAAAATGATAATATAAGTTGGATCAAGCACCATTAAACATGACACATTTATAAGCAGCAATGGCGGTTAGCTGTGTTTGTCACTTTGACGCAATAGTATCCAAACAGGAAGCAATCCGACCAGTACAATCAATAAACTTGGTAATGCTGCCCGCCCCCACATGCCTTCGCTTGTCATCTCAAACACGCGCACCGCCAGTGTATCCCAGCCCTGCCTGCGTGTCATCAATGTGATCGGCATCTCTTTCATCACTTCGACAAATCCCATTAACAATGCCGTTAGTACCCCAGGGCTAAGCACAGGTAGCATCACATGACGCCAACGCTGGTACGCACTGTCACTAAGCAGTTTCGCTGCGGCCTCTTGATTGACGGTCAATCGTTGTAACTGCCGATCCACTGGCTGAAAACTCACCGTCATAAAACGCGTCGACAATGCCAATAGCATAACGATCACACTGCCTGAGAGCACCTGCTGCGAGGTGATACCAAAAGCAATCATTTGATTGTCTAGCCACGCAATAGGAATAAAAATACCCACTGCCAATACTGTACCTGGCACGACGTAGCCTAAATTAGCGAGCGTGGTCATCAGTTTAGTCGATTTATCAGGATATTGCCGCTTGATCCACGCAATAATCACTGCCAAAAAGGCAATAAAAACTGTGGTCATACTAGCAATCATGAGGCTGTTAGTCACAAAATCAATATAGCGCGCATCAAAATCTTGGCGAAAATTCAGTGCAGTCCAATAAATCAGCTGCAAGAACGGTATTAGAAAAGCCAGCAAAAATACAAACGTACATAGCAAGCTCATCCCTATTTTGGCAGGAGTACTGGCGTCGAAACGCTGGTTGCTGCCTTGCGTAATCGAGTTGCCGCGCTTGGCCTGCCAATACTGCTCAAACAGTACTACGATAAAGATCATACCGATGAGCAAGGCTGCTAACTGAGCCGCTGTGGTCAAACTAAAAAAGCCAAACCACGCCTTATAAATAGCGGTGGTAAACGTATCGACATTGAATACCGAAACCGCGCCAAAATCTGCCAATGTCTCCATACTTGCCAGCAATAAGCCACCGATAATCCAAGGCAGTGCTTGCGGTAATGCCAACCGAAAAAACACGCGGCTACGGCTCAAACCTAGCATCTGCCCTGCTTCAATAGCCCGTCGACCTTGTGACAAAAACGCCTGACGCGCCAGCAAATACACATAGGGATAAAATGCCAACGATAAAATTAAGCCAGCGCCCCATACATTGCGTATTGAGGGAATCGCTGTCGTGATACCAAAATCGCGCAGTCCTGTCTGTAACGGCCCACTAAAATCCACAATACCAATGGTGACAAACGCCAATACGTAAGCCGGTATGGCAAGCGGCAACATGAGCGCCCACGAAAAAAACCGCTGACCAGGGAAGCGGTACATGCTGGTTACCCAAGCGAGAACGGTACCGATAGTGCCCGATATAACCGTCACCATAAACAGTAGAATCGCCGTATTTTTGAGCACTTGCGGCAGGACATACTCTGCCATATGCGTCCAAATGTCTGCGACTGGTTGCGTCCACGACAACAACACGATCAAAATCGGCACCAGCATAAACAACGAAATCAGCCCTAAGACTGATTTCGAGATAATACGTTTACGAAGGGCATGGTCTTGACTGACCGTCTGATTGTCATCAGCTCTGCTACTGATTGGATCTTGCTCGCTAACAGACGCATCTGGCGTTGTGATCATAGTATCATTACCGTGTCATACTCACTCATCGAGACTTTTTAAGCGCCTACCAAACTCAAAACGTTCATTGTTTCATGACTAAACATTTCATCATCAGATTTTAGCAAATTGTCTTTAAAAAAGATGATGTTGAGCTTGGTATCACGATGACTGGCAGTCTTTTATTTATAACCCGCTTTGTCCATCATTTGAATGGCTTGAGTTTGTAGCTCACCAAATTTCTGTACGTTGATATCGTCTTTTTTGAACTCGCCCCAAGATCTGAGCATTTCTGACTCATCCACCCCTTCTTTGACTGGGAATTCTTTGTCTGAGCTGGCGTAAAGGCCTTGCGCCTCATCAGATGACAACCACTCAATCAGTTTAAGCGTACCGTCTGGATTATCTGACCCTGTAACCACGCCCGCGCCTGAAACGTTTACATGTGTACCAGTGGTGCCTTGGTTTGCCCAGAATATTTTCACAGGGAAGTTTGGTTTTTCGTCTAATAGGCGGCCATAGTAGTAACTGTTGGCGATACCAACTTCACACTGACCAGCAGCAATCGCCTCTAGCATGGCGGTATCATCACTGAACACGTCAGTGGCAAGATTATCAACCCAACCACGGATGACAGCTTCTGTTTTTTCTTCACCCAAATGCTCTATCATGCTGGCCACAAGTGACTGGTTGTATACCTTTTTAGAAGTACGCAAGCATAGTTTGCCTTTCCATTTTGGATCCGCCAAATCTGCATAAGTCGATAATTGATCGGCGCTAACTTTGCTTGGGTCATAAAAAATCGTACGCGCGCGCAGTGATAGACCTGTCCACTGACCTTTTGGATCGCGATACTTTGCAGGGACATTGGCCTCTAGCACAGACGACGCTACTGGCTGTAGCAACCCTTGCTGAGCCGCTTGCCATAAGTTACCCGCGTCCACCGTCAGTAGCATGTCAGCTGGAGTGTTTTGACCTTCCGCTTGCAAGCGCGCCATCAGTGGGCCAGTTTTGTCTGTGACAAGTTCAATCTTGACACCAGTCTGTTCAGTATAGCGATCTAGCAATGGTTTAATCAGCTGCTCATTACGTGAAGAATAAATAGTAATTGTTTGACCATCTGCACTGGTCGCACCGTCATCATTAGCTGCTTGCTGTTCAGTTTCAGTACCAGCCTCTGTTGTCTCTGTCTCCACGCTGTCTTCGGTTGTAGAAGAATTGCTACAGCCAACCATTCCCAACATCAGGCCAAATATGGCAGCAGACAATACAGGCTTGGTGGTGAATAGATTAGTGCGGATGGTGTTCAGTGGCATGGTTTTCCCCATAGTAATGCGATAAAAAAGAGACGGCAAATAGTGAGATAAAATGGTCAAAGCCCCTATTTGTTGGGATTCGTTGGACCATAATCATGGAAACAACATACTAATAGAAATGAGATTAACTATCAATACATTTATCTAACCCAAGATGCTGAAATTATTTGGCTTATTAGGGCGTGTTGAACATTCGACCATGGCACTGACAGCAACTATTTTTTAGGCGATTCGATGTTAAAAATAATAAGCTTAGTCACTCTAAGCGCTTATTTTTAACGATGAAGCGGCAAAAAAGAATCCTGTCCCCTGCTTTTATCGTTGGGGCTGATGCTAAAATTGCCCCATACTGCGTTACAAATCTCGCTAAGGCATCTGCATTATCGTCGCTTTGTGCCTTATCTGGAACAATTTTAGCGATCAGCAGTGCCTATTTGCGAATGTTCAACACGCCCTAGTCATTTTCTAAAGCTAAGTTGTACCCAAAACGGCTCTTGTGTTTTTGTACTCCTGCACTCTTGGGAATGGCAAATATATTAACGAATACCACACCAATTTAGAGCAGCCATTGCCCTAACATAACATTGACCGCCGCTTCTGTACGCAATATACGCGGCCCTATATGTACTGGCGTGCACCCGTGTGCGGCGAGTAGCGCTATCTCATAATCGATCCAACCGCCTTCAGCACCGATGCAGACCAAACTGGGCAATTCTAATGTTGTATCTAATTGTCGAAATTCAGAAAATGACTGCTCAGCATAAGGGTGTGCAACGATGGCTTGATTACTCACCAAACTGGTAAGCGTATCCTCGACAAATGGCTTAAAACGTTTTTGTAGCGTAATACGAGGTGCAATCGTATCAACCCCTTGTTGCAAGCCTTCTAATACAAACTCATCAAGACGCTCAAGCAGCGGACTTTGCCAATAGCTTTTTTGCGTGCGATAGCTGTTAACAAGCACAATATCGCATACGCCAAGCGCCGTCATATCCATGATCAAACGCCGCAATACTTTGGGACGAGGTAAGGCTAAAACCACTGTCAGGTCCAGTTTGGCTGGCGGGGTAATACCGAGCTGAACATCGTATAACTGAATACTATCAGCAGCAATGTCCTCAATGACAGCCGTACCAAGATTGCCATCTAGCTGCCCAATTTTGAGCGTGTCACCGACTTTTGCGCCCAGTATGTTATTGACATGATCGACTTGCACCACATCATTGATTTGCGCTTTACTTGTGGAGAAATTTTCAACGGGCAGTAATATACAATTCATAATATCTCTTGGTCTAACTTTTTAGGATAATACCGTTCAATAACATCCTCAATCATAGCCAGTTGACGAGTCAACACTGCTTGCTGTTGTACGGTTATTGTCTCACCCGCCTGTCCTGCCTGCGTCGCTAATGGTAAATCACTTAACCACACCTCTAGCTGCTGATAAATAAGTGCGATGTCATCAGCGCTATCAGTACCGTACTGATGATTTACTGTACTTTTAGCGCACTCATTTGAGCCATCTATCGTCATTGGACGATAAAACTCATTGTTTGGTTGATATAAAGCGCCCACCTCGGCCAGTTTATCGACCACACTTTGGCACGATTGGGTGTAACGACCCATGATAATAGGCGTTGCCACGCTCGCAGGTTCAACGGGATTGTGTCCGCCTATGTCTACTAGCGACCCTCCAACCAATGCGACATTTGCCAGTGTATACCAAGTCATCATCTCACCCATGCTGTCCGCCAGATAGACTTGCGTGTCTCCATTGATGGCCTCATCAAGACTGCGCCGTGCCATTGTTAGACCAGTCTTTTCGATCAATGCTGCAACTTCATCAAAACGCTCAGGATGCCTAGGCACGATGATCAGCAACGTATTGGCTAGTGCTGTCTGCGACAATAGCTGCTGATGTAGCGATAGCGCCGTCTCTTCTTCGCCGTTATGAGTGCTTGCTGCCACCCAAACTGGTCGGTCTGCTATCGCAAACGCTTTTGCCAGCGCATTTTTTTTAGCGAGCGCATTTTTTTTAGAGGGTATCTGCGCACTTGCATCTTTTGCATCAACAGCTAAATTATCGGAATCGATAGCTTCCACATCAATTTTAGGCGTATTGATGACCCACTTTAGCGACCCTGCTACGCGGATCTGTGCGCTATCCGCCCCTAATTGACGAAAGCGTTTGGCAGAATCGCTGTCTTGCGCAATGATGAGCGCAAGGTTTTTCATCATGCTGCTGCTCACCGCACCGATTTTTTGATAACTTTTAAAAGAAGACGCCGAGAGACGACCATTGACTAAGATACTTGGTATCTGATGCTCAGCAAGCTTGGTCAAGATATTCGCCCATAGTTCAGTTTCGACAAACAGTGCGGCGATAGGCTGTACATGCGTCAAAAATGTCTCAATCACGTCAGGAGTATCAACGGGGACATAACTGTGGCTCATGCGGTTTTGAGCGATTGCATCTGCAAACCGACTGGCACCGCGAGCAAAACCTGTCTGCGTGGTGTTGGTCAACCATATCTGATAGCCACTAGCCAGTAATGCGTCTAATAAAGGTGCAACCGTATTGGTTTCACCCAACGATACCGCATGACACCAAATCACACCTTTATTACTGTGACCAGTAATCGCTGGACGCGGTGGATATTTTTTGCCAAAACGCTGCGCCACTTCTTGCTGATAATTGTCACGTTTGTGAGAGCGCCGCCATACTTGCAGGCGATATAATGGTTTTAGCACACCGATCAGAAATTGATAATAAAATGGTGTCTGATACACCGCACGATCAGTCAATGAATTATGACCTGACAACCTAGTGTCAGTCGAATGGGAAGAGGTGTCAGATGGAGTATGAGATGATGGCATGGAGTAGCCCAGATTAGTAATGAATCAAACAGCAGAAGGGTAAAAGTAAAAACGCGCCAATTCTACCTGAAATCAGCGCGTAACCATAAACTTTTAAAAGTTTACTGAGTCAATAGCGCCTAGACAACAATCAGTATCATCAATGCGATCAAAATCACAGCGCCAAACAATAACTGATAACGCTTAGTATTGCTTTGCTCTTGTTTTTGCGTCGTGATCAGCGCTTGCGCTTGCTCCCATTGAGACACAAGGTTTGCCGCCTCTATATGACCATTATCTGCCGCTTGCTCTAGCCAGTATTTACCACTATCAATATCTTGCGGCATGCCTACCCCTTGATAGTACAGCTTGCTAAGTAAACGCTGGGCACGGCTGTCGTTTTTGCTAGCGGCTTGTTTCACCCATTCCACGCCAGATTTTTTAGCGTCCTTGTCATCTGCCGTGAGTCCTTCGCCAAGCAGCTCATACATCGCCAAGCGTAGCATGGCAGCCGTATTACCCGCTTCTGCAGCCACCTGTAATGCTAGCAATGCTTTATTTTTTGCTGCTATATGATTGTCTGAAAACACAACTTGGCCACGCGGTTTGTCCTGCTTGGCAATGTGCTGCTCAAACTGATCGAGGACTTTGCAAGCTTGCTGATATTCAGTCACGCCTGCTGTTTGCGGCACCTCAATCTCATCTAGCTCTATGAGCAGCTGGGTAAACATTTCTGGTGTCGGTGGGGTTTTTACAGGCGCCATAGGCTTGGTGGCTGGCGACTCTGTCTTCGTTTTCTCAGGTTTTATTTGAAGCTCTGGTTGGCGCGGCGCGGTACTCACTAATGGTTTAGATACAGTAGTTGCAGCAGAAGGGCGCTCGATATTGGCTGATACTATATTAACATCAGCCAATTCATTATTTACCGGTACGTCCTCTGATGCCTCATAATGACTAGCAGGTTGACTTGTACTGATAGTCGTACTCGAATCTGTCGTTGAGTGAATGCTTTGGGTCGTATTATGCGTTGCTGATTCAGTCTTTAAATAACTAAGAGTATCTGTATTATTAGCTTGATCCGTTAAATCTGGCAATCTTGCGCTGACTGCTTGGTATAGTCCACTCGCCGCCTGTCCCCCTTGTAGCGCTTCAAATGGCCGATCAATATTGCCAAATAGACGCAGCCCTATTGGCTCTAAAGGAAAAAATAAAGGCAGCGCATCAGTAGCCGCATTATTATCACCATAGCCAACGGCCATATGCTGATAAAAGTCATCGGTAATCAATGACAGCTCAGGGTAGCGTTTGCGTAGCTCAAACTGCCCATACCAATGGGGCTTATTTTGCCACTGCTGTGCCAATACGCGACCTGCATAAAACGCCAAAAACACCATAAAGTTGCGATAGTGCTCATCGACTAATAACGTCGCCTCGTTCCATATACCGCCTTTTATCATGTCACGGCGCACCTGAGACAATAGTGTATCAATACGCTGTAAGCTCTCAAGCGACTCATCTAGCGCACAATTATGTAGCTCTGTCTCATATGCGATACCACCTGCGATAGGACGCCCAGCTAAAAAATCTTGCCAGTAGCCTTCTGCAATATAGTCAAGTGGTGTTAAGGGCGAGGCAGACATAGACAAGCGTGTCCTTTTCTAGATAAGTTGATTATAGAGACAATGATAATGATTAAAAATATGAGCATCAAAAACACGGACAGGTTACCTTAACCTAAAATTGAGCGTGCTACAATAAAGGACTAAACAAGCGTACAACATTATCAAATAAGCGTTTTGATCCATGGCGCTGCTGCCACTCTTCATTGCCCAAAATACGGCAACTTTGTAAATATATTTCTTGACAGTCAGCCACTTGAGCGACCATCTCTGGCGTATAAATCGCCAAGCTGACTTCCATATTTAAATAAAAACTGCGCATATCAATATTGACCGTGCCAAACAGACAATAGTCGTCATCGATCACCACGGTTTTTGCATGTAGCAACCCCCCTCGAAATAGCGCAATGGTCACGCCAGCATCCAGCAGCTCTTGATAATAAGCTTGTGAAGCATGTTGCACCAAAAACGAATCGACTTTTTCAGGAACAATAATCGTCACCTCAACGCCGCGCTTTGCCGCTATCGTCAGTGCACCTGATAGCGACTCATCGGGTACAAAGTATGGGGTGGTAATACGAATACGCTTATTGGCACGGTGAATCACAGTCACTAACGTATTGTAAATCACATGCGCTGTCAGCTGCGGTGCTGACGGTATGAGCTGTGCCATCACCTTGTCTACGACAGGCATCTTTGGTATCACAATTGAAGTGCTACCGATACCTGGCTGCTCGTGATAATCAATGTGATCGCTCAATACTTTTACGCGACTGTTTAAGTCGTTGATGGTCGGATCCATCACATAGAGCTTTCGCGTATAGTTATTGATTCGCTGATTGAGCGCATCTAGGTTTTCGTTGTTTTCGGCGCCGATATCAGTAACAATAACTTTGGCCATGGCGGTATTGATACTAATAGAGTGCTGGCTGGTGGTTCTAATCGCCACATCAATCCACTGTCCGACATTTTTATTTTGCTTAAAAAACCGTGGATCAACCAAATTAAAGCTACCGATATAGCCAATATATTCGTCAATGACCACCATCTTACGGTGATTACGCAAATCCGAGCGCTTAAATAGTGTCTTAAGCAGTCCCACTGGCAGCGACTGATGGACAAACACACCGGCTTTTTCTAATTTACGATGGGCACTACTATTAATAAAACTAAAGCTACCTACACTATCAGCCAATATGTGACACTCAACGCCGCGCTGAGCGGCTACTGACAACGCCTCTATCACATCGAGTACTTTTCCTCTGGGATATACAATATAAAACTCCATAAAGACAATGCGCTGCGCTGCATGGATATCCTCAATCAAACGCTGAAAAATCGATGCAGGATCTGTTAACAACTGCATTTGATGATCGGGAAATACTCCTAGCCCTGTCCAGCGCGTTCCTATTTGGCTCACACCGCGGTATTTGATGGGTAGCAGATCTTGTCCTTTATCAAACACCAGATGCTCGCGCCGTGCCATGTCATTCATTATGATGCTTGCTTGATCCACGCGCTCACGGTAGCGTCGTCCAATCATCGGCTCGCCTAGTAGTATGTATGCAATCAGACCGAACACGGGCACGGTATAAAGCACTGCAATCCAAGCAATGGATACACCAATATTACGCTGCACTGACACAACGCGTAACGTCATAACAATCATCAGTATAATATGAAATATCAGACCTAGACCTGCGTACTCTCCCCACGTCCAGTTAGTAAAGATCTGCCCAATCGTAAAAATATCTATGCTGGCCTCCCTCAATCATGCTCAAAAAACAAAGTATCCGTAGTATAGTAGCTTTTCACCATCAAACAACTGCTAACAATCATAACCTGCCTCTAAAAAATACAAGTAAGTATCTACCATATATTACTGTTTTTAATACCATTAAAAATTTATTTCCGATTATTTCATAAAATAGTCAAAATAACGTTTGACAGCCAAGTGTAAATCTATATAATACACACCCACAGCAAGGGGACTTACTTAGATAAGCCCAGCTGATTAAGTTAACGTTAAGTGTGACAGCTAATGTTAATGAAGCAATACAGAAGTTCTATTTAAAGAATTTCTCTTGTAGTAGAAGTTATACCTTATATTGGGTACTGAGCTTCTAGAATTTACGAAAATGTAAATTCTCTTGCGCTCGGACGAAGCAGTGCTTCGTTTGCTCCTCGCTCAGGGTGATTAGCTCAGTTGGTAGAGCGTCTGCCTTACACGCAGAATGTCGGCGGTTCGAATCCGTCATCACCCACCACTTTTTAGCAAGTGGGCTCTTTAAATAAGAGTAAGAAGCTAAGACGACCTAAGCAGCGGTAGTTCAGTTGGTTAGAATACCGGCCTGTCACGCCGGGGGTCGCGGGTTCGAGTCCCGTCCGCTGCGCCATATTTAAAACTTAAGTTTTATACAAGTTTCGCCTCAAACATTAGATTGTTTGGGGTTTTTTTGTGTTTGAATTTCGTCGTTAAGCCTTTATCTATAAGGTGTGTATATTTTACCCCTACTAATTATTTATAATTGGCATAATCTTTGATAATGTATGAATGACAAGTTTTTTTGCATGCGCCCTATCTTCTGAAAAACGGTGACCAAGTACTCGGTGACCAAACGGTGACCATTTTGTGACCAAGGTTATTAAAGTTGCTGACTGTAACTGATCCTTAAAGTTCATGCTTACTGATAAGTCTAGTAGCTTAAATGTGAAGCTCAAACTAAGCTTTAGATAAAGACGGAAACCTTTCTACCCATTCACCGATAACCACTTTGTCAGTTTCAATACAAAATGGTATAGCCCACAATCTCAATTCTTCTGCTAAATAAAAACACTCCAAAGGTATTTCGAACTGATGATGCTTAGGATAAATAAGCATCATGTCCCCACACCCGTTCAAATATTTATAACCATAAGCAAATAACTGATAAATATCCGACTGACTGATATTGAAATTGTTATCACTGTTATTGAAGCTTATTAACTTCCACTTAGTATCAAGTACATGGTGATTTCTTCTTTCTTTACTGATTAATAGATCAGGTTTTAATTGAAAGCGCGGTTTTAAACCTTTTTGGTTATTCACCATGTGCTTACTAGAAGCTTGTGTTGTTAGTTGCCAGGGCGCCTTAATATCTCGTCGTAGGCATCTTGCTACATACTTCTCGAACAAAATTTCCATTGGAAATAACAATGCAATACCCCGATGCTCTCCCTTTTGAAAGTTTGGATTAAGCTTTTCAAGTATTAGTTGGCACCATGGCTTTATCGCTCGGTAGGATTGCAATATTTTGATGTCTGACCACTTATGCATTGAGTTTAGAGGCTCTCTAAGACTCGCTATAGGGTCTAAGATGTGTGAGAACTCATTAGCCAGTCGCCAGTTCTCAGAACTTCTACAGTGCTGCTGTACGTAATCCAATGCCGTTTTAATTAATTGGTTCTCAAGTCGATTGGAATGATAGACATCATGACGAATATGAAAAAGATGAGCTCTACCAACCGTTTGCCTTTGTTGAACTGTAATATCAAGCTGGCCGCGAATAAATCTACTTTCTTCTTCGACTCGCTGATAGTCAAATCTGAGCCCAGACGCTACCAGCTCCTTTAGCAAATATAAAAACTGGTAGTATATCCATTCGTGAATAGGTAGGTTCATTCGATTGAGATTGGCAGATTGAGCCTCTTTATAGGACAATTGCAAAACGGAGCTCAACATTTTGCATAAGACGGCTCTGCTATTATCTGGTTCCTGTAAACCTAACCCTGTCTTTGGTAGTACCTCAATACCTTCGCCGCAAGGACTTTCTAAATAGCCCACATAAGAGTGCAGCTGTAAGTATTGTGGACGCTTATAAGTAATAAACCGTCCATAGCTCTCTTTTTCGCTTAATTGCACTAACCAATCAAAAGTTTCTTGCTTGATAATAGCTAAATCTAAGCTAGGACATGCTGTCTTATCTGTTGTCAGCTGAGCATATTCTCTGACTTGAATCATGCTTCGCTATCCAAAATTTTAGACTCAGTCTGGATTAGTATTTTCTTATAGGATTCAGGATTGTTAAAAGCAGTCTTATTAATATGATAACGACGGTCGTTTAGACCTGTAATACTACTATGAAATAACTCGCTAACGGTCGGAGTTATCTCCCTAGTTTGAACAAACTGTTCTGATGTATGTTTACTAGGATCATTCAACACCCAGCCAATACGCTCCCAATCTGAAAAGAAATATTCCTGAAGTAACGGGATAATCCGTCTCTTAAAAATGTTACCTAATTCAATTTCTCTTTCGTCATCTGAATCTAAGTCTTTCAAGGACCAAAAATACGAGTGCCCTATGACGTGTTCACGATCTAACAGGACTTCAATACGCTGATTCATTACTGTCAGAATTTTAGATACAGCAATGCCATGAACTTTTATGCCATCTAATAGTTTAGGTTGAGGTAATAGCTCAACAAAATCAAATCGACGGCGTAATGCTAAATCTAGCTGTGCAAGAGATTTATCAGCGGTATTCATAGTGCCTAGTATGTAGAGATTTGAGGGTACTGAGAACGGTAGTTTTGAATAAGGCAGTATAACTTCACGCGCATCTGTACCGCCTTTACGCTTATCAGGCTCAAGTAATGTAATAAGCTCACCAAAAATACGGGATATGTTGCCGCGGTTGATTTCATCAATAATAATTAAATGTGGTAACTCTCTAGAATTGGTAGTAGGTTCTGGAGTAAGCAAATGTTTTAATTTTTCTCGATCAATGGTTGTGTCACGTAACTGATAAATAGCCATCTGAGACAATGACTTATCAAATAAACGTTCTTTTGGAAGACTCGGGCTATATATACGCAGCCACTTAACCTTTCTTAATTGCTGAAATCCATAGCGCTCTTTCGTGTCTAAAAATTCATAGTCGTCTGTAATCTCAGCAATAGCACGGAACTTATGGTTACCATTAGATATGATTACTAGATCACCAATACTAACCGCATTTTTGAAAATATTAACAGCTGTAGCTTTATAGTTACTAGGATCATCAGCTAAAGAAATGTTATGCGATTGCTCTATCTTTGCAACTACTTCTCTACGATTACTACAGTTCGAAAAGTCGATGTCATCACCCCAACCTAGAAGCACATAATTGTTATCAATGCATTCATTAAATATCTCATTTTCATCGGAGATATTAGTATTTCCTAAAGAAAGCTTCCATATATTCTTACCTTCAATATTGACTGTTTGTGTAGAGCCCGTCTGTTCTGTTGTTATGGCATTAGTACATAATTGCTTGAAAACACCATCAACCACTTCATAGCTAATGTTTGAATTATTATCGTTTCCTTCTACAACTACAGGTCTAATACCTTCCACGAAGTCCTCTGACCTCTGCTGTCAACAACGGAGAAAAACACTTGGTAGATTTCATCAGGCAGCCTGACGGTAAAAGTCTTGGAATACTTGAGCAGGCGACTTAAATCCTAACCCTTTTTGTATCCGTTGACGGTTGTAAAAAATCTCAATATATCTTGTAACATCAGCGATGGCTTGCTGACGAGTTTCATAGACCTTGTGGTAAATCAGCTCATTTTTTAGCTGACCCCAGAAACTCTCAATCGGGGCATTATCGTAGCAATTGCCTTTTCGGCTCATAGAGCCAGCTAAGCCATGCTTTTGAATGATTTGGCGGTACTGATAACTGCAATATTGGCTACCCCTATCAGAATGCACGATAAGCCCTTTAGCGGGTCGTTTATACTTGATGGCATTGTTTAACGCTTGGCATACTAAATCAGAGGTCATGCGTTTATTTAGGGCATAGCCCACGATTTCTTTGCTATACAAGTCTTTGACCGCTGCTAGATATAACCAGCCTTCATTGGTCCAGATATACGTTATATCGCTGACCCAGGCAATATTGGGTGCTACCACGTCAAATTGCTGTTCTAGCAAGTTTGGATAAACAGGCTTGTTGTGATTTGAGTCAGTAGTCGTTTTAAATCGCTTGTGACGCTTGCAGTAAATACTATGTTCTTGCTTAATTTGTCGCACCATGTAAAGGCTGATGTCATGTCCTTGGTTAGTTAAATGCTGATGTAAGCGTTCATGACCGTAGCTTTCTTTGGTATCCATGTGAGCGGATTTGACCAGTAATTCACAGCGGTTGTGGTGCTGTTTTCGCTTGCTGATGCCTCGCTTTAGCCAGTCATAGTAGCCTGATAGGCTGACTTCAAATAGGGTCGCCATACGTTGTATGCAGTATTTTAATCGATTCTCTTGCATAAAGGCGTACTTGGCTACTGGTTCTTGGCAAAGTACGCCGTTGCCTTTTTTAGAATTTCTCGTTCTTCTTGAGCGATTTTTAGTTGTTTTTTAAGGTCTTTGATTTCATCCAAGGCGGCTATGAGTTCAGGGTTATAGTTTTGTGTGCCTGCAAGTACGCCGCTTTCTGCTTTCCTGTGCCAGTTCGCTAGTGTGTTCATGGGTATCCCTAGCTCCTTAGCCGTTTGACTGATGTTGCCGTTATTTTCTTTGATTTTGGCGATGGCTTCGGCTTTGAAGGTGTCGCTGTATTCTACTCTTTTCTTACTCATGGTAAACTCCTGTTTAGATTACAAGTTTACCAAATATTTTTGTCCGTTTTTTTCAGCATACATCACAAAGGGATGGAGTCATCAGAACGTATATATTTATATGGAAACAACCAGAACTTTAGTGCCTGAGCTGTGGGTACGCCATCAAAATCTTTAGGAAGAGAAATATCTTTCCCAATTACATTTATTAATTTACTAATTAGTTTTTCTCTATTTTTAACTCCAAATTTCATAAAAGCAGCAAAAAAAGTAAAAGGATCTATCTCTTTCAATGCTTCTTTTTTTTCTTCTTCTATGTATTCATCTTCTAATCCTTTAGTATAGTCAATCCCACTTAAAAATGTTATAAACTAATTATCAAACCCAATTGTTATTATAAAGACCATGACTTACTCACTAGATTTTCGCAAACAAGTGCTAAAAAGCTTAGACGAGGGTATGACCTTTGCCGAGGCAGCTGAATTCTATAACCTCAGCCCAACCACGATACAAAACTGGAAGCGGCGTGTTCATAGCAAAACAACCAGGCAAACCAAACCCTATAAAATACCAGATGACGTGCTACTTAATGATGTTAAAGAACATCCTGATGATTACCAGTATGAGCGAGCCCGTCGTCTAAACTGTAGTAAAACAGGCATTTATCATGCCCTAAAGCGCCTAGGCATCAGTCAAAAAAAAGACATTAGAGCATCCAAAAGCTTGCCCAATAAAAAGAGCGGTGTATCAGGGAAAGCTTAATAGCTTTACGCAGCAAGGCTATCCCATCGTTTATATGGATGAAAGTGGCTTTGAGTCTGAAACCATTCGCTCTCATGGTTATGCACCGATTGGTAAGCCTTGTATCGATAGCTACAACTGGCAAGGTAAAAGGCGAACCAACGTTATTGGTGCTCTGTATGAAAAGATGCTGTTTGCGCTTGATTACTTTGAGACAAACATCAACAGCATTGTCTTCTATCACTGGTGCAAACACAAACTAATCCCAAGTCTTAAAACAAAATGCGTGATTGTGATGGATAACGCCAAATTTCATAAAAGCAAACGCATTCAAAAGCTACTAAACAGGCACGGGCATCGTATTCTTTGGTTGCCGCCGTACAGCCCAGACCTAAACCCTATCGAAAAGAAATGGGCTCAAGTGAAGTTTCTACGCCAAGGCTGGATGGAAAACGACTTATCCAAATTGTTTTATGATGTTTGTCCTAGCCATAACAATTTTATTTTGAACTGACTATAATACCAGTTTTAGCGAGTATGTTGACTAACTCTTCCTGCTTGTCCTCGTAGTCAACTATCCAATCCGCAATAGCTTTAAAAGCCGGAATCCATGTGTACTGCTCATTACGCTGTCTGACATCCATTAAACAATCTTCCATATAATTTTTTCTAACTATTAAAAAATAAAAATTTTTACGGCATTAACCCAGTGGGAGATTGCCCAAGTATTTGAGACTATACTCATGCCACTAAAGGCATACACAAAATAGGAGCAACACCATGAGTAAGTCTACGCAATCAAAACCAACTTCAAACCAAGGCAACGGTGGGAATTGGCCAACTAAGAACGGTTCAAGCAATTCGTCGGGATCAAATCGCGGAAATGCAAAGCCTAAATAAATTCAAATATAATCAATTTGGAGAGGCAGATGCGGTAGCAAGCCACATCTGCTTTCAAAAATATGAGATATTCAAGCAACAAAGATTTTAATCATCATATAAAGCGCCTAATAAAGCAAGGCTGGTTATTTAGAAAGAAACGAAAACACAATCAGATCGTTGCACCATGTGGACAGTCTGTTACTTTTTCTAAAACGCCGAGCGATCATAGGGCACTTAAGAATTTTATCAATGATATTAAACATGCAAAAGAAGGATATGTGTAATGAGCAATACAAGCATTAAGAAAACCCCTTATTTCCTCCCTGCTGAAGTAGTAAGAGCGATTGCTAGAGCTATTGATAGCAAGAATGATAGTGAATCGTTAGATAACAAATGTCATGATCTATATCTAAGTAAGAATGAGCTTGACCAGCTTATCAATATACATATACATAAAGTTATCGAACGAGTTGAGCTAAAAAGATCAGTTGAGAACGAGCTTAAGTCTTTGATTGCCCAAATGTTTGACGATTACCTGAAGGTAATAGCAAACTACGGTCTATCAGAGCGAAATAGAGATGATATTGGACCTTGGATAATTGAAGCCTTCTTTTGCCCTCACTTAATTAATATTGTCTCTTTTTTAGGGGTAAGAACAAAACCCTTTCAAAAATCTGACTATATTGAGCTAATGACCGATACCTCTACAAGTTTGGAGCTTGCTTTTAAAATAGTTAAAAAACGGGTTAAAGGTTGGAGTGCCTTTTATGCAGGTTTACCTAAGGGTGATAAGGATAAAATTACGGCCTGGCGTCGCGGCGATGATCTACCCAGTTATGGCAGTTTGCTGTCGATTCTCAACCCTAAGCGCCATGATATCTCAAAAAATATCCTCGTCTTCTTAATAACGGCTCGTGCTATTGGTTACTTTAAAAGACATAATGATTTTGAATTATTAACTCAATATTTCAAGTCGCCTAAATCTCTTGAAGCTCTAATGGTTCAATTTGAAGACTTACTATTAGCACTAAACGAGAGTGATATGCAATATGTAGCCACTCTATATCAGAAGAAAGATGAGCAGTTTCTTCATCGACCTTCTACTATTATTTTAGAACTGCTAACTTATAGTTTAAGCAGTTTTTCGAAGGATGAAATAAAACAGGCCAAAGAATATTTTTTTAATGCATTTGAGCTGAGCCTATATCGGTCAGGACATTTATGCGAGCGAATTATTGAAGTTGGTTTCGTTATTGCTAGCTGGCAAGAAACCCCTGATATGAGCTTAATATCCAAGCTAAAAAGTGTCCAAAATCTATATGGCTACACTCTACCTACGATAGTGACTGGGGATACCAAACGGAAGAAAGAAAACCTAGTTGAAGACTGGGAGATCAATATGTGGCGGAGCAACGCGCAAAGGGTGTTCAGTAATTTCAAGGTTGAACTACCAGAAAAATATCAAGTGAGCTCAGCTATTCTACCTATACATTTAAACGCAAAAGAGCTAGCGCTTGACATCAAAAAGCCCAATAAGAAAGTAAAGCTAAATGACAATAGCAAGCTCCATAGAGATAAGAATAAGAAGAAGCAAGTAACGACACAGCTCATCTGGAATACGTTGCTTGAAGACCTAAATGCTGTTAATAAACTCTTGCAAGCTGGTGCTGACATCAATATCCTCTCTGATAACAATGAATCAGCTTTATTAATTGCTTTGCAGTATATGAATTTAACAGAGCCTCATGAACCAGACGATAGCTTTTATCAAGCGCTTAAAGGTTTGGAGTATACGCCAAAGACAATCAACGCGGTAACCGCTAAAAAGCATCTTTTCCCATTATTAAGTGCCGTGCAGACGGGACGACCTGATGTCGTCGAACATATTGTAAACTTAGGGGCAGATGTCAATCAAAAAGGTGGTGGCAGCCATCTAGACGCACTAACCATGTGTATATCTCTAATCGGAACAATTAAGAACTCAAAACTGCTACTTAACCAGTTTAATATGATGGCTAAAGACCCAAAAGTCGTAATAGAAAAAATGAGCGACTTTGAGTTTTCTACCTTCATCAGAGATACACAAGGTAGTTTTGGTGTTAATAGACAGCAAGTGAAACGCTATCTTGCCCAAAGTAGGGAAAGTTCGGATGCAACGGCTATTCTTAAAGATGTATCTAACTTTTTCCAAGAGAAAATTCAGGCAAACTACGAGATATTCGATTTGAGCGAAATGCGAAAAATAGCAAAGCTACTAATTGATCGAGGTGCAAATCCTAGCGCTAGATATGACTGGCATGGCATCGATGGGTACACTCCATTTTTATTAGCTTGTGAGATTAATGAAGCTGAACTGGTCTCTTATATGTTGGATAACGCTAATGAGTACTCAAAAGATGACATTATCAATACGGTATATAGAGATCGTAGAGATGGTCAAGCTATTGGCTATGAGAGAGTTTGTAAGTATTTTAAATCAGACGATGTGCTGGAAGTCATAGATAGGCATTTAACTTTAGCTAGTAGTGATGAAGTGAATTAACTTCATTAGCGTAATCTTTTAATACAACCTGATAGCCATAAGAAAGTATTATTGCTTTCAGGTTATATTAGATCAAATATACGTATAGCAATCTATGGCATACCTTCAACGACCGTAGTATTCTCATCATTGTATATTCTAAGTTTGGGCTCCATCATCTCGGTTCCATAGTCGTAGACTATAAATTCAGGCTGAAATCTATCTACAGCTTGGCCAATATATACACAGGCCGCATTTGAGGCACAAACCAATAGATGTATTTTTTTAATACCATGCTTCTGATTTAAGTTAGTGAAAATTTCCTTAAGCCTATTAGCTAGTTTTTCACCTTCAAGTGGATGTGCTATTGCGCCATTACCGTACCCATAAGTTTTAGGAGGATATATATTTATTACTGGAAGCTTGTCTTGGACCTGTTGATTAAGATGCTCAATTGTTGCATCAATCATTGCAGCATCTGCGGTTAGTTTGACGCTAACAATAACCTCAGATTGCCCTGAGTCAATCTCTGGCTCGTCAATAATAAATGCATCTTCTCTAGGCTGCACCCCAGGCCACATCCAACTACTAGCATCTCTGTAACGCAGCATTGGCATTAATTTAGACTTATTGCCAAATTTTGCGCCAAAACCTATTAAAGCAAAAGTTGGTCCCAAAGCAAATACAGCTGCGCTACTACCATTAGCCCATGACTTTATTTGGCTAACAGAGTTTCCTATATGCTCTGAACATCTTCTATGGAACTCTTGGATGCTGTGTCTTGAATCAGGAACACCAAAGTCTATAGGAGTTAAGTCATTTTTTGGCCTACACTTGACTACGCTCAATGATTTCGAAATTGACATTGGATCCGGCGTTTCTATACTTTGTCCATTTACGCTCCACGGAATAAAATATACTGGAACAGGTGTATAACTCAATGCGTTGAGTAGACTGTTACATAGCTGAACATGCATAGTTCTCATAGCTTGTAATTTAGATGCGGGATAATCTAAACTAGCTATTCGATCTACTAATCTATGATGAATATCACACAATAATAGAACGTTATCTGGTTCATCTGCTAAATTTTTTGATAAGTATATTATTCCTCTAGGTCCACTCTCAGAAGCTGCAATGTTATGAGCCATGTAACCGAAGTTACCTCTATGCCCTGATAATGAATCAAAATCTAATCTTAAACCGCAGCCAGAAAACATGCATCTACCATGACTCTCTTCCATAACAATGCGTTTGGTCGATTGACTAAATTTGTTTCCTCTTCCTTTAATTTTCTCTCGACCTAAACTCCACCGTTTGAATAATTTAGTAGTTTCCTTGGCATTAAGCTTCTTAGAGCTAATGCTATTTTCATCCCACAGATTCTTAAAGTTTTCTTGTGACTGAAAATCATCCAAACTAAATTCTTCCTTCTCGGAAACTTTTAACCTCGTGTCTATTATGTAGCTATCACTTATGTATGAAACCAACTTTTCATTATCGTCACGCTGAAGAGAAAATCTAAAAACATCAATCAATTCACCGTCATTGAACAGTAGTGTCATTAAGTTATGGTAGCTTGCGTCTGAAAGAAAGCCAACACGATCCCATTGCAATCCTGTTTCTCTAAGATGATCGAGATACTGTTTGGCTGACTCAAGGTCGGTAAATATAGTTTTATTTAAGGATTGATCATGCAAAGTCTGAGTTTTCGCAGATAGGTTATTCGTAGTCATTTTTCAATCGTCCTTATTATAAAAAGGTAAATAGCCTAAAAATATTCTAGAGGTTTGAGAGTAGGCAATCCAAAAGCCAATATGACTCGTACCAACGATGACATACAAAATACGTTCTGATAGGTATTTAGAGCTAGTGAATTGACTGGCTAAATCATTTAAGTCGGTATTAGATGGATTAGGTTTTGGCTCAGGATGTGTATGCCATAGCCCTAGAAGACCACCAAAACCTTTGGTGTCTTTCCAATATTTTTTCAGAGCTTTATCGTGAGATTTGGAACGAAAGAAAGTAGTACGAGTACGCTTATCTCTGAACATGGGCGTCGTTAAGTCGTCTACCAGTATCGTATGACTATCTGGATAGTATCTGCCTAATAATATACCGCCAGCTTCCTTTGATCTTACGTGCGATTGTCTAAAACCGAACCAAGCGGCTATTACAGACTCTGATATTGCGCCATCGTATGCTTTATCATTTTCCTTCCATACGATGCGGTTGTTTAGGTACTGCAACATGAGCATCCTGCCACCTTGATAGAGCTTAATGACTGTGAATAATAACCACCATTTTGTAGAGCTGCCTCATGGTGCTTAGTAGCTTCTAAGCCATAGTCAATCGGTAATTTATTGGTAGCGCACCATGATGTATGCTGAAAAAAACGGACAAAAATATTTGGTAAACTTGTAATCTAAACAGGAGTTTACCATGAGTAAGAAAAGAGTAGAATACAGCGACACCTTCAAAGCCGAAGCCATCGCCAAAATCAAAGAAAATAACGGCAACATCAGTCAAACGGCTAAGGAGCTAGGGATACCCATGAACACACTAGCGAACTGGCACAGGAAAGCAGAAAGCGGCGTACTTGCAGGCACACAAAACTATAACCCTGAACTCATAGCCGCCTTGGATGAAATCAAAGACCTTAAAAAACAACTAAAAATCGCTCAAGAAGAACGAGAAATTCTAAAAAAGGCAACGGCGTACTTTGCCAAGAACCAGTAGCCAAGTACGCCTTTATGCAAGAGAATCGATTAAAATACTGCATACAACGTATGGCGACCCTATTTGAAGTCAGCCTATCAGGCTACTATGACTGGCTAAAGCGAGGCATCAGCAAGCGAAAACAGCACCACAACCGCTGTGAATTACTGGTCAAATCCGCTCACATGGATACCAAAGAAAGCTACGGTCATGAACGCTTACATCAGCATTTAACTAACCAAGGACATGACATCAGCCTTTACATGGTGCGACAAATTAAGCAAGAACATAGTATTTACTGCAAGCGTCACAAGCGATTTAAAACGACTACTGACTCAAATCACAACAAGCCTGTTTATCCAAACTTGCTAGAACAGCAATTTGACGTGGTAGCACCCAATATTGCCTGGGTCAGCGATATAACGTATATCTGGACCAATGAAGGCTGGTTATATCTAGCAGCGGTCAAAGACTTGTATAGCAAAGAAATCGTGGGCTATGCCCTAAATAAACGCATGACCTCTGATTTAGTATGCCAAGCGTTAAACAATGCCATCAAGTATAAACGACCCGCTAAAGGGCTTATCGTGCATTCTGATAGGGGTAGCCAATATTGCAGTTATCAGTACCGCCAAATCATTCAAAAGCATGGCTTAGCTGGCTCTATGAGCCGAAAAGGCAATTGCTACGATAATGCCCCGATTGAGAGTTTCTGGGGTCAGCTAAAAAATGAGCTGATTTACCACAAGGTCTATGAAACTCGTCAGCAAGCCATCGCTGATGTTACAAGATATATTGAGATTTTTTACAACCGTCAACGGATACAAAAAGGGTTAGGATTTAAGTCGCCTGCTCAAGTATTCCAAGACTTTTACCGTCAGGCTGCCTGATGAAATCTACCAAGTGTTTTTCTCCGTTGTTGACAGCAGAGGTCACCACGATTGTAATCCAGTTTTAAGTTCAATCACGAACTCAGCTATAATCACTGCTGTTTTCATAGCGTGGACTGAACCATATGCTGTGAACGCTCCAGCACATCCAGTAATATTTTTTGATAAAACTATGCCAGAAGGATTACTAAACAAACTGGTCTTTATATAATTTGAAGGATTGCCATCGTCATCATAGTAAAGACACTTCAAACAGCCATCTTTATTACTATTAAATCCTAAAATATGACCGCCCAATCCGTAAGCTTCTAGCCAACCAGATGCAACATGAACACTGGTATCATATGTATATAAGCGTCGGCACACTTCGAGTTCTGTTGGTGGGTGACCTGTAGCTAACACTATAGAATGAATTTCAGATAGCTGTTCACTGTTTTGACTAATGAGCCAGTTTAAGATATTAGTCTTGTAAGCTACTATCTCTAACTCAGGTATGTTTTGTTGCAGACGATTTCTAAGGGCACTAACCTTTGACTGGTTAACATCTTGTATTCCAAGGTAATGCCGCATAACGTTGTCAGTTTTCATATCATCATAATCAACCAGTATTAGCTTATCGATATCTGACTCAACCAGTATCTCTGCAACTCTTGATCCAACTGAACCGCAGCCAGCTATCACAACAGTTTTCTTACTTGAAAATTGAGACTCAACCCCAGTACGATTAAGTAAGTATTCGCGCCAGCCACGCTGTAAAGTTTGAGCCTTAAAATTGCGATATTTATTTGAAGTCATATCCTGATAGTAGGAAATGACCAAGTATGTATGCATTTTGGGTGTAGGTATCTCTAAGAGAACGATTTTAAACTTACTTTTCTTGTTTAAGCTGTCTAACTGTTGGGTACTGAAGTTTAAGGTTTGTTGTTCCCACCAGTGTTCATCAAAGGATGTGAAAAGATTAGGAATAACAAAATCCTCGATACGAGGTAAGGATATCTTAGTTACTTTTATAGCAGTATAAGGGCTAGAGCTAAGTGGATGTTGATTAGCTCTGTCAACTAAGTATTTGATGTAATGACACTGAGGTGTATTACGTTGTTTCGTAAGATTAATACACCATGCATATAAGTTGTCAGACTGATTTGGATTATGCGTCGCAATAACAATAGGGTCATCCGATACGACTGTTTGATTGTAACCATCGATCTCTTCATATAAAGCCTCTCTGTTTCCAGCACTGTACGATTCAAGAGCATTCGTCAGAATGCTTATAGCCGTATCTACAGCATATTTGAAGAGACCAAATAAGTCAGCGCTATCAAACATCTCACCTTGATGATCTTTAACACATATCAAGCCGTTATTACCTACATGATCTAATGCTGGTAAGTTGCATTGAGTAACTGATACGGTAGGCAGCAATAGCCAGCGCTTTTGATCAATATATTTGACTGATAAAGGGATTGTCTGTCCATGAATATTTAAATCAAAGCCTATGGCTATAAAACCATCTTTTCTATCCTCACTCTCAATATTCTTGCCATTAAGAGACTGAATGTGTTGTTCAAAGCTTTGCTGTACGCCATCGCTAATTGTCATGACATTCCCTACGCTGATGAACCAGTGCTGACATATGGCGCTTCATTACTTTTTTTAGCTTTATCGGTTTTGTCCACTACTGGAAAGTCATCACCAAAAATTTTTCTTAATGTCTTACTGGCTTCATGCGCGTCTGGCTCATTGACGGCTGATTGTAAATTATCTCTTAGTGTTTCAAAACGCTCCTTAATAATAGCCATATCCTCATCACTAACAGACTTTAGCAAATCACCACCGGGTGTTATAGGGAGATTAATGCTGAGACGACCAAAGTAATCAAAATTACTCAGGATAGTTTCAACTAACTCTAGTAAAACCTCTCCATCATTTTGGGTATCTACACCTGGTTCTAACCAATGATATGCTGCCATGGTCAGCCCAATACTATGAATCTCAACAGATTTATGATGACGCCATCTTTTTAAGTAGCGTACACATCTACGAAACTGTTTACGTTGATCAGAACCATTATCTTCATAGGTATCATTGCCTTTATATAAACCATTGATTATTGAATTGATACCTTCAGGATCCGCTGCCTGCCAAACTCGCTTAGCCTCAGCTAAACCTTTTCTACCTTTAGCTAGATAATATGTATCATCGTATACGTTGCTAGACTTTGCATATATTGGCAAATCAACATGATAATCTGGTTTGCCATCCTTCATATATGTCACTGTCACACATGAACGACTCACTTCTACAGTCCGATTATTGTGTTTGATACAATCTGCGACTAACTCTTTTAATTCGACCGGTTTATAGTCTTCTTTATGGCAGTCCAGTAATACACCAACATCAATATCGTAATCACCAGTTCTGACAGGTTTAATACCTGTATTTAAAGCGTAGCTTCCTTGGTTGAAGCTTCTTTCATACTGAGGATAGCCATCGTCTTTTCTTTCTGCCAATTTACTCTTAAGCTTATCGATGATTAGGTCGCGTTTTTCACGTAAAAAGTCGTTTTCTTCATAAGTGCCTAATTTAATAGCATTATGGAATTCTAAGAACTGTTTCTGCAAATCTGCCATATTACACCTCTCAATAATTGTTAAGTTTTAATAGTTATAGAATATATCAAGTCTCTACCAACATTGATAGGTACAGAACATTTGCATACGACAAATAATGTCGCATCCATCCAAATCAACGCTGAAAAAAATCCAACAATAGCTTAAAGTAGCTCTACCAAAGCAAAAGCTTAAGATATTGCATTACTAGTCGATACCCGGTGAGAGCTATCGCGTTATATGATAAATTACCACTCAGGATATCAAGCACTAAATAAGCCTTTAATGGCTGACAAAAAAAGAGGAAGTAAGGCGATATGCCTATATTGAACTGGTTAAATAAAGAGCAAGCGTTGACCACAGCGCGTGACTGTCCGTATCGTTTGCTAGAGCTAGTGCCAGAATTATCGTATGGCGAGTCAGATACTGACAATATGCTCATTCAAGGCGATAACCTCGATGCATTAAAGGCGCTCATTCCGACGCATTCAGGGAAGGTGAAGTGCATCTTTATTGACCCGCCTTACAACACTAAAAGTGCCTTTGAACACTATGACGACAATCTCGAGCACAGCAAATGGCTGTCGATGATGTACCCACGCTTAGAGCTATTGCATCAGCTACTATCTGAAGATGGTTCTATTTGGATTACGCTTGATGATAATGAAGCACATTATGCCAAAGTTATTTTAGATGAAATATTTGGACGCAAAAACTTTATATCGAATTGTATTTGGCAGAAAGTATACACAATCAAAAACTCAGCAAAATATTTTTCCGAAATGCATGATCATTGCCTCGTGTATGCAAAATCTAAAGATCGATGGCTTATTAACTCTTTACCAAGAACTGAAAAACAGAATAAAGCTTATAAAAATTATGATAACGATCCTAGAGGTCCTTGGAAAGCTACGCCAATCCAAGCTAGAAATTTTTATAGTAAAGGTCTATATGAGGTTAAGTCTCCTTCTGGAAGAGTTATCGATGGCCCACCAAAAGGATCTTATTGGCGTATTTCTGAAGAGTCATTTAAAGCTTTGGAAAAAGATAATAGAATTTGGTGGGGAAAGAAAGGCGATAATGTTCCAGCACAAAAACGCTTCTTATCAGAAATTGAAGGAGGTGTAGTACCATCTACTATTTGGTTCTATGATGAAGCAGGTCATAATGCTGAGTCTAAAAATGAAGTTAGAGCCGTCTTTGAAGGTCTAGAAGATGAGCTATTTATTACACCTAAGCCAGAGAGACTAATACAAAGAATTCTTCATCTAGCTACAAAAGAAGGAGATCTAGTGTTAGATTCGTTTTTAGGGTCTGGAACGAGCGCTGCTGTAGCTTTGAAAATGAATCGTAAGTTTATAGGTGTAGAACTTGGAGAGCACGCAGAAAACCAATGTGTGTACAGACTAAAAAAAGTAGTTGATGGTGAGCAAGGCGGTATCTCAGAAGACGTCAACTGGGCAGGTGGTAGCGGCTTTAAATTTTACCGCTTAGGTGATGTGATCTTTAATGAAAACGGTTCGCTAAAAGAAGGTATTAGCTTTGATGCGCTCGCCGCGCACATCTGGTATGGCGATACTCGGCAATCGCTCCAGCAGTCTACCAAATCACCGCTACTTGGCGTGCATAATGGTGTCGCTTATTACCTACTTTATAATGGTATTTTAGGTGATAGGCGTCCTAACGGTGGTAACGTACTCACATCAAAAGTGTTAGCTATATTACCTCCTCATCCTGAAGACCCCAAAAACGGTAAAAAAGTCATCTATGGTGAGACGAGCCGAATGGGAGACGCTCGCCTCAAGAGTGAAAATATTATATTTAAGCAAATACCATACTGTAACTATCCCCTAAAATAACACAGCTCAAACGTAGAATTTCTTATAAAATACCCATAAGGAGTTTTGATATGAGCAAACGAATGACTGAGACCCAAATAGTATCCATTTTAAAAGAAGCAGAAGCTGGAATACCTGCTAAAGAGCTGTGCCGTAAATACGGGATTGCTAGCTCGACTTTCTATAAATGGCGCTCCAAGTACGGTGGTATGGAAGCTTCTGATGTTAAGCGATTAAAAGAGCTTGAAGAAGAAAACCGTAGGCTCAAACAGATGTATGCTGATTTAAGCCTCAAAGCGCAAATGCAGGAAGAGATCATAAAAAAGCTATAGCGCCTGTACCCGAGCGCAAAGTCTGGGCGCAAGAATTACAGGCGCAGTATGATGTCAGCATTGCAGTGAGTTGTCAGGTGGTCTGCATGAGTCGAACCGCTTACTACTATAAGCCTAAGCTATTTGATGATAGTGAGATTGTTGATGTCTTAAATGAGCTTACTGACAAGCACAATCGCTGGGGCTTTCCAAAGTGCTTTAAACGTATACGTAAGCTTGGCTATTCATGGAATCATAAGCGCGTACATCGAGTTTATACAGCGTTAAACTTAAACCTACGCCGCAAGTCTAAAAAACGCTTACCAACACGTAACCCTCAGCCGCTAAGTGTGCCAAATGCATTGGGGCATACATGGTCAATGGACTTCATGAGCGACAGACTACACAACAATATTCGCTTTCGAACCTTTAATGTGATTGATGATTATAACCGTGAGGTATTAGGCATTGATATTGGTACCAGTATTCCCTCACTCCGAGTGATTCGCTACCTTGATCAGCTGGCTGAGTGGCATGGTTATCCTAAGCAAATTCGTGTGGATAACGGCAGTGAGTTTACATCCAGGGTATTCACTGATTGGGCATCAGCTCATGGCATCTATATTGATTATATCGAGCCTGGCTGTCCTTATCAGAACGCTTATATTGAACGGTTTAATCGCAGTTATCGCAATGAGGTTTTAGATTGCTACCTTTTCAACAATTTAAACGAGGTCAATATGCTGACTGAAGACTGGATCAAGGTTTATAACAACGAAAGACCCCATGATTCACTTAATGATATGACACCTGCTGAGTACAGGCAGGTGGCTTAACAATTCTACGATGATGTTGTGTTAAGAATGGGGTATTTACAGGATAATTACATCAAGGATAGAGTATTGAGAAAAACTCTTAAATATAAGTATAAATACTATACTTAATTTACCTTGATGTAAGTATAATATTTATACTTATTAGGTGACCAAAACAAGCTTATTAATCAGTATAAAATGTATTAAAGTATGCTAAACGTCTTAACATAATAATCTCTATAGCCCTTGCTACATAAGTCTTTACAGGTTGACATAGATTAAAGTAATTTAATGAAATATGGTGGGTCTAGCCTGTCACGCCGGGGGTCGCGGGTTCGAGTCCCGTCCGCTGCGCCATATTTAAAACGAATTTAGACTGTAAAGTCTAAGCAAGTTTCGCCTCAAACATTACATTGTTTGGGGTTTTTTTGTGTTTGTGTTTTTTGTCTATGTTCTTTCTAATATAACTACCTCTCAATAAGCATCTATTTTGTATTCGCAATAGTTATAATCATTCAACGGACGTGCAGGTATTTTAGTACTATGGACGCTGACTCATGCGACTCACACTAGCAATCAACGCCACCATTACTACGCCCATGATAATCAAAATACCAGACATCATATGCGCTGCCTCATAGTTGAGCGCTTCAACTTGCTCATATATCGCAATCGACACTACCTTGGTCTCACCTGAGATACTCCCCCCTATCATTAACACCACACCAAACTCACCAATGGTATGAGCAAAACTTATCAAACTACCCAAAATAATACCCACGCGCGCTTGCGGTAAGGCTACCTTGACGAAGCGGCGCAGGCGACTGGGTTCTAACAGATGCGCGACTTCTGTGACACTTTGCGGAATACGCAAAAACTGTGCATACACTGGCTGTATATAAAAAGGCAGTGAGTAAATAATAGACCCAACCACTAGACCTTCAAAGGTAAAAATAAGCGGACTAATATTGTGCTCAATCAGCCATTGACCGATACCCATACTTGGACTTAGCAGTAATAATAAATAAAAGCCAATAACCGTAGGCGGGAGCACCAGAGGCATGGCAATGATGCCCATGAGCAGAATTTTGAAACGCCCAACTGCCTTCTTTTGACTTGGCTTGGCAAGCCAATAAGCCATAGGAGTTGCAAACAACAGTAAGCACAAGGTCGTGATAGAAGCGAGCTTAATACTTACCCAAAATGGACTGAGCATATCTGACATAAGAGACTGGTCGATCATATAATGTCACGGCTCGTTTTATAGGTAGCGTGTCTAGGCTAACGGATTACTGAATGGGCAGGTAGCCTGCTTGCGCGAAGTGCTGTTGTCCTGCATCCGAGCGCAAGTAATCAGTAAACGCCGCTGCTAGGACTGTATTATTGATAACGATACCATCTTGTAAGATGGCTGGATAGGATGCTTTTGGCACAGTAATAAACTGCTCAGGTTTGGCTTTTATCGCAACGAGTTGAGACTGCGCCACAAACCCATAATCCACGCTACCTGTATGGGCGTACTGAAATACTTGACCAATATTTTCTGCCTGTATCAGATTCTTCTGAGCGCTTAATTTGTCATATAGCTTTTGTGATTGTAGATAAGCTTTTGCAGATGCACCATAAGGAGCAAGTTCAGGATTGGCAATAGAAATCTTGCTATCATCTGTGAAACTAGCACTTGTAAACGCGTCAAGAAGCGATGCTGGCGTAAAATCATTCAAAGGTTTTGTGACACTATAGAGTGCAAGCTGACCTCTAGTATAGGTAAACGGTTGTACAGATTTATCACGCTTGTCATCAGACAGCTTTGCCGGAAACTCTTGATTGGCAGACAAGAATATATCATAAGGGGCTCCTGCCTTGATTTGAGCATATAGCTTGCCAGAAGACGCGTAAGTGACTTCGATATCTAAGTTACCTTGATTCGACATATTGCTATCTGTTTGATAGCTATCAATGATATTAGGTAGGACATCAGATAAGTTGGCTGCCGCAGCGATACGTAGTGTTTGGTGCTCAGTTGTAGCAGTCGCCCATTCTGCATTCGTACTGTTATCTGCTGTACAAGCATTTAATGCCAGTAGCAAACACGCAGAGGTACTAATAGCAGCTAGTGACCTACCCATTGTTGCTGAGCCATTTAGATGAAGCATCTTCGTAATATTCTTGCTTCCACACAGGAATGTCGGCTTTGATAGTATCTAGTATCCAGCGACACGCATCAAATGCTGGATAGCGATGCGCTGACACTACCCCCACCCACACCGCCACATCACCAATCTCTAACGCTCCGATGCGGTGTATGGCAATAGCGTGAGTGATCTCAAAGCGCTTTTTGGCTTCTTCTATAATGGCGCGGCCTTGGTTGATTGCTAAGTCTTCATAACCGTAATACGTAAGACGATCAACGCTCGTGGCATTATTATGGTTGCGCACTCGCCCTTCAAAGCAAACAAACGCACCGCAGCTGTCATTGTCTAACGTACTTTTGAGCTTATTTTCGTCAATTGCAATATCGAGTAACGCAAAACCGTCGCGCTCAGCAATAAGATAGGCTTCATCGGTACTACGTTTGATGGTCATTGAATGGTTATGGATATTATCTGTCATTTTTTTCTCTATTTACACTAATTGTGGCGCTATAGCCGCTTATAAATATATACCTAACCACCAGCGACTGGCGTGATAAATACTACGCTATCGCCGTCATTGATTTGATCTGTCCATTTGGCGAAGTAATCATTGACTGCCACCCGTAGCTCTGCTTGCGGACGGCTAAAACGATGCTTTTGGCTAAGCTGTTCATATAGTTCAGTCAATGAGGTGTCTTGGGGTAGTTTGACAGTCTCTTGCTGACAGTTAGCCTCATCTGCCAAACTGGCGAAATACATGACATTGATATCCATCGTTGATTCGATATCAGCTTTTGTCTCAATAACACTCATAAACTTCTCCTTTTTTTGCAAGCGTCCTTGCTTGATATCCAATATATCTTTAGTCATTGATTAGGTTTTTTATCACACTAAGCATGAGTATAGTCTGACTTGCCACCTGTTTTTTTAATCAGGTGAATATCATTTATAACGATGTCATGTGATAGTGCTTTAGTCATATCATAGATGGTCAAGCAGGCAACGCTCACGGCGGTTAGCGCTTCCATCTCAACCCCTGTTTTGTGCGTGACTTTGACTACAGCGCTGACGGTGATACTGCTCAGCGCATCATTATACACAAAGGTGAGGCCGATCTTATCTAGTGGCAGCGGATGACAAAGCGGTATCATATCATGCGTGCGTTTGGCAGCCATAATACCGGCAATATGTGCCGTTTGCGTAATGCTGCCTTTTTTGGTCATCCCATCAGCCGCTTTGATCTGCGCATAAATCTCGCTCGGAAAACGAACTTGCCCAGTCGCGTTCGCTTCTCGCGTCGTTGCGGTCTTGCCACTGACATCAACCATTGTGATGTCACCATTACCATCTAAGTGTGATAAAGCAGATTGATGATTTGTCTGAACGCTGTTACTCATTATATCGCCTTTTCTTAGTAATCTCTTTATCGGTATTTTTATTATGTTGGTAGCGCGGCACACGCCTGTTCAAACTCTTGAGGCATATTAAAATTGGTCAAATGCTGCCAGTCCTGAGTAAATGGCAAGGTTTTTACCATCGGCTGAATAAAGGGCATGACTCGGCGCTGACCACTATCAATATAAGCTTTCAAATCGGGTTCAATGTCTAAATGATAAAGTCCCAATAGTGGATATAAGTGACTGTTATCTTTTAAGCAAATGACGCGCTGATTAGCCGCTGTATTAATCGCTTGTTGCAATTTCTGCCATAGATCAGTGACGGGTATTAAGCTGTCACAACTCATCACCAGTAGCCACGATGCGCGCTGATTGTTAGTTGTAAACAGATTATTCGAGCCAGTCAATGTTTGCAATGCTGATTCGATAGCAACCAACGCACCGCCTGTACGAATCTGCTCATCATTATCCGCGTCAAAATCAGAAACGTAGTCAGCAATAGGCATAACGGGCGAACTGGGTTTGTCCAAAGTAGCATCTGAATCAACATAAAAGCCTAGCCCATTATCCGCAACCAAAATAGGAACTTGCAACTCGCTGGCATGACGAACATGATAATTTAGCAGCTGCTCACCTGTCGGCAGAGTGAGCGTCGCCTTTGGTGTTCCCATACGTTTGGATGCTCCGCCAGCTAAAATAACTATACCTGCCAAGTTGTCCAGCCTATTCGAGCAACCCATCATTATGCCATTGCCTGTCATTTTTGGTTAAATAGCCGTTATGGCTTAGAGCGTGTTGAACATTCGCAAATAGGCACTGCTGATCGCTAAAATTGTTCCAGACAAGGCACAAAGCGACGATAATGCAGATGCCTTAGCGAGATTTGTAACGCAGTATGGGGCAATTTTAGCATCAGCCCCAACGATAAAAGCAGGGACAGGACTCTTTTTTGCCGCTTCATCGTTAAAAATAAGCGCTTAGAATGATAGAATGACTAAACTTATTATTTTTAACATCGAATCGCCTAAAAAATAGTCGCTGTCAGTGCCATGGTCGAATGTTCAACACGCCCTAATTATTTATCATCAATTATTTATAAATCAGTCATGACTGGGGTTTTGTGCCAAAAAATGCGGCACAAAGTTACACGGACGAGTACGGCTATCAAACTGCTCTTTTAGGATATTTTCCCACCCTGTACGGCACGCGCCCGATGAACCTGGTAGACAAAAGATACCGGTACCATTGGCCATACCAGCCACTGCCCGCGACTGCACCGTAGACATACCAATCTCGTCTTTTGAGATCAAACGGAACATCTCACCAAAACCATCAATCGACTTATCAAATAGTACGCTGACAGCTTCTGGCATGCTATCTCTAATAAAGAGCCCTGTACCACCTGTTGTGATGACCGCGTGCACGTCTGGACTGGCAATCCAGCCACTAATGACCGCTCTAATCTGATAGATATCATCAGTGATCAGCTGACGGTCTGCCAAATGATGTCCAGCCTCGGTCAAGCTATCGGCTAGATATTGACCTGACGTGTCTTCTGCCAGCGTACGGCTATCAGAAACAGTCAATACCGCAATATTAAGAGGGGTAAACGGTGCAGCAGGCTTACTCATAAAAGATCCTTTATAGATATAATTTTATAAATGTATTAAAAAAAGCTTATGTCGGAAAAGCGATAGCAAAAACAGCATCAGTTATCATCAGAATTAGAGACTCAGAATGCCTTAACCACCGATTATCGAGAGATTGTGCATGATACCACTGTTCGAGTCATGCAGATGATGATGCTCAGGCTTAATCGGCATAAAGCTATGTAAAGTGTTTACCAGTCCTTGGATATCGTTTTGTTGTAAGTATGGACGAATATCGTAATTACCTTGGTCAAATAAGCACAGATGCACCTTGCCCTGACTACTGACTCGCAAGCGGTTACAAGTATCACAAAAGTGCGCCGCATAAGGGGCAATCATACCAACACGGCCGACATAATCAGGGTGACTGTACTCGACCGCTGGACCATCGGCACTGCCACGCTCGTGTGGCTGCCAACCATGGTCTAACAAATAATCCGTGATGATATCAGACTGAGCATGTTGGGCAAAAAACAAGTCGCTATTGTCACTGGTCTGCATAAACTCAATAAAACGATACGTTACTTGCCTGTCTTTGACGTAGTCGATCGCGGCGATCAGGTTTTCAAAGGCAGTCTCTGCCATCAAGACGCTATTTATTTTAAGTTTGATATCCGTCGTTTCTAGCAAGGTATCCATATCTGCCAGTATCTGCGGTAAAGTATCAAAACCTGTCATTTTGTGAAAAGTGGCCGCATCAAAACTGTCCATACTGATATTGAGCTGATCAAGTCCAGCCGCTTGCCAGCTGGCTAAGTGTTTACCCAACTTATAAGCATTGCTGGTCATCGCTACTGTTTCAATACCGTCCGTTTGCTTGATCGTTTCGATAATCTCGACAACATCACGGCGAATAGATGGCTCACCGCCTGTAATTCTCACTTTTTTGGTACCTACTTGGGCAAAGCCGTGCACCAATGTCGCAATTTCAGAAACGCTCAACTCATCGTCAGGACGTTTGCCCTGATAACCATTTGGCAAGCAGTACTCACAGCGAAAATTACAAAAATCCGTAATAGATAGACGCAGATATGTCAGACGCCGTGCAAACCCATCCGTTAAGGGCTGATGGATTTGGGTTGCCTGATCAATCGGCATCACTAAATTAGACGGTATATAGCTGTCAGACAGCACAGGTGCTGACGCAGGAGAATACAGTTTTGGGCTGTCTATTTTGATATTGTTGTCATTCATATATTACTGCCATCAGTATTGCTTGCCATAAGCGTTACTTTATTATTCGTGTTTAGCATCCCATTGCTAGATTGCTTTTTAATTTAGTTCCATCATTTTATAGCAGATTGGCAAACGGTGAATTAGCGATGCAACCAAGGAAACGGCTGTACGGTAACCTCACCACCAGATACTACGTTGCCACTGTCTTTGTCTAATACAATAAAGCAATTGGCGCGGCTCAGCTGTTTTATTCTGTGTGATTGTTGACTTGAAAAGCATTCAACTTGGTAATGACCCGCCTCATCTTGTGACAATACGCCGCGCTGAAAGTCTTTGCGGCCAGGGAACTTTTTGATGTCATTTGTGAGTTTAGCGTTGATCGTTAGCGCCATCGGCTGCTCGGACACACTCGCACCTGACATCTGCCATAATGCGGGTATCACAAACTGTAGCGCGCCCACAACTGTGGAGAGCGGATTACCCGGTAGACCAAAATACAACACGGGCTTATCGAGATTTTTATTTAACTCGCCAAATACGAAAGGCTTACCAGGTTTCATCGCCACTTTATAGTGGTTGATTTGCCCAAGCGTTTCGATCACCGTCGTCAGAAAATCATAATCGCCGACTGAGACGCCTGCTGTCGATATGAGCACATCACAGTCTTGCATGGCTTCGTTGACCGCAGCTGTCGTCTTATCCAAATCATCAGGAATGATGCCATAGTCACGAATGATTATAGGTAAATCCGACAGTAAGCTTTTGAGCGTTGGGGTGTTTGAATTATATATTTGAGCTAGATGTTCCAGCTCATCGCCAATAGCGACGAGCTCATCGCCTGTCGCGAGCACACCGACGACGAGTGGTTGAAACACGCTCACTTCGCTGATGCCTAAATTTGCCAGCAAGCTGATATCGGCGGGATTAATTCGTTTTCCTATCTTTAGCACAGCTTCGCCAGACTCAACCTCTTCGCCTTGCGCACGGATATGATCGTTGGTTTCGGCCGTTTGCGTGAGAGTGATGCTGTACGGCTGAGTCTTATCAATGGTCGCTTTGATATCAGCAAAGTTGGTATTCTCTTGCATGATGATTGTATCACAACAGTCAGGGACGACCGCGCCAGTAAAAATACGCACACCCTGCCCTGCTTTTGTCTCACCAGCATAGGCACTGCCTGCTTGAGACTCACCAATGATTTCAATCGTCTTGCCTTCTGACAGCTCACTTCCTTTTGCAATGGCATAACCATCCATAGCAGATAGATTCTGTCTTGGCACATCAAAAGGTGATGCAATATCTTGCGCGAGTATGTGGTTACGGCTGTCTAATAGATCACAGATATTGACGGCTCTTTTGTGCAGCGGAAAATCCACATCATTATAATCATTGATACGCAGCTTTATTGCCGCTTGTAATTCTTCCATAGTAATCATAAAGGTATGCTCTTTTGATCGTTCTCATTATTTGTGATTGAATCTTTATTATTAAAAGCTGTCCTTAGAGTCTATCATTCACAGTATCGATTTTGTTGTATTAACCTTGTTCTGATAAGTTTTGAAGATTGCGAGATCAAGCCAACTCAAATATTTGATGATTATCACAATATTTATCCATTCAATAAATTTCAGCAAAATCAGACATAGCCTGAGGCAAAAAAAGCACCTTGGCAAGGTGCTTTTTGTAGAGCAAGGTAACATGCTTAATTGATGATTAATGACTGATTTATAATAGCTAAAAGCGATTATGAATCGTGACCTTCATACGGTGTATAAATACCGTCAGCTTATCTCACCATCCAGCCAATGAAGAGGCGCTATTTTGAGTGATAAACCCATCTGGTATTTGCCCATTATCCGCCTGCCAGCGCTGGAATGCCATGCGCGTGTTGGTACCTACAATGCCATCAGCCCCTTTGGTATCGTAACCCATGCTCGTCAGACGGCGCTGTAAGTTAGTCACTTGCGTGGTTGATAACGGACGCTCATAGCGGGGCCATGATTTTCGCAGACCACTTTGTCCATCAATCGTTTTGCCCAATAGGCTCACCCCTAGCGCATAACTCGACGAGTTATTGTAAACCTTGATAACATCAAAGTTTGGGCTTAGCAGCAATACGGGACCATCTTTACCAGCTGGCAACCATAGCTCCATCTGAGTATTGGCATCTAAATAGACGTCATCTATCGTATCGACACCCATCGCCGCCCATCTGGCTGCAGGTTGCTTACTCCCCATCAGTGAATAATCAAACGAAGCAGGTACAGTCGCCTCATAAAAAGGTGCTAGACCGCGCACCCAGCCTGAGTTGCTCAGATAGTTGGCAGTAGAGGCGAGTGCATCACCTGTGGCCCAAGGGTTACGGTGACCGTTGCCATCACCATCAACGCCTTGCTTGAGCCAAGTCTCAGGAATAAACTGCGTTTGTCCCATGCCGCCTGCCCAAGAACCATCTAATTGCGACCATGATACGTCGCCACGCTGGAGTAGCGTCGCTAAGGATAATAGCTGAGCTTCTGCAAATTCTTGACGACGACCATCGTAGGCGAGACTGGCAAGCGAGCTTGGCAAATCACTGTTACCTGTGACCGCGCCATATGACGACTCCATACCCCATATCGCTGCGATCACCTCTGCATCAACGCCATACTGCGACTCTAATTGAGACAAAAACGCACGCTGCTCTGCAAACTTGCGCTTACCTACGCTCACACGCCCACTAGAGACAGCGGAGTCCACATACTCCCATGGCATCTTAGAAAACTCAGGCTGTCCTGAATCCAATGAGATCACTTGCTGATTCAGATAAGCGGAATCGAGTAATCGGCGAATGACTCCCGCATCATAGCCTGAAGATATTGCACGCATAGAAAAGTCTGACTTCCAATCAGAAAAACTGCTATAGCTTGGCTTTGGGGCGGGCTGCGGCTTAATAACTGGCGCTGGTGTTGGCTTGACCTGCACGGTTTGGGTTTGAGTAATCTCAACGCCACCTTGACGCACAGGCTTTTTTTGCATGGCTTGCTGACTTGTACACCCGACCATCACTAATGCCGGCATAAGAGTGAAGTATTGTTTTTTTAATCTCATAAAAAGTCTCAAACATAAATAAATAAAATGGACCAAAGCCGCCCAGCCATCAGCGACATGGCTCAATACTAACGCCCAAGTACCGTACGTGGATCAATCGGATTGCCATTTAAGCGAACTTGGAACTCCAGCCCCACTTGATTGGTCTGACCACTGCTACCCATCGTCGCGATACGCTGGCCACGCTGTACCATATCCCCTTCTTTTACCAGCAATTGGCTATTGTGTGCGTAGGCCGTGATGTAATCATCACTATGGCGGATCATAATCAAGTTGCCATATTCTGGTAGACCGTTGCCTGAGTAAAGCACCGTTCCTGATTGGCTAGCAAGTACTGGATCACCGACATTACCAGCAAACCACATGCCCATATTGCCCGCCGCTGGATCAATGTTACGCGTCACTGGATTGCGAGTAGGATAATCATAACCAAAGGTCGAATTGGCAGTTGCCTCGTATGCTGGCGTTCGAGACTGGGTTACAGGTGGGGTATAAGTTGGTTGCGACTGTGCTGGTCTGCTATAGCTATTGTTACTCGCTGTGGTCGCTGCACCGCCCTGCCATAGTTTGAGCCATTGCCCACTATAAATCGTATATCTACTGTCCAGATTATTTAGTGCGCCAATCTGACGATAGTTAAGACGATAGCGCGCCGCAATTTGGCTGACCGTATCGCCACGTTGTACGTGATGGTAGTTAGGGACGCCTTGTGCGTTGGTAATAATCTTAGGACCTACTTGGTTTGGTGATTGATAAGTAGGCTTGGTTGCACAGCCGACTACAGACAAGGTAGCAACTGCCATAGTGCCAATCAACGCCGCCTTAGCAAGGTGCGATCCGGTCATGATTCTTTTCATACAAGGTTCCTGTTCTTTGTGTTGCTTATCTATTGTTTTATCATCCAAAAGCGCTTGATATCACTCAAAAGCCTCCAGATATTGTTACTACAATTAGCGATCTAGCAGATGATTTATATCACTCGTACAGCAAGCGATATGGTGATTATCACCTATGTCATTGATAATCATATCCTATCGAACTTATAAATCTAGTGCCAAAAGCTTATCCAATGCCCGCGCTGGGGTATGATGTAGACGTACTGGCGACAAACTGATGTATCCTGCCGCCACTGCTTGATCATCCGTCATGCCCGATGTTAATACAACATTTTTTTGATTGGTTGATTTAGCTGAAATGTCTAAGGGTCGCTCATTTTTGTGCTTGCTGTTTTTACATTTTCGTAAAGACAGCCAATACGCATCTCGGCCGCGAGGGTCAATCATATGACGCACGGGCCGGGCGATCTGCTTGTGTCCCAACGAGGTAACCTTTCGCCCTTTGATATCACTGCTGCTATCCATATCAGGAATATTAACGTTTAATACATGATAGGGCAAACTTTTGAGAAACTCTAAAATCGAGGTATCAGTGAGCAATTTGACAACTTCATTTGCCGCCACTTGATAATCACTGGCTGATTCTTGTCCACCATTTTTTACGCCGCCACCTACCAAAGACGTGGCAATAGCAGGTATGCCCAATAACTGCGCGGTCAATGCTGCGCCAAAGGTACCAGAAAACATCACGTCCTGTCCTAAGTTTGCACCTGAATTGATACCTGTAATGACACAGTCAAAATCCACGTCACGGTATAGCTCATGCAGCGCCAGATGGACACAATCAGCTGGTGAACCATTGACCGCTATAAATCCCGATGGCAATTGATGCGTATGCAATGGCTTTGATACACTCAATGCACTAGCATAGCCACTCTGCTCCTCGTTTGGTGCGACTACCACGACCTCACCGATGGTGGATAGTGCTTGAGACAGTGCCAATAATCGGCGCATACACCCCATCATCATTACTAATTAAAATCTTCATGTCAGCTCAGTATGTTTGTGTCAAACCGTCTTTCTAGTAGAAAGTTTTGCTACCGTACCATATCTTTATTCGTATAAAAATAGCAACCAAAGGCTAGGGCGTGTTGAACATTCGCAAATAGGCACTGCTGATCGCTAAAATTGTTCCAGATAAGGCACAAAGCGACGATAATGCAGATGCCTTAGCGAGATTTGTAACGCAGTATGGGGCAATTTTAGCATCAGCCCCAAAGATAAAAGCAGGGGACAGGACTCTTTTTTGCCGCTTCATCGTTAAAAATAAGCGCTTAGAATGACTAAACTTATTATTTTTAACATCGAATCGCCTAAAAAATAGTCGCTGTCAGTGCCATGGTCGAATGTTCAACACGCCCCAGTATATAAAATAAAAAATTTGGCGATTACTCTTGAAAGCCTTGTGATATCAGTACATTAAAACTAAATTATCTTGATAGCCCGAGCGATTATACCTGAACAATAGATAATCCCGAACTCAGTCTTTGACCAAAAACCGTCTGGCATTTTTGTCTATTGTTATATTATTTGCCTCAAATGGAGTCGAAATGAGAGAAATAAGGCAACGCGTTACAATATGCAACACCGTACAATAATACAGACTGATGCGTTTATACTGATGTGACTTCATTGGTATATGCTACTGATATGTTGCTGTAAAATGCCTTTGGCTCACAAGATATCTACACATAAATCAATATTTTATGTGACTTTTGTTTTTTTACCCATTAACATATCACCATCAAATAAAGATAAGCGAGTGTAATACTGAATGAAGAATCAATCGATATTATCTATAGCTTCTGTGATAGCAAAGACCGCCTCAAAAATCGGGCTGGCAGGACTGATAACGTCTGTTGCCATGCTGTCTCAAGCGTCTAATGCTGCAAACAATCCTGCGACCACTATTCCGCTAGATATGTCTGGCATTAATATCACAAAGCATGAAATTGCTGTGATGCAGGTACTATCAGAGATCTGTCCATCAATGCTGAACGGCAATCAAAAACAACGTTTTTATAAGTCTTATACCGTGCAATTGCATGAGCTGATGCCTTCGTTAGAAGATCCAAAAGCAGCGATTCAATACCTGTCAACGCAGCAAGACTATCGTCAGATACTGCAAGGTATTCGTAGCTGGACAATGGGCTTTTCAAAGCAAGAAAATAAAGCGCTATGCGAAGATCTTGCAAACGCAGAATATTAATCGCTAAAAAGCGTGTAAGCGTAGAGAGCCGTCTTGAGCGCTAGAAAAGCCCGTCATAATTAACGACAATAAACCATGGTCTTGTTCTTTCTGGAGCTCTACTCTCATCATCGTTAAGAACAATACTCTACACTTACCCATTAAGTTTAATGAACAAAAAAGCTTGCTGTCATTCCGCTTATAAACCACAAGCGGTACAGCAAGCTTTTTTGTGGTCGTTGAATTTATGCTGATCAAAAGCTATCTATAGGTTAGTAAGAGCAAACACTTAATATAGTCAATCCTAAATAAAACAGATACATTATATATCAAGGTGGAACTGGTCTAAATTTTCCTTGCGTGCTGTGCCTAGGCTGCTCGATGCTGCGTAAAATTTATCCCAGTCCCACTGTATCGTTTTTATACTGAATTCACTATACCTACTCGCTTTTCTTTTTATTCATGCCTTACTTTTTTGCATTTATCGATTCCCCATCGGTTGGCATTTTGCTAAGATAAGGCGTTAATTTTATGTCTATCGTACAGTCGTTCTTGTTTTGATTAATACATTATTTTAGACATGATGTTTAAGGCATGCTGCTTAAAATAATGTATGAAAATTGACAGTGAATACAAGCGATAGATACATTTGGTTCCATGATGCGGTGTAATGATATATGACAGTAAAGCGTGTAAAAAATCAGCTAGTACAGCTGGTCGTTGGTGTAAGTATCTCAATGAGTGCAGTGATGGCAAACGCAGCCATACAACCACCTGAGATGGATAATACCGCCTATGTATTGATGGACTATAATACTGGTGAGATCTTGGGTCAAAAAAATGCGAATGAGTCATTACCGCCAGCGTCTCTGACAAAAATGATGACCAGTTATATCATCGAACAGCGCTTAGCATCAGGCGACCTCAAAGAAGACGACCAAGTACTCATGAGCCAAAATGCATGGTGCCGTGGTAGCAGCAGTCAGTCTTGCATGTATGTACCAGTCAATAAGACGGCGAGCGTCATCGACATGCTACGCGGTATTATCATTCAATCAGGTAATGATGCGTCAAAAGCCATGGCTGAGCATATCGCGGGTAGCGAAGCATCATTTGCAATATTGATGAATGAGCAAGCGCAAAAGCTTGGTATGGAAAACTCTCATTTCGTCAACTCTACTGGCATGCCTGCTGAAGGGCATCAGGCATCAGCGCTGGATCTGGCCAAACTTGCTCGCGCTATTGTCAAAAACAGCGGTGATTACTACAGTATTTATTCCGAAAAAGAGTTTACCTATAATGGTATCACTCAGGGCAACCGCAACGCCCTACTCGCAACCGATCCTACCGTTGATGGTCTAAAAACGGGCCATACTGATGCGGCAGGTTATTGCTTAGTCGCTTCGAGTAACCGCGACGGTATGCGCCTCATCTCTGTCATCATGGGCACCAAGAGCCAGCAGGCTCGTGCTGATCAGTCGCGTGAACTACTCAACTGGGGCTTTGGCCACTTCACCACAGTGACCAAAGCACCTGCTGGTCAGTTCGTTAGCAAAGTTCCAGTATGGTTCGGAGAAGCCGATGAGGTAGAGCTGGCAACGGGTGATAACTTAAAAATCCTAACCAGTAAAACGCAGAAGAATAAAATCACGACCGTGGTTGATATTCCTGACAGCCTAGAAGCGCCGATTAAGAAAGGTCAAGAAATCGGCAAGATGATGGCCGTTATTGATGGTAAAGCTGTCGCATCTGTCCCTATTGTTGCCACTAATGATGTCGCACAGTCAGGACTCTTGAGCCGTACTTGGCAACATATCGTACGCTGGGCAAAAAACCTGTTCTAAAAAATTTTAGAGCGTATGTTTTTTCAGCCTAACTCAATTCAAGAAACAAAAAAGACGCCTTAAAATTGGGCGTCTTTTTTATTTGTTGTAAAAAAATCCTGGCTTGTTTGTGCTTTTTATCAGGAAATTACATCTAACGGGCTAGGCGATTTTAAAAAGCCAAACGTATTTTTTTATAGTGTTTTAGATCCATACTAGCCAACGTTTTAACAAGTCACTCAAAGCCTTGTGCTCATAAGTCGTACTATGACAGTAATCGATGCCAGCTGCTTTTAAACCATACTCAAAATTATCGACATAACGCGCTTGATGTTGGGGGTACCAATATATCAATAACGCACGTTGCACGCTTTCTTCGTTTTCATGTTGGCGAATAAGCTTGGCTAACAGCTCAGCTTTGTCCGCGAGCACGTCCTCAGCGAACATCACCATATCGACCTTCTGTGCCCTTATCTCATTCATGACTTGCTGTACGTCCTGGTGACAGATCACCGTAGCGCCCAGATACTCTAGCTCATTGAATAACGCACCCGTCTCTTGATCATAATAATAAATAATCGTTAGCCCATTTAAGAGCCGCTGCTGGCGAGATTGTTGTTGGTTTGGCATTACTAACGTCAACGTAAACTGCGTCCCTGATCCCAAGGTACTATCAACTTCGATGGTCGCCCCCATGAGCTGCACCAATTGCTTAACCACAGGCAAGCCCACACCTGAGCCTTCATACTGGCGCGTTTGTGACGAATCCACCTGAAAGAAAGGATTGAAAATATCATCAATATGATTGCTATCAATACCGATGCCCGTATCTTTGACACTGATTTTCCAACGATTACTTTTATCAAAATGCGTCAGTTGTGACGTGATCACTACCTGTCCAGTAGGAGTAAATTTAATGGCATTACTGACTAATATGGATAATATTTGTTGAATTTTTGCTGAGTCGCCATAAAGACTGTAATCTACATGATGAATATTACTGGTTAACGCTAAGCCTTGTTGATTGGCTATAGGTTCAAACTTTATCAAAAGATCAGATATCAACTGTAGCGGATTAAATTCATTGTTATGAATTTTTATTTGTCCTTTTTGTATCTGATTTAATTGAATAATATGATCCAGTGACAGCACCAGTTTATCACTGCCGTTGCTAATAATTTCGACAGCGTCTTTTTGCTCTCTAGTTAAGGTTTCGTAGTCCAATAACTGTAGCCCGCCCACGATAGCATTGAGCGATGTTTTTAGTTCATGGGTAATCATGCTTTGAAAATTATGCAACTGCACATCAAGCGAGACATCTTTGTTATGTAGTTGCTGCTCAAAGGCAGCAAGCGTATCATATCCTTGCTTGGCCTCTTGCAGTCGATCAAACAAGATAGCCAAGGCCTTTTTTATTTGTGTCAGCTCTTGAAAGTTAAAGCGCTGCGGAATAATAGGTAGCTGCTCTAGCTCTGCGTTTTTGATGATAATACCGCAGACACCATTTAATGCTTCGATATCTTTGACCGGCCAATTCAGCTTTCGAAAGATATATATACCTGAAATAATAGTCAGTAGTAACGTGGTCAGCCACAACGGAATAATGCTACGAAACCAATATGAACGCAGTACTTTCACATCCATGGTGATGTTGATATAGCCAATCAGCGTGTTATTCCTATTCGTGCTACCGATCGATTCATCCGTAACTGATGATGTGCTCATACTCTCAGACAGATCTGTCGCTAGCTGCTGATTAGATGTGGGTTTATTGGGTCTGACACTCAAAAAATCTTCGTACTTACTAACGACAGGATAGTTGAAGCTGACCGTATCGGCAAATAAAGCATTTTTCCAGTCATCTAGTGATTGGCTGATATCGTTGATAGGCTGGGATGTGGAATAAAACACAATACTCTGAATGCTCGGCTCATTTTCTAATAAAACATTCACTTGCTCAGCGACGACGTCAGCACCATCTGGTGTCGATGCACTGGTTGTTAGTAACGAGGCTAATTGCTGTATATGCTGATGTTTTTCTTGGTAGTGATGCACCAAACCATAAATAAAAGGCAATACAAAGCCTGCCAGCAGAGCCAGAATTACGGCCTGTCCAACAGAGCGCCAAATGAGCATAGAAATGGTTTGAGACGAACGATTGTTCATATCACTCTACTGAGTCAAGAAAAGTTTTACTTATATTACAAGTATTTGAGAGATGTGATAAGCGAAAGATTGAGGTAATTAACGAGTATACTGAACTGCCAAAAAAAGCACTATATGATTATAGTGCTTTTTTATTTTACCGTGCTGAGCTGCACGATAAAATAAGTCATAGCAAATCATGTGATTAACGAGACTTTTTATCTTTGGTAGTGAATTTCTTCGCACGATTGCGCTCACGCTGACGCAATTGCTGTGTTTTTGCCTTGGTTGGCGTGTCGCTCTTATTGGCGTATGGGTTGTCATTTTGTTTAAAGATAACATTGAGCGGCGTACCTTCAAGCTTAAATACTTGACGGAACTGGTTCTCTAAATAGCGCTGATAGCTCTTAGGAAGCGCGCTGGTTTGATTGCCATGGATTACGATAACAGGTGGGTTGTGACCACCGATATGTGCATAACGTAGCTTAATACGGCGACCAGCAATAGTTGGTGGCGGATTGGCAGTGACAGCATCTTGCAAGATTTGCGTCAAGCGATTGGTAGAGACTTCAAACATTGAAGACTTGTAAGCACGCAAGATAGATGGATATAAATTACCCACACCAGTCCCATGTAGTGCTGATATCAAATGTACTTTTACATATGGGATAAAGTTAAAACGACGATCCATCTCAAGCTTAATATAGTCTCTTTGATCTGGTGTCAAACCATCCCATTTGTTGATTGCTACGACTAGAGCACGACCAGCATCAAGTGCATAGCCAATCATATGCAAATCTTGGTCAACAATACCTTCATGCGCATCAATGACAATGACAGTTACATTAGAGTCTTCAATCGCTTGCAAGGTTTTGATAACAGAGAATTTTTCTACTTTTTCATCGATTTTACCGCGGCGACGTACACCAGCCGTATCAATCAATACGTAGTCTCTGCCCTCACGCTGATAAGGGATATAAATACTATCACGCGTCGTACCAGGCATATCAAATACCACTACGCGATCTTCGCCCAACAGACGGTTAACCAGTGTTGATTTACCAACGTTTGGACGACCGATAATCGCAAGCTTCAAACCGTTTGGCTCAACTATATTCTCTTGCTCAGGCATATCAGCCGTTAAGACTTCAAGCAAGTTGCCCACACCGCGACCATGACTGGCTGCCATCGGATACGGCTCGCCCAATCCTAGCGCGTAAAACTCTGCTGGCGCTGCATCGTGGACACCATCAACTTTATTGGCAACGACATAGACCGGTTTGCCTAGGGTATGCAAAAACTTGCCAATCTCAGCATCAGCACCAATCATACCAGCACGAGCATCAACGACAAATACAATGATATCTGCTTCGTGAATCGCGGTATGCGACTGCTCAGACATATAGTCATCGATATTACCGCTGCCGTCATCTGCTTCACCAATACCACCAGTATCCACAACGATGAATGACTTATCTTCATAAGTTGCATCACCGTATTGACGGTCACGAGTCAATCCCGACAAATCAGCAACCAATGCCTGCCGACTTTTTGTGAACTGATTAAATAAGGTGGATTTACCGACGTTTGGACGACCAATTAAGGCGACCACAGGCTTGATACTCATGGGTTACTCTCAGTGAAAGGCACAATGACGGACAGTACAATTATTCTTATGACCACTGATATAACAATAGTAACGAATAGGGCTGCACTTAACCGCAAATTAAAATGAATGATAAAACAATAGCAAAAATAGTAGCTAGCTATTTTTTGGCTAAAAAATAATTGGGACGACTAAATTATATATAGTATATATGGTTAGCACATCGGTCGCATAGAGTACGCGAAAGCCTGTACTTAAACAAGCGATTTACACAAGGCACTAAACGCTGACTAAGCAGCGTTTGTGTTTTGTAGATAAAAACCAGTGTACTGTTTTATCAGCGCGTTAGCTGCCAGATAGCAACTTGTCCTGACGTGCTTTGAGTCATCAGGCGATTGCCTTGTACTTGCAAGTTCGTCAACGTCCCTTTTGTCTGCACGCGGCTAACAATATTGCCAGTAGCAGGGTCAAATAAATGTACCACACCGTCAAAATCACCGACTGCAATATAATTGCCAATCATGACAGGATTGGTTAGGTCACGATAAGCCAGTGCCTCACTTTCCCACAATGTCTCGCCACTATTGCGATCATAGGCAACCACTTTACCATCTAGGCTAGTAGCAATCACTTGCTGAGGGTTGACGGCAAGTGCTTTTAAACTAGCAAGCTCATTGACGAACATCACTTGACGTGAGGCCAAATCAATACCTAATAGCTGACCACTATAACTAATCGCAAACAGCTGATTTTTATCCACGATAGGCTTGCCATCGACATCGCTCATGCGCTCAACTTCGCTGCTTCCAGACCCAATGCCAACACGTCTTGACCACTTTGGTAAGCCATTATCAACGGTGACTGCATGCAAACGACCATCAGCAGTCGCCAACAATGCCGTTTCATTATCTAGCAAAGTTGGTGCCGCACTACCGCGCACGCTGATCGCTGGTACTTGCGTCGCAAACTGCCACACTGATTCACCAGTCTGTAGCGATAAGCCATGCAAGAAGCCATCATTCGCTGATAATACCACACGATTATTACTGATAAGCGCTGGGGATAAAACCGACCCTGACAACTGCTGCTGCCAGCGTTTTGCGCCAGTCATAGTATCAAACGCCATTACTTGACCATTGCGAGTACTCACAACCGCTGTCTGACTCAGCGCATCCAACGCCACACCGCCTGTGATCTGATCACCGACGTTAACCGACCATAAGCGCTCGCCTGCCTGATTAAACCCTATCAGATCACCACCGCGTGATGCCGTAACGATTTGCCCATTGGCGTAACCAACTTGCAAATCTAGAGGGTCTTTCTTACTGGCTTTTTTGTTACCTACATCGGTGCTAAATACTGGCTGGAGCACGTTGAGCGGTTGCGCAATCTGTACCAATTTTACTGGGTCATTAACCACTGGCTTGATGCCGCGGTTACACCCAATCACTGCAGTGCTCATTACGGCAAGTACTGCCACATGCATGACTGTCTTCTTGATAGTCTGACTACTTAACGTAGTTTTTAACATTTTGCTAGAGCGAATAGATTGAGTCATTATATGTTCTCACTACAAATGAATTATTATTAATTGGTACATTGGCCAACAGCACATTAGTCATTATGACGTCATATCAAAAAGCATTTAATCGATTGCTACTGCTCAATACTATCTTAGTTATTTACTGAGCTTAGTTATTTACTGAACTTAGTGACTTATTGAGCAGCTTCAACGCTCGTATTTTCTGAGTTTTCAACCACTAATGGCTGCTCAGGAGTCGCTGATTCTTGGATAAGACTGGTGGGCCCAGCAATTGGCTCAGGAGTGATACCCAAGCTTTCCATCTTTAAGGCCAATACTGCACGCGTTTCTTGGCGACTACGTAATAGCTCCCAAGCATTATTGTAAGACTTAATCGCTGATTCTTTGTTGTCTTGTGCCAAGTAGATATCACCTAGCAGCTCTTGCTGACTGGCTTCAAACGAGCTTGGCATATCGTTGTTGGCTTCTGACAAGGCCGCATCTGCATCGCCTGTCGCCAGTAACGTCTTGGCATAACGCAGCTGAGTGATTGCCTTTAGACCGGCATCGCCCAGATCGATTGCTAGCGCTTGCTTAAATGTCTCAGCTGCCGCCGTAAAATCATCATTATCGACCTGTTGGCGAGCTTTTATCATCAGCGCTTGCCATGCGTATACTGATTCACCATGCGTACTGACTAAAGCATCAATATCTTTGTCTAACTGTGTGCGGCTCTGTACCAGCGACTCTTGTGCATCGGCTTCTAGATCTGGATTTTGCGAAGCCAGGCTGACTTCTTCATTCAGTCGTTGGATATCGGCATATTGATCAGCGGCGACAGTATCTACTCGCGCATGGTTGTTCTGCCAGTATGTCCAGCCAAAATAAGCAGCCAGTGCCAATAAAATCGCAGTGACAATATAACTACCATACTGCTTTAACGCTTGCATGGAGTTGTCTGCATTCGGCGAATTGGGGGTCAGAGCCATATATATTTACCTGATAAAATGTACATTAAATTGCTGATGCCAAAATCAAAAATGCGGCGTTGCAAGACGATTATTTACGAGAAAAGTTATCTTTACTCGATAGCCAATCTTGTGTGACAGTCTGCTGCTCACCCCTCTGCATGTCTTTGATACTGATGGTATTATCATCCAGCTCTTGCTGTGCGATAATGACTGTCAATGCTGCGCCTGACTTATCTGCCTTTTTCATTTGCGCTTTTAGACTCGTTGCACTTGCCATCTTCACGCGTACATCTGGACGACTATAACGTAGGTTTTGTGCGTAGCTGATACCTGCACTATAAACGTCAGGATGCGCCACTACAAAGACATCACAAGCGGGTTTGTCAGCAATCGGTGCCACGGCTTCCATCAGTAGCAATAAGCGCTCGAGCCCCATTGCAAAACCAATAGCCGGTTCAGATTTTACAGGTTTTTTATCTGACTTATCATCGTTTGTACCTATGGACTTTAATTGTCCAACCAGACCGTCATAGCGACCACCAGCGCATACCGTCGCTTGACTGCCAAGCTTATCCGTTACCCACTCAAAGACCGTTTTATTATAATAATCAAGACCGCGCACCAGATGTGGATTAATCTCAAAATCGATACCAAGCGCAGTCAGATAAGCTTGAACTTGTTCAAAATGCGCCACACTCTCTGTACCCAAGAAGTCAGCAAGCTTTGGTGCGTCTGCTAATACTGCCTGCGTACTTGCCTCTTTACTATCTAAGATACGTAATGGGTTGGTCGTCAAGCGACGTTTGCTGTCTTCGTCTAATTGATCTTTTTTGTCCGTCAAATAGGCAACCAGCGCTTCGCGATAGGCATGGCGTTCATCAAGCTCACCTAGGCTGTTTAACTGTAAGTGCATCTCATCTTTTAGGCCCAGTTCTTGCCACATCAGATGCGTCATTGCAATCAGCTCAGCATCAGCGTCTGGTAGCGCACTACCAAAGCTTTCAACACCTAGCTGATGAAACTGACGATAGCGGCCTTTTTGCGGACGCTCATAGCGGAACATTGGACCAACGTACCAAAGCTTCGGCGTGTCCCCACGCAATAAGTTATGCTCGATAACGGCACGTACTGCTCCTGCTGTACCTTCAGGACGCAAGGCCAAAGGCGTGGGTGGCTCAGATTTATCAGTGAAGCTGTACATCTCTTTTTCAACGATATCTGTCGCACCGCCAATCGCACGTGCGAATAGATCAGTTTGCTCAACGATAGGCAAGCGAATATGCTCATAACCATATCTACCAAGTACATCAGCCAATATCGCTTCTAGATGCAGCCACTTTGCTGATTGGTCAGGCAAAATATCATTAAACCCTTTAATAGCTTTAATCATGATACGGTCATGTCCTTAAAATTTAACAATTATGTCTATTATTGTTATCTACGTATTAACAAAAAAAATGTGCTGCCTACCCTTTGTTTACACAGCAAAAAGCAGATACTTGCATTGCGACTTATTTTACGCGAATAATCTCGTTCTCACGCTTTTTCGCCAAATCTTCTGCATGGGCGCGAACCATACTTTCTATTTCATCGACTACATTGTCGGTATCGATAAGATGACTTTTTTGACCCATACGGTATACCAGTGATCTTGGTGCGGCACCAACGATACCGATATCTGCTTCTTTTGCTTCGCCTGGACCATTCACTTTACAGCCAATCACGGATAAATCCATTGGTTCACGGATGTCTTCCAAACGTGATTCTAAGGCCGTCATCACTTTAATCACGTCAAACTCTTGACGCGAGCAGCTTGGGCAAGCGATAAAGTTTACGCCATTTGAGCGGATATTAAGCGACTTTAAAATATCAAAGCCAATTTTGATTTCTTCTTCAGGCTCAGCCGCTAACGAGATACGAATCGTATCGCCAATACCGTCTAATAACAGACCACCAAGCGCAATGGCAGATTTGACAGCACCAGTACGGTAGACACCTGCTTCAGTGACACCTAAATGCAGTGGGTTATCAATCTGCGCTGATAGCAGGCGATACGCATCCAATGTCAAAAACACATTACTGGCTTTGACAGACACTTTGTATTGGTCAAAATTAAGACGCTCTAAAATGTCGATATGACGCATTGCTGACTCAAGCATCGCCTCCCCAGTCGGCTCAGTATACTTACGCTGAATGTCTTTTTCTAAAGAGCCTGCATTGACGCCGATACGAATAGGAATATTGTGATACTTAGCACAAGCAACCACTTCACGCACCTTGGCATCGCTACCGATGTTACCAGGATTGATACGCAAACAATCAGCGCCGGCTTCAGCCACTGCTAAGGCAATCTTATGATCAAAATGCACGTCTGCAACCAAAGGTACGCTCACCAATTTACGAATCTCGCCAAAGGCTTTGACGGTATCCATCGTCGGCGTTGATACGCGCATCAAATCAGCGCCGGCTTCTACGCAGCGCTCGATTTGGGCGACGGTTGCCGCCACATCGCAAGTGTCAGTGTTGGTCATGCTCTGTACGCTAATTGGCGCATCACCACCAATCGCAACATCGCCGACATAGATTTTTTTGGTCAAACGGCGGTTAATAGGCGATGGCATTGACATAGATAAATCCTTAAATCAAAAATAGAAAAACCACAGGCTTGTATATATAAATGAGCTTAGACGTATAGTAGTTTTATTAAACGCTAGTAATCATGCTCGATAAGAGGCCAATGATGACTAAGGTACTAGCTCAAAGGTAGCTTGCTTATCCGTTGCATAAGTATCTAAAGCAACCGTTTCTTGATTGAGCATCAAGCTAACATTATCGATATTATCAATTTGTACACTAAATGGTGGCACGCCTGTTAGGTCATAGTCACCTGCCGTCTGTGAACCACTGATGAGACTATTACCCGATGCATCCGTGATGCTAACCACAGCATCATCGGTCAACTTCACGTTTAAAAAAGCCGTATCTGCACTGGCAGCACCTAAATTCAACGCAGAGCCAGACGCACCGATATCACTTGCATCATTGCTAATCGCAGCCCCTTGCGCTTGCTCAATAGCAGATACATCTTCAACAGTAGAGACAGGCTCTTGGCTATTTTCTTTACTCGCATTACTCACCATACGGAATAAAAATACTGCCAAGATAATGAGTCCAATCACACCGATGATCAATAGCGGATTAAAACGAATGCGATTGTGTGTATCGCGTTGCAGCGTGCCCATTGGTTGCAATGGTGTATCAGTATTATTGACCGATTTGGCTTTGAGTTCACTGGGGTAAGCGGCATCAAAACTACTCGCGATTTTGGCTGAGTCTAGGCCCAAATATTTGGCATAGTTAATAGCGAAGCCACGAGCAAATGCCGCTTGCGGTAATTCAGCAAAGTTTTCGCTCTCTAGTGCTTCTAGATGACGTTTTAAGATAAATAACTCGGCGGCTGCCTCTTCTAAACTGACTTGCTTCGTTTTACGGGCTTGCTGCAACGTGGCACCAAATGATCCCTGAGCGTTAGATTGAGTGTTTGATGATGGGGTGATCATTTCCATGGTGCCTCTGGATTGTTAAGCCAAGTCTTAAGTTGTTTCGCTTCGTCGCTCAATGGATAAGCGGATAAAAGCTGCTGTGCCAATTGCTGGCGAGTTGTAATGTTGTTTTGTGCTGCCGCAAGTTTGATACCTTGTAGGAGCAATCTAGGACTGATGCCCTGCCCTTGTACCAATATCAAGGTCTCGTCATACAAGCGCTGAGCCTGCGGTACTCGCTGCTGCTCAAGCAATAAATCTACCAGCTCGATATGAGCAATAATACTATTGCGATTGCCATCTAGGGCCCGCAAAAACGCTTTAGCAGCGGCACTATTGTCACCCAACTGAAGGTATGTACGCCCTAAATTCTCTAACGCACCGATACGGCCTTCATAACCTAATGAGGCGCCTGCAATCTCAAACTGCTCTGCCGCCTCACGATAGCGCTTCATCTGTGATAAATAAACACCGTAATTATTGTGTGCTTGCACAAAGTCTTTATCCAGCGCGATGGCTTTTTTAAAGTACTGATCGGCTTTTGCAAGATTGATGCGGCTGCCTTCTTGCTGCAACAAAACGCCCATCATATCATAGGCTGGCGCGTAACGGCTATCAGCAGCAAAGGCTTTTTCGAGTTGACGCTGCGCCGTATCGAGCTCATTTTTGCGGATATATTGTGCAGCAAGTGAGGTACGTACACGAGCAATTTCTTGCTGATCTAAGTTGCGGTCACCGCTGGGCTTCGTGGATGTCTGATAAGGCGCGATGCCTGACAAGTCATTGTTTGGTGTACTCTGACAGCCACTTAGCAATGATAATGCGAGTGCGGCAGCCAGTAATGCGCACTTCGGTGCAGTGACTCGGTTCGTCACCACACCTGCCTTTTTATAAAGGTTAAAAAATGGTTTTTGCTCTACCAACTGATAAAAATTTTTAGAAGTCATCATAGCCGCCATCATAAAACTGTGGTTCAATGCATTCGATCTTCGAGGCATCAGTTTAATAGATTTAGCCCCTATAAGTACAATTTAGTTGTTATTAATTGCTATGTTCTTCAATCTTGACCGTTATTGATACATTTTCATTACCGTTGCGACAGATAAAAGACAGCTAAGCTTCTTTTAGAACAGACGGATATTTATCCTGTCATATGCAAAACGTATCAAACATTTTCACGATCTTTGATGCTTTGTTGCCATGCAGCCGAGCGTCTGGTACGGTCAGCCACTTGTCCGACCAATTGACCACAAGCGGCATCAATATCATCACCGCGTGTTTGACGAATGGTGCAAACAAACCCAGCTTCACTCAGTATATTGCTAAACGCATGAATGCGGTTGTTGCTTGACTTATCGTACGACGCATGTGGGAACGGATTGAACGGAATAAGATTTATCTTACTTGGTAGCCCTTCTAATAGCACGACCAACTGATGAGCATGCTCATTGCTATCATTGACGCCATCCAGCATCACATACTCAATCGTGACGTGCTTTTTATGACGCGGATTGACATCATAGACGTAGTTTTTTGCAGCGGCAATCAGCTCTTCTAGCGGGTACTTTTTATTAATTGGCACCAGCTCATTACGCAGTTCATCATTGGGGGCATGCAGTGAGATAGCCAGTGCTACATCGATATCTTGTGCTAGTTGGTACATTTTAGGTACCACGCCTGAGGTTGACAAGGTCACTCGACGTTTTGATAGTCCATAAGCGTGATCGCTCAGCATCAGCTCCATTGAGCCAACCACTGGTTTATAGTTTAATAATGGTTCACCCATGCCCATCATGACAACATTGGTGACGTTATTTTCCCATAGGCTATGATCGACGTTTTCTAGGCTTTCGTTTTCGTCAGTCATATATGAAGCATTAGCGACCCACAGCTGTCCAATAATCTCAGCGGCACTCAAATCACGCTCAAACCCTTGCTTGCCCGTACTACAGAAACTACAATCGAGTGCGCAGCCAACTTGCGAAGACACACACAAAGTCTTACGACCATTTAATTTACTGTCATCCGCTGGAATCAATACCGTCTCAACCAATGAGCCGCCCGTCACTTCAAACACCCATTTACGCGTACCATCATCACTATATTGACGATGAATCACTTTTGGTGGCGTAACGCAGGCATTGGCTGATAACTTATCCCGCAATGATTTGCTCAGATTGGTCATCTGCTCAAAGTCAGTGACTCCGTGCTGATATATCCATTTAATCACTTGCGTCGAGCGAAATGGCTTTTCACCGATACTTTTAAAGTAATCGGCAAGTTGCGACTGCGTCATCCCTAATAGATTGGTCTTGGCCTGCGCCTCATCTACTATCTTGATACTAGCCGTCTTGTTAGTGGGTGTGTGTTGGATCGGTGATTGAACAGTGGACATAATAGGTAACCTTTTGGCATAAGCCATGAACGTCGTTATACAATTAAATGATGCATTGAGCAATCCGTTATGAGCGCAAAATTTGTCCTATATAGAATGCAAATAATTATCTATATTGACAATGTGCTGATAAAGGATTGATAACGCTAGTAAATCTAATAATGAGGCAAGCGCCTATGAATTTCAATAAGCAACGACACTGTTATTACATATAACAGCTAAAACGGCTTATACCCATAAGATATAAGCCGTCTCGCGATACTATTTATTAACAATCAATATTGCAAATAATAGCTGCTATTAACGCGTACGTGCACAAACTTCGTCTTCATTGAAGAAGTAGCTGATTTCACGTGCCGCTGATTCAGCTGAATCTGAACCATGTACCGCGTTTTCATCGATGCTGCTAGCGAAGTCAGCACGGATAGTGCCTTCAGCAGCTTCTTTAGGATTGGTTGCGCCCATGATTTCACGGTGCTTAGCGATAGCATTTTCGCCTTCTAGTACTGATACCAATACTGGACCTGAAGTCATGAATGATACTAGGTCGTTGTAAAATGGACGCTCAGCGTGCTCAGCGTAGAAACCGCCTGCTTTTTCGTCATCAAGTTGTAGCATTTTAGCGGCAACAATTTTTAGACCAGCTTGCTCAAAACGATCATAGATAGCACCAATGTGGTTGCCAGCAACTGCGTCAGGCTTGATGATAGATAAAGTACGTTCGTTAGCCATAAAAAAACTCCTAATAGGGGGTCAGTTTGGTAAAAGTAAAGGGGTAAATGCTTTGTTTTAACGTTGGCCGCCATGTCGACGAAGCGGATAACTCATGATTTATCGATAGCAAAACACGAGCGTCAACATAGGATTGTTGCCTATTATAATGATTGAGGCTATAAATGATAGGATTAATTTATGACCGCACCTTGCATAAAAGTAAATATTTACAAGCTGAATAAAGGTTAAAAATCAGCTGTCAGTTAAGTATTAGATTAGCAGTCTACTTTACTATATAATTATGTCTTTGCGACTTTATAATTGGAACTGTTCCAGTAAGGTCCTTCATCTTTTTCTTGAGCCTAACGACTGTACTATCACTACTAGGTAGACGTATACGACTACACACAATGATACATTGAGAGCTCTTAAATCCTTCAAAGTTCTTTCTAGTCGTTTTGATAGTCTGTTCAATCTGAGAGAAAGCCTTTATTAGGTCACACCCTTTAAGCTCAATGTAAGTAACGCAGCTATTGTTCCAGTGCACTATATAGTCACATTTTTCTTGTTTAGAAGACTTAATTAAACCTCCATCAACTTTAAGCTTATTTAGTAATACTTTATTTGGGTTTTTAAAGTGGCAACAGCTCTTGTTTTCTCCCACAGGCAAATCACCATTGTGTTTAGTAGTGTTTCCTTCGTAATCCATATCAGTCATCTAACTCCATAAGCTGATCCATGACCTGCCCAAACTTATTAGAAACACTATCTAATATCTCACCGCCTATCATTTTATATTCATAGTCTTTAATATCAGTTATAACTCCATTACCAATTGAAAAAGCCGATATATCATTCATGTCAATTGGGTACGCTCCATTACTCATTTTCAAAAAATCTACTTCTGACAACTTTTTTTGTTTAATTAATTGACTAGCATATATACTATTATTGAGAGCAGATATTATATAAGGGCTATGCGTAGTTATAAAAAATTTCGTATTAAATTTATTAGTTAAAGCTAGTAATGCAGCAACAACTTGTGATTGAGCTGTTGGAAATAGATGAGCTTCTGGTTCTTCGATGAAAAGAAGGTCAAATGAAACACGATTTTTAATACCGGCCATAGTTGCTAACATTAGCATCAGTGGGAAAGCTTCCTGCTGACCAGATGAAGCTCGTGAAAAGCTTACCTTATAATTATCACCTACCAGCCAATCCTCGCCATCTATCTCCTGATAATAACCTTTAAGTATCTCGTAGAAGTATTGTTTGATAATATTTTCATTGTTAAAACTCCCATCCTTATAAACATTTCTTTTATAAAAACTTTTAATGCTCTGGAATATACGACCAAAACTTTTCATAAAAGGATCGATATTCAGTCTATTATCAACTAATAAAGAGAATGAATTTTTTTCTAAAACTGAAAAGAAACTCCTACTCGATGGAATAAAACCATTTGCATCCAAAAACCCTTCATTAGCTTTGAGAGTATTATATATTTTCCCACTAACATTCATTTTTAAGTCAAAGAACTTTTCATCAATATCATCACCATCTAGAGACTCATATTTTTGTATTAATTCCTGATAACTATCATGAATATCCAAACATTTATCGTAAATATGAATCAGACTATCAGACAAGACAACACTATGTTTACAATTCTTTCTTTTATCAGACTTTAAGACAATAGTAAGATCATCATCATAAAAGTACTTTATAGTAAAACTTTTATTTTCATTCCAACAGTTTAAAGGGAAGTAATCTAGAAAGCTTTCATTTAAAGATAAAATAAAGTCTTGATAACTTTGTCCTTCGCTCGTACTTTCGAACATTTTTCTTCCAACATTTCTAAAGTAATAGACCAATTTAGCTAACAGGCTCTTACCACTAGCTTGCTCGCCTATTAAAATATTAAATTTATTAATTGGCATCTCTACATCTTTAAATATTAGAAAATCCTTTATAACTATCTTTTCCATTAAAATACCTTTTGCTTTGCTCAATAGAGAAAGGACGGTAAAACCGTCCTTAATGTAGCATACTATTTATGTAAAAACACTATTTAAGCATCATACGGGTCACGAAGTACGATGGTCTCTTCGCGGTCAGGGCCGGTTGAGATGATATCTACTGGGCAGCCAATCAATGCTTCGATACGCTTGATGTATTTTTTGGCGTTTTTTGGTAGGTCGTCATAGTTGGTAATACCAACGGTAGACTCGCTCCAACCTTCCATCGTTTCGTACTTCGGTGTGACAGACTCATAAAACTCTGCGTCGTGCGCGCCAGCACATTCTGTCTCAGGGAGGTTGTAACCCACACCGATTAGCAATTCTTCAAGACCGTCTAAGACGTCAAGCTTGGTCAAGCAGATACCTGACATAGAGTTCAATACCACCGCACGGCGTAGTGCCTCGGCATCAAACCAGCCGCAGCGACGCGCGCGGCCAGTGGTCGCGCCAAACTCATGGCCGACTTTGGCTAAGTGGGCACCCACATCATCAAACAACTCTGTTGGGAATGGGCCACTACCGACGCGCGTGGTGTAGGCTTTGGTGATACCAAGTACATAGTCTAGGTACAATGGGCCGATACCCGTACCAGTCGATACGCCGCCTGCTGTGACGCTTGAGCTGGTGACAAACGGATAGGTACCGTGGTCGATATCAAGTAGCGTGCCTTGTGCACCCTCAAACATTAGGTTTTTGCCAGAAAGGCGCAATTGATTGAGGTCTTCGGTCACATCAGTAACCATGCCTTTGATCTCTTCGCGCCACTCTTGGCACAGTTTAAAGGTCTCATCAAAATCGATGGCATCGACTTTATAATACTGTGTCAGTTGGAAGTTGTGATATTCGATTAGGTTACGTAGTTTTTCTTCTAAATCATCACGGAACAAGTCAGCAAGCTTAATGGCACGGCGCGCCACTTTGTCCTCATACGCAGGGCCAATGCCGCGACCTGTGGTACCGATTTTGCCTGTACCGCGTTTGGCTTCGCGTGCTTGGTCAAGTGCCACGTGATATGGCATGATGAGTGGGCAGTTTGGCGAGATACGTAGACGCTCGCGTACTGGTACGTTGTTGGCTTCTAGATCTTTTATCTCTTTTAGTAGGGCATCTGGCGCTAGTACCACACCGTTACCGATGAAGCAGGTGACGCCTTCGCGCAAGATACCAGATGGGATCAAATGTAGGACGGTGGTTTTGCCATCGACAACCAGTGTGTGCCCAGCGTTGTGACCGCCTTGAAAACGAGCAACGGCTGAGGCTTTTTCGGTAAGTAAATCAACGATTTTACCCTTACCTTCATCGCCCCATTGGCTACCCAAAACTACGACATTCTTACCCATGATCAATCCTTACCTTTATGTATTGAGGTGTGTGCAATAACGGTTGCAAAACTAACGTGATGTTAGCAGTGTTTGATGCTTGTGCTCAGTGCGCTTATCATTGCCGAGCCAAACCAAGTATGTTTTATCTTAAAGTCTTTATCCAAGCGGCGATGCCACTGTAAATATACCTATAAGTCAGCCAAACTGAATCTAGTTAAGCTAGATAGTTTGTAGTTGCCATTGATTGTCAGCAAAACCCAAACGATGTGTCACGCCATCGGGACGATCGTCCGCGTTTAGTGGCATGGTGACACGGTAGCCCTGCTCGCGTAAGCTGGTGGCCTGCTGGAGCAAGGTTTGTCGCTGCTCGGGGCTTGCTTGAGTGGCGGCTTGATAATCGATCAGCACGATACTTGGCGCTTCAAGCTGCGTGTGCGCCAGCAAGCGGCTGACATCCATACTAAATCCTGTGGCTTCACGTGGCTGGCTGGCGGACAGATGGCCACCGCTTTGCATACCATCAAAACGCCCGCCGCGTACCAGCGGCTGCGTCTCGCTATTGATATAGCCATTAAAGACAATGCCAGTATGATAGTGATAGCCTGATAGCTCAGTCACATCGATACTCACCGGACACTGCCACTGCGTTTTTAGGTGCGTTTTTAGGCGCTGTAGCTCATCGATAGCCGTAGATATCTGTTCATCTTGCTGTGCGGCAGTAGAGAGCTTGGTCAGCAAATTATCGATATCGTGACCAAAACGCGCTAAGGCATAAAAGTCATCGCCCATCGGCAATGCTTGGCAAATGCGTTTGAGCTCTGGTAGGTTTTTATTGGCATATAAATGCATCAATTGCTCAGCGTCGCTGTCAGATAGCGCAGCCATCTCAGCCAAACGCTTAAATATCGCCACATGACCCAAGTCAATATGCAGTGCCGCGCTCATATCTAGTGTATTGACCATCCCAAACAAGACATCAATCAGCTCGATATCGGCTGCCAAATCGGCGCAGCCAAATATCTCAGCGCCTAACTGCAAGGGCGTACGTGAACCAAACAGTCCTGATGGCAAGGTGTGAATCACATCGCCTGCATAGCAATAACGCGCAATACCTGTACCGCCGTGATGCGCATCAATACGCAAAATCTGCGGGGTAATATCGGCACGCAAGCCCATCAAACGACCCGTCAGCTGATCGATAATCTTAAAGGTTTGACGTTTCAGATCTTCTGATGCATCACTCAGCAAAGATTCAGTAAACTCAATCATCGGCGGACAAACCAGCTGATAACCATGAGTGATAAGCTGCTCAATCAGTTGATGTCTAAGCACTTCTTGCTTATGGGCATCTTCAAACAGGACATCGACCACGCCATCAGGCAACAGCCAACTGTTGGCCACATCGCTGGCAAAATGGTTTAGGTAGGGCATGCTATTAGGTTTAGCAACGCTATCGGCAGGCTGAGTGGCCGCATTTTTTGTTGCATTTAACTGGGCAGGTTTTGCAGAATCAGAACTGACAGACACAATAAATCCTTGTTTGGCGTATCGCTTACCAAAAAACGCGGTACTAAAAGGTTGTATTTATAAGGGCATTGACATCGTATCGTTGTGTTTTTAACACACAACATCATTGACCCAATTATTTATAAACAAACCAGGTGACTTTAAGAGGGTGAGTAATAAGTATAATTTGGAATGATAAGACGAGTATCTTTATGCGCTAAAAAATTGCGACCAATAATCAAGGCACTTTATGCTTTAGTTTAGCATAGCACTCAAGGTTCGCCTAGTGACAATTAGCCACAATCCGCATCTAATTACCGTCTAAGTGCTTCTCATTAGTACGGTAGAGGTAGCCGTTGACACTCATATATTCAGCTCGGCATTGACAGACCACAACAGCGTTTATTTTTTGTTATACATACACTGATGAGCATGATTACGGCAGCGTCATCAATACCGACTCATGGTACACTAACACATATTTTTATCTCGGAAGCCTTATGTCATCTGATTACCACCCAAACCCTGCCATCAACCAAACCAATGTCTTAGGCACAGCGCTTGCCAGCTGTTGCTTCGACCCTATCACTGGCTATTATCGCAATGGCTTTTGTCATACGGGCAACCATGATGTTGGTCAACATACCGTCTGTGCCAAGATGACCAGTGAGTTTTTAAACTTCTCAGCCAGTCGTGGCAATGACCTTATCACCCCGCTACCTGAATATAACTTTGCCGGTCTCAAGCCTGGTGATTACTGGTGTATCTGCGCCCTGCGTTGGGTCGAAGCACTAGATTTTGACATTGCCCCGCAGATAAAACTAGAAGCTTGCCACGAGAGCCTACTGGCATTGGTAGATATCGACACGCTAAAAAGCTATGCATTGTAAAAGGTTGTTCATAGATAGTGCGACCAAATGATAATGGCTTTGCTTAAGACAAGTTTTGATTCTTGCATCTGTTTATTATATGACAGGAGGGTGTGTGGAAAACGACAACAACCAATTAATCAAAAAAACGGCTCACATTGCACCTGACTCTAATATGAGCCACATTTATGCCAATATGAATGATCGGCATCTCTACCTAGATGACGATGACAGCTATATCTACGGCGATGCTGAAGCCACGACTCAGGATACCATCGAGACCATGACGGTCTACGATCCTGACTCTGAGCGTTATGAAGATATTGATTCATCAAGTAAGGATGAAGTGGTTAATTGCTATGCGTATTCGCGAAAAACAGGTGAAAATCTAGACAAAATCGCCCTTACTGATGTGAGCCGTGCTCTTAGCAATAACGGTCAGTTTATTTGGCTCGGTCTCTACGACCCCAGCCTAGAAACCATGGTCAAGGTAAAAGACGCCTTTGATCTACACGAATTGGCGATTGAAGATGCGTTTGCCGATCACCAGCGAGCCAAGGTCGAAAACTATGACAATGATATGGTCTTTGTCGTGATACGTACCGCCAAGCTTGAAGACAATGTCATTCGTTATGGTACGACTGCGATATTTATGGGCAAAAACTACCTGATTACGATTCGTAATGGTCCGTCAAACTCCTATGCGCCTGTACGCGAGCACTGTCATCGTCGCCCAGAAAAGCTACGCATGGGGCCGATATTTGTACTCCATGCCATACTCGATTTTATCGTTGATAACTATATGCCGATCACCGATCGATTGGGACGATATTTGCGTGAGCAAGAGCGTTATGTCTTCACCTATGAATTTGATAAAGGCACATTAAAAAATCTGTATCAGCTCAAATCACAGCTGGTACATATGCGCGCTATTATCCTACCCGTACAAGACATCTGTAGCTTCTTTATCAATCATAAAAAAAGCGAGATAGTCTCAGGGTTTTCTCAAGCAGCCAAGCCATATTTTCGCGATGTGAACGATCATCTCCTGCACTCATTGGATGCCATTAATGGTCTTAATGAGATGCTAAGCGTGGTCATGAACACTTATATGGCCATGGTCAATATGGGACAGAACGAAGTCGTACGTAAGCTTGCGGCGTGGGCGGGTATCCTTGCCGTACCAACCGCTATCGCTGGTATCTATGGTATGAACTTTGACTTTATGCCCGAGCTCCATTGGAAGTATGCGTACTTCATTATTATGATAATCATCATCGCTCTTTGTAGCTTCTTGTATTACAACTTTAAGCGACTCAAATGGCTGTGATAACTCATTCATACACAAAAAAAGGGCTACCACTGGTAGCCCTTTTTTATGCTGATCGTCAATCATTATTCGCGGCGGTGCTTGGTATGGCTGTCTGGCGCTTGCGCATTATCAGGCAGCATGGCCTTGACCGTTAAATTTGCATACTGTTTATCAAGATTGTCTTCTGGGCGACCAAATGTTTTTGCCGTCCAAGTGAGTATGACAATAGCCCCACTCAATAGCATGATTGCCACAGAAATCGTGGCCAGCAACCATAGATGAAAATAATCTGACACTGCCTGAACATCAACCACTAGATGTCGTGATAAAGCCGTTATCGCAATGAATATCAAAAACTGTACGGGCAAACGATGGGTTTTAAAGTAAATCCCTATCATAGCCAGCAGCTCAAGATAAATGAATAACATCAAAATATCTTTTAAATCCGCTGAGCCTTTTTGGACAATATAGATAAACTCTTTACCTGCCGTCCAGACCACCACCACGCTGATTAAAAATAAGATAACGTAATGACAGACATCGACAAACTCTCTACCAATACCTTGTAGTCGCTCATGAATACCTACGTCTTTTTTAGCCATTTTTAGGTCCTATCAACGAAGAGGTGGTTGATTTGGTCTGAGGCTACTTTGCCTCAAGCCCGTTATTTATTGGCGATCAGCACTCACATGACTATCTTTTTAGTTAATACCCAAACCTGCTGATTTTTCAGCCGCATCGACTGTCTGGCGAATAAGCGTGTTGATGGTCATTGGGCCAACACCACCTGGCACTGGTGTATACGCGCTGGCAATGTTTTCCATGCCTTGCATTTCAATGTCACCAACACCGCCGTTATCTGTCGGATGGAAACCCGCATCAACGACTACTGCGCCTTTTTTGATCCATTCTGCTTTGATCAGCTCAGGCACGCCCACTGCGCCCACGACGATATCAGCGCGTTTGATATGCGCCGCCAAGTCTTGCGTTCTTGAATGACAGATAGTCACCGTACAGTTCGCATTCAATAGCATCATCGCCATTGGTTTACCCAAAATAGCACTACGCCCTACGACCACAGCCTCCAAACCCGACAGCTCGATATTATGATGCTCTAGTAGATGCATGATGCCTTGCGGTGTGCACGAGCCGTAAGCGGATTGCTGCATCGCCATACGACCAAAACCAAGACAAGTCACGCCATCGACGTCTTTTGCCAAGTCGATTTGCTCAAAGCAAGCGCGCTCATCGATATGTCCAGGAACTGGATGCTGTAGCAAAATGCCGTGTACGTCTGTATTGCTGTTTAGCTCATCTATCTTTGCCATGAGCTGCTCAGTGGTCGTGGCACTCGGCATCTCAACACGTATAGAGTCCATGCCAACACGCTTACAAGCGTTGCCTTTCATACGGACATAAGTGGCAGAGGCTGGATCGTCACCAACCAATATCGTCGCTAAGCTTGGGGTGCGCCCCGTTTTATCTTTGATCGCATCCACGCGCGTGCGTAGATCCTGTTCTATTTGTTTGGCAAGTGCTTTGCCGTCCAAAACGGTGGCGGACTCTTGGGCAATAGACATAGTAACTCCAATAGAGGATACGATATAAAAAAATAAAGACAGCGCGTGCAAGTACTTTGCATGCCTGTCTTTTGCTTCGTCAACCTTTGACTAATAATAATATTGTACCTGTGTACGCTGCAAAATCCTAGCGTGTATTGGGATACAATAAAAAAATGGCCTACTATCATTTAGTAGACCATTTAACTCTCATGTATTCACGTTATTTATTAGCCGCTATAGGCTTGGGCTAATAAGTCTGAAACTCTAGCCCAACGCCTGCTCCAATATCACTTGACTGAGTATCAGAGTCTACGCCCCATAAGCGAGATGTCACTAAAGTTTTTGGATTCAACTGATGCGCCCATGATATGTCAATAGCTGTCAGCTTATCTTTCATTGGAAATGCTTGGTTATCAGACTTCCCAGTGCGACGATCCAACTCTCCTGACTGATTAACCTTAGCATATTGCAGTTTTGTATTGACAAAGTTTCGACTATCTAGCCATAGCTTGCCACCTACTGATATGCTCTCTGCATCGCCGCCCAAAGAATGCCCGAGTGGATAGCCTTGCTGATAATAACCATCGGTATAGTTAATATGGTCATATGAAATCCCTCTGACCTCACCGCTGGTACGCGTATCGGCATATTCAGCATACAGCTGATAGGGCTTGCCGTAGGCAGATGAAGCATAGTCAGCGCCGGCTAGATACATGTTCTTCGCCGGTAAGCCACCCGCTTCGTCTTCACCGATATACTGACCGTAGACGCTAGCCGGAACATCAATCAGTGAGGCGAGCTTGAGTTTGGCATCAAAGCCGCCCAATTGGTTGGCTGGATCGCCACCATCACGACCACCATTATCTTTGGTACCTAATATAGCATCACCAAAGGAGCTTAAACTTTCAGGTCGACCCTCGCCGCCCCACATAAAACTACGTGAAGCGCCGACTTCTAACCAAGGCAATGGGCTAGCGGTTAGACGCGCGCCAAACAGCTTAGCGTCAGGAACCGCATCATAATCATCCAATTGCCCAGCAAACAGCTGGTACTGCCAAGGTCCGACCCAGTTTAAATACTTATAATCAGGCGCAGTTTGCTGATCACGCTGCATAGTAAAGCCGGTCACCGGGATGCTAGCATCACCGCGAATCAGGCTACCGTCATGCCCAGGACCCCACCAAGTCGGAATCTTACCAGCGACTAGCCATTGATTAGCCGCCATGCCAGCAAGATAAGACCCCTCAAAGCTAACATCAGAGTCATCATCGATGAGCTCGTCATTCTTGACATTAGCCTGTAGGTTAAACTCCCAATTGGCTTCGCTAAGTCCAACTGAACCACTAAGCTGTTGTCCGGCGAGCTTATCATCGCCAAAGCTTTGGGGCAGCTGCTGCCGATCGGTCTGTATAGAGAGCTCGCCAGTCGCTTTAACCAGAGACTCACGATCTTTATTAAGACGGGTTTGGATAGACTGCACGACTTGCCGCTGCACAGGCGTAGTTAACTGGGCGCCCAATAGTCCGCGTTCAATCTCATTAGCCGTCAACGGCCAAGTGCTGGTACTGATCTGAGTGACGCCTTGAGTGTTGAGCCAGTCGATATCAGCCTTTAAGCGCAAGTCATTCATATAGAGGTTTTGCGCAGTAGCAGTTGTGGCTAGCATAGAAGACATTGTTACGATACTGGCAGTTAATGCCGTCATTAACTTTTTATTCATAAGGGTCTGCTTTTATAACAAGGTTTGATAAATAATAGCTTAATAATACAGATTATACTTACACAGCATCAGCCATTTTGGTAAATACTTGTTCGATAGCTTGCACAGTTTGTTCAATCTCTGACTCAGTTAAAGTTGGATGTACTAAGAACATGAGACTCGTCTCACCCAATTGTTTTGCGATTGGTAAAGGTTCTGCTGGCCGCAGACCAGTATTATCAAAGGCTTTTTCACGGTAGACTTCAGAAGCGGAGCCGGAGAAGCAAGGCACTTTTAATGCATTAATCTCCGCGATAATACGATCTCGCGACCACCCTGCTGGCAAATTCTCTGGCTGTACGTAGACATATAGTTTGTAATAGGCATGTGTACAATCGGTAAACTCTGGCGTTTGCTCTAGTCTAGGTACAGACAAATAGCCTTTATCTTGCCACTTTCCACAAGCATCAAGGATAGCATGGGCATTGGCCGTACGCTTAGCAGTCCAATCCTGCATGCGCTGTAGCTGGATACGCCCGATCACTGCTTGCATCTCAGTCATACGCCAATTGGTACCGAAGCTTTCATGCAACCAGCGATAGCCAGGTGGATGCTGTGTCTCATAAACCGCAGCGTAGCTCTTACCATGATCCTTATACGCCCACATCTTGCGCCATAGCTGCTCGTCGTTGGTGGTGACCATGCCGCCTTCGCCGCCTGTAGTCATGATTTTGTCTTGGCAAAAGCTCCAAGCGCCAACATGACCGATACTACCGACGCTACGACCCTTATAAGTTGCACCATGAGCCTGTGCGCAGTCTTCTATCACATAGAGGTCATGCTGCTCTGCTAGCGCCATGATGCCATCCATATCGCACGGCCAGCCTGCCAAATGCACACAGACGATAGCTTTGGTCTTATCGGTTAGTACGGCAGCTATAGTCTCAGGAGTGATATTGCCCGTAGCTGCATCCACTTCGGCAAAGACAGGCGTCGCGCCAGCATTGACTACTGATGAGATACTAGCGATAAAGGTACGCGGGGTAACGATGACTTCATCACCTGCGCCGATATCCAGCGCTTTTAATGCCACATCCAATGCCAGTGTGCCATTACCCATGGCAATCGCGTATTTGCTGTCTGCCCACTCGGCAAACTCACGCTCAAACTGACGACCCTCTTGTCCGGTCCAATAGTTGACTTTATTAGACAATAAAACAGCACTGACCTTGTTCGCCTCTTCTTGAGTAAAGCTGGGCCATGGTGAGAAAGGAGTGTTTAGCATAAGGTTCTCAATTTTTTATAATAAGTCATAAGATTTATAGTGTGCTAGTTTTAGCAAATTATTTACTCAAAAGTCGTGCTGGATTACCTACTACTATGGCTCCGGCTGGCACGTCTTTAGTCACCACAGCACCCATGCCGACGATAGCGCCTTTACCAATGATCAAGGGTTTATCAGGTGTGCCTTGCTTGATGACTGCACCAGTACCGATATAAGCGTGGTCATGAATATGGATATTGCCATTACAGCTGACTCTAGGGCCGAAAGTGACGTAATCACCAATAATGCAATCATGTGAGATATAACTATAAGTATTAGCATGAAAAAACCTACCGATTTTGATATTCACCTTTAAGCAAACATGACTACATAAAATACTACCTTCTGAAATTTCTACAGTATCATCATCTAAAACGATAACGGTCTTAGAACTCACTGTTATATTTTTGATATTATCTGCAACCAATCTATTAGATAAAAGCTCACGTATCTGACTATTAGCTATAGCAATAGTTGCTTCTTTATTACTAGAAGGATGTTGCAGAAACTCATCGTAAGTTAATACTTTATGCCCATTTAACTCTATTGACTCACTATTGTCGTCAATAAAAACAAAGCAGCTGATACCTAAATGAGGGTATTGTGTTTTTACTAATGGCATGATTTGTCTACCAAATCCACTTGCACCATATACACCAATTATTTGCTTCATTTTTCACTCTTACTCTTATTTGTTATTTGAGCCGACGTTAGCACAAATAAATTTATGATTAATCACATAAAAATAAAAAAAAGCTAATCGTTAATACTTCTAATAATATCGAAACTTTCCGCCATATCAGCACCAACATAAGCCCCTCTAAGTGCTACTAGATGCTCAATTGCTTTAATTGATCGTGTACTTGGAAACTCTTTTAGTTGACTAGAGAAGCACTCCATTGCTTTAATCTTACTTGTAAAATCTGAACATGTTAAAACATTGAAATATCGCGGAATAAAAACAGCTTCTACAGTCGGATGTCCCCACTCCGTTTCAGAGAGCGTTTCGTAAGCGTAAATATGACGAACACTCTGACCTGGCAGTGGTCTGGCAGCAACAAGACAAGCGTTGTATATAGCTCCATGGTCAAGGTGTAGATCGCCTTTGTGAGGTATATACATGGTATTTATATTCTTTTCTTTTATTAATAAGTTTAAGGCATTAGCAATTTTATATTGCGGATACTGCTCTAACTGTGGTGCAGGAAAATCATAAAATATTGTTTCTTTTACTTCTAATATCTTATGGGATTCTAACGCCTCAGCTCGAACAGACTCTATTCTCTCAGTGCTAAAAAGCTCGGGCGCACCCACTGCAGCATTCGTCATAATTGCAACGTATACATTATCTCCTTGGCGCACGTGTTTTGCTATTGTGCCACCGCATCCTAAAACCTCATCGTCAGCATGAGGCGCTACTACTAAAATATTTTTCATGATATTTTCCTAATAAGTTCTTGCAAATCTGCAATTTGTTTTTTTAGTTCGTATATTTCAAGTTCAACTTTATAGCCTAATAAGCTTCCTACTCTCAATTTAATCGAATCATCAAAAATAACTGAAACCCAAATCAGGCCATCACCTGTCTGAACCAAAAACTCATCTTTATTAGATTTTAAGATACGGCCTTGAACACCTTTTATTTTTAGATCTCTTTCTACTCTACTTGCCTTTACTTCTATTTTTTTCATGCCCGAATAAGTAAAAGCACCAGGATGTGGCTCAGATGCCGCTTTGATTAGACGGTCTATATCGTAAGCTGAGTAAGACCAGTCAATTAACCCATCTTCAGGCTTTCTTATGCCAAATTCTGTCACCATTAAGGCATCTTGCTCAACAGCTATTAATTTACCACTAGCTAACTGAGGTAACAAAGAATCTAATGCTACACTCATAGCTTCATGTATTTTATCTTTAACACTTTTAGCATTGTCCTCGCAAGAAACCTCAAAACTTTCTTGTGCTAATATAGCACCAGCATCGGCAGCTTCTTCGAGCATAAAAAAGGTAGCTGCGCCTTCTCGAGCCTCATATACTAACCAAGCCAAAGGAGCACGCCCTCTACCTTCAGGTAATTTTGTCGGATGAAAGCCGATGGCACCCAATTTAGGCGCATTAATAATGTCTTTAGAAACTAATTGAGATATACCAACGACAAACAAAAAGTCAAGATTTAATGCCTGAATTTTTTCAACATATTCATTAATTTTAACAAATGGAGTAAAGCTAATTGAGTGCTCTAAACAAAATGGTTCTAAATTACAATGTCCACTAACAAATTTAGTATTCTTAGGCTGATGACCAAATACTTCTACTACATTTAAGCCATAATCACATAACTTTTTCAGGGTTAGGGCGCTCGATCCAACACCACCGATCAATCCAACTCTCATTATTTCTTCCCCCATTTTTCACCAAACAGAACTATAAGAGCCGTTTTAGACATAATCTTTAAGTCTAATAAAAATGACTGATCTTCAACATATTCTCTATCAAACTCCCAACGCTCTTCCCAAGCCAAATGAATATTACCATTTACTTGTGCTAATCCAGTTAAGCCAGGACGAACTAACAAACGTTTTTTTGCGCTCTCATTGAAATCCTTTATCAGATTTGGCAAGCAAGGTCTTGGACCCACTAAAGACATATCTCCCTTAACGACATTAAACAGTTGAGGCAACTCATCTATTTTTAGTCTACGTATTACTTTGCCAACTTTAGTTACCTCAGGATCATCGTTAAATGTCTGCTTACTATCTCTTACATTGTCCGTCATACTTCTAAACTTATATAAAGAAAACAACCTACCTTTTTTACCTACTCGTTGCTGTTTAAAAAATAGCGGTCCTTCACTAGTTAGCTTTATTACTACCGAAGTTATAATCAATAGTGGTGATAAAATAACTATAAAAAAGGCACTAATCAAAAAATCAAAAGAACGCTTCATAAAAACTCTCTATTTCAATTTATTATTTTCATTAGAGACTATATCTAAATATAGATCTCACTTAAAAAATTTCAATTTCTTAACAATATGCTATTTCTTATAAAAATCTAAATAACTTCTCCACACCTTCTTTTGATCAAAAAACTCAACTGCCCGCTCTCTTGCTAATTTGTAATAATCTTCTGTTTTATTGCTAGCAGCAATGGTATTAATAGCTTTAATAACTGATGCTATATCTTTAAACTTGAATCTTCGACCAGTAATATCGTCTTTTACACTATCCTTGACCCCAACTACGTCATAAGCAAATGTCGGGATACCACAGCTAGCAGCTTCAATGGCCACGTTACCGAAACCTTCCCTGTAGCTTAAAAATAGATGCAAATCAGAACATTGAAAAATTTCATGTATCTCTGAAGTATGCGGAATGTAATAACCCTGTTTATTATCAACTATGTGTTCAACTATATCTTTCGAGGCTTTGTCTTCAAAACTTCCAACAAAAAGAAATTTAATATTTCTATTTTCTAATTTTTCTGCTAGATTATTTATATCCTCAATACCTTTGTCCTTACATACCCTACCTACAATACAAACTATATAATCACTCAAAGGAATATTAAGCTTATTTCTTAGCTCAGAGCGCTCTTCTAAACTTATAGGTTTAAATAACTCCGTATTTACTCCATTGAATGACCCCGACCCTAGCACCTTACCCTTTTCATTATTAATTAACTGCTCATCTCTACATTTGTCTAAAAGGGAGTTTGAAACGAATAAAACCTCATTAGAAGCAGCGAAACTTATTTTATCAAAAGATTGGAATGCCTTTTTCTTCAAGCCTTGATAGTTTTCATAAACTCTTCCTTGAACAATAGCAACTCGTCTATTTTGCAAACTACAAAAACTGGCTATACTACCTAATAATAACGCTTTAGGTGTCGAATAAACAACCAAATCAAAGCGATTGTAAGACAAAAATAACGTCAAACTTGTTAGGCAGATGAAGTCATTGAATATTGAGGGTTTTCTTACTAAAGGAAGTTTGATGACACGACCTATATTACGTCGTTTCAAATATTCAACTTCCTCTGCACTACCTCCACAGATTAGAGTCATATCTAATGGGCCTGACTCTTTAAAATACTCAAGTTGACCTTTACATAAAACATTGAAAGAAACTGCATCAGTCATTATAAAACAAGTCTTTTTGGTCATTACTATTTACCTCTGTCATTCTTGACATTTATTTCTAGAAAGGAAAAAGTGAGGGTTTCAGATTCTATCATTTAATCACTGCCGAACAAATCTCGAGTATAAACCTTATGACGTACATCGTTTAGCTCTTGCGATTCGCGATTACTAAGAATTATATCAGCCTCTTTCTTAAAATCTTCTAAGTCAACAATAACTTTTGAACCAAAAAAATCATCTTCCTTTAGAACAGGCTCATAAACTACTACTTCAATACCTTTAGCTTTAATTCGCTTCATTACTCCTTGCATTGCACTAGCTCTAAAGTTATCTGATCCTGATTTCATGATTAGACGATAAACACCCACAACTTTAGGTTGCCGTTTTATTACAGCATCTGCAATAAAATCTTTACGAGTACGGTTGGCGTCAACAATTGCTTTAATAATGTTATTTGGCACTTCATTATAATTAGCCAAAAGCTGTTTAGTATCTTTCGGTAAACAATATCCACCATAACCAAATGAGGGATTATTATAGTGACTACCAATTCGTGGATCTAGCTGCACTCCTTCAATTATCTGGCGACTATCTAAACCTAATGTTTCTGCGTAACTATCCAACTCATTAAAATATGCTACGCGCATAGCTAGATAAGTATTTGAAAAAAGTTTGACAGCTTCTGCTTCCGTACTCTCAGTAAATAATACGGTTACATCTTTTTTAATAGCAGCTTCTAGCAATAGATCAGCGAACTTTTTCGCTCTAGTTGAACGCTCACCAATAATTATTCTTGAAGGATAAAGATTGTCGTATAATGCTTTTCCTTCACGTAGAAACTCAGGAGAGAAAAGTAAATTATCGGTATTAAATAGTATTTTTGCTGACTCTGTATAACCCACTGGAACAGTGGATTTAATTACCATTACTGCTTGAGGATTGACTTCTAAAACAGAACGGATGACATCTTCAATACTTTTTGTATTAAAGTGATTAGTCTTAGGGTCGTAATCAGTTGGGGTCGCAATAATAACAAAATCAGCATCAAGATAGGCTGATTGAGTATCTAAAGTAGCTCTAAAATTTAAATCACCTTGATTCAATAGCGACTCAATCTCCGAGTCTTCAATAGGTGACTTTCTATCATTTAGCAACTTAACTCTTTCTGAAATAATATCTACTGCTATTACTTCATTATGTTGTGCTAATAATATTGCGTTTGATAATCCTACATAACCTGTACCAGCTACAGCTATTTTCATTTTTGATTTCCTAGTTTATAAAAGCTACAGTACCAGTCCACAAACCTATTTACTCCTTCCTGAACTTTAATCACTGGACGATAGTTGGTTCTAATGAACAATGCTTCGGTATCCGCCCAAGTACGAGATACATCACCTGGCTGCATAGGCATATAATTACAAATTGCCTGCTTATCCGTTGCTTGCTCAATAGCTCGAATGAAATCCATTAATGCTACAGGACTGCCATTACCTATGTTATAAACCTTATGTGGAGCTTGACCAAATTCAGTTTCAGGGGGTAGCTCGAGTAATCTAATGATACTTTCAACAATATCATCAATATATGTAAAATCACGTTGCATATTACCTTGGTTATACACATCAATAGGTATATTTTGAAGAATGTTTTTAGTAAATTTAAATAACGCCATGTCAGGACGGCCCCAAGGGCCATATACGGTAAAAAAACGTAAACCTGTAGCTGATAAACCGTAAAGATGAGAATAGGTATATGACATCAGCTCATTAGCTTTTTTAGTAGCGGCATACAAACTAACAGGTTCATCAACTCTATCGGTTACAGCAAAAGGAGTTTTAGAGTTCTCACCATATACGGAGCTAGATGAAGCATACAAAAGATGTTTGACTTCACTATGTCGACAGCCTTCTAATATATTAAGATGCCCAATTAGGTTCGATTCAGCATAAGCATGTGGGTTTTCTAAAGAATAACGAACTCCTGCTTGAGCTGCTAGATGAATAACGGTATCAAAACTCTCTCGTTTAAATAGTTCAGCTATACCTTCACGGTCAGCTAAGTCTAATTGAATAAAATTTACATTAGAAAAAACAGACAAATCATTCAATCGGGCACGCTTTAAAGAAACATCGTAATAATCATTAAGATTATCAATACCAATTAAATCATGACCCAAAACCGCTAATTTTTTAGCGACAGCATGACCAATGAACCCAGCCATTCCTGTTATAAGTATTCTCATAATATCTCTATTACTCTTTATTCAGATTTATTACAATGTCAGTTATCAAAACTCAATGATGTATAACTAATTTTGTAATGGGGCTACGATAAAAATCCAATTGAAAAGCTATTAAAAACTCTATTGGCTAATAAGATTATTTATAATATGTGCATTTAGGGACGTTACAAATACTTTAAACATAAACATAAACATAAACATACTACTCTAACGACTTTTCTATCCCTAAGCTAAATTTCTCTAAATCGCTACTATTCAAAGCTATATTTCTTCTGCTTATTAAAACACTTTCTTTGTTTAAAGTACTTAAACCAAGATATATAGTTCCTTTGACAGTTAACATAATAGTAGTCTTTGTAAGATAATACTTTGATAATGAGTATTTGTTATTAATCAGCACTTTAAACAAACTGGCAGAAGACTTAAAGTACTTTTTGTAGTACGAACCTTCAACTTCTCTATAGTATAACAAAGGAGAGGCAACAGCAAAAAAATTAGACCTATGCTTGGTCCTGTTCCAAAGCAATATGTCTTGAGAGCGTTCAGCAAATTCGTCATATCTATTAGATTTAAACCATTCGGTTTTTGCTAAGATAGAAGGGTGAATGAAACCTTCAACCTTTATTAAATCTTTAGATATTTTTCCTCTTACGCCTAAAATATTATTATTCTCATCAATAGATATAGCGTTAGAACCAAGCACATCTATATCGGGATTAAGTTCCATAATTTCGAATTGCTCTTCTAATCTAGAAGTATGCATTATGTCATCTGCATCCATCCGAGCTATATACTTAGTTTTTGCAAGATCTATTATTTGATTCAAACGTTTCGCAAGCTTTTTATTGCTTCCATCAGATACGATTATTACTCTCGGATCTTTGGCATATCTTTTCGCTATTTCTAGAGATCCATCTGTTGAACCGTCGTCAATCAGAATCAGGCACCAGTTGTTATATGTTTGATTGAACACAGATCTAATAGATTGATCTAAGTATAAACTGTCATTATGAAATGGAATACCAACTGTAATCATACTTTCAGACATTGAGAAACCCTAATTTTGAGAGGAGCTTTTGAAATTAAATTACGCTATAATGTTAAAATAAACAAATAGAGAAAGTAGTATAAAAAATAGTAATATAGTTCTTATAGTATTAGAATAAGAGCTTAAGGCTGGTGCAAGAAGAGGGGTAATTACAAACCATCCAAAAAGACCAAATCTATCTGAAAAATTCAATTGAAATGCCATGAAGAATAAAAAACTACTTAAACAATAAAATTTGATTAAGAAGTCGTAGAAATTATCATTCAAAGTCTTTCTTATCCTTAAAAATAGAGTAAGGAAAATTAGATTGAATATTACAAAATCAGGCCTAAAGCCAACTCTGTATCCATAATCCTGTACTTCTAAGTAACTTACTCTCCTATCACCAGCACCTTCTAATATATCTCCTAAAATTGGAGATATATTAAGTAAACTAAAATTTAAAGATGAAAGTAAAATACCAATGAAGAATAAAATCACGTAAAAGGCAACTCCAACTCTATTGAAAAGCAAAATACCCAAAGTAAAAAAAATGGGAATAACTGCCGTTGAGTGGAAACCCAAGCTAATCAAGAAAGAGATTGCTATTGCTCGGTAATCTTTATTTGGAAAATAGGATAGTCCTAACAAAAAAAACGATAGTGATACGCCCTGTCTAACAATATTTATAGATGTACTTAAAGAAAAAAACAAACTTAAAAAAACAAAAAAAACAAAAAGAAAATTTGAATTAAAGTTTACTGAGATTTTTTTTAGAGATCTATAATTCACAACATAAAATATACTCGAAATTACCAATAAGAAAACTTGATAGCTATTAAATATATTTCTTATTAACCCCATAATATAATAGAAAATAAAATCTGCTCTACTCTCTAAAAGTTTATTATCATATAGCCATACTCTATAATAATTTCCTGTATCAGTTCCTACGTCAAATGCTCTAAACCCTACTAAAAATATGAGTATAAATGTAAAGAAGCTAACTACATATTTAGAAACACTAATTATTTTTTTTGATTTATAAGAAACCTTATAATAGTTTTGATATACAATCAAAAAAAATGTACAAAAAGCAATACATAAATAAATTGTACTGTAAAGAAGATGGAAAAGACTATTATTAATCATTTAATATAAAACTCTTAATATTTATAGCATTAATTGCTATTTGCTAATTTTAAGAATGGTAGTTAAATAACCAACTCTTCTAAATAATATTACGCTAACCATTAAATGAATAATAAATTTTTGAAGATTCATCAGCTTTTTAACTGGATAAGTTTGTATAAAAATGAGTTATTTTTTTTGCATTTTCGGAGACATCAAAGCCAGCTAAACTCAACTTGCTCATTATTTCTTTTTCAGCGCATACTAGACTTCTTGTCTGCTGTAATCTTTCAACCCATTCTTCTACGGAATTAATAGGAAGGAAATCAATTAGCTCTAATCCTAAATCCACTTCAGGTGATACTTTTTCTGAGACTATCGTAGTTAACCCCACGACTTGGCTCTCTACTAGTACTACTGGAAAGCCCTCACTCAAAGATGGCATGATCATATAATCTGCTCCCGCCATCAGTTCGGTAATATCAGTACGTAACCCCAAAAGCTTGACCTTTTCTGATAACGATTTATCTTCTATCTCTTTGCTAAGAGCAATATTTAATGGGCCATCCCCGATAATATAAAGCGTAAAGTCAATCTGTTTCTCTTTAAGGCTTTCAGCAATACCTAATGAAAACTTATGGTTCTTGACTTCTATCAAGCGCCCTACTTGTATAATCTTTAGTTTATCATCATCGAATTCATCAGCTATATAATGACGTGAGTTCTTTGCGACTTCTATCATTTGCTCTATATCGACTGCATTTTGTAATAAGAGCACATTCTCTGTAGTACCAAATAGATAATTAGCAGCTAATTCACCACAAGCAATTTTATGATTAGCTATTTTACGATTTACTAATAACGCCCATTTTTCATAAACCTTTCTAGATATGTTTGAAGTGTTACCACTACTATTATGAGAATGTGAAATTCTATGTTTGACTCCTGCATTTTTAGCAGCAAGTAAATGAAACGCATTGCTTAGTGACATATGTGCGTGCACAATATCATATTCAGGACTACTGCGTAAGAATTTCTGTAGTTTCAACATTCTATCTATTTGATTACTTGCTATAATAGGAATGATTTTGCCGCCTAGTTTTTGAATCTCAAAATCGTAATCACCAACTTCATCAGTAAATGTAACAAAATCAAATTGAATTTTATTACGGTCTATATGCCGATATAAATTCATTAGCATCGTTTCTGCGCCAGCTCTATCCATTTTCCCTACAATATGCAATATTCTCTTCATACTAAAATCTCAAGCCAGTTCTGTTTAAAATTATCTAAACTATATTTTTCACTATTTTTTAGAGCGTTATGATGTAGATTTTTATAAAGAGTCTTGTCTTTAGTTATTGATTCCATTGCTTGTAAAAACGAAACTTCTTTATTTCTATAGTCAGCTATTAAAGCTGAGTCATCTAACAACTCTAAGACACCTGGTAGGTGATCAAATACAATAGCTGGTAACCCATAGGCTTGACTCTCGATCAAAACCAGTGGCGTTGCCTCTTTCCTTGACGGTAATAAAAAAACAGAGGCTTCTTTATAAAAACTCTTTATATCCTTAACCTTTCCATATAGCTCAATATTCTTAATATTCTTAGTTTTAACTAACTGTTCTAGTTTGGTTAATTGATTAGGCTTGATGCCAACTATACGTAGCTTCCAATCAGTATCCATAGCTTGCCATGCTTCAAGCAATATATCAAAACCTTTAACTTCTATGTCGTTACCAATAGCAAGGAACGTCTTTAAATGCGATTTATTCGATGTTTCTATATCCTGAACATCTATTGATAATGGATTATATATTAACCTACATTTATCCTTAATACGGCTATTGTACTCTATCCAAGACTTTATTTCGTGCTTAGAGAGTAGCACTATTTTTTGACAACGATATACCCCATAATGCCTAGAGACAGTAAATAATGGTTTCTTAAAGTTATCAGTGATGGAGAAGTGCTCCCAAAGTATCAGTTTGGTAGTCCGTGGTAATAACAAGCTATTAAATAAAATTGAATTAGAGTCTAAGTTAATAAAGTATTTAGTTTTATTAAATTGTAATATATTATAAATATCTAAAGTTCTTTTGACCAAGTTTTTCTTACCACTGGGCAACACAACAATCTGAACACGGGGATCTAGATGAAAGAAAGAGTCTCCTTCGTCACTTATAAATATAGTAATATCAAATTGATCTACCAATAAGTTAGACAGACAACAAAGCATGCGCTGAGTACCACCTGAATTTTTTAGATCTGATATCAAAAAAGAAATATTTTTATTCATAATATTTATTCACATATTCTTTAAGATGAGCTTACTACATCAACATTAGACCTCTTGCAAAAGTCATAGTTTAAGCTCGGAATTAATGATACCAGCAAACAGCTTCATTCTAAGATCATAGCGCTGACGACGGTTGCGATATTTATGAGCCACGATTTTAAACAACTTGATTAAGCCTATTTTATGCTCAACCACAATACGGAACTTTGCCAGATAGTGATTGGCCTGTTTGCATATCTCCAGTAACTGACCACCACGAGGTTTCTTAAATGGTGTGAAAGTTTGGTTATGTAACTTTGCTATACCCTGATAACCACTATCGGCTAATAGCTTGGCGTCACAAGGTAACCAGTCAGGACAAGTATCTTTATACAGCTTAAAATCGTGGATTGACCCTTTACAGGTTTGCACATCAAGTATCAAACCAGTTTGCCAATGAACGATAACCTGCGCTTTTAAGGTGTGTTGTTTTTTCTTGCCGCTGTAGTAGTCTCTTTGGTTTTTTTTGGACGCTCAATAGGGGTTTCGGTGGCATCGACAATGACGACTGACCAATTGATGTCCTCATCGACACGACTAGGCAACTTTTTAGGCAATTCAAACTTGCCAGAGTCAATCAGTGTGTCTTCTACTTTACGAATGATACGGCTAGCAGAAGACTCATGAATACCAAAGTCCATACTGATATGATAAAGCGTGCGGTATTCACGCCAATAAGTCAGGGCGAGTAGTATCTGCTCCTTAAGACTGAGCACACTTGGTCTGCCTGATTTGGTCTTAGATGCTTCATGCTCTTGCATGGCCTCAAGCATGTCATAAAAGGTGGCTTTATGAATGCCAGTGTAGCGTTTAAAACCAGCGTCACTTTGTTTGAGTAGCTTATCTATGTTTGGCATATCTATTAAGTAAGTAGAGTTCAATAATATACGTTGTGTCTTACAACTACTTTTGCAAGAGGTCTATTATAGAGTACTATTAGTTAGTACAGTATACTATTTTAAATACATTTAAAATATTGTTAAAACTTAAACTCTTTGATGAAAATTCTATATTAATATTTAATTTGAACTATAATATAAGCTACTAAAATATATAATGATAAACTATAATCTATTTATGATAAATAATCATAACTTGAAAAATTACCTACTGAATAATATTAGTACTATTAAAATCTAAGCTTTTTATATTAATAAAGTCATTTATAATAAATAAAACTAAACAACCCTTTTAAGTTTCAAGTAATTTAAAAACTTATATAGTCTTATTATATAATTCATATGTAAGATATCGGATAAAACCAACACCTTATGTTTTGAAGTAATTGCATTATCAAATATAAGATATTTTGTCGATTCAGGAAAAATATTTCGTTGAGTTATATTAGAACCTAGTAACACTCTAATTTTACTTTTATTCTTAATATGTGCTAAGAAACTATTATCATACTCATATTCATATAAATCACATATTTTATCAATTACTTTTATCGATGATGTTATTGAATCGTAGGTTATATTATTTGTATAAGAAGTTTCTACCTGTCTATAAAAGTAGACAATTTCATCAGTTATAGAAATCTTAACATTTTTTTTACTCAAAACCTTCATTAAGAACAGAAAATCTTCCATATAATTTATATTTTCTTCAAATTTAATATCCCTACAAAGATTTATTGATATCAATTTATTCCATAAAGACGCATGGTATTTCCCAGTAAAAATATTTTGAATAAACTCTTTTTTATTCAGTGTGCTGTGGGTTATAATGCTTTCAAATGAATTAAATTCTTTGATATAGGAACCGACTGCTATGTTTGAGTTATTATCAACTATTGACTTATAAAGATGCTCTATTGCTTCTTGTTTCATTAAATCATCTGAATCACAATGTATTACATATTCACCCTTCACACTTTCTAACCCCAGTTGTCTAGCTGCGGCTACTCCTGAATTAGGTTGATTAATTAGCCTAAATCTCTCATCTTCTTCACATACTTGCTCAGCAATTTCTTTACTTGTATCTGTGGATCCATCATTTATTAAAATAACTTCAATATTCTGGTAGGTTTGAGAAGCTATACTAAATAAACATTCCGATAAATAAAGTTCAGCATTATAAATAGGAACTATAATTGAAATCAAAGAGTTTTTATAATTCATAACCTATACCTTTTAAATAAACATAATGTGATTATATTTAATTACTTGCATTACTATTATTTAAATAGTTGTTTAGACATTCTAATATCAATTCTTCAGAATATCTTTTTTTAGGAAGACTTGCTTTTTTTGCTATGTCATGATAGTCAATATTGTCAATATCTTTTGATTTAACTCTAACATGCGATACTTGTGTTTGATCGATTGTTGAAAAAAAGTCTCTAAACTTGAAGTCATTACCATACAAATTGTCATCGTAAATTTCTAACCATACCCAAGGTATGTTGTAAGCTTGCGCAATAATAAGTCCGTGTAGCGACGTAGAAATACATACTTTAGACGAGGCGATTAAATCTACCACACTTTCCATATCGTTCTGTACATCTATGATCTTTAAACCTTTTTTATAAACGTTGTTTTTTGAGAAATCGGCTTTATGTTTATAATGAGGACAGATACCAATTTCTTTTGTTTCACTTATTAATGGTTTATAGAATAATGGCAAAATTAAAGCAGGATCTCCATATGCATCTTGATTAGAAATTTCTATACCAATTTTTAATAAACATTCAGCAGTTTTGGAGCCTCTAACCGATAAAACTTTCGGATTGTACATTCTAAGGTTCTTCGCTTGCTCAGTTGTAGGCTTATGCATTAAGCCACTGCCCCATATAACCATATCTTTCCTGTCAAGCATTTGAATAATACTTCCAACAGCCATAACTCCTGGGCTTTTTAGGTTCTTAATGTTTAGGATTGGCTTAGCAGTTATTTTAGAAACTAAATATGGGCCAACAAGATCTCCAAAGTTGAGCTTGCTATCCCAATAGTACACTGGCATAAAACCTTGTGATTCTTTAGATTTAAAGTCAAAGCGAGCTTGCGTATTCTCAAAAAATACCGATACTGATGTATCTTTATTTGAATAATTACGAGTAATTTCTATTAATTTTTTTGGAGTAATTTTTTTTATTATAGGCTTAATGCTCGTACTATTTTTTAAAGTATTATAAAAATCATTTTTATATTTCATTTCTATTCTTCCAATTTTATTGTCATTAGCTGTTAACCTACGAATAACAGCCTTAATGTATAATATCTCACATATGAATTGTAAGTAATAAACCAACGAAAAAAATATCAGTTATAGCCTTTTTTTTATTTGGCGTACTATTACATTTCTCTCAGATTTTCCAACTCCAAAAGTTACTATAGTAACTAAAGTTAGTATAGATATAAACACTGAATCTAGCCAAAACCCTAAAGTATCTAATATAAGAATGAAAAATAAATAATATAATATTCCTACTGAAGCAACTATCAACAATCCACGTCCTATTACCTCTTTGAGATATTCCTTTATCGGAAGAGATATTAAATTTTTAAGGATTAACAATCTTGCTAAAAAAGCAAATATAGAAATTACTATACCTACAAACAATACTACATAGGGCTCCCCACCCAACTTTAAAACAAGATAAGAGATAGGCAAGTTTAATAGCAATATTCCTCCTACTAAAGTTTGATACAGCTTTATTTTCCCAGTTGCTTGTGCAGAAGTCATTAAAGGAGCAGATATGCAATTAATAAGAATGTTGATTATAGTAAGTCTTAGAAATATAGAAGTATAGTCAGGCGTAGAGCCTAGCCATATATTTAAAACTAAATCTGTATTTACTAATATAGGCACAGATAGAAAAAATAGTAGAAAAAAGTTATATTTTGCCCCGTAGCATACTAGTTGGTGCATATACAACATATCTTTTGCTGCATATGATTTAATAATTTGAGGGTTTATAGCCACTTGTAAATTTTGTACAAAACTATTTAATGCGCCGGAAGCTTGTGTAGCAATAGCTGTAGCAGCGTTTACGGCAGGCCCAAAGAATATATTTAAAACTACATTAACTCCTTGAGAGCTCATAACCGAAGCAACATTACCCCACATATTCCAGCTAGTAAAAGATATCATAACGCTAAATATTTTTTTATCCCAAAAGAGTTTGAACCTAGAGTCCAAAAATTTATTTTCACAATAACTTTTATAAATTAAAAATATTATTATGGTTACTATTAAGCTTAATACTCCGTATATGATCAGTTTGTCTGTACCAAACCATGTAAGCATAAATACAATCAATAGTTTCAGTACTACACTAATAATACTTACCCGAGCAAACACACTCATTTCTTCGTTAGCAATGATCATTGCATTATAAGGTACACTGATTATATTCACCATGAAAGAGATAAGAGCTAAATGAAAAACCCATTCAGCGGCAAACATCCTATCCATTGGTATTGTCATTTGCGTTTTTAAAAACCATAGTCCAATGGTTTCTCCTAGAAAAAATATAGTTATAGCAATTAGAATATGAATATTCATACTCATGCTAAAAACTCCGCGTACATCTTTGGTCTGCGATTTACCTAATTCAAATGTAAGAAACCTTTGAGTAGCTGAGGACATGGCACTATTTAAAAAACCAAGCATCGTCACAAAACCAGCAACTACATTATATATACCAAAGTCTTCAACTCCTAAAGTTTGTAATATAACTCTTGAGGTATATAAAGCAACGCCCATGGTTAATAGCATACGGAAATATAACATTCCTGCATTTTTGGCCATGCGTTTGTATTTGTTATTTTCCATTTTAGGTATTAGCAATAATATCGTTCACATACCAAGGCATCGCTTTCTCGATACCTTCAATGATATCAAACTGCGGATCATAGCCTAACGCATTTTGTATTTTGCTAATATCAGCCTGACTATGACGCACGTCTCCTGCTCTAAAATCTCGATAGACGGGTTCTCGAGTGTAGCTGACTCCGTTAGCACTTAAATGTTCTTTAAGCGCTGAAAACAGTGTATTAAGGGTAGTACGACCACCAACGGCTACATTATAGATTTGGTTTTTAGCTTCTTCGGTAGCAGTCGCTGCCAAAATATTGGCCTGTACCGCATTTTCTATAAAATTAAAGTCGCGACTGGTATCGCCATCACCATTAATGAATACCTCATCACCTGCGATCATAGCAGCCGTCCACTTTGGTATTACCGCTGCGTATGCGCCATCTGGCGTTTGACGCTTGCCAAAGATATTAAAATAACGTAGGCCAATAGTATTGAAGTTATAAGTACGCGCAAATACCTCTGCGTATAGCTCATTGACATATTTGGTCACCGCATAAGGCGATAACGGATTACCAATAGCATCTTCTACTTTTGGCAATGCTGGATGATCACCATAGGTCGAGCTACTTGCCGCATATGTGAAACTCGATACTTGAGCATCGCGAGCAGCCACTAACATATTCAAGAATCCTGAAATATTAGTGTGATTAGTGTTGATTGGATCAGCAATAGAGCGCGGTACTGATCCGAGCGCAGCTTGATGCAGCACATAATCAACACCTGCGCATGCTTGCTCGCAATCGGCTAGCTCACAGATATCACCCTCTATAAAGCTAAACCTTGACCACTGCTCCGCGCTGACCACGCCCTGCACTTCATCGAGATTATGCTGAAAGCCAGTGGCGAAGTTATCTAGACCCACTACCTTTTGCTCTAACAATAGTAGTGTCTCAAGTAGATTGGAGCCGATAAAGCCTGCTACCCCAGTGATTAGCCACGTTTTAGGCGTCTGGACTAATGTTTCTTTGACTTGATTATAGGTTGTTGCTGTCATAGTGTTTCTCATATGCTGTTCTAAGTTAGCTTTAGCTTATAGACGAACATCTGTATCTTCTTTAGCAAACACATACTTCAGATCATAGAGCACATGACTCTCCTTACCCAAGCTTCTAATATACGCAATACCCATATCAATGAACTCACTGTGAGCAACCGCTAGAATGATACTGTCATAATGGTTCAATGCTGGCTGCGCTATTGGCGTAATATCGTACTCGCGCTCCGCTTCCGCATTGTCGATCCATGGATCATAGACATCGACCTCAATATTGTATTCTTGTAGCTCATGAACGATATCAATAACCTTAGTATTGCGGACATCTGGGCAGTTCTCTTTAAAGCTCAAACCTAAAATGAGTACTCTCGCGCCTTCGACTTGAATACGCTTTTTGATCATAGTCTTGACCAATTGCGTCACCACATACTCACCCATACTATCGTTTAGACGACGACCAGCTAAAATAATCTCAGGATTATAGCCGATAGCTTGCGCTTTATGGGTGAGATAATACGGATCGACACCGATACAATGACCGCCAACTAAACCCGGACGAAACGGTAAAAAGTTCCACTTAGTACCAGCAGCCTCTAACACCGCCTCGGTATCGATATTCATCTTATTAAAGATCACCGCTAGCTCATTGATCAGCGCAATATTGACATCGCGTTGGGTATTCTCAATGACCTTAGCCGCTTCTGCTACTTTAATGCTTGGTGCCTTATGTGTACCAGCGGTAATAATCAAGTTATAAACACTATCGATGAAGTCTGCGACTTCAGGTGTAGAACCTGCAGTTACCTTCAAAATATTAGTAACTCTATGCTCCTTATCTCCTGGGTTGATACGCTCAGGACTATATACTGCATAAAAGTCCTGATTAAAGATAAGTCCAGAAACATGCTCCAATACTGGAATACATACTTCTTCAGTTGCGCCCGGATACACTGTGGACTCATATACTACGATGTCGTCTTGTTTGAGCAAGCTACCAATAGCCTCTGAAGCCTTAATCAATGGGGTGAGATCTGGCTGTTTATACTCATCGATAGGTGTTGGTACAGTCACAATAAAGAAATTGCATTCTTGGAGATCCGCTATTTCTGAACTGAAACTCAAATGTGTTGCTTGAGATAACTCTTCATTATTTATTTCTAAAGTATGATCTGTACCTGATATTAGTTCAGCTATACGATCAGTATTAATATCAAAGCCGACAACTGAGTGATGCTTACCAAATTCAACTGCCAATGGTAGCCCTACATATCCAAGACCGATGACCGCAATTTTCGAATTTTTAATATTGTGCATAAGTTTTCTGGTGATGGTTCAAAAAGTAGGCTAACATTAGACATACCCATGATTGATGTAAAAGAAAGCTAAATCAAAGGCTTTAAAGTGATTTTCCAGCTTTTTAGAAAAGTTACAACTTCGCCTAAATGCTCGCCTTACTCGATGTCTGATAGTGCAATTATTACCTTCAATACCGACCGTGAAAAACTTGCCAATGACTTGGGTAAAGCCCTTAAAACCAGTAACAAAGCTATCCCAGGTATCACTAGCGATTTTAGCACAACTTACGCCTAAAGCTTTCAGCTTAGCTTTAAGCTTTTTGACAGTGTTAAGGTCTCGTTTTCCCCACACATAGGCAACAATTTCACCTGTGTCACGGTGATAGGCATAAATTAGCCATTGTTTGTTGGTCTTTTTACCTACGAATGTCCAAAGCTCATCTACTTCAAGACAGTCATATTGCCTTTGCTTGGGGGTTATTTGGTAGTGACACTTTTTTAGGGTGGCTAGTACTTTGCCTTTGCTAATTTTTTCAACGCAAGCGATGTCTTTTATGCCACTGCCTCGAACCATAAGATGGCGTATTTTGCTATCTTTTTGGGAGTGACAGCCTTGGTACGTTAAGGCATGGTCGCCAATAAACTGCCGTTTGCAGTCTTTGCATTTATAGTTTTGTTTACCATAGCTTTTGAAGCCATTTTTCTTTATACTGTCACTTAGACAGGCTGGGCATTTGATGTATAGTGTGATTTGCATTTCACTATTTTATCAATTTCTCAGCCTGTTTTTTTTCAGCCTACTTTTTGAACCACCACCAGTTTTCTCTGTATAGTATCTATCAATCGATATTACTAATTAGTATAACCATCAGGGTTTTGAGATTGCCATCGCCAAGTATCTTTCATCATGTCCTCAATAGACCTTTGGGCAAACCAATTTAGTTGTTGATGAGCTTTAGTCGCATCAGCATAACAACTAGCAATGTCACCAGCTCTTTTCTCTACAATTTGATAGGGAATGTTAGTGTTACTGGCTTTTTCAAATGCTTTCACCATATCTAAAACAGAATGGCCGCTACCAGTTCCTAGATTCCATACATGGTATCCTAGATTGTTAACTATATAATCTAATGCTCTTAAGTGCCCTTCAACCAAGTCCATAACATGTATATAATCGCGTATACCTGTCCCATCATGGGTAGCATAATCATTACCATAAACAGAGAGTTTATCTCTTTTACCAACTGCAACCTGAGCGATATAGGGCAAAAGATTATTGGGAGTGCCATTAGGGTCTTCACCTATCATGCCACTCTCATGTGCGCCAACTGGATTGAAATACCTCAACGTAGCTACTGCCCAAGTAGGATCAGACTCTACTACCTGCATTAGCATTTGCTCTACCGCCATTTTTGTATAGCCGTAAGGGTTCGTAGGCATATACATAGGGCATTCTTCAGAAATTGGTAATTCGTCTGGATCGCCATATACGGTAGCAGAAGAGCTGAATACTATTTTCTTTACGTTGTATTTTTGCATAGACCTTAATAGTTGTAGGCTTCCGCTAATATTATTATCAAAATACAACAATGGTTTTTCGGTACTTTCACCTACTGCTTTTAGACCTGCAAAGTGGAGGACAGCGTCGATATTATATTTATCAAAAATACTATTCAGGCATTCACTATCTCTTATATCACCTTCAATAAATATACACTGCTTATTACTTAGAGCTTCGACTCTCTTGATAGACTCGTAACTACTATTTAATAGGTTATCTAAAACAACTACTTTATGATTCGATTCTAGTAATTTCAGTAGCATATGGGAACCTATGTAGCCTGCTCCACCTGTTAATAGAATCATAGAAAGCACCTTATAAAATTTAATTCTGTTTTCGAAGAGTTTTACTAAAATGTTTGATTATGAAACCGATTGATACCCTGCGACAAAATAGCGAAACTCTTGTTTAAGCCAATCAACATCATAGTGCTGCGCTCTTTGCGCAAGCTCGTTCAATGTCTTTTCTATATCCGCCAAAGGAAAGCTAGATTCCATCGCTTGCATAATGAGCGGATGGTCGGTGTCTTCAACATTGTCTTCACCGATGATCAGCTCCTCATAGAGCTTTTCGCCTGGGCGCAGTCCAGTATAGGTGATTTCGATATCGCCATAGGGATGGGCTTCGTCTTTTACTTCAAAGCCGCTTAACTGAATCATACGGCGGGCGAGATCAACGATTTTTACCGGAGCGCCCATATCGAGGACAAACACTTCCCCACCTTTTGCCATTGCTCCTGCTTGAATCACTAAGTTTGCCGCTTCCGGTATCGTCATAAAGTAACGTGTGACATCTGGATGAGTCACAGTTATCGGCTTACCTTGCGCGATTTGCTTGGTAAATACGGGAACTACTGAGCCTGATGAGCCGAGTACATTACCAAAGCGCACCATACTGATAAGGGTATGATTGTTATTAGGGTTGTTCTTTTGACTCAGCGCCTGACAGACCAGCTCTGCTAGACGCTTCGTAGCGCCCATAACATTAGTCGGTCTTACCGCTTTGTCAGTAGATATCAAGACAAAGGTCTCTACCTTGGCTTCGATTGCAGCGCGGGCACAGTGATACGTGCCTTTGCTATTATTTATCGCACCTTCAAAAGGGTTATGCTCGACGATAGGCACATGCTTGTAGGCTGCTGCATGATAGACCGTCTGAATCTGATAACGTTTGAGTACACGTAGTAGATTGGCTTCATTAGTGACGTTACCAATGACGGCGATGACTTTGATACCTTGATAGATGTCTTTGCTAGCGACTCGAGCGATCAGCTCCTGATGAATACTATAAAGCGCAAACTCAGATAGCTCGTAGAGTACCAAAACCTTGGGCTTATTTATGATAATTTGCCGGCACAATTCGCTACCGATAGAGCCACCAGCACCGGTGACCAGTACGCATTTATCAGTGATATTATATCGTAATAAGCGCTCATCAGGCTCGACCGTCTGCCGGTCTAATACATCTAAGATATCGACTTTGCGCATACTACTGACAGTCACTTTACCATCGACTATCTCTTCTAGGCTTGGTAACTCTTTAATTTTAATCGAGATGCCTTCTAGCTTATCGATGATCTGCCGCTTGCTAGCACGGCTGATAGAAGGAATAGCTAAGAACACTTGCGAGATATCGAGCTTAGACACGACCCTCACTAGCTCATCAGCACCATAGATGCGCTTGCCTAACACATAAGCACCAGTAAGCTGAACATCATCGTCAACAAAAGCCACGACATTATACTTATGAGAGTTTCTGAGGCCCTCTAACAGCTCTTTACCCGCCTCCCCTGCACCATAAATGATGACATTATCAGAGTCATCATTGAGCTGACGCTGCGGCCGCTGACCTTGCCAACGTGCAAGTAGCTCGCGAATAGTTAAACGACTATTCCAAAGCCAAATAAAGAACAAAAACAAGTATAGAATAGGTACTGCCCGTGGCATACCGGGTATCAGATCAAGATAAAGAGCCCCTTGCGCGATGACGATCAGCAATAAGAACAGTTGTAGTACTTTGCCCATCGCCGAATCAAAGAAACTACGCGCAACACCTTTATAAAAACCTATAAGGTATAAACCAAACACCGGAACTAAAGCATACAAACATAGCGCAACTGGGCTAATATGATTGCCCATATAGCCATAGCGTGCTGCAATAGCGAAATATAAGCATACCGCTGACATCATAAAGTCAGCCGTCATCAAGATAGCTTGCTTAGCGCTGCGCGGTAGCGCTAGTAGATACTCAGCAACCCGTTGCGACCAGCTGGTCGCTTCCTGGTGCTGCTGAGTGCTAGTATGCTTGGACTTTATCGACATAATGAACAACTATTCTATTTATACTTTATAGGCTTATTTAAATATTCACAAAACCATAGTTAGCTATTATTACCATAGGCATAGCTATAGTGATAACTATATTTACTCATCAAGCCCTGTTGTACGTCATTAAGGACAATGCCATCGACTTGAATATCAGCCTTATGCATCTGCTTGATTGCATAAGCCACCTGCCCTTCTACCGATTGATCGTAGCGCGTGACCATCAGTACTTTATCCGCGTAATGCGACATAATCATCGCGTCTGAAGCCGCTAAAATAGGCGGCGAATCGATAATAATATAATCGTAGTGCTCATTAAGCTCGGTCATCATCTGCTCAAACTTATCACCTGAGAGCAAGGATGATGGGTTCTTAGGATGCTGTCCACGCGGCATAAAGTCGATGTTATCTATAGAGGTCGGATGTATAACCTTAGCTAACTCGATTTGCTGCGCTAAGTAATCCCCTAAGCCATTGTCAGGCGTCATATCGAACATTCTATGCAGCTCACCCAAGCGCATATCCGCATCTATGATCAACACCTTTTTATCGAGCTGTGAGAATACTTCAGTTAAGTTAGAAGAGATAAATGACTTCCCTACCCCTGGGCTCTCACCGGTGATTAAGATAACTTTAGCACGTTCACCGACTTTGCCTACTACTGGCATACCGAACATTAAGTTTGTTCTTAAGCTCTTTATCGCCTCGTAGCTCAAGCTATCGTTATCGACATGGGCCAATAGACGATTTGGTGACTTATTCTTCTTCCGTAGTCTGGTTAACAGTGGCGAGCGCGGAATAGTCGCAATGACTGGTACACCGGTCTTAGCCTCAAGGCGCTCAGGATCCTTGACTACGTTTCGTAATAAGTTTTTAAGCAGTACTAACATAGTTCCTAGCATGCCACCTAATAATAGCGCTAAGATCATGATTTGTAGCTTTTTAGGGGCGATAGCGTCAAAGGTGTTAATAGGCAAGTCAATAATACGTGCAAAGCCTGTTTGACCTGCTTTGGCTATTTGTAGCTGTTGATAGTTCTTAAGTAGATTTAAATAGATTTCTCTATTTATCTCGGTATCTTGTGATAACTTTAAGAACTCACGCTGTACTTCTGGTAGACCCGCAATGGTATTATCAATTTTCTGCTTGCGAGCATTCAATACCGCTATTTGCTCATTGATTTGAATAACCAGTGGATGCTCGTCAGTGTAATACGTTGTGAGATCTGCTTTTTTTAGCTTAAGCTCACTGAGCTGTGTGTCAATTTGAGAGTTCTCTGCTAATAAAATCTCTGCTTCTTGGCTGACATCGATGGTACCGTACTTAGTTCGAAACTCATTAAAAACTGCCTCAGAATCTTCTAGCTTTTTTCTTAGTAGCGGAATTTGAGTTTCCATAAACTCAAGCGTTCTAGTCGTATCTTCGGTACCACGAGACTGGTTTTGACCCACATAAGACAGGACGATTTCTTTTAAGATAAGACTGGTCTGCTGCTGGTTATTGCCGGTCATAGACAGCTCAATAATGCCAGTCTGTTTACCCTTTTCAACTACCGATAGCGCGCTATTTATTGTATTGGTAGTCTTTTGTAATGATTGCTTAGTCAGGCTAACAGCATGACTATTATCAGGTAAATCGTTTACCGTAATCTGGATCTGGCCATCCGTCCCTTTAAACTGATGGGGCTTGTTAAGCTGACCTTTAAACTCATCAAGTTCATTACTAAGTGTAAAACCTGTTTCAGAGCGAGTGAGAGTAAATGACTGATTTAAATAGCCTTGCGAGACATTGAATTGACTGATACTGGCTTGACCGTCTGTCGTAGTTAAGGACACTCCTTCTGGCGTATGTATAGCGGTATTTGTACGGTCATTGACAATTCTATCTATAGCGCCTACTTCAGGATCAGCCAGGTGGATACGTAGATGTAGCGAGTTAATCACCGGCTCTAAGATCATTCGAGAACGGATCAATTCAGCTTCCGCCTGCGCTTTGCTATCCTCAGCGCCGATTAGCTCTGAGATATCGCCGCCAAGCGCTGATATTCCTGATGACTTTTCATCGATCTGTATTAGAGCTTCAGATTTATAGGTCGGATTGACATAGCGACTATATAAGATACCAATCAATAGTCCCAGTATGGCAAAAAACAGTATAGTCTTCCAACCACGCAATAACGCTAATAGTAGCGCCATTAGGTCGATTTCATCGTCTTCTTTTTCGACAGCCGTTTTGGCACTATTTTGTGAATCTATAGTCATAACTTTGGGTTCATCATCTTAGATTAGTAGCTCAATATCAGTAACTCGATATCACTTAATTAGGGGTAAGCAGTTAGCTAATTTTATCAGCCCAAGGTTTTAGGCTATCGAAGATATCTTGCCGCGCCTTTTCAAACACAGCAAGATCATGGCGATATGGATCAGCGATGTCTTTGTCGATCCAATGACCAATACGGAAAGTCTTACCGCGGCAATGCGGCCAACGATCCTCAATCCATTTGCTTTGATTATTAGACATCGTCAAGATTAAATCCGCGCGCTTCACTAACGTCTCATCGATCTGTTTGGCAATATGCGCAGACATATCTATGCCGAGCTCTGACATCACTGCCAAAGCGTTAGGATCAGCACCATTACCGACTACAGCAGAGAGCCCAGCAGAGTCGATTGTCTTATTAGGATACTGCTGCGTAAGAGCCGCCTCAGCGATAGGACTGCGACAAATATTGCCTACGCAAACCACCAAAATATTATCAAATGCCATAATATTTGCCACCTATAAGCTTGAAACGCTTCTAATTGCTGAGGTTGAAGGAAGCAATGCACTGATCACACGGTTCCAACGCGTCAGGCCAGTTGGATCCACATAGAGAATATCATTAGGCTGCATCTCGAAGCGATTGGCCAGTGCGAGGCTAGTCAGACTTTGCATATCAGCATAATAAATATTGGTACGCTGGTAGTTTGGATTGTCACGGACTACATATACTTTGGCCGCATTAGCAGTAGCAGAGTTCAGACCTTTAGATCTGCCTAACACTTGCGCTAGGCTCAGCCCTTGCTCTAAGATAGGCACCGGCTCAATTTGACCAAACTCGCCTAAAACATAGACAGTGTTTCGATCTTGGCTATTAACATGAATAGAGTCACCGTCTTGGATATAGATCTGATTACCCGAAGCGCCTATCTGCCGTAGATCGCTTAAACCGATATTATAATTACGGCCATTACGGTTTAGTACGATACTGTTTGAATCGCCGGTCTCTGTCGCGCCGCCCGCTTTGGAGATCGCACTATATAGCGATACAGGCGCATCATCAATAGCAAACTCGCCAGGCTGTTTGACTTCACCATCGATAAAGAATTTATTACCGCGATAATTGATAATTTTCACTTGTGGATCAGAGTATTTCAAATAGCGTTGCAGTTGACTTTGTAAGGAAGCGGTAAATTGCGGTACGCTCAATCCTGCCGCCTTAACTCTACCGACTAATGGAAACTGCACAAAGCCTTGTTGGTCTACTGGGTATCCTGCAGATGCAGGACTATTATTGTTGCTAGATGAAGCGATATTCATATCTGGATAACCCACTAAATTAATAGCTAAGATATCACCTTGAGAAATACGGTACTCTTTTTTCTTTGAGCTCGCTATAAGCTGATAGATGTCATTCGTAGGACGGCTGACTTGTGGAGGCGGCAAGGTCGCTAAGTTAAGCGGCTGGATATTGAACTGCAGACCGTTTTCGGCAGTAAAGTCCCCTACTGGCGGCAAATCACCTGCTTGCAAGCCTGAATTGATCGTCGTCGTCGCGCATCCTGCAGACCATAAAGTCATGAGCAATAAGCTCGAGGTGCTTAATAGTTTAAAGGATTGACGCATAATGAAGACCTTTATAGAACATGATGACAGATAAAAAGTATAGATAACAACGATATATTACTAGTTTAGTAAGGCATTTATACTATAAAAAAAAGCCATAATAACATAATTGGTTAAAATTTCATCTATTGTTATTATTTTTGTTCACTTTTATCTACACTATTTTGTAGATATTATAGTCACTGACTACTGCTTTGTCGTTCAAAGTAGCGTAAAATAGCCAATCTAACTTTTTACATTGAGAAATGTAAACCCACCGACTCAAGGACATTAAGATGAAAGACGAAAAATTGCAAAAAGCACTCGCCCGTATGGGCCTTGGCTCACGCCGTCAAATGGAAGAAGTGATTAAATCAGGTCGCGTATCTGTTAATAACGGTCCAGCAACGATTGGTGACCGTGTCACACCAGGCGATGAAATACGTGTGGATGGTCGTCAGATCAAATATACCGCCGAAAATGAAAAGCGTCGCCGAGTGATCGCTTATTACAAGCCTGAAGGTGAAGTCTGCTCAGCAAAAGATCCAGAAGGTCGTCCGACTGTGTTTGAGCGCTTGCCAAAGCTCACTCATGATCGTTGGGTCATGGTTGGACGTTTGGATATCAATTCAACTGGCTTACTATTATTTACCAATGATGGTGAGATGGCGCATCGCCTGATGCATCCCTCTAGCGAAGTGACGCGTGAATATGCCGTTCGTGTGTTGGGTGAAGTAACTCCTGATATCGCCCGCAACTTGACTGCTGGTGTCATGTTAGAAGACGGCATGGCGCAGTTTGACGACATCAAAGAAGGCGGCGGTGAAGGGGTTAATAAGTGGTATCACGTTCAGCTCAAAGAAGGTCGTAACCGTGAAGTACGCCGCTTGTTTGAGTCACAAGGTCTGAAAGTTAGCCGCCTATTGCGTACACGTTACGGTACGATTGCCTTGCCAAAAGAGTTACGTACAGGTCGTTTCTTAGAACTCGATAAAAAAGAGATCAATACATTGACCGATTTGGTGAGCTTACGCCCACGTTATGGCACAGGTCTATATGGTGCGGCTAAAAAAAAGCAAGAGCGTATCAGAAACAAGCCGCTTAAAGCGCGTCGCACGGACACTCGTAATGACAATCGCAACAGCAGCGCGAAGCCTAAAAGCAGTGTTAGCCCTGCCAGCCGCGGTACGCGTAATAGTCGTGACCGCAATGATAAGCGCTAATTCAATTGATTTAACATTATTCTAAGTTTTTGATAGATTTAGAATAAACATAAAAAAGGGGTCAATGACTATTCATCATTGACCCCTTTTTTTATGTATTTTTTACAGGCCTCACAGTGACTCAGTATAAAAATAACGCCTCAGCTATCGTGGGTATTAATATAATGCGTCATGACTCGCAGCTCTTTTAGCTGCTCCTCGTCCATTTGTGCCAGTAGTCTATCCAAACGCTGTTCGATGTTATCTAAAACACTTTGCAATAACTCACTAGCCTCTAACCTCTTTTCACTATTCTCATTAGTGACATTTATATTTGTTAATTGGTAGTGAGTGGCTAGCATTTCGGGTAGCCGAGTTTGCAGCATTTTGTTCAACACAAACTGTGCTTCTGTTATGGCAGGTGTTTTATGTTGAGCTTGTAATGCTGCCTGATAAGCTTGATAGCTACTCACTTTGTTATCGATACGCTTTAATTGCCGTAGCTGCTGATCTGACAAGCTTTTTAAGTGCTTTTTATTTAAGTTAAGCTGTTCCCAACTTAACGTAACCAGTGACAATGGCGCATGATCATCTTGATATATAAGCACACCTGGAGTAATACCGACCGCTTTGTGCAATGCATGCCAGCCTTTTCTACCTAGATAAAAAGTCGTGACGGTCGTTACAATACCGATGCCTATTAATATACTCATAACTGCTCGCTACTCATCACTCAATTCTATGTATGACTACTTATCGTTGGCACTTAGCGTTTAATATCTTCTGCTACTGGATTTTTTACATCCGTGCTACTCAAAGTAGGTGACTCAATAGCCTCTGTTTCCTTACTGAGATTACTCAGCGGCTGCATTGTTGAATCCATATTTGGTTGATCAAAACGCGTTTGCAGATAGCGATTGGTCGCGAGCAGTTTTTGCCCATCTTGATGGTATGAAGCATTGAGTAAATCGTCAAACTGGGTATTGATCGTCTTAAGCACTTCTAACAATGCTTGTTTGCCAGTGACATCTGAATGTTTGATTTTGGTGGTATCAGCACGCGCGCCATCTGCCACATCTAAATCATGCAAGCGGCGATAGTCTGCCACAGCTTGCGGAATGTGTCGGTCCATCAGATTTTGGATCATAATATAAGTTTCAGTGACAGTGTCTTTATCATCAATTTTACCGTCATTATTGGTATCACCATAGATCAAGCGGAGTTTTTTGCCTTTTCGATTGAGTTGCTCAAGTGCTGATTTGACTTCAACGGGTAGGCTTTTCTCTGGTATATAGCCCAGTTGCGGCATGGCAGTATATTCCAGCATTTTGGGCGCGGTCACTTTTTTGATACCACGATACCCCAGATATAACCCAGCGGCCGGCAGCACTCCGTATAATACAAACATCACTAACATAGCAGTCACTTGGGTCATCGGGTTTTCCTTATTGTTTTGACAGAATAGTTTGGCAGATTTCTTGTTATTTTAATCAGTATTTTCAGCTAGGCGGTTTTAGTGTCATCAACTTTATTGCTTAGCACTGCTTTTATTAAACAAAAAAATAAGGCTCTATGAAAGCCTTATATTGTTATACATTGAGTCTGCACTGTTTTTGGATAATCTTTTATTTTATAAAATACGCTAGCTTTGCGTGCGGCTCTTGACGTAACGATGGGTTGAGGCAAGACGATTTAAAACGGTTTGATGCAGCTCATCCAATAGCTCATCAAGCTCATAATCAATTTCTAAAAACAAATCTGTCAGCATATCGCCTGCGGTCATCTTGCCTTGTACCATATTGTTTTTGGTGCGATGCGGACTAAAGCGCTGCAACTGCTCATAATGATGTAGCGCTTCTGGGATGCTCTCGGACACGAGCTTATCAATGACAAACTGACGTTCATTATGTTGCTGCTGCTGTTGCTCGTTTAGCTCACTACTCCACTCACGATAGCGTTTTAGCTTGCCATTGATACGATCTAATATCGCAACGGCTTCGATGGGCATAGCGTTTAGGGTGGCCTCATCGACCACATCAACAAGCTCAGTCATAATCGGACAACGTCCATGTTTGAGATACCATAGAGTATCTGGGGCAAAAGGTGGTCTGTTGGTCGGGCGCATGTGAGCACGATTGGACAAATAGCGATCAGTCAGCGGGGTTGATGAGTGAATATCATTTACCTGCGCCAATGCATCACGTATACGGTGTACCCGCTCAGGTGGCGTTAATGCAGCACGCTCGTGATTTGATTGAGTGCCGTCATTATTATGATGGATATCGATATTATCACTATTGTCATTTAAATTATGGTTAACACCCATCTCCTGCGCATTTTTGGCAGCTAACGTTGGTAGGTCATCTTGCGCTTGCCCAAATGACTTTAGCATTCTTGTCAAACTGACTACCATGACTTGCTCTGCCCCTCATCCAGTACACACACGTTGTGCTCGTATTGCATACGTTCATTCAATAGCGTATCTTAACAGGTTTTTGCTGACCTGCCAGTACGCAAAGTGTCAACATTTCTACTCTCTCCGCTCACTTCCTAAATGTTAAGCGCCTTGTTATGAATGCTCCCGATTATCTCTCTGGTTTTTTGCTTGGGTTATCGCTCATCATCGCCATTGGTTCTCAAAATGCCTTTGTACTCAAACAAGGTCTCAAACGTGAGCACATATTTTTTGTTTGCCTATTTTGTGCGGTAAGCGATGCGCTGTTGATATCAGCAGGTGTTGGTGGATTTGGTGCGGTCACCGCACGCTATCCGCATGTGATCGATATCGCAAAAATAGCAGGCGTTTTATTTTTATTAGGCTACGGCTTACAGAGTTTGTATGCCAGCGTACGCGTATCTCATGCGCTGACGGTCGAGGGACAAGTGGTGAGTAGCTTAAAAAAAGCGCTGCTGCTCTGCTTTGGCTTTACGTGGCTAAATCCACATGTCTACTTAGATACATTGGTGCTCGTTGGGATGGTTTCAACTGGCGCGGCTAGCAAACTTACCTTTGCCATTGGGGCAATTAGCGCGTCATTCTTTTTCTTTTTTGCGCTCGGTTACGGTGCACGCCTGCTCAGGCCGTTATTTGAAAAGCCAAAAGCTTGGAACATACTCGATGCGTTGGTAGGACTGCTGATGTTATATCTGGCTTGGCATTTATACCAAAGCTAAATACAATATTAGGCATTAAATCTAGATAAATTAAGAGGATTTTAAATGCTCAATATTAGACACAGAATAAATAGCTTAGATTAAAGCAGGAAACAGTGTGCGCAGACCGCTAACGATAATCTCGATAGACACGGCTGCTAATAGCATACCCATGATTCGGCTCATAATATTCAGACCGGTATCACCGAGCAAGCGGCTGATACGACCAGCAGCCATCAATGCCAAGTAGCAAAATAAACTAATGAAGAGACCAGCAATGATGATGGCAGATACCTGCAAAATGCCTGAGACTTGCGATGAATAAATAATAACGGTAGAAATACCACCTGGTCCAATCATCATCGGTATCGCAATGGGGACCACTGCGGATGCCATCGTCGGCAGTGCATCTTGCACGTGGTCAACATCGAAGTTCTCTTGATCAGGCTTAACAGGGTTGCCTTCACCGTTCATCATATTTAGTGAAATCAAGAACACCAATATACCACCAGCCAGCTGAAACGAGCCAATAGAAATACCTAGTGCTTTTAGTAAGGTCTCACCCGCCACCGTAAAAAAACTGATGGTGATAAAAATGGTCAGACAGGCAACGCGTGCCACCTTACGTCGATTTCTCATCGAATAGCCGCGAGTCAAATCCAAGAACAACGTCAATGCGCTAAATGGATTGATCAATACCATAAAGGCTAGGATTATCTTGATAATTTCAGTATTCACTGAGCGCTCGCTTGTCTATTGATACCACTGGTGCAAAAAGATAAGGCCATCGTGCGAGTGCGACGATGACCCAATAGGCAATTCATAATAGCATTGTAACATAGGCAGATAAGCGAGTTAAATCATTAACTTTGCTCGGTTACCCTTCTATGTCATCTTGGCGAAAAATCTAGCGAATATAAAAGCTATGACTCAGATAAAGCTGAAATAATTGATGGCCTATGCACTAAAATCTAAGCCAATATCCAAAGCGGTAGTACTGTGCGTTAGGTAGCCCATCGCGATAAAATCAACCCCTGTACTGGCGGCGGCTCGTACCGTTTCAGGCGTAATACCACCGGATGCTTCAGTCTTTGCGCGACCTTTACACATAGCAACCGCTTGCGATAGCGTTTCTGGCGACATATTGTCTAGCAATACCAAACTCACACCCGCCTCTAGCGCCTGCTCTAATTGCTCTAGTGTATCGACTTCAACCTCAATCGGAATCAGATGCCCAGCAAAGTGTTGCGCTTGCTCGATAGCCGTCTTTATATCACCGGCAATGGCGATATGATTGTCTTTGATTAAAATCGCATCATCCAGTCCCAAACGGTGATTGCGACCGCCACCGCAGCGTACCGCGTATTTTTGTACAATACGCAGACCTGGAATAGTCTTACGCGTACAAGTAATTTGTGCCGGATATTGCGCCACGCTATCGACAATCTGGCGGGTCGCAGTCGCAATACCGCTAAGATGCGTCATGAAGTTTAATGCTGTACGTTCTGCTGTTAGCAGATGGCGTGCATTACCTTTTACAGTAGCCAATACGGCACCAGCGGCGACTGTTTCGCCATCCTGCACTTGAGCCACAAACTCAATGCTTGCATCAACTAAGGCAAAAGACAACCGCGCCAAATCCATACCGCATATCACACCTGATTGTCGTGCCTTAATTTGTAGCTGGGCTTGTATATCTGCTGGGATAGTGGCTTGCGAGGTGACATCACCACGCCTGCCCAAATCTTCCGCTAGCGCATCTTCTACCAAAGGTTTAAGCAATACGTCATCCAATACTGGCTCTTTTTCAATTGTCATGTTTGACCCTTATGTAGGCGTAATATGAATAAAAACGTCCAAATATTTAAACTCAAAATGAGCATAAATATAGCGTAAAGTTGACGCTCCTGCAAGGGAAGGTGAAAAAGTTTTTATTGAGCAAGTCGATTTCTATATGAAATTGACCTAGCTGTATTTGTTAGTAGCAATTATTTACGCTTAGGAAGTTTGCTGTCCATCAATAAGCTTTGTAGCTCGATATCATGGCGAAAACGATAGAGTTTGGCGGGGCGACCACGCTGAGCACTACTACTCTCTCCTGTCTCCATCACAAGATTCTGAGATTCCAGCAAACGGCGAAAGTTTTGTTTGTGCAAGCGTATGCCTGATAAGGCCTCAACACTTTGCTGCAATTGGGATAAAGTAAACACATCTGGCATCAACCCAAAGATAAGCGGTCGATATTCAATCTTGGCGCGTAGTCTGGAGATAGCGGTGGCAATCACGCGGCGATGATCGTAATACATCGGTATGCCGATACGCTGAGACCAGTCGCTTGGCAATTGAACCGTTTGGTAATTAGGCGGATAATTGGGCGCTTCTGGTATCAGTCCTGCTTCATACAGCATCTCGTAGCGCAGCAGCACATGCTCTGCGATCCATTCTCTGCTTTCATCAGTCTTATCGCCAACTGGTTCAGTTTCTATGAACTCGCTATCTGTCAAAAACTCTTCGCTAAGTCCCCAGCACAAACCAATACGTTGACGCCTGCGCTGCCGGGCAATAGAGTCTTCGGCGCTACTCGCCCACTCCAATAGCATAGGGATGATAAAGTCCATAATGATACTAGGCATACCATCCAAATGATTTTCCCACGGGAAATAATCATACCAATTTCGCCATAGCGCTTGGCTTTGCAATGCCTGCATTTGAGTTTCTTGTACCAGACCAAGGTAGCTGACGTACACCAATGCATGACCATCAACGTTACGTCTGTTGGTATCAACAAAGGTATATAGCTGCTCTAAATATCCGAGCGGCTGCTGCGTCTGCTCTTCTACCCATTGACGCACGCCTGCCTGTAGCGAGCGATGTAATGGCATAAGCGGCCCATTTGGCAACAGTTTGCCTTGGTCAACGGTTAGGACACGAGCGATATGATCGGTAATCGCGACCAATACAGCGACCACTTCAGTTGTGCCGCTACCTTGCTGGTGCGCATGTGAATAAGACAACGTCATAGTTTTGGGGATTATCCTGTCTCTTTAAAATGGCATAAAAGGGTTCTCAAGGCTGATAATGATGGTACGCCTCAAATCTAAAACAGTATAACGTGAATCTTGAAATATCATAGTCTGGCGTTGTAATCAGACAACATCAAAATGGTCCTTCTACTATCAAAGATGGTGCAGAAACATGCTAGAGAATCTCTATCACATAACCAAGAATAAATGATGACAAATGATGACAAATGATGACAACAGAGGAAATAAATCAGTAAACCTATAAAAAACACTTGTATTTATACTCAAAATGAGCATAATTAAAGACCAATTAAATTTATTTAACCAAACATCTTGTTTTAGCACACCATTTATCACTATAGCGCCAACAGAGGTTGCCATTATGAAAAGTTATCCTTACGACGCACCCATCATGAGTACCGACAATCGCATCGCCACTCAGATGAACATCGAATATGCCAGAGCAAAAATGCCAGCAGACTTGCCTCGTGCTGAAAGACTCGTGGTTGAAGAAAACATCAAAAAACTCTTAAAAGACAATAACGCGGTACTCGTTGCACACTACTATGTCGATCCTTTTATCCAAGACTTAGCCCTTGCGACAGGTGGCTGCGTCGGTGACTCGCTTGAGATGGCTCGGTTTGGACAAGCCCATAGCGCCCAGACCCTAGTTGTCGCTGGTGTACGCTTTATGGGCGAATCAGCAAAGATTTTAAGTATGGAAAAAACCGTGCTCATGCCAGATTTGGAGGCGGAATGTTCGCTCGATTTGGGTTGCCCTGCTGACGAGTTTTCCGCATTTTGTGATGCCCATCCTGAGCGTACCGTGGTCGTTTATGCCAATACCAGCGCCGCGGTAAAAGCCCGCGCTGACTGGGTTGTGACATCATCGGTCGGTATCGATATCGTCCGTCATTTGCATGCACAAGGTGAGCCGATCATCTGGGGGCCTGACCGTCATTTGGGCAAATACATCGCTCGTGAGACGGGTGCAGATATGCTGCTTTGGCAAGGGTCTTGCCTCGTGCATAATGAGTTTAAAGCCACTGAATTGCTGCAATTAAAAGCCGAACATCCAGAAGCCAAGGTCTTGGTACATCCTGAGTCGCCCGATAGCGTGGTGGCACTTGCTGATGTTGTTGGCTCAACCAGTAAACTGTTGCAATCAACGTATGAGATGGATGCTGACACCTTTATCGTTGCAACTGACCTAGGCATATTGCATGAAATGCAAAAACGCTCACCGAACAAACGCTTTTTGGCAGCGCCTACCGCTGGTGAAAGTGCGAGCTGTAAGAGCTGTGCCTTTTGTCCTTGGATGGCGATGAATGGCCTAAAAGGTATCGAGCAATGCTTGACCAATAACAGCGGTGAGGTACTAATGACGCCTGAGCTTGCCGCCGCTGCTAGAAAACCCTTACAACGTATGCTTGATTTTGCTGAATCGCAAAAGCAACGTGTGGCCGCCAGTGGCGATATCGTCCAAGATCGTGCATTGTTTGCCAATGTTGGGGCAGCCTAGCATGAGTAAGCCGCTCTCAGCCAATCAAACCCGTACCACCATCCCTGATAACTGTATTCCTGATAACTGTAGGAGTAGTCGCATGAGCCATATTGTCAAAACTGACGTCCTTATCATTGGCGCTGGACTGGCAGGCTTGAGTACAGCGTTATCGCTACCAAAGTCACTGAATATCACGGTTTTGAGTAAAGCGGCACTTGAGGTTTGCTCAAGTCACTATGCTCAAGGTGGCATTGCCGCTAGTCTAGACAAAGATGACTCTGTGTCTGACCATGTTGCTGATACCTTAGTGGCTGGTGCCGGGCTCTGCACACCCGATAATACTGCCCGTATCTTGGGTGCAGGACAGCAAGCGGTTCAGTGGCTATGCGCGCAAGGTGTCCCTTTTACGCAGAACTCACCTAACGCTTTGGATAATACAAGCGCACAGGAATTTTCTCAGTTACAGACTAGCGACTTGCATTTAACAAAAGAAGGCGGTCACGGCTGTAGACGCGTCGCCCATGCGGACGATGCGACGGGTCGACACGTGATGGACGCATTAACCATCAAAGCGCAAGCTGCTACCAATATCACTATTTTGCCTTATCATGAAGCGCTTGAGTTACTGACACTGCCTATAGCGAGCGACAAGCCTTTTTTTACAGATAATAGCGATGCTAAGCATTGCCGAGGGGTGCTTGTCTTTGATCATATCAATGGGCGCCCGCTCACCTTTCATAGTCGTGCAGTGGTACTGGCTAGTGGCGGCTTAGGTCAATTATTCAAGCGTGCCAGCGCGCCTAACGTCTGCGTCGGTGATGGCGTGATGATGGCATGGCAAGCAGGCTGCCGCTTGGCAAACTTGGAGTTCATTCAGTTTCACCCAACAGGCTTAGCGCTAGATGACAGCAGCTTTTTGATATCTGAGGCACTGCGCGGTGAAGGTGGACGGTTATATTGTCCAAAGACGGGTGTCCGCTTTATGTTGGACGTGGATGCCCGTGCTGAATTGGCACCGCGCGATATCGTCGCTCGGGCGATAGCCGCGCAGATTGATAACAACGGGCTTGGCTACGTGCATCTTGATGTCAGTCACTTAGCCACTGACTTTATAAAAGCGCATTTCCCGCAGATTTACCAAACGCTATTAACGCTCGGGATTGATATCACGACAGATCCTATTCCAGTTGCCCCGACTGCGCATTATAGCTGTGGCGGTGTGGTGACTGATGCCAATGGATTGACGGATGTACCAGGACTTTATGCGGCTGGTGAAGTCGCTTATACAGGGCTACATGGGGCGAACCGCTTAGCAAGTAATTCGTTGTTGGAGTGCGTGGTGGTTGGTCGTAATATCGCAGACCATTTGCCTCAGTATGTCACCCGTTTAGCAAACGCAGAGAAGATGAATAATGATGCTTATCGTGACATAAATCAATCCGTCATTGAATCTTGGTCAGTGCCTACGCTCACAGATGCGCATTCAATTATTTTGACTGATACGTTATTTACAGCGTCCGAATATGACAATGATGACAAGCTATCTGGCGCTGAGGCGGACATGACCAAAATCACTGCCGCACTAAAAGTGCTCATGACCACTAACATGGGTATCACCCGTAGCGCGGGACAATTAGAACAAGCATTAACCCAAATACAAAAGTGGCAAGTTTCGCTTGCCAGTACTGAGCTTGGACAACAAAATATCATTAAAAATGACAGCCCCACGAACATACATGAGCTGGCATATTTTCAATTAACCAGACAGCTTGCTTTAGCGACCTTAATTATTCAGTCTGCTTATCAGCGTATGGAGAGTCGCGGCGGACATTATCGCCATGATTATCCAAAGCTATCGGATATACCTCGGGCAAGTGTGGTTGAGCCGCAGCGTGAGCCATATCAGCAACATATCTCCTCTGCTCAATCTATAAATATATCGAAAACGCTAAACAATATGTGGAAAACGTTGATTGCTTGACGGAGCAGTGTGCACATCAACGTTCTAGAAAAAGTCAGCCAATAGCAGAGATTGATTGACTTGTCGCAAGTCCTATCAGCTCACAAAATATCAATCAATGTAGGCTACCTAGTGGGTTTTTAGTATTCGGTCAGGGTTATGGTACAATCGCAAGCTTCCTAAAATGTCTTGTTAAAATCGCTGCGAGCTGACCACCATGCAAAGCCTAATTACCCTCGTTTTGGTCTTGATGCCAATGTTTATTGGCTTTGCCATTCCGTCTAACCCAACCATGACCAAACTAGCCGATACAGGCTTGTCTTATTTGGTCTATCTTATCTTGGCACTGATCGGTATTGAGCTATCACAGGTAGAAGGGCTGGGTAACCAAGTTGGCGAAATTGCACTGTACGTGACTGTCTTATCCATATTGACGATAGGCACAGGATTGTTTGCACTGATGGTTTTTGATCATGTACGACCGTGGCATGCCAAAAAACCAAGCGTCAAATCTAAAGAGCATCGTGTCAGTATTCGAGGTAGCCTATTACAGGTCGTCTGCGTGGTAATTGGGATGGTGATTGGCTACTTCTTGCCTGCTGACTATATGCCGCCTGAAAACTCTATGACGGTCATGCTGATGATTTTGATCTTGTTGGTCGGTATTGGCTTAAAAGGCTCAGGCATTACACTAAAAGAAGTCATGCTCAACAAGCGCGGCGTCGAGATGAGCGTCATTTTTACGCTATCGGTGTTGGTTGGTGGGCTTGTGTTTGCCTTACTATTTACCGATGTGTCGTGGACGAAAGGCTTGGCAATGGCATCAGGGTTTGGTTGGTATTCGCTATCCGCGATTGTCATGACCGATGCTTACGGCGCGGTATGGGGCAGTGTCGCGCTATTTAATGATTTGATACGGGAATTTTTTGCGCTGCTATTCATTCCTGTATTTATGCGCAAATATCCTTCGGCTGCGGTGGGGCTTGGCGGCGCGACGAGTCTCGATTTTACCTTACCGATTATTCAGCAATCAGGCGGTCTCAAGGTCGTGCCACTAGCGATTAGCTTTGGCTTTTTGATTAATATCATCTCGCCGGTGCTGATGGTGGTGTTTTCGGCGTTGGGGTAGATACAGATTTTTAAGATTGAGTACGATTTAGAACTCGTCACATATCTTTGAAGCTGAGTCAACCGGATCATTATAAGCGTTTATTTTTGGCTCTGTCGCTAGTCCATAGACTCGACGATTCATGGATTTTCCCTCTTCGGTGTCAGCTGATGCAATAGGCGCTCTGATACCACAGTCAAAAGTACTCAAACGACTAGGCTTGATGTCGTGTTTTAAAATAAGGTAGTTTTTGACCATCATAGCTCTATTTTTAGATAAAGCACTTAACGCCTGCCCCATTTCATCTTTCGAAATATGAGCTTCAATTTTCATAGTAGCGGTATCGTACTTATTCATCTGCTCTGCTACTTTATCAAGATCAAGCTGGTACTCTTTTGATAACTCACTACTGTCTTTGGCAAAAAAGGCTCGGTATTCCATTTTTAGACCGACACCAATAAGAGTAAATGGACAGCCTCTATCATCCACTACTGTATGAAGTGGCGTTTGTGGACACTCGTCTATATCACCAAGCACTCCATCGCCATCGGAATCCAAAACTGCCGGAACGACGGGCGCTACGATAGGCGCTTGCTGATTAGCCGTTACCGATTGCAGTGCAGCTTGACAAGCTGATAACGTAAAAATACTGCTAAAAATACCCATAGCTAAATAAACTTTTGATGTCATGGTAAAGTCCTTTTTAATAGATCTCTTGCAAAAGTACCAGTTCATTGACTTCCACTGACGGAGTTACAAGGGCTGACGATGACTTATGCAAGAAGTCTAATAATTATTTTGTCCTTTTAAAAAAAGCTACATTTTCACTTATCAGGTTCAGTCGCAAGCGCATAAACTCGACGATTAAACATATCGCCTTCTTCACTGTCTGAAGGCGCAGTTGGTCTAGTTGCGCCGTACTCAACTACCGTGATACGTTTAGGTGAAATATTAAACTTTGACATCAAATAGTTTTTAACGTTGTCGGCTCGAGCTTGCGCCAGTGGATTGGATTTGTTTAAATCGGCGCTATCAACCTCACTTTTGGAACTGTGACCTTCAATCCGTATCGTTGCTGTCTTATGTTCTTGCATTCTTTTACCGACATTATTGAGTTCATCTTGGTACTTTGGCAAAAGCTCACTGCTGTCTTTATCAAAAAAGGCGCGATACTCGATTTTTAAACTCATGTCAGGTCCCATAATGAAGTGGCAGCCTCTGTCATCCACTACTACATTACTTTCCATTTTTGTATTTGGACATTGGTCGATGTCATCAGGCACGCCATCGCCGTCTGAGTCCAAAACAGGAGTCGCAACGATATTTGTTTGCTGACTAACCATTATTAATTGCGGCGCAGTTTGACAGGCGGATAATGCCAAAGTGCTGCTAAAAATAATAATTGCTGAATACATACATTTTTTCATGACCAATTCCTTGTTAAGTTAAACCCCACTCGCCTGCTTCGCAAACAGGCGCATCAACGGCTTAATTTTGCCAACGCGGTACATGCCTTCGCTACGCAGTTGCTGAATAGGACGAGTTTGTGCAAGCGACCCTGCAAATAACCAGTTCAGTGCCGAAAAGCTGTGCATCATCAGGCTATTATGCGGACGACGCGAGCGCTCATAATGACGCAGCGTTTGATTACTGCCCCACAGCGTGCCGCCACTACGGGTAAAGTCATGCATCAACTGCTCACACAATACTTTTACATCGAGCATACCGAGGTTCAACCCTTGGCCTGCTAGCGGATGCACGCCATGGGCGGCATCACCGATGAGTACCAAGTTATCAGCGACGTAGTTTTTTGCTTGTTGTGCTGCTAAAGGAAAACTGGCGATGGACTCAATCTGCTTTATAGCACCCAGCTCGTAATGACTTGCCGCTGCGAGTTTATCTGCGATAAAGCGGTCGTCTTCCTCTATTAATGCCAATGCCTGATTGGGCGGCAAGGTCCATACGATAGATTGCCAATGTTGTGGATTTGCCTTATCGTCATCAGTAATATCCGCTAGCGGCAAGAGCGCTAGCGTCCCCGTTGGCAACATGGCTTGACGAGCAGTCGCTTGATGTGGTTTCTCTGTTTGAATCGCACAGCAAATCGCGGTTTGATTATAATCGAGCGTATCAAGTCCAATGCCTGCTTGTTGACGGACAAATGAGCCACGCCCATCAGCACCAACCAACAGACGCGCATCAATCGCTGTCCCATCATCCAAGGTCACACGGTAACCTTGCTGTGCACCTAGCCAGTCCATATTGACCACTTTATGCCCAGCGATAACGGTCAGATAGTCGCTGACATCCGCTTTATGCAAACGCTGCCATAAGGCGTGCTCAATAACGGCTGGCTCCACCATACTACCGAGTATCTCAGGCGCAGCGCTTTGGTCATGACTGTCACCAAATAATAGCTCGCCCATGCCGTTCAACTGCCATACCTGCATTTGCGAATAGTCGGCTTTACGCTTGGATGCGGTAATGTGTTGCCACGCGCCAACCTCTGTAAGCAAATTAATACTCGCCAAACTAAGCGCATAGACACGCGCGTCACGTTTGCCCAGCACCGCTTGCCACGCAGACTCGTCACGGGCAGGACGGGCATCAACCAAGGTCACTGGCATTTTGTTCTGCACCAGCTTTAGCGCGAGCGTCGCGCCAACGATACCGCCACCGATAATCAGCGTATGATTGTTTTTCATAAGGTGTCTCTCAATATTGCTCAATATTAGAATGCTTATTATCAATCTCAATTACATATAGTTGATTCAGTTTAAAAGAGAGACAAGGCAACCGAGTGCAGATGTATAGGCAATACTGCAAGCGAGGTTAACGCTGTCACTCTTTTAAAGAGGATTAACTATAGCGCTATGACTTTAAACCCATCGCGTAGGTTGCCACCAATGGCTTGATATTTGGCAATTTATCAAAGGCCAGTAATGCCATATTACGTACAAACTTAATGGCGGGATTAGGATGGGTAAAGCCATGTACCACGGCATCACAGAATCGAATCACCCGCTTTTGATCCGTTTGACGCGCTTTTTCATAGCGCTTTAGTAGTTGTGCATTACCGATGTCTTCGCCTTTGAGCACTTGTGCGCTCATCATTTGCGCCAATACATGAGCATCTCGCATACAAAGATTAAAGCCTTGACCCGCGACAGGATGCAAAGTATGAGCGGCATTGCCCATGATAACGCAGCGACCCTCGACCTGCTTATCTGCTAGCACACGCGATAACGGATACGCGCCGCGGCGACCAGCGGCGACAAACGTGCCCGCGCGTTGTCCAAACGCTTGCTGTAGCGTCTGCAAGAACTGCGCGTCGTCTTCTAGATATTTGGTTTCTTCACCTGTTGGACAGACCCAAACCACAGATCGTCTATAACCTTGTTGATAGGTGTCATTGCCGTCGCCCTCTGGATCTGTCAGTGGCAGCACAGCTAGCGGCCCTGCTGGGCTAAAACGCTCAATCGCTACATGCTCATGCGGTCTATCGGTCTCTACCACACCAACGATAGCGGTTTGCTGATAGTCATAGGTTGTGGTGCCGATATTTAACAACTGACGTACCGTAGAGTCGCGCCCATCACAAGCGACTAACACGCTGGCTTGTAGCTGTTGCTCGTTTTCTGCTGCGTCATCGTTGCTAAAGCTCAGCATCACGCCATCCACTTGTTGGGCAACGGTATTAACGCTGGCATTATCAATCAAGGTAATAAGTGGTGACTGCTGTGCGGCTAATAAGAGCTTACGCCCTAGCCACGCGTTCTCAATGACTTGTCCAAACGACTCTACTTTCTCCTCGGCTTTGTTGAGCTGTGCGCGCCCAAAGCTACCTTGCTCACTAATTTGCACGCTATCAATTCGGCAGGCATGGCTTTGCAATTCATCCCACAATCCAATCTCTTGATAGATCTGTACCGTACGCCGAGATAACGCTGTATTACGACTGTCCAAATAATGACTGCGCGTACGGTCATCGGTCGGACTGATGGTTGGATAACGGTTTTTTTCTAATAGCGTGCTAGCAATGCCGTGATGCGCCAGTAGTAAGGCAAAAGACAAACCGACATGACCGCCACCGACGATAAGCACTTGCTGGTCGGTGATTGCTTCTCTTCTTTCAGGTAGGCTTTTAGAATTGGATAAAGGTGAACCTGTCTCTTGCATCGTTGTTGTTCCTATTATAATTGTTGGGCAGACACGTCTTTAGCGATTGATAGTCGTTTTATTGGATAGCCTTTATCTGGTAAAGGCCGCTTCTGACTCAATCGTAAAGTGCTGTAATATCGCTCATAGATTACCACAAATTGCCTATCATGCTGCGCTCTTAACCGTAGACAAATCGTTCGTCCATCCTCATCGCAAGCAAGGTTTATATCGGTAAAATCAGTAAAAACTCAACTTATCAATATTTCAATGCGAGCGTTACTTTTCACTGATGATGTTATCTAACCGATAAATGAACTTAATAGACATGCTGTTGACTCGATTTAGAGTAGTGTGTTGATTGCAATCGACATACAAAAAGAACGCTATCTGCTCAATGTATCGCTTGAATTTTAAAAATTCTCTACCATAATGAAGGCAAGACTTTTATTTATTATCTTCCACAAAACCAACAATAATATTACCGTCATTTTTAGTATTTACTATAACTACTCAACACCCATATAACGCTACTAACTACTTTATCTCTGAAACCCGTGACGCTATCAAAATGAAATCACAGCGCCGGGCATACAATACAAGGATAATCGCTTGACTGATACCATGAGCCGCCGTATAAAGTTTGAATCCCTAACGCCAACACAGCTCAAAACCGTGCTTGGCGAATATAACAACCACATGAAATACATCCAAGAACGCCTCGATATCAAAATTATGCAACGTCAAGGCGATTTTTGCTTAAGTGGCGATGTGACCGCTGTCGAGCGCGGTGAACGTATTATCTATAAGATGGTCGATGAAGCCCAAAACACCAAGGATATCAGCGCAGAAGAACTGCATCTGATTATCCAATCTAGCATCTCGCGTGATGAGGATATGGACGACGATGAGCAGGATGATGATATCGAGGATGCAGAATCAGATGAGGCCAATGAGTTTACGCCCGTCAGTCTGCGTACGCGCAAAGGTCGCATCATACCGCGCGGTGGCAACCAGCAGCGCTATGTAAAAAACGTCTTAAGCTCTGATGTGTCGTTTGGTATTGGCCCTGCTGGTACTGGTAAAACCTATCTTGCGGTCGCTTGTGCAGTCGATATGCTAGAACGTAACGAGATTGAGCGTATCCTACTCGTACGTCCAGCCGTAGAAGCTGGCGAAAAACTAGGCTTCTTGCCTGGTGATTTGACGCAAAAGATTGACCCTTACTTGCGTCCATTGTATGACGCGCTCTATGAGATGATCGGGTTTGAGAAAGTTGGCAAGATGATCGAAAAACAAATCATCGAAATCGCCCCGCTTGCGTATATGCGTGGTCGTACGCTCAATAACTCCTTTGTCATTTTGGATGAAGCACAGAACACCACGCCTGAACAGATGAAAATGTTTTTGACACGTTTGGGCTTTGGCTCACGGGCTGTGATTACTGGTGACATCACGCAGGTCGATTTGCCACGCGGTCACAAATCAGGTCTCGCGCAGGCGATGGAGATCTTAAAAGACATCGAAGAGATTCATATCACCAAATTTGATTCAAAAGACGTGGTACGCCATCAGTTGGTACAACAAATCGTTGAAGCGTATGACGTATACGATGAAGCGCAAATGGCTCTAGAAGAAAAACGTAAGTTTGAACGTATCAAAGAACAAGAACGTAGACAAGCTGTGGCTAATGCTGCTGCCAAACTATAATATAGTCAATCCACTATAAAAGCGTTATAGCATTAACCTCGCTTGAAGTATGACATATACATCTGCACTCGGTTGCCTTGTACCGCTCTTAAATTGGATCAACTATAATAACGCTAGAACAATTTACTATAAAGATTTATATTGCATAGAAAAACTGGATTACTAAAGTAGTCCGGTTTTTTCTTGGCAGAGTTTGCTTAGGTTTAGCATTACTTGGGTGAGGCATGGTCTAGATTGAGTATAGCCAACTAAACACGCCCATTTATAATAAAACAGGATACCGATATGAACCAATTTGACAGTAATAATAGCCACCAAGATCATAGCGCCACTAATGACGATGACAGCTTGGTAGCACTGGATATTAATGCAGCCGATAGTATCGATGATGAGACGCTTGATACGTTTTATGATCGTAAGTATCTATTATCTGTCATGATGGCGACTTTAGATTATATGAACGCGCGCATCAATGAAGGGCTGACACTACCCTACTTTGCAGATATCGATTCTGAGCTGTGGCAAGAAAAACCTAAAACCTTGGATATATATATTACAGATGAAATCGAAGGCCAAGCCCTCAATTTAGAGGCACGCGGTAAGGACTATGCGACCAATATTTTGTCTTATCCAAGTGAGTTGCCTGTCGCCATCATCGGACTAATGCCAACACTGTCTCTTGGTGAGCTTATTATCTGTCATGAGGTCATGGTACGTGAGGCACAAGAGCAAGACAAAACCGTGGCACAGCACATCAGTCATTTACTGATACATGGCGTGCTGCACCTACTGGGTTTTGATCATGAGCTCGGAGAGGCCGAGCAAGATGAGATGGAGCGCTTTGAGATTGAGATTTTGGCAGGCCTAAACCTACCAAACCCTTATCTTTGATTCGGTCTTAATCAATCTTTAGTGGTCGGCAGCTTTTGTGCTTGACCCATTTGATTGATCATTTGATCCAAGCCTTTGACATGGATACTGCGCTGCGGGAATGGAATCTCAATATTCTCATCATCCAATGCGTGTTTGAACTGCTCAAGCAACTGGCACTGCATGGTCCACCAGTCAGCATTGGTTGTCCACACGTTCAATGTCAAATCAACTGAATTGTCACCAAGATTGGTCACTCGTACAATAGGCTCAGGATCGGTGAAAGACAACGGGTTATTTCTGGCGAGGCTCAGCATCAGATCTTTGGCCGTTTTGATATCTGCATCATAGCCAATGCCCACGGTGATATCGACGCGGCGATTGGGTAGTGCTGTATAGTTGACCACCGCTGAGGTTGTGATGTCGCTGTTAGGAATAATGATGTCATGATTGTTAATGGTCGTTAGATGCGTGTTGACCAAGGTAATCTCGGTCACTGTACCCGTATAGCTGCTGATTTGCACATAATCACCGCGTACAAATGGGCGAAAAGTCACGATCATAATGCCAGCGGCAAAATTTGATAATTGATCCTTTAGTGACAAACCAACTGCAACCGCGGCACCGCCCAAGATAGCAACGACCGAGGTGGTCTGTACGCCAACTTTGCTAAGTGCGGCTAAGACTACGACAACCAATAGCACGCCATACAACAGACGGCTTAAAAAGCCAGAGACTGTTTCATCTAAATGACTACGCGCCATGAGACGGCCAAAAAAGTCGACGGCTTTTTTGGCAAGCCAGCGCCCAACGATAAATATAAGTATTGCCAAAGCCACCTTGATGACTATCTCTAATGCATTGCTGGTGAGCGTTGCAACATCTACTGTAAAACCTAAAAATTCCATACTAACTCTTTACTCGATAGCGGTGTGTTATAAATTTGGGTGTCGATTAATCTTAATTGCCGATTAATCTTAATTATTGTCGTCAAATATTATGACGTATTCGTTGATATTCTATGTTTATTTATCGTGTCACTGATTTTTTATCGCTTTAGTTTTGTAGTTTTCGTTTTGTGGCGTCAGTAGGTGACATCCACTTCGTCGCTATAGCGATAAGTACGTATCAGTCGTAACTCGACAATATCACTCATCTCTTTGGTAAATTGTCCAAAAGGTGCTGCTTGTCGTACTGACTGTTTTGCGGCCTCATCCAGTATCGTCGAATTTGAGCTTTCTAGCAGACGAATGGCTTTGATATTGCCATTATTACTAATAATGACCATGAGCCGCACTTCACCCGTAATGCCTTGCGCCCGTGCTTGCACAGGATAATGCAGATTGCCGACACGCTCGACATGCTCACGGAAGGTATTGATATAGTCAGCTGCTGCCCCGCGCGTGGTCGAGTTACTATCCATAGTGACCACTTTGGATTTGGTCGCATAGACTTGCTGACGTTGAGACAATTGCGCTTCTAAAGTAGCGATTTGCTTACGCAGACGCGCTTCTTGTGCCATGATGTCATCTTGTGCTTGTTTGCTATCATTATCCGACTCTACGCTCGCCTGACGCCAGCTTAACGTGGTGCGCAGATAGCTCTCTTGGTAGCGCTGCTGTCGAACTTGGCGCTGTAGATTGATGACGTCTTGTGTCTCGCTCATTTGCTCAGCAGACAATGGACTCATTTGGTCATTCTCTTGTCTTAGTCGCTCCTCTATGGTGCCGCCGCCTTCTTGTGAGGCGTTGGCAATAAAATGCGCGTCTTCGTTTGGCTGCATATTATCGGTGAGCGCCTTTGCCACATCCTGCATCATGGCAGCCGGGTCTTTACCCATCGAAAAGCTGATGCCAAAAATAATCAATACGTGTATGGCGACCGCAATGACAATCGCTACAGGTAAGCTCACATCACGCTTGGGAGGCTGCGCCGAAAAATGGTAGCTCTGTGAGTCTTTGATATAGGCCACAATGGGTCTCAGCTGATAGGTAAGGGTATGGTTTATAAATGAGCATGTAGTGATATGCACGATATATGTCGGCGCTATCATAACATGACATAGAATTAAGTCGCTAGCCCAACCGATAGTGTCGAGAGATGGCGCTAATCAGTCATTGTTTACAACCTTTCATCTACTTAAAACAAATCTCTATCACTAAAAATGTTATAAAACAGGTATCGTCTTTATGATATCAAATGAATTGTCATAAAACGCATGTGTCCATTTTGAAGCCACGGTATTTGTTATATACTGTTTTAGAATGGTAGTGCTAAGCCCTATAATTATAAGGATAATAAGTTTGAGCGACTTTGATAACGTGAATAATTCAGACAGTTTTGACGAGCTCTTTGAGAACATCGGCTATCGTTTTGACGAGTCACTTGATAGTGGTTGGGAGCGTATCGCTCAATCGGTTAAAGACATCTATCATAAAACGACAGACAAACTCGAAGATGAGATATCCCTACCAGTCGCACAAAAATACGTCAACGAGGCGCTACAAAGCTTTGTAACGGATAATGTAAAAGCCATACTAGAGCTGCGCGTTGAAATGCATGATGATTGGTTTCGCTTATACTGCACGGTTAATGCTGGCGGTATTTACGCTGAAGTGGCCAGTAATTTTAGTTTGGTCCATGTGCAGCTAGATCGTAATGTCCAACGTTTTGTGTTTGGTCAGCAGACGTATACCGATATATTAAATCTACGCTGCGAGTCTTTTGTTAAGCGCCAAGGGATCAAGCTTGCTATTTGGTTTTATCATAGCGTCCTTAAAAAAGACCCATTGGGCTTTATTCTCTCCTACGTCAATATTGCTCGCCCAAAAGACGAAGTGATTTACCTCGATATTAACCGCTGGCTAAAAAACAACAAAAAGATCATGAGTACGTTGTATAAAGTACAGGTCAACTATGGAAAGCTTGAAGAAGAGCAAATGGTTTTGAAGGCGCAGATTAACTATCGTGACTTATTGGCCTCAAGCAATAACGAAGATATCATTAGCGACGATGATGAGCCGCAATTGATGCAAGGCCCCATCAACCCTGTAGACGATGCCACCGAACCCAGCCAAGAATAACGATCCATAAACGATGTCTCCAAAAAAACGCTACATCTCACAGGTTATTAGCCTGATAGATGTAGCGTTTTTTATTAAATAAGACAATCGTCAGCTGCCCCTACCAATAGTTCTCAACAGCGATATTACCCTCACCTCGGCGATTCATCACCAATCCTAGTGTCTTCAATGCCTCTTTGGTATCATCCACCATATCTGGGTTACCACATAGCATGACATGCGTCGTATCGACATCCAAATCGATACCCGCGCGCGCTTGCAACGTGCCTTCTAATAACAGCTTTGGTAGTCGCTCTGATAACGCGCCGTCGACAGACTCACGGGTGACGATAGGAATGAAAATCAGCTTTGCAGGATTATCAACCAGCGAGCCAAAATCGTCTTGCAAGCGCTCGATTTGCTCAACGTACGCAAGCTCATCCGTCGAGCGTGCGCTATAGGCTAGCACGATATGCTCGTAATCTTCCCATGTCTTTAGGTCTTGTAGCATCGATAAAAATGGTGCAAGACCAGTGCCTGTGGCAAGCAGCCACAAGTCCTTAGGCAGGGGTTTTTGGTAACGCGCCAAGGTCAAAAACCCAAATGGCATGGTATTAAGTAATAGCTCATCGCCCACTTGTAGATGCTGCAACTGTGAGGTAAAAGCACCGTCAGGAATAACAATAGAAAAAAACTCTAGTACCTCATCAAAGGGCGAAGACACAATCGAATACGCTCGAAAGATATCTTCATTCAATGCTTCATTAGAGACTTCATCACTTGCCTTAACCTGTTGGTAATATTTTAATTGACTCGGATTGACACCCAAGCGCACAAACTGTCCGGCAGTAAACTTAAAACTATCAGGACGGCTGACGGTAAAGCTAAATAAATTTGGCGTCCATGTGGTTTTGCTGAGCACCGTTACCGTTTGAATATTATCACTCATAACTGTTCATCACTCATATTTTATTAAATGGTATTTTTATAAGATAAGTTTGCCAAAGACAAAAATTAAGCAAAAAAAGATGCGCCAAGCTTATCATAAAGCGGGCGCATCTTGGTTTTTTAACCGTAACAACAGATAAGCAACAAATGGCTTATCTTATCGCATAAATCATTGAATCTACCAAATACGAGCCAAGCTTGCCCATTCGATCATACTATTTGGCAAAATACCAAAGAACAGGATAATGGCCGTCACCGCAATAACCATAATACCGCCGGTACGAATACCCCATTGTCCGGACACGTCAAACTCGATGAACTGCTTAGGACGCTTGAACAGTGTGAGTAACACGCGCAAGTAGTAGAATAGACCAATCGCACTACCTAGGATAATCATCGCAGCTAAGAACCAGTTGGTTCCTTGTACAGCAGCCAATATCGCAAATAGTTTGGTGATAAAGCCTGCGGTCAATGGAATACCAGCCAGTGATAACATCATGATAGTCATCACTGCCGTCAATACTGGACGACGCCAGAATAGCCCTTGATAATGTGTCAGCTCATCGGCCTCACCAGATAGGCGATATGGACTCGACATCAATGTCACCACACCAAAGGCACCGATAGACGTAAAGGCATACACCGCCATATACATACTAGAAATGCTATCAGCAGCAGCGCCAATACTGACGATGACGATCATCACATAACCCATATGGGCAATGGATGAATAACCCAATAGACGTTTGAGGCTGGTCTGACGCACAGCTAACAAGTTACCTACCAAGATAGACAAGGTTGCCATCACCATTAATAACATTTGCACCGATGGCAATGCCAATAAAGAGGTATCGATTAAGAATCGAACCGCTAGCGCCATCATGGCAACTTTTGAGACAGACGCCAAAAAGGTCGCGATAGGGACAGGCGCGCCTTCATAAACATCTGGTGTCCACATATGAAAGGGAGCTGCAGAAAGCTTAAAGGCGATACCAAACATCATCATCGCCGCACCCAATATCAGTAGTGGCGATTCAAAAATATTGCCCAATACCATGCTGATTGGCTTAAATGCCAACGAGCCAACCTCTGCATAAATAAAGGCCATACCCATGAGTAAAGTCGCTGACGCTGTCGCCGACAGTACTAGATATTTTAGTCCTGACTCAAGCGAGCGGTTACGCATATAAGTATAAGCGAGCAAACCATATAAAGGCACTGACAGCATCTCAAGACTCATAAAGAATGATGCCATATGCTGCGCGCTTACCATGAGTAATGCACCAATGGTCGATAGCAGCATGAGCAAGTATAGCTCTTCTTTATTGTCTTTTAGATCGGCCAGATACGCATACGATAGCGTACAACACGCCAAGGCACAAACTAGAACTATCACCATATTGAACTGTGCAAAGTTATCAATCACAAATAACTGCTCAGCATTTGGCGCAATAGCACCGCTTTCAATAAAGCCCGTCATTTGCCCAAGTAACGTAACCAGAGCAATATTCAAACCGACTACGGTGATTGTACCAGTGACCATATGCGAGCGCTTGATAGTGATGGCAATCATCACCACGAGTACCGTAATCACTACGGCGATAATCGGTGCGTAAGGCACAAGCCCTATCAAATCATTCATTGTAATCTCATTCATGACTTAACGTGCCTCCATTACATCAAGCAGTTGCGACGCATCTACCTGTGTCACTTGACTGTATATATATGCATTGTTGATCCACTGCATCGCGTGACTTGAGGTATCAAGGAACGGCTGTGGATATAATCCGAGCCAGACCAAACCAGCCGCTAACATCAATAGTAATGACAGCTCGCGCTTGCCCAAATCTTTTAATCTACGTGCAGGCAAACCATGTGACTTAGTCTCTCGCTCTGCCAATGCAGCGATGTTGTTTTCACCAAATAACGCGCGATAAATCAAAATAAGCGAGTATAGACCTGCAAGCACCAAGCTGAATGTCGCAAATACCACAAACACAGGATACTGAGCAAAGGAGCCAAATAAAATCATAAACTCGCCAATGAAGTTACCTGTACCTGGAATACCAAGCAACGCCGCACAGAAGAACATCAATATCGGTGCGTAGTAACGGAACTGTCCCCACATACCACCCATCAAGGTCAAATCACGTGTATGCAGACGCTCATATAGCTGCCCTGCCATGATAAATAGTGCGGCTGAGCTAAGCCCGTGCGCAAGCATCTGAATCATCAGACCTTGTAAGCTGAGCAATGTTCCAGCATAGATTGCTAATACCACAAAGCCCATATGCGAGATACTGGTATACGCTAGCAAACGCTTCATGTCGGTCTGCATAAACGCGAGCCAAGCACCGTAGAAGATACCAATCGTCCCCAAGGTAATGGCAATCGGTGCAAACTCTTGTGACGCTACTGGGAATAACGGCAACACAAAACGAATCAAACCATAGGCGGCAGTTTTAATGAGCACACCTGCCAAATCCACCGAACCTGCCGTTGGTGCCTGCGCATGCGCATCTGGCAACCAGCCATGAAAAGGTACAATAGGCAACTTCACCGCAAAACCAATGAAGAAGCACAGCATGATGGGATATTCCCAGCCGCCAAGTGACGTACCGAGTAAGTCATTATAGTTAAAGCTGACCACCCCAGTTTGGGCGTAGCTGATAATGACCAATACCAAAATACCGATGAGCATGATAAGCCCAGACGCTTGGGTATAGATAAAGAATTTGGTTGCGGCGTATTCTTTGGTTTTGCCAACCACATCATGACCCCAAAGCGCGATCAAGAAATAGATAGGAACCAGCATCATCTCCCAAAAGAAGAAGAATAAGAACAGATCAATCGCTAAGAAAACCCCGATAACGCCGCCCAAACTCCATAGCAAGTTTAGGTGGAAAAAGCCAACGCGGCGCTGAATCTCATTCCACGAACAGGCAACAGCTGCCACACCAAGCAAACCTGTTAAGGCTACCATCATCAGTGACAAACCATCTAGCGCCAAGTGAAAGCTAATACCAAAGCTCGGTATCCACGGCACACTAAATTCTGCGACCCAAGGCACGGCAGCATCTGGCGCGATGACCTGCTTACTCATACCGCTAAAATCACCCTGCTGCCAAAGTATTAATGACAAAGCAAAGGTCAACATCATACCGATCAAGGCAATCCAGCGCGGCAGACGTTTATTAAATCGCTCCACCAACCAGCATAGCAATCCTGCAATAAAAGGAATTGCGATTAATGCTGGTAGCATCCACGTTTGTTGTAACTCCATCATCTTTACACCACCGTTATCATTACCAGCACCAGCAATACAGCCATACCCAAGCCAAAGCTTGTGGCATAACCTCGAAGAGACCCTGTTTGCGTCGCAGACAATACTTTATTACCTGCCGAAGCCAGCTTAGGCAAGAATAGCCACGTTTTATCGATAGGGTCGGCTTTTAATAAGCGGCCGATGAACAAAAAGGGTTTTACAAAAATTATATCGTATAGCACATCGAAACCTAGACCGTGATAGCACCAATGATATAGCGCCCCGCCAATACGTGAGCGCTTAAAGCTTATGAGCATGCGACCTTTATTGACGACATATAATAGTGCTGCCAATATCAAACCGGCCACCATCGCACCCATCGCGATATACTCTGCGGTGTGCTTAGCATGGTCTTGACCCGCGACTTCTAATAAGTGACCTACGCTCTCTGGCAATACACCTTGTAGTGGCGGCGTAATCCAAGCACCAACAGCGGTAGACAATACAAGTAATACCGTCAAAGGTAACCAGTACGACACCCCTGATAGCTTGTGCGCATGGGTTTTTTCTTCACCGAAGAATATGATCCAAATCATACGGAACGTATAGATTGCGGTTAAGAATGCGCCGAACACACCCATATAGAATAGTACTAAGTGACCTGTGGCATAAGTTTCCCAAAGAATCGCTTCTTTAGAATAAAAACCAACGGTAACCCAAGGTATCGCCGCGAGCGCACCGCCACCAATGATATAACACCAAAATACCAATGGTATCTTTTTACGCAGACCGCCCATCTTAAAGATATCTTGCTCATGATGTACGGCAAGAATGACCGCACCTGATGCCAAGAACAACAGCGCCTTAAAAAAAGCATGGGTCATCAAATGGAAGATTGCCCCTTGCCACGCACCCACGCCAAGCGCTAAGAACATATAGCCAATCTGACTCATGGTTGAATACGCAAGGATACGTTTAATGTCTGTTTGCGCGAGCGCACAGAATCCAGCAACGACCAGCGTCAATGCCCCGACGCCACCAACCCAATATAATAAGATGCCTGGGGTCAACTCAAACAATGGATGCAAGCGGGCAATCAGATAAACGCCAGCCGTTACCATTGTTGCCGCGTGAATCAATGCCGATACGGGTGTTGGACCTGCCATCGCATCAGCAAGCCATGTGTGTAGTGGCAACTGCGCTGATTTACCCATCGCGCCGCCGACCAACATCATGGTAGTTAGCATCATCGTTGGGTTGTTTACATCGAACACTTCTGGCGCGCGCGTAATAATCTCTTGAATATTAAGCGTACCGAATTCGCGGAATAATAAGAACAAACCAAAGGCTAAGAACACATCACCAACACGCGTGACGGTAAAGGCTTTCATCGCGGCGCGACCATTGGCTCTGTCATGGTAATAATAACCAATCAATAAGTACGAACAGATACCCACGCCTTCCCAGCCAAGATATAGCAAGAACAAATCATCTGCGAGTACCAGTAACAGCATGCTGGCCACAAACAAGTTCATATAGCTAAAGAAACGGGCAAAGCCAGTGTCGCCTTTCATATACCAAGAGGCAAACAGATGAATCAAAAAGCCAATCCCAGTAATGATGCCTGTCATAGTCAATGCCAAACCATCAAAGCTCAAGCCAAAATGCGGCGCAAAGTCGCCAACTTGGAACCATGTCCATAGCGGAACTTCAATTACCGTTCCAGCTGGATTGGTGGTCAAAAAGGTATAGCTAACGACTAGCGTACATAATGCTGATAACAGCATGCTACCCACGCCAACAAACGCTGCGACCGTCTCTGATAATTTGTCGCGCATAAAGGCTAAAATCAAAAAGCCAATGAGCGGGAATATAAAGGTTAATGGTAATAAACTCATGACATCATCCTTTCATCTCATTGGCGCTATCGACATCGAGATGCCCACGCTGATGATAAAAACGCAATAATATTGCCAGACCAATCGACGCTTCAGCCGCGGCCAAGGTCAAAATAAAGATAAACATAATCTGCCCGTCTGGATCGACCCAGCGACTACCTGCCACGACAAATGCTAGTGCTGCCGCATTCATCATGATCTCAAGACTCATGAGCATAAATAAGAAGTTACGTCGTACCATGACGCCGCACAGACCAATAGCAAATAAAATACCTGCCAAAATCAGTCCATGGCTCATGGGTATCATACCCAGTACATTTTGCGCCTCAGCAACTGGCTGTACTAAGCCTGCCACCTCGTGGGCAAACGGCACGTTTGACACCTCTTGTGCCACGCTTGCTGCTAGTACCATTAGTCTGCCTCCTTGCGCGTCACTTTGTTCGCACCTGTGTTCATACCAACATAGTCATGCGGGTCAACATCTTTATATTCATAAGGCTTAGCCATTTCTACGCCATCATGCTGTGTAAGCGCACTGTCATTGTCATATTGTTTGATACTGCCTACACTTGGCTGAACGTCTTGACTCGCATGACCGACGATCTCTTCATCAATCGACTCTTTACCTAAGTGATAAGCGGCAACCAAAGCCGCTAATAGTAACAAAGCTGCAATTTCAACCAGCATGATATATTTGGTAAATAGCACCGTACCGACTGCTTTGGCAGAGATAGTCGTGCCACCCATCATAACGGCTTCATCATGACCCATACCAATCATTGCATAGAGCACAACGGCAACGATTATCGTCAATCCTGTCGGTATCGCCCAAGTACCAGCATCGAGCCAACGCTCTTCGCGCTCGTCATTACTCATGCCCAAGTTCAGCATCATGATAACAAAAACAAATAGCACCATAATGGCACCAGCATAAACAACAATCTCTAGCGCACCTGCAAACGGCGCTCCTAATACAAAGAATATCCCAGCAATTGCCAGCAACGATACAATCATCGATAAGATAGCATGCACTGGATTGGCCTGAGTCACGACGCGCAGACTGGCAAATATCGCCACTGCCGCCAGTGAATAAAACCCAGCCAGTTCAGGATGGTTCAAAATATTCATCATGGTAGCAAGCTCCTTAGATCAATCGGTGCAGACTCGTTTTGTGCTGCACCTTTTGGTTTATCTGCTACCGCCATACCTGTCACACGATAATAGTTATAATCAGGGTATTTACCTGGTCCTGAAATGAGCAAATGCTCTTTTTCATAGACCAAATCTTGGCGCTTATATTCACCCAGCTCAAAATCTGGGGTCATTTGAATCGCTGTCGTTGGACAGGCTTCTTCACACAATCCACAAAAGATACAGCGTGAGAAGTTAATTCGAAAAAACTCTGGATACCAGCGTCCATCTTCACGCTCGGCTTTTTGTAATGAGATACACCCTACCGGACATGCCACCGCACACAAGTTACAAGCCACGCAGCGCTCGTCTCCATCAGGATCACGCGTAAGGACAATACGTCCACGAAAACGCGGCGGCACAGGTACCGGCTCTTCAGGATAAAGGATGGTGTCACGCGGTCTGAGTGCATGACTATTGACCATCCACATGCTGCGGACAATGGTAAATATACCAATGACGGTCTTTTTTATGGTAGTAAACATGGGATTATTATCCTTATCAGCTTTACCCTAGTTCATCAGTGATGGCTAGTAATGACTATAACGTTGGGGAAAAGATCAAAATGACCGCAGCAGTGATTAATAGATTAATCAGCGTTACTGGCAGACATACTTTCCAGCCAAAGTTCATCACCTGATCATAACGCGGACGCATGAGTGAGCCTCGAGCCAAAATAAACATGGTCATAAAGAACAGCGTTTTAATCATGAACCAAAAAACTGGTGGAATAAATGGGATATCTAAATTGAACGGCGCAAGCCAACCGCCAAAGAACAAGCAAGTCATCAAGGCAGAAATCAAGACAACGTTGACATACTCACCAATGAAGAACATACCAAACTTCATGCCCGAATATTCGACATGATAGCCTTCAGCCAGTTCTTGCTCTGCTTCTGGTTGGTCAAATGGATGTCTGTGCGTAACCGCCACACCCGCGACCACAAAGGTTAAAAACCCAAAAAACTGCGGAATGATATACCAGCCGTCGACTTGTGACTCAACAATGGCGCGTAAGTTAAATGAACCTGTCAGTGCAACAACGCCCATCAACGACAAACCTAAAAACACTTCGTAACTGATCGTCTGTGCAGCTGAGCGCAAACCACCGAGTAGCGAGAATTTGTTAGCAGATGCCCAACCACCGAACATCACGGCGTAAACAGCAATACCCGCCATGGCAAAGAAAAACAAAATACCAATATCCCAATCAACCACGCCAAGTGTTGGCGAGATAGGAATAATGGCAAATGAAGCCAGTGCCGTGAACATTGCGACCGCAGGTGCCAAGGTGAACATAAACTTATCAGTAAAGTTTGGTGTCCAATCTTCTTTAAAAAAGATTTTGAGCATGTCAGCGACTAACTGCAACGAACCAAAAGGCCCAACACGGTTTGGACCATAACGATCTTGCCATAATGCCAGCATGCGGCGCTCATAGACAATCATCATTGCGGCAACCAATACCACGACCAAAAAGATGACTAGCGATTGACCCACCAAAAACAGAATAGACCAAGTATCAAAGCTCATGCTACCCGCCAAAAAACTTGGCACATCAGGGATAATACGGGTAACTTGCATATTACACCTCCTGTGTGGTGGTCGGCGCTGCGTTCATTTGCGCTGTGACGTTATTGTTCATCATATCGTTAGCCATGCTACCCATCATCGTTACTGGTGCGTCTACTTTCCGTACCGACGCTGGCATTGATGGGTGAATGATACTCACCTGCCCGACTGGGTAACCGATACAGCCTTCTGCCAAATAACCAACCAGCTGTACTGGCAAGGTGATTTGTTGCTTGTCAATTTCAATCGCCAAGTAATCACCAGCAGCAATATTCCAGTCTTTGGCATCATCTATACCGATACGCCATGCTGCAACTGGCAGCTGCTCTGCGACGATTGGGCTACGTGATGCCATCATTGAGCTGGCATAGATGTTATGAATCGGTACTAGCTTCGCTTGGCCTTGTTGTAAGTCAGTTGTATTCGAAGACATGGCTTCTGGCGCCACATATTGACGAGTGGCTAGACGCTCTAGCTGATCGAACAAACGCACCCCTGGATCACCATTTTTCAGATGTCCGCCGACTTTGTCTTGGTATTTGTTCCATGCCTGCGGGGAGTTCCAACCTGCCGCATTGGCAAAAGGAATCATCGAGCTTGGTGCTTCTTTACCGCTATAACCTTCCATTGAGAAGGTCAAACCAGTGTCCAAATCTTTTGGCTGCATCGGCTCATGCACTGAGATTGGCGCACGCATAGCAGTACGACCTGAGTAACGGCGCGGTTGACGCGCGATTTTCAGACCAGTCATACGGTAGTCCGCTTCAGGCGCAGCGCCTTTGATACCTGCAAGCTTAGGATGGGTGGCAATCAATGCATTGATAACATCATCTAGCTGCGTCCAGTCGACATCACGACCTTCAATACTGCTATGCACAGCATGTATCCAGCGCCAGCCTTCTTTAATACTGCTCATCGGATGGTAGTATTCGTTGTCATAAACTTGGAAGAAACGCTGCGCACGACCTTCAGCTGATATCAATGTGCCATCCGCTTCTGCAAAGCTAGCCGCTGGCAATACAATATCGACGTCCTTATGCCAATCAAGCAGCTGATGATCTAACGCAATGACCGTTTTATCAGTCAGTAGCTGTGTCAATTTATTGGCATCAATCGCATCTGTTAGCTGGTTTTCTGCAACCACAACCACATCGTAATCAGTGGCTAGCAGCTCTTCAACTGACTGACCGCCAAGCATACAAACGCCCATGCTGTTGGCATCAGGAACCGTTAGATAGATACCGGCTTGCGCATGATAGCTATCATTCACTTCTTTTAGCTCAAGCTTGGTTGCAGGCTCACGCTCGACATCGTCTTGTGCTTCTGTATCAACGCCCGTTTCCGGTTTGTTGGGTTTAGCAGACAAGTCTTTGTCTTCGCTTTGCTGAGCAGTTGCTGTTTGTGCTTCAGCGGCGCGAACCTGCTCATTATGTGCCTCAACTTGCTGCTGTTCCGTTGCTTTAATCGCAGCACGTTTTTGTGTTAATGCTTGAGTAATCTGTGCCGCCGCTTCTATTAATGCGGTAGACGACAGGCTAGTACCAGAGATGATTAATGGCTTATCCGCTTGAACCAAATCATAAGCGATCTGCTGAGCCAATGCTTGCATCGCATCCACATTAGCGTCTTGTTCAGCCGCTTGTGGGTCCGCTACTTCTGCTAAATCATCAGCGAAGTTAGCAATTTCATCAGCGACTTTAAAACCAAGTTTAGTGATGTCTTCAGGTGTCGCGACTACGCTCACTTTACTGATGTCTTCTAGCTTGGTTTGGGTCACATCAATGACATAAACTGGGCTTAATGCATCTTGCGCGATACGCTTAACTGGTTCAGCAAGCCAAGGCTGCGTTTGCAGCGCCGCCGCCATTTTTAGGCCTTCGTTCTTTGCGGCTTGGCGTACTGATAGCGCCACTCGTGATGAGGTTTGCGTGATGTCCTCACCTAATACGAGCACTGCATCATGCGTTTCGATATCGGTCATGCTAGGGTTATAAATGCCTTCCGTGCTAAGCACTTCGATGCATTTATTGACCAGTGCTTGTTGCTGATGATTCAGACCTGTTGAGAAGTTATCAAAGCCAACGAGGTTTTTTAGGGCAAAGTTAGTCTCAAGGCTGGCGCGCGGCGAGCCAATACCAATGACTTTTTTATCTTTGATACGTTTGATGGTTTCATCAAGAGCATAGTCGATATTGATTTTGACATGTTTATCATTGATGCGCTCAAGCGCTTGGGTTGGACGATCAGCGCGGTTGACATAACCGTAACCAAAGCGACCACGGTCACATAAGAAGTAACGGTTTACTTCGCCGTTATAGCGGTTTTCGATGCGGCGCAATTCACCATATCTCTCACCCGGTGAGATATTACAACCTGCTGAGCAACCATGACAGATGCTTGGTGCGTACTGCATATCCCATTTGCGGTTATAGCGTTCAGAATGCGTTTTATCGGTAAATACACCCGTTGGGCATACTTCGGTTAAGTTGCCTGAGAACTCGCTTTCAAACTGACCATCTTTATCACGGCCAAAGTAGACGCGATTGTTTGAGCCATAAACACCCAAATCTTCGCCGCCTGCGTAGTCTTTATAAAAACGGACACAACGATAGCAAGCGATGCAACGGTTCATCTCATGGGCGATAAATGGCCCAAGCTCTTGGTTATGATGGGTGCGTTTGGTAAAGCGATAGCGACGACGGCTATGACCTGACATATAAGTCATGTCCTGCAAATGACAATGTCCGCCTTCTTCACAAGTTGGACAGTCATGTGGATGGTTGGTCATGAGTAGCTCAACCATCGACTTGCGGAATGCTTTGGCTTCATCGTCAGTCACGGAGATGTACATATCATCGCCAGGGGCGACCATACATGACATGACGAGACGACCACGACCTGCTTCCATATCGTCTTTATTCTGGAATTGCTTGACCGCGCACTGACGGCACGAGCCTACTGAGCCTAGGGCTGGATGATAACAAAAATACGGCACATCAATGCCGAGTGATAAGCAGGCTTGTAGTAAGTTGTCGCTGCTATCTACTTCGACAGTGGTTCCATCAATATGTATGACTGCCATGCCGCTCTCCTTATTTCACTGCTGGCTGTTGGTTGGCTGCCGCATCAATCACATCGACACCAACCGCCTGCGCGATTTTTTGATCAAACTCTGGACGGAAATATTTAATCGCACTCATTAGTGGTTCCATCGCACCTGGTGCATGGGCACAAAACGTCTTGCCAATCCATAAGTCACGCGTCAGGCCCTCTAGTTTTTCGACATCGCCCACTTGTCCCTCACCGTTATTGATAGCGGTCAGCAATTTGACGCCCCACGGTAAGCCATCACGACACGGTGTACACCAGCCGCACGACTCGCGTTGAAAGAAAATCTCAAGGTTACGAAGTAACGGCACCATATCTTGCGACTCATCGACGACCATGATAAGCCCAGTACCCATACGGCTACCCGCTTCTTGAATGGTGTCAAAATCTACGACCACATCCAAATAATCGGCGGTTAAAAAGTCCGTCGAGGCGCCGCCCGGTAACCAAGCCTTCAGCGTTTTACCATCTTTCATACCACCGGCTAAATCTTCAATGATTTCGCGAGCCGTATAACCAAAGGGTAACTCCCAGAGGCCTGGATCATTGACCAAGCCTGAACAGCCAAATAATTTGGTGCCTGGCGTTTTACTTTTACCTTTAATCTCGGATAGTGATTGATACCACTCTACGCCGTGATTCAAGATGGCTGGCATATTGCATAAGGTCTCAACGTTATTGACAACCGTTGGTCTGCCCCATGCACCAGAGATTTGCGGGAAAGGGGGTTTGGTACGTGGGTTAGCACGGCGACCTTCTAAGCTGTTAATCAATGCGGTTTCTTCACCGCAAATATAACGTCCAGCGCCAGTATGCACATGCAGATTAAAACTAAAATCTGAGCCTAAAATATTGTCGCCCATGAGATTGTTGGCCAAACATTCTTCGATAGCAGCGACCAAACGTTCAGCGGCCAAGATATACTCACCGCGGATAAAGATATAACCGTCAGTGGCACCAATCGCATGCGCGGTAATAAGCATACCTTCAATCAACTGAAACGGTAAACGCTCCATTAATAGACGGTCTTTAAAAGTACCCGGCTCCATTTCATCAGCATTACAGATAAGATAACGCGGCAAACCGTCCGGCGGCGACATAAACGACCACTTTAGACCCGCGTTAAAACCTGCACCGCCGCGACCTCGGACATTGGCGGCTTTAATCATATTGCCGACGTCTTTTGGCGATTTAGATAGCGCTTCTTTTAGACCAGTGAAGCCTTTTAGAGACTCATAAGTGGCTAAATCAAGCACCGCATCATGATGCGCCAAACGCCAAGTCAATGGCTTGGTTTCGCTAGTGGCTGTCGCTTTATCGCCATAAATTGGAACACGCTGTGCATTTAGCTGGCTTGGCGCTTGGCCTTGACCGCGACGAGCAATCTGCTCTGAAATCGTTAAACTCATGCGTATAGCTCCAATAATTGCGCGACCTCGGAGGGCTGGACAGGGCCGTAAGTGTCTTCATCAATTAGTACCGCTGGCCCCTTATCACAGTTGCCCAAGCAGCAAATTGGCAATAGCGTAAAACGTCCATCAGCAGTTGTCTGACCATACTCAATACCCAGCTGTGATCTGATCTCAGCTGACAACGCTTCATAACCTGTCAAATAACAAGCCACGGAGTCACAGATGAGAATCACATGGCGACCGACAGGCTGGCGATAGATACGGTTAAAGAAAGTGGCGACCCCATCCATGTCTGACATCGGGATGTCTAGGATGTTGGCAATAGCGTTTGCTTGCGCATCATCGACCCAGCCGTTGCGCTTTTGCACAATTTTTAGCGCATCTAATGAGGCAGCACGCGCCTGTGGGTAATGGTGCATAAACTCATGAATGGCAGCGATTTCCTCAGTGGTGAGGATGCTTTCCACATCTACTTTTGGCATTTTGTCGGAAACAATTTTCATAATCTTCTGTCTTTCCTCACTCATCCTGCTCTATCACAAGCCAATATCAGTCTACTTAAAACCGTGGTTATATCGACAAGCGACAGCATTTTGGTGTGCCATCAGGCAATAATATATTGATGAACAAATACTTTTTAAGCAGCGGTTTAACCTTAAAGATCAAAATCTTAACGATCGCAGTCCGCCATCACAATATCAATCGATGCCAAATACATAATGGCATCAGAAACCAGTGAGCCATTAATGACCGATGGCATCTGCTGTATATGAGCAAACGTTGGCGTACGGATACGCGTACGATAGCTCATTGTGGCTTTGTCTGAGGTAATATAATAACTGTTCAGACCTTTGGTCGCCTCGACAATCGTCGTACACTCACCCGCTGGCATTACAGGACCCCATGATACGGAGATAAAGTGGTTAATCAGCGTTTCGATATCGTTCAGTGTACGGTCTTTCGGCGGTGGTACGGCCAGTGGATGATCTGCCTTATAAGGGCCTTGTGGCATGTTGTCCATACATTGACGAATGATACGTAATGACTGACGCATCTCCTCAACTTTGACCATACAGCGATCATAAGCGTCACCGTTGTAACCAACTGGCACTGCAAAATCGTAATTCTCATAGCCCATGTAAGGACGCGCTTTACGCATATCGAAATCCACGCCTGTCGCGCGCAGACCAGCGCCCGTCACGCCCCAAGCCAATGCTTGCTTGGCATTGTACTGAGCGACGCCTTGGGTACGACCTTTGAGCACGCTGTTTTGTAGTGCTGCTTTGACATACTCGTCCAGGCGCTTAGGCATCCAATCTAAGAACTCACGCACCAAACGCTGCCAGCCACGTGGCAGATCAGCCGCCGTACCACCGATACGGAACCAAGCCGGATGCATACGGTAGCCTGTCACGGCTTCGATGACGTCATAGGCTTTTTGGCGATCGGTAAACATATAAAATACAGGGGTCATACCACCTGCATCCTGAATGAATGTACCGACGTATAGCAAATTGTTGGTAATACGGAAAAACTCGCTCATCATCACACGGATAGTCTCGGCGCGAGGTGGGACGGTAATCCCAGCGAGCTTTTCGACTGACATGATATAAGGCAGCTCATTCATCACACCGCCTAAATAATCGATACGGTCGGTATAAGGAATAAATGAGTGCCATGTTTGACGCTCAGCCATCTTTTCTGCGCCGCGATGGTGATAGCCAATATCAGGGATACAGTCGACGACTTCCTCGCCATCCAACTGTAGTACCAAACGAAACGCACCGTGAGCGGAGGGGTGGTTAGGACCGATGTTCAAGAACATAAAGTCTTCATCACGACCTGAGCGCTTCATGCCCCACTCTTCTGGGACAAAACGTAGGTTTTCTTGCTCGTATTGCTGCTTGGCGGTATTCAAGAAATACGGGGTAAATTCAGTCGCACGCGCATGATATTCTTTACGCAGTGGATGACCTTCCCAGTATTTTGGCAATAAAATACGGGTCAAATGCGGATGATCTGTAAAGACAATACCGAACATGTCCCACACTTCGCGCTCATACCAGTTGGCATTTGGCCAAATATTGGTCGCGCTTGGGACATTGAGGTCATCTTCGCTCAGTGCGACCTTGACACGTATATCACTATTGCGCTCAAGCGACATCAGGTGATAAAACACCGTAAAGTCACTGTCAGGCAACCCTGCGCGATGCTGACGCAGACGCTCATCTATCGCTGACAAGTCAAATAGCATGACGTAGGGCTTGGGCAGTTTGCGCAAAAATAAAAGCACGTCTAATAAATCTGCACGCGCCACCCAGACTGTTGGAATCTCATCCACAGTGTGCTGTACGACAAATTTACCAGCATACTTTTGCTCCAGCTCTGTAATGACGGCTGGGACGGGCTTGATCTTAGGATCTGTGTTTTCGACTACCGTGACCATGAATGATGTATTCCTTCATTAATCATAACTGAGCGATGTCAATCAAAGTGAGGCTATGTCAGTCATAACCAAACCATGATGAGCGCATAAAATATTGAGGTTGCTAAATCTAAATGCTATCTAAATTTAGATACTGTCTAAACTTAGATGCTGTCTGGGCTACGCAGGTTTTTTACAGCGATACGATCTGCTTGCTTACGGTCACGCTCAGGCGTCATCTGCGGTTGATAGATACCCTGCTCATTGACATGGATGCCCAGCGGACGACGCTCTTTGGTGATAGATTCTTGTAGCAACATCAAGCCTTGAATCAATGCTTCTGGACGCGGCGGACAGCCTGGCACATACACATCGACAGGGATCACTTTATCCACCCCTTGTACGACCGAGTAGATATCATACATGCCGCCTGAGTTGGCACAAGCACCCATAGAGATGACCCATTTTGGCTCAAGCATTTGCTCATAAAGACGCTGAATAACAGGGGCCATTTTGACAAAACATGTACCAGCAACGATCATGACGTCTGCCTGACGGGGTGAGGCACGGATAACTTCGGCCCCAAAGCGTGACAAATCATGAACGGCGGTTAAGGTAGTGGCGTATTCAACATAACAGCAAGACGTACCAAAGTTAAATGGCCAGAGCGAGTGCTTGCGCCCCCAGTTTGCTGTCGAATGAACGAGGTCTTCGAGACGACCCATAAAGACGTTTTTATTGACTTCATCTTCGATAGGATCATTGACCGTTTGGCGGGTCTGTGCAGGGTAGGTATCTGCATCAGGGTTGGCTTTTGTTAATGTGTATTTCATAACATACAACCTTTATATTAGGCTTGGCGTCATACTCATCTTGTATACGCTGTCGCCAAAAATTTCGTTATTAATAAGGGGCCAATCACAAGCAATCGTTGCAACAAAATGCGATCAGCGAAAGCCAGCAGCACTCACTAGTGCGCAGGCTTGTCGTTTTGTGCAGACGTCGCAAAATCCACAGACGTCACATTACCTGTGGTATTAATATGATCGATGTTTTGTAGATGACGGCGATTGGTCTCAATATTGTTTGAGACATTGATTTGACCGGATGATTGCGCGGGTACTTTACCAGTAGGATCGACCATCAGCTCATGAGCACCATCAAACTTGGTGATATCTGCTAAGTTAAAGCCAGCAGGCGCGGCATATAAGCGTGCCTTTTTACGCAGCTTGTCAGCAGGTGCCCAATTCATCGCACCCAAGCTCAGCTCATAGATCAAACCGATAATCAGAATAGTGATAAAGGTAGCAGCAGCGGCAAAACCAAGCCAGCCGGCCTCTCGTACCGACACAGAATACGCGTAGAGATACAGCGCCTCTAAATCGAAAATCACAAAGAAAATCGCGACCAAATAGAATTTAGCAGACAAACGAATACGGGCGTTGCCAGATCCGACAACACCCGCTTCAAATATCTCTTCTTTTTGTAAGCCTTGAGAGCGACCGCCAAGTAAACGCGGTACCACCAGCATAAAGACAACTAGCCCAATGGCGGCTAAGATAAAAGCAACTGCTGACCAATTAAAAGCAGACATGATAATACGTGCTCCTCACCCAATCGAGTGTTAGACACAGCGCAGGCACTGACCCATTAAGGCCGCCTCACGACAGGTATAACGCAGACGAAAACACAAAGCAGTTGTCATTCACTGACACTGTGTTTAAGTAACTGTCATTGAGTCACATGTTAGGTATTTTGCTGGTAATAACCAATTATCAAGCTTATTAACGACGATGTCAGACCTGACCAACGGTAGAGATTCCGGTATGCACGCGGATAAAGGCTGGTCGCCCAACGCATCTTCTAACAACGTAAGATCAACGTATTAAATCAATATCATATCTGACTGCGTACTTAATTGATTTAATAGCTCATTACACGTGGTTAATAATGACGTGACAACTGGCATAAATTATTTATGTACTATACGCATATCAGTGCCTAAAAGCTAGTTTTTAACTGTATTCGACGGTCATTTTCTATGAAACAAAATGTGTTTTTTTTACCAAAAATTATGATATAGACGTTACCTTATATTAACCCCAAATCCATGCTTTGTTCGATGCGCAAACGCTGTCACGCTATTTACCAGAAATCAAGTGCGCTCATACCCTATTTTCATCACCCAACTCCTCCCCCAAAGTGACCGTTTTTGCTTTATAATGACCCACCTAATTTTACAATAGACCTCTTGCAAAAGTCATAGTTTAAGCTCGGAATTAATGATACCAGCAAACAGCTTCATTCTAAGATCATAGCGCTGACGACGGTTGCGATATTTATGAGCCACGATTTTAAACAACTTGATTAAGCCTATTTTATGCTCAACCACAATACGGAACTTTGCCAGATAGTGATTGGCCTGTTTGCATATCTCCAGTAACTGACCACCACGAGGTTTCTTAAATGGTGTGAAAGTTTGGTTATGTAACTTTGCTATACCCTGATAACCACTATCGGCTAATAGCTTGGCGTCACAAGGTAACCAGTCAGGACAAGTATCTTTATACAGCTTAAAATCGTGGATTGACCCTTTACAGGTTTGCACATCAAGTATCAAACCAGTTTGCCAATGAACGATAACCTGCGCTTTTAAGGTGTGTTGTTTTTTCTTGCCGCTGTAGTAGTCTCTTTGGTTTTTTTTGGACGCTCAATAGGGGTTTCGGTGGCATCGACAATGACGACTGACCAATTGATGTCCTCATCGACACGACTAGGCAACTTTTTAGGCAATTCAAACTTGCCAGAGTCAATCAGTGTGTCTTCTACTTTACGAATGATACGGCTAGCAGAAGACTCATGAATACCAAAGTCCATACTGATATGATAAAGCGTGCGGTATTCACGCCAATAAGTCAGGGCGAGTAGTATCTGCTCCTTAAGACTGAGCACACTTGGTCTGCCTGATTTGGTCTTAGATGCTTCATGCTCTTGCATGGCCTCAAGCATGTCATAAAAGGTGGCTTTATGAATGCCAGTGTAGCGTTTAAAACCAGCGTCACTTTGTTTGAGTAGCTTATCTATGTTTGGCATATCTATTAAGTAAGTAGAGTTCAATAATATACGTTGTGTCTTACAACTACTTTTGCAAGAGGTCTAATATGTCATCATCAAACCTTAAATTCTATTATCCTTATAACAAACATTATTAAGATATCAATTGTGCTATATCAGCGCTACCCTCTTTTTGCTTTTGTCTTACAGGTCACGTTATGAGTCAACTCAATCCCAAACAACAAGAAGCCATGCTCTACGTATCCGGCCCACTACTTGTGCTCGCAGGTGCTGGCTCCGGTAAGACCTCGGTGATCACGCGTAAAATTGCGTATCTGATTCAAGAGTGCGACATGCCAGCCGAGCGCATCACAGCGGTGACCTTTACTAATAAGGCGGCACGTGAAATGAAAGCCCGTGTGAGCAAACTGCTCCCAAGCGAAAAAACGCGCGGCTTGACTGTATCGACCTTTCACCAATTTGGCCTGCAGTTTTTGCGCTATGAGCTGATGCATACGCCACTAAAAGGCAACTTCTCTATCATGGACAGCGATGACAGTAAGCGCCTCTTGATGGAGCTGATGATGCGCGACAACTTGAGTGGCGCTGAAAGTCGTGAGCTGGTTGGTAAAGCCATCAAGATGATCTCTGATTGGAAAAACGATTTGATTGAGCCTGACAAGGCGATGGAGACGTTAGACGATCCAGAAGACATGATTTTTGCGACCTTGTATGCGCTTTATGAGCGTAACTTGCGTGCGTATAATGCCGTCGATTTTGATGACTTGATTGTACTGCCGACCAAAATCTTGCGTGAAAATAGAGAGCTGCGAGACAAATGGCAAAACCGTATTCGTTATCTATTGGTCGATGAGTATCAAGATACCAATACCGCCCAGTATGAAATGATTAAGCATCTGGTTGGTCCGCAAGGTCGTTTTACCGTGGTAGGTGATGATGACCAATCTATCTATGCGTGGCGCGGGGCGAAGCCTGAAAACATGGCACTGCTAAAAGAAGATTTCCCAAAACTAAAAATCGTCATGCTTGAGCAAAATTATCGCTCAACCACCCGTATCTTGACCTCTGCCAATGCCGTTATTCTGAACAACGAGCATTTATTTGAAAAAAAACTGTGGTCAGATAAAGGTCAAGGCGAAAAAATTCGGATTATCAACTGCCGTAATGATGATGATGAATCTGAGCGCGTCGCCAAAGAAATCGTCACGCACAAATTGCGTTTTGGTAATGAGTGGGAGCAGTATGCAGTACTCTACCGCAGTAACTTTCAGGCACGAATGCTTGAGGCACAATTGCGCCAGCTACAAGTCCCTTATAAGCTATCAGGCGGTCAATCGTTCTTTGCGCGTAGTGAAATCAAAGACATCATGGGCTATCTACGCTTGATTTTGAACCCTGAAGATGACAGCGCGTTTTTACGTATTATCAATACACCCAAGCGCGGTATGGGACCTGCTACGCTAGAAAAGCTTGGCTTATTTGCTCAAGAGCATAGTATCTCGCTACTGGCTTCTTGTACTCATGCCGGCTTGGCTCATGTGTTGCCGTCAAAAGCGTATGGCACGATCAAAGAGTTTGGCGAGTTCATCGAGCACTATACACGTGAGCTCGATCAACACCCTGATCCTGTGCCAATCGTACGCCAAATGATTGATGAGACGGGTTATATAGATTTTGTCCGTAGCGATGCCAAAACCCCGCAGCAAGAAAAAAACCGTATTGATAATATCGATATGCTCTATACCAGTATCCAATCTCTCATTAATCGCGCAGAAGAAGACGAAGACCGCACGATTGATACCATCATTCGTAAGCTGGTCTTGCTCGATATGCTCGAGCAGCAGCAAGAAGAAGAGAACACCAACAAAGTCAATCTAATGACCTTGCATGCTGCAAAAGGTTTGGAGTTTGATTTTGTTTATATCATGGGGCTTGAAGAAGAGATGCTACCGCATCGTAACTCTATTATGAGTGAGACGATCGAAGAAGAGCGTCGTCTGATGTACGTAGGCATCACCCGCGCGCGTCGTGAGCTGACTTTGACGCTTGCGGCCCAGCGCCGTGCCGGTGGTCAGATGCGCGTGACCTCAGAGTCCAGATTTTTGGACGAGCTACCTGAAGATCATGTTGACTGGCCCGCCAAGGCCAAAAAGAAAAAAGCCATCAAAGACCCAGAAGCGGTCGCTGATGAGTACTTAGCCAATATTCGCGCTTTATTGGGTAAGCGCTAACATCAATATTGACAGTGCTGATGCCAAAAAGAACTGACTCGGCAAACGCTAACCCGACGTTTTGCCATTTGCTATTATTAACACTTTATAAAAGATATTGGAATCCTTATGCCTACCTCGATGCCCGATCAGGAACGACCATCAGTGCTACCAGGAGATTATAATCCGGCTGAATACAGTGCCGAATATAAACTGCTGTATTTGCAGGATTTGGTTGCTGATAAAGCATATGAGGCGATTACAGAGTTTTTAGAAAAGCAGTCTGAGTATGAAATTGCAAGCCTACTAGAGTCTTTCCCGACTCAAAACCGCCTACTCATCTGGGAGCAAGTACCAGAGAGCATTAAAGGTGAGGTACTTGCTGAGCTCGAGTACGATACCCGCCAGCCATTATTAGAGAATATTTCTTCTCAAGAAATCTCGCTATTTACCCAAGATCTTGATGCCCAAGACATCTCTGAGATTTTGGATACTGTCACTGAGAGCGTACGTACCTCAGTCATGGCAACGCTCGATGAAGAAACGCGCGTCCAAGTCAATAAACTTGATACGTATGATGACTGGGAAGTTGGGAGCTACATGGATCCCGATATTATCCAAATACGGGATGATATCTGTCTGGCGGATGTACAGGATTGGCTACGCGAAAACGAGGATCTGCTCGATGACGAAAGCCAAGAACTGCTTGTTGTCGATCAAAGCCAGCAATTACTTGGGCTATTGAGTCTGGTAGATCTGATTAAACATGATCAAAACACCCTAGTCTCAGAACTGATTGATACGGCTATCACCATCAATGATCGCCTAGATATCCAAGATGCTGCAGCGATTTTTCGTTCAGAAGACATTCGTTTCGCCCCCGTGACAAATAGCTATGGCGAGCTGGTTGGACAGCTAAATGGCGAGGACATCATGGAGATTATCCAAGATGATGTCGATAGCACTATGAAAAATCTTGCTGGTGTCAGTCAAGACGAAGAGCTGTTTGCGCCTATTTTGACCAGTGCCAAAAGCCGTAGTGTTTGGCTGGGTATCAATCTATGTACCGCGCTCTTGGCAGCCGCGGTGATTGGACAATTCGAGGAAGTCTTGGCACAAGTGGTGGCGCTGGCGATATTGATGCCTGTGGTCGCCAGCATGGGCGGTATTGCAGGCTCGCAAACCTTGACCGTCGTTATCCGCGGGATGGCAATGGGTCAAATCGGTGGTTCTAACCGAGTCTGGCTCCTTAATAAAGAGCTGTGGGTTGGCGCGATAAACGGTATCATTTGGGCGATCATCATGGCATTTATTGCCCAATTATGGTTTCATGACATCGAAATTAGTGCTGTCATTGGCTTTGCCATTGCGATCAACATGACGGCGGCGAATGTCTCGGGAATTAGTATACCGCTGTTACTTAAGCGCATGAACATTGACCCAGCCTTGTCTGCCTCGGTGATTTTGACCACCGTGACGGATATTGTTGGTTTTATGTCATTTTTAGGCTTGGCGAGTGTGTTAATACTCTAGTGAATTGCTAAATAATAAAGTATCCAATAAAAACACAGCATTGCTATTCATATATCATTGTTGTTTATAAAATATTGTTAAATAGTCTTAATTTATAAAACTTCTAAATCGTTAAGTGAGTGTGTTATGCAAGCTGTACAAGTGAAAGTAGTCAATCCTAAAATTATTGAAGATGAAGCATTTTCTCTACCGACTCGCGCTACCGATGGCAGTGCTGGTATCGATCTGCGCGCTTGTATTGATGAGCCTTTAACGATCAAAGCAGGCGAAACCCACTTGATCGGTACGGGCCTTGCTGTTTATATTCAAGACCCTAATTATGCCGGTATGATATTGCCACGCTCAGGCCTTGGCCATAAGCACGGCATCGTCTTGGGTAACTTGGTTGGGCTGATTGATGCCGACTATCAAGGTGAGCTGATGGTCAGTATTTGGAATCGCAGTAACGAAGACTTTGTTCTCAACCCAAGCGATCGCATGGCACAGTATATCGTGGTGCCTGTTGCCCGTCCTGAGTTTGAAGTGGTTGCAGAATTCAGTGATGAAAGCGTGCGCGGTGCTGGCGGATTTGGACATTCAGGCCGTCAGTAATTATTCGCTCAATTAATGATCGTTGAGGTGGCGATTTCAGGTTAGCAGTGCCAGTTTAGTGGCTAAAATAATTATTGGGATGGCGACTAAGAGTAATTGTTTACATTAATAGAATGTTACGCTACCCGTTTTGTATTCATAATTACCTATTTACCACGTCAATAAGGAGAATAAGCCATGCCATCTTTTGCGGCGCAGCAATCCTTATTTCGTGCTTATGACATCCGTGGTACAAACACGCATTTCACCGATGAGTTTGTACAAGCGCTGGGCCATCGTTTTGCTCAGCTCTATAGCGCTGAGTCACACCACCTGACACAAGCGCTAACCCAAGATATCGATGCCAATACTGCTGATGTTACTTATTCTCCCGATAGCACCATGAATGTTCAAGAGGATACAGTAGCCGAAACTATCGTGGTGATCGGCTACGATATGCGTCATGGCAGCGAATCGATTGCACGTACACTCTCTACTGTATTAGCCCAACAGGGTTTATGCGTTATCCAGCTCGGTCTTGTTACCACACCCATGATGGCGTTTTGGGCAAAGCAGTATCAAGGTCATGGCATTATTGTAACCGCCAGCCACTCTGCCAAAGACGTATTGGGTATCAAGTGGTTGGTCAATCATAAATCTCCTAGTAGCTTAGAGATACAAGCCCTTTATCAACAATTAATCTCTCATACTCATTACTTATCTAAAAATCAGGTCGAGCAAGCAACCTTAGACTCAGAACCAGACTCACACTATATAAATATTAGCAGCAATACTGAATTGTCTAGAGCTTTGCTTAAAGAGCTGCTTGCCAAGCAAGTAGCAGATGTCTATATCGCGGCTATTGAGCAAGTCTTTTGCCAGTTGACTCAGGATAATCAGACAGCACCTACAAACAACCGAAAAACAGCGTCTAAGCTTGATTTGGTTGTGGTTATTGATTGTATGCACGGTGCCACTGGCAACATCACTCAGCGCTTATTTGACCGTTTTTGCCAGCATGTCATTGTGCTCAATGACACGCCAGATGGCAGTTTTCCTCTTGGTAATCCTGATCCAGCCGAGCCCAACCGTCTAACAGCGCTGCAGCAAGCTGTTGCTTTTCATTGTGCCGATATTGGTTTAGCATTTGATGGTGATGGTGATCGTTTGATGATCGTTGATAATAACGGCAAAGTGGTCATGCCTGATCACCTACTCTACTTGTTAGCACGCATTGCCATAACAGAACGTCCGGATTCTTTGACCAGCTCCTTAGCGTCTGAGGTGCTATTTGATATTAAATGCGCGCATCATCTGCCAAAGCTACTGGCGGATCTTGGCGCGATGCCAGTGATTAGCAAAACCGGTAGCAGCTTTATGCGCCAACAGGTACAGCATCCTGATAGTCAAATTGTCTTTGCAGGTGAGCTATCAGGGCATTTTATTTTTAATGATGGCCGCTTTATCCCTTATGATGATGCCATATATGCTGCATTGCGCTTACTGCATTGGTTTGTCAAGTCTCGTAATATCTTAGATGATAAAAATGCACTATCAGATATTCTCCAACGCTTGCCCGCCATGGTCAGTACAGCAGATCATTATCTGCCGATGCCGCAGACTGCTAGGACAGATTGCTCAATCATGGAGCAATTAACGAGGGTTTGTACCTACTTGCAGCAGCTAGCGAGCGTGACGACTCATGCTGATTCGTTTGATATTTCTGATTACCGACTAGACGCCGCCAATCTACCAACGGCTTTATGTGCGTCACCAGTCTGTACTTGCTCCACTATCAGATCCCATATAGCTGTCGAACAAGCCAAGTCTTTATTGCCAGCAGGCACTAGACTTAGCTGCATTGATGGTGTGCGCTTGGATTTTGCGCACGGATTTGGCGTGTTGCGTCAATCAAATACCAGTAATAGCCTGACTGCGCGCTTCGCTGGTGACAGCATGGATGATCTAAAAGACATTCAAGCGACCTTTGCCGCGTTGTGTCGCCCATTTGATGCAGAGCTGGCAACACAGATTATCGCCATGCCTGCTGAATAACGGCATTAAACCTGTATCGATTAAATATGCTAAAAAGAACAACCCATTTAAAACCCGCCCTTTAGGAGTTAGGAATGACACTTAATTTAGATGACGCCAAAAACACCGCTGAAGTATTAACCACTGCCCTGCCCTATATTCAGCGCTTTGTTGATAAACTCATCGTGGTGAAATATGGCGGCAATGCCATGACCGATCCTGAACTCGAAAGCTCATTTGCTCGTGATATTGTCTTGCTGAAAACGGTCGGTATACATCCAGTCGTTGTACATGGTGGTGGCCCACAAGTTGATAACTTGTTAAAAGAGCTGGGTCGTCAGTCTGATCGTATCGATGGGATGCGTGTGACTGACAAAAGCACGATGGATATCGTAGAAATGGTGCTTGGCGGCAGTGTCAACAAATCGATTGTTAGCTTGATTAACAAGCACGGCGGTCGCGCAATTGGCCTCACGGGTAAAGACGCCAATTTGATTCGTGCCAAAAAACTGATGATGGAAAAAATCGGTAACGACGGTGTCGTGGTGCCTGTCGATTTAGGATTTGTGGGCGACGTAGTCAGTGTCAATAAAGACGTCATCAATATGCTCATCTCCTCTGATTTCATTCCCGTTATCGCACCACTTGGTGTCGATAAAGAAGGCAATACTTATAATATCAATGCAGACCTAGTCGCTGGTAAGGTGGCGGAGTTTTTACAAGCAGAGAAGCTGATGCTATTGACCAATATCAAAGGCGTATTGGGCCGTGACGGCGAGGTAGTGACTGGGCTAACACCCAAGAAAGTCGATGCTTTAATCGAAGATGGGACGATCTCAGGCGGTATGATTCCCAAAATACAGTGTGCGCTTGATGCCGTGCGTAGCGGTGTTAAAAGTGCCGTTATCGTTGATGGCCGTGTGCCTCATGCCACGTTACTGGAAATTTTCACTAACGAAGGGGTTGGTACACTGATTAGCCGTGAGATAGAGGCCTAATTCAGCTAAAAACAGGAATCAGTCATGTCTCTTCCGCTATGGTTTCTGCTATTTATCTTAGAAAGTATCTACTGCTGGTGGGTCATTGGCTATGGCGGCGCAAAGTGGATAGAGGGCTGGAAGTCGTTTTTTATGATTGACTGGTTTGCCCTTGATTGGACAGCGGAGCAAATCCGCCTCTATGTGCTCATTATTTAGGGCTTTAGTGTAATTTGGTTTATTGTTGGCGTTATCAAGCCCGAGCTAAGATTTAATTATTAGCTCAGGCGTTTTATGACCGTTTTTAACCAAACACACGCTCAAACTCCGCTTCATCAAAACCGCACAGCAGTATCGGCTGATCTTTATCTGCTAATTGACCTTCTACAATCGGACGTTTGATCATACTGGTGTTTTCAACCAATAGCTCAATGGCATTGTCCACACTGGCGTCAGCTGCTTGCTTTTGCTCATCGGTCAGCTTGCGCCATGTTGTGCCGCGCTTATTGAGCACTTTATCAATCCCTAACGCATTCACCCAGCGCTGTACTGTATCTTTATCGACACCTTGTTTTTTATAATCATGAAACTCATAGCTAACGCCTAGCTCGTCAAGCTTATTGAACGCCTTTTTCATCGTGCTACATGATTTGATACCGTAAACGGTGATGGTCATGATGACTCCTTATCATTACTCATAAATACTGGTGAACGTTTCTATTATACCGGAGGCTGATTGGATATAAAAAATACCTCACTTTTAATCGTCAAACCTGATGAGCAAATGCATCATATCGTCGCAATTTTTGCCAAATTACGCTATGCTATGGCATTGTCAAATTCCACCTATTTTGATCAGTATTAAACAAATCCGTCTTAAATAAATCAGTATCAACCAATTTCGAGCCGACTATGAGCAACGCCGTGACAGCAGACCAAACCGACAACCATCATTATAACCCGCAAGCGATCGAAGCTGCGCAGCAGACCAAATGGGCCACTGACAAGCGCTTTGAAGTCAGCAATGAGCCAAGCGACAAGCCAAGTCGTTACATGCTGTCGATGTTCCCTTACCCAAGCGGCAAGCTGCATATGGGCCACGTACGTAACTATACGATTTCTGACGTCTTAAGCCGTTATTATCGCCTAAAAGGGTATGAGGTCATGCAGCCAATGGGCTGGGATGGTTTTGGCTTGCCAGCTGAGAATGCTGCGATTGCCAATCAAACGCCACCTGCTGCATGGACGTTTGCCAATATCGACAATATGCGCGCGCAGCTTAAATTGCTAGGCCTGTCTATTGATTGGTCACGCGAGTTTGCCACTTGTAGCCCTGAATACTATCAGTGGGAGCAGTGGCTATTCTTGCAGTTGTACAAAAAAGGCCTAGTGTACAAAAAGCTATCGACGGTCAACTGGGATCCCGTTGATAATACTGTCTTAGCAAACGAGCAAGTCATTGATGGTAAAGGCTGGCGTAGTGGTGCGGCAGTCGAAAAACGTGACATCCCCATGTATTACTTCAACATCACTGACTATGCCGATGAATTGCTCGACGATTTGGATCAACTAGAAGGTCACTGGCCTTCTGAAGTATTGACCATGCAGCGCAACTGGATTGGTCGTAGTGCCGGTATGGAAGTACATTTCCCTTATGAGATTGCTGGCGAAGAAAACACCTTAGATGTGTTCACCACTCGTCCTGATACTTTGATGGGCGTGACTTATGTCGCCGTTGCCGCAGAACACCCACTCGCACAGTACGCTGCTGAAAAAGACGACATGATTGCCCAATTCTGTGCGATGTGCAAAAAAGGTTCAGTGGCTGAGGCCGATCTCGCCAAAGCCGAGAAAATCGGTATGGATACCGGCCTGACCGTCACTCATCCACTGACTGGTGAAGAAGTGCCTGTTTGGGTCGCCAACTATGTACTGATGAGCTACGGCTCAGGTGCAGTGATGGCCGTGCCTGCTCACGATGAGCGTGATTATGAATTTGCGGTAAAGTACAACCTACCGATTAAACAAGTCATCAATACCCCTGATGGCTATTTTGATGATTTAAAAGCAGATGCTAAGGCAAATGATAGTGAAGTCAATCTTGCTTATACCGAGCGCAACACTCTGGTCAATTCAGGTGAGTTTGACGGTTTAGATTTTGAGCAGGCGTTTGATGCCATGCTTGCCAAACTTGAGCCAAAATCGCTTGCCAAGAAAAAAATCCAATACCGCCTGCGGGATTGGGGCGTGTCGCGCCAGCGCTATTGGGGCTGCCCTATCCCAATGATCAACTGTGAGCATTGTGGTACGGTTCCTGTTGAAGAGCAAGACTTGCCCGTTGTGTTGCCAACCGACGTCGTACCTGATGGTCGTGGTAATCCACTCAAGAATATACCAGAGTTTGTCAATACCACTTGTCCTAAATGTGGTAATCCTGCTGAGCGTGAGACCGATACCTTTGACACATTCGTGGAGTCAAGCTGGTATTACGCCCGCTTTGCTAGTCCAACTGACACACAAAACATGGTCAACAAGTCTGCTGCCAATAAATGGCTGCCAGTCGATCAATACGTGGGCGGTGTTGAGCATGCAGTGATGCATCTGTTGTATGCGCGCTTCTTCCATAAGCTCATGCGAGATGAAAACTTGGTCACTGGCGACGAGCCATTTGCCAACCTAATGACGCAAGGTATGGTACTCGCTGGCACCTTCTACCGTGTCAACGCGGATGGCAGTACCACTTACTACTTTGCAGAAGACATCGATATCGACTACAACGACCGTGGACAGCCGATCAAAGCGACCTTAAAGCTGGATGGTCAGCCAGTCACGATTGGCAAAATCGAAAAAATGTCTAAATCAAAAAACAACGGTGTCGATCCACAGCTGACTATTGATAAATACGGTGCGGACACGGTTCGTCTATATACACTATTTACCGCACCTGCCGATCAGACGCTTGAATGGTCAGATGACGCGCTAAAAGGCCCTTACAACTTTGTGAAAAAAGTATGGCGCATCGCTAATGATCACATGCAAGCGCTAACGGCAGCTAATATCAGTATTGATACGCTGAACGGTGCGACATTGAACAAAGAGGGTCTGAGTAAAGAAGCCAAAAACTTACGCCGTAAAACGCACGAAACCATCGCCAAGATTGATAGTGATTTGGGTGATCGTTTAGCACTCAACACTCCAGTATCAAGCCTGATGGAACTTGCCAACGAGTTGACTGCCTTTAACGCCAGTAGCGAGCAAGAGCTACACGTTAAACACGAGGCGTTGACCAATCTGCTGATTATGCTTTCTGTCTATGCGCCGCACGTTGGTGAGCATTTGCTTGAGCAGCTCGGCCTTGATACTTTAACCTTAGATTACCCAACTGTTGATGAAAGTGCGCTGGTACAGGACATGATCACAATGGTCGTTCAGGTCAATGGTAAAATGCGTGGTAAGATGGATGTCGCACCGAACAGCGATCCTGAGCAACTAAAAGAGCAAGCTCGAACGATGGAAAGCGTAGCAAAGTTCATCACAGGCGAGATCAAAAAAGAAATCGTCGTACCCAACAAGCTGGTTAATATCGTGGTTGCAGGCTAGTCGCCTAGGCTTAGTGCTCTAAGCCTTTTTATCATATGAGGATAGCGTTTATGTCGTATAAGCATCGAGCTGAGCAATCACAACCAACGCCAAGCGCACTGCACTTTGGTACAAAACAATCTGGTGGAAAGAAGATTGCGACGGCATTGCTCACAGCATTACCTATGTTTGCGATATTGGGTGCAACGGCAGGTCTAAGTGGTTGCGGTTTTCAGCTACGCGGCTATGATTCGCCAATGCTGCTCAATGCCAACAAAACAGCCATCATTATCGAAGACAATCGCACCTCATTTCCTCTAAAATTGCCATTGACGCGTCGCCTAACCACATTAGGTGTCGATGTCATTGGCAATATGACAGTTGATGATGTGATTCGCAGCAATCAACAAGCTGGTGCTAAACCGATTGCAGCGATCGATATCAGTAACGTGCGTTTTAAACGTTACGAGTTGGTGGGTGTATTGACAGAGATTCGCTTGGTACTCTCTGCTGATGTCAGCTACCAGACAATTGAGAACGGCAAGCCAGTCACGCTTACCAATCCCATTCAAGTCGAGCGCAGCTACCAGTACAATGAAGCATCAGTCAGTACTGATGACCAGCAAGGCGACCAAATTCGTGATTGGCTGTATGACAGCTTGGCACGTCGCATCACGGATCAATATGTGGCGATCTCCTTACCAAAAGTTGCACCTGCTGCCAAGCAGTCTGTACTGATGAATAAAGGCACAACGCCAACGGTTGTTGTCTTACCTGAGAAGTAACTTTTAACAAATATTGTTATTAAGCTCTATCATTTGCAGCCATTTAAGTATGAAGAACAACGAGCGTACGCACTAACTTAGTCAGCTAAGCAAGTTCGACAGCGCTCCCATATTTTTACAAATGCTATCATCTGCTTACCAACCTGTGTCCCACCACGCTATGCAAAACACCTTTATACAAGCTTATCCCAAACTCCTGCAATCTTCGGTTTCAGTTGCGGGCTTGTGGCTGGCGCATGGTGATGAGCCACTGCTCAGTCAATGGCTCATCGATGCACTACGTCCCCATTGGCGCGCGCAAAATTATGCTATCAAACGTATAGAGCTGATATCGGTGAAGAGTTGGCAAGAGGTATTGTCAGAGCTTGGCAGCCAGTCTCTATTTGATGATGCCAGTGCGGTGATCGTGACAGGTAATCACAAGCCTGATAAAGCGGTGATTGCTGAGCTTGAGCGCTTTGCCATTGAAGCGCAAGCAGGTGCGCACAGTCATAGCGTATTATGGCTCACACCTAAGCAAGACAAACGCAGTCAGAGCAGCAAGTGGTTTACCCCTTTTTCACAGTACGGTCATGTCATTGATTGTAATTTATACAACGAGCAGCAGCGCCAGCAGTTATTGCAGATACAGGCGCAAAAGTTCGGCCTACGATTGTCACAAGAAGCGTGGCAACTCCTCATGTCTCACACTGAGCACCACCTACTCAGTGCTTATCAAACGCTATGGCGCCTGTCTTATCTGTTTGCACCGCAATTAGCTACTAGCAATAGTGATAATGATGAAGATAACGAGCACTCTAATAGTTTTACACAGCCAGTAAATAATGTGGCATTGGATATTGCAGACTTACAAGCAGCCTTAGTCAGCGACGCGCAATTTAGTGTGTTTGATTTGTCTGATGCGATGCTCGCGGGTAATAGCACGCAGGTTGCCAAAATCATGTTTCAGCTAAAGTCGACCGATGAGCCTACTACTTTAGTACTCTGGGCTATTAGCAAAGACATGCGTCAAATTATCCAACTGATGGATGGTCAAGACCCTCAAGCATTAGGCATTTGGCGTAGTAAGCAAGGGTTATACCAACAAGCGTGCCGCCGTCAGTCAAAAGAACAAACGAGCGAATGGCCTCCTCTGCTCTATCGCTGTGACCAAGCCATCAAAGGCCTTATTCGCCAACCAGCGTGGGAGTTACTACTGCAAGCGGCATTGGAGCTGGCAGGCAAGCGTTTGTTTACCATACGATAGTACTTCGTGATAGCCAGTCGTCATTCACTATCACGCCCTATGCCTTATTTTACCAAGTAGCATTTTAAAGGCCTCTCCCTTACTACCTCTTATCATATCCATCTTTTCCTCATATTTATCCATTAACAGCCGCTTACTTGCTGTTATGTAAACTGTACTACATAGGCCTTAACCTTTCGTAAACTAATTATTATTCCCTTTCGCACATGAAGTCTCTACTATATCTACACTTGATTTAATTGTGATTGGATTGTTGTCATGCGCAAAATAAGCAGAAAATCTGCTATTAAATGGGGTGTCATTGTAAATACCCCATTCTTAACACAACATCATCGTAGAATTGTTAAGCCACCTGCCTGTACTCAGCAGGTGTCATATCATTAAGTGAATCATGGGGTCTTTCGTTGTTATAAACCTTGATCCAGTCTTCAGTCAGCATATTGACCTCGTTTAAATTGTTGAAAAGGTAGCAATCTAAAACCTCATTGCGATAACTGCGATTAAACCGTTCAATATAAGCGTTCTGATAAGGACAGCCAGGCTCGATATAATCAATATAGATGCCATGAGCTGATGCCCAATCAGTGAATACCCTGGATGTAAACTCACTGCCGTTATCCACACGAATTTGCTTAGGATAACCATGCCACTCAGCCAGCTGATCAAGGTAGCGAATCACTCGGAGTGAGGGAATACTGGTACCAATATCAATGCCTAATACCTCACGGTTATAATCATCAATCACATTAAAGGTTCGAAAGCGAATATTGTTGTGTAGTCTGTCGCTCATGAAGTCCATTGACCATGTATGCCCCAATGCATTTGGCACACTTAGCGGCTGAGGGTTACGTGTTGGTAAGCGTTTTTTAGACTTGCGGCGTAGGTTTAAGTTTAACGCTGTATAAACTCGATGTACGCGCTTATGATTCCATGAATAGCCAAGCTTACGTATACGTTTAAAGCACTTTGGAAAGCCCCAGCGATTGTGCTTGTCAGTAAGCTCATTTAAGACATCAACAATCTCACTATCATCAAATAGCTTAGGCTTATAGTAGTAAGCGGTTCGACTCATGCAGACCACCTGACAACTCACTGCAATGCTGACATCATACTGCGCCTGTAATTCTTGCGCCCAGACTTTGCGCTCGGGTACAGGCGCTATAGCTTTTTTATGATCTCTTCCTGCATTTGCGCTTTGAGGCTTAAATCAGCATACATCTGTTTGAGCCTACGGTTTTCTTCTTCAAGCTCTTTTAATCGCTTAACATCAGAAGCTTCCATACCACCGTACTTGGAGCGCCATTTATAGAAAGTCGAGCTAGCAATCCCGTATTTACGGCACAGCTCTTTAGCAGGTATTCCAGCTTCTGCTTCTTTTAAAATGGATACTATTTGGGTCTCAGTCATTCGTTTGCTCATATCAAAACTCCTTATGGGTATTTTATAAGAAATTCTACGTTTGAGCTGTGTTATTTTAGGGGATAGTTACATCATCACCTTAATTATCGTAGCATTAGGGGCTTTGGCCTATACTTTTTTAAAACCAGAAGAAACCGCACCTAACTATTTAACCGCAACCGTTGAAGTCGGTGATATTGAAAACAATGTCATGGCGTCTGGTAAAGTAAAAGCGTTAAATACCGTTGATGTCGGCGCGCAGGTATCTGGCGAGGTAAAACGCCTGTACGTTGAAGTCGGTGATGAAGTCAAGCAAGGCGATTTGATCGCACAGATTGACCAAGTGACCCAAAAAAACAACCTGAGCAACGAACAAGCCAGCCTTGAGCAAAGTGAAGCCGCGCTACAAAGTGCGCAAGCAGAATCGCTCAGCAAACAGGCAGCACTAAAAAGTGCCTATTCCGATCTTGCTAGCCGCCAATCTGAGCTCAAACAAGCACAGTCTGATTTTGCCCGTTTGCAAGACTTAGTCGCTATCGATGCTATCTCACAACAAGAATATGAAACACAGGCGACCAGTGTCGAGACTGCAAAAGCAGCCGTTGCCAATGCACGTGCGGCTATCGACACAGCTAAAGCCGCGATTGCGACCACAGAAGCCAATATCAACAGTCAGCAAGCAGCATTACGCAAATCACGAACCAACGTCAGTACTGCTGAAGAAGATCTAAGCTATACCACGATTCGTGCACCAATATCAGGTACAGTCGTTTCTATTACGACTGAGCAAGGTACTACGGTCAATGCTAACCAAACGGCGCCCACATTGGTGACGTTAGCAGATTTATCGACCGTACGTATCAACGCGCAAATCTCAGAAGCTGATGTCATTAACGTCAGTGCTGGTATGCCTGCTTATTTCAATATTATCGGTAATCCAGACAAACAGTATGATGCGACATTAACCGCTATCGAACCTGCCCCAGAGCAGATCAGTAGCACCAGCTCGACAGACGCTGCTATCTATTACGTCGGCTACGTAGAAGTACCAAACCCTGACCGCTTGTTCCGAATCGATATGACGGCACAGATATATATCATCGTCAACGAAGCCAAAAATACTCTATTAGTACCATCAACAGTGATACAAGAAAAGCGAGCTAAAGAAAAAGGCAAATCAACAACGGGCAAGTTTGTACGTGTATTAAAAGATGACGGAACCGTAGAAGAGCGTACTGTAGAAGTCGGTATTGATAACCGAGTAAATGCGCAAATCTTAAGCGGTTTGAAAGAAGGAGAAGAAGTAATCATCAGTGAAGAGAGCGGTAAGAAATCAGATAGCGGCCGCGTACCTGGCGGACCTCGAATGTAACTTGTGCTTTGACTATGTTGAGTAAGAAAGGCTTGCTAAACATAGCAGCCCTTTCATAACAACACTATAACGCTTATTAGCCTTTATTAAAGACACTGCTATGACTATATCTCAATCTCCTAAACCGTCGACTGAAGATAGCTCTGAAAGTAGCACGGCTCAAAACTTAGGGTCACACACTTCTGCTAATCGCTCAAACAACTTAGCAAAAACCAATACCGCTACCCACTCTGCATCAGGCAAGCCCATTATGGAACTATCTGGCATTATCAGAGAGTTCCCTGCTGGTGAGCAAACCATTCGCGTCTTGCATGATATCAGTCTGACGATTCACCAAGGTGAGATGGTCGCTATCATTGGACAGTCAGGCTCTGGTAAGTCCACCTTGATGAATATCTTAGGTTGTCTAGATCAAGCCACTGCTGGTGATTATAAGATTTATGGTCAATCCGCCCGTAAGCTTGATGCCGATCAGCTAGCAGAACTGCGCCGTGAGCACTTTGGTTTTATTTTTCAGCGCTATCATTTGCTTGGTGATATCAGTGCCAAAGACAACGTCGCCGTCCCTGCCGTGTATGCGGGCATGGATACCGAGGCACGCACCAATCGTGCTGAGAAGCTACTAACTGACCTCGGCCTTGGCAATAAGGTCAACAATCGTCCCAATCAGCTCTCAGGTGGACAGCAGCAGCGTGTTTCTGTCGCTCGTGCACTGATGAATGGTGGCGATGTTATCTTAGCAGATGAGCCAACTGGTGCCCTAGACAGTAAGTCTGGCGAAGATGTCATGGCGATTTTGCATGACCTCAGCGCACAAGGTCATACCATTATCATGGTCACTCATGATCCAAAACTAGCAGCACAAGCAGAGCGTGTGATTGAGCTCAAAGATGGCCATGTCATCGCTGACTATCAAACTGAGCATTATAAGCATACAGACAAAAAACCAGAATCTATCCTTGGCGAGCATCGCAAAAGTGCCTTTGGTAGTTTTATTGATCGACTGCTTGAAGCTTTCAAAATGTCTTTGCTTGCCATGCGCGCGCATAAGATGCGTACTCTACTAACGATGCTCGGCATTATTATCGGTATTGCCGCAGTCGTATCTATCGTAGGTCTTGGACAAGGCTCTCAGCAGCAAATCCTTGCCAATATCAGCTCGTTAGGTACCAATACCATTACTGTCAATGATGGCTACCCTAGAGGCGATCCTAGACGCCGCTATAATGATGACAATTTGACACCAGAAGATGCAGAGGCGGTCGGCAATCAGCCCTATATTATCAGCGTCAGCCCTCAGGTAAATGCCAGCTCTAGTGTCCGCTATCGTAATATACAGGAGGATGCTACCGTCAATGGCGTTGGTGAAGACTATCTAACCGTCACTGGTGAGACATTAGCACTGGGCCAAGGGTTTGATGCAAAAAGCATTACATTACGTAGTCAAGATATCATCATCGATGACAACGCTAAACAGACCTTTTTCTCAGACATTGATAACCCTGTTGGCGAGGTAATATTGGTTGGTAGTGTGCCTGGACGCGTGATTGGCGTACTTGAAGAGAGCGATGGTGGCTTTGGTCCCAGTGTAACGACGCCTACTATCTATATGCCTTATACGACAGTGATGTCGCGCGTCACCGGTAGTACCAATATCGACCGCTTTGTGGCGTTGTTAGATGATAGTATCTCTTCTAGTGCCGCAGAGACGGCCATCTCTGACTTGATAGAAAGTCGCCATGGCAAAGATGACTTTGAGCTACGAAATTCAGACTCTATCCGTCAAACCATTGAGTCAACGACAGGTACGATGACCCTACTTATCTCATCAGTTGCAGTTATTTCGTTGATTGTTGGTGGTATTGGGGTCATGAACATCATGCTAGTCTCTGTCACCGAGCGCACTAATGAGATTGGTGTTCGTATGGCAGTAGGTGCGCGTCAAAGCGACATCATGCAGCAATTTCTCATTGAGGCCGTTCTAGTCTGTATCCTAGGGGGACTGATTGGTATTGGAATGGCATTTGCCATTGGTGAGCTGATTAATAGTGTGGGCGGTGACAGTTTCAAAGTCATCTACTCACCGACTTCTATTATTGCCGCATTTGTTTGCTCGACATTGATTGGCGTAGTATTTGGATTCTTGCCAGCACGTAATGCTGCCAAACTAGATCCTGTTGAGGCGCTTTCTCGAGACTAATAATTGAGTATTGACTCGCTTTAGCCAAAAATAGAGCAGTCAATATCGATATAATGGCAAAAATTTAAAGAAACTGGAATAAATTGGCAATTTTATAAGAGAATTACACTTTTTTTATCCTGTGGGGTTGTAATTGTCAGAATTATATATATAATGTGCTCTCACGTTTAGGGATACAAACACTTTAAACGTTAGGGCTGTTAGCTCAGTTGGTAGAGCAGTTGACTTTTAATCAATTGGTCCCGCGTTCGAGTCGCGGACAGCCCACCATATTTTAGTTTAACCTTTATTCATCGTTCTACCCTATCCGGTAGTTGTTTAATAAAGTTAAGTTTAAAAAGCTCTTTTTTAAATGAATTACTCTTGTTGGCAATAATATACATTTATTGTTAGCATAACTTTTAGAAAATTCTATTTAAAGAATATTCTCTTGCGAAGCTAAAATTGCAGTGTCATTTTTACACGCTTCTCAGGGCTGTTAGCTCAGTTGGTAGAGCAGTTGACTTTTAATCAATTGGTCCCGCGTTCGAGTCGCGGACAGCCCACCATATTTGAAAAGCCCAGTTACTATCATAGTAACTGGGCTTTTTTTCGGCTGCACTTTCTATCCTTTATTTTATATCTACTTATGATGTCGCCGTTTAAAAAGTCGGAAGCTGCCTTTCTTACGCCATAGCAGTTTATGTCTGATCGTATCTTTAATCGTGCGCGGATACTTGGGGGCTTGGTCGATGAACGCATCAAACTCTACCTCACTCATTGCACGCTCTCGACCATGTGCCATCATTACCATTGATGGTTTTAAATCTCTTATTTTTTTTAACGATTGCTTATAAGCTTTGGGATCATAGACAGGAAATGGCGCCACAAACTTATGGCGCAATTTAATGATGAGATCAGCCGTATATACCTGACGACTGGGCAAATGAAATAAAGACAGATCGCGATCGGTATGCCCAGGCGTCTCTAACACTTGCCATTCATCAAACTCTGGGACAAAGTCACCGTCTGTGACAGTAATGTCTGGCTTTAGGCTTGCCGAATAGTACAGATTTTTGAATGGGCGACCTTGCCGCCGCGCTACATAGTACGCAAGATTCATATCGACAAAATGCATCGCTCGTCCACCAATACCGCCGTACCACTGACTTTTCTTATCAGCAGAGATAATGCGGCAGCCAGTCTCTTGGCGAAACTTGCGCGCACCACCCGCATGATCCGGATGCATATGGGTGACCACCACCACTTTTAGGTCTGTTATCGGCCTATTTAGAGTATTTTTGATATACCCAAGCACCATTGGCACATCGGCACGGCAGCAGCCGTCTAGTAGCATGATTTTATCTGGATACACCGCAAGGTAGCTACTTTGGATATAGCCCTCTAAGCGTACAATCTCACACGAACTCATTTATCATCCCTGATCATTTGATCCTAGTGTCTTTGTATTTTTAGTATAGCGATAATCAATACAAAACAAATCGTTTTCAGTGAACGCTTGTGACTATAGATACGGTTGATAATAGTCGCATAATGCGTAACATCATTAATGACTACGTTTATACTTCCAGTAAAAACGCAAAAAACCCAGCGCTTAGGCTGGGTTTTCTACATTAAGTATTTACTTTATAGATTTAAAGCTGATACCATCAATTATGCTAGCGATTACGCAAGGTCACGAACCTTAGGCTCACGCTCCCATAGACGAGATTTTGCATTTTCTACAAAGCTGTCAAGCTTAGCGAGCGGTGTGACAAACTCATCTTTTTCTACAGGAAGTTTACTTAAGATAAACTCATCCGTTGCACCGCAATAAGCAATCGCTTTGCAATGTACATAAGCATCAGTGAACCAATCTAGCGTTGAGCTATCCTCCGCCAGTTTCTTAGCTTGATCCGGCATAATGATACTCACTACCGCATCGAAGAATACAGAGGGTGCGCCAGCAACACGCTCATCTGCTTGGATACGCGTATTGTCGTCAAGCTTGACTTCTTTGCTAGGAGCAACAATTTTGACCATACCGCCTTGAGCATTAATAGCATCTTCAAACTTCTTAACTTGCTCATGGTTTGATCCTTCAGCCACTAAGATACCAACCAAACGGCCTTTTAGTGATTTAGGCGTACGACCAATCGTTTGCAGAGGCTTAGAGGTGTCCATATCTTGTACTGGTGCTGCTGGTTCTGCCGCTTCTGGTAGCTCCATACCTAAGGCATTGGCAACACGATTAGCTAGATCTTCATCAATATTGATAAGGTGACTGAGCACGCGAGTACGAACATGCGCAGTATCTACTTTACCCAGCTCAAACGCGTAGGCTGATGCAATGTGTGCTTGTTCAGCAGGGGTTTGGCTACGATAGAACATACGTGGCTGACTATAGTGATCAGCGAAGCTCTCAGCACGGATACGACCTTTTACGCCATCGTCCAGTTTTTCATGAAACGAGTTAAAACCTTTTTGAGGACTTTCACGTGGACGGTCTAGATCTAGACTTTGAGGCTCATAAAGCACACGAGTCTTAGGCACTTGCATTTGCATATGACCGTCTTGCTGGTTATTTGCAAACGGACATTTAGGCGCATTGATAGGAATCTGAACAAAGTTTGGTGAGCCCAATCGTGACAACTGCGTATCTAAGTAACTAAATAAACGGCCTTGCAGTAAGGGATCGTTACTAAAGTCGATACCAGGTGGTATATGCGATGGACAGAAGGCTACCTGCTCAGTTTCTGCAAAGAAATTATCTGGGTTACGGTTTAGTACCATTTTACCGATGATTTTAACTGGCACTAGCTCTTCTGGAATCAGCTTAGTGGCATCTAAGTGGTCAAATGGAAACTCATTGGCCTCTTCTTCGGTAAAGAGCTGTACACCAAGCTCCCACTCAAAATACATACCATTTTCAATCGCTTCATACATGTCACGGCGGTTATAATCAGGGTCAGCACCAGATATTTTTACAGCTTCATCCCAAATAAGCGACTGTACACCTGCTACTGGTTTCCAATGATAACGGAAGAAAGTACTCTTACCTTCTTTGTTGAGCAAACGGTAGGTATGAATACCAAAACCTTCCATCATGCTAAAGCTACGCGGCAATGCACGATCACTCATCAGCCAAATCAGGTTATGCATCGTCTCTGGGCTTAGCGAGACAAAGTCCCAAAAGGTATCGTGTGCAGAGGCCGCTTGCGGAAACCCGCGATCCGGCTCCGGCTTGACTGCATGAATGAGATCAGGAAACTTAATGGCATCTTGAATAAAGAAGATCGGCATATTATTACCGACTAAATCCCAATTACCTTCTTCTGTGTACATCTTGACTGCAAATCCGCGTACGTCACGGGGCGTATCCTTTGAGCCTTTATTACCGGCAACGGTCGAAAAACGGGTAAAAAGTGGTGTTTGTTTACCCGTCTCAGTCAAAATTTTGGCCGTTGTATACTCTTCTAATGATTCGGTCAGCTCAAAATAACCGTGTGCCGCACTACCACGCGCATGGACGATACGCTCAGGGATACGCTCATGGTCAAAGTGGTTGATCTTTTCACGTAGTACAAAATCTTCTAATAGCGTAGGACCGCGTGCGCCTGCTTTTAGTGAGTTTTGATTGTCGCTGATAGCCACGCCTTGTTGGGTAGTCAATACTTTGGTGTCATCACCTGCGCGCTGATGGGTTTCGCCCCCATTGCCGCGTTCAGTATTCATATCTTTGGCTGGGTCGGTATGATCGATATTATTATTCATAAAACATCCTATCTAATGAGTAAAATAGTCTCTTCTAAGACCATTAAAAATGTGCTTACACAGGTGTTGTATCCTTTGGGATAATACTGACTTCATCTGTCTGTGATGCTGCATGACCAATTATTAAAAAAGATAAAGGAATAAAAGGCATACGGTTTATCTTACCCAAAAACTAAGTCGCTTATAGTTGCGTATATAGTGAAAGTTGTTGATGTTTGGTTAAAGTTTACGTGCACAGTCACTCAACCGCTTGACGGCTTTTGAGCCAGCCTAAACGTTAACAATCCAATCTTGTAATTTAGTTATTCTTTAAGGTATGCTTTATGGCGTACTAGAGATCATCGATAAATAACATTGGCATGGTTTTTAGCCATATATTTATCTCTTTTTTATATAACTATAAGGCTATCGACTATGTTACCAACTTCGAATTTCTCGTCCAAAAAACCTTACCGCTCATTGTTGGCGGGTGCATCAATGGGGCTCCTGGCATTGACCATCAGCCAAACCGCTGCCGCTATCACGACCAAGAACGTCACTTATACAGTGGATAACCAAGCATACGAGGGCTATTACGCCAAAGCCGATAAGCCCTACGCTCCTTTTATCTTGTTGATTCATGACTGGGATGGTCTAACCGACTATGAGCGCAAACGCGCTGATATGCTAGCGAACGAAGGTTACAACGTACTGGCAGCAGACATGTTTGGGCAAGGCATTCGTCCGACCTCTGTCGAAGAAAATAAGCGTTTAACAGGCGAATTGTATGACGATCGCAACAAAATGCGCCGCATACTACAAGGTGCGTTAAATGCTGGACGACTGGAGGGTAATGATGTGCGCAACGGCACGACCATGGGATACTGTTTCGGTGGTACGGTTGCATTAGAGTTAGCCCGTTCAGGCTTCCCGCAAAAAGCCTTTGTCCCCTTCCATGGAGCCTTTGATACTCCGACCGGTCAAAGTTATGACAAGACCACTGGCGAGATATTGGTATTCCACGGCTCAGCTGACCAGTCTGTCTCTCTAGAGAGCTTTGCAACGCTAGGCAAGACCTTGGAGGCCTCCAACGTACCGCACGAGATGATTACCTATAGCGGCGCACCCCATGCCTTTAGCGTATTTGGCAGTGACAGATATGATGCACGCGCCGATGAGCGCTCTTGGAAACGTTATTTGGACTTCTTAGCAGATGAGTATAAATAATCTAATCGTATAAAAATATCAGTCACCATATAAGCAATGCAAAAAAAAACACCTCAACGAATCATCGGTGAGGTGTCTTTTTTTGACGTTCTAATCATTTAATACTTCTGAAAGACCAACAGCTGATTATTGGCAGGCATCGCGTACGTTCTGCTAAGCGTTAGATGATGCATATTTGCTAAATTTACAATGTCTTCTTTATGACGGATACCACTGTCAGAATTACCTTGCCTTAACATCGCATCAAATCGCTGGTTGCCCGCACTGGTATAGTTACCATGTTCGTTAAATGGGCCATAGACAATCAGCTTACCATCCACAGGTAACGCATCACCAGCCAGTAAAAATAGCCGCTCAACTAAAGCCCAGCTAATGATATGTAGCGTATTTGCCGTAAATATCGCATCATAGGGCTTGGCTATATTGCTATTTACTGACTGACTATTAATAGGTACAGAATCGTAAGCCAAATCAAACGCTAATGGTAGAGGTAGATTGGGCGCAGGATAAGCATGATACCAAGCCGCTATATGACGGTGGTTGCTCGTGACATCGCTGGTTTGCCACTGTATCTTAGGTAAGCGAAGAGCAAAGTAAACACTATGCTGACCCGTTCCAGAGCCAATCTCTAGCACGTGCTTAAAGCCTTGTAGCTCGTTTTGCAATACTTCTAGGATAGGCTGCTTATTGTTCTCGCACGCTTGAGAGAATGGCAACGCGTCGATATCCACTTGGCTGTTTAGATGATCGATTTGCATGGATACTCTCCTCAGACTGCCCGTTACATTTGCAGTATCTTTCGCGAATTATTGGCAAAATATGCTACTAGTAAATACCCGCTTCAACGCCAGCGGCTAACGTCATGGCAAGCTCTTTTACTTGGTCAGCAAAGCTGTCTTGCCACTCGCCTTGTAGTATCAGTGCCTCTTGAATCCACGACCAACGCAGCCCCGTCGTGATCGTCTTTATTGCAAGCTTGGTACCCGTACCATCATGCCCTGCACGTATATATAGTGCAAATGGCATGCCTTGCTTCTCTTCTAGCACAGGATAATAACAGCGATCAAAGAAGTCTTTGGTCAGCCCTGCCATATATGCCAGATTTTCAGTCGTGCCTAATAGCAAAGCATCAGCAGCCAACACATCTTCAGGCTGCGTGTCCTGCGGCGACTTCAAAATGACATTGATATCTAGATCAGGATGATTGGCACCACCATACGCCGCTTGCGCCAACTTCTCAGTATTGGGTGACGGCGCATGAGCGACAATCAATAACGTTTTTGCCATAGCATTAAAGGCCACGAGCAATACGGAACGTTAAGTTCTGCGTGATATCAGGGTGGAGGCTTTTGGCGACTGGACAAGTCAATGCGGTGTTATAAAAGATCGTTTGCGTTCTATCATCAAGCTCCTTATTAAAGGTCACGATGATATGGATCTCGCTCACGCGTCTTGGATCAGCGGCCATGACTTTGGTCATTTCAGCTGTGGTGCCTGCAAGGTCAATCTCCATGTCACGGGCTTTGATACCAATGATCGTTAGCATACAGCTTGCCAAGCTCGTCGCTAATAGATCAGTCGGTGAAAAAGCCTCACCCTTGCCTTGATTGTCTGTTGGGGCATCGGTGATGATTTCATTATTTGATTGAAAATGAATGGCGGTGGTGCGCAAATCGCCTTGGTAGGTTACTTTTGATGTAGTCATAGGTTCTTTCCTAAGCTAAAATTCAGAAGTATACAATCCACTATAAGGTTCAACTAGTGGTTTTATAATGAAACACCAAACTATATTATCAGTATAAGGTAGGTTTTTATACTTCATAAAATCTGAAATTTTAAATAAGGACTTATTAGAAACTGTTAATTCCCATATAGCACTGTATTGGAACCATGGATCTAATAATATTTGCATAGTATTTTCATTGATTAACCTTAGTCTTTCTATCCAGCAAAACTGTTCTGTTTCAAATTTTGTGAGCTTATTATTTCCCTCATAACAGTCCCAAAGAGTTAAATGCTTACCAGCTACGATTGCATATTTGTTATTTGGATCAATTAAAGCACAAGATGGACCACCGTAAAAACTATCAGTAAACAAGATATCCCTGCTTTCTTTATCGATGAGATATGCATCTCCATAGCTGTCATATAAATACAATTTATCCGTTTCTTCTAATATCATTAGATTATCTCAATAAACTTTCAGTTGACCATCTATAGTTATAAATTATTATCAATAATAAGCCAATAAAAAGACCCTCTTTCGAGTGAGCGGGGGCTTTTAGGTATAAGAGGCTAGTGATGATTTGGGCAAGGAAAGAGTTGAAGAACTGCTTTGATGCGAGCGAAAGATAAAACCATTTAAATAAAGAGATTTTCTAGGGAAGTCAGATAAGTCTAGGGAAGTCAGATAAGTTTAAGATAAAAAAAGCCCCAACATACATCAGTATGTTGGGGCTTTTTAGGAATAGAGAGCTGACGATGACCTACTCTCACATGGGCGAACCACACTACCATTGGCGCAACGATGTTTCACTTCTGAGTTCGGGAAGGGATCAGGTGGTGCCATCGCGCTATTGTCGTCAGCAAAGGGGGTTAGATATGAGTCTGTTCGTGTGACTTTTGATAAGTACCACTTACCCTAACTGAATCAAGGTTAACGGTGATATCGAAATGTTCTGTCTGTTTCTATAGCCTGGGCTATACAAGATAGATTAATTAGACTTGATACAAACCACTTGGGTGTTGTATGGTCAAGCCAAACGAGCAATTAGTACAGGTTAGCTACACACATCACTGTGCTTCCACACCCTGCCTATCAACGTCCTAGTCTTGAACGGCTCTTTAGGGAAATCTAATCTTGAGGTGGGCTTCCCGCTTAGATGCTTTCAGCGGTTATCCCATCCGAACGTAGCTACCGGGCAATGCCATTGGCATGACAACCCGAACACCAGTGGTTCGTCCACTCTGGTCCTCTCGTACTAGGAGCAGATCCTCTCAAATTTCCAACGCCCACGGTAGATAGGGACCGAACTGTCTCACGACGTTCTAAACCCAGCTCGCGTACCTCTTTAAATGGCGAACAGCCATACCCTTAGGACCTGCTTCAGCCCTAGGATGAGATGAGCCGACATCGAGGTGCCAAACACCGCCGTCGATATGAACTCTTGGGCGGTATCAGCCTGTTATCCCCAGAGTACCTTTTATCCGTTGAGCGATGGCCCTTCCATACAGAACCACCGGATCACTAAGACCTACTTTCGTACCTGCTCGACTTGTGGGTCTCGCAGTTAAGCGCGCTTTTGCCTTTATACTCTTCGACCGATTTCCGACCGGTCTGAGCGCACCTTCGTACTCCTCCGTTACTCTTTAGGAGGAGACCGCCCCAGTCAAACTACCCACCATACATTGTCCTCGGTATTGTGATACCTGAGTTAGAACCCCAACATGACCAGGGTGGTATTTCAAGGATGGCTCCACCAAGACTGGCGTCTCAGTTTCAAAGCCTCCCACCTATCCTGCACAAGTCAGGTCAAAGTTCAATGTAAAGCTGTAGTAAAGGTTCACGGGGTCTTTCCGTCTAGCCGCGGGTACACAGCATCTTCACTGCGATTTCGATTTCACTGAGTCTCTGCTGGAGACAGCGCTGCCATCATTATGTCATTCGTGCAGGTCGGAACTTACCCGACAAGGAATTTCGCTACCTTAGGACCGTTATAGTTACGGCCGCCGTTTACTGGGGCTTCGATCAAGACCTTCGCTTACGCTAAGCCCATCAATTAACCTTCCAGCACCGGGCAGACATCACACCCTATACGTCCACTTTCGTGTTTGCAGAGTGCTGTGTTTTTAATAAACAGTTGCAGCAGCCTGGTATCTGCGACTGCCAGCAGCTCAAGGAGCAAGTCCTATCACCACCAACAGCGTACCTTCTCCCGAAGTTACGGTACCATTTTGCCTAGTTCCTTCAGCAGAGTTCTCTCAAGCGCCTTGGTATTCTCTACCTGATCACCTGTGTCGGTTTAGGGTACGATTCGTTTATAACTATTGCTTAGAAGCTTTTCCTGGAAGCATGGTATTTGCCACTTCGCTGTACATGTACAGCTTGCTATCAGATCTCGGTATAGAATAGCCCGGATTTACCTAAGCTATAAACCTACATCCTTTCACCTGGACAACCAACGCCAGGCTGACATAACCTTCTCCGTCCCTCCATCGCATTATAAACAAGTATCGGAATATTAACCGATTTCCCATCGACTACGCCTTTCGGCCTCGCCTTAGGGGTCGACTCACCCAGCCCCGATTAACGTTGGACTGGAACCCTTGATCTTCCGGCGTGGATGCTTTTCACACCCATTATCGTTACTCACGTCAGCATTCGCTCTTGTGATACCTCCAGCATGCTTTACAACACACCTTCACAGGCTTACACAACGCTCCCCTACCACTTGAAAACAAATTCAAATCCGCAGCTTCGGCTCCTAGTTTGAGCCCCGTTACATCTTCCGCGCGGGCCGACTCGACTAGTGAGCTATTACGCTTTCTTTAAAGGATGGCTGCTTCTAAGCCAACCTCCTAGCTGTCTATGCCTTCCCACCTCGTTTCCCACTTAACTAGGAATTTGGGGCCTTAGCTGGCGGTCTGGGTTGTTTCCCTCTCCACGATGGACGTTAGCACCCACCGTGTGTCTCCCGGATATCACTCATCGGTATTCGGAGTTTGCATCGGTTTGGTAAGTCGGTATGACCCCCTAGCCGAAACAGTGCTCTACCCCCAATGGTGTTCGTCCGAGGCGCTACCTAAATAGCTTTCGGGGAGAACCAGCTATCACCGAGTTTGATTAGCCTTTCACCCCTATCCACAAGTCATCCCCTGGCTTTTCAACGACAGTGGGTTCGGTCCTCCGGTGCCTGTTACGGCACTTTCAACCTGCTCATGGATAGATCACTCGGTTTCGGGTCTATACCCTGCAACTAGTCGCCCTATTAAGACTCGGTTTCCCTACGGCTCCCCTAAACGGTTAACCTTGCTACAGAATATAAGTCGCTGACCCATTATACAAAAGGTACGCGGTCACCCAACAAGTGGGCTCCCACTGCTTGTACGCACACGGTTTCAGGTTCTATTTCACTCCCCTCACAGGGGTTCTTTTCGCCTTTCCCTCACGGTACTGGTTCACTATCGGTCAGTCAGGAGTATTTAGCCTTGGAGGATGGTCCCCCCATCTTCAAACAGGATTTCTCGTGCCCCGCTCTACTTAATATGTTAACGCTAATGTTTCGAATACAGGACTATCACCTACTATGGTCAGCTTTCCCACGCTGTTCTTCTACATTAGCATTAATCGGCTTCTCCCCGTTCGCTCGCCGCTACTAGGGGAATCTCAATTGATGTCTATTCCTAAGGGTACTGAGATGTTTCACTTCCCCTCGTTCGCTTCTTATACAAAGTATAAGATACCTAGCTTATGCTAAGTGGGTTTCCCCATTCAGAAATCTCCGGATCACAGGATATTGCCGCCTCCCCGAAGCTTATCGCAGGCTGTCACGTCTTTCATCGCCTCTGACTGCCAAGGCATCCACCATGTGCGCTTCATTACTTGACCATACAACCCCAAGTAGTCTTTCGACTTCTATGTGTCATACAATCTAATTATGATAACGATATCACCTATGTTTATACGCTTGATTCAGTTCTCTTTACTTTTTTAATAACTCACCCCTGGGATAACAAACAATGTCGTTAAGAGGTGAGTTATTAAGGTTAAGATGGGCGCGTGAATACGCTCATCCTAACCCAGACTCATATCTATGTTTTTAAATAGTTCCTATGCTCTCGTCGAGTCATAAGTTTCTGTATAAAACAGAAAGAAGTAATCGTGTCTTTATTCAAGATGAATCACTTGTTTCTATTTGATACCTATTTTATTTAGCACGCTAAGCTTAGCCGTATGTAGTGGTGGAGCCAAACGGAGTCGAACCGTTGACCTCCTGCGTGCAAGGCAGGCGCTCTACCAACTGAGCTATGGCCCCTGAGCGAGGATACAATCGAAGCACTGCTTCGATCCGAGCACAAGAGGAAATCCCTTAAAGCGGATTGACTTAGGGCTCTTTCACCTACATTAATAATGGTGGGTCTAAGTGGACTCGAACCACTGACCCCCGCGTTATCAACACGGTGCTCTAACCAGCTGAGCTACAGACCCTAATACGTCCTAAAACGTAAGCTTAAACTAAAGAACAACTTGTTGTGAATTCTTGCTGAGCGAATGCTGTCTATAAGGAGGTGATCCAGCCGCAGGTTCCCCTACGGCTACCTTGTTACGACTTCACCCCAGTCATCAACCACACCGTGGTGATCGCCCTCACTAAGTTAGGCTAACCACTTCTGGTGCAATCAACTCCCATGGTGTGACGGGCGGTGTGTACAAGGCCCGGGAACGTATTCACCGCGGCATTCTGATCCGCGATTACTAGCGATTCCTACTTCATGGAGTCGAGTTGCAGACTCCAATCTGGACTACGATAGGCTTTTTGAGATTCGCATCACATCGCTGTGTAGCTGCCCTCTGTACCTACCATTGTAGCACGTGTGTAGCCCTGGTCGTAAGGGCCATGATGACTTGACGTCGTCCCCGCCTTCCTCCAGTTTGTCACTGGCAGTATCCTTAGAGTTCCCACCCGAAGTGCTGGTAACTAAGGACAAGGGTTGCGCTCGTTGCGGGACTTAACCCAACATCTCACGACACGAGCTGACGACAGCCATGCAGCACCTGTATCACAATTCCCGAAGGCACTCTCGTATCTCTACAAGATTCTGTGTATGTCAAGACCAGGTAAGGTTCTTCGCGTTGCATCGAATTAAACCACATGCTCCACCGCTTGTGCGGGCCCCCGTCAATTCATTTGAGTTTTAACCTTGCGGCCGTACTCCCCAGGCGGTCTACTTATTGCGTTAGCTGCGTCACTAAGTCCTCAAGGGACCCAACGACTAGTAGACATCGTTTACGGCGTGGACTACCAGGGTATCTAATCCTGTTTGCTACCCACGCTTTCGAGCCTCAGTGTCAGTATGATGCCAGGAAGCTGCCTTCGCCATCGGTATTCCTTCAGATCTCTACGCATTTCACCGCTACACCTGAAATTCTACTTCCCTCTCACCTACTCTAGCCTAACAGTTTCAGATGCAGTTCCCAGGTTAAGCCCGGGGATTTCACATCTGACTTATCAAGCCACCTACGCTCGCTTTACGCCCAGTAATTCCGATTAACGCTTGCACCCTCTGTATTACCGCGGCTGCTGGCACAGAGTTAGCCGGTGCTTATTCTGCAGCTAATGTCATCGTCCCCGGGTATTAACCGAAGAGTCTTCTTCACTGCTTAAAGTGCTTTACAACCAAAAGGCCTTCTTCACACACGCGGCATGGCTGGATCAGGGTTCCCCCCATTGTCCAATATTCCCCACTGCTGCCTCCCGTAGGAGTCCGGGCCGTGTCTCAGTCCCGGTGTGGCTGATCATCCTCTCAGACCAGCTACAGATCGTCGCCTTGGTAGGCCTTTACCCCACCAACTAGCTAATCCGACTTAGGCTCATCTAATAGCGCAAGGTCCAAAGATCCCCTGCTTTCTCCCGTAGGACGTATGCGGTATTAATTCGAGTTTCCCCGAGCTATCCCCCACTACTAGGTAGATTCCTAAGTATTACTCACCCGTCCGCCGCTCGACGCCTGATAGCAAGCTATCATCGTTTCCGCTCGACTTGCATGTGTTAAGCCTGCCGCCAGCGTTCAATCTGAGCCATGATCAAACTCTTCAGTTTAATCTATCTGAAGCCTTTACCTATAAATAGGAAGACGACTTCTAATCTTGGCTCATTTAATCTGGCAAAATCGCTCGTAATTATGTTCGTAATGAATTAACTTTGAGTTTTTCTGCTGTCTTAAATGATAATTTTTATAGTTGGTGTTCTACCAAAAAGATAGTCGATCAACTTTATTTTTTAGCATTCTGAATCAGCAAAAATCCACACAAGTTGTTCTTTAGTTATGCTTTTAAATAGTCTCAATCACTGTCGTCCAGTCATCGATATATAGGGTATTACTAATGCTATCTGCCTTTTCCGTCTCCGGTTAAGCTATCTAGCGAGCCGACTATCTTATCATAATGATTTGAATTGTCAAGACTTTTTATAATTTGTTTCGCCAGGTTAACTGCGTTATTAATGTGTAATCTACACATCTCTCACTGCCAGTCCGTCTGATGAGGGCGTATTATAGACCCTTTATTTATTTAGTCAAGAAGTATTTTTAATTAGTTCGAAATAACTTAATCGCTTAAGCTTCCTCACCACTTCCCTTTCGACTGGGACGCATTATACGCAGGTTTGAGGATGGGTCAAGGATTATTTCGAGGGTCTTGCTCACTGCTTTCGCAAACATCAAATTGTAGAGATATTCCAATGGTTTATACACTTCAATAGTTTTATCTATTTTACAATGGTTATGCAAAACAGGGTTTGAACTAGTTATCTAGGACAGCCCCTTCGTTTGGATGTACATTTTGTTCAGAAACATAATAAATGGCTATTATGCAAGGATAAAACGTATCTGATAGTAGAATATTCTTCAATATAGTTGATCCAATTTAAGAGTGGTAAAAGGCAACCGAGTGCAGATGTATACGTCATACTTCAAGCGAGGTTAACGCTGTAACGCTTTTTTAGTGGATTGACTATAACACCATGTTTTTATAGTAAATAAAGTATAAAAAAAGGGACTCACCTATTGGCAAGTCCCTTTTTTTATCTCAGTAACGTTCATATTTACGCTTACATCTTTGCTTTGATCGTAGTCACAATACCAGATAACGCATAAATGATACCGATTGCCAAGATACCAACAGGTATATCATAGAGCACGATACTCATGACCAGTACACCAATGATAAGCACCACAAAGGGTACTTTCTTTTTATCAAACTCTTTAAAGCTGTAGTACTTAACATTACTGACCATAAGCAGACCACAAATGACCACCCACGCTGCGAACAAAAACATGATCGCCGTATCGTACTGACCAATCCATTCGTTATGATCAACTGCCACCATAACAGCAGAGGTTACTAGAATGGCGGCAAGCGGACTTGCCAAACCAACGAAGTATTTTTTATCGACAATGCCAACCTGCACGTTGAAGCGTGCAAGACGAAAAGCAGCACAGGCAGTAAAGACGAACGCACAACCAATCCCAATACGACCCAGCGGCTCTAGGGCAAAGCTATAAACCAACATAGCAGGGGCCACACCAAATGCGAGCATATCTGCTAATGAATCATATTGCTCGCCAAAAGGGCTTTGGGCATTCAGTATACGCGCAACGCGGCCATCAGCCCCATCAAGAATCGCGGATAAAAAGATAGCCAAAGCCGCCTTGTAAAATTCGCCTTGCGTACTTGCCAAAATTGAATAAAATCCTGATAGCAGTGACAAAGTGGTAATCAAATTAGGCGCTAAATAGACACCGCGACTGACCACACGCTTACCTTCCGCAACCTCTGCCTCGACGACCTCAAAGGTCAAACCATCATAATTGTCATTGTCCGCTAGACGAATATTAAACTCATGCCCATCCATGTATGGAGGCTGGGTCACTGCATTATCCTGCAACGCTCCCTCTTTTGGTGACATGTTATTTGGTTCGCCTTCAGGTGGCTGCATATTCGTCATCTTGATATCCTTATTGGCCAATGTTGCTGTTCACTGACATCATCTACTGACGTCACTATTCACCAACCAGCCAGCGTACATTGGTCGCACTGTCAGGTGTTAAGTCTGGCGCATCTTCTACTTTTAGTACTGGCTGCAAGAAACGTAATATCTCGCGAGCATGGTTATCAAACTGCCATGGCGGATTGATAACCAGTAGACCTGTACCGTTCAGACCGACGGCCACATCATTAGGATAAATATTTAGCTCACAAACCAGCTGACGACGCATCTCGGTACGCTTGAGCTTTTTATAAAACAACTCAACCGCTTCGATATTTTTGATTGGGAACCACAGGGCATAAGTACCTTGTGGCCATTTTTTATAAGCCGAGACTAATAAATCGATCAGACGCGTAAAGTCTTTATGCTCTTGCTCAAAAGGAGGATCAAGAAAAATAAGACCGCGGCGCTCGGCTGGCGGAATAACAGCGGTGATACCTTCAAAAGCATCACGATGCTGAATACCAATTGGCAGCTTATATAGCTGATAGTTCAGTGCATCATATTCAGTCGCTTTGGCTTCAAAAGCTTCGGCGCGCACGCCAACATCAGGTTTTTTAGCGGCGGTTTTTTCGACATGATGAGCAATCCACCACGGCGAACCCGGATAGACTTTATTGTCGTAAGTGAATTTGGCTTGTTTAATGCCTTCCATGTAATCTTTGACAGCGGCTGGTGCTTTTTCGGTATCTGCTTTCAAAAAAGCCTGAATACCGCCTTTGGCCTCCCCTGTCTTGCGCGCTTCTTCACTGCTTAGTGAATACAGTCCGCGGCCTCCATAGGCGTCAAGCACATAAAACGGTTTGTTTTTCTGCCCCAATTGATTGAGCAGTTGTACCAATAAAATGTGTTTAACCACATCAGCAAAGTTACCAGCGTGGTAGGCGTGTTTATAGTTCATAATCTCAAAAGTTTAAATAAGAAAAATTGCATCTATGGTAGCATAGGCGGAGTAAAAGATAATGTGGTTTTAGTAAGCCTTTCAATAAAAACGCATTGAATGGCGGTATATTGACCATTGATTGATAAGAATGAGATGAAATGACGCAGATTATTAGCAACCTGAACAAGACAGCGTTGGTCGTTGATCATCCGATAGGACAGGACAATCCTCCGTTACTATCTCCAGACAGTCATAACGACGACCAAGACGCGCCTACCCAGAAGATGCTGCAACTGTCTGATTTTGCAGTCAGCTGGGAAGATAGGCTGACGGATAAGCAGCTTGATACCTTTGTCACTGATGGCTGGCTCACTATTGATAATGTATTTAATAAGACCGCATTACTTGCGCTACAGGCTGAAAGTGGTTTTATTGACTATCGTGATGCGGCGCTAACCGCTGGCATTCGTATCAGTGATATTCGCGGTGATAGAATACGCTGGATCACCGAGAACTTTTTTGCAGGCTACTATTATCTGCAAAGTATTAACGCCCTCGCCGCTCTGTTTAATCGCAGCTTATTCGCGGGTATTCGTCATAGCGAAGCGCATTATGCGTGTTATCCAACTGGCTTTGGTTATCAATGGCATAGCGACAACCCTGCTGGACGCGATGAACGGGTGATCTCAGCCGTGTTTTATCTCAATGATGATTGGGGAGCGACTGACGGCGGTGCGCTAGAAATCGTTGATAAGCATGGCATGCACCATGAAGTTATGCCAGTTGCCAATAGACTAATCATTTTTGATAGCGACCTACAGCATCAAGTGCAGATCGCGCATCGTCAGCGTTACTCTATTGCTACGTGGATGCGCCGTGACGGTCTTGTACCCTTTGTCGAAGTAGACGCTTAGCACTTATTACTCATTATCTATTTATATTTAACATTTTCATTATTATACAAAAGGCTTACCCATGTCTGACTCTCACAATCAAGCAAATGCTCTTAAGCAAACGACTCATCAGCAAGCAACCTTAGACTTAAGTATCGCGCTACTCGAACGCCCATCTGTCACACCAGACGATGATGGTTGCCAAGACATATTGTCAGAGCGTTTGGAGCAAGCAGGCTTTGACTGCGAGTTTATGTACTATGGTGACAGACAAGCAAAGGGTGAACATGCTGAAGTTAAAAACTTGTGGGCACGCCGTGGCACGACGGATCCCGTAATTTGCTTTGCCGGTCATACAGACGTGGTACCAACGGGTGATGAAAAAAACTGGACGTATCCACCATTTACGCCAACCATTGCTGATGGCTATCTATGGGCGCGCGGTGCCGCCGATATGAAGACAGGCATTGCTGCCTTTACTATCGCCGCCGAACGCTTCGTTGCCAATCATCCTGAGCACAATGGTTCGATTGCTTTTTTGCTCACTTCAGATGAAGAAGGTCCATCAATCAACGGTACGGTCAAAGTCATCGAAACCTTAGAGGCTCGTCAAGAAAAAATTACTTATTGTCTTGTGGGTGAACCATCGAGCACGGATACGTTAGGCGATATTATCAAAAACGGTCGTCGTGGCTCGCTAGGCGCAGAGCTGACGGTCACAGGTAAGCAAGGTCATGTTGCCTATCCACATTTGGCCTGTAATCCTATTCATGCAGCGATGTCTGCCCTTGCTGAATTGACATCTACCGCATGGGACAACGGCAATGACTACTTCCCAGCCACCTCATTGCAGATATCAAATATCAATGGCGGCACAGGTGCAACCAACGTCATTCCTGAAACGCTAAACGTTGTCTTTAACTTTCGCTTTTCGACTGAAACGACTGAGGAAGAACTCAAAGAAAAAACTCATGCTATCTTTGACAAATATTTTACCGACAGTAAGGCCAGTTACAACATCAATTGGAAGTTATCTGGTCAGCCATTCTTGACCCCTGAAGGGAAGCTGGTTTCAGCCTGTCAAAATGCGATCAAGTCAGTCACAGGTACAGACACGACGCTATCGACATCAGGCGGTACGTCCGATGGACGCTTTATCGCGCCGACTGGTGCGCAGGTTGTTGAATTAGGCGTACGTAACGCCACCATTCACCAGGTCGATGAAAAGGTTGAAGTTGATGATTTGGGCAGGTTAGCGCAGATTTATGAGGGAATTTTGAAGAATTTGTTGCTTGATTAGGCTCTACCGTATCAATGACGTTAATAAAACAGCAACAATAAAGGCAGCGCTTAAATGTTTAGCGCTGCCTTTATTTGTTTTAAGTATTATTGTAGCCTAATAAATAACCTGTATTAACAGTCACTTAAGATGATAACCACTAAAATTTGGGTAGATCCATTAAAAATAGGATATATAAATGTTGCTTACTGCTTGCAAACGATAATCATTATTGTTAATATTCGTTTTTACAAAAATGCAGCATTAATTTTTATGTTTTCGTTTTGGAGCCCGTGCGATGTCTCATCCTTATAAGTCTGTTACTATATTTTTATTGTCCACTTTAGCCTTGTCCATGCAGGCAGTTTATGCGCAAAGCGTTGATACCCAGCAAGGTAATCTCGAAGAATCAGCAGTCTCGGTAACCTTAGACGAAATTACTGTTATCGGTAGTAAAGACAATGTGCCCTTGATGACGGGTTCTGGTTATTACGTCGATAACGAACAGTTAGAAAATGAGTACATTACAGATATTAACCAAGTTTTAAAGACCGTGCCAGGGGTTTACGTCTCTGAAGAAGATGGGTTGGGCTTACGTCCTAACATCAGTATTCGTGCTGGTATCGGTGGACGTAGTAGTAAAGTGCATTTAATGGAGGACGGTATTCCTATCGCACCCGCTCCTTATGCTGCCCCTGCCGCCTACTATCATCCGACAGCGCTGCGTATGTCAGGTGTTGAGATTCTAAAAGGCGCGCCGCTGCTACGTTATGGGCCGCAAACGACTGGTGGCGTTATTAACTATTTATCAACCCCTATTCCTGCCACTAATGGCGGTCAAGCGATGACCTCAATCAACGACCGTGGCGGTGTGGATGTTCATGCTTATGCTGGTGGACGCGAAGGCGACTTTGCAGGCTCAATTGAAACTGTGCAACAACGAGGCAAAGGCTTTAAAGAAATTGATGGTAAAGACATTGGCGACTATGACAATCAAGATTATGTCCTAAAGGGTCGTTATCAGATCAATCCTGCGCATAGTTTGTTTGCCAAAGCACAGTATTCTGATAGATCTAGTGATGAGACTTACTTAGGTTTAACAGATGCTGACTTCAATAAAAATCCTAACAGACGCTACCCGATGTCTGCGCTTGATAACATACAAGACGAACATACCGGACTTAACTTGACGCACAACTGGATCACGGATAATAATAGCGAGCTACGTACTACCGCTTATTACAATAAAACCCATCGTAACTGGTATAAGCTCAATGATAACAAAATCAATGATTTTTATGAAGGCAATATCACCCAAGGGCAGCTAGATGGTACCGAGGATTTAGCAGGTATCGAATTAAAAGCCAATGATCGCACTTATTATAGTACCGGTGTTCAGACGAACTTCAATACTGACATTTTAAGTGCCTATGGCGATCACAATATTGATGTAGGTGCTCGCTATCACCGTGACAAAGTTGAGCGCTATCAGCCAAGCGATATTTTTAATCAGGTAGACGGTAATTTAATTTATCAAAGCACCAAAGTCCCTAATGGCAGTAATAACCGCGAAGAAAGAGCCAACGCAACTAGTCTTTGGCTAACTGATAAGTGGCAAGTGACTGACCCCTTACTTCTAAACCTAGCCATGCGTTACGAGTATATTGATACTGAAGAGACACGCGGTGTTGATACTGATAATCAAGCACGCGTGAGCAATACTCAGTCTATATTTTTGCCAGGTTTATCCGCAAGCTATCAACTCAATGATGAAGTACAGCTTATAGGTGGGGTCCACAAAGGCTTCAGCCCATTAGGTGCTGGAGTGTCCGAAGATGACAACACGGATCCTGAAGAAAGTATCAACTATGAAATCGGTACGCGCTATATTGATGGTAACAATTATATTGAGGCCGTTGGGTTTTATAGTGACTTTGATTCTGTAATCAGAAACTGCACAGAAAACGTGCCTTGCGGCAGTGGCTCAGATGCCATAACGTCAGGTACCGAAAAAGAGAGTGGTTCTGCGGTGATCGCAGGGCTTGAGTTAATGGCTGGCACTCGCTTTGATGGAGATGGATTCAGTATTCCGCTGCATGCCACTTATACTTACACCCAAGCTGAGCTTGCCGAGGACTACAAAGACACTTTAGATGGCGATCGCTTAACGCTAGTGCCCAAAAATCAAGCCAGTGTACGCGCCGGAATCGAGATGGATTCAGGTTGGGATACTTACTTGACTGCCAAATATGCTGGCGGCATTTGTGAATCAGTGGGCTGCAATCGTACTAATGAGCCGCGTAGCGAGACTGACTCGTTATTCACTTTTGATGCTATTACCCACTACCCTATCGGTTATGATGCTAAGGTCTTTGGTAAGGTTGAAAACATCGCTGACAAACAAGTTATTGTGAGCCGTACGCCATACGGTGCTAGACCAAACCTACCACGTACCTTTACCATTGGCGTGACTAAAGCTTTTTAACTAGCATTGAATAGATAACCTTGATACATTACTCCTAATGGAAAAATCCCCAGCTATAATAAAAATATAGCTGGGGATTTTTTATGACTGTATCAATAAGCATAAATAATGCTTCGTCGGCCTCATTGATCCAACTTACCTGAATAAATGCTTCTATCGTAGAGTAGCTACCTATTAAACAATACGCGCATAAGCTACACGCCTAAGCATCTTAAAAATCACTCATCTGATAGCTCAATTGATGCCGCGGCGCAGATTATTAGACCTCTTGCAAAAGTACCAGTTCATTGACTTTTACTGACGGAGTTACAAGGGCTAGCGATGACTTATCCAAGAGGTCTATTATAGTAAAGTAGACTTCTTATAGTGTTGATATGATAGCCTCACTCAATACCAATATAAAGATCCAATTGCCCATATTCTAAATTACCACCGATATAATGCTCAAAGTCTACATCAAAGTTGCGAGTGTGTTCACAGTTTGGATCATTAAAGTACTCCCATGCCTTTTCCCATGCATTCATGACGGTATTAGGCATATGGCCTTCTTCAGAAAATACCAAGTACTTTCCTGCAGGAATGGTGACTTCTACCACATTACTAGTGCTGGCGGTACGCTCACTGTCTGATTGGTCGTCCTTCTCACTGGCTGTTTTCCAGCTAGCGACAACATCAAACGCGCCTGCTAAATCATCACTCTCATAGTTATGATAAATACCGTAAATATCTTTGCCTTCAGGCAACTGTCCTGCGTAATTCTGGTAAAACTTCTGCCACAATCTACCAAGCTTGGCAGTGTCGTGGCTAACCTCAGCGTGATTGGTGGTACGAATTCTAATACCCTTACACGCTATCGCTTCGGCTAACTTTTTAATTTGAGACGTCATGACGCTGCCTGCCCTGTTGCTCTCTGTTATTGTTATTAGATGTATAGTCGAACCACTATTAAAGTGTTACAGCGTTAGACTCGTTTAGCCTACTACTGTAGTACTTGCACTCGTCTGCCTTGTACCACTTTTAATATTGATTGACTATACTGTTAAAAAAGAAAATCACCTTAATCGGCTTCATCGATCCAATTCATTTGAATGGCTTCTAAAATACCTTCGTTTGAGCGCTGCGGGTCATCATCAAAGCCTTCAAGCTCAGTCACCCAGCGATGCAAATCCGTAAAACGAATGTACTGCGGGTCGACCTCTGGAAACTTCTCATAAAGCTCAATGGCGATATCGAGGCTGTCTGTCCATTTTAATTTTTGTGGCGTCATAACGGTACCTTTTTTTAGTCGTTTTAGAAATAGTAGTGTCGCCTTAGTACTGACGATTTGATGGACTCTATCCTACCAAAATTCAGCAAATGATTATAGCCAAGTTATTATAGGGTGCTATTTTTCAATATGTTTTATGCTGACTTGGTCGATTTCACAGCGACTTGATGCTCATTCCATGTGTTAATCACATCCGTCAACCGCTCCCCTGTCATGTCCAATACTTCTGGCGTACGCATACCTGTATCATCGGTAAAAACAAACTTGGTCATACCAACTCCCATCAGCTGATTTTTGACAAAAAAGCGATGCTCAAAATACACGTATTTTTTATCCCAGCCTGCGACTGCACTACTAAGCGTCATTTTATCCAAAAATTTGATTTGCTTAAGATAAATCATCTCTTGCATGGCAATGACCCAGTTCAAAGGCTTGATGCCTTTTTCATGACAGCGTGCCATCACCCAGCGTGTCACGTTTAGCTCAATGAATGAGAGGTAACGATAATTGGGCAAGTGATCACGAAACCCCATGTCATGCGGTAATACCCGATAATGGCGAACAGTCGGCGCGGTCAATGTCTCTAGACTAATCGTTTCGTTCGCCGATTGATGCTTGAGCTGCTGCTTAAGCAAACTGACCATAATAAAAAAGCGCAGTAACATATTCATAAATAGTGCTCTTACTTTGTTGTGTTTATGAGTGAAGGTTGAACGGCTCAACGATATTTTCTTATCGTTGTTTCCGAAACGTTGATCACTTTAACGTAAAAAAGCCACCTAAGTGACTTTTTTATTTAAGAAAACATACTCAAAACTTATGCTAAAAAGCTGATTTTAGCGATTAATGACCGCCGCCATTAATACTACGTACCATCTCTTCGACCATCTTTTTGGCATCGCCAAAGATCATCATGGTTTTGTCCATATAGAAGAGGCTGTTATCAAGACCTGCATAGCCGGTGCTCATCGAACGCTTGATGACCATCACCGTTTGCGCTTTGTTGGCTTCTAAAATGGGCATACCAAAGATAGGAGATGTCGGATCGTCTTTTGCTGACGGGTTGACGACGTCGTTGGCACCGATAACTAAGACCACATCGGTACTGGCGAAGTCTGAATTGATCTCATCCATCTCAAGAATATCATCATAAGGAACGTCAGCTTCAGCGAGTAGTACGTTCATATGACCTGGCATACGACCAGCAACGGGATGGATGGCAAAGCGAACGTTGACACCTTCGTCTTTTAATAGCTCGTACAATTCTTTTACCGCATTCTGCGCGCGTCCTTGTGCCATACCATAACCTGGTACGATGACCACGTTGCTGGCATTAGACATAAGGAACCCTGCATCTTCTGCTGAGCCTGATTTGTATGTTTTTGGTGCGCCATCATCATCGCCTGCAGCGGCCGCTGACGTGCCCATACCACCAAACAAAACGTTTAGTAGAGAGCGGTTCATGGCTTTACACATGATATAAGACAAAATCGCACCTGAGGAGCCAACAAGCGAACCTGCGATAATGAGCATCGAGTTGCCCAGCGTAAAGCCAATACCTGCTGCCGCCCAACCTGAAAATGAGTTCAGTAGCGACACGACCACTGGCATATCACCGCCGCCGATAGGCGCAATCCACATCCAGCCAAAGATAACCGCAATCACTGTCATCGCATAAAACGCAGGCAAGGAATCCGTGACAAAATACACGCCGCCAAACCCAATCATCGCTATAAATAGCAAGGCTTGAACAGGTTTTACCCAGCCGCCAGTGACTGTTTTTGCCCAGCTTTTTGCTGCCAGTTTACCAAAAGCAAAGACAGAGGCAGAAAAAGTAATCGCACCGATAAAGCAACCGATAAATAGCTCAACACGGGCAACCGCGCCATGTTCTTGCTCAGTGTGTAATACCGTCGCAAGGGCAATCGCAACCGCTGCCAAACCGACGAATGAATGCATCAACGCTACGGTTTCTGGCATCTGCGTCATGGCAACGGTTTTTGCCTTCCACATACCAACCAGCGCACCTAAAATCATCGCGCCAATAATGAGCCAAAGGACAGGGCCTTCTGCTAAAAAGAACGTCGTCACGACGGCAATCGCCATCGCTACCATACCAAAGCGGTTGCCACGAATCGCTGTCTTTGGACTCGACAATCCGCGTAACGTTAAAACAAAAAGGATCGCGCCAACCAGATAGAACCAATCCGCATTTGCCGCAATCATTGTTGATAAATCATTCATGCGTCGCCTCCATTATCAGTGCTTGCTGCTGGGGCTTTTTTTACTTTGGGTTTGAACATCGCGAGCATACGTTCAGTCACCGCAAAACCACCAAAGATATTGATACTGGCCAAAAATACCGCAAAAGCACCAAGCAAACTGGTCGGGGTAAACATCGAGCCGTCGATATGGACAGTCTGTAGCATCGCACCGACGATTACGATACTTGATAAGGCGTTGGTCACCGCCATCAATGGCGTATGTAGCGCTGGGGTCACGCCCCAGACGACGTAGTATCCGACAAAGATAGCGAGTACAAATACGGTAAAAATCGCGACAAATGGTGTGCTACTCATGGCTGCACCGGCAGGCGCTGCCGCTAAAATGGTGGCGATCATCTCATCCTCCTAAAAATTTATTCTTGTCTGGCAAATGTATGGCGACCAGCGAGGGCTAGCGTTTGGCCAAGCGCACTTGGTTGTCGTGGGTCACTGCCAGTGCACCCTGAATCTCATCTTCCATATCTAAGTTAAGCGAAAGGTCGTTTGCTGCTGCATCGTCGCCAGCAGGTGCAATCAAAGTCGTGATAAAGTTAACCAAGTTATTGGCGTATAGATCTGACGACTGTGCGGCTAGCATAGATGGGATATTGGCGGCACCAACGATACGTACGCCGCTTTCTGTGGTGATGGTCTCATTTGGCACACTGCCTTCGACGTTACCACCGGTACCAGCAGCCATATCGATCAGGACAGAACCTGCTTTCATTTTGGCAAGGGTTGCCGCGTGCACTAGACGCGGGGCATTACGCCCAGGAATCTGTGCTGTGGTAATGACAATGTCAGCATTGCTGAGTGCCTTGTCGACGACTGCAGCTTGGTCTTTGATATATTGCTCTGATGGCGTCCACGCATAGCCGCCCGTCGCTTTGGCTTTTTGTGCTTCGTCATCACTCATCGGCACATCCAGCCATTTACCACCAAGTGATTCGACCTGCTCTTTTGCCGCAGGGCGCAGATCACTCGCTTCTACAACCGCGCCTAGACGCTTTGCCGTTGCAATCGCTTGCAGACCTGCCACGCCTACGCCCAAAATAACCACTTTGGCTGGCTTGACTGTACCTGCAGATGTCATAAACATAGGAAAAGGACGTGAATATTCGTTAGCCGCCAGCAATACCGCTTTATAACCAGCAAGGTTAGCCTGCGATGACAATACGTCCATGTTTTGCGCACGTGATAATGTGCGCGGTAATAACTCCATTGCAAAAGCCGTCGCACCTTTGGCTGCATAAGTGTCAAGCTGAGTGTTGCGATACGGGTCTAGCATACCGACGACGATTTGGCCTGCACTCAAATGCTCTGCCACTTCGGCGGGCAAGTCGTGAATGGTGGTAATAATTTGAGACTGGGCAATCACCTCGGCGCTGCTGCTGGCAATGTCGGCTCCTGCCGCCTGATACAACGCATCAGCATAATACGCTGCTTGGCCTGCACCTGACTGAATGACGACTTCAAACCCAAGCTTGCGCAATTTTTTGACTGCGTCTGGGGTTAGTGCGACACGGCTTTCACTCGCGATATCTGCACTGATTACACCGATTTTCATATCGTCTCCTTACTTATATAGAATGACTTACCCTTAATACCCTCAACGCATTTTCAAAAGCATAGGGGACAAAAATCCTTAACCATGATTTATCCAATATCATAAATAAAGACTATCAATTTAATAAATGATGTATTGTTTACCATCATGCCTTTTTATTATAGAGATATAATCTGCCAACTTTCATTGTCTAATGATGACCAACAAGTAAGATAAAAAGTTAGGTATTGATACCATCTGCATAACTTTTGTTGTTATATTAAAGTTTTTTATTTTTTCAAAAAACCTCTACCCCTTATATAACAAGGTCTCGCTTCGATAGAAGCTAACTGTATGGACATTTACGCATTGCCATATCCCCTTAAAAAAAACATAAAACACTCAAGGTCAAGTCAAGTTAAACCCGCAGCTGTCGTATAATAAGAATGCTTGACACCTGAACAGGTCGGTCATTGACTCACGATAATAAGGACTCACCATGTATTTTTTACTCTCTCCTGCCAAATCTTTGAATGAAACAGACGCTATACCAGTGAACTTGGGCAATTACTATAGTCAGCCTGAACTGATCGCGCACTCACAGTCACTCATGAAAGTATTGAAGTCCAAAGAGCCCGTTGATCTGCAAGAGCTGATGGGCATCTCTGATGATCTTGCGCAACTCAATGCCACGCGCAATCAACAATGGCATTGGAGCGAAGATAAGCCGTTTACTGATGATGAGTCTAGTAATGCAGCAAAGCCGGCGGGCTACTTGTTCGACGGTGATGTTTATACCGGTCTTGATATGTATCACATGGATAAAGAAACCGCTGTCTATGTCAATGAACATTTGGGTATTTTGTCAGGTCTTTATGGGGTATTAAAACCGTTGGACTTGATTCAGCCTTATCGTTTAGAGATGGGTACAAAGCTAAAAAACGCGCGCGGTGATAATCTTTATAAGTTTTGGGGAGAAGAAATAACTGACGTTATCAATGCTCGTATGGCAGATAGTGAGGACAAGGTCTTGATCAATCTGGCGTCGAACGAGTATTTTAAAGCGGTGAAAAAGAAAGCACTGAAGGCGGATATCATCACGCCACGGTTCGAAGACGAAAAAAATGGCACATATAAAGTCATTAGCTTTTATGCCAAAAAAGCACGCGGACTGATGGTCAAGTACGCAGCAGACAATAAGCTGACCAGTGCTGAGCAGCTAAAAGGCTTTAACTTAGCGGGTTATTATTATTGTAAAGAGGCGTCTGATGATAAGACGTGGGTGTTTAGACGCGATGCGGCGGATCAGTAACTTGTTATAAAAAACGGCTGGTAATGCCGAGACCTTGGCTAGATTTTCAGCAACGGTTGGGGTGATTTTAGCCTCAGCCTTTCAGCGTAGTACCACATTTTAATGTTCAACAGAACCTAAGGCTTGCACCTAATGAGCCACCATCAATAAATAAAAATTAGCCCCATTTAGTTTATCGCCTAATAACCATGGCGCATTATTAACGACCTTTTTCAATAATCTTTCAGCCGTGAGCTAACCTGCAATTTTCTTCATCTTTCATTGGTTGCAAATCGTATTCGCCATGACACTTCTATCATTTATTTCACTCGATTGGACAAAATGACGCCAATGGTACTAAGTGCGATTCCGCATATCATGATGACTGATAGAGACTCTTTGAGTATCAACGCCGCGAGTATAGCGGTTAATCCTGGGGACAAAGAGCCAAGTAATAAGGTACGAATGGAGCCCAGCTGTTTGACCGCATAAGAAAATGCAAGGGTTGATACCACCCCTACGCCAAGTCCTTGTATTAGGATGAAAGGCAGCACCTCATCAAAGGATACAGAACCTATATTGGTGTCCATCATGCCAGATAAAACCATCACCAATGTCAGAAAAAAAGAGGTATAAGAGAGCACGATCGCGATAGCTATTGGAGTTAACGTGGTGCTTTTTAACCCTAAGGTATAACCCGCCCAAATCAGGCTTGCCATCAACAGTAACCCCACCCCATACAGAAGACTATTAGGTATTGCCTGTGTATGCCCGCCAATCATAGTCGCGATACCAAAGAGAATAAGGATTAACGCGGCAAATTTTTTCTTAATGATATTCGTTGACGATAAAAAATAAGAGACAGTAAGGCAGCAAAGAAAACTGGTGTCCCTGTCAAAATGGTACCCATGTAAGCTGCTGGTACCGTACTTGCACCAAAAGCCGCCAACAAAAGAAACGGCACCCCGCCAAATAAAATAAATAGGATATCTGGCAGTCTGATATTTTTGATTTCATGCCAACTAGAGAGCGCCCAAGGGGTCAACAAAACGAGCGGTACACTAAAGCGAATGAGCATGACATCCGCAATGCTGAGCGACGACGCCCCAACCGCTCGCACAGTCAACGCAAATCCTGACCAAATCAATAAGACGACGCTCATCGCCACATAGCCTTTGGTCAGTGGCGACATTATAAACAAAGGGTTTTTGCGCGACGAGGGGTGGAATATCGTATTCATAGTCGTGTCTTATGCAGGTATACAAAGACCAATTATCGATTAAAATACGCGCTTTTATCTCTATTTATTCATTGCATTTTTTCAGAAATTTGGTGGATAATGCTAATTAAATCAAAATTCTTGGCTTAAAAAGCCAAAAGGCAAATTATGGACAAAATCGACCGTCATATCTTAGAAGTACTCCAAAAAGAAGGGCGCTTATCTACGGCAGAACTGTCCGAACGCGTAGGGCTGTCGCCATCGCCTTGTGCAAGGCGCCTAAAGCGCTTGGAGGATGAGGGGTACATAGAAAACTACCAAGCGAACATCAATAAAGCCAAAGCGGGTATTATGCTAAGCTTCTTTGTGGAGGTCCGTCTGAACAATCACCAAGAAGACTCTATTGCCGCTTTCGAGAATGCCCTGTCCAATATGGACGAGGTCATCAATGGGCATGTAGTGTCAGGCTCTTACGATTATTTGTTAGAAGTGGTCAGCCCAAATCTCGATGGTTATGAGCGATTCACACGTAAGCTACACAAACTTGCTAGCGTCAAAGATATACACACGCATTTATCAGTAAGAAAGGTCATCAATAAGACGACTTTACCTATTTTCGTATGAAATTCTTTTATACCGACTAAGAGAATAATGTCTCGCTCGATAATTGTTGAGTAGAAAGACCTATAATGAGTTCATTTGAATTTGATAGAATATTGCTATGATAAAGAAGTGTCTAACGATAAAACGTGGGTGGTTAGGCACGATGCAGCGGATCAATAGAACTCAAAACCGTATTAAACTCATAGAAGACTCCCGATAGGCTGAGCTTATCGGGAGTTTTCTGTGAGTTTAAAAATTGCTTAGTGTCATGAATGTAGAAATTTTAAATGTTATCTGAGACACGATCCAATGCAACATGACGCTTAGGCTAGCAACATTCTAGTCACCCTGTTATTAATGAAATAGCTTTTTTTCTAACTTTATTAAAACCACCAAAATAAGAAGGGTGATATAGTCGTATCGTCTTTTCTGGCAAATATTGAGATTTTACTTTGGCTATCGCTCGCTTTTCCAGCGTTGAATCTACAGGTATAAATTCAGCGTCTTCAAAATGATGTCTTATTTTAGAATCTCGACTTGGACCAGTTAAAAAAATAACGATGTCTGGCTCAAATAGTTCAACTTCTGATCTAACAACTGAAAAAAACTCTTTCTCGATTTTTTCTACTTCAGGATCAGTTCCAGTACCTTCCAGTCTCCCTATCTTATTTATGTTATTCCAACTAAAATATATTTTTTTATCGGGGTTAGCATTTCGTATCTCCTTGTCAAAGAGTCTAAAAGCTTTCCAAAAAGAGCTTCTACCGTAGCCCTTGTAAAACTTTTCTAAGCAGAAAAAACTGTAATATCTAGAAGAAGCTTCATCAATAGTTTTCAACGAACCATTCCCATTTAACCAACCTTTCGTTTCTTGACCAAAAATCATAACTCGAATATCTGCAGACTCATACCTTTTATTATCAAAAGATAATATAAGTGGGTTTGCATACTGACTTAGTTTCAAATTTTGGAGATTTTCGCTAAGATCTTGCCATTTATTATGATAAATACTTAGTAATTTTTCATTAATATTCATAAATCCCCTTATTTTTCTCTGAACTTAAATTTACCTTTTAAGCTTAACATATTAATAATTACTACAACTCATAAAAAATTTTAGTGCAAAAAAAACCCTGCATACAGCAGGATTTTTTAATTTATTGCAATTTGTTAGACAAAGCGTAACGGAATATTACATCATACCGCCCATTCCACCCATACCGCCCATTCCACCAGCAGCGCCCATACCTGCCATTGCGTCTTCTTTCTCTGGCAAATCAGTAATCATGGCTTCAGTCGTTAGCATGAGACCTGCTACTGACGCTGCATTCTCTAGCGCTGAACGTGATACTTTTGCTGGATCAAGGATACCCATCTCAAGCATATCGCCGTACTCACCAGAGGCAGCATTGTAGCCGTAGTTGCCCGTGCCGTTTTTCACTGCGTTAACCACAACTGATGCTTCTTCGCCAGCGTTGGTAACGATTTGACGTAATGGTGCTTCCATCGCGCGGCGTAGGATGTTGATACCAGCGTCTTGGTCGTCGTTGTCGCCTTTTAGCTCAGACAATGCATTCATCGCACGAACTAATGCAACGCCGCCGCCAGGTACAACGCCTTCTTCAACCGCGGCACGAGTGGCATGTAGCGCATCGTCAACACGGTCTTTCTTCTCTTTCATTTCAGTTTCAGTCGCTGCGCCAACTTTGATTACTGCTACGCCGCCTGCCAGTTTTGCAACACGCTCTTGTAGCTTTTCTTTATCGTAATCAGAAGTAGACTCTGCGATCTGACGGTTGATAGACTCAACACGGTTTTCGATGTCAGCTTTGTTACCAGCGCCATCAACGATCACGGTGTTTTCTTTACCAACAGTGACTTTTTTCGCAGTACCCAATTGCTCAAGGGTCGCCGTCTCTAGGCTTAGTCCAATCTCTTCAGAGATTACCGTGCCGCCCGTTAGCGTTGCGATGTCTTCTAGCATGGCTTTACGACGATCGCCAAAACCTGGTGCTTTAACGGCACAAGTTTTTAGGCCGCCACGCATGTTGTTTACAACTAAGGTTGCCAATGCTTCGTTTTCTACGTCTTCAGCGATGATTAGCAATGGCTTGCTTTGCTGCATGACTTGCTCAAGTAATGGCACGATCTCACGGATATTGCTGATTTTTTTGTCAACCAATAGGATATATGGGTTTTCAAATTCAGCAGTCAGGCTGTCTTGCTTGTTGGCAAAGTATGGGCTGATATAACCACGGTCAAACTGCATACCTTCGACCACTTCTAAGGTATCTTCAAAGCTTGACCCTTCTTCAACGGTGATAACGCCTTGTTTACCCACTTTTTGCATCGCTTGCGAGATCAATTCACCGATTTTGGTATCTGAGTTGGCAGAGATAGACCCTACTTGCGCGATGGCTTTTTCATCATCAGCGGGCGTTGATAGGTTATGGATTTCTTGAACTGCTGCGCGAACGGCTTTGTCGATACCGCGCTTAAGATCCATTGGGTTCATGCCAGCAGCGACTGATTTCATGCCTTCTTGCAAGATTGACTGAGCCAATACGGTCGCAGTGGTCGTACCATCACCAGCGACATCATTAGTGCGGCTAGCAACTTCACGAACGAGCTGAGCACCCATGTTTTCAAATTTGTTTTCAAGCTCGATTTCTTTGGCAACTGATACACCATCTTTGGTGATGGTTGGCGCGCCAAAAGATTTATCGATAACGACGTTACGACCTTTAGGGCCTAGGGTGACACGTACTGCGTTTGCTAGAACGTTGACACCGTCCATCATTTGTTTACGGGCATCTATGCCGAATTTTACGTCTTTTGCCATGTTAAATTACTCCACTATTATAAGTATGAGAATACAATTGAATGATTTGATAGTTGCTTATCAAAAGCGGTTATCAGAACCTGTGGTCAAGATGTGCTGAGTATAAAACGATACTCGAGAGGACTAGCCTTCTAGCACACCTAGTACATCAGACTCTTTCATAATCAATAGTTCTTCACCGTCAACCTTCACGGTTTGACCAGCATATTGACCGAACAAAACTTTGTCGCCAGCTTTTACATCTAACGCACGAGTTTCGCCATTGTCACGAACTTGGCCATTACCAACTGCAATGACTTCACCTTGTGAAGGTTTCTCTTGAGCAGAACCCGGCAATAAAATACCACCAGCAGTTTTTGTCTCTTCTTCTATGCGGCGGACGACGATACGGTCATGTAAAGGACGAATATTCATCGATATGACTCCAAAAATTGGTTGTTTGAATAAAGGGTTTATTTGAATTAATAGTCTCAATACCAGTATCTATAAGAGTCGCCATTCAATCATAGCAATCTAAAGATACGCTTTGAGCTTGTAACAAAAAGTGGGGGCAAGATAGGTTGGCTTCAAGTGTAAAGCCCAAAAATTTACAAGATTATTCTGACGGAATTTGATAGAGATGAGGCTTAATAGAGGCCATACGTTTTATTTACCCTCTATTGCTGGCTTTACAGCACGTTACCCTCGATGGTCGTATCAGATGTCATAGCAACATTCGCTACAATCGTCACACGTGCCGGTCGATTGTTACTCTTGAAAATGTAACAGAGTATGACCATTATAAGCGTTGTGAACATAATAAGAATGACGATAGATGCTGCTATATCAGCATCTTATTAACTACTAAGAGGTATCTATGAGTTTTTTATCAATGCATAATAAATCACTGCCCAACGCTTCTAATAATACGAAACGCAGTCCATCTAAGTTTTTATCTGCCTTAATCACAGGTATCAGTATTTCTACCATTGGAGCCTTGAGTATGACCGCACCCACCCTCGCTAGCGCCAAAACCGTCCGACCCTCTAGTGCCAATTATAGCTTTACGGTAGAAGACAAATACAAAGGCACCGCCACCCGTACGCTAGGCAAATCGGGCAATACTTGGAAGTATAATGTCAAAGCACGGGTGGCAGGTGTTGCCAATGCGTCGCAAAGCAGTACCTTTACCATCAAAGGCAATAACGTCATTCCGACGCAGGCCAGCACTACTTATAAACTGCTGGGTCTTGGCCGTACGCACAAGCTAAGCTTTAACCCAAGCAGCAAAAAAGTCACCAGTACCTATAAAGGCAAAACTATGACCATGGATATGGCGCAGCAAGCCTTTGATGACTTAAGTCTTGAAGTGCAAATTCGTCAAGATTTACTAAACGGTAAGTTCTCTGGTAACTACTACATGGCCAAAAAAGACAAGGTAGAAAAAACACCATTTAAAAAATCGGGCAATACCAAAATCACGGTGCCAGCCGGTACCTTTGATACTGTCCGTATTGACCGTATTCATGACGACAATGACCGCTCAACCAGTTTTTGGTTAGCGCCGAGCTTGGATTATTTGCCCATAAAAGTCAGTCAGATTAACGATGGTAAAAAGATGGATCTAGAGCTGACTAAGGTCAATTAATTTTCAGCTTATCGCTCACTTGACGCTGAGCGAGTCTTATAAAAAAAGCGGTACTCCACATGAGAGTGCCGCTTTTTGTTATTCAATCTTTTTGTGATCTAAGATCTTTTATGCCAACAGCAGAGGTAAAAAACCAATCTAGCGAGAGCGCGGCTGCTTGACGACATTATTCATCGACGGCAGGCGTTTTAGTAAAATAAACAGCCAAACATTGATGGCAAACAACAATACAAAATCAATCAGATATACCGCTATTTCCACCCAGCTGCTGCCATACGCGCGCGTAAACAGCACCACGCCACTTGCGCCCAAATATACTAGAGTAAACATACTACCGACCAATAACGCATAAGGCGAGCGCCCGCGCACGATCCATGGCGTCAGTATAAAAGCTGGCAAAAGCCATAGTGCTTGCCATGCGATACCGCCCACAATATCAGGGCGACTGGCATTAAACACATTGATCAAGATGGGCAACCCAAGCAGTCTATACACCAACCAAATCAGCCACGTCATCATCAAGCGCTGACGCATGGGCGTAATAGGTTTTTGCGGGGTGGCCGCGCGCCCAGACTCTACAGTTGGCGCATTGCTATGGGTGTCGCTATCAGATCGGTCGGTAGCCATTATAGATACAGGTTTCCTCATTCACAGCAGCGGCAGTTGGGGGCTACTGACAGTATAGTAGAAGATAAAAGATAGTAGAAAACAAAAGCCGTTTATCGTTGCCAATTGGCCTGCGCCAATGCGCGAGCACTAATCGCCAAACGCCGACCTTGAGCGATACCTAACTCGCGCTCATCATCAGAGACTGGCTGGTCATGTAATGCACCGCTCACATGACTGGCACCATAAGGCGTCCCGCCGCGATGCGTCCGATTTAATGCAGGCTCAGCATACGGTACCCCAACGATGACCATCCCGTGATGCATCAATGGTAACATCATCGTCAGCAATGTGGACTCTTGGCCACCATGCATAGAGCCTGTCGCTGTAAATACCGAGGCTGGCTTATTTTGTAGGTTTCCCGCCAGCCAGAGCGTGACCGTATTGTCCCAAAAATACTTCATGGGCGCGGCCATATTGCCAAAGTGCGTCGGGCTACCCAATGCCAGACCGCTACAGTCTTTTAGATCATCCATCGTACAATACAAGTCACCTTCATCAGGTATTGCAGGCTTGCTCAATGTGGTTTCAGGTGCCACCGTCGGGACAGTACGAATACGTGCGGTCATGCCAGCATCTTCGATCCCTTGAGCGATAGCATATGCCAATGTCTTTGTCGTGCCATAATTTGAATAATAAAGCACCAAAACGTAAGGGTTGGCCTGACTCATTAACCGTCCTTCCTCATAAAATCATTGATAGTATTATTTATATATCATTATTTATCGATCAATAACGATACCGCCCGCGATAGGCGATGCGATGATGTGCTCATTATGCCCCAGTCATTCACCGACATGCAAACCAGCTGACGACTATTTTACGACCACTTACGCCAGCCACGCCTACTTGATGCCTTATCAAATAGCCGCTGTGCATTTTGACACAATTAAACCGCAGATGTGAGCAGCGCATGTTTGTTACACTATTATCACTCTTACTTTTGCTAACTGGTCGACATGGAAAAATTCTCACAAAAACTGCCATTTCTACAACAACGCTGGTTTCAATTCTTGCGATTTTTGGTTCGACATTTTTTTGAAGACAACTGTCAGCAAAAAGCAGCATCGCTAACCTACACGACTATGCTGTCGATTGTGCCTGTGCTAACAGTATTATTGATGATTTTATCTTCGGTACCAGCACTCGCCTCTGTAAGAGCACAGATATATGAGGTCATTTATAGCAACCTATTGCCGCAATCGAGCATGCAAGTCAGTGAGTATATCAATGACTTCGCCGAAAAATCATCGAACCTTACCATCATCGGCGCCATGGTGCTATTTTTTACCACCATCATGACCTTGACCACCATTGAGCGTGCCTTTAATCAAATCTGGCGGGTGGAGAGCCGCTCAGGTGGTATAAAGAGTCTGCTGCGCTATTGGACAATTGTGACCTTAGGGCCTATGGTGCTGGGTACGGCGTTTATCGCTTCAAGCACGGTACAAAGCTTGAGTTTTTTAAATCGCCAAATAGCAGGCTACGGTATTGATTGGGGGTTTTGGGTACAGGCCGTATCGATTGGTATCACTGTCGCAGGTTTTATTGGCATGTATTGGTTCATTCCTAAGGCGCGTGTACCGCTAAAAAATGCAGCGATCGCGGGTGTGTTTGTCGCAATAGTCTTTGAGCTGATGAAGCATCTGTTTGGCACAGTGATGGCAAACTTTACCAGCTACGAGGCCATTTACGGAGCCTTTGCCGCCTTGCCTATCTTTTTGTTATGGATATACCTGTCTTGGAATTTGATTTTGTTAGGCGTTGAGATCAGCTATACCTTAACCATTTTTGAAACAGAAGAGGTCTATCCTCGCCATCCCCTACTTAGCTTGCTGGACATGCTAAACTTGGTATATACCCATCATTTAAAAGGTGAGTCCGTCAGTGAGCAAGCCCTGCGCAATGTGTTGGGCCGCAAAGAGCTACCCAAATGGTACACCTACATCAACTACCTCCAAGACAGCAACCTCATCACCATGACCGAAGATGAGGACTATGTACTCAAAAAAGACTTGAGCAAGATGACATTGTGGGATTTTTATCGCACTCTGCCCTATCCTTTGCCGATCAAAGACGAGCTCGATGAGATGAGAGTAGAAGAGCAAAAGCCATGGCTCAGCCTCCTAGTGGATCGATTTGAGCATACGGAAGCCTATGCCAAGCAGCAGCTAGACTTGCCGTTGAATATTATCTTTACCAACGCCAAACCGCGCAAAAACCCTGATGACAAAGGCACGAATAAAAACACCCCACACCCTTTGTTTAAAAAACCTGAATTTAGAAAAACATCGCAAGCCGCTCCTAACAGCTTAGCTCAACAGTCAACTGATACAACAGCGACCCCGCACTTTGATCCAGCCGCTTATGACAAGGACAGTAAGGTTGAGTGTGATGCGCATGATAATGAAATCATCATTCCTATAGACCCAAAAACGGCGCCGTCTCCACAAACCAGCAGATGGGGACACAAAAGCACAATCATCACCGAAGCGGACAACCCTAAACACGGCTCTAGCAATAAAAATTAGTTTGCTAAAGTAGATAAAAGAAAGCTGATTGGAAACAAGAAAACAAATGTAGTACAGTTTATTAATATAGCTGTTATATTCCCAGCAACACATTTGTTGGGGTATTCTTTTGACACATAGCACAGTATTTCCATTAAAAACCATAAGTATCGGCATCATCTCTATAATGCTATCTGCATGCGGTGAAGGTAGTGATGATAATACACAGCCTGCACCATCTGATAAGCCGCCTGTAATGGTTCCACCTGATACAAGTGAGCCATTAACGCCACTGGAACCAAGCACGCCAATCAAATATCCAGAACCACAAAAAGACCGTGCTGGTTATTATCAATTAGGCTTCTTTGACTATGACGGTGCCGGTGAAACACGAGAGATCCGCTCTGACTTGACTGGCTCTTTTCAAGCCATGATTCAATTTGGGCAGAATCATACGGTAGATCCTCAGGGCAACGAAGCAAAAAACATGCCACGCCTAACTGCAGAAAAAGAGGCGTTATTACTGGTTACGCCTACGCTTGAGATGGGAGCAGTCAATCAGCTGGTTGCTGAGATTTATCAAGATGGTCTACTATTACGCAGGGTCAATTTAGACGACCCGACCCAAATCCCACCATCTGACCAAAACAACAGCGATGATAGACCACGGGTCGCCTATAGTAAGCGCGCTTGGTCAACCAAACTCAACTGGGATGAAGTACAAAGCGGCCTTAAGATTCGTATTGTCGATGAACAAAATCGTAACGGTGAATTACTAGAGAATAAAATAGACTTTGCGGCGCCAGGTGAGCTGGTCTTAACCAATATTCGTCTTGGTCTTTTGAGCCCAGTGACTGTAAACAACAATGGTCATTATATGCTGCTACAGCCAGAAAAGGCGGGCGCAGATTATTTCCAGACCATTCCAGCAGCAAAGATGACCGTCGCTAAATACGATGACGTCGTGCTTGATCGGGTGATGGTAGCGAACGGTACTATTTATGATACGGCTTCAGGTAGCAGCTCAGATGGCAGCGTATACAGGGGTGATATGCGCGAAAACACAGGCAAATCAACCTTTGGCGTCGGTATTAACCTTGCCAACTGGGGCGTCACTAGCGCATCGATGTTAAGCCAAGAGCAGCCGCAGCTCACCCAAAATGTCAATGCACACCATGCCCGTGGCAAATACGCCAACGGTACATTCAACCACGGCTTAAGCGGTGGCAATGGTATGCTGACTTTGATTGACTCGGTCGGTAATGAGTTTAGTCATGAAATTGGCCATCATTATGGATTGGGGCATTATCCAGGTAAAGTTGGTGATAAAAAATTCTGGTCAGAGCACCATGCCGATAGTGGTTGGGGTTACATGCCCCTTAGAAATAGAATGCGTGGTAACTTTGAATGGTGGCGAAAAGATGTCGGTGCCGGTACTGAAGACTCACCTACTTTCTTAGGTCAATACGGCTATGGTCGTGACGCTATGTCTGGTGGCTCTAATAACAGTGACATCTCGCGCTATACTCATTACACCGGCTATAGTACAAAAACCAAAATCCAGCCAGCATTTGATCGTTATATGTTTGCCAGTGACTCACCGACTGGCTATAAAAAATGGGATGCTGAGCGTCAAAGAATGCAGATCGCACAACCAAAAGTACCACGATCTAATAATGTTTGGTACAACAGCGCCGATGGCAACTATTTAAGACCGCGTTTGCAAGGCGTGCCTGTTTATACTATTTTAGGTGGTTATGACCCTGTCACCCAAAAGGGTATTATCTATCCAGCAGCTCGTGGTAACTGGGGTAACGTCTTTGATTTACCGGCGGCGAGTAGTTCAGCTGACGTCGCTAGCTGCTGGCTGACCGTTACTTACAGTAACAACATGGTCAATAACATTGCCCTTGCCCCTCATCGCATGAATGGCAATAGCAATGCCAATAAATTTCACGTCAATTTAGCGATTTCTGAAAACCCTAACAAAGTCGATTTGTATTGTAAAAAAGCCAACGAAGCACAGGTATTATTATCATCAACCGCTATTGGCCCCTATAGCGATATCATTAAGCCAGCCGTTACCTTTGGTAAAGAGCATGGCTTTAGCGCCTTAAGAAAAATCGAATTACCACTATTAGCGCAGCAACTTATCGATCAATCGGCCAACCCGACTATCAATTTGGACGCCGAGGGTGAGCTGATATACCACTCTTATAAAGATGATCGTGATGCGCTCAGTCAAGCATTCAGCCCGCTTGCCTTTCAGGTACTCGAGCGTTATGAGCAGCAACAACAGACCATGCATCGCCTAAATCGTTGGGTCAATGTGTATCGTGATGATTTAATCGAGGGCGGGCCGGAGGTCATCACTGCCTTTCATAAGTTTGTCAACGAATTAGAACTGCAAGATGATCAGCCTCTAGCAAATGTCAGCCCACTCATGAATGGTAACAACTGTCTTAAGGTTGAAACATTAGAAGATGGTAAGCTCAATACTTTTATCAGCGGACCAAGTGCTTGCACAGGAGATGACTCTGAGCAATGGATTCAAGACAGCAAAGGTCGTATCCACAATAAAATGTCACTAGATCAGTGCCTAATGCCGAAAGGTGGCAATGTCATTAACCTAGCCCCTTGTGATGATCAAGCAAGCTTGCAAGTTTGGCAAATGGATGTATCCGCCAACGCCATCAAGCAAGGCAATCAATGCTTTGACTTAGAAAGTGGCTATATAAGTAATAATCGCGCTCGACTCATTCGCTATAGCTGTACAGGTGGCGGCAACCAAAGATGGACGATGCTTACGCAAAACTCTAGTTTGATATTATCTGGCGCTGGCAAAAATCTACCGCTGATAATAGAGAGTATGCAAAAACAAGCAGTGACGACAGACATCATGCAAATGCAGTTGGCAAGCACCAATAGTAATCATCAGCAACCCTCTACACTAGCAAAAGTAAGCAACGCGATAAGCACTTGGTTTTATAGTCTCATCAGCTAATTGAAAATACCTAATAATGATAAAAATAAGCTCCTATGATAGGGGCTTATTTTTACTAAATTTTTCATCGTTATTATTTATATGATAAGGTAATAAATAGTCAAAAGATTACTCCAGCGTTACGCTTAAATTTATCACCATTTTATTTTGAACCGGCTATAGTGCGTAGACGCAGCACGCAAGGACAATGAATCCCTGTAGGACGGTACCTGTTTTAAAATAGATTCACTATAGACGATCTCGTCAGTCATTTTTGGAGCGCGAACATTGGACAAACACCCTGAAAATGGCTTTTTTAAACGACTACTCTTATTTTCAGGGCAGAGGATGAAGGCGTTTTCGCAGCTTTGGTCGTTACAGACATTGGCTGACCTGCCCGATCGTTTAAGAAACTTGTGGCAGGAGTTGATCGGCTCTTACTGGTTTATTCCGACTGCTTGCGTCATCGCCGGCATCTTACTGGCGCCAGTATTGGTGACGATAGATCAGCACTTTGACCGCGAGACCGTTCGAGAGATTACCTTTGCTTTTACGGGTGATGACGATGCGGCGCGCGCTATCATGACCGCTATTGCTGGCGCTGTATTGGGCGTTGCTGGTACGACGTTCTCAATTACCATCGCCGTCCTTTCGATGGCCTCCTCCCAGTTTGGCCCACGGCTATTACGCAACTTTTTGACAGACACACCAAACCAGTTTGTCTTAGGGGCGTTTATTGGTACCTTTAGCTATAGCTTGTTGGTACTCAAGTCGATTCATAAGTATGATGTGGCCTTTGGCGTACCGCAACTGGCGGTGACCTTTGGGATTATCATGGCGATCATCTGTGCGCTGTTATTGGTCTATTTTGTCCAGCATATGGTCCACGCTATTCAGGCCTCGCACGTCATTCAAAACGCCAGTAACGATGCCATTAATAATATTCACTACTGGTATGGGGATTATTGTGATATTCAGCATCAGCGCGATGTCGAGCAGCACGATGTCGAGCAGTTTCGCCAGTGGCAGGCAACGCCGATTTATCCGCCGCAATCCGGCTACCTGCAGCACATTTATTTGGAGTCATTAATCACACTGACTCAAGAGTATGGCGGCGTGGTGCATCTACAGAGTAACCTCGGTGATTATGTCACTGACAACAACGTCATTGGGCATTTTTATCAACGTCCGACAGACCATCCTAATAATCGGCAAAAAACCGCAACGCCGCAGCTGGCCGTGTTGCCACGTACCCCTGATGGTATGTTTTGGCAGCGCTTTGCCGGTTGTATTCGTATCGAGCAGCGACTGGCACACTCCAATGATATCGCCTATAGTCTGGGGCAGATGACCGAGATTGCGGTGCGCGCCCTCTCACCTGGTATCAATGACCCAAAAACAGCCGTCAACTGCGTACAATCGCTCACCAGTTGCCTGAGCATTATGATGCGTCGTCAGCCGCCTAGCCCCTATCATTTTTATATACCTGCCGAGCACCGTGACAAACCGCCGTATACTGCCACACCAAAACAAGTGGTGGCGCAGCAGCGCGTGGCTATCTTGGCCGTGGTGACTTATACGCCCAAAATATCAGAATTCATCAATACCTCACTTGGAGAGATTCGGCGCTATGCCGCAGCTGATGCCATGGTCCTAAAGGCGCTGTGTCAAGCGATGGTCAATCTCAACTATGCATGTATCAATCAAGCACAGCAGCAGACCTTGCTGCATGAGCTACAGCTAATTGAGCGCGCAGGAGAAGAAAACCTAAGCTACCAAGAACTGATAGATGACCTTGTCGCTATGTGTGAGCAAGCCAAGCAGTTTATTCTTGATGAAGACGCACAGCATCAACATTTTAATTATGTCAGCGAATTTGCTGCCAATATCCGTGAAGCACTACAGTCACAGTCGAGTTAGTAATATGACAATTGGATCGCATAGCATATTGGTAATACACAGTCCCTATCATTTCAATATTTATAGCTCAAAATCTTTACGTAACTCTCATAAGTCATAGGCTTAGGGTTAATTTTATATTCATACGAGATCTGCTTTATGGCATCTGCAACCAGCCTAACCATACTTGAAATCAGCGCCATATTTTTATCGATTACGGCCTCACTGACCTATGTCAATCATCGCTTTATCGGTCTGCCCACGACCATTGGCGTCATGGTCATCTCGATTGTCCTATCTATCGGTGCGATTTTTTTGGGATTTTTGGGGTTTGATCAGCTCATTGATTATGAAGTCAGTCTATTAGAGCAGCTTGATTTTACCGAGGTGCTATTGGACGGTATGCTCTCGATGTTGCTATTTGCAGGTGCCTTGCATGTCAATATTGGTGATTTGAGGCGCTATAAACTGCCTATCGGTATCCTAGCTGGACTCGGTACTATCGTATCAGCCATGCTCATTGCCACCGCTGTTTATTTTATGCTGCCTATATTCGGTTTTGGACTACCGTTTCTTTGGTGCCTACTTTTTGGAGCACTCATCTCCCCTACTGATCCCATTGCCGTCATGGGGATTCTTGCATCAGCAGGCGCGCCAAAAAGCATTGAGACTGTCATCGCTGGTGAGTCATTGTTTAACGACGGTATCGGCGTTGTGATTTTTGTTCTATTACTGGGGATTTTATCTAGTGGCGATATTCCAACCATTAACTATGTGGCGCATACCTTGGCTGTCGAGGCGGGTGGCGGTGTGATGTTTGGTTTGGTATTGGGTGCGATTTTGTACTATTTGCTAAAGAGCATCGATAGTTATCAAGAAGAAGTACTTTTGACATTAGCAGGCGTCATCGGCGGCTATGCGCTTGCTAGTCATTGGCATTTGTCAGGGCCGCTCGCTATGGTCATGATGGGACTGATGGTGGGTAACCGCGGGCGGGCGCTTGCGATGAGTGATCAGACGCGTCATTACATTGATCTGTTTTGGGAGCTGGTTGATGAAATCTTAAATGCTATTTTATTCGTCCTTATCGGTCTAGAAGTAGTGATGATTGCTTATTCGGGCAATTTATTTATTGCAGGTGGTCTAACTATTGTTATTGCTCTAGTAGCTCGTTTTATCGTGGTTGGGATGACGACCAAGACCTTTCATCGCCAGCTTGATTTGCCCACTGGTGCATGGAAAGTACTAACATGGGGTGGATTGCGCGGCGGTATCTCAGTCGCTTTAGTATTACAGCTACCCATCGGTACCGAGCGCGATATTTTATTGGCACTCACTTATGCGGTAGTGATATTTTCTATCTTGGTACAGGGCCTCAGTGTTGGCAGAGTCGCCAAGAGCATTCGTAAGGATAAAGAAATAACAGAGGCATAAACCACAAATACAGCACGTATAAAAAAGCCAGCCTGAGACATGATGTCTTAGGCTGGCTTCGGCTGGCTTTTTTGAGCAGTTTCAATGGTTATATCAAACCCTTTCTTTTCATATTACGATAAACCACGATAATAATAAGCAGATTAGAAACCAATATTCCCAGTTTAAACCAATCAAATGGACTGGTTATCAGATAATAAACCTCTATAGGAATAAAGACACCATAGCCCAGCACACCAAACCAATACGCCCATGTCTTATCGCGCCATAATCCATAGGCTTCTAGGAAGCGCAAACTGGCATAAGCAAATATCAACAATAAAAACACTGGCCAGTTTTTGCTGGCCTGTTGGGCAATACTTACTACACTGTCGATTTGCGGTGCAAGTAGGTGGCCAAAGGTATGGCGCCAAGAGCCAGTCGCGGTCGTCAGCCAATGCTCAAGATCGGTATGCCACGACCACAATGCACCTGCACCTAATAATGCCCCCACACCTTTGACGACTTCATAGATGGCCACTGCTTTGATAGACTCACTGGCTGTGCTGTGCGTTTTTTCTAGAGGGTCAATCATTTCACCCCCTTTATCCTTCGAGGATAGCGGTAGACTATCATCCTGTCGGGGCAAATTAGCCAAAGAACGTCTCCACAACACGTCCTTGCAACTGCTGATTAAAAAATGGTGTGTTTTTACCATTCGATAGCATAGATTGCGCAGTCACTTGCCACTCAAAATTCGGGTCAACCAATACCGCGCCGCCGATCGCTTCATACTGCTCATGAATACCCGCAATCTTTGCCGGATTAAGACAGATTTTATCAACCAGCTCTGAGAGTGTTAGTACCTCATCATTGACCAGCTGACAGGCTAGCGCCATAAAAGTATCAAAATTCGAGATACCTGGCGTACTCTCAGCAAATGGCGCTTTTTTCGCCGTACTGTTCAGTGGCTCGTGATGACTACAGATGGCATCGATAGTGCCATCTTTTAAGCCACGGCGGATTGCCTGCTGGTCGGTATTACTACGTAGCGGTGGCAAGACATATGCCTGAGCATTAAAGCCTTCAAGATTGTCATCAGTTAAATACAGCTGATGCATCGCAACATCACACGTAACAGGCAAGCCTTTATCTTTTGCCCAGCGCATGAGCTCAATCGAAGACTTGCAAGACAGCTGGCTGAAGTGAGCGGCTATCCCCGTCTCTTCAACCATCAACAGCTGCTTAGACAGTGCAACCGTTTCCGCAATCCAAGGAATCCCTTGTAAACCATGATAAGAGGCGATATAACCCTCATGCGCCACGCCATCTCCAGACAGACTTGGCTCATCAGGATAAAAGAATACTTTCATACCAAAAGTCGCCGCGTACTCTAGTGTTCTTAGCAATACTAAGTCATTGCGAAAAGGTCTACGCGCATTGGATACTGCGATACAGCCGCCCTTTTTAAGCCCTGCAATATTAGACGGTCGTTCGCCCTCTAACCCTGTGGTCAATGCGCCCAAAATATGCAAGTAAATACCGCCATCATTCAAGGCGCGCTCACGCAAGCCCTTTAAGAGGGAGCCATTTTCTAAAATAGGATTGGTGTCAGGTGGCGTGACTACATGCAAAAACCCGTTACCACGAGCTGCCCTACCTTCTGATTCCAGTGTACCGTGTTGCTGTTGGCCCGGCTCACGTAGGCGTGCGCACAGATCGACCAATGGTGGTAATAGCCACATCTCATGTTCAGCATCAAGCGTAGACAATTTTTCTTTGGCAGTTTGTGACAGCGTGTCTTTGAACGCTTTTGGTAAATGGTCAAAGATGGGTGCATCCGTATTAAGCATGGTAGACATAACGTTATTACCGTATCAATAAAATGAAATAAATGAGAATAAGTCGCGCGGCAAGCTGTTACTTGCCAGCCGCTTGATGAGCACGTTGACCTTCCATCGCAAGCGACAAGACCGCCATTCGTATGGCAATACCGTTATTTACCTGCTTTAAGATCACCGATTGCGCGCCATCAGCCACACTAGAGGCAATCTCAACACCGCGGTTCATTGGCCCTGGATGCATAACTAGCGCATCAGGCTTGGCCAATGCCACTCGCTCTGGCGTGATCCCATAATGCTTATAGTATTCACTTGACGATGCCAATAGCGGCGAACCGATACGCTCATTTTGTATTCTTAATCCCATAATCACATCACAATCAGTGACACACTCATCCATATTTTCATATACTTTTACGCCAAAACGCTCAATACCTTTCGGCAATAAAGTACGCGGCGCACACACACGGATATCTGTCACACCTAGGGTTTGCAAGGCGCTAATATCAGAACGGGCGACGCGTGAGTGCTTAATATCACCAACGATTGCGATAGAAAGCTCTTCAAATGGGCGCGGTGCCTCACGGTGAATGGTCAACATGTCGAGCATTCCCTGAGTAGGATGCGCATGCCAGCCATCACCACCATTGATGATAGCAATATCAGGGGTCACTTCTGTCGCCATAAAATGCGCGGCACCTGATGCTGAATGTCGAACTACAAAAATATCTGCGGTCATCGCCTGTAGATTCCACAAGGTATCGCGTAGACTCTCGCCTTTTTTGGTACTAGAGCGTTCGATATCGATATTGAGTACATTAGCACCCAAGCGTTTTTCTGCTACTTCAAAAGTCGTCCGGGTACGAGTCGATGGTTCAAAGAACAAATTCATGACCGTATAGCCATCTAACTCAGGACGATTGATGAGCTGCCCGTTTTCATCAAAGAAAGTCTCTGCTTTTGCGATAATAGCTTTGAGCTGTGCTTTATTAAGACCTTCAACACCCAAGAAATGCCTGATACTGCCATCGGTGTTGAGCTGCGGACGACTCAATGAGGTATTGAGTCTTTGATGAATTGTATTGGGATCAAATTTTGCATAATCAGTCGGTGAGACTGGTTGGGTAGCGCTACTATCGAGAGAATTTGACATAATGGCGAGTCTTTATTGTGGGTTTATATGAGTCTGTCGTAATCGCTTATTCATCTTTGTTCAATCATTTAGCACCGATAGGCACAGAGACGAGGACATTTTGACGCTTATTTGCTACAATTTACCGTAGTCAAACTCGACCAAAAACCGCCTCAGCAGACAATCAGAAAGCGTAAATAGACATGCTATATTCTCATAGAGAATAATTCTGACAAATCTATAAATGAATAACAATAGATATAGTGTAGCCGATTTTGTGGTCAGGACAAAGATACCGTATAAGCTATTTAAAAATTCACCCCTTTAAGGTGTGCCAAATGCCGTCTATGACCTGACTCTAAGACCATCCATTTTTTACTTTCCATACCCTCTATTAGGAAGCGTTATGACGACCTTAGCAGATTATCTAAACCAACATGCCTCTAGTCCTGCACTCAACGACGTAATTACCACGGTCACTAATGTTGGTAAAACCATCTCACAACTACTTAGAAAAGGTGCTCTGGCAGATATTTTAGGCGAGGCTGGCAATCAAAACGTCCAAGGCGAAGATCAGAAAAAACTAGACGTACTGGCCAATGACTTACTGCTAGATGCATTGGCAAAGAATACCCATTGTGCCGGCGTTGCATCAGAAGAGCTTGATGATGCCACCCCTGCTAATGACGATGGCAGTCTATTGGTTTTGTTTGACCCACTAGATGGCTCATCAAATATTGATATCAATATGGCAGTAGGTACGATTTTTTCTGTTCTGCCGTACGAGCGTCAAGGTCAAACCAGTGAAAACAGCGACTATCTACAGGCAGGTAACAAACAGCTAGCAGCAGGGTACTTGTTATATGGCACCTCTACGGTACTGGCGTTGACCATCGCAGATAAGGTCGTGATGTTTAGCCTAGATCCAGATACTGAAGACTATGTGCTAATAGAAGACAACGTGCAAATCGATGCCGATACGAGCGAATATGCGATCAATAGCTCAAATTATCGCTACTGGCGCGCACCGATGCAACAGTACATCGATGAGTTAATCGCTGGCGAGACAGGCGTACGTGGACGCGATTTCAATACGCGTTGGGTCGCCGCTATGGTTGGTGACGTCCATCGTATCTTATGCCGCGGTGGTCTCTTCACTTATCCGTTTGATACCAAATACGCGCATAAAGCAGGTAAACTACGCTTGATGTATGAAGCCAATCCAATGAGCTTATTGATTGAACGCGCGGGTGGCGGTGCGACAGACGCTGTCAATCGCATCTTAGATATCGAGCCCACTGACATTCATCAGCGTGTTCCTGTGGTGCTCGGTAGCAAAAACGAAGTCAATTATGTTAGAGACTTACACGTCAATTATTCTGAGCAGTAATTGATATAAGTACTTTCTAAAAATAACCAGCTTACAGCGAGATTATAAGCTCGATGCTGGTTATCCCTCCTACTCTTCTCTAAGCGACCCACTATGGTACTAAATCCCACCGAGCTGATTACCTCAGATAAGAACACCACCGTCAAGCTTGTAAAAGCCCTATTGGCACAAGCACGTCAACGCAAAAAGCATGGTCAGACCGTCATAGAAGGTGTTCATCTGATAGATGCTGCGCTGCGTAGCGACTATCCTTTTGCCCAGATACTACTGTCTGAGTCAGCGCGTAGTCATCCTGAAGTTCAGCAGGTATTAACTCGCCTGCCGACTTATACGCCTATTCTTATTTTATCCAATTCACTGTACGAGAGTATTCGTAGCTTAGGTACTGGTATCGATATCATGGCGATTATCAACGTACCAACGCCTAGCTTGTCAGTGATTGATGAAGATTGCTTGATCTTAAATGATGTACAGGACAGCGGAAATGTCGGCACACTCCTGCGTACAGCAGCAGCCGTTGGTATTCGCAACATCTTATGTACCAGTGCTACCGCGCAAGCTTGGTCTCCCAAGACGCTACGAGCAGGTATGGGTGCACAGTTTGCCCTGACTATTTATGAAGGCTTGAGTACGCAAGATATTTTAGATCACGTAAAAGTTCCACTGTTGGCGACCAGCTCACATACCGATACTATCATTTACGATCACGATTTATCTGCGCCTGTGGCGTGGATTATGGGTCATGAAGGTCAAGGCGTCAGCGATGATTTGATGCAATGTGCCACCCCTATCGCTTTACCGCAGCCAAATGGGCAAGAGAGCTTAAATGTTGCGATTGCAGGATCTTTATGTCTGTACGAAACCTTGCGCCAACGCAGCTATCGAGAGCTTTCTTCATTTTAAGCACTGATTATTATTGTATTTTTTAAAAAGAAGCCAAGCCGCCGAGTTATAGCGCGACTTTCGCTTCTTTTTTTGTCGCTTCTTTTTTTGTAGGCGTTATAGCGGCTTGTTTCTTTTTACTGAGTTGAATCATTACGACCCCAGCGGTAATCAATACCAGCGCTACTATCTCTAAAATAGTAATCTCTTCGCCGATGAAGGCAGCAATGACAACTGCAACGATTGGCGCAATATACGTCGCACCCGCCGCACGCACTGAGCCGAGTTTATCAATCGTAAAGTAATACAAAATGTACGCAGCGCCCGTCCCCAACAAACCTAGACCCAGCACCGTTCCCCACAATGCTTTGCTATCGTCAGCAATCGCACCGATACCCTCAAAGCTTACCAACAATGCCAGCGTCACGACAGCAAGGAATGTTTGCCACGTTGCCAATGCCAGCGGAGGCAGCTGTAATGGCGAGAGGTATCGACGGGCATACACAAAAGAAGCCCCGACACTCATCGACCCTGATAGCATCCAGACCACTCCTATGCCAGATACCCCATCGGAACCTTGCCACGGGCGCGCCGCTAGCACAATACCAACAAAGCATAATGCCACACCACATGCCATACGCCTGCTCGGGCGCTCTTCTGGTAAAAATAATAGTGTGCCCAAAAAGGTAAAAATAGGAATTGAACCGCTTAATAAGCCTGCGATACCGCTAGGTAGCACCGCTGTCCCTGCAACAAAGCCATAATAATAAAACGAGGTTGCCAGCACTGACATGACCATAAAGTGTGGCAGGTGGCGCAGCTGCGTACGTGTAATCACTTTACTGTGCCACGCAAACACGGCTAGCGGCAAAAAACCAAACAATACACGTAACAACACTGTCTGCGCAGGTGAAATATAGACGGTTGCCCATTTCATAAACATAAAATTTGAGCCCCAAATAACGCCCAATACCACCAAACCTGCATACGCTTTTAACATGTGACGCTCCTTAGACATACCGAAAAATTTAGGTAATAGCAGCGATAAAGAAGATAGGTTTTTAGAAGATGGCAAATTTTCTAGGGTTATCTTCTGCTTTATTGTCTGCTTTGTCTTAAGTGTAGCGAGCTTTTAAAAAAACCTAACACGATAATAAAAGATGCTAGACTGTAGAAAATCTATTATCAAAATTTTAATACAATAAGTGAGGTCTGTATTATGTCCAATCCGCATACCTTGCCACCTATGAATGCGCTGCGGGCTTTTGAAGCCGCAGGTCGCCATCTTAATTTTCGGCGGGCAGCAGACGAGCTGTTCGTCACGCAAGGCGCTGTCGCACAGCAAGTACGGCTATTAGAAGAACATCTTAACGTTGCATTATTCATAAGACATGCAAAAGGGGTAACCCTCACGCATCGGGGTAAAACCTACCATACGGAAATCAAGCACGCCTTCGAAACCATAAAAAATGCGACCACTGCGCTGTATAACGCGCCTAAAACCGTGACTATCAGCACCTCGCCAACTTTGCAAGCAAGCTTTTACTGCCACGCTTACCTCATTTAATAACCGCCGTTCCTGATATTGAGCTGCGTACCATCGCCACTGAAACGATTGCTGATTTTGACCGCGATGAGGTTGATATTGCGATTCGGTTCACCAAACCGCCACTGCCTACTCATCTTGAAAGCGCCAAGTTGTTTACCCAAGTCTCCTTGCCTGTTGCCAGTCCCACATTGATAGGCAACCAATCTTTGCCGCTGTCCTTAGCGCAATTACAAGCCCTACCCTTATTGCACGAAGCCCACAATCATTGGTCAGATTTTTTAGGGGTTACCCATGCCCTATCAGGCATCGTATTTAATCAAATGACATTGGCACTCGATGCTGCGGTTGCAGGTCAAGGAGTAGCGCTTGCACCTAAAGCCTTTATCAAAAAGGAATTGCAGACAGGATTGTTGATACCTGTTAATGATAAGACCTTGACGCTTGAGTCCAGTTATTACTTAGTGCGTAAGCGCACCGCCTTACCGCGTCCTAGTGTAGATGCCGTATGGCAATGGTGTCTTGATCATTTAGTAGACAAAGAGACACCTTAATGTTTATAAAAAAACGCTCAACACAAAAAAATCCCGCTATCCAACCAGTGATGGTGAGGATAGCGGGATTTGAATGATGCTAATGATTAAATAATCCTTAGCATCAACAGCTGTTATTAACTGTCTTAGATTTTGCTGGTCAATTCAGGTAGTGCCTCGAACAGATCCGCTTCTAAGAAGTAGTCCGCGATGCTGGCAATCGGCGCTTCTGGGTCATTGTTGATCGCAACGATGACTTTAGAATCTTTCATACCAGCCAAATGCTGAATCGCACCTGAGATACCAGCGGCGATATATAGCTGCGGTGCAACGATTTTACCGGTTTGACCAACCTGCATATCGTTTGGTACATAACCTGCGTCGACAGCGGCACGTGATGCGCCAACAGCAGCGCCTAGTTTGTCAGCCAATGGCTCAATATATTTGGTGAAGTTTTCACCATTTGCCAAGGCACGACCACCAGAAACCACGATACCAGCTGAGGTCAATTCTGGACGATCAGACTTAGCCATTTCTTCGTTCACGAAGCTAGCTTTGCCAGTTTCTTGTACATTATCGATCGTTTCAACAGTCGCTGAACCACCTTCGCTTGCTACTGGATCAAACGCGGTCGTACGTACGGTTAGCACAACTTTATCTTCAGAGGTTTTGACGGTTGCCGTTGCATTGCCTGCATAAATTGGACGCTCAAACGTTTGCGCATCTACTACGCCTGAGATCTCTGACAACATGCTGACGTCAAGTAACGCGGCAACGCGTGGCATAAAGTTTTTACCAGTCGTAGTCGCAGCTGCTAGGATATGGCTATAATCACCAGCGACATCAGCAACCAATAATGCAACGTTGCCTGCCAATTGATGCTCATAGACCGCGTTATCAGCTAAGAGTACTTTTGTCACGCCTTCTGCTTTTGCTGCTTCATCAGCAACGGCCTGCGCGCCACTACCTGCCACTAATACATGGATGTCATCACCGATTTGCTTAGCAGCAGCGATGGTGTTCAAAGTTGCCTTTTTTAGACTGGCATTGTCATGTTCTGCATATACCAAAATTGCCATGGTTTTAATCCTTTATTTATTCGTATTATCTATTCATGCGGTTGTTTGTGTACAAAGCCCTTTGAGCAACTATCGTTTAATATAAATAAAGCAGTCAAATTCTTAGCTTTGTACAGGATATGCCGTAGCGAAGTATCTAATCATTGAAAAATTAAATGACTTTTGCTTCATTTTTTAGCTTATCGACCAACTCATCAACTGACCCTACTGTAATACCAGCTTTGCGCTCAGCAGGTGGCATGACTTTAATAATTTCTTGCTTAGACGCCATATCGACACCGAAATCTGCTGGCGTTTTCTCATCAACCGGCTTTTTCTTCGCTTTCATGATGTTAGGCAGTTTCGCATAACGTGGCTCATTCAAACGTAGATCAGTTGTGATGACTGCTGGCAAATCAAGGGCAACTGTTTGTAGACCGCCATCGATTTCACGCGTTACGTTGACTTTGTCGCCTTCAACCTTCACTTCTGAGGCAAACGTACCCTGACCGATACCCATCAATGCCGCTAGCATCTGACCCGTTTGGTTGTTGTCGTCATCAATCGCTTGTTTACCCAACAAGATAATATCTGTGCTTTCTGTTTCAGCGATATTTTTTAGAATCTTGGCAACTTGTAGTGGATACGGTTTTTCGTCACTCACGACTAAAATACCACGATCAGCACCCAATGCTAGAGCTGCACGAATTTGCTCTTGTGACTCTTTTGGACCGATAGACGCGACGATGATTTCATCAATGACGCCAGCTTCTTTTAGACGAACGGCTTCTTCTACTGCGATTTCGTCAAAAGGGTTAATCGACATTTTGGTGTTTGATAGATCAACGCCAGAGTTATCGGCTTTTACACGTACTTTTACGTTATAATCAATGACACGCTTGACCGCTACTAATGCTTTCATACGTTCCTCGTTTATTAATGTTATGAATTAAAAAATATCAGTTAAGAACCAAATTTTCGTTGTGGTTCAAATCGTCGTTCAAAATACTACTCAAGGTTATTACTATATCAACAGATGTATAACTAATTAAGAAAAATACGCCAATATTCGAAATTATATTAGCATTGCACTTCTTACGGATAAAATCTGCTAAAGCTAAGCCAACCGTTCTTATCAGACCTATGTATCTTGCGTCAGCCTGCAGATAAGGTCAAGACAACGCCGTGAATAATGCGTCATAAATTTGTCACTATTCTATAATAAATAGTTATAAGCACGTAATCTAGTGATTTTCCTTTGATAATAGCCTTAAGAGTCCTCCTCTTTATAGCACTCTCAATGGTATGTTTATTTAATATTTTGTTATTATTTATTTCCTAGGGTTTAACTAATAGTAGTCGTGAAAAACCTAATAGCTATATGTCGCTGTCTTTATAGCTATATGTCGCTGTCTTTGTTAGAGCTCATTAACAACTCACTGTCACGTATGTCATCAAACAATGCCCAGTCAGGAGTTACATCATTGTTTTTGATGACGCTCATGTCTCCTGTCGTCTCCATAATGACCGCAAATATTTCAGTTTTGGCTTTGATGCCATTCTTGCGCAGCACTTCCTGAACATCGCTGGTCGTAAGATTCGCTTCTTTTAAGTTATCTGAGAAGTATTCGCCATGTGCCATGAGTATGATGGCACGATTGTCTATCAGCGCTTTTAGAGGTTTAATCTTGCGCCTCACTATTGAGATAGCACCTTGAATCAAAAACAATACCGCAACCGCAAACAGTCCTTGCAACAGAGACGGCTTGTCAGCCAATACAGTCGATGCCAATATACTGCCAATACCAACTGTCATGGCAAAATCATGGCTTGACAGCTTTGAGAAACTACGTAGACCCATCAATCGGGTACAGAGCATCAAACCTATATAGAAACCCACCGCAGATAAAGAAATGCCTAACAGCTGTTGCCAGTCGATTGAAAACCAAGTTTCCCATTTCATAATAGAGCCTTATTTATTATTGAGTCAGTACCTATTATGAACTGATGATTATTAAGAAAATCAATCAAACGCTACTTCAGATAAAATGATATAAAAAAAGCAACCTGATAAGAGGTCATATTTTGATAAAGCCTGATAAAACCTGATAACCCCAAACCCTTTATTTTACTAGCCTTTACTGCTAATATATCACTTGTGATAACGTTAGTGCAAACGTAAAAACGGCTACCAAATGGCTACCAAACTGGCTACCAAATAAAGGTAATAAGACAATGGCTAAAGCAGACCTAACAACTGATACTCAAATCAAGAAAGCAATCAAAGACACTATCAAGACTGCTAAGACAGCCAACTACCCTATTTCAGGCTATAAAGGCTTAGAGCTACGCATAAGACCGCATAAAGATAGCCAAGACGCTACCGCCGACTTTAGACACCGTTACACCCACCCCATTACAGGCAAACGCCCATACATGACGCTAGGACAGTACCCAGCGTTGAGCCTTGCCGATGCCCGTCAATACCACAGCGACAACATGCAGTTATTAGCTAAGGGTATAGACCCAATAGAGCATAGAGCCGATGCCAAGCAAAAAGAGATAACAGACCGCCAAAACACCTTGCAGCACTTCATCAATGAATGGCGCGATATTCAAGACAGCAAAAACCTATCTACAGGCACTATTAACAAGAATAAAGAACTGCTAAAACCGATTGAAAGTCAGCTAGGGCATATGAGAGTTACAGACATAACACCTAGTATCGTTATCAAGTTTATTAATGGTATTCAAAAAAAGCACACTTACAAAGGGTTAAGAGTAAGAACATTACTAAAAAGTATCTTACAGATTGCCAAAGCTCATATGATTATTGAGTACAACCCAGCAAGCGAGCTACAGGGAACGCTTAAAAATCACAAGGTCAAACACCGCCCAGCATTAAGCAATGACGTTACCGCATTTGCCAAACTGCTAAACGACATTGACCAGTTAGATGATGCACGCCAGCTATATAACAAAAGCATATTACAGCTACTGTCTTTAACGTTTGTCCGCATTGGTGACGCTTGCGCCATGCAGTGGGCAGACATTGACCTGAACGCCAAACAATGGCATTTAGAGCCGCAAAAGAGCAAAGGACGGGGCGACATGGTGGACAGCATAGTCATACCATTAGCACCGCAAGCTATGGCTATATTAGAGCGTATGCAGCCACTGACAGGCGAACAAAAACATGTATTCCATAATAGCAGACGCAAAAAAGCGCCCTATCACCACATGCAAGAAGTTAACAAGGTGTTAAACAGTGAATTAATGAATGACGGCAAAGGTTACAAACACATTCACAGCCCCCACGGTTTTAGAGCCAGTGCAAAAACCATGCTAATGGAGCGACTGGGCTATGATGAGCTAATCACCGAACTCGCACTAGGTCATGCAATGCTGAATAAGTACGGCAAAGCATACAACCGCATGACGGCAATAGAGGATAGAACGCGCATGATGACCAAATGGGCGAACTATTTAGACGATATTAAGGCTGGCAAGTTTGATAACGTTATTCATGCTGATTTTAAGAGTAAAAAAGAGAAACAAGCCTAAAACAGCACTGCCATAACTGACAAAACCCCCATATTAGACAGTTTTTAACCAGTTTTGACAGCTCAAGGGCTGTCATTCCACTTGTGAGGCTAGGTAGTCATGAACCGAACGACAGCAATTTACACCCTTATGCTGTCAGCGCCTCACTCCTACTTTTTTTAAGGGTGTAGGGTGTAAATATGAGTGTTTTAATTAAAGAGTTAGAGGCTAGAAAGGACGATTATATTCTAGTAGCAGATGTTATAAATACTATGGCAAATGCGACCAATAGCACACCTGATGAGGTAGTCAAATATCTTGATGCTCATAATATTGACGAACATCTAACCCTACTTTATATGGACGAAAGTTATAATTTTGAGCCTTATAATGGTTATTTTCTAGGTCTAGGTAATGACGCCAATATAACCTACTTTCAAAAATCCGATGTAATGGCATTTGAGCCAATCACAAAACACGGTATTTTCAAGGGAAGCCAAGCCGCTAACGATATGGTTCATGATGTGTACGGGCGGACTTACGACATTACTCAACACAAAAAAAATCGTGAAGATGACTACTTAACGTTAAGTGAGACAATTCAGCTAATCAATACTAATATTAATCCTAATAATGAAAGTGGACTATCTGTTGATAATACTAAATTGAGAGACTTAGCTAGGAAAAAGAAAATTACACCTTGTTTTTATTACCATGGCTATGTGGGCGAATTAGATTATCAGGGAGTTTTACATACAGAAGTTATTGCTGCTTACTTCACTTATAGGTTATTAACTGAGGAAATTTGTGGTTACGATGACTATATGAAACTACCAAGTGACGGGGTCAAGATTTATAGAGTTATTGAAAGGAAAACCGCAGAATTTGCAGATTATGATGATGGATTGTTTTTATTCTATGAAAACCCCAACGGGCTGAACGATGCTGAAAAAGGTAGGCTATCACATATTGAAGCGGACGAAATCAGATTTTCGAAGCGTGAACTGGACGGCTATATAGCCTCACTTGCGCCCGTTTCTGTCAGCGATGAGCCTACAGCACAAGACAGCGAACTACTCACAAAATTAGAAAGCGCCCAAGCTGAGAATGACAAACTCAACGCTAGATTGAACAAAGCTAGTGATATTTACAGGCAGAACCAAAACGAGATAAAAGAACTCAAGGCACAGCTTGAGAAAGCAGAAGCTGATATTAAAGAGTTCAAAGAGCAGCTAAGCAATAAAATAGATGCGCCTGATAGCATTGATGAATTAAAAGGAATTGCTAAGCTAAATATTGAAAAGCCTATTTTCATAAGTAGCGCCAAAGCAATCGCTGATTATCTTTGGTCATTGGATAAAAGCGAGGCTATTAGAACGGGCGACATGGTGCAGCAAGTCAAAGCAATTATGATTAAGGTTAATTATGACTTACTACCTAGCGAGGACGAAACTATAAGAACATGGCTAGCAGAAGTTGCGCCGCCTCATGCTAAAAAATCAGGTAGAACCCCAAAGAATGCGCCCAGCGAAATCACCCTAACCATGAAAAAATAATATCCTTAAACGCTATCAATCCTCGTTAACCCCCGTAACCGCTAGGTTTAGGGGGTTTTTGTTATCTAAAAACAAATCTAATCTGTTAACTCCAGACCACGCCAATCAATGGCAATCATTAGGAGTTAATAGCATGACCCCAGCAACAGACAACACACAGACACCCCCAGCAATTCACCCAGACGGGCAAATGCGTATCAAACAAGCCGCCGCTATCTTAGGCATTCATCATCAAACGTTACGCCGTTGGTGGAAAGCTGGCAAGTTTATCAAGCCGTCAAACGTCAATGGCATTTTGCTATTCAAGAACAGCGACATTCTGGCATTTATTGATAGCCAACATACTGACAGTGAGGTGTAACCGATGACCACTACAGCAACCGCACCCGTTACCAATGAGCAAACACCCAAGACCCAAATCGACATTATAAGAGCGCACTTAATGACAGGCTCATCAATAACCACTTGGGACGCTTATCGCCTTTACCGCATTACTTGCCTTGCCCAACGCATACATGAGCTTAGAAAGTCGGGGTTAGTCATTCAAAGCGAGATGGTGACGCACAATGACAAGCGTTTTAGCCTGTATTGGCTCGATGAGGCAACCTTGCTAGAACTTGAGCACACCGACAGCAACGACAGCAAAGGAGCAGCACATGCCCCAGTCCAATGATGTTTTAGAACCGCGCCTAGTAACTGTGGATAGCCTTTACTTACGTCTTATGAATGACCGCATACAGGACATTTACCGCGATACTGACCACTTAGCCACCGCGCTAGATGCTATCAATACAAAAGACGATGTTAGTCAAGGCGTACTTGTGGCAGTCAAAGCCGCACTTTATGCCAATAGCGAGCTGGCAGGTATTGTTAGTGACATGTTTTGTGAACACGCATTACCGTACCAAACGGAGGCAATAGACCATGAATGATAACGATTTTATAAACGAAGTCATGGACGGGCTGAAAAATGAGGGCATGTTGATGATACCTGATGACTTTATAGACCAGCTCATCATTACCTTGCACGCCAATGTAACCATTATTAATACCATGACAGAACTTGCAGAGCTTGAAATCAAGATGTTAGGCAGCTTGTTACCTACAGGCAGCCGACAAGTAGAGTCGCTAAAAAATCTATCTGTAAAAATAGCAGAAATCGCTTTTAACGTGGAGGACGTAAGAAATGAGCAACGATAACAGAAATGACCTAACAACCGACCACGGAGCACACAATCGCAATGAGCCACATAAACGCGGCTTACTACTGAGATTTATCATCTTTATGGCATGGGTGATAGGTATTGGCTTGCTACTCTCACTGGTAGCATGCCAGCCAAACAATCCAAAGGTTTTTATTGTTGAGGAGGTAGCATAGTGAAAACCTACCCACCAAAGCAAAGCCGTAAGCACGCCAAGCGTAAAAGCTACTACAAAAAGTATAGAGCCACACGCCAGCCGAAACAGACGCAAGCAAGGGGTAAAAAATGACTACCACACAGCAAAACGCCCATGCGACCAACACGGGCGTAACTACTGTTTTGGGCGACCACAGCCCAGCAACGGAGCAAACATTACAAGGTGACAAACTGCTAACTGATATTTATCACCTGTTAGAACCCAATAGTTTGTTAGACATTCAACATGAAATCGCACCGACCACAGGCGAACATGCAGGGGTAAAGCAGCAAACTACGGGAACAGTAGGAGTAATATTACATAATAGAGTTATAGAGGCAATCAGTATTGTTTGCTTTACGCCAAATGATAGCAGCTTGCCGTTTGTCACTGACACAAGCCAATCATGCGCGTTATTTCTTGGCACACCTAAAAATGATTATGAACTTGTCATCGTTGATAATTATCAAGATGGTGTAATGCTCGCTAAGCATTTTGCACATGAGAAAATCATAGTAGCAGTGAGTCCAACGCCGTACCTATTCCTTGATACGGTTAAGCACTTTGCACACGACACCCAAGTAACGATATTCCCAAGCATTGAGCACAAGGACAAGGTTAAAAAACAGTTTGCAGGGTGCAACGTCAAAGTAGTTATAGCCCCATTGGGTGTGATAACTCATCTTGAGTGTGGCAAAAGTTATGCTGAAATCTTATCTTTTGATGATACCCAGATAATCGACTTGGAGCTTGCAGACTGGGCAAAGCCAAAGCCAATCAATCACACCTTGCCACCAGTGACCAGCATAACCAAGAACATGCTACCTGAACCGCTTTACAACTATGCAATGAACAGCGCCGAACGGCTCAACGTATCGCTGGAATTTGTAGCAGTGCCTTTGCTTGTGGCATTGGGTAGTGTTGTTGGTACAAAGGTAGCTATCATGCCTAAACGCTATGACGACTGGGACATAGTGCCAAACCTGTGGGGTGCAGTCATTGGGCAACCCTCAAGTAAGAAAAGTCCCTCAATCGCCGCCGCAATGAAACCGATTGATAATCTTGCCAGCAAAGCACGGGCAGCTCATGAACTCGCTAAACAAGAATATGAAACGCAAAAGCTTATCAACGACAGCAAAGCAAAGGCAGACGATGACGCACTCAAGAAAATGGCTAAGCAGCTCGCTACCCAAGCCGATGACACGGACAACCCTATAACACCTGATGACTTGCACCAAAAGGCAGCCGCCATAGCAGAGAGTAAGGCGCAAGATAACAACGTCCCTACACCACGCCGACACATGGTAGGCGATATTACTATGGAAAAGCTGGGCGAAATTGAGAACGAGAACAATAATGGCGTACTACAGTTTCGTGATGAGCTGTCAGGCTTTTTAGCCAGTCTTGATAAGGAGGGCGAACAAGAAAAACGCGCGTTTTATTTAGAGGGCTTTAACGGTACAGGCAGCGCAATGGTGGACAGAATAGGGCGCGGCTCGCTATTCATTGAAAATCATTGTTTGTCTGTCATTGGTGGCTTGCAGCCTGATAAGCTCGAAATGTATTTAGAGAAAACCATGCGAGGGTTAGGCAATGACGGACTCATGCAACGCTTTCAAATGATGGTTTACCCAGACCCAATAGCACGGGCAAAGGAGAACGATATAGCCGTGGACAAGGACAGCCGTAACGCCGTTTATGCCTTGTTTGAGTCAATGGACAACCTTTATACTGATAGCCTAGTCAGTTACGGGGCACATGAGCCAAACGAATATTACAAGCGCCCATACTTTCGTTTTGATAGTAATGCCTATCCTGTGTTTATGGATTGGTATAACAACTTACAGAACAAAGCTGATGAGGCAGAACATGACGTAATAACCCAGCACTTGCTCAAGTATGGCAGACTGATACCAGCGTTAGCCCTCATCTTTCATCTGGTGGACTGTATCGAAATAGGCAGACGTTTAGGAGGGGTTAGCCTTGACGCACTCAAAGCAGCGATTGCATGGGGCGATATGTTGGAGTCGCACATGCTGAGAGTTTATAGCTGCATTACTGATAATTCACACCTCAAAGCGTCTTTACTATCAAATAAAATATTAGAGATGGTTAAAAAAGGAGGTGACAAAACCGACAAAACCAACTGGCTAAGTTATGGCTTTACGGCTCGAAGTCTTAAGCGCAAGAACTGGAAAGGGCTAAATGATGACAATGCCATACAGACCGCGCTTGATGTGCTGATAGAATATGACTGGCTCAATTACAAGCAGGTGGAAAGCACGGGACAAGGGGGCAGACCGACAGAGCGTTACTTTATCAATCCAAACCTAAAAACATTTATTTAGTTTCGTCAGTTTTGGCAGTGCAATATCAGGGCATTATTAATAAATAGCGCCCTTTTTTGTGTCTTTTGAGGGGTTATGTCAGTTTTGGCAGTGCAAAGTTAGAGGTAGTAGCAATAATTTTATGATTAATTGGTGTATGAACGTCTTTTTATAATGCTCAACAACCTAAGGAAACCCTAAGGTTTTAGATAAACAGACACCGTGCCGCATGTTGTCATTTGTTTACATTCAAAACAGTTTGATGACATGCCAGCATGTTAATAAATGTTAAGGTTTAAAACTAAACAAGTGGTACTCAATGGACAGACCAAGCCCTTTTATAGTGTAAAGAAACTAAGGTTTTCGGACACGTTAGAACCTAATCAAAACTGGCGCTCAAAATTAATCTACCCTGCCTTGCATGTTGTCATTTGTTGACATTGGTAGCTAGTATCGACTACAGAAAACTACAGGTTAGAACCTCATAAAACCTCACTTTGAAAGCAGACCAGTACAACGGCAAACTACTAATTTTTACTATATTGGCAGGCAGTACCGACTTGTCAAAACTTGTCATTTAGTACCTGATAAAACCTGAACCCAAAACCCTATAAAACCTTACATTCAAAACCAAATCACACGCCGCTAATGCTAACATTGAAAAGGCAGCCACCCATCATTGCGAATATCACAAAGCCATGCAGCATAAGGGCTTAGCTAATTAACGGACAAGTATCGCGCGCGTACGCGAGGCAAGCGCCAATTACAGGGTTTTCGGAGTCCATAAAGGGATAGTTTTTCGGAGTGATTTAAAAGGACTGGGGTAGTTTTTGGAGTCCATAAAAAGGACTGTTTTCGGACTGTTCTAAATCAACTAAGGGTAATTCTTTGAGTCCATAAAAGGGACTTTATGCACAGGTATCGTAAGGGACTTTTCGGACATCGTAAGAGGGGCTAAAAATGTATTGTTGGACACGTTAAGGGCTAGTTTATGGAACAGTACGCGCACGAGGCATATTCTGCCCGTGATTGGTAGTTTCAAGACAAGTAACACGAGGCAGCATAAGCGACTTTTCGGACAGGTAAACGCCTTTTTATAATGCGTAGAAACCTATTGAGCAGATAACCCCCAATGGGGGTGAATTACCAAACGCACAGAAACGCACGAAATACGCACGCATTTAAGTGCCATTATTGAGCGCGTGCAGCATTCCACAATTCAACCCCATGCAAACAAAAAGCAACCCCTAAAACTTTCAGAAACGCTCAGGCGTAAAAGTTACTTAAGCCGCGGTCACTACTCACAAAGCCATGAACCATTACACCGCCCTATGGCTACCAATAGCTAAAATTTAAAGCAACTGGCTACCAAAACGGCTACCAAATCTTAACGTCATTTATAAACAACTAATAAAATCAATAACTTAAGCATAAAAAAAGCAACCTGATAAGAGGTTGCTTTTTTTTAAAGTCTAAACAGTATTTTTATTGTTTTTATAAACAAAAATTTTATGCATAATCGTCACTCTCACTGTCATCAAGCCTACTAAACATCAGTGTGCCCAAACAGCAAAGAGATTATAGTGCTTCGATTTGCTCAGCTTGTGGACCTTTTTTGCCCTCACCTAAGATGAACGACACTTTTTGGCCTTCGGCTAGCGTTTTGAAACCGCTACCTTGGATAGCGCTGTAGTGAGCGAATACGTCTTGTCCGCCGTTGTCTTGAGCGATAAAACCAAAACCTTTAGCTTCATTAAACCACTTTACAGTGCCTTCAACTTTATCTGACATAAATTTTCCTGACTCTTTAACTGTTGGCGAGACTTGTATCATCACCGATTAATTGATATATACCCATGCATCTTTTGCTGAACGCTACGGTTCAAAATTGCAAATAATCTAAGAGAAAACCTGAATTTTTTACCTCAAATACTTTGAGTACAATCTGATTATAACAGTTTTCTATACAGGTAACAGTCTAAATTGATGTTTTTTGTAAATAAATTCCAGCTATTAAAACCCATCAAAATAGCTAGCATTTTTGCCGTTATCATATTGATATTGAATAAATTTTTAACATATGAATATTAGGCTACAATTACGAAGCCATCGTTAAATACGACAAGAAAGACCCTTATAGGCCAAAAACTCATTCATTACCTATTGCAATATCGGTAACCATGGTGAACTTAATACAAGCAAACATAGCCCAAAAAATATCAACGAAAACGACTGACTATAAGCAATATATTTGGCCGGTATGACCAAGTCTTTAGGAGAGTCAGGGATACCTTTGCGCTTTAGTAGTCGCGTACCGTAGACCCAACCAAAGGTCGTGTAAATGCCATAAGCGGCAGGTACAGCAATCGCGAGCGGTGCCAAATCAATCACGTATAGGACAACAACAGAGATAAAGAACCAGATGGTATCTAAGATTGAGCTGATTTGGAAAAACTTAGATTTAGGCAGTTTACCATCGGTTTTCTTAAGCATTTCTCCTTCTATCCAAATTAAAACTGCTACGACAGCGCTAAGAGTAATATACACGAATTGCGGCGTTAGCCAGTCTGGATAAGATATTTGCACAACATACAACCTGTAATCTATAGAAAATATGAATGAGGACTCATCTACTTTGATCAATCAAAGATAAATAAGCACAGTAAAAGCCCACTGGCTAATGTGAAGATGCCTGCCTATATTGGGCAGTTTTTACTGGTTTTCAACCAACACATATAGCGGTGTAACCCTATGTCAAAAGTAGGATATAAAAAACCCCGTGCTATCAGGTGATAACACGGGTTACTTAATAAACTACCAAATACTCTATTTAAGTAGTATCGAATTAGTTTTTGTCTTTATCGATGATTTTGTTACCACCAATCCAAGGCATCATAGCGCGCAATTTGGCACCTGTGGTTTCGATCTCATGCGCTGCATTGTTACGACGACGAGCTGTCATTGATGGATAGTTGGTTGCACCTTCAGAGATGAACATTTTTGCGTACTCACCAGACTGGATGCGTTTTAGCGCGTTACGCATGGCTTCACGTGACTGCTCATTGATGACTTCAGGACCAGTGACATATTCGCCGTATTCAGCGTTGTTACTGATTGAATAGTTCATGTCAGCGATACCGCCTTCATACATTAAGTCAACGATAAGCTTTAGCTCATGTAAACACTCAAAGTAAGCCATTTCTGGCGCGTAGCCTGCTTCAGTAAGGGTTTCAAAGCCCATTTTTACCAATTCAACCGCGCCGCCACAAAGAACCGCTTGCTCACCGAATAGATCGGTTTCAGTCTCATCTTTAAATGTGGTTTCGATGATACCTGAACGACCACCACCAACGCCAGCAGCGTAGGATAATGCTAATTGCTTAGCTTGACCTGAAGCATCTTGGTAGATGGCGATTAAGTCAGGAATACCGCCACCTTTGGTGAACTCTGAACGTACGGTGTGACCTGGTGCTTTTGGTGCTACCATGATAACGTCAAGGTCGCTACGTGGCACTACTTGGTTATAATGGATAGCAAAACCGTGGGCAAATGCAAGGGTCGCGCCTTCTTTGATGTTTGGCTCAATGACATCGTTGTAAAGCTCTTTTTGGAACTCATCAGGTGTCAAAATCATGATAACGTCAGCAGCTTTTACCGCTTCTTCGACTTCAGCAACTTTTAGGCCTGCATTTTCAGCTTTTTTCCATGAGCCTGAGTTGGCACGTAGACCAACCGTTACATCAACGTCTGAGTCTTGTAAGTTAAGCGCGTGCGCATGGCCTTGTGAACCATAACCGATAATGGCCACTTTTTTACCTTGGATAATGGATAGATCACAATCTTTGTCATAAAAAACGTTCATAAATAGAGTCCTTGTCCTCAATCATGGCTTACCATGGATAGTAGACGCTTATACTGTAATCAAGATAGTGATTAAGATAAGCGCTTTGTTGATTTAAATAAATAGTTCTTCAATAAAATAGGATATTTGGGCATTAATTCTAGGTGCTAAGGGTTTTCTCACCGCGGGCAATACCAATCACACCCGAGCGAACCACTTCCATAATACGGTCACGTCCAAGCACATCGATAAAACCGTCAAGCTTGGCTTTGTCACCAACGATTTGAATCGTATATAAGTTGGCATTCACATCGACAATCTGCGCACGGAAGATATCTGCGCTGCGTTTCACCTCTTCACGTACGCTGCCAGTTGCTCGTACTTTGATGAGCATCAATTCACGCTCAACGTGTACATTCTCTGTCAGATTATGCACTTTAACTACTTCAATCAATTTATGCAATTGTTTGGTGATTTGTTCAATTCTTTCTGGTGAGGTAATGGTCGTTAAGGTCAAGCGTGAAATGCTTGGGTCATCAGTAGGCGCGACGTTGAGCGTTTCGATATTGTAGCCACGTTGTGAGAACAAACCGACTAGACGCGACAACGAACCCGCTTCGTTTTCCATCAATACCGAAATCAGATGTTGTTGTTGCATTAGGTACGCTCCCCTTTTGTTAACCACATATCACGCATGGCTTGTCCAGCGATTTGCATCGGATATACATGCTCATTACGATCGACATAAACATCGATAAATACCAACTTGTCCTTCATGGCCATCGCTTCAGCCAACTGCTCTTCCATCGTATCAGGGTCAGTAATCTTGATACCAACATGACCATAGCTTTCAGCCAATTTGACAAAATCTGGCAAGGAGTTCATATAAGACTGTGCATGGCGTCCTTCATATAGCATGTCCTGCCACTGCTTCACCATACCTAGCTGTGCGTTATTTAAATTTAGAATTTTAACTGGCAAGTCATACTGCAAGCAAGTTGACAGCTCTTGGATATTCATCTGAATAGAGCCTTCGCCTGTGATACACACCACATCACGCTCTGGATTAGCAAGCTTGGCTGCCATGGCATACGGCAAGCCAACGCCCATCGTACCTAGGCCGCCTGAGTTCAGCCATTGGCGAGGCTCATTATAAGTATAGTAAAGGGCTGCAAACATCTGATGCTGACCGACGTCACTTGTGATAATAGCGTTACTGTTAGTCACTTTATCTAGAGCTTGTACGACACTTTGTGGCTTAATGCCATTATCTGTGCTGGTGTCATAACGCAAACCATGGCGCTTACGCCACTCATTAATTTGTGACCACCAATCGAGCAATGCGTGTTGCTCTAATTGCTTATCTTCTCCAACGATCTCTAGCATATCGGTTAAGACAGATTTTACATCGCCAACGATAGGAATATGCGCAAGGATGGTCTTTGAAATCGACGCAGGATCGATATCGATATGGATAATCGTCGCGTTCGGACAGAATTTTTTGACATTATTGGTGACGCGATCATCGAAACGCGCACCCACTGCCAAAATAACATCGGCATGATGCATAGTCATGTTGGCTTCATAAGTACCATGCATACCAAGCATACCTAGAAACTGACGATCAGAGCCAGGAAATGCACCAAGACCCATCAATGTATTGGTCACTGGTAAATTAAGACGGTGAGCCAGATCAGTCAACTCTTCGTGAGCATTGCTCCAAATAACGCCGCCACCTGCATATACGACAGGACGCTGGGCAGATAATAGTGTCTCGACCGCTTTTTTGATCTGACCACTATGGCCTTTGAGTGAAGGCTGGTAAGAGCGTATAAATACCTCTTCTGGATATTTATAGGCAAACTTTTCACTAGGCGCAGTCATGTCTTTTGGCACATCAATAACGACAGGACCTGGTCGGCCAGACTGTGCAATGTGAAATGCCTTTTTGACAATCATCGGAATTTCGCTAGCATGGCGCACTTGGAAGCTATGCTTAACGATCGGACGTGATACCCCCACCATATCCGTTTCTTGGAAAGCGTCTTCACCTATTAGGCTACTTGGCACCTGACCTGAAATCACGACCATTGGTACTGAATCCATAAAAGCTGTCGCAATAGCGGTAACCGTATTGGTTGCACCAGGTCCTGAGGTTGCCAGTACAACCCCCGTCTCACCAGTAACTCGTGAATAAGCGTCTGCCATGTGTCCTGCCGCCTGCTCATGGCGCACCAAGATATGCTCAATGGCTTCTTGCTGAAATAGCGCATCATAGATGTGTAGAACGGCACCGCCTGGATAACCAAAGATATATTTGACACCTTCGTCTGTCAGCGCTTGTACCAGCATTTCAGCGCCCGATAGCATCACAGGCTGTGAGCTGCCTTCTGCAAGACGTTGTTGTTTTTCTTCAAAATTTTTGGCGGCATTACCCGTTTGGGTATGTCCCGTCATATTCGGACTTTGCGTGGTTTGCGTCACTGTCATCACCTTTTTTTGCGGCGAGAATTCGCAGTATGTTATGACTGAAGATAACCCCTTATAGGTATTATTTTCACGCTCATAAGATGGGTGCCAATTCTTGTCCATATCAAGAATATTTGCCTATCATATTTAAGCAACGTTGCTTTTTAAGACAGCAAATTACTCAAACATAGCAATGTATGTAAGGTCAGTTTTGTGATGGATGTTTATCGATATACAGTGACAAGATGCGGACGCACCTATGAAAGAAGCTTATTATTGAGTCTTTCTATAAATAAGTACTGATAATAAATTCATGGGTGCAAAGACGTAGAGATAACAGGATATTTATACCCAAATACTATGCATAAGTTACTAAAACTTATAACAGAGGCTTTGGCGTACTTTTTTATAACCAGTACTGTATCGTATTTTGCACAATTGCCAGAATTACATTTAGCACAGTTCAAATAATAAGTTTATCTTAGTCATTGTAGACAGATAAGTCCGGAGACAATGTATAGTTATGAGTAGCCAATGCTACGTGTGCTATATCATCATCACAAAGAAAATAACACTGCATAAACTACCGATAAGTAGCTCGTAGTAATCATTTTCAAGTGCCACGGCAATATCATAAAAGCCGTTCACTGACCAATCAACTTCTATTATATTCGATGGTTTGCCCGCTATTGTCAAGAAAAACTTCTAAAGCCTATCCCAAACTATTAGTTATTAAATAATATACATTGATAAGTATTATTTGCTAGAATCGAAAGTCAGTATATTACTACTGTCAACCAAGCATTCAAATGTTATATTTATACGAATCTGCTTTTATCAAACAAAAGGATTGCTGCTATGGCATATGCGTCTAAAATAGCGACTGCTGCTAAATGGCTAACGAGTACCACCTGTATGCTAATGCTATCCATGAATGCCAGTCAGGCTATTCAAGTTTATAAATCCATTGGTGCATATGGCGAAGTTAAATATAGTCAGCACGCGCCGCAAAATGGTAAAAACGTTGAGTTGATTGAATTTCGTAGTGACGGTAGACAAAATAACGCCGGACAAATGGCTGGCAAAACAGACCCCAGCCAAAGCAATAATACTCAAACGGCAGAAGAACAGCGCGTAGCCGCACTTGAAGCACGTATCAAAGAGCAAGAAGCTCAAGCCAATGCCCAGCGCTGCCAATCGCTACGTAACAATTTAACGAATCTAAACGTTGGCGGACGTATCTATGAGATGGATGCAAATGGCAAGCGTCAGTACTTAGATGGCCGTGAGATTGAGCTAAAGCGTGAACGCGTACAACAGGCGATCGACCAGTATTGTAGCGGCTCTACAACCTAGTCGACCCAATAGTGAGGGTTAGTCGACCATCACTAGCTGCATAACATGGCGAATGGCTGCTGGCATATCTTGCGCTTGTAGCCCTCGTTGTCCAATCAATAGCTTATTGTCACGATGATATTCATTACCTTGATTAACCAGTGTGTCCCCTGAAAATCCATGAATAAGCGCTGCCTGAGATAAACTGTACGACTCTGCTGCTAAGTCTTGTTGTGCTAATAATCCAGCAATCACTCCAGATAGAATATCGCCCATGCCAGCAGTTGCCATACCAGCATTGCCCGCATCACAGACATATACTCGCGCTGGTCCTGATTTTTGCTCCAAAACTAGCGACCCTGCTCCCTTTAATACCCAGTCACCACCATAAACTGCAGCGCATTGTTTTATGGATCGCAATCTATCACTTTCTACCTCGCTTATTTTTTGATCGAGCAATCTAGCCGCTTCGCCGCTATGCGGTGTTAAGCAAACCTGATGGCTCATGCTATATTCACGCAGCGCTGTCACCAATTGGTGATTGTCCGCTTGTAACGATGCCAAATGGTAAAGTCCATCTGCATCGATCACTATTGATTTTTCATGAGCTATGGCAGCCTGTATATAGTCGATAAATAACATTTTTGCTTTTTCGTCACGGCCCAATCCCATACCAATCGCGATAACACTGGCTTGTTTGATAAGTGCCTTTACGCCATCTGTATCGTGCAGATTGATAGTCATCGCATCAGGCAATGAAGTTAATAATGCACCATGAAAAGCCTCATGACAGGCAACAGTTATTTTACCAGTGCCAGTTGCCATGGTGCTTGAGGCAGACAGTATCGCAGCACCGCCCATCCCTTGAGAGCCATCAACGCGATTTCCACCAATGATTAGCGCATGACCGTAGCTACCTTTGTAACTGTTTTGGCGGCGCGGCTTCATACTATGTGCAGCCGTCAGCAGTATGGCAACAGGTTCAAATGCTTCAATAGTATTTTGCTTGGTATTTTTATCAGATATTTTGTGAGGTCTAGCTGTTTGATAAGGTATTAACGGTATATCGATTATGTCTCCGCTATAATCCGTACCGTCTTTGGTGTGCAAACCAAATTTGCGCGCAATCAGACATAAGGTGACATCAGCTTGTACTGCTATACGATCAAAGACCGCACCAGTAGAAGCCACCAATCCACTTGGAATATCGACGGCGACTGCTAGTGCGTTTTGTTGCTGAGTAGTACGATTAAAAGCGCTAATAGCCTCTTTATAGACACCTTCTGGCGCACGATCTAGCCCAATCCCAAACAGTGCGTCAATATAAATGTCAGCTAATAAAGCCATTTTCTCTGACTCATTGTGACTGCTATGAATCTCTTCGAAGCGTTGATAATGACAGTTGGCAGATATTGCTATCTGTCGCGCTTTGTCAGCATCAGTTATATGGTCACTATTGTGGTCTTTCTTATTAGAGATGGCCGACTGAGTACGAGTATCAAAATCATTGACATCAAAACCGACAGTGACCACTTCTACTTGCCAGCCTGCTTGCTGCAAGTAATAAGCAATGAGCCAACCGTCCCCGCCATTATTACCCTTGCCTACCCAGACACTTACTCGGCGCAAACGCTCCGCACGATGATAAACGTTGGTATTAGCAGAATGATTAGCATTGAGACATTTTTGTTCATAAAGCAATTCTATCTGCTGTGCCATTTGCCAAGCTGCTTGCTGCATTAAGCCAAAACTATCATATCCTTGAGCAAACCACGCTTGCTCCATGGTATAAATTTGCTCACTACTATAAAGCGCAATAGGTTTTGTATTTTTTATAGGTGATAAATTGGTAAAATTTTTCATTTATTATCCTCGGCCATGTTTTTCTGACATTTTTATAGTGTTGAAAGTCTAGTTTCTAAACTTTGGTATCAGCTTAGCAAAAGCTCATGTCTACTTATGTATCAATATGAATGTGAGTTTATTTTCTTTTCTACTTGCGCTCTATGCTCACTGTCTTATCATAATGGTGCTCACACTGCCACTGATTGTGAGAAAATACCATTCTAAAAATAGACCGCCAATAAGCACCTATCTCTATGCCTACCGATAAAAACAAGATTGCCGTTAGTAACTCGATAGTCTTTGCAACAACAGCAGATGTTAAACAATGGATCAAAACGCAAGCGCAAACATTAGGATTTGCTGACTGTGGGTTTTTATCTGTCCATCATTCACTGTTTACTAAGCAAATCGAACAGCTACAAAAATGGCTCGATAAAGGCTATGAGGGTCAATTGCAGTTCATGCATAACAACCATCATCTGCGCGCTCATCCTGAGCAATTGGTAGAGGGTGCAAAAACCATTATCAGTGTGCGAATGGATTATCTCACTCAGGCACCAACACCGCGTGCTGTCACAGACAACGACCATCCCAACCAAGGCATCATTGCGCGTTATGCAAGAGGTCGTGATTATCATAAGACAATGCGTAGCCGTTTAAAGCAATTGGCTCTGAATATCGAGGCCATGCTTCCTGAATGGCAACATCTCGATATTGGTTCAGATAAAGAGTTTGTTTTTAGACCCTTTAGTGATTCTGCGCCTATCTTTGAGCGGCCTATTGCCGATGCTGTTGGTCTGGGCTGGACAGGTAAGCATACGTTATTAATCAACAAACAAGCTGGCTCATTTTTTGTGCTAGGTGAGCTGTTTTTAAGCTTAGAGCTGCCCGATGACCAGCCTGTTAAAGAGCATTGTGGCAGTTGTAGCGCTTGCATTGATGTATGCCCTACCCAAGCGATTGTAGCGCCTTATGAGCTCAATGCCTCTGCCTGTATCTCTTATTTGACGATTGAACACGATGGTATTATTGATACCAAGTATCGACGCGCGATTGGCAATCGGGTGTTTGGCTGCGATGACTGTCAGCTGATCTGTCCATGGAATCGTTATGCCAATCTGACTACCGTTGAGGACTTCGCACCAAGGCATGGTCTCGATAACAGCAGTTTGCTTGAATTATGGCAATGGCAAGAAGCAGATTTTTTGAACAACACACAAGGAAGCCCGCTCAGACGCACAGGCTATATCAATTTCTTACGTAATATTGCTATTGGTCTTGGCAATGCCAATGCCAGTTTGGACGTGGTTGAACAGTTAAAATCCAAGCTCACTATACACAATGCTATGCTCGACGAGCATATCGAGTGGGCCTTGGATGAGCAGCAAAAAAAGCTGAAAGACAGCACCCAAGTCTAAATACTTCAAGTATTCGCCACTATTAGAACTTCATATCCATTGCTATATCATTTTAAATAATAAAAAAGCCTCTTATAAAAGAGGCTTTTTTATCATCGATTTTTTGTACAAATTATTTATTGCTTATACCATCAATTTGTTATGGCTTAGGAATGCGTAACACTTGACCTGGATAAATCTTATCTGGATCAGATAGCATTGGCTTATTGGCTTCAAATATCTTCATATAATCGCCAGACTCACCGTAAACATCTTTAGCAATCTTAGATAAGCTATCGCCAGATTTTACCGTATACATCGTTGACTCAGGTGCATCTTCTTCGATATCGATATTATCAATAACCTTTGCAACATTTTGTACGTTACCAATAGCAATAATTGCTTTTTCACGATCAGCTTGAGTTTTCGCGTTACCGCTGATTTCTGCTGTATCTGTAGAGCCGTTATATTTGATTTTTAAATTACTGATGTTTAGATTCTGTTGTTGTATACGACGCAACAAAATATTAGCAACGGATTGTGCTGAAGGTTCGCTACTTTGTACTGGTGTATTGGCATCTGCCTTGGTCTCTGATTTGGCATCATGTTTCTCGTCATCACGATTAAAAATTTTATCGCCGATATCTTTTGCAAAACTGAACATACCCATATAATTGCTCCTTGGAATATTGTTATTTATTATTCATATTTATTTTCGGTGGTGTGTTATTGAACATCACCGTGCTTTGTACTGTCTACCATGATGAGTATAGACAAACGAACCAAACGTGAATAGTAATAGTATGTTGAGTAATGTTAATTGACGTAGCTTATGTTAATGCAACCGATCAATTAAATCACCCTCATAAAAAAACCGCCTATCTATTAAGATAAGCGGTATTATAAAATTTGCTAAACAAATGGCAAATTATAGCTGGGCTTGTACGTAATCAATTGCTTTTTGAACAGTAGTCAATTCTGCAGAGTCTTCGTCAGGAATAGTGATACCAAAATCACTTTCAAAAGACATCACCAATTCAACTAGGTCCAACGAGTCCGCACCTAGGTCTTCCATGAATGAAGCATCGTTATTGATGTCTTCAACGTTCATACCTAGTTGCTCAGCAACTGCTGATTTTACTCTTAGCTCGATATCATTACTCATATAGATTACTCCATTATCATCTATTATTTTTAATAAACTGCTATTGTGCCTTATTTAAGCTCTATAGCATGATATATAAAATGTATTTGCCAGATCAGCATTGCTGTCTGAGTACTCTATGACTTGTTACACAGTCTGTCTAATAAAGCCCTGTTATCATACAGGGCTTTGACTCAAAAGTATTCGTAATTATAGCACCCTTTATTATAGTTTACACTCGTTCACACAGTTTTTTATTATAACTATGTAACGTTCGTGTATTGACTACATATACATGCCACCATTGACCGGAATGACCGCGCCGGTGATATAGCTGGCTTCATCACTGGCTAAGAAATGTACTGCTGCTGCGATGTCTTCTGGTTGACCAAGACGGCTGATAGGAACGGCATCTAGCATAGAATTCAATAGGCGCTCGTCGAGCTCATCTGTCATATCAGTCTCGATTAAACCTGGTGCCACGCAATTGATAGTCACTTGGCGTGAACCGATTTCACGTGCAAGCGTACGACTGAAACCTTCTACACCAGCTTTAGTCGCGGCATAGTTAGATTGACCTGCATTACCCATTTGAGCAACAACAGAGGTGATATTAATAATACGACCACGGCGCGCTTTCATCATACCGCGTACTGCGCGTTTGCTCATGCGGTAAACTGAGGTCAAATTCGTATCGATGACATTTGACCAGTCATCGTCTTTCATACGCATTAGCAGACCGTCTTGCGTGATACCTGCATTGTTAACCAATACTTGTACCGCTCCATAGACGCTTTCGATCTCTTCAAACAATTTATCAATTTGAGTAGTATCACGTACGTCTAAGACGCGACCGATACCACCACTATCATGAAGATAGTCATCAATAAGTTCAGCACCTTTTTCAGTGGTTGCTGTTCCAATGACAAAATGTCCTTCTTTAGCAAAGCGTTTGGCAACTGCCTTTCCGATACCGCGACTCGCGCCAGTTACTAATGTAATCGTACGGCTCATGATAACACCTCTAATAATTTCTCTAGACGGGCAGGCTTGTCTGTAGGATAGCTTGCGATTGGCTGCGCTTGACGCTTAGCCAAATTGCTTAATACGTTGCCACTGCCACATTCGATTAATAGATTAATTTGCTTATCGGCCAGTTCCTGCATGGTTTTTGACCACAGTACTGGCTCACTCAGCTGTTCAGTCAATGCTTGTTTGATACCTACTGCACTGGTTTCAACACGCGCATAGCGATTTTGAATCACAGGAATGGTCGCTTGATCAAATTGAATACCTGCTAATATCTCAGCTAAGGCATTACTTGCAGGCTCCATTAATGCACAATGAGATGGCACACTCACTTTTAAGGGCACAGATTTTTTGCCCGTATTTTTGACTTTGTCGATGACAGCGTTAACGCCAGCTGCGTTACCCGAGATCACTACCTGTCCTGGGCTGTTGAAGTTAGCAGCGCCAACAATGGCACCCTCGACATGCTCTGTTGCTTGCTCACACAGATTTTCGACTCGGTTGTCTTCTAGTCCTAACACGGCAGCCATAGCAGTATCGACACCTACAACGGCCTCTTGCATCAACTGACCACGCTTATGCACTAGGGTGACGGCATCACCAAGCGATATCACATTGGCAGCACACAGGGCGCTGTACTCGCCCAGAGAGTGACCAGCTAAATAGCAAGGCGTCTCTTCTATTTTTTGTTGTAAGACACGCCAAATGGCAATGCTAGCTGTCAGTAGCGCTGGCTGAGTATACTCGGTTTGATTGAGTTTTTCTTCATCCTGACAGATTGCCCACAAATCCTCACCAAGCGCCTCACTCGCTTCGGTAAATGTATCGCGTATCTCTGGGTAGATTTCAGCAAGCTCACTCGTCATCGCGACTGCTTGAGATCCTTGTCCAGGAAAAATGACCGCGATACGAGCGGGTTGCTTTTTTACCATATCGGGTACAGAAGCCATAACCAATATCCCTTATCTGATTAGAAATATCCCTAAAATAATGGGGTGTATTATATTATTAGATGTGATACAAAGCCGCTAGTTCAATTATTTATCTAAGAAAACGGATTGCCAGTAAACTATACACTGACACACACTATTATTATAGCGGATGCAGACCAAACAACGATAGGAAAACACAGTACCAATCAAAAGCACTAACGATTGAGTACGCGTTTCTATCTGCTAAAAACAAAAAGTCATCTAAGCAATGAGTTTAGTGATAAATAACAAAAAGCCAAGTTATCCAGCCACATAATATATGATAGCGAAATAACTTGGCTTTTTTTAGCTCAAAGCTTATTGACTAATGATAGCCAGGTAAATACAACAACAGTCACCAGTACTGTCACTATTTTACCTAGCTATCATACGGCCAATGTCTTAGGCATCTTGACTAACTTTGAATAGCTGACGACCACGGTAGAAACCATCTTTAGTCATGTGATGACGACGATGTTTTTCACCAGTAGTAGCATCTACGCTTAGTTCAGCAATTTCCATACGGTGATGTGAACGGCGCATGTCACGACGAGAACGGCTTTTACGACTTTTTTGAACAGCCATGATATAGCTCCTATACTTAAAAGGGATAAGCTTGAAATTCAGCTTAGTCGATACTGACAGAGGCTATATAATCACAACAACCTAAGTCTGAAGCATCATTAGTTAAATAGATTGTTACTTACATAAAGCGCTAACTATGTCTGAAATTTATGAAAAATTTACCTAGTCAGCTTCTATCAGCACGCAACAGGTTGCTCGAATGCAATAAACCGGACATTATACGCATGTTTATTAGATTAATAAAGCCCTGCCTTGCACTCTTCTGTACAAAGCAGATAGAAGGCTTCTCAAATACTTGAATAAATAAATTTGGCTCTTATAGCTTACCTTTTAAGGAGGCTAAAGCAGCGAATGGATTTTCATTCTCTTCTTCTTCTGGTATCTCGCCAAACTGCTCAACTGACATTTCACAATCATCATGCTTCGGCGCCATTGGTATTTTGAGCAATATCTCATCTTCTACCAGTTTTTTAAATGGTAATAGACGCTCCGGAGACTGCTCAGTGACGATTTCATCAAGTAATAAATAATCTTGCTCTTCATCAATCAAGCGTACTTGGCTATCATTCTCTAGTAATGCAATATTATAATCATCAGATAAGTCTATCGCAATTGGTTGTAAACAGCGTTGACACGTTAGCCAAACATCACCTGTCAACGTAAATGCCAAATGCAAAACATTATTACGGCGATAGAGTTCAGCATTTAGTTGAGTGTTTGACTGATCATGCTCGGCGCTCAACGTCGCGGCAAGACGTTCAAAAGAGTTTGGATCAACTTCTCCTGACCACTCAAAACCCGTGTCTGCCCATTTGTCCAAAGAAATGTGCTCAGGCATGCTAGTAGATACAGGCGCTTTTTTATTGTCAGCGTAAGGTGCTGACGGTTTAGTTTCTGGAGTGCTTGACATGCGCGGCCTCATTCATAAAAACGGTGTATAATATTGCCTGCCATACTAACGGAAAGTGCCATATTCTGCTAGCGCTAGTATGTTAAGATTTTTTGATAGCAAATATGTTCAAGCTTTTTTACTACTTACTTTTTTACCTAAAATTTTTTGCCTTTAATATTTATTAAGTCAATGTCTTCTCTATGAATCTACCTGATAATAAAATTAATTTTTCTGATTTACTTTCTCCTGCTACAGCAAGTTCGTTGCTGCAATATCTTACTCAACTAGATCGTCATACTGAAAATGCTCTTAGCAATAGACTGTGCCTCGATGAAGATGAGTATTTAAGAGAATGGAGAAGTCAGTGGCAAAAGTTATCTACTACTCAGCCTGACAATACTTACTCAGCAGGATTGATAATTGATAGCGAACGATTAGCCACTGATTGGCTCATACAGCTATTTAATACTTTATTTACTAACCAGCAAGTGATATTGGTTCGTAGTGAGGGTGAGCCAGAGTATTTCCCTGCTCAAGACAATGAGCCTGCCAGAATTGAATTCGCTCATGGATTTTTTGCCAGTGCCCTGCACGAGATCAGTCATTGGTGCCTGGCTGGTGACGCTCGTAGACAATTACCTGACTTTGGCTACTGGTATGCTCCAGACGGTCGGACAGAAGCTCAGCAGCAAGCATTTGAGCGCGTAGAGATCAAACCACAGGCATTAGAATGTTTATTCACCTTAGCGTGTGGTCGAAACTTCCAAGTCTCACAAGATAACTTGTTTGCCGACTTCGACACTAGCAGTAGCACCTTTGCTAGTGATGTCTACCAGCAAGTAGAAAGCTATATAACCAAACCTTATACTCTGCCGCGTGACGCTAAGACTTTACTGACTGCTTTAATTAGCGTTTGTACTCCTTCATCTGAAATCAACGCTTAATTCAAATTACTAAGTGTTCCTACTTATTAACGATTTTCTACGGTTGGTAACGCCTTGCCACTAAACTTATATTTGCTTTAAGCTATACTGATAACTAAAGTAGTATATTAAAAATACAGATTTGCTTAATTTTTAAAATAACTTTTTTAATATGTCTAATGATTGAACTACATCTAATTAATGAAAAAATTGTCTCAATTAAAAACCAATAATTATAAAATAAGGAACCATTATGGAAGTTTTCTATATTCATCCCGATAACCCTCAGCCACGTCTCATTGAACAAGCCGCTGACTTACTGCGCAAAGACCAGTTAATCATTTACCCAACCGATACCAGTTATGCTTTTGGTTGTCGACTAGGTGCAAAAGACGCTTTGACTAAGCTCAAGCAAATTCGTGAGCTTGACGATAAGCATCAATTTACACTGTTGTGCCGCGATCTAAGTGAGATTGCCACTTATGCTACGGTCGATAATGTCCAATTCAAACAACTAAAAGCGCATACTCCTGCGCCGATTACTTTTATTTTGAATGCCACCAAAGATGTCCCAAAAAAGCTCGCTCATGCTAAGAAAAAGACCATCGGTATTCGCGTACCGAGCAATCCTATCGCACAAGCACTATTAGAAGCGATGGACGAGCCTATCTTGACCAGCTCACTTATTTTACCTGATCGTGACGATATTTTAGATGATCCTTTCGATATCGAAGAGCTATTAGATAATCAAGTTGATGGTCTGATAAATGCTGGTATTAAGACTACTAAGCTGACTACTATCGTCGATATGACCAGTAGTCAACCTGAGGTTATCCGGCAGGGCGCGGCGGATGTCAGCGACTTGTTACTATAAAGGCTTTACGTTATTTGTATTTTCAACTGCTCACTAAACGTAGGGTGCGTTCCATATGCCGATTGCCTTTAAGAACCACTTAAATATTAAAGCATAAAATGCAACTTACAAACAATGTAATAGTTTTAGATCTAAATTTCAGACATAAAAAAAGCGCCAATAAATTGGCGCTTTTTTGTATAAAACCTAAACGGCTTATAGACTAGTCGCGGTCAACTAATTCTACATAAGCCATAGGTGCGTTATCACCATCACGGTGACCACACTTAACGATACGCAGATAACCACCTGGACGCGTTTGGTAACGAGGACCTAACGTGCTAAATAGTTTACCTACCATAGCTTTGCTGCGCATACGGCTAAATGCCAAGCGACGGTTAGCAACGCTATCTTCTTTTGCTAGAGTAATTAATGGCTCGGCAACGCGGCGTAATTCTTTAGCTTTTGGTAAAGTTGTTTTAATCAGTTCATGCTCAAACAATGAGTTGGTCATGTTCTGGAACATTGCTTTACGATGACTGCCGGTACGACCCAGCTTGACTCCACTCTTACGATGGCGCATAGTCAAATATCCTTAATGTTTAACGGCTGCGATAAGAGAAGCGATCATCAACCCGCAGGTCAGCTGGTGGCCAGTTATCTAGGCGCATACCAAGCTCTAAATCTTTAGACGCCAAAACGTCTTTGATTTCGGTTAATGACTTCTTACCAAGATTTGGGGTTTTTAGAAGTTCAGTCTCTGAACGCTGTACCAAATCACCGATATAGTAAATGTTTTCAGCTTTTAAGCAGTTGGCTGAGCGAACCGTTAGTTCAAGATCGTCCACAGGGCGTAATAGCACAGGATCGACCTCTTCTTTCTCTTTCACAGGCTCAGGCGCTTCTTCAGCTTCTAAATCAACAAAGATTGAAATCTGTTGTTGTAAAATAGTGGCCGCTTTACGAATTGCTTCTTCTGGATCTATAGTGCCATTAGTTTCAAGCTCAATGATAAGACGATCAAGGTCAGTACGCTGTTCAACACGAGCGTTCTCTACTTGATAAGCAACCCGCAGTACTGGGCTAAAGCTTGCATCAAGCTTTAAGCGGCCAATCGCTTTGGTATCACCATCTTCACGGCGCTGATTTGCTGGCTCATATCCACGACCCATCACTACGCGCAGACGCATCTTAAGATGACCGCGCTCACTCAACGTACCCAATACTAACTCTGGGTTAATAATGTCTACGTTGTGCGGCAATTCAATATCTGCAGCAGTAATGGTGCCTGGACCTTGTTTATCCAAGGTCAAGAATACTTCATTTTGGTCATGAAGTGTAATTGCCAAGCCTTTTAGATTCAAAAGCAGGTCAAGGACATCTTCTTGCAGACCCTCTAAAGTTGAGTATTCATGGTCAACACCATCAATCTCAGCTTCGATGACTGCAGCACCAGGTAATGAAGATAACAAGATGCGACGCAGGGCATTCCCTAAGGTATGACCAAAGCCGCGTTCTAACGGTTCGAGCGTGACTTTCGCAATCGTCTCGTTAACCGTATCCACGTTAATGGCATTCGGCGTTAGAAACTCAGTTGCATTTAGCATCATGATGTCACCTCGATTTGTTTATCTGGATTAATTAACGTTAATGGCTCAATGCTATAAGCATAACATTGAGCAGTACGTTACTTACTTAGAGTATAGCTCAACGATCAAGCTTTCGTTGATTTCAGCAGGTAGATCAATACGATCTGGAGCATGTTTAAACGTGCCCTGTAGTTTGCTGTTGTCAACATCAAGCCATTCTGGAATACCACGTTGTGATGCTAGTTCCATAGCGTTTTTAATACGTAGCTGTTCGCGAGACTTCTCTTGAATAGCAATGACATCACCATCTTGCAACTGGATTGATGGAATGTTCACACGAACAAACTCATCACGGCCAGCTTTTTTTACCATAACAGTGCGATGGCTGACTAGCTGACGTGCTTCAGCGCGAGTTGAGCCAAAGCCCATGCGGTATACCACGTTGTCCAAACGACTCTCAAGCATAGCTAGTAGGTTCTCACCCGTAGCACCGCGCTTACGCGCCGCTTCTTTGTAGTAGTTTGCAAATTGACGCTCAAGTACGCCATAGATACGCTTAACTTTTTGTTTTTCGCGTAGCTGTAGAGAATACTCTGAGCTCTTGTTACGGCTTACACCGTGCTGACCGGGTGGACGACCAGCTTTCTTTGTTTTAACATCATACGGCTTAACACCAGACTTAAGGCCTAAGTCAGTGCCTTCGCGACGTGATAATTTGAGTTTTGGTCCAATATAACGGGCCATTGTTCTGTCTCCTTTAAGCTCTTATTATTAAAAGCTTCGTCTCTAATATTAGACGCGGCGCTTTTTCGGCGCACGGCAACCATTGTGTGGGATTGGGGTTACATCAGAGATGCTGTTAATTTTATAACCCAATGCACCTAGTGCTCTTACCGCAGACTCACGACCCGGTCCTGGTCCTTTGACCAAAACGTCGACATTCTTAACACCATATTCTTGAGCCGCTTTACCAGCGACTTCAGCTGCAACCTGAGCGGCAAATGGTGTAGATTTACGTGAACCACGGAAGCCTTGTCCACCTGAAGTGGCCCAAGCCAATGCATTACCTTGACGATCGGTAATCGTTACAATGGTGTTATTAAAAGACGCATGGATATGGGCAACGCCCTCCGATACTGAACGACGAGTCACCTTTTTGCGACTACGAGTGTCTTTAGCCATCTTTTAGCTTCCTAAGTTAATTATCTTTTGAGAGGGCGTGTCGGACCCTTACGAGTACGAGCGTTGTTTTTGGTATTTTGACCACGAACAGGTAGGTTACGGCGATGGCGAATGCCACGGTAACAACCTAAGTCAACCAAACGCTTGATATTCATTGACACTTCACGACGAAGATCACCTTCAGTCATGTATTCTGCAACTTGTGCACGGATAGCATCTAACTGTGTATCATCTAACTGACTAACTTTAGTTGTAGGGGCAATGCCAACTGCTTCTAGAATTTTCTGAGCAGTGGTACGACCTATACCAAAGATGTAAGTTAGTGAAATCACAGCATGCTTATTATCCGGAATGTTTACGCCGGCAATACGAGCCATTGATTTCTCTCCATTAAAGAAAAATATGCATTATTTATTATAAATAGCGCATTTTTCAGATTTGTTGCTGTTAATACCTCACTTCTATCTCTCTACTTTGAAGCTTTTATTATCATTAGCAGATAATAAGAGTGCTACTAAAGCAGAAGTATACAATTTTTTGGTATGAACTACGGCAAGTGGCGGATGATATCGCATCCGCCACTTTTTTTCAAGTATTAATTTAATAAACTGTTTAGGCTTAACGCCATGATCAGTTTTTAATTAACCTTGGCGTTGCTTGTGGCGCGGTTCAGCTGTGCAGATAACATGTACACGACCTTTACGGCGTACAATCTTGCAGCTACCACAAATCTTTTTTACTGAGGCTTGAACTTTCATGGAATGCTCCTTGAATAACCACCACACTCGCTTATGGCTGAGTGGGTGATTGAATTAACGTCTGATCATGGTATTGATGGGTCATCAAATGCGCTTGAATTTGCGAGATGAAGTCCATTACCACAACCACCATAATCAGTAGCGACGTACCACCAAGTTGGAACGGCACACCAAATGAGGATTGAACGACCATCGGCATCAAACAAATAACCGTTATGTACATCGCGCCAATAAAGGTTAGTCGATTTAACACATGGTCAAGATAACGCTGAGTTTGTTGTCCGGGGCGAATACCTGGAATATACGCTCCACTACGTTTAAGGTTCTCTGCTACTTCACGTGGACTAAATACTAGTGCCGTATAAAAATAACAGAAGAAAATAATCATTGCGCCAAACAGTACTAAATACAGCGGTTGCCCTGGAGACAATACCAATGCCATATTTTGTAGTATTTTTTGTACGAAGGTAGGATCTGTTGATTGACCAACCCACTGTCCTAAACTCGCTGGAAACAGTAATAAGGAGCTAGCAAAAATAGCGGGAATAACCCCTGCCATATTTAATTTCAGCGGCAAATGTGACTGCTGCTGAGCATAAATTTTGCGACCTTGTTGCTGCTTTTGCGCATAGTTTACTGGGACACGGCGCTGCGCACGTTCGATATAAACGATACCGGCGGTTACCGCAATGCCTAATATTACAAAGATAAAGAGTACAATCAAGTTCATCTGACCTTGATTGACCTGTTCGATCGATTGCGAAATCATACCTGGCGTACCGGCGACAATGCTTGCAAAAATAAGCATTGAGATACCGTTACCTACGCCGCGCTCTGTAATCTGCTCACCAAGCCACATCAAGAACATAGCGCCTGCAACCAACGAGGTTACAGCAGGAATATAAAAGGTCAGACCGGAAGATAAAGTCAGATTCTGACTGATCAAACCGGCACACATCCCTAATGACTGCACCAAAGCCAAAGCAAGCGTCCCTTGACGGGTATACTTGTTCAGCGTACGTCGACCTGCTTCACCCTCTTTTTTGAGAGCTTCAAGCGAAGGTACGACTGCCGACATCATCTGTACAATAATTGACGCTGAGATGTACGGCATGATACCTAGTGCCATAATTGACATACGCTCAAGCGCACCACCTGAGAACATATTAAACATGCTCAAAATAGTGTTTTCGTTGCGCGAGAACAGATCAGCCAGATTAACCGGATTAATACCCGGGACTGGAATGTGCGACCCTAAACGATAAACAATCAATGCGCCGATTAAGAATAATAAACGCGACCATAGCTCATCATACTTACGTATAAAAGCGAAAGGATTGAGCGGAATACCACTTGAGGTCATTGATTGTTTTGACACGTTACTACTCCTCGATGCTACCACCAGCAGCTTCGATTGCTTGTTTGGCGCCTTTAGTTACTTTGATACCTTTAAAGGTATAAGCTTTAGTAACTTCGCCTGATAGCATAACACGGGCACGTTTCATGTCGTGACGGATAAGGTTAGCTGCTTTTAGAGTCTCTAAGCTAATTACATCGCCTTCAACTTTATTCAGCTCAGACAAACGTACCTCAGCGGTAGTCATTGCCATTTTACTGGTAAAGCCAAATTTTGGTAGACGACGATATAAAGGCATTTGACCACCTTCAAATCCTGAACGAACGCTAGAACCTGAACGTGATTTTTGACCTTTTACACCGCGGCCACCTGTCTTACCAAGACCTGAACCGATACCACGACCACGACGTTGGGCAGTTTTCTTCGCGCCAACACCTGGTGATAATTCGTTTAATCTAAGTCCCATTACGCTTCCTCCACTTTTACCATGTAGTTGACGCGATTGACCATACCACGAGTTGAAGGAGTATCTTCAACGACCACACTATGACCAATACGGCGTAAACCCAATCCTTTCAAGCTAGCTTTGTGGCTCTTGAGGCGATGGGCACCTGATTTAAATTGAGTGACTTTCATTTTTTTCATCGTAACTCACCTAGTCTAAGTTAACCCAAAATTTCGTCTACAGATTTACCACGTTTAGCTGCCATCCTCTCTGGAGTTGACATATCACGTAAACCGTTAAACGTTGCACGAACAACGTTAGCAGTATTGGTAGAACCATAACATTTAGTCAAAACATCTTTGACACCAGCAACTTCTAATACAGCACGCATTGCACCACCAGCGATTACGCCAGTACCTTCAGATGCAGGTTGCATGTAGACTTTACTAGCACCATGACTTGCTTTGATCGGATGATACAAAGTTGCATCATTTAGCTCAACAGTAATCATATTACGTTTGGCAGCTTCTAGTGCTTTTTGGATAGCAGCAGGCACTTCACGCGCTTTACCACGACCAAAACCAACACGACCATTACCGTCACCCACTACAGTCAACGCAGTGAAAGAGAAAATACGACCACCTTTAACAACTTTTGCAACGCGATCAACGGTAACTAAGCGTTCTACTAGACCGTCAGTCTGTTCATTTTTATCATTTTTATCATTTCTAGCCATGATTAAAACTCCAATCCGTTTTCGCGAGCAGCTTCTGCTAAAGCTTTAACTCGACCATGATATTTGAAACCACTACGGTCAAAGGCAACTTTAGTAATGCCAGCTGCTTTTGCACGTTCTGCGATCATTTGGCCTACAGACGTTGCTGAATCAGCGTTACCAGTCGCGCCTGAACGCAAGCTGCTGTCTAAGGTAGATGCCTGAGCAATCACTTCACCACCATTTGGAGAGATAATCTGGGCATAAATATGTTTTGACGTGCGGTTAACCGTTAAGCGATGAACGCCTAGATGACGGATATGTGCACGTGTTTTCTTAGCTCGACGCAGACGAGCTGCTTTTTTATCAAACATTTCAACTCACCTTATTTTTTCTTAGCTTCTTTGCGAATCACATGCTCGTCACTATAACGAATACCTTTACCTTTATAAGGCTCAGGTGGACGGAAACCACGGATATCAGCCGCTGCTTGACCAAGCTGCTGTTTATTGTTTGATTTCAAAACAATTTCAGTTTGCGTTGGGGTTTCAGCCGATACACCTTCAGGTAGCGTGTATTCTACTGGATGAGAGTAGCCAACGTTCAAGGTTACTTTGTTACCAGCAACTTGTGCGCGATAACCAACACCAATCAATTGAAGACGCTTTTCAAACCCTTCATTTACGCCAGTAACATAGTTGTTAACAAGAGCGCGCATGGTGCCAGTGTGCATCATAGCTTCTTGTGAATCGACTGCAGGTGAGAAAATGATAGCATCATCTTCCTGTTTCAGCTCGACCAATTCATGCAGGTGTAAAGACATAGTACCGTTCTTGCCTTTAACTTCGACCTGCCGATCGTTCAAAGTAACGCTTACGCCATTTGGCAGCGTTACTGGGGCTTTAGCCACACGAGACATAGGAATATTCCTTAAAAAATTTAACTTGCTTTTATTAGCGAAAAAACTAACAGGCTAAAAAGCGTGTTAGTTTAGCATAGTTGATTGTGTTAGACACCTATCAATTTGAAATAATTAAACACTCCTCAATCGATAGAAGCCTAACAACCATCAAATAGACTTCATCGTCGTATAGCTTACGCTACAAATGCAACGATTTCACCACCGATACCAGCAGCGCGTGCAGCACGATCGCTCATGATACCTTGGCTTGTAGATACGATAGCAACACCCATACCTTGCTTAACAGTAGGGATTTCGTCTTTACCGCGGAACTGGCGTAGACCAGGGCGGCTATAACGTTGAATAGTTTCGATAACCGCACGGCCTTCGAAATATTTTAATTCAATAGTAAGGGTTGCTTTGTTGTTTTCTTCTTCAGTAACAACAGCGCTCGCCACATAACCTTCGCTAACTAGCAAATCAGCAATTGATTTACGTAATTTAGAGCTCGGCATTGCTACCGATACTTTGTTAGCCATTTGTGCGTTACGGATACGGGTTAGCATATCCCCAACGGTATCTTGCATACTCATATAGTTACTCCTTACCAGCTTGCTTTACGAACACCAGGCACATCGCCTTGCATGACACGCTCACGCAGCATATTGCGTGATAAGCCAAACTTGCGGAAGTAACCGTGAGGACGACCGGTGATAGCACAACGATTACGCAGACGTACTGGTGATGAGTTGCGTGGAAGAGCTTGTAGCTCTAACATCGCGTCCATACGCTCTTCGTCTGATGCGTTGATATCACTGATAGTTTCTTTTAGCTTGATACGCTTTTCAGCATATTTAGCAACCATTTTTTCGCGCTTTAATTCGCGGTTAATCATGCTCTTCTTTGCCATAACGTCTTTACCTTATTTAAATGGGAAGCCGAATGCTTTAAGCAACGCACGACCTTCTTCATCAGATTGAGCTGACGTGGTGATTGTCACATCCATACCACGGATACGGTCAATCTTGTCAAAATCTACTTCTGGGAATACGATCTGTTCTTTGATACCCAATGAGTAGTTACCACGTCCGTCAAAGGCTTTAGGTGAAAAACCGCGGAAATCACGAATACGAGGAATTGCAATGGCAACGAGACGATCTAAAAATTCGTACATTTGCTCACCGCGTAGCGTTACTTTACAGCCAATTGGCCATTCTTCACGAATCTTAAAGCCAGCAACTGATTTACGCGCTTTGGTGACAACAGGTTTTTGACCAGCAATCGCGGTCATGTCAGCTACAGCACCTTCAAGCAATTTCTTGTCTTGAGACGCGCCGCCTACACCCATGTTAAGTGTGATTTTAGTGATTTTAGGCACTTGCATCACATTGTCCAAACCAAGATCTTCTTTGATTTGCTGCTTTAATTTATCGTTATATAAAGATTTTAATCTTGCCATTACCATTACACCCTTAGTGTCTTACGCAGTCGCCACTACTTCACCGTTTGAACGATAGACGCGTTGTTTCTTGCCATCTTCGCCAAACTGATAAGTAATACGGTCTGCTTTTTGGGTTTGCGCATTTAAGATTGCGACATTTGAGATATGCATAAAAGCTTCTTGCTTAAGAATGCCACCTTCAACGCCAGTCGCCTGATTTGGCTTCTGATGTTTAGTAACAATATTAACGCCTTCAACTTTAATACGATCGTTTTTTACAGCTTGTACAGTACCTTGCTTGCCTTTGTCTTTCCCAGCAATCACAATAACTGTATCGCCTTTACGTAATTTTGACATGGATTACCTCACAATACTTCTGGTGCTAGTGATACAATTTTCATAAACTGATCACCACGTAGTTCACGAGTTACCGGTCCAAAAATACGAGTTGCAATCGGCGCTTTATTTTGGTTCAACAATACCGCAGCATTGTCATCAAAACGTAACACAGAACCATCTGGACGACGAACGCCTTTTTTGGTGCGTACAACTACTGCATTCATCACGTCGCCTTTTTTGACACGACCACGAGGAATGGCTTCTTTAACCGTTACTTTAATAATGTCGCCAACTGATGCATAACGACGATGAGAACCACCCAGTACTTTAATGCACTGAACTCGCCTTGCACCGCTATTGTCTGCAACTTCCAGCATTGACTCAACCTGAATCATAGCGTTACTCCACACGTATGAGCAATAAAAACCAGTTGCTGCCGCTAGCACAGAATGAGCAAGGCGGCATTTTAATATAAATAGCCGCAGCTTACTCTTAATGTGAGTGATATGCGACGGGCGCAATCAGCATCCTTAAAAAGGCGGCTATTTTAACAGCTTCTGGCTTTTAATGCAATTTACTTAGATTTTTTCTACTTTTTCAACCACATCAACTAAAGTCCAAGACTTAGTTTTTGAGATTGGACGCGTTTCTTTGATGCGGACAAGGTCGCCTTGTTGACAAACATTGTTCTCATCATGTGCTTTGATTTTAGTAGAACGACGAAGCTGTTTGCCATACAAAGGATGGCGAACCAGACGCTCAATCAAAACCGTGATGGACTTGTCCATCTTGTCGCTGACAACTCGTCCTGTCAATACGCTAGCATTGGTAGCTGTTTGATTGTTATCGCTCATGAGTCGCCTCGTTGTTTCTCGTTAATCAAAGTCTGAAGCTGAGCAATCGTACGACGATTGGCACGTACTTCATGGGTATTACCCAACTGACCAGTTGCTTTAGCCATACGAATACGGAAAGCATCAAGCTGCTTTTCATCAAGTAACTGGGTCAGTTCTTCTAATGATTTATCACGTAATTCACTGATCTTCATTACATTATCGTCCGCTTAACAATGGTAGTTTTAAAGGGCAGTTTTGCTGCAGCAAGCGTTAATGCATCGCGAGCAAGCTCTTCAGATACCCCTTCAATTTCATATAGCACTTTACCAGGCTTGATTTCGCATACCCAGTACTCAACTGGACCTTTACCTTTACCCATACGTACTTCTAATGGTTTGTTGGTAATAGGCTTGTCTGGGAATACACGAATCCAAATCTTACCGCCACGCTTGATTTTACGAGTGATGGTACGACGTGCTGCTTCGATTTGACGGGCTGTCATACGACCACGCGTCAATGATTTTAGACCAATTTGTCCGAATGCAACGGTGCTTCCACGATGAGCTAGCCCAGTGTTACGACCTTTATGCATTTTACGAAACTTGGTACGTTTTGGCTGTAACATAGTTTAACCTCTGTCTGAGTTTCGACGGTTTCCGTTTCCGCGACCACGGCGTTTTGGCGCACGAGTCTGCTCTTCTTTGACGGGATTATAAACACTGTTCATACCGTCAAGGATCTCTCCGCGGAAAATCCAAACTTTAACACCGATGGTGCCGTAAGTTGTCTCTGCACGAATTGACGCATAGTCAATATCAGCACGAAGTGTATGCAAGGGCACACGGCCTTCACGATACCATTCGCTACGAGCAATCTCAGCACCGCCAAGACGACCAGACAGCTCAACTTTAATACCTTTAGCACCAGAACGCATGCTATTCTGTACAGCGCGTTTCATCGCACGGCGGAACATAACACGACGCTCAAGCTGGCTTGCGATACCCTCTGCTACCAAACGTGCATCAAGATCAGGTGACGTGATTTCTTCAATGTTGACCTGAGCAGGTACGCCCATAATTTTGGTCAATTCTTTTTGAAGTCTTTCGATATCTTCGCCTTTCTTACCGATAACGATACCAGGGCGCGCAGTGGCGATGGTAATCTTAGCAGCGCCAGTAGGACGCTCGATCATGATGTTGCTAATCATTGCGTTATCTAGCTTTTTACGTAGATATTCACGGACTTGAATATCGTTGATTAGGTATTCTGAGTATTGTTTAGGATCAGCATACCAGTTTGCGTTATGCTTTTTTACAACACCAAGACGAATTCCGATTGGATGTACTTTTTGACCCATAACTTATTCTCCTACCTTTATAGTGATGTGACAAGTACGCTTGCTGATACGATCAGCGCGACCTTTGGCACGTGGTAGGATACGTTTTAGCGTAATGCCTTCATCAACATAGATAGTAGCGACTTTTAGGTCGTCAATATCTAGGCCGTGATTATGTTCGGCATTGGCGATGGCTGAGTTAAGACATTTCTTAACAAAGATAGCGCCTTTTTTATTGCTATACGTTAGGATATCCAAAGCACGCTCAATAGATTTGCCACGAACTTCATCAGCAACGAGTCTAACTTTTTGTGCCGATATGGCGGCACCGCGTAATTTTGCAGTTACTTCCATGGTAAGCACCTTATCTCTTAGCTTTTTTGTCAATGCCATGACCACGATACGTACGAGTCGGGGCAAATTCACCTAGTTTATGACCAACCATCTGCTCACTGACGATAACCGGTACGTGAGTACGGCCGTTGTGGACAGATAAAGTCAGGCCAACCATTTGTGGTAGGATCATCGAGCGGCGCGACCAAGTTTTAATTGGCTTGCGTGAGTTGGTGTCTAATGCATTCTCAACTTTAGCAAATAAGTGCGCGTCTATGAATGGACCTTTTTTCAATGAACGAGGCATGAAATTCTTCCTTTATTTCTTCTTGGCGCGGCGGCGGATGATCATGTTGTCAGTACGCTTATTATGACGCGTTTTAAGTCCTTTAGACTTCTGACCCCAAGGGCTAGTTGGATGGCGACCTTTGTTACGACCTTCACCACCACCATGTGGGTGATCAACCGGGTTCATCGCGACACCACGAACTGAAGGACGAACACCACGCCAACGTGAAGCACCAGCTTTACCAAGTGATTTCAAGTTGTTTTCAGTGTTAGAAACTTCGCCAATAACAGCACGGCAGTTTACGTGTACACGGCGAGTTTCGCCTGAACGTAGACGTAAAATAGCGTAGATACCGTCACGGCCTAATAACTGAACGCTAGCACCCGCAGAACGAGCCATCTGTGCACCTTTACCGATTTTAAGTTCGATATTATGAATCACAGTACCCAATGGGATGTTTTTTAGCGGTAGGCAGTTACCTGGACGTATTGGAGATGTTTCGCCTGACATTACTGTATCGCCAACTGCTTGTTTTTTAGCAGCGATGATGTAACGACGTTCGCCATCAGCATACTTAAGTAATGCAATATGTGCAGTACGGTTAGGATCGTATTCAATACGCTCTACCACAGCAGGGATATTGTCTTTAGTACGTTTGAAGTCGATAATGCGATAATGTTGCTTATGACCACCGCCAATGTGGCGAGTAGTAATACGACCATTATTGTTACGACCACCTGACTTACTTTTTGATTCTAGAAGCGCTGCATAAGGACGACCTTTATAAAGGTGTGGATGCACCACTTTTTCAACAAAACGACGGCCTGGTGATGTTGGCTTTGCTCTTACGATAGGCATGAGTGTAATCCTTATTCGTTATTCGCTGTTTCACTAGTAGAGGCAGTCGTGTTTGCGACTTCTTCACCAGCATCAGCCATTTGTACATCTTGACCAGCTTTTAAGGTAACATAGGCTTTTTTATAGTCGTTACGACGGCCGATGCTTTTACCAAAACGCTTTGTCTTACCTTTAACATTCAAAGTGTTTACTTTAGTAACTTCAACACCTTCAAACATCAACTCAACTGCTTTTTTGACTTCAAGCTTAGTAGCGTTAGAGTCAACTTTAAATACCTGCACACCAAGTGAGTCGCCAAGCATTTGAGATTTTTCTGAGAATACAGGCCCTCTTAAGACCTGATAAAGTCTTGCGTTGTTCATGCTAGTGCTTCCTCAAATTGTTTCGCAGCTTCAACTGACATGATCACTTTATCAAATGCGATCAAGCTCACTGGATCCACTTCGTTTGTACCAAGTACATTGACGTGCGGAATGTTGCGAGCAGCTAAGTATAAGTTTTCGTCAACTTCTTTGGTGACGATCAATGCACGTGGTGCATCAAGCTCATTTAGCTTTGCAATCAGTTCTTTAGTTTTCGGCCCAGAAACGCTCAACTCTTCTACCAAAATCAGACGCTCTTGACGAATCAATTCTGCTAGGATGCACTGCATCGCACCGCGATACATTTTACGGTTTACTTTCTGTGACCAATCTTGTGGTTTTGCAGCGAATGCACGACCACCTGAACGCCAGATTGGGCTACGAATAGAGCCCGCACGAGCGCGACCAGTACCTTTTTGGCGCCATGGCTTGATACCACCGCCAGAAACTTCGGCACGGGTTTTTTGAGCGCGTGTACCTTGGCGAGCACCAGCTAGATAAGCGGTGACGACTTGGTGCACTAATGCTTCATTGAATTCACGACCAAAAGCCGTATCAGAAAGCTCAACCGCTGCACCTGTAACTGTTTTTAAATCCACGTTAATCCCCTTGCTTAGGCTTTGACTGACGGACGTACGATAACATCGCCACCGGTGGCACCTGGGATAGCACCCTTGATGACAAGTAACCCTTTTTCGGCATCAACCGAAATCACTTCTAGGCCTTGAACAGTAACACGCTTGTTACCCATCTGACCCGCCATCTTTTTGCCTTTGAATACTCTACCTGGTGACTGGTTTTGACCAGTTGAACCATGTGCACGATGAGACACTGAGTTACCATGAGTAGCATCTTGCATACTAAAGTTGTGACGTTTGATTGGACCTTGGAAGCCTTTACCTTTGCTTTGTCCTGTCACATCAACCATCTGACCTTGTTCAAACAAGTCAGCTAGAATCTCACCGCCAACCTCACGACCTTCAAGATCGCTATCGTTGACACGAAATTCCCAAACACCACGACCAGCTTTAACGCCAGCTTTCGCGAAGTGACCTTTTTGTGCAGCAGTTACGCGGCTGTCACGACGGGTACCTGTGGTGACTTGGATGGCTTGGTAACCATCTACATCAGTATTTTTTACTTGAGTAATGCGGTTTGCATCGACCTCAACCACTGTTACAGGAATAGATGCGCCTGTTTCAGTGAAGACACGGGTCATGCCGCATTTTTTACCGACTAAACCGATCGCCATTTTAGACCTCTTTATATCTTATATTAATGGGTTGGGTGTGTAATGTGCATTAACCCAAAGCAATTTGGACGTCAACACCCGCCGCTAAATCTAATTTCATTAGCGCATCCACAGTTTTGTCAGTAGGCTGAACGATATCAACCATACGCTTGTGAGTACGGATTTCGTACTGGTCACGCGCGTCTTTGTTAACGTGTGGTGAGGTTAGAACGTTGAAGCGCTCAATGCGAGTCGGCAACGGTACAGGACCACAAACTTGCGCACCGGTGCGCTTTGCAGTATCAACAATCTCTTGTGCAGATTGATCAATCAGACGATGATCAAAAGACTTAAGACGGATACGGATTCTCTGGTTAGCCATGCCAGCAAGCTCCTAATATGTGCTTTCGTCATTCTTGGTTTGCAAGACTATGATCAAAAGCAGTTTGGTTAAATATTCACTTAAAGCGGCCTTCTGTTCTTAACCAGAATGAGTTCTTTATCCGAACTTATAGCGTGCCAAAAGCAAAATAGTTTAAAGCCCCGCCAACTCTCCTATAATGGATGTCAGCAAAGGCATAATGAAATAGTGCCAGAAACGATGCTCCAGCTGTCATAGCGTCAGCTTTTTTAGTCAGCTGCGCATATATAATTCAGTGGTGTGTATTATACAGAGTATTTTAGGTATTGCAAGGGCAATATCTGACGTAATTAAAGACCTCAATTTTCAGAAAACTGTTTTGTTGGTCAAGATACTTGTAACAAGTCTCTGGCAGTAGGCTCAGTAATCTCAGTCCAAAACAATATCATACTGCTCTTGGGTATATAGATTTTCTACGTCAAATGTAATCACTCGACCCAGTAGATACTCTAAATCTGCTACTGTATCTGACTCTGATGTCAGCAATAAATCAATGACTGCCGCATGAGCCACTACTGTGAATTTCTTAGGAGAATTATAAGTACGGGCGCAGCGCATGATCTCACGGAAAATCTCAAAGCAAACGGTCTCTGCGGTTTTAACGAACCCACGACCTTGGCAAGTTGAGCACGGCTCACAAAGCTGCTGACCCAAGGATTCACGCGTGCGCTTGCGCGTCATCTCCACTAAGCCAAGTTCACTAACCTGCGTAATTTTGGTTTTGGCATAGTCTTGGGTTAGCTGCGCCTGTAAGCTCTCTAGTACATCATCCTTATGCTGCTGCTCTAGCATATCGATAAAATCTAGAATAATAATGCCGCCTAGATTACGCAGGCGCAGCTGACGTGCGATGGCATGTGTGGCTTCTAGATTAGTCTTATAAACGGTGTCTTCTAATGAGCGACCGCCTACAAAAGAGCCTGTATTAACATCAATCGTCGTCATTGCTTCTGTTTGGTCAATAATCAGATAGCCACCAGACTTCAAGTCAACACGACGTTTCAATGCGTCACGTAAATCATCTTCAACCCGATGCACGTCAAACAGTGACTGCTCTGCCGTATAATGCACGATTTTATCGTAAATGAACGGTACAAACTCTTTGGCAAAGTATCTGACTTGTTCATAAACTTGCGTATTATCGATGATGACTTTTTCGGTATCAGCATGTACCAAGTCACGAATAGAGCGCAGTGGTAGCGATAGTTCTTGATAAATCAGCTCTGAGCTTTGGTGATGATTGATCTCTTGGCGACGAGCACAGATGGTACGCCACAGCTGCAACAGGTAATAAATATCCTCTTCTAGCTTGTTTACAGGAACACGCTCGGCGGCAGTACGAGCGATGAGTCCACCTTTTAGATTGACCGTTTGCATTAAGCTACTAAGCTCAGTTTTCAGACGCGTGCGCTCTTCTTCACCATCAATACGCTGTGATATACCGATATGATCGCTTGATGGTAGATAAACCAGATAGCGAGATGGCAACGATATATTGGTCGTTAAGCGAGCACCCTTACTGCCTAATTGGTCTTTGGTGACTTGTACCAAGATACGCTGGCTTTCGTGTAATCGATGCTGAATCAAGGTCTTAGAAACAGGCACGACCTCCGTACTTTGAGCACTGACAACAGGTGGCGTGACTGCTAAGCCATCCGTGGATGTTTCTAAGATGGCGCTATTGTCACTATTATCTTTTTTGTCATTTGTAGCGGCTTTGCTTTTGTCTTCTGCAACTGGGCGAGGCTCACGCTGCATATCATTGACATGTAAAAACGCTGTCCGCGATTGACCGATATCAACGAAGGCTGCCTGCATGCCTGGAAGGACACGTACGACTGTGCCCAGATAAATATTGCCGACCAAACCCAGTTTGTGATGTCGCTCAATATAAATCTCACCCAAGATGCCATTATCTAAAACCGCAACACGGGATTCCATTGGACTAATATTAATCAGCAGCTCTTCGGACATAGTTTTTTCTCTTATCTCTCAGCTTTCTTATCAGACGGTCATCGTCTATTAGATTGACAGTGTAACAAATGCGCCTTGCTCTTGCCCATTGCCCTACCGTGTCATTATGTGCATATATAATTATAACGGGTCAACGATATCCTCACTGCCTTCTGTCATGTCTTTGATTAAGGCCAGCGTTTGCGCCAGTGGCAATCCAACGACATTGGTGTAACTGCCGTTAATACGGCTGACCCAAGCAGCACCTAAACCTTGAATACCATAGCCACCCGCTTTATCAGCAGGCTCTCCACTGTCCCAATAATTGCTCATCATCTCTGTAGTCAATGGTATAAAGGTTACTGCTGTACGCTCAGTAATTTGCTGCTGGTCGATAATTTGAAATGCCTGAGTGCGCTTTGATGCATTGTGTTCTGTTCCTTTAGGTAGCCGCTGTATTTTGGTGGCTTGTACGGCAGTCCATACTTCATGGATATTATCTGACATCTGCTGCCACATGCTATAAGCATGCTCACGATCGGTCGGTTTGACCAGTACTGTCTTGCCATCTGGTAACACTCCGATGGTATCAGAGGTCAAAATGATAATTAATTCGTTGGTACCGTTCTCATCGATTTCTAATGTGCCGTTTAGTTGCTCTATGGCAGCCATGGCTTTGGTAGCGACCATACGCTCAATATAGTCTTTGGGTAATTCATCATCTTGCGGCGTTTCGTCAATATCTACACTCAATACTCTAAAATCTAACTGTGCTCTTGCTAGTAGCTCTCGACGGCGCGGCGAACCAGACGCTAAAATGATATCCATCGCTCTTCTCTTTATTTACAGATTTATGAGGTATGTATTTTTTAGATATTTTGCATATAAGTTAATAAATACCATTAACGCGCAAACTTGCGTAGAGCCAGTAAGACAAGTGGCCAGCTGATGATACTCATCATAAGCGACAAAGCAGATTTTGCGATAAAGGTATTTTGGATAAACATCTGCAGCATCCATAAATTTAGCTGAAAAACAATTAATCCTAAACTGGCTATCAACCATGCGCTGATGGTATTTAGTTGTCTAACATAGATACTAGTAATTTTGATCACTAGTGCCACCACGACAGCGGCAAAGGCTTGCTGTCCTAGATGGGTGTCCATCAGCAAATCTGTAATAAGCCCAATAGTAAATGCGGTAAAGATACCCACATAGCGCGGCTGGAACAGTAGCCAATATATCAGCACCATAATCATAATCATGGGCCGTAATGTTGCCATACTTGGGCTTAACGGATAGACATTGAGCGATGAAGCAATGATAAAGCTTAGAACAATGACCACAATCAACAGTGCCGTTGAATTCTCAGAATCAGGATACGACATGAGTATTTACCTTCGATTGTGTAGCGACCGCTGTTATAGGATGCATTGGGTAATAATGAGATAGTACGATAGGCAAAATTTTGATAAAAAAGGCAGCTGGCATTATTGGTTAAAACGTTATGACATCAGAATTCATTGACTACTGCTCTTACTCTTAGTGAGTATCTTGTCTTGTAATATCAAGACATAAGCGTTGTCAATAAAGTTTGCAGAAGGCGTGACCTCAATGATTCTAAAGTTATCCGCTTGCCCATCTTTGATGTGAGCAATACGGCCAACACGATAGCCCGCTGGAATTCGCCCACCCAAACCAGATGATACCAACTCATCACCCACGCGCACGTCTGAAGTCTTAAAAACATAGTTTAGGCTCAGTGCAGATGGGATACCTTGGCCTGTCACAATAGCCCGCTGACCAGTACGTTTGACAGTGACAGCCACTGACTGCTGGTCATCTGTAATCAATAACAAACGGCTCGTATTAGGATAGACGTTAATGATCTGTCCTAAAATACCATCTTCATCGATAACCGTTTGTCCGACTTGTACACCATCTTGCTTGCCTTTATTGAGCACAACAATCTGTCTGAGTAAGTTGGTATCTGTACCAATGACTTGAGCTAAGTTGAGATCAAACTGCTCAGGCTTCGTGGTGGATAAAATCCCCTGCAAGCGTGCGTTTTGCGCCAAGATATAATCTTGTTGCTGCAGTTTGGCATGTGCATGAATGAGTTGCGATTTTAGCTGCATGTTTTCGCGGCGCAGCGCTTCTTTTGACTGCAAACTACCACTCGCCCAATGCTTGGCATAGCTCGGTAATAAAGACATCTCATAAATAGGCTGCATGGCAGCATGACTGGTACTACGTACTGGATTGAACCATTCCGAATTTTTGCTATCAAACCACATCAGAATTAAGGCTGCTATCAATACAATGGCAGTCTTACGAAGTGATAACGCTTGGCGCGCAAAGATACTTGTAGTCATAAGTCGTCTGATTTAAGAATTCTAAAATGAGCAATAGCACTTATTTAGAGCATAAATGTTTATCGGTGATATTGGGTTCTAGCATGGATTAATGCAATTAAAGGCAGCGCAGTCGGCTACCTTTAATGTTATTTACTTATCATCGCATCGGCTACATCAATGATTGATGCATAAACCATGAGGCATTATAGGTATCCTAACAAGGAAATCATGCTCATGAGCAAAAGCTGTTTAGACAAAAATCATATTCAAGCTTTTGTTATTGATGAAATCAAGGGCGATACCACCACCACGGCTAACGCAGGTTAATGGGTCTTCTGCTACCGTCACTGGTAAGCCCGTCTCTTGTGAGATAAGCTTATCTAAATCGCGTAGCAATGCGCCACCACCCGTCAATACGATACCGCGCTCTGCGATGTCTGATGACAACTCTGGCGGTGTCTGCTCAAGAGCGACTTTGACTGCACTGACAATACCGCTTAGTGGGTCAGTCAATGCTTTTTGTACTTCTTCTGAATTGACGATAAAGGTTTTTGGTACGCCTTCTGCCATACTACGACCACGAACCTCTACTTCTAGCTGGCTATTTTCATTCAATGCAGAGCCAACTTCTTTTTTGATGCGCTCAGCGGTCGTCTCACCGATCACACAACCATGCGTACGGCGCACATGTGTAATAATCGCCTCATCAAACATATCGCCACCGATACGGATAGACTCAGCATAGACGCAGCCAGATAGCGCGATAACAGCAATCTCAGTGGTGCCACCACCGATATCGACGACCATAGAACCACTGGCTTCATGAACAGGCATGCCAGCACCGATAGCCGCAGCCATTGGCTCCTCTAGCAATAATACTTTGCTCGCGCCTGCTGATGATACTGCCTCACGAATCGCCTTACGCTCAACCAAGGTGGACTTACATGGTACACAAACCACCACGTTAGGCTGTGCCATAAAACGCTTGGCTTTTACCTTAGTGATGAAGTGTTTTAGCATTTTTTGCGTCACTTCAAAATCAGCAATCACACCGTCTTTTAGCGGGCGAATCGCTGTGATATTGGCAGGCGTACGACCCAGCATTTGCTTGGCATCGATACCCACAGCAGCGACGGTCGGGTTTTGAGTACGATTGCTTCGTAATGCGACCACCGTAGGCTCGTCAAGTACGACGCCTTTATTAGGAATAAAAATAAGGGTGTTCGCAGTACCGAGGTCGATAGCGATATTATTTGATAAAAATCCAAACAGGTTCATGACTAATATATCCAGCGTCTTACGAATGAGGCGAATGAGATTGACTGAGGTGTTACTCGTCAGTGTTGAGCAGGTCGTCGTTAGACATTAACGGGAGCGAAAGTAAATCATCGCAACCAGTCAAACCTAAGCAATAATGATGAAATGAAAAACTGAGCTAAATTATACCGATTTAGCTCAAAAAAAACATAGGTATTTGCATCAGTAAGCAAGGATTTTTGTCTGAGACGCTAAAAGTTGTTACAAAGTTTGAAATAGTAGTGACTATCATTCAACTCAATGAAACTGCTTTTAATGTGATAACTAACAAGGTTCTACAGGCACATAATTGTTTTGCTTAGTAGTAGGTGCATACTGTAACGTATTTTAGAACCTAATTGGGAAGCAATTGAAAATCAATCATGAATTATGCGGTCAGTTTTGCAAGTATTTGCGTATTGCTATGCCGGCACTCTGCCCTGATTGATACGGATGTTGATTGATATTGTGCATCAATCAAGCCTCATACTCTGTAAACTTGGGTCAGATGCTTTATAATAAGCCAACTTTATAGCCAATTACATTTGAGCGCTTATATATTTGCCTTATCCCTACTCTAACAAAAACTGTCCTTAACTGGAGAAACTATGTCTCAGCAATCAGCAACGTCTGACAACACTGTCAGCCGTGAAGAAATCCTAGAAGTTGCCAACCTTGCACGCTTGGGTGTCGATGAAAGCACGGCCGATAGCTATGCCGCCGATATCAGTAAAGTATTAAAATTGATGCATACCTTATCTAACGTTGATACAACAGACATCAAACCACTAGCCAATATCCATGAGGCTTGCCAAGAGTTACGTGCTGACGTAGCCAAACACGATATCAATCGCGAGCGCAATCAGTCAGTCGCGCCTGCCGTTGAAGATGGCTTATACCTTGTACCTCAGGTGATTGAATAATAGTGGCTGAATAATACAACCACGCATTTGCCATTATCCTATTTTATTTTATGCTATTCACATTTTGACGGAAGACACCTTATGTCTGAACTTCATTTATTAAGTACCGAGCAGCTAATTACTGGCTTGCAAGACAAACAATTTAGCAGCGCAGAATTAACCGAGCATTACATCAAGCGTATCGATGCGCTAGATGGCAAAATCAATAGTTTTATCACGCATACTTCTGAGACAGCACGTGCACAAGCAAAAGCCGCTGACGAGATGCGTGCACAAGGCGATCAGCGTCCACTACTTGGCGTACCGATGGCGCACAAAGATATCTTTTGTACCCAAGGCGTATTAACGACTTGTGGCTCTAAGATGCTGCATAACTTTGTCTCACCATATGACGCGACTATCGTCTCTAACATCGACAAAGCTGGCATGATTAGCTTAGGTAAGCTCAATATGGATGAGTTTGCGATGGGCTCAGACAACAGTAGCTCATACTACGGCACCGTACACAATCCTTGGAACCTAGAGCGCGTCCCTGGTGGCTCATCAGGTGGTAGTGCCGCTGCCGTTGCCGCAGGTTTTGTCCCTGTTGCTACCGGTAGTGACACGGGTGGCTCTATTCGTCAGCCAGCTTCATTCTGTGGCCTAACCGGTATCAAACCGACTTATGGCCGTGTGTCACGCTTTGGTATGATTGCCTATGCCTCAAGCTTGGATCAAGCTGGTAGCATGGGACGCAGCGCTAAAGATTGTGCTTATTTGCTACAGCCAATGATTGGGCACGATCCACGCGATGCCACTTCTATCAAATACGACATACCTAACTACGTACAAGACATCAATGATGCAGAGGCTGCGGCTGGTGATAAGCCATTTGACGGTTTGCGTATTGGTGTGGCTAAAGAATATTTCAGTACAGGGCTTAATAGCGAAGTCGAACAAGCAGCACGTGCCGCTTTAAAGAAATACGAAGAGCTGGGCGCAACGATTGTAGAAGTAAACATCACTGACCCTGAGATCACGCTCGCCACCTATTATATGCTAGCACCTGCCGAAGCGTCTTCGAACCTATCACGCTTCGATGGCGTACGTTTTGGCTATCGCTGTGAAAACCCAACGGATCTGATCGATCTATACACGCGCTCACGTTCTGAAGGCTTTGGCCCTGAAGTACAGCGCCGTATTTTGACGGGGACTTATGCGCTATCTGCTGGCTACTTCGATGCTTACTATACTAAAGCACAAAAAATCCGCCGCTTAATTGTCAAAGACTTTGATGATGCTTTTGCCAATTGTGACGTCATCGCCAGTCCCACCGCGCCGACCGCAGCTTATAAGCTGGCAGAAGACCTCGACCCTGCGACCATGTACTTAGGTGATGTCTATACCATCGCGGTCAACCTAGCGGGTCTACCTGCGCTCAGTCAGCCAGTAGGTTTGACGACAGAAGGCCTACCTATTGGCTTGCAATTAATCGGTAAGCACTGGCAAGAGAGTCAATTGCTTACGACTGCGCATTTGTTCCAGCAGCATACCGACCATCATCTACAACACTCTACCATCGCAAAGGAGACGGTATAATGAGTACAGCTACTACTGATAACAGTGCCGTCCGCGAGCACGCCGTGCGTAAAGAGCTACTTGTCGATGGCTATGAAGTGGTCATCGGTATCGAGATTCACTGCCAGTTGAATACAGAAAGTAAAATATTCTCAAGTGCGCCAACTGACTTCGGTCATGAGCCAAACAGCCAAGCAAGTATCGTTGACTTAGGCTTACCTGGTGTATTGCCAGTATTAAATGCTGGCGTGGTCGATCGCGCGCTAAAATTTGGTATCGGTGTCAATGCTGAGCTGGGTCTGTTTAATACATTTGATCGTAAAAACTACTTCTACCCTGACTTGCCTAAAGGCTATCAAATCACTCAGATGGCCAATCCTATCGTAGGTGAAGGATACATCGATGTTGTGGTCAACGAAGGCGAGAAAAACGAATATCCAAAACGTATGGGTATTACCCGCGCCCATCTAGAAGAAGATGCGGGTAAATCTGTCCATGATGCCGTCGATGGTATGACGGGTGTGGATTTGAACCGTGCGGGCACGCCACTAATAGAAATCGTCTCTGAGCCAGACATGCGCTCTGCTCACGAAGCGCTTGCCTACATCAAAGCCATCCATCAGCTAGTCACTTGGCTAGGTATTTCAGACGCAGTAATGGCTGAAGGCTCATTCCGCTGTGACTGCAACGTCTCTGTACGCAAGCCAGGCGCTGAGCTTGGTACACGTACTGAGCTTAAAAACCTAAACTCGTTCCGCTTTATCGAACGTGCTATCAATCGTGAAATCGAGCGTCAAATCGACATCCTAGAAGATGGCGGCAAAGTCGTACAAGCAACCATGCTATATGATCCAGAGCGTGACGAAACGCGTACCATGCGTACCAAAGAAGACGCCAACGACTATCGCTACTTCCCTGATCCTGACTTGCTACCTGTCCGAATTGAGCAGCATACCGTTGACGCGATCAAAGCAGCCATGCCAGAGCTACCCGTCGCTCGCCGTGCACGCTTTGAAGAAGCGCTTGGTCTGTCAGAATATGATGCTCGTATCTTGACTGGTAGTCGTCAGATTGCTGATTACTTTGAAGCTGTGGTCGCAGAAGTTGGGCAAGCAGATGCCAAAATGGCTGGCAACTGGGTCATGGGCGACTTACTCGGCGCACTGAACAAAGACGATAAAGACATCACCCACTCCCCTATCAGCGCCAAGCAGTTGGCTGGTATGCTTAAGCGTATCAAAGATGACACGCTATCTGGCAAATTGGCTAAGAAAGTCTTTAGTGCGCTATACGAGCGCGAAGGCGGCGACGGCGATGACGCCGCAGACAAAATCATCAAAGACAAAGGCCTCAAGCAAGAGACTGACACGGGCGCTATCAAAGCCATGGTCGAAGACGTCATTGCAAAAAATGAAGCGATGGTCGAAGAATATCGCGGCGGTAAAGAAAAAGCCTTTAACGGTTTGGTCGGTCAAGTCATGAAAGCCAGTCGCGGTAGTGCGAACCCGCAGCAAGTGAACCAAATTCTAAAAGAATTGTTAGGTTAACACGAGCAGCGTAGCAATTAGACTGACTATGCTAGGCAGAATGGTATTGTAGATTTTGACTAATATAAATAGCCCTTGCAATATACATAATTTTGCGTAAAATAGTCAGTCATTCGGGGCGTAGCGCAGTCTGGTAGCGCACCACACTGGGGGTGTGGTGGTCGCAGGTTCAAATCCTGCCGTTCCGACCAAACACAATATTAGGGCATACCGTCATAGACCGTATGCCCTTTACTTTGGGCGTTTTTTGGGTTTTCACTGTCTTATAGGTGTATGGCGTTCCATATAGAATGTTGGTATTATTGTTGGTATTGAGCAGTACCAACATGGACAATACCAACAAAGGATAAACCCATGCCCCTAACCCATACCAGTATCAACAAGCTATCACCTAGCCCCACCTCGATTGATACAAAACGACCTGATAAACACAGTGACGGTAACGGGCTGCAATTATGGGTTCGTTATACGGGTGTGAAGTCATGGATCAGCGCGTACCGCTGGCAAGGTAAGCAACAAACCCTCACTATTGGTACTTACCCAGTCATGAGCCTACAAGATGCACGCAAGCGCAATATTGAGATCAAAAGACTCATAGCTGATGGTATCAACCCAAAAGACGATAAGAAAAAGACACAAGCCGACAATGACGGATCAAGGGCGTTCGATACCATAGCCCAGCGTTGGCATGATGACCGCAAAGCACACATAGCCCCTACCACCTATAGCCGTGATTACTCACAGTACCAGCGCGATATTAAGCCCGTCATTGGTCACATGAACATAGAGGACATAACCGCGCCTGATGTTTTGGCTATCGGTAAAGCTATCGAAGCGAGGGGCGCTAGTGACATGGCAAGGCGTGCAATGCGTCAAACAGGGCAGATATTCAAACAAGCCATACGTGAGGGCTTAACCAACCTCAACCCAGCCACCGACCTAACCGAAGCATTAAAACCGCATAAGGTGAAGCACCACAGCCGTGTGACCAGCCAGCAATTACCAAAGCTACTACAAGATATTAACGCCTACGAGGGTGACCTACTGGTGAAGCTAGGCTTGTGGTTTATGTGCTATACGTTTGTACGTACTCAAGAATTGCGTCTTATGGAGTGGTCAGAAATAGACTACCAAGCCAAAATATGGCGCATACCAGCCGACAAGATGAAAATGGATAGACCACACCTAGTACCACTAGCACCGCAAGTCATGACGATACTGGAGCAGATCAAGGCGCTAGGTTTTTCGGATCAGTACGTTTTCTTTAATCCATCAACCCGTAAGCCATACAGTACAAACGCTTTTATCACTGCCCTATGGCGCATGGGTTATAAAGGACGTATGACGGGGCACGGCTTCCGTGGACTTGCCAGCACTACCCTACATGAACAGGAATACATGCACGAAGCAATAGAGCTACAGCTAGCACATGAAAAAGAAAACAAGATCAGCAAGGCATACAACGGAGCACAGCACCTACCGTACAGAATAGACATGATGAACCAGTGGGCAAACTTCATTGATGATGCCTATGCTGGCAAACTAGATAATGTGATCCGTGCAGACTTTAAAGGACAGAAACAAAAGCTAGGCTAAATAACCGTTGTTAGTATCACTATATGATACTATAATGACCGTAGAGCTAAGGACATAACATGCAGCGCAAGCACCTAAAAACACTTAATATCATCTTTACTAAGCCTATATCAGCAAATATAAAGTGGGCAGACATTGAAGCCTTATTTATAGCATTAGGTGCAGAGGTCAACGAACGGGCAGGATCAAGAATAGCTGTAGTGTTAGATGGTGAGGTACAAGTTTATCACCGACCACACCCCCAACCGACAACAGATAAGGGCGCAGTCGCTAGCGTTCGTAAATGGCTAGATAGTTTAGGGTATAGCCCTATTGATGAAGCCAAAGACACCGCCCCCGTAACTAATAATGAGGAATAATCATGCAAAACATTATGATGATTAATGACCATAAAGCACTTATTCAATATGACCCTGAACTAGGGTTATTCCGTGGAGAATTTGTAGGGCTAAATGGTGGGGCAGACTTTTATGGTGACAGCATTGCCGATTTAGAAAATGAGGGTAAGCAGTCATTGCAAACCTTTTTGGACGTTTGCCAAGAACAAGGCATTGAGCCTTACAAATCCTTTTCAGGTAAGTTTGTAACCCGTGTGCCAAGTGAGCTACACGAGCAAGTAACAACTATTGCCACCAGCCACGGTATGAGCCTTAACCAATGGGTCACTAATACACTTGCCAATGCCATCAAAACCGAAGGCATGGCATAACGACTATGCAAGGCTAGGACTAATTACCCGAACGACAGCTATTTACACACCCTTATGCTGTCACTGCCTTGCACCTACTTTAATTTAAGGGTGTAGGGGTGTGAAATATGGACACAAGCACGGCTATCAGCGTTTACGAGCATTTTTTATATATTGATGAAAGTCTTCAGCTTTCAGTTAATGACTATCCCGATATAGCTACAATATGGCGTAGCGCAGACGATCAAACTGAGTTTACATACTATGACTTTGTGTTTAGAGACCATCTAAATATTAGAACAATTTTAGCTGAAAGCAATATTACTAATCTTGATGCTCACTATATATTAAAAAAGTTTATTGAAACGTTGATTAATTCTAAAAGTGAACGATCAAAAAGTAGGCTCTCAAAACCTTTCACTTACGATGATTATTTATTTCTTGCAGATGAAGAAGAAGATATAGACGGTCATTCTTCATACTTAATTGATATTATTATTAATATTATCGAAGAACCTCAATATTTATTTGAGTTCATAGCTGAGTTTGGCACTTTTAATATTACTCCAAAGTATGCGCCATACCCCTATAAGCATATAGAAAATCATGGAAAGATACCTTATGTACTCGCCGCATATATAAGCCATTTACCATTTAAGATATGGTCGCATAAAATTGATTACGACATTAGACCTCTTGCAAAAGTAGCAGAGGGAATTAAAATAAGAAGAACATTCATCGTTGTCTAAGAACCATGCCAAACATAGATAAGCTACTCAAACAAAGTGACGCTGGTTTTAAACGCTACACTGGCATTCATAAAGCCACCTTTTATGACATGCTTGAGGCCATGCAAGAGCATGAAGCATCTAAGACCAAATCAGGCAGACCAAGTGTGCTCAGTCTTAAGGAGCAGATACTACTAGCCCTGACTTATTGGCGTGAATACCGCACGCTTTATCATATCAGTATGGACTTTGGTATTCATGAGTCTTCTGCTAGCCGTATCATTCGTAAAGTAGAAGACACACTGATTGACTCTGGCAAGTTTGAATTGCCTAAAAAGCTGCCTAGTCGTGTCGATGAGGACATCAATTGGAGCGTCGTCATTGTCGATGCCACCGAAACCCCAATTGAGCGTCCAAAAAAAACCAAAGAGACTACTACAGCGGTAAGAAAAAACAACACACCTTAAAAGCGCAGGTTATCGTTCATTGGCAAACCGGTTTGATACTTGATGTGCAAACCTGTAAAGGGTCAATCCACGATTTTAAGCTGTATAAAGATACTTGTCCTGATTGGTTACCTGAGAACACTAACTATCTAGCAGACAGTGGTTATCAAGGGTTAGCAAAGCTACATAACCAAACTTTCACACCATTTAAGAAACCTCGTGGTGGTCAGTTATTGGAGATATGCAAACAGGCCAATCACTATCTGGCAAAGTTCCGTATTGTGGTTGAGCACAAAATAGGCTTAATCAAGTTGTTTAAAATCGTGGCTCATAAATATCGCAACCGTCGTCAGCGCTATGATCTTAGAATGAAGCTGTTTGCTGGTATCATTAATTCCGAGCTTAAATTATGACTTTTGCAAGAGGTCTAATAAGTAGAAACGAAAATATAACTATATTTCATATTGATAACAGTAAGCAGGTTTTTTCATCTATTGACAGATTTCAAGGATATGACAAAAGCAGTACTTCCCCTGTAGAAAACATTGTTATTACTTTCAATGTGCTTCTGGGTCTTTCTAATGTTGAGAAACCTCAGCCTTATAAAATTTTAATAAATATAACTTCTAAAATTGCTGCTAAACATAAAGCCAAATCGAATAATTCCACAAGGTTGTTATATCGATTATTTAAAGGACAAATCATAACTATTCAAATTGAGCATATAGATTCTATAGTTGCTAAAAACATGCTACTTACAGTAGATAGTTGGATATCCGAGATTGAGCTCAATAAGAAAAATAAATTTATAGTGCTGCTACAAAGTAAATCACACTGGTTTCCAATATTTACAAGCATAGCGATGTTTCTTATATCGGCTTACACTTGCTATTATCTAATTGAAGTAATCAATTTAGATTTCACTGTTAATGTGAACAACCTGAAATACTTGGTATCAACCATTGGTATTATTGGTATGTTCTATTTTTCAGGAGGAATTCTGGGGAAATTTTTAGAAAATTCGATTGATAGAATAGATGAATTAAGTTATATACATTTAAACAATGGTGATAAAAAAATTCTAGCTAAAGCTAAGTCTAAACTAAATTGGAACTACGCTAAATCTATAGCTTGGTTTGCAATACTTACTCTTCAAGCTATTTTCGCATCTACTATTGCGACTTGGATTTTATCTTAGAATCACTCTTAACAAGATTTTTCCCTAAATCCTTATATTACGATATTATCTTATAGGTTGGTTAGCTCGCAGATTAGGTTAACCAGAGAAACCCAACTGTCTCATATTCATCAAAACCATCTCGTTGGGTCTCATCCTTCGACACCAACCTACAATCTAAATACGAAATCACCTACAATCCGTAGGTTGGCGTGGAGCTTGCGACCCCCAACATCATAACTTAAGATAAATCATCAACCCTAACTTGCAGACCGATATTCAATATCGAAGACACTACTAGCAAGGATTGCACTAAATTTTAATCATTTTTCGTTTCTGTTTTTAAATAGTAATGTCCATTAATCATTATTAGTACATTGCCCAATACCATGACAGCATGACTGCCTACCCACAGCCAATATCCTAGAGCATATCTTGTAGTCATACTGCTATGTCCCGCCTCAGTAACAACTACCTCATCAAACATTAAGAATGACACTGCAATTAAAGTAGATAATAAGCTCAATAAAAAAGATGTTTTACGATACTTAATAAGTAACCATGCCAGAATTAATAACGGATTAGCAAACCAAGTAAGTGTTTCATTACCCCCAATGAACATCCCAAATATGCCAAAAATAAAAGCCATCATTGAATGCATGCAACCTTCGGCGGTACAGTATGCTTCTTGAGTTAACGCCAAAAGCATAAGACCAATAGATACACCTAGAGTGATTTTTATCAAAGTTAGAACTTTCATTAAATATTCCGTTAAACACCCTAAGAAAAATCAGACCACACTTAAGCTATAACTTACGATAATAGAAAATATAATAAAATCGCTTTGATTAAATAAACTCTCTCTCAACATTCATCACCCGCGCATCTACCGTCCGTTCTATCTTTTCCTCAATCTGACTACATTGCGACTCCACCTCACGTTTAGACAGCCCAACGATCACAAACGTCCATTCGCTGGCGTTATGCTGATCACGCGCGCCGCTCTCACAGACCGCAACGCTTGGCGTATTGCCAAAACGCGCGTGCAGGCCGCCCATACGTTGGCGCTTTTCTTTGAGTGAGCTACAGCCAGGTAGCGCAAAAGTCAGCGTTAAGATAGCGATATGCATTTTATTCTCCTTGTGACAGTGGTTTACGCTTTATAATAGTAGCAAATAAGCAAGGCAAGTTATGCTATCTTTACCTCTATCCATATCGATATCGCAGCCAATATGCATATTCCTCCAATGACTTCTATCAGCTACGTACAGCAGCAACGCATCACTCGATTATGCGTGCGCTGCGGCTTACTCCTTATGCAGTATGGCGCTGAGTCTGCCGTGGTAGTGGACTTATCGAAGCGTTTGGGGTTTGCATTGGGAATGAGTAGCGTCGAGTGTTCGCTAAATTTCAATGCGATCACTTTGACGACTATCTGTAATGAGCGCTGTATCACCACCACCCGAGACACCATCAACCAAAGCATCAATGTCAATTTATTGGTGCAAATCCAGCAAATCGTCAATAAAACCGAAGCCACTATCAATAATAATGATTTGATTGACCGCACAACCCTTGCGTTTGATGAGTTGGATAAAACCGTGTATCCGACATGGCTAGTCAGTATATTTGTCGGCGCTTCTTGTGCGGCGTTTGCTTATTTGAATGGCGGCAGCTGGTCGATTACGGCGGTGACCTTCATCGCGGGTATGGTAGCGATGTTTACCCGTATTTATCTATCCAAGCACCACTTTAACCCTTTTATCACCGTCATTGCTACCGCTTTTATCGCCTCCTTGATCGGGGCGACGACCTATTACTTTGATATTGGCAATAACGCCGATATCGCCGTTGCCTCTAGCGTGCTGCTGCTGATTCCAAGCTTTCCGCTGATCAACTCCTTATCCGATATCTTAAAGGGCTATGTCAATATCGGCGTTGGGCGGGCGGTGTTTACTTATATGCTCACTTTGTCCGCCTGTGTGGGCATCGTGATGGCGCTGGTGTTACTACGCATACAGCACTGGGGGTTTTAGATGTGGTTTATTGAGACCGTTGTGCTGTCTTGCATCATTACCCTTGGCTGGACGCTGATGTTTAGCGTGCCCAAACGCTATATTTTGCCGTGTTTGCTGATGACCGCTCTGGGATTCGGACTTAAAACAGCGCTTGTCTATCAGCATATACATCTGGTGGTGGCCAGCTTTTTTGGCGCGATGCTCGCCAGCTTTTTGGGGGTGTATTTTTCTAAAAAATACACCCTACCGCCCAAAGCGTTAATCTCCCCAAGTGTCATCTGTATGATGCCAGGTATCGCCGCTTATAAGGCAATGGTCAGTATGGTGCAGATTGGTTACTTTGGCTTTTCAGACGAGTTATTTAGCCAAATGATGGTGTATTTATTCGAAGCCTTGTTTGTGACCTCAGGATTGGTACTGGGCTTGTCCATTCCTGGGCTGTTATTTTATAGACGGCGTGCCATAGTCTAGGCAGGTTTAAGTGGGTTTAAATGAGATTATTATGTGTTAGGCTATTTTTGTTTAAATACTTTTATAAACTGATGCTAGCTGGCACACCCTTATGATAAAAAACTTGTAAGATGGATTATCCATACCCATTACAATAGAGTTCAAAACTGTACCGAAACTTAATGAAGAGACATAACAATGACAAAGCATTATGATTATATTTCCATTGGCGGCGGTAGCGGCGGTATTGCCTCCATTAACCGTGCAGCAAGCTATGGCAAAAAGTGCGCGATTATCGAAGCGGAGCAATTAGGCGGCACTTGCGTCAATTGGGGCTGCGTACCCAAAAAGGTGATGTGGTACGGCGCGCAAGTCGCTGAGGCGATTGAGAAGTACGCGCCAGACTACGGATTCGAGGTTGAGTTAAAGAATTTCGATTTTCAAAAACTCATTCAAAGCCGTCAGCAGTACATCGAGAATATTCATCGCGCTTATGACAATAACTTAGCCAAAAATGGCGTGGAAGTGATTAAAGGCTTTGCTAAATTCATCGATACCAATACGGTTGAGGTCAATGGCGAGCAAATCACTGCTGACCATATTTTGATTGCGACGGGCGGTCATCCTATCAAGCCTAATATCAAAGGCGCAGAGCACGGCATCGATTCTGATGGTTTTTTTAAATTGACTCATTTGCCCAAACGCGTCGCTATCGCAGGCGCAGGCTATATTGCTGTTGAAATCGCAGGCGTGCTGAACAGCTTAGGCGCTGAGGTGCATCTATACGTGCGTCAGCATTCGCCGCTACGCTCGTTTGATCACACTATCGTTGAGACCTTGCTCATAGAGATGGAGCAAGACGGTATTCATCTGCATACCAACACCACCCTTACCGAAGTCAATAAAAACGAAGATGGCTGTTTAGAGCTATGTACTAAAGATGGCACGCTTGATACGGTCGATTGCTTGATTTGGGCAATTGGGCGCGCGCCGTCTACTGACAACATCAACCTACAAGTAACAGGCGTAGAAACCACCGAGTTTGGCAAAATCAAAGTCGATAAATTCCAAAATACCAATGTCGATGGTATTTACGCGGTCGGTGATATTATCGAAAACAGCATTGATCTGACACCAGTTGCCATCGCCGCTGGTAGGCGTCTGTCTGAGCGCTTGTTTAACAACAAGACCGATGAGCATTTGATTTATGATTTGATACCAACGGTTATATTTACTCATCCCGCTATCGGTACTATTGGTTTATCTGAGATTGACGCGGTGAAGCTACATGGCAAAGACAACATTAAGTGCTACACCTCGACCTTTACCTCGATGTATAGCGCGGTGACGCAGCATCGCCAAAAATGCGTGATGAAGCTGGTGTGCTTAGGTGAGGAAGAAAAAATCATCGGCTTACATGGCATCGGTTACGGTGTCGATGAGATGCTGCAAGGGTTTGCCGTAGCAGTGAAGATGGGCGCGACCAAAGCAGACTTTGATAATACCGTTGCTATTCATCCAACCGGTGCAGAAGAGTTTGTGACGATGCGTTAGACAGACTGAATCAGAAGAAAGGCTATTTTTAACAAATGGCCTTTTTTATTGTCTATTTTTGCTTTAGTGTAAAACCACATACAGACAGCACAATCCCGATACTGCTATGATGCGTTTAATAATGACCGTTGCGAGATGACTGTGTGGCAGATTTACCTTTTTATATTACCCGTGGGCTTAGGCATCATGACCTTGGCAGGAAGTTTGCTATTTTTATTCGCTTTTCTCATGTCTGATGATAATGCCACGCGCGTGCCCGCTTTTAACTGGTTCAAGCGCTTAATTATCGTGGCATTTATCTTGCTCAGCATTGGGCTGTTTATGACTTTTGGTCACTTTTGGGGCGCATAAAGTCCGCTATTATGCGTTAACGATTTTCTCAAGCTCCAATAGCACTAAGTCATCGCGCTTAGGCTCGCCATTATTGCCATCATTTGGGAACGGTATTTTATTACCATTTAACTGATAGCCACGGCGCTGATAGTAAGCCAAAAGCTCAGGGCGGTGGCTCAAGATTGACATGGTTAAGCGTGCAGGCTGTTTATCAGTGCCATTTTCAGTTGATAACAGATGTCGTGTGGCAAACGTCTCTGCCGCTTGTAATATCTCATTGCCAACGCCCTGCCCTTGCAGTTCAGGATGCACGGCAAACATACCGATATAGGCTTTTTTGTTTGAGTTGGCATCAGTTTTTATATCGACAGCGATACAACCAAGTATTTCACCTGTCTCTTTTGCATCACGCTCACCTGTCGTGGTTTTTGGATAGACAAACAGATAGTGTGCGGGATTATTAATCGTACTCGCCAGCTCCTCTGGCGTGATACGGATACCGCCGACTAAGTCAGCCTCATTGGTCCAGCCCGCTGTCTCTCGATAGCAGCAGTTCAATAACCGCTCAAGTGCGTCAATATCACTCGCGTCAGCCTGACGTAAAAATACGGCATCTTTGCTCAAATTACTTTTATTCATATTATAGTGTTCCTTTTTTATTTATAAAAAAACTGGCCTAGTTTCCTAAGCCAGCTTAAATACTAATACTTATCTGTCTATAGTACTAGCGCGATAATGCATGCGCCTGATCAACCATATCAAACCCTGCGTTAAGCTGTGCGCGCGTTGGTGCATGACCTCGGCGTAATAGTTCAGAGAAAGCAACCAGCTCTTTATCACGTCCAAGCGTACTTGCCGCACTCGCACGTGTATCCGCGCCTTCGTCATCAAAATAATATTCGATATAGTCGAGCGTATCTGGTGTTCCAAATAGGATATTGTGATCGGGCGTTGGCGCATGACCGCTATAGCGTAGGCTTTTGCCATATTGCATGGTCCAAAAGAAGGGAATGCGCGCCTCTAGCGAATCGACATTGTCATCGTTTAGGATTGCAGCGGCTGTGACCATGCCATGCTGCAACGCCACGCGCCAATGTTCGATACGCATACGACCCATTTGGTTAGTAGGTTTAGCAATATCACCGAGCGCATAGATACCATCGCGCAGTTGTAGATGAGCGTCAACTTGCACACCATCTGGATCATTGACCTCATGCAATATCTCTGTACGTGGTGACACACCTGTACCTAAGACTACAATATCAGCATCAATATGCTCGCCATTCGCCAACGTCACACCGCCTACATTTGAGAAAGCCTGATTATTGCTATCTCCATCCTTGTCCACTTGACGCTCAATCTTAGTGATTTCACTGACGGTTGCATCGAACACAAAGTTAATACCCTTCTCTTCATGTAGCTTAATTAAGGCGTTACTCACCGTTTCTGAGACGATATTGCTCATCACACGGCTGCCTTGTCCAATCACGGTAATAGAAGCAGTCGTGCCTGCTTGTGCCAATGCCGAAGCGGTCTCCATACCGATAAAACCTGTACCAATAATTACCACGCGCTGGTCATGACTAGCCGCTTTGATCAATTTGGCATCTGCCATGCTACGCAAGGTATAGACGCCGTCTATATCTGCTCCTTTGATAGGCGGAGTGATCGGCAACGCCCCTGTTGCCACCACTAAGAAGTCCGCTGTTTGCCGCGTGCTGTCGCCGTTTTCATTTTTTATGACAATGGTCGCCTCATTGGGCAATACTTCGCTGACCGTTTGATTCAGGTGCAGATCAATATCGTTGCTACTCGCCCAATCTGATTCGCCCAATAATAGCTTATCTTCATCCATGCTCCCTGCCAAAAATGCTTTCGATAATAATGGACGGTTATAAGGAGCTTTGTCATCTTTGCTAATCATGGTGATTTTGCCGCCATAGCCACCTTGGCGCAACTGATGCGCGGTCATAAACCCAGCACCGCCGCCACCTACGATAATGGTGTGAGTGTCCGTCAATTTGTCGTTTTCTATCGGCTTGTTTATCGTGGCTGAGGTATCAACCATCACATTGTCACCGTCATTGATAAGCTCATACTGCTTCAAACCTTCTGTCGCTATCGGCTCTAGAAGCGACCCATCGCGGCTATCAAAACTTGCATGGTGCCAAGGACAAACCACTCGATGACCACACCGTAACCCATCGCCCAAATCTGCACCAGCATGCGGGCATTTACCATCGAATGCATGGAACTCATCATCATCACGAGTGATTAAAATGATACTATCGTCGTCTTGCTTGTACGATTTCATACCGCCATTTGGAATATCCGATTTTGTTATCGTGACTGTGTTGATCATCGCCTTGGTCATAATGCTTCCTTAACAGTTATAATGATTTCCTGATGATAGCGTGTTGAAAATAGCCCTAACCATTCAGAGCGACTCAACCTACCTTATTATTTTTGATGTTTTATGCATTGATAGTAGCAAGCGCGCAGCATATACGATGTTTTTTTGTATGCTTGCTGCGTTGCAAAACGTAATTGCGCCGTTTTTATCAGCGTCTTTGCTATCTCCATTTATTATAAATAAACACAATAAAAGACTATTTTATGACTCCTCAAAACACCTCTAACGATATTGAAAACAACTCTGCTCCTCAGTCCGTCTTAGATAGCGACTCAGATAGTGACTCAGATAGCGATACAAATAATCAGGCTGCCGACAGTTTTGATCTCAGTGTTATTGATATTGGCGCTGTCACTGACACCGCAAACTTGCCGCAGCCAAAGCCTCAACCGATAAAGCGAGCCACTTATAAAGCGGATGCTACCGACTTTGTGGTCAACGAAATACTCCCGCTGGAGTTGACAGGTGATGGTGAGCATCTATGGCTGCATATTAAAAAACTAGGCATGAACACCGCGTATCTGGCAAAACTGTTGTCAGAGTGGGCAGACATACCGCTACGTGATGTCGGTTACTCAGGACTGAAGGATCGTCATGCGGTGACGACCCAGTGGTTTAGCCTGCGTATACCCAAAAAGCAGTTGCCGCCTACAGAGTTTGCGCCGATAGATATTGGCGAGCATGAATCTGTCGTTATTCTGGCTCAGCACTGGCATAATAAAAAACTCAATCGCGGTACCCACCGTGCCAATCAATTTATCATTACCTTGCGTGATATTAAGTTTACGAATGATGATGAAAACACTGAATCAACTGAGCAATCGTTATCTACTCAGCAGACGGCTAAGCAACGCGTCGAGGAGCATTTAGCACGCATCGATGAAACAGGTGTGCCTAACTACTTTGGCCCACAGCGTTTTGGTCGTCAGGGTAATAATGTTAGAGAAGCGTTGGCGCTATTTGCCCGTCCAGCGCGCGAGCCAAAGCCGCAACCCAAAAAGAGCAAACGCAAACGTGCGCCGCGCGAGCAAAATACGATGGAGCTATCGGCAGCCCGTAGCTTGATATTCAATGAGATATTGGCAGCGCGAGTTCGTAATGGCAGCTGGGACGCTGGCCTAGCAGGGGAAGTATTTAATCTGGATGGTTCGGGGTCGATATTTACCAGTGAGGAGATAGACGATACGTTACGCGCTCGTATGAGTAGCGGCGATATTCATCCAACTGCCGTATTGTGGGGTACAGGTAACGATAAAGTCAGTGGCAGTGCAGCCGCGTTAGAAAACGAAGTTGTACAACACAGCCCATTACTCATGCAGCTAGCAACGGGATTGGAGCAGCGTGATATCAAAGCACAAAGACGCCCGTTAAGACTGCCTATTGAGCAATTAAGCTGGGAGTGGCGGGATGAGCAGATATTGGTATTGAGCTTTACGTTGACCACTGGTAGCTTTGCCACTAGCGTGCTAGCAAGTTTGGTGCAGCAGATGGATTCATGATTGAGTTATTGATAGCGCAGAGGGGCAGCTAGCGGTTTTTGTAGAGTGAATGGATACTACCATTTTTTTCAGCAAACATATGGTTGGCACTGACGACTTGATTGCGTCCACGGTGCTTGGCTTCATAAAGAGCCTTATCTGCTGCGCTAATCAAACGTTGGCAGATGTCGCTAGGCAGTTTTTGCATGAATGCCATTTGGCTCTCAGCGCGCTGAGTGGCAATCGGCTTGATAAGAGGTGATGCATTTGATTGAGACTGGGCTTTTTTTGCCAAAATAGATTTATAGTTTTTGGCAATGCAAGCTCTTTCTTGATGGGTCAAGGTATACAGCCCAAAACTCGCTGTCACGCTAAAATCAAACACATCACCGACATTGATGATATGCTCAGCAATACTAAGCCGTAATTGCTCCGCAATCACCATTGCACTATCGTGCGACGTATCTGGTAGCACAACCAGAAACTCCTCACCACCGTAACGGCTAATGATTGTTTCATCTGATAACGACTGCAATAGCGTCTGCGATATTTCGATCAACACTTGATCCCCCACATCGTGGCCATAGTTATCGTTGATGCGTTTAAACCAATCCAAATCAAAGAGCATCACGCTCAAATCCTGATTGTCTTGTACCGTTGACAACGCATACTTCATTTTCTTCAGGCCGTAGCGACGGTTTTTTAGCTTCGTGAGCTCATCTTGATTGGCATACTGCAAGGTTTCTTGCCTACTATCATCTAAAACCAATAGCAAAGCACGAAATATATAAACGATAAAAATCGCTTTCGGGAGTGCTAAATATAAATGGGTTGAGCGCCAAAAAAAAGCTGATGAACGCTGTATCTCAGTGATACTATCCCAACTTAATACATTATTTTCAAACGCTGAAGCAGCAACGGCATTTTCAACCGCCATAATCTCGTTGTAAGTCAAATAATTATGAATTTCTAGTAACGGGTGGATAACGGTCAACTGACGCAGATTGGGTAAAGTGATACCAAAATAAGGCGAGGTAATGGCCAATAACATAAGTATGATTTGTAGCCAAAACATGCGCCAAGCATAGCGGCGTTTGATGAGCATCATGCCAAGCATCGCACCGCCAACTAGCGATACTCCAGCAAACAAGCTGCTATAACCTATCACCACGATGACGGTAGCAATATAGAACGTATAAGTCAGCACTAATGCGATTTGCCATCTGTCTAAAATATCCCGCCTACTTCCAGAGTGCGGCAAATATTTGACCATACATAAGAAAAATAAACCCATTACGCTGATTCCCAGCCATAGCGGGTACAGATAGTGCATATTGACATAGGCATGGAGCGCATCTTGTAGCCACCAAACAAACAGACACCACAGCCAATGCAAGGATACTTCCATGACAATAAATAACGCCATCAATGACGTTCTATCAGCCGCTTGCCACTCAAAAATCATTTGAGAGAGCTTTTTGTATCCAAGATGAGAGACCGACACAGCCATAGATGGGCTACCGCAGAAAATATAAATGCACTGACTTTACAGGCATTGTGATCGAGTTAATCGAGTTAAAGGGCGTCATACCTTTTATAAACTTTTCTAGATATCCCTTTAAGTGTTACAAGTTCTGTCTGTATTATCAATCTGTTTTGTACATTTATTTATCAATCAGCAGTTTTTGAATATACAGTTTTGAGCGTCATGATATTCACATAAAAGACTCAGTCATCTTGGCGACGAAACACAAAAGTGACTAACCGCTAAAATGTCCATAAAACATGATAAAACCATCAGACTAAGCAGGCGTGTTAAACAACTCCCAAATACCGCGTTGGTCTTCATTTAAGATAGGCACATCCCCTAAGCAGCGCCACGGCATATTGCTACCATGAAAGTCACTGCCAATCGAGGTGACAAGATTGTGCTCGGCAATACTACGATCAACCATTCTGCGCGTGCTGATTGGTTCACTTGTGGCTGGTAGCTCACAAGCGTCACCGCCAAGCTGAGCAAACTCCCCAATCAGCTTGCGCACTCGTGTGGCCGATAGATGATAACGCGTGGGATGCGCGAGCACCGCTCGACCACCACAAGCATGAATCAGCTCGATACCATGCTGCATCGTCAACGCCTCGATCGCCACATAGGCAGGCTTATTATCTGCCAAATATTTATCAAAGGCTTTTTGGACCGTTTTGACCTCGCCCCGCTCAAACAACACTTGCCCAATATGTGCGCGTCCAACGGCTTGCGGATTACCCCCTGCCTTATCCAGAATGGCTTGCCACAATTCATCAAAATCTATGCTTAGCAGCTCACTGAGCTTTTCGGTGATGCGCTGACCACGTGTGGCCCGACTGTCTTGTAGTTGCTGCAGAGTGGCATGCATCTTTTCGCGATCAGTAAAGTCCAGTCCCAGCACATGAATGATCTTATTAGTAGATTTGTTTTTGCCATAGCCGCCGCTCAACGTATGCTCACAGCTGACTTCCACCCCATTGATCAGCTGTATATCATAAGCATTAGCGGCTTCTCTTGCCTCATCAATGCCCACTAGCGTGTCGTGATCAGTCAATGCCAGTACATTGATGCCCGCTGCGTGCGCGCGCTTTACTACTTCAGTTGGTGCGTAAGTACCATCCGAACAGGTACTGTGACAATGTAAGTCATATTTCATAAGATAAACCTTAATATTTTAAAAAATAAGCGTATAAACAATTTAGTAGTAGATAGTCACTATTCATATTGGTTGCTATTGATTGCTATTATTAATGATAATGTCTGAGCCAACTCTCTGGATTTAGCGACTATTGCTGCTGTATTTGATGGTTATATTTGGTTAGCGCTATGGTCATTGCTCGCAATAAGACCGTATTACTCTGTAGGTGACGTATATCGCAGGATTATCGTGTTGATTGCTTTTTTTTGCGGCAGTAGACGTGTAAACTACCTCATACGTTTTTGTTGGACACAACCTTTGCTATGAAAGCATTATTAGACTTTATCCCTTTGATTGCCTTTTTTATCGCGGCGCGTTATAACGGTATTTTGGCAGCGGCAGGGGCTTTGCTCGTCGCTACTATCATTGTTTATGCCATTCACTTTATTCGCCAAAAAGGCAAGTTTGATAAGCAACAATGGGTCGTCTTACTATTAACCATTTTGTTTTGCGGTGGCACATTGCTGCTGCGTGATGATATCTATCTGCGCTGGAAATCGCCCATTATCAATGGTATTTTTGCGTTGACCTTGTTTGTCAGTGCCGCTATCAATAAGCCATTAATGCAGCTAGCAATGAAAGAAGTATTTACTTTAACACTTAGTGGTTGGAAAAAACTGACCGTTGCTTGGGCACTTTTCTTCGCCCTCATGGCTGTACTCCATTATATTACAGCATTCACCATGTCAGATGAAGCGTGGATTAACTTCAAGACTTATGGCTGGATTCCGATTATGCTGGTATTCGTCGTGGCTCAGTTTGCTGTACTCAAAAAGCATCTCAACCCTGCGCTGACGGACAAAACCACTAAATAACAGTTATGCGCTGATTGCAGCTACTGTCTTATAATTGATAAAACTGCTTTTAGAGCTCAAAGTAATCAGCCGTTAGCGTTATACGATGTATTTCAAATCAATCATTACGTTTTATTATCAACTAAGGAAGTTCCATGTCTTTATTTGTCATTATTGGTCATGATGTGGCTAATAGCAGCGCACAGCGTCTGATTACTCGCGCTGAACATATTGAGCGATTACAGGCGCTAAGTCGTGAAGATCGTCTGGTGATTGCAGGCCCAACGCCGATCGAACATGGCAAGAGCGATATGTCAGGCAGCTTAATCATTGCTGAGTTTGACTCTATCGAGGCGGCACAAGCGTGGGCAAACGATGAGCCTTATTTACGTGATGGCGTTTATAGCCACGTGGATATCAAGCCATTTATCCAAGCATTGCCTGCGCCCACTGATAAAGTAGCTGCATCGTGAGTCAGAAAGTCCTTTATTTGAATACTCGATTCTATAAAAGTAGCTTGGCTAGCCTGCTACTGATGGCAGCAGTATCAGTGCAAGCCGCGCCAACGGCACCCAACGCAGAGGCAGCGAATCCTACAGTAGCCTCTATAAATCAACCTGCTGTAGGCGATGCAGCAACAAGTTCAGCACTAGATATCAATGATACTCTGGCAGCACAGTTGCAACCGTCTACTAAAGCACTGTCCGAGGCCAATCAAGAACTACTCAGCCGTAATGCACAATTGCAACGCCAAGTGAACGACTTGCAGACCCAAGCAAACGTCTTAGTCTATGAGAGCAAAGGTCAGCTGTTTTTGTATGGTGCATTTACCGTTTTGATCAGTTTATTGGTGGGTATTTTTATCTCGTGGCTGGTGTTCGTTCGCCGTGATCGCTGGTAAGCGATGCGCTCTTTATAGATTTAGCCTTTGACCTGCTCTATTCTACGACGTCTCATTGTATTTTGATGAACTTGATTCTGTCATCAACAACATTTTTATTATAGTAAATCATCCTACTAAGAAGTTTCCATGTCTATCGCTCATCACACAAACGCTGAACCATTAAACATTATCACACCTGCCAAGGTTGAGTGGCAAATGGATGATACTGGAAATATGGTGCCAGTGTCTGGTGAGTTCGGCGATGTGTATTTTTCGCATGCGGATGGTCTGGCAGAGACACGTCATGTATTTTTAGCGCACAATCAGCTGCCTGATCGCTTGGTACGTCTCGCACCAAAGCAGTGCTTTACGATTGCTGAATTGGGTTTTGGTACTGGGCTTAACTTCTTAGCGACTTGGCAGTTATGGCGACAGCTGCGCGATACCTACCCACAACTGGCAGATGCCCGCCTACATTTCATTACCACTGAAAAATTCCCGATACCGCTTGCAGATCTGACGCACATACTTGCCCTATGGGGTGAGCGTGCACCCGAGCTTGGTCCATTGATTGAGCCACTTTTGGCGGCATACCCGCCTCTTATCGCAGGCTGTCACCGTTTGGACTTTTCTTATGATAATCTGACGGTCGATATATGGCTTGGGGATGCAGCCCAGAGCCTTAGCAAACTGGCAATAGAGCGCTCTCAGCAGTCTGCGCCTCAGCCTCATATCGATGCGTGGTTTTTGGATGGCTTTGCGCCTTCTTGCAACAGTACCTTGTGGGCTGACAGTATCTTTACACAGATGCAGCGCCTATCGCGTCCGCATACCACCGCCGCTACTTATAGCTGCGCAGGCATCGTAAAGCGCGGGCTCAAGGAACATGGCTTTGCCATCAAAAAGGTAAAAGGTTTTGGTCGAAAGCGAGAAATGCTCACCGCCATCATGACCGATACAAACCATATTGACGTTACTAGTGATAATAAAAGTTGTGATAACGAAAGCCACGATGCGGAGCAGATAACAACAGATAGCACCTTTAATCACACTGCCATCATTGGTGCAGGCGTTTCAGGGTTGCTAACGGCTTGGTCGCTTGCCAATCGCGGCATTGCGGTCACTTTATTAGACAAAACGGCGCCTCTGGCTGGCGCTTCAGGCAACCCTCGAGCATTGCTTGCCCCAAAAATGACGCCAATTCACCACGTTGATGAACATTTGCATACCATCGGTTATCTTTATAGCAGCAGGCTATATCGAGACCTTAATCAGAAAGCCACACAGCTCAATACAGCGCCAGTACTGGAGCCGACTGGAGCGCTTGATTTACTGGTGAAAGCCAATATTGGCACCGAGCAAATCGCAGATTATCCTGATGAGATGGCAACCACCCTACCCCATGAGCAAGCACAGAATATTAGTGGAATAAAAGAGCAAGACTTATCAGAGAACTTATACTTACCACAGTCTGGTTTGGTCAATCCGCAAGCATTGAAAACTATTATATTGACACATCCGCTCATTCGCTTTCAGCAATTAGAAGTGAGTGAGATTAACGAAACTGAACAGCAAGTGTGTATTGAAGGCAGTGATCAAAATCAGGAGACTGTCTCTATTCTTGCTGATCATGTCGTTATTTGCGCCGCCTTTGAGAGTCATCAATTAGATAAGCGTATTTTTGATTGCCGTAAAATTCGTGGTCAGCTGTCTTGGTTTCATCCTAGCCTAGAGCAACTGATAAATTTGCCAAAAATCCCGCTTAAATATAGTGGTTACTGTGCGCTGTTCAATGCACAGACTGGCGATGATAACCTAAACACTGTCACCGCTGGCAAGCCATATCTATTACTAGGGGCAAGTTTTATCCGCAATGATATAGGTACTGACATTCGAGATGAAGAACATCAGATTAGCCGGGACAAGCTCGTTGCTGCCATTCCTGAGATGGAATCTATCATGCCAGCCGATACTAGCCTGTGGCAAGGGCGCGCTGGCATTCGCACTCAGACACCTGATTATCATCCAATCGTTGGGCAACTAACCAACAGTCAGCGAATTTGGACGATGAGTGCAATGGGTGCAAAAGGTTATGCGTTGGCACCCATCTGCGCTGAAGCGTTAGCGGGTATGCTGCTAGGGTCATTTGCGCCACTATCTAATGCAATGCTCGCACGTCTATCGCCCAATCGTACCCGTTTGCAAACACCGCTCACTTAATATCATTTAGGATGATATTCATGTACATCAAAACAACGCTTTCGACGATTCATATTATCTTGTGATATCTTTATTTAATGTTCATTCCGACAATGAGATAAGCATCATGAGCTATCACCAAACCACCATTACTCTACCTGCCTACGCGCGTGGCATCCATGTCATCACGCCTATCATCGAGGAAGCCATTGCTCAGCTCATACCGTCCAGCGCCAAAGCAGGGCTGGTTCATTTGTTTTTGCAACACACGTCAGCCAGTCTCGCCATTAATGAAAATGCTGACCCAGACGTAAGATTGGACACAGAGGATTGGCTCAATAAAATCGCCCCAGCCGATCAGCCAGAGTACCGCCATACCTTAGAAGGTTCGGATGATCTACCAGCGCATCTTAAAAGCATGATGCTTGGGGTAAGTTTGACCATTCCTCTGATAGATGGTGTCTTGGGTCTAGGTATGTGGCAAGGGGTTTACTTATGTGAGCATAGAGACGTGACTGGATATAGCGGACAGCGCAAGCTGGTTATTACGGTCAATACGTAATAATATAGATTCAACCTGCCACATTGATATAGCGCGCTATTAACGGATAAACCTGATTATGACCACTTTTGTCTTAAAATTACTAAGCTCAACAAACGCTAAGGTTCACTGTCTCAAAGCTTCTGCTCTTTTTTTGAGTTTATTTCTGCTGACTGCCTGTCAAGAAACGCCAGAACCTGAAGCACCTACCGAAACACCATCTGAAACGTCAACGCAGACAACGCCTGTCACCACAAATATCAATGTCAATGAAGCGGCGGATGACAGTATAGAGAATGCTCAGAACCCATCACAGACTGAAGCTAATTCAGAGCGCGATGTGAGCTTGACTGAGTTAGAGCAAGACCTTGGAGGCACTGTCGCTGCACCAAGTAATACTGCTACATCGCCCAATCCAGAACAGGCCATTAAAGGCGCACAAATCACTGATGTCCGTTACAAAAGTGAAGCAGGCGACACCTTATCGGTCGTTTTTGAAACGTCAGCTTCAGGGTTGCTCAATGCCATCGTCACTCGCCCCAACCAGCCAAAAATGACGCTCAGCGCGCCAGAAGGACAAGGTAACAATCCCACTTATCGCTCAGTCGATGGTAGCATCCAACTGGTGAGTCATGCAGGTGGCGGCACCATTGATCTTATCCAAAACAATACCGTCACTAGCTTTGATGCAGTCAGTGCTGAAGCAGAAGTCGTCACTGAATAAGTGCTAATTGCATCCTTTTTGAAAGTCTTATCTTAAATAATTAAAAAGCGGCAAACGTTACTATCGTTGCCGCTTTTTTATCTCTATTTACTGGTCTCTACTCACTCGTATTTACTTAACTTTCTGGTAGATGATTTTATTTATCCAAACCCAGTCGATTGCCCAAAAAGTCCGACCAACCAGCTTATCGCCGTCCAAATTCCCCAGCCAACAAATACAATCACGATGAGTCCCAACATGTCAGGGATATGCAAGTATAGCCAAGCTACTATTGGATTTCGCCAAAATGCACCAAAGCGGCCTTGCTGCTTGTCTTCTAATGACTGATGTAAAAAAGGCCGATCCATATGCATGGTTTCAGTGATGCCATACTCCTGATGTAAATGCTCGTGTACGATACCCAATGTCTTGCGGCTAGGGCGAATAAAAATATCTAGCAATGTCCCAATGCCGGGCACAATACCGACCACCATATCAATCAGCGCCAGTCTGACCGCAGGTGTCATTTTATCGGCAGGAACACCCAGCTGACGACCCAGTATAAAAGCATAGCTGGTCAGTATCAGTCCTGCGACATCCCCTGCGAGAGGAATGGTAGAGAGCGCCGCATCCGCACCTATGCCTTGCTTGGTAAAAGGCACGCGGACAAGAGAATCCATTGTATTAGCAAACTTTGCCAGTTTACGCTCGGTGGCAATGACTTGCTCGCGTGTCAGTCCCTGCTCAGCAAGTTTTGCCTGATAATCGACGACTGAGCCATTTGTATTAGAGGATTTCTTTGCTTTAAATCTCGACAACTTCTTAAATTTATCCATTTAGAGTCGTCCATATACAAGCAATTGCAACGAGGGCAAAAACATAGCGTCCCACCCAGATATTGGCTAAGAATGCCTGAAAGCAAGCCTGCGCATTGCGACTGGCACAAACGCTGTTTTGTTTGGCAAACATCATCGCCACCAATGCTAATCCGAATACGGGTGTCACGCCTAGCGTTGTTGGGGCAAAGTAATGCCACATAGCCGCGCCCATCATCAGCAAAAATAGCATTTGCAGGATTGAGATAATAATCACATCATAGCGGCCAAATAATATCGCCGTTGATTTGACCCCAATCTTGAGATCATCCTCGCGGTCAGCCATTGCGTACTGCGTGTCATAGGCCACCGTCCAGCACATATAAGCAAAGAATAATAGCCAGCACCAAATATCGGGAGCGCCCTGCACCGCCACATAAGACATCGGTATGGCCCACCCAAACGCCGCCGCCAAAAATACTTGTGGCAGATGGGTATAGCGTTTCATAAAGGGGTAAATAAACGCCAATACAACAGCACCCAGCGACCAATAAAAAACGGCAACGGGTAAGAAAAACAGCAAAATGCCGCTGAGTAATACCAGTACCAAAAATGCAGCAATGGCTTCTTTGCCAGATAGACGTCCATCTGCTAATGGACGACCTTTGGTGCGAGTCACATGACCATCTACTTTACGATCCGCAAAATCATTAATCGCACAACCAGCGGCGCGCATAAATATCGCACCGAGGGCAAATATTACAAATATCTTGAGCGTTGGCAGACCTGCTGTAACTCCTTGCTGCTGGGCTTGGCCCATGGCAGCTAACAGTACGCCCCATAATGTCGGCCATAGTAGCAGCTCAATACCCACTGGTTTATCAAAACGCGTGAGCTGGATATAGGCTTGTAGTTTGTCTTTGAATGTCATGGCTTCTTATTATCGTCAATAAAGAGTGTTATATGCTTTTTTGCTAGGGCGTGTCGCTATTTTAAAAATGGTGATAAACATTTGAATTAGGGACACGCCCTAATCGTTAGATTTGTTTCCATAAGTTATTCGCCTCAATTAGAGAAAATTCAGGATACTGTTTACGTAACGCTTTAATCGCAGGGATTTTATCTTTATGTGCTGCTTGTTCGCAAAAATGCCAATTGCTCTTGTGGACTGCTCAATTCCTTTAAACGTGCTTCAAGCCGAAGAATCTGAGTGCGCAGCATGATATTGACCAACAATAACAATAAGCCTGCACCCATGACCCAAATGATTAGCGTTGACATTTCCTGCTCCTGAATACATGTATTCTAAATACTCAAGCTAATGAATGACGTATGTTTATGCTGATACACTTATTTATCACAAACAGTGGCTATGAAATAATCCTCGAAAAACCGATGTCAGGCAAAATACCCATCAAAGCGCACGGCTTCATTATGCCAGCTTTCACTAACCGGCTCATCGGCAAATAATGGCGCAAATTGTGGCCGCTTGACGATCACGCGACCTTGTCCTTGCGCGCTTCGACTCACAATTGCCTTAGCACTATTTAGCAGTTGGCGCTCTTCCTCTAGCGTTGGTGGACGCGCCAATTGATGCAGCGCTTGCATGTGCTTGCCGACTTTGGCACCTTTACCTGTCTTACTGTCTTGGTAGCTATCCTCTGGAAACATGGGATCTAAATACACCACATCGACTGCATTGCCGTCATTCGATATATCGTCAGCTTTTAGGCTCGCAAAATAACTCAGTGCATCAGTATTGATAATATGTAGACGGCTCATGAGCTTTTGCCAATTAGGCTGCGCGCTCATACGCTCTTGTTCTACAAGTAACAGCAACGCCATTAGCGGCTGCTGCTCAAGCATAATGACGTGTGCGCCAGTACTGGCCAATATCAAACTATCATGGCCAAAGCCGGCCGTGGCATCGATAACATGGCTATCTGCGGTAATCTTTGCTGCTTGCAGTAATAGCTCCGACTTACGACCAGCACTCACCACGCGGCGTTGCAATTTATCCCACTCTGGTGACACGCTCAGTCCATCACTAAGCCACGATAGCTTATCTTTTTCATCAAGCAGCAAAATAAGTTGAGAGGATGTTTGGCTCAGTTGCTGGCGACGTTTTTGTGTTAATTTCTCCGTGGAGAGCTTAGTCTTTAGGACGATTGGTAATTTGTGCTCAGCTATCAATGCCTGTAAGCGCTCAATCTGTGCTTGTTGACTGTCATTCACATAGAACAATTGGCACTGTACAAGGTCACCTGACTTATTATCTGTGTGATGCAGCGCTGTCATAACCATCATCCTTTTTACTTATAACTGCTTACTTTTTACCCATAGCATTACAAGCCATCGTACAAATCTAGCCCGCCATTTGGTAACCAAAGCCCCAAGCCGCAACCAACACGATAACACCCGTGATAATGCGTAACCAAGCAAAAATAGTAAAGTCACGGCGACTCACCCATGCTACAAGCAAGCGAATACAGAGTAGCGCCACGACAAACGACACGATGGTTCCAACACCTAATACCAACCAGTCTTCACGATTGCTCAGTACATCGCCGTGTTTGAGCAGATCTAATAATGCCGCGCCTACAATGACAGGAATACCCAAAAAGAAAGAAAACTCAGCGGAGGCTTTACGCGAGACTCCAAGCCATAGCGACCCAATGATCGTCGATCCTGAGCGTGACGTGCCTGGTATCAGAGCCAGACACTGAAATAGGCCAATCATCAGCGCCGTTTTTATACTGACATCTTCTGCCTCTTTTGCAATGATGGTTTTAGGGCGCTTTTCCACATAGAATATGAGCAGACCACCGATGATGAGCATAATGGCAACGACAATAGGATTAAACAAATAAGCTTTGATTTCATCAGCAAAGGTAAAGCCAACAATCATCACAGGAATGGTCGCGACAATGAGACTGAGTCCCAGTTGCCTAGGATTGGTCATGCCTTCTGCTTTACCTGTTATGAGACCCATCAATGCTTGCCACAGTCTGCCCCAATAGTCATATATCACTGCCAAGATAGCACCAAGCTGTACCACGACCACAAACAAATCAACTTTTTCTTTGGTCCAAAATCCCATCACATCGGCTGATAAAATCAAATACCCCGTGCTGGAGATGGGCAAAAACTCTGTGATACCTTCCACGATACCCATGATGACAGCTTGAACGAATAACAGTATATCCACAATGACTTTCCTAAAAACAGGCCGATTGGCTGTCCTATGTTGACGTTGGTTTTATATTGATTAATGCTTAAAAAATACTCAAAAGCTACGCTTTGCCTTGCTCTTTAAGTGTTTTCCAAGCTTGGTTACGTAGATATTTTGGTAGTGCTTGCGCTGCCTCCGTACCACCATCGTTTGCAAACTGAGCAACACCAAGCTGCCCGATGATAACAGCGTCTGGCCAGACGTCTTCATGGCACACTTGCTGATCATGCAATGCTAGTAGTACTGATCCATTCCCCGCGATAGGGAGATTCAGTGCTGTTTGGCTATCATAATCTAATAGCTGCTCAGTACTATCACTGCCATAAGCCCATACTGGCTGCATGATATGGCGTCCTGCCTGATTGTCTGATATTAGCTCGTACTGTCCAAAATAAACTTGCTGCATACGAGCATCAAGGGCGCTGTATAGGTGTGTCAGGCCGTACTGCTGATACGCAGATTGTGCAATCGCTTGTAGGCTAGAAACACCAACACAAGGCAAGTCATGCGCGACAGACAACGCTTGCACCACTGCCGTGTTGATACGAATACCGCTAAACGCACCCGGCCCGCGATTAAATATTAAAGCCTGTATATCAGCAAGACGTAACTGCGCCTCAGATAGTGCAGCATCAATCATCGGTAAGATTTGCTGGGTTTGCTGACGTTTGCCGCTCTCTGTATGAGCGGACAATACCTGTCCACTGGCATCTAAAATCGCGATCGAACACTGATCGAACACGGTATCCATTGCTAAAAACATCACAACCTCGGCTTTTACTTTTGGCGTTCTAAATGGGTTTGTCAGATTTTAATAATTTTTAATAGCTATTCATCATTTATGTACTATCAAAATTTAGACAGAATGAAACAGCGCCTATCATAGCATTTAGGCTAAATGAATTTTATCAATTTCTACGCTTTTCCACACTTTATTCATCTATACTTATTCATAGCTAACCATAAAAAACCCTAAAGCTTAGGTAGCTTTAGGGCATATATAAAATACTTTCAGTATGCATCACGATGGCTTAGAAACGTGTTTTAAACTTCTTGGGCGCTTGGTTTTGCATTTCTTGCATTTGCTTTTGTATCTCTTCGGTGCTTGGCATATTGTTCGGATCCAGTCCCATTTGCTTGGCCATTTGTTCTGGATTCACGTTTTTAGTGCCTGATTGACCGCCGCCAAACAATGGGCCACCACCGCCTGCGCTGCCACCACCCATGAGGCCTTGCATAGACTTCATCATTTTACTGATGCCTTCAGGCTTTGAGATCATTTTCATCATTTTTGCCATTTGCTTGTGCTGCTTGAGCAAACGGTTAACATCTTGAATCTCACGGCCTGAGCCTGCAGCGATACGGCGCTTACGACTTGGATTAATCTTATCAGGGTTTTTGCGCTCAAACGGCGTCATTGAATTAATCAACGCCTCCATCTCACGTACTTTTTCTTCTGGCTTGGCATCTTCGACGGCTTTTTGCATGTCTGAGCCGCTCATACCTGGCATCTTATCTAAGAAACCTGCCATACCGCCCATGCTCTTCATCTGCTGGAACTGGGTCAATAGATCCTCAAGGTCGAAATCACCGCCTTTTTGCATCTTTTTCGCCATTTTTTCGGCTTTATCACGGTCGATTTTTTGCTCAACCTCTTCGACCAAACTCAGTACGTCGCCCATACCAAGGATACGCTGGGCAATACGCTCAGGGTGGAATAGCTCTAACTCGCCTAGTTTCTCACCGCGACCCAAGAACTTAATTGGCTTGCCGGTGATAGCACGTACAGACAGCGCTGCACCGCCTCGTGCATCGCCGTCAGTCTTAGTTAAGATAACACCCGTCAATGGCAACGCATCATTAAAAGCTTTTGCGGTATTGGCGGCATCTTGACCCGTCATTGCATCGACGACGAATAGTGTCTCAGATGGGTTAACCGCCGCCGTTAGCGCCTTAATCTCATCCATCATGGTATCGTCGATATGTAGACGACCTGCCGTATCAATGATAAGGATATCTTGATATTGGATTTTGGCCTCTTCAATCGCACGCTTTGCGATATCGATTGGATTTTCATCCGTGCTTGAGTTCACAAACTTAGCATTGACCTGACCGGCAACTTGCTCAAGCTGTTTGATCGCCGCTGGACGGTAGACGTCGGCCGATACCAGCATGACTTTTTTCTTTTGACGCTCTTGTAGATATTTGGCCAATTTACCAGCTGTGGTCGTTTTACCCGCACCTTGCAAACCTGCTAGCAAATAGACCACAGGCGGTTTGCCTGTCATCTCTAACTGCTGATTGGCACTGCCCATCATTTCGGTCAGCTCGTCGTGTACGATTTTGACAAAGGCTTGACCTGGCGCTAGCTCTTTTAGCACTTCAGCACCAAGCGCTTGCTCTTTGACGCGTTTGACGAAATCACGAGTGACAGGTAGCGCCACGTCAGCTTCTAACAATGCCATACGTACTTCACGCAGGGTGTCTTTGATATTGTCTTCAGTCAGTTGTCCAGATCCTACGATATTACGTAGGCTGGACGATAAGCGTTCTGTTAAGGTATCAAACATAAATAACTCTCAATTAAAATGGTTTTCAATTAAATAATACGCAATTAAAATAACTTTCAATAAAATGGTGGCGAATCAAACGATTCAAATGGTTCATCAATACTATTAGGATGGACTATCAAATACTGGGACATTCTCTTATAAAAAATCATATTATCAATACTATAGCATCAACACGGCTCAAAACTTATAGTGGTTTTGCAAAACTTGGCTCTGATATTTATAAGTGACTTACGATATATTTTGCGGATTGCTGCTTTGTCAATCATATTTATAAGCAATAAGTAAGATGATGCTCAACTGGCACCCATTTTATGATAAATTGGACGATTATTCTAATCATTCCGATAATACCACTTTGGTGATACATTGAGCGGCAGTTTATGCTCAGTATAAGATGAGGCTTTTTATCTGTGCACCTTGCATTCTTACTTGCTAGCATGGCTTATGTCTTAGTCAGCCTCCATATTGGTTGGGCGCTGATTCAGGACAAACCTATTCATAAAGGCGTCAGTTTGGGGCTTTTATTGGTAGGGATGGCCGCACATGCGACCTTACTTTATCCATATGTAGTGACGCTTTATGGTCTGAATTTCAATTTGTTCAATATCATTAGCCTGACCAGTTTATTCTTCTTATTCTTTTACCTGCTGTTTTGTCTGTACCGCCCTATTCTGAGCCTTGGTATTTTGGCTGCGCCTACTGCACTAATAGGTATAACCGTCGGCTATATTTGCCGCGCACCCTATCAACCGCTTACTGACGTCAGTGTCGGTCTTGAAGCTCATATCCTATTATCGTTAGCGGCCTATTGTGTGCTGTTGATGGCGGCAGTACAAGCGCTATTTTTGCGTCTACAAATTCGCGAGCTCAAGCATCATACCATTCACCGATTTTGGGTCAATAAATTACCCTCATTACAAAGTATGGAGAGTCTATTATTCGATATGCTCTTGGTAGGCTTTGTGCTGCTTAGTATCGCACTGGGCATCGGGTTTATCTATGTCGAAGATTTGATGGCACAGCATATCGTGCACAAAACAGTATTTAGTCTGCTCTCGTGGTTATTATTTGGTACGTTGCTGCTTGGCAATTGGCGCGCAGGATGGCGAGGCAAACGTGCGGCGAATATCACTATTTATGCCTTTATTCTGTTAGCGATTGGCTTTGTGGGTAGTAAGTTTGTTTTGGAAATGCTGATATAAAATATCACATTATAAAAAAGGCGATCAGTAACTGTTGCTACTGACCGCCTTTCTTACTCAATTTTCTACTGATTTTTTAGTTAAAAACTACGGTCTTGTTGCCTGCTACAATCACACGGTTTTGCACATGCCAATTGACAGCACGTGCCAATACATTACGCTCGATATCACGGCCAATAGCGCGCAACTCTGTTACCCCTTGGCGATGGGTCACACGGTGTACGTCTTGCTCAATAATAGGCCCTTGATCCAGCTCAGCAGTCACATAGTGCGCTGTTGCGCCAATCAGCTTGACGCCTTTATCATAAGCCTGACGATAAGGATCTGCACCCACAAACGCAGGCAAGAACGAATGATGGATATTAATCACTTGCATCGGCCAACGCTTCACGAAATCAGCTGACAATATCTGCATATAACGCGCCAACACTAGTAAGTCATTACCTGCCATCAGCTTATGGATTTGCTCCTCCGCTTCTACCTTATTCTCTTTGGTCACGGGCACATGGTGAAAGGTAATGCCAAAGTTTTCGACCGCTTGTTGTAAATCAGGATGGTTACTCACCACGCAAGTAATCTCGCAATCCAGCAAGCCACGCTGGTGTCGCCATAATAAGTCCAATAATGCGTGATCAAACTTTGACACCAAAATACCCACTTTGGTCTTGGTAGCATTGTTATGCAGACGCCAGTCCATGTTATGGCGTTTAGCCACAGTATGTGCAAAGCTGGCTTCAAAGTTCTCAATGATATCGCTCAAGCCTGCCAACGCAAATTCCAAACGCATAAAATATTGACCACCTTCATGAGCTGTTGAATACTGATCTAAGGTGATGATATTCGCGCCATAGCGATGAATAAATTCAGAGACTGCCTGTACGATACCCGCCTGATCTTTGCATTTGATGAGCAATGTCGCTGTATCAGTAAAGCTAGGAATCTGTTTGCTCTGAGAAGCGATGTTTGTTGTACGTGATGATGAAGCCGTTTTGGTGTTGTCTGACATAATACGCCCAATATAAGAAGTGATGACTGTTCGCTGAAAAATTGCTGGCAGCGGAGTAAACCGGTTATTTTAATCTTTTTTGCGATGCTTTGCTGAGCGAGTTGGTTGTTTTTGGTTATTTAGCTATTTGAAGATGCAATGCAAAAACCCCTGACATGTGGTCAAGGGTCTTGAAATATCAACTTTCAATGTTTACCAATATTATTCAACCTTTATAGTTCTAGTAAAACCTGCTCCGTTGCTAACGATTCCTAACGTGGCCCCTAATTCAAAGGCTTGATTGAAGTCTACAATATAACTGTTATAACCTTGCGATTGTGTATTTGGTCCGACACCATTAATCGATACTGCATAGCTTGGCTGATATGGTGAAAGTATCACTTTCGTAGTATCTTTTTCAGCATCGATATTCACGCTCAAGCTATTCACACAGGTTGCATTACCTGGACCAAACGGGCTAGCATCTGCGATCCAAGGGCTGAATAAGGTATCACCAACGATATCCAAGTCACCATCCAAGTATGGTAGCGAATAGTTCAGGCTTTGGGTATTTTCACTACCATTTAAGAAGGTTGATGCATCGAATCTGACTTTTACCCAGTTTGAATAGCGGATAGGATAGCGAACTTGGAAATCAGCACGTCCTTCTGCGTCAGTGATAAAAGAATAGCCGTCATCAGCAAATGTTCCACCAATAATAGCAACTGGGTTAATGGTATCCAGTACACCATTGTTATTTACATCATCGTCGTTATCCAAGATGTAATTATACTCTGGACTGTCTTCACTCGTAATCCAGTTAGACCGTAACAAAATGGCAGATTTTTCAGAGAATGTTTTAGGTTCTGGCGTACTGATGTTACCTTCTCCATCTACTGTATTAGCCCCTTGATACGAAGTGCTACTATCTAGCAGACACACGCGACCTTGTGCGTACTCCACTGCATAAGACTTGATGGATACCTCTTTGTTAGCAACGGCCTGTCCTGAGCCATCCATAACCGATATCGAGCCACGAACTGTGTAGTAGATGTCGTCAGAAGATATTTTATTAGCAAACGTCAATGTCGTATAAACAGCATCTTTTGACACGGTAATAGTAGTGGACTTGCTACCAATATTGTTAGGGTCATTCAATAGTCGAGCGTTGAGAGTCACACCATTGATCGGTGAGCTAGCATTTGCCAAATACACTACACGTGCTTGACCTTTACTATCAGTGATAGCAGTTGCAGCAGACAATCGTCCTGCTGAAGAATCAGAAGCACGGCTAAAGACGACTGTCTGGCCTTCGACTGGTACATCATTTTTATCTTTGACAGTTGCTACAAGCTCGGTACTGCTACCTGGCGTAATCACTGATCTTACCGCTTGGAACAGTATCTTAGCTGGTGTAGTGGCTCTAAAACGCGTGTCTACGGTTGTTTGATACTTGAGCTGACCGTTATTCATCTCACCAAGTACCGTCGCCTGCAATACTGCTGTGCCAGCAAGTGCAGAGTTCAGTACGACTGGGACTGTAATAATATTACCTTGAATATTGGCAGCCGTTATCGCTTGGGTCGAGATGACATCATTGTTCGCAAACGTTCCAATCGTTGTTTGTACTTCTAAGAGCTTACCAATAAGTGCATTCGCCTCAGCTACAGAGTTAGTGCGAATCTGTATATTAATATTCTGAGCCATATTAACATCGTAAACATCTTCAATATCGATGAAGCTAATACCCGCTTGCGACACCTTAACCAAATCAATGCTACTGGTACTACGCTGCGTGGTCAGCTCTCGCTCACCCACTGCTCTCACAAAAACACGTAAGTTACCATTGCTATCAAAGCTCAAATCACTTTCGTTAACTGTAAAGCTAGCTTTACCCTCTGAATCGGTGGTCGCGGTTGCATCACTAGCGATAAGGTTGCCGTCAGTATCAATAAGCTCTACTTTAGCATTTGCAATCGCAAGTCCCGTCCCATCAGTTAAAGTAGAAGACAGGGAGGTTGTACTATTATCTTTGAGATTTTTTTCAGATGCTGTAAGGGTGAGTGTTGTGCCAATTGCAGATAAGCTCAGAGACTTTTGTTCACGCACCTGCATATTGACAGTACCATCTATATCATATTGCGGCGTGACGATTTTGGCATTAATCACTACACTATGATTAAGGCGAGCATTGATACTATTAGCTGCTAACAATACACCCACATCAACCCGACCACTACTATCGCTTACAACTGTGCTCGATGTGGTCAATGCTGCTCCGCTTGACTCTAGGTTTTCGATGCTTAACTGTACTGGCACACCTGTGAGAATCCCACCGTTATTATCTGTTACGATGAATGAAGCTTGGGTCTGGTCGCCACCTGTAGTCAATGTTGGCTTATCAGATGACGCGATTAGCTGGTAGCTCTCAATTGTAGACGTATCCACTGCTACAATGTAGTTTTGCTCCAATTTAACATTTTCAGCTGTAGTAGTAGTCGCAGTTAATCGAATACCTGACTCTAGCGTCGCTTGGTTAACATTGGCACCATTTTCAAGAGTCAAATCAAAAGTCGCTACACCATCGCTGTTAGTGACGGCTGTGCCTTGGCTGACTGTCACGCCTGTACCAATAGGGTCGTTGACATTTAGAGTGACGGAACGACCTGCAATACTCTTGTCGTCTTTAGCAACGCGTACGAATACTTTGAAGGTATCCCCTTTGGTGTCAACAACTTTATTTGCGCCAACAGTGAGACTTTCAGTTGTACCTGTTGGTATATTGGTACGGACAGTACTCGTCTGCGTCACAATATTCCCACTACTATCAGCTGCAGATAATGCCACAATAAAACTTGTACCTAATGCAGTCTTTTGGTCTTCGGTTAAGTTGTTTGGTACTGCTAGAGTAAATACAGCCTTACCTGAATCATCAGTAGTCTGACTGCCACCTGTAGCCAGTGTAACGCCCTTACTTGCAATAGAGGCTGGCAGTGCGAGGAATACTTTTTGTCCGCTAATCACATTGCCTTTGTTATCTTTTGCTATCACTTCAACCTGTGTTTCACCACCATTTAGGTTTAAAGCACTTACTGAATTACCCAGTAAAGAGATGGCTGCTGTCATAGACTGAACTTTGACATTGACTTGTTGTTGCTTGCCAGTCAATGTCTCTGTCAAAGTGGCGGTCAATACTTGCTTGCTAAGCGCTTCTTTTTGCTCATCATTCAAGTTATTTGGAACTACAACATTGAAGCTAACCAAACCATTAGCATTTGTACTAGCAGTGATATTTGATGACCCAAGCTGACCATTTACTGTGAGCAGGCTTGCTAATTGTGGATTATCAAATACCAACTTCACTGTCTGATTAGCGACTTGCTCGCCAGATGACTGATTATTTAGCTGTGCTTGGATAATGGCAGTACTACCCACATTGTTTAGGATATATCCTGCTTGATTATCAATATTATTGGTGGCGTTCAAGATATTTAAACTAACGCTAGGCGTAGTGATTTTTACTTTCTGTATTTCTGAATTATAAGAAACGTTGTTTTCAGCATACGTTAGCTGATAGTTGATACCAGTGTTCTTTAAATCCGCTCGCTGTACAGCTGTTAAACCTTTAGGTACGTTAACAGCAAAAATCGCCTCACCATTAAAATCTGTAGTCGCTGTAGTTTGAGTGACTGTAACACCGTACTCTAGTGCTTTTGCACCTAGCTGGATAGTGACTGTTTTGTCTCTGACCGGCTGAGCAGTATTCTCTTTAGAGGTCAATCTCACACCAATATTACCGCTACCGCCCAACTCACTAATTTCTGGCGTTGTGATAGAAGCGAACTGTATACTGGTTGCTGGCTGCTCAACGTTTACTTTCTGAATAATTTTGGACTGAGTACCATCTTCATCAGTCAGTACTGCAGTGTAGGCAATACCTGTTTTAATTAATTGATCACGCTGTGCTTGGGTTAGGTTTTGACTAATACGAACGGTAAACTCTGCCACGCCATTGCTATTTGTGGTTTGTTCGTTACCTTGAATGGTAATACCTGTCGTAAAGCCTTCGTTAATAACAAGCTTGACTGTGCGTCCTACAGCAGCGCTGCCATCTTTACGCTTACCTAGAATTTGCAACTTAAACTGCTCATCTAGTATATTCGCAATTGCAGGTACGCTTTGCGCAGTCAATGTAATATCGCTTTGTCCGATATCTGCCCCTATACGGATACTTTCACTGCTGGCAGTACTTGGTACTCCCGACGCTTCTGTTATATTTGCAGACAATACAAAACTACCTGCCTTTTCAAGCTGGGCTTTTTGTGACACAGTCAAGTTATTAGGCACCCGTACCGTATAGCTAACTTCACCTTTAGCATTGGTTGTCTGTTCTGAGTTGTTCTCTAGAGTTAGTAGACCTGCATCAGCTAGGATTTTTGGTAAACTTGCTATTACTTTTTGCCCTTCAACTACACCACCGCGGCTATCATTGACACGGAAGCTGATCACTGCACTGCCACCTGAACTCGATAGCTCTTTTTTGCTGCTTTCGTTAAAGTTAATTTTGTATTTCGCAGTTGGAACAATAACTACGCTAGAAGAGCTTACTGTTGCTGTCGAACGGTTTGGTTCTGTGAGCACGACAGTGTAGCTAATACCCTTTTCTGCAAGCTCTTGACGTTCATCGGCACTCAACGCCGATGATATGGTTAATGCTACTGTCGCTTGACCATTGGCATCTAATACTAACTGTTCATTTGCTAGGCTGACACCTTCAAAGGCATCATTTAGCTTGATTGTTGCCTTTGCACCATTAATTTGAGTCGACACATTTGTATTTTTAGGTGAGGCAGTGATAGTAAGCTGCTGTGTATCACCATAAGCGCTAAGCTGCGTTGAATTTCCTGAAACTTTTAAATCATAGTCTGAAACAGGTAATGCAACAGGGAGCTTGCCAGATATGAGCTTAGTGGCCCCACTATTTTCTTTGATATTGATAGCATATACGATACCTTGAAGCAGTTTATTACGAGTCGCTGCAGGCAAATTGCTATCGATCTTAAGATTAAAAGTAGCAACACCTTTGGCATCAGTCATTTGGCTAGCAGTATCGACAGAGACACCCTCTATCTGAGCGAGTCCGAGACCAACCTCAACATCAGGAGCCAGCGCTCCTTTTTCATTTTTCAGCTGCACACTGATTACTGCTGTGTCGCCATAAGGGTTCAGCTTATTATTAGAGACAGAGCTGGTATCAAGACTTTGAGTAACACTCAGTTTACTTTCAGTGACCTGAGTACCATCTCCACTTCCCTCTCTACTAACAGAAACTTTTAACTCCTGCGGTGCAACAGCTGTGCCATCGGCTTTATTAGCAGTAGCTATTAATGTAAAGCCGTTTGCAATTAACATCTCTTTATCTAAGACTGCCTGCGGATTCAGCTTTAGTGTATATACAGCATTACCATTGCTATCAGTCACTTGAGTACTTTGACCTTCAATAGTGATACCATTAGTTTCAGAATTCACTACTTTCAATGTAACTGCTTTGCCGATCATTGCACCACCTGAGCCCACCTCAGCAGCTTTTACTGTTACATTAAAAATAGCCTGCTCATCAGATAGCTCGATGATAGTAGGCGATGTGCTAAGCTTCTGTAAAAAGAAATCAGGTTCAACTTCTGGTGTCTGCTCACCGCCACTATCACTACCATTATTTTCGTCAGGCTGCTCAGGGCCCAAATCAGGCTCTGGCGCAACCGTATCCGTGCCCCCACCACCACAACCCGCCAAGGCCAATGATAAGGTTAGCGCTGTCAGTTGAAACAATTTAGAAGTAGGTAGCAAATGATATGACATGTTTTTGACTCCGCATGAGCAGTAATTTATTCGAGCAAAAAGGCAGAAAACCATTACACAGAATTAAATAAGATTGGTAATGATACTTAGATTTACAGTGATACCGATGTATTAACAGATTGTATTAAATATATAACAGCAACTTTACTGACTTTTGTTATAACTTACAACTAAAAATTAATCTTTACTATTAAACAATCAACAACATAGCACGCTCATTTCAGGGTATAATATCTCTCCTTTAAACCAACAACTATCATAAAAATATTTGAGTATTCGTCTGTTTTATGGTATAAATGTCGGCTTTAAAATTTTCTGAATTGGTCAGCCTGTTATTTGCCTTTAGATAACAGTAAAACCAGCTCAACCTTCATATAGTTTTGTTTGGTGCAAAGCTGCCGCTTGCTGTGTCCATGCCGCATAAACGTGCAACTTGCCCAGACTGGTATGAGAAAAACTCATGCCTCATAGATTAGGAGTTCGCCATGTCTCGAGTTTGCCAAGTGACTGGAAAGCGCCCTATGGTGGGTAATAATGTTTCGCATGCAAACAACAAAACCCGTCGTCGCTTTCTACCAAACCTTCACAACCATCGTTTTTGGGTAGAGTCTGAAAACCGCTTTGTACGTCTACGTGTGTCTACTAAAGGTATGCGCATCATTGACAAACTTGGTATCGATAAAGTGTTAGCGGATCTACGCGCACAAGGTCAAAAAGTTTAAGTTAAAAATAGCAGCTGAGTGATGACTCTCATTATTTAGCTGCTGTTTTGCTACATTAGCTGTGGCAACTTGCTCTTTGAGACACGTACCTATCGTTTGAAGACCCCTCATTTACAGGAAAGCTATCATGAGAGATAAAATTAAATTAGTATCAACAGCTGGTACTGGGTATTACTACACCACTACTAAAAACAAGCGCACTATGCCTGGCAAAATGGAAATCAAAAAGTTTGATCCAAAAGTACGCCAGCACGTGATCTTTAAAGAAGCTAAAATCAAATAATCTTCATTTTATCAATGGTATTATTTGAACAAAAAAAGGGTTTATCAATGGATAAACCCTTTTTTTATGTTTGTATATTTAGCTATCTTCAGCTCACTAATAACTAGATCAACTGTAGTGCGTTGGTTCTTTATCATATACATGCGCATGCCACTTACTCATTTGCTTTTGCATAATGACCTGAATCGCAGCATGAATCATGTGTTGACCAATCACTTGAGTGTCACTACCAAGTAGCTCTTTTAGCTTGTCAGAAAAGTCGATAGTCATCAGCGGCGCTTCATCTTGCTCGGCATCACGCAACAACAATCTACCATCATCTGCTTCCACTAACTCTAAGGTGGTTTCTTTGGCAAACCCTGCAAACTGATCGCTACTTTCGTTGTCTACTTCTATATCATTATCGATATCATATGGCATTAATATGTTCCTTATTATCCCGTTTAGTACTGGTAGAGAAACTAGTGATTGCAAAGCCGTTATTTATTGAAAACAAACGCATTCGGCAAATCTATCATCTTACAGTAACGCGGGTAAATCTGTCTTACTCATACAATGGACGCTTTAACACTAGAATTCAAGGGCTATCACATCAGTCTTCACTATAAAAAACTTGGATGCCTTGCAATAAGGACACATTAGCGCCAATAGCGCAGTTTCGCTAACGTAAATAAGAAAGCAACGAACATCCCAAGGTAATAGACCAGTTTTAGCTCAAGGGTGGGATCGCGGTATTTAAAAGGCAGAGCAACAGTCGCCGTTGCAGTCGGAAGTATCAATAGCATCAGCAGCCAGTTCTCAATCACATTGAGCCAACCCTGTAAATCCGTCCCGTTACGCAGTGAAGCGAGCCCCATCAAAAGACAAGCTATGATTAAGCTGGTAAATAAGCCATTTGGTAAATCTTTTGGATAGATAATTTTGGCAATACTGGCCGGTACAATTCGCATATAAAATTCCAGCCATGCACATAGAACATGGCTTAATGATTAAAAAGTATAAAATAGCACGTCACAATGCAAGCATAAAAAAGCACTATATTTATAGCAAAACCCTTTAACTATAAGTGCCCATCAGCCATAACATCGATACACAAGAAGTCAAATAGCCCAAACTAATGGCATTCCAGCTCTCGATATGCAGTCCTTTAACCTTGTTGACTATACGAGAACCTACCCAAAAAAACAGCGGAATACCTAACATGAACGCAGGCACAATGACCGCAGCATGGCGCAACACTGTTCCGACATCATCACCCACCATCAAACGAAAGCCATAACCTGCCAAGCTCAGTACCAGCGCAAATATAGCCATGCCAATGGTAATACCTTTGGGCACCAAGCTACGTTGTGTCTCACTTTTCGGTGTCTGATCAGTATGTTTCATCGTCTCAGAAGGTTTCAATGAGTTGGTAGAATGTTTGTTGTCCATGATTCACCTTTACATGACTGGCCACTGCGCACAATTGCAAATGATATGGCCTACTTCAATACTGTTTTTTGGTCGCCAACACCGTTTATCGATCATGTCACAATATGCAGATTAGCTATTATTGGCTAAAGCCAACTCTGCGCGCATCTCATCAATAGCCGCTTTATAGTCTTTTTGGTTGAATATCGCAGACCCAGCGACAAACATGTCAGCCCCTGCTTCAGCAATCGCACGAATGTTGCTGGCTTTGACACCGCCATCTACTTCTAATCTGATATCTCGACCACTGGTGATGATACGCTGACGTACCTGACGTATTTTGTCTAATGTGTTATCGATAAACGACTGACCGCCAAAACCAGGGTTAACACTCATCAATAAAATTTGATCCACTTTATCCATCACACAATCTAGATGGTGTAACGATGTGGCAGGATTGAGTACCAAACCGCACTCTGCCCCACCATCTTTGATAAGCTGAAGAGAGCGATCAACGTGATGACTGGCTTCTGGATGAAAGGTGATGATACTTGCCCCCGCTTCCAAAAACTGCTCAATCATACTATCGACAGGTGATACCATCAAATGGACATCAATTGGCGCCTCCACACCATAGTCACGCAGCGCCTTACAAATCATGCTACCAAACGTCAAATTGGGTACGTAATGGTTGTCCATGACATCAAAATGAATCACATCAGCACCCGACTCTATTACCTTCTCCACTTCTTCGCCCAACCGCGCAAAGTCAGCTGAGAGTATCGATGGGGCAATAAGATAAGGTCTAGCAGGACTGTTCATAATTGGGCTACCTAATTCATGTTTATATAAGATATGGATAGATTAAAAGAAAATTCTAATTGGCTCACATATGCTGCGAGCCTTTGACATATTGATACTAAATACTTAGTTGTTTAGCGCTGCTTGTATTGGGTCTTACAATAAGCACGACCAACTTCGAAAGAGCGCTTTGCCTCATGCTTGGTAGCACGATTACTCACGCGCTTGCGGCATAAACGAAAAGATGATGGCTTTAGCTCTTGGCGCATGAGCTTGATAACCGCAGTCTCATCGAGACCATAGCTATGCTCTATCGCACCGAATGGCGTTCTGTCTTCCCATGCCATCTCTATCACGCGAGATATTTGCGTCTCATCAAGTACTCTCTCACCTGCATCGTTGACGGTTTTTGCGATATACTCTTTTGCTTTCGCTTCGGATACGTGGTCACTATCGACATCATGTTGCTTTTTTGCCAAAGCAGCGTCCATATCCGCTTGCATCGTTGCCCTTGTAGAGCGTGCATCTACTGATTTATCTTTCACGTTGGAAGCTGTCAAAACTTGATAACCTGCCATAAAAATCACCTTTTGAGCAGGAATGAGATAGCGAAAAACATATCACGGTCATCTGAATGACCTCTTAGCTCATTTGAGCCATATGCCAATGATGTTCGATATGATCATTAATCACCGTTTGGATAAAATAATAGCTGTGGTCATGCCCCGCTTGATAGCGTAATGTTAAGGGCTGTTCGGCTTTTGCACAAGCGTCTTGTAGTTTAGAAGTCTGTAGCTGACCTTCTGCTAAGAAATTATCAGCCGCGCCTTGATCAACCAAAATGCTCGCATACTGCTGACCCACTTTTTCGATCATCTGCGCCGCATCGGCTTGTACCCATAGAGACTTATCATCACCGAAGTACTCTGTATAGGCAGCTTGTCCCCAAGCAGACTCACTGGCGGCACACACTGGCGATAACGCCGATACGCTGACAAACTTACTTGGGAACTTAAATCCTAGCAATAACGCGCCGTGCCCACCCATCGAGTGCCCTGTAATACCGATGCTATCGATAGGAAACTCTGAGCGTAATAAGTCATATAGCTCATCAACGATGTAACTTTGCATATTGAAGTTGTCTGACCACGGTGCTTGAGTGGCATCAACATAATAGCTTGCACCTTGACCAACAAAATAGCGCTCATCATTTGGTACATCGCTGTCTTCACTACTTCTAGGCGAAGTATCAGGTGCGATAAGTATCATACCAAGCTCGCTACATTTTTGTTGAAAATGACCTTTATGCGTCACATTGTCCGCGTTACACGTCAGACCCGATAGATATAATATCGCAGGACAACGTCGTCCAGCCAAGGCCTCATCAGGTAGATAAATACTAAACGTCATAGAGGTTTTGGTAGACGTCGATTCGTGACTATAATAATGCTGCTCACCATTAAAACAGCGATTTACACTTTTTTGGGTAAGCTGTTTATGGTTAGACAAACTATGACTATAAGAATTCTGCATGAGTGATATCCTTTTTATTCAAAAAACCAACGATGGCGTTTAATAAGTACTCGTTATTTGATACTAGCATTTGCCAGTTACTAGATCATTTCTCATATTTATTCGGCAGCTGCATCTACTTCGCCTACCGATAGATTAGCAGTAGTTTCAGGTAAAGCATTGACGGTCGTAGAAGCAGTATTATTCGTAAGACTTGCAACTGAAGGTCGCGCTTTATCAAACAGCACTTGCTCAAATGCAGGTAAGGCGGTTTCCATCAAACTGCCGATTACCATCTGCGGCTCTGATGGCTCAAACCCCATTGCGCTCTCACGCTCATTGACACGTATACGAGCATCCTTAAAAGCCGACTCAAAACTGGTATTTCCTCTCAAGCTTTCAGCAAAAAATGCTTGACCAAAATACGTCATCTCAGCCGTATTGGTACAACCAAAAGATGCTTTGTCAGCGGCTGATGCCGTTATCACCACTGTAGTCGGAGACGCTAGTTCATCGATGAATGAACCCGAATAACAAGAAGATACCACAATCACACGCCAGCGAATACCCGAGGCATCCAGTGCTTCACGAAGCCATGCAGCATCTAGATTGTCCATCGCGATTGGCGGATTCGCTAACTGAACGATATCCTCGTTACCATGTGAAGATAGCGTCAAAAACAACACATCTTCGTCAGCATTCATCTGCTGACCGATTTTTTTCAAGCCGCGTAGGATGCTGGTTTTGGTCGCAATTGGCTCGTCCATCCAACTATACGTATTATTAATCAAAGACAACGAGTGCCCGCTGGTCCCAAAACGCACATCAAACAGCTCACGCACTTTATTGATCTCAGAACGAAAGACGTTTTGACCAGAGAACCCTGCCACACCCATAAAGTACCAGTCGGTTTTGCCATCGATACTTGGGTCTATACTATTTAATGCTTGCTGTAATAAACGGGGCTGCTCATATAGTGCCGCCTCTTCCAACACAGGCTCTACTGGAATTTGCTTAAATATAGGCTGATCAGCGACATTGCGCTGCCAGATCGTCAACAATGCCACCGCCCCAACCAATATGATGATTCGCTCCCACCATGGTATACGCAGGCGACGAGAAAAAATCCATAGCAAAGAAAGCGTCTGCCATAAAAACAATACCAAAAATAGTATGGGTAAAAACGAGTAACTCCACTCAGGTAACCAGCCATAGCTACCAAAAAACTGTACCAAGCTCTGCAATAATGCAGATAAGGTATCAGCAACCAACCAAAGAACGACGGGCACAAAAACCAGTGTCTGATTGCTGGCTCGCCGTGCCAAAATAATACCGCTTAATAAAATAATCATCGGCCAGATCAAATAACTGACCAGCCCCTGCTCATTGAATATACTACCACTTTCAGCCGCCAACCACGAAAATAGGACGTTACTACCAAGTGCCAATAAGGCAAATACAGCAAACTGCATAAAGGTGGGCTTTACCCAAGAAAACGCCCGAGTTGAACCCACCAACATCCACAAAGTTGCGATAATATTGGCAGCGAAATTAAGCGAAAAACGCTGGAGCGATACGGTTTTTAACGACGTAAGTGACAAAGACTTAGACCTCTAGCCAGTCGAGAAAAATAAAATGACCCAATGATAACTATCATGATGTCGTCGCCGCTTGATGTAATCGACTTACGATTTTTTCACGGCTGTAGACATCTATTTATATTGAATTCACGATGGAATGTTTATCGAAGATGACTAGCATTAACCAATAGTTTAGCTCGCTAATCTATCGCGATTGTAACGGATTGTCGGTCAAGAGGATAAGGATGATTTGTAAAATTCATTCAAATATGACCATAAACCTCAATAAAAAAGGAGGCCTTGCAGACAAGACCTCCTTTTACATCAATTACCAGACATTATCTCATCAATAGCTCATTAACGCGCTTTAGATAAGCGGCTGGATCCTCTAACTGCCCGCCATCTGCTAACAACGCTTGATCAAAAATGACTTGCGCCAAATCATCAAACTGCTCGCTGCTCTCAAGCTTCTTAATGAGTGGATGATCAGGATTGACCTCTAGCGTTGGCTTACTTGCTGGTACATCCTGACCCATTTGCTGTAGCATCTGAATCATTTGCGGTGATAGCTCACCTTCACCAACGACTAAGCAAGCAGGGCTATCAACCAAACGTGTTGAAACCTTAACATCTTTAGCACGCTCGCCTAACGCAGTTTTAAGCTTATCAACGACAGGCTTTAGGGTTTCTTCGGCTTTCTCGGCTTCGGCTTTTTCTGCTTCATCCTGCAAATCGCCTAGATCTACGGCACCTTTGGCAATGTTTTGCAGCGGTGTGTCATCGAATGAGGTTAAGAAGTTCATTGCCCATTCGTCAACACGGCTGGTCATCAAAATAACTTCGATGCCTTTTTTCTTAAACAGCTCAAGTTGCGGACTGTTTTTTGCTGCAGCTAGATTATCAGCCGTTAAATAATAGATGGCTTTTTGCCCATCTTTCATACGGCCTTTATAGTCTTCAAAGCTGGTCTCAAGGCCATCTTGGGTGCTGGTGGCATAACGCAATAGCTTAGCAATACGTTCTTTATTACCGGCGTCTTCACCCAAGCCCTCTTTGATGACATCGCCGAACTCTGCATAGAACTGGGCAAATTTTTCTTGCTTGTCACTGTCTTCGCTATTGGCAAGGCTGGCCAGCAAAGTCAAGATACGGCGGGCGTTACCATCACGAATAGATTTTACATCGCGCGACTCTTGTAATAGCTCACGGCTCACGTTCAGTGGCAAGTCTGCTGAATCGATCACCCCTTTCACAAAACGCAAATACATCGGTAATAGCTGCTCAGCATCATCCATAATAAAGACGCGCTTCACATAAAGCTTTAGACCGTGCTGCTGCTCGCGAGTGTATAGATCCATCGGGGCTTTTTTAGGGATATATAAAAGCTGCGTGTACTGTACGCGGCCCTCGACACGGTTGTGCGTCCACGTAAGCGGCGCGTCCATGTCATAAGTGATGTTTTTGTAAAAATCAACATACTCATCATCGTCGATTTCAGAGCTTGAGCGTGTCCATAGCGCACTGGCTTTATTGATGGTTTCCCACTCATCCGTCAGTACCATCTCGCCACCAGTAGGCGTGTCATCATTTTCGTCATCGACGACATCTTCTTGCCAGATCTCTTTACGCATCTGAATGGGCAGACTGATATGGTCAGAGTATTTATTGACCAAGCGCTTGATCTTGCTGCGGTCTAGGTAGTTATCTTCGCCCTCGCTATATTCTTCTTTTAGGTGCAAAGTGATCGCGGTACCGCGCGTGTCTTTGGTAATAGGCTCAACCGTAAAGCTACCAGTACCATCTGATACCCAGCGCACGCCTTTATCAGCAGGCTCACCCGCTTTACGTGATTCAACACTGATGGTGTCAGCCACGATAAAACCTGAGTAAAAACCAACACCGAATTGACCAATTAATTGTCCGTCTTGTTTTTGTGATTCAGACAATTTGTCTAAAAACGCTTTGGTGCCTGATTTGGCGATGGTACCTAAGTTTTCGATGGCATCGGTTTCATTCATCCCAATACCGTTATCAGTAAAGGTAATAGTTTTGGCGTCTTCATCGACGGCGATACGGATTTTTAATTCGCCATCGTCTTCATAAAGGCTATCATCATTGGTGGCTTCAAAGCGCAGCTTATCGCAAGCATCCGACGCGTTAGAGACGAGCTCACGGACAAAAATATCAGCGTTAGAATATAGTGAATGCGTGACCAAGTGCAGTAGCTGGGCGACTTCTGCTTCAAACGTATGTTTTTTTAATTCTGGATTCAGACCTTCAGCTTGAGTTGCTTCACTCATAAAAACTCCTTTAAATTCTATGAAAGACCTATTATCAGATAACGATATACTCACTAAGACCGCTCTCATAATGTTAGAGACCCTGCCGTATGTGATACCGTTAAACTGTCTATACTAATAGGGTCATTGAGAAAAAATTCAAGCTCAAAAGCCCTATTCAATAAAAAACACCGCGCTTGTTTATCAAGGCGGCGTTCTGGTATCAGTCATTTTTTAGCGCAAGAACAAAAGCTAACCACTATTCTGAATAAGCCTCTATTAATAACTCCCAAATAGTCGTCAGTTTTTTGGAAAATTGAGTATATGCTTTCATAGTCACCTCTATGTCGATTGATATCGTCTGGTTGGTAATATCGTCTTATTAGCTACTATTAAAACCATTTCTCCAATATTTGTATAATTAATTGATTACAACATATCGTTTCGTTTTCCAAAATTACTAGACAGTTGATTCTTTCTCTTTTAACGTGGCATCGGGCGGATGGTCAGTATTTGCTCGCTACGACCAAAGGGACCATGCACATCGTGGAGCACAGCACTGGTCAGCCCGATACCATCAGCGCCATACTGCTGTACCGCCTCGATACCGAGCCAGCGACCTTTAGGGACACGGTGCATATGGATTTGCAGGTCTGTATTGGGAAACATCCACTCTAGTTTTGACAGACCTAAACCCAGTCTTGGTACCACGCCATTGGCCGTATCGACCATGCCCAGCAGATGCACCATATCATCAGTGGGTACGCCCTCTACCATCTCGACATCGTTGGTTATCCAAACCATGCCGCGACCTTCTCGGCGATCTGGAGCGGCCACCAAGCGCACACTTTCGATAAAGCCGCCCGGCCAGCCTTTCATGTCTTCCCAAACGGGCAACTCTTCAGGTTTGTATTTTGCTGGTTGATCTTCAAGTCCAGCAATCTCACTAGTATCTTGCGTAATCAGTCGCCATGCTCTTGCAATAATGGCATCTCGACCACGGCTACTCATAACCGCTTCAATCAATTCAATGGTTTTACCTGGTCGGATGCAGCGAGTAGTAATGGTAAAGTCATCGAGCGGTATCAGGCCTAAAATATCAAGACTGACACGAGCAATACGGGTATTGGCTTGCGGCGCAAAGTTATTAATCTCAGCTGTCAGAAGACCTGTCGCTGGTGCCATATGCTGCTCATGCTCATTCCAAGCGCCTTGTGCATGCTTGGTTGGCTGGTAATGCGCCAGACTAACTCCGTCTTCTGGCTGTTCGCGTTTAATAAATTTGTAATAAGCAGTCATAACTATTCTCTATTTCCTATATTTGGCATTTTCACCTATATTTTTTATTTATGCTTGTATTTTCTATTTATGGGTAAGCTCTTGTTTTCTTAGTATGAGAATACCGCGAGCTTTTTGTATGAAGAACAGTAAGCAAATCATTATGACTGCGAGAACAGCGTAAAGAACGCTTTTTTCTGCCATAAACTTCATGATATTCATAAACAGTACAAAGACCACTGCCACCATGACAAGCATATTGAGTTTCAGTTGCTTATTCACTTCAGCGAGCGTGGCTTCTGCCAATACAAATCTGGCTTTTGGTTCTTTCATGCGAGCTTATCCATATAAATGATGATTCATACAAATACGAGGGCGTGTCCTAATTACTTACCAACTTGGGTGACAGGAATCCGCAAGGCTTTCGGCAGACTAAACGTTACGTTTTCTTCAATACCAGATAGCTCACTAGGCAGATCGCCCCCCCAGTCCTGCAACTGTTGTAACACTTCTTGGATCAGCACTTCAGGCGCGGATGCGCCAGCGGTCACGCCGATACTCTGCACACCATCCAACCAACGCTTATCCATCTCACTAGCGTTATCAATTAAATATGCACGGCAATTCATACGCTCAGCAAGCTCGCGCAGACGATTAGAGTTTGAAGAGTTTGGCGAGCCGACGACTAAAACGACTTCGCAGCGACTGGCCAAATCTTTTACCGCATCTTGGCGGTTTTGGGTGGCATAACAGATGTCGTCTTTACGGGGACCTTGAATACTAGGGAACTTTTCACGCAGTGCATCGATAACACGAGCCGTATCATCCATCGACAGGGTTGTTTGAGTCACAAAAGCCAAGCGTTCGGCATTTTCCACAGTGAGAGCAGCAACATCAGCTTCGTCTTCCACTAAATGGATTTGCCCACCGTTTTTTGCATTGAATCGACCCATCGTGCCTTCTACTTCTGGATGTCCGGCATGTCCTATCAACACGGCATCCATACCGTCTTGTGCAAATTTTGCCACTTCAATGTGTACTTTAGTGACCAAAGGGCAAGTGGCATCAAATACGGTAATATCACGGCGACCAGCTTCATCTTCGACTGCTTTAGAGACGCCGTGAGCAGAGAAAATCACCACAGACCCATCCGGTACTTCGTGAAGCTCTTCGACGAATACCGCGCCCCGATTGGCCAAATCCGACACCACAAATTTATTATGTACAACTTCATGACGGACATAGATGGGTGGCTCAAAACGTATTAGTGCTTCATTAACAATCGCAATCGCACGGTCCACACCAGCACAAAACCCACGGGGATTGGCAAGATAAATTTGCATAAAAAGGCCTATCGTCGGATAATTTATATCTAAAGCTTATGTATAAAAGCTTTGATTCAAAAGTTGGGGCAAAATCAATGCTCTACTTTAGCATAATTTGATTTTATTGCCCTCAAAAATAGCAGCGCACTCATTGCAATATGTCAGGTGCAAACATCAACATGCTAGCTACATATTGCAAAACCCACTTTATCTCATATAAAAGCAGTTTATAATGACGCAACTACGATGATTTCTATCGCCATACATGATGGCGTTTTTTCTTTTTTCCAGTCTCTACCACTGACTGAATCGTCTTTTAGTCTGTTACTAAGACGCATTTTACTAGCACATATTCCATTAGGATAAATTGTATGACAGGTTCATTATTTATTGTTACTGCCGCCTCAGGTACGGGCAAGACCTCACTGGTTAAGCAATTACTTGCTACGACCAACGACTTAACGGTCAGTATCTCACATACGACTCGCACCCCGCGCCCAGGCGAGATTGATGGTCAGCACTATCATTTCACAGATACTGATAGTTTTACCAATGGTATCAATGCGGGTCTATTTTTAGAGCATGCAGAAGTATTTGGTAACTATTATGGCACGTCAGAGAAAAGCGTACGCACCCAACTAGCAGCGGGGATTGACGTTATCTTGGAGATTGACTGGCAAGGGGCGACGCAAATCAGAGAAATCTTTGCCGATGCCATTATGATTTTTATTCTACCACCCAGCATTGCTACATTGCGCCAACGTCTCTCAACCCGTGCGCAGGATTCTGTAGAAGTGATAGAGCGCCGTCTAGCTGGCGCGGTCACCGAAATGGCACAATACGTAAATGCTGACTATGTCGTGATCAATGATAATTTTGATGTAGCCTTAGCTGAGCTAAAAGCGATTATCGTGGCGGATAGACAAACCCTTAGCCGTCAGCAGCAGCGTTATCATCGCACGATTAGCAACTTGCTAAATAAGCAAGTAGAAGAGTAAACTAGGCTACAATGCTCGTCAGGTGCTTATCTAACAAGTAGATATAAAAAGCAACTACGCGACTTGGCAAAAAATGCTATAATATTTAGCTATCCCCTTTTATGTATTTGATATTATTTTTATTGAGTGGCGGGCAAGGTCCGTGGCTAATAAAAACAACCGAGGTAGCTATTTATGGCACGAGTAACGATTGAAGATTGTTTGGATAATGTTGATAATCGCTTTGAGCTAATTTTGGCCGCAAGCAAACGCGCCCGTCAATTGGCCAAAGGTATTGCCGAGCCGTTGGTTGATGTCGATAATGACAAGCCTACAGTATTGGCGTTACGTGAAATTGCCGCTGGAAAAATCACCCGCGACATTCTAAATCAACCAGAGCATAACTTTGCAACGAGCTCATTAGATTTAGCATTGTCAGGCGATCATAGCTTCTAAAAAGCTATTTTTGATAAGGTTTGTTTTGCCAAGTCTTTGAAGCTGATAATGGCTTTATAAGATAAACATAACTTTATTGATAACAAAAACCACAGCATAGGCTGTGGTTTTTTGGTTGTAACTGTATTGTATTTGCTGTTTTGATAGCCATTTATCTATCAAAATAGCCCACTGAGTCAAATTTTTTCATCGCCTACTCGCTTATCAGTTGACATTGAATGCGATTTGCGATTAATTAGAGAATGGCCTATCCCTACTTAAGTTTCGTATGGTTGGTCAATATTCAGTCACCATTCACTGCTTACTTCAATCCATAATCAAGTCAGTCATGGACAATAGGATCGTCATTTATGAGTCAAACCCTACCCAAACTCAGTCATCATCTCGTCGATGACGCTCAATATAACTTGCTGCGTTCAGTCGGTTATCTCACTGCTGCTGAGCGCCGTGACATTGTTGATGCCTGTGAGTTCGGTGATATTGCGCACATTAAAGACAAGCGTAAATCAGGGGAACCTTATATCACTCACCCTATCGCAGTGGCTGAGATACTGGCGGGCTTTCGCTTAGATCGAGATACCATTATTGCAGCGATTTTGCATGATACGGTCGAAGACACCGACGTGAGTGACGAGCAGCTCGAGCAGCGTTACGGCAAGATAGTGGCTAGGCTGGTCGATGGTGTGACAAAACTAAAATCCTCCTCTCACAATAAGCAGCAAAACAAAGCCGCGACCTTTCACAAAATTTTAACAGCCACACTCGCAGATCCACGGGTACTTATTATTAAGCTTGCGGACCGCCTGCATAATATGTCCACGCTTGATGCCGTGCGCCCTGAAAAACAACGTACGACAGCACAAGAAACGTTAGATTTTTATGTGCCATTTGCACGCTTGATGGGTCTTAATGATATCGCCGATTATATTGAGGTGCTGTGTTATCGTAACCTTGATTCTGATATGTACAACAAGATATCTGATAAGCTGCTACAGCATGGACTTGGGCGTAATTTCCAAAGAGAAGCCATTCATCGTTATCTGAGTATCGTGCTTAATAATTTGGGGCTCAACGGACTGGTCAAAGTGTTAGACAATCGTGTGGTCATTTACCGTCAGTTTTTCCGCAATCGCGGAGAAATTAACACGCTGCTACGTCACTATGCATTTGAGATTGTCCTCGATAATATCGAAGCTTGTGACAAGTTGGCGTATTATCTTATTAAAAAGTATCAAATTGATGATACGCACATTGCTGATAATATTCGCAGGCCGTTACCAGGTGGCAATCAATCACTCACGCTCATTTATGAGCGCGACAACGATGTCGTAAAAGTGACTATTTTGACCAAGCAAATGCAAAGTGCTGCAAGGCTCGGCGTTATCGGTGCAGAGCACGCCTCTGAAGTCAGTCAATCAGTTATCCAAGCGTCACTGCGTAACATGAAAGACTTGGTCGATGAAGACAACTTAAATGAGAATAGTCCTAACTTTTCAGCAGCGGTCTCGACTATTAATGAGCTGATGGATTATTTGCATTCGAGTAAGATTATTTGTTATAGCCCGCAAGGTCGTGCCTATGAGCTACCACAAGGGGCAACAGCATTAGACTTTGCTTACGCAGTCGGGCCTATGGTTGGTAACGTCGCTGTCGGTGCCAATATCGATGATAAAGCAGCAAAACTCGGTACCGTGGTAAAAAACGGACAGTCCGTTGAAATTGAGATAAACAGTCACTCAGAACCAAAAGCAGAATGGTTAGGATTTGTGGTGACCAACAAAGCGCGTGAAGAGATATTACGTTGGTTCAAAGACTTATCTACCGCTGACAAGCAGCATCATGGTCGTCAAGCGTTAGATCGTGCCCTTAAAACCTATCAAAAAACGCTCGATGACCTAACAGAGGATGATTGGAAAGATCTGACTGAATGGCGCGGTGTGACTGAAAAAAACGCCCTATTCGAACAAATAAGCTCCGGTACACTACTGCCACAGCTTGTAGTCACTCGTTTGTTTAACGATGAAGTCAGTGACGTACAAGCCAAAGCGCACAACGAAGACATGACACAGCCACAGCAGCTGATTGCCAATGCCTCTGGGGTTGAGCTCGATTTTGCTAACTGCTGTCATCCAATCTATGGTGACCCTATCGTTGGGCACTTATCTCGGCACGGCTTGGTCGTTCATCGACACAAATGCTTTTCGCTTGACGACATTCGTAAAGACAATCCCTATCAGGTGATTCAACTGCGTTGGCGTAGTGATAACGCTGTAAAACAAGGTGAAACAGACGAGCATGATATAAAAAATAGCGGCAAAATACGTTTTCCTGCTTACTTAAAGCTGTCTATTGCGCTTAGCGATGAGCAAATCAGTAAAGTGATTTATCATCTGCGCCAGCTGCATATGGGGGTTGAGACCGTTGACGTACGTAATAGTGATACTATCATCCATATCATCGTACGCAGTCGCAATCACTTGGCTCAAGGCATTCGTGAGCTGCGTTCATTACTCGGCTTCCCTAACATCATACGGCTATATCAATTATAATAACCCTGCCTGTCTAGCAAACTCTTTGTCTAGTCAGATTTGAACGCATCGCGCTGAGGTTTTGACAATCTCTAAAACAATAATAGGCACTGTTGCTTGTCAGTGAGCAACAGACCAACCAATAAAATACGAAAAGGACATAATATGACTCGTCAAACGATCCAAACAGATAAAGCTCCCGCAGCTGTAGGCACTTACTCACAAGCCGTAAAAGTTGGCAACACCGTTTATATTTCAGGTCAGCTTGGTTTTGACCCTGAAACCATGGAATTAAAAGAAGGTTTTAAAGCACAGGCTGAGCAAGTGTTCGAAAACATTAAAGCGATCTGTGAAGCGGCTGGTGGTAGCATCAATGACGTGGTTAAATTTAATGTATCTTTGACTGACTTGAGTGACTTTGCGGTTTTAAACGAAGTATTTGTGGCGAACCTAAGCGAGCCATATCCTGCTCGTGCTGCCGTACAAGTCGCAGCCCTACCTAAAGGTGGCGTGGTCGAAATCGAATCTATCTTATATATTGACTAAACTGATAGTAATTTTTTTAGATACTCCTATAACAGTCAATCTATCATAAGCTTAGCATCATGCTAAGCTTATTGGTCTCTGCCTCTTTTTCTTCATTTCACATCAATATTAATCTGATAAGACTGCGAAGCCGTTTATGTTGGTACAAGTTGCGCTGCCCGTACCCCTTTATCGGGTGTTTGACTATAGCTTACCGGCGGATATGCTTGCTTCGCCAGACCGTCTGATGCCGTCAATTGGAAGTCGCGTTGAGGTTTCATTTGGTCGCCAAACCTTAATTGGTATCGTGATTGCTCATGTTTCTGAAGATGAAAGCAGTGTACCCGTCAATAAAATCAAACCGATTAATAAATGTTTGGACGCTGACCCTATTTTGGATCCCAGCATGCTCAAGCTGGCTTATTGGCTCGCTCGCTATTATCATTATCCACTCGGTGATGTCTTAGCCGTCATCCTGCCAAGCCTTGTCCGCCAAGGTAAGCCACTAGATCTGCTAATTACTCATTGGCGAATATTGCCGCATATCACTGATGATGATTTTCGTGCCAATGCAAAAAAGCAAAAGCAGCAGTTTGACATGCTAAAGCTACATGGTGAGCGCGGTGCTAGTGAAGATGTTTTGCTATTAGAAGGGATGCAGCGAGCATTTTTAAAAACGCTCGAAGACAAAGGTCTAATCGAGCGCTATATCCAAACCAAGCAATCCCCTTCTCCCGTGAAATTGGCAAAAATGCCGCTTGATCTCAATGATGAGCAGAAATTTGCCGTTGATGCCATCGTTGCTGCGCATAAATCTGAAATCTATACTGGCTTTTTATTAAATGGTATTACTGGTAGCGGCAAAACTGAAGTCTACTTACAAGCGATGCAGGCGGTACTAGAAGCAGGCAAGCAAGTGCTGATCTTGGTGCCAGAAATTGGTCTCACACCGCAGACACGTGCACGCTTTGCTAGTCGATTTGCCGCTCATATTGTTTTGCTGCATTCCGGCTTGACTGATACCCATCGTTTGCAAGGCTGGCAAGACTGCCGCACCGGTCATGCACAAATTATCATCGGTACGCGCTCAGCAGTGCTCTATCCATTTGCAGCATTGGGATTGATAGTCGTTGATGAGGCGCATGATGGCTCGTACAAACAGCAGGATACTCTACGTTATCATGCGGCTGATGTCGCACTCTATCGCGGCCTACAGCACAACATACCAGTCATATTAGGTACGGCAACGCCTTCTCTTGAGCATCTGAAACTGGTCGAAGACGGCAAGCTGATAGAGTATCAACTACTGACTCGTCCCGGCAATGCCAAGCCTGCAACCATGCAACTGATTGATGCGCGCCTGCAAAGCACTCACCAGCAAGCGCAACATGATGGTGCTCGCTATGACACGGGGCTGACAGACTCAATGATTGGGGCAATTAAGCAAACGTTAGAAGCCGGCGATCAAGTCCTGGTATTTTTGAATCGTCGTGGCTATGCGCCTGTTTTATTGTGTGAGGCTTGCGGTTGGCAGGCAGATTGTCCCCGCTGTGATGCTCATTTGACCGTTCACTATAACAGTCTGGCGCAGCGCAGCGGCTATTCAGGTAGCTCTTATTTAAAATGCCACCATTGCGATTGGCAGGCTTATATTCCTACAGTATGCCCTGATTGTGGCAGTCAAAACCTAGATGCCAAAGGTATGGGTACGACAAGGCTCAGCGAAAACCTGCATGCAATCTTTGCCAATCCCCAAACCAGCAAAGTGATTTATCCAATTATCCAAATCGATCGTGATACCACAAGACGAAAAGACAGCTGGGAAAATATCTATCAGCAAATCAATCAAGGCGATCCTGCGATATTAGTTGGTACACAAATGGTGGCTAAAGGTCATCACTTTCCTAATGTCACGCTGGTCTGCTTACCCAATGCCGATCGCGGATTTTTATCAGCAGACTTTCGCTCACCTGAGCATACAGCGCAGCTCATGATACAAGTAGCTGGCCGTGCGGGTCGAGGTGACAAAGTGGGTCGCGTCTTGATCCAGACCCTACAGCCTGACAATGAATTACTGTTAAAACTGGTCAAAGATGGTTATTTATCGTTTGCCCGCGAGCTACTGCAAGAGCGTAAAATGATGGGCTTACCGCCTCACAGTCATGCCGCACTGATACGCTGTGAGGGCAAGACGCTGGCAGCTACCACACAAGCGCTCAAGGATGCTATTGCTCACTTACCCAGTGCGCACCATCTTGCGGTTCTTGGTCCTATTGATGCCCCAATGAGTAAAAAGAACAGCCGCTATCATGCGCAGCTACTACTCTTAGCCAAAGATCGTGCGCACTTACATCATGTATTGAACCAATGGTGGCAGCCCGTACTTGCCTTACCAAGTGCTAAATACCTCAAGCTTACCTTAGACATTGACCCCGTTGGTTGGTAAAACCGACACTTATCATTCGTCGGTGTTCTATATAGTGTTGTAATTTTTGTGATTTGTGCCTCCTAATGATTTTTACTTTGTCGTTACAGCTTCTCAGGCGTGGCTATGTTAGATTTATAACCACTATCAGGTGGTATGTATCCAAAAACCTCCTGCTACCTGAACCACAATGGATATTGTTTACTAAACCTCGCTATTAGCTGACTTGAGTGTTGTTATGAATCAAAATAATCTTAGCACTGACGAGCACGATCATAATCACCATAGCCATGAGTACAGTCATGACCATGACGACCAGTTAGAATCGTCATCATCGCAAGACACCAAAGGTTATCAGCGCACCTTGCTGTTTAGCTTTATTATTATCACTGGTTATATGTTTATAGAGGCTATTGGCGGCTGGCTTACTGGTAGCTTGGCGCTATTGTCCGACGCAGGTCACATGCTGAGCGATGCGGTTGCTTTAGGCGCGACCTTGATGGCATTCAAAATTGGTGAAAAAGCAGCCACGCATCAAAAAACATTTGGCTATAAGCGTTTTGAGATACTGGTCGCGACCCTGAATGGCGCTACGCTCGTTTTTATCGCCTTGATGATTTTTTATGAAGCGATCAAACGCTTTAACTCTCCACCAGAAATCGCAACCCAAGGTATGCTGATTGTGGCGACGGTCGGTATGCTGGTCAATATCTTAGTTGCATGGCTCATGCACCGCGGCAGTCAAGGTGGAGAGTCACACGGGCACAATCATGGTAGTAACGATGCCGCATTAACAAAAACACCCGATAATAAAGAACCTGTCAATCTCAATATGCAAAGTGCTTATTTGCACGTGCTGAGCGATCTGCTGGGCTCTGTTGCTGCTATTATCGCTGCGCTGTTGATGATGGGGTTTGGCTGGGTATGGGCAGATGCTGTGGCATCCGTGATTGTCGCCATTCTTATATTAGTCAGTGGATACCGTGTCGTACGTGATTCTGTGCATATATTAATGGAAGGCACCCCTGCCAACATATCGCTAGTCAACGTTGAGCAAAAATTACTCGCACACCCTCAAGTACAAAAAGTCCATGACCTACACGTTTGGAGTATTACCAGTGGCCTACACGCCCTATCCTGCCATGTTGTAGTCGATGGAGACATGAGTATTCATGAGTCGAGTAGCCTCATTGCCAATCTTGAACAAAGCCTATCAGCGCTCGGTATTCATCATGCGACTATTCAAGTTGAAAGTTTGTCACATCCAAAAAACAGCTCACATAGTGAGGCTCTTGTTTGCGATATTTCGGGACAAGCACCTGCTGGCAACAGTCATATTGGTCATAATCATTAAGAGCAAATACCAGTATTGTTAGAAACCTGACCAATTATTGGTTATGTTTTATCAAATGATATAAATAAAGCAATATGTGCCAAATAATCCAAGCAGCCACCAACACCCAAAGGCTGATACCAACCATGAGTAACATCATTCTGACCCATATATCGAGGCAGCCATTGCAGATATTTGGCAAATAGACTGAGCCCATGTTTGACATCATCAGCAACCAAAACCCAAGTGCGAGTATGACACCGGTACAAATGACGATAAAGGCTATTTGCCAATCATCTTCAATGAGGCTCGCCACTTAGGACAAGCTGTCAGTTCTGATGAGTAGTTACTCATAACGGTCATTCTCAATAATCTGATTGGCTATAAATCATTGTTGTCTTACATAGTATTAAAAATGAAAACCTATGAGCCAATAAAATAATAAGGTTTCACTTAAGTTTGCCTAAAACTTGTTTCTACGATTGTAATAGCATGTTAAAACTGATGAAAAACCCTATCTCTCGACCATATTTTTGATATAAATTCTGTATACTTAAGACTGACTACCCCTTTTCACGATCTATTGATGATATAACATTATGTCTAGACGTTCAGCACCCTTTGTCGCCCCAGACTATATCGATGATCCTACGTCAAAAGACGGCAAAAAACACGCCAAAGTTTTGCTATCGACGCTGCAAGAGGACATTGCAAACTTTCGTCATGAGCAATTTCCGCCTGATATTTTGCGCCAGATTCGCGATATGCCTATCTATGAAGGCAACTTAGCAGAGGTACAGGCTTATCAGCAACGTTGGCAAAATCTACTTGAGCGCGCCAAGGATTTTTATCCCGCGGCCAATATGCCACCTGATTATCTGCCATTGCCTGCCAGTCTTGAGATACCGCAGTTTATCTACCATGTTCAGCGCCTACATTTAACCAAAACGCGAGCCAAGGAATCTAAAAGCTTTGGCTCAGTTGGGGCACTGACTGATAAATGTGGTGACTACACTGATGATGAAGTCGCTCGCATGACAGCGGTACTGGATAATGATGACGACGCGCGTTTGGTCGCTCATCGTGAGTTTATCGATCTGCGCGCTTATGTGTTTTGCCGCGATAGCAAGGGTGAGATGCTAGAGCCTGAACGGGTACGTTTTTATCGTACTGGTCTTATCGTCCATGCTTTGCCTGATTTTAAGATTGTCGACAGCAGGCAAACACCGCGCAAGCGCCGCAACGACGCTTATAATAATCCGCTTGCAGATAATGGTGTTTGGAAGATTTATCGCAAAAAATAATGTATGTTGATGCTATATTTTTTCGCGAGTCTAATTTTAGTTATACCCGTTTTAAATTGCTTATTTTGTCCTAATTTCTGAGGATTCCAGATGTTCGCTGCCGCCGCCGGCTCACCAAATTTAATGTTACAAGCCACTATCTTTTTGGGAGCAGCGCTGCTCTTTGTTCCCCTTGGTAAACGCTTCGGTATTGCAACGGTCCTAGGCTACCTCATCACAGGGCTTATATTGGGTCCAAGCGGTTTGGATGTGGCGGGTGATGCTGAAAGTCTACTGCACTTTTCAGAGTTTGGCGTGGTCATGCTGCTATTTATCATCGGGCTTGAGCTGCAGCCATCGCGGCTTTGGGCGCTGCGTCGCTCTATATTCGTTCTTGGCGGTCTACAGGTTGGGCTGACTGGTACACTATTGATGGGGCTATTGCACCATTTTTTCGCCTTACAGCTAGATACTGCTTTTATCGTTGGCTTTGGTTTAGCACTCTCCTCGACCGCTTTTGTGCTACAGATATTGACCGAAAAACAGCAACTTTCGAGCACACATGGCCGCGAAGCTTTTACTATCTTACTATTCCAAGATATCGCGGTTATTCCTTTATTAGCAGTCATTCCGTTCCTATCGGGGGTTCGTGAGCAAAGCTACGATTTACTGTACTTTGGTAAAGTATTCGCAGTCTTTGCTGGTCTCATTTTTGCCAGTCGTTATGTGGTTCGACCATTCTTTAAGTTTGTGGCCTCAAGCGGTGCTTCAGAATTACTGACAGCAGTCGCGTTATTTATTGTTATGGGCGTGTCTATTTTGATGGGTCAAATTGGTCTATCAATGGCACTAGGTGCATTTTTGACAGGCGTGTTGTTAGCTGACTCTGAGTATCGTCACGAGTTAGAGGCCAGTATCGAACCGTTTAAAGGATTGCTATTGGGTCTATTTTTCATGTCGGTCGGTATGCTCACTGACGTCAAACTCATTTTGGCCAAGCCGATATTTATCATTGGCTGTGCCCTCGCTTTAATGTTTATCAAATTTGCAGTGATTGCAGCCATTGCCAAAGTATCTGGCAACCGCTGGCCAACCAGTATCAGATTGGGTGTGACCTTGGCACAAGGCGGTGAATTTGCCTTTGTTCTGTTCAGTGTCGCCACCGCCCAAAGTGTCTTACGTCCTGATCTTGCCAATACGCTAAACCTTGTCGTTACGATCTCAATGGCACTGACACCATTAGCCTTTTTGTTGTTAGAAAAAATAGGCGAACCATTATTTGCCAAACGCAAACCAAGTCGAGAATACGACACCATTCCCGATCATGAGCATCAGGTAATTATCGCAGGCTTTGGCCGAGTCGGTCAGATCATTGGTCGTGTGCTTCGTATGCATAACATTGAATTCACAGCCATTGAACGTTCTGCCAACCGAGTAGATTTCGTGCGTAAATTTGGTAACCAAGTCTATTACGGCGATCCAAAAAACCCTGAGATTCTACGAGCTGCCGGTATTCAAAAGGCGCGTGTCTTTATTTTGGCCATTGATGACCTAGAGCGCTCCATCACTACCGCTCAGTATTTACGCAAAAACTATCCTGAGCTGATTGTATTAGCCAGGGCGCGGGATCGTCAGCATTACTACCGCTTACGCGAAGTTGGTGTGCGTCACATTTGGCGTGAGACTTACTTGTCATCTTTAGATATGTCACGTGAATCGCTACAGCTACTCGGTATCTCTCCGGAAAAAGCTCGAGAGACAGTAAAAACATTCCGTGATTATGATGATGACTTAATTGAGCGTCAGCAAGCCATTTACGATGATGAAGCCAGCATGATTGAGTCCGCACAATCAGCGATGGCAGAGCTTGAAAGCCTATTTGATGAAGATATCGGCAAAGCGCGCAAGATGGATTTGACCGATTTCTACGAAGCCTTAAAGAGCCAAGCGACGCCAGTTGACGAACCACACGATACCGCAACAGACTCTAAACACTAGCAAAAACTAGATAGGTATAGCCCCTAGTCAGATAGACAGTTTTTAGGGGCTTGTTTTTTATTTAGTGAGCTTGTGCAATCCCAGTTATCACTGTCTGGTATATGATAAAAAACCAATGTCTGCTCGTTCAGATAGCGGATTGGAAATGTCACGTTCTGGATCGTAGCAATCACCGCGCAATCCGTCTCTAGCACACCAGCCGCTTGACTATCGACATGCATACGTACCTGCTGCTGCTCGGTACTGAGTGGCAAATCTACAGGACACCGCCCAGTCTGCTGATAAATCAATGCCACTCGGTTTTGGGCATTTTTGGCAATATCATAAGCATCAAATAGCACCTCATTTTCTTTTGGTTTGGCGATGATAGGTAAAAACTGCACCTTAATGACCAATAATGCAAAGGCAAAAAAACCAAATCCTAGCGCCAATCCAAATAAACTGACGCCACCTTCTCTTTTTAAATGTGCTTGTTGTGCCGCCTCATCTCGCGGATGATCGTTAATCGCATCCGCGATCTCACGTCGCGCCATCCGGTAATAATATGCATCTGTCCAGCGTGCCACCATAGCAGACCAAAACAACCAAATAATCGCAGCAATACCAATCCGCGTCGCCATTTGATAAACGTCTGGCACATAAGACATCGCCACAAACTCAAAGGCAACAAGCACAATAGCGACATTAAGCTGAATAAATGACCATCCTGCCACGCTATACACAATGGCATCCATATAACGTTTACGGTATAACAGCCAAGGAAAAGTAATAAAAAATGCGGCCCAATGCCATTTTGGCGACAGATAGCCTTGCTGATCAAACTGCTCAAAGCGCTTGAGATAATAGCGCTGAGTACGATCACCGATAAACCATTGATCCAGTTGCTTGCGTTTAGCAGGTGTTAATGACTCTTGATAAAACGGTGGCGGTGAATCCGTCTCAATAAATAGCATGGCAATACGCTCTACTGACTCTTAGGAAAAATATCTCTTAACGATGACACTATAATAACGCTAAAACCCATATCTAGGATAGAGAAACGACAGAACTGAGCAGCAAACGCGCTAAAATAGGATTGCACGTTCACAGTTGTATGGATTTAACTTATAATGAGCCAACATCACCCACTTAATTAAGCCTTACAAATCCTATGAGTCAACATTCTGATATCAATGACACCATCAACAGCCTTGATACTACTGATGAGCAAACCTTTAATAATACTAGTGCGCCTATCGATACGGATACAAACGCTAGCCAAGAGATAGAACCTAGCTCTGACAAACATATCCGCATCGTTAATACGTTTATGAAGCGGCGCACGCATATGAACAAAAACGCCGAGCTAGCACTCACCTCACCAGAGTTTTCTGAGTATCTGGTCAATAACAGTTTCGGCGATGGCGACCTTTCAGGTATTGATGACTTGCGAGTATTGTTCGCTGATAGCCCGAATGGTTCTGACGCACCGCTGACCTTGGAGATTGGTTTTGGTTTGGGTGATTCATTTATCGAGATGGCAGCCGCAGAGCCCGCGCGCAATTTTGTCGGTGTCGAAGTGCATGAGCCAGGTATTGGTAAATGCGCTTATATGGCAGGAACGCAGAACTTGAGCAATGTCAAAATCATCAATGGCGATGCTATTCAATTGCTGAAGCAATTACCAGAAAATCATATTGACCGTATCCAGCTTTACTTCCCTGATCCATGGCAAAAGAAGCGTCATTACAAACGCCGTTTCGTCAGTCCTGAGCGTATGGCTATCGTTACGCGCAGTCTAAAACAAGGCGGCTGGTTTCATACAGCCACGGATTGGGAGCACTATGCATTTTGGATGGTTGAGGTATTGGATGGGTTTGCTGGATTGACCAACAAAGCAGGCGCAGGCAACTTCACCGACCGTCCTGACTTTCGTCCAATGACCAAATTTGAGCGCCGCGGCCTTGAGCGTGGTCACGGGGTCTGGGATTTGATCTATATCAAAGACTAGCAAACACAATCTTGCTATCGATAATTTTGACAAAGCGGCTATTCTATTTAGCCGCTTTTTTATGCCCGTTTATAAGCTTGCTATCACAGCAATAAATATGCTTGGCGGGTCGTTGGTTGCTTTTATCTCGTCATACTCTTGACTTCAAAGCCCTATAGTATGGTAATACGTGGAAGAATCACAAATTGTAATTATGTGAAACATAGCGGCCAGAGCACAGTTTGTCAACGAAAAATCATCTTCAACGCTTGATACTGGAAGCTTGCAATATATAACCTATACACGCAAGCATAGATACCATAAGGGCTTCAAGAGTTCTCCCCATAAGCTGTGGATAACCCTGTGTATAAGTGGCCACTTGACAACCATATGCCTAGGTAACTTAAAGGTTAAGATAAAATCGTTCATTTTTTGTACAATTTAAAAATCATTTAAAAACAATAACTTATATTAAATATAAAGCCATAAAAAATTATTTTAAATATTTTTAAAAATAATTTAGCCGTTTATAATGTTTCACAACCAGTAAAAATGAGTACATTATTTGCTGTGGACAACTCATAAGTCTATTGACAAACATAGCTGTTATCAGTTTCAAAAACACATTTGAAGAGATGGCTATCTTCGTGAATCCTCACTCTTATATCGTACGACATTCAGTGTCGTTTAGCGTCGTCCAAGACTCAATATCGCGCTTGGATTTTGTTATAATTACTCTATCGAATCAATAGCACTACAGAGATTCAGATAGCTATTAGCCGTTAATATCCGACTCAAAAGCTATTGTAACTGTGATTGATTATGAACTTATTTTTACTTCTCTCGTTATTTAATTTTACTGTATAGTAGAGCGATATCTCGATATTACTACTGATAGCAGTCATATGACAACCTGTGTATTTAAGCCAGTTGTCAGAGCGCGAATAGCTATATGATTTATCTTATTAGCGCTGCTCAGTATGCACCAGTTATCACTCTTAGACGTATAAATCTTTTATCTATAGCGCCAAATCAATTATCAAAAAAGGAATCCAGTATGGACGACAATAAAGCCAAAGCCCTCAAAGCGGCATTAGGTCAAATTGAAAAGCAATTTGGTAAAAATACCATCATGCATCTGGGTGATGATTCAGCCATTCTTGATGCCGATGTGGTCTCAACAGGTTCTCTTGGTCTAGATATCGCACTTGGTATTGGTGGATTGCCGAAGGGTCGTATCATCGAGATCTACGGCCCTGAGAGCTCAGGTAAAACCACAATGACCTTGCAAGCAATCGCGGAGTGTCAAAAACAAGGCGGCACCTGTGCATTTATCGATGCTGAGCATGCGCTTGACCCTGTGTATGCACGCAAGCTAGGCGTCAATACCGACGACTTATTACTGTCACAGCCTGATAACGGTGAGCAAGCGCTTGAAATTACTGACATGCTCGTGCGTTCAGGCGCAATCGATATGATCGTTGTTGACTCGGTTGCTGCCTTGACTCCGCGTGCAGAAATTGAAGGCGAGATGGGCGACTCACATATGGGCCTACAAGCGCGTCTGATGAGCCAAGCGCTACGTAAGATTACTGGTAATGCTAAACGCTCTAATTGTATGGTTGTGTTTATTAACCAAATCCGTATGAAAATTGGTGTTATGTTTGGTAGCCCAGAGACTACAACTGGTGGTAATGCCCTTAAATTCTACGCCTCTGTACGTATGGACATTCGCCGCATTGGTGCGGTCAAAAATGGCGATGACATCATCGGTAACCAAACTCGTGTTAAAGTCATCAAGAACAAAATGGCACCGCCGTTCCGCCAAGCTGAGTTTGAGATTACTTATGGCGAAGGTACCAACCACTTGGCCGAAGTGATTGACTTGGGTGTCGAGATTGGCGCGGTTGGTAAGGCAGGTTCTTGGTACAGCTATGGCGATGAAAAAATCGGTCAAGGTAAAGCCAACTCTGTGCTTTTCTTAAAAGAAAACCCTGCTATCGCCAAAGAGATCGAAGATAAAATTCGTGATGAAAAGCTTGGTAAGAAAAAAGATAGCAAAGCGCCTGAAACTGACGATGTAGAACTGGCACCTGACTCTGTACAATAATGGTCTGTCTATTATCAGTAGCTGCTATAAATAATCATGACTTATTATGAAAATTAAAACATTGGCTGAAATCTTAGCTGAGTCGGAAACCGGCTCAGCTAGTTCTGTTGATAGCAAACGAAAAAAACCTACTAAACACTCCTATCAAAACACATCTAACAAATCAGGTAAATCTAGCAAGCTTTCTAAAGTCCCAGATCAAGATCATTCAAGCACTAGTGAGCCTACTGTTGACACATCATATTTTGAAGAATCTTCTGCTAAGATAAAAAAAAACTCTAAATCCAAAAAACGTAAAAAACGCTTTCATCCAGCTGCTAACTTCACCGCTGAGTCAAGCGATACACCTGCTTATCAGCCACCTGAAGCACAAACCATCAAAGAGATGCTGGCCGAGGTCAAGAACAGCGTACATAGTGGTGATGCAGAGAATGACATAGCTGAAAACGACAACTATGCTCCCTCGTTTGAGCAATCAGAATGCGGAAGTGAACGTCCATCATTTGATGATAGTGCAGTAGAAAACCAAAACGATAATATACCAGCCGCGCTTAAAGCTTACCTGCGTACCCCAGAGCAAAAACAAGCAGAGATTGATGCTATCAAAGCTGAGAGCCGGCTACGTTGGCTTGCCTTCTATTACTTGTCACGACGCGAATACGGCAAAGCTGAGCTCAAGCAAAAGCTAATCGACAAAGAACAAGACCCAGAAAAAATAGATGCCCTACTTGATGAGTTTGAGGAAAAAGGCTATCAAAGTGACTACCGCACCACTCTTATGCTGATACGTGAGAATATCCGTAAAGGTCGGGGACGCGGGCGTATCAAGCAAGAGTTCTATCGCAAAAAAATCGCGATGCCAGGTAACATCGATGAATTGATTGATATGGCAAATAGTGAGTCTGAAGAGTTTCGCGAGTTCGTTGATCCTGATGACAGCTTAGTTGAGGGGGTTGATTGGCTAAAACTGGCTGTGGTAGCCCGTACCAAAAAATACGGTGATGACCTACCTACTGAGCAAAAAGAAAAAGCTAAGCAGTTGCGATTTTTGCAGTACCGAGGGTTTAATACAGATATCTGCTTTGCAGCACTCAACTACACCGTAGAGACGTTAGATGAGCGCTTTTGAAATCTTCATAGCACTGCCAAACGATCTCTGAACATCAATACCATTGTCATTGTAATGAACACAAAGAAGAGCACGTTATTAAACGCGCTCTCATGATATAAATCTAGGCGGTATTCAAACTATTTGTTATTTTAATGTTCCAAGACGACTAGATAACTGATTGATAATTTGATCAATCTCTTCATTAGCTTCTACTTCATTATCTAGATTGCCGTTAGGCGTTAGCTGGTTCATTACCTCAGGTAGTAATTCAGCCAAACCTTGACGTACTTCTGTTTCGTTTGCACCCGTACGCGCTGCTACTTGCTGAATCTCACGCTCATCAAACAGCTGATTTATCTCACTTGGGTCTAGATTGTCATTGATTTCATTGGTACTCATCCAAGAGCGTACCTGGTCGCCATGACCCATACCAGTAATTTTCGATAGTGCACCGCCGATACCGCCATTACGCTTGATCCAGCTCAGCACCATTGGCATAAGGACAGCGATAAGCATCCCCTTACCACCAAAGCCACTACTGTTACGCTGACCCCCTAGTACACTGCCTAAAATATCTCCCAGTCCACCAGCGCCTGAGCTGACGCTACCACGCTGACTGCCACCAGCCAGACCACCAATGATATCATCTAAACCAAAACCATTGTCAGGTTTGCGATCATACTGCTGAGGATTGTATCCACCTGTCTGGTTGCTGCCGCCTAACACACTGCCTAGTATATCGCCCAAGCCACCTGTACGACGTGGATTGATACGTTGATTCACTGGATGGCGTTGAGCATCCTCTGGATTCATCGCACTACGGGCCACTTGGCTCACTAAATTCCCTAATAAACTCATGATCTCTTCCTCTTATCGTCATATTATTTATCATAAGAACCTACTGCTTAATCCTATAAATACTTGCTTTTCGCTTGTATAAATTTGAGAAATGAGACAGTCGGTTTATGTGCTTTGTTATTGACTTTTAATATAACAAAACTCTTTGGAGACCAAGATAGGTATTTTGTTATGACATGTAGGCATTCGTAAGCCTATAACAGATGAGTAAGACTAAATAGAAACGTGAAGATCAATCAGTATATTTTACCCTGTTTAATCCTTATTAATATTGGCTAAAACACTAAGCGTTCGCCATTCCTCTGGGCTTACTTGATCACAAAATATGGTGATAGATAGAGGGCGCTGATAAGGCTCTACTATGTTGAACTCAAGATTTATCGCCCATTGATAGTAATGTGTAGAGAGTAGCTGTGCTTGCCACAGCTCATCGCCTCGACTTGTCTGAATCAACAACTGCCACTGTTTATCCATACGTTGATCAAGTGGCGGCTGACTCAGATGTCGTAGTGTCAAACGTGTCAGAAATAAATAGCCAACAATGGCTAGCGAGACAGTCAAAATCAGCAAATATTGCCACCATGCCAAAGCCGCAAGCCACGCTAAGACAATCATGATCGCAGTTAAACCCACATAGAGCAGCCGGCGTAGCCGACTGGTAGAATGAATAGCTGTATCAATGCGCAGCGCCGTTGCTAGGGTCATATGGGCGCGCCATGAGAAATCATCAGTATTGTGCCTATCAAATACAAAGCCTCTAAACCAAATCTTTGGTGTGTCGCCATGTTTTTATTTTATTAACGAGTGCCCATATATCATCCTCTGCTGGACGATTTTGATTGGTAAAATAATCCAATAGATCCGGGTCCTCATGGGTGAGCATTTGAGCAAAGGTCTCTTGCTCAGCAGAATCTGCTGTCAGATACAGCTCTTTGACATAAGGATCGATATAAAAATCTAACTCTTTCAAGCCGCGACGAGCTTGATAAATAATACGGCGCTGCTCATTGGTCGGTTCTGGCTGAGTGATACTGGTCATAAAGATACTCTCTTTCATTTCAATAGTTTTTGATGTGGTATTCAATCATAGTGGAAAATTAGATTGTAGATATTGTATTTATCACGGTGTGGCTTTATCGAGTATTTGTATTAATAATACAATGCTCATGATGGTACGCTGATAATTGACTCCATAGTGCCACTGCTTGCTGCATCATGTCTACATTATGCGTGCGAATGATGCTGGCACCTTGTTGTAGCGCAAATATCCCAGCAGCAGTCCCTACTGCGTCTCGTTCTATGGCTTGAGTGGTCTGTACTGTTTTGACACCACTATTGGTCAATACCTCTCCTAAAAAGCGCTTACGTGAAATACCAAACATCATTGGCAAACTCAATGCCTGTAAGCTGTCTAACTGACTTAATAAAGCACAATGATGCTCATAGTTTTTGGCAAAACCAAAACCTGGATCAATAATAATATTTTCCTGCTTAACCCCAAGGCGCGTTACCTCTTTGATACGTGTGGTCAGTTCTGTGCTCACTTCATCAATTACATTATCATACTGTGCCAGATTGTTCATCGTCGTTGGCTCACCGCGCATATGCATCAGCATGACAGGAATATCAAGGCTAGCGGCCAGTTCTGCAGCGCCAGTACGTTTTAACGCCCTGACATCGTTCCAAATATCAGCACCAGCATCAAACGCTGCCTGCATGACCTCTGGGTTGCTGGTATCAATAGATAACCAAATATCATCTCCACAATGCTGGCGTATAGCTTGTACCACTGGCACAACCCGTTGTAGCTCTTCAGTAGTCGATACAGCATCTGCATTGGGGCGAGTAGATTCACCGCCAATATCAATAATAGTAGCACCGTTATCTATCATCTGCTGACAATGAGCAACGGCATTCTCTACCGCATTAAACCGCCCACCATCCGAGAATGAATCTGGCGTTACATTCAAGATACCCATGATATGCGGCTCAGACAAATTCAAGGTTTTATTACGGCTCGATATTTTATAGTTGGGTAAAGGCTGAAATAATGACATGACCGATCCATCATAAATAAGTTGTATAAAATAGCTCGAGAGTTCGTTATCTGTGCTTATGATACCAGTAAATCTTATGACGTCCTAAGCCCTTCATAAAATGAAAGCAATAAAAAAGCCCTTTATGATAAAGGGCCTTTTATTAAACTACAATCAGAACTGCCTTACATCGCCGGTAATGGTGGCGGTGTAGAAGTAGTCGTCTTAATGTCATTTTTTGACAAGTTGACTTCGTTATGCTGATAGACTCTTGGTGGACGCGGTTCTTCACCTGCTAGAATATCTTGCAGTTGGTCACGGTCGATGGTTTCCCAGTTCATGAGCGCTTCAACCATTGCATGCATTTTATCTTGATTGGCTTCAATCAATTCGCGAGCGATATCGTACTGCTCTTCTAGCATACGGCGCACTTCTTCATCAACCTTTTGCTGCGTGGCTTCTGAAATCGTACGACCACCACCGCCAAAGTATCCTTGCGAGCTGTCATCATCTTCATACACCATGATACCTAGTGCATCAGACATACCGTACTTGGTTACCATGGCGCGTGCCATTTTGGTTGCACGTTCAAAGTCATTTGAAGCACCCGTTGACATTTGATTAATAAAGACTTCTTCAGCGATACGACCACCGAACAAAATCGCAATGTCGCTTAACATCTTAGATTTATACATACTGGTTTGATCGTGCTCAGGCAGCTGCCAAGTAACACCAAGCGCAAAACCACGAGGCATGATAGTGACCTTATGCACCGGATCTGTACCTGGCAGTAGTTCAGCTACTAGTGCATGACCCGCTTCGTGATACGCGGTCGCACGGCGCTCTTCTTCGCGTAACACCATAGATTTGCGCTCAGGACCCATGTATAACTTATCTTTTGCATCTTCAAAATCATTCATGTCGACGCTGGTTTTGTTACGACGCGCGGCAAACAAGGCTGCTTCGTTTACAAGGTTAGCAAGCTGTGCACCACTGAACCCTGGCGTACCACGAGCAAGAGAACCTGCATCGACACTGATGGTGTTCGGCAACTTTCTTAAGTGTACTTTTAAGATTTGCTCACGGCCTTTGATATCTGGCAAGCCCACTTGAACCTGACGGTCAAAACGACCTGGACGCAATAATGCTTTATCAAGCACGTCAGCACGGTTGGTTGCAGCAATAACGATAACGCCTTCATTGCCTTCAAAACCATCCATCTCAACCAATAATTGGTTCAATGTCTGCTCACGCTCGTCGTTACCGCCGCCCATGCCAGAGCCACGATGACGACCGACTGCATCAATCTCATCAATAAAGATAATACAAGGGGCGCTCTTTTTCGCCTGCTCAAACATGTCGCGTACACGTGATGCACCAACACCAACAAACATCTCAACAAAATCAGAACCTGAAATTGAGAAGAACGGTACTTTAGCTTCACCAGCAATGGCTCTTGCTAACAATGTCTTACCCGTACCCGGTGGACCTACCATCAAGATACCACGAGGAATCGTTGCACCAAGTTTGGTAAATTTATCCGGATCACGTAAAAAGTCAACCACTTCAACGACTTCTTCTTTGGCTTCTTCACAACCAGCCACATCTTCGAAGTTCACCTTGATTTGGTCTTCCGTCAGCATTTTGGCTTTTGACTTACCAAAGCTCATTGGGCCGCCGCCTTTACCGCCTGCACCGCCCTGCATATTACGCATAAAGAATAAAAACAGACCAATAATCAGTAAAATTGGGAAACTGGCTATCAGTAGTTGCATCAATACGCTTTGGCGCTTTGGTGCGGTCCCTTGGACTTCGACTTGGTTCTCACGTAGCATTGGCATCAACTGGTCATCTGACACAGCCGGTCTAATGGTCTCAAAAGTTGAGCCATTTTTCTTTTCGCCGGTGATCTGTTCGCCGTCAATTTCGACACTGGCTACTTGGTTTTCTGACACAGCGGTCACAAACTCAGAGTAGTTAAGGTTATCTGGCTCAGATGATTGATCAAAGCCGCTAAACACCAGCACTAAAACGCCGATTACCACCAGCCACAATAAGGTATTTTTTACCATGTCGCTCACTAGTTATTCCCATCCCTTACTTATTGGTGTGTTTACTAAACACGTGACGTCTATAAACGTATTGCTCATTTTTAACGAGTATCCCGATAATAAAAAGCTGCTAAATTAAACTTATATGATTTACAGGTAGCATAAAAATTGCTTTTATAAATAATCAGTATGAGATAAACATAGATATACGATCATTGAGCTTGTAAAACGCTTATTATCAGACGACTTTGTCTAAAACGTATGCTAAAAACAAAGGTAATATACCATGATATATGGCGCTAACCTGCATAATTCAAGCAGGTTTCGCGATTATTCAGTTAATGAATGTAGCGCTTTTTATACGACCATGATGATAGTTTATGGTGACTGATTAACTCGCTTACAATAGTAGCAACTCATTGATGTTAAAACTATTTAATCGCCACCCAAAACATCTCTTTTGAGCGCGGACGTGACGCACCTGGTTTTATACTACGAATCTTACTAAAATCCTGCTGCATCTGCTTGCGTAATTCTTGTGTGCCTTCGCCCTGAAACACTTTCATAATAAGTGCGCCACCTTTTGGTAAGGTTGATAAAGCAAAGTCCACTGCCAGCTCGCATAAGTACATCATACGCGGCTGATCGATAGCGCTATTCCCCGCCGTATTGGGTGCCATATCAGACAATACCACGTCGACTTGCCTATCGCCTACTTCTGCCATAATGGCGTCAAACACTTCAGCTTCACGAAAATCACCCTGAATAAAGGTAACATTAGGCAGAGCATCCATGGGCAAAATATCAGAGGCAATCAAGATACCGTCGTCACCAACCAACTGTCCCGCTACTTGAGACCAACTGCCAGGTGCACTACCCAAATCTACCACCGTCATGCCTTTTTTAATCAGGTTGGTTTTTTCGTTAATCTCTAATAATTTATAAGCGGCACGGGCACGGTAGCCATCTTTTTGAGCCTTTTGTACATAATGATCGTCAATGTGCTCTTTCATCCAAGCACTGCTGCTCTTTGATAGTTTTTTGTTTTCGATACGCGTGGCCAAAATACCTGCTCCTATTGCTTTACTAAATCTAGCTGCTTTAATTGCGCTATCGCTTACAAACTGATACTAATCCGTTGCGGATTATTCTAAATACGGTGTTAATCAGATTTTTTATTCATGGTTGGTCGCAAACTGACCAAATTCTATTGGTTAAATGACTGTTTTATAAGGCAGTAGCGTTTATAATGTACCAAACATTCAGTTTAACATTTTCGTCACGTAAAATCGTGCAAAATCCTGCTGATCTCATGCAAGATGGTCACAGATTATCTATAATGATCCATAACTGTTTTTGACAGTACCATTTTTATTTTTACCAACACCTAGGAATTCTATGCAACTCGATAACGCTACCATCAAACGTCTAAAAGGCATCGGTCACGAGCTAAAGCCTATCGTTATGATCGGCAACAAAGGTATTACCCCAACCATTACCGAAGAGATTGATCGCGCCCTAACAGATCATGAGCTTATCAAAGTAAAACTGCCTGCTGGCACCAAAGAAGAGCGCGACATCATTGGTGCTGAACTTGCTAAAGCAGCTAATGCGTCTTTGGTCCATTCTATTGGACGTATGGCATTATTGCTACGCCAAAACCCAAATGCCAACCCTAAACTGTCTAACCTAGCACGTCACGCGCAGTAATATGTCATGACAAGCTTTGCTTGAATAACAGTAGGCCGCATCAGCTTAAATAATGACGGTAACTATAAAAGCCGCGATGCATCTTGCTCGCGGCTTTTGTCTTGTCTGCTGGTTTTGGATCTGCTTAGTGTGTCGTATCAGCCTAGGGCATATCCCTATTTAAAAATGGTGATAAACGTTTGAATTCGGGGTGCACCCTAGTTATTCGGTTTAATCTTTTACCATTAATTTTTAAAAGTATTATAGAGTTTGATAAATAATGAACCAATTTTTTAATCTTGTTATAGCCGCCGAGACGCTAGAAAACGACGCACAGCAACTGGACGTGACGGTAGAAGCATTACAGCGTATTCGTGTCAAGGTGAACGCTAAGATCGTTCGACAGCCAGTATTACAATTACAGTTAACCTATCAAATTACTTTACCCAGTCAAATATTAGCCAATCAATTGGTTTGGCCAACTTGGCAGCAAGCCCGAGTAGGATTTGCTGATTATCTGTGGGAAGAGACTTGCCTTGAATGCTTTATCACGGGTAACACTCTAAGTGATGAGGCTGCTACTGAGATTCAAGACGCTAAACCTTACATTGAGATTAACGCCAACCCTGATGGCCGCTATGCACTCTATGAGTTTAAAAGCTATCGCCATCCTGCCACATTGCCACCAACACCTTTATACGAGACTGATGGACACACACGTGCCTCTATTGAGTGGACGTATAATATAAATACACAGGACATAATACAGAAATCGTTATTTGACAAATCACCAGCAGCGTATTCCATTCATCGCTATGAGCGAGGCTTTAACGTTCCTCTGGTCGAACTTCCTAATCAAAAATACGCCATTGCAAATACGATTATTGAGCAGATACATCCTTGTGTTATTTTACAGCTCGGTAAGACCGCTTTATATTTTGCCTCTCAGCACGCCTCCCCTCCTGATTTTCATAATCAAGACTATTGGCCAAAATTTGCACTTTGATTTACTTCTATGATCTGCACTCACTTAGATACAGTTATTATTAGATATCATTATTTAAAGCACAAAAAAAAACCCAGCAATGTCATAAAGAGCATTACTGAGTTTGGAGAAAACTTTTAATTCGTTTAACTGATACTTATTTGTCAGCCATCGCAAGGTAGATACCACGGTCTGATGCATCATCAACATACTGCGAATCACGCCATGTGGTATAGCTGTAAGTACCGCTATATGGGCTGATGCTATTTTGACGGAAATCAGATACCCAGTCATTGCCATCAAAAATCTGGATATGACCATGTGGACGGCTTGAGGTGCGGTTATAGACAACGACGTCACCAACTTGAGGTTCCATATCGTTACTAATTTTGGTAAAGCCTGCTTGGGCTAGTGTGCCACGAGAGGCATATTGATAAGCTGAAGGATTAGGCGTAAATTTGTAACCTGCTGACTGTAGCGCTTTACGTACATAGCGAGCACAGTAGCCAGAACTTCTAGATAGTGCAACTCGTGAGGCATTTGCCGCTGCGATAGCAGGAGCAGAGTTGCGATCAGGAACACGACTTGCTTGCTGTTGATGCTGCTCATATGACAAACGGCTAGTGAGTGACGCAAGCTGATATTCTTTTTGCTTAGCATGAGCGCTTAGATTGTCAATGGCTTGACTGATCTCATCGTTGCTATATACATGAGCACCACTGTTAGTGCTATAGATGTTGCGACTAGAACCATAGTTCGCAGAAGTAGAGATATTTGTGATGGTATGACTCAAGGTATTATTTGGTTGAAAGGTTATTTCGGCAGCACCACTCGTCTGTGCGATACCCATTCCCAATACTGACAAAATTAATAAAGCTTGTTTCATAAATTTACTACCTATTGTTAATACAAGTCTGCTCGTCATCCGTGACGAAACATCAATTAATTTAGAGGATATAATCATTAAAAAACATGATAAAATCCTTATCACAACAGCTCGTTCTTTTATAGTGACTAACACCAGTATCACCACCCGTTTAGTCAACTACCTCATAAAATTTTGCTATATATCGCTTTTAGCATGTCTATTCTACATATCGAGTTTGTCACCTAATAGATGAGTCATCACGATGTCAAAAAAACAGCCTAATCGGCTTGCCCAGCTTATAGATCATCAAGCCTTTGCTGGTAGCGCGCTACCTCAACCTCTTGCTAATAACATGCGGCTATATATAGAAGCGACCAATGAGGTAAAAGAGCTGCTGGTAGACTGTCTACCTGAGGAAATCCTCAATACTTGTTGGGTCGTAGGTTTAACCTCTGAGCAGTTAATACTCAGTGTGGGTTCGACGACAGCTGCTAATCATATTCGCTATTTACAGAATGCGTATTTGCAAGTATTAACAGAGCAGTCAATTACATTTAAACAACTCAAGCAAATTCGCGTTGTAGTAGCTAAAACATTTGCTGATAATTATTCATCTAGACAATCATCAGCGTTATTAGCAGCCTTGCCCAAACCTAGTAAAGCCAATGAAAATCAGGCTCTTAGCCAAAACACAAAACGGACTATATCACAGGCTGCAGAGCATGTCACCACTGATGAAAATCTAAAAAAAGCCCTCCTACGCTTAGCAAATCATTAAAAATACAGATATTACAATGTAAAGTTATGTAAATAAAACCATAAAGTGAGATTGATAACGCTGCTTTTTTGTAATGTCTTAAACAAAAAAAATCATCTACAGCTTTTACGCACTCTGCCTTAGAATAAAATTCACAAAATGCTATAAACTTTATATTTAAAATATTGCATATTATATAAATATAATTATAGCGTTGCTATGTAATATTGCGTAAATGTTTCGATACTTCGTGTATATTCCTGTATTTATCCTTCAACTGCTAAACCATTTAGCGGTGAATATTCGATCGGGCATGTTACATTGTCATCAAAAGTTACAATTTCAAAGTTATTTTTATCAGAGAGTATTTCACGCACTAACAAATTATTTAATGCATGACCAGATTTGTAGGCATTGAAACGACCGACGATAGGATAACCAATCAGATATAAATCCCCGAGCGCATCTAAAATTTTATGGCGAACAAATTCATCATTAAAGCGTAGGCCTTCTTCGTTAAGAATATTGGCATCATCGATGACGATGGCATTTTCCATACTGCCGCCCAAGGCCAGATTATTCTGACGCAATTGTTCTATGTCACGCAAAAAGCCAAAAGTACGTGCTTCGCTTAGCTGCTCAATAAAGTTTTGGGTAGAGAATTGCAGTTGAGCATGTTGAAAATTTCTGTCGATGGCAGGGTGATCAAAGTCAATCTCAAAATTCAATTCAAATCCATCGTAAGGGCGTAGCTCTGCCCATTTATCATCTACTTTGACGCGTACTGGTCGTACAATCTTAATGAACTTCTTTAAAGCATCTTGTTCACAGAATCCTGCATCAAGTAGCAAAGCAACAAAAGGAGCGGCACTACCATCCATAATCGGTATTTCTGAAGCAGAAACACGAATCAATAGATTATCTACCCCAAGCCCAGCGATCGCACTTAGCAAATGCTCAACCGTACCTACACGCGTACCACCAAATACTAAGTTTGATGACATCATGGTGTCTTGCACCAAAAAAGCACTTGCTGGAATAGGCTCGCTGCCTACAATATCAGAGCGCTCGAAAACAATACCAGTATCAACCGGCTGTGGATGAAACTCCAAGTCAACAGGCTGACCACTATGGAGACCAGTACCTGTAACGGCTATCGCTGTCTTTATGGTTCTTTGGTTCATGGCTGTCTTCTCACATATTTTGTTACAATTGACATAGTGTACCACTACCTTCCCCATATCCGCTACAAATAAAAAGGGTTAATTTCCTTATCTCTTTGATTGATAACACTTATCGTCATTATCTCATCATATATTTTCACAGTTTTATGCCCTGTTGAAGGCTTCGAAACACTAGATTCTGGATATATTTTTTCGATCAGAAACATTTTGCGATACTCCTGATTTTGTTACTCTCCTTTTATAGGCCAGTCTTTTGTATGTAGACACAAAAAAGCCAGCGTTTGAGCGCTGGCTTTTTTTAATTTAATACTAAAAAACTATTTGTTCTGTTGACGCTTCAGATAGTCTTGGATGCTATTGGTTTTAGTTTTTGTCTGCTCTTGAGGCGCGCTTGGACGTGCAGTATTAACGTTATCTTGATGCAGTTGAGCTTGTGATTTCTTCTGACTATTTAATGCACTGGTATGTACATTAGGATCAACGGGTTGTGTACTATTGACAGAAGGAACAGGTTGCTCAACCACTTCTGGCTCTTGCCCTGCGTTTTCATCTAAGGTCAGACCTGTTGCAATAACCGTTACATGCAAGTCATCACCCATTTTTTCATCGATTACAGAGCCGTAGAAAATATGAGCATCGTCGATATCCGTAATCTCTTCAACGATAATGCTGATTTTGCTCATCTCGTCCAGTGATAATGACTCAGAAGAAATCACGTTGACCAATAGACCTTTCGCATTTTCTAGACGTAAATCATCAAGTAGTGGTGATCTGATGGCTTTTTCGGTGGCTTGACGTGCACGATCATCGCCACTTGCACGGCCAATACCCATCATTGCATGACCTTTAGCCGTCATTGCCGTACGGATATCGTTAAAGTCAATATTGATCATACCTTCGCTAGCGATAGTCTCTGCAATACCTTGAACCGCATGTAGCAAAACATCGTCCGCTTTTTTGAAAGCGTCTTGCATAGAGATGTTACCGTATACGCTCATAAGCTTGTCGTTTGGAATCGTGATAATCGAGTCCACGAAATTAGTCAACTGCTCGATACCTGCTTTCGCAGCTTTAATACGTTTGCCACCTTCAAATTTAAATGGTGTGGTCACAACCGCAACCGTCAACACCTCCATTTCTTTGGCAATACGTGCAACCACGGGTGCTGCACCTGTACCTGTACCACCACCCATACCAGCAGTGATAAATACCATATCTGAGTTTTCAAGCAATGCACGGATAGCTTCTTCTTCGCTTTCTGCTGCTTCACGACCAACTTCTGGATTTGCACCTGCACCTAGACCACGGTTCGTTTTTGCACCAAGTTGTAGTTTGTGCGGTGCAGTCAGACGATCTAGCGCTTGCTTATCTGTATTAGCACAGACGAACGTTACACCTCTAATCCCTTGTTGTACCATATGTTCAACCGCATTACCGCCGCCGCCGCCAACACCGAATACAGTGAAGCTCGCTTGGCCGTTATTTTGAAGCTGGTTATCATCTGGCATGGTGTATTTTGACATAAAAAAGATTCTCCAGTTGCAGATAGCGTGTAGGTCGATACGTAGTAACGCACTCATATGGCGCGCTATCGACATACTATATATAAATGTATTTAAATAAAACAGGGCTATGGATCAAATAGTTCAGCGCGGACCATAATAGGTCATCATCGCTTAAGGTATTACTGTTACTGCTTAGCGTATTACTTTCAATATGACTTCAATTTTTACTTACTTTATTTAAGAGCATCCTACAAAAGCGCTTATGCTCTACATGTTTGGTAAGTATGTCTATAGTATTTTTTTCAACACATCAGCAAAACGTTTGCCTGCGCTTTGAAAGACCCCTGTGACTCGATTTTTTTGAATCGTATCAGGTTCGCTTTTTTCACTGCGGCGAAACTGCTCACTTTGACTATATAATAGTGTGCCAAAAGCTGTTTGGTAAGCCCGGTCATTGACCTGACTATTAAGCTGTTTAAATGACTCATCGTTATCAAAATGATTGTAAGCACTAATAGCAGGATGCGTATTGGTCAATACCACTGGCATTTTGAGCAGCCGTTTAGCAAACGGTATCATTCCTTTAATCGTACTACCGCCGCCTGTCAGCACGATACCTTTGTCAATATAGCCTATTAAACCTGCTTCATGCAGTTGACGAGCGACTTCAGTGAATATCTGCACATAACGCGCTTCAATGATACGTGCTAAATTATAGATACCGATGTTGATTTCATCGCTCGATCCTTGCGGTTTAAACAAAAAGAATGAGCTTGGGTCGACACTATTGGCATCAGCCGTACCATGAGACTTTTTCAGTTTCTCAGCTTCAATCATCGATATACCAAAATCAGCTGAAATATCCATTGTTACTTCATGGCTGCCAGTAGCAATACAATGCGTAAAAATCAATTTATTTTCTTTGTAAACACAAATACTGGTCGTACTGGCACCGATATCTACCAAGCAAACCCCTTGCTGACGCTCTTCGGTCATTAAACTGTATTCAGCACTGGTCACTGCATCAAATACGATATGGTCAATACCGACATCGCAGCTTTGTAGTAGTTTTTGAATATTTTGGCGGCTAGCGACAGGCATCATCATCATGTGATACATCACAGTGATATTATGTGCCATCATCTCAATTACATCGTCGACCATGAAGTCTTGATCATCAACATAGATACCTTGCTGGCAGCAATGCATGAGATAGTAATCGGATGGCAGATCGCGCGACTTGGCATTAGACAAGGCCTGTACCATATCTTTGGCACGTACGAACTCGTCCTCAACCCTCACCTCTCCAGCACTGTTTTTACTAGATAGCTCAGGTGTTGCGAGCGTCAACCACACGCTATGCACGCGGCAATTGGCAGTATCCTCTGCTTCTTGGATGGCTTGCTTGATAGCACCTTGTAGGCGTTCACGATGCTTAATTTGGCCTTGATAAAAATCGCTATTTTTAACTTGCCCTACGCCTAAGATACGAATGTCTTTTGCAGAGACAACATTGCCAATTACGACATACACTGCCGTGGCACTTAGATGGACAACAACCAAATTTTCGTTATATTTCATGGTAGCAGACAAATTATTACTAAATAGGAGCGCAAATAATGCCATCCTATTGAATCATTAAAAAAAGCGCTGTTAATACGCTATGATGTTGTACATATATTATTCATTTTGGGCAAACAGTTTCGACTCAAGTAACCACTCATCAGTATTACTTCAATTATTTGGGCTCATCAACTGGCGGCGCTGACATATCCCAGGCAATCGTAAAACCATTCTTGTAGCGTAAGTCTACAGATTGCATCTCATCTCGGCGTCCGCTTAACTGATTACCAAGTAACTGGCTTAGATTCAGTAATTTTTGTGCGGTGTTCTCATTATCGACGATGACGCGCAAGCCATTATCAAAACGAATGAGCCAAGTCATTCTTGGTGACAAAATAATGTCTTCAACCTGCATATCAAGTGGCGCATACCAATCATTGACTTGCTGCATTTGCTGCATAATGACTGGCGCTTGAGCCATTTCACCTTGCAGAGTAGCAAAGCGCTCTTGCGTCAAGTCGCTACTATCAGCAGGAACGAACACAGATCCTTTGGCATCAACCAAGCGCTCTGTTCCAAAATTAGCGACTGCTTGCTTAGGTAGTGCAGTAACTACAATGCCGCGTTGCCAGTCTCGAGAGATACTCACTTGATCAACCCATGCAAGGCTTGTCGTAATATCTCTTAATGCTTGCAAATCAGAAGTAAAAAAACTGCTGACCTTTTGCTGATCCATCACTGTCTGCAATGAGTTGTATTGAGCGGTAGAGAGCCCTTGATTGCTGATATGAATCTCAGCAGGCGGTGCATCACGTAACGCTTTACCACCCATTATCAATATTAGTACCAATAATCCTAATACCAATATCATAAAAAGATATCGGGCCGAGGTTGGTAATTGGAGTTTGGATGCTGGGCGACCGGCTTTATCACTCATCAAGTCAGTTACCTCGTTGACAGTTTGAGCCATAACGACCTTTGTCCCTATATTTGCATAAAACTGATCATGCTAATTATTGACGTAAATCTGCAAGTTTTTGCAGAAGCTTATTAAAGCAATATATTATCAAAGACTGTCAATAAAAAGACTGATAGTCAGCGATTATTCTTATTTAAACGTAACATTTTTCTTGGGTTATGAATAACTTATAGGTTATCCCTACAAAAAACGTAAATATTACTAAAACAAAGCTATTCTTACAATATTAACGTATTTTATAGGCAAACAATAGCGTAACGCTCGCTAGTAGCCTTGAATTTACACAAGTTTACATGAAGCTATGTTATAGCAGCTCTAGTGATACATTGACGGCTTTTTTGACTAAAATCGCCATGCTACAAAAGTGATAAAGCTGAGAAATTATAAACCTCTATATAATTTCTCATTGCCCATGCTTTAACATAGCTCATTTACTCAATATGGTTGTCATCAGACTCATTGCTAAAAAATCGTGATAAATATGATGAGCGCCACATCAAAAAATTAGACTGTCTGAGATAATATGTGCCAGCACAATGTGTCAAAATCCATGCCTCTAGCTTTGGCTGCCATTGGTACCAAACTATGACTGGTCATACCGGGCACGGTATTGATCTCAAGCAACCAAAAATTCCCTGCTTCATCCTGCATGGCGTCAATACGTCCCCAACCTTTTGCATCTACAGCACGGAATGCCGCCAGACTTAACTCTTGCAGATGCTTCTCATCAGCAGCGCTCAATCCGCAAGGAATATAGTAGCTGGTATCGTTACGATTATACTTGGCCTCAAAGTCATAGAAATTGGTGATATCAGCAGGCTCAAGTCGAATGACAGGATAAGCTTCGTCATCGATAATCACAATCGTAAACTCACGACCTGTGATCCAGCGCTCAGCCATCACGGCATCACCACACTGTACGGCAGTAGCATAGGCCGCAGGCAATTCATCGAGATGATTGACCTTGGTCATGCCAATACTTGAGCCTTCGTGAACGGGTTTAATGATAAGCGGCAGTCCTAGCATATTGACCACTTGCTGCCAGTCGGTATCAGCTGTCAATAATGAAAACGGTGCTGTGGATAAGCCGCAACCTTGCCAGAGCTGTTTGGTACGCACTTTGTCCATACCTAATGCTGATGCCAAAACGCCAGATCCCGTTTGCGGTATATCAAACCACTGTAATACACCTTGCAGTAGACCGTCTTCGCCGCCACGACCGTGCAAGACATTAAACACGCGATCGTAATCACGTAATTCTGTGATGTCTTGATGCTTAGGATCAAAATGAGTGGCGTCGACACCTTGGTTTTGCAGTGCCTGCAATACAGCCGCACCGCTATCCAAAGACACGCTGCGCTCATTGCTACTACCACCATAGATCACAGCGACTTTACCAAACTGAGCGGCATCTTTTACATGACCAGTCATCGTACTGATAGATTTTTTATTCTCTTCCTCATTTGGCGAAATGCTCGCGTCGCTTTGTCCTGCTTGTGCAGCCGCCGCCAATGCTGGTTCTGGATTGGTGATGGCTGATCTATCTTCGGTATCATCGATAGCGAGGTTCTGAGTACTCATGTTTCCTTTATTATTAGTCGTCATGAAGATAGTTCCTAAATTTTAGCTTACTTGATGTAAAGATTATTGGCAGCCAAATCAATAGCGATATGCCCCACATTACCCGCGCCTTGCGTGATAAGCATGTCATTGGCTTTTAATAAACGCTGCATCACAGGGGCAAGATTGTCTTTATCAATAATCGTCGGTTCAACTTCACCACGCAAACGGATACTGCGTGCCAACGATTTGGTATCAGCCCCTGCAATCGGGCTCTCCCCTGCTGAATATACATCCAATAGTAGCAGCTCATCAACACTTGATAGTACGTCGACAAAATCGTCATAACAATCACGGGTACGGCTATAACGATGCGGCTGGAATAGCATGACCAAACGGCGATCAGGGAAGCTTTGGCGAGCCGCTTTGATCGTAGCGTCTACTTCTTTTGGATGATGACCATAATCATCAATCAATAAGACATTGCCATCATCGATATCGACTGAGGCATGCTGCTCAAATCGGCGGCCTACCCCTGCAAACTTCTGTAGGGCACGCTCAATCGCGGCATCATCGACACCTTCATCCGTTGCCATGGTGATAGCAGCCAGTGCATTATAGACATTATGTGTACCAGGTATGTTTAATGTCAGACGCAATGGCTTACGGTCACGGCGCAATACGGTAAAGTGCGTCTTGGTACCTTCTGCCACCAGATCGACAGCTTGTACGTCATTAAAAGGCTCAAGGCCAAAGGTCAATACTGGGCGACCAATGTCATCAATCATTGCATACAGCTCAGGGTCATCACCGCATACCACGGCCAACCCGTAAAACGGCATGTTTTGCAAAAACTGAATGTATGCGGCTTTTAATTTATCGAAGCTGTTCTCATAGGTTTCCATGTGATCTTGATCGATATTGGTCACAATTGCTGCCATTGGGCGCAGTGATAAAAAAGACGCATCGGACTCATCCGCTTCTGCTACCAAGAAACGGCTGTTGCCTAGTGCTGCATTTTTACCTGAGGCATTTAGCTTACCACCAATCACATAGGTAGGATCTAGCTGTCCTTCTGCCATCATGGTGGTGAGCAAACTGGTCGTCGTCGTTTTACCATGCGCACCAGCAACGGCAATACCATGACGATAGCGCATCAACTCGCCAAGCATATCGGCGCGGCGTACGACTGGCAGGCGAGCTTCAAGTGCGGCTTTTACCTCAGGATTGCTACGATCAATCGCTGATGACACGACGATCACGTCAGCGTTGGCAATATTTTTGGAATCATGACCAATCGATATTTTGATACCAATCTGCTGTAGACGCTTCGTCACCAGGCTTTCTGCAATGTCAGAACCACTGACTTGATAACCTTGATTGTTCATTACCTCAGCGATGCCGCACATGCCTGAGCCACCAATACCAATAAAATGCAAATGCTGAATACGGCGCATTTCTGGTATTTCAATCAAACGCTTAGGAAGGGCTTTGGCAGAGGTAGACATAAAATTTTCTCTTTATTAAGGGATAATAAAAATTAAAGGACAGTAAAATATGATCAGTAAAAAATAACGAGTGGCAAAAGCCGAAACTATAAGGCTTGCCAAATAATATCAGCCACTTGTTTACTCGCACTGCGATTGGCAAGCGCATGACCTTTTTGGGCCATCTCAAGGCATTTCTCTCGATTGAGTACGCTAAGCTCATCGCTTAAACGTTTGGCCGTTAGCTCTGACTGTGGCAATAAAACCGCAGCAGCATGTGAGGTCAATGTGCGCGCATTGGCGGTTTGATGATCATCAACCGCATGTGGTAGCGGTACAAAAATAGCAGCAATACCGACATTTTGGATTTCAGTCACTGTCAATGCACCAGCGCGGCAAACGATAATATCTGCCCAGTTGTAGGCGGCCGCCATATCATCGATAAAGGGTTGCACTGTGAACTGATGCTTGCTTAAATCTTGCTCACTATAAGCCGCCTGAGTGGCTGCTTCGTTATTGCGTCCGCATTGATGGAGGACTTCAAACGGTTGGTCTAGCAAAGCCAGTGCTTTTGGCACGGTCTCATTTAATACCTGAGCACCAAGCGAGCCACCCACGACCAGCAGTTTAAGCGGTGAGCTATCATTGATATCATAACGCACCTTTGGCTCTGCGACACCAGTGATGGCGTTACGCACAGGATTGCCAACTGTTTCAAGCTTGGCATCTTGTTCACTATTGGCAAAAGTGTTCTCGAATGCTTGTAATACTTTGGTAGACAGCTTAGACAGATAACGATTGCTCATGCCAGCGATGGCATTTTGTTCATGGATAACCAGCGGTGTATTGGTCAGACGTGCAGCAAGTCCACCAGGCGCACTCACATAGCCACCAAAACCAACGACCACGTCAATCTGATTGCTGCGAATCACTTTCACCGCAGCCATCGTCGCTGACAATAACGTTACTGGCAGCTTAACTAAACGACCCACGCCCTTACCGCGCAGCCCCTGCATATTGATGGCATGAAAAGGATAACCCGTCGGTTCAACCAAACCATTTTCCATACCATTTGGCGTTCCAAGCCAATGAATAACCGCACCGCGACCGGTCAGCTCGTCGCTCACTGCAAGCGCGGGAAAAACATGTCCGCCCGTCCCAGCTGCCATCATCAATATGTGCGGTGTTTTCATGGAGATCTGCCTATCTTTACTTTACTGATATGAAGGATTTGTCCTACTACTATGATGCCATTTACTAAAAAAATGACACGGTAAAAGCCCGCATAGTATAGAGGAAATCATTGTCTTATATACAGTACTTTATGCAGTAGAAATAACAAAAAAACCAAGCCATGAGCTGGCATGACTTGGCGTCATTTACTACTGACATACGACCATACAAGGCAATGATAAACGAGGTATTAAGACGTACTTTCTTTAATGGACATCTGTCTTAGACTGTCTAAAACTATACCGTAAATTTATTTTCGATTGCCATGATAAAGTCGGTCGCGATATCGGTACCGCACTGATCATCAATCTCACGTACGCACGTTGGGCTGGTGACATTAATCTCAGTAATACGCCCACCGATCAAGTCCAAACCCACGAACATCAGACCTTTTTCTTTGACAATCGGCGCCACAACTTCTGCCACTTGACGCTCAATATCGGTTAATGGCATCGCCACACCGCGACCACCTGCGGCAAGATTGCCACGGGTCTCGCCTTTGCTTGGGATACGCGCCAAGCTATAGTCGACCACAACGCCATCTACAATAAGTACGCGTTTATCACCTGCTTTAATCTCTGGCAAATAACGCTGCGCCATGATTGGTAAAGTCTCAAGCTCAGTCAGCACCTCAATCGTCACGCCAATATTTGGACTATCAGCAGTCAGACGGAAGATACCCGTACCGCCCATACCATCTAGCGGCTTAACGATGACATCTTGATGCTCAGCGATAAACTTGCGAATGTGAGCCTGTTTGCTGGTCACAATCGTTGGGCTCATATACTCACTAAACCACGTCGCAAATAATTTCTCATTACAATCACGGATGGCTTGCGGATCGTTGACCACGAGCACGCCTGCTGCTTTGGCATGATCAAGCATATAAGTGGCATAAATAAAGCGCATATCAAACGGTGGGTCTTTGCGCATCAAAATCACGTCATAGTCAGCAACTGAGCCTGTCGTTTTATCACCCAGTGTATAAAAATCTGCAGGATCACGCTTCACCGTAAGCGGCTGAGTATCGACCATTAATTGTCCACGGTCCAACCACAAGTCATGAATCTGACAGTAACCAAGCTGATGACCACGGTCTTGAGCGGCCCACATCATAGCGAGACTGGTGTCTTTTTTATAATTGACCCGCTCGATAGGATCCATAATGACGAGTATTTTTAGCGATTTTTCTTGGTTTTGTTGGCTCATTGTTTGACTCATGGTAGGGCTCACTTACGTTATATTATTAGTATAAAACAGGCTCAGTGCCTAACTATACGCCGTACTGCTCACGGTAATGTTGCATTTTGGCTAACTGGGTCGCGTCTTTATGTTGGCCGTTTTGTGCACCATGGTCATCTGCCAGATAACTGATTAAATCGTCAATATCAACCAATGCACGCACTGGCACTGCTAATGTGGCAGCAAGCTCTTGAATAGCAGAGTGCTCAGCTTGGCCTTTTTCTTTGCGATCAAGCGCGACGATAATACCCGCAACGCTTGCTCCTGCTTGCTCTAAAATCTCGACCACTTCACGCATCGCTGTGCCTGCTGTGATGACATCGTCAAGCACCCAAACAGCCTTTCCACTTACGTCAGCACCGACCAAATTGCCCCCTTCACCGTGGGTTTTGGCTTCTTTACGATTGTAACCCCATTTTGCATTGATGCCATGATGTAGCCATAACGCTTGGGCGGTCGCTGCGACAAAAGGAATACCTTTATAAGCCGCACCAAAGATGACTAGCTCTTGCTCATTACCGTCATTATTTGCCGCAATTATCTGTTCAGCTAAGGCATCTGCATAACCACGTGCTAGCAGTGATAACATCTCACCCGTTGCAAGCAGACCTGCATTAAAAAAATATGGACTGATACGACCAGACTTGAGGACAAACTCGCCGAATTTAAGTACTTGGTTATCTAAAGCCAGTTGAATAAATTGATGAGATGAAAACGTTGGGTCTTGCAGGCGCGATACGTGAGACATGATGACATTCCTATGGGCAAAAAGAGGGGCGAAAAAATTTGCATTATTGTACGCATTATTGATCAGCTTGACCAACCGTTGATCTCGTAATCCTGCATATTGGCATAGCGAGTCAACAAACCACTACGCGACGAGATATTAAAATAACTCTGTCCATCTGCCCGCACTTGTATCTCCCAGCCTAAATGATACGCAGCAACAATGATGTGACCAGCAAATATCCGGATCTGACGATATGCGTGGCGCTGCGTAGGCTCACAGACAATCTGACTGAGCAAATAACTACGTACGTGCTGGCAAATTTGCGCGGCACTATAGCTATGATTGATACTTTTACGAGTACTACATTGCTTTAGCGCATGGACAGCAGCGCTACAGGCCATAATATCTGTCGCCAAACTGCCCTCGCCTGTCTCAAATTGCTGCGGTTGCAAAATCACTTGCCAATCATCGGCATACAGGCTACTCAGCAGTTCATCAGGATTATAGCGTTTGATCAATGCGCGCAGAGAGGCTAAAGACTCGTTAACTTTGTCATTGTTATTTGGCTCAGCCATCTCGTCGCTATCAGCAGAGCCAAACCCATAACGATTGAGTTTTGGATAGGTACGAATCGCCTGCTGGATATCTGACATATCTAATAATGTCATCTTTGATAATGGCGATAATAAGGGCTGATCACTGTGATTTTGATAAAAGCTATCAGGCAATTCGACAAGCTGTGCCGCCTTGAGTAACGATAGATGCTCCGCCAAGGCTTCTGACGCAATCAGCGACCATTTTGATAAGCTATCTGCATTAGGCTGATAGAACCGCGTCGAATTACCATAAAGCCGGCGCAGCTGACCATCTAGGAGACGAGCAGGCTCAGGAATATCACTCAATGGTCTGGCGGGATCAAGGGGGGATCGTTTGGGATCAAAGTTCGGATGTACGATCGCAGGTTGCTGTGAATCAGCTAGCATAAAAGACTGCCCAGCATCGCCTTTTGTGAGCTTGCTACCTTCTGCTGCCAGACTGGCATGAGACAAATGGTCATCAGAAGTAAACGGCTGAGTCATGAAATCTCCATAAACTATCACATATAAAACGAACAAAAACGTTCAAACCGAACAATGATCTTAACGCTAAAAACTACGCTTGATGGTCTAAAATATCACGATAGCCTGTCTGCCAATCAGCGTACTCAAGCCAAGCTAAAGGAATGTTGCTATGTAAACGCTTTCCTGTCACTGATGTCTTTTTTTCATCGATAGTAGGCGCGGCTTCGCCGATTTGTTCACTCAACCAAACACCAAGCTCAAAAGTGGTCACAGGTCTGTAGTCTGTCGCAAGATAGAGTGGCTTTGGTGCGGCTGTCGTCAACACATTGGCAATGATAGTGACCAAGTCGCGATCCATAATACGATTGCTCCAATGCTCGGCGGCTACTGGCTCTTTTTGTGGCTCGCGCGCTTTACGCACGCGCATAAGGCGCTCACGTCCATAAATGCCGCTAGGTCGAATGATGATGGCTTTATCACCAAAGCTTTGCTGCAGTGCTTGTTCGGCTTGTAATATAACCTTTGATGCGTCACGCTCAGGCGTCATAGGTTCAGTATGCTCATCGATCCATTCGCCATTGTCTTGACCGTAAACACCAGTAGAAGAAATAAACACGACGCGCTGCAGGTTCGCCAGATTAGCAGAAAGCGTTGCCAAATGCTGGCTGATCGCTAAGTAACTGTCATGATAACCGCTGGTCGAATACTCATCAGGGGTGACGATAATCGCAATATAGGTAAATGATTGCAGCTGCTCGCTCGTCAGAGTCAGCGCATCAGCCTGCAAAAAATGGGCGCTATCCACTAATGCATAATGATGACGCTCACTACGAGCCAGCCCTGTCACCGAAAAGCCGTCTTGTGCCAGCTTATTGGTAACAGGCAAGCCGATATCACCTTGCCCGATAATAAGTATATTTGGTGTACTCATAAAGCATCTTTCCTTTTATACCACTTATACAACGATTACAGCGCTAAAAGATAACTCTACTTAAAAATACCGTCTGTATGACAGCTGTATATCCTCATTCGCATCGACGCGCTCTTGCCAGTCGTAGCTGGCATTGATACGTAGTGCTTGTTTTTTATCAATATCGTATTGTAAACCGAGGCTTGAGATCGGTTGCCAATAATGACCACGAACGTTGGACTCATCGCTGCTGCCATGATACCAATATGGCAATTGCAATTCAGCTTGCGCGCGTAACTGATTGTTAATCTGATAACGACAGCCGGCATTAACGCCTGCCCCTACCCGAAAGCCTTTATTGATAGCGCGCCCTGCTTGCGCGGTCCCGGCCAAAAACGTATAGCATAGTTGCGGCGGCATCTGACCCGTACCACTGCTTGGCGTACCAAATGCCCACGACCAGCCCGTCTCATAACCCACACTACCCACCAGATGATCTCGCCCGCCCTCTTGTGAGCCATCATTCACTCGCGTCGCCTCAATGCTTGTACCCCACGTTTTGCCTTTTTTGCCAGCATTGATAGGATTAAAAGAGCGTCCACGAATCAAAGTCGCATTTTGCAAGACCACGCTGTCTGGTTGATTGGGCTTATCATCATCTGTGTCATATAGACGTAAGGTCGCAGCTACCCCTTCTAAATTAAAAAACTGTGAATACCCTGACGCGTGGTCAAGCGTATCATGAAACCCTGCTCTAAACCCAATATCGATATAGTCATTGTCACCGCGCTGACCGATAGCTATCACTCCCAACTGTAGTGGATGCCTATCTATTGGGTTATTATCCGATACCTCGATTTGACGTTTGCGTAACCGTTGTCCATCATCTGATAGGCTTGATACAGGATTGATCTGTGCCGATTTTATCTCATTTAAGGTTTGTTTGGCGCTGTTATAATAGCCCAACTGCGCGCGTTGTTGCTTAACGTCATTAAGCTGAGCTTGACGCAACGTATTGTCGGCCGGTGTATAAGTGGCATTTGCCAAAAGATTTTGACTGTTTAATAACTGAATGACATCAGAGGGCACGACCACATAAGCCAGTTGCTTCAATAAATTCTGCTGCGGACGAATAACGTCAATCAGGCGCAGAATCTCAGAAGCACAATTATCCGTGGTAAAGTAATATGGCATTTTTAGCGACTTGGTCTCCCAAACATGGCGCATAACCTGCTGTACTTCACTAGATGTCAGATTCAACTGATACGTCCACGTATCACGCTCGTCATCTTGTAGATACTTTGCGAGCTTTTGGGGATAAGGATCAATCTCGATAGCACTGTCATAACTGCCAATCATGGATTTGGTCGCATAGATTGGAAAGCTATCGTTTGGATCACCATCCACCGTATAATTGAGCGCATACGCCTGACTGATTTGATTGGGATCTGCTACGCTCGATTTTGAATCAATGCGCAATAACGTATGACCAAAGGCAGAGAGTGGGTTGTCCAAATACTCCTCAGCAAACACAATAGATAACTGCTCAGGCGCCAATGTCGACATCCAGTCATCCAGCTCTGGACACTCAGCCGATAGACTCGCATCATCGATAGACAGCGTCTCTTTTAGCCATGCCACTCGTGCTGGGAAACGGCACAGAACGGAATTATTATTGGCTTGAGTTTTTATATGAATGTTTGCTTGGTTATTACCAGTTGTCTGCGATGTGAATTCTTTTGCCAGTGCGACTAGTGTCGCGTCTAATTCTGCGGCTGAATCCTGCTGACCGTTATCACTCAAAAAAAAGCGTGGATCATCGACCAAACTCTCCGTTTTCTTTTTAGATAAAATGCTGCTTTGATCATCGTAAAAATACAATAAGCGTCGCCATATTGTATGCTGTGCTAGATTGTCAGTTTTTGCCTGTCGACGCCATGTTGCCAGTAACTGCTCTGTCGCCATATCTGACCCAGACGCAGTATTATTTTGAGTATTGTTTCCATTATTACTGAGAGTAGATGTCTCAATGCGAACAGCATCTTCAGCGTCACGAGGTGACGTACTATCTGATAATTCAGATGAGAGCGCTCCTTCGGTAACCAATAAAGGCGTCGGTAAAAATGCCTGCGTGTTTGCAGAAAACAATAGCGCCGCTATCGCCATTGGCAGTCGCGCTCGCTGACCAATGGTTATTAGAGTATAAGTTCCAGACGTAGACATCGGTTTTATAGACATGAGGCAGGCTCTCACACGTTATTATTTATACGCTATTCGCGCTGTGAAGGTTTATTCTGCTAGAGACTCAAATGATATAAGCAAGCTGCGACCATCTAACTACTTTGATAAACTTTCTATCACAACATCACCAATACTGTTATAAAAAGAGAGCTTTATGCCCGATTCATCATTATCTACATTGCCAATGACAATCACAGATGGTTTGCTGTCAGCCGCTACTTGGCTGGCCTCACCAAACTACAATATCAGGCCAAAAGGTCTAAGTATTGATGCCATCATTATTCATAATATTAGCCTACCACCCAATGAGTTTGGTGCGTGCGACTCTAGCGGCACGCATTATGTAAAAGCATTATTCACTAATCAATTAGATTGGGATGCGCACCCTTATTTTCAGACAATCAAAGGCGCAGAAGTGTCAGCGCACCTGTTTATTGAGCGTGACGGGGCTATCACTCAGTTTGTCAATTTTAACGAACGCGCTTGGCACGCTGGACGCTCTAGCTACTTAGGCCGACCTGAATGTAATGATTATAGCATTGGCATTGAGCTTGAAGGGTCAGATTTTGTGTCCTTCACCTCTGCTCAATATGAGAAGCTCGCAGCGGTAATCGCGGCTATTTATGAAGCGTACCCGAAAACGCAGCGACATTTGACAGGGCACAGTGATATTGCGCCAGGGCGTAAGACGGATCCTGGTGATTATTTTGAATGGGCAAGGTTGCGGGAGCTAGTTGCAGGGTTATTACGAAATAACTCTTTATCACTGCAAAAATGATTTCCACATCCAATCCATTTATCTCCGTGATGAAAGTGCTATAATTCGTCAGTTTTTTTGCAACAGCAAATCAGCACACTAGCTCTTACACAACCCTGTACACAACTTAGCAAGATAGGTTCTCATGGCAAAAAGTCGGTTATTTCGTTCAACCATGGTGGTCAGCAGCATGACCATGTTATCGCGTATTTTAGGTTTGGTACGCGATGTCGTATTGCTAGGGGTTTTTGGGGCTGGCGGTTTGATGGACGCCTTTTTGGTCGCCTTCAAAATCCCAAACTTTTTGCGACGACTGTTTGCTGAAGGGGCGTTTAGCCAAGCATTCGTTCCTGTGCTGTCCGAGTACAAGGAAAAGTACAGCTTACAGCAAGTACAGATTTTAGTCAGTCGCACCTCGGGCGCACTCTTGCTGGTGTTGTCGATGCTGACAGTTGTTGTTATCTTAATCGCGCCTTGGGTAGTGACGTTGTTTGCCCCCGGGTTTGCCGATCAACCTGACAAATTTGCCATTACCGCTGAATTACTCCGCCTTACCTTCCCTTATTTGCTGTTTATTTCTATGACGGCTTTTGCCAGTGGTATTTTGCAAAGTTATGGTCGTTTTGCTGCGCCCGCCTTTGCCCCAGTCCTATTGAATTTATGTATGATTGGTGGTGCGCTGATTTTGGCGCCGATGTTTGATACGCCTATTATGGCGCTTGGCTATTCCGTGGCGATCGCAGGACTATTGCAATTCTTAATACAACTGCCTCAGCTATGGCAACAAAAACTACTGGTCGCGCCCAAGATTGACTTTCAGCACGAGGGCGTTCGCCGCATTCTAAAATTAATGCTGCCGGCTATCTTTGGTGTGTCTGTCACTCAGATTAACTTATTGCTGAACACCGTTTTTGCCTCATTGATGATTGGTGGTTCGGTGTCTTGGCTCTACGCGGCTGAGCGTATGAGCGAGCTACCACTAGGGCTAATTGGTGTGGCGATTGGTACGGTCATATTACCAAGTCTGTCAAAAAGTGAAGCGCAAAAAGACGATGTTAGTTTCAAAAAGACCATCGACTGGGCCGCGCGCCTTATCATTTTGGTCGGTGTGCCTGCCTCGGCTGCGCTCTTTGTACTCGCAGATGTGCTGATGCAAGCCCTGTTCTTACGTGGTGAGTTCACCCTTCGTGATGCCCAGATGAGTGCACTGGCATTGCGTAGTATGGCAGGTGGTATCTTAGGATTCATGCTGATCAAGATCTTTGCCCCTGCATTTTTTGCGCGTCAAGACACCAGAACACCTGTCAAAATCGGCATCATTTCTGTTATTGCCAACATGGTATTTAGTGTCATTTTTATCGGGATATTTTATTTCTTAGAAATGCCATTACATGGTGGCCTAGCCTTGGCAACGACGGGCGCAGCGTTCGTAAACGCAGGCTTGCTCTATTACTTCTTACACAAGCGCGATATTTTCCGTTTTGGCCCCCATTGGAACAAACTATTCACACAGTTTGCCATTTCGACTGGCTCCATGATCGGCGTACTTTATCTCATGTTACCCTACTTTCCTACTGATGAAGCCCAGTGGCAACGCATCATCGCACTCATGATTATGTGTGTCGCCGGAGCGCTCGTTTATGGCGTGGTATTGCTAGCGACAGGTGTCCGTCCTCGCCAGCTCAAACACGGTTAAGCCAACGTAGATATAGGCATGAGCTTGGCTTACGAAACCAAAACAAGCCTATCATCAGAATTGACAATGCTTGCCACCAATCGTTGTCATAATGACCTATTAATGAATAACTGACATTTGAGGTTCGATATGACAACGAAACAGCCACTCTTCCAGCGCTTACCGCTTCTCCTTGCAACAGGTGTACTCGGTACTGGACTACTGCTGAGCGGTTGCAGCAACAATGAGTCTGCAGTCACTGAAACTGCTACCAACAATGAAGAAGTTGCAGCTGTCGTTGATACTTCAGATACAGACACAGCTGAGCAAAAAGAGACAGCAGATAGCACAAGTGAAACGACTCAGGTCACAGATGATACTGAGAATACAACGACCGTTGATAATGACAATATCAATCCAGTCACTGCTCCGATTAACCAAAAAAGCCTAGTGACCAATCCGACCGAAGCGGGTACGCCAGAGGATACGGTCAAAAAAGCACTAAATACCTTGTATTATGGTGATGTGAAGGATGCGGCAGGCTACTATCAAGTAGATATGGCAAATTTTGAGCAAGAGCTTGCCAACACTCAATCGGCGTTTCAACAAACGGTCGATGGCGTGACGATTACTGATACAACGTACAATGATGACAAAACGCGTGCCACCATCACTGGCGAGTTGATGCTCAAAGGACAAAGCGACCCTGCACCATTGACCTATCAACTACAGAAAATAGATGGTCAATGGAAAATTTTGGGTTAAGGCATTTTGCTCTAATCATCTGCAATGTTGTCCGATGCCACGGCTTTACCAAGCATCACAACATCAGCGATAAACCCGTCCATATCACAAACTTCTGGCATATACCCCCACTGCTCAAAGCCAAGTTTACGGAACAGTCCCAAACTTGGCTGATTGTGGGCAAAGATAAGGGCAACGATATTTCTGATTCCTAAACTGGGCGCTTGCGTCAACATCCAGCGTGTCAACAGACTGCCCAACCCTTTACTCTGATAATCTTGGTTCAGATAGATGCTGATTTCAGTGCTGATATGATAAGCGGTACGCGCATATAAATCACTGAAACTGCCCCATGCAACAATTGGTAGTTTTGTACTCTGTCTATCGGCATCACCTTCTAGTAATGCTTTGACTACATAAATAGGTCTCGTTGGACTGTCTAAATGCTCATCGAACCAAGCTGTACGTTCTTCGAGCGTTACTAATGCCAAATTTGCCGTTGCTTGTTTGCCAGGAATACTTTGGTTATAAATCGCCAAGACTTCTGCCAAGTCTTCTTTACTGGCACGTTGTACCATAAACTGCTGGGTCAGCTGATGTGTCAACGGGGCAGTTGCTATGACATCTAAGGCAACATCGGACATAGAGTCTCCATATTAATTGGCATTATTATTGGTATTCATGATGATAGTAAAAAATCGTCATACTGATAATAGACGTATGTACAAACCATGAAATTCATAGAGCGTCATTCATACTTGCATTATCCGTAGACTATAGGATGTTAGTGTGGCTATTTTACTTTATAATGGCTAATTTTCGACACATCAATTTTGACCATAGATGTGTTTTTTCGTTTTTTATCTGGTCTCATCATAGCTGAAAACTTATGAAAACCTATTTTCTTGAGCAACTGATTGCATCATCAAATGCCGCGTCTACTACTAATGACCCAGTAGAGTTAGCGCCTTGTGTGCTCACTATTGGCAATTTTGATGGCGTACACCTTGGTCATCAGGCAATGCTGGCACAAGTTCGTGATATTGCGCATACCCAAAACTTGGACGCTGCGGTCATGATATTTGAGCCACAACCACGTGAGTTTTTTGAGCCAGCTAAAGCCCCTGCGCGTTTGACCAATCTAGCAGAAAAGCAGGCACTCCTAGCACAACATGGGGTTAAAACCTTAGTGGTGGCAGGTTTTGATGAGGACTTTCGCTCATTATCAGCACAAGCCTTTGCCGATATATTAGCCAAGCGCTTAAATGTAAAAGCGCTGGTACTAGGTGACGACTTCCGCTTCGGTCATGATCGTACTGGCGATAGTCAGTTTTTGCGCGATTATGGTTTGGATGTGACTAACCTACATACCATCACTGATAGCAATATTGACAACGACCACTTGAATGATGTCAATAATGAGGCTGCACGTATTAGCTCTACTCGCATCCGTGACTTGCTATTGGCAGGTGATATTCACGCTGCCAACATACTGCTGGACCGCGACTACGCCATTACGGGGTCGGTCGTCCGTGGCGATCAAATTGGTCGCACTATGGACTTTCCTACTGCCAATATTGATTTGCAGCGAATAAAACCCGCTTTGCACGGTATTTTTGCCGTTGATGTCGTCAGCTTAGATGAGAATGGAGAGGTCATACCTGATGGTTTAATAAAGCTGGCTACTGATAATAATATAGGCGTCGCAGGTTTGCGTCCACATAGTTTGTTCGGTACCGCTAACATTGGCAAAAGACCCTCTGTTGATAAAGGTGATGACTGGCGATTGGAAGTACACTTTCCCAAACTAAAAGCAGATTTGTACGGGTTGAATCTAGAAGTGCGCTTCTTGCACTTTTTGCATGGTGAGCGTCGCTACGATGGTTTGGACGCCTTGAAAGCGGGTATTCATCAAGATGTCACTGACCTACTAGAATGGCGTAATAATCAAGTTTAGCAGTCAGACGTACCTTACATTTTATCAAGTCCAAACTTTTTTGCTGTTGCGATTCCGGTATGTCCTTGACGATAGTATGCGATGACTTTGATCTTAAAGTCTAGATCGTAACGCATAAAAATACCCCATAAGTTGTGTCCAACTTATGGGGATCGGTTCACTATATTAGGTTTTTTATATCAGCTTTTAGGCATCAGGATGCATTCGTACATTTAACTCATCAATCGTCTCTACCCATGCTGCATCTTTTTGCCATTCTTCTTGCAAGAACATACGCTGGCTATCGGTCCAGAAATCAGCTTCTATCAATTTCTCTTCACTTGATAACTGGTTGTCTGCGATAAACTTATCAATTGCTTCATCAGAGCTATCTAGACCTAACTGAGCAAATAGCTCATTCATATTATATTCTGGCTCACCCAACATACTTTTCTCCTTAAATGGTGTAGTGGTAATTGTGCTTATTATTCAAATTAACCCATTTATTGTAGCAAGCTTTGTGCTAATAGCTGTTAATCAACGTTTATCTAACGTTATCAATTGTATAGGCAGCAAACAGATATTGCCATTTCAAGAGATGCGATAGATTACTTTTTATTTCATCATATTTTTTGGATAAAAAAACTTATAGACATAAAAGAGCCCTCCTATATTAAGAGGGCTTTTTTTTCACTCATTACTTAAGTTAAGACAGCTATATAACTGCTTAGCTTATGGTAGTAGGTGTGCTACTGCATCACGCTCTTCGCTCAGCTCTTGCTCAGTGGCGGCCATTTTCTCTTTTGAGAATTCTGATGACACATCAACGCCGTCTACGATAGACCAGTCGCCGTTTTTGCATGTGCATGGGAATGAGTAGATAAGGCCTTCAGCGATACCATATTCCCCATTTGAGTAAACACCCATAGAGACCCAATCGTTCTCGTCAGTACCGAGTGCCCACGTGCGCATATGGGCGATAGCAGCGTTGGCAGCAGAAGCTGCAGATGAGGCGCCGCGAGCTTTAATGATGGCCGCGCCGCGCTGCTGTACTTCTGGGATATACGTGTTTTCGTACCAATCACGATCAACCAACTCTAGCGCTGGTTTGCCATTGACAGTCGCAGCCGTTAGGTCTGGATACTGGGTCGATGAGTGGTTGCCCCAGATGGTCATGTTTTTGATGTCATTAACAGTGCTGTCAGTTTTTTCGGCTAGCTGTGCCATCGCACGGTTATGATCTAGGCGAGTCATGGCAGTAAAGTTACGTGGATCTAGGTCTGGTGCGTTACGCTGAGCGATTAGCGCGTTGGTGTTGGCAGGGTTACCGACGACCAATACTTTTACATCACGGCTAGCGACTTCGTTTAATGCTTTGCCTTGTGCTGAGAAAATCGCAGCGTTGGCTTCTAGTAAGTCCTTACGCTCCATACCTGGACCACGTGGACGGGCACCGACGAGTAACGCGTAGTCAGCATCTTTGAATGCCACATTTGCATCATCAGTTTGGACAATACCAGCAAGCAATGGGAATGCGCAGTCTTCTAGTTCCATGACCACACCCTTTAGGGCATCAAGCGCTGGTGTGATTTCAAGCAATTGCAAAATAACTGGCTGATCTTTACCTAGCATCTCGCCAGATGCAATACGAAATAGCATCGCGTAGCTGATATTACCAGCGGCACCAGTGACGGCAACACGTAAAGGCTGTTTCATTGACATTGAATACTCCCTAATTGATGATTAGATCATTCATGATTGTAATAGATGATTATCTTTTTAGATATCGACTTGTTTGCTGCACAAAGGCAGCGCTAAACCGAGAGCTAGTGTAGCACTTCGTTTGGCAAATCGTCTAGAGACAATCAGAGGCTTGCCGCGGATTCTCACGGATTATATTGTTACATTTTATACGAAAAGAATATCTATAAGCTCAGAGCCTATAAATAAAGGGCTGTATAATTTTTAGATACGGCCCATAGTATGTTTTATCGCTATGAGACGAGTAAATAAGAGCATAAAAATGACAATGTAATACGGGCAAGTTTACTCAGATTTTATTAAAAACAGTACCGAAAAGGATGTAGAAAAAGAACGGTAGACTATCTAAAAAATAGTTAAATAAAAGCTATCTACCACCTGAAATGATGAATTGGCTGCCGCAGTTATCTACAACATTGTGACAAGTGCCAAAACTGCTACCCTCATAGCACACATGGATATCCGTCAGTATCGATTGACGACGACTGCCTTCTTGGCAAATGAGATCGACACTATTTGATGACATACCACTATTTAGGCGCGTCATTTGACTAATAAATCGAGATTTAGAGACTGTATAACTGTTGCCCGTATTCAGCTCGTTAGGAAGCTTTAGTTCACCAGCGTAGTTAGTGATTTGTCGGAAGTAGCGACTGGCACTCAGTGGGCTACAAGCACCATAGCGCTGCCACGTTTGGCTACGTACTGTCGTATCAGGCATGATGCGATTGACAACCTTTAGTTGTAGTGGTGTCAAACGTGGCTCGCTACCACGACCACAGCGTTCGCCGTAGCCCATGTCTAAGCCTGAAACTGTTAACGAATAGCCTTCTAGACATTGACGCATGCGGGCTCTTGTCGGCTGCATGCTACATAGCGCGGGGGTCATCTCGACCATCAATACGCGCTGGCCAGCTTTGACCGTGCTCGCCGCATATGCTGGCGTAAGCATAAGACCTTGTATGATTAACAAAGCACCAAAACTCGTCGTTTTATTAACTTTACCCATATGATGCCTATTTTTCAAACTTCCACGGAACTGCACCAAGAAACTGGATGTCTTAAATTTTGAGCTTGTTTCTGCTTTCGTATTAGATGACCGGGGCACCTGAATCAGTAACGGTTGCCGAGTTTTCGATAATACAGGCAGTTTGAAGTATTTTTTGATCATAGGGCTGAGAGCAATTAGCAATGATAAAACATGGGCTATCACTTAAATCATTGTGCTAACAGCATTAAACACATAGCGATCTAAGAACAAGACTGAAGAACATACACGTCAATTAAAGCAATGGTAACAAAATGTCTTTTTTAATCTATAGCAAAAACGTAAACGTTGTCGTGCTCGTCAACAATTGCAAAATTAAGTTCAGTATTTATTGTATAAAGTACTAAGACTTGCTGCCATTTAGCCCATAAAAAATAGACCGTTAACTATAAAAGCTAGTGGTCTATTAAATACGAATTCACTGATTAAAAAGCAGCAGGTACTGTACCCATACGTTGACTGATTGGCTGACCACGACCCAGCAGACTACTATAGATAGTAGCGTTTTCCATCACGTGTTTGACATAGTTACGCGTTTCAGGAAAGGCAATCGATTCGACATATTGATCTGCGGCGATTGCGCCATAGGTTGGTTGCCAGCGTTTGGCATTATTAGGACCTGCGTTATAGCCTGCGGTTGCCAGTACTGGCTGATAGTTCAGTTTACTTAAGATATCACCCATATACCATGTACCATAACGGATATTGGTATCACCACTATTGGCACGGCTCGCACTATAAGTCTCACCTAAGTTACGCGCGATATATTTTGCCGTATCAGGCATGATTTGCATCAACCCACTGGCGCCTACATTTGAGCGCGCAGAAGACACAAAACGGCTCTCTTGACGCATGATGCCATAAGCCCACGCTGGATCAATGCCTGCTGATTGACTATAACGCACCACTGACTCTTGGTGTGGCATAGGGTGCGAAAGTGCCAAGCTATTAACTCTATCGGTATTATCGACGGCATAAATCGCCCGATCGAGCCAGCCCATGTCATACGCTTGACGCGCCGCCGCGATAATGAGATTGTCATCACGGTTATCGCGTGCTTGCTTCACAGCCCAGTTCCACTCGCGGTTGGCGTAGCCGCGACTCGCGTCAGAGTTGTATAGTGCAAATGCACGGGCAAAGTGTGGGTTTTGCATCACGCGCGCGCGGTCAGCGGTACTGACTTTAGGCAAATTGCTACCACCTAAGCGGCTGGCATCAAAGCGCTGACCGATCCTGTCTTTTGCCATCAAGCCATAGTAGTCATTATTTTTCGCTAGGTTTTGATACATTTTTTTGGCGGTATTGCGCTTACTGCTATTGCTTGATTGTTCATAGGCGCGTGCCAGCCAGTATTGCCACTGACCATCCTTCTGAATTTCACCATCCATTTTTGAAATAGCTTCAACCACATCATCCCAGCGGCCAAAGCGGATTGCCGCCATGGCATAGTCTTCCGCTTCTTCAAAGTTAAAGTCATCATCTAAGCTATTGCGGAACCAGTCTACTGCTTCAGCATTAAAACCGTCATCGGTATTGTGGTTCATGCGCTTCACGCCAAGCGTACGATAGGCGTAACGACGCGTTTCGTCATTTAATAACTTTATAGCGCGCTGATTGTCTTGCTTGATATCGAAGTCTAACTGCAGTGCCGCTTCTCGATAGGATTTATCTGCGACACGGCCAATAGCATATAGGTATAGGTATTGATTGGTTTGACTGGCGGGCTCGCGGCCAAAGCGGCTAAAAAACGATGAAGGATTGAGCTGAATTTCACTAAGCGCCGAATAGGCAATCGGTGTCCCTAAGCGCGATGACAATGCCATGATGTCGCCGGTCTTACCGACACGCAGCATCCGCTTGAGTCGAGCGGCGCGATCCTGATTGCTAATCAGCGCGTTGTTATTCATCTCCATCGCTAGCTGGTCACAAAGGGCTGGCTGCTTTTTGGTGGTTAGCCAAACATCAGATTTGGCAGCCATGGCACGCATGGTATCACCGCCATTATTGAACCCAAGGGCGATAGCGCAGCGCTCACTGGCATCAGCATTGGTAATCAGATTCGCCACTTGTCTGACAGAGGCGTAGTCATTCGACCCCGCTTTGGTCTCCGCAAAGTCAGCCACTAGCTTCTCGGCCATGACCGTATCTGGATACTGGCGTACAAACTGCGATACGGCCGCTGAACTTTGTGAATTGAGGTCTAGATTCATCCGCCAGTAAGTTGGATACATGGCAAATAGACCACCGCTCATGATTTGCTCATAATTATAGAGCGCACCCACATCCCCACGATCCGCTGCGATAGCCGCTGCCATAAATGAGTCAATACTACGGTCTTGCTGATAGTTGCTCTCTTGTTGGTAGCTTTCCTCATCGCCCCACGTCAACTCTGCACAAGCCACTTGTGACATACCAAGCGCGCTTATAGCGGTTGCCACACTCAATGCGCTTATCCACAACGAGCCTACTGTGAGTCGTTTCGACGTCTGCTTTTGACTGGTAAATTCTTCATCCTTGATGCTATGAGCAACACGCAACTTTGTCATACTGACTCTCTTTATGATGTTTCTATAAATATATGAATAACGGTTCGCTAAGTACCGCCAAGGGTATCGCAATCATCATACTATACTCATTGTGCTTTCAACTATCTCCTTTACCTTTTGTTAATAAATAGGAGAGCACGGTGTAACATAGAAATGATAACGAGCCTCAGTTTTTATAAATGGTAATATTAATCACAGTAAATAATTGATACTGCTATGAATTATTTATCATATTGACAACCCATCGCCTATGCTAATTTTTCACATTAGTACAGGGTTGTGATAAAATACGCCACCTGTTAATCGGCTACTCCGTTATATTTTTGGTCAATCATGGACTTCCCCTTATGAGTGTTACTGTATTCAATCCCCGCATCGATGACGATGCTGCTGCTGAGACGACTGTCACCGCACGTGCTGTCACTGCACTCAAGGAGCAAAGTTCAGCCCAAGCGCCCGTCGAAAAAGCCGCAACCAAGAAGGTATTCATCACCACCCAAGGCTGTCAGATGAATGTCTATGATTCAGACAAAATGCTCGATGTGCTCGGTGACTCGCACGGCATGCAAGTGACGCACAACATTGATGAAGCCGACGTGCTGTTGATGAATACCTGCTCTATCCGCGAAAAAGCGCAAGAAAAGGTGTTTTCAGAGCTTGGGCGCTGGCGCAAACTCAAAGAAAAACGTCCTGATCTCGTGATTGGCGTTGGTGGCTGCGTGGCCTCACAAGAAGGGGATAATATCCAAAAACGCGCGCCTTATGTGGATATGGTGTTTGGCCCGCAAACCTTGCACCGTCTGCCTGAGCTGTATGATCAATCCAACGATCAGCGCCACGTGTCACCCAAAAACCGTATCGGTACGATTGACGTATCCTTCCCCAGTATTGAAAAGTTTGACTTTTTGCCTGAGCCAAGAGTCGAAGGATATAAAGCCTTTGTCTCAATCATGGAAGGCTGCTCAAAATATTGCTCATTCTGCGTCGTTCCTTATACACGCGGTGAAGAATTGTCGCGTCCACTTGACGATGTGCTGGCTGAGATTGATAGCCTTGCCGCGCAAGGTATCCGCGAAATCAACCTACTTGGTCAAAACGTCAACGGCTATCGCGGCGAAAAAGACGATGGCAGTATTTGCCGTTTCGCTGAGCTGCTGCATTATGTCTCGCACGTCGATGGTGTGGAACGTATTCGTTATACCACCAGCCATCCGCTTGAGTTTACCGATGATATCATTGACGCTTATGCACAATTGCCAGAGCTGGTATCGCATCTGCATCTACCTGTACAAAGTGGCTCAAACGCGATTTTGGCGGCGATGAAACGCAACCATACCATCGATGTGTATATCGATCAGATCAATAAGCTCAAAGCCATCCGCCCAGACATTCACTTGTCGAGCGACTTTATCATTGGTTTCCCTGGTGAGACTGATGAGGATTTCCAAGACACGCTAAACTTAGCAAAAGAGCTGAACTTCGATCACTCGTACAGCTTTATCTACTCCAAGCGTCCGGGCACGCCAGCTGCTGAGTTACCAGATGATGTCAGCTTCACCACCAAAAAAGCGCGTTTGGCTGAGTTCCAAAAAGTGATCGTTGACTCGACATTGGCCAAAACGCATGAGATGGTCAGTACAACGACTCGCGTCTTGGTTGAACAAGTCGCCAATCGCCATCCAGACTGCCTAATCGGAACAGCAGACAACACCCGTACGGTGATGTTCCCTTACGATCCTGAGCGCAGTGATGAGCTGCTTGGTAAAATTGTCAGCGTACGTGTCACCGATTTTGTCAGTCCGCACATGGTAAAAGGCGAGCTAATCGAAGTATTAGCATAGTGGTTAAGTAACAATGGTTAAATTATAAGTTTGAGTAAGAATAAAAAAGCCGTTCACTATAATAGAGAACGGCTTTTTTGCGGGTGAATGTTAACCATCACTATTCTGATAACCAATCTGTCTTCCGTAGCTGCTGCTTGGTCTCGCGGCGACGTTTCTTGCGGACGATATCGATATCTTCTTTTTCATGAATACCACCCTTTCTTAACAGTGGATCAAGCGCCAAGTAATTACGCGGTTTGACAGTGCCTAGCGAGTGCTGTGCACCTGATTCAGTCTGCTTGTCTAACTGTCTCTCAATTTGTTTGGCTTTCTTTAACGTTTGTTTTAAGCTCATATAGTTACCTATTAGATCTCTTGCAAAAGTACCAGTTCATTGACTTCAACTGACGGAGTTACAAGGGCTGACGATGACTTATGCAAGAAGTCTAATAACTTTTTATAGCATAAAACTATTAATTACTTCAGCAAACAAGGCCGCTGCAATGATGATAAAGATAATGCCGCAACCACGATTAAGCCATGCTAAACGATTACCAACATCGAGCCAACTTGCCAGCTTTTTTCCGCCTAGCGTATAGACAATCTGCCAAATCGTTTCGCTCATGAATAGCCCAATGGTCAATAAGATATATTGCGGCCATAGTGGCGCACTAAAATTAATAAACTTAGGAAAGAACGCTGCGAAAAATAATATCGCTTTTGGATTAGATAAAGATACCCAAACCCCTGTACGGAATAAAGTGAGATTGCTGGGACTTGTCTTGACCGCAGCACTCGACAGCGAGCGCGGCTGCGGTGTAATAGCTTGACCTTCAAAAGCCCCATAGTCGGCCTCAACCTCAGCACTTAACTCCTTGGCATCGCTCATCAAGCTACCATCACCCGCATCACTCCATGAGCTGATGCCCAAATATACCAAGTATGCCGCGCCCACGGCTTTGATAATTGTGAGCAGCCATGGCGACTGGCGACTGATCACATCCAGCCCAAGTAAAGTCGATAGCAGCAAGATAAATAGCCCAAGGCTTAACCCTGCCAGCGTCCATAATGTGCGCTTGACGCCATAGTTCATGCCATACTGGAATGCCAACAACATGTTGGGACCTGGTGTTGCGGAAATCAAAAACGTACTTGCGAAAAATACTGCAAATAGATGCCAAGACATCAGCTAACCCCTACTTTGTTATATATAAATGCTTCTTATACGAACAGCCACATCGCCAAAAAAAGAAATACCGCCATTCAGGCGGTATTATTGATACTTCTCACATTATATACATATGTTTGCCACTTTTATAGCGTATCGACACCTCTATAAGCTACTTGACAGTACAACTGTCTAATAGTTTTTGCAAAAAGCCGTCACAACGTTTGATTTCGATCAGTTCTACATATTCATCCGCTTTGTGTGCCTGCTCAATACTACCAGGGCCACAGATGATCGTTGGGATGCCTGCATTGGTAAACTGACCACCTTCCGTTGCGTAAGCGACTTTATGACGCTCATCATCCCCTGTCAGAGCTGCTATCAATGATTGTAGCTCAGCGCTGTTATTATCCGTCATGGCAGGAACACTCTCTTCCTGCATCAGCTCGATACCCGTCTCAGGCGCACGCGCTTGCATTTGCGCATTTAACTCAGCAACTTTTGCTTGAATGGGCGCTAGTATATCGTCTTGGGTCATGTGCGGCAGGTTGCGATAGTCAAAAGTGAACTCACACAGATTGGGCACGATATTGGTGGCTGTACCGCCGTGTATAGTCCCTACTGACAATGTCGAATAAGGCACGGTAAACAATGCATCATTGTCATCACGAGTGCTCAGTTCTTCAGCAAGCGTGTCGACATAGCCCACCAATTTGCTTGCATAGCTGATCGCATTGACCCCTTGTCCAATCAATGAAGAATGCGCCGATTTACCATGGACACGGCAACGATACACCGCGATGCCTTTGTGCGCGACCACCATCGCCATATTGGTTGGCTCACCGACGATGCAATAATCAGGGGTGATACCGCGCGCTTTTAAATCCGCCAAAATCAATGGCGCACCCAAACAGCCCACCTCTTCATCGAACGACAGCGCGAGGTGCAATGGGCGACGCAGCTGACCGCTATTTGATAGCTGTACAGCTTGTGGCAATATTGTCAGCGCACACGCAATAAAACCCTTCATATCGCACGCACCGCGTCCGTATAGCTTGTCACCACGTATCGTCGCGGTGAACGGCTCTGATGTCCAGTCTTGACCATCGACAGGCACGACATCAGTATGACCTGAGAGCACCAAACCGTTATTAATTTGGTCAGCGTTTTCGCCAGCGGGTACAGTCACAAACAAGTTGGCCTTGGTCTTTGCCTCGTTAAAGGTCAAATCTACCGTCAGACCAAGCTGCTCACAATACGCTCTCACATCATGAATCAATGCTAGATTGGAGTGTCGACTGACCGTATCGAAAGCGATAAGCCTAGACAGCCAATCAAGGCTATTACTCGGATGCGTAGCAGGGTTTAACTGTTGGTCATTGCTAGCATTGTCATTAGTATCTTGGATCATAAAATATCCCTATTATGATTTTTAAGAATTATGTCTTAAAAGTCATTTCTTAAAAGCCATTTCTTAAAAACTATGAGGTATCAGATTTGTCTTATGATGGATTATTCTGATTCATCACGTCAAGCACGGGTGGCATCGGTTTTGGCAACTTGCCTTCTGCTTGTAGCTCTTTGGTGGTTTTGGCATTGATAGATAGTCCAGCAATCAGGGCGATGTCTTTTACAGGCTTGCGCTTACGCGTCGCAAAACTCACAGGCACCATACGAGCAAACTCGTAGATATAAAGATAAGACTCCTCTCCCCCCTCAAAATCCTCTTCTTCTTCTAACCGAATGCCACCAATTTTAGCCAAATCTGAGAGCATCTCATTCTCTTCGCTACTCAAATTACAATCAGTAATACCAAAACCCGTCATAAAGCCGTTTGACCACTGTTTCAATGCCATCACGCGCTCGTATAAATCATGTTCATCATCAGGGATCAGCGGCATATAAGCGTAGGCATCATCTTTATCTTTTAACTGAAACACCGTGTCTTCTGCTTCTTCTGTCAGCAACGTCAATGCCGCCTCTGGTAGCGGTGCAAAGCTCAGCTCTTCAAACACCTTTGCCCATGTGGCCTCATCAGGCGCGTTACACGCCGTCATCAGCCCTGTCATCAGGCCGTGCACCTCACTGATAGACACGTCCGTCCAATCATCAAACGCAGTCAGCCAAGTATTCCAGCCAGAGATATTATCATTCATAATAGAGGTCCTAGTAGTTGATTACTGTTCAAAAAATAAAAATAGTCACGACAAAATGTCTGGGACAAATCATCGATAGATAAAAGTAAAAAGACAAAGCCTCGTACTTGTAATTACTTTGTTGATATAGATATTATGCGGTCACCTATGGCATTATTAAATGCAGCGAACAAAATTCATTCACGCTTACTTGTTAAGGATAAAAACTGACTATGTATGATCAACTTAGAATATTAGAAAAAATGGTACTCGACATCAAAAAACAGTATCAGCTTGTCAGTGCTGAACTTAGCAGCCTAAAACAACACCCTGTTAGCGATGCAAAAGAAGTCTCTGCTCTAAAAAACAAGCTTGATGCCAGCCACAGCGAGCGTGATGGCGCAAAAAAACAATTAAATGACCTCGACAAGCGCTATCAAAGCCTTGCTGAAGCGCACCATATGATTGGTGAAGAACAAGACAAACTACAAAAACAAATCAGCCAATTACAACAACAAAATAGCGAGTTGCAAAAGCACAATAATGAATTAAAGCAGCAGTATAGCAATATCAAACAACAAAACAGTGAACTGCAAAAGAAGAATCAGTTGGCAGCAGAGCGTACGCAAGTCGTCTTGCAACGCTTAACCCGCATCGATCAAGCAGAAAGCTAACGCATTCCTGTAATAGATAGCAAAATATGCTACTTATTAAACCGCCCAACGCTATTTGTAAAACCTGATATCACTCATTCCACTGACCAGACATTGTAGGATGTATCATGACCGACAACCAAAGCAACGCTATAGAAAAACAGCCAAAAAATAACCCATCACAAAATACTCAAGTACCGAATAAAGACGTAGCCGTACAAAAATCCACTCAATCGGGGGCGAGCACATCCAGCACATCGTCTCAAGCCAATGGCAAAGCGGCTGAGCCCCAGATCAAAAAAGTCGATATCGCGATTGCTGGCGTGACTTATCCAATTTTTTGTCCCGTTCATGAGCAAGAAGAGCTACTATCGGCGGTCTCTTATATCAATAACTATGCGCTTGATCTAAAGCGAGATGCACCAAGCCTCAGTCAAGAAAGCATACTGGTGCTGTGCTGCTTGAATTTATACGAAAAAATCCATGCCAACCAAAGAAGTGATGAAGACCGCTTGCAAAAAGATAAGCAATCACAGGCATTGCTAAATAAAATCATGAAAGACGCCCACTCTATTTTGTAATAGTGCGGTGTTGTCTCAGCAGACAGATCGTTCAAAACATGCATGATCTAATAGTGTGCGATATGATGAAAAAGCATCAAATCTATTAGCGCTTAGCCTACTAAAGCTAAGCGCTTTTTTATGGTCAATCGTTTTTATCTACCTGCTTACGCATAAGGTTTGTAAGTCTTGCCTGCGTGAAAGTCTGCCTGATGCTCATAATTGCAAAAGAATAATTCTTGGGCTGATTCAGTATTACCATCCCTGGTTGTCGCTAAGCTAGGCTTAGTTTCAAGGACACCGCGATATTCCGCCAAACTGTTACCACAAAAATTGCACTGACGCGGTGTGGTGACATCACCCTCTTTTGGCATCATGCTTTTGGGTGGACGTGGGTACATAAACTTGTAAAAAGCCCACATGGAAGCCCAGATAATAAGAATGACAATAATAACGGCAAACACGGCAGCGCTCCTTCAACGACAAATAAACGTAATGAATAACAAGAGTGATGACACTTACCATGATCCAAGACGCTCGAATGCCTAAATTTTACCGTCAATAATGGTAATGGCACAATGCCTTTACGGTTAATTGTCGATGATGCTGGGTTGTCATTCATAGCACTGACGAATAGCCAAGTGCTATAGCAACAAAAAACTGGCCACAGTGAGCCAGTTTTTGTATCAAAACCTAAGATTAAAGGCTAGCAGTTATAGCTGTAGCTCGCTGATATCAGCCACAGACAAGAACAAGGCGCGTACCTGCTTGAGCAAGGCTAAGCGGTTATTTTTGAGCGCTGCATCGTCGCTGTTGACCATCACATTATCAAAGAACTGCGTCAACGGCTCATCTAAGCTCGCCAGCGTTTGCAATACTTGCGTATAGTCCGCTTGCTCAAGCAATGGCTGTACCACTGTCTGTGCTTGCTGCACATTTGCATATAAATTTTGCTCAGCAGTCTCAGATAGTAGCGCTTCATCGACCGTATCAGCAACATCGACTTCTGACTTGGCCAATATATTGGCAACACGTTTGTTTGAATCCGCGAGCATTGACGCTTGTGACAGCTCGCTAAATGCTTGTACGGCGCGAATACGCTGATCAAAATCAAGCGGCATATGCGGGTTAATCGCTTGTACGGCCTGAATCGTATCGACGCTGACACCCTGCTCGGTATACATCGCACGATAGCGCGAGTTTAAGAACGCCATCACTTGGGTAAAGGTGTCACCCATTTTGGCAATCTTGGTACCTTCAGCATCGCTATAGCCTTTAATCGCTTGCTCAACGAGCGCTACCAGATTAATAGGTAACTGCTTTTCAATCAAAATGCGCAAAATACCAATGGCAGAACGACGTAGGCTAAACGGGTCTTTTGAACCCGTCGGTGCTTGGTCAATCGCAAAGATACCAACGAGCGTATCTAGGCGATCAGCCAACGCTAAGCAAATACCAACTGGTGTTTGCGGTAATACATCACCACTGAACTTGGGCAGGTATTGCTCTTCCAAGCTTGCTGCAACTGCCTCAGGTTCCTCATTCAAACGTGCATAATACGTGCCCGCGATACCTTGCAATTCAGGATACTCACCGACAAGCGAGCTGGCCAAATCTGCTTTGGATAAAATACCCGCACGTACAGTGTCATCGACGTTGATATCGTGGCCTTGCTGCTGCATTAGGGTAGCAATAAACGCGGCAAGCTTAGCAATACGCTCAGACTTCTCCCAAATCGTACCCAATTTGTCTTGGAATACACGAGTTTTTAGGCTCTCTGTGAGTGCAAATAACGGCTGCTTTTGATCTTGTAAGAAGAAAAACTCGGCATCAGCCAAACGTGGACGCACAACTTTTTCATTACCTTCAATAATCTGATTAGGGTCTTTAGACTCAATATTGGTGATAAAGATAAAGTACGGCTGCAATTTGCCCGTTTTATCCGTCAAGCAAAAATACTTTTGATCCGCTTGCATGGTCGAGATAAGCGCTTCTTGTGGCACTTGTAAAAAGCGTGCTTCAAAGCTTGCTCGTAGCGCAATGGGGAAATCAACCAATGCGGTAACTTCGTCCAACAAATCCTGCGGTACGATAGCATCAGAATTAACTTCATCTGCCAATGCTTTGACTTGGTTTTTGATCAGCATTTGGCGCTTATCAAAATCTGCCACGACTTTTAAACCATCTAACAGTTGCTCATAGTCATTGGCATGAGCAATATCATGGTAGTCAGGGCTGTGGAAACGGTGCCCACGAGTTTGCGAGCCTGTCTCATGCCCTTGGATAGTGGCATCGATAACAGTGTCATCCTGCATCAATACTACCCACTGGACGGGACGAACAAACTCGTTGCGACTGGCACCTGAGCGCATACGTTTGGCAATCGGTAGGCTATCTAACGCTGTTTGAAAAATAGCTGGCAGTAGCTCGGTAGTCGCTTGACCACTGATCGTTTGCTCAAAGCCGACATAGTCACCTTTATCGGTGTTAATGGTCGTAAGCTCGCTCGCTTCGATACCTAAGCCTTTAGCAAAACCTATCGCCGCGCGGGTTGGATTGCCATCGCTATCAAATGCCGCTTTGATAGCTGGTCCGCGTTTTTGCTCAGTGCGGTCAGGCTGCTTATCGCTAATGCCTTCAATTTGAATCGCCAAACGGCGCGGTGTGGCAAAGGCTTTGATGCTATCAAAGGTGATCTCAGCTGCAGATAATTGCTCAGTGACACTAGTTTGCAGCGCATCACGCAATGGTTTTAGGCTTTTTGGAGGTAGCTCTTCACACCCCAGTTCAAATAGAATAGTACTCATGGGATGCTCCTATTGCTTGTTCGTCGGTTGATTGTTGTCAGTGGTTTCTTTTGCTAAGCTGTCTGTTGATGAGCCTTCTGTTGCCGCGTCTTCTTTTGGCAAATACTTCTCAAGAGCTTCGGCACGGTGCGCCTCATCAGCCAATGGGAAGCCTAACTTGGCACGAGCTTCGACATAACCAAACGCAACCTTACGCGCAAGCGTACGTACACGCAGAATAAAGCGTTGACGCTCAGTGACCGAAATCGCACCGCGGGCATCAAGCAAGTTAAACGCATGAGAGGCTTTTAATACCATCTCATAGGCTGGCAATGGCAGGCCTGCTTCAACCAACTTATCTGCTTGCTGCTCATAAAAATCAAACATCTCACCCATCATTGGCACATCAGCGTGCTCAAAGTTGTAGGTCGATTGCTCAACTTCGTTTTGATGGAACACATCGCCATAGGTGACGCGGCCAAACTCGCCATCTGCCCAGACTAAGTCATAGACGCTATCAACGCCCTGCACATACATCGCCAAGCGCTCAAGACCGTAAGTGATCTCGCCAGTGACTGGGAAGCACTCAATACCGCCGACTTGCTGGAAATAGGTAAACTGGGTCACTTCCATACCGTTAAGCCAAATCTCCCAGCCAAGTCCCCACGCGCCAAGCGTTGGTGATTCCCAGTTGTCTTCCACAAAACGTACATCATGCACCAATGGATCGATACCAATAGCGCGTAGCGAGTCCAGATATAGCTCTTGAATGTTAGGTGGGTTCGGCTTTAGTACGACTTGGAACTGATAGTAGTGTTGTAAACGGTTTGGATTGTCACCGTAGCGACCATCAGTCGGGCGACGCGATGGCTGTACATACGCAGCGTTCCAACGCTCAGGACCTAACGAGCGCAAAAACGTGGCGGTATGAAACGTGCCCGCGCCGACTTCCATATCGTAAGGTTGCAATACCACGCAGCCTTTGTCAGCCCAATAATTCTGTAAGGTTAGGATTAAGTCCTGAAAAGTCATCGGTTGAGGAGTTTGGTCTTGTGTCATCGGGGTTGTCGCTTCGGATGTCATAGTTTGGGTTTTCATAGTAAGTCACTGTGAAATGGGTATGATTAAATAAATCTCTGATAGTACTCATCACCTATTTGGCAACGACGCTATTTGCCTGCTCACCTTACTAAAAATTGACTATTTTATCCATATTTACGTTAACTAAATTTGCGTTGTCGATAAAAACACGCGACTATATCCCTGATTTACGACCGAACTAACATAAAAGAAGCCTGACCGGCGACTGATCTTGAAAACAAAAAAATACCCAAATGCGTGAGCATTCGGGCAGGAGGAAAATTGTATCTTGGGCATCCTGATGATTCAGGCTTTTTATTTTTGGAGACTACTTGTTGGACAACTGCTTGTGGTACAGATTTATTTCTTTTAACGGGTATTAATGCCTAAATATCAAGCTTGGTTACTGATAGGAATCGCTATTGGCTTTTGGCATGACTATCCATAATACGATATAGATCAAAATACCCGGTACAGCAGCGCTTAGCGACGAGACAATTACAAATAGTAATCTGACCCACGTAGGTGACCAGCCGACATATTCTGCAATACCGCCCATCACGCCCGCTATCATGCGATTATTTTGTGAGCGATGTAATTTTGCTAACTTAGCCAAACTAAATACCTCTCTGTTATCTATTTTTATAATGTATTTTTTATTTTTTCTTGCTTTTTTAGTCTCAAGGCTACCTTGCCTTGCCAACTTATAAATAAGTATATCAATTCTTGAGAATTTATCTGTTGAAGGTATAGACGTACTTTGTGAGTTTATGATACGTAAGCTTGCCCTAACCTGTCATATCACCACGCAAGCCCCTGATTTTAAATAATTATTTCAAAATGTTTCAGAATTTACTTTGTTGCTAAAACCTTGCTTTAGCTATTTACACAGTTCATTATTTTTTAAATGAATCAAAGAGATAAGTGGTGTTTTGATAGCAACTTGATAGTGGTAATAAATGCTCAAATCTTCAATTGTCAAAAAATCATCACTCGCTTTTTATTTTTAGATTCACACAAAAACCGCTGATGAAAAACATAATAATCTGCGTAAGAGTCAAATATAAGTCAGATTTACAATAACCTACCTGTAAATCCTCCAAAACCTTTATACCATGCTCATAAGTAACTCAGGTTTTAGAGAATTTATCCTTAAATCTGAAACAAATATAAGCCCAAAACAGAATAAGGATGGCTATGTACGACAACGGATTGATGATTGGACACTTTGAGCCCTTACATTTGGGGCAAATGCGCAGCATATTAGAAGCAGCAGGACAAGCAAAGACCCTGCATATCGTCATTATGACGCATCCATCACCGCATCCAGATTTTACGATCACCTTACAAGACAAAGCGCGTTGGCTACAGATGGCCTGTGCGGATTTGCCATTTATTCATATTCATACTACTGATGAGATCGAGTTACCGCTTCATGAGCATCTTTATGATAGTAATGATAGTAGCGAAAATGTCAGGATCGATGTGGCGACTAGTAATGTCAAATTGCAGCGCTTGATAAAGGCATTAGCACTCCCTGCAGAGACAGCATTGTTTATGGCGGAGAACCACCCACTGACGCAGAGTGATTTACAAGAGCAACTTATCTTACAAGTGGTCACTACTACGCTACAGCCTGAGTTCGACTCGTACGCCATTGCTCGCGAACCAGTCGCCCATTGGTCAGCAATCCATCCAGAGGCACGCGCTAACTATACAAAAACCGTTGCGATTGTCGGCGGCGAAAGCTCTGGCAAGACAACACTGGTGCATAAGCTGGCTAATTACTATGGTGCCAGCTTTGCGCTGGAGATGGGCCGTCTGTATGTGGGCACAGATTTGGGCGGTAGCGAAGTTGGGCTGCAGTACAGCGATTACGGCCCTATTTGTCTGGATCATGCGCAAGCGATACGCGATGCTAAAGCCAATGCAACAGCTCCGGTTACGATCGTTGATACGGATTTTGTCACCACACAAGCGTTTTGTGAAGAGTACGAAGGTCGCACGCATCCTTTTGTCGCTGCTTGCGTTGATGAGTTTCGCTTAGACCACACCATCATGCTCGATAATAATACGCCATGGGTTGATGACGGCATGCGCTCTTTAGGTACGCCTGAAGCACGTGGACGGTTCGAGCAGCGCTTGCTAGATATTTTTGCGCGTCACGATATCGCGCCGCATATGATTGACCAGCCCGATTACGATGCTCGTTATCAGCAAGCACTGCAATTTATCGATCAGCATATCTATGGCAAAACATTATAAGAGGCATCAAAGAGTGCCCTATTTATCATCATTTATTCAGCTAGCGCGTTACAGTTAACATTATGTTGTCGTTAGCACTATATTGAAATCAGTATCAATTTTAGAGGAAAAATTTATGCGTATTCAGCTACTGGATAACATCACCGGAGAATGGTCAATGCAATGGATCATCGTTTGGTTTATTTGCGGGGTCATTGCTCTGTCCGCAGGTTTTTGGCTCACAACCGACCATACCACGCTTGATTGGTTTTACTTGGCTGTCTCGTTTATTGGTCTGATTTGTGTGGTGTCACTATCTTTTCGAAAAAACGTCATGGGCAATGGCTTTGGTATGGGCGCAACCGCAGGAGAAGTCATTGTACAGGCCACATCTGGCGCCGTAGGTCTGATGCTCGCGCCTCTATTTAACTTTTTTACCCATGTCTATGGCATTTTTTATTGGTCAAAACACACCGACCCTGATGGCGACATGATCCCAAAATCAGCGAGCAAAGCGGTGTGGTTGATCACTGCCGCATTTATCATCATCGGTCTTGCCCTTTTCCCAACCGTCAATGATCTACTGGCGAGCTACGGTTATGCGGTCGTCGAGGATGATAATAGTCTGTTTTTGGGATTTATCTCTTTCTTTTGGATCAACGTCATTGCCTTTGTGCTGTCTATTACCGCTCAGGCAGCCATGATTCTGCGTTATTCCTTTAACTGGTGGTTATGGATCATCGTCAACTTTGTCTGGCTGATCGTCAATCTCATGTCTGGCAACTATATTTTTGCGATTCAAACCATGGTGTATCAGGTAAACGCCTTTGTCGGTCTCTATGAGTGGCATCGCAGCGAACGAGGTTAATAGCAACATCTGTAGAAAAAAGCGTTTGAGATATTGAGATAAGTCTTACCAATATCGCATTGGCAATACGAGCGAAATTGACTGTGCCGTCTAACAGATAACATGGTGGACACGCGCAATTAGTGCTACAACTGGTACTAATTGCGCATGTTAATATTTAAATTGATAGCGCATGTCGGCGTCTTATTTCATTTACTAACAAGGAGGTTAGTATGTCTCGTCAACCCAAAATGTCCAAACGCACGCTTGAGCAGTGGCTCAGTGAGTATGCGGTCAGTCACCAAAACCTGATTAATAAGAAAATCCATTGGCTATGTGTGCCGACGATTTTTGTGAGTTTGTTGGGGATGGGAATGTCGCTGTCTGTATGGTTTACTCTCGTACTGAGCGCATTAGTCTTATTATTTTATATACGCTTATCGACCCCGCTATTTTTGGCAATGGGGCTGTTTATTCTGATTTGTCTGTCGGTTATGGCGGCTATGCCATGGGGATTCAAAGCGTGGGCGGCAGTATTTGTTGTTGCTTGGATTGGTCAGTTTATTGGTCATAAAATCGAAGGCAAAAAACCCTCGTTTTTTGAAGATTTACAGTTTTTATTAATCGGTCCAGCATGGGTCGCCAACAGTTTGATGCAACGTAAATAATCATTAAATTGTCGCATCAGTTCTGCAAATATCCAATGTAGCTTTGCTGTCTTTACCCTTTATTCATAAAAAAACGCCACCCGATGCTTGGGTGGCGTTTTTTACGTGCTCTGTAGTTTATTTAGCAAACTTCCTAAGCAAGGCCATAGGTTGTCTATTCTCAAACAACAACATTAAGCACCAAACACTTTCATACGCTCATCAAGTGGCTTGAATTCTTTGTCGCCTGCTGGCTGCTCAATCTTACCAAATACCAGCTGTGCTTTTAGCTCCCAATCTGCATCAACATTCCAAGTGCTCGCGACTTTCTGATCGATCACTGGATTGTAATGCTGCAAGTTTGCACCGACATCAATGCTTGCTAGTGCCGTCCAGATGACGTATTGATGCATTGCGTTGGTTTGAGTTGACCAAATTGGGAAATTTTCAGCGTATAAAGGCGCTGCTTCTTGCATGCCTCTTACCACTGCTTGGTCTTCAAAGAATAGTACGGTGCCAGCACCCGATCTAAAGCCAGCAATTTTATCTTTGGTAGATTTAAACGCTTCTTCGTCACCGACGATAGCGCGTAAGGTCTCTTCAGTCATATCCCATAGTTTGTGATGATCATCGCCGAATAACACAACGACACGCGTTGATTGCGAGTTAAATGATGATGGTGTATGCAAGACAGCATGCTCAACTACTTTTACGACTTCATCGTTAGATACTGGCAGCTGGTCGCTGAGTGCGTATATAGAACGGCGCTTTTCTGCTAATTGTTGTAAGTCTTTTAGTTCTGACATCGTACTTCTCCATATTGTTGTAGGAATGATTTGCTCTGGGTTGATAGACCTTGTCGATCTTGTGATCAACAAGTCGTTATAAAACAGTTTATTTATGTGGGCTATTATCGGAACAATTTACCTAAAACCCCATGTATTTTTTGTAAAAAAAACTTAACAATGATGATTACCTTTGAAAAATAGGTTAATAAATTTTGCGTATTAGTGGTTAACCTTTGAAGCCTTTGGGTAGTTCTGGTGCCACCAGACGCTGCATATCAGAATCCACTTCACCAAAACGCTCATGACCATTGTTCCAATCAATGACCTATTGCTTGAGCTCCTCTTTGTTGTCAGCGACAAAATTCCACCACAGTAATACTTGGTTGTTTAGAGGCTCCCCACCAATGAACATCAAACGTGTGCCCTTGTTTGCGACCAGCGTTATCGTTGTATCGTTAGAAACGTCTGTACGATGAAAACGTAATAACTGGTCTTTCTTGTATACTTGACCTTCAGACTCTAGCGCACCGACAACCACTAAAATACCGTACTCAAAGCTCGCCTCCAAATTCAGCGTGACGTCTCCATCTTCTAAAAAATGTACATCGATACCAACTATCTTTGAGTACTGCAGCGTTGGCGCTTGATGGTGCTCACCAGATGCTGATTGATAACTACCCGTGGTCAGAATCAGCTCGACGTTGCCCTCAGTCCATGCTGGCAGCTCTGGGTAATGATGAAAACTGCGTTCAATCTGCTGGTCAGTGGGTAAAGCTATCCATAGCTGTATCATATTGATGTGGCGATGAGCAGCGCTTGAGTCAGCATTGTCCAAAAAAACGCTTTGCTCTGTATGGCTAATACCTTGATTCAATCCTGTACCAGCTGTCATGAGGTTGACTTGGTTTTTGGCAATGACTTGCTCGCTACCCAAGCTGTCCTTATGTAAAATCTCACCATCAATCATCCTGCTAAAAGTTTGTAGATTGGTATGGGGGTGGCGACCAACTTGAACCCCTAAATCATCTTGAGCAAACTCAGCTGGCCCTGCGTGATCCAAAAAGCACCATGCGCCAATCGGTTGTTTGCCTTTATTGGGTAATAACCGTGCGATAGGAACACCACCAACCTCCGTTGATCGTGGCTCTAGAGTTCTAATCGTCATGTGGCACCTTTTGATCTGTATGCGGTTAGTCGAGCGAGCGAACGATGCTACGGCGCTCACCCGTGATCTACATAGAAAGCGGCACTTCCATCACTAATACTGTTGCCGCCTCTTTCACTTCCATAGTGAAGTGCTTAGTATCCCAAACCCCAAGGCCGTCTCGAGTAGACAAAATGTTACCGTCTATCACGACTGTTCCTGCAATCACAAAAATATAAACACCATTATTAGGATTGTTTAGTTGGTAGGTCTGCGTCACGCCTTCATCAAACTCTCCCATACTGAACCAAGCATCTTGATGAATCCAAACCCCTGCATCATCTGCATTTGGTGATAGCACCTGATTGAATTCATTGGGCGTCATGATGGTCCCCATGTGCACTTGCTGATAGCGAGGAGCAACACTCATTTTATTTGGCACGACCCAGATCTGTAAAAATCTCACAGCTTCTTCACGACTGCCATTCATTTCACTATGAGTGATGCCTGTGCCCGCTGACATGACTTGGATCTCACCCGTCTCAATCATGCCCTCATTACCGATGCTATCGCCATGCGCAAGTTTGCCAGCTAGAGGAATGCTGATAATTTCCATATCACGGTGTGAGTGCTTGCCAAACCCTTGACCACCAATGACAAAATCATCATTGATGACACGTAAAACACCAAAGCCCATACGCTCAGGATTATAGTAATTGGCAAAACTAAAGGTATGACGGCTTTTTAGCCAGCCGTGATTGGCATCGCCGCGTGAGTCTGCTGCATGATAGATCGTTTTCATTATTTATCCTTAACTGTCCATACGTTTATTATCTATATATTTGTTATTAATTCACGTGATTGAACAATGTATCTATTATAATTGTTGACTATATAGAGATAAACAGACATAAGTGCAAATAACTATTCTTTTTATTAGAACAATAATGAGGCATCGATAATGGGACAGTTAGAAGACATGGCGATGTTTGTACGCATTGTCGAGGCAGGCAGCATCACTAAAGCCGCCGAACAATTAAATATTGCAAAGTCAGCCGTTAGCCGCCGCCTAAAAGACTTGGAGGCGCGCCTAGGCACTCAGTTGATTAGCCGTACGACGCGCCACTCTCACTTGACACAAGCAGGTGAGCAGTATTATCAGCAGGTCAACAGTATCTTAAACGCGGTTGATGCCTTGAACGAGACTACCAATGATACGCCAACGCGCATTGGGGGTACGCTAAAGATGACCGCGCCATTATCGTTTGGTCTTATGCATCTGACTGATGTGATTGATGAATATGCCAATCAGCACCCAAACCTGAAGTTTGAATTGGATTTTTCTGATCGGCATGTTGATCTGATTGAAGAAGGATATGAGCTGGCTATTCGAATCAGAGAGCTACGAGATTCTAGTTATCAAGCAAAGCCGCTGGCACGGATTCGTTGCGTCATCTGCGCCAGTCCCGACTATTTAAAAAAAATGGGCACACCTCATACATTAGAAGATTTGGAGGGGCATGAGTTTTTGCAATACAGTCTTGGTCAAACAAACAATATAGAGCTGATTGACGCACAAGGAAAAAAGCATTATCACGCGATGAACGCCAAAATTAAAGCCACCAATGGTGAGTTTTTAACGGATTTGGCAGTAAAAGGACATGGCATTACCGTCATTCCAACTTTCATCGCTTATAAAAAGCTGGCACGTGGCGAGCTTGTACCGATTTTGCAGCAGTATCAATTGCCAATACTAAACGCTTATGCCGTCTATCCAAAAAATCGGTTTTTATCGCAGCGTTGTCGTTATTTGATTGACTTCATTGCTGAGCGCTTTGGTGATCATCCGTATTGGGATGATTTTTGATAAGATTTGATTAAGCAAGGTTAGGGCGTGTTGAACATTCGACCATGGCACTGACAGCGACTATTTTTTAGGCGATTCGATGTTAAAAATAATAAGTTTAGTCACTCTAAGCGCTTATTTTTAACGATGAAGCGGCAAAAAAGAGTCCTGTCCCCTGCTTTTATCGTTGGGGCTGATGCTAAAATTGCCCCATACTGCGTTACAAATCTCGCTAAGGCATCTGCATTATCGTCGCTTTGTGCCTTGTCTGGAACAATTTTAGCGATCAGCAGTGCCTATTTGCGAATGTTCAACACGCCCTAATCTTTTACAAAGTATAGCGTTGTAGCTCTAAGAAGCGATCTACTAGCAATAATTTCACGTTACTCGGTAATAGATGAGATTTCACCAATCAGCTTCTTAGTCTTATATCTTGCTTCTGCTAATGCCATCTTGTCTTGTGCCACAACGGTCAATACACATGGTTTGCCGATATAGTCTGTTTTGACAAATAGCATATTGCCAGACGTGGCTTCAACGATTGTGATATCGCACTTACCTTGTTTCATCTGGGCAGCTGATGAGTCGCTGAGCGCTGATAGCGTACTGCTCATCGCCGCAAACTTGTCAGATTGGTTGCTCAACTCTTTGATCGAGAAGCAGCTAATAGGAAAACCATCTGTGGTGCATAAGCTGACCAATACGATTTCTCTATTGGCCTCACACAACGCTTTCATGTGACCCAAAAGTGCTATTTTTGCAGGTGATTTTTCGTTTTGTGTAGTCATATCTAACATCAACCTTGATTGTTCAGGGTATTAAATAATGATAATAGAGACACAGCGGACTCTTTGTTTCTTGGATCTACATTGATCACAGGCGCGACTATATCGTGTTCCATCAGCATGACTCTGATCTCTTGTCCGAGCACAGCCACGCTTTGTTTATCGGCATCTTCGCAGTGAGTAATACCAACGATACAGGTCGTCTGCTTTTTTGCTGGTGCAAAAAAGTGTAGCAGTTTATCTAAATTTGCATAATCAGGCGTCTCGCCATGCTTGATTAAGATGAGCAAACCCCACAAAGAGTGGTTGACAAATTCCCACAAAAAAGAAAAACGCTCTTGACCTGGAACTCCATAGATACCTAGTGCCATATCATCAGATAAAGTAATTCTGCCATAATCAATACCGACAGTCGTGTACTCTTTACCAATATCGATACTCGATCTTGCCTCTGTTTCAAAAGGGCTGATTTCACTCAACGTCTTAACCATTCGAGTTTTTCCAGCACCTACTTCACCAATGATAGCTAACTTCTGATAATTCAATTTTTTACCTCATTCCTAAGAATTTCTTGATCGCGCCATAAAACTTATTAGGCTTTTTTTCATTAACCTTTGGCTCGTCTAACGGCTGTGTCTCTGTCACGCTCAGTATACCTGATTGATCAAACCCATTGATTATTTCTGTGACTTGAGGAGACGAACCAAACTCACCACTAGCGACCAATGTATCAAACGGATAAGGTTTTTTTGTCAGTTTGACACATAAATCCATAATCATTTGAGGATTACTGACATGATTTAGGTCAGGCCAAGCCAATAATTTAAGACTTTTACCTTTATAATCCTTTTGGGAGGCGGTATTAGACTTGTGTATATCAAAAAATGGCTGAATACGTTTTGTTTGCTGCTCATCGAAACTGTTTAAGACAACGCTATTTTTTTCAATAAAATCATCAAAAAAAGCGCCTTGATCCACAAAATCGAACACGCTGATGCCCCAATTACGAAAGCTACGTTCAGTTACACTTTTATTCAGAAAAACCCAGATATTTTCATGCCTAGTATCAGATGATATCTTAGCCATCAGTCTATCTACTTCAATATCAGGACCTTCCAGCACCTGAAGATACTGCCCTTCACGATAGGATATGATGCCTGTGATGTGTGACTGTGGATTATGCTTACTAGAGACGCTAATGATGTCTGATAACCCACTAGGCATACGAATACTGCGATCTTTAAGAGGCACTCTGCTGACGTATGCAATACATTTCATTTTGCCACCATTTGATAGAACATCTAAAACTTAATTAAGTTCTTATAATTATATATAAATTAATAATTCGTTATATACATACTGTATATAACGAATTTGACCTTATTGTGTATCCTAGGTAATACATCAGATGTAATAAGGCAGAATCAATAAACTATAGTAGAACCTCAATAAAATTGATACAGCATAGGAAACCCGCTCGATTAAACGCTACTTTTCTTGCTTGCTGTGACTGCGTCTCCAGAGGCTGCGAAAAATAGCGTTTAATCTTGCTATACCATTTTATAATGGTTTCACTATAGTGACTGGCTCAATTGATTTTGGCCAAATTATATTTCTAGTTTGCTTTCGATTGACTGTACTTTACGGCGTGCCAATGCAAGGTTCGCTTTTGATTTATCAAGTACTAAGTAGATAAATAAATCTTCATGACTGGCTGTCGGACGAATGATGTGTAGCTGAGACTCTAGTGTGATCAACATATCTTCGATTTCACCTTTGATGTCGAGTGATTTCATCGTTGCTACTTTTGCCTTTACAACTTGTGAGTTACCGGCAGCAGCTAGCTCAAGATCGACACCGCCACCAATCGTGCCTAACACCATACCTGACATATAATCCACAATGCAGGCACCCATCGCACCATCAAGATCCATTAACTCTTGTAAAGACTCATTGATATTTGACATACTTTTTCCTATTTTTTTGTGTTGAGATAATTCTCGATTAGAGACACTTGCACAATCGAGCAATATCAAATTATGTTAAGCTGAATTGACTATATAAACATTAGTATAACTTAAATATGCTTACTTACACTTAAGGAATTATGATAATTGAATACGAATAATTAAATGTATTTTTAGGTACAGGAACTATAGCGTAATCGTAAACAAATTTCCGTAGTGACTGTTATTATATTCTATATACGGGGTCAGATCACGTTTCTACTCGACCATTCAAGGAGAAATAACGACCACTGGGTAGGAAAAATCATACTAATTAATAATGATTATATTTTAGAGCCTAGAAACTACTTTTTTGACGTTAAATGGTAATCACCCCAAAAAATAATAACACTTAAAAGTAGAAACTAACTGCTAAAATACCAGCAGGAGTTTTGATATGAGCAAACGAATGACTGAGACCCAAATAGTATCCATTTTAAAAGAAGCAGAAGCTGGAATACCTGCTAAAGAGCTGTGCCGTAAATACGGGATTGCTAGCTCGACTTTTATAATGAGGAACGTTAAGAAACAGTCTGGGAGACTGTTTTAGTGACGCAAGACGAAGCGATAGCGAAGTTAGACCCAAGTACGGTGGTATGGAAGCTTCTGATGTTAAGCGATTAAAAGAGCTTGAAGAAGAAAACCGTAGGCTCAAACAGATGTATGCTGATTTAAGCCTCAAAGCGCAAATGCAGGAAGAGATCATAAAAAAGCTATAGCGCCTGTACCCGAGCGCAAAGTCTGGGCGCAAGAATTACAGGCGCAGTATGATGTCAGCATTGCAGTGAGTTGTCAGGTGGTCTGCATGAGTCGAACCGCTTACTACTATAAGCCTAAGCTATTTGATGATAGTGAGATTGTTGATGTCTTAAATGAGCTTACTGACAAGCACAATCGCTGGGGCTTTCCAAAGTGCTTTAAACGTATACGTAAGCTTGGCTATTCATGGAATCATAAGCGCGTACATCGAGTTTATACAGCGTTAAACTTAGACCTACGCCGTAAGTCTAAAAGACGGCTACCAGCACGTAACCCCCAGCCGCTAAGTGTGCCAAATACATTAGGGCACACATGGTCTATGGACTTTATGAGCGACAGACTACACAACACTATTCGCTTTCGAACCTTTAATGTGATTGATGATTACAACCGTGAAGTATAGTTGATCCAATTTGAGAGTGGTACAAGGCAGCCGAGTGCAGATGTATCTGTCATACTTCAAGCAAGGTTAACGCTGTAACGCTTTTATAATGGATTGACTATATTAGGCATTGATATTGGTACCAGTATGCCTTCACTCCGAGTAATTCGCTACCTTGACCAGCTAGCCGAGTGGCATGGCTATCCTAAGCAAATTCGTGTGGATAACGGCAGTGAGTTTACATCTAGCGTATTCACTGATTGGGCATCAGTTCATGGTGTCTATGTTGAGCCTGGCTGTCCTTATCAGAATGCTTATATTGAACGGTTTAATCGCAGTTACCGCAATGAGGTTTTAGACTGTTATTTATTCAATGATTTAAATGAAGTTACTCAACTGACTGAGGAATGGATCAAGGTTTATAACAACGAAAGACCCCATGATTCACTTAATGATATGACACCTGCTGAGTACAGGCAGGTGGCTTAGTTATTCTACGATGATGTTGTGTTAAGAATGGGGTATTTACAAAAGCACTCAAGTATTTAAGTTGATACGCCTAGTGCATAGCACCCATGACAGCTATTGCTATATTCTCTTCTTTCCATAGAGCGTCGATCTGTCCTTTGCCTTCGGTTATTTATCTAAAAAGTAGCGCTAAGTCGGATTTTACACATAAAAAAAAGCCTCACTATAAAGTGAGGCTTTTTGTGCTTTTTCAAGCCATATTTGGAGCGGGAAAAGAGATTCGAACTCTCGACCCCAACCTTGGCAAGGTTATGCTCTACCACTGAGCTATTCCCGCTTATTATCGAATCATCGTGTTGTTAACAACTACTCCGTCTCGATAGGCTGGCTATTTTAGCAAATATTCTGTGGGTGTCAACACCTTTTTTAAAAATTATGGCTGATATTTCCAGTCCAGACCTTCGTTTTTGAGAAAATACCACATAAGCAATTGATTTAAAAACGGAATTTCTTTTAGAAAAATATAAATTATTTCATATTAATAATAGCACTTTAAGGTTTATCCTCTGACATTGATACCTACTACTTCGGTTAAACCCTATCAGTCCATAGTTTACCTTACGTCACGTTTGTAAAAGATTATAAATTTTTTTGCTATCACTAAAAGCAAAACGTTACTTCATTATGAACAATGTCTATTTCACTTACAATCATACGCTCTATTGTTACTTTTCCTATCTTGGTTTTACTTGGTTAACATTATTATACTTATTTACAATGATAGCTCTAACAGGCTTTTACTGTCTTAGTAGGTGATTGGACGTCGATAAAGAGCCATAAAAAATAGCGCCATTACTTGCTGCAACCCGATTTACTTTGTTTGATTTTTCTTTTTATTATTTATCGAGAGGATGCTTTTTATGAAAAAACTATTGACCACTGGTGTGATGGCGGCTTCATTGTCCGCGCTAACATTGACAGGCTGTACCAGTACGACCAATACTGGTGCCGTCGGCGTCGATCGTCAGCAGTTATTGTTGGTTTCTAGCGAGCAGGTATTGCAACTGTCAGCACAGAGCTACGCGAAGACACTGCAAGATGCAAGATCAAAAGGTGTATTAGATACCAATACCGCCCAATTGAATCGCTTGAAAAACATTGCTAATCGTTTGGTTGGTCAAGTGGGTGTTTATCGTGCAGATGCAGCAAGATGGAAATGGGAAGTACACACGATCAAATCTGATCAGTTGAATGCTTTTGTTATGCCAGGTGGTAAGGTTATGTTTTACTCAGGCATCATTGACCGTCTGAACTTAACTGATGATGAGATTGCTGCGATCATGGGTCATGAAATCTCTCACGCATTACGTGAGCACTCACGTGAACGCATCTCACGCGAATACGCGACCCAAACAGGTATCGGTGTTGCTGCTAGTATCTTTGGTCTATCACAAGGTCAAGCGCAGCTAGCAAGCGTTGCTGGCGATCTAGGCTTGAGCCGTCCGCACAGTCGTACCCAAGAGAGCGAAGCCGATCAAATTGGTCTTGAGTTAATGGCGCGCGCAGGTTATAACCCGCAGGCCGCTATTACTTTATGGCAAAAAATGCAGCGTGCGAGCCAAGGCGAGCCGCCTCAATTCCTAAGCACTCACCCAACGAGCAGCAGCCGTATCGCGGAGCTACAATCATTGATGCCAAAAGTAATGCCACTGTATCAAAAGGCGCGTCGTTAACACGTGACTTAGCGTATTAAGCTACGACTCATGAAGTGCGCAAATACCAAAAAGCAAAGTACAGACTCTGAGCTGCGCTTTGCTTTTTTACTTTTACTATTTATGGTTGTCACAATTTAAGAGGTCTTAAAACGCGCGCTGTACTGGTTTCTATGTCTGCTATAATACCGATAGATATCATTTGCAGATTGCCTAATAGAATTGCGCAATATACATTGAAGGATTGTTATGAGCACTACACCTACCGCCGATGCACTTCATGCCAAGCTACAGGCTCTAGAGCCGCAGCACATTGAACTAATCAATGAGTCAATGGCCCATGCTGGCTATTTCGAAGGCAAAGAAAGCCACTTTAAGCTCACTATTGTCAGTGAGGCATTCGAGGGCAAGCGACTGGTCGGGCGTCATCAGCTAATATATGGATTGGTTACGCCTTTATTAACGTCACAAGGCGGTCAAGTACATGCCTTAGCCATTCATGCTTATACACCGACAGAGTGGCAAGGTCAAAGCCCTGACAGTCCATTATGCGCGGGTCAAAATAAATAGCTGACAATAAAATGTTTTAAATAAGCCCATATAATGCAGTTCTAGCAGGAGCAATATTCGATGAAACATCTACACATGCTGATGGCAGTACTGACCATTGTGCTGTTCTTATATCAGAGCTACTTAGTGCTCAGCGCAAATAGACGCGCGCCACGCGTGGTCAAAATCGCCACTCATATTATATATGCATTACTGATCCTGTCAGGTGCGATCATGCTCATGCAACTGATGAGTGTTAATGCGCCTGTACAGTGGGTATTTGCCAAAATCATCTTACTTATCGCAGCGATTAGCTCAAGCATCAAAGCCTTTAATGCCCATGCGACACCCACTCAGAGCAAAACAGGTATCCTGATTTCAGCTATCGCATATGTTGGCATTGTAATACTCGCCTTTGTCAAACCCGCCAACCTATTCTGATAAGCAATTGTCGTTGTAGCAGCGCTTTAATATTTTGAGTAAATATTGTATTGCTATCGCACAAGCAGACGTATTGATAAGACCGTAAAATATTAAACCATTTATATTTTTTCAATATCTTAAACATGCTATTTTTGCTATCTTAAATAGATATAAATACAATTACTTAGCTTAATGGAGCCACTATGAAAACGTTTACCAAGGCGACACTACTGGCAACAGTTGGCGTTTTTGCGCTCTCAGGCTGTGCCTCTACGGGCAATGTCACGCCGCAATATGTGCCGCCCAGCACTTATCAAAACTATGATTGCCAAGCATTGAGCCAAGAATACAATCGCGTCAACCGTTATGTCGAAGCGGCGCGCAATGAGCAATCTACTTTTGCAGCGTCCGGCGTGGGCGTGGGGATTTCTGCAGGACGCTGGGGTATCTCTCCCAATATTAGCTTTGGGGTTGGCAAAAGCAATAATACCAAAGCGCGTGACGCAAAGTTATCGCGGCTCTATGGTGAGCGCGATGCGATTGTCCAATCTGCCCGTATTCAACGTTGTAGTTTTGCCAATGGCATCAAGATTTATGGTGAATAAGATTTAGCGATCTGCACTCTCGTTAAGATAGAATCGTGACATAACAAAAAAGCCAATACGCGCTCAGCATATTGGCTTTTTTATAGCTATAACTTTGATGAGTCATAATCTAATCTGAGTAATACTACTTTACTAAGCCTTACGCCTGCAGGCTTTGCACCCACTGGATGATTTGATTGCTTGGTAGTGCGCCTGACTGACGCGCGACTTCCTTACCATTTCTAAAGGCAACCATCGTCGGTAAGCTTCGGATATTATAAGGGGCTGCCGCTTGCTCATATTTATCCGTCTGTACTTTGGCAAACACTACCTGCGGCAATTGACCAGCAGCCGTCTTGAACTCTGGTGCCATCATAATGCACGGCTGGCACCAGCTCGCCCAAAAATCTACGATGGTCAATACGTCGTTTTTTTGGATAACCTTATTGGCCGTCTGTGCATTAAGCTCATGCGGGCTTGCGGTCAACAATGCCTGACCACACTTGCCACACTTCGGTGCAGCGCTTAGCCGTGCAGCCGGAACACGGTTGGTGGCCTGGCAATGCAGGCATACTAAATGAAAACTGTATTCACTCATTATCTGTGTCCTATTTTAATTGTTCTGGAGTGTCTCGATCGGTTTGTATCAATAATTTTAGCATAGTCATTTATAGATAAGTGCCTACCCTACAGCGCGATACGATATATCATATTTTTTAGTCATGACACGCTTTGATTTATTCACCAAGGACATTGATAGGTACTTTTAGATAGCGCGTACCGTTGTCCTCTGGCGCGGGAAAGTTCCCCGCATCAATATTCACTTGTACCGCTGGTATAATCAGACGCGGCATGTCCAAGGTCGCATCGCGGCGCTCACGCATTTGCACAAACTCTGCTTCGTTGATACTGTCTTTGACATGGATATTTTCTAATTTTTGGGCAGCAACGGTAGTCGTTGGGCAGTGCTGGCGACTCTCACGCGGATAGTCATGGCACAGATACATCACAGTATCTTCAGGGAGTGCGAGCAGTTTTTGGATAGAGCGATAAAGCGTCTTTGCGTCACCACCTGGGAAATCACAGCGAGCCGTGCCCACATCAGGGGCAAATAACGTATCGCCGACGAACACCACTGTTTTCTCATTATCAGCCGCCACATAGGCCATATCAGCACGAGTATGACCTGGCACATACATGGCTGTGATTGTAATACTGCCGAGCGCTAACGTCTCACCATCGTCTGTCAAAATATCAAACTGACTGGCATCGGTGCGGAAACTGGTATCAAAGTTAAAGATTTGCTTAAATATTTTTTGTACTTCAGTGATGTGCTGACCGATGACCAATTGTCCACCCAGGCTTTCTTTGACATGGATCGCCGCCGATAAATGATCCGCATGAGCGTGCGTCTCAATAATGTATTTCAGCGCCCAACCGCGCTCACGTACGAACTCAATGACCTCGTCAACGCTGCTTGTGCTCGTCCTACCTGATTTTGCATCAAAGTTTAATACTGGATCAATCATGGCACATAGCTGCTGCTCGACATCAGCCAGTACATGTGTGTAGGTTTCTGTGTCTCTATCTAAGAAAGAATGAACTTGCATGGCTGCCTCTTTGTCTATTTATGAGTGTTTGAGTGTTATGGCAATGTGGTTTTTATATTCAATTAACGCTTAAGTATGATATTGAGTCGTATATAATGATTGCTTATCATTACGATTTTTTTGTTATTACTAATATAGCAACTGCAATACATTTTATCAATTTATATAATGTAAATAATTATATCTTGCTATGTGGCGCGATATCATTGATAATGAACCCTATGTTATTGAAAATAATATGGCAGTGACTGCCCTATTATATAAGGAGCTTATTCTGGCTACTTCTATTTCATCAATGAGTACATCTACTCATAGCGCTAACCATGATACGTCCTCTGATAGCGCCGACTTTTCATCTATTGATCTTGCCAAACAAATGCAACAAGCATCGATGCAGGCCAGCCAATTACTAAAGTCGCTCTCTCATCCTGATCGCCTACTTTTACTTTGTCAGTTGACACAAGGTGAGTACTGCGTCGGTGAGCTTGAGGGGTTGGTTGGTGTTGGACAGCCAAGCTTGTCGCAGCAACTGGGTATCTTGCGTAAGGATGAGCTGGTTGCCACTCGCCGTGAGGGCAAGCAAATTTACTATCGTATCGCAAGTGATGATGCTTTAGCCGTATTAGATCTGCTTTATCAGAGATTTTGTGCCAAAACCGAATAATGCCGTACTCGCCTGACTGTTTTATACTGCTTTCTATCTTGGTGATGTATTGATATGTCTTCTATCGCTGCACGTCTGATTCCTACTTGGCTGCGCCAATACCAGCTCACAGTATTACCGACTGATCTGGTCGCAGGACTGGTGGTGGGCGTACTGGTGATACCACAAAGCCTAGGTTATGCGGTACTTGCTGGTCTGCCGCCCGTGTATGGTCTGTATTCTGCGATCGTGCCTGTACTCGTCTATGCTTGGCTTGGTTCTAGCAACGTACAAGCTGTTGGGCCCGTCGCGATCACTGCCATCATGACGGCCAGTGGTCTACTGCCTTATGCTGAGCAAGGCACAGAGCAGTATGCCCTGATGGCGAGTTTATTGGCATTAATGGTAGGGGCATTGCTGTGGATTGCAGGGCGGCTAAAGCTTGGCTGGATTATGCAGTTTATCAGTCGCGGCGTCTCAGCAGGGTTTGTGAGCGGCGCGGCAGTGCTTATCTTTGTCAGTCAGCTGAAGTATCTGATGGCGATACCTATCGCTGGTAGCAGCTTGGTTGGCTATTTATCTACCATGCAGCGCTATGCCAGTCAGGTGCATCCGCTGACCTTAGTGATTGGTATTATCGCGTTTGTACTTTTGGTCGCTAACCGCTATGCGAGTCAATGGGTATGGCGAACGTGGCTGTCATCATCGTATGCCAAATGGGCCGAACGTTTATTTCCATTGGTTTTACTGGGTATTGCTATCGTTCTAAGTATGCTATTGCACTGGAATTCGTTAGGGGTTGCGACCATTGGTAGTATTCCACAAGGTTTACCCAGCTTTACACTACCGCATATGACCGACCTACAAGAAGCGCTCAAACTCTTGCCGACCGCAGGATTGATGGCACTAATTGTTTTTGTCTCTAGCAGTTCCGTTGCCAGTACTTACGCACGCTTGCGCGGTGAGAGCTTCGATGCCAACCATGAGCTGACGGGTCTTGGTCTTGCCAATCTATCTGGCGGACTGTTCCAGAGCTTTGCGGTCGCAGGTGGCTTTTCACGCACGGCGATCAATGCAGATTCTGGAGCAAACACACCCCTTGCCAGCCTTGTGACGGTGCTGGTAATGATTGCCGCGCTGATTGCCTTTAGTAATGCACTTGCACCCTTGCCTTATGCGTTACTAGGTGCAACCATCATGGCCTCTATCATTGGTCTGATAGATATTGCGACTTTAAAGTCTGCTTGGCAACGCGATCGCTTGGATGGAGCTAGCTTTTTGGCAGCGTTCGTCGGTGTGCTCATATTTGGGCTAAATACGGGTTTGGTTATTGGGCTAATGGTGTCATTCGCCAGTCTCATCTGGCAATCAAGTAAGCCACATGTCGCCATCGTGGGACAGCTGGGTGGTACCGGACACTTTCGCAATATCAATCGTCACGATGTGGTGACTTTTGACAATTTATTGATGCTGCGTATCGATGAGAGTCTGTTTTTTGGCAATAGTGAATCGGTACACCGCCGTATTCTAAATGCCATGCAGCAATATCCAGCAGCGCAGGAAATTATTTTGATCATGGCCGCGGTCAATCATATTGATCTGACAGCACAAGAGATGCTCAGTACCTTAAATAAAGAGCTTGCGCTGCAAAACAAGCGCTTACATTTTAGTTTTATTAAGGGCCCTGTCATGGATATCATCGGGCAGACACCGCTCATCAGCGAGCTGTCAGGGCAGGTATATCTCAGTACGTTAGATGCCGTCGATGCCTTGAAGGATATTTAGCTGCGTCATTATTTTTGTACCGCGCTTTTAATCGCTACTGTCGTCTATCGTACAATATCGCTATGATAGAGCCTGTGTTATGCTAGATTGACTGAACATAGGCTAATGGTACATAAACACATATCACCCGTCGTTTCAGTCTCAACAATGCATGACCTTATTTTTATCATCTCTGCCACGAGCTCAATAATAAATATATATTAATAACGATAACTGAAGCTATTTATGACCGATAACCTAAATGACCTAACGATTTATAAGCAAATTTATCCAAGCCAATGTATCAAAATTGCCGAGCTTGGCTATCGCTCAGTACTCAATATACGTCCAGACGCTGAGATCGAAACACAGCCTAACAGCTGTGATTTGGCAACTGCTACAAAAGAAGCAAACTTAACCTATCATCATCTACCATTCGATGATGAGCGCTTGAGTATGCTGACCGTAGAGCAGTTTGCTGAGTTTTATCATGCGATGCCAAAGCCCATATTGATGTTTTGCGGTACGGGCGCACGCGCCAAACTGCTGTATCAAAGCGCATTGATGCAGGGCTTGCTATAGTCATATTACTCGCTTTGGCTCAATCATAAATGTATTTTACACCACCAACTCAACCAATAAAAAAGGAGCTCCTATGAGCCATGAAGTTAGCTTTACCGGACAGATCACCCCTGACCAAGTGCCTATGATTGCCGAAAATGGCTTTAAAACCATTATCAACAACCGTCCTGACGGTGAAGAACCAAATCAGCCAACCAGTGCAGAGATTGAAGCTGCTGCTAAAGAAGCAGGACTTGCTTATAAAGAGATTTCATTCTCAGGTAATGGCTTGACGCAGCAGCATGTCGAAGCATTTGCAGATTTCTTTAACCAAGCTGAGCAGCCAATGCTCATCTTTTGCCGTACGGGTAACCGCTCAAACGGTATCTATGAAGCCGCCAAGCAAATGGATTTGTTAGACGACTAGCCTATTATTAAGCTAATAAAACTTGCTAACGCTAAAAATAAAAATGCCCATCCAGATTTTGGATGGGCATTTTTTGGGATATCATTTGAATGATAGAGATATCACGCAAGTTATAGACTGGTTAATTTTTGACATTGAGTACACAATCAAAAGTCACTGTGATCGTTGAATAGGATTTAAAAATGCAAAAACCACTACTGATCATCGGCAATAAAAACTACTCCTCTTGGTCGCTACGGGCATGGTTACTCTTAAAAGCGTTCAATGTTGACTTTGACGAGCAGCTGATTGAATTGTTTGATCCCTCAGCACGCCCAATACTTGAGGCGCATTCACCAACAGGAAAAGTCCCTGTATTGGTCTACGGTGAAGGCAATGAAAAAGTCACTGTTTGGGATACGTTAGCCATTGCGATACATATTGATGAGTACTTTACGGATATCAATATTTGGACAGGCATCAATAAGCCTGACACTAACGCTCAAACTGACCATCAAAATAGAATCAACAGCGCCTATTGCCAAAGCATCATTGCTGAGATGCATTCAGGATTATCAGGTATTCGTAATGAGATGCCGATGAATATCAGAGCAACTGCTAAAATACAACCGAGCAGTGCGTGCTTATCTGATATTGCTCGTATTGAGGCTATCTTTGCCGATTGCTTAAAAGGACGTTCGACGAACAGTTATTTGTTTGGACATTTCACAGCAGCTGATGTCTTTTTTGCCCCAGTGGTGTTGCGATTACAGACATATGCCAACGCCTCTGGTTTAACACTACAACCAACAACCCAGCAGTATTGCCAGGCCATGCTGAACAACCCGCATATCAAGGCTTGGATTCAAGCAGCACTGCAAGAGACACGGATGATCGAAGAAGATGAAGCGGGTGAGGTTGTCTCGTTATCGGGTATATTGTCGGCTAAATAACACTTTCCACAAAAAAACCACTTTAGCTTGGCTAAAGTGGTTTTTTATTTGATAAGACTTCAAGCATAACGTTTTACTGTTTTTGCTCTAATGCCTCTTTTACTGCTTTTTTGCCCCATGCACTCAGATCGAGATCTAATTTCTCATACTCTTGCGCATCGAATAACGGCTCTTTGACGCCTGATTTTAATTGACGGGCAAAGTCGTCAAGTAAGCGCTTGGCACGTGGGAACAGCATAATCAAGGCCAATAAGTTGGCAAGTGCCAGTACGCCCATCAATGGATCGGCGAAGAAGAACACGGTGGTAGCTGCTGGAGCGACTGCGCCCAAGAACAAGATCGCAATCACCACAACACGCAACACCAAGGTTGCCGTTTTAGTATTCTTCTTAACCAAGAAGTTAATCGCATTTTCGCCCATGTAGTAGTTATACATGATCGAGCTTAATGCAAACAATAGTAGCGAGATGGTTAACACGTACTGTGACCAATCACCAAGCTGCGCGGTGAGCGCTTGCTGCGCGAGTACGATACCATCAACTTCGGCACCTGGCTGATAAACGCCGCTGAGCAAAATCATAAATGCCGTGGCACTACAGACAACGATGGTATCGATAAATACTGATAGTGACTGCGAGATACCTTGACTGACTGGATGCGTGGCATAAGCAGTGGCGGCAATGTTAGGCGCAGAACCCAAACCTGCCTCATTAGAGAACAGGCCGCGCTTCATGCCTTGCTCAATCGCCACACCGATACCGCCACCAACGACGGATTCAATACCAAATGCATTTTTGACAATCATTGCCATCAGTGCAGGCAGATCGGCGATATTCAACACGATGATAATTAGTGCCATCCCAATGTAAATCAACGCCATCACAGGAATCACAACGTCAGCGACTTTTGCAATACGCTGGATACCACCAAAGACGATAAATCCACCCGCAACCACCAGTACCGTACCTGATATCCAGCGATCAATCCCGAAACTCTCAAGCGCAGAACCTGCTACCGTATTACCTTGGAATGCGATAAATCCAATGGAAAAAGACAGTAGTAAAGCAATAGCATAAATGACAGCGAGCCAACGATAATCTTTACCTAAACCGTGTAAAATATAAGTTGCAGGGCCACCGCGAAAGTTACCATCAATGTCTCTGCGCTTGTAAAGCTGAGCCAAGCTACATTCAACAATACTGGTCATCATGCCGATGAGTGCCACAACCCACATCCAAAAAACTGCACCGGGACCACCTAAAGAGATTGCAACGGCAACACCAGCAATGTTACCACCGCCAACACGTCCGCCGATCGACACGAGCAACGCCTGACGGGCAGAAATGCCGTCGTCTCCTACTTCGTCCGTCTTAAATACACGGAACATACGTTTAAAATATGTAAACTGAGCGAACCTGCCCACAATGGTAAATAATAAACCAAAAATAATTAACATAGGCACGAGTGCCCAGCCCCATGTTAGATCCCCGACTAGGGCAAAAAAAGATTCTATATATTCCATGCCTATTTTCCTTATAGTTCGTGACGCTATGATAGGTTTTATTGGGCTTATTATCGCATCTAAGACCCGTATTTGTAACGAAAATGGCGCATTTGTAACGTAGATGATGACATTTTTCAAGAGAAATTGCTTTATTCACTCATCAAAATGACTGGTTTTTAAACTTTAGGCGCTATTCTATAGAAAAATTCCTATAAAAACGCAAAAAAAAGCCACCTCAATTAAGGTGGCTTTTTCTTCTAAGACTAATTCTGATACTAAAACTTACTGCATAACCAAATATTCAAATGCTGCCAATGCTGCTTTACTACCCTCACCCATTGCAATATTAATCTGCTTAAATGGTACGGTGGTCACATCACCGCAAGCAAAAATACCTTTGCGATCGGTGCGGCAGCGCTCATCAATCTCAATCTCACCAAAGCGGTTTAAATCGACAAAGCCTTTGACAAATTCAGTGTTTGGTACGAGACCGATTTGTACAAACACACCTGATAAATCACGCTCATGTGTCTCGCCTGTGCTGCGATCTTGATAGACGATGGACGATACTTTGCCATCAGTCGCCTTGATCTCTTGCGTCGCCGCACCAGTGATGAATTCAATATTGGATTTCTCTTTGGCTTTATTGATCAATACCTGGTCTGCTTTTAACTCATCAGCGAACTCTAATACAGTGACGTGCTTAACAATGCCTGCCAGATCTAACGCAGCCTCAACGCCTGAGTTACCACCGCCGATCACTGAGATGTCTTTACCTTTGAAGAATGGACCATCACAGTGGGCACAAAACGCCACGCCTTTACCGATATTTTCTTCTTCGCCCGGTACGCCAAGCTTACGCCATTGGGCACCTGTCGCCAAGATAATACTACGAGTTTCAAACGTCTCGCCGGTATTTAGATTGATGCTGTAGTTTTCTTCTTCTGTCTCGCCGATATCTTTCACACTGACATGCTCTCTTAGCGTGATATTGTACTCAGCCAAGTGCTTAACGAAATTAGTCGACAAATCAGTACCATTGGTTAAAGGTACAGAGATCAAGTTTTCGATATCTTGCGTGTCTTTGACTTGTCCACCGATACGATCAGCGACCATGGTGACTTTTAAGCCTTTACGCGCGGTATAAATAGCTGCTGCAACGCCTGCAGGACCTGCACCAATGACAGTGACATCTTGCTGCTCTAGTTGCTCAGCATCATCTTCCACATCTGACAACAGATCAGGAAACTGCTCTTGTAATTTTCCAATCAGTTTGGCAGTATCAATCAGACCATTGGCAAATGGTTTACCGTTCAAGAATACGGCCGGTACACCTTGGATTTTGTTTGCTTCTACTTGCTCTTGGAAGAGCGCACCATCGATCATCTCATTGCTGATACCATCGTTTAGTAGCGCAAATTGATTCAACGCCTGAACCACTTCTGGGCAGTTATGGCATGATAGTGACACGTAGGTCTGAAACTGTAGCGGCTTGTTGAAGCGTTTGATTAGCTTTTGGATACCTTCATCCAATTTCAGCGTATGACCACCCGCTTGCAAAATGGCTAGGATCAATGAGGTAAACTCATGACCACCAGGAATACCACTAAATACGATACCTGTATCAGCAGTCTCTCCATCAACATGACTGACTACTTTAAAACTAATCGCGCTTGGCAAACTGTCATCGATAACCTGCTCATCGAAATTGATTTTGTCAGTCGTACCCGCAATCTTGCTCAAAAAGTCGATCAATTCAGCGCGCTTATCGTGCTCACCGCTACCCAATACAAAAGTAATCGGGCGCGTCATGTTTTCGCTATATGTCTTAACTGCGTCTAATAAATTTTGATCTATCATGTTTGTTCCTCATTATGACTGAATATGTAACGGCAACTGTCATGCTGCACGCCTAAATATGAAATCTTTACACTTGATAATATTATAAAAAACCTTGTATATATCGAGCTTTCGCTCTTGAATGACCCTATTATCAGGTGTTCGCAGTATTTGGGCAAGCTGAGAAACTCAAACTTTACGTTTTATAAAATCAATCGTTAATAGGTTTAATTAATTAAATACAAATATACTAGTAGATAATAGCCATAGTATCTAGGCTATTTTTTCGCTACAATCGAGAATAGTTCTTAAGTTAAGCCGTCTTTTTAACACCATACGCGATTGCTTATGACAAGCTTGCGTTTCATGACAAGGATGAACACATGAGAAAAACAGATACTTTCCACGATAACAGAGATATTATTGCCGAACTGAAGCTCAAAGACAGTCATTTTGCGAGTATTTTTGATGAGCATGCCGAGCTTGATCAAAAAATCAATTATCTCGAAAAAGATCTAGTCAAGCATGCCAGCCGTGAAGAAGAAATAGAACAAATGAAACGGCGTAAATTACATCTCAAAGACGAGATTTATAAGATTATTGATAAAAATAAAGAACAATCTCGCGCCTGATATAGTCAATCCTAAATAAAACAAATACATTATATATCAAAGTGGAACTGGTCTAAATCTTCCTTGCGTGCTGTGGCTATGCTGCTCGATGCTGCGAAAAATTTATCCCAGTCCCACTGTATCGTTTTTATACTGAATTCACTATATAGTCAATCAATATTAAAAGTGGTACAAGGCAGACGAGTGCAAGTACTACAGTAGTAGGCTAAACGAGTCTAACGCTGTAACACTTTAATAGTGGTTCGAATATACTACGCCTACTACGCTTATGATCAATAAATAAGACTCATAAGATTGTAGCTAGCGCCATAAAAAAACCCCATCAACATCAGTTAATGGGGTCTTTATTTGTAGAACTGATTCACACTAAAAGTATAAAAGTCAGCGCTACTTTATCTAAGGGATGAAATAGCTATTTAGATTTTACCGACTAGGTCAAGACTTGGCTTAAGTGTATCGCCGCCTTGCTCCCAAGCTGCTGGGCAAACTTCGCCATCGTTCTCACGAACGTACTGAGCGGCTTTTACTTTACGTAGCATATCTTTTGCGCTACGGCCGATACCGCCAGCATGAATTTCTGCTACTTGGATCAGACCATCAGGATCTACTAGGAACGTACCACGCTCTGCTAGACCTGCTTCTTCAATCATAACATTGAAGCCGCGAGTGATTTTACCAGTAGGATCCCCGATCATTGGATACTGTACTTTGCCGATCGCTTCTGAAGAATCATGCCATGCTTTGTGCGTGAAATGCGTATCAGTTGATACTGAGTATACTTCAACACCCAAACCTTTTAGCTCGTCGTAGTGAGCGGCCATGTCTTCTAGCTCAGTTGGGCAAACAAAGGTAAAATCAGCTGGGTAAAATAGAAAGATCGCCCAGTTGCCTTTTACGTCTTCTGAGGTGATGGTTTTGAACTCACCGTTTACATAGGCATCGGCTGAAAATTCTGGGATTGCTTGATTGATAATAGACGCCATGATTGGCTCCTCTCTTGTTAAGTAAATTAAAATTATTTATAGGGATTTTTTAACTAGCCCTTTAGCTTTCTGGGCTACCCGACAAACTATACGCGAATTCTACGGTTAATCCAGTTAAAAGTTTTTAATGTGATGTTTTGTTTTATTAAACTTGTTAAACTATGCTTTCTATATCCTATCATTGGTACATCCTATCATTGGTACATAACTGGTAATTTGCTGCCTTATAGAGGCTTACTGACAGGATAAATTACATTAAAAACCCATTAAAAGAGAGGTTTTATGATTACTTTACGACAACTTGAGTTTGCCTTAGCCGTCGCCAAACATCGTCACTTCAAACGTGCTGCCGAAGATTGTAATATTTCGCAGTCTGCCCTGAGCTTGGGTATCGCAGAATTAGAAAAACAGCTAGATACACAGATTTTTGAGCGCAATAACAAGCAAGTACTGATTACGCCTATCGGTCAAGAAATCCTCACAAGGGCACAGCGCGTGTTCTCTGAAGTGAGCGATTTGACCACACGCGCCCATAGCCATCAGACACCGCTGGCGTATCCGATGACCGTTGGTATCATTCCCACGATTGCGCCTTACTTGCTACCAAAGGTTCTACCAGCCCTGCGTGCTCAGTATCCAGAGTTTCGCATGACGATCGTTGAGCAGCAAACCGAGCGGTTGCTTGAGCAAGTGCGCTACGGTCATATCGATACGGCTATCATTGCGCTGCCATATGCTGTAGATGGCCTGCACAGTTTTGAGTTTTGGAGTGAAGACTTCTTTGCCGTCTTCCCAAAAGACGATGTACATGCCAAGCTTGATACCATCAGCGCTGACGAGCTAGCTACTGCCAATCTTATGCTCCTTGGTGAAGGCCACTGCCTAACCGATCAGACGCTATCTGTCTGTCATTTTGACCGTGCACAGATGAAATCAAGCTTCTCGGATGCCAGTCTAAACACGCTGATTCAAATGGCGCTTGCCAACATGGGCACGACCCTAGTGCCTGAAATGGCACTCGATCAGTTGCACTTGCAAAATCAAAATGCTGTCGCTGTACCTCTAGCTGAAGAAGGACCACACCGCCATATTGCTTTTGTCACCCGCTTAAATTATGCCCGTGTCGATGATATCAGCTTGCTCGGAGAAGTATTTAATAAGGCATTTAAAGATGCGGCTAATACAAAATAAATGGCAAGTGACAAAGGTTAATTATGAATGAATTGCCACCTATAAATATGGAGCTGGGCAATCATTTTTACTTATGCTTGTCTGCTCTCAATAGTGATGTGACACCAGACGACGCACAAACCCTCTGGCAAGATATCTCTGTGCGCTACGGTGAACCACAACGAGCTTATCATACCCTGAGTCATATTGAGCAGTTATTGGTACAGTTTGAAAGCATTAAACACCATCTAACTGCTCCGTATATCGTGGTGTTGGCACTGTATTATCATGATGTGATATACGACCCAACACGCGTAGATAATGAGCAAAAAAGCGCTGAATATGCCGTAGGCGCGTTGAGTTCTTATCTACGCCCAGAGCAGTGCCAAGACATCTACGCATTCATCATGATGACGGCCAATCATCAGGTAGATGAGTCGATAGATAGTGTTAAATACAGTGATGCGGCATATCTGCTAGATATGGATTTGAGTATTTTGGGTGCGCCTTGGCCTACCTATCAGCAGTATGCACAAGCGATACGTCAAGAATATGCACACGTCGCAGATGACAACTACCGTGATGGGCGCACTGCGGTATTACAAGGATTACTAGCGCATCCCAAACTCTATTTGACTGATTATTACTATAGCCAATTAGAAGCGCAAGCTCGGGACAATATCAAGCGCGAGCTTATTTCGCTCGCAGCTTTATAAATAACTCACTACTTTGCCGTGCTGGATGTGAATTATAGCTAGGTTCCATAATATCAAGATCAAAATGGCTTTGAAAACGCTGCTGGTACTCTTCTTTAGTGCCACCAAATGGTGGTTCCTCTCGTCCAAAGTCAGTATCAAATAACAAACCAACCAGTTTGCCTTGTGGTTTTAGTAACCTTGCCATCTGCTGCACATACTCATCACGGCGCACTGGATTAATCGCACAAAAAAACGTCTGCTCAAGTATCCAATCAAATTGGTACTGCTCAGCTGATAAGTTAAAAAAGTCCGCACAAATTAACTGCTCAGATGGGAAGTCGGGATAACGCGCCGCAAAGGCTTCAATCGGGACTGGCGCAAAATCGACCAACGTGACATTGGTAAATCCTTGCTCATATAGATAGCCTACCTCGTAAGCATTACCAGCACCTGGTACGAGTATTGCCTCATCCTTAGCATTTTCAGGCAGCTGGTCAATATAAGCTTTGAGCGGTGGTGATACTTGTCCCATATCCCAGCCAGTACTTTTTTTCTCATAGCGCTGCTGCCAAAACTCAGCTTGATTGACGTTTTCCATCTGACATCCTTGTATATAAAATTGGATTTAAACGACACGATTTGTATCGTTATTTCTTATCATATCAGTCTTATCAACATGTGTCGCCGTTTTAAATAGGATGAAAAAAGGGAGACAAATTACTCTCACACAGTGAAATTCATTTAGATGGGAAAGTCGCTCAAAGAATTAATGGACTCAATGTATGGATCTCTCAATCCAACTGCCCTGTCTTGCCTGCCAGTATATTATGCCATTGCCGATAATCTGGCATCGCACTCGCCACCGTTTGCCAAAATGCAAGGCTATGATTGGCATGATGCAAATGGCACAGTTCATGGACGATGACGTATTCGGTGCATTCGATAGGATAGGCAGGAAGATAAACGGACAACCAAATTCGCTTTGCGCGCGTGTTGCAGCTGCCCCAGCGTGTGTGCATTTTTTTTACTCGTATCTCATCGGCGTGAACACCAACAATTGGCTGCCATTTCTCAAATAGCGACGGCATGACATCGGAGAGCTGCTGGCGATAGTATGCTATTTTTTCATCATGGCTTAACATAAAGGTCTGCTCAGTGCCCCATAGATAGACAGGGTTCTTAGAAGTTGTAAGACCTGATGGCGCGCTTTTTTTACGCTGGTGTTGCTTTAGCACTTGTAGATGGTGGTTAATCGCCCAAGACACTCGCCGCGCCACCGCGTCAGCAGCTTTTGAATTACTAATATGCAGTGGTACAGAAACCATCAAGACATGCGGCTTTAAACGAAAATTGATGTTTTTGACACGCTTTTTGCTGATATGTAGCTCAATATCTGCCTGTGCGAGCTGCTGTCTAATAGTATCTAAACGGATTTCCAAGCTAATGTTTTATCTCCTCAATGGCCGTAACTGTGCCAATGGCTACGTATTATAACGCTTGCAAATGGTTATCAAAGGACATTCTATGCAATTGGCTGTCTGTACTAATATGCTTATCATCTTTACCATTCAATTTTGAATCTGGCAAAACACTTACTCTTAACGCTGTCAATTGCCCTTGCCCATCACTGATGATAAATCCTGACGGTTTAATATCATCTACGTTATTGGTGATTGCACTATTACTGGATAGGACGGATGCCCCTGCACAATCAGGCAAGCTCACATCATCAATCAACTCTCGAGTATGTAAGTCATAAATTGCCGCACAGCCACTAATCGGAGTGGTCACACAAAGCAAATTACGGTCACTATCAACGGCGACGCTCGCAATATATTGATGAAAGCGTTGCCATTGATTGTTTGGCATAGTCAGTGGCGCAAAGCTAACATCACCGCGCTGGTGAGTCAGTACTAACGGTACATTGATATGCTTTTCGCCTTGGAACTGGATACCGATCATGACAGTGCCATCATTGTGCATCGCTAAATGACGTATGCTCATCTGATTATGCTCGGGCGTCACTTGCTCAAGCAATGCCCCGTCATGACGATTCAGGTAGACCAGCGATGGTCGCATAGTGTCTAAATTTAGCTCTTCACGTGAGGCCTGCTCAGTCTTAATGCCACCGTTTGCAATGACTAGTGTTTCGCTATCAGGATGCATAATCAGTTCATGCGGGCCGATGCCATAAGAGTTAAATTCTGCTACTTTTTTATAAGCGTTGTTAGCATCATAAACACCGATTTTACCTGCCAGACTGACTGTGTCATTCTCAGTTACGTAAAGCAATTTTCCATCTAAGCTATAACAAGCATGGCCGTAGAAATGACGATGTAAATCCGCTTTGATCGCATGTTGTACTTGTCCATTTGAGGTATCAAGCACCCAGAATTTTTCACTTGGACGCCGACCCATGACGACGACGTCGCGCCTTTGGTCGACATTGCTATCCTGAACTTGAGATTCAGATACATTTGTAGGCTGAACAACGATGTCATGGACACGCTCAGGCATGGTCGTCTGCCAAACGATTTGTCTATCGGCATCAATACCTACCACGCCAAAGTCATGCTCATTTTGATTCAATGACGCGTTATTTTTTGGCATAGAGGCAACGCCGCTGACCCAGCGAACAGGCCGTGCGAGCATGGTCGTCGTATGCACAGCAGTAAGATCAAGCACGTTACTCTCATCATCTATCGCTTGATGATAAGCCTGCTGCCATGTCACCGCTGCTTGCTGACAAGCATAGCGAAAGCTTTTAAGGTTTGGCGTTGACCCAACGCCCGACTGTAATGCTTGTAACTGCGCTCGCATACCCGCCACATAATCTTGTAAACTGGCATCAGGATGCTGCTGCTTACGATAATGATGGTGAATACCGACCAGAGCCGCGGTGCCGACTGCCGTGAGCATTGACGTCGTCAAAAGCTCACGGCTTATTGAACTGGCTTTTGGCTCATCTGATCTGTCATGACGCTCATCTTCTGACATCGTATTGCCTTTAGTAATAAACATCCCTTAATCGCCATCGGTGCTATTAAAGCCTACGCGGATACCGAGTGTTGGAATCAGCTCGCGTTTAATCAAGCGAGTGACGGTAGTGAGATGGTCATATAACGCTTGTTGATCGTCTTTGTCTGCGGCTGATAAATCTTCTGGCATTTGTGCCAATAAAGTGGTCGTTTCAGCCAATGCCGTCGATAGATTATTAGCGACTGTGCTCTCATCATTGCTATTAAGTATCGCCGTCAATACGGGATCTGTCATGGCTTTATTGATGGCATCTAGTTTTGCATTGATAATAGCGCGGCTTTGACCAGCCGTAGCCGCTGGCAAATGACCTTTTGCTTTACCCGTCAGACCGAGCGGCTGGTCAATAGCATTAGACTTCATGGTCTCAACTAATGACAATAGCGAGTTAAACCATTGGTTCAAGCCTTGATCGCTCTCAGCAGACTTGTCTATCGCCAATAACTCAGTCGCGTTTTGCTGCCAGTTTTTCTCGATGTCTTTTAGACGCGTGCTCAAAGCACCACTGGCGCTAATGACGTAGGCGCATTGACCAGCATTTAAGCTCTCATTGGCAAACAAGGCTTCTTCTAGTCCTGGTACACCTTGTACGATAGCGCTTTCGCCCGCGAACTGCTCTGGCGTGAGTGTTGGATTGGCAGCAATCAAATCAGACACACCGCTATGTACCAAGCCGCGCTCATCAGGATAATAGTTGATGTACAGATTGCTCATGCTGGCAGTCGCAGGACCGAAATTAATCATCTCAGCACTCGACCACGCTTGTGCCAATACTAACCACTGCGCGCGTAATGCCTGTAGCTCAGCGCCGCTGACGGGTGCTTGCTGACAATGTCTCTGCGCCAATTCATTTAATAGATCACTTTGCTTTGCGGCATTAGCATACGCAGGAAGGACAATGTCCTCTGCCACATGCGTCAAATACGTTTTTTGAGTCTCAGGGCTGATATCTACCGCAACGATCTGCTCAGTGCTTTCCTTGCTGCTTTCTGCTGAGCTGTCAGTAGCTGTATTGTCTTTTGCAACTTCTTGACTATCCACTTCTGCAGATTTGTTGTCGTCGGCAGGTTTAACACAGCTAATCAGCAGACCGGCACTCAATGCAGATAGCGCCATCGCCAAAGCGTGATTTATTTTCATAGATTTCTCGGTAATGTTATAGGTAATAATTTATAGCGTTTTTGTGCTGATTTTATAATAGTGACTGTATTACAGTGACCTTATTATAGCGACTTTAAGAACGCATTTAGCTCGGCGCGACCTTGCTTGTCTAATTTCAATACTTGTTGCTGTTGCTTTTCGGCTTCTCCGCCGTGCCAAAGAACCGCTTCCATCAGCGTACGAGCGCGTCCATCATGCAAAAACGTCGCTTGTGGATCAACCGTTTGCGCAAGTCCCACGCCCCAAAGTGCGGGCGTGCGCCATTCATAAGAATTGGCTAAAAACTCAACTTGAGCGTCTTTGGATGGTAGCTTACCCGCGATAGTACGATCAGCAAGGTCATCTCCCATGTCATGTAGCAATAAATCGGTGTAAGGATAAATCACTTGTCTATGCTGCTCAAGATGATCGTCGTCAGTTTTTGGCAGCTGATATCTTGGTGTATGGCAGCTTTGACAGCCCATGTCATAAAAACGCTTTTTACCCGCCAGCACAAGCTTATCATCCGCATTACGGCGGTGCGGCACTGCCAAATTACGGGTATAAAACTCCACAAACTTGGCAACATCGTCGTTCACTTCAACGGGCGGTTTGCCATTGCCTTGCTCATCAACACCTGTTGTCGCATTTAAGCAGACGGTCTGGGTCGGCATGCAGGACTCATGAGGACGAATATTTGATGTCAAACCCATGTCTTCGTTAAAAGCACTTTGATTTTGGGTAATCAGTTTGGTTTGACCGGCTTTCCAGCCAAAACGTCCAAGCGCACGTTTGCCAGTCTGTGGATCCATCACCCAATTGAACTTACCACTGATGTCGCTATTACCCTTATGGCTTGCTTGTTTTTTAATATCATCCTCAGGTATTTGCTCTAGCAGCCCAAGCCCAATCATAGGCAGTGCCACTCGTGGTGATACCATCATCGCCTCATCAAAAGCGCCATAACCGGGGTTGGTCAGATTAAAGGTTGGCGCACGTAGCGTCTCAATATGCCCATCAGCGAAAGTGACTGGCTTATCTGTCCACTGTACTGCAATTCTGGCCTCAGCAGGGACACCTTGGATACCCCGATCTTGCAATTGTCCACCATACATAGGGTGAACGACCTTTTCAATCAGCGAGTCCTGTAACTGCTGACGCTGCTCATCCGTCGTTGCTGGCATAGAGAGACGAAGCAATAAACTGTCCGCATCATCATCGGCAGTCATGGGCGCATGACCACGGCCGTCTTTGATATGGCAAGATTGACAAGCCGCCACATTGAATAGCGCACCAAGCCCATCTCGACTGTCGGTACTGGCAGGAGCGACGACCCAAGGCTGCTTAAAGAATGCATTACCGATAAAAAACGAACCCTTACGCGACGCTGTCAGGTTCGATGAAGGCTTAGAGTAGCTTTCAGCACTGGTAATACTGATACCAGAGTCCCCACCCTGCTTGATCTCTTGCGGATCAAAACTGACCAGTTGCTGCATCGGCACGCCAGCCAGTGCTTCGATGTTATCCACACGCTCAGAGGTGAGCGGATGCTCGTCTTCACTGGCATTTGCGGCATGCTCACTATTTGAGGCGTCGTTAGACACGCTATCGGCTGGCTGACAAGCGCTTAGCGCCGCTGCACCCATCATAAGCAGTGCAAGCTTGGATGGCAAATTTTGTATTATGGCAGAAGGAAGAAGAAAAACAGAATACTTTGGATAGATGGCTTTCATAAACATCAAGCGCCTTAGTTTTGAGAGTAGAATCATCAAGTCGATATCGATCACGTTGTCATTGGTATCGATAGTCTGGTTCAGAATATAGCCTTATTGGCCTATTTTGAAACGGATAAATAGACGTTGCCAACCATCGTTGATAACGTCTATTTACCCAACTGATCATTTTATCAAGGTACGTCTTATACAGATAATAAGCACCTTTTAGCTACTTGGTGTCTACTTAAAACTGCGACCCTGCATCTGCATCAAGATTATCAATACCAACGGCTTTTGCGGCATTTTCGATACCAGCGGTCAGCTCTTGCAAGCTATTAATACCCGCTTCTACCCAGCCGCGACGGATATTCTGCTCTTCAGCAGAAACGCCTTCTTGACTTGCTTGACCAACCGTTGCAATCATTTGGTCAATTTTGATGCCTTCTTTCTCGCCCTTTTCAACCATGACGTTGAATGCACCTTCGACTTTACTAAAGTCAGCGGCCAGTTTATCAGCTTCCTCTACATGACTGCTGTCAACGAGATAGTCTTTAACACCATAGCCACCGACTGTTTTACCAGCGACTGTCTGGTAGCTACCATTAAAGACATTTTGGATACCGCGGGCATTATTGGCATAGCTCAGATGCGTCAAGTCACTAAAGCACTCATGCTCATCTTCGGTAGACCCTGTGACAAAAGCGACCTGCATACGCTCAGAAGCCAACTCACCCAGTGCTAAACTACCCATTTGGTACATAATCTGACGCAGGCCATTGTCGTATTTACGCGCCATCAAATCACTGCGTAAGGTATTTTCGGTATCAGGCTGCCACTGAGCTTCCATCGCCGTCAAATCATCCACCAGTAGTTGAGTAGCGGCTTTTAAAAACTCACCGCGACGCTCACAAATACTGGCATCTTCATTGACCGTATCACCGCTGGTACATTGTCCAGCTTCCGTCACATAATCAGTGACCGGGCGATTACCCGCGCCCTCTTTTACGCCATTGGTATCTTGACCCCATAACATAAACTCAATCGCATGATAGCCCGTTGTGACATTAGCCTCACTACCGCCAATCTCGTTCATGTCGGCAAGCAGCTCAGGTGTAATTGTACTGGTATCTTGCTTGGTACTACCGACCGTAATGCTATCGCTATTGATGATATTTTCTTGACTGTTATATTCGCCTTCATAGTCATCACTGACATAATCGATCAGCGCTTCATCTAGCGGCCAAGCGTTGATTTGACCTTCCCAGCTATCAATGCTATTGATCGCGCGCTTATCATTTGCCGTCACAAATCCTTCATCAAAACGGAAAATTTCCGTCTGCGAATACGGCTGACGAGCCGCTTTATAGGCAGCTTTGGCAGCATCAAGGTTGGCTTGTGTCGGTGTTGCCACAAACGTATTTACCGCTGTCTGGAGTTTTTTGGCTGTCTCTAGTGAATCCTTGTAGGCTGCATGGGCCATATTTGCGTAACTGATGACTAACCTATCAATATGTGCTTTTTCGGCAGCTGATATCTCTGTGTTATCGCCTGTTTCTGTGCTTACAACCTCTGTCTGCGTCTCAGTAGCAGCAGTGTCTTCTTCGGTTTTTTTGGTACAGCCCGATACCATTAACAATCCTGCAAGTGCAACAGCTAAAGTAGTTGGTAAAATCTTACGGCGTGTTTCTGTGGTAATCGTCATACAAATCCTCAAAGAGATAGCAAAATTCGTTTTGGTTAAATGGCTTCCATCATATCGATTATCAAATCACGCCTTAATCAGCTGATTTGATCTCGTATATTTATGCTTATCGCATATTATCAAGCTTGTAACTATTCAGTAATAAAACACTAATAAATTATAGTGTTATTGATAATCATTATCAATACTTAATTCTATATTAATAATCATTAATCTTTATGATCCTTTTATAAAATGTTATCAAATACTAAACGAGCACTATTCTATTTTGGACAGCAGATATTATACCTTCGCTATCCTAACTATCGAGTTTGTTCAATCAAAATTTAGCGCATAAAAAAAGAGCCAACATATCGCTGACTCTTTTTGCTAGATAAGTGCGTGAAAATCATTTGCACCTATCAAATAGCTATATAGAACTGTCGATTAGTTGACGCTTTGTGGTGCATTAACCGTTAGCTCAACACGGCGGTTTTGCTGACGACCAGATTCAGTGTTGTTGGTAGCAATTGGACGTGACTCGCCATAAGCAACTACATTGATACGGTTAGAAGCAACACCGCGAGCAGTTAGGTAGTTGGCAACTGAGTAAGCACGGTCGCGTGACAGACCCATGTTGTAAGATGCTGAACCTTGGCTATCAGTGTGACCAGCAATCGTGATGGTGTTCTGGTTATACTGGTTCATGGTTGAAGCAAGCTTGTCTAGCGTTGGCTTGAATGATGAGTTAAGTGTTGCACTATCAAACGAGAAAGTGATGCTACCTGGCATAACAAGATCAATGTTACCGGTGGTTGGGTCTTGGTTAACAGTCACGCCTGTACCAGCCATTTGCTGCTCAAGCTGACGAGCCTGACGCTCCATGTAATAACCAACGCCAGCACCCAATGCAGCACCGATAGCAGCATCACGACCAGTCTTGTCGCCGCCTGTTGCTTTTGAGATAGTTGCGCCACCTGCTGCACCAACTAGGCCGCCCAATGCAGCTTTATTCAAACGTTGCTGCCCAGTGTTTGGATCAGTCGTACAACCGCTAAGTGCTAGACCTGATGCTACTGCTGCAATTAATAATGTATTACGCATGATATTTCCTCTATAAGTTTAAAGTATTATAAATCGTGCTTTATCAAGATTGTCCGTTAATCTTATTAAGTACTTATTTACTTTAATCATTATTATGGCAATTACAATCTAACACTGTGTAATATTTTGTCACACCTATGTATGAGAAGTGCAGATTAACTTTACGGTATTTCTTAGCATCTAAACTATCCAATACCTGTTCCTTGTTATCACTAGTCACGTTTACACTCGTACACTGCGAAACGTTTCTGCTAAAATTATGTGGCCAAATTTCTCATCGTCAAATGACCGCTGTATCAGGAATTAATCAGCAACGCTTCTATGATTAGCGCTTAGTCCACTGGATTATTGGTCATCAATCATATGAGCAGTTTTGGCAATATTTAAAACATCGACTTGTGAAATATATGGTGTACTTATTAATTAAACTGAACCAAGAGGATTAAGCATGCGACTGACATCTACCATTCGAAAACTGCACAAACGCACGCCCAAACTGGGTAAGGCGGTTTCATTAGCGACAGCAGCAAGCGTTATCACTGCCAATAGCTTTGGTGGTAGTATTCCTTTGTGGTTGATGGGTGTCGGCAAAGTCATCACCGGTGCACCTATTGCAGATAAAGCGGTCATCAAAATCGCGACTTACTGGATCAGCAGCAACAGTGCACTAATCGATGATATGCTGCCTCGCAAAGATTGGCGTATCAGCCTACCAGATGATATTCGCATCGATGGTAAATACCTTCTGGTCAGCAACCACCAATCTTGGGTCGATACCAGCATCGTGCAATACATTGGCGAAAAGCGCCTGCCATTGACGCGTTTCTTTACTAAATTTGAGCTGATCTATATTCCCATCGTTGGGCAAGCTTTTTACTTTTTAGATTTCCCCATGATGCGCAGACACTCTAAAGAAGCCATCGCCAAAAACCCTGCACTCAAAGGTAAAGATATCGAAGAGGCCAAGCGTGCCTGTGCCCTTTTAAAAGACAAGCCGTTCACCTTGCTAAACTATCTAGAAGGTACGCGCTTTACCAAGGCCAAACATACCAAACAGCAGTCTCCTTATACGCACTTGCTAAAACCACGAGCAGGCGGCTTATCCCTTGCGATTAACGCCCTAGGCGAGGATATCGATGGCATACTGGATATGACCATCGTCTATCCTGATGGCGTACCAAGCTATAGCGATCTGTGGAAAGGCAATATCAAACGTTTGGGCGTGGATCTAAGATATATCGATATACCAGATGCGCTGTTTGAAGGTATTAAGCAAGGCGGCTATGAAAATGATGAAGAAATAAAGGCGCAGATGTTTGATTGGGTTGAACACATCTGGCGTCAAAAAGATCAGCGCATCACCGACATGCTGGCCGATTTTGAGACAGCCCCTAAAACTCAAGCGGCTCAATAAATGACTCACTTACGCCGTAAGTCATCACATAACTTTTAAAAGACGCAGCACTCATAGTCCGATAACGGACAAAATCTAGTCATACTGCCATAAGCGCTTGAGTAATCAATAACGCAGAGGTTAATGATGATACGTGAGCACTGTACTGATGATAGTCGCGTTGCAAATGATCATTATTACTTTATAAGTAGCTATGCATGATTTTTAATCATAGATGGGTTGTTTTTTGGCCTTATTCATTGATAATGTGATTAATCATGTACGCATCGATTTTTGATGGTTATTTTTAATAGCCGTCAAAAATTTACTCATTTCTTTGTGCCATTTATCATTTATAAGGTATGACTGTGCCCGCCTCTCCTACTACCAGCCCGCCTATTGCAACTGCACCGGTGTCGCCTCATCTTGCAAATAGTGAGCCACCAAGGCCAAACCGTCCAAAACCCAGTCGTTTAAAGCTCACTTATGATATCGTGATGCTTATCGCTATCAGTATTGATCTTCTGCTGATCAGTCTGGATGCTGTATTGATGAGCGACTTTAGTGTCAATGCTGCACAATGGCTGTCAGTCAGCGAAGGACTAAGTTGGTATCAGGCGACGTTGCATAAGCCGTTGCGTACCGCTGGTGGGTTTTTTACCATATTTTTGGTTGCTGAATTATTATTACGCTGGGCAATCGCAATCAAAGAAAAAGTCTATTATCGCTGGTTTTTCTTCCCTTTTGTCCACTGGTACGAAGTCTTAGGCTGTTTTCCGCAGCTACGTTTGTTACGGTTATTTAGAGCCGTTGTTATCGGACGCCGATTGTACCAGCTTGGCTACCAAGTACTCCCGCAGCCATGGATCAATCGTATTAAGTTCTATATTGACCTATTATTAGAAGAGCTCTCTGATCGTGTCATCCTGACGACCATCCAAAATTTTAGGCAGGAATTGACCAACCCTGAAACGCACAAATCTTTTATCGAGTCAGCCATCACGCGCAACCGTGCTGAGATTGAAGCGGCTGTATTATCTATTCTGCGCTCAGAGCTTGCACCAAAACTACAGGAGCTGACTGCCTCATCAGGTGGTGGCAGTCTATTAGCCAGCGAAATGGGCAACGCTATTGAAGAAGGTCTAGCCAATACTCCTGAGCTGCGACGCTATTTGCGCATGATTCCTATCGCGGGTAGCCTGATCGAATCACAACTGCAGCATGTCGGACACAACATCGGTGAAAACGTTGTTTATGCCTTAAATAAGCGCCTGCTTGATCCAGCGCGGCTTGACGCATTGATGGTGGCGATTGCCAGTGGTATTGCGCAAATAGACACCGATAATAGTGCACTTGATACTCTGATTTCGAGTATCATTGATGACAGTTTGACTGCATTTGAAGCACAAGTAAAAGTACAACAATGGAAACACCAAGACATGCTCAATCTATAGTATGCCTACTAACATGACACGATAATAAAAATGACACCGTGAATACAGCGACAGAATTATTTTTAAGGGTTTATATATGACAGTTTCAGACAATAATAATCAGACTGCAAGCGCAGCACCAGCCTTAGCCCTATATGGCAAGATGCTGACCTTTTCGCGTTTACAGTTTAGTACCAGCGATCTGGGCGCTATTGAAGCCCAGCTTACTGAGACACTGAGCAATAAATCAAGCAACATTCCTATCTTGCTCGATAGCGACGTCGAGCAAGATTTATCTGCCTTAGTAGAGCTATTATGGTCATGGGGACTACAGCCGATCGGTGTGGTGACAGGCCTACTTGATGATCAAGCGCGTGAGCAGCGCTTGGCCATCTTTCCTGCAGATGGTAAACGCATTGAACGTATCGTACCTAGCAAAACAGCCCCTACACCGTCCAATAAACCTAAAGAAGATAATCGCACAGAATCAGTCAACGCTACTAGCACCGAGAGTGCGGCAAATATATCTGCCACTGAAACCACCATCTCCAGTCTTCCAGATGAGACATTGTTAAGTGCTCAGCATATTACCAGCCTCATCTACGACCAGATGCTACGCTCAGGCCAAAGCTTAAACCATGTCGGCGGCGATTTGATTTTGACAAACAGTGTGAATAGCGGTGCTGAAGCCATCACTGACAACAGCTTACATGTCTATGGACGTGCGCAAGGTCGCTTGGTGGCAGGCGCAACGGGTGACAAAGATGCCCGCATTTTTTGCCAAGTCTTTAACCCCTCCCTCGTGTCTGTAGCTGGAACTTACTGTTTACGGGACAACCTACCTGAGCACGTGATAGACAAACCTGTGCAAGTAAAGTTTGTGGAAGGTGAAGGCCTAGTATTTATCGTAATGGATGAAGCTTAATTATTGCTCAGTTAAAAATAATAAACGGTTAGGTGATTGTCTAGTAAAGTAAACTGGGTAAGGTAAGCTGTAATTATATAAGCTGCTGTGTCAGATAAATAAAACAAGATATATTAAATTAATCGTTACAATTGGGCTATTATTAAGTGTTGGTTCTAACGTTATTTGCCGTATATTTAAATAGCTATCAAACGGCTAAAAATTATCGCCATTAACTGTAAAATTTATAAGCAAAAGCCCTTTATAGCTCATATCTCAGTTGTTTTTCTGCTTTAATATAGACTTGCTATAAATCCTTGTATATTTATGCTAGGCTATCTTCGCAGATAGTACATATATAGTTAGTAGATAAATACCATGCAATTGTGCTATTTATATAAAAGATATCCCATTGATTCATAGGAGTGTGCCATTGTGGCGAAGATAGTTGTAATCACTTCAGGTAAAGGCGGTGTAGGCAAAACCACGACTAGCGCCTCTTTTGCCGCTGGTTTAGCATTGCGTGGCTATAAAACGGTTGTAATTGATTTTGATGTAGGTCTACGTAATCTAGACTTGATCATGGGTTGTGAAAACCGAATTGTTTATGATTTCGTTGATGTCATTACCGGTAGCGCACGCTTGTCGCAAGCACTTGTCAAAGACAAACAGCTTGAAAACCTGTATATCCTTCCTGCTAGTCAGACGCGTGACAAAGACGCATTGACGGACGAAGGTGTCGCAGAGGTCATGAATGAGCTGTCTAAACAGTTTGACTATATCATCTGTGACTCACCTGCTGGTATCGAGCGCGGTGCACAGTTGGCCATGTATCACGCTGACGAAGCCATCATTGTTACCAACCCTGAGATCTCTTCAGTACGTGACTCGGATCGCATCATCGGTATTTTGCAAAGTCAAACGAAAAAGGTTGAAGAAAACCTAGGCTCTGTACGTGAGCACTTGGTTATCACTCGTTACAATGCAGAACGTGCTGCTGCGAACGAGATGATGGACATCGACACTATCTCAAATGACATCTTAAAAGTACCATTGCTCGGCGTTGTGCCTGAGAGCCATTCTGTGCTCGAAGCATCGAACCACGGTGAGCCTGTTATTCATTATACCGACTCTGTTGCTGGTCAATGTTATGATGATATCGTCGCCCGTTTCTTAGGCGAAGAGCGTCCACTACGTCATATTGATGTGAAGAAAAAGAGTTTACTACAGCGCTGGTTTGGGGGTTAATGATGACTAAGAAAAAAGGATTTTGGAGTAGCCTATTCGGTACTGACGATGGCAGTAGTGCAGGCAGTGCCAATCTAGCTACCGAACGCCTCAAGGTTATCGTTGCTAGCGAAAATCGTCTAAATAACCGCCTAACGGTTGATCGTATCGAAAAAATGAAACGTGAAATCTTAGAAGTGGTCAACAAATATGTGAATGGCGTGCAGATTGATGATGTCAATATCAATCATCGCTCAGAAGACAGCTTAGATGTGTTAGAGATGAACATTAATTTACCGGAACACAAAAAATAAATTTGTAACCAGACCTTTAGACCGTAAGCACTTTCATTTATCACTTAAAAAGCCTTAAGTAATGCACTTAGGGCTTTTTTGCATCTTTAAGTTTATTGGTACGGCATGCTGTATACAGCATTCGAGCATTGATCAATAGCAGATCATTTCATACGTGATATTAAATTGTCTTTTTTAATAAACTGATGATACAAGGCAGCACCAATATGCAGCGCTGTAAAACCGATGATCATTGGCCAAATAATATCGGTATGTAAATCATTATAAAAGCGGGCCAAACTCCTATCAGGAGTCACAAACACGGGTATTTGGAATAAACCAAAGATATCGACAGGACGACCACCATATACAGTCATCAATAAACCAGCAAGCGGCATAGCGATCAGAATGGCATAGAGCGCAAAATGCGATAGCTTAGAGACCATCGATTGCCATTTTGGCATTGGTATAGACGGTGGCGCTTTGGTAAAGATGCGGTTGATAACTCGCGCAATCATCCAAAACAACAAGCTTATCCCAAACGCTTTGTGAAATCCGATATATAGATTGCTATCGAGATTTTCATGCAGCAGTATCATCACCCATGTGATCAATAATAAAACTGCGCTGATCCAATGAAATATACGACTGCTGAGCGACCATTTTGATACGTTAGAATTATTCATGAGCGGCTCTATAGTTTTTATTAAACGTTATTTATAATTGATATTACTCTGCACACGACAAAAAAACAAAAAAGTCTGTTAAAGCAAAGGCATAATAGTAATTTTTAAGACGAATAGACCATGCCAAACTTTAACAGACTTAGTGAGACTTTAACCCAAAACCTGAGCATGAACAAGGCAAGAATCAATTGTTTGAGCCTAATGATAATAGCCCTGATTACTGCTCAAAGCAGTAATCTTAAAAAAACAGCAAGACACCTTCCTAAGGGTGGCAAGACCGACAGTCACTATCGCAGACTACAGCGATTTTTTGCCGAAGCGAGGATAGACTACGATCAACTGGCTTTAATGATATATCGACTATTTGGGCTAGGCGAAGTCACCTTAACCATTGACCGCACCAACTGGAAATGGGGTAAAAGTAACCTCAACATCTTTATGTTAGGGGTGGTATATAAAGGGATAGCCATCCCCTTATACTGGCAAATGCTAGATAAGCGAGGTAATACAAACCATCTTGAACGCTGTGAACTTATTGAGCGGTTTATCAAACAATTTGGCAAAGATAACCTTGAGATGATAGTAGCAGACAGAGAGTTTGTTGGCGAAAAATGGTTTAACTGGCTCACCAATAATCACATACCCTTTGCCATACGGATTAAGAAGAACAGTAAAGTTAAGAATCATCATGGCAAGTTGGTACAGATTAAAGAGTTATTGCGCCATGTTAGCCATCAAGAAACATATCGACATGGGCGAATACTGACTGTCGATGGTTGTTTGGTTCGAGTATTTGCCAAGCGTGATAAAGACTATGGTTTAGTGATTGTCGCAACCAATCAACTAGAAACAGTGGATGCGATGACAAGCTATGCTAAGCGTTGGGAGATTGAGACTTTATTTGCTTGTCTAAAGGGCCGTGGCTTTAATCTTGAAGATACCCACTTAACCCATCTTGATCGGGTCAGTAAATTAGTCGCAGTGAACGCCTTAGCATTTTGTTGGGCTTATCATGTCGGTATTTATAAAGACAAAGATAAGCCGTTAAAGCGCAAGTTAAAGTCAAACGCTCGACCTCAAGCCAGTTTGTTTGCGCTTGGCCTGGATGTGTTGATTGAGGGCCTTCACTTGGTGTTCTTTAACAATGATAAGACTGTATTTCGACAGTTAGTTAGCTTTTTAACCCCTAAACCTATGAAAATCGGGTGGGGATGATTTTTTTGTCGTGTGCAGAGTTGATATTATATATAGGGCAGCAACTCATTCAATAACAAAAAGTAATCAGCATTGCTCGGGTACTACCTATGAGGTGAAGCATAACTGAAACTTAGACGAGAATCTAGTCATCTAAATTCACCAAATGATGCGCAATTTTGTCCAAGTCTGGTACCAAATAAACATTATCGTCAATCATAACGGTTTGATACAGATAAGAGAGCACAACGTTTTCGTCAGACTGCCCTTCTATTTTATCAACGCTAGTATCCGCAAACTGCTCGGGAAGCTCTGTATCTTTGACGTCAGAAATACGGGCTTGTAATTGGCGCAACTCACCTGCCGTTTGCAAAGCAAATCGATGCTCGGTGGTATTACCCTCTAGTATGATGACTTTCTCTGGTGTTCTATCTTGCGGTAACAAGTGAAAGACAGCAAGATTTTGCTCTTGCCACTGATACTTGGATATACGCTCTTGATAATCGTCGACGCTCAAAATCAAACTGCTCGGAATAATCCAATCGGGTTGGTTAGATGCTGGCACGATAGTCACATCGAGCATACCATTGTTCGTGGTCAGTAAACTTACCGCTTCAAATGAGTGTTTCAAAATTTGTTTCATACGTCGCTCACAATCAGTTAGCGTGAATGGCTTGCTGCCCTTTCACCAATATAATCAGTCAGTTTTTTTGCCAAATCTGTCGGACTACCAACGAAACCACAATACCCTGAGTCAATAATAGCCTGAGGTTGACTCGGACATGCACTCAGACTAGGGTCTTGCGCCCACAACTGGCTGTTGTTGTCTTGAACCATATCCAAATACTGAGAGCCATCATTGCCCATACCCGAAAATATAATATTGATTAGATCGCTACCATAGACATCACTGGTATTTTTTAGAATCTGACCAATAGCAGGCTTATATTCACCGCTCCATGCTTGATCTAACAAGATGACCCTACCAGCTGAATCACAGACTATTTGCTTATCAATAGGGGCTATGAGGCAATGCCCTGCTCGCAAACGCTGCGAGGACGCGATAACCTCACAGCGCCAATCATTATGGCGATTGAGTATCCGTGGTAACGTACCAATCATGGTCTGATTGAAATGATGCGCCAATAAAATACACACTGGCAGTGTCGCTGGCACATTGTCTAAAAATTCTTTTACCGCACTAGGGCCGCCCATAGACGCGCCCAGAAACACGACATACTGCCAGCTTCTTTCAGTGTCATCGCCCTTGTATTCGGGAGTATCGATCAGGGCTGGTAGTGCTAAAAGCTTTGCAAGTTTACGTTTTAACTTACGCTGCCATTTACCATATTGCTGTGCCTCATTGAGATACGGTGCTTGGCTAAAGCCCACCAAGACAGCCGCTGATTTTGACGCGATTGTTGCGGTTGCTACACTGTCGTCGTAATCACTGTCTATCAGCCAAATATCAATATCTACATTAGACAGCTTACTTTTTGCTTGCCACTGTGCTCTTGACACACAACCTACAAGGGTAAAGCCGCAACTACGTACGGTATCTGAAAAAGCCAAGCGCTGGCGATGATCCTCTGCCATTACCAGCACTTTGATATCATGATTGCTTTTTTGTCGCAGTGCTAAAACACGTGCATTATCCGTCATTAGTTAGGCTAACCTCTTCACCTAGTAGTCTTTGAATTTTTTCAAGAAGCTCTTTTTCTTGGAATGGTTTACCCATATAGTCGTTCACCCCAATCTCTAGAGCACGCTCACGATGTTTTTCTCCAGTACGTGAGGTAATCATAATAATTGGGATATGCTGTAATCGACTATTGAATCTGACCTGAGTCGCCACCTCGAATCCATCCATACGCGGCATTTCGATATCTAACAAGATCATATCTGGTGTTGTATCTTGTAGTATCTCGATTGCATCGATGCCATCTTTTGCAACCGCCACATTGAATCCTTGACGCTCCAAGAAGCGAGACGTTACCTTACGTACAGTCACTGAGTCGTCGACTACTAGTATCGTTGATTTGGTGGCGATACGTCCTCGCTTGGTACCCGCAGATTTTGAGAGGTTTTTGACCAGCTGTGCATTACGCATTAATGCAATTAAGTCTAGGATGAGCATTACCGAGCCATCACCCATGATAGTAGCCGCTGAGATACCCGGTATATTCGATAATTGCTGTCCTAGAGGCTTAACAACAACTTCGATACGTGATCCTGCAATCTGATCAACTTGCAGTGCAATATTTTGCCCTGTGCGGTTTTTAATAATAATCAGCGGCAGACTGGTGTTGGTATTAACCACCAGCTCGTTCAGTTTATTACCAGATAAGATCTCGTTGAGATAGCGTACACGATATTCCGTGTCTTCAAAGTTCAATGTAGCATCATCTGAATGATAATAGTCATAGAGCTTTTCTGGGTTAACCCGTACCACGCGCTCAATCTGTACCAATGGTATTGCATAGTAACGATCTGCGGCGCGCACAACCAGCGCATCAGAAACAGCAACAGTCAATGGCAAGCGCATCGTAAATTTAGAGCCTTTGCCAAGCTCGGAGACAACAGAGACCGCACCGCCTAACTGACGAATTTCACTAATAACAACGTCCATGCCAACGCCGCGTCCAGAGATCTGTGTCACCTGCTTACTAGTACTCAGCCCAGCATTAAAGATATATTGCATAATATCAAGATCAGAGAGACTGTCATCGTCTGCATCAATAAGACCTTGAGAGATCGCTTTATTTCTTACCGCTTCTACATCGATACCACGGCCATCATCTGATAGTTGGATGACAATCTCACTACCTTCACGATGTACCTCAAGCGTAATATTACCATTACGCTCTTTACCTGCTTTTAGACGTGCTGATGTGGTTTCGATACCGTGATCGACAGCATTTCGTAGCATATGCTCAAGCGGTGAGGTAATCCGCTCTAGGATGGTTCTGTCCATCTCATCATCAGCGTTGATGATGGTCAGCTCAACCGATTTATTCAACTCATTAGCCGTCTGCCGAACAATACGCTCAAGACGCGGTGTCAGACGCGTGAATGGTACCATACGCGAATTCATCAGCCCATCTTGCAACTCAGTCTGTGTCCGCGATAGCTGTAGCAACAGGCTTTCACTATCACGAGTCTTTTCTAATAAAGTATGGTTAATATCCACCAAATCCGAGGCAGATTCTGTCAATGATTTTGATAATTGATTCAGTGAAGAATACTGATCCATCTCGAGAGGATCGAAATCCTCATTATCAATCAGCTCATCATCTATTTGTGACAAAATCTGAGCTTCAAGCTCAATCTCCATACGGCGTAACTGATCTGCCAGTCGCTGTACCGTTGTACCCATCTCTTCGATACTGTTGGTCAAGCTACTAATACCCATATCAATACGGGCGCGGTTAATCGCTGACTCACCAGATAGATTAATCATATGCTCAATCAGACCACCTGAGATACGAATCATTTCATTACTACTAGTGCTGTCGTCCTCCTTATTGGTATTACTGAACATAGATGGCATCTCGCTAATATCTTTTGCAAGATAGTGAGAGTCTTGGTTTTCTTTGGCAATCAAAATTGCTTCGCGCTGAGACTGTAGGGATTCTTTAGGAACTTGTTTGAGACTATCAGGATTTCTCCCAAACTGCTCTAACGCCTCGATCAATAGTGCAGGCGTTGGTGGATTGACATGTTGCTGAAGAATAAATACGGCATCAGCAAGCCAATCATGACTGGCAACTAGCAATTCTAATACTTTCTGAGTAGGGGGACGACGGTTACTCACAAAATCCGTATAAACCGACTCCATTTCATGAGCCAAATCAGCGATACCGGACGCAGTCACCATTCGGGCACCGCCCTTAATCGTATGCAGATCTCGCTGAAGTGCTTGTAATGCTGTGGTATTATTTGTGTCGTTCAAGAACAAATGCAGGTATTTATTACGATTGGTAAGCTCCTCCGCCTCTTCTAAGAACACCGATAATATGTCTGGATCAGGCAACCCATTAGCCCATGATTGCTTAATCATGGTATCTAGGCTGAGCAATTCTGATGTTTCGGTATTGCTAATGGCCTCATCCGCCACTACGTTTTGAATGTCTGGTTCAAAATAGTTTTTCGGTACTGGTATGATCAGCTCTACCGTTTCTGGTAAGGTTTTTTCTTTTTCAAACGTTCTTAGTTGCTCAATCAGCTCTGAGGTGAAAAAGGATTTTTTATGATTCACGATATGCATCACTTGTTGCGACATCGTGTCTTGCACCATTTGCATAATCTCAAGCCACTGTGTCGTCGGCTCTCGTCTGTTTTCTACAAAAGACTCATAAACACTTTCTGCTTCGTGAGTTAGATCACCAATACTACGAATGCCAGCCATCCGTGCGCCACCTTTAATGGTGTGCAAATGACGCTGTAATACTTTTAGCGAGTTGATATTAGTAATATCGTCACGCCATTTATTGAAACTCTCATCTAGGGCGTTATCAAGTTCTTGAGCTTCTTCTAAGAAAATCTCTAATAGCTCAATATCCGTATCAATCGTTTCAAATTGGATTTCAGGTGCTGAAATAGCTCGAACGACAAAGCCTTCGTCGTTATCGTCAAGGTTATCATTTTGATAGATACCTTGTAGCTCACTCATTACCTGCTGGTCTATTTTCAATGACGTACTACCAGCTAGGGCATCGAATAGCCCAATCAACTGGGCATGACCTGATAGCAGAATAGATTGAATATCTCTATCTCTCGCTTTATCAATATTATCACTCAGGTAACTATAGGCATTACCTAGCTCATTCAGAACGGTAATGAATTTTGGAAATGCTTGAGCTTTATCTATTAAACAGGTGATTTGTGAAATTTGCTGCGCGATATAGTCTTGACTGTGTTCTTTTTCAGCATGACCGAGCGCCTTCTCTAACTCCCACTCAGCATCTAACAACGTGTCGATATTATTATCTAATAGCTCTTCTATCGTTGGTTTGCTATTAGTAACAACGGTCGCATCAGCATCACTAATGACATACTGCTCAGCCAGCATTGCTTGCAATGACGCTATGTCTTGCTCTTGCTGACTGTGTGAATCTTCTACTATGACACTACGCTGCTGAATATTTTGTTTGTAGCTACTTAAATAACCATTTATCAGCTTGGCAGATTGCGCTAAAGCCTCTAGATGTTGGGCACTCATCGCTATATCTTGCTGATGCAATAGCTCCAAACTGTGCTCTATCGCTGCGCTAACTTCGCTGATAGCAGCCAAAGCACTGGAGCCAGATGCGGCTCGTAATGTATGAAATGCACGTACTATTTCATCCGTTATCTCAATCAGTTGCTGATCTTGATTGTCGGTGACAAATTGATCAATGTGATGAAGTAACTCTTCTGCTTCATCAATAAATATCTTACAAAATGCTTTTTCTTCTTCGCTTTGAGGCGCTAAAACAACAGTTGCCTCTGCCATTTTTTCGTTGACAGAATGGAAGGTCTGTAGCGTCATGTCTATCGCTTCATTAGTCTCATCATAGGTAGGATTGTCTTCGTCTATGCTAGTTATCAATACGGGCTCTTGCGCGGCGTCAGCTTCAGAATGGCTTGTTGCTTGCTCATATAAGCGAGAGTAACTAAACGCATCACCCTGTTGCTTACTATAGGCATTGGCGCAGGCAATCCATAAGGGCACTAAAGCTGGGTAATCTTGGCTGTTATTTTCAAATGCTACTAACATTTCAGGATAAGCGGCCAATACATCTGACATCAGCTGACACATATCGCTTGAGACAACAACACTATGATCCAATACGCGATTAAGCATATTCTCTATCGCCCATGCTAGCTCGGCGGTGTAGTTAGCGCCCACCATGCGACCAGAGCCTTTTAGGGTATGAAAACCGCGACGGATATCTTTTAGAGCGGCAAGGTCAGTCGATACTAGCTGCCAACCTTCATATAAAGGTACGATTTCGGCAAGTACTTCCTCGGCCTCTTCTATAAATATCTCTTTAATATCAGGATCTCCATCATTCGCATCGGCTGCTAATTGCTCGGTTTCTTGCATAAACGGGATAAGTACTGCTGGAATCTCTAAACCAGATAGCGATTCTGGTATATTTGTATTATTGCTTTCAGAATCTGCTCCTTCAGCACCATCAACGCTCGAAAGTAATGTTTCTAACGATACATCATCCATTGAATCAGAGTCATTGATACCTAACGCTACTTCAGCTGATGTTTCAGTGATTCCAGTCTCAAACGTATCTAAACCAGCATTGACAGGCTGCTGCGTCATTAGGTTACGACTTTTCAGAATAGTAATAGCAGGATCAGAGCTTGGTAATTGTTGTGCGGCAAAATCTGTCAGTAGCACTGGCAAACGTTCCGCCGTCTCTATTACCAGACGTACGACATCGTCTGTTACAGGGAGTGTCTTATCCAACAGACGGTTAAGTAGGTTTTCTATTGACCACGCCATCTCACTGATGCTAAAGGCACCAACCATGCGGCCTGAGCCTTTTAAGGTATGAAAGCTTCTACGGACTTCGGTCAAGGGTGTTAGATTTTGTGAATCCTGCTGCCAAATAGGAAGAAAATCTTCTAAATCAGTAATGACGTCGTTCACTTCTTCGATAAAAATATCACGAATCTCTTCATCAACTTCAAAGTTGTCAGGCTTGAGTTGTTCACGAGCACGCAGCAATGCATCACTCTCTACATTAGGATTAGTATCAGTGGTATCTTGCGTTGCTATCACCGTTTCATTATCTGAGCTGGTCACAGGCGCGATCTCACCACTATCATCATAACGAAGCACATTCATCGCGACTGGCTTTTGCGTCAGCCATGTATCGTTAGTTGTTTCTGGTGAGTTCGCATACGCATTAAGAAGCTGTGATGCTTTCGCTGCATACTCATTTGCCTGCGTCAATAAGTTTTGATCAAAGACTTGCTGCGCAAGATAGTCGAGTAACAATTCAATCGAGGTCAGACTCTCTGCCAAGGCTTGGGTCACATCCCAGCTAAGTACAGCAACCTCATGAGTGAGCAGTTGTGTGAATATACTACCTATATTTTCTATCGTCTCACTAATGACTGGCAGTCCCATATCATCAAAAGCATGGGCAATCTTGTCAAAGTCAGCAATGACTGGTAAAGACTGGATATCTTGACGTTGTATATACTCGTTAAAGCTTTCCTTGATTTCTTCAACGGCAATACGTAGCTCACGTAAGTCACTGTCAGTAGAAACTGACTCATGTCTACCTTCATCCTTTACATCACTGCTATCAAACGCTTCAGGTATAATAGCAAAAGAAGAAGAAGCGCCAATTTTGAGTGATATTGCCTGCTCGGTATCGTAAATAGCACTATATAGCTCTTGTAACTTGCGCTCTATGTGCCATTGCTGCTGCGTAAACTCTGTCTCTGATAAGCGTGCTTGCTCTAAATCTGTAAGGATCGATTCAACTTGCGACGCATATTGCACCCAACCTCGACTCTCAAGCTGGCTCTTTATATGTCGTAGAGGGTTTATTAGCGTATCTGGCTTATCTAGATTGAAGATAAGAGTCTCAATCTCACTGAGCAATCGCGTTAAAAAACGTAAGGTCGCAGGCTCACACTGTGATATCTCATTAAGGGTAGATTGAGTTCGCTCGCTACTATTCTCTAGGTAGATGAGCTGAATATAGACACTGTTGATTAAGCCTTTAACAAGGCTCGAAGATAAGTGCGTAGGCTGAGTAGCAGATTCTATGACGCGATCAAGCTGACCTAATAGTGGCGCATAATATTCAGGTGATGGCGCTTCATTATGGGCAAGATCACTCAGCCACAACTCGCTCAAATACCATAGACGCTGTAAATCATTGTCTTGAGTATTCTGCCATAGATATTGACTAACTTTTTCTAAAATTTGTAGAACAGGTGCCTGATTGATATTGGCAACCAGCAATTTTTGTACTTGCTGTCGCCACACCAGTAACATCTGCTGATAGTGTTGATCTTCTAAATTGGTCGTAACATTACTCGTGGGTACTGCGATCTGAATGCTATTGACAATATCTTCATGAACCATACCTTCATGAGTATCATCATTGTTTAGATGCGCATGCTGGGTATCAGTAGCATCTATAAATGCATCTGCTTCCACACCTCGTTGCGATAGTATCTGGGCAAGCTCATTAGTAGCCTTATTTATTAGAGCAGGGTTGTATTTGCCTAGATGCGTATATTGATTGAGCGCATGTTGCAATAACTTATGAGAAAACTTGCCTATTTGACAGTCTCTAGCAGACAGATTGTGACTAGCCCCCAAGCTCGCCATAAAACTCAACTTATTGGCAAGATCTGCTAGTAGAGGCAAGCGAATCATAGTCAGCGCACCACTAACTTGATAGTAGTGCGATGTCATCTGTTGATAACTGTCGATATCGGCACCTGATTGCCAGCCATCAGATATCTGTGATAATTGCTCATTGAGCAGTGGCGACAACCACTCAAGCGTCACTATGTCATTGGGCTGCTTTTTCATAGGTTTATCCTAACTCGTCTAGGCACTAATTTAGGCACTAATTTTTTGCCACACATTCACTTGTGGGTGCGCAATACGGCGCATATTCGAAGGGCGCCAAAACAACGCCTCACCTGGAGCCAATATAATATATCCCTCTACCGCACACTGCTCTGATAGCCATGCCAAAATATCACGCTGATCAAACTTGCGAAAATACAGCAGCATGTTTTGGCAGATAATCACATTTTGGAGATGCGAAGTGGGTGATTTTTGTTCAATAACATTGTGTAGAGCAAAGCTAACATAAGGTCGTAAAGCTGGCGCTACTTGCCAGTCAAACTGAGTATTGATAGACCTTTCTACTTTACTAGAAGTATCAGCCATACTCAGCTCATTACCTGCATTCTTGGTGATCAAAGGGTAAACAAACTGCTGACAATTTTGAGGAATTAATGAATACTGCCGTTGATCATATTGTCCTAATCGCGCGTTTGTAATCGCTTGCTCGCTCACATCTGTTCCCAGTATCACATGATTGGATAACTGCGCTGCTGTCAGACTCATGGCCAGTGACCAAGTCTCGTGCCCACTTGCACAACCAACGCTCCAAATGCGAAAGGGCTTACTCCTGTCATCTGCACACTTGTCTATTGCATATCGTGTGATGAAATCGATAGAAGGTTTATGACGAAAAAAGCGACTCTCATGAATGAGCACTTTGTCTAATAGCTGCTGACGAATCTCATTATTCTTTGGTAATTGATACCAGAGCTGCTGAGTAGTGAGTCCATTTAATGTTGCTGTGTGGTCAATGGCATTGGTCAACCACTGCAGCTGTGTATTTGGCAATATAAAGCCAATCTCTTGTTCTATATATCTCTGCCATTGCTGTAAATTAGCACTATCGCCCTGTATCATCTCATCACCCCATACAGGTTCAAATGTATTAGATAGAGCCTTTTCTGCTTGTATATGATTGTTCACGTCGCCTGCTATTATTAATGCTGCACGGCGTCAGAACCTATACAGCATTTTAATTAAAATCTTATACAAAAAGACGTATCGATACCGATTCAATATTCAAGCTAAAAGGTTAGACAATTTCTGATAAAGTTTGTTCAGAGTTAATCATTTCATCATCTAACAATTCATCATCATTGGATACTTTAAAGCCAGTAACCGATTCTTGTAGTGCGGCAGCCATTTCACTCAACTCACCAATAGAACGTGCTGTGGCCAACGTACCAGATGAGGTTTGTGAAGTAATATCTTGAATGATATTCATAGTATGAGAAATATGGCCAGCAGATTCAGCCTGCTGTAATGCAGCATTTGAGATGTTCTGAATCAAGTCAGCCAACGTGTTAGAAACGCTCTGTACCTCTTCTAGTGCTTCACCAGCATCTTTTGCCAAACGAGCACCACGTACTACTTCAGATGTCGTCGATTCCATCGACATAACAGCCTCATTAGTATCTGCCTGAATGGTTTTTACCAATGTTTCAATCTGTTTGGTCGCATTCGCTGAACGCTCAGCCAGACGCTGAACCTCATCAGCAACAACTGCAAAGCCTCGACCAGCCTCACCTGCCATCGATGCCTGAATGGCGGCGTTCAATGCCAGAACGTTGGTTTGGTCTGCAATATCGTTAATCAAGCCAACGATATCACCAATCTCTTGAGAAGACTCACCAAGGCGCTTGATACGTTTCGATGTCTCTTGAATCTGATCACGAATAACGTTCATACCTTCAATCGAACGCTGTACAACTTCTGCCCCATTATAGGCAATGGCAACTGAACGCTGAGCAACCGTCGCAGACTCTGACGCATTATTCGAAACTTGGTCAATTGACACGGTCATCTCATTAATAGCGGCTGATACACCAGCAATTTCTTGCGCTTGATGTTCAGAAGCTTCAGCAAGCTCAACAGCGTTCATCTGCGTTTGATCTGAAGACTGTGCAACTCGGTCGGCAGTACTGTTAATAACCAAGACCAATTGACGTAATTGGTCAATTGCGAAGTTGACTGAGTCAGCAATTGCCCCTGTAAAGTCTTCTGACACGGTAGCATTGACCGTCAAATCACCTTCTGCCAAATCCCCTAACTCATCAAGTAGGCGTAGAATAGCGATCTGGTTACGTTCATTTTCTTCTTGAATTTGACGAGCTCGTTCAGACTCTGCTTCTGCTTCTTGACGGCGGCGTAAGGTTTCTTTTTCAATCAGCAAACGCTCCGATCCACCACGTTGCTTAAGCAATTGATACGAGGCAAACATAATACCCAAAGCACCAATAGCAAAGACAAGTGCTGGTAAAACAATTGTTTGATTAAAGTTAGTAAAGTCTTGACTCACCGATAACACCGCGTTAGCCAACCAAACGACACAGACCACACTCAGCAGAATAAAAAATCCTAATAATAGATTCCACGTATTATTGGTCTCTTTGCCTTCTACAGTTGTGTTGCCTGTACCAGCTACAGGTTTTCTTTTAACATCACTCATCTTGCGTATCCCTTTCAAACAATCGTCAAAGTCTTATCGTGACTGACTTTGACAATCTTGTTGTTATCAAAACAATGATTAGCAAAGCCTGTATAAATACTGACATTCCACTGTATCGTGTCAGCCGCTATTAATCTGTCGTTACCGAATAAATAGATGTTTTATTGTCGATTACTATATCGCAGCATCTGAATACTGCAGATCTTGTGCCAGCAAGCTTGGCATGAAAACGTACCACTCCTGCTCGTCTTTCAAAAACTTACCATGGTTATAAGGTGCAAATGGTGAATTGGAATCAATCGCTTCTGGGCGGTAATGTTCCTGAGTGAACTGTTCGATACCAAGCACTTGATCGACCAGTAGCCCTGAAAAGTTATTATCGTGATCGATCACAATAACTTTGCGCTGGCTTAGCTGTGGCAAGCGGCTTGGCACTTGTAAAAAGCGTGACAAATCCGTCAAAGGTAGTAGTCGTCCGCGAATATTGGCAATACCTAGCATCCAAGGCTTTACTAGAGGTAAGCTAGTGTATTCTGGCATGGATAACACCTCTGATACCTGACCCATAGGAGCAACTAAGCGCTGACCACCAATCTCAAATACCACCCCTTGCCAATCAAACTCTTGACCACCGCGGCGACCGCTTTTGCGCGCACGTGCCAAATCTGCTAGACGCAGAAGCTCAATGAATCCTCTAGAGGCCACAAGTTACTCCATCACTTTGCGAATCATATTGACCAATACGTTTTCATCGACTGGCTTATTCATATACTCTTTGGCACCTTGACGCTTGCCCCACACTCTATCGGTTTCTTGATTTTTGGTACTGATCATAATGACAGGTATATGAGCGGTGGTTTTGCCGCGAGTGATTTTTCGCGTAGCCTGAAAACCGTTCATTTCTGGCATTACTACATCCATTAAAATGACATCTGGCAGATGATCAGCTGCCATCTGACAGCCCTGCTCGCCATTTGATGCTTCTAATACTTGAAAGTTATTTTTAGAAAGCATGTCGCGAAATTTCGCCATTTCTGATGGTGAGTCGTCAATGACTAAAACGGTAGCCATAGGATTTTCCTTTATTTTCTAAAATATCTATGAGGATATATTGTTGATAAAACGACTGAAAATAATGGCCAACAACTTATTCGTGATTTATTTTTATGCTAGTCACTTAGTATGTTAGTCACTTAAATAGTGAGTCATTATTTTTAATCTTAGCAATCACTATATTTGAGTCTATAGAGCTGATTAACGGTACTGGTTAATCGCATCAAAAAGCTCATCTTTACTAAATGGTTTGGTCAAATACTCATCAGATCCGACGATGCGGCCACGGGCTTTATCAAATAAGCCATCTTTAGATGACAACATAATCACGGGTTTATTAGCATAATCAGGGTTATTTTTTATGAGTGCACAAGTCTGATAGCCATCTAAGCGCGGCATCATGATGTCGACAAAAATAATATCTGGGTTGTTATCAACAATTTTTGCTAAGGCATCGAAGCCATCTATAGCGGTTACGACTTCACAACCCGCTTTTTGTAGCAAGGTTTCTGCGGTACGGCGAATGGTTTTTGAATCATCAATCACCATTACTTTCAAACCTTCAAAATTATTTTCCATTATCATTATCCTATGAACGACTATTTATTCGTAACGCTCTCTGTCTATATAAAGCTCTAACACTCATCTTAAGTCATGATATCAGTCAATATGAGACCAATACAAAAGACTGAGACTTCATTAGACCTTTTATGACAGTGAATACCTTTTATCAGTGTCTGCCCATCAAACACAGCGTCAACATGAGTTACTATACGCACTTTGCTCGTAATAAGCTCATAAAATTGAGTGCGATTTTTAGCTTTTTAGGCCTGATATTTTACTTCTATAACCATCAAGCAAAGTCGTATTATCTCTTAAAACACTCAAAAGTTTTTGAACTCATTTACTGTCAGTGACAACGTCATTTAAACAACGAGGCAACCAACTTTATGATATCCCTGCATTATATAGAATCAATAACCACATTGCTGAATAATTTTCTTTTGTGATAAAAATGTATCACAGTATTTCGTTATGTTTGTTTTAGCACAGTTATTGATGCTTTTCCAGTCATTAGCGAATTAATGTTCTAACTAATGAGTATCATAAACCGCTGTTCTTATTTAATAAGTCGGCAACCTCATCTATTTTCTTATGACAAACGCTTACGCTATCTAAGATTAGTAAGTGTGGCGCAATTGTTCCACCGCGTATCTATTCACTATATAATGAAACGACGACTATAACGGTGACTGCTATGACAGCCTTTAAACATTCCAAAAAAAGCCTCTACTTGCTCAGCGTTTTATTGCTTGCTGCTTGTCAACCCTCACCATCTGAGAATGAATCAGTCGCTCCCGAAAACACGGCAACGGCAGACTCCCCCGTTGTCATTACCAGTGATAGTGTCACGATCACACCAGAACACATACTCAGTATAAAGTCTTCCCGTTATCAGCCAAGTCTAGGGCTGCAAGGTAGCATCGAGCCTATCAAACAAACCAAATTTGTTGCAGTACATCCCGTCAATATAGAAAAAACGTTCGTTAGCGAAGGTCAATGGGTAGAAAAAGGTACGCCTTTACTAGTTGTCAGGCGTTTGGCGGCGGTGAGTGATCCTACCGTAAAATCAGACACATCTACAGAAGCCAACTCTTCTAAAGAAGAGATAGTGACAAGCACTACCAATAATAAGAAACCAGAGAGTACACCAAGTATCGACGACAATTCTGACTCTAGCTCTACTAAGGCTTTATCTGTTGATAATGATGCTAATGTAAATAATACTAACAATGATAAAAAAGAGTCGTCAGCAGCAAACCTTGTCACAGATAATAGTGACAACACCGATGGTAATGGTATAAAAGCTGCTACTAAAAAACCGAACCCACAATATAATTTGGTGACGATAGCTGCTAGCTTTTCAGGTCGTGTAGAAAACCTATATGCCACAACTGGTGAAAAAATGGCGGCGCGCACGCCCCTATTAGAAATTAGTGACGAGACCAAATTGCACTTTGCGGCGACACTACCCATTCAAGCGGAGCCTCAGCTTTCAGTTGGTCAGACTGTCAATTTTACGACCGAAGGTATCACTGACAAGTTTACAGGTCAGGTCAGTAAGCTTGTGCCTACCAGCCAGCCAAAAAAACTGTTGGTGTATGTTAACGTCATTGACAATGAAGCCAGCCGTGACAAGCTACAACCAGAAATGAAGGTCACGGGGCGAGTCAATTATGGACAAATAGACGTAGGTACTATCGTGCCTAAGCGCGCCTTGCATGATGTTGACTTAACAGAGTTACAAAAACCGCCTTATATGCCGCTTAAACCGTTGACCGCCAATGTCTGGATTATTGGCCAAGACCAGCGTCTGACACGCCAGCCTATTGAGGTTGTTGAGTATGATCCGACCACGCAACAATATTTGATTGCTGGTGTGAGTAACGATAGTTTAATTTGCTTGGCTGACTTACCTATTGACTCTGAAGGCAAAAAAGTCATCGTGTCATAGCCATTCACGCTGACAGTTACATTTGGTAGAAACATTAACAAAGCCTATCTTGTTTTGTAACAGCATCATTAGGCAATATAGTCGTACTATATATAGCACTATCCGAGTATTTAGGACTATCTTTATCACTACGTATTTTTATCATCATGATAGTTCAGTACTCTAAAACACCTGAAAACTTAGAGGCTCAGAGGTTTAATGGCATAGAATGTAAAAACTATTGATACTTCTATCATAGTTATCATAGTTAAGCGACTAGCACACATTAGACCTTTGGCAAATTATAAGAACAATTAGAGGATATCCCATGAGCAAGCAGATTTTATTGATTGAAGATGATCCAGATTTAGCAGAGCTGATCAGTGATTATTTGACCATGAATTACTATGACGTCCATCATGCAGGTTTGGGTCAAGAAGGCCTTGATCTGTTAGATACCAAAGAGCGTGATATCGATTTGGTCGTACTTGATTTGATGCTACCTGACATGGATGGCATGCAAGTATGTCAAAAAATTCGTGGCAACAAGAATAATATGACCAATAAAGTACCTATTATTATGCTGACCGCAAAAGGGGATACAACTGATCGCGTGTTAGGTTTGGAGATGGGTGCTGATGACTATATCGCAAAGCCTTTCGAGCCGCGTGAGCTTCTCGCCCGTATCCGTGCTGTTATCCGTCGTCATGAGCAGCCAAACCAAGCGGATAGCCAGTCAGATAGCTTAACCTTTGGTCGTTTGAGTGTGTTCCCTGACAGTCACGAAGTTACTATCGATGATGAGCCTGTACGTTTAACGACACATCAGTTCCAATTACTACACTATTTTGCTACCCATTCTGGCAAAGTGCTAAATCGCGAGCAGCTTTGGCAGGCAATGCCAAACGACGACAGCTCAGACAACATCGATCGTGCCATTGACGTGCATATTTCACGTTTGCGTGCTTTGATCGAAGACAACCCACGTCAACCAAAACGCATTATCACGGTGCGCGGTGTTGGTTATCAATTTGCCACTGATCAGGTTTGATCATAAAAGATGGATTAATCGATAGAGAGCATATTAAGCTCAGTCGATATTAGTGTCCAATAACAGAGATTGTTTAATGCAGCAATTGGGTTTTCGTTCCGTATTTGCCAAACTATTTGCCAGCGTTATGCTGGCACTTATTTTATTTGCAGTTGCTATGGTGCTATTGACCCAACTGGTGCATGACAAGGACGCAGGAATCCGATCAGAGATATTGGCCACGCAGATTTTGGGTCAGATTGATCCCTTTTTGCATGAGTTAAATATCTCTATCAGTAAGGACAATCACCTACAATCACGATTTATGCTAGCTGTTGTCAAAAAAAGCTTTGATATTTTTGATGAGTCACTACAGGCCAAAATGGGCTTGTACGACAGCGAAGGTCGGTTGCTCATGCAAACCGATAATAGCGATTTGCCGCTAGAGCTACCACCTACGCCATCTTTATTTTCACGTGTTTTTCCTTCGTTTGCAGATACCTCCCCTACTAAGCAGGCTCAAGTCTATAGCAGCACTGGCTATACTCTGCTGTATGAGTCGCGTTTACCTCCTAAAAAGCCCGTGCTTTCTGCAGCGCTGAATCTGTTTACAGGTACGTTGTTGCTGCTCATTATTATGGCCGGTGTTCTGTGGCTGATTGCACGGACCATGACATGGCGTATCGATCAGTTAAGTCAGCAGATGGCTCAGTTAGGGGATGGGGATTTTACGGTTCGAGTGAACGCTCGTGGTAATGACGAAATTGCCTCATTGGCGCGTGGGTTCAACCAAGCAGCGCAAAAGATTGAGCACCTCGTTGATGCCAACAATTTATTATTGGCGCATGCTTCTCATGAGTTGCGTACGCCTATCACGCGCATTCGCTTGCAGATTGAAATGATGGATATGTTGGCAAGCGGGCTGCCAGCAGATACCAAGTCCAAGTTTGACAAACGCGCTCATGCCATCACTCGCGATCTGTCAGGTCTCAATGATTTGGTCGAAAGTATATTGTTGGTCAGCCGTCTAGACGCAGGTCATGCCTTGCAGCAAATTGAAAACTTGGATTTATACGATTTGGTCAATCAAGAACGTCAGCACTATCCTGAAGCCACGTTGATTGGTGAGCACATCATGATCGACGGTCAATCATCAATGTTGACTCATCTCATTCGCAATCTACTGACCAATGCCATGCTTCACGGTAAGCCGCCCATTACCGTGTTACTGTACGGCGTTCAGACTATCGAAGATGCTGGCACTGTTCCTGATTACCTATTGCAGACCGTGCTCTCTAGCAGTTTCACCGATTATAATAGCTTGTTGGATTTTGACTCTTATGAAGAGCCGCTTGATACCAATAGTGATGAGCAGGAGTCTGCTTCACCCGAAAATGCCGACTCTACTCTGAGCAATAAAGACAAAATTGATTCAGTCGAGCCAATAGCTGTCTTGCCAGCACCGCCAATCTACAAAAATGGTGAAAATCTAACAGTCGATGAAGATGTAAATGCTGATATAAGTACAGCTCTTAACCTTATTAAAAACACCCCAAGTTCTGTAAAACCTGATGCTCATATTGCTAGCACCGATTTAGATAAAGTGATTTGGAAGGCCGTTCCTGATTCTAAAGACACTTCAGACTCTAATAAAGACGCTAAGAAATCCGTACATGATAATCTTATCGAAACTACAGATGGAACAATCGACAATCGTGCGCATGCTCTTGAAAACGATAGCAATCGAAAAACTGACAAAGTAGCAACCGATACAACTATCCACAAAAATGGCAGCAAAGATAAAGCGAAAAACAGTGCTAAAGCCAACACCCAAAATAATAACGAAGCCGCAGCCACACCGCGTAAAGAAGGCTTATTTGCTAAGCATCTCAAAAAGGCAAAAGCCGAGCCTGTACGTCCCCTACCAAAATATGCAGTACTAGCGGTGATTGATGAAGGCACAGGTATTCCTGAAGAAAAACGCGAAGAAGTGTTTAGTCCCTTCGTACGGTTACAGCAAAAGAATAAAGGGTCAGGGTTGGGGCTTTCTTTGGTTTCTCAGATTGTCACCGCGCATCAAGGGCGGATCACTACTGATACGCTAAACGGTCATACTCGCTTTTTAGTCGCCATACCCGTTGAACATGACCCTCATTACAATCAGCATGACTGATCAGCCATGCTAAAAACATCTGATTTTTCTCGTATCACGCATTCTACCCCTCTCCCCCCTTTCACATACCCTCTCCTTAATAGCTATTCATCATAAGTCAGTCACGGATGTGCATATCCAAAGTGACTGATAATATGCTATATTACCGCCCCTTATTATACGGTTATTGACTATTGTCGTTTTGATGGGCTTCTTATCTAGTAATAGAAGCATAACGACACACGATGACCATTAAAAAATTTATTGAATTTTGAGCCCTCCATGAATGACATGATTGTCTTAAACGATGTGACCAAAAGGTTTTTAAGCGACCGATCAATCAAAGACAAAGACGGCAAACCACATTGGTTTACTGCTGTTGAGCCGACATCTCTGACTATCAAACAAGGCGAGATTTTTGGTCTAATGGGCTATTCAGGCGCAGGTAAATCTACCTTGTTGCGCTTGATTAACATGCTTGAGCGTCCAGATTCAGGCCAAGTGGTGATAGACGGTACTGACTTGACCACGCTATCTGCCAGTGAACTGCGTATTGCTCGTCATAATATCGGTATGATTTTTCAGCAGTTTAATCTCATGACTAATCAAACCGTTTTTGACAATGTGGCGTTCAATCTAAAAATCTCAGGCTATCCTAGCCGCGATATTCATAAACGCGTTATGGAATGTCTTGAGATTGTCGATTTAACTGATCGCGCTGGACATTATCCTGCGCAGCTATCCGGTGGGCAAAAGCAACGTGTCGGTATTGCACGCGCGATTGCCCCGAGTCCAAAAGTATTGCTGGCCGATGAGCCAACCAGTGCGCTTGACCCTGCAACGACTCGCAGTTTGCTGACTTGTTTGCGCGATATCAATGAGCAACTTGGTGTGACCATCGTCATCGTAACCCATGAGATGAGCGTCATTCGCAGACTCTGTGATCGCGCAGCATTATTGCATCAAGGTCAGCTATTAGAAGTGGCCGATGTACGAGATGGTCTGATTCAGGCAACTACCCCGATTGGCAAAGGCTTAGTCGTTGAGGACTAATGAGGCAGGAGAAATAAATATGTTAACTGGTACTGAATTATCCGCCTCTATAGACAAGCTGCTTGCCCTACGCAAAGAGATTATGAGTGCGTTTGTTGATACGTTTATCATGCTTGGTATTTCAACCACGGTCGCCATCCTTATCGGTGGGCTCTTTGGCGTATTCTTGTTTTTGTCTAGTGACCGACAATTTTTGCAAAACAAGACACTCTATGGCGTACTTGGCGCCATTACCAACTTTATGCGCGCCTTCCCTTTTGTGATTTTGATGATTGCGATGAGTCCGTTTACCAAAGCTATCGTCGGTACTGGTATCGGTCCTATCGCCGCCTCTCTCGTCCTTGCGATTGCGGGTTCGTTTTATTTTGCGCGTTTGGTTGAGCAAAATTTGCGTGAAGTACCGCGCGGTATTATTGAAGCAACTGAATCGATGGGCGCCAGACCTTTTACCATCATCAAAGTACTGCTCAATGAAGCGCGCTCAGGATTGGTACTCTCGGTCACTATTCTTTGTATCAGCTTACTCTCTTACTCAGCAGCGGCTGGTATGATCGGCGGTGGTGGTTTGGGTGATTTGGCCATTCGTTATGGCTATTATCGCTATCAGACCGAGGTGATGATTTTTATCGTGCTGGTGTTGTCAGTGATGGTGATATCGATTCAAGCGTCTGGCAACTGGCTCGCCAATCGTTTAGACAAACGTTAAACCGCTTTAGAGAATACTTGACATTACGAGCGACTAGGTTTATTTTTGGCAACACTCAACCCTTATCTCAGCTCTCACAAAAAAGCAGCATTACTATTTATAATGTTGCTTTTTTAATGTTTCGACGATAAACGTTTCACTCAATTTTATTCATTATTAAGGACATATTATGAAATTAACAGATATCAGCCGTCAGTTAGCCACCGCATTTGCCGCGGTTGGCGTATCAGGTTTGGTCTTAGTCGGTTGCAGCAACTCATCAGCGCCAGAAGCGAACCAAGAGCCTGTTACCGAAGGTGCCACTGCAGAAACGACTGCGAGTACTAGCGACATCGATCCTGAACACACCAAAATTGTTATCGGTACGACTGAAGGTGATTTTGCTGATATGGTTCGTAACCAAGTAAAAGGCACACTTGAAGCTCAGGGTTATGAGGTTGAGTTAGTTGCATTTACTGATTATGTTCGTCCCAACCTTGCCTTGGCAGAAGGCGACTTGGACATCAACATCTTCCAGCACAAGCCATATCTTGATACCTTCAAAAAAGAGAACAACCTTGATCTCGTTGAAGTATTCCAAGTGCCAACTGCACCACTTGGTATCTACTCAGGCAAAAAGTCTAGCCTAGATGAAGCATTCAAAGGCATGAGTGTTTCTGCACCGAACGATCCAAGTAACTTTGCTCGTGCGTTGGTCATGATGGACGATCTTGGCTGGATTAAACTAAAAGACGGTATCGACCCATTGACTGCATCAAAAGCTGACATCGCTGACAACAGCAAATACGATATCGATATCGTTGAGCTAGAAGCGGCTCAATTACCACGCGCGCGTGATGAAGTTGACTTTGCAGTAATCAACGGTAACTATGCAACTGACTCTGGCATCAAGCTGACTGAAGCTTTATTCCAAGAGCCAAGCTTTGCTTATGTGAACTGGTCAGCGATCAAATCTGCTGATGCTGGTAAGAAATGGGTTGAAGATGTCACCAACGCCTATAACTCAGAGGCTTTCAAAAAGTACGCGCATGAAACGTTCCCTGGCTACAAGTACCCAAAAATCTGGGGTTCTGACACTAGTGCAAGCACTGATACCGCAGCTAAAACTGACAGTACTGAAACGGTAGAAACAGAAGCCGCGGCTCAGTAAGACACTAAAATCATCAGTGCCCAGCCATACGGGTACCTCGATGATTATCGGCGCTCATCACTTAACCGTGGTGGGCGTTTTTTTAATGTCTTCGTTTTGCTGATCTTACCTCTTTTTAAGCTTCCTATCATCCTAACAGGTTATCGAGTTCACGTTACAGCCTGTTTGTCCTTTGTAGGGATGCGTCACACGCTCTTCCACTTTGCTCTAGTTTTTCTTATAGTAGACAAACTTGATTATTAGATTAGCTAAACAACTGCTAAGTTTTCCTACTAGTATTAAATGTTTTGTTTAAAACCATTTTTAACTCAAGACATACTATAAATTATAAATAAAATAAGGATAAAAATATGAGGACTAAAAACTATAATATTCGTACCGCAGGACAAGCAAATATTCCCGTTCTAGGACTGGGTACTTGGCAATCAACTGGTCAAGACTGCGTAGACGTGGTTAAAAAAGCTTTAGAAATGGGCTACGAGCACATTGATACCGCTCAAGCGTATGAAAATGAAAAAGAAGTGGGCGAAGGTATCAAGCAATCCGGCGTGGCGCGCGATAAATTCTTTTTGACGACCAAAATTTTTCCAGATGACATGAAATTTGAGCCAGAAAAGCTCAAAGCTGCAGCTAAAAAGTCTCTAGAAAATTTGGGCGTGGACTATGTCGATCTATTGCTACTACATTGGCCAGATGATCGTGTACCATTATCTGAGACCATCCCTGCCTTGTGTGAGCTGCAAAAGCAAGGGTTGACCCGCCATATCGGTGTGTCTAATTTTAATATTGATCACATCATCGAAGCCAAAAAATATGCGGATGTACCAATCGTTGTGAACCAAGTAGAATTCCATCCGTTCATCAAGCAAGATACCTTGCAGGCATTTTTGAATAACCATCATATTTTGCTAGAAGCTTACTCACCACTCGCTCGTGGCGATGTATTTGATAACGATATCATCAAAGAGATTGCAGATAAGCACAACGTCACGCCAGCACAAATCTCATTGGCATGGATCTTATCAGACAAACACCGCGTTGCCATCCCAAAAACGTCTAACCCTGATCACTTAAAAGGCAATTTAGACGCCATCAAAGTAGAGTTGAGTGCAGATGAATTAGAAAAAATCGGCAAGCTAGCCAGTTCTGATGGTCGTAAGATTGAGCATCCTGATTATAGCCCTGAATGGGATGACTAATCATTAGCTGAATAGCTAAATACAATGTATTAAAAAGGCCACCGACTATCGGTGGCCTTTTTATATGTCATCAATACTTATCATCATTACTGTTGCAGGGTTTCAGTCTCATGAATTCTTTCGGCAGGATTATATTGTTCAGAAGAAGGCACTGCCCCGCTACGATTGTTTTCTTTCATTGATTTAGCGACTTCTGGTGGCATATAGTTTTCATCATGCTTTGCCAATACTTCACCAGCGACAAAGGTATCGCCTTGCATCTTGCCCGTAGCTACCACACCTGAGTTTTCGGCAAATAAGTCTGGCAAAATACCTTGATAAGTCACAGGTACGGTTGATTGAAAGTCAGTAATCGCAAACTCAACATTCAATGGATTGTCTGCTGCACGCTGCACACTACCTGCAACCACCATACCACCAGCACGAATACGCTTGTCTTGAGGCGCCTCACCTTGAGCGATAGCGGTCGCATCAAAATAATAGTCGGTTTGCTGCCCGATAGCATAAATAACCAATATGACTGCTACAGCTGCACCTGCCAGCGTAAACATCACCCACATCAGCTTTTTCCGACGAACTGCATTCATACCTCTACCTCGTTGATGAGTCTCTGTTTTAAATACAATTAGCCCATAAAACAGAAAATATTAAAGAAACGACGATTAGAAAAACGCTTGCAAGAAACATTGTCAAAAAATCTTTCTAATCGTAATCTTCTAATGATCATATGATAGCATTTTTCGGACAAATCAATAAGCCCTATAGCTACTCGCGAGGTCATATTTTTGTCAATAAAAGCATATAGTTTCTTACGCTAAAACTCTGATATTAATATATTTTCTCAGTCATATTGCTTGGTGATCGGTGTGGATTTTTTGGTCGTGCGCTGTGCCTGACGCGCTTGCTGAATCGTCAGCTGCTTGATAAGCGCTTGTCTTTGTCTGCGACTATAAATAATAAAAGCCAGCATCACACCGATGGTAATCGCCCAACATGACCATACAAAGACCCCATGCTTACCCATGGCGACAAACTCAGATATGCTATAAAAGTAAGGCTGCATAGTAGGTTCCTAGCCGTTATTTGTGTTGAGCACGAATGTATTCTTTGACCCACGCTTTGCCTTGGTCACGATGTAAGATCAGCGTATTGGTACGATAAATCGCCATGGTCGCAACCAACAAATAACTACCGATAATCATGAGCAACAGTGGCATCCACATGTCAGCTGACATCTTCGGTGCTTCGGTCAGACTAAAAGTGGCACCTTGATGTAAGGTATTCCACCATTCTACGGAGTACTTGATAATCGGTAGATTCACCGCACCAACAATAGATAAAATAGCAGCCGCTTTACCACGATTGGCCGTGTGCTCAAACGCGGCAAACAGCGCCATCACCCCTGCGTACAGAAACGCTAATATCAGCATTGAGGTAAGACGCGCATCCCATACCCAGTAGGTCCCCCATGTTGGCTTGGCCCAAATAGACCCTGTGAGCAAACTGATCACACAAAGCAAAAATCCCATCGGAGCCAATGCCTGCGCGACCAGACTGGCCGTCTTAATCTTCCACACCAAATAAATCACCCCCAAGACGGCAAGGGAGAAATAGATAGAGATAGCAAGACTGGCTGCTGGAACATGGATAAAAATAATACGGTAGCTATTGCCCTGCAAATAATCAGGCGGCGCAAAAGCAAGACCCCATACGCTACCAATGAGCAAACAGAGACTGGCTAATATCGCGAGCCACTTGACCCAAGGACTAAAAATCTGAAAGAACTGCTTGGTACCTACGGTGGTCAAGAAGCCCTGCCAAATGCGCTGCCATAGGCTAGGAGACGAGACGTTATTCAGGTTGGGCATGGGAATAAACCTATTACACAGCTTACTGGTCATGACCGATGTGGCCTACAAAAGCACACTATCAGCTCACCTGCTGGCGTTAAACACTGGATAGAATCTACAAAGAGCTGTTTACGTATTCAATTGACTATTATAGCAAAATTGCCCGTTTTCAACACAATGATAATACATGGCGCTCAGATAACTGGATTTAGACGACTGGGTTTTTAGTCTTTCGCAAATGTACTTAATTGAGCCATGACATTTTTAGAGTCACTGCAATGACCCACGGCATGACCAAAACGGATATAATACTTCCTGCCAGCAATAGCGCCAAGATGGGCAAACCATTTAAACCAGTCGCAAATAAATCTACCGCGCCTGTGGCAAAGATCAATACAGGCAGCTGCATTGGCAATGCAATCAATGGTACCAATACTGCGCCATTCTTCAATGACAGCGTTAAGCTACTGGCGACCGCTGATAGCATCAAAAGCATCGGACTGCCTGTCACGATAGACGCCATTAATATCCACGCTTCAAACCAACTCAGCTGAAATAAAGGGACTGCCAGCAAACTGAGTATCGCCACGATACCACTACTAAAAATCCAGTGAATGACCAGTCTAATAAGCACCCATAGCGGCAATGACGCGTTGGCGACGACCAATTGCGCAAGCGTACCATTATCAAGTGCAGGCTTGAACAAGCCATCAACACCCATCACCAAGGACAGCAATGCAGCAATCCACACGGCTGATACGCCAAGACGCTGCAAAAGCGCAGGCTCACTACCGACCGCTAGTGGAAACAAGGTGATAATCACTAAAAACAGTACCAATGGGTACAACCATTGTACCGCCCCTTGCTGCTTAACTTGCCATTCACGGCGCCACAACTGCATAAACCCAATACTGCGCGGCGTTGTGACAATAATATTTGATTTTTTATTCGCGGTTATGGTTGTGCTCACTTGCATTGGACTGTCTGTCATTATTCATCCTTTTACCGATACTGATGGTACTGATAGCAGTCACATTTAGACCATGTAATCTGACAAATCGAGCATTTGATTGGCGACACCTACTGCCTGATGACTGGTCATGAGTATCGAGCCGCCAGCCTGCGCAAAGTCGCATAATTCATCCTTTTACCGATACTGATGGTACTGATAGCAGTCACATTTAGACCATGTAATCTGACAAATCGAGCATTTGATTGGCGACACCTACTGCCTGATGACTGGTCATGAGTATCGAGCCGCCAGCCTGCGCAAAGTCGCATAACCGTGCTTCCATACGTGCCACCATATCGACATCGAGCGCGGTAAACGGCTCATCAAGTAACCACAGCGGTGTGACAGCTGGCGTCAATAAATACAATCTTGCCAGTGTGATGCGCCGTGTCTGACCAGCGGATAGATGACTCGAGCTGATGGTCTCAAACCCTTGTAGCCCAACCCAAGTGAGTGCATCGTCAATATCAGTAGCGCTAGGCGTGATGCCATATAAATTCAATAAAAATGTCAGGTTTTGTGCCACGGTTAGATTTGGATGGATACCCAACTGGTGCGAAACATATAACGGTTGAATAGGTAGACCTGATAGACCTTGATAAGAAATCTCACCTGTTAAAACCGGTAATAATCCTGCCAGCTGCATAAGCAACGTGGTCTTTCCGGTTCCATTTGCGCCAATCAGATGACAAATGCTACCTGCTGATAGATGTAATGTAACCCCTTCACAGAGCGGTATCTCGCCGCGCTGAACCGTCATCTCATCAAGCGTTAGTACAGGCGTATCCAAAACCGTCATCAAAACCTCTGGTTATTTATCAAGCAGCAGTCAATATTCATCACAAACAAAGGTAATGTTCGTGGCATAATACCCTATGCTCACCACAAACACACAGTATAACAAATTGTCGATTACTCTTACTTCAAAAAGTACGAACTCAAAAAAATACGACCTCAAAATATGACTTCAAAACCTATGCAGACTTCACAAGATAGCCAAAATCAAATGCCAGATGCGGAGACTAATAGTGTCAATGTAGACACCAACTTGTCAAAAGCACCATTAACCAGCCGCTTGACGATAGACAGCTTGATTGACACGCAAGTTGATTTTATGCAGCAATGGTTGTTGCAGCAGGCTGAACCGCTTGCCCTCGAAGCATGGCACTGGTTTGGCGCGCAGCCCTTAAGCAACTACATCACCTGTGACCATTTACAGCATTTAATGAAAGACTGGCTGTTAAATCAGCCAATGACTGATGTAATGCGCAAAGATATTCGTGACATTTTGCATACCATTATCTATCATCCAGTCAATGACAACGTGCCTTTGTCTGAGCTGGTCGATGACACCCAAATTCAGACCCTTGCTAACTATATTGGTAGCCATGAGCAGCAGCGTAACGTCCTCATTCATACGCTGGTGGGTAACGAAACCTTTGCGGATCTATTGACCCAAACGCTCTATCACGCTATCAATGATTTTATGGAGACCACGCTTGATAAAGCGGGCGGTGTTGGTAAACTGATGAAGCTTGGGCGCAGCTCGTTTGAGAAAGCGACCAATAGAAACCTCGATGAAAAACTACAAACGTACTTGCATCGCAATATCAAAGACTTGACGCGCAGAGCTGAGGCCAATGCACAAGCGCATTTGTCAAATCAAGAAGTGGCGCGTCTGATGGTCATGGGCTGGGATCGTATCAAAGACCAACCAATCAGTGAGCTACAAACTTACTTAAGCGATGAACCTGATAATAGCAGCATCGATCATATTGAAGCCAGCATCCAGCAAAGCTACAACCGCCTGCGACTGTCACCCTATCTACACAGTTTGGTATCAGCGAGTATTGATACTTGGTATGCCAATCATCAATCCGACACGATAGCGACCATTGCGGCGAGTTTGCATATCAATGAAGAGGCTATGGCGCAATGTAGCAGCGCTCTATTACCTATCGTATACAACGCCATTGAAACGCCTTGGTTAACGGCTCATATTCGTGACATGCTAGAAGCATTCTATGCACAGCCTGCTATCAAAGAAGGCTTGGCGCTCAATCACGATTAATTTACACCCCTTACTTGTCAGCATACTATTATGAGTCAACCCAATAAACTCAGCTTATGGCAAAAAATCAAACAGTTACTGACTGCTTCTGCCCCGCAGCCAGTAACTGATGCTGCGAGAAAGAAAAACAGGATGGCTTCTGCTAATACCACTCAAGCAGCGGACAGCATCAGCCCTGTAGACGGTTCTCATTCGGGCAATGATCAATTATCAACGCCTGATGCCACGCTCAAAACCGATGAAAAAAACACAGCCCCACCACATCATAACGAGACGCCCATCGTTGATTGCTTAAAACAGTACTTCAATGACAAGCAATGGCACTATACGCACTATCGTCCCAAAACCGGCGACAGCCAGCAATCGCATCATTTATCCCTAAGAATGCGTCATAAAAAAATAGACTGTGGTTACCTGTTTCGTGTTCAGGAAAAAAATAAACTGTTAGCAATCTATGGCATTTTGCCATTTTTGATACCAGAGAGTCATCAGAGCGCTGCCCTACTACTCATCACTCAAATTAACTATGACATGCTTATTGGCAACCTAGAGATGGATGTCAATGATGGGGAAATACGCTACAAAAATGCGATCGATGTCGAAGCGGTTGGTATCGATACTGAGATCATTGAGCACTCACTACAAAGCGTCGTTGCGATGACCACGGTTGCAAGCGAGCTATTTGGCGACTTGATTAATAATCAGGACCCTGCTGAAGATATGCAGACATTACTGACAGAGCTGCGCCAGCAATCAGATGCACGCACATTCTTTTTACCGACGCAGTTTGTTCAGTAATGCGTCAGTTTATTCACTCATATAGTTTACGCAATGAGGCCGCACTTAGCGGTCGCTCATCTATCTATTTGCATATCCAAAAAACCATCAATATTAAGCTAGAATTCTTATGCTAAAAATTGCCTACTCTGACGTCTTTCGCTACTCTGTGCCCGAAAAGCACCGCTTCCCCATGCAAAAATACATCTTGATTCCGGAGCGCTTATTGAGTGAGGGCACGGTCAGTCAAGATAACTTCTTTGCCCCTGCCTGCTTAAGCGAAGAGGAGATTTTGACCACTCATACAGCAGAGTACTGGTATCAGCTCAAAACCCAAACGTTACCGCGAAAGGCGGCACGAGCAATTGGGTTTGAGATGACACCGCAGTTGGTGGAGCGCGGTCGCTATATCGCCCATGCAACTTATGAGTGCGCGCTATATGCTCAGCAATACGGTGTGGCGATGAATGTCGCGGGCGGCACCCATCATGCATTTGCCGATCATGGCGAGGGGTTTTGTGTGTTTAACGATGTCTGTATCGCCAGCAATTTATTATTAAATCGCGGACAAGCGAAGAAAATTTTGATTGTGGATTTGGATGTCCATCAAGGCAATGGCAATGCCAGCATCATGGCGGATGAGCCACGCGTTTTTGTCTTTAGCATGCATGGCGCTAAGAACTACCCGTTTCGCAAACAAGTCTCTGACCTAGACATTGAGCTCGATAATAATACAGACGATGCGACCTATCTTAGGTTATTAAAAGACACCCTACCATGCTTGATTACTGAAGTTGCACCAGATATGATTTTTTATCAGTCTGCAGTTGATGTACTGGCGACCGATAAACTGGGTAAACTTGGCTTAACGCAAGCAGGCTGCAAAGCTCGTGATGAATATGTGCTTGAGCAAGCAAAAGCCGCTAGCATTCCAGTTGCTATCGTCATGGGTGGGGGTTATTCTGAAAATATTGAAGATGTGGTCGAGGCGCACTGCAATACCTTTCGAGTGGCACAGCAGCTGTATTTTGGTGAAATAGCTGGTTAAGGTTCAGCGCATGTATGGTGGAGACAAAAGAGTAAAATAAGATTAGCGAGGCTTATATGGCAAAAATACTGATTGTAATTGGCATCGTGTTAGTGGTTGTCGGGGTCATTTGGCTGGTTTTTCCCAATGCCTTTTCGTGGTTCGGCAATCTGCCAGGCGATATCAAACACACCTCAGGCAATACACGGGTTTATTTTCCAGTGGTCACTATGGTAGTTATCAGTGTTATCGCGACCATCGTGTTAAATTTATTCAATCGTTAACCTGAAAAACACTCCCTATAGTCAACTTACTTTAAACCGAGTCAGTGCTACTGGGAGGTTGTTTGTGCCGCATCGAACGATAGCAGCACGTAAGCAAGATTTATACCAGTAGCCTGTAATAGTTGATGGTTTGATTCTGTTTATTACTGACCATACTACAAAAACGCCATCACGCCTTGCCAGCCCACGCGTATTCCAAGCACGACTAGAATCAATAAAATAAGCTGACGAAAACGCGCTTGTGGCAAATAACGACGTAGACGAATTCCGACTAAAAGCGTAACAATAGATATCACACTGAGCAAGGCAATCAGCTGCCACTCATCGCTACTCAATGCCATGATAGGCTCACGCAACACGATAATTTGTGCCACTTTGCCTAAGAAATAACACATGTTGCCGACTTTGGCGATGGTGTTTTTATCATCACTGGCAGAGAGCAGATACATCATCAGTATGGTCGACATCGCATTGGTCGAGCCGCCAATGACGCCTGCACCAAAACCAACAGCAATCAACATGGGCTTCGTATCTGCTAAGCGGATTTGTTTGCCCAGCACGCTACTGGTGACATAAAAACCAATGACCGCCGCCAGCATCAATAGGATATAGGCACTGTTTATCCACAGCAGCAACTGAGCACCCAAGATGCTGCCAAGCAAGCTTGTGAGCGCCAGCAGCCAATAGCGTCTGCCATAGTAGATAAAGTTTTGCCAAACACTGCGCTCACCACCTGCTAGCCAAGTCATGATATTAACCACTAGCGAGGGGAAAATCACCAATACAATGGCATATGGCAATGGGTACATGCTAGCAAGCGCGGTAGTCGTGACGAGCGTCGCACCAAGTCCGCTAATACCGTGTAGCAGCGATGCCAGCGCAAAAATGAGCGTCAGCACTAGCATCTGAGTGCTATCGTTACCAGCTATATTGGTCATATTGTTTATACCATTTGAGGCTCAGCGCCTATATTTATACCACTAGCTGTTTTGACGTTGAGCGATTGTTTCACCAATAATACTGGCTAACTGCTCAGCGATCTTGTCTTTGCTGGCTTTGTCTAACGTTATCGCATCACGCTCATAGCGCTCAGAGAAAAATACCTGCATGGCATTATCGTCACTAGCAAAACCAATATCTGCCCGTGAGACATCGTTACAGGCAATCATATCTAGCGCTTTTGCAGCTAGCTTACCACGCGCATAACGCTCGACATCCTGTGTTTCTGCGGCAAAACCAACGACAAACAGTTCTGGATGAGCAAGAGAAATCGTCGCTAAAATATCAGGGTTTTTAACCAAGCTGAGATTCATAGCATCTTGTGTCTTTTTAATTTTTTGCGGGGCGGCATCGATGGTACGATAATCTGCTACTGCGGCGGTCGCGATAAAGATATCTGCCTTTACGAATTGGTGTTCAGTATAAGCCTGCGGTAGTTCATGCTCATCACCGCAACCACAATCGCTATGATGGTGCTCATGAGTGTGAGAATGACTATGTTCATGTGCGTGTTCATGTGCGTGCTCATGAGAATGGTCATACTCATCTTCAAGATCCAATTGAAGCTCGCTATGCGTACCATCCACACATTGCTGGGCAGCGATCAGCATATCTTTGGCAGACAGCACATCAATTCGTGTGACATTAAGCGGCGTGGGCAATGCCACTTTACCACCAGCGATTAGGATCACCTCTGCGCCAGCCGCCACGCAAGCGCGCGCTAAAGCAAAGCCCATTTTTCCTGAAGAATGATTGGACAAATAGCGCACAGGATCGATTGCTTCTACTGTAGGTCCTGCGGTAATGACCACTCTTTTGCCTGCTAATAATTGCGGCGTCGTGTTCATTGCTTTGAACAAGAGTACCTCAGCCAACAACTGCTCAGGCTCAGGCAGCCGCCCTGCACCCACGTCACCACACGCTTGCTCACCGCTGGCTGGCTGGATAATCTGATAGTTCATATCACGCAGGGTTTGTACATTCAGATTTACCGCAGGATGCGCCCACATCTGCTGATTCATCGCAGGAGCGATAATAACTGGTGCGGTTGTGGCAAGGCACACTGTGGTCAACAAATCATCAGCCATTCCCATAGCCAGACGTGCGAGCGTATTGGCGGACGCAGGGGCAATGACAATTAAGTCCGCCCATTTAGCCAGCTCAATGTGCCCCATCCCCGCTTCTGCCTGCTCATCGAGTAATGAGACATGCACCTCGTTACCCGTCAACGCTTGCAGAGTCAGCGGTGTGATAAATGCTTGTGCGCCTGTCGTCATAATGACGCGCACATCAAAGCCTGCTTTAATCAACAAGCGGGCAAATATAGCAGATTTATAAGCGGCGATACCGCCAGTAATAGCAAGCACAATATTGGACATAAGCGTGGCTTCAATCAAAAAGTGAAAAGATAAAATTGCGCTTATAGTAACAACTATGAGATAAATTGGGTAAAATTTTCCGTATTTACCTCAGATAACAATTAGCAATTTATTCTTAAGGAGTGGCAATGGCGATTAAAGACTGGCATGAGGATGACAGACCACGCGAAAAATTATTGAAATTCGGTGCCGCTCACTTATCTGATGCGGAGATACTGGCCATATTTTTACGTACGGGTACGCAGTCACAGTCAGCGATTGAGCTCGCGCGTCATTTGATCGATCAGTTTGGCAGCCTAGCTGAGCTGCTTGCCGCACCGCAAAAAACCGTTCTTGCTTGTCATGGGATCGGTCCCGCCAAGTACGCTCAGATATTGGCATCGCTTGAGATGGGCACACGTTATCTGGATAGTAAGCTAAAAACGGGGCAAGCACTTGGGCGCTCGCAAATGGTCAAAGATTATATTAGCACCCAGTTACGCGGTGAGCATCGTGAAGTATTTGCTGTCCTCTGTCTGGACAATGCGTTGAACCTGTTAAACTTTGAAATACTGTTCACAGGCGGCATCTCATCGTGTTCCGTCTGTATCAAGCATGTACTCCGGCACGCACTAAGCCATGCGGCTAGCCAGCTCATTATTGCGCATAACCATCCTCATACCGATGCCAAGCCCTCAGCTGCTGACAATCTACTGACCTATGAGCTAAAAAAAGCGTGTGACCTACTAGATATCTCACTGGTCGATCACATCATCGTTGGACGTAACGATACCTTATCTTATGCCGAAAGCTGCCTTGCACCTTTTGGTTAGTTCATGACACTGACCACTCAACTGGTCAGCAAATTTGAGCTACTTGGCAAACCCTACTCATTAGAATCTATTGGGTATGATACCTGATACATATTATCGACACAGCGTAGCACTTTGGCTATTGATAGTCATCAACATCTGTTTCATATTAGTAGCTTGTTCTATAGCAGCTGACGCATTACGCTTTTGTTTTAGCCGTATACAGTACAAGAGTCTGCTAGCAGCACCAAGGTTACTTATGCTGCCAACTATTATATGGTTAGAATTGTTTGTTATAAAACACAATAATAATCGTAACGGTTCATATCTTTTTACTTTCTTATATTTCACACTTTTTATTTAGTATCCCACAGGAGATAGTCATGGCAATTGGCTTGTTTATTTTGGCAGTCATCATTCAATTAGCTGTAGTCTTGGCCATCTTTTTGCTGTCCTTATCACGAGTCACGGGCAGTATTGTTGCCTTGATCACCGTTATTGTTACTGCCATTATCAGTCCATGGTCGCTCCTCTTAGGGGTGCCCATCGCGCTGCTTTGCTTGGTTTTACTCATTACTCCACTGCGCCAATCACTCATTACCAAACCGGTCTATAAGGCTTTGGGTGGTGCAATGCCGAGTATGAGTGATACGGAGCGCGAAGCACTGGATGCTGGTACCAGTTGGTGGGAAAAAGAGCTGTTTATGGGAGCGCCAAATTGGGAGGCTTTTGCCAATTACCCTTATCCAAAGCTCTCAGAAGAAGAGCAAAGCTTCATTGATAACGAAGTAGAAACGCTATGCGCTATGCTCGATGAATGGCAAATACAGCACAAAGATAAAGAGCTGTCACCTGAAGCGTGGCAATTTATCAAAAGTAATGGCTTTTTAGGGTTAATTATTCCAAAAGAGTTTGGTGGTCTAGAATTTAGCTCTTATGCGCAAAGCCGCGTGATGAGTAAAATCGCGTCGCGCTCACCGACTGCGGCAGTGACCTGTATGGTACCCAATTCGCTCGGTCCTGGTGAGCTACTAATGCACTATGGCACGGACGAGCAAAAACAGCGCTGGCTACCGGGTCTCGCCAAAGGTGATGAAGTACCTTGTTTCGGTTTGACTGGACCTGAGGCAGGCTCTGATGCAGGTGCGATCCCTGATACAGGCGTCGTCTGTTATGGCACGCATGAGGGCGAGCAGGTACTTGGTCTGCGTATGAACTTCTCCAAACGCTGGATTACATTAGCACCTATCGCTACTGTCGTGGGTTTGGCTTTTAAGATGCATGATCCTGAAGGGCTGCTTGGAGATCCCAATAAAACTGATTATGGTATAACCTGTGCACTGATCCCTGCCAATCATGAAGGGGTGGTCACGGGTCCACGTCACAACCCAATCGGCTCACCATTTATGAATGGTACGGTCGATGGCAAAGATGTCTTTATCCCCTTAGATTACATCATTGGCGGTGTCGAAAACGCTGGTCGCGGCTGGCGTATGCTGATGGAGTGCTTGGGCGTGGGTCGTGGTATCTCCTTGCCTGCTCTATCGACCTCAGCCAGTGAAATGACCTATCTGTCTGTCGGTGCATTTGCAAAAGTTCGCGAACAGTTCAAAATATCAGTCGGTAAATTTGAAGGTGTACAGGACGCCACCAGTCGCATGGCAAGTAACACTTATATGTTAGAAGCGTTCCGTCATTTGGTAACTTGCGGGTTAAACCAAGGCGGTACGCCATCAGTCATGACTGCAATGGCAAAATATTATGCGACCGAAACCATGCGTAGTGTGGTCAATGATGGTATGGATGTCGTTGGTGGTCGTGCCGTACAGATGGGCCCACGTAACTTCTTAGCGATACCTTATCAAGCAATTCCTGTATCTATCACTGTTGAGGGTGCCAATATTTTGACCCGCTCGCTGATGATTTTTGGTCAAGGCGCGATGCGTTGTCATCCTTATCTATTCGATGAGCTGCAACTGCTACAGAGTGAGGATAAAAAAGCAGCGACTGAAAAATTCGACACGCTTTTCTTCAAACATTTAGGCTATACCTTCAACCGCGGGGCAAAAGCGTTTATCGCAGGTTACGTCGGTGGTAGTGATAATGCGCCACGTTTTGCTGATGCCTTTACTCGTCCTTATTACAAGCATATCAACCGCCTAAGCGCAAGCTTTGCATTGACTGCAGATATGGCGTTAGGACTGTTAGCAGGGGATCTAAAACGTAAAGAGATGCTGTCTGGTCGCTTAGCGGATATTCATAGCCACTTATTTATCGCGACGGCTATTTTGCAATTTTATGAGCATGGTAGTAAATCCGAAGCTGAGCGTTTACATGCCAAAGTTGCACTCCAAAACAGCTTATATACGATTCAAGAAGCTTTTGTGTCTTTCTTTGCCAACTTCCCTAATCGTATGGCCGCCAATGTGGTGAGCTTTGTGACTTTTCCAAGTGGCCGTATCTTTACGCCAGCAAGCGATGAGCTAAAACGTCAGCTGGGTGATACCTTTATGGATGATTTTGCTACCAACCCATTCCGCGATTATCTCAAAACCATGGTGTACTACAATACCGACCCAGATGATGTGACAGGCCGTATGGAGCATGCTTATCAGACCTTGGTTGAGATCGAACCACTGTGGCAGAAGTTTAAAAAGGCAGAACATCAGGACAGCTTTGAAGGCCTAACCTTCGAAGACCATGTGGTACATGCGAGCCAAAACGATAGCATCACTGAAGAAGAGGCTGAGGTCTTGATTCAATATAATGCCATGCGCTTTGATTCATTATTGACCGATGTATTTGATAAGCATCTATCAGAAGCTCAAGAGCGCGATAATCCACATACGCTCGAAAATGCTGTCAATCAACTAACAAATTATGCAGCGCTAAAAAAAGAAGTAAAAAACAAAAGTAGCGTATCGACTGACAGTGAGATGCCAGTCACGCATGAGTTAAATGATACGACAAATACAGAACCACAGACTGGTGATGCCAATCCTAATCACGGCTATGAGAGCGATGGTGATGTAGAAATGGTCAGTGAGCAAGATACTGTGAAAGAAATCAAGTCACAGGCGAATTTTGAGAAATCAAATCCTGAAGCCGAAGCGCTTGATCATCGCTACCGTGATGCAGAGTCTCACCTCAATGAGCGTATGAGTAACAACCACAGTCGCCATATTGCTCCACCTGATGAGGTCGACGAAAGCGCAAGTGACAAACACCTCCAAACCTTAGATGATCAGACGCATCTGCCGCGCGAACGTGAAGAAGATGATAAGGTATAACTAAAAGGTCAATTCAAACGCGTAAACTCATGAGTATCGTGATTATTCATGACGATAAATATAAAACTTCAAAAGCCAGACTGTCTACACGCGACAGTTTGGTTTTTTTTGGAGTTGCCAAAATGTAAACGTATTTTATGACATCAAAGTGATAACACTGGCTTAATATCAATAGTTTGATATATCCATTTACCCTAAAAACTCTTTCATGAATATATTGTTTCATATCAGAAACAAACCGTTTACAATAAATCATCGCTATTTTATGGGCACATAGTTGTGACAGGGATTGTTCTCTTGGAATAAAATGATAAAAAAAATCTTGCAGTGCCCTTACCTATTCTTTTATATTGTCCTCGAAAATGTGACATCAAGCGACAATCACAAGAACTTAATAGTCATAACACGCATTATAGTTAGATTGGCAAACACGGTCACATAGATTTGGGTGACGCTGACTATAGCGCTGTTATGCACACAAAGGATATGGATATGTGGAAAAATATGGGACTGACAGGCAAGATTATCGTTGCCATGGTGCTCGGTATCATACTGGGTCTATTTTTAAACTACTCAGGATTGAATGGCGAAGGCAGCTTCGTTAATACTTACATCACAAATGGTGTCTTTGCTATTATCGGCAAGCTATTTGTTAACTCGCTAAAAATGTTGGTCGTACCTTTAGTACTTATCTCACTGATTTGCGGTGTGTGTGGCATTGGTGATATCCGTCTGCTAGGACGTATTGGTACCAAAACATTTATGATCTATATGATGACAACCGCGCTTGCTATTGCAACGGCGATTGGATTGGGTGTGCTATTTGGTATCGGTAAAGGCATGAATATCGAATCTGAAGCCACGTTTGAAGCCGCATCAGCGCCGCCACTGCTTGATGTGTTCTCAAACATTATCCCATCAAATCCCATCAGTGCGATGGCAAATGGCGACATGCTATCGATTATTTTCTTTGCCATTCTAATCGGTATCAGTATTTTGATGGTGGGTAAACCTGCCAAAGGCTTGGTTCAAAGTCTGGAGCTTATCAATGAAGTCATCTTGAAGATGGTGACCATCATTATGAACCTAGCCCCTTATGGTGTATTTGCGCTGTTAGCCAAGGCGATGTCTGAGCTAGGCTTTGAGTTAATCTTGTCACTGCTAAGCTATATGGCAGTATTGGTTGGGTCTTTGGTCTTCCATTTCTTCGTTACTATGATGATTGTGCTAAAAGTCTCTTCAGGTCTATCTATCAAGACCTTTTTGGCAAAAATGCGCGAAGTACAAATCTTTGCGTTTAGTACGTCAAGCTCAAACGCGACCATTCCGATTACCTTGCGTACCGTTACTAAGCGTATGGGTGTGAATAACTCAGTGGCTTCGTTTACCGTTCCTTTTGGTGCCACCATCAACATGGATGGTACAGCCATCATGCAAGGGACAGCGACCATCTTTATTGCCAATATTTATGGTATTGATTTGGGCGTGACCGAATATCTAACCGTTATCTTGATGTCAGTACTGGCCTCTATTGGTACGGCTGGTGTCCCTGGTGTCGGCTTGATCATGCTGTCTATGGTATTTGCTCAGGTCGGTCTGCCTATCGAAGGTATCGGTCTGATCCTAGGTGTGGACCGTATCCTTGATATGTTACGTACGGCGGTCAACGTTGGCGGTGATGCGGCAGTGACTGCTATCGTAGCAAAATCAGAAGGTAAAATGGATCTGGCGCTATACAACGATCCTAACGCTGGTGCTAAAGACGTGTTCGATGGTCATATCGATGAAGACAACGAGCGTGAATTCTCTAAAGTCATGAATGATGGCATCATGGGTAGTGAGTACGATGACGTTGATCGTCGCCACTAATCATCTCTGCTAGATAGACACTCATAAAATAAAAAACCTCAGCCACATTGGCTGAGGTTTTTTTGTGGTAGATCACGAGTGTGGTTATTCTCATTTAGCCAAAAACGTATTTGGTCAACATCGCTAGACACACCAGCACAATCATCGGACGAATCAGCTTACTACCGCCCTTGACGACCATATGTGAACCAAAATAGGCACCGATGGTTTGTCCCACCATCATTGCCAATCCCACTTTCCACAACACATTGCCACCCAAGATAAAAAATATCAATGAGCCGATATTGGTAGATAAGTTCAGCACCTTTGCAGTCCCTGTCGCTTCAATAATCTGACGACCACGCAATGCCACATTACCCAGCGCAAAAAACATCCCTGTGCCGGGTCCAATATACCCATCATAAAAACCAATCAACGGGGCCACCCCTTTTTGCCACTTACCCTCTGATATACGGGGAGCGGCCTCTACCTCACCAAGCCTAGGGGCAAATAAGGTATAAATACCGATAGCGGCAATCAAAAAAGGAATCAGTTTTTCGAGCAAATCAGGTGGTGACATCTGCACCGCAATGGTACCCAAGACAGAACCGATAAACGCGGCAATAATAGCCACTTTAATACGCTGCGGTTTGACAACGCCCTTTTTTATCATGGTAATGGATGCGGCCAATGCGCCAGACGCCGCTTGTAGCTTATTGGTGCCAAGCGTGAGCACTGGCGGGATATTGGCCAGTAGCATGGCAGGTATGGTCAACAGACCGCCGCCGCCGGCAATCGCATCAATAAATCCTGCCAATGCTGCGACAGCCGCAAGCATCAAAATAATCTCTAGTGAGAAGGTTAAGTCCATAATACTGACCTACAAAATATGGTGATAGGTGATAAAAGAAAAGAAAGCCTCAGATACTAGGCTAAAAAATTACTAATGACACTACTATCGTTGGTAATAGCTATTGTTGATAATAGTAGTGATGAGACGATAAATTCCCTGAAAACTTCTTAAGACATGAGATAACGTCATAATGCGTCGATCATTATAGATATAAAAACGCAAAAAAAGCCAAAAACGTCACAAAGTCTGTTAGATTTAGCCAATAGTGTTCCAAATCTCTCATATAACGGACAGTTTGTTAAAAAGATTTAACGACTTACAACTATTTTGCTCATCGCAGCGCCTTTATAATGTCACTATCATTGAGACGATATAATGGGCTAATGGCGTTATTTCAGCGTATTTTATTGTCTATATTAATAAGAGTGTGAGAAACTGTTTTTGTCTGCTTGCTATATCGTCATGAATAATAGCGTGGATATTTGAGATTATTTAGTAAATTGTACTTAGGAGATGAGGATAATATGGCAATACGAAGGATTAAGGCATTTTTTGAATTTGAGGCAGCAGGCGGTATCGTCTTAGCACTGGCTGCCGTTGCTGCAATGATCATTGCCAACTCCCCTCTTAATGTTTGGTACGAAGGTTTTATTCACGCACCAGTTGCCATTCAAATTGGTGAGTTTGCCATTGCCAAAGATGCTCACCACTGGATCAATGATGGTCTAATGGCCGTTTTCTTTTTCTTGGTCGGGCTTGAGCTCAAGCGTGAAGTATTGATTGGTGAGTTGTCTAACGTCAAGCAGATTATCCTACCAGCTGGTGCAGCACTGGGTGGTATGATCATGCCTGCGATTGTTTATCTACTCTTTAACTACAATGAGCCTGAGTTTTGGAAAGGTTGGGCCATTCCTGCGGCAACAGATATTGCTTTTGCGCTTGGTATTTTGAGCCTTCTTGGCAACCGTGTACCCAACTCTCTAAAAGTCTTTTTGGTCTCTATTGCTATTTTTGATGATATCGGTGCGATTTTGATTATCGCTCTGTTTTATACCAGTGAGTTGTCACTAGAGTCGTTAGCTTTGGCTGGCCTATGTCTGCCATTCTTGTACCTTCTTAATCGTCGTAACGTCACTAGCATCACGCCTTATCTACTTATTGGTATTATCATGTGGATTGCAGTGCTCAAATCGGGTATCCATGCAACATTGGCCGGTGTGGTCTTAGCACTATTTATTCCTATGTTTGACCGCACTGATCCTGAGCACTCTCCGCTTGAAGAGCTAGAGCATGACCTACATAACACCGTCGCCTTTGGTATTTTGCCAATATTCGCTTTTGCCAACTCGGGTATCTCACTCGAAGGCGCAGGTCTTGCTGAATTATTCCATTCAGTACCACTAGGTATTGCCGCAGGTCTGTTTATCGGTAAGCAGTTGGGCGTCATGATTATGTGCTGGTTAATCTTTAAGCTTGGTATCTCAACCATGCCAAAAGGTATGAACTATAAGCAAATCTACGGCGCAGCGCTATTGTGCGGTGTTGGTTTTACCATGAGCTTATTCATTGGTAGCTTGGCGTTCGCTGGCGACACCACTATGTTTGATGAGCGCTTGGGTATCATCATGGGTTCTATCGTTTCTGGTATCGCAGGTTACATCATGCTCAAAGTGAGCTTGAAAGATAATGTCAGCGGCACATCAGTCGATTTGACTCGCTCTCATTAATAGCAAAACGAGTGACTTATGAGCCTATTAGCTTATAAGTCGCTTTTTATTATCTGCAAAAACTTTTAATGAAAAATGTGTATTCAGCCAAGGTTGATTATTGTTAATGAACCCGCTGTAGCATTAGCAATAATTGTCATGTCGGCAGACGAGAATATCCAATACATCGTGCCTGCCGTATCGTTAGGGCGAAAGACGCGCGTGTAAGACTGCCGTTCTTATCTGATGAAATATGTGACCTAAAATCTCGTATCAGTACGATACAAAGACAACGAGAGTCATTGAGTCCATCAATTAACGCTTATAAGTGATGGTTATGGATCGCTCTTACGATACGAATGTTGTTTTATAGCTGACTTATAAAGGTGTTTGATCATATGGATAAGAAAATCAGCAATACTGCAAATATTCCCACCAATAAGACGCAGCATCCATCAACAGCGTTGTATTTGCGTCATGGGCGTACGACTGCTATCGATGACCATAGTGATTTGCAAGTGTTAAAGCGGATTAAGCGATATCTACTACCAAAAGACTTTGCTATCTCGCCTGCGCTACTAGAGGAGATAGTCGCCGGCTACGATATTGGCGATCCACTCGCAGATGATTTGGCCGCTAACAATATCCGCTTTGCAAAGCCCCTACAACAGATTATCAGCGGCGGCGATGGTCTAGACCTAAATAGCGATCTCGCAACCAACGCCTCATTTAATGCACTAACCGAGCAATTTAGCAGTCATCCTGATTGGTTCGATCCCAAACTCGCTCAAATCGGTGCGGTCGCCTATCGACGCTATCCACTGATGCTCATTTGGCTACTGCGTAATGTCGCGCTGATGGCAGGTTATAGCATCCCAGCCCTATCACTACCACTCATTCAGACGGGCGCGTTGATGCACGATGCGCTACCACGGCTCATGCGTACCTATGCCTATATCTTGGCGGTGTCTGAGCATCCACAATCAGATATGGGCATGCGCAATCACTCTCAACCTATCGATCAAGTATTGGCGATTGGCTCTGAGGGCTGGCGACAATCCATCAAAGTACGTCAGATTCATACATTGGTACGGCAAAACTTGCTCAAAGGTAAGGGCAATGCTGCTACAGGCGTGATACCAAACGCCGAGCAACATCACAATCCTGATGGTAGCTGGAATACCGATTATTGGGGCGTGCCGATTAACCAAACCGATATGATTGCCACCCATTTACAGTTCTCGTTGTTAATTATGCGTGGCCTACGCCTGCTCGGCGCCCGTATTAGCCCTGAGGAAGCGGAAGGTATTTTGCACTTATGGAATCTTGCCAGCTACTGGATGGGCGTTGATTTAGAGCGTCTGCCAAAAGATGAAGCGGCTAGCTGGGAATGGCTGTATACCTACTTATCAATACAGCAGCTAGACTTTAAGACGGGGCAGCCACTGGCAAAAGCCTTGCATGATCTACCGCGTCAGTTGATGGGCGAAGACAATCGACGTGGACGCTTTGTGGAGATGGTCAATGCCAGTGTGACACGCACCTTAGTCGGTGATGACATTGGTGACGGCTTAGCTTTACCAAAATCAAAGATACGCTTTGGCGTATTGTCTTCAGTGCCGATTCTTTTTGCGCTTGATACTGCGCGGCAGCACAATGCAACGGTTGCCCAAAAATTAGAAGCATTTCGTGCCAAGCGCCAAGACAATATGAATTGGTGGCTTAAAAAGAACGATGATTATTATAAGTAGATGATATCTATCAGCGTTTGTTTTCTACGCGGTAATACCATTCTAGCTGACGATCAAACCCAGTTTCTAGCAAACTGGCAATGACGCGCCCTGTCAGTCCCCACACCGTCTCACCATCCACTTGCCAACTCGGCGTCAGTATGGTCGCGGTTTGTTCTTGCATTTTATATTCTACCGCATACTCCACCGTTGGCTGGTTGACTAACGACTCTAAATCCGCCCAAAAGATACGCGATATCTCTCCCACTTCAGGAACTAATACCAGACCTGGGGCGATGAGCGCGACAATGGGACGTACACTCATACCGCTTTTGGACGTTTGGATCGGTAGTTGTCCCAGTAATTGCACTTTATTAGGTGGCAGCGCCGTCTCTTCACAAGCTTCACGTAATGCGGTCACGACGTTGTTGCCATCACCTATCTCATGTTTGCCGCCTGCACAGGAGACCTCTCCTGCATGGCTGTTCATATGAGCGGCTCGGCGCGTCAATAAAAGCTTGGGTCGACGCTCATTGGTAATTGCCACCAATATTGAGGCATCGGCAATCGGTGTCTGATACAAGCTGTCCAAAATACGCGTACTTTGTGAGGTGTTGCCACTCTCGTACATCGCTGGACTCGTGAGCGCATTCAATGTCTCGTGTTGTACTCGCTCGGCCAGTTTTCTGAGTGTGGGATGACGAATAAAGCTTGGGACAGCGACGCTAAACTTATTAAAAAAATCAATATTTTCGGGTACGGTCATTATCAAATCCTATGAGTGGTCATTTTCATATTACTCATGAAAATACCGGTGCCAGCATAACAGTATAACCTGTCGCTAGTATGGCAGCCTTTTTTATTAATCAGATTATCGCTTTTGTAGATGTATCTCATATTTACGTTATTTTCGACAAAGTGCGATTTATTGATGCATCGGCTGACTGCTATACATACAGTAGAACCTCAATAAAATTGATGCAGCATAGGAAACGCGCTCGATTAAATGCTACTTTTCTTGCTTGCTGTGACTGCGTCTCCAGAGGCTGCGAAAAATAGCGTTTAATCTTGCTATACCATTTTTATAATGGTTTCACTATATATGTGGTCACTATGATAAATATAAAACGGCTTACCGCTTGTGTATAAGCTTTGTTATATAGACTGAGCCTCTATCCAAGTGAGCCTTTCAACTAAATGTCTATTTTTTTGCCGCGTCTTTACACCTTTCTAAATCACTCAATATCTCATACCGTCTGTCTCAGACGGTGATCGTTTTATTAATTAAGATTTTCTCAATATCCTTTTTGCCTGGTACTTATCAATGATAATAAATATCATAACTGCAGCTTTAAATTACCAAACATTAACCGAGTAATATTTCAAAAAATGCATTTGGGTATTATGATAACTGCTAGCAAGACTATGAGGCGGACATCCTAAAATAGCATTATAAAAATACTGACACCAACGTCATAGGATTGCTGTAATAACAATAAACAATACCTCAAAAGAACAAAGGATACAGATTATGACAGACCAAATCGACAACATGATGCCACCTGCTGAATATATCAATGATAACTATAAAGGCTCAGGAAAACTGGCTGATAAGCGCGTTTTAATCACTGGCGGAGACAGTGGTATCGGTCGCGCAGTGGCTTTTCATATGGCACGTGAAGGCGCCAAAGTTGCCATCCTTTATCACTCTGATGAAGAGAGCGCCAATGAGACGCGTAAAGGTATTGAAGCAGAAGGCACAGACGCGGTGGTACTGCAGGGTGATACAGCAAATAGTAGTAGTTGCAAAGAGGCAGTCGAAGCGGTCGTGGCACAATGGGGCGGCATTGATGTGCTAGTCAATAACGCTGGTATGCAAAAGCCGTATCATGATTTGTCTGAAGTCAGTGATAAAGACTGGCAACAGCATTTCGATGTCAATATGGCAGGAATGTTTTATGCAACCCGCGCCGCCCTTGAGCATATGAAAGAAGGTGATAGCATCATCAATACGACATCTGTTAATGCGTATGTCGGCAATGATGTATTGGTGCCGTACACCGCAACCAAAGGCGCTATCGTTGGCTACACCCGCGCGTTATCGCAACAACTACTTAGTCGCGGTATTCGCGTCAATCAGGTAGCACCAGGTCCTGTAGTGAGCGAGATTCAACTGGTATTTAAAGACTTTGATAAAGATATTTTAGAATCGATGTCCTCACCAATGGGGCGTATGGGTCAGCCACGCGAGATGGGCGCTGCCTATGTATTTCTTGCTTGCCAAGACAGTAGCTTTGTGACTGGGCAGACCTTACACATAAACGGAGGCATGATTACCAATGGCTGATATCATGGATTCTCCTGACTCTTCTGACCTGCTATCTGTCTGTTGGGCAGATAGCAGTAGTCATCGCCGCTGGTTGCTCGCTGAAGGACAACGTTTGCTCGAACATTATGCCAAAGCGCGCGTGCCATCAGGGTTTGCTACTTTGGGTCACGATGGCAACATGGTAGATGACACAGCAAAGAGCATCATCACTACGAGGATGGTGCATTGCTATGCGCTAGCGGCACTAATGGGTATACCAGGTGCAGCAACACTTGCTGACCATGGCCTAGATGCGTTGCTCGATGGTCCATTGCGCGACTCGGTACATGGCGGTTGGTTCAGTGATGCTTACTCAACTCATGAAAACCCATCACGCAAAAACGCCTATCTGCATGCGTTTGTCGCGCTTGCTGGCGCGTCTGCTAGCATTGCTGGTCGCCCGCGCGGTACAGAGTTGATGGAGGCTGCAATAACAATCATTGATCAGCATTTTTGGTTAGAAGATGAGCAATCAATGCTACCTTCTTTTGCCGCTGATTGGGCTGATCCCGAAGATTATCGCGGCGCCAATTGCAACATGCATACGACCGAAGCCTGCTTAGCACTGACAGATGCCACCGGTGAAACGCGCTGGCTAGACCGCGCACTACACTTAGCCAAGCGTTTTGGTCATGATATTCCTGAGGCTTATGGTGGACGTTTGCCCGAGCATTTTGATAGTGGGTGGAATCTGTTGCCCGACTACGATGCGAATGAACCTTCTGATGACCTGCGTCCCTGGGGACTCACACCTGGTCACTTTGCAGAATGGGCAGGACTGCTGCTCAAGGTTGAGTCTGCTTGTATCGCGCATGATTATGACATACCTGATTGGCTGCTACCTGATGCCATCGCATTATTTGATAGCGCTATCGATCGTGGCTGGGCACCTGACGGTCAGCCCGGCATGGTTTATACCATTGGCTGGGATGATGAGATTTCAATACCAAACCGTCCTTACTGGGTACAGGCGGAAATGGCTAATACCGCACTGATGCTATCGCGCCGTACGGGTGATCCGCGCTTTGAGTATTACTACCGCTTAGCTTGGGATTATATTGCCAGTACTTTGATTGATCTTGAGCACGGCGGCTGGCGTCATGAGGTAGATGCAGATGGCAACTTAAGTACGGTCATATATCCGACGCGCGAAGATCTTTATCATGACTTTCAAGCCACATTGACGCCATTGATTCCTATCTCTGCGTCGGTAGCTGGTGGACTACGCACACAAATGCTCAAAATAAAAACCTAATTCCTATGTAGGATATACTCGATAATATAAGAACGCTTTGATGGCAATTAAAATGCGCTGTCAGAGCGTTTTCGTTGTAATCATAAAAATTAAATAAAATAACTTTTTCGTTAAAAGTAAAAGGATATCCTCAAAAGTATTTGTCACTATCGCTGCTGTATACAAAAGCAAACATCAGAACGGCAAAAAAACTTTTAAGATAAGTGGACATACAATATTTACTAATAAAGGTAGTTGGTATGAGCTATTGTCTCCAATGCGGTCATAAAGCAGAACGAAAAATCCCACCTACAGATAATATGCCGCGCTTGGTGTGCCCCAATTGTCACTATATCCACTACGAAAACCCAAAGGTTATCTGTGGTTCGCTAGTCGTACACGAAGACAGAGTCCTACTGTGCCGCCGAGCGATCGAGCCGCAATATGGGCTATGGACGATACCTGCAGGTTTTATGGAAAACGGCGAAACCATGGCTGAAGGCGCCGCACGCGAGAGCTACGAAGAAGCTGATGCCATCGTACTGAATCCGCATCTATACTGCATTTATGACCTACCAGATATTGGGCAGATCTACTCTATTTATCTCGCCGATCTAAAAGATGGTGCGTACGGTATTGGCTCAGAAAGCCTTGATTGTGCGCTATTTAGTGAAGAAGATATTCCATGGGATACGCTCGCCTTTGAGGCCATTCGCCTTACCTTAAAAAACTATTTTTCTGATCGTAAGCAGTATAACGAGTTGTCAGAATTCCCGATCCATCAAGACAAAATCGGCAAAGATTTGAGTATCAAACGGTACTAAGCAAATACTACATACAAAAAAGCCAAGCATGACGCTTGGCTTTTTCTTGGTGATAGATTTTGCTACCTTAGCTCTTTATTTTACAAACCTCAAAGCCCAGTCCTTTGACTGTCTCTTCTTTATTATAAGGCGCTAATACGGCACGCACATGCTTTTGACCTTGCAGATATTGCTTGGCAACACGCTGTAAATCATCAATGGTCACTGCCAAGATCGCAGCACGCATTTTGCGCTGCCAATCAGCACCGCGATGATGCAAGTTGGCGAAGCACGCTTTGATCGCCTCCCCTGCAGGAGAGCCTGGCTTATCCATACCGGAGATAATACCTAAAATCGCCTCTTCTAATTGCTCATCGTTTTGTGGCTCGTTTAAGATCCACTCAATACTGGCCTCAAAATGCTCAAAGGTTTCAGCGCACTGCGGATCGCGGTAACTAAAGAACTTAAAGGCGCAAGCATTGGCGTCATAGCCAGCACCGCCGCCATAGGCACCGCCGCGTTCACGAATGGCGCTGTGCAGATAGCCATTACGTAGGTAAGGCGCTAACACCATGAGTGCGGCAGTATCAGGATGGTCAGCCGCTGGTACCGTATAAGCACTGGCATTATGATAAACGTTGGTTGGCACTAACCACGCTAAATCTGCAACATCGAGCACATTGTTTTTAACATCGTCGCCACTCTCTAATGCCTTGACTGAATTAGTCTCACCATTTAACGCAGTATCTAGATGCAGATTTGCAAATTCGCTAGGGATATTTGCTTCAGTATTGTCTGCTTTTTCAGCAGATGTGACTGCTTTGCTCTCTGTCCAGCTATCGACGATGAGGCCACTCAAGCGTTCCGTTTGCTCGGCTTCACAGATAATAACGGCATGCTTAGGTAAGCTGATCAAACGTTGATGCAAATCCATCAAACTCGTTGCCAATGTATCCCACTGAGTATCATCGCTACTGGCATGTCCCAAGAACGCTTTTAGTGCATTTAGTGCTGGTAAACCACTACGCACATATTCTAGCTGCGCTTGACGACTCATACCGCGACTGGCGGTTTGCATTGCATATGAGTGACCAGAACCTGCCAAATTGGATTGCCAGCTGGCTTGACGCTGCTGCAAGATTTCTTTGATGCGATCATGCTCAGTAAAGATGCTGTGTTCCATTACTTCTTTGAGCAAATCAATCGCTTCAGGTTTGCGGTTGAGCGCGCGCGTTGCCACGACAAAATAGCTGCTAATCGATTGACTATCATCCACGTGGGTACGCTGGCTGATACGCGCGGTCACACCCGAAGAATGCGCGGCTTGCTTGGCCTGCATCTCATGAGCACTCATCGAGTCAGTACCCAGCTCTGATAGTAGGCTTAAATAAATCGGTAGCAATGGATGATTGATCACCTCGTTCACAGGCAAACTGCTGGTGTCCTGATTGCCAATGGCTTCAGTGAGCGGTACGATCACCTGATAGTAATAGATACCATTGGTGCCCGCTTCATATTCAAATAGCGTACTATCTTGCCCGCTCAGACGCACCTGCTTTTGGGTGCCTTCTTTAAAGCTAATGTCTGTTGGTACGTCTTCTAGACCTACCTTTGGCAGTAAGCTCAAATCATCTGGCGCTGCTTGGCGTGCGGCCAGATCTAATGCTTGCTTGTGCAAGATGTCTTTGTCATCAGCGCTCAAGTCCATCGCGATGGTATCTAAACGCACTTGCTCTGCTGCAGCAAGGCGCGCTGATTTTTCGCTATCTGGCGTCATGGTCACGCGCACACGGTGCTGATTGTCCAGCAGATGCGTTTTGATTAAGTTCGGTAGCCACTGCGGATCGACCACTTGCTCGCGCAACCACTGTAGATGCTCATCCACTTCCCACACATCGATAGGGTTACCATCATGAATGGCAGTACTAAAGCCCTCTAACATCAGGTTTAGACCATAAGGAATGCTATCACCGCCGATATGGCGCTGATCAATTTCAATCTGATGCAGAATGGTTTCGATCGTTTCGTCATCAACTGGCGAGTTTGCCACCTCAGTCAGCAAGTCAATAATGCCTTGCTCGACCGCTTCGGCATGCTCTGGGTTAGAGCCGCGCAGTCCCGTATAAAAGACCATTTCATAATGGCTGTCATCCAGCCCTAATAGCGGACTTGGCGCTTTGCCCAGTGGATGGCTGTCCAAATAAGCACGTAGTGGCGAGCCTGAATGCTCAATCAGTACGCCTTCGAGCAAACGCAGCGCCAAACGCTGCTTAGGATCAGTGATCGACGGCAACAACCAAGCGACCACGTGATGGGTCTGATCTGGACCGGCTTCATCAGCAGTGTACGTGTCAACTGCACTAATAGGTGCAGACAAACGCTGCTCTGGACGCGATACGTGTTTTTTACCTGCTTCGAATTGAATCAAAGCATCTTCGTGTATTTTCGCTTGCGTCTCAGCAACAGGAATATTACCAAAACTCATGATGACACTATTCGATGGGTGATAGTGACTCTCATGAAAAGCTGTCAGCTCAGTATGCGTTAAGTCAGGAATCTGAGCAGGATCGCCACCTGAATTGTAGTGATAAGTCGTCGTTGGGAATAGATGATGCGCAACCGTATGATAAAGCTGATCAATCTCGCCACTCATCGCGCCCTTCATCTCGTTAAAGACGATACCTTTAAACTGGGGCTTGTCGTTTTCGTCCAGCTCTACGCGGATGCCTTCTTGCGCAAAATCGAGCGGGTGGATATTGGGAAAAAACGACGCATCAAGGTACACAGCAAGCAAATTAAAATAGTCGTTTTTGTTTTGCGTGGCATACGGATACGCCGTCCAATCGGCTGCGGTCATCGCATTCATAAACGTGTTTAATGAGCGTTTGATCATTGAAAAGAATGGGTCACGTACTGGGAATTTCTTAGAGCCACACAATGCGACGTGCTCCAAAATATGCGCCTCGCCTTTTGAGTCCATCGGCTGAGTACGAAAACCTACTAAAAACGCATTTTCATCGCTTGGGTGCGCTAAATGATAGTGCATCGCGCCTGTCTTCACATGCTGACTGATCAGCACATCCATCGATAGCGCCTCAATATGGCGATGCTCAATCAGCTCAAATGCTGGATGCAACGTGAGATCAGCAGTAAATGGGGTATCAGTCATAGTTATCCTTATCGCTTACAATGCGTATCGTGTGCCCTGACTATCAGGGTAAATAGAGTGGTAAAAATTATTGAACTATCAGTCGTAAAAATGGCTATTAAAACATTTTGACTTACAATTTCTGAAAAAACTGAATGCTAAACCCAATACTGGCTTTTGAACTCAATTATGCAGGTATTTATAGTGACTATATTGGCTATATTGGCTAAAAAAGAATTGGCTTAGCGCTATTAGTGGGGTTTGGTCGTTGATAAGTCAAGTCAGCACATGGGCAATAATATATCGTGAAATGCTCGCCACTCTTTCAAACAGCCCAATATAATTCCAACAAAAGCCACATTCAAATGATGGTCATATCGCTTAACAGAGACCGTTTGCACTGTTATAGTCAATCAATATTAAAAGTGGTACAAGGCAGACGAGTGCAAGTACTACAGTAGTAGGCTAGCAGTCAACTCTGAGGTGACAGCTGCCATTTCTAACAGTAAAGGTATTGTTGACTACTGTCATGAAAAAAGGTCGACTTACTCATCATTGGGCGTCATGAACGTCACGGTATCGCCGCTTGGTTAGTCGGGTGCAACAGCCGATAATATCTTGCCAAACATCCCTTGCAACAGCCTAGTCGTCAAGCTTGATGAGCCAGTATCAGAATAAGGGGGCCGGCTCATCATTCGAGTTAACCTGTTATTTGTTAGCATTGCACTCGGGTGTTGTTCCATATCAAAATCTATGTCACAAAGATAGACAAGCATTACTTAACAGCGCTCTATAGTAGTGCTATAGTAAATACTATCTGACATGAGGAAGACGTATGAGTTACGAACATATTTTACTGGTCACCGACTTACTCTCTGATGCGGATATCGTCGCGCAAAAGGCCAAGCGCATCGTTGAAAACCGTCCCGGTTCTAAGTTGTCTGTGCTGCATATTGTCAAAGATACCATGGTGGGCTTCGGCTATGAGCTGGTACCTGCGTCAAGTCTTTATGATGAGATTGATGACGAACGCTGCCAAGAAGCACGGGCAAAACTGGCGCAATTCCTTGAACGCAACCAGCTCAATGCGGCAACGTCAGAAGTCACTACCGCTATCTCTAGCAGTGAAGGTATTGTCAGCTACTGTCATAAACACGACGTCGATCTGTTGGTCATCGGTCGCCATAAGCGCACTGGTATTGCCGCATGGATCAGTGGCGCGACAGCAGATAATATCTTGCCTAACGTACCTTGCGACAGCTTGGTCGTAAGACTCGACAAACCGGTTTCGACGTAGCAATTTGCTTTGGCTATATGGAATTATCAGTTAACAAAAAGCGCCCTATCATGATTAATACGGCGCTTTTTTACTCCTCACATTTTGACATTATCTCAGTTAATCTTGTTGGATAATATCTATAAACGTCTGCCAAATGGGGCTTTGATGACGGGCTTTGTGCCAGACCAGCCACCATGTCCGCGATAGATCGATTCCTGCAACGCTTACTTGCACCAGCTCACCTGTTGCCAATTCTGTCTCAATCACATGCTGCGATAGGCAGCCAAGACCAATATCTGCACTCACCATATGTTTGATGGCTTCTGATTGGTGTATGGCCTTTACCACTTCTGCATTGGGTAGATACTTTAGCAACTGCTCATCGATAATCTGCCGTGTGCCCGACCCTGCCTCACGTACGAGTAGCGGCAACTGTGCTAGCTGATTAATAGTTAGCTGATAGCAGCCCTTATCTTGGCTATAGATAGCGACGTTCTTTAACCATTTACTATCACGTTTGGCAAATATCATCAGCGTATCCGTTCGCCATTCGCGCTGCTCAATGGCTTTCATGTCTATCGGACGCGGCATCCCTTCTACTAAAGCAATATCGATATTGAGCTGCTCAACCTCACTCACCACCTCCTGAGTATTGGCAATATACATATCGACATTGGCATCTGGTAGCGCCTCATATAACTTACCAAGCAATGATGGCAGCACGTAATTGCCAATCGTGGTACTCGCCCCGATATGTATCTGCCTCGCTTGATATTGGTGATAATGTTCAAGCGTGAGCGATTGACCCAAGATAGCCTGTGCCTGTATATAAATAGGATGGGCATTGGGATGCTGATTAAGCCTGCGACCGACGCGCTCAAACAATGGCATCTGTAATCTAGACTCAAGCTCTGTCAGCGCACTGCTGACCGCCGACTGTGATAAATGCATCTCTTCACTGGCACGGCTGGTGCTACCTGTCTGGTAAATACTGACAAAAACAGCGAGCTGCTTAAGTGTAATCTTTGGCAATGTCTGTACAGATTTTTTCATGTTATTGATGATGCCTTATGTCATTTTTTAGCCTGTCTTATTCGCTATACATGTCTTTTTTTGCTACTCATGCGCGGTATATCTATTTCTACCGTAAACACTAACCTAAAATATCGATAGTTTATATCTTATTAATCTGTTTTTATTATAAATATAGTCAGCTTATACTGTCTACTCATAAGCTTATGCTTATTTTAATATCAGTAATAGGATATGCCTCTTATGCATACACTAGCCAAATCAGTCAGTCGTTCAGTGAGTAACTACATTCCAAGCCAACGCCACTTGGCTGGTTTGGCTGTGGTACTGATCGGTAGCGCATTCTGTCTATGGTTAGATACGCGTTTGGATGCGTGGTCGAACGGACGTATCGTTGGCTTATCCTCTTTAACGCTCGCGATTTTGCTGGGTATGGTCTTGGGCAACACCGTCTATCCAAATTTTGCTGAACGCTTAGGTAGTGGAGTCGCTTTTGCAAAAGGTCAAATTTTACGACTTGCGATCATGTTTTATGGGTTCAAGCTGACCATGACGCAAGTGGCGAGCGTTGGTATGCCAGCGATTATGACCGATGCTCTCGTCCTGACGTCAACCTTTATACTGACCTATTGGATCGGCACCAGATGGCTAAAAGTCGATAAAGAAACCGTTATACTCATCGGCTCAGGCGCGAGTATCTGCGGGGCGGCGGCTGTCATTGCTGCAGAGCCAGTGGTCAAAGCTCAAGCACATAAAGTGACTATTGCTGTGGCGACGGTCGTGGTCTTTGGCACCATGTCCATGCTGCTCTATCCTTTTCTCTATCAGCTTGGTTGGTTGCAGCCTTGGCTTAGTGCCCAGCAGTACGGCATGTACACGGGCTCAACCGTACATGAAGTGGCGCAAGTCGTGGTCGCAGGCAATGCCATCAATACTGAGATTGGCGACACTGCTGTCGTGACCAAAATGATACGGGTGATGATGCTCGCACCTTTCTTACTTGTGCTCTCATTTGCGCTAACCAAAGATCGCTCCGTAGATAATGCCGCTATAGAACATGAAGGTAGTAAAAGCGAGACAGCATCATTTATGAGCCGCGTCAAGCAAGTCAAAGTGCCATGGTTTGCGTTTATTTTTATCGGTATCGTCTTATTACATACTTGGGTGCCAATGTCTGCAAGCATTGAGCGTAGTATGGTGAGACTAGATGACGTACTGCTTACGATGGCGATGTTTGCGCTAGGTCTAACCACGCATCTAAGCGCGATCAAGCAAGCTGGCGTCAAACCTCTGGTATTGGGTGCGGTGATGTTTGGCTGGTTGATATTGGGCGGTGGTCTGATCAATATCGGTATTAGCTTTATATAATAAGTCAATTGCTCATGCTTATTGACTTACCTCAGTACCCAGTACAAAAATGCCTCTAACTATCCATATAGTCGGAGGCATTTTTATATCTGTCGTTTCATTTAATACCAAATCACAGACGAAAAAAAAAAACGAACCCTAAGGTTCGCTTTTTTACATCTTTTTATCTATCTGTCTATAAAGACAAATTAGATAGCAACGATGTTATGTGCTTGTGGGCCTTTTTGGCCTTGAGTTACAGTGAACTCAACTTCTTGGCCTTCAGCCAAAGTTTTGAAACCTGAGCCTGAGATTTCGCTGTAATGAGCGAAAACGTCTGCGCCGTTTTCTGGAGCGATGAAACCAAAACCTTTAGCTTCGTTGAACCACTTAACTGTACCTTTTTGAACGTCTGACATAGTCATAACCCTGATATTTAATTTATTTGTGGTCTAATAGACCGATAACGCTTGCAAATAGCTACTGAACGATAAATATTAAAACGAAGGATTATAACTAATACTACGAGGTAATGATTTGGTGCAGAACTGCTCTTAAGCTTGGATGTATTATAGGGGGAACATCCTAGTATCGCAAGCCTTATCTCAGGTTTTATGTAACTGGACTTAACTATTGCCCTATATTGGCGACTTTATTTGGCATTTGGCAGACGAAACAAATAGACGGCAACCCCGCTACAGACCAGTGCTACCAGCCATGCCGCCCATGTCATATCAGCGGGCAGACGATAAAACAACATGGCAGTCGATATCGCCATCATGATGGTCGCAAGCCACTTAGCATAGAGCGGTACTGCATGATTTTCTTCCCAATCACGGACGTATTTGCCGAAGTATTTGTGATTGATCAGCCAAAAATGAAAGCGCTTAGAGCTACGCGCCCAGCAGCCTGCTGCAAGTAGTATAAAAGGCGCAGTCGGCATCACAGGCAATAAAATACCGATAATCCCTAAGACAAAAAACACCCAGCCAAGCGTCACAAAGGTCCAGCGTATCATTGGACTTCTAGATTGGTTGGTCTTAGGCCTATGATAAAACGCTTTTTTATTATGGGTCATATAAGTGATGTCGATGGACGGTGCGGTGAATGATTTTGGTAGCCATCAAAAGTATTTACATAGCTACTTGTATGAATAACCAAGCATGCAATATCACCAAAAATTGTACAAGCCCATTTATACAAGCTTTTTGCTATCGATCAGTATCGTTGGTTAGTGATTGGGTAAGTACCAATGACAAATACTGCGCTCTTCTATTAACACGTCGATTGCAAGCGCTTATAAGATTGAAAGCGCTTATAAAAAGCCAACACAAATGTGAACTGTTATAAAGGGCGGTTAACGAGCGTCAGTCATCACCTTTCATTGTCATTCCTTGTACGCTTGCATCGCCGCTTACAAGTCGTCTATAGTAGAACCTCAATAAAATTGATGCAGCATAGGAAACGCGCTCGATTAAATGCTACTTTTCTTGCTTGCTGTGACTGCGTCTCCAGAGGCTGCGAAAAATAGCGTTTAATCTTGCTATACCATTTTTATAATGGTTTCACTATATGATGATGCAGTAGCTATCGATAATAGCCATTAGCAGTACTGATCAAAAATAATGCAGCACCACTTAACCTTGTCGGGGTGCTTTGCTTTTAACCTTGTAACGATTGTTAAAACCATCGCTGAGACACACCCGTGAACCTGAAGCAGTTAGCACTGACGTAGGAAACAAGCATGACAGAACCTAAGCAGTCTATAAATAAGAGAAATCTCTATCTGATTCGCTGAACTGATAGCGCCTTACATGTTGAGATTTTGCCTTTCTTGTTTTGCCTTTTTTGTTTTATGTAAACAGCATCAGTCTGATTGTTTTCTATCATTAAAAAGGAAACAACCATGCAGTCGACCACCAAATTGACCCTCACCCTCGAATGGTTTTTGAACCCTGATCACCTGCCCTTTATCGCGGGTGTGACCACGGGCGCATATGAGCAGGCAGGGCTGGATATCACTATTATCGAGCCAGATGACCATTATGATGGCTTTGCTGAATTGCAAAACCAAAGTATCGATCTGCATGTGAATGAGCCAATTCATTTATTTGAGCATTACGCGCCGAATCTGCGCGCGCTTGGCTGTTTTTTTGAGACCGATGGCGGCATATTGATGCAGCAATCCAGCATGGATAAGCTCAAGAACAATCAGCCGATTCGCATTTGCACCCCGGCGGCTGAAGAAAAAACCAATCGCATTGGCTTTGAGATATTAGCCCGCTATGCCAAGAAAAATGGCTTCACTATCAGTCGTGACAATGTGAGCTTTGTACAAAAGGACTTTTATCATATAAAAAACCTGCAAGAAGACCCAAGTCTCGATGGTGCATGGCTGTGCTTTTATAACTTTGAAGGCGTTGAGGCAACTCATGAAGGGCTAGACTTTACGTTTATCGATCAGCATCTGTCACCTTATCCGAATTTTTCGGCGTTAGAGATTCTGACGACGGATGAGATCTATAGCGCGAAAAAAGACGCGATAGATGCCTTTATCGACGTGACCAACCAGATGACAGAGCTGTGTAAAAATGATCCAGAGACTGCCCACCATATGTATTACAACTATAGTAAAACTGAGGCGGATACGCTGATGGATGCGATCATTGATAATACGCTGAGCAGATTGATCACGCCAATCACGCCTGATGCAAATAAATGGGAAGAACTGCGTGAGATGCTAGCCGAGATCGATATCGTGACGTTGACTGATGAGCAGTATCAATCGCTGTGGGTGCTGTAGGCGTTAAAATAGTTTGAGTAATAAAAAACCGCCATCGTGTTTGCTATGGCGGTTTTTTAGATTTTGAATTAAGTTAATATAAGAAGCTGGTATCCATCTCTATTGGGCTTTGGCGAGTGAACTTGAGCGTGATTGGTGCGGTGTCATCAATAGCAAGGTTGCTTAAAGGCGCGCGTTGTCCAACGGTGAGATGGTTCATGGTGTTCCTTTGATCTATTTGAGAGATTAGAAAATTTAGCTCAAGTTGGATGCGTAATCATTTAGCCTATTAAAATACCTTTTTAGAATGCTTATAAATTCAGATACATCTATGTAGAAGTTCGGAAAAGCCTTTCTCAAGTTAGTTAAATTTGTAATTTCAACGAATAAGACTTGAATTTGATCTGTATAATTCAATTCTTCTTCTAATCTAATATAAAGGTCATTAACAGTTTTAGATGCCGCTTTAGGATAAGTTCTCACTACACTTTCTTTTTTAATGTAGTCAATAAATATAATTGCATAGTCGTTCTTGGAAGTTTCATTTAGCTTATAGCTTATATCGGAGGTCATATTATTAAGAAGCGCTAGTAGTTCTGTTATTTTTAACTCTAGCATTATCTCTTTGAGCCTTATAGAACCTCTAATTACCTGTTCCGCGTCATCTATAGTAAGGTGCTTACGACCACTTTCAAACTTCTCAAACCATGAAAATATATAAGAAGATTCCTTAAAAAAACTCTTCCAGTCTTTTTCGCCATCGCCCCCTTTGAAATCTACTCCCATATAGGTCCCTATAGTTTCTACTACAGTAGACCATGCATGCTGTGACTTCGTCCTAACTTGTAACTCAAATAGTCTTTTGTACTCTACACCTTTATGGCTATTCGTTACTTCGAAAGTTATATGGTAACTTCTATATCCATCTTCTTTAGGTTTTTTTATATAGTTAAACTCTCTAACGAGAGAAATGTTTTTACCTAAGATTTTACCTTCTTGCAATAACTTAACTACCTTTGCTAGCTCTTTTAAATCATTGACTACAAGTCTTACGCCTACAATATCCTGCATTTTTGTAAGTCTCATACCTTTACTTTTGACTAATTTCTGTTTTATTGACACTAGCCTTTTTAGTCGTTGACCTATGTAGCAATTCTTAAGATTTAGATTTTTGACAATTCTTTCTAATAGTTTTGAAGCTATATCCAATGTATAAATGTTGTGAGATCGCCATTCTCTTATCACTTCATGAGCCTGCCTGCTATTAAAGTCTTCAGATATAAGCTTATATACGTTGTTATAGTATGTGTTTGACTTCATTCGAAGATACTCACTATCGGATGTAAATATTGTTGTATTTTAAAAATATTAAGAAGGATGTATTTATTACTGATTTCGGAAAACATTATTTACCGACTTCGTTTTAAATAACAAAGTAGTAGAAACATACAGGATGATAAATCATAACACATAGATGTTTATCAATAGCATAGAGATGAAGTCTGAGGTAAAGAACTACCCAGTAGATAATAAAAAACGCCATCACAATCGTGATAGCGTTTTCTACTTATACCGGTATTTCTACGCTAATTACAACGCTTTAAGCTCCTCCATCTGCGCCGCCATAGTCTTAATCTGCCCTTCTAGCTCAGCCAGTTTCGCTTTCTCAGCATCGACCACTTCCGCAGGTGCTTTACTGACAAAGCCTTCATTGCCGAGCTTGCGCGCGATACCGTCGGCTTGCTTTTGTAGCTTTTCATGCGCTTTGCCCAGACGTGCTAGCTCAGCCGTTGGATCGATGAGCCCTTTCATCGGTACGAGTACCCGTAGCTGACCGACCATACTTGATGACGAGAGTGGCACCTCATCGCCTTCTTTGACGATGGTTAAGCTCTCGACTTTGGCAAGCGCTTTGAACTGGTTTTTGATACGGGATAGACGCGCTTCTTCGTCGCTAGAGACGTTTTGTAGTAGCACTGGCAGGCGTACCGCGTTACCCAGTTTCATCTCACCACGGATGTTACGGACGCTCGCGATGAGCTCTTGTAGCCACGCCATATCCGCTTCAGTCTGCTCACTGATTTGGCTGGCATCAGTCTGTGGGTAGTCAGCGATCACGATGCTGTCGGTGTTTTTGCGACCCAGTAGCGGCGCGATGGTCTGCCAGATTTGCTCAGTCAGATACGGCATGATTGGATGGGTAAAACGTAGCGCCGTCTCTAATACGTGCAGTAGTACATAGCGGATTTGCGCTTTACGCGCATCCGTCACCGAGTCATCGTTGAGGCTGGCTTTGGCAAGCTCCACGTACCAATCGCAGTACTCGTTCCAGATAAATTCATAGATATCTTGGCTGACCATATCGAGACGATACTGGGCGAAATGCTGATGAATGTCTTTGATACTAGAATTCAGACGACTCATGATCCATTTTTCTGGTAGCTCCCACACGTCAGGGTTCGCCGTTTGGTCGATAGGCAGCGCGCTCCCCTCTTTATCGACACAGTTCATTAGGACAAAACGGCTGGCGTTCCAGATTTTATTACAGAAGTTACGATAGCCCTCGACACGCTTTAGATCAAAGTTGATATCGCGACCGGTACTGGCTAATGAGGTAAAGGTAAAGCGCAGTGCATCGGTACCGTAGGCTGGGATGCCTTCTGGGAACTCTTTACGCGTTTGCTTCTCAATCTTGGCCGCGTCTTTTGGGTTCATCATGTTGCTGGTGCGTTTTTCTACCAGCGCTTCTAGCTCAATACCGTCGATTAGATCGATCGGATCTAAGACGTTACCTTTTGATTTTGACATTTTTTGACCGTTGCCATCCCGTACCAGACCATGCACATAGACGGTCTTAAACGGTACTTGCGGCGTGCCGTCTTCGTTTTTGACAAAATGCATGGTCAGCATAATCATGCGCGCGACCCAGAAGAAAATAATGTCAAAGCCCGTGACCAAGACGCTAGTTGGGTGGAAAGTCTCCATCACGCGTGGATCGGCGTTGACGTCAGCCCAGTCAAGCGTACTGAACGTCCATAGACCCGAGCTAAACCACGTATCAAGTACATCATCATCTTGGCGCAATACCACATCATCGCTGAGATTGTATTTAGTGCGAACCTCCGCCTCGCTACGTGCGACATATACCTCACCTGCCGCATCGTCGTACCACGCTGGGATGCGGTGACCCCACCACAGCTGACGGCTGATACACCAGTCTTGCAGGTCAGTCATCCATGCCATATACATGTTTTTGTACTGCGCAGGGACAAATTCAATACGACCATCTTCGACCGCATCAATCGCTGGTCCCGCCAGCTTATTGACGGCGACATACCACTGATCGGTCAACCATGGCTCAACGATCGTACCGCCACGCTCAGCACGTGGGGCTTTGAGTGCGTAGTCCTCAATGTCTTCTAGCCAGCCCTGATCGCCTGCTTGCTCAACAAGGAATTTACGCGCGGCAAAACGCTCAAGTCCTGCGTACTCGCTAGGCGTAGTCTCTAGCTCTGGCTCACGCGTTTGCAAGTCAGGATAGACTTCCATCGCTGGCAAAATGTTGGCGCGCTCATCGAGAATATTGATGAGTGGCAAGCTATGACGACGACCCAATTCATAATCGTTAAAGTCATGCGCTGGGGTAATTTTGACACAGCCTGTACCGAAGTCACTCTCGACATAGTCATCAGCGACGATAGGCACGACGCGACCCGTAATCGGTAAAGTAATGGTTTTGCCGACCAAGTGTGCATAACGCTCATCGCTCGGATTGACGGCGACCGCCGTATCACCAAGGAGTGTCTCAGGACGGGTGGTGGCGACGACCAGATAGTTTTTGCCATCTTGCGTGGTCAGCTCTGTGTCCGTGAAATAATAGCGGAAATGCCACAAGCTACCTTTTTCATCGTGGTTTTCGACTTCAAGATCTGACAGCGCAGTTTGGAATTTTGGATCCCAGTTGACCAAACGCTTACCACGATAGATAAGGCCATCGTCAAACAGGCGTACGAATACTTCTTTTACCGCGTTAGACAGACCATCATCCATGGTAAAGCGCTCACGTGACCAATCAACCGAGCTACCCAAACGACGAATTTGGCTAGTGATACTGCCGCCCGACTCTTCTTTCCATTCCCACACTTTATCGATGAAATCTTCACGTGTCATATCACGGCGGCGGATGCCTTGCGCCTCCAAGCGACGCTCAACGACCATTTGGGTTGCAATACCGGCATGATCCGTACCTGGTTGCCACAGCGTGTTGTCGCCATTCATACGGTGATAACGTGTGAGCGCATCCATGATTGCATTGTTAAACCCATGACCCATATGCAGCGAGCCCGTGACATTTGGCGGTGGCAGCGCGATAGAGAACGACTCGTCTTTATCAAATGTTGGGGCAAAATAGCCGCTTTCTTCCCAGCCTTGATACATGCCTGCCTCGACTTGTGCAGGGTTATAGGCGTTTTCTAATTGATTGAGTGCCGCTTGAATAGAGGCAGTTAGGTTGTGGTTACTCATAATGGCATTATCTTTTATTGATTGAATGTGATCAAAGTTAATTGAATTAAAGAGAATATAAAAATTAGGAAAATAATGAATAGAGTGATTTTAACGCAGATAGGCAGATTTTGTTAGATGGTAAGGCAATTTATAAAGCCTGAAGGTCATTTTTCATGCCGTTATCGAACAATTAATAACCGCAATTGGTTAAACACTCAACAGAACCTACCACAGTCATGCGCTAAAATAACATCGATAGCGTTGTATCAGCTCTATCCATATACCAGCCGACCAACAGTGAGTCACCCTTGTCCCAAAATAACAGACCTAACCAAAGCCGTCGTCAGGATGCTCAGGATATCCTACCAGATAGCGCGCGCGTGAGTACCACCAGTCATTCATCTCAGGATGACGATGCAAGCGATCCTCATAAAAAAGACAATATGGCGCACAGTCACACGCTACAGCACAGCCACTCTCCAGAAGACGACGATATAGATATTCATACGCATAGCCTCGCAGATGATCATATAAAGGCCACCGAAGATTTAGACAATGATGACCTGCCAGAAGAAATCAGCGACGAAGACAAAGAAACCATTAAAAAGTTGCCAGTGACGATAATTTAAGCCAAGCGAAAAGCTATGCCAGTATTTTGGTGGAGCAAGTCATCCATGCCAAAGAAACCTTTGAGCGCTCGCTTGGCTCGCTGTTTACCAGCGCCTTTACAGCTGGGCTTGAGATTGGTATCAGCTTTTTTGTGATTTTATCGGCGTTTGCCTTACTTAATGATGTGCTGCCGAGTCGCTATGCGATGGTACTGTCCTCCCTGCTCTATCCGATCGGCTTTATTATCGTGGTGATTGGTCAGTCGTTATTATTCACTGAGCAGACCTCCCTACTCAGTCTACCTGTGCTAAACAAGATTGAACCACTGCATAAGCTGCTGCGTCTATGGGGCATCGTTATCGCTGGTAACATCGTCGGTGGCTGTTTGTTTGCCGCTTTAATAATTGGTTTGGGGCTGCATATGCATCTGTTTACCGACCATGCTATCGATGCTTACGCTGAGCATATCTTAGGGTTTGAGTGGTGGGTCATCTTTGGTAGTGCGGTACTGGCAGGTTGGATGATGGGCGTGGCGGCATGGCTAGTCACATCTGCACGCGATACCCTTAGCCGTATTGTTTTGGTTTCCATTATCACTAGTAGTATCGGGTTTTTGGGTCTGCATCACAGTATCGTTGGCAATATTGAAGTGTTTTCAGCATTGCTGTATGGCAATACGGTCAGCCTATGGCACTATTTGATATTTTTAGTCGTGGTCTTGGTGGGCAATACGGTCGGCGGCGTGGTATTTGTCGCGGTACTCAAAAACCGCACATTCTTGTTTGAAATTGAAAGGGTCAAAGAGCAGGCCGCTGAGGCACGAGCAGAAGTAGATAGGCGCAGATTTTAGCGTTGAGCGATGCTATCCGTATTGAATCAACCCACACACTTTAAGAAACCATGATAAATATAACAGCCCACAATAACTCTCATCATAAAAAGTATATTGTGGGCTTATTTTATTGGGTCGTGCACTGCGTACTTAGCAATGCACTGCGGCTTACATTCTGATTAAACTACATTCTTCTTGCAGCCAATACGCTATTTTCTCTGTCTACTCTATTCGCTTTATTGTGTTGCGCGGTAAATACTCTGACCATGATACCTGCGGTTAAGAACATGATTAGCGTATAAATAGCTGGAGTCAACGACATCTTATAGTTAGCGAGCAGCGTCAATGCCATAAACATCGACAGCGTACTGTTTTGTAGACCCACTTCCATGGTGATTGATCTTCTCTGCGCAGGATTTAGACCGAACCATTTACTGGTGTAATAACCAAGCGCCATCGTCGATACGTTCAATATAAGCGATACAGGGCCAGTGGCAACTAAGGCCTCGACCAAAATATCTCTTTGCACATATCCTAAAAAAATTACCAAGAAGCTCAAAAATATCACACCAAAACGAGACACCATCACCTGTGCCTTATCGGCGAAGCTTGCCGCATAGCGTTTGATGAGCATACCAATACTAACTGGCAGTATGGTCAGAGTAATCAAGCTGATCATGGTCTTGGCGACTGGCAACTGAAACTCACTACCAGCACCCATGAAGTACACGAGCGAAAAACTCAGCACGATAGGAATGGTAAAGACGGTGATAATACTGGCGATCGCCGTCATTGTGACCGAAAGCGCGACATCCCCTTTTGCCAAATAAGTAAATAAGTTAGATGTCGTGCCACCAGGACACAGTACTAGCAGCATAACGCCAACGGCATACTCAGGCTCGAGTGACATGAAAGTTGCCAAGGCAAAACCGACCAATGGCAAAAATAGTAGCTGATTGGTCAGTCCGATTGCGACTGCTTTGGGATATTTGACGACTCTTTTAAAGTCATTGGTAACTAAGGACAACCCCATTCCCATCATAATCAAAAAAATACTAATGGGAATGACTTTTGAATTGACAAACGTGACTAACTCCACACCTTCCATAACTACATCCTTGTAGATATAACCCTTACACGGGCAGGTTTATGACAACGTTATGATGCTCAATCAGCCAATCCTGCTGATATCTTGGGTAAAAGCCACCGACATTGTCAGCGTTTTTATACGACACTTTGTACACAACACTTTTTGGAATCATCACTACTGACATACACCCAAAAAATGTCGAAACATTGAAAGTCAGTATATCGTTGTAAAAGTGTATGTATTTGATTTTTCTGACTACTGGTCAGTCAGCGTTGGGTTTTGTGCTGCGACAACCACAGAGGAGAATCTAAATAGCAGTGCTACGAGGTATTAAGAGATGCTAGGAAGTGCAGAAGGTACACGTGCAGGCGATGTGTGTGTAGCAGAAACGATAGGTGTGTGATCAGTACTGATGACCGCCGTGCCATAAGCAATGGCTTCTACCATACTGCCCAATTGGTTTATGTTAGTGACTTCTAGACGTACACCATAAATATGAGTGTAGCCTTTGGCTTTCGCTTGTGTACGCATACGGACGATTGCCTCACGGCGCGCGCGATCAAGTAGGGTCTCATAGGTGGTTAGGTTTTTGCCAAAGAGACTAAGCACGCGAGCAATAATCATCTTAAAGTAATCTTGAGCAATAACGACGCTGCCAAGAACTAGCGCGCCCTCACTACCGACAGCCAGCTCAGGACGGTAGAAACGCTCGCTTGAAACCGTAATATCCCCTAGCGCCTGCTCTGCTACCGTTAGCTGTGCCAAATGCTGACGCTCGTGACGCGACCCAAAAAACCAACCAGCGGCGAATAAAAAGATAAACGGCCCATAATTGATAAGCACTTGCGTGAGTGAGTCATTCATGGGACGTTTCTCATTATAAAAATCATTACGGTTTTTAGCATTGTGGTTTTCAGTGCTACAGCTTTTAAAGCGCTAAGATCAACCAAAAGGATTAAAACGCGGTAAATCCTCTGGCGCAGTCTGGACTTGAGGGTTGGGTGTTTGACCGGACGGATAGTGATTATCGCTTGGTGGGTTCTGGAGCTGCTGCGATACTGGTACCGCTTTGACCGCTGTTCCATAAACAAACAGCTCAGAAGCCCCTTGGGCGATACTAGAGGTAGAGAAACGCAAGCCGACGATAGCATCAGCGCCCAACGCCTCGGCTTTCACCACCATACGATCGATCGCTTCTTGGCGTGACTCTTCTAACAGCTCGGTGTAAGCGGTCAGCTCGCCACCAACGATGTTTTTTAGCCCAGCAAACAAGTCTTTGCCCACATGCTTTGAGCGCACCGTACTGCCATACACCACATCTAAGCGCTCGGTAATTTGATAATTAGGTAGGTGTTCAAGATTGGAGAGTTGCACAGCCATAGTAAGACCTTATCGGTAACTTATTAAAGTATCTAAAAGAATGACCAGAGCGACTTAACGCAGCACCAATAAAAGACAGTACGATTATTCGTACTGTCTTTTAGAATGACTAGTCATTGGTATGAAACAACAAAAACAGCTCGGTCAAATTGCCTTCGATGCTGTTGGCCATTTGAACCATCTTATCTTCATCGCGACGCATTGCTTCTAGCTCTGGATCTTCATCATCAATGCCGCTTAATACAATCATTGGTAAGGTCAACACAGCCACGTCTTCTGCTGTCTCTTCGTCTTCAAACCAATCACTTGCTTCATCGCCATACATGGCATCAACAAAACCAATCGACCAAGCCACAATATCTGATTCATCTGAAAAATCAACTGCCACTTCTTCGTCACCAGCATCTTCGCCAAATGGCAATTCAATCGGAGTCTCGTTTTTTAGCTCAGCCATGATCGAGTCGCGCCAGCGCTTGATACCATCGATGACGTTTTCTGGAATCTCACTCACATGACCTTCAAAAAGTGCATCCATCCAGTTAGGGAGTGGGCGACCAATGACCGTCGCTGTCAAAAAACCATGCGCCGCGACACTATCGAGCACAAACTCGCTCTCTTGGTTATCCAAATAATCGAGCAGTTCATCAAAACTTAGTTGGTTATTCATGGCTTAACAGTCCTTGAGAGATAGCTATCGTCAATCGCAGTGATTGATTGGTTAATGGCAAAAGGGTTTTAAAACAAAGGCTGCTTGAATAACCGTAACCAAGCAGCCCTTATAAAGTAAGTATTATTGAATAGAGCAGATGGCGAGCCATTGTCAAAAATAACAAACAGCGAGCAATCGGTATAACTGAGTAGATAATTATCACTCATTAAAGCACTTTAGTCAGCTTAGACAATGGTGCCAATGAATTAAAAATCGTCGTCATCCCAATCATCACCATCTTCATCAAAATTGTCTATATCATCTAGATCATCTTTTAATTCTTTAGCCAAACGCTTTTCTTCTAGCAAATTATCGATCAGTCGACGCTTCTCAAGACTACTTAAACGCGTACGTACACTTGTCTCAGCTTCTTCAACCATCTTTGCATCGTCATCGTCGACAAAATCATCATCAAAATCGTCGTCAATATCAGCGTCACTCATGACAAACTCCTATCATTTTTAGGCAAGGGTATTAAATATACATCAATATATATATGCCTTATAAAGTCTCTATTGAAAGTTGTCAATCCTTTTTCTTAATATGTCACATTTCAGCCTGAGTACCAAGACTATGACACCAGTTATATAATGGACAATTGTAGTATAAATGACCCATGTTAATACTGCTATGTCGCTGACTCATCTTCGTCTTCAATCATGAGCACGGCATTACGAACATCTGCCAAACGCTGAATCATCGAGTCGTTCCCGCCATCGAATATCGCACACTCGCGCTCGTAGACAGTGGTTGGACGCATGATGCTGTGTACTTGTACATGGTTACTGATTTGTTTAAGACCAGCAGCTGGCAGCAATATCAGCAGTTGCTCTTTTTTGCCGATGCTCTGTAGTAGATGGGTCATGGGCTCTGATTGCGCCTCATCACTCACCCCTGCTTTGGCTGGTAGTGCAAAGCGCGACAGCTCGATATGCTTGTCATGAATGATTTTGTTGAGCATCAAGTACAGCTTGGCAAGCATGACCCCAGCCAGTGCTACTTTGGCATGGCTGTTGTCCGCTTTTAGCACCACGCTTGCACCATCGTCCTCAAAGTGTGCCTCATTGGTCGCACTGACACCCAGTAGTAATGGCTGTTTGAGTAGTTCGGTCACGGCTTGATTGAGCAGCTGCGTGCATAGCGCTAGATAAGGCAGGCGCTGCGCCGGTGCAAGGCGCTCAAGCATATTGAACTCATCATGAAAGAGGATTTGCACTCTCACGCTATCGACTGCGCGTGTGGCAGACAATTTAGACGTCTGACCACCAGATTGCGAACTATGACGCTTTACAGTGCCGACAACCTTGTCTTCAATATCGCCTTCAGACGTAGCCGTTAGACTGCCAGTTTCGTCGCTGCTGCTTTGGTTTTGCTGTGTTCTTAGGTACTCATTGACTTCGTTATGTACATTGAACGGACGCGCCTGTGCTGCATTGCCAGCTGTCTCGCTCTTGGCAGCCAAACCAGCCATTTGACTATCGCTTGGAGTACCATCAGCTAGACTGCCAGTCGTGCCGCGCTCAAGGTCACGGCTGTAGCCGCGCTGATCGCCCTGATTGTACTGCTCGCGATACAAGTCCTGAATATTACGGCTCAGCGCACTAATCTGCTCTTTGGTCGGACGAGCAAGATAGCCGTAGATTAACCACAGTAATAAATGCAGCAACATAGTGCCAATCACAAACGGCCACTGCATCGCGATGATTTCACCTTTACTAACGTCTTTTAACGTCAGTGCAACGCTACCAATCACTGCATCGCCGTTGGTGGCGATTTGGCGAATCGTATCGCCTTGCTGCATCGGCGCGTTGCCCACAGGCACCAAAATATCGTCTTTATTGTCTTTAATCAGTATTCTTGTTACGTCCTGCTCGCTGGTATAGCGGTTAGCAATCACACTGAGACTGACACGGTCTTTGTTTTCTAAAGACAACCTTGCTTCATCAATCAGCTGGGCGACCATTTGCTCGCCTTTTAACGCACGACTTTTGCTCAGCTGTTGATCGGTACTGATGACCAATAACAACGTCTGCAAACAAAAACTAACCAGAAGAATAATGGCAAACAACCCTTGCCGCGGCGCTAAATACGTCATGATATGTTAAACTTTTTTGGAGAAAAGAAATTAAAAAACGAGTCTATTGCTCATTTTTTGGCTAATTTTTGAACAATTGTAATGCGCGAATATTGATCGATATTCACGGAAAATCGATAGTATTTCATTGGAATCAGTCATCATATAAAATGCTACTACGTAAAATGACACTTATTTATTGAGCTAAATTTGAACGATGATACTATCGCGCGCTGCCTCATGATTATCGCTGCTATTTTTGCCACAGCATCGTTACAAGGGGTCAGTTTAAGTCATCTACTATATCACCATAATAAGCCTTATAGCGTTAGTCGATTTATAAATTTATCATAATAACTTTGTTGCATTTCAGCAGATTTTAGGCGCTGATAAGCATTTTTGAACACCCATGATACTTTGCATGTCATCTATAGGCGCTGCTCAGTAAAACTGTTATTATTCCCAATCTTATATGAGCATACAAGGGACAATTGAGCCATGCCAAAAAATACATCTTATTCGTTACCAAAAGACAGCAAAGCATGGCAACAAGCCGTCGACTCTATTGCAGAATTATTACCTGATGATACCAATCTGCGAGATTTTGATGCGCTACAGTCGCTGCCTGTTTTTGCGCTCATTGTCGTGCTGCCTACTCAAGTATCAGCGATAGACATTCATCAATATGTTCAGTCTTGGGTCGATGAACAGCCAAGTTGGCATTTGGTGACGGTCGCTGAGGATACTGAGGCGAGCTTTGTTAATATTACGGTCTCTGATACAGAGCCAACGGCAGCCGATGCACAGCGTCTACCCTTTACCAATGCCCAAGTATACCGCTATTTGTTGGTACCTGTGACCGATACACTGATGCACCCTGGTAAAAAGACCGCCGCCGCTCACATCATTGACGATCAGCTGACCACTCGTCTGCGCCATGACTTGTCTGAAGAATACAACCGCACACGCAGTGCGGATAGTACAGGCAATCTAGACATCGTCGATTGTCACATCCTATCGGTCGGTCATATGCTACGTACTCACAAGCTTGCCTGTTTTGACATGGATTCGACGTTGATTGAACAAGAGGTCATTGTAGAGCTGGCAAAAACGGCTGGTATTGGTGAGCAAGTTGAAGCCATTACTGAGGCGGCGATGCGAGGTGAAATTGACTTTGATGAATCATTTGCTCAGCGCGTGGCCTTATTAAAAGGTATCTCTACCGATGTGCTTGATGATATTTGCAACCGCTTGACGTTATCGGTCGGTGCCCGTACCACCATTAGTGCGTTAAAAGCCTTGGGCTACCATACGGTACTGGTGTCTGGTGGCTTTACTTACTTTGCCCGCTATATCGCTGAGCAGTTAGGGATTGACGAAGTCCATGCCAATGCCTTAGACATCGAAGAAGGAAAAGTGACCGGTCACATACAGCTGCCCATTATAAATGGTGCCAAAAAAGCCGCTATAGTCGAGCATACGGCTGAGCGCTTGGGGATGGAGATGTCGCAAGTGGTCTGTGTCGGTGATGGGGCTAATGACTTGCCGATGATGGCGCTTGCCGATTTAGGAGTGGCTTATCATGCCAAACCCATCGTGCAAGCACGTGCTGATGCCGCGATCAATGTGACAGGACTTGAAGGGACGCTTTATGCACTTGGCTATCCAGCGCTCGCTCCTACTCAGTAATCGCTAAGTATTCTATATCATCCGTTAAGCTGGGTTAATGCCTGTCTCATTAAGCCAGCTTTTATGCGTTAGCACATGTTTCATAAAATGATGTTGCTTTAATTTTTAAGTACGTTTCGTTGTAATAACGCCAGATATTTATTTTTAGATAACATTTATTCTCAGATAATAAAGGACTGTTCATGACGGCACCACAATCCCCACGGCCAAACCAGCCGTCAGTAGCAGAGCCACTAGACCCAAACACTCCTCCCGTACGCACTGATAGTCCAAAGCAGCTGCTTGGTGTGTATATCAAAGGCATGGCGATGGGTGCTGCTGATATCGTTCCTGGTGTCTCTGGTGGCACTATTGCATTGATTGCAGGGATTTATGAGCGCCTGATTAATGCACTCGGTAGTATCGGCCCCAACCTTTGGCAGATATTTCGACAAGACGGCGGAATCAAAGGACTCGCTGCGGTATGGCGACAAGTTGATGCGACATTTTTATTGTGTTTGATACTTGGTATTGCGACGAGTTTTGCTACCTTGGCTGGTATTATCAAATATTTGCTAGACAATCAACCACTGCTTATTTGGTCGTTCTTTTTTGGACTGGTCATCGCAACGGTATTTATCTTATTAAGTGAGATTAAGCGCTGGAATATAGGACGTGTGGCGCTGTTTGCTGCCGGAATCATTGCTGCTGTGGTCATTAGTAGTCTGCCATTACTCGCGGCGACACCTAGCTTACCGTACTTATTTTTTGCAGGCGCGATTGCGATTTGCGCCATGATATTGCCTGGGGTCTCAGGGTCTTTTATATTGTTGTTGCTAGGTGCCTACGATACCGTATTAGAAGCCGTGCATACTCTTAACTTTACGGTACTATTAACTGTGATGGCGGGCATGGCAACTGGATTGTTATTATTTACCCGTGCTCTAAAATGGTTATTAGCCCGCTACTATCAAGCCACCTTGGCATTGCTGACCGGTTTTATTGCCGGCTCTTTGGTCAAGGTATGGCCGTGGAAAGTAGATGTATTAGGCGCTCTTAACAGCGAGGCGATCAATAACGTTATGCCATGGCAGTATCCTACTGGTCCCCACTGGCTGACCACAGTTGGTCTTATGCTACTCGGTGCTATTTTGGTGTCGTTACTATCTTGGTGGGGCAGACGGACCAATAAGGCTTAACTGTTGATCCTCCCTGTGTAAATATTTGATTAAAAAGCCTCTGTTTGAACCATTACAACGGCTCCTACCCTCCCCAATATAAGCGCCCTTTTTTGCGGCGCTTAGCCTACCAGCTAACGATTAAAAATCGTACAAGCTATCCAAAAAAAAGCAACCTTAATCTAAAAAATCAAACGTCAACGGTTGTCGCAAAGTCGCCTAGCGCCTCTTTAGCTTTGCTCAGCAACCTTCCATAATAGTCTCATTGGAGTTCACCTTATGAATAGCGAGATGAATGATGGCAATGACTATTTTTTCTTTTATTGGCGTAGAGATGTGGAGCAGCTCAGCATGGCTAGGCTATAGCTTGCTAGCAGGTATGATCGTGGCGCTCGCTCTATCATCGCAGCGTTGGCTGTTGCTATATTTATTTGGTGGTATGGTCTACTGGTTGGCTGTTGAGATGATACAGAATATCTTGGTAGGTCGTCCGATGCTATCTGCGCTTTCGGAATGGCACCGTTACGTCATCGCGATGGGAATCAGCTGGTTACCTTTGGCCGGCTGGGTACTATACCGAGCACTACGCTACGAGGATGTGAGTCATGCAGTCAGTCGGCAGCGCAAGTTAGAAGCGGCTCGCTATGTCGAACATACGCCTGTTTACGATGATGATTATAAGCCACGCTTTCATTGATACTGCCATACTGATATGAATACCCTACCCATAACAGTGATATTTAATGTTACAAGATACTTAACGCTTTCTACTTAACTCCTAAAGAGTTGAAATCACTCAGTAGGTTATAATCTAGTTATATGTTTATCATAAAAACTGGTATAAAGTACGATTTATTTTTATGCCCCATTCTTTAGGAGTTCCACTATGTTTACTATTCCTGTATTAGATATCAAATCTGACCCATTAGATGCGTTATTGGCCGTGGTTGGCTATCGTCTGTCCATGCTCGCTGATAGCGACAACGAAGACGTCAAAGCACTCTTTGCCGATCGCAATGTCACGATTGAGTTTGCCAGCACCGAATCTGATATCGCGCGTTCTTTTCGCTTTGATAATGGACAATTTAGTCAACAAAGTGGTCATGCAAAAGCAGCAGATTTGACCATTACTTTCAAAGATTCTATGACGGGCGTCAAGCTATTGACCAAAGGTAGCTTGCCTGCATTTATGACTGCCGTGCAAGAAGGCAATCTAAGCATCGAGGGTGACTATAGCCTAATGATGTGGTTCAACAAACTTGCTAAGCACATCGTGCCAGCTGTTCCAGAAGAGTGTAAACCCTACCTCCAAAAAGCCAAGCCTTATGCGTATAAAGCACAGAAGTTTGCTGAGCACTGGGTGGGTTTTGCTAAGCATAAATTGGGCAAGTAAATAGCTGATCCTTTCCTATAAATGAGTAATGCATTGCATGATATTCACTGGTAAAATGGCTGAAATAGGATCAACTAGATAGTTGCTATTTATGTGCGCTATTGTGACAATTATACATGCTCTCTAGCAGTGTTCTGATTTTCTAAAAAGGTTGCGGTATACTATACGGCAACCTTTTTTTATTACCTTATAAATGACAATAGACACATACATTGATATTACCTGATACCATTTAATTTTATAAAAGGATTTACCTTATGGCAGGACTGCTTAGCATCTCTGAACCAAACGCCGATAGCACAACTGACCTACTCAGCCAACCTGATACTCACAAAGCCGCTCGCACATACAGTCGTGACGACATCGCTCAGTTGTTTGATTTGCCTTTGATGGACTTGTTGTTAAAAGCCCAGACCATTCATAGAGAGCACTTTGTCGCTAACGAAATACAAATCAGTACGCTACTGTCTATTAAGACGGGTAACTGTCCTGAGGATTGTGGCTATTGCTCACAATCAGGTCATCATCGCGATACGACGAAACTGCAGGCAGAAAAACGCATAGAAGTGGATAAAGTCATCGCCGCGGCCAAACGCGCCAAGGCAACCGGTTCATCTCGCTTCTGTATGGGTGCTGCATGGAAACACCCAAGCGCCAAAGACATGCCTTATGTGGTCGAGCTCATCAAAGAAGTCAAAGCGTTAGGACTTGAGACTTGCATGACGTTAGGTATGCTCGATACCAATCAAGCGGCGCAACTCGCGGATGCAGGACTGGATTATTACAATCATAACCTAGATACCTCGCGCAGCTATTACGAGCAAGTCGTCAGCACGCGTAGCTATGATGAGCGCTTAGATACCATCGAAAACGTACGCAACTCTGGTATCAATGTTTGTAGTGGTAACATCGTTGGTATGGGTGAGAGCCGGGATGACCGTATTGATTGGGTGCATGAGCTCCTAAAAATGCCGAAAGCCCCTGAGTCGATTCCTGTTAACCTGCTAGTCCCGATTAAAGGCACACCGATTGGCGATAAAGTATTGGCAGAAGGCCAGTTATCAGTGCTAGAGTGGATTCGTACCATTGCCGTGGCACGTATTTGCTGCCCGACTAGTTATGTGCGTTTGTCTGCTGGCCGTGAAAGCTTATCAGATTCAGAGCAAGCCTTGGCATTTATGGCGGGTGCTAACTCCTTCTTTTATGGCGACAAGTTATTGACGACGGGTAATGCCAGTCAATCAGGCGACGACAGACTCATGCGTGAGCTTGGTCTCACCAAGCAGTTTGCCGCACCAAGAGCGCCCAAAGTGTTGCCTGTGATGGATGCGATGAGCGGTCATCAATCGCAGATGGTATTGGCCGATTAGTTTGGCTGTTTGCTGCTAACAACAATTTATGAAAACAAGCCTGATATTACACGGCTGATAATAAGAGATTAAGTAATGGCAGATTATTTTAACTGGATTAAAGCTGCACACATCATCTCGGTGGTCTGCTGGTTTGCGGCGATATTTTATTTGCCGCGTCTGTTTGTCTATCATGCGATGAGTGACGATAGCATCAGCCAAGAGCGCTTTACTATTATGGAGCGCAAGCTGTATCGCGGTATTATGACGCCATCGATGATAGCGACATGGATATTCGGTCTATGGATGTTAGGACTGGGCTGGGATGTTTATAAAACCCAAGGCTGGCTACACGTCAAACTACTGCTCGTCGTGTTGCTATCAGGCTATCATGGCGCTTGCGGCTTTTATCGCAAAAAACTGATTGATAACCCTCATTATAAATCCCATAAGTTTTGGCGCTGGTTTAATGAGGTACCTGTTTTTGCCTTGGTGATTATTGTCATTTTAGTGGTCGTTAAACCATTCTAAAATCCAGTCGAAATGCTTATAACTGATGACCTACCAATAAAAAGCGTCCGCCACTTCCATAAGTGACGGACGCTTTTTTATTCATTTTTTGGACTGTCTACCAAATATTATAGATCAAACACTAGGCCGCATGATTTGATAGACATTGCTCAAATCATAAACACGATAACGCGCCGGCTCACGGCGGTTTTCACCAGCATAGCTTAATATCAATGCTTGCTTAGCACGCTCATCGACCCAACCGACGAACAGTCCACTGTGCTCAATGCCATTGTAGCCATGATTGATATAGTAAAGCCAGTCACCTGTCTCAATGTCGCTACTATTGGCATAAGGGCCTTGCGCATACGTGCCTTTATGAATGGTATTACGCGAAACTCCCGCTCGATTAAACACCGCATTCAAATAATCCCAGCAGCCGCCTTTGATAATCGTCCGCTCATTCAGTGCCATTTTACGTGCCGTGCTGACCACTTCGCGGGCAGCCATACTGCTTTGCGTCTCCGCACTACTCAATAGCGGTAAATACTCGCTATCGACATTGTCATAACTCCCTGATAAAAATGCTGGCAACACCGTAGGTGCCTGACGCTGCATTTCAGGATAACGGTAAGTAGTACTTAACGCTGGCTGATTGCCATAACTGCTCATGCTATCATTGCTATATGATGGTGAGCGCGCGCGTTGAATAGTAGATTGTGTACTGACTTTGACGGAGGGAACTGCTGGATAAGAAGACATATAGCGCGCACTAGAGTCAGACTGGACGGACTTTTGAGCGATAAGGGCACTCATACTATCTGCATGGGCTTGTATGCTACAAGTAAATAATAATAAACTGCACGATGCTGCGACTGACGACATAGGCAAACGCGACATGACTAACTCCTGATCAAAAAAGTATCAATGACAGTATGGATAATAGTGAAGATTGAATTTTGTAATCTTACTTATAAACCATTTAGACAGGCATCTGCAAGAACTATTCACCTTAGATTGGCGATAGACGGTATAAAAATCATGACGAATGGTCATAATAAAGAAGAGCGTTCAGAAGGGTCAAAGAAGACAAAGCGCGGTGGTGTTAGATAGGATAGAGACTGGAGTGACTTTTAATGAATCAAGCGACTGAGGCGTAAAAATACTAATCACTACTCATTTTAATATTTACGTGGCGTTTTGTCAGTGCTTGCCCTTCTAATATGGCTTTAGTCACTTTCGCCTCTTGGGCACTCTCAAAACCAGTAATATGATACTTGCGTGCCTCACTGCTATCGACAATCTGCAGCCCATCACCGATAAGCACAACTTTATCGTCGTCAGTCAAATGAATGTGTTCACGTTTGCCTAGATTGTCATGTACCAACTCATCCGCTCGCACCCATAATATACCGCTACTAATCATGCCACTCATGGCTTTTTTATGCTGCTGACGTTTTTTGTTAAAAATAAAACTACCGACGATAAGCAGTGCCAGCGCACCGATAGCCAATCGCTCAGACAATAAGCTCATTGCCATAGCAACTGCCACCGCCCCTATCAGTAATGCAGATCCAAACCAAAACATACCGTTGTCAGCATTATTCGGCTGACCCTGTAAGGTGATTTTGGCGCCATCATCAGTCAGCTTGAGCATGCATTGTTACCTATTGCGAAATGTAAAAAGTGTTTTTTATGAAAAAACTGCCTATCAGAAACCAACAGGCAGTTATCAAAACTAAAAATAAAGACAGCAAGTTTTATCTAAATACCAGACTACCAACCAAGTGCAGTCTGCTGCATTTTAATCAACTCAGCAATGCCTATTTCAGCCAATGACAGCATAGCGTCTGCTTGAGCGCGAGTGAACGGCTTTTCTTCAGCCGTACCTTGAAGCTCAATAAACTCACCTTTTTGAGTCATAACGACGTTCAGGTCGGTATCACAGCTAGAGTCTTCTTCGTAGTTCAGATCCAGATAAGCTTCACCACCTTTCATACCAACAGAAACCGCAGCAACCAATCCAATCAGCGGATCAGCTTTGAGTTTTTTGCTCTTTTGGATAGTTTCTAACGCATCGATCAGTGCAACTGCCGCACCAGTGATACTGGCCGTACGAGTACCGCCATCCGCTTGCAACACATCACAATCAAGATAGATGGTGTTTTCACCAAGCTTACTTAAATCAATCATGGCGCGCAAGCTACGACCGATCAGACGCTGGATTTCCTGCGTACGGCCTGACTGCTTGCCGCGAGCCGCTTCGCGTTGATTGCGAGTATTGGTTGCGCGTGGCAGCATACCGTATTCGGCGGTTATCCAACCTTTACCTTTACCTTTGAGCCAGCGCGGTACACCAGATTCGACACTGGCCGTACATAGCACTTTGGTATCGCCAAAACTGACCAATACTGACCCTTCAGCATGCTTAGTATAGTGGCGCTCAAAGCTGATAGAACGAAGTTGGTCAAGTTCACGATTGTCAATACGCATAAAAATTCCTAGTACAATATTATAAAAGCAGTGTCATAAAAGTACGCTATCAGTGGCTAATAAGCAGACCGACAGGTATCTGGTAGACTAAAATCTTAAGATATCCTAACGTGACAGCGGCGCAATGACAAGATTCACGCCCGCCATTGCGCCGTCAGTTAGGCAATAATGGACGATAGAGGCTATTCTAAGCCTTCCATCTTACGCAATTCTTTACGTAGGATTTTGCCAACGTTCGACTTTGGTAATTCGTCAACGAACTGTATGTGACGCGGACGCTTGTAGCCAGTCAGTTGTTTTTTGCCGTACTCAAGCAGCTCTTTTTCGGTAACATCGCCTTTTTTGACCACAAATACTTTTGGCTCTTCACCGCGCTCATCATTAGGAACGCCAATGGCACCGCACTCTACCACAGCTGGATGCTCACTCATGGCTTCTTCGATTTCATTTGGATACACGTTAAAACCAGATACCAAGATCATGTCTTTTTTGCGATCAACAATTTTGATAAAGCCTTTTTCGTCCATAATGCCAATGTCACCGGTTTTTAGGTAACCACTAGCGGTAAAGGACTCGGTTGTTTCTTTTGGACGGTTTTGATAACCAATCATCACCTGTGGACCTTTGACGCATATCTCACCGCGATCACCCAGCGCGACGACGTTTTCTTCTTCATCGATGAGCACGACATCGGTGCTAGGTGCAGGAATACCAATCTTGCCAGTAAACTCTGCGATGGTCATTGGGTTAAAAGCAACGATTGGTGACGTCTCAGATAGTCCATAGCCTTCAACGATAGGTAGACCTGTGATTTTATGCCACTCTTTGGCAACGCTCGGCAATACGGACATACCACCGCCGATAGAGGCTTTTAGATTAGAGAAATCTAGGTCTGCAAAGCTGTCTTTGTGCACTAAGCCATTAAATAGCGTATTCACAGCTGGGATAAAAGAAGGTTTGTATTTACCCATCTCTTTGATAAGCCCATCGAGATCGCGCGGGTTAGGAATAAGCAAGCCTGTATAACCCTGGTACATGCTACATATACCACATACCATAAATGAGAACACATGATACAACGGCAGTGCTGTCAAGATGACATCTCTGCTGTCTATATCATCTTCGAATGCACTATTCATCAGTGCATTAACCTGTAGCATATTGGCGACTAAGTTGCCATGAGATAGCATTGCCCCTTTCGCCACGCCTGTCGTCCCGCCTGTATATTGTAGTAATGCCACATCACTCAAGTTCAACTCAGGACGCTCATAATGACTGGCAGAGACTGCGCCCAATGCCTCCTTAAAGCTCACGCTATTTGGGATTCGATAAGGAGGAATCATTTTTTTGATATGACGAGCGACGAGGTTGACCACGACCCCTTTGACCGTACCCAGCATATCCCCAATCTTACAGACGACAACATGCTCAATCTGCCCTTTATCTTCGGCATCTTGATAGGTTTTCGCAAAATTCTCAACGATGAATAAGGCTTTGGCACCACTGTCATGGAGCTGATGGGACAATTCGCGACTGGTATATAAAGGGTTTACATTGACGAGTATCATACCGGCGCGAATGACACCTAACGCGATGATCGGATACTGCAAGAGGTTGGGCATCATAACCCCAACCTTATCGCCTTTAACCAACCCTAGCGATTGCAAATAACTGGCAATCTGGCGGCTATATAGGTCCAATTGCTTAAAACTAATCGAGGCGCCCATGCAGATATAGGCCGTTTTTTGGCCATAACGGTTAAAATTACGCTCAAACACATCAAGTAAAGAGGTACTGTCCTCTGGCATCTCAATCGTAGCATCAATGCTATAACGCTCATAAGCGCTCAACCATGGACTGTCACTGGCGATAGTCGGCATAGTAGGGAATGCATTGTCTTGATAAATATACTCAGATGCATTGCCTTTATCACTGGTGCCAGCGTTATTATCTGTTGTCTCTTTATTGATATTGTCCGTCATAATTTTCCTTAAATATTACTGTTAAAAACATAGAATACTTTATATAAAAACTCTGTTTTTTTGATGGTGTAATGTTTGATGCAGCATGGTGAAATCGTATTAAATGAGCTCACAGGTCAGCGTAGCTATATCATTTTTATAGTAATCGCTTTGCAAGTCATATTGAGTAAAATCATCACTCTATTATAAATAAATGCAAAAACCTCTTGGCTGGCACTATAGCATTTTTACTAAAAATTCTCTATCTATACTCCTTATGCCTCACTATTCACAACAGGCACAAAGACAAAAAATGATAAGGCAGCACGAGACAACCTTATCATTTTGGTTATAACAATAACTAAATCTGGTTACTCAGCATATTACAAGTACCAATCAATCATAGAGGTACTTATAAATAGCCAGTGATAAAACCCCATCTAAACATAAGCCTTCGTAGATTAACCGTGGTTTTTCTCTTCGAGTGCTCGTAAGTCTTTACGTAAGATTTTACCGACGTTCGATTTTGGTAGCTCGTCAATAAACTCAACATGGCGAGGACGTTTGTAGCCAGTTAGGTTTTCTTTGCCATACTCAATGACTTCCTCTGCAGTCAGACTAGCGTCACTACGTACCACATAAATTTTGGGCACTTCACCACTCTTCTCATCATCAATGCCAATAACCCCGCATTCCAAAATTTTTGGATGGGTGGACATGGCGTCTTCTACTTCATTTGGATACACGTTGAAGCCTGAGACCAAAATCATGTCTTTTTTGCGATCGACAATTCTAAAGTAGCCGTTTTCATCCATGATACCGATATCGCCTGTGCGGAAATAACCGTCAGACGTCATAACCTCAGCAGTCGCGTCATCACGCTTCCAGTAGCCTTTCATTACCTGCGGACCACGAATACTAATCTCACCACGCTCACCCAAGGCCACTTCATTGCCTTCTTCATCCAAGATCGCAACATCGGTGCCAGGTACTGGTAGACCAATCGTACCATCAAAAACGGTGCTACCCATGGGGGTGGCAGTGGCCACAGGTGCTGTCTCAGATAAGCCGTAGCCTTGCGAGATGACGTTGCCCGTCACTTGCTGCCATTGCTCAGCCGTTGAGCCAAGTACTGCCATACCACCGCCCATTGAAGAGACCAGCTTACTATGATCCAAAGACTTAAACTCTGCGTTATTGGCTAAGGCGGTGAACAACGTATTCACTGCTGGGAAAAATGCGGGTGGATAGTCTTTATATGCTTTGATCAAACTTGGTAGATCACGTGGGTTTGGTACTAGCAGCCCGATGCAACCACGGTATAGGCCAAACATACCACAAACAGTAAATGAGAAAATATGATATAGCGGCAGTGCCGTCATGATAACGGGTTGCTCATTTTTTCTTTCAAACTCATCGAACTCATCGCCCAATAGCATGTTGCACTGGATCAGGTTCGCTATCAGGTTACCGTGCGTCAGCATGGCACCTTTCGCCACCCCCGTCGTACCGCCCGTATATTGAAGTACAGCGACATCATCGAGGCTGATATTGTTAGGACGTTTATAGCTTTTAGCAGAAAAAAGGTTCATTGCTTTTTTGAACTTGACGCTGCCTTTGATATGATAAGCAGGCACCATTTTTTTGACGTGACGTACCACGGCATTGACAATAAAGCCCTTGAGCGGACTCATCATATCACCCATTGAGGCAACTACGACATGATCGACGAGGTCTTGGCCGATATCTTCATAAGTTTTGGCAAAGTTCTCAAGCAAAATCAAAACTTTGGTATCTGAATCTGTTAACTGATGTGACAGCTCTTTGCTGGTATAAAGTGGGTTGACGTTGACCAATGTCATACCAGCACGTAGCACCCCTAGCACCGCAACTGGTAGCTGCAAAATATTAGGCATCATTACTGCCACTTTATCGCCTTTTTGTAGTCCTAATGACTGAAGGTAAGCGGCAACTTGTTTACTATAGAGATCCAACTCTTCGTAAGACAGCTTAACATCCATACAGACAAACGCCGTTTTGCCTGCATGATTGATAAAGTTTTGCTCAATGATATCAATCAATGAGGTGTTGGCTGGCGGCATATCAATATCATACTGAATGCCAAGTTTTTCGTATGTTTTGAGCCATACTTTGTCGTTGCGACGAATCAGGTTACCTTGATCTTCCATAATCTTTTCTCTCCTAGTAATAATACATTACCGTCAGCTCATGCAAATCACAGTGTGATAAACAGACGAAAAACCAGAGCGCAGTCTCACCATCATGATGACAAGCGAGGCTGCGATATAGTCGTAAGGTGATGAGCAAACAATGTAGTGGTAAATAGCCCTTTGTTCATTAACATACACACTTTATATAGACTACTCAATACAAAAGATTGTTATACGAGTTCTCAAACTGGCTTGACGGCTGATATTTTCATTAATATCAATTATTTATACCAACAAAAACTGGTCATGTCACTGAATTTTACCCACAGTATCTCTTTTATTTTAGACACAATATTTACATAATAAAACTGCCTTCGCCTGTGCTCTCGAGGGCATCAGCTGGCCCAGTGAGCGGCGTAAAGTTACAGTAAGCTCCCTCTTCTCTTTGTCGCTGCTCGGTTTAGCTGCGCCGGTTCTGTCACTAATTCGGCACTGTCACTCTAAGATATTTATTAAAAATAAATGTTAGGTTTACTATACTTAACTTTATCTATAAAAGCCACGTAAGGGGACATGGCAAGTAAAGTCTATAAAAGCCAGTATAAGCACGTCATGAGCTGTCGTATATTCTGATACATGTCTTTTTAATTGGATCAATATCCTTTACGATAGCACTATCTTATTTTTACGTGAATATCGCGCCCAACCTAAATGAGCATACGGTGCAGTTCACACCTATACTATGCCTAACTATATAAACCATACTAATTAAAAACTCATAAGCGAAGTCTATTTTATGTCTGATGTTATTGATCCTACTGTTGCCCCAATCATTCCTAATGAGCCGATGGATACTCGCTCAGTGGCAGAGTTCACTGAGCAGGCCTACCTCAATTATGCCATGTACGTCATCATGGATCGGGCGCTACCAAATATCGCTGACGGCCTAAAACCTGTTCAGCGCCGTATTGTCTACGCCATGAGCGAGCTTGGGCTAAAATCCTCTGCCAAGGCAAAAAAATCTGCACGTACGGTCGGTGATGTGCTCGGTAAATACCATCCACATGGTGACAGCGCGTGTTATGAAGCCATGGTATTAATGGCACAGCCGTTCAGCTATCGCTATCCGCTTATCACGGGTCAAGGTAACTGGGGTAGCCCTGATGATCCTAAGTCCTTTGCGGCCATGCGTTATACCGAAGCCAAAATGTCTGCTTATGCCAACACCCTACTTGCAGAGTTGGGACAAGGCACGGTCGATTGGCAAGATAACTTTGACGGCACGATACAAGAGCCAACCACTCTACCCGCTCGCCTGCCCAATATTTTATTAAACGGCACTACAGGAATCGCGGTTGGCATGGCAACTGACATTCCGCCGCATAACCTTAACGAAGTGGTACGTGCTGCTATTCGTTTATTAAAAAATCCTGAGCTGTCTGTTAAGCAGCTTACCCAGTCAATACCAGCACCAGATTTGCCAACGCCAGCTGAAATCATCACTAGCAAAAAAGACTTGCAGGCGATGTATGAAACAGGGCGTGGAAGTTACAAAATGCGCGCGACTTTTCATATCGACCCCAAAGAGAAGAATTTAGTCATTATTGACGCGCTGCCCTACCAAGTCTCAGGCAACAAAATCCAAGAGCAAATCGCCAAGCTCATGACGGATAAAAAACTGCCTTGGATTACCGATATTCATGATGAATCAGATCATGAGAACGCTTGTCGTATCGTATTAGAATTGCGCTCAACGCGCGTCGATGTCGATCGCGTTATGAGCCATCTGTTTGCTAGCACCGATCTTGAGAGCAACTACCGCGTCAATATGAACATGATTGGCCTCAATGGTAAGCCACAGGTCAAAAATCTAAAAGAAATCTTAGAAGAATGGCTCATTTGTCGCCGCTCAGTCGTCACACGCCGTCTGCAATATCGTCTTGATAAAATCGATAAGCGCTTGCACGTCCTTGCAGGTTTGCTAATTGCGTATCTCAATATCGATGAAGTCATACGTATCATTCGTGAAGAAGACGATCCAAAAGCAACATTGATGCAGGACTATAACCTGACTGATATTCAGGCCAATGCTATCTTGGATATTCGTTTGCGTCAGTTGGCAAAGTTAGAGGAAATTGAGCTACGCCGCGAGCAAGATGAACTCGCTGCCGAACGCGCCACCATCCAAGAGTACTTGGACAATCCAGACAGTCTCACCAATCTGATGATTGAAGAGCTCACCGCCGATATGAAAGAACACGGCAATGAGCGTGTGTCGCCATTAGCAGAACGCGAAGAAGCACAAGCATTAAAAGAGTCAGAACTCGTACCGAGCGAGCCGGTCACCGCTATCCTATCGAAAGCGGGCTGGATTCGCGCGGCCAAAGGCCATGATGTTGATGCCGCTGGTATGAGTTATCGCTCAGGGGACAGTTATCAAGCGCACGTGCGCGGCAAGTCCAATGAGAAAATTTACGTCCTCGATAGTACAGGACGTAGCTATAGTATTGATACGCACAACCTTGCCTCTGCGCGTGGTCAAGGCGATCCCCTGACCAGTGTGTTAAAACCACCAGCAGGTGCAAGCTTTGAGCAGCTATTGACTGGTGCTGACGATCAACGCATCATTCTTGCCAGCTCGCAAGGTTATGGCTTTATCAACACCCTTGTTAATTTAGACAGCAATCAAAAGGCAGGCAAGAATGTCATTAACCTCGCTGCCGATAGTCGCCTGCTGTCTGTCGCTCGTATCGACGCGCCAGTAAAAACGGCGGATAACACTGACGACGAGACCACCAAGTTAGAGATAACGCCTGACCATGTCGCAGTGGTAACCAATGCCGGATATCTACTAATATTTGCCCTCGATGATTTGCCCGAACAGGCTCGCGGTAAAGGTAATAAACTGATTAAGCTGAAAGATGATGAAGAAGTGCTGGCTATTACGCCACTCAGTTTACAAAACAGCCTCGTCATTACTGCTGGCAAACGCCACGTGACGCTAAAGCCAAATGACTTGTCTAACTATACGGGCACTCGCGGTAATCGCGGCGGACGGTTACCACGAGGCTTTCAGAATGTAACGAGTGTTGAGGTTGGGTAGTTTTGGTCTCTCAAGTTTGATCAAGCTAGATTAAAACCCAGCTATCACGCATCAAAAAGCCGCCCATACACAATGTATGGGCGGCTTTTTTGTACTAATAAAGGTTTGTATTACCAAGAACAAAAATTTGTACTACAGCAGAAAAATGTCTGACCATATTTGAATATTAAAACTAAGAGCCACCGAAACTAGAAACGATTAAAAGTAGAGTGAAAAAACAAAGTTGTAGCGAACAGATACGCTCCATTTACATATCGTTAAGCAGTTCATCTGTGAACAGCGCATCCATAAAACTTGTGATTCGATCTTTCGGCATTAGGTAGGGATTAAAGTCAGTACCTGCCGAAAAATGTCTGAGGGTATGTACTTCATATTCAGGAGTTGGTGTTAAGTATCTGATCAAAAATCCATCCCATTTACGTGTCTCTACCTCTTTAATATCTACAACATGGATAAAAAGATGTGGACGTTCCGTGATAATCCTCGTTATCAGCTCGTTGACATCAAGTCTTGAACCTTCAATATTTTGAATAATATAGTTGTCGTTGATGGCCAGTGCTGAGGTTATACCGCTTTTCTCGTTGTTTCGTCTTGCTATCTCAAAAGTACGAGCCATTTTCACGCCATCATCTTTTTCACGGTTTTTGCCAATATACGTTAGACTGGTGAGAATGTGAGCACCGTTTTTATTTCTCTCGTCTGAAATCATTCTCTTCTCTCTTCTAAACTAGAATTCAATAAATCTACGCATAAGGTATCTAATTAAAAATCCATTTAACTTAAGATACTATTTAAGAATTACCCTAATCAATAGCCCCTTATTTTTTTGTTATATAGTTACTAATTAATAACCTTAAGTTATTAATTCTCGAAAACCCATCTTGTATTTTTATTCCAATTCCACTCAAAAAAAATCTAAAAACAGCATCTATAATATCTTTCTCTGAGAGTTCTGTAGCGAGAACAACTCATCAACTCTTTCTTCACAAACCTTTTCAGTCATTATGTCGTTATAATTTTTTTTGATCTGCAAAAATCTCATGTAAAAAGTTCTCAATCTGACTACTTCTCATAAGGTAAGGGTTATAGTCAGCACCTGTCGAGAAGTTTTTCAAAGCATACAACTCATCTTCATTACTTGACGTTAAATGTTTGATTAAAAAACCATCCCATTGGCGTGATTCTATTTCTTCTATGTTGATAATGTTAGGAAAAATAGTTGAATGCTCGTCGAATATCTTGTGCAAGGCAGTACTGATAGCAGGTCTTGTTCCCTGAAAGCTTTGGACAAAATAGCCTTCACTGATAACTAAAGCTGAAACGATGCCGTTTTCTTCGAAATACCTTCTCCAATACTCAAGTGCACGAGTCAACTCGATGCCTGAGTCTAGATCGACATTTCTGGCGATATATGTCATGTTGATAAGAATGTGCTCGCCATTTCTTTTTCTGTTCTCTGAAGCATGGCTTGTCGTTGTATGCATAAGAAACCCTATTTGCAAAATACTTATCTAAATTAAGATACACTTTATTATAAAATATAATCAATGAAATTGTTACGTTTTGACCGAATTTTTACCATCTATTATTATTTTTTAAATTGTGACATGACCTTTTTGATGAGATAGGACACCAGTATTTACTGCCGCGAATTTTACTACAAATGTTGGTGAAAACTGTGTGATTGTATTATTCTAATAGCTCAAAAGCCTAATCTATATTTGACTATAATTACTATTTTTTAATCCCAAAATAGCAATAACTAAGCTTTCCTTAATCGAAAATCTCGAGTTTTCAATGTTTTGAATAAAATAATGATCCTTAATGACAAGCGCTGAAGTGATATTGCTTTTTTCGTTATTTTTTCGTGCCGTCTCAAAGGTACGAGTCAGCTTTATGCCATTATCTTTCTCACGATTTTTACCGATATATGTGAGGCTAACCAGAATATCTGCCCCGTCTTTATCTCCCTCCTCCAAAACTTCAGTACCAGATTCTGAGATGTAATCAATAACTTTATGCATAAAAGATTCCAATGATCAAAAGCCACTTTAAATTAAGATATCCTTTACTCTAAAGTACAATCAACAACATTTTGTATTTTTTAGTAGGTTTTTACCCGTTATTACTATTTTCTAGAGAGGCAACGTTGCAGTTTCAATAAGATAGCGTACTCATACTCCTATCGCTACATCGTAGTACTATAGTCAATCAATACTAAAAGTGGTACAAGGCAGACGAGTGCAAGTACTACAGTAGTAGGCTAAACGAGTCTAACGCTGTAACACTTTAATAGTGGTTCGACTATACAGATTTTGATACATTCAGTGCGGTAGTCTTGTCTGATAAAAAATGAAGCTGAACTATTTTTCGCTATAACACTAATTTAACCCCAAAATAGGAATCACCAAATCTTCTTCATCAGTGAGGTGTTGCGACAGTAACTCACTTGCATCCATTAAGCGCTGATGCAATTGCTCAACCAGCGCTTTATCTTCAGTATTGCTTGATGCTAGCCTGCTATTTAGCACTTGCAGCTCATTAAGTAGTGTATCTAAATGCACATGATCACGATCTAATATCTCAAACCCTGCTTTTAGTTGAGGGTACATGCGCATGAACTGTGGAAAGTAGCCTGTATCTTCAATATTATGGTGCTGATGTAATTTAAAAATATATTGATTAATCCGTGGTGAGATTTGTGAGCGGTATTCTAACCATTCAATATCACCAGCATGATAGGCATCACTGATTTGGATAAGAACGTGTTGGCGTTTACGTATGTCAGCGTGAATACTTAGCCAAAACGATGTCTTATAAACATAGTCGTTACTGAACCATTGATCTGGTGGCAGTTTGTCATACAAAAATAGCCATTCTGATTGTAATCGGCTCTCAGGGTGACGTGGCATAGACGCATCGAGCGTGTTATCTGCTATGGCATCATGATTTGATTTTGGGGTAGAAGCAGTCATAATCTTGTCCCTATAAATTATTTTGCTTATTCAATTTTCTCTATAAGTGCTTGAGTCGTTATCAATAAACCCTCTTTAAAGAACTTAGCTCAGAAAACGACATAGTAATTTATTAGATAAAATTCATTAGATGAACTAAAAAATATTTAATTTAAGTGTAGTCTATATATAGTCTAAACATAGAATATCAACGGTATCTTCGGTAATACGTTAGCAATTTTATGAATCATCAAAGTGAATAGCGTAAGACCCATGCGTTACACAACCTAGTCAAAACCATCCTCATTTTTGGCTAATGAGCCTGTAGGATAAGACGAATAATAAAGTCGCTCAGGCATTAGTAATCAGCTACTATTACCTTTAGTAGCAGCGCTTAAAATGTAGAGGATCATCATGTTTATCGAAGATAAAATTGCTCAAGAAAGTATGAATACCAAAGTTTCTACACCTAAAATCATCTTTTTCGATATCGATGATACCTTGAGTCGCAGCGGCGTCATTGCCGAACATAATAAAGCAACCCTTGAGCAACTGGCAGACACTGATATCAAGCTGGTGATTTCAACTGGGCGCTCCAAGGCCATATTGCCTGAGGATATCTTAGCATTGCTTGATGCAGATATATTGGATGCCATTATTTGTATGAATGGACAGTATAGCTTTGATAAAAAGGGCCGAATCAGCCACTATCCATTGTCAGATGAGCAAACAGATAAAATCGTGCGTCTTTGCCAGCAGAGCGACTTGATTCATAAGTTTGACTCTGCTACTCATATCGCATGGTCAGATGAAAACGACCGTTTGCGTGAATTCAACGCTGTCACACCCAACTCTATTCTTGACCCTGAGTATTACAAGTCAAATATCGTCTATCAATGCTCAGTATTTTTTAATAATCAATTCGATAAAATGCAGGACATCGATTTTGCGCAGTATGATTTAAAGCTGGTACATTGGCATCAAATCGGTGCAGATATTTTGCCAGTAGATGCTTCAAAAGCGCGCGGCATCAAAGATGTCTGCGAATACTATGCGGTCGATGTCAGCGAGTGTATGGCGTTTGGCGATGGTATGAATGATTTAGAAATGTTTGATTTGGTGGGGTTTGCGGTTGCGATGGGGGATGCTCAGCCCGCTCTGATAGAACGAGCTGATTTTGTCACTGGTACGATTGAAGAGTATGGTATCCAAGCCGTGCTTGAGCAGTTCTACACTGCCGCGTCCACCAAATAAAAACCTTGCTTGAGCCTATATCAAGTACCCGTTAGCTTTTTGCTAAGGCATCGTCAAACCACCATCAACCGCGATGGACTGACCGGTGATAGCCACGCTCAAATCAGACGCCATGAGTAGTACAGAGTTAGCAAAGTCGGCAACTGAGGTGGCTTGACGCAGCGGCGTGGTGGTAGCGATATAGTCAAAGACTTCCTCAGTCGTGAGGCTGCTAGCATCGGTAGTCTTTAACAGGCCGCCTGCTAATAGGTTTACGCGAATGCCGTGCGGACCAAGCTCGCTAGCTAGATTGCGCGTGAGCCCCAGCAGCGCCGATTTGGCGGTCGTATAGTCATAATAAGTCACGACAGGATTGTAGACAAGGTTGGTTGAGATATTAATGATTTTACCCATCTGCTGCGCTTTCATCTGTGGCAATACCGCTTGTACAGTGTTGACCGCGCCTTTGACGATACCGTCGATTTGCTGAGAAAAATGCGCCCACTGCACGGTCTCGATGCTAGTATTGTCAGCACTAGGGTCAAATTGATAGTGTGGCAATGCATTATTGACCACAATATCGATACGACCATGACGGCTAATAACTTCAGCCGCCATGGCCTTTACCTGCTCAAGCTTGGTGACATCCGCCTGATATACGAACGCCTGCCCGCCTGCTGCCATGATATCAGCCACTACCGTCTCAGCCGCCTCTTTACTGTTGAGGTAATTGACACAAACGATTGCGCCAGCTGTTGCCATTTGCTGAGCAATTTGTGCACCAAGTCCACGACTGGCGCCAGTGACGATGGCGACTTTGTCCGTAAGTAATGCTGGTATAGCGACAGGTCTGTTAGTAGAGGTACTTTGAGTCATCACGCGGTATCCTTTATTATTGTGGTATGGTTCATTGAGAGCCAAGTGCTTTTTGCGATTTTGCGCTTGAGCCTACGTTTATAGTAGCATGGTTATATCACCTCATTGCCCAGCACCTTGTGAGCAGTTTTTTAGAAATTCGACTGATTATCATCTGTGTTCAAATCAGCTGTTATGACAAATTTGATTTGTCTCATGAGCGCTATGTATGCGCATTACGACATATTGTCTTAGTAATAGCCCTTTAAATTGTGCAAAGTGATAACCATAATAGTGTTATTAGCGACATTAGGCATTAATTGCCTTATCATTTTTATCCGCATCTTTGATTTGAATTGTCTTTATTTAGGAGAGGTATTTTGACCCATTTATCATCGTTCCATTCAAGCAGCCCGGCACGCTTTGGACGTATGCTGCCAAAAGCATTACTAGCAGCCACTGTTGGCTTGGCATTATCCAGCTGTAGCAATTCTGACAATGCGGCAGATGCTAGCGCTGCTGCGAGCAATGAGACGCTTAATCTGTATAACTGGTCAGAGTACATGCCACAAGAGATTTTGGATGGTTTTGAGGAAGAAACTGGTATCACGGTCAATTACACAACGTTTGATTCCAACGAAGCCATGTACGCCAAACTCAAATTGCTTGATGATTCTAGCCAGTATGATTTGGCCATTCCATCGACTTATTATGTCGAAAAAATGGCCAAAGAAGGGTTACTGCAAGAGTTAGATAAGTCTAAATTAAGTAACTTTAAAAACCTCGATACGTCATTTACCAACACCAAAGTCGATCCTGACAATAAATACTCTATACCGTACATGTGGGGTAGCACCGGTCTTGCGATCAATGGCGATAGTGTCGATCCTGCAACTGTGAATAGCTGGAACGACCTATGGGATCCTAAGTACAAAGGTCAGGTGATGCTTACCAACGATGTGCGTGAAGTGTTCGGTATGGCGTTACTGACGCTAGGCTACTCGGGCAACAGTAGCAATCCTGATGAAATCAAAGCGGCTTACGACAAGCTTACAACGTTAATGCCAAACGTCAAAACGTTTAACTCTGATGCGACACGTATGCCGTACATCGAAGGTGAGACGTCTCTTGGCATGACGTGGAATGGCGAAGCAGTCATGGCGAATGACGAAGGTCTAACGAGCCTAGCTTATAAATACCCAACTGAAGGCGCTATCTTGTGGATGGACAACTTTGTCATTCCAAAAAATGCCAAACAGGTTGATGCAGCACATAAATTTATTGATTACTTATTGCGTCCTGAAAACGCCAAAATCGTGAGTGAAGAAATTGGTTATGCCTCACCAAACCAGGCAGCACGAGAGCTGATGGATGAAAGCGTTCGCAACAATCCAACGATTTACCCATCTAAAGACGTGTTAGCCAAAGCGGAATTCCAAGAAGATGTGGGCGATGAAGCACTACAAGTGTATCAACAATACTGGGATAAGCTAAAAACGGGGCGCTAATAGCCATGGTTTAATACCTTTAAAATAAAGTAAATCTTTAAGAAAAAACGCTGATCCTAAATGGTCAGCGTTTTTTGTGCGTTATAAATGCAAATCTGTCTCGCCGCCCTGCTCTTTCATCCGGCGCTGCTCACGGCGCTGATAACCCAGCCCAGATGCAGCAAACCAGTGTGGCTTAGAGGTTTGTAACAGATCACTCAATTGCTGCAACTGGGTTTGCAACGTCTGTGTTAACCAAAAATACCCCTGCCACTCAAATGCTAAGTGCTGCACACTTGGATATTCTGACACAGCAATACGAGTAATCGGGCGAAACACTTCATCACTTGGACTTCGGAGTACCGCCGCCATATGCTGCATGGCTTGCGTCAATTCGTGCTGATAATGCATCAGTAACACATGGTTTTCTTCATCAATTTCGATATTCGCCAAACGCGGAGCAGCGCTTAATAATAAATCAATCGTTCCGATAATATTACGATGGGTACGCTGAATTGTCTCTAGCGTCTCTTTTTCGATTCCTGACTCACTTGCTGTCGCAGCGATATGTGGACGCACAGCCAGCAGGCGTTTGTTGATCTGCTGTAGCGCTGTTACCAACTTCCTATCAACGGGTACTTCTTTAATAGGAAAGGCGATTGGGTTTGATTTTTGAGTAGCATTGTCCATTAACCCATCCGCTGCATCAATATGATGACCCACGCCAGCATAGAGACTGCTACAAGCGTCAAGATTACTGCTCAATAAAAACCGCCACATCAACGTTGATTTGAGCGGTAAAATCAGCGTCACTGCTACCGAAACACCTGTACCCAGTAAGATATTTAGCGCGCGGTAGATGCCATCTTGACCGATGCTGTTGTGACCCAAGTCAGAGACAATCATCAACATAGTGATACCCGTTAGCAACCCTGTATATCCGAGCTTTCTGACGGCTAAATAGCCAATGATGCCGCTTAATATACCGATAAGTGCATAATCGATCCATAGCCATGCACCTGCATTTTGAATGAACCACAGCACCCCAAGGGCCGTACCTATGCCTAATAGAGTACCTAAGACACGCTCTTTGGCTTTGGTATAGATAGCGCCTTGATACTGCAATAATCCCAAGATAATAAAAACCGTAATGGTGGTCCACTCACCATGCGGCAGGTTGGTGAGTTTATTGGCCAGTAGCGCCAGTATGACAGCCGTTCCTAAGCGAATGGCGTGCAAGACGTCGGCATGTTGATAGCGAACATAAGGCTCAGTAAATGGAGCAGTAATAAGCTGGTAAAGGGTTGATTTCACGCAAGGCTACTCTTTTTAGTGAATAAACGAGTTTTAGTGGATAAATGAGGTAAACGATAAAGCATATAGGGTACGCAAAAACATGCTAGTAGTCGAGCCTCGATTTACCAAGCATCACTCAAAAAAAAACGCCTTTTGACTATTAGAAGACAAAAGACGTTTACATCACAAACCACTAATAAATCGTGGAATCTAAATCGAGGTAATTATACTTCTAGAAAGTCTAGTATACCTTCTGCTGCTTCGCGGCCTTCCCAAATAGCCGTCACGACCAAATCAGAGCCACGTACCATATCACCACCTGCAAAAATTTTGGGATTCTGCGTTTGGAATTTAAAGGTTTGTTTTTCTGCAGCCAACACTCGACCAGAGCTGTCCATTGCCACTTGCTGCGACTCGAACCAATCAGCAGGACTTGGTCTAAAGCCAAATGCCATAATCACGGCATCACATGGGATAATCTCTTCAGAATTAGGAATCGGCTCAGGACGCTGACGTCCGCGGTTATCTGGCGCACCCAAGTGCGTCGTGACTACTTTCACCCCATTGACCTTGCCGTTTAAGCCAATGATTTCAGTAGGCTGGCGGTTGAATAAAAACTCAACCCCTTCCTCACGAGCATTGACTACTTCGCGGCGTGAGCCAGGCATATTTTCTTCATCACGGCGATAAGCACAGACGACTTTTTCAGCACCTTGACGAATACTGGTACGGTTACAGTCCATCGCTGTGTCACCACCTCCTAGTACGACAACTCTTTTGCCTTTAAGGTCGATGTACTCTTCGGCATCTTTTTCCCAGTCATTACAACGATTGACGTTGGCAATCAGGTAATCTAGCGCATCGTAGACGCCTGTCAACTCTTCACCAGCGAAGCCGCCACGCATATAGGTATATGTACCCATACCCATAAAGACCGCGTCATACTCAGCCAATAGCTCATCAATGGTGACGTCTGTACCGATCTCTGTCTCTAAGCGAAATTCCATACCCATGTCTTCAAAGATGACACGGCGGTTACGCATGACGTCTTTTTCCATTTTGAACTCAGGAATACCAAAAGTTAATAAGCCACCAATCTCAGGACGTTTGTCAAAGACGACAGGCTTGACACCATTTCTGACCAAGATATCTGCGCAACCAAGACCTGCTGGTCCTGCGCCAATGATAGCAACTTTTTTGTCTGTCCAAACAACTTCAGACATATCTGGGCGCCAGCCAAGTGCAAACGCGGTATCGTTGATATATTTCTCGACATTACCAATGGTCACTGCCCCAAAGCCATCGTTCAATGTACAAGCGCCTTCACACAAACGGTCTTGCGGGCAAACTCGTCCGCATACTTCAGGCAAGGTATTGGTGCGATGGCATAATTCAGCCGCTTGGAATATCTGTCCTTCTGTCGCCAACTTTAGCCAGTTAGGAATATAGTTGTGTACTGGGCATTTCCACTCGCAGTACGGGTTACCACACTCAAGACAACGATGCGCTTGCTGAGCAACAGCTTCGTTTTCAAAAGGTTTATAAATCTCAACAAACTCTGTTGAGCGCGTTGCAATGTCTTTTTTGGTTGGATCAAATCTCGGTACATCTAAAAACTGGAAGTTATTTTCTAAGCGTTTTGCCATGGTGCTATCTCTTTTATATAAGGCTCTTTTGCAGTGGGTGGCGACAGTCATGCGATGTGTTGTTTGTCTAAAATCTAAGACATATATCACTGCTGTCACGTACCTGCTGAAAACCTGTGAGTTAAAACGTCTCTAAAAACGGAACGCTGGCTACCCTAATTAAAGTCATTGTCGATTCCTCAATACGATCTCTTAAGACAATCGATTGACACGACCGACAATGACAAATCGGCTATTGTGGGTCGGCCATGGTAGTTTTAAGAAGACTTGCAATGTTCGCCGCTTTTGGCTTCACCAAATAGAATTTACGAACATAGTGCTCAAAGTCGTCCAATATCGTCTGACCCCACGCACTGCCTGTTTTATCTACATGAGCTTCAATCACTTGTTGTAAGTGAATGCGATGCTCTTCTGTTTGCTCGCTTGAGATACGGTTGAGATCGATCAGTTCATGATTGCAGCGATCAAAGAAGTCACCTTCCATGTCGAGTACATAAGCAAAACCACCCGTCATACCAGCGCCGAAGTTGAGCCCAGTACGGCCAAGAATCGTGACGTTACCGCCCGTCATATATTCACAGCAATGGTCACCTGTACCCTCGATGACTGCATGCGCACCAGAGTTACGGACGCCAAAACGCTCACCTGCGGTCCCAGCAGCATATAACTTACCGCCCGTTGCACCATATAGACAAGTATTACCGATGATGGCGGTTTCTTGTGCGGTAAAGTTTGAGTCTTTAGGTGGATAAATGACAATCTCACCGCCAGCCATGCCTTTACCCACATAGTCATTGGCATCGCCTTCAAGCTCGATATTTAAGCCGCCAGCATTCCACACGCCTAAACTTTGCCCTGCAGTACCTGTCAGGCGAAGCTTGATCGGCATATCGCTCATGCCAAGGTTGCCCCATACTTGCGCAATCTCACCAGAGATACGAGCACCAATAGAGCGGTCACAGTTGCCAACGAAATAGCTATAATCGCCGCCTGAGCCTTGGCGAATATTAACGAGCATATCGCGAATCATCTGCTCAGCGAGCAAGCCTTTATCAAACGGCTCGTTACGCTCCACCTGACACGTTTGAGCTTTGCCCACACTGGCTGGGTGACTAAATAGCAATGGCGTTAAATCAAGATGACGCTGCTTGTCCGTATTACCTTCTAAGATATCTAGCAAGTCAGTACGACCGACCAGCTCTTCCATACTACGAACACCTAGCGCTGCTAACCATTCACGTGTTTCAGTCGCCACAAATTTAAAGAAGTTAATCAGCATTTCTGCTTCGCCAATGAAATGCTCATCGCGTAGCTTGGCTTTTTGGGTAGCAACCCCTGTTGGACAATTATTTAAATGACAGATACGAAGGTACTTACAACCAACCGCAATCATCGGCGTAGTACCAAAGCCAAAGCTCTCTGCACCAAGAATGGCAGCCTTGACGACATCCAGTCCTGTTTTTAAACCACCATCGGTCTGAACACGTACCTTATCACGTAATCCATTCACTCGTAGAGACTGATGGGTTTCAGCCAGACCTAGCTCCCATGGCGAGCCTGCATGATGGATAGACGATAGCGGAGATGCTGCTGTACCACCATCATAACCTGAGATCGTAATCAAATCGGCATAGGCTTTTGCAACGCCTGTCGCGATCGTACCAACACCCGGACGCGACACCAATTTAACCGATACCAATGCATCTGGATTGACTTGCTTCAAATCAAAAATCAGCTGCGCCAAATCTTCGATAGAGTAAATATCGTGATGCGGCGGCGGTGAAATCAAGGTCACGCCTGGCACCGAATAACGCAAGCGCGCAATCAGCGCATTCACTTTACCACCAGGTAGCTGACCACCCTCGCCCGGTTTTGCGCCTTGAGCGACCTTAATCTGCATGACTTCTGCTGAGCGCAGATATGCAGGTGTCACGCCGAAACGACCAGAGGCCACTTGCTTGATCTTTGAGTTACGCAACGTGCCATAACGCGCAGGATCTTCACCGCCCTCACCAGAGTTTGAACGTCCACCGATAGTATTCATCGCCATCGCAATTGACTCATGCGCCTCAGGAGACAGCGCACCTAGTGACATGCCTGCTGAGTCAAAACGCGTCAAAATCTCAGAGATATCCTCAACATCATCGACATCGATACTGTTGTCAGTCTTTAATTGCAACAAGTCACGTAAGGTCGCCACTGGGCGGCTATTGACTAGATTGGCATAATTCTGATAATTCTCATAATCGCCCGTACGTACTGCCGTATGCAGGCTGTTGATCACGTCAGGGTTAAAGGCATGGTACTCTTTATTGAAGACAAATTTGAGCAAACCGCCCTGATCTAGTGGCGCACGACGCTTAAATGCGTTGGCAGCCAGTTGCGCTTGGTCAGCGGCAAGATCTGCAAAGGTAGCGCCTTTGATACGGCTTTGTACGCCTTTAAAACATAGGCTCACGACCTCTTCAGACAGACCAACTGCTTCAAACAGCTGCGCACCGCGATACGACACAATGGTAGAGATACCCATTTTTGATAAGATTTTTAGCAAACCTTTATCCAAGCCTTTGCGGAAATTAACGCGAGCTTGAATCGGATCACCAAGCAACTCACCAGTCGCCACCAAGTCATCGATGACATCATATGCCAGATATGGATACACACAAGTTGCACCAAACCCGATCAATACCGCGACTTGATGCGAATCGCGTGCAAGACCTGTCTCAATCACCAAGTTAGCATCGGTACGGATACCTTCTGCAATCAGATAATGATGTACGGCTCCTGTGACCATGATGGCATTGGCAGGTACTTTTTCTGCATCGATCTCTTTATCAGACAGTACGATCAAGGTATTGCCCGAACGGATTTTATCTGCCACTTCTTCGCAAATAGCAACGATAGCATCAGATAACTCTAAAGTACGGTCATAGTTCAGATCGATACGAGCCATCTTGAATGCTGGATCATCCAAGGTTTCAAGCTGCTGCATCTTGCTGGCTGACAAGACTGGTGATGACAAAATAATACGGTGAGCATCTCTTGCTGATGGCGCAAACACATTAGTCTCAGCACCTAGGCAAGTTTGTAGTGACATCACGATTGATTCACGTAATGGATCAATTGGCGGGTTGGTCACCTGTGCAAATTGCTGCCGGAAAAAATCACCCACATGACGTATCTGCTGCGATAGTACAGCCATCGGCGTATCATCACCCATAGAGCCGACGGGCTCTTGGCCGTTTTCAGCATTAGGACGAATAATCTCTGTACGCTCTTCATTGGTGATGTGATACATCTTTTGTAAAGCTTTTAGCTTATCGCCACGGCACGCTTGCGCTGCTAAGGTTTCTTCTAAGCGCTCATCATCACGGACACGTGTCGCTTCTTCACGCAGCCACTTTCGATACGGATGCGCATTTTTCAGCAACGTTGCAACAGCAGTCGTATCCATCACTTGACCTGTCAACGTATCAATAACCAGCATTTGACCTGGGCCGACACGACCTTTTGCCAACACATCTTGTGGTGAGTAGTCCCAAACACCAACCTCTGATGCAACCGTGATATAACCGTTCTTGGTGGTCACCCAACGTGACGGACGCAGACCGTTTCTATCGAGCATACAGACAGCATAGCGTCCATCTTGGATCACAAGCCCTGCAGGACCATCCCACGCTTCCATATGCTGCGAGTAAAACTCATAAAACGCTCGCAAATCCATATCCATGCTATCGACGTTCTGCCACGCTGGTGGCACCAAAATCGACATCGCATGGAACAAATTCATACCACCAGACATTAGCACTTCAAGCATGTTATCTAGGCTTGATGAGTCAGAACCTGTACTGTTTACAAGCGGCGTCAATTCATTCAAGTTCGGCAGTTTGTCTGATTTGAGCTTTGGCGTGCGTGCTTTAGACCAGTTGCGGTTACCTGTAATGGTATTCAATTCACCATTATGAGCCAGATAACGGAACGGCTGTGCCAATGGCCAACGCGGCAAAGTATTGGTGGAGAAACGCTGATGGAAAACCACGATATGTGACGCCAAGCGCTCGTCTTGAAGATCCAAGAAAAATGCTGGCAGGTCTGATGGCATGACCAGACCTTTATAAATAATGGTCTGGCAGCTTAATGAACATACATAAAACAGCTCGTCATCTGTCAGGCGCTGCTCTGCTTTTTTGCGTGCAACAAACAGCTTACGGTTGAAATCTTCAGCAGCCAAGTCATCTGGCGCATTGACAAATACCTGCTTAAAATCTGGTAATGTCTCACGGCCGATCTCACCCACAATACTCAAATCAAGTGGCACATCACGCCAGCCAGCGACTTCTAATCCTTGAGCGGTAATCTCATCGCTCAATACTTGCTGGCTATGCTTGGCTTTACCATCATCCAAATTGACGAACACCATACCAACAGCAAAGTTGTCTGTGATTGCGAATTGCTGCTCATCAGCGATCTGTTTAAAGAAGTCGGTAGGCGTCGCTAATAGTAGACCGCAACCATCACCAGTTCTACCATCTGCCGCCACACCACCACGATGTGTCATGCAACTTAAACTATGAATGGCGGTTTTTACCAAATTATGGCTGGCTTCACCCTTAATATGAGCAATTAGACCAAAACCGCAATTATCAGAAAAATCATCTGGCGTGGCCAGGTGTGTTTGCGAGGAAATCATTGACATAGCTTGTCCTTTTAAGTAGACGGGCAACTTACATCTCCAATGCGGAGCATAAGCTGGTACCCGTAAGCAGAACGGGCTGATAGTGGATATTCGGATAGTTGAATTAGTAAATGGTGCGAGGCTCAATCAACATCATGCTATAAAAGCAAGTAACCCTTTGACCCTCTTAGTCATTAAGTAATGTCGTGACATATGCGTCATATATTAAAGACAGTGAATGGCAGCCCTTTGAAACAGAGTAATTTATACCCCCAAATGCCAATTGCCCAATCAGTAATACGTTATGTCGTTCGTTTAAGCATCGTGTGTTATGTCGTTATATCTAGCAATGAGAGCTGGACATCCAACCATTTAATAATCGTGCATGTGGTTCGTCTTGAATATCTGACGCTCTGTATTCAAGCGCCTTATTCACTCTAAAAAGAGTGACAATAAGAGAGGTTGCGTCACTTACAATGATCTTGATGTCGGTTATAAGTAGCCGCGCTTGAGACAACAAATTTCAGTAATAAACTCTATAAATGATAGATCTATCACTAAATGCTTGTTTAACAATAGTTTTTTACGATAACTATACAGAACGTCGCCCACAGTTATATTAGTTAATGATTCACAAAAAATCTAGTCTTTTCTATCGATTCATCAGCCATAATTTGTATATGGTCTCATTACTATTGGTTATAGGACGATTAAAAACCTATTAGAAATATAATATAAAGCGCCTATGTTAGGGTTACCTGAGGCAATGGATGATATCTGTCTACCTTGAATACTTTGCCCCAAAATAGCGACAGTAGCCACTAATATATTAAAAAAACGAAGTATAAAAAAACCCCACTAACCAATTAGCTAGTGGGGTTTTCAATAACAGAAAATGCGTATCAGTTGCTTTTGTCCTCTATTAACGACTTGATACTGTCACTATTATTTTTAGGCGCATTATTATTTTTAGGCGCATTATTATTTTTAGGTGCATTATTATTTTTAGGTGCATTTGCATTACTATTTGCCCCATTGTTGCTCGTATTGGGCGGTTTTGGCGCAGGTACAGCGGGTGGTTTTTTAGCGGTGCTATTATCTGCACCTGCTGTTGACGGCTTTTTATTTTCCTGCTTGGAGTTATTGGTATTACTTTGCGTTTGACTTGATGCCTCATCAGTTGATTGTGGCTCATTACCAACTGTGCGCTCTTCTGTGACAGATAATGTTTCAGAGGTATCTGCAGATTGACGGATGCTTTCTACTGGGGCGCTATCGTTAGAGGAACGTTGACTATCGCGACTCGTATTAGTGTTAGCGGCTTCTTGCTCATTAGCCGTATTGTTGACTGCTTGCGCTTGCTGACGTACTGGTATTTCACGCTTAGTCGGTTTTAGATTGACAGCGCGCGTGCGCTTCGTACTTAAGTCTTTTACTGGATCAGGACGCTCGTAGTTATCGATAATACTTACGTATCGATTGATTTCCTCCGGTAGCACACGTACATTGGCAGGCAGTTTAAAATCTGTGAGCTTTGTTGCCCCAACGGCCTCCTGTGGACTACTCATGATTCCGTAAGTCAGCATATAACGGACTTGATTTTCACTATCAAGATAGCGGAAATAAGCGAACTTATCACGATCTTCACGGCCTTCTAAATAGCTGACAATCACGTCATTTTCAGCGACATTCATCACCTGCACGGTCCACTTACCCTTGTTGGCAAGTAGATAGCGCTTGTCTTTAAACTCGTCAGGATAATTACGCAAGTCACGGACAGTCGTATCAAAACTAATCGGCTGTACATCGGTATCCAGCTCGTGAAGCGACTCGATTTTTAATGGTTGCTCAAACTCATCAGCCAACATTTGCGGTGCTGATACTGGTTCGTTTTCAATTTTGGCACCCATCGCTGGCGTTTGGCTTAGCATCCAGACTAACGCTGTCACAACACCTAATAGTAACGTCGCGACTAGCCAGATCAGGGCTTGACGACTGTATGATTGGCCAGCGGTACGCGTCTTCGATTTTGATGCTGCCATAGGAATATCCTTGGTAAAAACATATTTAAGAGCATTACACCAATGCTCATTCAAATAGAAGTGCAGTTAGTGCAGCCTATGAATCTGCTGTACATATCAAGTTTTAGTACGAATACTCACTAAAATTTTGATACATTATGCGCTGTGTTGTGACAATACTTCGAGCAACAGATCGTTATCGAAGTCATTGGTCACTACTGCACTCCCTATTGATTTTAACAAAATCAGCCGGATTTGTCCGTGTTTCACTTTTTTATCGTGTCCCATCAAGTCCAGAGCAGTTTGTACATCAATGGCAGGCGGTTTGGTTGGCAGGTTACCTAGCATCAAAACACGCTCAATGCGCTCAACCTCATCAAGGGTCAACCAACCAATTTTTTGGGACAGTTCAGCTGCTTGCATCATGCCCGCCGCTACCGCCTCACCATGCAACCAATTGCCGTAACCTTGATGGGTTTCGATCACATGACCAAACGTATGCCCAAAGTTCAACAGGGCACGCACACCTGACTCTCTTTCATCTTGAGCGACCACATCTGCTTTGTATTGACAGCAGCGCTTCACGGCTTCGCCAAGTACTGCCAGATCCAACGCCATCATTGCAGTTAAATTCTCTTCAAGCCATGTCAGGAATGCTTCATCCATGATAAGCGCATACTTGATAATTTCAGCAACTCCTGCTGACAGCTCACGTGCAGGCAACGTTTTGAGCGTACTCATATCAGCGAGCACCATTTGCGGCTGCCAGAATGCGCCAATCATATTTTTGCCTTGCGCATGATTGATGCCCGTTTTGCCGCCAACGCTAGAATCGACTTGCGATAATAAGGTCGTTGGAATTTGGATAAAGTTGACCCCGCGCATAAAACTTGCCGCAGCAAAACCTGTCATATCACCCACCACGCCGCCACCAAGTGCGATAAGCGTGACATCACGATTGAAATGCTCTGCCATTAGTGCATCATATATTTGGTCAATGCTTGTCTGGTTCTTATATTGCTCACCATCTGGTAACACGCAAACTTTTACCGTAAACTGCTCTGCTAGCTCGCCTTCTAAAGCTTGCAAGTATAGAGGTGCCACGGTATCGTTAGTCACGATCAATACTTGGCAACCCTTAATATAAGGTGCGACTTGCTTTGCCATACTGCTATCTTTTGACGTCGCATCTTCAGTAATAATGATTGGATAATCATGACTTTGCGTACGAACTGTTAAGCTATCATGAAACAGTGACGTTGCCATGAGACACTCCTTAAGCATTTATAATTGGGTAAAAGTAGCTGAGTATACCTACCTATCATATCAATAGATAATATCGGTCTACTCTTTATTGTCTTTTGGTGTTGTGTCATTACAATCAAAAAATGCGTTCAGCTGCTGCATTAATTGGCTGACCATATGACGCGGATAAGTGTGACCAGTGGGCATAATAATATGCGCGACCTGACGATATAATGGATCGCGAATACTATATAGATCTTGCAGTATTTTTCTAGGATTAGGCTGTTGTAAAAGAGGCCGTGACTTGTCTTTAGAAGTGCGGGCCATTTGCACATCGACTGGGGCATTGAGATAAACCACGATGCCACGCTGTCTTAAGAACTCTCGGTTTTCAGCAGCCAATACTGCGCCACCGCCAGTTGCCAATACAATTTGAGGGGCTTGAGTCAGCTCATCAATGGCACGCGTTTCACGCTCACGAAAACCCGCTTCACCTTCTTTGGCGAATATCCAAGCAATGTCAGCACCGGTTTGCGATTCGATATACCAATCACTATCTACAAAAGTGCGACCTAACTGCTTGGCCAGTAACTTACCGATCGTCGTCTTCCCCGCTCCCATCGGACCCACTAAAAACACCGACGGCAATTCCTGCACCATAATACTCACTCAGCTAAATTAGCTATCATACAACGTCATTGATATTCTGGCTAGTAATGCGCTGTGATTATTGTTAGTAATATTTAGAGCTTATCGTCCATTAATCCATGCATATAGCTCGCAATATTAAAGAGGCTAAGTTTACGCACAAAAAAAAGTAAGCACTAAGGCTTACTTTTTTAGTGAATAATCAACAAATTTATGATTAATTCAAGCGACTTGTGCCATCATTGATCAATTTTGGTGTGACAAATATCAACAGCTCTTCCTTATTGTTATTGCGCACATCTTTACGGAATGCACGGCCAATGTATGGTAAATCGCCTAAAAACGGCACTTTGTCCACATTGTTGTTAGTGCGGTTTCTAAAGACCCCACCCAATACCACCGTTTGACCATCTTCAACGATCACATTGGTTGAGATAGAATCTTCATTGATAGCAACGATACCATTGGTAAATAATGGTGTACCATTGGTGATAAGTAATTGTAGACCAATTTTGCCATCAGGGGTAATATTTGGCGTCGCCTCTAAACTCAGTGCCGCTTCTCTAAAACTGGTTGTAGTTGCGCCGCTCGCTGAGGCTTCCTGATAAGGAATCTGGGTACCAGAAGAAACTTTTGCGGTTTGCTTGTCGGCCGTCAAAACTTTCGGGGTTGAGATGACTTCACCGCGATTGTCCGCTTGCAATGCTGATAGTTCAAGATCAAGCATCACATCAGATAAACTTAATAGGCCAAAAGCGATACTACCGGCTGGATTATCCACCCCTAAATCAACGTTTAAGTTATCAGGACGGCTGATGTCATATGAAGGATAAGAAACCGTTTGTCCATTGACAGTCGTGGTCTCTATATCAAAATCTTTAAGATCTGCTAGTGTCTGGTTGCTACCACCAACCAACAAGCTACGATTATTGGCTGCACCATTTGATAAGATTCCCCAGCGAACCCCAATCTCTTTACTAAAGCTGTCAGTGGCACTAACGATACGCGCTTCAATCATAACCTGACGCACAGGGATGTCAATCTTGCTAATTAAGGTACGAATATTTTCAATGCTATTTGCCACATCTTTGACAATCAAGGTATTGGTACGCTCATCAATTGTTACCGTACCACGATCCGACAACAACGTATTATTGTCATTTCCACGATTTGTAAGTCCGCTCGTGCCCCCTATACCGCTACTACCAGATGAGCCACTTCCTTGAGAAATCAAAGTCAGGACATCTTGTGCTTTTGCATAGCTCAAACGAATATATTCAGTACGTAATGGCGCATAAGATTGAACAGCTTGCTGCGCTTCAAGCTCACGTGCTTCTTGCTCAGCAAGTTCAGTAGAAGGCGCAACCAAAATCACATTACCATTTTCGCGCTTGCCTAGATTTTTACTTTTTAGAATAATATCGAGTGCTTGATCCCAAGGCACGTTGATCAAACGCAAGGTGATGTTACCAGCGACTGAATCACTCGCAACGATATTCATCTCGGTAAACTGCGCTAAAATATCTAACACGCTGCGAATTTCAACGTCTTGGAATTCCATGGACAGTGGCTCGCCGCTGTATACTCTCTCCTCAAGTGTCGGCTCACGTAGCAGCTCAGGCTTGCTAATACTAATATTTAACTGATTGCCTGACTGATAAGCTTGATACTCGTAATCATCAAACATATTAATAGTGATGACACCATTTTGTCCTTGGTTTTTAGTATCGATGCTACTCACCAGACCACTATTAATATTTAATCGACGTAGCAAGTTTCTTGGGACCGTACTGCCTGTTAAACGTACGACAAGCTTATTACCTTGGCGTTGTACATCTACCGGAATGGCTTCGTTGGCAAGTACCATGCTGACGTTACCGCCACCATCATTACCTGCCGAAAAATTGACCGCACTGAGACCATCATAGCTGTATTGCTTACTTACTTGTGCCGAAGCAAGTTGCGGGTTCAACAGTGGATTAACTCTGACTACCATCGTATCGGCTGGTACTTCGTTTTCTACCACGACGGTATTATTTGTACTGACAGCTGCAACGGGAACCGTGCTGGTCTCAACGATTGGCGTGACGACTGCAGTGGTGGTGATGCCGCTAGAGTTATTAAGGACATCTTGTACAGGGTCACTAGTAATCACTGGACGATCAGGATCTGTAATGGTCAGTAGTAGCTCGTTACCCTCAATCGCTGTTGTATAATTGCCTGATTGCTTGAGGCCAACGATAAGACGCGTCGTACTGTCGCTACTCAACGTGGTGACATCATTGACCATACCGATATTGTATTCGTTGAAACGACTGGCAAGACCGTTTTGTACTTGTTCAAAGTCTAATACCAAGCGGCTAGGATCATCAAGCTCGTAGGCTGCAGGCAATACTGGTAAACCTGTGAACCCCAAACGCATTTGTGTCACTGCTGGTGCAGTTTGCACTACAGACACATTATTGATGCGCTGTGCAGCGTGGGCGCTACTACTTACTGCCACCATGCTGACTGCCAGTGCTGAAATGGCAAAAGCAGAAGAAACGCGGTTGCTCATCATCATTACCTTGTTATTGCGTACTGTCATTATTTATTCCTCAAAAAATCTGCCGACTTAGCTTATAGGGGATACCAGCGACTGGGGTTTTTCAATAAACCCAGCGCGGCTGTCTGGCACAATTTCAATCAAATTGATCTGGGTCGGCGTGATTTCAACAATACGGCCGTCATTCAATCCAAGATAATCACCTACCTTCACACTAGCAACTGAACCATCAGGACGTTGTACCAATGCGTATCGCTGACCTTCAGGCGACACTACTACGCCTCGAAAAACCAGTTGCGATAACTCGTATTGTTCAAGTGGTTCTTTTACACGTGTAATATCTGGGCGCACGCCATCAATAGAAGTGGTAGGACCCTCTACATTCACCAAGCTCGGTGGTAAAAACGGGCTGCGCTGTGAGCTTGCACTATAGACGAAGTCTTCTACTAGTTCAGCTTTGGGTGGTGGTTCGATAGGCTGCGCTGGCTGGTTACGGATGTCAGTCATCGCTTGCTCTGCCATACCGATACGATCCGTACAGCCAGTCATCGCTAGCACTGAGATACTTAAAGTCAACAGCATGGGTAGTTTTTGCATACTCATTAGTTACCTCCTGCATTTGCATCAGTAGCGGCGGCATCACCTGCAGGAGCCGTTTCATCTTCAGGAGTCGCTTCTTTTGAACGATAGGTTTTGGTTTGCAAGACTAGATTAAGCTCAGGTAAAACATCTAAGCTCGGTTGTGGGTTACTCACCTCAAAATCGTGCATGGTGATGATACGAGGCAGTGCTGCAAGGCCACTAATAAAACTACCAAACTGATGATATTCACCTAAAGCAGCAATGCGAATCGGTTGCTCAATGAAAAATTCATTTTCAATCTCAGGTTCGACAGAGATGTCTTGAAAACGAATATTACTACCGACACCTGTCATATTGATACCTTCTACCAGCTCTGACACACGCGTGTCTTTTGGCAACTGGTCTAATAAGGTATTAAACTCCGTTTCCATCTGAACGACCTGTGCTTGATAGGCTTGTAGGTGACGCGCGCGCGATTCTTTTTCACGATAGCTTTCAAGCAAGGTCTGTTGCTGACTTTCAGCAGCATTGATCTCATCGATTTTACTACTAATCGGTAGCGCCCATGATAGGGCCGCTATAAAGGTAATAATAAGACCGATCACCGTCACCTTCACTGGTAACGGCCAGCTGCCATAGTTTTCAGAGTCTAGTGACTCAAAACTGCGACGAAATTCATTAAGATCAAACTGCTTCTTTGGTTTTGAAGCAATTTTTTTGGTCTTGATCAGGCTTTTTTTACGGACAAGTTTCATAACTCCCCTCCCACACCATCTTCCGCAGGGACAGGCGTTTCTGATTGTACTTTAGTCGTCACTACGAACTGTACATAACTGTCTTCAGGATAGACTGGACGCGGTGTCTCACCAGCCGTAGTGACGGTATTATTTAGTACAGGGGCCGCTTCATAAGCGCTAATGTTCTGTTGAATATTGCTAACTGCTGAGTTACCCATCCATTTACTGCTGTCCAAATTACGTATCAGGCTAGATACAATGTTTGGGTTATCAGCCAGACCAGTCAATGTTAATACATCGCCTTCGCGTTTGAGATTGGTTAGATAAAGCGCTGGTGGAATCGCTCTTGCCAGATCATCCCACAAACGTACTGGTACAGGACGCCGACCTTGCAAGTCTTGAATGACCTGCATACGTGAGATAATATCTTCACGGCGCTGCTCTAAACTGTCAATCTCAGTCAATGCGGTGTCTAAGCGTGCATTTTCTTGTTCAATCAAAGCATTAGCATCAAGCTGTTCATCAAGCTCATTGTTAAAATAGCTCCATGAAGCAAAGGCCGCCAATAAGGTGAGCAAAGTCACCGCAACGATCAGAGTCATAAACTCTTTGTTACGACGCTCGCGCTCCTCTTGTCGCCAAGGTAAAAGGTTAATACGAGCCATTAGTCAAAGCTCCTTAACGCAAGACCGCATGCAGCCATTAATCCTGGCGCGTCAATGGTCAATTGCTCATTATCGATATTAGGCGCAATGGTCATATTGGTAAACGGATTGGCAACACTAACGCTTACACCGAGTTTTTGTTGTGCCATCCCAGCAAGACCTGCAATGGAGCTACTACCACCCGCAAGTACCACGTGGTCAATACTACTATACTGACTTGAGGAGAAGTAAAATTGTAAGGAACGAGTGATTTGCTGAATGGTATTTTCTATAAAAGGGGTCAAAACTTCAGGATAGTAGTCATCAGGCAATGTGCGCTCACGTTTGCTCAGCGTTGCCTCTTCAGCTGACAACCCATACCGGTTTTGAATCGCTTCTGTTAACTGAACACCGCCAAACAATTGCTCGCGACTATAAATAAACTCACCATTCTTTGCGATATATAAAGTGGTTTGATTATGGCCGATATCAACCAAAGCGACCAGTTCTGGCATATTTGGCAGATTGTCTGCCATCAGTCCAAAAGCGCGCTCTATTGCATGTGACTCGATATCCATAACCTTGGTTTGCATACCACCAAAGGCCAACGCATCAACACGCTGATCAACGTTTTCTGAGCGAGAGGCCGCAAGCAGTACTTGTACCATATCCTCACTCACTAAAGATGGACCTAGCACCTCAAAATCTAAATTGACATCTTCTAATGGATAAGGCACATATTGATCAGCATCCAAACGTATTTGTGCTTCACGCTCAACATCGCTTAGCATCATATCCATATCAATAATTTTGGTGATGACGGCAGATCCTGATACGGCGGTTGCAGCATTACTGCCCGCAACTTGGCAACGTCTTGCTAGACTCGCTATAATGTTGCCAACCGCCTCTGTATCAACTAGGAGTTTGTCGACGACTACACCTTCTGGTAGTCTCTCAATACCGTAAGATTTTAGGTGGAACATGCCTTGTTGACGCTGTATGTCCACTATTTTTACTGAAGTGGCACAAATATCCACACCAATCAAATGTCGACTTTTTGAAGTAAATAGCCTCACAAACTCTATACCTTATATTAAGTGTACAATCTGATAGTTATTTGTAATAATTGAATACAATACTTTACTTAATTGGTAGATTCAAGCGTTTAAAAATATATTAAGGCCTACTTACACATTTATTATGACCTGTTGATTTTGTTCAAGGTATAATACCTTATCCGCTACAAATTCTAATGAATAAGTCTTATTATGGCCAAAAAAAATGCTACCGCTCGTCTCATTCATTTCTTGGTGGGACTTTTCGTCGCTTGCCTAGCATTGGCAGTTATCTTAGCGCTTGCTGTACCTATTGGTTTTTATGGGATGGCGATGTATTTATCGCCAACTTTGCCAAGTATTCAAGAGATAAAAACTGCCAATTTAGAAATGCCATTGCAGATTTATAGTAGCGATGACAAATTAATCGGCCAATACGGCAATCGTTTATCGTTACCAGTCACATTTGATGAAATTCCTGAAGATTTGACTCACGCTTTTTTAGCGGCAGAAGATGCTTCTTTCTTTCAGCATAGTGGCATCAGTATCAAAGGTCTTGGGCGTGCGGTCACTGAAGTGGTGACTGATGATGACAGTCAGACTGGTGGCTCAACTATTACAATGCAGGTCGCCAAAAATTATTTTTTAAGTCCTGAGCGTACTCTAAACCGCAAACTGACGGAATTATTTTTAGCACGTAAAATCGAAGACGAGCTGAGTAAAAACGATATTTTGACTTTATATGTCAATAAGATTTATTTGGGCGAAGGCGCTTATGGTATCCGCGCCGCTGCCAAAAAATACTACAGTAAATCACTAGATAATCTTACTATTGCTGAAATGGCAATGCTTGCCGGTTTACCAAAAGCCCCTTCTAAATATAATCCTGTTGCCAATCCTAGCCGCGCGTTGACTCGGCGTAACTGGATTATTGGCCGTATGCATGAGCTTGGTTATATCACCAAAGCTCAGCATGATGAGGCCGTTAACTCCCCCGTTGGCATTAAGCTATATCAAGAAAAACTCGACGTTAATATGCCCTATTTGGCAGAAATGACACGTGCAACCTTAGTTGAACGCTATGGTGAGCAAGTCATGCACAGTGGTTGGCGCGTTCGTCTCACGGTCGATAGCAAGGCACAAACGGCGGCAGAGGCTGCCATATTAACTGGGCTGATTGCTTACGAGCATCGTCATGGCTGGCGCGGTGCAGAGGCAAATGACGAGCCTCTCGAAAACTTTCAGCGCTATAGCAATATGTCTCCTGCCAAAGTTACCAAGGTCAACTCTCGTAGTTTTGAAGCGATATTACAGTCTGGTGAAAGTGTAACGGTCAATTGGTCTGGCATGAGCTGGGCACGCAAATACATCTCTGCCAATCGTATCGGTTACTATCCTAATAATGCTGGCCAAATAGTGAGCAAAAACGATATTGTCCGCGTGATACCTACCGCAAATGGTAATTGGCAACTAGGGCAGATACCCAAAATACAAGGTAGTCTGGTTTCATTAAATCCAGAAACCGGCGCGGTTAATGCATTAGTAGGCGGTTTTGATTTCAAACACAGTAAGTTCAACCGAGCCTTACAAGGATGGCGCCAACCTGGTTCAACCATCAAACCATTGGTCTATACCGCCGCTTTGGAAAAAGGCTATCGCCCAGACAGTATTGTTTCAGATCGCCCTACTCAAGTAGGCGACTGGAAACCTAAAAACTCTGATGAACGCTTCTTAGGTGACATTACCTTACGTCGCGGTTTGTATTTATCGCGCAACTTGGTTTCTATCCGTCTCCTACAAGCCATTGGTATCTCTGATGCGCGCAACCTCTTAGATGAGTTCGGCCTAGACAAAGAAAAACTACCAACAACTTTATCGTTGGCTCTAGGGGCAGGACAAGCAACCCCATTGCAAATGGCAACGGCGTATTCAACCTTTGCTAATGGTGGTCACCGCGTACAACCTTACTTTATTGAGCAAATTTATAATTATAAAAACGAGTTATTATTTCAGGCCAATCCACTTCAGGCTTGCGCCTTATGCTTTAATGAGCAACTTGAAGCGGTTAATAAAAACCTGATAGAAGAATATAACAAATCATTAGAAGATAAAAACAGTACTACTGAAGAATTGGCTACCGAGAGCACAGAGCTAGAAAATAGTGAAAATGTAGAAGAAACGGATGAAGCAATCGATCTTACTGTCTATGACGCTGGTCCACAATCAGATCGCCTAAAAGCACCTGTCGTACAATACATAGCAGCCAAACAAGCACCAAGGATATTAAAGCCTAGAGTAGCATTTGAAATGGCAGATATTTTACGTGATGTGGTGCAACGTGGTACTGCAGTACGAGCAAAAGCCTTAGGCCGTGATGATATTGGCGGCAAAACCGGTACAACCAACGAAGCCAAAGACGCTTGGTTTGCAGGGTTTCATCCTACCAATGCAACGGTTGTATGGATGGGGTTTGATCAGCCAACATCTATGGGTCGCCGAGAGTATGGTGGTGTGGCTGCCCTGCCCATCTGGATGGACTTTATGAAAGCTCAGCTCAAAGACACGCCAAACCAATGGGTGTCTATCAATAACCGCTCAAAATCTAAAAAGCAGCAACAGCAAATTATAGAAATGACCGATGATGGTATTATAACTGATGATGACGACATCTCTGATAATAGCGCACCAGCAAAACCGGTCAAGACTCAAATTCAGCAGCGCAAACCGACAGTCGCCGAGCCCACTGCAGATACTAACAACTCAGCAGCTCAAGCAAACAATAGCCGTAGTAACGATAGCGTGCCGCAAAACCCTTTATCGGTTACGCCGGTCCAGCGTATGCCCCCGATGCCAGAATAATCTACTGGTATCTCTAGCTACCGATATAAAAAAAAGGCTTGTTCAGTCATCACTGAATAAGCCTTTTTTTGTAGATATTATATTTCGAATAGACTCATCCTGCTAAAAATCAACCATCCCTGCACGTAGTTGCTCGATCAGCTCTAAAAGCTGATTACGCCATTCTCTTATCGTTGCCTCATCAGGTAACCATTGATTTGACAAAGTAACGACATTCACAATAAGGTCGGGCGCGGCTAAATCGCTACTTGGTTTTTCATCCACAACCGTATCTGGTGGTACCGCATAGAGACAACGCTCATAAGCGCGCTCTATATTTGCAATAAAGCCTTGCTGCTGCAATTGCTGCAAACGCTGAATCTCAGGAGATACCTGCGTGCGCTCGCTTAGTGCTTGCTCAATATCTGACAAAGTTGGTGCGGTCATATTTAAGCTATAAAAATGACCCAGTTCTTGAGTGAATGCCAGCAGCGCACCATACAAATGAAAAATAGCCGTTTCACAATGAGCTTGATATAGCTGCTTATCATTGGTGCTGCCTGCTGCTTGACAAGAGAGACGGCAGAAATACAGTTTTTGATTGGTACGATCTGCTTGATATTTGGCAACGCGAGTTTTACCTGCCATGTGCGACTTATCCTTCTATAGATAGTAAATTGAGGCTTATTTTCCAGTGTACTATTTTTTTAGATAATAGCACCATGCCTTTCTCAGTTTTTATACACACAAAAAAGCCAGCGACTTAGGCTGGCTTTTTTTGAATTGAAAATGAATCAAAAATATTTAATACAATTAATTATTTTGATTTAGCTCTTGAGCAAAGGCCTCATCAAAGCTTGCAAAGTCTTTGCTGTCAGTGCTTGCAGTCATATCAAACGCTGCATTTAGATCACTGTCTTGTAGCTTCTGATCCGCTGTCTCTTTGCGTGCCTTGTGATAAGCAAGACCCGTACCTGCAGGAATCAAGCGACCAACCACCACGTTTTCTTTCAGACCACGTAGCTCATCCACTTTACCAGTCACAGCCGCCGCCGTTAGTACACGGGTTGTTTCTTGGAAAGACGCCGCTGAGATAAAGCTTTCAGTTGCAAGACTTGCCTTAGTGATACCTAATAATTGACGCTCAAACTGTACTGGGAATTTGTCTTCCGCTTCTAGTTTCGCATTCAACGCTTTGATATCTGCATACTCGACCTGATCACCTTTGAAGTGGCTTGAATCGCCGCCGTCAGTGACTTCAACTTTACGCAGCATCTGACGAATAATAACTTCGATGTGCTTATCGTTGATTTTTACACCCTGCAAGCGATAAACGTCCTGTACTTCGTTGACGATATAATCAGCAAGTGCCGTCTGGCCTTTCAAACGCAAGATATCATGCGGGTTTTGTGGACCATCTGCAATAATCTCACCACGTGCTACCGTCTCGTTTTCAAAGACGTTGATTTGACGCCATTTTGGAATCAGCTCTTCATGTACTTCGCCATCTTCATTGGTAATAATGAAGCGGTTCTTACCTTTGGTCTCTTTACCAAAGCTTACGACACCTGTCATTTCTGCCATGATGGCGTGATCTTTTGGACGACGTGCTTCAAATAGATCAGCAACACGTGGTAGACCACCGGTAATATCTTTTGTACCAGAAGAGGCTTGTGGGACACGGCCTAGAATCGAACCTGCTGCTACTTTTTCACCATCGCTCACGCGAATGATCGTTTCAGCTGGTAAGAAGTAAACCACTTCTTTGCCTTCGTCAGTGTTCAAGATAATGGCAGGACGTAAGTCTTTTGCTGAACTTGAACGGTCACGAGTCGCTAGAATCTCAAACGAGCTCATACCAGTGGCATCATCAACCTTAACGGTCGCCGTTGAACCATCAACGATATCACTGAAACGTGCTGTACCAGCAAATTCTGTGATAATTGGATGGGTATGCGGATCCCATTTAGCGATGGTTTGACCGCTTTCAACCTGCTCTTCGTCTTTCACAAGAACGCTTGAACCGTACGGTACTTTATAGCGCTCACGCTCACGGCCAAGCTCATCAGTCAACGCGATTTCAGCTGAACGCGATACGATGACTAAGTGACCATCAGTATGCTGTACCGTTTTCATGTTTTCAAAGTGCGCTTGACCAGCATTACGTACAGAGATGCTGTTGTCCACAGATGCTGAACTCGCGGCCCCGCCCACGTGGAACGTACGCATGGTTAACTGAGTACCTGGCTCACCGATGGACTGAGCGGCCATAACACCAACTGATTCGCCGATGTTCACTTTATGACCACGTGCAAGGTCACGACCATAGCATTGTGAACACACACCATGTTCGATATCACAAGTAATCACCGAACGTACCCAGATATCATCGATTGCGTTGTTATCAAGGACATTAACCCAATACTCATCAATCAAGGTACCCGCTGGAATCAATACTTTTTCACTGTCATCATTGTAAGTAACGTCACGGGCAGTCACACGACCAAGTACGAGATCACCTAGCTTCTCAATGATTTCACCACCTTGGATATGTGGCTTCATGAGTAGGCCTTCTTCAGTACCACAGTCATCACTGGTGATCACCAAATCTTGCGCCACATCAACTAGGCGACGAGTTAGGTAACCCGAGTTAGCCGTTTTCAGTGCTGTATCCGCTAGACCTTTACGTGCACCATGCGTTGAGATGAAGTACTGTAGTACAGTCAAACCTTCACGGAAGTTCGCTTTAATTGGTGTCTCAATGATTGAGCCATCTGGTTTCGCCATCAAACCACGCATACCGGCCAACTGACGAATCTGTGCCGCACTACCACGAGCGCCAGAATCCGACATGATAAAGATCGAGTTGAATGACTTCTGCTCGTCTTCTTCGCCTTGCGCGTTGATAACTTTATCTGTTGCCAAATTATCCATCATCGCCTTAGCGACTTTGTCATTGGTACGTGACCAGATATCAACGACTTTATTATAGCGCTCACCAGCGGTCACAAAGCCTTGCTCAAATTGATCTTCGATTTCGCGAACTTCGCCTTCTGCCACTTCGATGATTTGTTTTTTCAGTGGTGGAATGACCATATCATCGATACCGATAGACACACCAGATAGCGTTGCTTGAGCAAAACCAAGATACATCAATTGGTCAGCAAACATAACGCTTTCTTTGACGCCCACTTTACGGTAGCAAGAGTTGATCAAACGAGAGATATTTTTCTTCGTCATCTCTTGGTTACACTCATCAAACGTCATACCTTTAGGCATGATGTTCCAGATAAGTAGACGACCAGCAACCGTATCTTTGATACTGGTTTCTTTGGTCTCGTTACCGTCTTCGTCAATTTGCGTTTCAGTGACACGCACTTTGATCTTCGCGTTTACATGCAAATCATTTGAACCAATTGCACGCAAAGCTTCGTTGACGGTCGAAAATATCATGCCTTCGCCTTTGGCATTGATAGACGAGCGACTGATGTAATATAGACCAAGTACAACGTCCTGTGAGGGTACGATGATCGGATCACCGTTCGCAGGTGACAAGATGTTATTAGTAGACATCATCAAGGCACGTGATTCAAGCTGTGCTTCAAGGGTCAATGGCACGTGAACGGCCATTTGGTCACCATCGAAATCGGCGTTGAATGCAGTACAAACAAGCGGATGCAACTGGATGGCTTTACCTTCGATCAATACTGGCTCAAATGCCTGTAAACCCAAACGGTGAAGTGTTGGCGCACGGTTGAGAAGTACTGGATGCTCACGGATAACCATGGCCAGCATATCCCATACTTGTGGCTCTTCACGCTCTACCATCTTTTTGGCAGCTTTAATCGTAGTCGCTAAACCATGAGACAATAGTTTGTTATAAGTAAATGGCTTGAATAATTCTAGAGCCATTTTCTTCGGTAGACCACACTGATGTAAACGTAATGTTGGGCCCACAACGATAACCGAACGACCAGAGTAATCGACACGCTTACCAAGCAAGTTCTGACGGAAACGACCTTGCTTACCTTTGATCATATCAGCCAAAGATTTCAATGGACGCTTGTTACTACCAGTGATGGCACGACCGCGACGACCGTTATCAAGCAACGCATCCACTGACTCTTGCAACATACGTTTTTCGTTACGTACGATGATATCAGGTGCGCTCAGCTCAAGCAGACGCTTAAGACGGTTGTTACGGTTGATCACACGGCGATATAGATCGTTTAGATCTGACGTCGCAAAACGACCACCTTCTAGCGGTACTAACGGGCGCAAATCTGGTGGTAGTACTGGCAAGATATTCATTACCATCCACTCAGGCTTGTTATTAGAGTCACGGAATGCTTCTAATAATTTAAGACGCTTAGACATCTTCTTAAGCTTGGTCTCAGAACCTGTTTGTGGAATCGCTTCACGCAGCTCATCAATCTCAAGATCCATATCGATATCTTTCAATAGGTCTTGGACAGCTTCCGCACCCATCTTGGCAGTGAACTCGTCGCCAAACTCTTCAAGTGCTTTGTAATAATCTTCATCATCAAGCAACTGATACTTCTCTAAAGAAGTCAGACCAGGATCAGTCACGATGTAGCTTTCAAAATATAGGACGCGCTCAATATCGCGCAATGTCATGTCTAGCAATAGACCGATGCGGCTTGGTAGTGATTTTAGGAACCAAATGTGCGCCACAGGACTGGCTAGGTCAATATGACCCATGCGGTCACGACGAACTTTCGCAGTGGTGACTTCAACACCACATTTTTCGCAGATAACGCCTTGGAACTTACGGCGCTTATATTTACCACATAGACATTCAAAATCTTTTACTGGGCCAAATATTTTGGCACAAAAAAGACCATCACGCTCAGGTTTGAACGTGCGATAGTTGATGGTTTCAGGTTTTTTTACTTCGCCGTGCGACCATGACTTGATGACGTCAGGTGAGGCTAGAGTAATTTGAATGCTATCAAACTCTGTATTACCGTTGCCGGTAGGGCTTTGCATGATATCGAGTAAATCTTTCAAGTTGCTTCTCCGTTATCTTTATAATCATCTGACAGCGTACCATTGACGCAGATAAGATGAATGAAGGCAATGAATAGGGTTGAGACAAATCACTAAAAGCAGCAGCAATAAAGCAGACTGCCTTTAGTGGACAACTAAGTTAAACAACGGGCTAGTTGCTTTGTTTTAACTCAATATTAATACCCAATGATTTGATTTCTTTGGTCAGTACGTTGAACGACTCAGGCATGCCTGGATCCATATACTGCTCACCATCAACGATGTTTTTGTACATACGAGTACGGCCTTCAACGTCATCCGACTTCACCGTTAGCATTTCTTGCAACGTGTAAGTCGCGCCGTATGCTTCTAATGCCCACACTTCCATCTCACCGAAGCGCTGACCACCAAACTGCGCTTTACCGCCGAGTGGCTGCTGCGTGACTAGAGAGTAAGAACCCGTTGAACGCGCATGCATTTTGTCATCAACCAAATGGTTAAGCTTGAGCATGTACATGTAACCCACGGTCACTTTACGGTCAAATTTCTGACCTGTACGACCATCATATAATGTCTGCTGACCATCGCGATCCATACCAGCAAGCTCAAGCAGGTCTTTGACTTGGCTTTCTTTTGCGCCGTCAAATACTGCTGTGCCCATTGGTACACCGCCACGTAAGTTGTCTGCTAGCGCCATGATGTCATCATCACTTAAGCTATCAAGATCAACTTGCTCACCGCCTACTTGGTTATAGATTTTGTCCAAGAAGTCACGTAGCTCTTTGATCGCTGCTTGAGATTTGAGCATACCATCAATCTTCTCGCCCAATCCTTTCGCTGCCATACCCAAATGCGTCTCTAGAACCTGACCAATGTTCATACGAGATGGTACACCAAGTGGGTTCAATACGATGTCAACTGTATTACCATTTTCATCATAAGGCATGTCTTCAACTGGCATGATGCGCGATACCACACCTTTGTTACCATGACGACCAGCCATCTTATCACCAGGCTGAATACGACGCTTAACCGCTAGATATACTTTAACGATTTTTTGTACGCCATGTTGTAAGTCATCACCAGCAGTCAATTTGCGTTTTTTCTCGGCAAACTTCACATCGATGTCTTTTTGCTTATCAACCAAGTAATCAGAGATTTGCGTCAGACGCTCAGAGATTTCTTCTTCTACTGGCTGGATATCAAGCAATGTTTCAAGGCTCATATCTTTCATATCAGCCAATGCCATAACCGTACCGGCTTTTAGACCAGCACCGCCGCTGACTTTTTGGCCATCTAGTAGAGTACTAATACGACCGCGAGCCGCTTCTTCAAAGATACGTAGCTCTTCTTTCAAATCTTTGCGATAGCTATCAAGCTGCGATTTTTCAATCGCTCTTGCGCGTGCGTCTTTTTCAACGCCATCACGGGTGAAAACCTGTACGTCAATAACCGTACCTTTACTTGAAGTTGGTACGCGTAGTGAAGTGTCTTTCACATCCGCCGCTTTTTCACCAAAGATAGCGCGTAGTAGTTTCTCTTCTGGCGTTAGCTGCGTTTCACCTTTTGGCGTCACTTTACCAACGAGAATATCACCAGCATCAACTTCAGCACCGATATAGACGATACCTGCTTCATCAAGACTTGATAGTGCGGCTTCACCAACGTTTGGAATATCAGCCGTGATCTCTTCTGTACCTAGCTTGGTATCACGAGCCACACAAGTCAATTCTTGGATATGAATCGTAGTGAAACGATCTTCTTTTACGACTTTTTCAGATAGTAAGATTGAATCTTCAAAGTTGTAACCATTCCACGGCATAAATGCGATGCGGATGTTCTGACCAAGTGCTAGCTCACCAAGATCCGTTGATGGACCATCAGCCAAGATATCACCCAAAGCAATCTCGTCACCTTGGTTAACGATGATACGTTGGTTGATACAAGTGTTTTGGTTAGAGCGCGTGTATTTGATCAAGTTATAGATATCAATACCCGCTTCACCAGCAACCATCTCGTCTTCGTTGACACGAACCACGATACGTGATGCATCAACATCTTCAATCACACCGCCACGCTTAGCGATGACACAAACACCTGAGTCACGAGCAACGTGACGCTCCATACCGGTACCTACCAATGGCTTATCAGCACGCAGGGTAGGAACCGCCTGACGCTGCATGTTCGAGCCCATCAAGGCACGGTTAGCATCATCATGCTCTAGGAACGGAATCAGACCTGCTGCAACCGATACTACCTGACTTGGTGATACATCCATATGCGTCACTTTTTCTGGCGGCATACGAACAAATTCACCATAGCTACGTACACTGACCATCTCGTCAGATAACGCGCCATCCTCAGTCATCGGAGAGTCAGCCTGTGCAATAACAGTACCGACTTCTTCGATTGCTGATAGATATTCAATATCATCAGTCACTTTACCATCAACCACACGGCGATATGGCGTTTCTAAGAAGCCAAAGCTGTTGGTTTTAGCAAATGTCGCTAGTGAGTTGATCAGACCAATGTTTGGACCTTCAGGAGTCTCAATAGGACATACACGGCCATAATGGGTATCATGTACGTCACGTACTTCAAAGCCTGCGCGTTCACGAGTTAGACCACCAGGTCCTAACGCTGATACACGGCGCTTATGGGTAACTTCAGACAATGGGTTGTTCTGATCCATAAACTGTGACAACTGGCTTGAACCAAAGAATTCTTTAACCGCAGCCGCTACTGGCTTAGAGTTAATCAAATCTTGTGGTGACAAGTTGTCTGACTCTGCTGAGCTCAAACGCTCTTTTACGGCACGCTCAACACGTACTAGACCAACACGGAATTGGTTTTCTGCCATCTCGCCCACTGAACGAATACGGCGGTTACCTAGATGGTCAATATCATCGACATCGCCGCGACCGTTACGAATTTCGATAAGTTCTTTTAGAACATTAACGATATCATCGTTGGTCAATACACTGCGTTCGCGTTGTACGTCTGGGTCATCGGTGTTTTCAAATGGCAGACCAAGACGACGGTTGAACTTCATACGACCGACGTTAGATAGGTCATAACGATCGGCGTTGAAGAACATGCTCTCAAACAGTTTCTCAGCCGTTTCAACCGTTGGCGGCTCACCTGGACGCATAACTTTGTAGATTTCGATCAATGCTTCTTCGCGGGTTGAGGTGCTATCAGCACGTAGCGTATCAGCAATATAGCTGCCTTGGTCGATATCGTTAGTGAACAAAATGCTGAACTCTTTGATGGCACCACTGGCTTCAAATGAGTTCAATTTCACCAATAACTCGTGGTCGATTGGCGTGTTCGCTTTAGCGATGATTTCATCATTAACAACGATGTCTTCAGCTAAAATACGCTCATATAGGTATTCATCAGGCACAGCAATTTTCGTCATACCTGCTTCTTCAAGCTGACGGATACGGCGTGCGTTAATACGTTTGCCCTGCTCTACAATAACGTCACCTTCAGGTGATACGATATCAAACTGCGCCATTTCGCCACGTAGACGATCAGCAACTAGATCAATTTCAAACGTCTCTTCAGCTTTATAAACAGCAACTTTATCAAAGAACAAATCTAGAATTTCAGATGTAGTCAGGCCAAGTGCACGTAGAATGATAGACGCCAATAGCTTACGGCGACGGTCAATACGAGCAAAGACTAAGTCCTTTGCATCAAATTCAAAGTCTAACCATGAACCACGGTAAGGGATAATACGCGCGTTATAAAGCACTTTACCACTTGAATGCGACTTACCTTTATCATGGTCAAAGAACACACCAGGTGAACGATGTAGCTGAGATACGATAACACGCTCAGTACCATTAATAATGAAAGTACCGTTCGCCGTCATCAAAGGTATCTCGCCCATGTAAACGCTTTGCTCACGGATATCTTTGATAGCGGCTTTGCTATCTTTATCTTTGCTATCTTTATCTTTGATGATCAAACGAATTTTGACACGCATCGGCGCCGCGAACGTTGAACCACGTAAGATACACTCACGCTCATCAAATTCAGGCGTACCTAAATAGTACTCAACAAATTGCAACTCCGCGTTACCAGAGTGACTCTCAATTGGGAAAATAGAGGAATACGCAGCTTGCAAACCAGTATTCTCACGAGCTTTTGGCTTTTTATGCTCTTGCAAAAATTGCTCATAAGAATCTACTTGAATAGACAGTAAATAGGGAACGTCCATTACAGTGGGCAATTCAGCAAAACTTTTGCGAATACGCTTTTTTTCAGTATAAGAATATGCCATCGAGAGTCCTTACAGTAAACGTGGAAACAAATTAAAAGCGTGGCCAATATGCATAAATACGATGCACACTTAGCGACGTAAACGATAATATAAAACGGGTTTTCGTGTTCAGTTCATGTCTTTTCTGTCAATTACTACTTTACTCATCAGTGCTTACCTAGCACACTTCACTTAATCTCGTCGTTGCTTGCTAAATTCATGGTAAGTGAATCAATCTATATGACTGTTGCAACCAAAAAATTCAATATTATATAATCTATAATGCATTGCCTATGAGGCTTAATTTACAAATACATTGCTGGAAAATAACGTCTATTAAGATTGCATATAAGCCACTTGCCATCTAGACTGCTTATTACCGAACTATGTTCCCTACACATGCAAACTGTCTATAAGACTTAATATCGACAGTCATGCCACACCAAGTAGGCAACTTATGATCACCAGCTTTTTCAGAATACCGCTTTTTTCAGGATTAATAATTGGGGTAACTATAACTTTAAGAATCAGTATAAACTATAGTGTTGATAGGAAAGCATGCAGACACAAAAAAATGCCAAACATCTACAGACGTTTAGCTGATATTAACTGATTTTAAAAACTGGTATGTGTACTTGCATGTATATCGTCTGTCCTTTTGATGGGTATCCACCGTTAATGCATACGTATGTTGGCAGACACAAAAGGTCAAGCTACGAATTATAATAAAAAAAAGCCGGCAATGCAAGGCATTACCAGCTTTTTTTTCTGTACAGTGTTAAACTTATTTTAGTTCAACAGTTGCACCAGCTTCTTCAAGTTTCTTTTTCAACTCTTCAGCTTCAGCTTTAGATGCGCCTTCTTTGATTGGAGCTGGAGCGCCTTCAACCAAATCTTTCGCTTCTTTTAGGCCAAGACCAGTTGCTTCACGTACGGCTTTAATTACGCCAACTTTCTTGTCGCCGAAGCTAGCAAGAACAACGTCAAACTCGTCTTTTTCTTCAGCAGCAGCAGCGCCACCAGCAGCAGCAGCAACAGGTGCAGCAGCAGCAACAGCAGCAGTTACGCCGAATTTTTCTTCCATATCGCTGATTAGCTCAACGATGTCCATTACTGACATTTCAGCGATTGCGTTTAACACATCTTCTTTAGATAGTGCCATGAGAACTCTCCGTTATCTGATAAAAATTAATTGATTTTAATATCGCTTTGATTGATTGCCGAATGTGGCAATAAAATTCAACCAAAATTAGCAATGTTAAAGTTACGTTAAAACAAGCAATTAAGCAGCTTCTTTTGCGTCTTTGATTGCCGCTACAGTGCGAACGAACTTGCCAGGAACAGCGTTCATAGTCTGGACAAGCTTGGTCACTGGTGCGTTCATAGTAGCCATCAAGATAGAGATTGCTTCGTCGCGAGTTGGTAGCTTCGATACGCGCTCTAGCTCTTCTGGACCATAAACTTCACCACCGACTGATACTAATTTGGTCTCTAAAGCTTTGTTGTCTTTGCTAAAGTCGAAAACGACTCGAGCGGCAGATCCCAAGTCTTCCATAGAGAAAGCCAAAAGTAGTGGACCAGTCATACGGTCTGACATGCTCTCAAACTTAGTGCCTTCAAAAGCGCGTTTTGCCAGGGTATTTTTTACCACTTTCAAAACGACGCCTTTTTCACGGGCTTGTACGCGAAGCTGAGTAAGCTGTGCAACACCAATACCGTGATATTCGGCAGCTACTGCTGAGTAAGCATTAGCAGCAACTTCAGACACTTCAGCCACAACTTGTTGTTTTTGCTCTAGCGTTAATGCCATAAGTTGACTCCTTTAATCTTATCAATCTGCTTATCATAAAAGCGCTAAAAATCGAAATTTCTGCAAGCTTAAATTTCAAGCTAGGACTGACTTGATACGACACATTACCAGCGGATTCAATTAATAAAAAAAGCATCTACTGGTAACGACTGATTACGGCACCGTTATCAGAATGACGTTGAGTAATAGTTTGAAGATTATATAAATAACCTTACCGCCCTATTCGCTCGTGTCTTAAACTGTGTGGGCCACCGTCTGCGTAGGACAACTAAGATTTTCATCTGTCGTCGATTAACAAAAGTGACTCAGTGTCATATTTAACCATTCGAAAATTGTCACTTATGACGCTAAACCACTCTCTACCTACGGTCTTAGACAGCGTAGCAAATACTACGCTGACCTAATTTTTGAATATAGTATGTGCTCGACATTCAAAATACTTGAAGTTCAAGTACTCAAAAATAGAGACTTTAATTATTTTGCAGTACGATAAGGAACAGCGTCAATCGTTAGACCAGGGCCCATCGTGCTAGACAAGGTGATTTTCTTGATGAAAGTACCTTTAGAAGTAGCAGGCTTAGCACGCTTTAAATCAGAAAGAATCGCTTGCGCGTTTTGCTCGATTTGCTCAGCAGTGAAACCAACTTGACCGATAGTTGCATGGATAATACCAGCTTTATCAACACGGTACTGAGCCTGACCCGCTTTCGCATTAGTCACAGCTTCAGCAACGTTTGGCGTTACCGTACCAACTTTAGGGTTAGGCATTAGACCACGTGGACCTAGGATCGTACCCAATTGACCAACAACACGCATAGCATCAGGAGCTGCGATCACAACATCAAAGTCCATGTTACCGGCTTTGATTTCTTCTGCTAGGTCTTCAAAACCAACGATGTCCGCACCAGCTTCTTTAGCGGCTTCAGCAGCAGCGCCTTGAGCAAATACAGCAACGCGTTTAGTTTTACCAGTACCAGCAGGTAGATTGGTTGCACCGCGAACGACTTGGTCAGATTTACGTGGGTCAACGCCCAAGTTTACTGCAATATCGATAGACTCTTTGAATTTTAGCGCTGGCAAATCGTTTAGGATTTGAACAGCTTCTTCTAGCGTGTATTGTTTTTCGTTATCAACACGGCTTTGAATTTCTTTTTGACGTTTGGTTAGCTTAGACATTATACACCCTCCACGGTAATACCCATTGAACGTGCAGTACCAGCGATGGTACGGACAGCAGCGTCAAGATCAGCAGCCGTTAAATCTGCATTCTTAGTCTTAACGATTTCTTCTAGTTGTGCACGGTCCACTTTGCCGACTTTAGCAGTGTTCGGTGTACCTGAACCTTTAGCGATGCCAGCAGCTTTACGTAGTAAGTACGCAGCTGGTGGTGACTTCATGATGAAGGTAAAAGATTTATCGTTATATACTGTGATCTCAGTTGGGATCGGTAGACCTGGCTCCTGGCCTGAGGTCGCAGCGTTAAATTCTTTACAGAACGCCATGATGTTCACGCCTTTTTGACCCAAAGCTGGACCAATCGGTGGTGAAGGATTTGCTTTGCCTGCAGGCACTTGCAGTTTGATGTAACCATCAATCTTCTTAGCCATGATACTCTCCTAAATGGGTGATAGCGCCAAATCAACGTGATATGACATATACCTAGTTGACTAACAGCTCCCCGGTTGATTAACTTTTTGCTGATTTAGTCTAGTTTTTCAACTTTACTAAACTCAAGCTCAACCTGCGTAGGTCGATTAAATACGTTTACCGTTAAATGTAGTTTAGACTTCTCATAATCCACTTTTTCTACTAACCCTTTAAAGTCAGTGAATGGACCATCGATAACCAATAACTCTTCGCCTGGCTCAAATAGCGTCTTAGGACGTGGGTCAGTTTCAGTCTGGTTCAAACGGTTCAAAATACGGTCCGCTTCTACTTGCGTAATTGGTGCAGGCATCTCAGGCGTGCCACCAACGAAGCCCATAATACGAGGGCAATCTTTTACGATGTGCCAAGTATTATCGTTCATCTCCATCTGGATCAATACATAACCTGGAAAGAATTTACGCTCACTCTTACGCTTTTTGCCGTCTTTCATTTCGACGACTTCTTCAGTAGGAACCAGTACATCACCGAATGACTCAGCAAAGTCACTACGGTTAATACGATCAGTTAACGAACGTTGTACTTGTTTTTCATATCCTGAAAACGCTTGGACAATATACCAACGCATATCACGCTCCTGATCATTATGAATAAGTCGTTATAAGTAAATCTCTCGTTAATAGTCACTAATACGTGCTATTAACCGATAAAGATACCAACGAACCAATTAAAGAAATTATCTAATAACCAAATAAAAAACCCAACAATTCCGATTACGACAATGACTTGCCATGTGTATTGAAAGGTTTCGTCTTTACCTGGCCATGTCACTCGGCGAAGCTCAACACCTGCGTCTCTTAATAATATTTTAAAAGCACGACCTTGATGCGTCAGCGCCAAGCAAATTAATGCAAATAAAACAAGTGCAACAATAATACCAATACGTACCCAGACATCGTTGGCAGGTTGCCAATAGCCTGGTAGATATTGATTAACGAGAGTCGCACCGATCAAAACAATTGCGGCAAGTAGCCACAAAATCAAATCTTTGATTGAGCCAGTCTTAGCAACTTCAACAGCAGAAGTACCGCTCGCTGAGATGTGCTTATCTTTAGACAGCATTCCACCAGCAACCGCCTTGGCATCAGATAACTTAGTCTCGAGGTTATCTTGATTATTGCTCATAAAGAACTCGCTTCGGAGATGATGGGGTACAACAAAGATGAGATAAGAAGATGGCAGGCGATGTAGGACTCGAACCTACAACCCTCGGTTTTGGAGACCGATGCTCTACCAATTGAGCCAATCGCCTATGGATGTAAAGGACAGCATTATACAATATCCAGCATAGAATGCAAGCCTTTGGCGGTAAAATTGTTAATTTTTACCTGATATTACATCTATCAAAAGTCACTATATTAATTATAGGCTTTCTCGTTATGGTTTAGATTAACCATACACGTTAAATGCAGCGCTAATATAGCAAGCTATGTGGCAAATTACAATACAGTGCATTATAAATAAATAGCCAGTATCAAAAGTCACTCCATCAAAAGAACCATTTTACCAAAACTTAGATCTAATGCTGCAAATACCCCTATTTACCTCCAAAAAAAAGCCACCCTAGATAGGGTGGCTTTTTTATGACTAATTCATAATCTCATTACTGAGACTTAAGTCTTAGTTCAATACGTTAGCAACAACACCAGCGCCTACAGTACGGCCACCTTCACGAATAGCGAAGCGTAGACCTTTGTCCATAGCAATTGGGTGGATAAGCTCTACGCCCATCTCAACGTTATCACCAGGCATGACCATTTCAGTACCGTCTTGTAATTGGATTGCGCCAGTTACGTCAGTGGTACGGAAGTAGAACTGTGGACGATAGCCGTTTAGGAATGGTGTGTGACGACCACCCTCTTCTTTTGACAGTACATATACTTCAGCGTCAAATTTGGTGTGAGGCGTGATTGAACCTGGCTTCGCTAGTACTTGGCCACGTTGTACGTCTTCACGCTTAGTACCACGTAGTAGTACGCCACAGTTTTCGCCAGCACGACCTTCGTCAAGCATTTTACGGAACATCTCTACACCAGTACAGGTGGTTTTTTGAGTGTCACGGATACCAACGATTTCGATTTCGTCACCAACTTTTACGATACCAGATTCAACACGGCCAGTTACTACGGTACCACGACCTGAGATTGAGAATACGTCTTCGATTGGCATTAGGAATGCTTTGTCAACGTCACGCTCTGGCTCTGGTATGTAGGTGTCTAGTACGTTTAGTAGTTCTACAACGGCTGGTTGGCCGTATTTTTCTTGTGAGCCTTTTAGGGCTTCAGTAGCAGAACCGTGGATGATTGGGGTGTCATCACCTGGGAAGTCATAGTCGTTCAATAGTTCACGAACTTCCATTTCTACTAGTTCTAGTAGTTCTTCGTCATCTACCATGTCACATTTGTTCATGAATACGATGATGTATGGTACGCCAACCTGACGTGATAGCAAGATGTGTTCACGAGTCTGTGGCATTGGGCCGTCAGTTGCTGATACAACTAAGATTGCGCCGTCCATCTGAGCGGCACCTGTGATCATGTTTTTAACATAATCGGCGTGACCTGGGCAGTCTACGTGTGCGTAGTGACGTGTGTCTGTGTCATATTCTACGTGTGAGGTGTTGATGGTGATACCACGTGCTTTTTCTTCTGGTGCTGAGTCAATAGACGCGTAGTCTTTTGCTTCGCCACCAGAGGTGATTGCAGCTACGGTTGCGATTGCAGCGGTAAGGGTGGTTTTACCATGGTCAACGTGTCCGATGGTACCGACGTTGACGTGTGGCTTGCTACGTTCAAACTTGGCCTTTGCCATGGGTATTTCCTCTTTTTTTTGGTTCCAAAGCTTAATTCATATAAATATGACAATTAAGAAAATCTTGGTCACCTTAAGATAATTGTTAAAAGGTTACACATACTAATGTGCAGATATTATAAGAAAATTGCGACCAATAACAAGTCTTTTAACAAGTTATTGGCCGATTCTTTAGTGACAATACACAGAGATACTCTATATTGTCACCTTTAGTAAGTTTTATTTACTCGTCATCATCTTTAGAGTTGTACTTAGAGATGATTTCAGCAGCAACTGATTTTGGAATTTCAACGTACTTTTGGAATTCCATTGAATAAGTTGCACGGCCTTGTGACATAGAGCGCATTTGAGTGGCATAACCAAACATTTCCGCTAATGGTACTTCAGCACGAATCTGTTTAGTGCCACCAGGTAGGTCTTCCATACCCTGTACCAAACCACGACGACGGTTAAGATCGCCCATGATGTCGCCCATGTAGTCTTCAGGTGTTTCAACTTCTACTTTCATCACTGGCTCAAGTAGCGCTGGATCAGCTGCTAAGAAACCTTTTTTGAAGGCCATAGAACCTGCCATCTTAAATGACAATTCATCAGAGTCAACGTCATGATAAGAACCATCATACAAAGTCGCTTTTACGCCAACAACTGGGTAGCCTGCAAGTACGCCGTTTTTCATGCGCTCTTGGATACCTTTATCAACAGCACCGTGGAATTCTTTTGGTACCACACCGCCAACAACTTCTTCAGCGAATTCATATTCAGTGTCGCCAGCTGGATCAAGTGGTTCAAGACGTAACCATACGTGACCAAACTTACCACGACCACCTGTTTGACGTACGAATTTGCCTTCTTGTTCAACAGTGTTACGAATCGTCTCACGATAAGCAACCTGAGGTGCGCCGATGTTTGCTTCAACGTTGAATTCACGCTTCATACGGTCAACAAGAATCTCTAGATGCAGCTCACCCATACCACTGATAATCGTCTGACCAGATTCTTCGTCAGTGTGTACACGGAACGATGGATCTTCTTTTGCCAAACGGCCAAGCGCGATTGACATTTTTTCTTGGTCAGCTTTGGTCTTTGGCTCAACCGCTAGAGAGATAACTGGTTCTGGGAATTCCATACGCTCAAGCGTGATCACGTTGTCTTCGTCACATAGCGTATCACCAGTCGTTACATCTTTCATGCCGACTAGGGCTGCGATATCACCTGTACGAATCTCTGCAAGCTCTTCTTGAGAGTTTGCCATCATCTGTACAATACGGCCAACACGCTCACGCTTCATTTTAACTGGGTTATAAACACTGCTACCCTGCTTCATGACACCAGAATAAACACGTACGAAGGTTAAGTTACCAACGAACTTGTCGTTCATGATTTTGAACGCTAGTGCTGAGAAAGGTGCTTCATCTGATGCTTCACGGCTGCCTTCGCTTTCGTCTTTGTCATCAAGAATACCTTTAATAGCAGGTACGTCAATTGGTGCTGGTAGATACTGGATAACCGCATCTAGCATCTTTTGTACGCCTTTGTTTTTAAAGGCAGTACCACAAAGAAGTGGGATGATTTCGTTATCAATAGTCAACTGACGAATAGCACTGTGGATCTGCTCTTCAGTCAACTCACCGTTTTCTAGATATTCGTTCATCAACTCTTCATTGGCTTCAGCAGCACTTTCTACAAGGTACTCGCGATACTCGTCCGCTTTGTCTTGTAGTTCAGTTGGGATATCACGCTCATCATACTGCATACCTTGAGACGCTTCGTCCCAATAGATAGCTTTCATAGTCACTAGATCAACAACGCCTTCGAAGTCATCTTCTTTGCCAATTGGAATAACCAATGGTACTGGCTTGCCGCCAAGACGGGTTTTGATCTGTTCGATAACACGATAGAAATCAGCACCAACACGGTCCATTTTGTTTACAAATGCAAGACGTGGTACTTTGTATTTATTCGCTTGACGCCATACGGTCTCAGACTGTGGCTGAACGCCGCCTACTGCACAGTAAACCATGCAAGCGCCATCAAGTACGCGCATAGAACGTTCAACTTCGATTGTGAAGTCAACGTGACCTGGGGTATCGATGATGTTGATACGGTGTTCGGCAAACTGTTTAGCCATACCTGACCAAAAACAAGTTGTTGCTGCTGAGGTAATAGTAATACCACGCTCTTGTTCTTGCTCCATCCAGTCCATAGTGGCTGCGCCATCATGTACTTCGCCAATTTTGTGGCTAACACCGGTATAGAATAAAACACGCTCAGTAGTGGTCGTTTTACCAGCATCGATGTGCGCTGAAATACCAATATTGCGATAGCGTTTTAGGGGAGTTTTACGAGCCATAGTGTTTTCCTAGGAAAAGTCGTGTATATAATAATGTATTGTGTCTCTACCTCATACTCTATGACAAAGCGTTCAGCTTCGTAATATTACTTACTGATTATTGAGCCTAATACGGACAAAAAAAGAGCAAATACTAAGAATAGTGTGGCATCAAATTTGGGATGTTCTCTAATGAAAGGATGAAAGTCATACTTGTTAAGAGAGACATCTTGATAGATGTCCGCCACCCCAGTCATTAATAAATAACATTTATATATGACCGAATGATGATGGCGGCAATCAATAGAATAAACAACAATGTAAGATTAATGAGTATGAGCTATTAATCTCAAGCTACTGTTAAAAAGTAGCTTAGAAACGGTAATGAGAGAATGCTTTGTTAGCATCTGCCATGCGGTGAACTTCGTCACGCTTTTTCATAGCAGCGCCTTTGCCATCAGCAGCATCATTCAATTCACCAGCTAAACGCAAAGCCATTGATTTTTCAGAACGCTTAGCAGCAGCTTCAGCTAACCAACGCATAGCCAAGGCAGTACGACGGGAGGGGCGTACTTCCATTGGTACTTGATAGGTTGCACCGCCAACGCGGCGAGCTTTTACTTCTACCATTGGGCGTACATTTTCAAGCACTTCTTCGAAGAAAGATACTGGATCTTCAACTTTACGCTTCTCACTTACTGTCTCAAGTGCACCGTAAACGATACGCTCAGCAGTAGATTTTTTACCATCACTCATTACATGGTTGATGAATTTTGCAACAGTTTGGCTACCAAACTTAGGATCCGGTAGGATCTCACGGGCAGCAACGACGCGACGTCTTGGCATAATAAATTTCCTTATCTTCAGGAGTGTCTAACATTCACAACATCGACTACTCATCATTAGGGTATAGCAGCGAGTTATCAGTTAGCCTTACTGCATGGTGGTATGTTTTAAGAGCAAATCACTTATATAAAAGTAATATGACTACTGACACCAAACCCATGCACAGTTATTGGGTAGTACAAAAAGCTTTGTTAATAACGTTTAGTTATTAAACTTTAGGCTTCTTAGCACCGTACTTAGAGCGACCTTGCTTACGGTCTTTAACGCCTGCACAATCTAATGCACCGCGAACAGTGTGATAACGTACACCTGGTAGATCTTTCACACGACCACCACGGATTAGAACAACACTGTGCTCTTGTAGGTTATGACCTTCGCCGCCGATATAGCTTGATACTTCATAGCCTGAAGTCAAACGTACACGACATACTTTACGCATGGCAGAGTTAGGTTTTTTTGGCGTGGTAGTATATACACGAGTACATACACCGCGACGCTGTGGGCACGCTTCCAACGCAGGAACTTTTGACTTTTCCTTGATGGTTTTGCGACCTTTACGAATCAATTGGTTAGTTGTTGCCATAAGGCATCCTTCTCCCGTTTGGTATAAAACAAAAAAATGGGCCAATGCACCATCTATCTGACAATAATTGCAGATTTCTGGGCACCCATTTTTAGGACAGTGTATTATAAAGAGTTGTTGCTGCTATTTCAACCACTTATGAATGGTTTCGCTTTACAACATTTGATAGATATGCATTCATCCTCGCATTATATCACTTTATCGTTTTTTCGCCGAAAAACAGCGTCATAAATAAAGTAAACAAGGCAACCTCAAGCATCATTAAGAAAAAATATTCGAATATAAATGCTACTTGATAGTAACTAAGTGGTGGTATTTATCCTGATTTCAAGTCACCCTACTCAACCGAACCAAAATAAATACCATTTTGCTTATTAATATACAACCTAACTAGCAAATAATATGTCTATTACTTGGCTTTTTTATCAGACGTTTGCTTGTCTGAGTCTTTTTTGCTACTGGTTTCTTCTGTATCGCTATTTTCTTCTGTCTTTTCTGTGTCTTTCTGCGCATCGTTATTACTGGCTTTTTTTACTTCAGCCTCGCTACTACTGTCATCAGTAATGGCACGATTGGCAAGTTTTGCCTCTGGCGCAAAAGTCGCTTTAGCAACGCCAATCACTTCATCAATCAACTGACTGTTATAATGTACGCCGATGGCTACTGCTGTAACGGGAATAAAACGGCGAACCCATAATAGGTTTATTTTGTCCAAATCAATTCCTACTTGTCTAGCAATACTGTCTATTTGCTCAGCATAGTAGTTTACGTTTTGATTTTTTAGACCCAAGTTCTTCAGCTCGCTATGCAACCCGTGGCTCTGAGCATTATCCAGCAAACCTTTACCGATACCCATACCTGCTAGCAATGCTTGTTTTTCTTGCATTTTGCTTAGATCGGCACTTGAGAGCAATTCGTATGCCATTTTCACACCTTGTTTACCTGTGAGCGGCTTATTGTATATAGCTGCAATTTGGTAGACAGTACGTAGAGATACCAATAATAGCCATAAGGTATCAGCAAGTAGACCTGGCAGCCCTGCTAGACCCGTAAGGCCGCCCATTGCTGCAAGTGCACGATTTTGGTTAGCGATGTCAGTTGCAAGTGCATAACGCTCTTCATCATCTAAAGTAGCAATATTGGCAAAGCGATGCTCGTTCGGTAAGTCTAATTGACTCCAGTTTGATGCAAGTTTCGCAACTTGAGCAAACGCGCTATCTACTGTCGATTGAAAAAAGCTGTTTGGTACGACTTTTTTGGCATATTTGCCATAAGTAGCAAAACGTGGACCTAATAATTGCTGCGTAGCCTTTAAGGTTTGCTCACGAAATAAGTCTTGTTGATAATCCTCATCGCCTAAATCTACCGCTTTATATTGGCGCGGTTTGCCTGTTTTGGCATTCATGCTATCAATCATGGAGCCCACGCGCTCTAGGTTGTTGCGTGTGAAAGAGCCAATAGTATTGATACTTTTTGAAAGAGTGCTAGGCTTTGCCATTGTGATGTCCTTAATATGATGAATAATAATGTGATGAATAATTTTTTTAGTAATAGTGATATGAATGTGTTTAATCTTCAAGCTGTCAGTGTAATAAGTCAAGGCCGTTCCTGTCAGTGCGAACAATGTTATCGCAATCACAAATTTTGTATCTAAAAGTACAACTTAATTTTTGTCCGACTTAACCATAGCCTTTAGCTTACCCACATTGTTTTTCATAAACAATAAAGCGATTGCTCAAACAACAAGGTTTCATAGCCACTCAATTTCTCATTACCTTGTAGCGATAGAGGCTATTTCGCCATTATTTTACACTTGTCCAAAGATTTTCACTGCTTGATACGTTATCATGTGCCGTAAGTGAGAGCATAATTGTACACTGAAATGACATTGTCTTTAATAGGCTGTAATTATCTTAATTCATGCTATCGTTATCTACATAGGCTGTTTTTTCATTATAATGCTCAAATTCATTCATCGTTAAACATTACATATAGATTTACAACGATTATTGCAACCAATTGCTAGCAAGTCGTTACTCATAAGGAATAGCATATGCGCCGCGTCGTCATCACTGGAGCAGGGATTGTCTCTTGTATCGGACATGATCTAGACACTGTCACTACCGCTCTTAAAGAAGGGGAATCTGGTATCACATATAATGATTCTTACGCTGAGCACGAGTTTAAATCACACGTGAGCGGTAGTATCAATCAATCAGAACTGGATACTAGTGGTATCGATCGTAAACTCAAACGCTTTTTTAGTGATGCCAGTCTGTACGCTTATGTCAGTGCACTAAACGCCATTGAACATTCAGGACTGTCACTTGACACCATTAATAACAATCCACGTGTGGGTGTGGTCGCAAGCTCAGGCGGTGCGTCAACAGAAAACATCGTGAACGCTGTGGATGCCATGCGTGAAAAAGGTCTACGCGGTGTCGGTGCGATGGCTGTACCTAAAACCATGGGCAGCTCAGTATCAGCAGCCCTAGCCACTGGTCTAAAAATCCAAGGTGTCTCCTACTCGCTTTCCTCTGCTTGCGCAACCTCGACTCATTGTATCGGTCATGCCGCTGAGCTTATCCAACTGGGTAAAGCTGATGTAATATTGGCTGGTGGTAGTGAAGCTGAGCATTGGACACAGTCTTGTATGTTTGATGCGATGGGTGCAGTGAGTACTCAATATAACGACACACCAACACTCGCCTCAAGAGCTTATGACAAAGATCGCGACGGGTTTGTGATTGCTGCTGGTGGCGCGATGGTTGTGGTAGAAAGTTTAGAGCATGCTCAAGCTCGCGGTGCCAACATCTTAGCTGAAATCGTCGGCTACGGTGCCACCTCTGATGGTGCAGAAATGGTTGCGCCAAGTGGCGAAGGCGCTGTACGTTGTATGCAACAAGCCTTGGCTGAAGCTGGCTTAAAAAGCGTAGATTATATCAATAGCCACGGCACCAGCACACCGCTGGGCGATATCACTGAACTCAAGGCGATTGCCAAAGTCTTTGATAATGATGTCAGTAAAGTACCGGCTATCAGCTCAACCAAATCCATGACTGGTCATAGCTTAGGCGCTGTTGGTGCGCAAGAGCTAATTTACTGCCTACTTATGCTACAAGACGGCTTTATTGCCCCAAGTATCAACGTTGACAACTTAGATCCTGCAGCTGAAGGTTTCGATATTGTTACCCAGATGCGCGAATCAAACCTTGAAACCTTGATGAGCAATAGCTTCGGCTTTGGTGGTACTAACGCCACGCTCATCATCAAAAAATTCGACACTTAAATGATGCCTGTACCAAATTCTAATATAACTGGGCAGACAGATTCTGCCCCATCGCCAGCTAGTAAATCTAGCTGGCGTTTTGGTGATTTGTCAGCGGCTGAATTAATGCCACAGCTAAGACGCCATTTACTCAACCAAGATGATGCAGCAAATTGGCAATTGGCTTGGTTAAATAATGATGGACGACCAGTAATTGGTTTGCTGCCTAAAGTCAGCTGGTCGGTTTATCCTACTGATCAAAAACCTGCTAAAGATTCAGTCAATACTTATAGAGTGGTTAAAAACTGCCGTGATAACTGCTCTACTCATAGCGAAAATACCTTGACAGCCTATATGAGTTATCTAGAATGGCAAAATGAGCTTATTGCTTACAGCAAAGCTTATGATACTGATAATAATAGCTCAAATAACGTAAACCCGAAAAGCACAAAACCCTGTTATCATCATGGTCTGATTGGTTTTATCGGTTACGATATCGCTGCTTATGAGTTAAGTCCTGCAGACAGAATCGAATTGGCAAATCAGCCTTGTGCCTCATTAGGGCATTACGATATCTATCTAACACCTGCTGCAGATACTGTTACCGGTTGGGAGCTAAAAAGTATTCAAACCAATAGTAGCTCTGATGAAGCTGTCGGCAACAAGTCAAAAGATGAGTTCATAGTTGCTCTGACATCCTACCTAGATGAACTGGATAAAAAGCTGTCCGACAAACATCTTAATCAAGCACAATCTAAGCACACATCACATACTATACCTGTCGTCCTAACGGCACGATGGAGTAAGCGTGATTATCAGCAAGCATTTGATGGTACTCAAGACTATCTAGAGCAAGGTGATTGCTATCAAATCAACCTGACGCAAAAGTGGTCGGGCTACTTGCCATATAAAAACGATGCGACTCAACCAACTTCAGCGCTTATCGATTATCTGCCTGCGCTACATCATAATACCAAAGCACCATTTGCAGGCTATTTGAGCGTTGATGGTGCGAGCGTCGATGGTACAAGCGTTGAGCACGTTGATATCTTTAACCACAGTTTTGAGTTATTAAGCTGCTCGCCTGAGCTGTTCTTTACATTTACCAAAAACAAAGTGACTGATAAGCACCATATTCTGACCAAGCCAATCAAAGGCACAATGCCAAGAGGTGCCGATCTTGAGCAAGATACGCGGTATAAGCATCAGCTGACCAATAGCGAAAAAGACCGTGCCGAAAATGTTATGATTGTGGATTTACTACGCAATGATTTGGGTAAATATGCCAAAATCGGTAGCGTAAAAGTGCCGCAACTGTTTGCGATTGAGAGTTTTAGTAACGTGCATCATATGGTCAGCACTATTACTGCTGAGCTAAAAGCGGATACGCATCCATTAGCTGTATTATTTGGCAGTCTGCCTGCTGGCTCTATCACTGGCACGCCCAAAAAACGAGCCGTCGAAATTATCTCTGAGCTAGAGTCTACACCACGCGGTGCTTATTGCGGCACCATGGGTTATATGAATTTTGATGGCAGTGGTCAATGGAATGTGCTTATTCGTACATTGCAAGCTGGTGCTTCATTAACTGATGAATTTAATAAAGAAAAACACATAAATCTGTGGGCGGGTGGCGGTATTACGGTCGCGTCTGATTGTCATGCTGAATATCAAGAGTGCTTAGATAAGGTAGGCAATCTACTGGCGGTGTTGGCGAAAAAAGTATAAACGACTGAAATACTATTTTGCGCTGGCCTCTAAAGAAAAAAGCCTGCTTAACATTGCGCTAGCAGGCTTTTTTGGTACTTATCGATAGCATTTACTACACAAGCAGGTAAACCATTAATCAGCCGTCATGCTAGTCTCTGTATGCAGCTCTTTTAGCGTATCAATCAAGCGCTCATGCTGCTCGGCGGTACCAACAGTAATACGCAAATACTCACTAATGCGCGGCTTATCAAAATGGCGAACGATAATCCCTTGATCACGCAATGCACTCGCCACAGCACTTGCATTACCATCTTTTGGACGGGCAAAGATAAAGTTGGCATGCGAGGGCAATACTTTATAGCCTAGCGCCGTCAACTCTTCGGTCAATGACGTACGCAAATCGATAACCTGTTGGCGCGTTTGATCAAAATAATCCACATCTAGCACACTTGCCGTCGCACCAGCTTGCGCTAGCTTATCCAGTGGATAGCTATTAAAGCTATTTTTCATACGCGTCAATGCTTCAATCAACGAAGCACTACCAAAGGCCATCCCAACACGTAAACCAGCAAGTGACCGTGATTTTGAAAAGGTCTGCGTCACGATAACGTTGTCACACTCATTGATTAAACTGACCGCTGAGACTTGCGAGCCTGTACTGTCTGCATCAGCCTGCGCAAAATCAATGTATGCCTCGTCAATTACAATCACCGCATTGGAATGCTCGCTGGCTAGCTTACGGATATCAGCAAGCGATAGGAGTAAACCAGTCGGCGCATTTGGGTTGGCAATGATGATACCGCTACAAGGCTGGCGATAAGCATCAGGATCAATACTAAAATCGTCTTCTAATGGGATTTTGACAAGATGCACACCAAAAGTCTGTGCATAGACAGGATAAAAGCTGTAGCCAATATCAGGTGATAAAAGCGGACGCTCTTTTAGGAAGAAACTGGCAAATATAAGCGCCAATACTTCATCTGAGCCATTACCGACAAATACCTGATTGACATCAAGGTCATATGCTTGTGCCAATGCAGCACGCAGGTCATTGGACTCAGGTGCCGGATATAAACGCAGCTCTTGCGCTTGCTGGGTGAGTACTTTAGCGATTGCCTCCCCTACTTTTGGTGAGGGCGGAAATGGGTTTTCATTGGTGTTCAGTTTGCATAAATTGTCGTGCTGTGGCTGCTCACCCGGTACATAGGGTGATAAGTTGCGTGCTTTAGACGACCACAGCCTATTATCTATCTTTGACTCACTCATAAATTATCCTACTAATTAGCCATACAGACTATTAAAAATATCTATCAAAAGTAAAAATGAAGACGCTCAAAATATCTTACTGATAACGATAACGGGCTGAGCGCGCATGGGCTTCTAAGTCCTCTCGCTGCGCTAGAATATCAGCCGTCTTGGCCAATGGCTTGCTGCCGGATTCACTGCAATAAATAATTGATGATTTCTTCTGAAAGTCATAGACACCTAAAGGTGAAGAAAAGCGCGCAGTACCAGATGTTGGTAGCACATGGTTCGGTCCTGCACAGTAATCGCCAATCGCTTCAGGCGTGTGACGACCCATAAAGATAGCACCCGCATGACGAATATCATCTAACAATGCATCAGGGTTATCAACGGATAACTCCAAATGCTCAGGAGCAATACGATTAATCAGTGCCATACCCTCGCTACGATCTTTTACCAAAATAAGTGCACCACGATTTTGCAGCGAGTCACGCGCGATATCTGCTTTTGGCAGCTCAGCGAGTGCTCTTTCTATCTCTAACTCGACTTCTTTTAACTGCTCTTCACTGGTCGTCACAAAGATAGCTTGAGCGATACGGTCGTGCTCTGCTTGCGATAACAAATCCATCGCGAGCCAATCAGCTCGATCTTGCGCTTCACCCTCTGCATATACCAACACTTCTGAGGGGCCTGCAATCATATCAATGCCGACTTGTCCAAATACTGCGCGTTTGGCTGCCGCGACATACTTGTTACCCGGCCCTGTGATTTTATCCACCGCTGGAATGGTTTCGGTACCGTAGGCTAAAGCTGCTACCGCCTGTGCGCCGCCAATGGTAAAGACACGATCCACTTTGGCCAAATGAGCGGCTGCTAATACCAATGGATTAAGCATCCCTTTTGGCGCTGGTACGACCATGATGACTTCAGTAACCCCAGCCACTTTGGCAGGGATAGCATTCATCAATACTGATGATGGATAAGATGCCAAGCCACCCGGCACATAAATACCAACGCGATCAAGTGGCGTGACTTTTTGACCTAAGCGATTGCCTAGCTCATCTTCATATTGCCACGTTTCTTGTACTTGACGCTCATGAAAGGTCTGTACCCGAGTAGCTGCTGTGGTCAATGCCGTTTTTACATTCTCATCCAGATTGGCAAATGCATCGGCAAGTGCTTCTTTAGACAGCTCTAATTCTTGCATCGTTGTCGCTGGATGCTGATCGAATTGCTGAGTTAATGCCAATACGACGCTATCTCCATCCGCACGTACTTGTGCGATGATATCGTCAACGGCATGCAATAATTCAGCATCATTGACGGTTTCAAAGGCAAGCAGTTGTGTCAATTGATTGTCAAAATCGGCATCTTGGGTACTTAACTGGCGCATGACCTAATCCTATATCTGAGCATAAAATACTGCTGAAAATAAACGGCGTGAATATAACTAAAGTATGCTTATTATTCACAAATATGGCGACTTACTGGCTGTCTTCTTGTCTAAATTTTACGGTGATTTTATTTTTTCGCAAGCTAAGACAATAAAACCAGTTTAGCACGCTATATCACTCATAGCCTGCTAAACTGGTTTAAAAATTCGCATACCTATACTTTATATTACCAATGATTGACACCGGTTTACTAGGCATTGGCAATACTGTTTTTAAAGCTATCTAAAATGGGTTCTAGTAACGCAAATTTGCGCTTATAGCTGACTTGATTGACGATAAGACGTGATGACACATCACAAATATGATCGCGCGCTTCAAGTCCATTCGCGCGTAGGGTATTACCCGTATCAACCACATCGACAATCAAATCGCCCAAGCCCACCAATGGTGCCAGCTCCATTGAACCGTAAAGCTTGATGACATCAACTTGCTGACCTTGGCTCGCAAAATAAGCGCGCGCTACATTGACATATTTGGTCGCGATACGCAGACGACGATTGGGCAGTGGTGCGTCTTTTACGCCAGCGGTCATCAATTTGCACTGAGCGATTTTTAAATCAAGCAGTTCATACACGTGGTTCGCGCCATGCTCAAGCAGCACATCTTTACCTGCTACACCAAAATCAGCCGCACCGTGCTCGACATAGGTTGGTACGTCGCTTGCACGCAAAATTAATACACGTACATTTGGGTTTGAGGTTGGAAAAATAAGTTTGCGCGAGGCTTCAGGGTCTTCTAAAAGATCAACACCCGCTGCACGTAGCAGTGGCATCGTCTCTTCTAAAATACGGCCTTTTGATAACGCCAACGTTAGACCTGAAAACGCATCGTTTACTTCGTTTAGTAGACCATCGGCTGGTGCAGGTTTGCTTGTCTCAGTCATAATGACATCGTGTCCATATGCAGTTAGTTTCCCCATTCAAGGGAAGTTTTAATGTATAACGTAATTCATGTATAAACTACGGTTGACCTATCAGTATTAGCCGTTGGTATTGACACGCTGGATATTCACACCAAGGCTACGCAGCTTGTCTTCGACATGCTCATAACCACGGTCAATATGATAAATGCGGTCAATCAAGCTCTCGCCTTCTGCCGTTGCAGCCGCCATCACCAGTGACATAGAAGCGCGTAAATCTGTTGCCATAACTGGTGCCGCCGTAAAGTTCTCGACACCTCTGATCACCGCAGTATGTCCATCCACTTGGATAGATGCACCCAAGCGGTTTAGTTCAGGTACGTGCATATAGCGGTTTTCAAAGATGTTTTCGATAATGGTACTGGTCCCATCAGCCAGACAGCAAATCGCCATCAACTGAGCTTGCATGTCTGTTGGAAAACCTGGATGTGGCTGAGTCCGAATATCCACTGGCTTTGGACGACCTTTCATCTGCGCGCGAATCCAGTCATCACCTGTGGTGATCACTGCACCCATCGCTTCAAACTTCTCAAGCACTGGGTACAATAAAGAGGCTGTAGTTTTTTTGGTCAACACATCCCCTTGAGTCATCAAGGCACCAGCAAGATATGAGCCTGTCTCAATACGATCCGGTACCACTGAATACTCACAACCGTGTAGACGTTCGACCCCTTCAATGGTCATCGTCGAAGTACCGATGCCGCTGATTTTGGCGCCCATCGCAACCAGCATATTGGCTAAATCGACTACTTCTGGCTCTAATGCACAGTTAGCCAAAACGGTCGTGCCTTTAGCTAATGCCGCTGCCATGATGACGTTTTCCGTACCGCCAACTGTCACCATATCAAATGAGAAGTGGCAACCAATCAGCTTACCACCTTTAGGCGCTTGCGCTTTCACGTAACCGTTCTCTACGCTGATTACCGCACCCATCGCTTCAAACGCTTTTAGATGCTGATCAACAGGACGTGAACCAATCGCACAGCCACCTGGTAACGACACTTCAGCTTCGCCAAAACGCGCCAGTAATGGACCTAATACCAAAATTGACGCGCGCATGGTTTTTACCAAATCATACGGCGCATAAAAGTTATCAATAGTTTTGGTATCACAAGTGACCGTATCGCCCTGCTTTTGGATATCAATCCCCATGCCACTGATCAATTCAATCAATGTTCGTACGTCTTTTAATGACGGCACATTATGCAATGTCGTTGGCGTCTCAGCCAATATCATCGCAGCAAGCAATGGCAAGGCGGCATTTTTGGCACCTGAAATAGTAACTTCCCCTGCGATACGACTACTACCAGTGATTAAAAATTGATCCATAAAGGTGACAACCTAGCGATGAGTATAGAAAATGGTGAAAACGAGCAGTAAAGAATCCTTATGTCTGTTAAACGAACTCTTCGATTGCCAGTTAGATAGATAGCTATATAATTAGCCTTTTGATTGAGCGTCCCACTCAGCAGGCGTTAGCGCTTGAATATTGAGGGCGTGAATATCGCCACTCGCAATCTTATCATTAACCAGCGCATAAATGGCTTGCTGACGTTGAACGGCGCGTTTGCCTTCAAAGCTTGCATCAACCACGCGCACGTCAAATTTATTGCCTTGATTGGCAGCTTGGATAAAAGCGTCTGGGAAGTGAGTCTGTAAAAATGCGATCAAATCGTCAGCGTTCATGCTCATAAAATAGTCTGCCTTAACGTTTAGAATAGGGTATAGATTTAAAGTGATGACATTATAACAAGAGTTTGCCTATCTTACAGTACTGTCTTGCTCAAGTATATTTGAGGACTGAAACCGTATCGAAAAATAAGCAGTCAAAAGCCCATGATATGAATAACAACAAGCTATTTGAGCATTGTGTCTAGATACGTCACTACTTGCGCGCGTACATCATTGACCCAGCGTAACGGCGGTGCCATTGCTCCAATGATAGTTGCGTGGCTCGCGCCTTCGATTTCACCCGTCTGCACCGTTACCCCTGCCTCTTTCAATGCTTGCGTCATTTTGAGTGCATTGGTTGGATGCACCACTTTATCTTTTTCTGCGGTTAATAACAAATATGGTGGCTGTGCCCCTTTGATCTGACGATCAGGCATGACTTGATCAGGTGTGGCATCCGAGGGAAAAGCTGACGCACTACTAAACTTACGGAAGTCATAACTGTAAGGCCCTGCAATACCGATAACCGTCGCAATGTCTGTTGGCTTAATACCATAGGGCGCTAAAAAGTCTTCGTTGGCGACGGCTGCGACTGCATTAAACGCGCCAGCAGAGTGGCCCATGACAGCGACACGCGATGGATTAGCATGCAAGCTGGCCGCATTCTCGATACTCCAAGCAATCGCTTGGGCCGTATCATTGACATAATCAGGGTAGACATGCTCGGGCACCTTACGATAATTAATCACTGCGGTGACATAGCCTGCCTGCGCTAAGCTTTGACCGACAAAGGCATATTGATCTTTATTACCACTCTCCCAAGAACCGCCATGCACGAATACCACCATAGGGTAGTCATTATTGATAGCGCTTTGGGCTTTCATTGCCTGTGCCAAGGGCTTTGGATAGTAAATATCTAAATCTTGCAAAGGCTCATCGCCGTATAAGATATCTTTACTTACCCCTACGCCGCCACTAGAAGTAATGCCATTGACAAAGCCTAGCGGTGATAATGCCTGTGCACTTTGGGTGGCAAGCGCGATGCTGCCTAGCGCCAATACTGCCGCTCCTACAACCCTTAGTCTGCGCGGGTGTTTACCAAAAGAATTATGATCAAAGTTCTTGCAGTTGTTCGCACCTGTCTTTTGTTTTATGTGATTTACCGAATCCTTCATTGCCAATACCTTGTTACAGTTATGGATCTTAAGATATGTATCTTATAGTTATGAATCATGCCTAACATCGTGAGCGCTCTATGGTCTCATTAGAACCTCTGATTCTGCTACTTTTCACTATTGATATAGTACTCACTGGCTGAGGATTTCTCGTGCTTTTACTGTTATATCTATTTAGGCTTATTGTGATTAATATCAAAAAAAGCTACTAGCATCCTATGGTGTGACTGGGTATCACATATAGCTAAGTAGCTATTATATAAGCTCTTATTTATCGTCTATACACGCTCTTATTTATCGTCAATCATTGCTTGGTAGACTCAGCTTGGCAAACTCAGTAGTTTTACTGATTTTGATAAAGATCGATATATGGGCTTGATGATGGTTGCGCCGTAGTAGCCTCTTCTTCCGTTATTACTATCGGCGTTGCGGTACTGACAGCAGTATCTTGGACAGCTGGTGCGACTGCCGGATTGGCTAGGTTATTCTCGTACATAATATCATCATCGTTTATCTTTACACCTCTATCATCGACAACGGTCGTCAGCAGTACCAGCTCGGTCACCCCAACAGTGCTGTTCGCAACATCAATTAAGTTACTTTGTTGGGTGGGTGTCATGCGACCCATAATATAGACCACGCCATTGTTGGTGACTGCTTTGATTTGTGAGGTTTTGACGCCATCGCTGGCGGCTATTTTTGCCAGTAGTTTTGAGGTGATATAACCATCATGAACCGTTGAGCTATAGCCTTTTGAAGCACTTACTTCCATCTCGTTGTAGACGCGGCGTACATCTGGCATGGAGCTGACGACCTTTTCTACTTCTGCTTTGAGCGCTTCAGACGGTACTTCCCCTGTGAGCAGCACTTCGCTATTGAAGCTATCGATACCCATACGACTGGTCTGCTGCAAGTCTTCTTTTAGCCCATACACATTGATTTTGGCAGTATGCTCGATACTACGATCTAGTAGACGCTGCGGAATGGTGCGCTCAGTCATTGGCACACCGTAAGTTCCTTCTGTACTGTTGGTCAGATAGTTGGTGGCACAGCCTGTACTGGCCACACAAGCAGCAAGCATAATGCCCGTCGTAATACAGCGTGATGAACCAAAAATAGCAGTGCGCAAATGCATCCGTGTCATTGTTTACCTCTTAGAGCATGGTGGTGACGGTGTTATAAATTCAATGAGTTGAGTCAATTTTTATCTAGCAGTGATAAGACAAATTTTGTTAACAGCTACTTTACTTAATTTTGGCCAGCAGCGGTTAGGTTTTTGGTAACGAGTATTGCGCGCTAGATTCAGTCAGGCGCGCGAGTCATCCCGTATTTGCGTTATATATTTACTACCATGCACTGGCTACAAAGGCACCTTTAAGCCATTGCAGCTCATCACTCAACGGATTCTCTTTTGAGCTGAGCTTACCCGCCGTATTATAAGCAATGACATCAAAGCGGCAGTCATAATGAGCGTACTCAGGATGCTGCTGCAAAAAACATTGCGCCGCTTTAATCACTTTACGCTGCTTGCTTGTCGTCACGCTGAGTGCTGCATCGCCATAGACTGACCGCTTGCGTTGACGAACTTCGATAAATACTAGCGTTGACCATGCAGGTCCTACTTCCGTCATAATCAGATCTAGCTCGCCTATTTTTGGCTGTTGCCAGTTTTGCGCCACCAACCGTAACCCTTGTGCTTGTAAATACTCACACGCCTGCTGTTCAAACAGGCTGCCTTGGCGTTGTTTCGGTGAGGTTAAAATCAAAGGTTTGTGATTCGCCATAAGGTCAATTCGTCTGCTTAACATTTGAGAATTATCATAGCACAACATGCTAAACTAGCCACTTCTGCGCGTTATGCTCTCAAAATCTATCGATTTATTCACTCACTATTTGACTGAAAAATCATAGATAACGACTGGATATAATGGCGCACTATTATTGTTAATAACCCGAGGTTTTCATGTCTACCCCTACTGCGATGCCAGCTTGTCTCTATATCGTTGCCACGCCGATTGGCAACTTGACCGACATGACGCCACACGCGATTGCTGTTTTAAAGCAGGTCGCGATCATTGCCTGTGAAGATACTCGCACTTCAGGTAAGCTGTTGTCGCATTTTGGTATTGATACCAAAGGAAGCAAAACGGATGAGGCAAAAAGCTCAGAGACCCATCATGCCACAAGTAGTGTAGAAGATGATGAGGCCACAACGAAGCAAAAAGGTCATAACAAGCTATGGGCTTATCACGAACACAATAGCGCTATTCAAACGCCTAAAATCATTCAAATGATTGAGCAAGGTCATTCGATTGCCTTGATTAGTGACGCTGGTACGCCACTGGTTAGTGACCCAGGTTATCAATTGGTACAGGCTGCACATGAAGCTGGCGTGACCGTATCTCCTATCGTTGGGGCTTCTGCTGCTATTGGCGCATTGTCAGTGGCAGGGTTGCCATCAGATCGATTTAGCTTTATTGGGTTTTTACCAGCCAAAACTCACGGCCGTCAAAAACAACTGAACGATTTGATCGCACGTACCGAAACTCTGATATTTTATGAAGCGCCGCATCGTATCGTATCTAGCCTGGAAGATATGGCGACGATATTTGGTGCAGGCCGTGCAGTGACTTTTTGTCGTGAATTGACCAAAACGTTTGAAACCGTACATAAGAGCACCCTTGGCGATTTAGTCGAGTTTGTCAAAGCAGATGACAATCAGCAACGCGGTGAGATCGTCGTGGTCGTCGCTGGCGCCGGTGTGGCAAAGGATACTGACGACATCAGTACTCATGATAAATTGCTACAGCGTTTGCTAGAGGATCTATCGGTCAAAAAAGCAGCCGCGCTGGCCTCTGATATCACTGGTGTAAAAAAGAATGCACTTTATCAGCGTCTACTAGAGCTGCAAGCTGACTAGTTTTTAACAATAAGAAAGATAACTGTTTATAAATTAATTGAAGAGAGGTAAGCAATGTACGATGTAATGGCGATAGGTAATGCGTTGGTTGATCACGAGTATGTGCTGTCAGATGCGGCACTAGAAGAGACCGAGCTGACCAAAGGTAATATGACACTAGCAGAGTTTGAGGAGCAGCAGCAACTACTGGCTTACTTTAAGTTGGCTGAGATTGAGCCATCAAAACAAGCCGGCGGTGGCTCAGCAGCCAACACGATGTTCACCTTTGCTAGCCTCGGTGGCAAGCCGTTCTATGCATGCCGCGTCGGTGATGACGATCAAGGGGCATTTTACCTCAGAGACTTGCACGAAGCAGGCGTTGCCACATCAGATAAATCTATCCATGAAGGCGGTGTGACCGGCTCATGCGTGGTCGCTGTCACCGAAGATGGCGAGCGTACCATGCAGACCTATCTTGGCACCTCAAGCGAAATCGCAGCTGACAATGTTGATTTTGATGCGTTGACGCAAGCAGACTGGCTATATTTAGAAGGCTATTTGGCCATGTCTGAAAGCATTCAACCAGCAATGACGCAACTGCGCCAACAAGCCGGTATTCATAATGCAAAAATTGCCGTGAGTTTTGCGGATCCTGCGGTAGTGAAATTTGCCAAAGACGGCCTGCTTAACATGCTCGGCAATAAAGTTGCCGTGATATTCTGTAATAGCGAAGAAGCCAAGCTATTCACCGATAAAAAACAAGTCAAAGCCGCTGCCCGTGCTTTGCTTGAACATTGCCAAACAGCGGTCGTCACTGATGGTGCCAACGGTGCGGTCATTGCCCACAAGCCTGATGACGAATCGGAGATTGAAGTTTACGACGTGGCAACGCCAGCAGTAACGAGTGTCATCGATACCAATGGCGCAGGTGATAACTACGCGGGTGCCTTCTTGTATGCGCTATCACAGCATTATAGCTTGCCAGAGTGTGGACGTCTTGCTAGCGAAATATCGTCACAAGTCATCCAGCAGTTTGGACCACGTCTTGCCTCGCAGGATTACCGAGATATCGCTCAGCGTGTCCTATCTGCTTAAATGCTGAATATGTATATTTAACGCAAATAAAAAGCCCATATCGACTTGATATGGGCTTTTTTGTTTATGGATTATAATCGCTCAAATAATTTTCCTAAATGAGCACGCTTTTATATTAAGCATTAGCTAATGCTTGCGCAAGATCGGCTTTGATGTCTTCAATATGCTCGATACCAATAGACAAACGTACCATATCTTCACTAACGCCAGCTTGCTCAAGCTCTTGTCCATTTAGCTGACGATGCGTCGTCGAGGCAGGATGACAGGCCAATGACTTGGCATCACCGATATTCACCAAGCGCGTAATCAGCTGTAGCGCATCGATAAAGCGCGACCCTGCCTCCAAACCGCCTTTTACGCCAAAGGTCAAAATAGCAGAAGGTGTGCCTTTCATATATTTTTTGGCAAGCTCATGCTCAGGATGGTCAGACAGGCCTGCATATTTTACCCAAGCGACCTTGTCATGGTCACGTAAGTATTCTGCAACCGCTTGTGCGTTCTGTACATGACGCTCCATCCGTAGGCTCAGCGTCTGCAACCCTTGCAAGATACTAAACGCATTAAGCGGACTAAGCGCCGCGCCCGTATTGCGTAGCGGTGCGACACGAGCACGCGCGATAAAGGCAGGCGCGCCCACGTCTTTGACAAAATTCACCCCATGATAACTGGCATCTGGCGTGTTCAGTAATGGGAAACGCTCAGGATAATCGCCCCACGCAAACGTACCACTATCGATAATCGCACCACCAATCGACGTCCCCGTACCGCTCATATACTTAGTCAATGAATGCACCACAATGTCCGCACCAAACTCAAACGGACGGCATAGCGCAGGCGTGGCAACGGTATTGTCAATCACGACAGGCACACCGTACTCGTGAGCAATATCACTGAGCGCCTGAATATCTACGATATTACCTAGTGGGTTACCGATACTCTCGGCAAAGACCATTTTAGTCTTATCATCGATTAAATCACGAATCGCTTCTGGATTTTTGTGGTCAAAAAAGCGCACCTCGATACCTTGACGCGGCAATGCATGCGCAAACAAATTGTAAGTCCCGCCATACAGAGTCGATACCGCAACGATATTGTCACCTGCTTCACAAATGGTCTGGATCGCATAAGTGATAGCAGCCATACCAGAGGCGGCCGCAAGCGCACCGATACCACCTTCAAGCGCAGCAACGCGCTCTTCTAGCACCGCATTGGTCGGGTTCATAATACGCGTATAGATATTGCCCGCGACCTTTAAGTCAAACAGATCAGCACCATGCTGAGTGTTATCAAACGCATAGGAGCTGGTATGGTAGATAGGTACGGCGACGGATTTGGTGGTCGGCTCCACGCTATAGCCAGCATGAATCGCCAAGGTCTCAAGACGCTGGTTGTTCTTTAATTCTTGGGCTGCTTGTTCATCACTCATCGTACATTCCTTTGTATGGATCAAATGTATTGATCAAGATTTACTGATTCAAGAGTTCGCGTTTAAAAACTATCTCAAAAAGCTGTCTGCTAAATCATAGCAATAAAAAAAGCTGAGTTCATCATAACTCAGCTTCTTTATTAAAAGAATAGCAAAATACTAATTGTTTAATGACAAACATGCATAAGCGTTTTTTATAACCGCTATGCTGCTTTTATTGGTTTTTTGCATTTATTTATAATAAGCATTTTCTGTGCGCGTATGGTCGGTATCATCAACCACTTGCGTCAGTTCTGGTATTTGCTGCTTAAGCTGTACTTCAACGCCTTGACGCAGTGTCATATCAACAGCTGAACAGCCTTGGCAACCACCGCCAAACTTCAAGACCGCGGTCAGGCCAATACCTTCTTCTTCAATCAATTCAAGCAACTGTACGTCACCGCCATGCGCTGCCAAGCCAGGGTTAATCTCCGACTGCAAGACATAGTTAATACGCTCTTCGACACTGGCATCAGCGCCCACTTTGGGTACTTTAGAGTTTGGCGCGCGGAAGGTCAGCTGACCACCAAAACGATCTTTATTGTAATCAATGACCGCATCTTCCAAATAAGGCACCGAGGCCGCTTCGATAAAGGCTGAAAAATCATCATAGGTCAAGCACAAATCAGCGCTGTCTTCTTCGCCTGGTTGGTTGTAAGCCATGCAGCACTCTGCGCGCGGCGTACCAGGATGCTCAACGAAGATACGCACACCGATACCATCAGTGTCTTGCTTGGCTAACAAGTCTGCCAAATAGCCTTGAGCAGACTCAGTGATGGTGATATTGCTTTTTGCTTCAACTTGCTCAGTATCTAATGCTGACTCATAGTCAGCGGCTTGATTTTGCTCACTCATAATGTTTCCTATGCGTTATGACACAAGCGCAATATCTATTATGGCGACCGTGTCGTGAATTTGAATTTTTCAAAATTTTTATGGCTTATATCAGTTTGCAAGCCATCAGTGCTTGAGGTTTATTATTGTAATGCACTGGCAGCAATAGTCATAAAATTTAATCCGTCTATAATGGCCATTATACCTGAATCAAGGAGTAATTCCGACCGCGCTACTGTGAATTGAACCGTGACCGCTGCAAATGGTTGTCATTGGTTTTTTCAATGGCACTACAAGTCAGTAGATTAGGCATTGTTTATATAATGACTGATAAGCTACCCTCTATATAAAGACAGCTGCATTATTTATCAAGTATCCTAGGTAGCTTTAAAATCATAAGAGATTTATGCTAATTAACGCCATGCACTTATCAAACCGTATACGTTCTATCACTAATCGGATTAAACACAAATAAAAACACTAGCTGTTTTCATTAATGACACTAGATTTACAATAACGGATTGTGATGATTAGGATTTTCGTAAGAAATTTAGCAATAGCTTTTCTGTATAAGACTGTTGTTACTGAAAGTTCTATTCATAAATAATAAATAAACAAAAGTAGATATTTATAAATGGAATATACAATGGCAACGTTAATATTGAGCATCTTTGTTATTCTAATAATCACTATGATAATCGCTAGTAATTATTACTTCACCTTAACCAAAAAAATAATGAAACGTTACGACAAAGCACCTTATCTACTCATCCTGTTTTACAATCCCTCATACCATATAACCTTTTACGCAGATTATAAAAATGATTTAAATCCTAAAGAAATAAATGCGTTTAAGTACTATTTTATACTTTACATAGTTACCATTGTTTTGTTTATAGCGCTGTTAATCATAGGCAATACCCTTATATATCTGAATAAAAACTAAGTGTCGCCTTTGACAAAACATCTTTCTACTTGTCAGAAAGTCACAGGCTGTGTCAGTATTAGCGTCATTAATTTTTTATCAGTAAAAATAAATTGTAGGAAATTGGCGTCTATGAGTGAATTATCAGAGCAAGCTTCAGATAAGCAAAACCCCGAGCAAAAAAACAGTACACACTACCGTTATTTGGTTTTTATCGGGCGTTTCCAGCCGTTTCATTGTGGGCACAAGGCAGTCATTGACGAAGCGCTCAAACGCTCTGATGAAGTGATTATGCTGATTGGTTCGGCCAATCTACCACGCAGCTTACGTAATCCATTTAGCGTCGCTGAACGCGCTGCAATGATCAAGGGCGCTTACTCAGCAGAAGACGCCGCTCGTATCCATTGCGTCGGTCTAGACGATGCGCTCTACAATGACACGCGCTGGCTACAATACGTCCAAGCAGGCGTGAAATCGGTCACGGGTGATTTGCAAACGGATATTGGCTTGATTGGTCACTCAAAAGACAGCTCATCATATTACTTATCGCTGTTCCCTAACTGGGCATCGGTGTCAGTACCCAATTATCATAATCTATCAGCCACGCCTATTCGCGACAGCTATCTGATGGGCGCTACGCCAACGCCTGAGCGCACGCCTGAGTCAACGCGCAGCGTCCTCGATGCATTCAAAAAAACGGACGACTATCATCAACTGCATGAAGAAGCGGACTTTATTGATAAATACAAAAGACAGTGGCAATCTGCCCCCTATCCACCAACCTTCATGACGGCTGATGCGTTGATTGTACAATCTGGGCACATCTTACTAGTCGAGCGACGTAGTATGCCAGGACGCGGATTGTGGGCATTACCGGGTGGTTTTTTAAACCCAAAAGAGACGCTATTTGACGCTTGTATTCGCGAGCTGCGTGAAGAGACACGCCTGAAAGTGCCTGAGCCCGTATTGCGCGGTTCTTGCCACAGTCAGCATACCTTTGATGACCCGTATCGTTCAGCACGCGGACGCACCATTACCCAAGCCTTTTACTTCCAGCTCAAAAACGACCCAAAAGGGTTGCCAAAAGTCAAAGGCGGTGATGACGCAACCAAGGCTTTTTGGCTGCCACTGGCAGAGCTTGATGCCAAAATGATGTTTGAAGATCATTATGCGATTATTACCAAAATGGTTGGCTTATAGTTTTTTAACAAATGATTACGTAAGCGATAGCTGTCTCAATCATTAATAAAAACCTCACTATTTACTTTGTTATTTTTATACCAGTGCCGATAGACGGCACTCAACCGCCGCCACTGTTCTTTCAAGGCAGCTGCGGCATCTCAAAGCAGAGGAGTTCTGTGATGTACACCAGTAATCTAAACAATTTAATCTTAAATAGTGACAGCTATAAAACCTCACATTGGGTGCAATATCCAAGTGGTAGTGAGTATCTGTCCAGCTACATTGAAGCACGCAAAGGCGACTATGATGTGGTGTTCTTTGGTCTGCAGGCCTTTATCAAAGAGTACCTAAGCACTCCTATCACGCATCAAGATATCGACGAAGCCGAAAAAGTGATTAAAGCGCATGGCTTAACCTTTAATCGTGCGGGCTGGGAGCACTTGATTGAAAAACACAACGGCTATTTGCCACTGCGTATTCAAGCCGTTCCTGAGGGCAGCATCGCTCCGGCATCAAATGTAGTCTGCCAAGTTATCAACACTGATCCTGAGTTTTATTGGCTACCAAGTTATATCGAAACAGCGCTATTACGCGCGATTTGGTATCCGTCAACGGTCGCTAGTGTCTCTCGCTATTGCAAAGAGATTATCCGTCAAGCGCTAGAAAAATCAGCGGACAATACAGAGTCGCTACCTTTTCGCTTACATGACTTTGGCGCGCGCGGTGCGTCGAGTCAGGAGACGGTTGCCCTTGGCAGCTTAGCGCATTTGGTCAACTTTGCTGGTACCGATTCAATGACAGCACTTATTGCAGCCAGTCGCTGGTATCAGATGGGTGATGACATGCCTGCGTTCTCTATCCCAGCGGCCGAACACAGCACAATGACGGCTTGGGGGCGTGATGGAGAAACCGCTGCTTTTCATAATATGATTAAGCAGTTTGGCGGCACAGATAAAGCTTTTTCAGTTGTGTCTGACAGCTACGACTTATGGAATGCGATCGATAATATCTGGGGCGACGCCTTAAAAGATGAGGTCGAAAATATGGGTGGCACGCTGGTCATCAGACCAGACAGCGGCGAGCCTGCCAAAGTGGTACGCGAAGCTTTAGAGCGCTTGGCGGTGAAGTTTGGCACCACCGTCAATAGTAAAGGCTATAAAGTATTGCCAGATTATGTGCGTATCATCCAAGGTGATGGCATCAGCCCAAACACTTTGGGCAGCATTATCGATGTGGTGCTAAAGGCTGGGTTTAGCGCGGATAACATCACCTTTGGGATGGGCGGCGGATTATTGCAGCAAGTCAACCGCGACACCATGAGCTGGGCGATGAAATCGAGCGCTATTTGTATCGATGGCACATGGAAAGATATTTATAAAGACCCTATCACCAGCCGCTCAAAACGATCGAAAAAAGGACGATTGGCACTGGTACAAGATGGCAATGGTCAGATCAAAACCATAAAAGAGCAAGCATTGAGTGCTCAAACGGACAATCTATTGCGTGATGTCTATGTCGATGGTCAATTATTGATTGAGGATGGCCTTACAACTATTAGGGAGCGTGCAGGATGGTAGACACCAACAAACTAACATCTATCGCAAAAGATGTCCTACTTGCCCCTGTATATCTTTATCAAGGACGCAAAATCAAGCGTGAAACCGTTCGTTTGCCGGAGCCAAACGGCGAAAGACATGGTATGGTTGAGCTATCAAAAGCAGATGATGGACTGTCATCTAAAAGCCAAGAGACGCTTAATTTGATGGTCGTGGGCGACTCAGCAGCAGCAGGTGTTGGCAGTCAGACTCAGCAAGAAGCGCTGGTTGGTAAGCTGATTCCGATATTGGAACAGAATGCCGTTATTCGATCGAACTTTGCACAGCTCAATTGGTCATTACAAGCGACGACTGGTCATACTAGCTTTGATATTTTGCGCAGATTATATGTTCTCCCTATTCCTGACCAACCTATCGATGTGATGTTGCTGAGCGTTGGGGTCAACGATACGACGTCCAATGTGGCAGTCCACAAATGGCAACAGCAGATCGAAGACATCATCCATATTGCACAGCGCAAGTTTGGTGTCCGCGAATTGATTTTTTTGAGCTTACCACCGATGGCGCAGATGCCTGCGATTCCCTCCCCACTCAATAATTTTGTTGGGGCAAAGGCCTCAATACTTGATGAGATATTGCAAAAAGTCTGCGCTGCTCATGACGGTGTCAACTATATGGCAACTGACTTTGCACGCATGATAAAAGAGCATGGCAATGGTCAGCCTATTGATATTGCCGTGATGTTCGCCAGTGATGGCTTTCATCCGAGTAGCCTGATGTATGGTTATTGGGCACAGCAGATCGTAGAGAACATTACGCAGTTATTGGCTCCATCTGCCATTCAGGCTGATGACCAAACACACTCAAGTGTTAGTGCCTAAAAACACATGTGTTTAAAAACAAAAAAACCGCTGAATCATCAGCGGTTTTTTATTACTTAGCAAAACACATTTACACCATAGGTATAAATTATTCAGCAGAGCCAGCAGTTTTCTTGCTACGGCCACCAAATGCACCAAAGCGTTTGTTGAAGCTTGCAACACGGCCTTCAGTAGAGGTTTTACGTTGCTCACCAGTATAGAATGGATGCGACGCACTTGAGATATCAAGTGGGTAGTATGGGTATTCTTTACCTTCGTATTCGCGAGTTGCTTTAGTCTGAGCCGTTGAACGAGTCAAAAAGAACACGTCAGCGTTCGTATCATGGAATAAAACTTCTTGGTAATCAGGATGGATATCTTTACGCATAATAAACTCTCTAGGTCCGATGTATGTATGGCAATTTGCGTCAACATCATGAGCGATGTCTCAAGCAAACGAAAACATACGTAACTGAGGCACTAAGGACATTATAAGTATGGCAACTGCGTCACTGGCTTATTCCAGCACAAAGCACCACTCTTCTGCTCACTTAGCCTTTCCCCAGCGGGAAAATTAAACCGCGATTTTAACGGTTTTTGTCACCCAACGCAAGCCGCAGTTGTGATAGAGATATGTGATAAGTTGTCACCAATACACAAATAGTGTTGAGATGTACGAGTTAACCCAGTACAATACTTTGGTTAGTTTAATTAATCAATTATATAGATATCTGTAGTTAAGCTAACGAGCTTTAGCTTTTCTTTGCCATTTATCTATTATCTATCGAACATTTATGCGATATGGCTAGTCAGTTTTCTTCAAAAAATATCGCACTCTTTGTTCATCGGTAAGCACAACTTCCCTAACACTAAATAAGGACTATTCAATGATAAACACTACCATCAAAACCACTACTAAGGCACTATTAATCAGCTCAGCACTTGCTATCACGACTATGGCAAGCGCTGCTCTACCAACTCAGTGGCAACTAGATAATTCACATACTCGTGTCGGTTTCTCTGTTGAGCATATGGGATTTTCTACGGTTATGGGGCACTTTAGTGATGTCGACGGCACTGTACAGTTCGATCTAAAAAACCCAAATCAAACTCAATTTAACTTTGTTGTAGATACAGACAGTATTGATACTGGTTGGGAAGCCCGTGACAAGCATCTGAAAACCGATGAGTTTTTCAATGTTGAGAAGTACCCTACCATGAGCTTTAAATCCACTCAGGTTAACTTTATCAATCCACAACAAGCAAAAGTCACTGGCGACTTTACTTTACTTGGTCAAACCAAACCATTAACACTTAACCTAACGCTAAAGAAAATCGATAACAGTCCTTTGACCAAAGAACCTGTGGTTGGCTTCCGTGCAACAGGTAATATCGATCGTACAGCGTATGGCATGGACGCTTACTCACAAGGCATCACCACCAACGTCCCTATTCAGATAGATGGTGAGTTGGTAGAAAAGAAGTCAAAATAAGTCTTGTTAGCTTCTAGCATTTACTACTAGCCATAAAAAAGCAGCCTCTATGATAGGGCTGCTTTTTTGTCTTAAGCTACTTTTACCTTAAGATAATATCATGACACCTTATTTGGTTGGAATAACATGCCAAACGTCGAATTTGTCATCGCCGTCTTTGTCACCCACCTTTGTATCATTAGCATAGAAGTATAATGGTTTACCATTCATCGCCCATTGATACTTACCATCTTCACGCTTGAACGCCGCAAACTGGCCAGAAGCTTTAGCATTGCTTGGTGCTTGGAAGATTGGCCACACAACTTGACACGCTGTGCCGCAATCTGACTTATTCATTGAATCTTTGTCATAGGTATAAAGCGTCATGTAATTGGTTGCATCAACCAACACGCCATTTTTGCTAGCAACAGGGGCAGTGTTATTATTGGTCGCTTGGACTTCGTGCGTGCCTGACATGTCATTTCCAACAACACTTTTTAGGGTCGTACAGCCTGTCAATGCTAATACGCCAGTTAGTGCAGATAACATCATGATATTTTTCATAGCAAATTCCTTGTCATTTTGATAATTGTAATAGTAAATTTTATGAGCCATTTTTATTTTTTGATGTAAAAGTGATAAAAACAAAGCTTTAATCTCACTTGAGCAAAATGAATATAACACAATGAATATAACACACAGTTTTTAGCGATAATGGCCATCAATATACAAACTTACAAAAGTGGCTGAATCTTACAAAATGCTTAAACACAGGCCTTTTTGGCTACAGAAAGCTGACCTTATCCCCACTCTCCAGATGTTGCACTCGACCTCGCCTATTAGAAACTGCCCAAGCCCACCTCACCTCGTTGACAAAACTCATGCATCTACTTACGTATTTGTCATCATATTGTCTGTAGTTCTTCGTAAAATGAACTTATAGAAATGAAGTATTACTACACAATGCAAAATCCCTCTGTTGTGGCTTATAAATAAATATTGAACTTAGCGACCTTCGCACGCATATCAATAGTTACAAGACATTTAACGATGATACCAGCATGGCCTGATGCAAATGCTACTAAGGATATAATGACGACAATGACTCAGTCTTCTAATAAAAATCACGCTCATTCTGTCAAACAAGATGATTCTTCTGATTCTTCTAAGGTGCTGTCTTATGGAGATCATCAAAACTCGCCAATCAAACGTCCTACTAAACGCGTCGGTATTTTGGGCGGCGGTACTGCAGGCTCAACGATTGCCATTCGCCTTGCCGCACTAGGGCTTGAGACTTATTTGTTTGAGAAGAAAAAATCACTCATTGATGGCCCACCAATGTGTCATTTGCATGCTGGCGGCAACTTGTACCGCGAGATACCTGATGAAGATTGTATGGCGCTCCTCAAGCAATGTATTGACATATTACGTCTCTATCCTTATACCATCGACGTCCGTCCTACTGTATTTGCGGTGCCGACACGCGATGAAGGACTGCCTGAAGACTTGCTACCGCGTTTGGATATTTTGACAGAAGCTTATCAAGATCTTATCGAGCAGGATGTCAACAATAAAGTACTTGGCGAACCTGAGGATTACTATCAGCTCTATAGCCATGAGCAGTTGCTTGAGTTGTCTGAGCGTGAGCAAGTTGAAGTACCAAGTACGGTTGATGAGTGGATGATACCCGTTGCCAAATACTTAGACTTAAATAAGGTAAAATTTCCGCTGATTGTCGTACAAGAATATGGCTGGAATATCTTTCGCTTGGCGGCTTCTGCGCAGTTGGCGCTTGAAGAATATGATCATGCCCATGTCTTTACTGACACCACAGTACAAAAAGTAGTCCCTGTGGATTGTGAAAACTGCACCAATGCCGATCACCATGTTACCAAATGGCGCATTGACTATCAGCAAGCAAACGACTCTCAAGCTGAATCTATCGAAGTCGATTATTTGGTCAATGCTTGCGGTTTTCGCACTGGTGTCATCGATGACATGGTCGGTGTTGAAGTCACGCGCATGGTCGAGTTTAAATCCTCTTATGTCACCCATTGGGGCGATGCAGGTGGACAGATACCTGAGATTATTGTGTATGGTCAACGAGGTACGCCCGAAGGCATGGCGCAGTTAACCCCCTATCCGGGTGGGTATTTTCAGATACATGGCATGAGTAAAGCCATTACCTTATTTGATGACGGTCTGGTCGCATCTAGCTCAGACAGCGCTCAGCCTAAACTACCACAGCAATACGTACACTATATCGAGGATGGCTGGGACAAAGCGCCGCTACAAGCGCGTAGCCAGCAGGCGATTGAATATGTGGCTGAGTTTGTACCGACATTCAATAGTGCACGCACTGTTGGCAATGCGCTATATGGTGGGCAGCAAATTCCTGGAGAAGATGATACGTTGCGAGTGGCTGACGTAAGCTTGTATTCTAATATACGTTACGCTCGTGCAGAAAATGTCAAAGCTTCCTCGACTTTGATCGCTGCTGATCAGATAGTCACTGAGCTGACGACGCTCGGATTGGTACAGAACGACACGCCAATGAATCGTAGCCGCTACGCACACGAATGGTCGTACCTGACACATAACGATGGTCTGGCTGTTGATAAGGTTGCACGTGTACTCGCTGAGCAGCGTGGATTTCCAATAGCAATGGCAGATGTCAATCATAGTATTCGTGAAGCAGCACTGGATGATCTCTCACCCGCTGATGTATAGCCGATATTAGTCATTTCTAGCGTTTACGGTTAGCTTTATGAATATAAAACTGACTATAAAAAAGGAGCGGACAACCAATAATCGGTTATCTGCTCCTTTTTTATGTGATTGCTTTTAATTGCTCGATTTTATAAAGCTTAGCTGTTGCTACCAGCCATTTTTTCTGTATCTACATGATCATTGATGGTCACGACGGTCTGTAGCATCTCGATTGCCTCGTTGATGGTATTGCACACCACCAAACGATCTAAATCTTGCTGCTTCATAAACCCTTGCTCGGTGGTATATTTTAGATGCTCAATCATACGGTCATAAAAACCATTGATATTGAGAATAATCATTGGCTTTTCATGTTGATACAGCTGACGCCATGTGGCGATTTCCATAATTTCTTCTAGTGTACCCAGTCCGCCCGGCAAGGTAATAAAAGCATCAGCATACTCTGCCATAACGGTCTTACGCGTGTGCATGGTATCGGTCAAATGCAAGCGAGTCAGCTGCTCATGAGCGATTTCGTGCTTGAGCATAAAGGTTGGAATGACGCCTACCGCCTCAGCACCGCCTTTGATGACCTCATCTGCGACCGCGCCCATGAGACCAATGCTAGCACCGCCATATACCAGTCCCATACCATTATCTGCCAACGCACTGCCAAGCTCGCGTGCTGCCTGCTCATACACATCATTGTTGCCCAAGCGTGAACCGCAATATACGGCCACTAGCGGCATGGACAAGGCAGACTTATCGACTGCTTTTTCAATATTGGTAATGTCTTTGCTCGTGATTACATCATAAGTATCATCGTTGATTTTCATTTGCATATAGTTTCCTTAATTTATCGATCATTTTTTATTGAATGTTTGTTATTAGGGCGTGTCATCATTTAGATAGCGAGGCTTAAAATGAGATAAATAGTAGTCAAATGAGAAAAAAATTGCAGAGAATATAGATATATTCACAAGATTTTTGACGATATTTGACAAGATTTAGCCATTTTAAGACCGCTAAATGATTGAATGGGCTAATTGATGACAGGCCCTAGTAAAGGTCAAATACCACACGTTTCATTTATAGTGTTATGCACGCCATTTATAGAATGAGTTCAACCAAGTCATACAAAACTTGAAAGTCATATTTGAGTACCTGTCTCGCTAGTATTTATCTTAACATAAGCAATGCTACCACATAGTCACAACGATTTATCACTACGCAACAACTACATTTTAAAGATGGGAATTGATGACTCATCGCAGTTTAATAATCACTATCTACTCATAAAAAACATGAAGGTATCACGATGGATAATCACAACGCTGTTTCTGCCGCAGAGTATGCAGAAAGTATTATTAACAATCCTTTGATTAGTCCTAATATTGCTGATGGCGCAACCAATATCGACACGTACTCGTTGAGCATCATGACCGATCGCAATCAGGCATTGGCAGCCACTGTCTATCGCCCTAAAGAGGGAACGACAACAGCGATTATGATCGCGCCCGCCACCGGTATCAGACGTCATTTTTATCATAGCTTTGCTATCTATTTAGCAGAGAGCGGCTTTGGCGTACTGACTTTTGATAATGAAGGGATTGGTGAGTCGCTTTCGACCAATCTGGCTAAGTGTGATGCTTCGCTCATAAGTTGGGGGCGACACGATATGCCTGCCGTGCTTGATGCGCTGCAAGATGAGTTTCCCGAGGCGTCTTATCACCTTATTGGTCATAGCGCAGGCGGGCAGCTTATCGGTTTGATGCCAAATTATCAGGCGATTACGTCCGTATTCAATGTCGCGTGTTCTTCTGGCCGCATCAAAAACATGAGCATGCCTTATAAGCTCAAAGCCATGGGATTTATGGACGCCTTTATCCCATTATCAAACTTAACCTTAGGGTACACACCATCAGACAAGATTGGCATGGGCGAGCCACTACCGCGCGGCGTGGCTCGTCAATGGCGTGAATGGTGTAATGGCGCAGGCTATATCAAGACTGCTTTTGGTAAAAGTATACACACCCATTTTTACGATGCACTCAGCATGCCAGCATTGTGGCTCGGTTTTAGCGATGATGATATTGCCAATAGCGAAAACATGGATGACATGATACGCGTATTTACGAACATGCCCGTCGAAAAGCGGTTTTTAAATCCTGAAGATTTCGGATTAAATCATATCGGTCACATGCGCTACTTTAGCAGTAAAACCAATGCTAAAGCGCCAGAGCTGTGGCAAATGGCAGTAGATTGGTTTAGTAAAGGTGAATAGCGTTGTTCATCCATCAATATATAGTCAAGTCAAATTAAAAATGACACAACGAGATTAAAGGCTATTTTTCGCAGCCTCTGGAGACGAAGTCACAGCAAGCAAGGAAAATAGCATTTAATCGAGTGTGTTTGTGATGCTACATCAGTTTTATTTGGGCTTTACTATAAGAGGCCGTCGCGACTGATATCATTTATTTGTATCAATACACAAAGTCGGTAAATGCGCTTTTATTACTTAGCATTGTTTGTTTTTTCTGCTTCTATCCGCTTCTTTAGGGCAGAATACAGTGACGGCTGCATACTATGAATATTGCCTATCATCCATTTAACATAGCTGATAGGCACCTCTTTGATTGGCTTGCCTTTGTGTTTGCCAAATGGCATCTTGCTCACAGGCGTCGCTTTATTTGAGATAGCATGTGCCGCTGCAAAATCGGTCGGCGCAATCTCTAAACGCTCGCAGCAGGCTTGATAAAGTAGATAACACATCCGTGCATCCCCTAGCGCGTCATGAGCGGCAATCGTCATCGTGCTCGCCTCGCCCTTACCCAATAATTGCTCGATACACTTAGACTGACCATAAGCGCGCCACTCTGGAAAGGCAGCACGCGCGAGTCTCACAGTACAAATCAGCTTAGCAGAAGGACTGCCAATCACTCGCCAATCAAAGCGTACATTATGGCCAATCAAATACTCTGGCAGCTCAAACTGATCCAACTCAAAACGCTCAAGACCAGCCACATCAGCATCAGTAATACCATGCACCTTGATGACGGCAGGGGATATAGAGCGGCCGCTATTGAAGTACTTCATCCATTCAAATCCAGTTGCCACGTTGATCGTCGCCACTTGAATGGGTCTCGGATTACGGCCTTGATCGGTTTCAGTATCGATGACAAGCGCTGTTTCAGCCATAGTAGCCGTATCTGTCATGTCAGCGGTGTTCAAAGCATCATTCATAAAAAATTAACCATCCATAGCACCATCATCGCTCAACCGAAGCGTTAAGTAGATAAAGTTATATTTGCTGTGCTTGTATTTAACCACACCTGTATTTATGGGGATAAAAACCATAGATAACAATGCGATACATACCTTAGCGGCTAGGGCTTTTATAATATTAGCTCATATAATATAAAACAGATAAGAGACATCAATGCTAGCAGATGGAAAAAGCCAACCACCGAAGCCTTCTTTTGTCAGTCGTGTACTCGGCGTACTGATTAAGGCAGTTGTATTGATAGGATTCTTATTTGTCTTTGATAAGCTGCTACCCAGCATTAGCGAGCAGACCCAATCATTTGTGGTCGCCAAGTGGCAGCAGATGAGCCTATTACAACAAGAACTGCCAACAGAAAACAGTCTCCCCAGTCCACTGCCAGAGAAAAACCTGACGGACACTTGGGGTGCGGCACGCAGTCAAGGGCGCTCACATGAAGGCATCGATATCTTTGCAGAACGTGGCACGCCGATACAGTCAACCACGCAGGGAATTGTGAGTAAGGTTGGTGAGAATAACTTGGGTGGGCGCGTGGTCGTCGTGGTAGGGCCTGGCGGTGCTGGTCATTATTATGCGCATCTAGAAGACTATGCCGATATTGCGCCCAATGATTGGGTCAATCAAGGCGATATTATCGGCTATGTGGGTGATAGCGGTAATGCAAAAGGGACACCGCCACATGTACATTACGGTATTTATATCAATGGCAGTGCCGTCAACCCTTACCCGCTTTTGCAAAAAGACTAGGTATACTAAATTAGTCATGCTAAATAAATCCGCATGACGAGTCTAAACAATATGGGGCAATGCCTGTACTAATTTGTCGCAGCCGACCTTACATACGCGGCTGGAAATACCACGCTAAATGTCGACCCCTCTCCCTCTATTGAGTCAATCTGCAACTGCGCTTCGTGCTGATGCAAAACGTGCTTCACGATAGCCAGCCCTAATCCTGTACCGCCTGTGGCACGACTACGCCCTTTATCAATACGATAAAAGCGCTCCGTCAAACGCGCAATATGTTCTGGTGCGATACCAAGTCCATCGTCCTCAACGGCAAATCGGCACCCATCCGATGTCTGCGTCCAACTGATGGTAATATTACCGCCTTTTGGCGTATATTTAATCGCATTGATGACTAAGTTGGACAAGGCGCTGATCAAGTACACCTCTGACCCATATAACCCATCATAAGTATCTATGTGCAAATGAATGGTGTGCTTGTACGCTTGGTTATATGCCTGTGCATCATCATAGATATTGGTGAGGAGTTTGGTCATATCGACATCATTAAACTCATGCGTCTCTTCGATTTCAATCTTGGAGAGCAGTAATAAGTCATTTACGATTCGATTCATACGGGCTGTTTGCTGGGTCATCAGCTCAAAACCGCGACGCCACTGCGGCGGCATGTCTGGTTGGTGAGAGAAGTTCTCCAAATAGCCCATCATTACTGTCAGCGGTGTGCGTAGCTCGTGCGAGACATTCGCCACGAAGTCTTGGCGCATTTGCTCTAAATGCTGCACGCGGGTCACATCATAAATAAATAATAGCTTCTCATCACCAAAAGGCGTGAGCTCACACTTTAGATAACGACTGGGATCGCGCCACGATTCTATATGAATACCATCATTGGGCAGGGTGGTGTTTTGATAGTACTGGCGAAACTCGGGCACAATGATAAAGTCAAACACACTTTGGCCTTTGTCAGCTGGCTGCAGTGACAAGAGATCCTGCGCCGCCTGATTCCACCACTCTAACCCATCATCTTCATTCAGTAAGATGACCGCATCTCGCAATGCTCGCAGCGCACTTCTGATTTTCTCTAATTGCTCCGCCGCATTTTGGCTAGCGATTTGTACTGGCGCATCTTGCTGGTCATTATTATAGTTATGGTCTTTTTTCTTTTTTGCTGGCGCTATCTTGTTCATTTCTTATCCTTACCACTATCCGCTATTTTATTTATTGTTATGGTGGCATTGTTCATACAAGATCAAGTTATCAAAAATCAACTTATATAAGATTAGCTTGGCTCAATAAGACTAGAGAACCGATAGCCTGTACCGCGCACCGTTTGTATCAATGTATCACAATCATAAGGGCGCAATAGTTTACGTAGACGCTTGATATGTACATCAATGGTTCGATCTTCGATATAAACGTTACCGCCCCAAACCTGATCGAGCAGCTGCGTTCTTGTGTAAGCGCGCTCTGGGTGACTCATAAAAAATGCTAATAAGCGATATTCTGTTGGGCCGACCTCGATGACTTTTCCTGCGGCTGTCACGCGCTGGCTTTTGGTATCGAGACTCAGCTGACCAATTTCGATAGGCTTGTCGCTACTCATCGCGCTACTACGGCGCAAGACCGCTTTGATTCTGGAAATCAGCTCGCGCGTCGAAAAAGGCTTGGTCATGTAATCATCTGCACCTGCATCGAGGCCGTGAACCTTGCTGTCTTCTTCGCTTTTGGCCGTTAGCATAATGACGGGTATCTCAGAGAGCATCTCATCGCTTTTGAGCATACGACAAAAATCAACACCGCTCTTGTCTCCGGGCAACATCCAATCTAATAATATTAATGACGGTCTATGATCGACCACTTGCTGATGCGCTTCTGATACGTCAGCCGCTTGTAGGCTATCAAACCCAGCCATTTCTAGCGTCATCACAACCATTTCACGAATCGCAGGTTCATCTTCAACAATCAAAATTTTCTCATTATACATAGGACATTCTCGGTGTTAGCGGACAAAATCTGGCATATAAAAAGGCGATAAATACTCACCAGTCTCTATCTATTAAACGGATTAATTATGACAGCCTGATGACACTCTGATGTCAGATCTCCAATAGAAAATTAAGTGGTCCATCATTGATGCTTTCAACTTGCATGTCAGCGCCAAACTGACCAGTGGCTACATTCGGATACTGGGTTTTGGCATAGTCGATGAGTTGCTCGAACAGCGCTTGGGCCGCATCAGGTGCCATCGCGCCACCAAAGTCAGGGCGGCGACCTTTATCCGTTTTTGCCATCAGCGTAAATTGTGACACTAATAACAATCCGCCGCCGACTTGCTGGACGTTTTTATCCAGTTTACCAAATTTGGCAGGATCGTCATCATTTTCAAAAATGCGATAGGTCAATATTTTGTCAATCATTCGCTTGGCGGCGGCGAAATCATCATCATGACCCAACCCAATATAGGCCAATATCCCATGATCAATTTTGCCAACACAATGCTCATCGATAGTGACGCTAGCACGGCTCACTCGTTGTATCAGTGCTTTCATTTACGACCTTCTTTATTTATAAATGGCTTACAGTTTATGGTCAGACAATAATACGCTGTCCATGATAAAATATGGCCATTAACTTGCCTATGCAATAATGACATCACATCCTATTTTGGTAGCCTTATTATGAATGTATTTACCACCTTACAACAGCTGGTACCGCAGCAAAAGCTCAGTAAAGTCGCTGGACGTTTGGCCGCCAGTCGTCATCCTTATGTCAAACGCACCTTTATCCGTGGTTTTGCCAAAGCTTATAATATCAGCCTAGATGAGTATGAGCGCCAGAGCCTTAATGCTTACGAGAGTTTTAATGACTTTTTTACTCGTGAACTAAAAGAAGATGCTCGCACCATCGATACCACCGCAAACGGCATCGTTAGTCCTGCTGACGGTATCATCTCTCAGCTTGGGCAAATTAAAGATCATAAAATGCTACAAGCCAAAGGGCGTCACTATGACGTTGGCCAATTGCTGGCTGATAGCGAAGATGGCCGTTATTTTGCCGATGGTAGTTTTGCGACAATCTATCTAGCTCCTAGCAATTACCACCGTGTTCATATGCCATTTGCCGGTACGCTGACCAAGACTCGCTATGTCCCTGGTACGCTGTTTTCGGTCAACAATACCACGGCAGCTAATGTGCCGGACTTGTTTGCACGTAATGAGCGTTTGGTCTGCATGTTTGATACCAAGTATGGCAAAGCGGCCGTTGTCATGGTAGGCGCTATGATTGTCGCTGGTATCGAAACCGTCGCCACTGGCAAAATTACCCGCACGGATGATATACAAGAAGCGGATCACGATATGCAGTTTGCGGCAGGTGATGAGCTTGGTCGTTTTTATTTAGGATCAACGGCTATCGTAGTGTTGCCAAAAGCAGCAAAAGCCGATTGGCAAGAGACCATGAAAGCCAATAGTTTTGTAAAAATGGGTCAATTACTGGGTGTCACGAAACCGTAATTTATTTCTAATATAATAAGAAATAAAAGCCCAGTGAAGCGTATATCACAATGCTCAACTGGGCTTTTTTATACCTAGCGTTTTTATAGATTTACGCGTCGATCAACCATCCTTGCTGGGTCGCATAGTCAATATTGTGTGATAGCCATTTATGAATAGGAGCAAAGCTGTCTTGAATAAACGCATGTGCACCTGCGACTTGACTACGTGTCACTCCAAGCTCACGCCACGTTTTGCCTTCAGTATTTAAGTTGAGCAAAAATGGCAGTAAGCGATCGACCACTTTAAGTAGCGCAGTCTCTTTACTACTGCCTGTCTCTTGCGCCTCCCAAATCTCACTCAAATTGCCAATCCCATTGCCGCGTTCGCCTTGCAATCTGGCGATACCCGCTCGCTCCTCAACATGTGCATCATGACGCGAGTCGGCGTACAAAAACGTATCGCCCGCATCAATCTCGCCCAAATCATGTACCAGTGCCATCTTTAGCAATTGTTCATGATTGACATCCAGCTCAAACAACTCAGCGATCGACCAGCATGCCATTGCTAAGTGCCAAGAATGTTCGGCAGAGTTTTCTCTGCGATCAGTCTCAGTCACGTAACTACGGCGATTCACGCGTTTGAGCGCATCTAGCTCTAGTAAGAAATGAGTGACGTCCTCTATATCGATAGTTGCAACGGATTTTTGATCGGTCAATGACGTCAGTGTGTTTGAAGACATATTTCTCTCTGATTTTTTGATAATTTTACACATTACGGTGTGGCTAACAACAAAATAGCGCTGATGTTATCAAGCGCTATCTCTTATAAGTCATTGGGTCAAATGACTGAGCACCCTATTATATAACCATCTACTTAATCAAATTCAGAATGGTTTTGAAAGCAGGGTCTTCACTGCTACGGCACAACTCAAACAAAATGGTTTCTACTGTCGAGATTATCCCACCTGCACGGCGAATACGGCGAATGGCTTGTTTTTTGTCGTATGGAAAACGCGAGCCAACGGCATCGCCAATAATGACCGGTTGCATACCATTGTCTAGCAAATCAAGCGCGGTCTGTAGCACACAGACGTGTGCCTCAACTCCGATAAGCAATACGGTACTACGGTTTTGCTGCGCTAAATGATGCCATGTGTCATTGTTATCGCAGGCACTAAATGTGACTTTTTCAAAGCTCTTTGCATTGTCGCCCTCTAGCACATCACGAAGCTCTGGCAAGCTATCGCCCAATCCTTTTTTATACTGCTCGTTGAGCATGATGGGAATACCAAGCGCTTGCAGTCCTTTGATTATGGTCACTGTTTTTTTGACGATATTTTCGTGATCATAAATGTACGGCGTGAGGCGTTCTTGTACATCGATAATCATCGCTTGGGTGTTTTCACGAGCAATTCGGTAAGTACGATCAGTAATCATGGTAGACATAGTACACTCCTTGTACGACTGATATTTATTATAAAAAGCTATTTTAGAATGGTCATTATTAGAGTTGTCATCAATAACATCTTAGCTCAGCTCACCCTTATTTAGTCACAGTTTCTTGAATGCGTCAATGGAGATAATTTTCATACGTACCTGTGTGCTCTTTACTACGCCAAGCATTAACTCGCTCATTATATTCACAAAAAACCCCCAGCCATCACGGCTAGGGGTCATTATTAGAATATTTTTAATCAACAAATGTTACAAACTGGTTGCCGATTTTAAAATTAAACACGCTCGATAATAGTGGCGATACCTTGACCAAGACCGATACACATGGTTGCAAGGCCAAGCTCGGTATCTGACTGCTCCATTGCATTGAGCAATGTCACTGTGATACGAGCACCTGAACATCCTAGTGGATGACCTAGAGCAATCGCGCCACCGTTGATGTTGACGATATCTTGCTTGTCCGTCAAGTTCAACGCTTTTAAGACTGATAGGCCTTGTGCGGCAAAGGCTTCGTTTAACTCGATGGTTTGCATGTCATCGATGCTCATGCCAGCACGCTTCAAGGCTTTGTTGGTGGCTGGTACAGGACCATAACCCATAATCGCTGCGTCACAACCAGCGACAGCCATGCTACGAATACGAGCGCGAGGCTTTAGACCAAGATCTTTGGCTTTTTGCGCGCTCATGACTAGCATCGCTGACGCACCGTCAGAGAGTGCAGAGGACGTCGCAGCAGTCACTGTACCGCCTTTTGGATCAAACGCTGGACGTAGCTTTTGCATTTGCTCCATCGTCGCATCTGGGCGAATCACTTCATCGACGGTACATAGCTGCAGGCGGCCATCTGCATCATGACCTTCGATGCCGATGATTTCATTATCAAAACGGCCTTCAGTGGTCGCAGCCCATGCACGGCGATGCGATTCAAGACCAAACGCATCTTGCTCTTCACGCGTAATGCCATTCATACGGCCTAGCATCTCAGCGGTCAACCCCATCATATTTGAGGCTTTTGCATAGTGCTTAGAAGCGGCAGGGTTTAGATCAATACCATGCATCATGCCGACGTGACCCATGTGCTCAACACCGCCAATGATAAACACATCACCTTGGTTGGTCATGATTTGTGCAGCTGCGGTATGTAGTGCCTGCATAGATGAGCCGCACAGACGGTTAACCGTTTGTCCACCAGCAGTCTTTGGAATACCTGCCAATAGGCCAATGTTACGACCGATGTTCATGCCCTGCTCTAGTGTTTGGTTGACACAGCCCCAGATAATATCTTCGATGTCATTGGTGTCGAAGTCGTTACGTTCTACTAGCGCGCGTACCAGTTCAGCGGATATGGTATCCGCACGTACATGGCGGAACATACCATTTTTAGATCTGCCCATCGCTGAGCGCACGCCATCTACGATGACCACATCTTTTGGACTTAAAGTTGTCATACTATCTTCCTTTTCAATTTTTATTGTCAGTGTTGTCGATTTAATCGGGCTCTATAGCCATCTATCACGCGATCCGTACATCAGTACGATAACTATCTAGATGTTTTCGCGCTGGATATTATCGCGGCAGGCCAGACCTGATAAAACCGACCAAAACGGTGCGTCTGCTATTTTTTTATCACCGATAGCGACGTCAGCAAACGCACCCCACTTATCCTAATACGGTATGTTCGTTACGCTGTGGCGTAAAAAGTCTCGCCAGCGGCTGCCATATCGCGAATCTTCTGCGGCGCTTCATAAGCTTTGCCAAGGTGTGCGTATTTTTCGCATAGTGCCAAGTAGTTATCGAGACCCATTTGGTCGATATAACGACAAGGACCACCGCGGAATGGCGGGAAACCGACGCCCATAATCATCGCCATGTCAGCCTCGGCAGGCGTGCTGACGATGTTGTCTTCTAGGCAGCGAACCGTTTCGTTGCAGAAAGCCAGCATAGTGCGGTCGATGATGGTTTGATCATCAAACTCTTTTTTGTCGCTATCTGTCGTGGTTTTAAGTAGCTCATAAGTGGCGTCGTCAGCGACTTTCTTTGGCTTACCGCGCTTGTCAGTTTCATATTTATAGAAACCTACGCCGTTTTTCTGACCGAGACGCTCATTCTCATATAGATGCTGAATCGCCCCTTTATAGTCTGGTTTCATGCGGTCAGGGAAACCATCCGCCATCACTTCTGCGCCATGTACACCTGTATCTAGACCGACCACGTCGATTAGGTATGCAGGGCCCATTGGCCAGCCGAATTTTTCCATGACTTTATCAACATGAGCAAAGTCAGCACCTTGCTTGAGCAATAAATCAAACGCGCCAAAGTATGGGAACAAGACACGGTTGACCAAGAAACCTGGGCAGTCGTTGACCACAACTGGCACTTTACCCATTTTTGAGGCGAGTGCTACGGTAGTCGCGATGGCTTCTTCAGAAGATTTTTCACCGCGAATCACTTCAACGAGTGGCATGCGATGTACTGGGTTGAAGAAATGCATACCGACGAAGTTTTCTGGGCGCTCAAGCACTTCTGCTAAATGCGTAATAGAGATCGTTGAAGTATTCGAAGCCAAAATCGCGTCTTCTTTGACTAAGCCTTCGACTTCTTTGAGTACCGCGTGCTTCACTTTTGGATTTTCTACGACCGCTTCGATGACGATATCAGTCTCGCTAAAGTCGCCATAGTTCAAAGTAGGACGGATGCGGCTTAAGGTTTCACCCATTTTCGCTGGGGTCATCTTCTTACGTTCAACCATTTTACCAAGCAGTTTGCTGGCTTCACCCATACCAAGATCTAATTGCTCAGACTTGATATCTTTCATGATAATTGGCAAGCCTTTGCTGGCCGCTTGATACGCGATACCGCCACCCATGATACCAGCGCCTAGCACAGCGGCTTCATTGATATCATGTGCAAGCTTGCTGTGTTTTTTGGCCAGTTTTTTGACTAGCTGATCGTTTAAGAATAGACCAACCAAGCTCTCTGCTTGCGGGGTTTTGGCCGCTTTGGCAAAGCCAGCAGCTTCAACTTCAATCGCTTTGTCACGTGGTAGGTTGACGTGCTTTTCAATCGCTTCAATAGCAAGAGCTGGTGCTGGGTACTGCTTAGGATTGGCTTTAGCGAAAATAGCACCTTTGGCACTATTAAATGCCATGGCTTGCTCAAGCTGGTTTAGCTTAACAGGAGCCAGTTTTTCTTCACGTTTTGCTTGCCAATCAAGCTCACCTGAGATACATTTTTTGACCAAATCAATGGCTGCATCTTGCAAGTCGTCAGCTGGTACGGTTGCATCAACCAAGCCGAGTTTTAGCGCATCAAGTGGTTTTTTTGGTGTGCCAGTGGCGATAAGCTCAAGCGCGTTATCGATACCAATGATACGCGTACTACGAACCGTACCACCGAAGCCTGGGAAGATACCTAGCTGAGTTTCTGGTAGACCGATAATCGCTTTGTCACTCATGACGCGGTATTCACAAACCAAGGTCATTTCACAGCCGCCGCCCATTGCCGCGCCATTGATGGCAGCCACTTTCGGGAATGGCAAATCTTCAAAACGATTGAAAGCGTCATTGATATGAACGACCCAATCTTTGATCTCGCTTTCTGATTTTTTGAAAGAAGCCACAAACTCTGTGATATCAGCACCAGCGATAAACACGCCTTTGCCTGAAGTGACGATAAGACCTTTGACGTCGTCCGCTTTTTCTAAAGCAGTAACGGCTTCACCAAACTGTTTGTTGGTTTCGGCATCAAATTTGTTCACGCTCTCATTTTCGGCGTTGTAGTGCATGTTGGCGATGCCATCTTCTAGCATTGTCACCGTGATGCGATTTCCTTGGTATACCATTTGAAACTCCTTTCTATATAACGAAAGCTACGTTTTGAATTAAAATAAATAGCCAGTTACTGTTAGTAAAATGGGTAATAGCACTGTGCGCCGCCTTCAAGACAAGCATCGTCATGACGACAAACCACTAGCGGGCGCACAGTGAAGGTGTCTTTATTATCCAGCGCTCATGATTTGATACTTATTTTGACGTCTCTTGTATTGTACCCCATCACACGGCGCTTCATTTATATGTTGCAAATACCGCTATTAAAATACTGACTGAGACATGGTCTAACACTGACAATTGCTGAAGTAATACGCTCAGTAAAAACCCATTACGGTCAACATCAGACCATTTTCACGTCAATTAGTGTAGGGGATTATGCCCCCAACTGTCACAAGCTAATACCATACTCGCAAGTCACTCTTAAATCACCTGTAGGCATTTACCTTATGCGCAAAGTGTTTTAGTGAATACTTGTATACTGAGCTGCTATTTTGAATGTATTCGGTCTTGCTCGTCTTTACGGTCTACCACCTCAAGGGTGATAAACCGTTGCTGTAGCCCAATTAATATAACTTACTTAGCTTGCGCTTTTATCAAAACATATTCAACCAGCAAGTGACATCAGCGATACGTAACCAAGACTTGTTGTAAGATTACGATTGTATTGCCTCGTTTTTGGATAAATCAGAGCTATAAAATGCAAAAAACAAACGATTGATACCGTGTCTCACACGAGCAATATGGCCTATCATGCTACACTAATACCGTTTTTGCCTTATCCTTAATAAGTTTTCATTGTATCCCTGATAAATGGTTGGATTATGACGGTTTCCCTTACTTCTAGCGCTATCTCTTCTGGCTTTACCCCTTTTAACGCTGTCTCTTTTCAAAGCACTGAGCAATTTCATGGTGCTGTGCGCGCGCAACTGGCAAAAGATATTGAGGTCTTGTTTGCTTATGCCAAGCTGCCTAGTCCACTGGTAGACGCCTGTCTTTATGTCATGACGGGACAAGGTAAATTGGTGCGCCCATTGATGGTTGCCAGTGCTTTTGCCAGTATTAATAGCGGTAATAGTGAACGTACAGACGAGCGCAATGACGACATCGACATGCTCAATGCTGATCTGGACTCATTGCTGGAAAACGACTCAGACTATGATATGTCGCGCCGTGCTGCATTGGCCGTAGAGCTACTACATACCTATTCGTTGGTGCATGATGATTTGCCATGTATGGATGATGACGAGCTGCGCCGTGGGCAACCGACTGCTCATATTGCCTTTGATGAAGCGACGGCACTGCTGGCAGGCGATGTATTGCAGACGCTCGCATTTGAAGTATTGACCGCAGAGATGCCAACCTTTGCGCCATTCGATGCCAATATCGCAAGTCAGCTATTGGCCATATTTGCCCCGCGCGCTAGACGCATGGTATCTGGGCAAATGCTGGATCTGAATGCCGAAGCCAGTACTGATATTGTGCAAAACGATTTAGAAGCCATCCATCGTGACAAGACAGGTGCACTGATTGAAGCGGCCATGCTTATGGGCGGCGTCTGTGCTGGCGCAACGGCTCCACAGCGTATGGCATTGCAAGAGTGCGCCCAATATATCGGTCTTGCCTTTCAAGTTCAAGACGATGTATTGGACGTCACGATGACGACAGATACGCTTGGTAAGCCTGCGGGTAGCGATGAAAAATTGGACAAATCTACCTATGTAAAACTGATGGGCGTCGATGACGCGACCAGCTATGCGCAATCGCTATTTGATGGTGGGCGCGCGGCTATCAGCCGTGAACTTAGCAATAATCAAGACAACACTGTCAAAAACAATGATGCGCTACTGGCATTGATTGAATGGCTGTGGTCACGTAAGAAATAGCTAGTGAATAGCCGCTGAATAAAAACAGCTCAGAAAGTTTTATCACCTCAAACGGCAGTGAGTGGTCAACATGGACAGTAACCCTACCCCGCGCATTTACCTCGGCACTGGTGGCTATAGCGACACGGATTTGCTCGGCACGCTGTACCCACAAGGCACCAAAAAAGCGGACTTTTTACGTGAATACGCCAAACAATACGGTGCAGTCGAAATAAACAGCACATTCTATGCGCCCATCGGGCAAAAAGCCTTTGCGGGGATGATTGATAAAGCTTACACACAAGCTAATAGCCAGTTAAAATTTGCCGTTAAACTACACCAAGACTTTACTCATGCACGTAAAGGCACTGCCGCACACGCACAGGCTTTTCTTAACGCCTTGTCGCCACTTGTTGAAGCGGATGCGTTAGCGCCGTTACTGCTCCAGTTCCCACATGGCTTTGACCGTACTCGCGAGCATCGTCTGTACTTGGCAGAACTTGTCAGCTGGTTTAAGGACTATCCGCTTGCCATCGAGTTTCGTCATAACGGCTGGCACACGCCGCAAGTAATCGATAGCTTTAAACAGCAGGGGCTGATTTGGTGCAGTGTCGATTATCCTAAAGTCAGCGGGCTGCCGCCCTCGCGCCTGATATTTACCGAACGTACGGGCTATCTGCGAATGCATGGCAATAATCTGAACTGGTGGGATGCGATGAGCGCGGCTGATCGTCATGATTATCGCTACTCTGAGGCTGAGATGAACGACTGGGCGCAAGCGATTACCAATCAGCGTCAGCATTTTGATACGCTCTATATCTTTTTTCAAAATACGGTGAAGGCGCATGCTTATTATAATATTGCGATGCTGCGAGAAGCGTTGGGTAATTTTGGGTTTGAGGTTTTGTAGGATTAAGTTTAAATAATAATCTTAACTATATTTGTAGGCTGGGTTTTTAACCCAGCATTTTATCTTTGCAAAGTTTCAAAGCTAGGTTAAAAAACCAAATTACGTCTACTAAATATTATCAACTGGTATCAATTATGAAACATCGTTTTGTACTTACCCTAGTCTTATTATCTTGCTTTCAATTGGGTTGTGTCAGTACAACAAAAAGTATAGATATAAATAAAAATAATATGGAACAAAAAGACGTTATTGTAGAGCCAGCCAAAGTTGTTATAGAAGAAAAAAAAGCTCGTAAAAGACCGACTGATCTTTTTACTCATTATCCATCTGAGTCACAGATGGTGGCTATTATCTATGGCGAGTTTGTACTTAAAAATAATTGTCTATTGCTTGAGCTTACTGGACAAGATGCTTTTATAACCCCTGTCTTTCCTCAAGGCAAAGCCACTTTTTTAATAGAGGAAAATGCTGTTATGCTAGGAGATATTAAAGTGCCATTGGATGTACAAGTAGGCACAGGCGGCGGCGCTTTACCTAAAAATAACGTGGTTTATGCTACTAAAGGTGATGCGTCATGCCTAACAGATAGAGTGTTTATAACAGATGCTGATGTGATTGCTATTGAAGAGGACACAACAATTAAATAAGGTCTATATTCATTAGCGGCTCCCAAACTGTCCATTAAAACCAAAAAAAGGACGCCTCTCAGCGTCCTTTTTTATTAATCGAAACTTAAGCGTTAAGATTACTCTTCAACGCCTGCGTCTTGACCTTTATATTTTGCGTTTGCGTAGTCCCAGTTTACGAGCTTGTCTAGGAAGGTATCTACGTAGTCAGGACGACGGTTACGGTAGTCGATGTAGTATGCGTGTTCCCATACATCACAAGTCAATACAGCGACTTGGTCGTGCGCTAGTGGGGTGTCTGCGTTGCCAGTTTTGGCGATAGACAGTTTGCCACCCACTTTATCAGCGACTAGCCATGCCCAGCCTGAACCGAACTGTGAAGTTGCCGCATTTTTGAACTCTTCGCGGAACTTGTCATAGCTGCCAAAATCTTCTTCGATTTTTGCTTTTAGATCGCCAGTAGGTTCGCCGCCGCCGTTGGTTGGCGTCATGCAGTTCCAGTAGAACGTGTGGTTCCATACTTGAGCGGCTTGGTTGAACATACCTTGCTTGCTGTCATCTTTAGCAGTCGCTTTGATGATTTCTGGTAAGGTTTTGTCTTCTAAACCAGAACCTGGTAGTAGCTCATTTAACTTGTTTACGTAAGCAGCATGATGCTTGTCATGATGATATTCTAGCGTCTCGGCACTGATATGTGGCTCTAGCGCGTCTTTTGCATATGGGAGATCTGGTAAAGTAATATTTGACATAATTATTTTATCCTTGCTTATTTGTCCACTCATACTACTGTCTCTCTAAATACAGACATACCTAAAATAGATACGCCTTAAGAATAGAAACACTTGGTATCGAGCTAAATTGGCTGAGTTGATTGTTTGAAGTGAATGTTATCGCTTAATACACGTGATTGCTTAACACTGTATCACGTATTATTATGAATCCAAAATTAACCTAGCTGTTATTGTTCGTCCAAAAGCCAAGTGTTTGACTCTATAGACTTATATTAACTTAATATTCACAAGCTATAAGATATATTTCACTGTAGCTTGGTCACTATTATAACAACAGCCCCTAATAATATCAGTTACCAAATGTTATAGCTCGTATATTCTGCATCGTCACTGGTTATTTATTCAACGATGACCTTTTACCTCGTCAAACCCTATGCCATCAGTACTAACATCGTTATCGAGGTCGATCTTATAGCATCTATAAAAATGCCAAAAGTTAAAGCTCGGCTAATTCATTCATATTTTTTATATAACGGAACGACCCTATGAGCACTACCGATACCGTACAACTTGCTCCCCAATCAACCTCTAATAACCAGTGGGTGCTGGCCAGCAATAACAAAGGCAAACTGGCTGAGTTTAAACGGCTATTTGCCGAAGCGAACTTGGACGTGACGATTGTCCCGCAAGGTCAGCTCAATATCGACGATGCGATAGAAGATGGGCTCAGCTTTGTCGAAAACGCCATTATCAAAGCCCGTCATGCCAGCCGTCTGAGCGGCTTGCCTGCGATTGCTGATGACTCAGGACTGTGCGTGCCTGTACTCGGTAATGCCCCCGGCATCTACTCGGCGCGCTATGCTGGCGAGCACGGTAACGATGACAAAAACAACGCCAAGCTCATTGCTGACTTGCAGCCGCTACGCAACGCCCAGCCTGACACACCGATTGAGGGTATGTTCGTTTGCGTATTAGCGATGGTGCGTCATGCAGATGACCCATTACCGATTATCGCTCAAGGCTTATGGCACGGTGAGATCTTAGACGCACCGCATGGCGACGGCGGTTTTGGCTATGATCCATTGTTTTGGTTACCTAATCTACAAGCCAGTGCGGCAAGCCTAAGCGCGGCTGATAAAAATCGTCTCAGTCATCGGGGGCAGGCTATTCAGCAATTATTGGCACAACTGCCTTTATAGGTTCTCTTATAAAAACTTTATAGGTTCTCTTGTAAAATAAGTGCGCTTGTCATCGCAAAAAACCTTAGAAACCCTGCCGTCAAAGAGATAATTTTTACTTTAATAAGCAGATAGATTATACTGTTCTACTTTTAAAATTTTGTTGAAGGCCGTTATTTGCCTGTATAATTCACCAAAAAGCGTTATTATGCGGTGCATTAACGGTTTATAACTGATATTTGGTAACCCTGACAACTTCGACAGTGTCACCCTTTGGTATCAGCGGCGATTGCTACTGGTGCTGATTTTGAAGTGGCGGGCTTATCATTATCCCCTATTTATTCCAGCGACAACCGTCGTACACGCCCGTAATTTGAGGCACGGTTTGTCTATTACCATTTAACCCAAGTACTATCTCATTAATCAAACGTACTACTTAATCCTAAAGGTGTAATGAACATGGCTACAGATTTGCAAGTCACAACCAACAAGCTATCTAATAAAGAGACTCAGCTCACGGTTAAAGTACCCGTTGAAAAAATTCAAAACAAAGTAGAAGGCCGCATCAGCCAAGTGGCGAAAACCGCCAAAATCGACGGTTTCCGTAAAGGCAAAGTGCCAATGTCGCACATCCGCTCACAGTACGGTGCAGGCATCCAGCAAGAAGTGATCAACGATGTGATCCGTGATACGGTCTTTGAAGCGATCAAATCTGAAGACATCCGCGCGGTTGGCATGCCAAACATCGACGACGTCAAACTTGAAGACGATTTCTTGGTGTATCAAGCCACCGTTGAAATCTTCCCAGAAATCGACGTACAAGGTATCGATGAAATCGAAGTTGAGCGTCACACGGCAACCGTCAGCGACGAAGACGTCGACACCATGATCGAAAACCTGCAAAAGCAGCGTCAAGAGTACGTTGAGAAAAAAGGTAAAGCGACTAAAGATACTCAGGTCACTTTCGACTTTGAAGGTTCAATCGACGGCGAGAAGTTTGAAGGCGGTAGCGCTGAAGACTTCAAACTAGTCATCGGTAGCGGCCAGATGATTCCAGGCTTTGAAGACGGTATCAAAGGCATGAAAGCTGGCGAAGAAAAAATTATCGATGTGACTTTCCCAGAAGATTATCAAGCTGAGAACCTAGCTGGTAAAGAAGCTCAGTTCAAAATCAACGTAAAATTGGTTGAAAAACCTAAGTTACCTGAGATCGATGATGCTTTCCTTGAGCTATTTGGCGTGACTGAGGGCGGCGTAGATAAACTAAAAGAAGACGTACGCAAAAACATGGAACGCGAAATCAAGAACGCCGCGCGTAGCCAAGTGAAGCAAGCGACTTTTGATGCATTGCTAGAAAAGAACGAGTTTGACGTACCAAGCGCCATGCTAGAGCAAGAAATCGAGCGTCAGCGCAACATGATGATGCAACGTTTTTCTCAGCAGTTTGGTGCGAGCGCTGATAGCTTCGATAAAGACATGCTGCCAAATGAGCTGTTTGAAGAGCAAGCGCTACGTGCAGCCCGTCTTGGTATCATCGTTGCCCGTGTTATCGACACCGAAGGTCTAGAAGTGGATCAAGAGCGTGTTGAAACCTTCATCAAAGAAGCGGCTGAAAACTACGAAGATCCAGCGGAAGTAATCGAGTACTACACCAATGACAAGCAGCAACGCGCTAACATTGAGTCTGTGGTACTAGAAGACCAAGTAGTAGATTACTTGATCAGCCAAGGCAAAGTGACTGACAAAGAAGTCAGCTACCAAGATTTGCTAGCGGCTCAGCAACAACAGCAGCAAGGTATGTAATCTAGACTGAGCGCTGTATGGTGTTAAACCATAACACCATACAGCACGCTTGTTCTACATATCAAAAAATACGGCCCCGATCATCGATCGGGGCCGTATTTTTTTGTGCACGCTCAATGGCTTTTTTGATTAACCAATCGCTAGCATGGTCGTTACGCAAGACGCATCAGCTAAGACTACGCTCAAAGTCTTGCAATAATACACCCTATACTAGAGCAGGTACAAACACCGCACCCAGTCCAAGTACGACCAGACCACGCTGTAACCATAAGTTATCACCTAGGCGCTGCTGTAGCTGCTGGCTGACCAACGTACCAACTGCATATAGCGCCAGCATCGTCACTAGCATCCCTGCATAAAAACCCAACTGACCACTTACGCCAGCATTCGCTGGTACTTCAAGGGCATGTGCCAATCCGTGAAAGACCGCCAAACCACCAAAACCAAACAACGATAGTTGCTGGATGCTTGGCGTATGCGCTGGCTGCGTACGCGCTGAAAAAGCTTCTTGTCGACTCTTATCACTCATCAAAATCAGAGCCAATACGACCACTGATAGCGATATGGCAATCTCAATCCATCCAGATGATGCCACAAACCCAACACCGCCAACCAACACCCCAATAGTGCCCAAAACGGCCCCTAGTGATAATCCAGTTGTCAGTGACATCATACCTAGGCGCTGCTTTTGTAGTCCATAAAACAACATGCCCATACCGACTGCCAAAAACAGATGATCAAGACCCGTCACTGGATGCATCAGTCCCGCTTGCAATGTGCCCAAAAACGAGGGCGCTTGTATAGTAGCCGAGTGAAGATGACCCGAATGTGCCTGCGCCAACGACGGTACCATCGTAAAGGTTGCAAGCGTCATTGAAGCCGCTGCTATTTTTCGAGAAGATAAAGCCTGTGAAAAACGGGCTTTATGACTGTGATGCTCTTTTGTATGTTGTGTCATGGGGTTGACTCCTTATGATGAATATTTTAATGATTGATGAGGGGCTATTGGTTAAGCGAGCATACCGTGCTCTTTGATAAAGGCAATAATTTCATCCAGACCATCACCGGTTTTCATATTGCTAAAGACAAAAGGCTTATCGCCACGCATTTTTTTGGCATCGCGCTCCATCACCTCAAGCGATGCGCCAACCATTGGGGCAAGATCGGTTTTATTGATGATTAATAAATCCGACTTGGTGATACCAGGGCCTCCTTTACGAGGTATCTTATCACCCGCTGAGACGTCAATGACATATAAGGTCAAATCAGACAGCTCTGGGCTAAAGGTCGCGGCAAGATTGTCACCACCCGACTCAATGATAATCAATTCTAGGCCCTCAAAGGTTTCTTGCAACTCGGCAATGGTCGTCAGGTTGATCGACGCATCTTCACGAATCGCAGTATGCGGACAGCCGCCCGTTTCTACGCCGCGAATACGTTCAGCGGGCATCGCATTATTGCGTGTCAAAAACTGCGAATCTTCTTTGGTATAAATATCATTGGTGACAACTGCCATATTGATCGTATCACGCAAGTTTTGACACAATTTTAGGGTCAAAGCGGTCTTACCACTGCCGACTGGCCCGCCGATGCCGAGGCGTAAGCAGGATAAAGAAGCAGGCGGATTTGACTGGTCATTATCAATATGTGAGTCAGGTGTAGATTGGATGCTTTTTGTTTTGATCGGGGTTAGAGACATGGTAAGCTCCTTAAATGTTTCATATAGGAATAGTGATAAATAGAGATAAAGGTACAGTTATGAGAGATAAAGGTACAGTTATGAGCGGAACAACCGGCTGTATTGCTCCTCATGCATACTTGAGAGAATCGCCAAATTGGGCAAGCTATTAGAAATATTGAGCCTGTCATAGAGGTCTTCGCACAGCTTTTGATAACCCTGATGTTCACTCATATTGAGCGTGTCGATCGCTTTTGATGACCTAATTACATTCTCAAAGGCTTGCTGTATGCTATCGCTCAGCGCTTCAACTTCAGAGCCAAGATCACTTTGCAGCTGCCACAAGATACGCTGACCTGCCATTTGCCCGAGTGGTACAGTCTTGACAGCAGCGAGCACCATATTTTCCAATTGAGCAAATCCATAGGTGGTCATCGACTGCATGAGTGGCAGCTGCCAATGCTGGGCAATGTGAGCAAAAAGTGGTAAATAACCATCATCAGGTATCTCAGCAGGTATACCAAGATTCAGTACCTCGTTGAGCCAAGATACCATCGCTTGTGCCAACTGCTGCGACTCTAGTATAAACTCTTTACTCTCAAGGCCTGCATGATAATCATGTGCCAGATTTGCCGCTAGCGCTTCATGACCTTGATCAAGCGCACACATGATCAGTGCCAATATAGGTAGCTCGTAGCCAATAACAGCCAGCGCTAGATAGTCCTGCATAAAGGTAAGCGTACTGGTTTCATCAAAGACAACCCCTGACTCAATCGCTGACTCTACACCTTGCGAGTAGGTATAGCTACCAATCGGCAAATTGCTCGATGCCAGCATCAACATCTGTCCAAGTTGGACAGACTGAGTAGGCTGAGTACTGCCATCAACCCTCATTTGAATGACCTATAGACGCATTATGATGGCTGTGGCTGTCATCATGGTTATGACTGTGATTGTGGTTGTGGTTGTTGTCATGGTCATCATGGCTATGCGCGTCATTATGCGAATGCGTATGAGCGTGAGAATGGCTATGCGAATGCCCGTGTCCTGTCTGATAAGCGCCTGTTTCAGGCTCAAACGGCACTGATGCAGACTCAGTATGCAGCCCAAGATTTTCTAGCATTTGTGCCAGTACATGATCGTTTTCAAAATACAGCGCGTATCCTGCTGCACTGTGCTCAAACATTAACGGCACATGGCGATTGCCCAAATGATACGCGCCTTTCATTAATAAAAAATCATCGGCTGCCGTCACTTTGGTCACCGCTTGGGGCTTGGCGATGACTTGCATCAACTCCCCTGCGGCATTGGTGAGGACGTCATCTCCTTTTAAGACACCAGTACGCGGCAAATCGATACCGACCGCCTCCCCTGAAACAGTAATGGCCCTAAAGCGAGAATGCTGACGAGTATCAAAGTCCAAAAGCAGATAGTCATCCGCTTGGCGCTGGGCAGTCAATTGCGCTTGTTGGATATCACTTAAGGTAGGAAGACGGGTATTAAATATTTTCATAAATATAATGCTCTGTTTACTGTGGCTCAAACGATTGAATAATAGTATTGATAATAAAAGTGCCCAAAATGGCAGTCAGCAATCAATGAGAAGATCACCCAAAACCAGCTCTCTATAAGCCTGTGACACGCTTTTTAAGACAGCCTTTAGCCGTGTGTCTTTAAATCTTAAAATAAAAATCAGAATAAGAAATAACGCTGTGCCATGGGCAGTACCTCAGCAGGCTCACAGGTAAGTGTCTTACCATCGGCACGTACTTCGTAGGTCTCAGGATTGATGTCCATATCTGGGCAGTAGCTGTTGAGGCGCATATCGCTTTTGCGAATCTCACGTATCCCATGGACAGGCTGAATCACTTTTGTCAGTCCAAGCTGTTTATCGACTTGTTTGTCTATCGCGGCTTGCGACATAAAGGTGATACTGGTTTGAGCAACCGATTTGGGATACGACGCAAACATAGGACGATAATGCACAGGCTGAGGGGTGGGAATAGAGGCGTTAATATCGCCCATCGGTACCGCAGCGATCAGGCCACCTTTGATGATGCATTCAGGTTTTACCCCAAAAAACTTGGGCGACCACAGCACCATATCCGCCCATTTACCCACTTCAATGGAGCCGACCATATCGCTAATACCATGCGTAATCGCAGGATTTATCGTATATTTTGCAATATAGCGTTTGATGCGAAAGTTATCATTGTCCGCGCTTTGATCGTAGTCGGTCAGAGTAATATGCTGCGCTTGATGCTCTGTTTGTGCTGTCGCATCTGGAGCCAGATGACCACGCTGAACTTTCATTTTGTGCGCCGTCTGCCATGTGCGAATGACCACTTCACCCACGCGCCCCATCGCTTGTGAGTCACTACTCATCATCGAGATAGCACCCAAATCGTGCAAGATGTCTTCAGCCGCGATGGTTTCTTGACGAATACGGCTTTCGGCAAATGCTACGTCCTCTGCGATAGCAGGGCTTAAATGATGACAAACCATGAGCATATCGAGATGCTCATCAATGGTATTGACGGTATAAGGCCTAGTAGGATTGGTGGAAGATGGAAGCACATGCGACTTGCCAATGGCCTTTAGAATATCAGGCGCATGGCCACCGCCTGCGCCTTCGGTATGAAAAGTATGAATACAGCGGTTTTTAAATGCGCCAAGCGTACTCTCAAGATAGCCACTTTCATTTAACGTGTCAGTATGAATCGCAACTTGCACATCATAGTCGTCAGCAACGCTCAGACAATTATCAATAGCTTGCGGCGTCGTACCCCAATCTTCATGTAGCTTGAGTCCGACGGCACCCGCTTCGATTTGCTCAGCAATTGGAGTGGGCACACTCACATTGCCTTTACCCAATAGCCCAATATTCATAGGGATACTATCGGTAGATTGTAGCATTGAGGCAATATGATATGCCCCCGGCGTACAAGTAGTCGCGAGCGTACCTTGGGCAGGGCCTGTGCCACCGCCTAGCATCGTGGTCACCCCCGACATCAGCGCCGTCTCACACTGCTGAGGCGCGATAAAGTGAATATGACTATCGACGCCGCCTGCGGTGAGGATTTTGCCTTCACCAGCGATGATTTCGGTCTCGCCGCCAATCGGAATATCGATGGCAGGCTGGATATCAGGATTACCCGCTTTACCAATCGCGCTGATACGGCCATTTTTGATACCGATATCGGCTTTGTAGATACCCGTATAATCTACAACCAGTGCATTGGTAATCACGGTATCTGCAACTTCCGCGCCCAGCAGTTGCCCTTGACCCATACCATCACGGATGACTTTGCCGCCGCCAAATTTGACTTCTTCACCCTTAATCTCGGTAGTATGGCTAGTACCTTCATCACTTTGTGACGTATTCGCTTGGTCAATAGCAGTATCTTTATGGCTGGTCAAATCCGCCTCAACCTGTAGCCAAAGCTCAGTATCAGCGAGACGCACTTTATCGCCGGTAGTCGGACCAAAATGCTCTGCATAAATCTGCCGACTTACCCGCTTTTGCGAAGTAGCCAGTTGCTTTTCATCGGTCTTATCTGGTTGAACCGCGCCCATGACACGACCTGCAAAGCCATATACTTCCTGCTTGCCAGCATAAGCCACCAATTCTACCTCTCGCGACTGCCCCGGCTCAAAACGAACTGCCGTGCCAGAGATGATATTTAGGCGATACCCACGGGTCTGCTCTCTATTAAAGCTCAGCGCATCATTGACTTCATAAAAGTGATAATGCGAGCCGATTTGGATCGGTCTATCGCCAGTATTACTCACACTGATGGTCTGTACTTGTCTTCCTTGGTTTAGGATAATGTCACCATCTTGGATGTTATATTCGCCTGCTTGCATGGGAGCCGCCTTATGTTGGAGTGATCATTTAGTGATAGACAGAACTATACGATGGGATTGTGTACCGTGACCAATTTGGTACCATCAGGGAAGGTCGCCTCGATTTGCACTTCATCGACCATCTCTGCCACCCCTTCCATGACATCATCGGCAGACAGGTAAGTAGCCCCTTCACTCATTAATTCAGCCACTCTTTTGCCATCTCTAGCCCCTTCCATCAGCAGCATACTGATATAAGCGATGGCTTCGGGGTAATTGAGCTTAACGCCGCGGTTTTTGCGGCGCTCAGCCACCATGCCAGCGGTAAATAGCATGAGCTTGTCTTTTTCTGTTGGCGTCAGATGCATGGCAAATCCTTATTTTATTTATTATAAAAGTTATAGCAGATTATCAGGTCGTGTGGCTTAGCTATGAAAAACCGTAGACTTAGGTGTCCCAAATACGCGGACGGCAAGGCTCAAGCTGCCACCAATGATGTCGCAAGCCTTCTCTGATTTGATAAAAAGCTTCAAAACAGCCGCGCACATCTGAACCGATATACCGAATATTAATGGCTTGACCGTTATGAGTACAATAAACCGGTAATCTAGCCTCAGCAATCATATGGCGTAATGCAACGATGGTATTGTCTAAATAGCGAGCTAGGGCCTGCTTCATCGTTGCTAAGGCTGTCTCGTCTGATTGTGCGGCAGAGGCAGGCAGTGCAGCGTTGTCATGTACATCGCTCAAACTTGGCACTGCCCAAAATGACCCATAAATATGCTGATCTGCTAGTCCTAGACTCGATGTAAACCAGCGACTTTGGGCAGCCTGTTTGACCCGATCAGCAACGATAACCTTACCTTCTCGGTAGATGTTTAATCCAGTATGATAACGCCCTTGCAAGAACTGCTCATCATATGCTTGCCGCCCAAATACGCTAATCTCCCAAGTCAGCAAGCTAGATGAGTCAGCTAAATCAAAACGGCTCACTGCATGCATATTGGCTTCGTTATAAATAATACTCTCTTGTGGTAGCCATTCTAAGCGAACATGTGCGGCGAGTTTGGCTTGCAGATGTTGGCTTGCATAGGCAGCTATCTTGTCTTGGCTCATACTTTGGTGCGTGTCGTTGTCGTCCGACCGAGCTTTATGTTTTTGGCTGACACCGTCATTACCATACCACTTGCCAGCCCCTGGTGTAGTGATAACAGCATGGCTGCCATTGTCTAAATGCAACTCTATCGTCAGCGTATCACCGCCTGCGATACCTGCTGGCGGATATAACATCAATATATGACAAATGCCTTGCTGCCCACGTGGCTCAGGATATAGGGCACGCTGTACCATAAGCGCGCCCGTGTGCTCACGATGAGATAGCCGCGTCTTAGCGGTAGCAGCCGCAATTTTGGCAATATCTGTGCGCTTAACAGTGTCAAAACTCAATGTTAAAGAAGAAGCCCAACTCATTTTATATACTCATTTGCTCATTTTACTCATTAAATACAATCTAGTAATCTGGTTCCTGACCAAAAAGTCAGTTAATTTCACTGTCTATACAAGCATTATGCCAACTCATATGCAAACACTCTTACATACACTCCACCATCACACCCAACATAATGATTTTACTTTGGTTTTGACTGTATATTTTTTCTTACTAACATGACAAAGCTGGTTTAGCTATTTTTTAATCAGCCTTTTACCGCTGATAACTATTAGATAAATAACGGTTTGCACCAAATTGTGGCGTTTTTCGTTAATATGCACCATTTTTTAGCATTCAAACTTGGACTATTAACACACTATGTCAGGCCGCACTTTCTACTTATAAGAATAACTATGAGTAAATGCGCTTAAGGATTCTTTTGACAACCCACATTTGCACAATTGAATAGTAAGATAGGTAGATTGCAAGGCAGTTAATCAGGTATTCTATGTTAAAAGTATGGTGAGACACTGCTCTATGATATCCATATCGGGGTAAGTTTCTGTGGGATACGCCTGATTTGCAGATAGAATCTGCCTTTTTTGGATATTCTTTCAACTTATATATAAAAATATAGCGGACTCACTTTTTCACCTATTTTATGTACAAACGGGTTTTATAGGCTTGAATAGTGGGCGTAGTCCCCCTATAAACTACCCATTAGCACAAAACATACCAGACAATAAAACCATTTTAACTGTTTTTTATTTTATCCCTTTATCGATAGGACTTTTCTATGACAGATTATGAACGCATCACTGCTAACCCACATTTTGATATGCTAATGAGCGCTCACAAAGAAGTACAAACCACCCAAGCGGCGCTAGTACCAATGGTGGTTGAGCAGTCTTCACGCGGTGAACGCTCGTTTGATATTTTTTCACGCCTATTGCGTGAGCGTGTGATCTTTTTGACAGGCCAAGTCGAAGACCATATGGCCAATCTAATCGTCGCACAGCTGCTATTTCTAGAAGCTGAAAACCCTGACAAAGACATTCATTTGTATATCAATTCACCAGGTGGCTCAGTAAGTGCAGGCTTGGCAATCTTTGATACCATGAACTTTATCAAACCTGAAGTATCCACCATCTGTATGGGCGGTGCTTATAGCATGGGCTCATTCTTGTTGGCCGCGGGTCAAAAAGGTAAGCGCTACTCACTCGCCAATGCTCGCGTGATGATTCACCAGCCATCAGGCGGCGCGCAAGGCCAAGCGACTGATATCGAGATTAATGCTCGTGAAATCCTCAAAATCCGTGATCGCCTAAACCGCATTTTGGCTGAGCGCACCGGCCAGCCACTCGAAAAAATCGAAAAAGACGTCGAGCGCGATTTTTGGTTAGATGCTGAGGAAGCCAAAGAGTACGGTTTGGTTGATGAAGTATTAGAGCGCCGTCCTGAATCTTTGTAATCTCAAATAAGCGCTACGCCTCTCAAACGAGTGCGCCATCATAAGAATAGTTATAGTCTGTTTGTATGGTAAATCAATATGCCGCTCATACCTGATAGATCGTAAGCAGGTATGAGCGTTCAACCAATACAACCATCGATATGTCGCAAATAGACTAACCAGTTTTAAACTTTAGGAGCGCCTTTTATGGCAGAAGATAACACCCCGCATTGTTCGTTTTGTGGTAAAGCCAAAAGTGATGTACAGCAGCTGATTGCTGCTGATGACGCCAATATCTGCAATGAATGTATCGAGCTATGTACTGATCTAATCGCAGACAGTGCAGAACACAGCGATGACGACAGCGACGTAGATACCTCATGGGTCAACAAAAAGCTACCTACCCCAAAAGAGCTGCGTGCCAAGCTTGATGAGTATGTCATCGGTCAGGACGCTGCCAAAAAAGCGTTATCGGTCGCGGTATATAACCATTACAAACGTCTAAAAGTCAGCCAGACACTTGCCAATAACAGCAAAAAAGCCAAAATCGGTGCTGATGACGCGATGGTAGAATTGGCAAAAAGTAACATTTTGCTGATTGGCCCAACGGGTTCTGGTAAGACCTTGCTGGCGCAAACCTTGGCTCGTCTGCTTGATGTGCCATTTGCAATGGCCGATGCCACCACCTTGACCGAAGCAGGGTATGTCGGTGAAGACGTTGAGAACATCGTGCAAAAGCTACTACAAGCGTCTGACTACGATGTGGCCAAAGCGGAACAAGGCATCATCTATATTGATGAAATCGACAAAATTAGCAAAAAAGGTGATAACCCATCGATTACCCGTGATGTATCGGGCGAAGGCGTGCAGCAAGCGCTGCTAAAGCTGATCGAAGGCACCGTTGCTGCGATTCCGCCGCACGGTGGTCGTAAGCATCCACAGCAAGAGCTGATCCAAGTCGATACCAGTAACATCCTAATCATCGTCGGCGGCGCGTTTGCAGGACTTGATAAAGTCATTCAGCAACGTACCGAAAAAGGTGGTATCGGCTTTAACGCAGATGTTAGCTCAAAAGACGACAGCCGTCGTAGCTCAGACTTGCTACAAGAAGTTGAGCCAGAAGATTTGATCAAGTTTGGTTTGATTCCTGAGCTCATCGGTCGTCTGCCTGTGCTTGCAGCGCTCAAAGAGCTTGATGAAGAAGCCTTAGTCCAAATCCTTACCGAACCTAAGAACGCACTGGTCAAACAGTACAAGTACTTGTTCGATATGGAAGGTGCTGAGATCAGCTTTACAGATGAAGCACTTGATGCCATCGCCAAAAAAGCAATGGAGCGTAAAACTGGCGCGCGCGGTCTACGTTCTATCGTAGAAAACGCCCTGCTTGAGACCATGTATGAGCTACCTTCTATGGAAAATGCCAAGACCGTGATGGTTGATGCAGAAGTCATCAATGAAGGTAAAATACCTAAAATTGCTTAATGCATAATGCGACTTAGATGGCTCATTATTAGTAATGAGGTATTCAAAAAAAGCGTCTGGCCTTATAAGCCACGGCGCTTTTTTATGTCTATCGATCGCCTAAATTATTTATCAAAAATTTGATTAACCTTTATATTCCAAGAACACTTAACAGTATAGTGCTTTAGAGATAATTGACGCTCCTCATTACAAAATGATAGCAGTATTTATCAATCGCAAGTAGACCTCATGATTAATCATGCTAATGTAGATAGTCTATTGCGACTTTTATTCTACTGCTGTTTTCCAACGTCTATGGCACCTATGAATACTCACTCTTAATAATACAAAGGACTGTTTATTATGCTTAACAATATAACCACGATGGCGTCCTCATTACGCCAGCACCTGCCCTTTTATACACCCAGCGAACAAGATAATGATATTGCACCTTATTACCAAAATCATGTCGCCGCCATTACTGGCGCAGGTTCTGGGATGGGACGCGAGCTTGCGCTTCACTTAGCAAAAATGGGCTGTCATGTGGCGCTATCAGACATCAATGTAGAACAACTGACACGAACCAAAGAGATGCTGGTTGGTTATGATGTTAAGGTCACCATGACTGTACTTGATGTATCAGACAATGACGCTATGCAAGCGTGGGCGGATAGCGTGATGCGCGACCATGGCAAAGTCAATTTCATCTTTAACAATGCAGGCGTGGCCTTCTCTTCGACGATAGAGGGCGCTAGTATTGAGGAGCTTGAATGGGTGATGGATATCAATTTTTGGGGCGTGGTTTATGGCACCAAAGCGTTTTTGCCACTCATCAAAAACAGTGTCAAACAAAGCGAGGTGACGAGTGATAATCAAAACGATCAACCCCGCCAGTTTAAAGAACATGGTCATGTGATCAATATCTCCAGCTTGTTTGGTTTGACCGCTCAGCCTTCATATTCTGCTTATAATGCCAGTAAGTTTGCGGTACGCGGCTTTACAGAAAGCCTGCGTCAAGAGCTTAACATTCAGAATTGCGGTGTATCAGCGACCTGTATCCATCCAGGCGGTATCAAAACCAATATTGCCAATAGCGCACGTGGCAATGATAGTACCAGTACGGTCGGTATGCCTACTGGTGATAAAGCCATTAAAAGCTTTAATAAACTGTTGAAATTTGATGCCAGCGAAGCAGCTTGGATTATTTTACATGCCGCTGCGACCAATCAGCAGCGCTGCTTAATTGGGAATGATGCCAAAATGGTTGATGCCATTCAGCGGGTATTCCCATCACATTATAGTGAAGTTATAAACGACATCACTCAGTTATCGCGTAAACTAAAACCAAGACGCAATAACAAGCGTAGTGATAAAACAAGTACCGCACCATAACTAACTGACGCTCCTTAAATAAAAAAGCCCTACTGTTTTTGAACAGCAGGGCTTTTTTGTTGTATGGTCACGAATACAAATTTTTAACCGTTTTTAGGGCAGCTTCATATCACCAGCGACTAGCCAGCCCATACGGCGCATGATGTAAGCGACCAAACCTGCAATCACTGCAGGCAATACAAACATCAGAAGGACAATCGCTGTCCATAATTGGGTCGTACTCATGATTTCTTGTGATGCTTCAATAACGCCGAACACACCAACCAGACCAGCGGTACCCATGCCCGCCCCTGTCGCCGTACAAGCCAAGCCAAATCCGACAGTCGCGATAGGGCCAACGATCGCGCTCGCAATAACGGCAGGCAGCAAAACGATAGGTTTTTTTAGCACATTAGGGATTTGCAGCATGCTGGTTCCCAATCCTTGAGATATCACGCCACTAAATCCATTATCCTTAAAACTGGCCACGGCAAAACCAATCATATGCGCGGCACAGCCAACAACTGCGGCACCGCCCGCCAAACCACCAAGGCCAATCGCAATACAAATGGCAGCGCTCGATGTCGGTAGCGTCAATAAGATACCAACGACGACTGCAATCACGATACCCATCAGCAATGGCTGTAGCTCAGTTGCCGCGTGAATCCCTTGCCCAATCGCATTAACTGCCGCAACAACAGGCGGATTGAGCAGCGCACAGACCAATAGCGCGATACCACACACTGCTAAGGGCACTAATAAAATATCGAGCTTGGTCTTGCCTGCGATCCACGTACCAGCGCGATAAGCGAATACAGACGTCAGATAAGCGCCGATTGGGTTGCCTGGCAGTGCTACAAAGGTCGCAGGGCCACCCTCTTGTGGTATGAATAGCGTTCCTGCCATTAGTGCTTCAGAATGCGCACCCAACATACCTGCTACAAGGCAGCTAAGCCTCACGAGTGTTGGCGCTTTTAAATAATAAGCGATACCTACCCCAATGCCCGCCCCCATCAATATTGACGCAAGCTTACCCACGGCGATTAATGCGGGCAAATTCAACCAGCCACCGATTTGCGAGATAATCAAGCCAGCAATTAGTGTGACAAATAGCCCTAACGCCATGCCCGTAAAGGCATTGATAAAGTACTTTTGAAAGAATGCTTTGATAACGCCTGCTTGCGGTACTGCTGAGGGAGATGCTGTCATAACCATACTCTTTATGAATATTTTGATTAAGGAGAAAAGATGATAGAGTGCTTAATAAATTAAAGAGATAAAAAAAGCGTCATGACGACGCTTTTTTATGATCACAAATACTTCTTATATATACCGATTATTATATATAGCGCTTGGACTAACGACGCTGTTCAACGATAATAGAGTCAATACCGTTATTTTGTAGGCGCTGCTGTGCTGTTGTCACTGCCTGACGGTTACTTAACGGACGCGAGATTACCTGATAGATAGGTAAGCCATTACCTGTCGTATTTTTGACTACTCTGGCATCCACGCCTGCCATCAATACTTGGGCGCGGCGACGATCTGCTTCATCTGCATCACTAAAGCTATTGATCTGCAAAATATAGGTCGCAGCAGGTTTGGCCGCTTGAATACTTGCCGTACCTGCTCCTGCATTGTTGTTACGGGTCGCAGAGTTGCTGGTGTTAGCAGGTGGCGTGCCATCATAAGTTGCGTCCTCTTCAACAACAACAATATCGTCGCCCGCAGCAGTATTACTACCGCCACTGGTCTCGCCTGCAGGACTTTCCACATTACCAAAGCTACCAGCATTATCTATACCATTAGCTGCCGTACTATCCGGCTGGGTCACGACGACATCCGGCTCAAACGCGCCAATATCTCCTATCTGATCGTTATCAATCTCAGCGATATCTTCATCAGGAATGGTTGCCATCTCTTGATTGGGCAAAATATCGTAGAATTCATAATCGCCATTATCGGTATCAGTATCTACGCGCGGCTGCACCTGCCTGTCAGGATCGTTCTCGGCGCTACCATCAGCGGGACTAAAGTTGAATAATGGTGAAAGGTAGATAAATACCCCGATCATAAGGGTCAATACCGCCCCAACAAACATCCACAATAAGCCCGATACGCTACTTGATTTGCGCTTTTCTGTTGCGCCTTTCGGTTTTTTGGCTAGCATGGATCTCGTTCTCCCTACTGAATTTAACGGTCATCATCGAATTAATGCTATTGGCTGTCTATACTCATGTCACATGTTAGAAAATGACTACATAGCAGAAGGTGCTGACAAACCAAGCAGACCAAGGCCGTTCGCCAAGACCTGTCTAACTGCTTTGGACAAGCGCAAACGTGCTTGCATCAATGCCATCTCATCTGAGCTTGGTGTTTCACCTGTCGTGAGACTGACAGGCAAAATGCGATTGGTGTCATACCAACCATGGAACAATGCAGCAAGCTCTTTTAAGTAGTTAGTCAAGACATGCGGCTCGTAGCCAGTCGCTGCACGTAATAGTGTCGCTGGATAACCAGCTAACAGTTTAATCAACTCGTCTTCATTGGGCGCATTAAGCAAATCTTGATGTGCCAAACCAACAGCATCATCTACTGCCAAATCGTAGGTTGCCAGTTTTTCTAATACACGGCAAACGCGCGCATGCGCATACTGAATATAATACACTTGATTGTCTTTGCTTTGTGATTTGGCAAGCTCTAAATCAAAGTCAATGTGTACTTCAGGCTTACGCGCGACATAGTAAAAACGCGCCGCATCATTGCCGACTTCTGCACGTAAATCACGCAAAGTAACGAACTGACCTGAGCGTGAAGACATTTGTACTTTTTCACTGCCGCGCCACAATGCCACAAACTGTACGAGCACGACATCAAGACGTTCAGCATCAATCCCCAACGCGAGCAGCGCCGCTTTTACGCGTGGCACATAACCATGGTGGTCGGCGCCCCAAACGTTAATCACTTTGTCAAAACCGCGATCAAACTTGTTTTTATGATAAGCAATATCCGAGGCAAAATACGTCGACTGACCATTAGCACGGCGAACCACGCGGTCTTTTTCATCACCAAAATCGGTCGATTTGAACCAGATGTTGCCGTCTTTTTCGTACAAGTAACCTTTGTCATCGAGTATTTGTAGGACAGGCTCAATCTCGCTATCAATCGATCTTTCACTGAACCAGCACTCGTAGCTCACACCAAAGTCATTCAAATCGTCTTTGATATCGGCCAAAATACTGCTCAAGGCGGCATTTAAAAACAGCGCATAGCTGTCACCAAGCAAGGCTTTGCTACCCGCAATCAAGCCATCAATATGCGCTTCTTTGTCACCTGAAATGAGCGTTTTTTCGCCATCCGCATTGATCTCAAACTTTGCGTCTTCTGGTACGTCTTTGGCAACATCGGCAAAACGATGAACGTAGCTGTCACCATGCTGCGTTTTTAATGTCTGTGCGATATCACTGACATAATCGCCTTGGTAGCCGTTGATTGGGAACGTGATTTGCTCACCATTTAGCGCCAAATAACGCAAATAGGTACTGGTCGCCAAAATATCCATCTGACGACCCGCATCATTGACATAATACTCGCGAGTGACGTCGTAACCGATGGCTTCTAGTAAGTTTGATACGCTCATACCAAACGCTGCACCGCGTCCGTGACCGACATGCAGGCTTGAGGTCGGATTGGCAGAGACAAACTCGACTTGTACCTTTTGACCATCAAACTGATTACTCAGACCAAAACGATCTTGCTGAGTAAAAATATCGTCCAATACCGCAAACTTAGCCTCTGAGTTTAAAAATACGTTGATAAACCCAGGACCGGCGATTTCTACTTGGCGAATGTCTTGATTCTCAGGGAGTGCATTGACGATTTTTTCGGCAAGTTGGCGTGGATTGGCCTTGGCCGCTTTGGCCGCCGTCAGTGCGATATTGCTGGCAAAATCACCGTGGCTTAAATCTTTCGTACGCGTGATTTGGCTGTTGTTCTGCCAGTCGCTTGGTAGCGTACCATCTGCTTGTAGGGTTTGAATGGCATCATTGAATAGGGATGCAAGCGTATCAATTTGGGCTTGTGACATAGGGATTTGAACTCAATTAAATAAACAACAAAAACGGTGCGAATGCGAGCAGTCGATAACTGCTTATTATAGTGCCGACCGACATTGCAGGGATAAAATAATGCAAAAAGATAAGTAATCTGTAAATATAACAATCTTTGCGCTTTATTGCACCATTTGCGCCAAAATTAGCCCTAAAATCTTACCGTTATGACAACTAATATTGATAATTGGGATTAATATAAATTTTGTTCGCTCGTTTGCTGATGCTTAGTAAAATAAATCTGGTATAAATAATATAAAATCAATGAGCGAATGACTTTGTCAATTGTAGCGTTCCTGTTGCCCGATACTGGGCAGTCGTTTATACCCAACCGCTTACACGTTATAATGATGGTTTATATTGCGCTTCTATGACGCTTTTACGCCATAGAAGACGCGTTATTACCCTATAGGATTACGCTATGTTTGCTATTGCTGCCAGTACGGTCACCAGTTGGGGCTTGTACGTCTTACTGCCGATATTCATCGCTTTCTTATTCTTTATCATGTGGGATATCTCTAAAACTTCTGATGCTGGGCGCGCAGGTACCTTTTGGATCTTTTTGGCCCTTGGCGCAGGCTCTGTTGGTTTCATCCTTAAAATAGTCATGGAAGTCGCTTTCAAAAAATGGCTGATATAATCAGTCATTTTTCGTCATTAAATCCCAAATATTTCTTATCGAGCCTTATCGATAATTGCTTGTGTTTGCTTAGCAGATAGATCATATAATGCAGCGTCACTTCCAGCGGGCTGCAATGTCCCATAGTTTTTATTATTTAACCACAGCTCAGCCTTATCTTTGGATACTTTTGATGCCAACTGAATTTGTGCCTTTGGCAGCGCTACTTTTGGCGATACGGTGAATAGCACTGAAACAGGCTTATCTATTGAGGCGTCACTTGAGTAGCCTGCCACTCGGCAAGTACGCGTATTATCACAAACCACTTGCCAGTCGTCTTGTACAAAACCTGAATCTTTGGATGGTGTCCCGTATCCTGCGAGAGCAGGTAGCGATAGCAAGCTGATGGTAGCTACAATAAAAGTCTTGCTACTTTTTCGCAATCAAAGTCGCACGCATGGGTGCAGGATATCCTTCGATGGTCTTAGTTGAGTCATTAGGATCTAAGAAGTCTGCTAACGAATGATAGGTCATCCATTCGGTTTTTCGTTGTTCCTTCATTGAGGTGACAGCCACATCGACACAACGCACTTCTGAGAAACCTGCTTTTTCTAGCCAACCTATCAATGCGGCGACCGATGGTAAAAAATACACGTTATTCATCTGCGCGTAGCGGTCGTGCGGTACTAGGACTGTATTGGCATCGCCTTCGATAACTAACGTCTCAAGCACTAGCTCACCGCCTTTGACCAACTGCCCTTTCAACTGTTGTAAATGCTCGAACGGTGACTGGCGATGATAGAGCACACCCATGCTAAATACGGTGTCAAACAGTTGGCTATGCTCTGGCAAGGCCTCGAGCGGCACAGGAATATAATGCGTACGGTAACGGCCTGTATTATGAGTATGGGCATCCGCGCTACCGACAAAATGACGAATCGCCATAAACTGATGGTAAAACAAGCATGACGGATCAATAATAATGACCGTGTCCGCGCCAGCCCCTGCCATACGCCAACCGTGATAGCCAGAACCTCCGCCCACATCCAATACACGCCGACCATCAAGCCTACTTAAATGCGGCGCAACACGTTGCCATTTCCAATCACTATGCCACTCGGTATCGATCTTAATACCTGACTCATCATCGCCGATTTGACCGCCAATCTGAAATGGGCCTTTACGCCACGGCATCAACTGCTTTAATAACGCCGTTGTTTGTTTGCGCTGAGACTCATTTAGACTTGCCTCAATCGTCAATATATCGCTGTTGAGATCGACGTGATTGACAGCCAATTGTGGTAAACGAGCGACTGACGCTTGATAAGCAGGCGCATGTGCGTAGTTAGCTTTGTCCTTGATGTCATTTAACCATGTTGGCAGTCGCGTCAGCCACTCATAAGCGCTCGGCTGCTGCTGAGCCAGCTCTAATAGGGTTAAATATAGTTCGCGTTCGGCGTGCGTAATTGTGTCGTTTAGCATAGAAGCAGATTACCGTAATGATGAAGAAATAACTGTGTTAAAAGTAAGGATTATTTAAACGCCACAATAGAGACAAAATTTAAAAACTGAAACCACGTCAGATGACGTTTAAAGCCAACCTGATCTAACCGTGCATGATGCTCATCTAGCGTATCGGTAATCAGCACGTTTTCTAATGCATTACGCTTGCCACTGATTTCCATTTCGGTATAGCCATTGGCACGCTTAAAGTCATAATAACGCTCAACCAACCACGCATCATACTGCTCATCAAAGGCATGAGTTTTTTCGGTTAATACCAGTATGCCGCCTTCGCTCAAGGCCGCATAGATTTTTTCTAATACTGCGACTCTATCGGCTGCTGGTAAAAACTGTAGCGTTAGGTTTAAAATCACCATGTCGCATGGCTCAAGCTCAACGTCGCGAATGTCTGCAGTAATGACTTCGATATCGTGCTCAGGATAATTGTCACTCAATAACGTCGTGGCTTCGGTCGTCATCGCAGGGGAGATATCAATCGCCTTAATCTGCAAGTCTTGCGGATCAAACTCACCAGCCAGCGTCATACTGGCGGCACCAAGCGAGCAGCCCAAATCATACACGCGGCTCACGCGCTGACCGCTGCCCTTTTTCTGACGATACTTGCAGTGACGACGGGCAAATATGGGCAGCATGGCCAATACCTGACCATAACCGGGTACGCTACGGCGAATCATATCGGGGAAACAAGCCACCACTTGCTCATCAAAAGAAAAACGCGCCGCTTTGTCCAGCGGTGTGGTAAATAGCGTATCATGCTGGATGGCTGGGGCAGTATCGGGCGTTGGCTGGCTCATGGTCACACTCATTATTCAAATAAAATGATGGGCAAACCGCACCGTTTTTATCAGCGCTGCGGTCATACCACACGTAGCAAAAGCCCATTATAACATTACTGTTTGTTACTTATCGCCACCAGATGCCCTGCTAAGCTAAACGACATTGTTTGATAGATCACACCTAGGCAAACAACGATGATTTTATATTTATAAAAATAGGAAAAAATTATGCAAACAATCGTATTAGGCGGTGGCTGCTTTTGGTGCACCGAGGCTGTCTTTTTATCCGTAAAAGGCGTGCAGTCTGTCGTTTCAGGCTATATGGGCGGCGATGCAGTATCAGCCAATTATGAAGCCGTATGCGGTGGTGACACTGGACATGTCGAAGTCATTAAAGTCGAATTTGATGAGACGACCGTCCCGTTGGAAGTCATCCTCGACGTATTTTTTGCCACGCATGATCCCACAACGATGGATCGTCAAGGCAATGACGTTGGCAGTCAGTATCGCAGCGTGGTCTTTTATACCGAGGAAGATCAGAAACCAACGGTCGACCGCACCATTAATAAGCTGCGTGACATGGGCATCAATGTCGTCACAGAAGTACATCCTGCCGTTGAATTTTACCGCGCAGAAGAGGCGCATCAAGACTTCTTTAACAGAAATCCAGGACAGGCTTATTGCAATTTTGCCATACCACCAAAGCTTGCTAAATTGCGTAAAGAATTTAGTCAATATATGACGAGCTAAACGATTGATTAACAAATCCTGCTTGCTAACAGCCAAATGCTTATAAAATAGGTGTTTGGCTTTTTATTGTGTTCAGCATTTTCAAATAAGACGTTATTATAAAGTTATCAACAAATACCTATAGATAGGCGTAAATTATGAATCCCGAATTTTGGCACAAACGCTGGCAAGAAAAGCGTATCGGATTTAATCAGTCAGATGTTAATCCGTTATTAGTCAATTACTTTGACCAATTAGACTTATCCACGGGTAGTCGCATCTTTGTGCCTCTTTGCGGCAAATCTATCGATATGGTTTGGCTCGCGGCACAAGGGTATGATGTGGTGGGCGTTGAGTTGGTTGAGACAGCCGTACAAGCATTCTTTGCTGAACAAAATATCCAACCTATTGTCTCTCAGCATGTAGAAAATCCAGATATTAAATGCTACCAAGGTCAGCTGGTAGATGGTGATGAGCAGCGAACTATTACACTCTGGGCTGCTGATATCTTTGCCTTGACCTCTACAGATCTAGGTACTATCGATGCGATATATGATAAAGCAGCTTTGATCGCTCTGCCAGCTGATATGCGTCCCGACTATAGCGAACAGATACGTAAAGTTAGCGACAATGCGCCACAATTGCTAATAACGCTTAATTACGATCAAAGTAAAAAAGATGGGCCGCCGTTCTCTATCAATCATGAGCAAGTGCAGCAGTATTATGGCAGTCACTATCAGATCTGTAAGCTAGCAAGCGAGCCTTCTTCTATAGGGTCTGCACCTAATCTAAAAGTCACAGAGCATATTTGGCTATTGAAATAAGCAACAAAGAATTGGTTTGCGCAGCAAACTTGGGTAAAAATGCGGCGCGGATTCATGGCTTTATTAAAGAGTTGGATAATTTGCTAGCTAAGTAGATAGGTTCTATTTGCTAAAAAATCTCTGAAATTTAAATGCTGTCTGACACTTTGAACTTTTAGCTCAACAAAATACTCTCCCAACCTCACGCCATCGTCAATTTATCGTAACCATTCATAATCTTAGTACTTCGACAGCTTTTCTTTACTGTTTAGATTGGTTACTCTACCTTGATACCACTTTTAGCCTTTTGATTTTTGTCTCTTAGCAACCAACTTAACGTTTATAGGATGTTTTCATGCGTTTGACTCCTTTTTCTACCTTTTCATTGCTTAGTGTTGCAGTTGGCATTAGCCTTGCGAGCACTGCCCAAGCAGCTCAGCCGCCCGCTCCAGATCTGTCCAATAGTGAATTTCAGCAATGCTTGGATGGCCTAAAAAATTCGAGCAAGTTTCGCGGTGTCAGTAGCTATACCTTTAACAACTATCGTCCAAGCCAGCCTGATCCTAGTGTCATTCAGTCACTCAACTATCAGCCAGAGTTTCAAAAAGATGTCTGGGATTATCTCTCAGCGCTAGTAGACAAAGAGCGTGTCGAAGATGGTATCCGTGCCAAGCGCCAGTGGCGTGACACGCTGCGCCAAATCGAATCGCGCTATGGCGTAAAAGCGGAGCATGTGCTTGGCGTATGGGGCGTAGAATCTAACTTTGGTCAGACGCTGGGCAAAAAGCCATTGTTTGAATCGTTAGCGACATTGTCTTGTTTTGATCGTCGTCAAAGCTACTTTCAAGGTGAGTATGCCAATGCCCTAAAAATCGTACAAAATGGTGATATCGCGCCCAATGATATGACAGGCTCATGGGCAGGTGCGTTTGGGCAAACGCAGTTTATGCCTAGTACCTTCTTAGAGCTAGCAGTAGACGGTGATGGTGATGGACGTCGTGACCTTGTTAATAGTGTGCCTGATGCGCTCGCCTCTACTGCAAATTTTTTAGACAAACGTGGTTATCGTACGGGCGAGCCTTGGGGTTATGAAGTCAAACTACCTGATGGATTTTGGGCGGCTTCCAACCGTAAAGACAAAAAATCTATCAGCCATTGGCGCAATCAAGGTCTAACGCTGGCTAACGGTAGTCCGCTGCCTTATGACTTGAGTAGTGCGGGTTTATTGCTACCAGCTGGTGTCGATGGTCCTGCGTTTTTGGTTGGTAAAAACTTTGATACGTTCTACTCGTATAATGCTTCAGAAAACTATGCTTTGGCTATCGCCCATTTATCAGATTTGATTACTCGCGAAGACAGTAGCAAATCAGACTTTATCACTGCTTGGCCAACAGACGATCCTGGTATCAGTCGTCAACAAGCAAAAGATATTCAGCAAGCCTTATTAAATGCAGGCTATGATATTGGTGGTGTTGATGGCATCATTGGGGACAATACCCGTACCGCTATCCAGCAATATCAGACCAGTCGTGGCATTTTCCCAGCAGATGGACGCGCAGGCCAAAAGTTCTATCGGGCCATCATTGGTAACGCATCGCCAACTCAAGGGCAGTACGGTCAGCCAGCAAATAGCCGACCTTTGAGCCCTGCGCCTGCTGATCGTATGGGGCAGCTAATTGAGCAGCAGACCACTACGCCTAATAGCTATTCTTCTAAACCATTGATAAGTCCTTCAACTTCTACTAATACGCGCTATCGCCGTGTTGCTAGTGCCGATGGGACGCTCAAGCTAGTTCGCATTGACGAAGGGTCATAATAATGTAACGAATAGTCCTACCGTAAATCATTAAAAAAGCCACGCTATAATTGAACTGACCCCCGAAACTTGGACGGTTTAGTTTATACCAAGGACTGAGTTCTGTACTGCACAGGGCTCAGTCCTTTTAGTTTGAGTTGAATACGCTCATTATTGTAATAATGCATATACTCATGAATCTGTTGTTCTAACTGCTCAATCGATTTTGGTTTCTCAATATAAATCGTCTCGCACTTCAGCGTACCAAAGAACCCCTCCATCAGCGCATTATCCAAGCAGTTGCCTTTTCTGCTCATGCTTTGCTTAATACCGTGCTGTTTAAGCGCCTTACTGAACGGTCTCATCTGATAATGCCAGCCTTGATCTGAATGCAGCATTAAACGGTTGTTCTGGTGCGTATCTATCTTATCTAACGCCTTATCTAGCATCTTGCTAACCAAATCATAGGTAGGTCTCTTTGAGAGCGTATAGCTGATGATCTCATTGTTATAACAATCGAGTATCGGTGATAAATATAGCTTATGATCACCTACCTTAAACTCAGTAATATCAGTGAGCCAGCGTGTGTTTGGTCTATCTGCATGAAACTGACGCTTTAAATAATTCTTTGCAATTTTGCCTTGTACACCTTTATAAGAGCGATATCTTTGTCGTCGAATCCGTGCACTTAAGTTTAAATGACGCATAAGCTTAGCGATGAGCTTGTGATTGTAATGGCTACCTAACTGCTTTAGCGCTGCCGTTATTCTACGATAGCCGTACCTGCCTTTATGCTGGTGATACAGCTTAGTAATACGCTGTTTTAAGTCAGCATGTTTATCTTTATCACCAAGCTTTTCTCTATGATAGTAAAAGACGCTTTTAGGCATACCAGCGGCTTTAAGTAAGTCAGATAAACAGCAGCGCTCTCTTAGTCCTTCGATGAGCCTTGCTTTTTGCCTGCTTTTTCCTCCGCTTTGAGCAAGGCATCGAGCTTTTTTAGGTAGGCAACCTCTGCACGTAAGTACTCATTCTCACGCTTCAATTCTGCTAAGCTTTTTTCATCCTCTGGTTTGTCTGTAATGAAGGGTTTGCTCATGACGGTTCTACCTTTAGGTTTGGAGATGAGTCCAGATATGCCTTCTAGTCGATACGCTTTATGCCAGTGACTAATAAGCGCCGGTGAGCTGATGTTATACCTTAAAGCAACTTCCAATTGACTTAAGCCTTGGCTAAGCATCGTTGTAATGACTTTGTGTTTAAACTCGTGACTATAGTAAGCTTTGCTGGTCTTTGGTTTGATAGCTTCAATACCACCGCTTTGATATTGCTTAACCCATTTGATAACTATCTTATTATCTAGGTTAAATTCCTCAGCTGTAGCACGACCAGTATGTCCTTGCATATAGTATGCGATGACTTCAAGCTTAAAGTCTAGATCGTAGCGCATAAAAATACCCCATAAGTTGTGTCCAACTTATGGGGGGCAGTTCAAATTAGCGTGGCTTTTTTATGTTTGGTGCCTAGTGAAGACCTTCACCTATCACATCGATATTTAAAGAAAGATTTAGACAATGGGTGGCGGGTTTGGCTTACCGTTGTCACCGTCCCAGTTTTCACGAGCGTTATCATCTAGATCAGCAGCCGTTTTTGGCTCCCACTTGCCATTTTCTTTCCAAGTCGCATCACCCCAGTCTTCATCTTCTGCTTTTCTATCCAAATCTTTGTAGGCTTGGCTAGGGTCGATACCGCGACGTTTCATATCTGCCACTTGTTCTTCTAGTGTATGAAATTGATCAGCGTCATGCATGTTTTTCTCTAGACCATCAAGCTCTCTTAATAACTCGTCATTTTTAGCGTTACTCATTGTGTGCTCTCCTTAATCGATCAATAGTGTAGTACGTTTTATGTATTTTTAATTCTGACACAAATTCTCGTATCTGATGGCTATTATTATCACGAGTCTTGAGTCGATTCACAACCATTGCCGCGTATGCTTTGTATTACAAAACGTAGTCATGGTCACCGTGAGCATTTCTGCAGAGAATTTTTGATGATATTAAAGGGTAGCAGTCATGAGGATGGATCTTATTCAGACGTTTGAGAATCTTCATTTTCTAGTAGGCTTCTGGCATGAAAAGTAAGCTTCCAAAGCTCTTGTGACAAACGTGTACCGTAGGTTGTTAATTGTATCCAGTTGGCGCTTACTAGCTGACGTTGTAGGTTATTGAGATCATCTTGAGAGATTTGGCAGCGTGAGACAGCGTGAACGTTTGGCATATCGTTTTTGATATCTATCTCAGCTTTTGGCGCGATCAGACGATTAATGGCATTTTGTAGCCCGTAGCTCGAAAATGTAGACGGTATTTTCATTAAGGTGATTAATACTTCTTGCCAAGATAATATTACTTCTCTGGTAACATCCTTCAAGTTACCACCTTCATAAGCTTGAGCACTATATTGCACATCAAACGTTTGTGTCAATACAATTGGTTTGCTAACATTGTCAGCCGCAAAACCCTCATCAACAGAACGTTCTTTCTTGGTATTAGTATTAGTATTAGTATTCTTAGATAAGAGATCAGCAAGTCTTTCGGCGACCGTTTGTCGACTAAATTTAATCATCTCCTCAGTCGCTCTCACCCAGCCACCTCTCACTTTATGACTGGCTACTGCGCTGTAGTAGGCTTGTACGAGTAACGCTTCGATATCGTCCTCTGTATCATAGTAATAAATCTGATTTTCTTGCCTAGAGACGAGTTTAATCAGTTCTTGTAATTGGCGACTGACACCCGTTTCTTGGTAGTGATTTTTGATGAAAATCAGTAGGGGCTTGGCTTTAGCTTTGGCATTCAGGTAACTCAAATGCATTTGGCTCACGCCTGTCTTTTGTACGGCTCCGTAACTGTCTCCAATGATCATCAATGCATAATCACAAGAATCAATACATTGTCGACCATATAGCGAAGCTTTTGGCAACTTACTAGACACGTCATAAGTCAAAAACGCCCGTACTTGAAAAAATATCGCTACGCTGTCCAAGACCAATAATTGATCATTATCAGCACATATAACATGAATGTGATAGCGGCGATGTGGCACGATTACCTCTGAGCTTAGGTTGCGGCATAAAAGGGAATAGAACGAAATAGAGCAAAAATATCTTGTTTTGTATCAACTCGCACAGTCTTGCGAAAATACATTCGACGTATTTTAACCACATCCATGCTGCAATAAAGGTTTTTGCATAAATATCTTTGCTAACCATTACTCAGAATAGTATTGCAGTATAGTCTCTTGACCAAGTAAACGCTCAATCAAAGCGCTTAGTCTATCACTATATTTAGTCGCATGGAAAGTTAATGGCTGTCTAATATCAACATTTGTCATATCGATTGTATTCAGATTATGAATACTTGTCTTGTCCAAAAAAGCCGTGGCGAGTTTACTTTCGCTCAAAAGTTGCTTGACTCGTTCAGCGATGGCTTGCCCAGAGTCAACCACCTGTATGGCCAACTGCTGCTGCGCAATTTCGTCTAATAAAAACGATTTAAAAAATGGATAATGTGTACAGCCTAGCACGAGATGATCAATTCCTTCATTTGCAAATACTTGTATTTGTTGGCGCAAGCGCTGCGCGGTCTCATCTTGTAATGGCATGCCAGCCTCAACCCAAGGTACCAGCTGTGGATCAAAATATTTTGTCACCACCGTACCATTTGGATTGGCAAAATTGGTAATAACGTCATTAAGCAGCCGGCCATTGAGCGTCGCTTTCGTGGCCAATACCGCGACATGACCGCTGTTGCTTGCCAATATCGCAGGCTTTAACGCTGGTACTAGACCTACAATAGGCATATTCGGATAAGAGCGTCTCGCTGTATCTAGGGCATAAGCTGATGCGCTATTACAAGCGATCACAATCAGCTTACAGCCTTGCTTATGCAGCCATTCAACGGCTTTTAGCGTGAGCGACTCGATATCATCGCTCTCGCGGTTGCCATAAGGGACATTTAAGGTATCAGCGTAATATATATAGCGCTCATTAGGTAGTTGCTGGGCTAAATGCAAATAAACCGATAAGCCGCCAATCCCCGAATCGAATAGTCCTATCGGAGCACGTTGGGCATCATCAGTGCTGGTTGCATCGATAACCATTGCATTCATGCCAGTATTGTTAATAGCAGTGTTTGACAGCACATGACTATCCAAAATATTTGTTTGTTCTATATTTGCTTGACTTGTTGTCATCTGATTTGCAGCACTCGCCATCGTTACTTCACCGCCATTTTTAGATACATATCATCATCTCTATATTATCTCTGATTTCTACTCAATCAGAGATATCTGCGTTTCTTGTATTATGACATCTCCACTGATGAAATGGATTTTATTGTCATAATCTATAAATGCTGCTGTTGATGTATTAACGTTTAACGGTCTGGCATAGTCATAGAGTAAGACTTTCCACCGCTTTGTAAGGTCAACATCGTCTTACCATCATGCTCTGTTAGTTCACCAATCTCCGTCAAATGATAAAAGGTATTTCGTCCAATCAGCGCGTTCAGACCATTTCTTACTGGCATATAAGGACGTACTTGCGACTCATCTATACGGGCTGCGGCATTATCAGGCTGATATGCTTGTAAGCTAATGGGATGCTCATCGTCCAAGCGCACCACGTCACCGGTGGTGGTCACAAACTCCAACCAGCTCACCTCATTTTCTTTTACGATACCGACATCATTGATCAGCAATGGCACATCTTCTACTTGAATACGAATTTTTTGCACAGGAGTTTTCAAAAAATATTCGGTTACACCGTCGTTCTCTTCTTTCCACAAGATGGTTGCAAAGAGATTGACGAGTGACTGTCTGGTCATTTTCCCACCCTCATGCCACCACTCGCCATTTGCTTTTATCACCAGATCCATATCGGCAATATTTTCTGGATACCATTTATCAAGCGGCGGTATTGCCCTCCCTTCACGAGTGGCATCGGTTGATTTGAGATATTGGCTGAGGGCATTCATATTATTTAGACTGGAGGTCTTATTGACTGGGGCTTCCAAATTATTTCCGTTATTCCCATCAGTATAATTGTTATCATTATTCATCGCACAATCCTTTATCTAGTATTCAAAGTTTGGCAAATCTATTATTACTATAAATTTTCGTTTCGGGTATGATGAAGCTTTATCATCTAAACACCCTTATTGTTTCAATATAACCTTAACACCGTTGCTCATAAATGCGTATCGTGTTTGTAGGACTTTTCTTTTATAATGAGTAACGATTTTTTATTGAAATGGTCAAGTGGATTTTGTATTGATGACACATTTTTATCGGGCAGCCATATGTCTGAGTGACGTTAGCGCCGCAAATCTATTATTCGGTTGTTACGCTAATGATGCCCTGAGATAAGCCACTAAAGTTTAGGAGTAGGTATGCAAGAGCAAGACAATCAAGCGCCAGTTGTAGACAGCACTACTGTAGACGCTGACGCACCAGTAGTAACAGAGACGGCAGCGCCAGTCGTAGAGCCGGAACCTGAGATCGAGCGTGAGTCCATGGAGTTCGATGTCATCATCGTTGGTGGTGGACCTGCAGGTCTCTCTGCGGCTATTCGTTTACGTCAGCTCGCTATTGAAGCCGGTAACGATGAATTTATGGTGTGTGTGGTCGAAAAAGGCTCTGAGTTTGGTGCCCATACGTTGTCTGGTGCAGTCATCGAGCCACGCGCTCTAAACGAGCTGATTCCAGACTGGAAAGAAAAAGGCGCACCGCTTAACGTACCAGCGACGGAAGATCGGTTTTATTATCTAAACTCTGCCACACGTTCAACTCAAGTACCGCACTCATTGATTCCAGGCCCAATGCATAATGACGGTAACTACATTGTCTCATTAGGCAATGTGGTTCGTTGGTTGGCTGTACAGGCAGAAGAGCTTGAAGTGATGATGTTCCCAGGATTCCCTGCCGATGACATCTTATACAATGACGATGGTTCGGTAAAAGGGATTTTGACTGGTGATATGGGTGTGGCTGCCAATGGCGAAGCCAAGCCAAGCTTCGAGCCTGGCTATGAGCTGCTGGCCAAATACACTATTTTTGCCGAAGGCAGCCGTGGACACTTGGGCAAACGCTTAATCAGTCGTTTTGATCTAGATAAAGACTCCGATCCTCAGCATTATGGTATCGGTCTAAAAGAGCTGTGGGAAGTCGAGCCTGACAAGCATGAGCAAGGCGTGGTCATGCACGGTCTTGGCTGGCCATTAACTGAAACCGGCTCAACTGGCGGATGGTGGTTGTACTTCGATGAAAACAACCAAGTGAGCTTTGGCTTAGTAGCGGATCTGTCTTATCACAACCCTTACATGTCGCCATTTGATGAGATGCAGCGCTTGAAGACCCATCCTGTTATCAAGCGTGTTTTAGAAGGTGGTAAGCGTATTTCTTATGGCGCACGTGCTTTGACTAAAGGCGGGCTTAACTCATTACCAAAATTCACATTCCCAGGCGGTGTGTTGGTGGGTGATGATGCTGGTTTCTTGAACCCCGCAAAAATCAAAGGCACCCATACCTCGATGAAGTCAGGCATGCTCGCCGCCGAAGCGATCTTTGAGGCGCTACAGGCAGAGCGTCAGCATGACGAAGTAGTGGCTTATAGCACCATGTACAAAGAATCATGGCTCTATCAAGACAACTATGAGGCACGCAACTTCTCTCCTGCAATCCACCGCATGGGTCTGTTTATGGGCGGTGCTTTCACCTTTATCGAGCACAACTTATTAAAAGGCAAAATGCCACTGACCTTGCATGATAATGTACCAGATTACGATCAGTTAGAGCGCGCCAACCATGCTTATCAGCCGACTTATCTCAAGCCTGATGGCAAGCTGGTGTTTGATAAATTGTCATCGGTATTCATCTCAAATACCAACCATGCAGAGGATCAACCAACGCATCTGAAGCTGACTGATCCAACCGTGCCTATCTCTATCAACTTACCGCTCTATGCTGAGCCTGCACGCTTGTATTGTCCAGCGGGTGTATATGAAGTGGTCAAAGATGCTGAAGGCGCCAAATTCGTCATCAATGCGCAGAACTGCGTGCATTGTAAAACATGTGACATCAAGGACCCATCACAGAACATCACGTGGGTAACCCCAGAAGGTGGCGGTGGCCCTAACTATCCAAACATGTAAAAGATGATGTAACATCATAAAGATCAATAAAAACCGCTCTTCTCTGTATAAAGAGAAGAGCGGTTTTTTCGTTTAAGCAGACTATAGTCAATCAATATTGAAAGTGGTACAAGGCAGACGAGTGCAAGTACTACAGTAGTAGGCTAAACGAGTCTAACGCTGTAACGCTTTAATAGTGGTTCGACTATATGTTGACCTACTACTTATAACTCTAAACTCTCTGAGAGTAGAATTTAATCCATCCAAACATGACGATTGGCCTCGTCTTTCGGCTTCACACAGCTGTCAGGATTAAAGATGGTTTTCCGTTCTATAAGCTGATTTTATAATCAGTACAATCGCTGCTGAGAGTTGGCTACAGTGAGCCATGTCTTAAAAACATCATGATGGCTGCTTGATGGTTATTGTTCGCTGCACAAAGACGAAGGCCATCGCTGAAGTACAGTCTAGCGATAAGTGGCGGTATTTTGACTAAAGCGCGGCTATTTCGTTCAGCTTATATCTTTTTTTACCTATTCTATGAACCATAAAATCTATACATTCAATTTATTGCTGCCATTTTATAACCGTATTCATTTGTATCCATACGCAATAATTAACTTTTGTTTTACTAAATAGTGGATATCACCTTTATTTCAATTAAAAATACGATATTAGTAATAATTTGCCTACAATGTCCGATTACCGTTATACTCGAATCCATATGAGGACAAAATCATTATTGAGATAAAAAATATTAGCAATCAGCCATATTTTTTAGCATTTTAAATCCCCATGAAGGTTGTGGATTTAACAAAATTGACGTATAACTGTCCATATATCCGATATTTACTGTGAGTAAAACATTACCTGTTTGATACTGAGTAGTTGTATTCATATATATTTTGTTACAAAAAGCTTGTGAAATATACTTATTGTGAATTACTGAGATTTTGTATATATTCCCAATAGGGTTTAGATGATTGATGCTTATAGTATCGATATAACCCTATTATGGCGTACACATTTGGATCATTACCCAATGACGTTCTACCATAACCATCATGGTGATATAACCACCATGTGAACGAGCCATACTCTCTTTTGTCAAGAAGACAAGAGTTAAAAAAGACAGCGGATTGTCTCTCTTCGGCACCACTCCCTCTTTTTTTCATGATGATGGCAATAGCGTTAAGCACTGACTGGCCAATCACCGCATGCTTACGCGTAATAATGACCATGTACGACCTGTAATCGTTTGTCTATCTACTGTTTTTAGTCACCACAAGTGTGCTAAAAATATAACAACCGTTATCCACCTGTTGGTTTGATCAGCCATTTGATCGCTTGGTTTGTATCTAATCTATATACCGTTAATAGCTTCTACAATCAGATTGGGTGTTATTAACAAAGTATTGGTACACATCATCATTGAATGGCTATCGCCAACCACTCACCCTGTTTTATGTAAGACAAAAGGAGTTGTCCTATGAAAAACCATGATGATCCCTCTGGATATTGGCGTGCCAATGTGCGGCTGATTTTAGGTTGCCTAGTCGTTTGGGCGCTGTGTTCCTATGGTTTTGCTATTTTGCTACGGCCTTTATTGGCGGGCATCGCCATTGGCGGTACTGATCTGGGCTTTTGGTTTGCGCAGCAAGGCTCTATTGCGATCTTTATTATCATCATCTTTTTTTACGCGTGGCGTATGAATAAGTTGGATAAACAATATGGCCTAGACGAGGAATAGCCTTATGAGTCAATTTGTAATTAATATTATCTTTGTGGGGCTGTCTTTCGCGCTATATTTTGGGATTGCGATTTGGGCGCGTGCAGGGTCGACCAGCGATTTTTATGTGGCAGGTGGCGGTGTACACCCCGTACTCAATGGTATGGCAACAGGCGCAGACTGGATGAGTGCAGCGTCATTTATTTCTATGGCAGGTCTACTCGCGGCAGGCGGCTACGGTGCGTCTTCTTATTTGATGGGCTGGACAGGTGGCTATGTGCTACTGGCCATGCTACTGGCACCTTACTTGCGCAAGTTTGGTAAATTTACGGTTCCTGATTTTATTGGGGACCGTTTTTACTCTAAGACCGCAGCCATGGTGGCAGTTGCTTGTTTGATTATTGCGTCAACCACCTATGTTATCGGTCAGATGACGGGTGCAGGCGTGGCATTTTCGCGCTTTTTGGAAGTCGATAACAACACAGGTTTGATTATTGCAGCATTTGTGGTGTTCTTTTACGCGGTACTTGGCGGTATGAAAGGGATTACCTATACGCAGGTGGCGCAGTATGTGGTGTTAATTATCGCCTATACCATTCCTGCGGTCTTTATCTCGCTTGAATTGACGGGCAACCCGATCCCTGGGTTTGGTATGTTCTCAACTCATACAGAATCAGGCTTACCGCTATTGACCAAACTTGATCAAGTGGTGACAGATTTAGGCTTTGCCTCGTATACCGCTGATGTGCCCAATAAGCTAAATATGGTGCTGTTTACGTTGTCATTGATGATTGGTACAGCAGGCTTGCCGCACGTCATCATTCGCTTTTTTACCGTACCCAAAGTGGCCGATGCGCGCTGGTCAGCGGGTTGGGCATTGGTCTTTATTGCCCTGCTCTACTTCACTGCGCCTGCGGTAGGCTCTATGGCACGTTTGAACTTACTTGATACCATCTACCCACAAGGCGTGAATGAGCCTGCGCTCGAGTATGACCAACGTCCAGATTGGATGCGTACATGGGAGCAAACAGGTCTAATCAAATATAACGATCTAAACGGCGATGGCCGCATTCAGATGTATAACGATAGTGGCCTTGGCGCAGCGGAGCTGGCTTTAACCAATGCCGAAACCGAAGGTGGTGATGTTGGCGCAGCTACCACGGCGGTTGACGCCGCTCGCGTCTTACACGATCTTGAAGCTGAAGGCCGCTTTGCTGATGCAGGCTGGGCAGGTAACGAGCTAGATGTCAATAACGATATCTTAGTATTGGCAAACCCAGAGATTGCGCAGCTACCACCATGGGTGGTTGGTCTGATCGCAGCAGGTGGTCTGGCCGCGGCACTATCAACCGCCGCAGGTCTACTGCTCGCCATCTCATCAGCCATTAGTCATGATTTGATCAAAGGTCACTTTAACCCCAATATCACGGATAAAGGCGAGCTGATGGCGGCGCGTATCTCGATGGGTGTCGCGATTTTGATCGCCACATGGTTGGGTATGAACCCACCAGGCTTTGCCGCTCAGGTGGTAGCACTGGCCTTTGGTATCGCAGGGGCGTCGCTCTTCCCTGCCTTGATGATGGGTATTTTCTCAAAACGCATCAATAATGTCGGCGCGATTGCCGGTATGCTCACAGGCCTATTTACCACCTTGGTCTATATCTTTATGTACAAAGGCTGGTTCTTTATCGCTGGTACGGCCAACCTACCTGACACGGCTGAATACTGGATTCTTGGTGTCTCGCCACTGTCATTCGGCGCGATTGGCGCGCTATTGAACTTTGCGGTTGCCTTTGCAGTCTCTTACGCTACCAAAGCGCCTCCAAGAGAGATTCAAGAGTTGGTCGAAGGTGTCCGTTACCCACGCGGTGCAGGTGGTGCGATTGATCATTAAGCCGACTTTCGCTTTTATCTGTTAAGATGACCATCACTCATGAGCCATAGCTGCTTGTGGGTGATTTTTTATGGTATCACTGCTTGATTGATGAATTAACCAACTGACACACTGACCCACCGCTTTGAGGATTTATTTTATGATTTATGAGTTTATTGCGACCATCGCTGCTGGGTTTGGTATGGCTGGGTTGGCACTGATTATCACACATTTGAGCAAACTGGCAGGAAAGCGTGCGCCCAACTGGCTGATTCCATTGTTTGCTGCCATCGGTATTTTTGCGTTTCAGATTCATCAAGAATACAACTGGTACGATCAGCAAGTGGTTCAGCTGCCAGAGGGTGTCACCGTCGTCAAAAAAATCGAGGATACCGCTTGGTTTCGACCTTGGTCTTACCTAAAGCCTCAGACCGTGCGCTTTATGGCTGTTGACAACGAACGTGCGCGCAGTGCCGATCAGGGTCTATATTTGGTCAATTTATATTTGTTTGAGCGGCGTATGAGTGTACAGCAAATGCCACAAGTGATTGATTGCCGTGCGCCTGCACGTGCCGATTATAGGATACCTGTAGCCAAAGACCGTGAGCTTGGCTTGAGAGAATATGTGGCAAATACCACCCAATGGCGACCGCTAACTACTGACGATCCTTTGTTTTTGAGTGTTTGTCAGTAAAACCACACCATGACAAGATGGTTAAATCAGCAGCCTTAAGCATTTATTGATGGCGACTGACACTGGTATAGTGATGCTTGGAAGTTGCTCCCAGCAGTAACCCTGCGCACAATCCCCCAAAATGTGCGGCAAAAGAAACTCCCGGCTGCGGCATCAGACCTTGCTTGATGATTAGCCAGTAACCTGTTCCCATGATAATACAGGCCAATAAATATCCCCAACGCCGTGCAAAAACAGCGCCGCCTATCATATAGCCAAGCATCGCAAAACATAACCCCGACGCTCCAATATGAATGGTCAAGGGTGATGCTATCACCCAAGTGGCCACTCCTGAGGCGACAATAAGCTTCAATGTTGTACGATACGCATTGTTTTCAAACAGCCCAAACAAAAACAATATCTGCAATAATATAAAAGTATTGCCCATCAAATGAGCAAAATTACCGTGCATCGTCCATGATGCTATCACGCCTATCATACTACCCAAATCTAGGGTGCGCGGCACAATACCGAAGATATTCCATAAGCCAAATAGCACGCTTTCATTAAGAAAAAACATGCCCCACATCGGTACCAATACAAAAGCGTATAGCCCTATGACCTGCTTTAGGCGTGTTATAACCAAAGATAGTATCGCTTGCCAATTCATCGATTGCCTCTTAACATTAACTGATAACCCTTCAAAATAGTGTTAGCATCAGTGAGAATACTTTATATTGTATCCAGCTGAAATGACTCATACCTTAAGTGCAAAAAGTGGTTGCACAGTTGGCTTGAAGGTCAAAGTCGACGCCACCTCACTGGAGTCTAAATAGCTATTATCATGCAGTAGCGAGGTAGAACGATAAGGGACTAAAGCGGTCGGCATAAAGCGCCGAGCCGCATCTATGTGCTTTATAGAGTCGTCAAAGAAGATATGCGGAGCAAAGGTTTTGAGCACCGATGTTTTCTCAAGCCCTCCCAAGAAGAAAGCCATATCCACATCTACGCCCCAAGCTCGCAAGGTTTTTATCGCTCGCAGGTCTGCAGGAGCATTGCGGGCCGTCACTAAAGCAATCTTTATCGGACAGTGATGCACTTTGGCAGGTAAGCGCTGCTGCAATTTTGATAGCTTAATTAATAGCTCGGCATAAGGGCCCTTTTCGATCGGTAAGTCGATCATCTCAGCTTCCCTATCATGAAAAGCTTGTAGGCCTTTTTGTTTATACAATAGCTCCCCTGAGTCGTCAAATAAGACCGCATCCCCATCGAAGGCAATGCGTAGCTGATCGGTATCAAGCTCGTAAGTGTTGACTGGAGTGGCGTCCAATATCGCACAAGCGCAAATGTTGGCATCGGCGACTTGCTGGGCGTCCTCACGGTTAGTCGTCAAAAACAGATCGACATTAAAATCTTTGATATATGGAGCGACAGGACTTCCGGATACAAAGGCGGAACGTGAAATATTCAAACCGTTGTCACGAATGGCATTGAGCACTTGAATGCCAGTATCAGGACTGCTCTTTGAGACGATGACGACTTCCACAAGTGGCGACTCGGTCGTTAAATCCGCTGATAGACAGTCGTTACAGTAATTATTTAGATTCAGCAGCGCTTTGATTAATGGATATCCTGCACCACTATCTAATGGCTGATCTTCACGCTTCGCCATATAATCGCGAAACTCCTTTACTGCCTCGTCAGGGCGCTGCTGTAGTAGCTGTAAAAGGTGGTTCTCAGACTCCGTTAAATCAAACAATGCTGTCGCTGATATAGCCACTATTAAAGTATTGGTTAAATCGACTGCCATATTATCCGTTCTCTATTCTAAGCATGGTATTGGTTAATGCTCATCAGTTTAGCAATTAAACCTCAGTAGGTAAGTAAGATTTTTATTATTGGCTACTCTTTAATAGTAATCCCTTTTGTACTGATAATTGATTAAATAATACTTAATTATCATTATTATTTATTAATATAAACTATATAATAATATTGAAATATATCCCCTTGGCCTCAAATAAATAGCTAAGAGTAATAAATCAATGCTCACCAACAGATATTAAAAATATCAGGAGAGAATAATGAATAATACTGCAGCGAATAGCAAAAAAGATACTGTGACCCAATCGCGTCAAATCGAGCAGCTTTTTGCTGGGGTCGATACCCAAGACGGCGCTGGCGTTAAATTGACTCGCGTACTGACGCAGCAGCTGCAACAGCGCCTCGATCCGTACTTGATGCTCGATAACTTTAAAAGTGACAATCCAGATGATTATGTCGCAGGGTTCCCCAATCACCCGCATCGCGGCTTTGAAACCATTACTTATATGATTACGGGGCGTATGCGTCATCGTGATAGCGTGGGTAACGAAGGGCTATTACAGAACGGCGGCGTGCAGTGGATGACAGCGGCGAGCGGTGTGATCCATTCAGAGCTACCGGAACAAGAAGACGGCGCGATGGAAGGCTTCCAGCTGTGGCTTAATCTACCTGCTAAAGATAAAATGAATGACCCTTGGTATAAAGATTTCCAAAGTGAGGACTTGCCTAAATACACAACTGAAGATGGCGTAGACGTTACGGTAATCGCAGGTACATCGCATGGCGTAGAAGGTGCAGTCACCCGCGACATTACTGAGCCGACGTATTTGGATATCCATTTACCAGCAGGAAAGAGCTTTAGCCAAGCGATTCCAGCCGATCATAATGCGTTTGCCTTTGTATATCGTGGTAAAGTAGATATTGAAGGTAGAGAAGTACCAACTAAGACTATGGCTATTCTTGAAAACAATGATAGTGCTGATGGCGTCACTATTACCGCCAATAGTAGTGAGGATACCAAAGTGATCTTAATCACTGGTCGCCCACTACGCGAGCCGATTGTGCAATATGGTCCGTTTGTCATGAACAGCCAGCAAGAAATCATGCAAGCGGTCACTGATTTCCAAAGTGGTAAGTTTGGTGAAGGGGCTTAATGATTAGCCTAGTTTGTTAAATACTCTATTGAATGTTAAAGCCCGTATTATTTGTTAATATGGGCTTTTTTGTGGGAAAATTGCTGCTTTGGCTGTTTGTGGAGTCCTCATATACTCTAACTATAACATTATGACTGAGCAGCTCCGTAGGGTATTTAGACCAGTAGGCGAGCAATTTTGGTTTGATTTTAAGAGATTGCGGTTATGAGCTAGATAATAAATTTAAGTTATGAGTCTTTAATCTATCCGGTTATAGTTTGCTTGATTCACCCGAAGTTCATTTTCTTTAGGTTCTACACCATTCTCAATAATATTAATTTTGATAATATATTTTGGTAAACCAAATTTATCTAAGAAACCTGTAGCAACTTTTTTAGATGTTTCATCAAACTCTAAATCCAAACCATTAAAGTAACGCTTCGCAAGCTGTAATGAAAATGGTGTACCATAGCGATAAAGCAATGTATCTTTACCACCTGTTTCTAGAGCTAAGTTAAGAGGTACACATACAGCTCTAGTTACCGCAGAAAATGAGATTTGAGAACCTCTATGATAAGGGTATTGCCTTAACGCTTCTTGATACGAAGAACCTAACACAAAGTTTGTAATTTCTTCATAATCATAAAGCAAGTACTGAGAACGAGGAGCGTTCTTCAATATTTTTTTAGCTTGGGGTATTTTCATTGCACTGAAGGATGCTTTTCTCCAGTCACGCTTTTTTGCTTCAAGAAATGCAGCTCCATGAAGATCAGTGCCGTCTTTATAATTAATATTTATAACTAGAGCAATGTCGCCAAAATTATTCTCAAAGTTCCCCTTTAATTTATATATTTGCCAGTCTATTTTGTTCTTTCTATCGTTACTAGTAAAATACATGCCATCTAGTTCACGTCTCAAGTCAGAAAGTAATTTTAGAGTAATGAAGTCTTCATTCCATTCGTGACCTGTTATTTCGCTAATAGAGTTTCGAATAGTGTTCTCTATTCGGCCTGTAAATTCATCTAAACTGGATTCCATTTGATGTCTCTACTTAAAGTATGATACAGAGTAAACTGTATTTTAATTAGTATTTAATTCTGTATTATATGAATAAACTATACGCAAAGCAGATTAGTATCTGATTAATTAGCTATCACACGCAGTTGGTCTTAGATCAATTTGTTCATATCAATGCTGTAGCCAGACTGTTTCATTTCTTTAGCTAGTTGCAACTGCCATGCAGAGGATTCATCTAACGAAATATAAACTACACCACTAATGTCATTTGGCAGTTCTAGCTTACCATCTACTAAAGCACAAACATTTTCTCGTCCAAGTTTACCAATAAGTAAACCGTGCTCAAAAACTACATTTTGTCGTGCTCGAACATTTAAGTTTCCAGCATCTGTTTTTACATTACCAACATCATCAGGTGTATATAAAACTATCGCGAATCCAGTATCGGAATAATGCTCTATTTTCTCAATAATTGTTCTTCCTGAGCTTGCCTTTTCGTGAAGAATAATTGCTTCGAATCCTAATCTTTCTACGAATCTAGCAGCTTTGTTTTGCGCGCCCTCATCATGACCATGGACTATAAACACTCTATTTGGTTTGGCATCTCTAGACTCTTGCCTGACAGATCGTGTAGCTACAAGCTCTTTCTTATAGCCTACTGCACCTTCAATAAAATCATCAGTGACGTTTGTTGCCCGTCCAATAGCCTGATAGGTATCAGATGGACCACCGATTATAACCATTGATGAGTTTTGATTCTCTGCTCTGATTTGAGGAATAAAAGATTCAATTGTTTTTTCACTTTTAGCAATAGTTATCCTCTCAAGATCATCAGGCTGAACAGTCTTTCCATTAATGACAATTGGTTTTCCTTGCTCATAAGGTTCAACAAACCTTGAAATTAATTGTTCTTTAGTAAGATCTGTTTTGTACTCACCGTAATGTGTATCTGATTTTGGTTTTACTTTTACATGGTAATACATTTTGATTCCTTATAAAGACTAACAATTTACTATCCTGTAAATCTAGCATTAATACGACAGACCAACAATCTAAATATAATAATAGAAAATGAAGAAAGAAATTGATTAAATCATCTATAAATATAGTCCTAAAACATTAAAGAACTATAAACAAAAATCCCGACCATAAAAAAAGCCCCCTTCTACTTTCGCAGAAGGGGGCTTTTGGAATAGAGAGCTGACGATGACCTACTCTCACATGGGCGAACCACACTACCATTGGCGCAACGATGTTTCACTTCTGAGTTCGGGAAGGGATCAGGTGGTGCCATCGCGCTATTGTCGTCAGCAAAGGGGGTTAGATATGAGTCTGTTTGTGTGACTTTTGATAAGTACCACTTACCCTAACTGAATCAAGGTTAACGGTGATATCGAAATGTTTCTGTCTGTTTCTATAGCCTGGGCTATATAAGATAGATTAATTAGACTTGATACAAACCACTTGGGTGTTGTATGGTCAAGCCAAACGAGCAATTAGTACAGGTTAGCTACACACATCGCTGTGCTTCCACACCCTGCCTATCAACGTCCTAGTCTTGAACGGCTCTTTAGGGAAATCTAATCTTGAGGTGGGCTTCCCGCTTAGATGCTTTCAGCGGTTATCCCATCCGAACGTAGCTACCGGGCAATGCCATTGGCATGACAACCCGAACACCAGTGGTTCGTCCACTCTGGTCCTCTCGTACTAGGAGCAGATCCTCTCAAATTTCCAACGCCCACGGTAGATAGGGACCGAACTGTCTCACGACGTTCTAAACCCAGCTCGCGTACCTCTTTAAATGGCGAACAGCCATACCCTTAGGACCTGCTTCAGCCCTAGGATGAGATGAGCCGACATCGAGGTGCCAAACACCGCCGTCGATATGAACTCTTGGGCGGTATCAGCCTGTTATCCCCAGAGTACCTTTTATCCGTTGAGCGATGGCCCTTCCATACAGAACCACCGGATCACTAAGACCTACTTTCGTACCTGCTCGACTTGTGGGTCTCGCAGTTAAGCGCGCTTTTGCCTTTATACTCTTCGACCGATTTCCGACCGGTCTGAGCGCACCTTCGTACTCCTCCGTTACTCTTTAGGAGGAGACCGCCCCAGTCAAACTACCCACCATACATTGTCCTCGGTATTGTGATACCTGAGTTAGAACCCCAACATGACCAGGGTGGTATTTCAAGGATGGCTCCACCAAGACTGGCGTCTCAGTTTCAAAGCCTCCCACCTATCCTGCACAAGTCAGGTCAAAGTTCAATGTAAAGCTGTAGTAAAGGTTCACGGGGTCTTTCCGTCTAGCCGCGGGTACACAGCATCTTCACTGCGATTTCGATTTCACTGAGTCTCTGCTGGAGACAGCGCTGCCATCATTATGTCATTCGTGCAGGTCGGAACTTACCCGACAAGGAATTTCGCTACCTTAGGACCGTTATAGTTACGGCCGCCGTTTACTGGGGCTTCGATCAAGACCTTCGCATACGCTAAGCCCATCAATTAACCTTCCAGCACCGGGCAGACATCACACCCTATACGTCCACTTTCGTGTTTGCAGAGTGCTGTGTTTTTAATAAACAGTTGCAGCAGCCTGGTATCTGCGACTACCAGCAGCTCAAGGAGCGTGTCCTATCACCACCAATAGCGTACCTTCTCCCGAAGTTACGGTACCATTTTGCCTAGTTCCTTCAGCAGAGTTCTCTCAAGCGCCTTGGTATTCTCTACCTGATCACCTGTGTCGGTTTAGGGTACGATTCGTTTATGACTATCGCTTAGAAGCTTTTCCTGGAAGCCTGGTATTTGCCACTTCGTCCTACAAGTAGGACTTGCTATCAGATCTCGACCATATAGCAGCCCGGATTTACCTAAGCTGCAAGCCTACATCCTTTCACCTAGATAACCATCACTAGGCTGACATAACCTTCTCCGTCCCTCCATCGCATCATAAACAAGTATCGGAATATTAACCGATTTCCCATCGACTACGCCTTTCGGCCTCGCCTTAGGGGTCGACTCACCCAGCCCCGATTAACGTTGGACTGGAACCCTTGATCTTCCGGCGTGCGAGCTTTTCACTCGCATTATCGTTACTCACGTCAGCATTCGCTCTTGTGATACCTCCAGCATGCTTTACAACACACCTTCACAGGCTTACACAACGCTCCCCTACCACTTGAAAACAATTTTCAAATCCGCAGCTTCGGCTCCTAGTTTGAGCCCCGTTACATCTTCCGCGCGGGCCGACTCGACTAGTGAGCTATTACGCTTTCTTTAAAGGATGGCTGCTTCTAAGCCAACCTCCTAGCTGTCTATGCCTTCCCACCTCGTTTCCCACTTAACTAGGAATTTGGGGCCTTAGCTGGCGGTCTGGGTTGTTTCCCTCTCCACGATGGACGTTAGCACCCACCGTGTGTCTCCCGGATATCACTCATCGGTATTCGGAGTTTGCATCGGTTTGGTAAGTCGGTATGACCCCCTAGCCGAAACAGTGCTCTACCCCCAATGGTGTTCGTCCGAGGCGCTACCTAAATAGCTTTCGGGGAGAACCAGCTATCACCGAGTTTGATTAGCCTTTCACCCCTATCCACAAGTCATCCCCTGGCTTTTCAACGACAGTGGGTTCGGTCCTCCGGTGCCTGTTACGGCACTTTCAACCTGCTCATGGATAGATCACTCGGTTTCGGGTCTATACCCTGCAACTATGACGCCCTATTAAGACTCGGTTTCCCTACGGCTCCCCTAACGGTTAACCTCGCTACAGAATATAAGTCGCTGACCCATTATACAAAAGGTACGCGGTCACACTGCAAGAGTGCTCCCACTGCTTGTACGCACACGGTTTCAGGTTCTATTTCACTCCCCTCACAGGGGTTCTTTTCGCCTTTCCCTCACGGTACTGGTTCACTATCGGTCAGTCAGGAGTATTTAGCCTTGGAGGATGGTCCCCCCATCTTCAAACAGGATTTCTCGTGCCCCGCTCTACTTAATATGTTATCTTCAGAATTTAAAATACAGGACTATCACCTACTATGGTCAGCTTTCCCACGCTGTTCTTCTATTCTAAAGATAATCGGCTTCTCCCCGTTCGCTCGCCGCTACTTGGGGAATCTCAATTGATGTCTCTTCCTAAGGGTACTGAGATGTTTCACTTCCCCTCGTTCGCTTCTTATACAAAGTATAAGATACCTAGCTTATGCTAGGTGGGTTTCCCCATTCAGAAATCTCCGGATCACAGGATATTGCCGCCTCCCCGAAGCTTATCGCAGGCTGTCACGTCTTTCATCGCCTCTGACTGCCAAGGCATCCACCATGTGCGCTTCATTACTTGACCATACAACCCCAAGTAGTCTTTCGACTTCTATGTGTCATACAATCTAATTATGATAACGATATCACCTATGTTTATACGCTTGATTCAGTTCTCTTTACTTTTTTAATAACTCACCCCTGGGATAACAAACAATGTCGTTAAGAGGTGAGTTATTAAGGTTAAGATGGGCGCGTGAATACGCTCATCCTAACCCAGACTCATATCTATGTTTTTAAATAGTTCCTATGCTCTCGTCGAGTCATAGTTTTCTGTATAAAACAGAAAGAAGTAATCGTGTCTTTATTCAAGATGAATCACTTGTTTCTATTTGATACCTATTTTATTTAGCACGCTAAGCTTAGCTGTATGTAGTGGTGGAGCCAAACGGAGTCGAACCGTTGACCTCCTGCGTGCAAGGCAGGCGCTCTACCAACTGAGCTATGGCCCCTGAGCGAGGATACAACCGAAGCACTGCTTCGATCCGAGCGCAAGAGGAAATCCCTTAAAGGGGATTGACTTAGGGCTCTTTCACCTACATTAATAATGGTGGGTCTAAGTGGACTCGAACCACTGACCCCCGCGTTATCAACACGGTGCTCTAACCAGCTGAGCTACAGACCCTGATACGTCCTAAAACGTAAGCTTAAACTAAAGAACAACTTGTTGTGAATTCTTGCTGAGCGAATGCTGTCTATAAGGAGGTGATCCAGCCGCAGGTTCCCCTACGGCTACCTTGTTACGACTTCACCCCAGTCATCAACCACACCGTGGTGATCGCCCTCACTAAGTTAGGCTAACCACTTCTGGTGCAATCAACTCCCATGGTGTGACGGGCGGTGTGTACAAGGCCCGGGAACGTATTCACCGCGGCATTCTGATCCGCGATTACTAGCGATTCCTACTTCATGGAGTCGAGTTGCAGACTCCAATCTGGACTACGATAGGCTTTTTGAGATTCGCATCACATCGCTGTGTAGCTGCCCTCTGTACCTACCATTGTAGCACGTGTGTAGCCCTGGTCGTAAGGGCCATGATGACTTGACGTCGTCCCCGCCTTCCTCCAGTTTGTCACTGGCAGTATCCTTAGAGTTCCCACCCGAAGTGCTGGTAACTAAGGACAAGGGTTGCGCTCGTTGCGGGACTTAACCCAACATCTCACGACACGAGCTGACGACAGCCATGCAGCACCTGTATCACAATTCCCGAAGGCACTCTCGTATCTCTACAAGATTCTGTGTATGTCAAGACCAGGTAAGGTTCTTCGCGTTGCATCGAATTAAACCACATGCTCCACCGCTTGTGCGGGCCCCCGTCAATTCATTTGAGTTTTAACCTTGCGGCCGTACTCCCCAGGCGGTCTACTTATTGCGTTAGCTGCGTCACTAAGTCCTCAAGGGACCCAACGACTAGTAGACATCGTTTACGGCGTGGACTACCAGGGTATCTAATCCTGTTTGCTACCCACGCTTTCGAGCCTCAGTGTCAGTATGATGCCAGGAAGCTGCCTTCGCCATCGGTATTCCTTCAGATCTCTACGCATTTCACCGCTACACCTGAAATTCTACTTCCCTCTCACCTACTCTAGCCTAACAGTTTCAGATGCAGTTCCCAGGTTAAGCCCGGGGATTTCACATCTGACTTATCAAGCCACCTACGCTCGCTTTACGCCCAGTAATTCCGATTAACGCTTGCACCCTCTGTATTACCGCGGCTGCTGGCACAGAGTTAGCCGGTGCTTATTCTGCAGCTAATGTCATCGTCCCCGGGTATTAACCGAAGAGTCTTCTTCACTGCTTAAAGTGCTTTACAACCAAAAGGCCTTCTTCACACACGCGGCATGGCTGGATCAGGGTTCCCCCCATTGTCCAATATTCCCCACTGCTGCCTCCCGTAGGAGTCCGGGCCGTGTCTCAGTCCCGGTGTGGCTGATCATCCTCTCAGACCAGCTACAGATCGTCGCCATGGTAGGCCTTTACCCCACCATCTAGCTAATCCGACTTAGGCTCATCTAATAGCGAGAGCAACAAGTTGCCCCCTTTCTCCCGTAGGACGTATGCGGTATTAATTCGAGTTTCCCCGAGCTATCCCCCACTACTAGGTAGATTCCTAAGTATTACTCACCCGTCCGCCGCTCGACGCCTGATAGCAAGCTATCATCGTTTCCGCTCGACTTGCATGTGTTAAGCCTGCCGCCAGCGTTCAATCTGAGCCATGATCAAACTCTTCAGTTTAATCTATCTGAAGCCTTTACCTATAAATAGGAAGACGACTTCTAATCTTGGCTCATTTAATCTGGCAAAATCGCTCGTAATTATGTTCGTAATGAATTAACTTTGAGTTTTTCTGCTGTCTTAAATGATAATTTTTATAGTTGGTGTTCTACCGAAAAGATAGTCGACCAACTTTATTTTTTAGCATTCTGAATCAGCAAAAATCCACACAAGTTGTTCTTTAGTTATGCTTTTAAATAGTCTCAATCACTGTCGTCCAGTCATCGATATATAGGGTATTACTAACGCTATCTGCCTTTTCCGTCTCCGGTTAAGCTATCTAGCGAGCCGACTATCTTATCATAATGATTTGAATTGTCAAGACTTTTTATAATTTGTTTCGCCAGGTTAACTGGGTTATTAATGTGTAATCTACACATCTCTTACTGCCAGTCCGTCTGATGAGGGCGTATTATAGAGGGTTTAACTTTTGTGTCAACCAATTTATACATGTTTTTAAAATTATTTTACAGCCATTTGAAATTTTAAGTATTTTCAATAGGTTATGAATTGGTCGATTGGTGAGCATAGTAGAGAGATGAGGACGGATTTCCCTTGCAGTAAGAATATTCTGCTTTAACAGCTATAGACCTTTTACTATTTTTCAGATTTTTCCGTCTATTAACACAATTCTATTCACCTTATAACTTACCCATCCTCTCAAAAAACGCCTTATACGCCGCGACTTTCTTATCCAACGATAAGGGATAGGCGCGTGAGGTCGATGGTAATCTATATAAGGTTAAGTCATTAACATCCATTTTTTTATTATCTGCATCCTGCCATTGATAAGGGTAATCCATACTTTGATTGGTTTTTGGATGTTTTGATTTGGCAATTGGCTTATCTAATAACCCAAGTAGCACTTCGGTCGCCTTGCCTCCTGTCGTGAATAATGTCGCTACCTTTGGCACTTGCGGCAAGATACTATCCAAATCAACTGGCGTCACCACGGTTAGGTTTTTATCCGAAGCATTGCCAGTCTCTCGAATAGCCTGCTTGACTGTCGGGCAATAAGCGATGCCACGCTCGAACATAAAATTGCGTATGCGCTCAGGGTCAAAGCGCTTCTCATCGCCGACTCTAAAATAGTTAGCGTCATCAAAAAACACTCGGCCATAGATACGCCACATATCATTATAAAAATTGGGATAATGAAAGCTCATTGCCCATTTATCGCTAGTCGGCGGAAACGTACCCATCATCATGATAGTCGCATTTGGTGGTAAAACAGGCGCAAAAGGATGATTTTCAATTTCTCCTGATGAGCTCTCGGTTGCTACTATCTCGTTATTAGCCTTGTTATTAGCGTCTTCTTGGGTGTTTGATGGTGTTATAGTCATGATATTCTTCATCAGAAAAGCGGTTTTTTTGGTATCATAGCAAGCCTAGACACTACTGCACTTATGATAATTTTATACAGTCAAACTTAGTCGATTCAAATAGTGCGACAATATGACAATAATATAGTCGCTTAGCCTGAGCGGTTTAGGCTTGGCTGCCAATTGTGAGTGTCTAACTGATCACTTTTGGTGACATTACACTCTTATACAAGTAGCACGTTTATTTGATTTGCATGGTCATTGAGGTTTTTATTTTACTATCAATGAGACCAAACAGAGTTAAAGTGGGGTAAGTGTTTGTATCTTTTTATATTAATAGCAACCGCAATGACTGCGCACGCATCAGACAAAAAACCAAGAGAATACTTATGAGTGATTTAAACAACGATTTAAACATTACGGTCATTGATCATCCATTGGTCCGTCATAAACTCAGCCTCATGCGCGAAAAAGACTGTAGTACTTATAAATTTCGTACATTGACTAAAGAGCTTGCACGCTTGATGGCTTATGAAGCAAGCCGTGATTTTGAAATTGAGACCTTCCCAATGCAAGGCTGGTGCGGCGAAATCACGGGTGAGCAAATCATCGGTAAGACTGCGACTATCGTGCCGATTTTGCGTGCAGGTATTGGCATGCTTGATGGGGTACTCGATCTGATCCCTACTGCCAAGATTTCTGTGGTCGGTTTACAGCGTGATGAAGAAACGCTGCAGCCAGTACCATTCTTTGAAAAATTTGTCAGTCACATGGACAAGCGTCCTGCGCTAATCATTGATCCAATGCTAGCTACGGGTGGCTCAATGGTTGCGACCATCGAGATGCTAAAGAAAAATGGCTGTACTAATATCAAAGCATTGGTATTGGTAGCTGCACCTGAAGGCGTCCGCTTAGTTAATGAAGCACATCCTGACGTGACTATCTATACCGCTGCGTTAGACAGCCATTTGGATGAGCACGGTTACATCATCCCAGGTCTTGGCGATGCGGGCGATAAAATCTTTGGTAAGCAGTTATCAAATAGATAAGTCTCATTAGGGTAAATAAAGCCGTCATCAAGTTTATGGCAACAGCAGACAACATCAATAATAGGGACAGACAATGAACGTATTGATTACAGGAGCGAGCGCGGGTTTTGGTAAAGCGTTGGCAGAGCGTTTGGTGGCTAATGGTCATCGCGTGATTGGTTGCGCTAGACGTATCGATAAGCTGAATGCTTTAGCAGAGATTTTAGGTGAGAATTTTTTACCTGTGGTGATGGATGTGAGTGATACGGATTCTATTCCGCAAATCATTGCTGACTTGCCTGATGACTTTAAACACATTGATGTCTTGGTTAATAATGCAGGATTGGCGCTGGGTACAGAGCCTGCACACAAAGCCAGTCTCGATGATTGGATGCAAATGGTCGATACCAATGTTAAAGGTCTAATGTCATTGACTCATGCAGTCTTGCCAGCGATGGTCGAGCGCGATAGCGGATATATCATCAATGTCGGCTCGATTGCTGGTAGCTGGCCATACTTTGGTGGCAATGTATACGGCGCAACTAAAGCCTTTGTCAAACAATTTAGCCTAAATCTACGTGCTGACCTTGTCGGTACGCAAGTACGCGTGACCAATATTGAACCGGGCGTAGTCGCGGGTACTGAGTTTTCAAACGTGCGCTACCATGGTGATGACGATAAAGCAGCTAAAGTCTACGATGGCTTTAAGACCATGACAGGTGAAGATATCGGCGATATATTACTGTGGTTGATTGAGTCGCCTGCGCATATCAATGTCAATCGTTTGGAAGTGATGCCAGTCGCGCAAACCTATAACGGTCTAACGGTGGCTAAAAAAGACCGTTAAAAGCGCATCTATTTAACAATCAACGTAACTCGTAAGACCGAAGCAATATAGATGACTCTATATTGCTTTTTTTTATGTCCTCAATTGTTACCTCATTTACCAAGCGTAAGTCCTGAAAGTCCATAATCAATACTTCATTACGCAGGCGCTCGCTAGTGCGTTTATTATGGCGTATCGGAAACCCTAATACTTGCTTACCGACGATGGTGATTTGATTAACGATTATCTTTGAATAAGAAACCTGATGAGTTGCCATTTTTTGTGCGTTAATGATTGCCGTGGCTGGATTGACGGTGGTGGTGAGTAGTTTTGTTTGTCGTACCACTTTTGGCACCTCTCCTGCAAAAAATACCACCTGATCTAATGGCATATACTGCGCATGGCGGGTCAGCTCTTGACGAAACAAAGCGGGCATTTCTACATTAAAACTGTCTTCTGTTTGTTGATAAAACGCGGTAAAGTTGCGATGCAAATACCGTCCAAATACTGTGGCATTGATCCATTCTTGATAAATATCGTTCGCCAGTAGTCGCTTGGAAAAGCTATTGGCATCTATCGTGACCTCATTATTCAACATCGACAATAAAAGCGCTTGTGGACTGGTAAATGTCTGCTGCTCCCAAACTTGTGGATACAAGCTACTATCCAATGACGACAATATCGATTTGCTCATACCCTTCTACCCTTATCAGTTATCGCTACTGCTTTTACCGTTAGCTAAATTCTATGCTATGGTCAGATGACTGCTTCAATATAACAGTCTTTTATTCGCGGTATGAATACGTTTGTAAAAATACATCTTGACCACTCAACCAAGATGGCTTGATAACCAAAAGTGATGTCATTCTATGAAAAACCTCCTTTTTTCTCTACCCGCATCATATCGATTACGAACAATCGATATAAAGACAGCTGATGGTACGGCGCTACCCATATCTGTCATTGGGAATGGTAAACCCATCATGATGATGCATGCTTATGGCATGGATGCGCGTGAGTTTTTACCTTTTATACTGCCACTAATGGGTAAATATGAATTTTACTTGCCGCATTTCCGAGGTTTTGGTGCTGCAAAAGATATTGAGTTGACGCAGTTTGATTTCGTGCATCAGTACGCTGAGGATATTGATACAGTGATTGAGCACATCTGCCTGAGGCGTCACGTAGAGTCATTACCTGTGGCCGCGATTTCAATGGGTGCGCTCGTCATGTGGTCTTATTTTGAGCGTTTTGGTACAGCCAGAGTCAGTCGCTATCTAAATATTGATCAAAGCCCTGTGATTCACAATCAACCAGATTGGCAAGGCGGGTTGTTTGGGGATCGGCAAAAAGAGAGGTTTGCCGTGTTTCAAGAAATTGTCGATAGGACACTACCGTATGCGCACGTTGAACACTTTACGCACTTGCCGTTTTCTCTCAAACGCCATGTGACAGATGTCGAAAGATTGTTTTCTTTACTCTCTGTCAGCCGTCCACGTTCAAAAGCTGTCGTACAAGCACTTACTCATCAAAACGATCATAAGCTGGCATTTTATAATCACCAAACCTGGCAACACAAAATGCGCTGCCTGCAGGCGTATCTCGCCATACCTTATGATTTTCGGGCAGTTATAGAAAACGTCACCATCCCAGTGGTCAGTCTCATTGGTGGTCAATCAAAACTCTATGATCCCAATTGGCAGCAAGAAATCACATGTATGCTACCCAATGCTCGTGACGTCATCCTACCGCGCTCAGGACATGCCGTCCCTATGGATGAGCCGATTGGTTTTCATAAGGTGTTAAAGAAGTTTTGTGAGAATGATTTACGAGTCGCAACCAAAAAGCGACTTAGTAAAGTCGCTTTTTTAGGAGATGCTGCCAAGTTCAAGAGTTAATCCACTAGGGGTTTTATCAGCTCAAATCTAGGCACTTCTGTGCCACTACGCATCACAGTTTCAGCAAACATCGACAGCGGTCGTACCCATACGCCGTACTCACCATAAAGACAACGATAAACGACTAAGGCTTCTTCGGTTTCTGAGTGCTGCGCGGTATGCAATACTTGGTAAAGATTGCCTTTATAGTGTCGGTAAATGCCTTGGGGTACCGAATTTTGATTTTTTTGAGACATAAACCACTCATTTATATTGATAATTAAAAGATGCTTTGTACTTTTGCTGCAAGCTTGGGTTTTATACCCGCCCATTCAGAATAGACCATACTATACATCACGGTATCTGAAATAACGCCGTCACGGCGTACTCGATTGCCACGAATCACACCATCCTTTTTGGCACCTAAGCGCTCGATGGCTTGTTGTGAGCGATGATTATCGACATCTGTACGCCAGCCTACGGTTTGATATTGTAGCGTTTCAAATATATAAGTGAGCAGTATGAGCTTGCAGGTGGTGTTGACATGCGTGCGCCAGTAAGATTTGGCATACCAAGTATAACCAATCTCTAATCTTTTGGTAGTCGGCAAAATGTCATGGAAGCTGGTTGAGCCAATCGCTTTACCAGTACGCTCATCAATGACGGCAAAAGCTTGCCTATCCGTCATTGAATCTGCAACATTAATATAATCCATGACCTTGTCTGGCTCAGGTATAGACGTCTCGTTTATCTGCCACAGCGCACCATCTTGGCAAGCTTCAATCAAGTCAGTGGCATGAGCGAGCGTTAATGGCTCAAGGGTAATGTCATTGCTCGATAAGGTAACCCGTTCTAGCATTTATCTCTCCTCAAGCCATTATTGATGTGAGCAAGCGCTTAAGCAATCGTCACTTTTGCATAAGCCTTTTTACCAGCTTGAATCACAACTGTTTGACCTGAGGTTAAGCTAAAGCCAGCATTGACCACCTCACCATCGACTTTGACTGCATTGCGCTTGATCATGTCTTTTGCCGCTGCACTATTCTTAGTCAAACCTGCTTGGTTTAATACCTGTGTGATAAACAAGGCTTCTTGACCCTCTTCAAGCGTCAATGTCACTTCTGGCAAATCAACGGGCAACTCACCATCTGCTAGGACATTGCCTGCTGATTTATGCGCGTTGGCAGCGGCATCCGCATCATGGAAACGCTCAATCAATTCTTCGGCTAGGATACGTTTGATTTCTTGTGGATTACGACCAGCTTCCATTTCCGCCATCAAGGCTTCGATTTCGTCCATTGGCTTAAAGCTCAAAAACTCAAAATAGCGTTGGATTAAAGTATCTGGCATCGATAGAATTTTTTGGTACATGGTGCCTGGTGCATCATAGATAGCAACATAGTTGCCGAGCGACTTAGACATTTTATTGACACCGTCCAAACCTTCTAAGATCGGCACCGTAATACACACTTGCGGCTCTTGACCATAACGGCCTTGCAACGTACGACCCATCAATAAGTTAAAGGTCTGATCTGTACCACCTAACTCAACATCCGCTTTTAGGGCGATAGAATCATAGCCTTGTACCAATGGGTAGAGGAACTCATGAATTGAGATAGGCGTTTGCGATGCGTAACGTTTCGAGAAGTCATCGCGCTCAAGCATACGCGAGACCGTCTGCTGGCTCGCAAGCTGAATCATATCAGCGGCGCTCATGTCACTGAACCACTCAGAGTTGAAGACCACGCGGGTTTTTTCTTTGTCCAAGATTTTGAATACTTGCTCAGCGTAGGTCGTAGCATTGGCTTTGATTTGCTCATCAGTCAATGGCGGACGCGTGCTATTTTTACCAGAAGGGTCACCAATTTTAGCGGTGTAGTCACCGATTAGAAAATAAATCTCATGACCCAAATCTTGAAAATGCTTGAGTTTATTGATCAGTACCGTATGACCTAAATGCAGGTCAGGTGCGGTCGGGTCAAAGCCTGCCTTGATACGTAGCGGACGGTTGAGCTTTAGCTTAGCCACTAAGTCGTCTTCAGATAATATCTCTTGCGTACCGCGCTGAATTAGGGCCAGTTGTTCTTCTAGGGTGTAGGTTTGATCGGTCATGATGCTCTCTATATATCGCTTGAATTGGGATTTTTAGGAATATTGGTTACTGGCGCAACCCCTTATGACGTTTAGCAGCTCAAAGGGTTAGAAAAAATGCTAGAATTTGACGGATATACTAGCGTTTTTTAAGGTAAATTGCCATGACCAACCCCGCATCCATTGCTGACACTGAACACAATGCTATCGCCGACTTACTTATGAATAATGGTTTGGGTAATGGCTCAGACGATATTGATGATTTGACCGATGATAATTCGAACTATGCCACACTGACCGACGCGCTTGAGCAAACGGTGTTTGAAAGCTTCGATGATGGTTTATATATCGGCATGATGTCAGGCACCAGTTTGGACGGGATGGATGCGGTTATTTGTCAGTTCAGTAACGACATGGCTGATAAAGAGACTACCAACAAAGAAAGCATCAGTAATAAAGACAGCACCCAACCGCCAATGCAGCTGCTGGCGACGTATAGTCAAGATTTTCCACCGCGATTGCGTGAGGTCCTATTGGCATTATGTCAGCCCAATGGTGTGAATCAACTCGTACCAGAGGCCGATGAGCCAACTAGCGAGCTTGACTGGTTTGGTTGGGCAAGCCGCGAATATGCGGAATTTGCCAGCGAAGTAGTCAATACCTTATTACAGCAAGCAGATATCGATGCTGAATCAGTACTGGCGATTGGCTGTCATGGGCAAACGGTACGCCATCGTCCACAGATGGGTTTTAGCTTGCAATTGGTCGATGCCAATATCATCGCTGAGCGTACAGGCATTAGCGTCGTCAGTGACTTTCGTCGCCGTGACATGGCCGTCGGTGGTCAAGGTGCGCCTTTGGTACCTGCCTTCCACCAAGCACTGTTTGGCGCATCTGATGACACACGCGTGATATTAAATTTGGGCGGTATTGCTAATATAACCGTCTTGCCTGCTGATGGAAAATATCAGGTTGTTGGCTACGATACGGGACCTGCCAATTTATTGTTGGATGCGTGGACAGCATTGCATAATGATAATAGCTATGATGCGAGCGGTGCTTGGGCGCAGTCTGGGAAAATTATCGAGCCACTACTCGAGCAGCTGTTGGCACATCCGTTCTTTACTCAGCCTCATCCAAAAAGCACGGGTCGCGAAGTTTTCAACTTAGCTTGGCTACAAGATGAGCTACAAACATTCGATCAAACTTCTGTCTATACCCACTACTCATCTGCAGATGTACAAGCCACTTTGACTGAGCTAACTGCCATGAGTGCAAGCGCGCAGATCAATAATTTTATAACTACTGATAAAAATAGCTCGGTGTCTGTCTGCGGTGGCGGTGCTTTGAACGATTATCTGATGACGCGTCTGCAAGCCCATCTACCCCACTCTACAGTGATGACCACAGATCATTTAGGGCTGGCACCAACATGGGTAGAGGCAGTCGCTTTTGCTTGGTTAGCCAGACAAACATTGATGGGTGAAACTGGTAATCTACCCGCTGTAACTGGTGCCAATAAAGGCGTGGTATTGGGGCAAGTTTGCTTTGCCTGACCAGTTAGATTTTAGTTTACATACGTGCACCAATGTGTTTTATAATAACTTTAAAAACGCCATCCTCTTAGGACCCGTAAGTATAGGACATATCGCATGAGCCAACACAGCACTTCACCTATCGACCAAGCCACCAATGATGACACAAATAATATGACCGCAGCTCCTGTATACAAATCGCGTCAAAAACCGCCTCATTATGAGCGCTCTGATGATACGCGTGTGGTGGTGACTGGTATGGGTGCCATCACCCCACTTGGTCTAGACGTGGATAGCTCATGGACCAAATTGCTCAATGGCGACAGCGGTATCTCACCGATCACCCATTTTGACGCGACTGGCTACCGCGCACAAATCGCAGGTGTGATCAAAGATTTCGATGCCAAGCAGTACATGAGCGCCAAAGATGCGCGCCGCTATGATGAGTTTATACATTACGGGATTGCAGCGTCTTCTATGGCATTGAAGAATGCAGGGTTTATCGATGAAGTCAGTGCCACTGATGCACCTGTACAAGGGGTTGACCAAGATCGCTTTGGTATTATCTTGGGTTCAGGTATTGGTGGTATCCAAACCATCGAAAACAGCCGAGATACCCTACGTGAAAAAGGGGCTGCCAAAGTCTCACCCTTTATCATTCCAGGCTCTATTGTCAATATGGCAGCGGGGTTGGTCGCGATTAAACACAATTTAAAAGGTCCAAATCTTGCGACATCAACGGCTTGTACCACTGCCACTCATGCCATGGGTTTAGCAGCACGCTTGATTGCTTATGGTGATGCTGATGTCATGTTGGCTGGCGGTAGTGAAAAAGGCTCAAGCCCACTTGGTATAGCAGGCTTTAGTGCCATGCATGCCCTCTCCACACGTAACGATGAGCCAACCAAAGCATCACGTCCGTTTGATAAAGGCCGTGACGGTTTTGTACTGGGTGACGGTGCTGGTATGATCGTCTTAGAAAGCCTTGCTCACGCCAAAGCGCGCGGTGCCACCATACTGGCAGAGCTGGTCGGGTTTGGCATGAGCGATGACGCGAGCCATATTACCGCACCACCAGAAGATGGTAGCGGCGCTGCAAAAGCCATGCGCAATGCCCTCAATGATGCTGGGATTGAACCCGCAAGCGTCGGTTACGTCAATGCGCACGGTACCAGTACCCCTGCAGGTGATGTCGCTGAATCAATTGCTATCGAAACCGTATTTTCGCCAGTGAAAGACAGCATTTTGGTGAGCTCAACCAAATCTATGACAGGACACCTACTTGGTGCAGCGGGCGGCGTAGAAGCCATATTTACGGTGCTTGCCCTACAGCATCAGCACGTACCACCAACGATTAACCTAGAAGAGGTAGAAGACAACTGCAATCTCGACTATGTGGCCAACCAATCACGTAAAGTCGATAACCTGCAATATGCTGTATCCAACAGCTTCGGCTTTGGTGGTACCAATGGATCCTTGATATTTGCACGCTGGCCTACCAACCACTAATAGCCAAAAGCCTATCGTGCGATGCGATACCGCTTTATCGTATGCTCACTTTGTCGCTTCGCTACTTTGCCACGTTGTAACGTTGGTGTCAGTTTGGCTACGTTTGTCCACTTGCAGCCCCTTATCGTACTTGCGTATGATAAGGGGTAATTTTTGGAACATTTATGGAAGATACCATGTCAAGCTACTCATTTTCCCATCAGTTTTATCAGCGCTGGACGTGTGCACCTGAGACCGTACGCGCAGCCATTACCCAAGAGCTAAAAGACATCACGACCCTACTACAAGCAGAGACTGTATTTGAGAGCTTTGAGTTCAATACACATGATTTGGATGCGTATGTGGATGAGCTGTATGACAACTATAATGCCGAGCAAGCCATTGCCAAAGCGATCATAGACAAACAAGAACAAGAACGCGCGGCGGCTGAAAAGCAGCAGTTGGAAGAAGCCCAGAAGAAAGAGGCCGAAGAGACGGCGCGCAAAGCAGAAGCAGCTCAAAAAGAACAAGAAAAAAATGAGGAGCTGGCTGCAAATAAAACCCATAATAAAAAAGACAATCTAACCGAACAAGAGGCTATAGACGATGCGGTGGATCACCTAAAAACTGAGAAAGTCAGCACGGGCGCAGCAAGTGGTGAGAATAACAACAGCACTGACAGTCAGACGATTAGCAAACAGGATGCTACCCTGAGTGATAAGCCCATCAAAAATATACCAGACAACGCCAATACCACGATCAACTTGGTACTAGAAGACAGTGAGCTGGATGCGACGGATCATACACTGATTCGTGAGCTTGAGAGTCAAATCGACGACTACTTGAGTGAGCAAATGATGCTGATGTCGGAAAACCTAAAATCTTGGCTACGTGCCGAGATGACACAGCATTTCAGTGAGCAAAACGCGCCTGCTCCTACTAAAAACGCCTCTACAAAAAACATTCACTAACGGTAATGCACTATCTGTCCTGAAAAATCAGGCAGCATAAACCGCGAAAAGCTCCGTAAATTATTTACGGGGCTTTTTAATGTTTGCTTGAAAATTATTGACCTTGTTTTATACCACTTTCAAAAACGTAAGTAACAAGGCAAACAAGCGTAGGTACTAGATCCAGTAGACTAAGCGAATTTGACACCACTCATTATATTACTTGAGCTAGGTACTAGATGGCTTTGGTACGTTCAGTCAACCACTCAAGGGCAGCGCCTTCCACTCGATCATTCAGCTCAGCATACACTTGGCTATGATAGCTATTTAACCAATCAATTTCGACTTGATCCAGTAGTGATGGCTCAATCAGACGCGTGTCGATTGGGCAATAAGTGATGGTTTCGAAGTGTAAGAATTGACCAAACTCTGTCTCAGTAGGGCTAGGAACTGGTGTATTCACAACCAAGTTTTCGATACGGATACCCCATTTGCCCTCGCGATACAAACCTGGCTCATTACTTGAAATCATACCGACTTTCATCGCACGCTCTTTTGATGTGCTGGCGCTATAAGCAATGACTTGCGGGCCTTCATGCACATTTAAGAAATAACCAACACCGTGACCAGTACCATGACCATAGTCCATCTGAGCTTGCCACAATGGGGCGCGGCAAATCGCATCAATCAATGGGGAGGCAATACCATCAGGGAAGTGAGCACGAGCGAGCGCAATATGGGCTTTGAGTACGGTCGTAAAGTCACGTTTGTGCTCAGCGGTAACTTGGCCAATACCGACCACGCGAGTGATATCTGTCGTACCGTTTTGGTACTGAGCACCTGAGTCAATGAGTAGTAAACCACCTTCACCCTCAGCCACATCAAGATAGCTAAACTGCTCTGGCGTTGCGCGGTAATGCGGTAATGCCCCATTTTCATTGAAACCCGCGATGGTTGGAAAGCTTGGCGATACATAATGCGGCTGACGGCTACGCACCTCTATCAGCATACTATCTACATCCAGCTCACTCAGGCGCTCGCCTGCTGCTAGACGCTGCTCAAACTCAGAAAAGAATTCAGCTAAAGCCGCACCGTCTTGACGCATTGCCTCACGCACATGATCGATATCTGAGTCAGACTTGACAGATTTGAGCAGTGTACTCGGTGCCATTTGCTCAACAAAGCCAATATCGTCTGCCATTTTGGAGAGTGTCCCAACAGCAACTTTATTTGGGTCTAACAGTAATAAATCTTCTGGTGTTAATGAGCTTAATGCATCCTGTACAGCAGAGTAATCAGCCAATGTGATACCGCTATCTTTTAGACTTTGTGCAATATCTTCGCTCACTTTATCGGTATCAACAAATAACGTTGCGCTGTCTGTATCAATGAGCATATGTGCTAAGAACACTGGGTTATAATCAACGTCAGCACCGCGTAAGTTCGTCAACCAAGCGATGTCATCTAAGCTTGAAAGTAAATGATGGGTCGCACCTACTTTTGCCATGCCTGCGCGTACTGCCGCAAGTTTTGCAGTCGCAGACTGCGCAACAAACGGCTCATCATGTGCATACAATTTGGCATCTGGCAGTGCTGGACGATCTGTCCAAACGCTCGTCAATACATCACGTTCAGTGATCAAGGTAATATCATTGGCATCAAATGCCTTCAATAGTCGATCTTGCTCAGCGATAGAGAGCACATTACCATCAACTGCCACGCTATTTCCTTCTTGCAAATGATCGGCCAGCCAGTCGATATGATTTGGTTGACCAGGTGCCAGCTTCTCCAACGTGATACCCGTACCCTCTAGCTGCTCAGCGGCATGTACCCAATAACGGCTATCCGTCCATAGACCAGCAAAATCAGCCGTCACGACAAGCGTCCCTACTGAACCCGTAAATCCTGATAGCCACTGACGGGTTTGCCAATACTCTGGCAAATACTCAGACAGATGTGGATCGGCAGAGGGTATGATGATCGCAGTGAGGTCTTGAGCCACTAGTGTTTTGCGTAGCGTATCGATACGCGCTTGGATGATTTGTTTGTTCATTGAATGTGTCCTTATTTATTTTAGATAAATTATTTAGAAATCGAGAGGTGAGTAGCAACTATGAATAGTCGTCTTATTAGATGCTGCTTGATAGTATTGCAGTAGAACATAACTAGATGTTTGGGCAGAATGTAGGCTTTCAATAGCCTAAAAAATATCTCACTGATTGAAATAATAAAACGTGCTGCCAGTTATGGTAACACGTCTTATCATGAGTTATGGACTGATTCTACGGGCATGATAGAGGATTTGCATACACCAGTTATCTGTCTTTATTGGCTTACCTCGTCAGCATGCTCGCTTTTTTGCAGCATATTATTGATAGGCTTGGCCAATACCAACAGTATCACAGCAGAGACTACCAAGAAGATCGTCATGGTAGTAAACAAGGTCGGCAAACCTTCGATTTTGTCCGCTGAGACATGACCACCAAAGAAGGCCGCAACCAAGTTACCCATCGCAATAGAAGCAAAGAACAACCCCATCATCTGACCTTGCATGCCTTTTGGTGCAAGCTTGGTCATTGATGACAGACCTACCGGGCTAAGCGCAAGCTCGCCAAGGGTCAATAACAGCAGACTTCCCACCAACCATAAAGGCGATGCTAAGCCAGCACCAGGCGCTAAGATGCTTTTTGAGGCAAAAATCATCAAGGCAAAACCAGCGGCGGCAAGTAGCATACCGAGTGCAAATTTCGCCATGCTGCTCGGCTCAAGACCTCGGTTACCCAGCTTGACCCAGATAATACTAACGATAGGCGCCAATATTAAAATAAATAGTGGGTTCAGCGACTGAAACCAAATGCTTGGTATTTCAAACCCCATAACATTTAGATCCGTATAACGATCGGCAAATAGGTTAAAAGAGGTTGGCTGCTGCTCAAAACTTGACCAAAATAGCGTCGAGCCAATGATTAAAATAAAGCAGATCAGCAAGCGCAGTTTGTCCGTCTTATCCAACCGCGGTGAAATAAACATAATGGCAAAGTAAAGGATGACGACGGCTGCAATGATATAGGTCATATACTCCGCCACCATCTCAGGATTGAATGACACCATACCCGTAGAGATTAACAGCACCGCAGCGACCAACAATGCAACAAAACCACCTACCCAACGGCCAATGTTTTTGTAGCGATCATTGGATTGCTCCCACTCGGCATCGACACCTTTGGCCTGCGCATAACGCGTCAAGTTCTTGCGGGCGATAAAGCGGTAGGTAAGCAAGGATACGAGCATCCCTAAACCACCAACGCCAAAACCGACGTGCCACATGCCTTTTTCTTTGAATACGCCAACGATGAGCGCCGCCAAGAGTGCGCCAATATTGATACCCATATAAAATAAGGTAAAACCGCCATCACGGCGAGAGTCACCCTTAGGATACAAAGCCCCTACCATTACCGAGATACAGGTCTTAAATAGCCCTGACCCCAAAACGATACAGATCAAACCGACGAAAAACAGCGTCATACCAAACATGGCAGAAAGCGCAATACATAAGTGACCAAGGGCAATCACAATACTACCCCACCACAGGGCACGCTCTTGACCCAGCCAGTTATCTGCTAGCCAACCGCCCGGTACGGCTGCCAAATATAATGAACCAGCAAAAATACCATAGATAGCAGAAGCCGTGACTTCATCAAACCCAAAACCACCACTACTTACTGTTGCTACCATAAATAGCACGAGTAGCGGACGGATACTATAGTAAGAGAAACGTTCCCACATCTCAGTAAAAAACAACGAGCGTAATGGCGCAGGATGACCCATAAAGCCATTGTCTAGTGCTTGCAGCTCAGCCGCACTAGCTTCTGATTTTGATTGTGTACTCACAACTTTATTCCTTTAAAGGTTATTTTGGTAATGACCAAATGCCTAATTATTCCGATAAGCGGTCATATAGGCGGAACATTGTTTCACTTGGTTATACCCAAGTAAAGAAAAAGTTGGCTAAAACTTACACAAACACCCACAAAAAAGCTCGCTCTCAATCCCAGAGAACGAGCTTTTTTGTGGTCTTCAATGCAGTCCTATCGTATTGATATTACTGCTAGTAGAGACTTTAATAACCACTCATTTAAGAGTCGTTTTTTGCTATATAAACTATCAATTGCAATGTCAAAAATTACTGCGCTACTGCTGTGTCATCAGCGGCGGTGCCAGCATCCCCAGCATCCCCAGCATCTAAGTCACCATCCGCTTGCTCAGCAGTTAAATCAGCATCGGCAACAGCCGCTTGGCTTACTGTACCAGAAGCGGTCGCTGTACCTGCTTCTGCAGTGACGACTGCACTATCTGCATCTGTCGCTGGGGTGACGGTTGCATCTGCAGCCGTATCAGATGCTGCTGCATCTACTGGTGCTGTTTCAGCATTTGCTTCAGCTGGGGCAGCAGCGTCTTCGGTAGCAATGGCTTCTGCCTCATCAGCCGCTTCTGATGCTTCCGTTGGCGTCGCCGTGATGTGCTCGCCTGCTGGACGCAAAAACGCAGAAATACCAATAAGTAAGACAATACCTAAAAACAAGGCAATGCCACCTAGAGTGTATAACAGCTCTTTTTTTGGATTGTTATTGACGATACCTTCTGACATACCTTATCCACCTTGCACAAAATATTTGAAATATTGACCTATTATATCGCAATTTATACTGATTTGTGAAAACCCTTAAGTATTTAAAGGGTTTATTATCATCAATTTTACTATTCGCTTTTAGCGTTGATGACAGTTATTTACCCAAACGTACTAACTTCTTAGGACGCTTACCCAAGTAACTCAGTATCAGCAGTAGCGCCATAATAAACAAAATAGGATATTGGCCAAAACGCATAAACGGCGTATTACCAACGCGCGCCTGTATATTACCGCGTAGTACGGTGCGCTCAAACTGCGGAGCACGCGCTACGATGCGACCTTTATGGTCGATGATAGCTGTCACCCCCGTGTTGGTCGCACGCATAAACCAGCGACCATTTTCGAGCGCGCGCATCTGTACCATCTGTAGATGCTGTAGCGGGCCTGCCGACGTACCGAACCACGCATCGTTTGAGATGGTCAATAAAAAGTCTGTGCCAATCGCGTTTTTGCGCGTGGTATCTGGATACGCCACTTCATAGCAGATAGCAGCGCCCAAATTATGACCGCGCACTCGTAGCGGTGACTGTTGGTCACTACCGCGGCTATAGCTCATGATATCTTGGCTACCTGCCAGATTTGGCAGGATATCAAGCACCCCTTCAAATGGAATGTATTCACCAAAGGGTACCAGACGCTGTTTTTTATACAAGCCATCTGCCTGAGCCCCTAGCGCCACCACACTATTATAAAACGGCGCATATTTATCTTTACTGGCATCAAACGCGGCTTCGTCCTTATAAGGGATGCCCGTCACCCATGCCGTGTCCGTCTCTTTGGCCATTTTGACCATTTCATTGATAAAACCAACCGCTTCTGTCTGAAACATCGGAATCGATGACTCAGGCCACAGCACAATGTCACGCCCCCACTCATCGCGAGTCAAGGTTGCGTAGATTTTTAGGGTTTCTATTTGATACTCAGTAAGCCATTTTAGATCTTGCGGGATATTGCCTTGAATCAAAGACACTGATAGATCAGGCGTGCCTTTTGGTTTGGTCCACTGCGGATTGATCAACCATAGCGAGCAGCTAACAACCAGCAAAGCTATCGACGGAATCATATAGCCTGCGCGGCGACGTAGTAGCTCAACGACGCTGGCTCCCAATAATACCGCCACAAAAGAAACCGCGAAAACACCCGCAACAGGCGCCAAGGATGACAACCAATATTGCTCAGTAAATGCATAACCGACGAATAGCCAAGGGAAGCCGGTGAATAGCCACGTTTTCATCCACTCTTGGAGTACCCAAAGCGCAGCAAAAGATAATGGCTGTTTGCCAACCACTCGATTAAAAATCAGCGCCAAAAAGCCATGGAACAACCCCATGCCGAGACCCATCAGCGCAATCATAATCAGCGCAAGCCATACGGGCGTCGAACCATAGACATGGATAGATGTGTACAGCCAAAACGCACCCACACACCAAAGCCCCGTACCGTATGCCTGACCAATTAGAAAGGCGCGGCGACCTGTCATATCCGGCATCAACAACGCATATAAAATGGCAGGTGATACTAATGCAACTGGCCAAATACCATAAGGTGCCAGTGCAAGTATAAAAGCGCCTCCTGCCAGCAAAGCAATCAGTACCGTCAGTCCCAGATGTAAGCCTTTTGGCTGTTCAGGGTTCAGGCGTTTTTGTAAATCAACAGTAGACAGACGCATAGCAGTTATCCAAAACCATATTTTCAAAATTTTACAGCTCAGCACTGAGACAAACCCCAAGCAAAAACTGACTGCATAATGCTCTATGCAGGACCACAAATAAAATCCACCCATGATACCAGTCAAAACCGATTAATGGGTAAATTTGCGTAGCGAAAGTCTCATACCAAAATACAAAAGGCAGAAAGCAAAAAACACGATGGTTCATCGTGTTTTTTATTGGGTATGCTAAGAATGTTTTATCACTAACTATTGATTATGGGAATACAAACAAATTAATGGCTGCCTATCAGTATCTGCTGATCCCCATTGGTTTTGGTCAGCTCTAGATTTTGGATAAAGCGCCCCTCAACATCGGTGATGGTGATTTGCCAATCATCTATCACCACGCTCTCACCCTCCAAATCACCAACGAAACCGAGCGCTTGCATGACCAGACCACCCATCGTGTCGACATCGGTATCATCAAAACGACTGCCAAGCTCATCATTACAGTCTTCAATCACCGTGGATGCTTGGACACGCCATGTGTTTGGCTTTTCGGGATCAGGGACGATATTATTAATATCGCTGTCTTCATCAAAGTCATCATGCTCATCAACGATGTCACCAACGATCTCCTCTAACAAATCTTCCATGGTAACGACACCACCAAAGTTGCCAAACTCATCGACGACGATCGCCATATGCACTTGCGTGCGCTGCAATGAGCGCAGCAGGGTATCTGAACGAGCTGTTTCACTGATATATAATGGCTGGCGCACCAAGTCTTTTAGACGTTTGCTATCGATTTTGTCTTCTTGGTTGCGTACCATGTGCACCAGAATAGGAATCAAATCTTTTGCCAATAGGATACCAATGACGGCATCATCATCTTGACTATCAAAAACAGGATAGCGCGAGTGCGTCGTATCAAGAATGATGTCCATCACTTCAGGGAGACTGGTGCTTTCGTGCAGACCAATCACTTGTGGCCTTGGTGTCATGATTTCGCGCACTTGTGTCGCCGGCAGATCGAGCACGCCTTCTAACATATCGACCGTATCGGGCTCTAAAAACTGGCGCGAGTCTTGTACCAGACGAATCAATTCATCACGGGTTTCGGGGGCGGTCGATAGCCAGCGTTTTAAGCCGCGCATCGACCAACTACTCGGGCTGGGAGTGTCGTCAGACATGGTGGTGTGATTTAACCTCTTTAGTTAATGGCAATTAGAATAACCGTTCATAAAATAAGTAGAGCCTAGATGGGGACAAAAGCGCCAAATAAAACAGCGAGCTTATCATTATCTGTGTAGCAAACAACAGACATACCAGCACAATTTAGCTTCACTTTATCGCAAGCCTCACCGACATTCAACGACAAATTCACTCAAATTGTATTGTCAGTGTGTTATAAACTTTGCTATGGTCAAAGCCATTATTTATCAAAACAAACCTTATGTCGCTACGCTCCGTTTTTTACCGCTTATTATCGTCGCGTTCACGCAGCCAGCTTGCAGATAGCCATTCTGTCAGTCGCGATTTGGACAACAGATCAGCAGATAACAAACCACCAAGACCGACATGGCGACATCGTCTTGTTATTTTTTTGATTGCTATCACAATATTGCTATCAGCAATATGGTTGCTATTAGCGATTTGGTATCAGTACGGGATAAGCTCTGTACTCACTTGGCTTGCAACACTCATCATCGTGGGTATATTAGCTGCGCTGCTAAGTATGCGTTATTGGCATACAGTCACAAAGATACTGCTCAGTGTCTCATTGTCTAATAAAAAATCAATTCATAAAAACACAGCGACTAGATACCTCATTGGCTTATATGGAGCAACTTGGCTCATAGGTCTAGGCTGGTTTTTTTCTATCGAACCCCAGCAAGATCGCGACTGGATGGCTGAGGTCGACCAGCAAGTGGCTTATGAGCGCGATGCAACCAACCCTGATTTGATTACCTTAACCAATGTCCGTAATTTTGATTGGCGCACAGACGAGGACGCCACAGAGCATTGGGAGACGCGCACGATTGATTTATCTAAACTCTCTGGCGTTGATGTGACCAACTCTTACTGGATGGGTCCACTGATTGCTCATACCTTGGTCAGCTTTCGCTTTGAAGACGATAGACCACTTGCCTTCTCATTTGAGATTCGTAAAGAAAATGGCGAGTCGTTTTCGGCACTGGCGGGATTTTTTAGACGGTATGAGCTGAGCCTGATTGCCGCCGAAGAGCGCGATATTATCTATACGCGCAGCAACGCGCGCGGTGAGCAAGTCTATCTGTTTCCTATCAGCAATTTGCAGCAACATGAGGTGAGATCGTTGTTTGAATCTTACCTAACGGCAATGGATGAGCTCAATACCAAACCCTCTTGGTACAACACATTGACGAGTAACTGTACTAATATTATCTTTTATATGGCGCGTATCGTCAGTGGTGATCGCCTGCCGTGGGATTATCGAATTTGGGTCTCTGGTTGGCTGCCAAACTATCTATATGATGTCGGCATGCTGGATGCTGCGCCTGAAAAACAAAACCAGCCTTGGTCAATGGATACGTGGTATGAGCGCACTCATATTAATCCAAAATCGAGTGGCTTCAATAACCTGCACTCTATTGCCAATAGCCGTCAGTTCTCTCGGCAAATTCGTCAAGACATTCCAATCCCTTTACTAGCCGACTCCCAATCTAGTGCTGAAGCACAGGCCAAATCAGCGGCTCAGAGCTCTCATGAATAGTATTGATAGCATATTAAATAGCCCTGACCATTAAACCGTGGTTATGCGATTCTTGGTAAACTCAACGATCACACGATAGTCAACAAGCTCAGTCAACTCAGTCTCTATGCGTTGACGCTCGGTTTCATTAGACGTTGGTCGGTAAATCGTCACATTAATAGTATTGGTCATGGGGCTAAAGCCAATACTTTGAGCGTCAGGATAACGCTTTAATATCTCAGGCCACGCTTTTTCTTGCAATGCAACAATCTGCTGATGCGTTTTATCACTAATGGCTTGGATATAAATAGGAAAAGAATAGTTTTCAAATTCCTTTTGCTTAAAGTGATACACGTATTTTGGCGGGACGGCTTTAACTTTAGTTAGTGTCGTCACTTTAATAGAAAACTCATCAGCGTCATTATTGTCATAATAAACGGCGGCAACATTTGCGCCTAAATGCTCTGTGATTGAGTTAATCAGCGGCGAGCTAATTCCTTGCAATAATAATCGACGCTGTGCCTCTTCAATAGAAACATTAAAATCTTGTGCATAAAACCAAGGCGCACCATTCCTTTCTTCCTCGGATAAAATATTCAGATAATAGTCAGCCAATGGCTCGTCTTCATATTTTTTATCTGCAACTGCCTCTATCTTTTGCCAATCCACCACAACTGGCGCGTCTAATGTAGGCGCACTCACAGATGTTAATACACCTTTTACAGGTATAGCTTGCGCCGTTTGAGAAGTAGGAGAATTGGTCTCAGACAAATGAGCAATATTTGAGCAGCCGATTGACAAAAAAGCAGCACTGAATATCAAACTTGTTGTACGGCAAATTTTATTCATATTCCAATCCTTAGATCATAACCCTTTATATCAGCAAATAATAAACTATGGATTCACCCAATTAACCACGCGCGTTTCCATTTCTTCATCAGACATACCAATCTCCGACACACAGCGGCCAGCGACACCCACATTGGCTGCACGCATCTCGTGCTGGGTGACTACCGCATCCTGAGTCAATAACAGATGCCAGCTTGGCAAATTCTGTCCTTTATACAACCGCTTGTAGGCGCAATGCGATGGCAGCCACATCATGTTGGGCAAGTTGTCCATGGTCAGCTGAATACAATCTGGTACATGCTCTTGGCGCGTCGCATAATGTTGGCAATAGCCTGTCGCACAGTCCATGAGCTGGCACGTCACATCGGTATACTCGACCAGCTCTTCGTCATCATCATTATCGATGTATTTGATTAAGCAGCAGCTGCCGCAGCCATCACACAACGCTTCCCATTCGCTATGATTTAGCTCGTTTAAGGCAAATCGCGACCAAAACTGCGGGCGTAGTGGCTCAGACCTAGAATCAGTGTCAGCATTATCAGGAAATAAACTTACCGACTGCGCAAGCTTAGCATCTGGATTGACGCCTGAATGCAAGCCTGATTGTTCATCATTTTTGTTTAAGAAATTTATAGTCATAGGGTCGCAGTAGCATTTTGATAAAGAGCGTTACACTATTATAGCTGTTTTTGCTAGATATGGGCGTTAAGGTAGTACGAGTTAGAAAACGAACCATCACAATGACAAATAATCAACACGACGAATAATCAAAACTCATAATATAAAAAAGGACAATCCTATGTCAGTTAAGACTTTCGAGTTAATCAGTACTACCGAAAATGGCGTTGAACTTATCAGCTATGTGGCACTACCAGAAAACGCTTCTGATGATAATCCAGCAGCAGGTATCTTGGTCGCACCAGAATGGTGGGGCGTGGTCGATCATCCAAAATCAGTAGTAGAGCGTTTGGCAGAAGCTGGTTATGCAGCGGTCGCAATGGACGTCTATGGCGAAGGAAAACTCACTACCGATGCGGCTCAGGCCAACATGTGGATGGAGCAAGTGCTTGCTGATCAAGACATGCTGATGGCACGCTGCCGCTTGATTTTGAACGACTTTAGCGATCAGTTATCAGTTGACGGTGACAAGCTCGCGGCAATCGGTTACTGCTTCGGCGGTAAAGTCGTCCTAGACATGGCTCGCGAAGGCATGCCACTAAAAGCGGTCGCTACCTTCCATGGTAACCCAACGCCAAAACAACCAGCAGACAAAAACTTCACTGCAAAAGTACTGGTCGCGCATGGCCGTGATGACTCAATGGTATCAATGGATGCCATCGAAGGCCTAAAATCAGAGCTAGACGCAGCTGACGTAGATTACACTATCGATGTCTATGACAATGCTAAGCATGGCTTTACCAATCCACATGCCGATGAGCGTGCTGAAAAAAATGAAGTGGACCTTGGCTATAACGAAGCCGCTGCTAAGCAAAGTTGGGAAAATATGCTTGAGTTTATGAAAGCCAATTTGGCATAGATTGGCATAAAAAACTTCTGATATAAAACTCATAAAGAAGGGCAGCTTAACTATTAAGCTGCCCTTTTATTTTGGGTTTTGTTTTACCAATGACCTTTTGGGTAAGTAATCAGAGCGGTCTTGTACTTCTTAGCAAATCGCGTCATTATCACATTACTATCAGCTGGATTGAGCAACAAAATGTTATACCTATGGATGACCCAGTTAGGTTGGCTGGCTTTTACAGTTTTATTGATTGTAGTAGTCGCTTTATACACCAAAATAAAGCGAGAAATCACGTATTTGCGCCGCGATGTAACAAAACTACAGGCTGAACTTGAGCAGCAAGCAAAACGTAGCGTAACATCCTCTGCCACGCAGTTGGTTGATGACGGTGCCCATACACGCAAGAATTTTTCTAAAGACACTGATGCCGTTACTGAAACGGATACGATTGCTGGCACTAGGGATAACGCTACCAAAGACCTCATCGTTGACTCAAACCGTCGAATTCCTATATCGTCGCCACCGCCACTACCTACTACTGACTCGACACCAACCAATGATATAAAATCAGACGCTTCTGATCAGAAATTCGTAGCCCCTCTTGACCCAATAGCAGCAAAAAACAACGACAAAAATACCCCCATTGAACCAGATGAGCGCTCACTCCCTATCGTCACCTCGCTCATGCACTCAATCAAAAACTGGTTTTTTGGTGGCAATCTCGTCGTACGAGTTGGCGTATTGGTACTGCTGGTGGGTGTGGTACTGCTGCTGCGCTTGCTTAGCGAATATATCGAGATCTCAATTACCACAAAGCTTGTCACCATCGGCGCTGCAGGTTTGGCATTAGCAGCACTGGGATTCAAACTCACCGCAAAACGCTTCTCGTATGGTATCACGCTACAGGGCGCAGGCTTAGCGATTACATATTTGAGCACCTTTTTTGCTTATAGTGTCTATGAAATCATGCCAAGTGTACCGAGCTTTATTGGGCTTGGAATATTATCTGCCATCACTATCGCCCTCGCCGTACGTCAAAACGCTTTTCCGCTCGCGTTGTTAGCGTTATCTGGTGGTTTTTTTGCGCCGATTTTGACCAGTGAGAGTACGGGAAGTTTGACGGCGCTTTTTGGTTATTATCTGCTTCTCAATATCACCATCGCTGTCATCGCCCACTATCGCCCATGGAAAGTCCTAAATCTGCTTGGGGTAACTGTCACGTTTGGACTGGCCTACTATTGGGGCTTGACCGAAGACTTGCCCGCCATTATTAAGACGCAGCGCTGGTCGCTGGTAATGATCACTGCGCTGCATGTGCTGCTGTACTTGTTTGTGGTCATTCGCTATGCGCAGCATGTTATTGACTACAACACTGCCAGTACTACTAATGATCAAGCGCCCGACAGGCTATCTTTAGCCAACTCATCATCGCAAGCAATTTTCCCCATAGATACCAGCTTACTATTTTCAGCACCCGTACTGGCCTTTGGGGTGCTGGCCGCCTTGCTTGATGGCGTGTCGCATGGATTGACGATTACTGCTGGTATTTTGGCATTGCTGTACTTAGGCACAGGATATGTCTTTGTCAAACAAAGCCCGCGTTATCTACTGGTGACCGAGAGTATGCTGGCGTTGGGTGCTGGGTTTTTGGCGATTATGGTGGCGTTGGCGTTGGACGCTAATTGGATGACCTGTGGCTGGTCGATACAAGCCTTAGCGTTGGTCTGGCTGGGCGAGCGCTCAAAGCGGACTTGGTCCGTCTATTTTGGGCTGGGTCTGCATGTGCTGAGTGTGGCTTGGTTATGGTTGCTCGATATTCCGTCTCGGTTATCTGCAGGTGACACCTCCCTTATGTTAGTGTGGCTACTGGTGGCATGGTTGCCGCTGGTCAGTGCGTATTTACTACGGCATTTTTCACTGTTTGATGCAATCAGCAAATGGAATCAAACCAAAATTGCCCATTGGCAACGTCGCTGGTTGATATATGCTTTTTCACTACTGGCTACCTGTTGGAGTATTTGGGCGACGTATATCGCCTTTGAGTTGTGGTTAGCAGTGTCAGTAACGACGCTGTTTATATTGACCGTCATCATACACAGTCTTGGCTTTTGGCTTATCGATAGCAAAACGCCGTGGGCACAGGCACGCCGTATCAACCGTGCGATATTGCTCGCTCTGTATACGTTTATGGTCACTCTCACACCCATTATCATTATATTTTCCCATCGGTGGGATAACATTGAATGGCGATACTTTATTATCAGCGCGCTTATGGTATTAGGCGTTGCACTACTATGGCTCAAACGCTGGTATCAAGCAGGCGAACAGCGGTATGTGGATCCAACCAGTCTACTGATCACCGCGTTGTCTGTGCTGTTTTATACCTTAGCGCTACGGTCAAATGCTGAGCATATCGCGCCGCCGATGCTACTGGTCGCGCTACTATATGTCATCCCTCTCTATCTAACTTACAAGCAAATCAGTACGTACGCATCTGAGCGCAAACAGACGCTGATCGCGCGCGCTCCTGCTTGGCTCAACCTGCCACATGCGCTGATAGGCACTGGCAAAGCATTGCTGCCTATTGCTTTGTTTTGGGTCGTTTTCAGTAATTATTATAGCGACGGCGCGGTCTGGCAGCTGCCATATTTGCCAGTGCTGAGCATCATTGATGTCAGTATGGGGTTGGTAATAGCTGCTTCCTTGCTATTATTACGACTGCTTCAACAAGTGCGTGCGCCCAATACGGTCTTTACCGAGCGTTATCGCCATACGCTGATCATATTGGCTTTGATTGCCTTTTGGTGGCTCTCAAGTATTTTGGTACGCAGCCTACATGCCTTTATCGGTACACCGCTTTGGGACGGCGCTCAGGGCGGCGCTTGGAGTAGCGAACAAGTACAGACAGGACTGACCATCTTGTGGACGCTCTTGGCTTTGGTCGCGACTATTGTCGCCAGCCGCTACTGGCAGCGCGCGCTGTGGTTTATGGGTATTGGGTTGTTAGGCATCGTTGTGATTAAACTGGTCTTAGTTGACTTATCACAGACCGAGGCAATTTGGCGCGTGATCTCGTTCATTGGTGCCGGCAGTTTAATACTATTGATTGGGTATCTTGCGCCGTTGCCGCCAGCCAACGAAGAGATAGGAGATCCCCCTCAATCGTAACGGCGCATCTGGTCAGGTAAGTAGGTCAGGTGAAATTGTCCCATGGATACATCGGGTTTGTAGTAAACTGGATCCCATGACAACAGACAATGCCAACATAGCGCCATGTCTTTTGCGCGACATTTATGAATAACAAGGTTATAAAAGCAGATGGATAAGAGAGCAAGTATTCAGTGGTTCCCTGGGCATATGAACAAAGCCCGCAACGAAATCAAAGAAATCATGCCGCAGATGGATGTGGTCATCGAGGTCATCGATGCACGTATCCCCTATAGCAGCGAAAACCCAATGGTCGCAGCCCTACGCGGCGAAAAACCTGTGATTAAAATCCTGAATAAAGCTGACCTTGCCGATCCTGAATTGACCCAAATCTGGATGGATCATCTTGAGCAGCAAAGCCAAGTCAAAGCCATTGCGTGCGATACTGAAAAAGCCAATGACGTAAAACGCATCATTGCCATCTGCAAACACCTCGTACCCAATAAAGTCGGGACTGGTCGTCAAATCAAAGCGATGATTATGGGTATTCCAAATGTGGGCAAATCAACGCTGATCAATACGCTAGCAGGTCGCGCCGTGGCAAAGACAGGTGACGAGCCAGCGGTAACCAAGTCGCAGCAGCTGATTAAGCTCGACGATGACATCATGCTCTATGACACGCCCGGTATGCTATGGCCGAAAGTTGAAAATGAAAACTCTGGCTATCGTCTAGCAGCGACAGGCGGTATCCGTGATACTGCTTTTGATTTTGCTGATGTCGCAAGCTATACCGCTGAGTACTTGATGCACGCCTATCCTGAGTCGCTAAAAACCCGCTATAAAATTGACGAGTTACCCAAGACCGATTGGGAGTTCTTTGAAGTGGCAGGACGCAATCGCGGCTGTGTACGCGCAGGCAATCAAGTCGATACCTACCGTATGTCTGAGATTCTCATTAACGAGCTACGTAGCGCAAAGATCGGGCGTATCACGCTTGAGACCCCAGCTATGATTGAGGCAGAAGAAATCGTCGTCGCCGAACAACGCATCGCTGCTGAAGAAAAGAAAAAAGCCCGCGAGGAAGAAAAACGCTTACGTCGTCTAAAAACGCGGAAGAATCGGAAGTAGATTTAATAAACGTAAGACCAATCATGTAGAAGTGAAAATTTTCCCGTCAGGCAAAGAAACTAACCCTAGCAAATAATAAAACACCAACCCATGTTTCTTTGCCAATGGTGCAATTACTCTAGCAGCTTCTTGCATGTTATTATCTGGCAGCGGCAGAGAGACAGCAAATGTATTCTGTAGCTGTACATGAGCGACCGTTGCCCCGAATGCTAATGAAAGCTCAAATGATAAATCACCTTCCTGAGCCAGTTGTTGTAGCTCAGTGGCAAACTCGAATATGTTTTCGCTATGAGCGCTGACTTCTATCTCTATAAGCTGCGGTAGTAATACACCTGCACTATCGTAAGAGATAGGCAGATACTCATCGCCATCACCCAAACTTGCATCCCAAACATAAAGCAAAGCGTATTCAGTCATAATCAGCTACTCCAATGGCTCTACGGTAGATAAAATCTCTAAAAGTCTATCCCAGCGCTCATTCATTCTATTCTTAACATAGTCGTTTGGTGAGTTATCAATAAGTTCACGATACTGTATGATCAAATCATCATAGTCCTCTCGACCTGCAAGTTTGGCTAGAATAAGTTGTTTATCCACTCTTTCACCATGGCTGTGCCCTCTTGCAATCTTATCATGCAGTAACAAAAAAAGCTGATTGTAGCTGTCTATTTTATCTACTTCATCCAGTTTACTGGCAAACTCAGTATTAATAAATTCAGTAATCTGTTTTTGCTTATCTGCAAAGTTTTTATCGCATACATTAATGTAATCTAGCTTTAAATAAGGAGATTGCCGAGTAAGCTCAGTTGGCAGCGTTACTTTATCGTAAATCTCTTCAAACGCTGGTGATACAAAATACGCATGAATTTTTAATCTAAAATAGCCGTTCTTACCTTCCGCTCCTCCGGTTAGACGCACATGACCATAAGGCATGGCCTTGGTACAACCATCGACTTCAAGAGAGTCATTAACGTTAGCGCTTGTTACTTGACTACACTGATAACCATAACGTTCTAAACAATCATGCATGAATGGGTGCAGTATTTTTTCAAAGTCCTCTCTATCTCTAGGAACCTGTGCCTCTGGCTTATAAATATCAGCAGACTGTTTTGCCAGCGCCCGCTTTTCTTTTAGCAGTGCCATACCTCTTGCGATGTTAGGCGGATAGATCGTACCATCTGGATAGGCAACCATACCCCGAGTGTCATAAAACACTAGCCCTAACTCTTCACATAGAGGGGTGATAACATCTAACGCTTCACCGTGCAGTGCTTCAGGTGTGGGTATGGCTACGCAAGCGGTTTTAGAATGAGTTTTCATCTCTAAATTTGTATTTACGTAGGCTTCATAAAAGACTTCTGAATAATCCGAGGTTCTGGCTTCGTCCACGAGACGATCTGCTAGCTCAATGATATTTGAGCTGATAGTATCCACTAGCTGCTGGCGCAAAGCTTCAAAGTCGTGCGTTGCTTGTTCCCATGAGCTGTCTTTACTTGGTGTACAAGTAATTTGATGGATATCCCAAACGAAAAAGGTTTGTGCTGACAAGATACTATCTCCTAAACTATTAATGAAAACATTGGTTTTACTTATTATTAAACTGAAAGTGAAGAACACGTAATAACTAACTAATGCTTTTCCTTAAAAACAACAAACCATTGCATAGCGAGTCAGCCCACCCCATAAATTAGTTAACCTTTTATGGTCTAATATTTTTTATTAATTGACAAGGATTATTCTTGCCTACTTTATTCTCTCAACCTGAGTCATCTCTAAACTCCTTTGCCCCGCGCCTACTCGATTGGTTTGCCGAAAATGGTCGCCATGATTTGCCGTGGCAACAGCACCAAACTGACACGCCCAATCCTTATATCGTTTGGTTATCCGAAGTGATGCTTCAGCAAACACAAGTGACCACAGTACTGCCCTACTTTGCACGCTTTATGGAGACGTTTCCGACCGTGCAGGATTTGGCCGCTGCCGACTGGGATGTGGTCGCCGAGCATTGGGCGGGGCTTGGCTACTATGCACGCGCGCGTAATTTGCATAAAGGGGCAAAGCAGCTGGTTGCAGTAATCGAGGAGACGGGCGAGTTCCCGCAGACACTCGCAGGTTGGGAAGCGATTTCTGGCGTTGGCCCATCAACGGCTGGGGCGATTATGGCGATGGGATTGCATCATTATGGCGTCATCTGTGATGGTAATGTCAAACGGGTATTGACGCGCTGGGCAGCCATTGACGGCGATATCACTAAATCTGCTACGACGAAAGAGTTATGGGCATTAGCGGAGCGTTTAACACCGACAGAGAACTCAGGACTGTTCGCACAAGCCATGATGGATATGGGCGCAACGTTATGTACGCGTAGCAAACCTGCTTGCCTATTATGCCCGCTACAAGAAGATTGCTTGGCACATGCTGAGGGGCGCGAGACTGATTATCCTGTCAAAGCGAAAAAACAGCCCAAACCGAGCAAGTTTAGCGATGCATTGCTGATAGAAAATATAGACGGTGAGATATTGTGGCTACAACGCCCTGATAATGGCATTTGGGGTGGCCTATGGAGCTTGCCTTTACAGTTCGTAGAAAAAATTGATGGTAAAGCAAATAGCAAGATAACTGGCAAAACTACTGCTAATAAATCAGTCACGAGCGACGATAAGTCATCAAGCTTGGCAAGTGGCGTGCGCAGTAATGAAAAAATATACGAGACAGAGTTCACCACGGCTGAGCAAATTATCAACGAATGGCTAATAAAGAATGAACTGGTAACCGAATCAGTTAGCAATACCTTATTAGATGACGCCCCTATCAAGCACTCATTGACGCATTTCCATTGGTATTTAACACCGCGCAAACTCACTGTCGATGCTGCGCAAACGATAGAACTCAACGAGAAACTAGCAGCAGCTGAGATTGATTTTAAATGGCTCACCGAACAAACAGCACAAGACAGTCTAGGATTGCCTCGTGCGATGATTAAAATCTTAGAATAAAAATTAGTGTAAAAAACTGGCATAAAAAAAAGCGACTCATTATCAATAGTGAGTCCCTTTTTTATGATCACAAGATGACAGTAGCCAACAATAAATAGCGCTAAGGCTAGGGTTAGGACTTTGGCACACGCAAGCGCATTAGGCCTTCTTGTTGCACGGTGGCAACCAGTTTGCCATCTTGCCAAAACTGCCCATGGTTCAGCCCTTTCGCATTGGACGTGGTATCGCTCCACATGTCATAGAGCAGCCAGTCATTCAAATCAAACTCACGGTGGAAGTGCATCGAGTGATCGATACTAGCAGCTTGCAACCCGCTGGTCATAAAGCTCACGCCATGTGACATAAGCCCCGTGCCCACCAAGTAAAAATCAGACGAAAATGCCAATAGCGCTTGCTGAATCGCCACCGGCTGGTTGCCCAGCTCGCGAATACGCAGCCAGTTGGCTTGCTTAGGTTTCATCGGTTCTGGATTGATCGGATTACGCGGTTTGACAGGCTTTATCTCGACATGACGGCGGCGCATAAACCGTGCTTTGAGCGCATCTGGTACTTTGCCCACGTACTCTTCTTTTAAATCTTGCTCGGTCAATAGATCTTCTGGCGGTGGATAAACAGGCATGTCTTCTTGATACGCAAGGCCATCCTCCATGGGAGAAAACGACGCAATCATCGAAAATATCACTTGCTCAACAGGCGCTTTACCGCGTACTTCTTTGTACTGAATAGCCGTCACTTCACGCGCGGATAAACTGCGACCATCACGCAGACGGCGCACTTGATAGATCACTGGTTGATTGATATCACCACCACGCAAAAAATACCCATGCAACGAGTGACAAGGCTTGTCTTGATCTAATGTATGCGCTGCTGCCATGATCGCTTGGGCCAATACTTGCCCGCCAAATATACGACTGCCCACATAATCATGGCTCTTACCCTCAAAGACATCGGGGGTAACCTCAATAAGCGCGATTGTAGCTAGCAGCTCATCAATCAGTTGTGAATTATCGGACATGACAATATGTTTCCTTATTTTTATCAAACACGCTCAGCATCCAAAAGTAAGCATCTAACAATCTCGATGCCATATAGCCGCTGCGCTTGAATTTAAAATAATATGAGATCGCTTGCTAATATATACAAGAGAGACTTTAGAACAAACACACAGCCATAGCTCACCAGGCCATGGCTATCTGTTCATTTTCGATAGAAAAGGTAAATATCTTACCCAATATTGTTGGCTTTGACTAGTTACTGTCAGCTTACTCATAAGTATTGCTTAACGATTTGCGATAAAAAATCGCATCTACTTTACTCGTCCAAGCAATCTCATTCATAAAAAAACGAGATGTCTAACAACATCTCGTTTTTGACAATCATCTAAAAGTTTATGGCTTCACTGCTATCAGTACGCGAATAGAGTCCGGCACTAGCGATAAATTACCAAGCGCTTGCTCTCCTTGAGCTTTGAGCTGCTCTAGGCGCTCAATCTCTTCGGGGCGTACATTTGGATTAATGGTCTGCAAGTGCTTGAGACGTTTGATCTCACGTGACCACTGCTGACTAAAGCGCGCACTTGCTTGTTCACCAATCTCCGCGATTTGCTCACGTGCGATGTCTTCAGCCTCGTAATACCGCTGCTCGATCACATCGCCGCGCACTTTGATCACTTGACGAGCACGGTTTTTGTCCAAGCGTTCCACATGCGGCATGATCATATCAGCACTGATACGAGCGGACAAGTCACTACCCTGCTCACTGATAAAGACACGGATATTTTGCGTGGTCAATGTCGCTGGCAGATTGAGCACTTTTGGGGCGATGGCTTCGATACGGAAGTTTACTTCTAGCAGTACCATCCCTTGCGGCACAGCGGCGCTTTTTAGCATAGCCACTGTCGTATTACCAAAAGTGCTGGTACTGGCAAGCTCATAAATAGCGCGCATCAATGGATGCTCATGCGTAATAAAATCGATATCTTCACGCTGAAGCGCTTGCTCACGCACAAAAGTCAACGTCATACCATCTTCATCACCAAGCGGCAAGCCATCGATATAGTCGCTGATCTCAGTGCTATCAATCGGTGCGATGACCCACGAGCCATCACGCTGGATATTATGGTCGATATTGGCAGAGGCAAAGAAGCGCTCAATGAAATGCGGCAACAAATTATTGCCATCAAAGTCACGCATGGCATCCGCAATACGTCCAGCGACACGCGGACGACACGAGTTGTACTCTAGCAGACGATCACGGCCCGCTTGTAGCTGCGCCTCTAAGCCCAAACGCGTCTGTAGCGCCTCATCAATGATGTCTTGTAAGATAGCATTGTTATCCGCAGTATCCGCGCCTTCAAGTACAGGCTTGAGCTCTTGGATATACTGCTCTTGCACGCTTTGTGCCGTTGGTGATATTTGGTTAAACATATTCAGCGCATCGTTATACCAATGATACAGACGCTCTTGCGCCGTGCCCTGTACATAAGGCACATGCAGCATGATCTGCTGTGTCTGACCGATACGATCTAGACGACCGATACGCTGCTCCAAAGTATCTGGGTTTGCCGGTAAATCCCAGAGTATCAGTTGGCTTGCAAACTGGAAGTTACGACCTTCAGAGCCAATCTCTGAGCATAATAATATTTGTGCGCCTTCACTATCCGCGAAAAATGCTGCTGCTTGGTCACGCTCAAGCAGGGTCATCTGCTCAGTAAATATAGCGGTTTTGATGCCGGCATGCAGACGCAATACAGCTTCTAAGCTCTCTACTGTCGCGCCACTGCGAGCGATTAGCAGTACTTTTTGCTGCTTAAGCTCACTGCGTAAGATATCAACCAACCAAGAGACGCGTGGATCATCTTCTAGCCAACCACCGTCGGGCTGGTTTTCTTCGCCCCACAGCTGCTCACGCAGTTTGCCCGTGGTTTGGTAGCTATCAACCCATGCGTCAGGCAGGTGCAGTGGATATGGCTGATGGCTTCGTCCATAAAACCCTTTGACACTCTCACGAGTATTGCGAAATAAGATACGGCCGGTACCATGACGGTCCAGTAGCTCGTTAAGGGCATAAGTACGCAAGCGCTCATCGTCATTGATTGCGCCCAGCTCATCCATACTAATGTCTAATAAATGGCTCAAAGCTGCAATTTGCCCATCACTCAGTGGCTTGTCTTCTATCAAGACGCCAGCGACGGCAGCGGTTTCGGCAAAGGCTTCTTGACCATCGATGAACTCATCTAGATCATCAAAGCGATCAGGATCTATCAGGCGCAAACGGGCAAAGTGACTCTGCGCGCCAAGTTGCTCTGGCGTTGCTGTCAGTAGCATCACCCCAGGCGTCTCTTCAGCAAAGTCAGCAATCAAATCGTATTTGTCATTGCCGCCCTGCTCTTCATCCCAGTGCAAATGGTGCGCTTCGTCGACGACCAATAGATCAAAGCCCGCTTCCATCGCCTGATCGTACAAATCAGGATGATCAAGCAACAAATCCATGCCCGCGATGATGCACTGCTCAGTGGCAAAGACGTTTTGCTCAGGATCATGTTCTTTGATCGCAGCTGTGCGCACCAAATCAAACAATGCAAAATTCAGATTAAAACGACGACGCAGCTCAATCATCCATTGATACTGTAAGCTGTCTGGCACCAAAATCAAAACACGCTCAGCTTTACCCGTTAGTAGCTGCTGATGGATAATCATGCCCGCTTCGATGGTTTTACCAAGACCTACTTCATCAGCGAGCAGGACACGCGGCGCGATACGCTTACCGACTTCGTGTGCGATATAGAGCTGATGCTCGATGATATCGACACGCGCGCCCATCAACCCTTTGAGTGGATGGCCTGCCAATGCTGATTGCATACGCAAGATATCTTGGCGCAGCTCGTACCAATCGCCGCGTTCGATACGACCAGCGAGCAGACGCTCAAGCGGCTTGGCTAGCGTGATATTGGCCGCAAGGCGCGTCTCCATTATTCCTTTAGAAGCAGTGCCGCCCTCGTGCTCATCGACGCTATATTTGAGCACACCCATGACTTCATCGACAGCATTGACTGTATAGCTTTTGCCATCTTGGTCATAGATCGTATCGCCAACCTTAAACACCACGCGCGATAGTGGCGCAGAGTTTTTTGCGTAGACGCGCGTCTCTTCACTTTGTGGAAATAAAATATGCACACATCGATCATCGACATCGATAACCACACCTAAGCCAAGCTCAGACTCCGTATCAGATAAATAACGTTGGCCAACGGCGAATTCAGTACTGTGCAATGAAGCAATAGAGATAGTCATAAGGCGATGTCTTTTGTACTCAGATAATTAAAAATTAGATAGCAATGGTGGCTTGTGATAGTAGTCAGGTTAAAAATGAGGCAAATCATCAATAGATGCAAACGCAGTGTCATAATGTTAGTGAAACCAATAGCCAAGCCTTACCATTATATAACGTTAGCGGCTAGATGAGTGCGTTAAGTTCAATTTTCAAGAGGCGGCTTATGATACCCATGACTTTATAAGGTCTTTGGGCCCAATCATGCTCAGTAAATCCGCTCATGATATAAATTACTTTGTTTTTAAACGCTTATCACCACTTAGCCAATATTTAATGGATTCGTTTTTGACTAAAAACTCCAACGTGCTACATTAAGCCCATAACGATTCATTTGACAACTATTTCTATCTATAGGACAACAATAAATAAGGAATCATGATGCAAGCCGTTTTTTTGGATAAAGGCACTTTTTCTGATGGCATTGATTTGCCCGCACCAGCAGGCATAGGCGATTACGTCACTTATAACGATACGCCAAAAGACACGGACCTCATTATTGAGCGCTGTAAAGATGCCGATATCATCATCACCAATAAAGTGCAAATTGGCGCAGAGGTGATCGCTGGCCTACCCAAGCTAAAATTGATTCAACTGACCGCCACTGGCATGAATAACGTCGATCATGAGGCTTGCGATAAACATGGCGTAGCACTTTATAATGTGGCGGGATATGCGGTAAAAAGCGTGCCTGAGCATACCTTTATGCTCATGCTGACTGCGATGCGTGCCGGTATTCATTACCATCAAAAAGTCGCTGATGGCACATGGCTAGCAAACGGGAATTTTTGTCTGCTGGATATTCCGCTGATAGATTTGGAAGACAAGACGCTAGGCATCATTGGTATTGGCACCATTGGCAAGCGCGTAACCGAAATCGCGCGTGCATTTGGTATGACAGTTCTATGGGCGGAGCATCAAGGACGCACGCCGCGCAACGACGATTATACGGCATTTGATGAGGTATTAGCTCGTGCAGATGTCCTCAGTTTGCATTGTCCATTGACTGAACAAACCGAACACCTCATTAATAAAGATACCTTGGCAAAAATGAGCAAACAACCGCTCATCGTCAATGTCGCTCGTGGCGGCGTCGTTGATAGCCAAGCATTGACTGATGCGATTAACAATGAGCAAATCATCGGTTATGCCAGTGATGTATTTGCACAAGAGCCCATCGCGAACGATGACCCATTACTCAGTCTCAGCGACCATCCACGCGTCATATTTAGCCCGCACAATGCTTGGGGCAGCAAAAGCGCCCAAGAGACCTTGTGGCAGATATTAAGCAAACAAGTTGCTGACTTTATCGATAATCAGCATCAATAGCGACTATCGATCAATTAAAACCTAACGACTGAACCGCAACCAGTCGTCTTTTATTTTGCGGTATTTGAGCATCACACGGTCGCTAAGATAGTTGTTGGTCACGTACCACGGGTAGCGATCGCCTTGCTTCGGCAGTCTGTCTTGGGCACGCCTGACATATCCAGACGATAGCGAGCCCATCACCGTATCTGCTTGGGCGTAGGCGGTAGCATTCGCCGCCTGTGCCTGTGGCAGCGCGACTTGGTAGCGGTTTTTGTGCATATAACTCAACAGCCGCACCACATATCGACACGCCAGATCAATCTTTAGCGTCCATGAGGCATTGGTATAGCCAAATAAGGCCGCCATGTTAGGCACGCCTTCGATCATGACTGCCTTATACGTCATGCGCGTACCGATATCAATGGCCTGCCCGTCGATATATACCGCTGCTCCGCCTAGCATTTGCAGCTTCAATCCGGTTGCTGTGACGATGATATTAGCCTCAAGATGCTCGCCTGATTGCAGCATAATACCGGTTTCAGTGAAGTGGTCGATCTGATCGGTGACCACTGCTGCACGTTTACCGTGCAAAGACTTAAATAAGTCACTGTCTGGCACAGCGCATACGCGTTGATCCCACGGATTGTAATCGGGCATAAAGTGCTCGACATCAACGCCGCTACCTTTTAACTCTTTTGTCACGCCGCCTTTTAGCACAGCTTTCATCAGCTTGGGCGCGTGAGTGGCTAATTTATACAGCCCTTGCTGCCGCAACACGTTGCGCGCTCGCAGTACCGTATAAGCCTGCTCTTTTGATAAAGGTGAAAACTTGCCTGATAGCCAGTCGATAGCATGATCATCGCCCGGTACGCTTGCCACATAAGTGGGTGTCCGCTGTAGCATCGTGACATGACGCGCACACTGCTCGCTGCTTTCATCTACCAGTGCCGGCAATAGCGTCATTGCAGTGGCACCGCTGCCAATAATGACCACTTTTTTGTCATTATAATCTAAATTACCCCAATGCTGCGGATGGACAATACGACCGCGGAAATCTTCTTCTCCCGCAAAATAAGGACGATAGCCTTGCTTATAGTCGTAGTAGCCCGTAGCACCGACCACGAACTTTGCCGTCTTAACGAACACTTCTCCGCTGGTATGGTTTTTTATGGTTGCTGTCCATAACTTATCCATACTCGACCATGATATTTGCTGAACTTCATGCTCGTAACGAATATGCTCCGTAATACCAAACTCGCGCGCCGTATCAGCGATATAACGCTTAATATCGCCACCTGCTGCCAGCATTCTATAATCTAGCCACGGTCTAAAGTTATAGCCAAAGGTTAAGGCATCAGAATCAGAGCGGATACCAGGATAGGTAAATAAATCCCACGTGCCGCCCAAATCAGCACGTTTTTCTAATATGGCAAAGCGCTGCGAGCCTCTTTTGTTGTTAACTGATTTGTTCTGCCTTTGTTTTTTTGCACCTTTATGACCAAATAGATTTTTATGCGCTAGTTGCTGTAAGCGGCAGGCCATACCGATACCCGCAATGCCCGCACCAATAATCAGCACTTCATAATCAGCAGGCTTACCCCTTTGCGACTGTCTACGTGCGAGGCGACTTTTAATCGCCTGTTTGGTAGTAGCGATATCAAGCATATTCTCATCCTTGTGTTTACATGATCAGCGATAACCTTAGTGCTTCTATTAATCGCGCGCTTCGACTTCATATTCAGGCAGCTAATGCATCAAAATGGGCATGGACTTTCCCAGTCCATCCAAGCACCCAATACTGGATGCTTTAAGCGCAATTGCTGCGCATGTAGATTTAGCCTTGGCGCAATCTTGAGTGCCGCGCCTTCAGCATATATCGGATCACCAATCATCACATGACCTGCATGCACCATATGCACGCGTAGTTGATGGCTGCGACCTGTAACGGGTTTAAGCATCACTCGGGTAACTGGTTGACCATCACACATTTCGTGCGCTATGACTTCATACAGTGTTAAAGCATGCTTTGACCAGTCATGATCAACGATATGACGCGGCTTGGTCGTCGGCTCATAGCGTACTGGCACCGATATCTCACCCGCTGCGCCCACCTGCTCCCATTCCCCAAAAACTCGTGCTTGGTATTTTTTCTGCGGTAAGCGTTCAATAAACTGTTTACTGATATTGGTTTGGGCGGTGGCATTTTTTGCAAAAATAATCAGACCTGACGTGTCCATATCCAGTCGATGAATCAGTTTTACCGCTGGATTGGCACGCTCAAGCCGAGCAAGCAGGCTTACCTTGAGAGTCTTGCCATCGACACTTAACAGCCCTGCCGGTTTATCCACTACCCAAATATCATCATCTTCGTAAACGGTAATCTCTTGCACAAATTGTTTGAAAAACTCAAGTGGATAGGCATTTTCTTGCGCGTTGAGAGCGTCGACTTCTTCATCAGTAAAAGGCATAAACTTAACTACTTATATAAATTGAACGTAATATGGGGCTTTGGCGGCTGTTATTTTGGCACAGTAGCGCCCTATTTATTGAGAGTAAAAGTGGGATGATTCAATGTAAAAACAGACGGCTAAAAGTGCTCAAAAAGTATGTTTTAGCAAAGCAATGATCACACGTAACAGAGAAAACCCAACCTGTGTCATTCTGTTTTGATTTATTGTGCTAATCGTAATTGTTGAACAATTTAACCAGCCTAAATCTGTCAAGACTGAGCAAACATGTTAATATAATGGCACATTTTCACCACTTCTAAACGATTCTTTGACCACTGACCCACTTATTATTAGATAAATATGACAGCTGGTGTGTGGTGACAGAATAAATAAAACAAGAGAGATAAAATTATGTCAGACCTTATTGTTAATACTACCGACACAAACTTTGACCAAGACGTTCTAGAATCAGATCTTCCTGTATTGGTAGATTTTTGGGCAACTTGGTGTGGTCCTTGTAAAGCGATTGCGCCTATTTTAGAAGATTTAGCGACTGAGTACCAAGGTAAAGTTAAGATCGTTAAAGTTGACGTGGATAACAACCCACAAGCAGCGAGCCGTTTTGGTATCCGCAACATCCCAACTTTATTTGTCTTCAAAGACGGCGAAAAAGTAGATTCAGTGATGGGTCTACAGCCAAAAGCTGAATTGGCCAAAGTATTGGACAAGCATTTATAAGTTGAATGTTCTCATTTCAAAGTTTTTTGAATCAATGAGCTAAAGCGATAAAGAAAGCCATTATCTGATAACGATAATGGCTTTTTGCTTGTTTTTTGTGCAAAAAACTTGATTATACGAATTTTTTGGCAAAATTTATTGACAACGCTATTGTGAAGACCGTATAGTCTGCTGACAAGAGAAAACCATCTGTTTTCCTAGTATCTTGTCGCTATTCTCCTCGTGTTTATCAACAAAAACACAATCGTCATTATAAACACCATTGCTAAACGAAATGACTAAACGCAATGACTGATATTGAGTTTTTGACGCAGACTCTTATGTAGCCTTTTTTATTCCTAATTCTTATGACCTTGCATCTAGCGATAGCAATGCGTCTATAAGCAGACATGCAATACCAACACTACATAAGCCATTGCGCTGTACAAATACCTTCTATCATCATATTACTGTCGTTTTACTCACTGTCGTGACTTGTGCTGCTAATGGCATCTCTCATCTGATCAATTGCTAATGACCTATCTATGAATCTAACTGAATTAAAGAAAAAATCAATCTCTGAGCTGTTGGCTATTGCCAAGGAAATGGGTCTTGATAACATGGCGCGTAGCCGTAAACAAGACATTATCTTTGCTATCTTAAAAACCCATGCCCGCAACGGTGAAGCCATCTATGGTGACGGTGTGCTTGAGGTGCTCCCTGATGGTTTTGGCTTTTTACGCTCATCAGAAGGCTCTTATCTAGCAGGTCCTGATGACATCTATGTCAGCCCTAGTCAAATTCGCCGCTTCAGCTTAAAAACGGGCGACAGTATCGCTGGTACGATTCGCCCACCAAAAGATTCTGAGCGTTATTTTGCGTTACTAAAAGTTGGTGAAATCAACTTTGATACGCCAGATCGCTCACGTCATAAGCTGATTTTTGAGAACCTAACACCGCTATTCCCTACTGAGCAGCTAAAGCTTGAGCTTGGTAATGGTACTACCGAAGATCTGACAGGGCGTATCATTGATTTGATCGCACCAATTGGTAAAGGTCAGCGCTCTATTATTGTCGCACCGCCAAAAGCGGGTAAAACGATGTTATTGCAATCTATTGCTCAGTCCATCACTCGCAATAATCCTGAATGCTACTTAATCGTCCTGTTGATTGATGAGCGTCCAGAGGAAGTCACCGAGATGGAGCGTACCGTGCGCGGTGAAGTCGTTGCCTCTACCTTTGATGAGCCACCTCAGCGTCACGTACAAGTGGCTGAGATGGTCATCGAAAAAGCCAAACGTCTGGTCGAGCATAAGCAAGATGTGGTGATTTTATTAGACTCGATCACTCGTCTGGCACGTGCCTATAACACCGTTATACCATCATCAGGCAAAGTATTGACCGGTGGTTTGGATGCCAATGCGCTTGAGCGTCCAAAGCGTTTCTTTGGCGCTGCGCGTAATGTCGAAGAAGGTGGCAGTTTGACGATTATTGCCAGTGCGCTGATTGATACTGGTAGTAAGATGGACAGCGTGATTTTTGAGGAATTCAAAGGGACGGGCAACCAAGAAATCACCCTTGAGCGCGACTTGGCCGAAAAACGTGTCTTCCCTGCAATCAATATCAAAAAATCAGGCACACGCCGCGAAGAGCGCTTGTTGGACGAAGATAAACTACGTAAAGTCTGGATTTTACGTAAACTGCTGCAGCCGATGGATGGCGTCCAAGCTACTGAATTCTTGTTAGATCGTCTCAAAGAAGCGAAAACCAATGACGAGTTCTTTGAGCAAATGAAACGCAAATCACAGAACTAATTTACGCATATTTTTTCCAAGCATGCCATTGTTTGCTTGATATAAAGACTGCCGTTCGGTGGTCTTTTTTATTTCCGATTGCCAAAATACTCGCCTACCTATTTTTGCGCTAAGTACCTCATATAAGCAAGTACCCGTTTTATGATACAGTGCGGCAACATCAATTACATGTCGTTTGCAAAGTTTAGCGTTTTTACTACGACTAACTATCTACTAACCCACTATTATGGCAGACAGTAGGAATATATTTGAAAATATCATGGACATTGTTTTTTTAAAGGTATTATATTTCAAACTTGACGAATAAATAGGTGATAATGTGAAATTTGCTAAGACGATCGCAATGACAGCAATTACGAGCTCAGCACTCATCATGACTGGTTGTAATTCATATGGTGGTATGAGCAATACCGCTAAAGGCGCAACAGCAGGTGCCGCAGCTGGCGCACTTATCAGAAGTAAAGGCGACAGCAAAGACATCGCTCGTGGTGCATTGGCTGGTGCAGCTATTGGCGGCGCTGGTGGTTACATTCTTGATAACAACTAAAAACTTCTACACTGATATTTCTTAATAATGCGTTGAGTCATATCAGATAGAAGATAATAAAAAAGCCTGCAATTGATTGCAGGCTTTTTTATGTCAAATTTTTGCGTGGTTATTGTTGTACTGATAACCCATAGGCGGAGTTGCAAAAAATAATCTTACTTTTAAAGCGCACCACTAAAGGTATCGCAAGATTGTACATTACCGCTCTCTAAGCCCCGCGTGAACCACTCAACACGCTGCTGGCTAGTACCATGCGTAAAGTTATCAGGCGCAACCGCTCTACCACTCGCCTGTGCCAATCGATCATCACCGATTTGACCAGCCGCATTGATGGCTTCATCAATATCACCCGCTTCTAAAAACTGTACACGCTCTTGGTTACGCTGCGCCCAAACGCCAGCAAAGCAATCTGCCTGCAGCTCTTGTAACACTGACAACTTATTGGATTGTGCTTGGGTCACTTGCCGACGGGCTTCATTGACCTGCTGACTAATACCTAGTAGCGTCTGAACATGATGACCCACCTCATGTGCGATAACATAAGCCTGCGCAAAATCCCCCGCTTTACCTTGGTTTTCCTGAGTCCCAGAGCCTTGCTGATCCCCTGCGATACCCAGATTTTGACGCATCTCCACAAAAAATGATGTGTCTAAATAGACCGTTTGATCGCCTGGGCAATAAAAAGGCCCTGTCGCCGCGCTGGCACTACCGCAAGCCGAATTTACTTGACCATTGAACAGAATTAGCGAGGGCTCTTTATAAGTACTACCCGCTTCGTTAAATATCTGATGCCAGACCTCTTCAGTATCCGCCAGCACAACTTTGACAAACTGGGTATCTCGATCGTCACTTATCGCAGGTTCGCTGGAAGTTCCATTACTACCACCACCAGCGATTACCTGACCTGTTTGCAGCGCAGTCATAGGATTTACCCCAAATACCAACCATAAAATGCCTGCGATGATAATACCGCCAATACCACCACCTATCATTTTGCCGCCGCCCGTACTAGAGCGAACATTAGAACTGCCTCGTCTGCCTTGCCATTTCATAGTTTATTCCTCAAATATACGAGATATAATCACTCGTATTGTTCATTATTCATGTTGTACAGTAAGCCGCTCAATACGTTGATTTGATTTTTGGTTTGCTCACTCACAAGCAATTTTTCTTAATATAAATAGCGCTAATTATCATGGCTTATTTGTCCCATATTTACTTGTCCCATATTAATGGCGTACTTGTGCCTCATTAGACGAGACAATCGGCTCTAATTTTACTTAACTAAACACCATACATACGTTAAATTACAACCAAAAGTAGGACTGCATATTGTGCCGTAACAGTCTGATGTCATTGATTATACGTCGATTAATCAGGTTTGTTGTATTAAAAATACTATCGAACAGATGAAGTAAAATATTATTTTAAATATTATTGTTACTTAATTGTACAACCCTATTTCCATTTTCATATAAAACATATAGAATGCGTGGAAGCTGAGTAGCTGTAACTAAGACTAATTGAATTCTGAGAAACCTCGGAATTCGTCCTTTGTTGCTGCTACTGCTCATTTCATTTTTCCGGAGAAAATCTTATGAAACTTAAATTACTTGCTCTAGCTGGTATCATGACTGCAACTATGGGCCTAACTGCCTGTGACAGCAACAAAGAAAACGCTGCTGAAGATCTATCTGACGCGCAAGAAGAAGTGCAAGACGCACAAGAAGAGCTAGCTGAAGGCGCTGCTGACGGTGAAGCTATCCCTGCTGATGCTGACGCTGCTGTTGCTGACGCTGAAGCTGACATCGCTGACGCTCAAGTTGCAACTGCTACTGACGAAATGGACGCTGAAGTTCCTGTAGACGGTACTACTACTAGCGTTGACGTAGCTAGCGAAACTGATACTGCTGCTGTTGACGCTTCTGACGAAGTTGTTGTTGAAGAGCCAGCTCAGTAATTTATTGTTCATACAATAAATAAACGGTAATAAAAAAAAGAGAGCCTATGCTCTCTTTTTTTATGCCTGCAATTTATGACAGTTAGTTACTTATAACCATACTTGGTATTTATTGGCTATACAAGCCAATAGTTTTACAAGGCTATAGCGAAAACAAGCAAGCTGTCATACTCAATAACGCATTAAGTATCGAATAAACGCTCATCAACTTTCTGACGAAATTTTTGTCCTGTCTTGAACGTCACCACGCGGCGCGCGGATACGGCGACAGGCTCTCCTGTCTTTGGATTGCGGCCTGGACGGCTGTTTTTGTCTTTAAGCTCAAAGTTGCCAAAGCCTGAAAGCTTGACCTCTTTGCCATCAATCAAACTATCTGACAGCTCATCAAAAAAGTTCTCCACCAGACAGCGACCTTCTTGGCGTGTCAGATTTAGATGACTCATTAAGTGCTCAATCATGTCAGATTTGGTTAAGGTGCTCACAGTACGACTCCTATACTATGTCGTGATGTCGAATATCATGGTTTAGCGGTATGAGGGTTAAGTCTAATTATTATAAAGGTTTTTTGAGTAGTTTTTAATAAACTATACATTAAAATCCTTTATTAATAATGACTTAACTTATTTTACAAATAAAAGGGTTATAAATAATAGTTTTTACGAATAGCAATGCTCCATAGCCTCATAACTGAAGAGGCTATAGAGCATTGGGTCTTTTAAAAGACTAAATATTAGCTGTCACGTAACTGGACTGCGTGTTGATCCGTTAATGCCTGTACAACCTTATCAGTGGCAGTTTTTACAGCTTCATCCGATAGGGTTTGTGTAGCATCTTGCCATACAAGTGCAAACGCCAATGAGCGCTGACCAGTCGGTACTTTATCGCCTTGATACACATCAAATAGCCACAGATCAGTCAACAAATCACCTGCCGCAGCTCGTACCGTTGACTCTAAAGTCTGCAAACTGATATCGCTGTCTACTAAAATAGCAATATCACGGCGCACTTGTGGGAACTTGCTAGGCGTCGTAATCGAATGCTGCTCACGAGCAAGCGTCAATAGCGGTGCCAGTGACAATTGGGCAACCCATGTCGTTGGCAGATCCAACTGCTTAGCAGTATTTGGATGTAGCTGACCCAACCAACCAACATAGATATCATCGATATATAACTCAGCGCTTTGTCCTGGATGCAGGAAGCTCAGCGCACTACGCTCATAGCGAATACGGGCGCTATCGATCTGCGCTGGTAATAACTGTTCAATATCATGTTTGAGATCATAAAAATCTAAGACGCGGTTTTGATAAGCCTGCTCACTCCATACATCACCCACTGCGACCAATGCAATGCTTGGGGTTTGCACCAAATCACTGATACTTTGTCCAACAAAGCTAAGACCCGTCTCAAAGAAACGTACGCGTGGCTGCTGACGATTCAAGTTATATTGCACGCAAGGCAGTAAACTTGACAGCAAGGTACGACGCATGACCGCCAAATCACTAGAGATAGGGTTTGCCAGTGCCAACACCTCTCCTAGCGCTTCATCATCAAGCAATGCTTCTAATTTTGCATCACTAAAGCTAAAGCTGATGGCTTCCATATAACCGTTATCGACCAGTGCTAGCTTCATCCCATGAGTCAAATCTGCAGTATCGTCATAATCCATGCTGACTTGCAAATATGGCAATACGCTTGGAATATTGTCATAGCCATAGATACGGGCAATTTCTTCGATGAGGTCTTCCTTGATACTCATATCAAAACGGTAAGACGGCGGCTTACAAATCAATGCGTCGTTTTGCTGCTCTACCTCAAAACCTAATTGAGTTAAGATACGTACCATCTCTGATGGCTCGATATCAATACCAATAACATCACGTACTTTCGCGATTGGCAATGTAATCGGTTCGCGTGCTGGCAGATGCTCAAGGTTTTCGGCCGTGACTATTTGACCTGCTTCGCCGCCCGTGATGCTTGTGATCAAGTCACAAGCTCGTGCCAAGGCAAGTTCCGGCAATTCAAAATCGACCCCACGCTCAAAACGCTGTGATGCATCGGTATGCAATCCAAAACGGCGTGCGCGCGCAGCGATAGCCAGTTGATTAAAGAAAGCGCTTTCTACCACGATATTGGTCGTACTATCGGTGACACTGCTACGCTGACCACCCATAATGCCAGCCAGTGCCAAGGCACCTTTGTCATCAGCAATCACAAGCTCATCACCGGTTAGCGTAACCGTTTGCTCGTTGAGCAAAGTAATGGTTTCATCAGGCTGTGCCAAACGCACAACGATATCACCTTCGATGGTATCGGCATCAAAAGCGTGTAGCGGTTGCCCCAATTCCATCAACACATAATTGGTCACATCGACCAAGAAGTTGTGTGAACGTAGTCCTGACTGTACCAATGCATCTTGCATCCATTTTGGAGTATCGATGCTACGATCAATATTGCTAATCGATTGCAACAGATAGCGAGGGCACGCCTCTACCGCATCAACAGTTACAGCGGGCGTTGCACCATTATCAGAAGCGACTACATAGTCAGGAATCTCTGGCAACTGTACAGGCAAGTCATTGATGACTGAAATCTCGCGAGCGATACCGCGAACGCTAAAGCAATCACCACGGTTTGGGGTGATAGAGATATCTAATATCTGATTATCTAGACCTAAATACTCACGGATATCGGTACCAACTGGTGCATCTTCAGGCAACTCAAGCAAGCCATCGATATCATCGACCAAGTCAATTTCAGAGGCGCCGCATAGCATGCCGTTTGAGGCAACACCGCGTAGCTTGCTTTTCTTAATCTTAAAACCTTTTGCGTCATCGCTTGGTAGTATCGCACCAACGGTAGCAACCGGTGCTTTCATACCGACGGTCACATTAGGTGCGCCGCAGACAATTTGCAGCGGCTCAGCGTCGCCAATATTTACCTGCGTGACACGCAGTTTGTCTGCATCTGGATGCTGCTCAACGCTGATAACTTCACCGATGACCACACCGCTAAATGCACGGGCAACTGCGTAACGGTCATCAATCTCAAGCCCTGCCATCGTCAGCTGTTCAGCCAACTGTTCGCTGGTATTTTTGGGGTTTACCCATTGACGTAGCCACTGTTCGCTAATTTTCATAAATATCTCGGATCAGAATTTTATAATAAAGATGTTGGAGTAAAGCTTGGCAAATTAACTTGTTGTATTAACAAGGAGCACTTTTATATCAACAAAAGCACGTTAGCCAAATTGCTTTAAGAAGCGCACGTCATTTTGGAAAAACAAACGTAAGTCATCAATACCGTAATACAACATCGCAAAGCGCTCGATACCCATCCCAAATGCAAAGCCTGTGTATTTGTCGCTATCAATACCGCAATTGGTCAATACTTGTGGATGTACCATACCGCAGCCCATCACTTCAAGCCATTTGCCGTTATCATCTAAGATATCTACTTCTGCAGACGGCTCAGTGAATGGGAAAAATGAAGGACGGAAACGTACGGTCAGCTCTTTGGCAAAAAATGCTTCTAGAAACTCACTAATCAGACCTTTTAGCTCAGCAAAAGTGCTCGACTCTGTGACCATAAGGCCTTCTAGCTGATGGAACATCGGAGAGTGGGTTTGGTCTGAGTCGTTACGATAAACACGGCCTGGGCAAATGATGCGAATCGGTGGCTCGTTCTTTTCCATGGTACGAATCTGCACTGGGCTGGTATGCGTACGCAGTAGATAATGCGCATCGAAATAGAATGTATCATGCATCGCGCGCGCAGGATGGTGCGACGGGATATTCAACGCTTCAAAGTTATAGTAATCGCTCTCAACTTCAGGGCCGGTGGCAACATTGAAGCCCGCTTGAATAAAGTACTGCTGCATACGCTGAGTAATCATCGTCACGGGATGCAGATGGCCTTTTTGACCACCGCGAGCAGGAAGAGTAATATCAATGCTCTCTGCTTCTAGCTTAGCGTTGAGCGCGGCGACTTCTAACTGCTGCTGTTGATCGCTCAGCGCTTGCTGAATGCGGCTACGCACCTCGTGCAACCAGCCACCGTAGGTTTTTTTATCATCAGCATCGAGTTTGCCCATCTGCTTTGACCAGCCAGTCAATGGGCTTTTTTTGCCAGTCAATTGCACACGCAAGTCTTGCAAGGTACGCGCATCAGTTACTTGTAGAATCAAAGCTTCAGCAGCACTCGCAAAGTCGGTAAGCTGAGCTTCATTGAGCTCGTTTAGCTCTGAAGACAAGGTCGGTAGCGCCGACAAGTCGTTGGTAGCAGCAGGGTTAGTCATAAGACGCATTATTCCTGATTTGAACGGACTATTAATTGTAGGGATTTGACCAAATATTGCAAACCATTTATCCCGTTATCTTCATAAAGATAAGTGGTCTAAAAGGCTTGAATATTTAGACAGATAAAGAGCAGGTGCTGGTATCCACTCAGACTAAGTAAATACACCATAATTTAAAATAAAAAAAGCCACCGACCAGCGGTAGCTTTTATTAATATCGTACTATTAATCAATATTAGTTCTATTCGTTTAGACGCTTACTTAGATAAATTTTATATCTACTTAATCTCTAAAGAGTAGTTAATATTTATGCTAGTTCCGCTTTTGCTTTTTCGACCAATGCTGTGAAAGTCGCTGCATCATGCATAGCGATGTCTGCTAGAACGCGACGATCGATTGCGATGTTTGCTTTTTTCAAGCCATTGATAAAGCGGCTATAGCTCAAACCATTTAAGCGTGCACCAGCATTGATACGTGCAATCCAAAGACGACGGAAAGTACGTTTTTTGTTGCGACGGTCACGATAAGCATATTGACCAGCTTTGGTCACTGCCTGTACCGCTACGCGGTAAACACGTGAACGGGCACCGTAGTAGCCTTTTGCGCGTTTTAAGATTTTTTTGTGACGGCGATTTGCCTGTACACCACGTTTTACACGGGCCATAATTTACTCCAAGATTTTGTAATCACTGTTAAGCGAGTGATGATGCTGTCAAATAACAAACATCATTGTCAGATTGCAAAGCCAACTATCATTTCATCAGATAGTTTTCAATCAAAGATAGATGACAGTAGGCTATTAGATGTATGGGCACATACGACGAATGGCTGCTTCGTCAGATTTATGTACCAACTTAAGACCACGCAACTGGCGAATACGCTTAGGTGATTTCTTGGTCAAAATATGGCTTTTGAATGCTTGCTTACGTTTAAAGCCATTTGCTGTTTTTTTGAAGCGTTTAGCGGCACCGCTTCTGGTTTTCATCTTAACTTTCATGATGATTTGCCTCTTTTTCTGTTTTAGAACCTGGTCGTCAAATAGTCATACCGAATAATCGCTATATAAATAACCACTAAACCTCTATTTGCCTCGAGGTGGGAGGCGGTATTTTAGCAGATAGTGCCTTGTTTTGCCAAGTAAAGTTTTGGTTAACCTTTACTTGGAAATAAAGACCGTTAGCCAGCATGAGTAGCGCTACAGCGCAGCTCTTAAAAACCTCATAAAAATGGTCAATTTTCATCCAAATAGATTGAATGTCAGCTGAAGCTGTGCTTAAGTAGATACTTAAGTTACATCATAATATGAGTGTCATGAAAGCACACTCATTTATCAAGTGTATACAGCCTTTTATTTGTTCATCGTTATTATGATTCTGCCAACCTATCGCATGATAAGTAGCATAATTGTTTGCCACCACTTTAGGAGATAGTGTGTCAAAGCAAGAGTTGGTATTTGAGGATTATTTATTTGTTTTTGAGACAGTGATGTGCGTGCGTCATACCGAAATCGACTTGGGACAGCATGTGACCATCGAATCTCTGACTGCCCTTCTGTCCGAAGCGCGACTAAGATTTCTACACGCTAAAGGTATTAAAGGAATCAATTCAGATAACCAGGGCTTAATTATTGATACATTGCAGTTGGTTATTTTGAGTCGTATACGAGTATGCGAAGAGCTTTTGTTTGAAGTCGGTGTTGAGCCAATATATGATAATGGCGGTAGCATCGTGATAAAGATCACACGTATGCACACAGGTGAAGTGGTCGCCAAAGCAAGACAACATTTTAGAAATTATGATTTTAATCTCAATAAAGTGATTAAGCACGATAACACGACCAAAGAGGCTCTATATCCTCATTTATTTAGGCTGTAAAATAGCGAGTCAATATCACCTTTCTCATTTTAATGCTCGCGCAGCTTTCATATGACATCATATTTCAGAGCATTTTAGACAATCTCCTCGCTCTAATCATAACTCGCTCCAATCATAAGTAGTATAATTACTTATTGATATTTTTACTCTTTCTAACTATAAGACGATACATACATTATGACTCTACCTGCTTGGCTGACTGCCATAACTTTTAATGCTGATGGTTTGATTCCTGCAATTGCTCAAGATCACAAGTCAGGCCGTATTTTGATGATGGCTTGGATGAATGCAGACGCATTACAGCTCACCGTACAAACGCAGACCGCGGTTTATTTTTCGCGTTCACGTGGCAAATTGTGGCACAAAGGCGAATCATCAGGTCATACGCAAACCGTCCACGATATTCGTCTAGACTGTGACGCAGACGTGATTGTGCTAAGCGTGACTCAAGCGGGCGGTATTGCTTGTCATACAGGCCGTGAGTCTTGTTTTTATCAGCGTTTAGATCTATCAGGCCAAACACCTGAATGGCAGACAGTCGATAAAGTATTGAAAGACCCTGCGGAGATTTATCATTCTGATAAATCTGCTAGCACCAATGCTGAAAACGAAAATGCTAGCGCGACCATCGACTCTAATAACACTCAAGCGCAAGTCGATAAAGGCTCTGTGCTACAACAGCTCGATCAGGTATTGGCAGAGCGCAAACAAGCCGATGCCAACAGCTCTTATGTCGCCAGCCTATACGCCAAAGGCTTGAATAAAATATTAGAAAAAGTCGGTGAAGAGAGTACAGAGAGCATCATTGCTGCCAAAGATTTTGCTCACTGTGATGAAAATAAAGACAAAGCTGCTTTTGAGGCGGCGCGCCACGAGCTGATCTATGAAGTGGCAGATGTCTGGTTCCATACTTTAGTCGGACTGGCATGGTTTGACATAGAATCAGACGCTGTACTAAATGAGCTAGGTAGACGGTTTGGCTTATCAGGTATCGACGAAAAAGCGGCTAGATAGTTATTAAGATACAAAAAAAAGCATCGACCCTGTTTGATTATTGTTGATTTCACCTATTTGTAATAACTGCGGGTTATAATATAGCTCTGTTTTATCTCGCATTATATGTGATGCTTTTTTTGATACATAACTCTTTTATCAATTCAAAGCAGACATATGAAGACTGAAAATCAAATCACAAAACCAGGTCACAAGGATACCATTATGGGTAGTTTTTCTATTACGCATTGGCTGATACTATTGGTCGTCGTCGTTGTCGTGTTTGGCACTGCAAAACTAAAAAACGCTGGCAAAGATTTGGGCAGTGCGGTTAAAGGCTTTAAAGAAGCGGTCAAAGATGAAAATACAGAGCATGCCAAAAAACGCGTGGTGCTTGACCATGATGGCACGGCCCATACCGACGAGCGCCCAACAACCACTAAGGTTGATGACAAGCATAATGTATAGCATCTAGACAGTGACATCGGACCATTATGTTTGATATCGGGTTTTCTGAACTACTTCTCTTTGGCGTAATCGCCCTAATCGTCTTGGGCCCAGAAAAACTGCCACAGGCAGCGCGTACGGCTGGGCAATGGTATGCCAAAATTCGCCGCACCGTCTCCACATTACAGTCTGAAATAGAGGCCGAGCTAGACTTGGCTGAGACACGCCAACAAATGCAAAAAGAGCTGGCCAAAATTCGTCAAACCGAAGCCGATATGAGGCGTGAGATGGCGGAGATGCGCGGCAATATGAAGGCTTTTGAAAGCTCACAAAACCATTCTATAAAAACCTCGAATGAAGCGGTAGCGAGTGATAGAGATAACAAAGCTGACGGCACAAAAAACCATCAGCAATCACCCACACCAAAAGCATTCGACTACTCTTACGCAACTGACGAGCCCCAAGATACTTTAGAGAAGGGTCAGTTATCAAAGCACGGTAACAGCAATGATGATAGTGATATGGCCGCGCCCGTTACTCAAATCCTTAATACCCGACCGTGGGAAAATATGTGGTTCCGTTTGGGTGCTTACGATAAAGCTCGTCGCCTCCCAATGCCACCTTATCTACCGAACTATAAAGCCGATACCTTACTAAATAGCTCGGTAAGTACGCAGACTTCTGATAATAAGCAGGGGACTGACTGATGCAACTACTCAAACGCAAGAAAAGCCGCCAAGAAAAACTCACTGATTCAGATATTCCTGCTTTAAATGGCATTAATCAAGACGGTAAAGCAACAACTGATAGCACTCAAAATGAATCATCAGAGGATGTTTTAAGCGCATTGGGCGATATGCCTATCACTGAGCATTTGATTGAGCTACGCCGCCATTTAATTAAAATATGCGTGGCTGTTTTGATCATATTTTTGGGATTGGTCGGTTACTCACGTGAGCTGTATAACTTTTTATCAGATCCGTTGGTGGCACAGTTGCCTGCCAATTCGACCATGATTGCCACAGATATCACCTCGAACTTTATGGCACCGATACGTTTGACGGTTTTTGTTGCTGCCTTTTTGGCGATGCCTTATATCCTTTATCAAATTTGGTCATTTGTTGCGCCAGGTTTATATAAAAAAGAAAAAAGAATCGCTATCCCAGTGCTGCTGTCTTCTATATTTTTGTTTTATGCAGGTGTGGCGTTTTCTTATTTTATTGTGCTCAAAGGCGTCTTAAAGTTTTTTATTCTATTTGCCCCACAAAACGTACTACCGATGACCGATATCGACAGTTATCTGAGTTTTGCTTTAAAGCTATTTATGGTGTTTGGCTTGACCTTTGAGATTCCAGTTGTGACCTTGCTATTGATATTGGCAGGGATTGTCTCCATTCAGAGTCTAGAGGAAAAGCGTCGTTATATCATTGTGGGCTGTTTTGCTGTGGCTGCCGTGGTCACGCCGCCTGACGGGGTATCGATGCTGATGCTAGCAATCCCGATGTGGTTACTGTTTGAGCTTGGGTTATTTTTGGCTAAAATCTTGATCAAAGAAGAACCTAGCACTGACCTGATATCAACAGTCAAAGAATAAAGCATTTACCCGTCTGACTTATCTTGTTTTCTTCTTGCCCCACGCGTAAGCTTAGTGCTTATTGTCACGATTGAGTACCACCATCTATGAGCCATTGTTTATCCAGTGGCTTTTTTTGCCCCTTGTGTTTTTAATCACTTCTTGTATTTAGGTAGCTTTATTATGTCCGCATCGATGCCAGCTTATATGAGCGATCCCACTGATGAGCAGCTCGCCGCGCTGAATATGGCGATGGACCAAAAATCATTTAAAGTGGTGGCGTACGCAGGCGCTGGTAAGACCACGACACTCAAGCTAATCGGTGAGCGCTTGCGAGGTCGCGGACTGTATCTGGCCTTTAACAAAGCGATTGCCAATGATGCTCGTTCCAAGTTTCCACCGCATGTAGAATGCCGCACTTTTCACTCGCTGGCCTACCGTCATGTCGCGCGTGATATTACCGCCAAGCTATCTCTACCGCGATTTTCACCTAAGCGTCTGGGTGATGATTTGGGCTTGCAACCTGTGCAAGTCCGTCGGCAAATGGATGGGGTTAATAAATACATTACGCTGACACCAGCACGGTTGTCTCGATTCGTCAGTGACGCAGTGAGTAATTTTTGTAGTACACATGCCAGCTACCCTGCGCCAAGGCACATACTGTTTCCAAGCTGGCTCGATGATTCAGACGCCGAGCAATTACGCGAGATTCTCTACCCTGCCGTTGAGCAGCGCTGGCTACAGTCGATCGATGCGCGTCATCCTGCGGGCATAGGGCATGATATTTATCTCAAACTGTGGGCATTGTCCAAGCCGAGCATCCCTGCGGACTTTATTTTGTTTGACGAGGCGCAAGATGCTGATCCATTAATGATGGGTATCTTGACCCAGCAATCAAGACAAGTCATCTATGTGGGCGATGCGCACCAGCAGATTTATGAATGGCGCGGCGCTGTGAATGCAATGAAAAAACTGCCATTGCCACAGACGTTATTAACGCAATCCTTTCGCTTTGGTGAGCCGATTGCAGAAGTGGCCAATACTTTACTAAAAGCGCTGCAAGAAGATGTACCGCTAAAGGGCAATCCAAACAAACAGTCTTCTACTGATAAAGGTATGGTACACAGTAAAAAAGACGCCATTTTATGCCGGACCAATGCTGCGGCGATGTCGCAATTACTCACAGGGTTAAAGCACGGGCACCGTGTAGCGCTACAAGCAGATACTGATCGCATGCTCAAATTCTGTCAAGCAGCAGAAAACTTAAAAAATGGTAAATCGGCTTATGGTGTACCCGAGCTCGCTTATTTTTATAATTGGGGCGATGTACAAGAGTATGCTGAAACCAACGAAGGCAGTGATCTCAAAACACTGGTCAAACTGGTCGATGATCATGGGACTAATGTATTAAGCCAAGCGGTCAATAGTCTCACTAGTATCGAAAATGCGGATTACGTCATCTCTACCGCGCACAAAGCCAAAGGGCTTGAATGGGGGAAAGTACAACTAGATGATGATTTTTACTACGATGTGACGACCAATGCGGTCAAGATAACTCCAGAAGAGCTGCGCTTGCTTTATGTCGCTTGTACGCGGGCGCAGAGTAATCTAGATATTCATAATATTAAAGACTTGATATCAGGATTGCAGACAGGGAAAAAAGTGATTTTTGGCAATACTTAACCACTTTTTTGGTTGCCAACCTAACGCCTCAATCCACTTCACATTATAACGACCTTTTAACAGTGCATCACAAGTATGAATAATATTCAGCAACACCAAGCACATCAAAATACCATGCATCAGTTATTTGCCAATCCCGTCCGCCTCCTCGCCCCCATGGAAGGTTTGACCGATCCTTTAATGCGCCAAATTTTAACGCAAATTGCAGCAGACTTAGGTCGTCCCTATGATTGGTCAGTCAGTGAATTTATTCGTATCACCCAGCATGTCTTGCCAGCCCATGTGTTTTATAAATACGTGCCTGAGCTGCATCACGATGCCAAAACGGCTTCTGGTACGCCCATTCATGTGCAGCTTTTGGGTAGCGACGCGCAGCTGATGGCAGAAAATGCTGCTTATGCTGTCGAGCTTGGTGCGCCTGCCATTGATATCAACTTTGGCTGTCCTGCAAAAACGGTCAATAGCCATCGTGGTGGTTCTGTATTGTTAGATGAACCTGAAACCATGTATCAGATTATCAGTGCCGTACGTCAAGCCGTTCCCACTGACATACCAGTATCAGCTAAGATTCGTCTAGGCTATACCGATACTAGCCGAATGGATGACATTCGCGGCGCGATTGCTGCTAGTGGCGCTGATTGGCTCACTATCCATGCACGCACCAAAACCCAAGGTTATAAGCCGCCTGCCTATTGGGACAAAATCCAAAGTTTTAATGCACTTGATATTCCTGTGATTGCCAATGGCGAGATATGGAGCGCAGCGCAAGCAAATGACTGTATGATGCAAGCAGGCACGTCACATCTCATGTTAGGTCGCGGCGCAGTCACACGACCTGATTTGGTTGCGCAAGTCGATAACTATACTGAAAATCATGATGACAGCGGAAAAAACACGGCAACCTTGCTATGGCAAGATTTGATCGCCCATCAAGTTAAGTTTTTGGAAGGTGAGGCAAAGAATGATGTGGTATTGGTTGGGCGTTATAAACAGTGGTTAGGGATGCTCACCAAAGGCTATGCTGAGGCGCAAACAGTGTGGGAAAGTATCAAGCGAGAGAAAAACAAAGCGGTGATTATCAATGCACTACAAGCAAGCGTACAATAATAATCACCTGATCATATGTGGTCTACTTGGTAAATATAGACGGGTAACGCTATACACTGACTCGTATCGCCAGATAAAACAGCATCAGATAGCATGCCATGGATAGCACCCAGAGAATAGAGCGAAACGTCGATAAGTTGGTGATATAAGCGGTGCAATAACCAATTCGAATGATCACATACAGCCATGCCAACACATTAATGATCGATTGTGGTACAAAGAACAGCATGGCCACCAACACGGCCGCCAAAAACACTGGCAGAGTTTCATAGCTATTTTGCTGCGCAGCATTGGCACGTGCAGCCATTCCAGTTGTGTGCTGAAAAAAATCGCGAGGATGTGCATTATTTCTGACCCTAAAGCCGCCAGATACTTTTGCCACTATTGATACCGCCCATGGCAGTAAGCTCGCTACCACCATTGCCCAGATGGCAGACGCCACTTTATCAGAAACCAAGTCAAAAAATGCACTGATCATCGTATAAATCCTTAGCCTGCAATCACTTCAAAATCATGGGTAATATTGACCCCACCTGCGACCAGCATGCGACTGGCTGAGCAGTACTTCTCTGCTGATAGATGAATGGCCTTTTCGACCTGTTTGTCTTTGATGTCTTGACCTGTGACTACAAAATGCAGATGAATATCGGTATAAACAGCTGGTACGGTTTCGGCGCGCTTGGCGGTCAGCTCACAGCGTACATCCGTGACATCTTGACGCGACTTTTGGAGGATTGACACCACATCGTAGCTCGCACAACCGCCCAGCCCTAGTAAGACTAGCTCCATTGGGCTTGAGCCTTTTTCTTTGTCCGCATCGATTTGTACGTTATGTCCTGATGGTGACACGCCCATAAAGGCTTTGTTCTCTTGCCATGTAACGCTTGCTTTTGATTCTGACATTGTAAATGTTCCTTACTGTAATTGGCATAAGCCTATTTTTATTGTTTGAAATATATGCAGCTTGGCTAGTGTAGCATAAGCCAAAGCAAGATTTGATAAAGCCATTGTTTGGCTATCGTGTCATGAGAAAACAATTTCTTGGTCTTATTCTCTTCTTCAATAAATGATTTGAGTACTATGAAGCTATCGTTACTCGCATCGATATTTATCAAATTTTTATTTGAAAAACCTACAAAAGTCTGTTTATAAACAATTGATTTTAAAAGGTAAAACTCGTGAAACATTTTATAGCAAAATACTGTTACACATTCTGCTTGTTTCTTGGTTTAATGACGGTAATGAATCTTGTTTTTAGCTGATATTGATAACCATCACCTTATAATAATTATGATTGCTATCGCAGTATCAAATGAAAACAGGCTATTTTTAAACAAATTAAAAAGGTTTAGTCATGATAGATGCAGACGGCTTTCGCGCCAATGTCGGCATCATCTTGGCAAATACACAAGGGCAGGTTCTGTGGGCAAAACGTATTGGTCACAACGCTTGGCAATTTCCGCAGGGTGGTATCGACCGCGGGGAGACGCCGATGGATGCAATGTATCGCGAGCTCTGGGAAGAGGTCGGTTTACACCCGCGTCATGTGGACTTATTGGCAGTCACTCAAGACTGGCTGCGCTATCGTCTGCCAAAACGTTACGTACGCCATGGACAGCACCCCTTATGTATTGGGCAAAAACAAAAATGGTTTTTGCTACGCTTAGATGAGCCGAATACCCAACACATCCGCTTTGATGAAGGGAAACCTGAATTTGACCATTGGCAATGGGTCAGCTACTGGTATCCACTCGGACAAGTGATTCACTTCAAACGAGGCGTGTATCGTCGCGCCCTACAAGAGCTGGTACGTGAGCTACCCTTAAAGCAAGAGCTGATCTTGCCTGAGCAAAGCAATCATTTGATTCAGTCTTAATCAGTAAAACGTACTTTTATTGTTTGTCATATTACAAAAAGCCTGTATCCAGTGATGCAGGCTTTTTTGTGTGAATGGTTTTAATAATGATGTATAGGTTCTCGTGAAATCAGTAGAAGTTATCACTGACATTGAATAATAAGTTTTTACTCACTAGCCACTGAATGTGGATACTCTCGACTGACAATGTGAGCGGTGATCTCTGAATCTACCCCGCCATTTTTGCTCAAGGTCAAAATACTCTGGGTTCGTGTTCCATAAGTAGGCTTGCTGATGTCAGCATTGCCAAAGCTCACAGGCTCAATATAGACAGAGGATAAGGTCTGTTCAAGCTCAGTGCTCATCCCTGTATCTGGCAACTGATCATCCGGTGCCTTGGTATTATCTGACAGCACATTGAATGCAGCTGCTTGCCAGTAGCTAGCCGCGCTGTCCTCGGCAATTAGCGGTAGCACTTCTTGGCGTAAACGCCCACGCAACCGCTCGGTCTTAAACCAGCTGTCCTCTGGCTGACCGTTTGAAATCTCATGTAATCCTGCATGTAGCGGCGTGGGGGCATGACCGCGGTTATTAACAATGACTGCTTGCCTAGCGTCACCAATAATCAGATTGAAACCCGCATAAGCTTGTAATTCAATCTGCCGTGCAAACGCCATCGGACTGAGCGTACCGGTCAAAAAACGCGTGACCAATTCACCACGAGAACGCTCATTAATACCTGCCTGCACGCCATCACGAAAGTTCAATACGGCGGCCCAGCGTCCATTTTGTTCATAATATTCCGAACTTTGCGTTTGTAACGCTTGCTGATGGATACCCAACCACGTACCGCCACTTTGCTTATCACGCCCTGCATAGATATCCTGATCGGCCCATTGGTGCAGAGGCTCCGTCGGACGCTGCAAAAACTCATCGCGATTGGACAAGAGTACTAATGGCAGCTCGTCAAATAACTGCCAAGCAATGGCGACAATACACATAATATTCCTTTGATAAACGTTTATGGGGCGCGAGATTTTTGGTAAAAATAAACATCATCGCTTAAAACTGATTTGCTGAGCAAGTATCATTTATCGATCACCACTCAATATCTTATTGGCAGGGTAACTGATTTGCGAGGTTGAGCGTATCGCCTGTGACTGTTTACTCGGCACGTTAAACTCCCACGCTACCATGCCTTGATTGTCATTCCAATTACGCTCGGTGACAGGCGGCGTGTGGGTAACGTCGACTTTAAGACTGTCATCACGGCTGATAGGCTCGCTCCCCAACACTTGCAGGCGCACAGGGCGGTTATGCTGATTGGTAAATTCATAGGCTTGGGTCGTTGTTAGAGTTTGGGTGCGGTTGAGCACGCCTTTTTCCCCTTGCTTGTCTTCATTGATTAGCGCTTTGACCATCATGCTTGGATCACGACCAAAACCAATCCCCTGCTCTTTTAGCATTTGATAGTTATAGCGCGATTGTCCAACATAGTTGTCATCACGGTACAGCTGTAGTGAGCCATCTACCCACTCTGGCGTCAGGAACGGCGCTGATGCGTACCAATAGGCGGCCGTCTCAACGCTCGGGGTACTACGAACCCACAGCTTACTGCTGCCAGACTGCTCGCCAATGACAGTACGTACTCGCCTGCCACCACTGGGTATCGTCACTCGCTGCGGCAAGCGATATTCAATAATACCGTTTTTATTTTGGCTACTGACCGTAAAGTTCGGCAGTGGTGCCATATTTGGTGCTCTAGAATCGTCGCTATAACCTTCTCTGGCAGATACTACGACAGGCGTGTTATCCGACATAGGTATTGCATACTCAACATTTTGGTTTTCTTCATAAAGTGATAGGCGCGGCACATGAGGCAGTCGTCCTGTCGCGCGCTGGTTGGGGTTGGCTGTACTGAGAGTGACAGGAACGTTGGTCCAATTCTCGCCCGTTTGTTGGGCGATAATCGCAGAAGCGGTGATATTTAGGTGCTCGCTATTGGTGTTGAGACGCGCCTGATACGTAGGCTCCCAGCCTGCGCCTTGTACTTGATAATGCAATTTAATGCTACTTGGCGCGCGACTGGCAGTGCGTACACTCACTTGGGTCACATTACTCGCCGTTGACGTGACACTGCTTGCCATCATCTGATTCAGTGTATCTTGGGCGCTTGCTTGTCGCCGCTCCATCTCAATAATACTTTGGTTAATACGGGTCGCCTGCGCCTCTATATCGCGTGCGTTACTAGCAATCGTACTCGCCGTGTTGACTTGCGTGGCCTTAGTCAAATTTTGCAAATAGGCTTTTGCTAAGCGCGCCGCTTCTAATTCCGCATTAATACTAGCTAAAGTATTTTGCTGTGTTTGTACCTCGGCATCGCCTTGATATTGGCACTGGATTGCTTGCTCTCCTGTTAACTCTTCAATGCTGATTTCACCAATATTGACACCACCTATTGCCTGCACGCTGAGACTGTCTTTATCCATATAAGGTGATAGGCACGAAAATACCACGGTTTGCTCACCGCTACCAGTAATGGGCAATGAGCGTGTCACACTCGCCAGCCCTTGATAGACAGTCACTTGCTCGATACTACTCGTTGCCGCTTGGGCGACGGGTAAGCCTAATACCGTACTGCCACCAAGCACAAGTGGCAAAACCATAAGGCGCGATCGTTGCGAGCGCCGTGATGAGGTGCGAGCATGAGCCGTTAGGCCAGACCACTGTGTTCGGTATGCGTTCATATATCTTTCCTTGGGGGTGTGATTAATCATGGCGTCAGCGTAATCTGTTCATGAGATACGTATGTGAAATAATGTCTATTCTATAGGCATTACCGTAGCCGTTTTGCCAGTCTTTGGCAATAAATGCTTTTGTTCGTTGTGCTATTTTGATAATAACGGCTCTTTTTTTGCTACCAGTCTGTCAATTGCACCAATTTTTTATCTCCTTCCCCGTTATGGTGCGCTCTATTAACAATCGTGCACTAAATTAACGAAAATCATAGAAAATATTTAATTATTGCTCAAATATTATACGATTATTGGCATTTTTGACTTGGCACGGAACTTGAACGCTTAATAACTGTTCAGGAGCCATACTTTATCTTTTGTGTCTATTTAGGAGATGTCCATGTTTTCGTTACCCACTTTAGCCAATCCTCAGTTTGTTAATGCTCACCTACATGGCAAAATCAAATCACGTTTTTCATTATTAGCGATTGCCGTCGTTGGTAGCCTGAGTCTAGCTGGCTGTCAAAAGCCTGCCGAAACTGCGACATCGACAGAGACAACAACCGAAACCACGACAGAAACAACAACCACTCCTGCCGCTGATGGCGACACGATCAAAGTAGGCATCTTGCACTCGCTATCTGGCACCATGGCCATTTCTGAAACTTCCCTAAAAGATACCGCACTGATGACCATTGACGAAATCAATGCCAATGGCGGTGTGCTCGGTAAGCAGCTAGAGCCTGTCGTTGTTGACCCTGCCTCTGACTGGCCCTTGTTTGCCGAAAAAGCGCGTCAGCTGCTTACTCAAGACAAAGTCGATGTGATTTTTGGTGGTTGGACCTCGGTCTCGCGCAAGTCTGTCTTGCCCGTGGTTGAAGAGCTGAACGGCTTGATGTTTTATCCCGTGCAGTATGAAGGACAAGAGCAATCAGAAAACATCTTTTATACTGGCGCGGCGCCCAACCAGCAGGCCATTCCAGCAGTTGAGTATTTGATGAGTGAAGAAGGCGGCGGTGCAGAGCGCTTTGTATTATTGGGTACCGATTACGTCTATCCACGAACTACCAACCAGATTCTAAAGGCATTTTTGAAATCAAAAGGCGTGGCTGATGAAGACATCATGGAAGAGTACACGCCATTTGGTTTTAGCAACTATCAAACCATCGTCTCGAATATTAAAAAATTCTCAACAGGCAAAAAGACGGCGGTGATCTCTACCATCAATGGCGACTCAAACGTGCCATTCTATCGTGAGCTTGCCAACCAAGGTATCAAAGCCTCGGATATTCCCGTCATGGCATTCTCAGTTGGCGAAGAAGAGCTGCGCGGTATCGATACCAGCTTGCTACAAGGACACTTGGCGGCATGGAATTACTTTATGTCGATCAAAAATCCCGTCAATAACGATTTTACCAAACGCTATAAGCAGTACGCCTTGGACAAAAACCTACCGAATGCCGATAAGGTTGTGACCAACGATCCTATGGAAGCCACTTATGTGGGTATCAATATGTGGAAACAAGCCGTGGAAGATGCTGGCACCACCGATGTTGATAAAGTCCGTATTAGCATGGCTGGACAGACATTCGATGCGCCCTCTGGCTACACCCTCAAGATGGATGAAGAAAACCATCACTTATGGAAGCCTGTCATGATTGGTCAAATTCGCGCCGATGGTCAGTTTGATACGATTTTTAAAACGCCAGAGGTCATCCGAGCGCAGCCATGGAGCGAGTATATCCCGAAATAAATGGCTCCCTCAATAAATAGGTGCTGAAAAGCGCATGGTGGTAGCAAGTATGAATAGTCGACCAATATACTATATCAATGAACGAGCCAACGCCTACCCGCTATCTTGAAGTTCAGCACTTATTCTCAAAATTTTAAGTACCTCCAAACCTTATCACGGCTTCTATGACTTACTGCGTTAAGTAATAGAGGACAAGGATTTGTTGTCTGTAAAAACAGGGAGCCGCACATGCAGCACCATACTTTACGCCCATTGTTGGGGCAGATATTATCCAAAAGCAACAATGATCAGCAAGCATTAGCAAAGACATACGCGTCTAGTATCTCAATGGTTGTGCCGCGACGGCTGCTGGTATTAATCGCCTTACTGTTAGCGGCCTTCACCACCATCGTTCATGCAGATGACGGTGCTCAATCGGCAAATATCGCCACTGTGACCTCAGAGTCGATGACCGATGGTAGTGACACGCTGCGCACCAATAATGAGCAGTCATTGACTACCCCGACACAGCCTACGACGGCAGTATCAGGCGATGCTATTCAACAATTTGTGGCGGGCGATTTTAGTCAGCGCCAAGCCATGCTAAGTGCTTGGCCAGGATCGGTTGAGAGTTTGGACAATCTAGTCGAGTTGATTGCTAATGATGAGCTGTATCAAGGCAACCGTGGGCAAACGTATTTGCTCAATGCAGAGGATCAGCTCTTCACATATCCCGACAAAACCGAAACGTCTGATTGGCCAAGCGATTTGTCCCAAGTCACCTTGACCAATACCTTACGCTCGGCGCTTATCTTTGGACAGGCCAAGGTAAAGCTCGAATCTGACAAGCCAGCACAGCGCTTGCAGGCTGTGGAGATTTTGGCAGATAACATTGACCAAGTCGATCCAGCCATTATCACAGCCGCTGCCGCAAATGAGGACAATGCCAACGTTCAAAAAGCACTAACGGCGTTACAGGCTCGTATTGATTTCAAAAATGGCGATTTACCCACTCAGATTGAGGCTGTGAACCTACTCGCTGATAGCGATAATCCGCAGGTATTGGTTGATCTTGAATCTGCCCTTGCATCTGACAACTTGGATCCGACGCTTGAGGCGGCGCTCAGTGATGCCAGAGATAGCGTGGCACGCCGTATTGAGATAAGCACATGGACAGGTCATATTTTCACTGGCATGAGTACCGCCAGCATTTTATTGCTCGCGGCACTTGGCCTTGCGATTACTTTTGGTTTGCTTGGCGTGATTAATATGGCGCATGGTGAGCTGATTATGATTGGCGCGTATACCACTTATGTGGTGCAAAACTTATTTCAAGCTTATCTGCCAGATATGGTTGGCTGGTATTTGCTTGCGGCGGTTCCCGCTGCATTTTTGGTCAGTGCCATCATCGGTATGATTATTGAGCGCATTGTGATTCGTCCGCTATATGGTCGTGAACTAGAGACCCTATTGGCAACCTTTGGTGTGAGTCTAATCTTAATGCAATTGGTGCGGATGATTTTTGGCGCGCAAAACGTTGAAGTCAGCAATGTGGCGTGGCTCAGCGGTGCCTATCAAGTGTCATCAAGTTTGGTACTGCCTTACAACCGTATTGCCATCATCGTGTTTACCGTCATTGTCGTGGCGCTACTGGTGTACTTGCTCAATAAGACTCGCTTCGGATTATTTATACGCGCCGTCACTCAAAACCGTCAAATGGCACGTGCCGTTGGTATCCCTTCTGCGCGCATCGATATGATGGCATTTGGTTTGGGCTCTGGACTGGCTGGCATGGCTGGTTGCGCGCTTGCTCAAGTGGGCAACGTGGGTCCTGATCTGGGTCAGACGTATATTATCGATACCTTTTTGGTCGTCGTCGTTGGCGGGGTCGGACAAGTATGGGGCGCGGTTTTGGCCGCCTTGGGATTGGGTGTCAGTGGCACGGTGCTTGAGATTGGCATTGGCGCGGTTTTGGCCAAGATTGTGTTGTTGGTTCTTGTGATTCTGTTCATTCAGAAGCGGCCACAAGGTTTATTTGCGCTCAAAGGCCGCTTTGTCGAATAAGGAGACTCTTATGATACTGACCAAATTACTGTCTGATACAAGGCGTAGCGCCATTTTAATCGGTTTGTGCTTTGCCGTGCTATTGATACTCCCTTGGCTACACTTAATGCCAGAGACGTCACCCTTTCACCTATCCGCCTACTGGATTACCCTGATTGGCAAAATCATGGCATTGGCAATGGTGGCCTTGGCACTAGATCTGGTCTGGGGCTACGCTGGTATTTTGAGCTTGGGGCATGGTTTATATTTTGCACTGGGTGGTTATGCGTTTGGCATGTACTTAACGCGTGAGACTGCTGGCGATGGCCTGCCTGATTTTATGCGCTTTTTGAGCTGGACTGAGATGCCATGGTATTGGGCCGGCACGCAGCATTTTTGGTGGGCGATGGCATTGGTGGTTTTGGTGCCAGGTGTGATTGCCTTTATCTTTGGTTTTTTTGCTTTCCGCTCAAAAATCAAAGGTGTTTATTTTTCTATCATCACTCAGGCCATGGTCTATGCCGCCGCCCTGCTATTCTTCCGTAACGAAACAGGATTTGGTGGCAATAACGGCTTCACGGGCTTTACTACCCTCTTAGGTTATGACATTACTGCTGCCTCAACCCGTTCTATGCTGTGTTTTGTTACCGCCTTGGCATTACTCCTCTCTTACATGGGTCTGCGTTATTTAATGAACCAGCCTTATGGACGCGTATTGGGTGCGATTCGCGATAGCGAAAACCGCTTACAGTATTTAGGCTATCGCACGCTGTGGTACAAGCTCTCCGCTTGGGTATTGTCCGCCGTCATTGCTGGTATCGCAGGTGCGCTCTATGTGCCGCAAGTCGGTATTATCAATCCAAGTGAGATGAACCCTGTGAACTCAATCGAGATGGCCGTTTGGGTAGCCACTGGTGGTCGAGGCAGCTTGGTAGGTGCGATTTTGGGAACAGGTGTGGTGAATGCAGTAAAAACCTATTTTACGGTTGCCTATCCTGAGTTTTGGCTATTGATATTGGGCGGGCTGTTCGTTGTAGTCACCTTATTTTTGCCCAATGGCATCATGGGCTTGTTCGATCGCTTCAAAAAGGAGAAACAGTAATGCTAACTGATAAATCAACACCATCTGAGCAGTCAATCCATGAGTATGGGCGTACTCATGGTGGTACGGGTCGCAGCCACCCAAAGCCAGCAGGCGTCGATTTTAGCCATGGCATTGCGCTATATCTAGAAGAGGTGAGCGTTTGGTTTGACTCGTTTCGCGCACTCAACAATCTGTCGCTCTATATTGAGGAAGGCGAGCTACGCTGTATCATCGGCCCCAATGGTGCGGGTAAAACCACCCTGATGGATGTCATCACTGGTAAAACCCGCCCTACCGAAGGCAGTGTGTTTTTTGGTCAAACGCATAATCTTGCCAGCCTATCTACCGAAGAAATCGCTGAAGCGGGTATCGGGCGTAAGTTTCAAAAACCCACCGTGTTCGAAAATTTTACGGTAATGGATAATTTGCTACTTGCTGCGCCAAAAGACAAGCGCGTGGTCAAAAGCTTATTCAACAAACTCGATGCCGATACGCGCGATACCCTCAATTCGACCCTTGAGCAAATCCGCTTGACGGACAAAATCAATAAGCCAGCAGGCTTACTCTCTCATGGTCAAAAGCAATGGCTAGAGATCGGTATGCTGTTGATGCAAAGCCCCAAGCTCATTCTGCTCGATGAGCCTGTGGCTGGTATGACGGACGCCGAAACTGAGCATACTGCCGAGCTGTGCCTGCGCCTCAAACAGAACCATACCTTAGTGGTGGTCGAGCATGACATGACTTTTATTGATGCGATTAGTGAAAAAGTCACGGTATTGGCACAAGGGGCGATATTGGCCGAAGGTACCTTGGCGGAAGTGCAAGCCAATGAAGCGGTGATTGAGTCCTATCTGGGTCGATAGTTGGACAATGATTCAATACATCATTAGCCCATAAACCGCGAAACTATGCAAATACCAAGCTATACAAATGCCAAGCTATGCAAATGCGAAACCCTGCAAATATTAAAAATCATTGAAAGATTAGGAGACCGTCATGTTACAAGTCAATGGTATCAATCAATATTACGGCGGCAGTCATATTTTACGAGATGTCTCGTTTACAGCGCCTGTAGGCGCGTGCAGTGTGGTACTTGGACGTAATGGCGTGGGCAAAACCACCTTACTCAAATGCCTGATGGGGATATTACCGATCAAATCAGGACAAATTTTGCTCAATGACCAAGACATCAGCAAACTCTCCCCCGAGCAGCGCGTGCGAGCAGGTTTGGCTTATGTGCCGCAAGGACGTGATATCTTTTCGACACTAACGGTAGAAGAAAATATCTTAATTGGTATGGCAAAGTTTTCACGCGCTAAAGCCAAGCAAGTACCCAAGCATTTATATGATATTTTCCCAGTGCTTGATGAGATGAAACATCGCCGCGGTGGTGATTTGTCTGGCGGTCAGCAGCAGCAGCTTGCCATTGCTCGTGCGCTCGCCTCCGAGCCGACTGTCCTTATTTTGGATGAGCCAACCGAAGGTATTCAGCCGTCTATTATTAAAGATATCGGCCGTGTGCTTCGCGACTTGGCTGACAAAGGGGACATGGCGATTGTACTGGTTGAGCAGTTTTATGAGTTTGCCGAAGAGCTTGCTGACAATTACACCGTGCTCTCGCGTGGCAAGGTCATCTCTCAAGGTGCAGGCGATACGATGGTCGACAACAAGGTACAAGATTTGGTCGCCATTTGATGACTCTTTCTCATACTTAGATAGTCATGCTCGCTCTTTGCCACTGATAATTGTGTCTCTATCTTACGCTGTGCATCATAAGAAACTCTTTATGATCGGTCTAAACCGCTCGCATCACGCCTATAACCCATATCTGCGGCAGTGTATTCATCATATCTCATTACTACCTACCCAAAAACAGGGCATCAAATCAATGCCCTAAATCATCAATACCGCGTGCTTGCCTTGATAGCAATTGTGTATGACCAGCGCTTGAAATTTGCTATTATAGTCAGCACTTTATTATCGATATTATGACACTCTTATGATGATTCATCCTCAGTACGATCCTGTCGCCTTGGCACTTGGGCCCGTCCAAGTCCACTGGTATGGCCTCATGTATTTATTGGCGTTTGCTGCCGCTTACGGTCTGGCATGGTATCGCAGCACCAAGCGTGAGGGCTGGACAACAGATATGGTCTCAGATCTTGTGTTCTTTGGCGCACTGGGTGTCATCTTAGGTGGCCGTGTCGGTTACGTGTTGTTTTATCAATTTGGCGAGTTGCTACAAAACCCAGCCTACCTCTTCAAGGTTTGGGAAGGCGGCATGTCATTCCATGGTGGCCTGATTGGTGTCATGCTGGGGATGCTGTACTTTGCTCGCAAATATAAAAAGACTCCGTTTCAAGTGCTCGATTTTATCGTGCCTTGCGTCCCGACAGGCTTGTTATTTGGTCGCATCGGTAACTATATCAATGGCGAGTTATGGGGCCGTGTCTCTGATGGTGGCTATAACTGGCTCACCTACTTTCCCCAAGCGGCTGGCTTTGATATGCAGCAGCTACAAGCCAATCCTGCGCTACAAGAGGTGATGACCGAGGTCAATGGTCAGTATTTATTGCCTCGTCATCCGTCACAGCTGTATGAAGCCTTTGCCGAAGGTCTGCTGTTATTTTTATTCCTTTGGTGGTACTCATCAAAACCTCGTCCGCGCATGGCAGTGACTGGTGTCTTTATGCTCGGCTATGGCTTGAGCCGCTTTATCATTGAGTTCTTCCGTCAGCCAGACGTTGACCAAGGGTTTATTTTGTTAGGTTGGGTGACCAAAGGGCAAATATTGAGCACGCCGATGATTATTATTGGTCTGTTTTTAATCGGTTACGCTTACAAGCGTGGCATCTACGATTGGGGTAAGCATGCCGCTTATTAAGGTGTCAAGCAATGATTGAACCCATAGAACATTATGCTGTGTTAACACGATACATGCCTTTTATTAAGCTAGTTTCTATGTTGGAAGAAGGCTTCTTTATTCCTAAAGCGAATCTTTTCAGTGACAAATGGGAAGGCGGTTTACACTTATTTAATGGTAAAGAAGATCCGTTTTTAACCAAAGAAGAACTTAAAACTGCCAAAGATTGGATTTACGTAAGTTGCTGGTATGCAAATGAACCAGAGACACACGCCATGTGGAACTCTTACGGAAACTCAGATAACGCTGTAGCAATACAGACAACACAATATGATTTCAAAGCCGCTTATCATGGCTCAAAAATAGATCCAATGTGTTCTTATGTTGGTAAAGTTAAATATCATATGCCAGCGAGCGCCCCAGAGCTTTATGACAATCAAAGTATTCGACCTTGGCTTGGAAACAATAATAATGATTCGAAAGATCCAAAAACTACGTATCCTCGTTTCTATTTATTTCACAAGCATCATGCTTTTTCTTTTGAAAAAGAAGCAAGATTTTTATTGATTGACAATGATGCTACAGTGGCAAAAAGCAATGACAAGCTTGGCATTCATCTTTCGGCTAAGCATAGTAGAGAAATGATTAAGAAAATTATATTACATCCTAACTGTTCGGACTGGTTCGAAAATACCATTCGTAAGCTTGTTAAAGACACATACAAACTAGATATTCCAATTTACAAATCATCGTTAGTTGGTCATAAAAGCCTATCTAACTGAACGTTAAAACCTTTTAAATATTATTGAAGTTAAAAAATATGATGAATAGCAACAACGAGCAAGCGTATCTTGATTTGCTGCGCCACGTCTTAGACAACGGTACTGAAAAAGGCGATCGCACGGGTACGGGTACGCTGAGTCATTTTGGCGCGCAGCTGCGTTTTGACTTAGTGGCAGGTTTTCCATTATTGACGACCAAAAAAGTCCACTTTAAGTCCATTGCTTATGAGCTACTATGGTTTTTGAGTGGCAGCACCCATGTTCAATATTTGCAGGACCATGGCGTGCGTATCTGGAATGAGTGGGCGACAGCGGAGCAAACCGCACGTTTCAATCGTCCTGAAGGTGAGCTGGGCCCTGTCTACGGTCATCAATGGCGTAACTATGGTGCAAGTAAAGACGCGGACGGCAGCTACAACGATGATGGTGTCGATCAAATCGCACAGGTCGTTGAGCAAATCAAGACCAACCCCAACTCGCGCCGCTTGATTGTATCAGGCTGGAATCCAGGAGAGGCAGAGCAAGTGGCACTACCCCCGTGTCATACACTGTTTCAGTTTTTTGTGGCGGATGGTAAGCTCTCTTGCCAGCTGTATCAACGTTCGGCTGATCTTTTCCTAGGTGTGCCCTTTAACATTGCCAGTTATGCGTTATTGACACATATGGTCGCGCAAGTGTGTGATCTGGAGGTTAGTGAGTTTGTTTGGACAGGTGGTGATTGCCACATTTACCAAAACCACCGCGAGCAGGCTGAGCTACAACTGACACGTTCGCTATATACACCGCCAACATTGACGCTGAACCCAGAGGTGAAAGATATTTTTGCCTTTGAATACGACGATATTAGCGTCAATAACTATGAGTCTCATCCGACCATCAAAGCCAAAGTCGCCGTTTAAAATACGTCTTGTGCACGACAATAAATAAGACTGTGATTTAAAAATATAGACGTTTAAAAATATAATAGAAAGGACCCATTATGAGCTATGCCCACACTGAAGTTGCCCAAATCGCCGCCATAAGTAGCAATCGCTGTATCGGTAAAAACAACGAGCTACCGTGGCATATCTCACAAGACCTGCAGCACTTCAAAAAAATGACCACACGTGACTCGCAAAATACGGCCTCTAGTAGCGATATTCAGGGCATCGTCATTATGGGTCGTAAGACGTTTGAATCCATGGGTAGCAAGCCTTTACCAAAGCGTGTGTGCTTTATCATCTCTACCCAAATGGACTATGCAGAACAGCAAGGACTGGTCGGACATGAATACGCGCATGTGGTGCATAATTTAGATGATGCGCTCACTCATGCCGCAAGTTTGGCACATGGGCTACATCTGGAGACGATCTGGGTGATTGGCGGTGAGCGCGTCTTTAGCGAAGCACTGATGTATACCGACCGCATTGAGCTGACCCACGTAGATACTGATATTACGGATGGCGATGCGTTCTATCCTGAGCTACCAGATCGCTTCAAAGTAGCAGAAGAATCTGAGCAAATGCACGATGAAAAAAGTGATTTGAGCTTTAAATTTGTGACTTATAAGGTAGAGAAGACTGACCAATAGTATTTGATTGACTCAAAAAAGGGCTGCCGCAGATAAATTAAATTATCTGCGGCAGCCCTTTTTTTGGACGTTATCAAATCACTGGTAGAAACAATAGATCAAGCTATTCATGTAATACTTTATAAACCGTCTTTGCCAGTACAGGGCCAATTCCCTGCACACCGGCTAGTTCCTGCTGTGACGCGCCAAGCAATTGCTGCATACCGCCAAAGTGATTAAGCAAATCACGACGGCGTTTTTCACCCAGACCTGGAATGACCTCAAGTACCGATGAGGAGCGGCGCTTGTCGCGTTTTTTGCGGTGCGCGGTGATCGCAAAACGATGCGCCTCATCGCGAATATGCATCAGTAAATGCAGCGCCTTGCTGTCCATGGGCAGATCCAGCGGCTCATGATCGATAAAATGTAATACTTCTAAACCCGCCTTGCGCCCTTCTCCTTTTGCCACACTCACAAGCAACGTGTCATTTAAAATACCCAGCTCGGTCAAGACGTCTTTGGCGATATTAAGCTGACCTTTCCCACCATCAATCAGCAACAAATCAGGCAACGGCTGCTTTTTATACCGCCTTGTCAGCACTTGCTTCATGGCTGCATAGTCATCGCCGCCTTGGATGTCATGAATCGCATATTGACGGTAGTCACGCCTGCGCGCACCGCCTTGGTCGAACACCACGCAACTACCGATGGTCGCCTCACCCATGGTATGAGAGATATCGAAACACTCAATCCGATCAATGGTGCGATCAGTCACCTCAGCCAGTACGTCTTTTAGTGCGCCAAAGCGTGCGTGCAATTCTAAATAATCACCAAGCTTAGTCTTTAGGGCATTACTGGTATTGAGTGTTGCCAAATCCAGCCACTCTGAGCGATGCTCACGCACATTGGTTTTGATGACCACTTTATTGCCAAAATGCGTTGCCAATGCTTCGCTTACTGCTACCTGATCAGGAATCTCATGGCTTAATATAATCTCGGCTGGCAGATCATCCGTCACCTGAAAATAAAACGAGGTAATAAAAGCTGATAGGTTATCTGCTAGCGGCTCGCTACTGTCCACATCAGGGAAATAATTTTTGCCGCCTAACACGCGACCACCGCGCACGGTCAGCACGTTGACGCAAGTCATGCCCGCCTGACTGGCAATGGCTATCACATCTGCCTCACCTTGCACCGTGTAGACAGCTTGCCTTGCCTGCACTTCACGTAGCATCGACAATTGATCACGGTACAATACCGCCTTTTCAAAATCTAACGCTTCGGCAGCGCCTTCCATTTTCTCGATCAGCGTACTATGAATATCACTAGAGTCGCCCTTCAAAAAGCGAATGGTGTTATTCACATCTTCTGCATACTCTTCTGGCGATACCAATCCTACGCAAGGCGCACGGCAACGCTTAATCTGATACTCCAGACAAGGGCGCTGGCGCTGCTTAAAAAAGGTGTTGGTACATTGGCGCATTTGAAACATTTTTTGCATCAACACCAGCGTTTCTTTTGCTGCATGGGCAGAGGGAAATGGGCCAAAGAAACGACCTTTTTGATGATTGCCTTTACCGCGTCCATACGCCAAACGTGGATAAGGCTTATCCGCTGAGATAAACACGTATAGATACGACTTATCATCACGTAGCAAGACGTTATAAGGCGGGCGATATTCTTTAATTAAGTTCTGCTCGAGCAACAACGCCTCGGTCTCACTACGCGTGATAATGGTCTCAATATTATGAATCCGTGCCACCAGTGCCCGCGTTTTTGGATGATCGATCGTCTTGGCAAAGTAACTATTCACACGGCTTTTTAGCGACTTGGCTTTACCAACGTATAAAATATCGCCGTTTTTGCCCAGCATCTTATATACCCCTGGCAAATTAGGCAAGTTCTTGATCAGATGCTTAAGACGGGCTTTTTTGTCATCGACAGGACTCAATTCTGAGACAGTAACCATAGAATGTATTGCTCTTAAAAATCTTAGTAATACTGCTAGTTATGGGGCAGGAATCGTGGTTTTGCAAGCTGATTATTGTCTCGATAGCACGCACAAAAAAGCCAGCTTTATGCTGACTTCGTTTGTTCGGTTATATGCTAATTATCAATGGTCTAATGACGGAAGTTTGCCATTAATGCTGGAATACCTGGCAACATACCGACGATAGCCATCACGCCAGTCAGTACCACGAACATAATACCCGGTATGATCCATCGGCTCATTTTAGTCAAATTAGCACTGCGCTCTTTTGAGCCAATCAAGCCCAAATTATCAAGCAATAGCGTGAGTGACCAACCAAAGGCTGGGTTCACTAAGGCAGAAGCAAACACCACAATAGCAGCAGACTGCGTGGTTTTACCTTCGCGCGTCATCTCCATGCCAGCCTCTAACAGTGGGATGAAAACCCCAACGATCAATGCCACGCACATCACTGGTTGCCAGATGGCCAAATCCATTGGATAGCCCCAAACACCTGCGATAATACAGAACAAGGCCGTCAATAAAGCACCAGCAGGAATCGGACGCCTAGCAATCGCCGCAGGGACAATATACGTTCCCCAAGATGACGCAAAGTTGGCACCGCCTAGCACAGAGCCCACTACCTGACGAAATGAAGCGCTGGTCATCGTGTCATCGATGTCCATGAGCACTTTTTCAGTACGCTTAGGGTAGCTGATTTTTTGGAATACTTGATGACCCAAAAAATCTGGTGACCACATAGCAACTGCCAAGATAGCAAACGGCAATACCACAATGAAGCTTTCAATCGTCGGTAGCCCTAACATCCAACCTGTATTCTCACCCCACCAATACATTGGGTTCATATGCGGTAGACCTGGTGCCGTTTTGAACGCAAAAGGTGCGCCCAATGCAAAAGCAAGACCGCCACCTAACACGCAACTGAGCGGAACCGCAAGCCAGCGCTTTTGCCAATGCTCAAGCAATGCATATAGCAGGATAGTCGCTAGAATAATAAAGAAAGCAATGTGCGACATACCAATCCCTTCTGCCCAAGCAAAAAGGTTCTTAACCTGTGACGTCGTACCGATAAACCCTAAGTAAATTAAGAGGCCACCGCATACGCCTTTACTGGTTAAATTGGCCAGTAAGCTTCCTCCTTTACTAATAGCAAGCAGCAGGCCAAAAGCCCCAATGAGTAGGCCAAAAGCCATTGGATGCCCACCTGCAGCAACGACAATGGGAATCAATGGAATAAGTGGCCCATGAGTACCAGCGAGGTTGGCTGTCGGTAGCAGAAATCCAGAAAATAAGATAATAAAGAACGAGACAATCAACAGCTCATAACGAACGTTTTCTAAAACAAACGCATCACCTAAGCCGAGTGGTCCTGCAAAGGTTGCTGCAATAGCGCCCACCATGACCACTTTACCGATGGTCGCTGCCATCGCTGGGATAGTATCTTCATACTCAAAACGATAATCACGAAATGGTAAATTGGGACGCCAGCGTTTTGGCTGCATGATTTGCAATTCGTGGTTAAGATAGGCATCTCGACTGTCGAAGCTTGAGCTTGGCTTATGCAAATCTATATAACTGCCTTGCAATTCGCTGTCTTGATTGGCTGGGTTTGGTCGCGGCGTATTAGACCCTGAAGATGAGGCCTGAATGTTACTCATCACATTTCCTTGTGTCGATTAGGTTTTGATTGAATACTTTTTGGTTTGGCGTTAGCTAAATGACCAATCGGTCATAATAAGCGGAAAACCATTGTATGTTAAGGCATAAGGAAATGCGAATTTAAGGTGAATTAAAAAGACTACATGTATCGTTATAAAAATAAATTAAAGTTTTCATTGGATACAATAATAAACTTAATAGGAAACTATTGGGAATAAACAGCGCTAATTTGGACATAAAATTAAATTAAAGGCCAATTTTCTTAAGAATAACTGACATCTGAACATTTTTTATCATATAACTAAATACTAAAGATAGTTATATTAAATATTGCTTTGCGATAACTATAAAGACTATGCTTAGTTACGCTTTGAAACTAGCGAGCGCAGTCATTTTTAACTATGATAAATGTCTTTGTCGTTTATCGTCTAATAGCAAGCACTAAGAAACAGCGCTACCCATATCACTGAAAAATCAATAAAAGCAACAGGATAGATTTATGAGTGTGCTACCCACCAATTTTGAGACTTTGAAGCGTCGAGCCAAGCAAAGTATCATGCCGCTACTGACCCCGCATCTTTTAAAGCTGCGACTCAATACTTACGCTCCCTATATCGGTGCAGGCATCAAAATCGACCACATCAGCCTCGATCAGGGATTGTGCGTGGTCAGCATGGAACTGACCACTCTCAACAAAAATATCGTCGGTACTCAATTCGGTGGTAGTTTATACTCCATGGTAGATCCCTTCTATATGCTCATGCTGATGCATCAATTAGGTAGCAACTATGTGGTCTGGGACAAAAGCTCACATATTGATTTTATCGCGCCCGGTAACAGTAAAGTCACCGCGCGAATGAAAATACCTAGCGCTGAGGTGATTACCATTCAAGAGTTGGCAAAAGACGGTGAAGCTGTATTTCGTGAATATAAAGTCGATATCGTAGACGATCAGCAAAAGCTCATTGCTACCGTCACCAAAACCTTGTATATCAGACTACGCAAATACAGCAAATCTAAAGAGCAGGCCAGCCGAATTGAAACACCCCATACTGAATAGTTTTTGGCTACTTTACTGGTAAGGCTTTTTGACTAATGACAAGGCATAGTATCTATCAGCTGTGAATATCCAGTTAACCACTCAGCAAGTTTAAATTGATAAGCGCGCACATACAAAAACCCCAATCTAGCATTCGCATAGATTGGGGTTTTGTCTTTTTTGGTATGGCCCGCTTATTTATAAATAAACCTATGAATAAGGGCTTGTATCTACTATTACCTTGTTTTGAGTCAATTCTAAAACCATACAATCAACTCAAAACGGCAAACTTGTGCTTAAATACCAGGTGCAGTATCAACGGCATCAGGTACACCAGCGTCAGTCTTTTTCTGAGCTGGACGTGGCGCAAGTTTTTCGCGGATACGTGCTGATTTACCAGAACGCTCACGTAAGTAGTACAGTTTCGCACGGCGAACAGCACCGCGGCGTTTCACTTCAATGCTATCGATCAGTGGTGAGTGCAGCTGGAATGCACGCTCAACACCAACGCCGCTTGAGATTTTACGTACGGTAAACGCTGAGTTTAGACCACGGTTACGCTTAGCAATTACAACGCCTTCAAAAGCCTGTAAACGCTCACGCTCACCTTCACGTACTTTTACTTGTACCACAACGGTATCGCCGGGTGAAAAGTTTGGGCGCTCGATCAATTGAGCGTTTTCGATGACCTGAACCAATGGATGCTTGTTGCTCATGAGAGTTATCTCCTCACATTAGATAATAGAGGCTTTACGCATATCACCTGTTTGTAATAATTAATCGTATCTCTTTATAGTGAGATACAACATAAATGGGTTATAACCAACGGCCACTATGCGATGACTCGTTTTATTATTGCTCAAAATTCTATTTGTTAACTGTTTATCAAGCTTAATGACGATAAAGTCAGGTATCAACAACCTACTTTTTATCTGCTTTTGCTAGTGCTTTAAGCCACTTCGCTTGCTCTACCGTCGGAGTAAACGCTTGCCACAAATCCGGACGACGCGCTTGCGTACGACTGACTTGCTGAGCAAAACGCCACTTAGCGATATTGGCATGATGACCTGAGAGTAATACCTCAGGGACGCTCATACCTGCAAACTCATGCGGCTTGGTATAATGCGGACAGTCAAGCAAGCCATCGACAAACGAGTCTTGCTCCGCTGACTTGTCATCCCCCATGATATCGGGTAGACGACGTATCACGCTATCCATCAGCACCATTGCTGGTAGCTCACCACCAGTCAACACATAATCGCCCAATGATACTTCCATATCGACATATTGTGACAGTAGGCGCTCGTCGATGCCTTCATAACGACCGCATAATAAAATCATGCCATCGTAATCCGTCATACCGACGACGCTACTCTCACTAAGCGTTTGCCCTTGCGGTGACATATAAATCACCGGACAATGCTCACTATCGACACGGCAACCGTATTCCTTGGCACGCAAGCGTGCATCCTCAATGGCTTTTGACAATGGCTCAGCCATCATCACCATCCCAGGACCGCCACCATAAGGGCGCTCATCAATACGGCGATAGTTATCAGTGGTATAATCACGTGGATTAATGCATTCAATCGTAACTTGCTCCTGAGTCACTGCCCGTCCCGTGATTCCAAACTCACGAATCGTGGCAAACATCTCAGGAAAAATACTAATGACGGCAAAATACATCTGATGTCTACTTACATTGAGGCTAAAACAATCGGTGTGACTATTAATAAATTCTGATAATAAATTCTGACTAAAAAGCCAGAAGCGATATTACCAGAGGCAATATTAATAATCACTTGGCCATGCCACAAGTACGGTTTTTTCAGTCGTATCGACTTCTATCACCGTTTGCTTATGCCATGGAATTAGGCGCTCTTCATTATCCAAACTGTCTGAATTGGCTGCCACGCGCATGATGTCGTGGGCACCAGTTTCAAACATTTCAGTGATATTGCCTAAATACTCGTTCTGCTCGTTCATCACGCGCATACCGACCAAATCCGACCAATAATATTCGTCTTCAGCTGTTTCCGGCAAGACATTTTGTTCGACCCAAACGGTCACACCGTTCATGGTCTCAGCAACATTGCGATCAGGAATCTGCTCAAATTGAGCCACAAGTCCTGTGCCGTGCTCACGCCAAGCTTTCACAGTCAAAGGTTTCATGCCAGTAGCAGTTTTCATCCACCACGGCTTCATGTCGAATATTGCTGTACGATCATCCGTATCGCTAAATACCCAAAGCCAACCTTTGATGCCATAAGGCTTCTTGAGTTGACCAATTTTCATGAGATCACTAGCATTTGGAGTGGATGACATAGCAGCTAACCTAACAATGATTACAACAGCAATTGCAAAAACAATTGTGTCAAAAGCGATAAACAGTTAATGGCGCACCCTGGTCAGACCAGTTACGCTATGTGTTCTAAAGTCTACTGAATCAGCTTGTAATAAGACTACGAGCGGCTCAATAACAACGGAAACTTAAGCAGTTGCTTCAGTTTGTGCTGCAGACTTGTTGTAAGCTTTTGCTAATGAAGCAACGCGATCTGAAGGTTGTGCACCTTTTGCGATCCACGCATTGTACGCTTCCATGTTTAGGCGTACTGCTTCTTCAGACTCTTTAGCGAGTGGGTTAAAAAAGCCGATGTTTTCAATGTAGCGACCGTCACGCGCGCGGCGTTGATCAGCAACAACTACTTGATAAAATGGGCGTTTCTTGGCACCGCCCCGTGCTAAACGAATAACAACCATGTGAATTCTCTCTTTCGCAGGTATACCAAAAAGGGCATAATTATATCACAGTCTTGATTTATTGAAAACATAAACTGTGCTTATTTAATTATTTATTAACAATAGTTTAAATACCCGTCTATGTAAAACATAATCGAGCATAACCGTACGTTTTATACAATTATTAAGGACCCTCTATTTTAATCAGTTACTAAAATATACCGCGCTTTAGATTTGGTATTATTAAAATATTGGAGAGGCACATAACAAACTGCTTAAATGAATAGCGTCACAGTAAGATTCATCGATTATGCTATTCTATGGTGTGTTGAAGTAGACTGGCACACCCTACTCTCAGCCGCCATGTTTAGAAATAACCCGCTCTTTCTCCAAAATACAATTGTGGCTTAACTCAAAACCAAATTTAATCAGACATTTTCTTAATCTGCTGGATTTATATGATTACTTCAAACTCAAAGTCCCGTCGCAAAGGTTGGCTGCCACGTTCTTATTCCAATACTTGGCTGACAACCTTGATGGTCGCTTTTATTGTTCTCATAAGTGTGAGTTTGTCGATTTTATTCTTTTGGCGCAGTCTTTATCTGCCAGAACTCAAAAACCATGCGCGTTATTTGACAAGTGAGCTGCGATTAATCAATAGTGTAAATAAAGACTGGCAATATCGTCCTGATATCCGCCAATGGGTGTATCAACATTCTCATGTCGTGGTGGTGAACAACCCCAGTGACTTTCCAGAGGTGGCTGACAAAGCATTTGTGAGCTTCTTTACTGATGTACTTCAGTATGAGATTGGTGCACAGCTGGGTCGACCTGTCGAAGTTTATTTCAAGTTCAAACCAACACCGCAGCTTTGGGTACAAGACAGCCGCGATGACAGTTTCTGGATTCGTGAGCCAGTGGTTTATTACTCGCAGTACAGCCCAACATTGCTCATATTGTTTTTGATTGGTTTGCCTATCTTATCGCTGCTAACGATTATTTTGTTAGCTAGGCAATTGAACCGCCCTTTACGTTATCTACAACGTGCAGCGACTAACTATATTCGTCTGGGTCATGCGACCACACTGCCAACGCAAAAAGGCCCTACCGAGATACGTCAAGTAAACATGGCTTTCAACCGTCTATTTACAACATTAAATCAAGCCCAAAAAGAGCGAACCATCATGCTCGCTGGTATCTCACATGACTTGCGTACGCCATTGACTCGTATGCGTTTGACTGCTGAGATGCTACCAGATGATTTTTTTCGTGAAGGGCTAATTTACGACATTGAGGATATGGATGCGATTTTGGAGCAGTTCATCTCATTTATGAAAGACGGCTCCGATGAGCCAGTTAGCTTGACCAATTTGGACACGATATTTAATGAGATCATGGTGCAGTTCGCACCCATGAAGTTCGTTTATCAATCAGAGTGTCACAAGGTCATTCCTGTACGCCCCTTATCCATCAAGCGTCTCATCATTAACCTGATCAATAATGCCAATCGTTATGGCAAACCGCCGATTTATCTATCAGCCACGGTGATACCAACATTTATAGAAACGGTTGAAGAAGAAGATAGCGATGTCGTCAGTGAGAACGTTGTCAATAAAGAAGCACAAGAGCAACTGATGATTTGTGTACGTGACTGCGGTGACGGTGTGGCAGAGGATCAATTGGAGCGTATCATGCAGCCATTTGAGCGTGGGGAGACCGCACGTACTACCCAAGGTAGCGGTCTAGGACTAGCCATTGTAGATCGCATTGCACGGTTACATCATGGCACAGTTGAGGCCATCAATCATCCCGATGGTGGGCTGCAAGTATGTGTGCGTATACCCCTACTCTCTAAAGTTGCTGGAGACAATAATTTGGCTGCTGATGCAGTCGATGACACATCTACAGTCGATAGTATTACATCGAATGCAGACAACTCTTAACACTATCGCTCAGATAACACTATCGCTCAGACAGACCCTGCGTGGATAAATTAATCTTTGCTACCAATGATAGGCGGAATATATTCAGCACTATTAGTAAATGCTAATGGCTGAGTAATTTCTTTTTTGGCTGTCTTTAGCGTTTGGGTTGTTGATGGCTGCTTTAGAAACAAGTAGTAACCCAGCGTAATCGCATTCAATAGCACCAAGCCACCAAATAAATATGGCATCCTTTGCCTCCTATATTGTCAAACTACCCTAGAATAAGCTGCTGCAAGCATGACACCTGATGATCAAAATATTGGTAATCAGGTTCGTTTAATGATGACAACTTTTTACTTGTCATCATTGTTCAGTATCATTCAGCATTGTTATTTAGTATTGTTATTTAGTGTCAAAATCGCGTTCGCTTTTTTCTTGCGTCAATTCATCAGCAGCCAAAACCTGTGTCAAAGGTTTGATAGGCCATGTCATTACGAATCTTGCGCCGCCAAGATCTCGGCTCTCATCTACTTTCATACTACCATTAAACCAAAAGGCAATGCGCGATACAATAGACAGACCTAGGCCGTAGCCGCCTGATGCTCGTGTACGGCTATCATCCAAGCGCGAAAATGGTATAAATACTTTTTCACGATCAGCCTCAGGAATACCATGACCGTCATCTTCGACGCTAACGAAAGCATTGCCCTTTTTAACACCAGCACTCACGATAATAGTAGTTTCAGCATAACGTAAAGCATTACCTGCAAGATTCTGAATCACACGGTGCAGATAGCGTCGATCAGCAATCGCGGTTACTTTCGCATTTGGCAAGTTGGTCACTATTTTAATCGGCTTACCTAGTGCATTGGTCTCACGCTCAATCTGCTGTAGCAGCTCTCTGAGATTTACTGGTTCTAAATCTAATTTTGGCGAGCCCTCTTCGAGCTTGGCATAAGTCAAAATCTCATCAATCAAGCCATTCAGTGATTCGATATCTTCATCGATATAGTCACGCTGCATAAAGCGTGAATCTTCGTCATCAGTATCAGCCAGCATATCTACCGCAAATCGAATACGAGCAACTGGCGTACGAAGCTCATGTGATACGGCTCGCGTGAGCTCTCGTTGCGACTCAATCAAACGCTTTATATGTGACGTCATTGCGTTAAAGGTGGCTGATAAACGTGCGATCTCATCTTGACCAATGACTTGTACTTGAATATCAAGGTTGCCTTTACTCACCTCATTAACACCAACTTGAATCAGTTGTAGCTTGCGCTCAAGTGGGAAAATGAGCGCATAAACACCCAAACTGATTAAAAACATACTAATCAGGATCATACTAATAATCAAATTAAGTGGAAACCAGTTAAATAAGGGTACAGGGCCTATCAAGACTGCCATATCATTGATTTCAGACGGGACCACTATCTTGATGGCCGAGCTACTGGTACTACTATTAGGGTCTTGTAATGAGATGACCACTTCATCGCGGCGTAGGCGTGACATTTGATCTGAATCTAAATCGAGCGTGTTAACAGGCACAAATGCCAGAGGAAAAGAAAATTTCTCCTCAAGTTCGGCCAAGCGTGCACGTTTATCAGACAAGGTGACTTCATAAGACAAATCGTCCAATAAAAAGACCGCAATTGCTCTGACTTGCTGCTCCGTAACCTCCGATATCCGTGCTGTTAGGACATTCTCATTATCCGGCAAGCGATAATAAACATCTGCATACACAGGCTGTTCGACATAACGCACAACGGTATTGTCATTTTCAAAACGTCTCAGCTCGCTTGCGGTAAAATCTATGTCATCAATAGGTATGATTTTAAAATTTGCACCAAACAAACTACTGGCATCAGACAACCAGTATTCACGCTCTTCTGCAGTGTTTTGGTGAGAGATACCCTCACTCACTAGATGAAAAGCGCCCATTGCCATATTTTCACGGTAGGACTGTACACGCTCTTTATTGATAGTACCCATCAATAACTGCGCAAACAATGCTACGCACAAACAGACTATGAGTAGTCCAGCATAGATACGAACAAAAATACTGTGTTTTAAAGAAGAGACTAATGACATACGTGCCGTGACCAACTTAATGAATAAAAACTGCTGATATCTTATAGCCTGTGAGCACTGCTATATTACTAATATCAAGCTCTGTAGAATAGAATGATTAAACGCCAAATAATATACTCAAGTTCATATACCATTATGTTCCATAAAAAAAGTGCAAATAGTTTATGTATTTAATCAGCGTCTATAATAATTGCTTAATTAAACCACATAACACCGCATTTAAGTTTAAAAATTAAAATTTAGCCACAAAAAAACCAGCATAATGGCTGGTTTTTTTGTGAAGTGATTCTCAATATTTCATGATTATATGAATCAGTTCGACCTAGTTACCTTCTTTCACGAACAGGTAGCCTTTACTACGTACTGTTTTGATACGTTTTGGGTTCTCTGGATCATCACCGATTTTTGGACGGATACGCGAGATACGCACATCAATGGAGCGGTCTTGACCATCATATTCAATACCGCGCAGGCGCTCAAAGATATCTTCACGCGATAAGATACGACCTGCGTTAGACGCAAGTAACCATAATAAGTCATATTCGGCGCTAGTAAAATCTACCAGCTCATCACTAAGCGTGACTGAACGACCACCGTTATCGATGACCAACTCACCAAACTCTAGACGCTGTGGCACATCTTCTGATGGTGCATTTTCTGAGCGGCGCAATAACGCACGAATACGAGCTAATAGTACGCGCGGCTGGGCGGGTTTGGCAACATAATCATCAGCACCCATCTCAAGGCCGAGTACTTGATCCATATCTTCAGTACGGGCAGTCAACATCAGAATTGGATTTTGATAATGCGGACGCACTTCACGGCATACGGTCAGACCATCGCTACCAGGAAGCATAACATCAAGTACGACCATGTCTGGTTGCTCATTGACGATACGGCGAATAGCGCGGTTACCATCAGTTTCAATTGCTACTTCTAAACCATTTTTGACCAAGTAATCTTGAGTCAACATGGCCAGACGCTCATCATCTTCAACAATCAAGATTCGGGGGGTGTTGTCTTCTTCAGTCGTTGTCATTGTTATATCCTCTAATACATCTAAATTAAAAGCAGTAAAAGTAAGAGCGGTAAAAATTAATAGCACCATAAAGTGGCACAATCGATGTTCGTATAGCTGTTACAAACTTAGCAGCACAGTATACTATTAAACCTATCGCTTCCCATACTATAGCTGATAGTCGTTAACAAAACCTATAAACTATACCGAATAAAACTTTAGTTTACGTCCAAGAATAAAGTGATTTATCCTCTACTGGCTAATCGTTTTATTCTGATTTGCCAATCACTGCCTAAATACATATAAATTGTCAAAATGAGTGATACATTACGCTTACATGCGCTCAATCATCACTCCCTATTTACAATGTTTCATTGTCTAATATAACGACATATTACGATTGTCGCCAGTCACTTTTGGACAAATTCTCATATTATTTTATGTGACAATGGATGAGTGGCTATATTTTAAAGAAGACATGAATGATGGATTCATCTATTTGAATTTAGTGAATTTAGCTTAAAAAAGACTGACAATAAAAAATCCATAGGCACAAAAAAACAGTCCATAAAGGACTGTCTTATTGTTGCTTGAGAATCCAAGCTAAAAATATCTAACCAAAACTCTGCTTTACGCGCGGTTTTTATACTTGCGAATAGTTTGTAATTGTCCGACTGATTCTGCAAGCGACGCTAAAGCTGCATTGGTTTGTAGAGTATCAGACTGATTGACCAGCATTTGCTCTGCTTTTTTGCGTGCTTCAACGATTTTGCTTTCGTCAAGATTGTGCGCACGCATAGCGGTATCAGCCAATACAGTTACCATTTTTGGTTGTACTTCTAGTACACCACCTGAAACATAAATGATTTCTTCTTCGCCGTTTGCTTTTTGCACTCGCATTGCACCCGGTTTTAGCAAAGTAATCAGCGGTGTGTGACCTGGCAATACACCAATCTCGCCTTCGGTACCAGTAGCTATTAACATGCTAATTTCGCCTGAATACAACTCTTCACGAGCACTTACGACGCGACATTGTAACGTTGCCATACTTAACTCCTTACCATCAAAGCGCAATCAAAAAACAGTAAACACTGCGATGCGTTACTAAAGAGTAGATATAAAATTTATATTATACCTACTCATTAACTCATGCTCATACAACTTACGCTGCAGAAGACTTCATTTTTTCAGCTTTAGCAACAACTTCATCGATGCTACCAGCCATGTAGAATGCTTGTTCTGGCAGGTCATCATACTCACCTGAGATGATTGCTTTAAAGCTAGCAATGGTATCGCGTAGTGGTACGTATTTACCAGGTGCACCCGTAAAGACTTCAGCGACGTGGAATGGCTGAGACAAGAAGCGCTGAATCTTACGAGCGCGATAAACAACCAATTTATCTTCTTCTGATAGCTCATCCATACCCAAGATAGCAATGATGTCTTTAAGCTCTTTATAACGCTGCAATACTTCCTGAACACCACGAGCAACGTTGTAATGCTCTTCGCCGATAACTTGTGGATCTAGCTGACGCGACGTCGAATCTAATGGATCAACCGCAGGATAGATACCCTGTGATGCGATATCACGGCTTAGTACGACTGTTGCATCCAAGTGAGCAAACGTTGTAGCAGGTGATGGATCGGTCAAATCATCTGCAGGTACGTAAACGGCTTGAACTGAAGTAATCGAACCTGACTGCGTTGACGTAATACGTTCTTGCAGTAAGCCCATCTCTTCAGCGAGTGTTGGCTGATAACCAACCGCTGATGGCATACGGCCAAGTAGTGCCGATACTTCTGTACCCGCTAGTGTATAGCGGTAGATGTTATCAACAAACAACAGTACGTCACGACCTTTGCCAGTAACAGGATCTTTGGTATCACGGAAGTACTCAGCCATGGTCAAACCAGACAGTGCAACGCGTAAACGGTTACCTGGTGGCTCATTCATCTGGCCATATACCATTGCTACTTTAGACTTACTAAAGTCTTCAGTGTTTACAACGCCAGCTTCCTGCATTTCGTGATAGAAATCGTTACCCTCACGAGTACGCTCACCAACACCAGCAAATACTGATAAACCTTCATGTTTTAGAGCGATGTTGTTGATCAGCTCCATCATGTTAACGGTCTTACCAACACCAGCACCACCGAACAGACCAACTTTACCACCTTTAGCAAACGGGCAAAGTAGATCAATAACTTTAATACCCGTCTCTAGTAGCTCAGTGCTGTTTGATTGCTCAGCATAACTTGGTGCTTCACGGTGGATAGACCATTTATCATCAGCAGTAACAGGACCTTCTTCATCGATAGGACGACCAAGAACATCCATGATGCGACCTAGCGTACCAGTACCTACAGGCACAGAAATCGGTGCACCAGTATTAGTAACAGGTAGGTTACGCTTTAAACCTTCGGTTGAACCCATTGCAATAGTACGTACGATACCATCACCTAGCTGTTGCTGTACTTCTAGGGTGGTTTCGGTACCATCTACTTGCAAGGCATCAAAAATTTGAGGAACTTCATTACGGTTGAACTCAACGTCAAGAACCGCGCCAATAATCTGTACAATACGACCGCTACTCATTGCGTTCTCCTTGAACTTCTATATATAGGTGTAGTCAATTATGAAACAGCAGCAGCACCGCCAACGATTTCCGAGATTTCTCGGGTAATCGCCGCTTGACGCAGCTTGTTATAAACCAACTGTAAATCGTTAATAAGGTCACCAGCATTATCTGTTGCCGCTTTCATCGCGACCATACGTGAAGACTGCTCAGAGGCAATGTTTTCCATTACCGCTTGATAAACAATCGACTCGATATAGCGACCAAGCAATTCATCAATCAACGTCTTGATGTCAGGCTCGTAGATATAATCCCAGCTAAGTTCTGTCTGTAGACCACTGTCTTCATCATCAAATGACTGCTCTGGTAGAGGTACCAACTGATTAACCGTTGGCTTCTGAGTCATCGCATTGACGAATCGGTTGTAGACCACATAGATACGGTCAAGTTTACCGTTACTGTAGTCCTCAAGCATGGCTTGAACCGGTGCATTTAATTGCTCAAACGTTGGTTTGTCACCATAATCGGTCACAGCCGATGTAACATTACCACCAAAGTTTTTGAAGAAGCTGACACCTTTGGCACCGATGACTGCAAACTCAGCTTGTACTGACTGATCTTGATAATCTTGGATACTTTTAGTTAAAGCTTTGAATAAGTTAATATTCAAACCACCCGCTAGGCCACGGTCAGAGGTGATGACAATATAGCCAACCTTATTGACTGGACGCGATACCATATACGGATGTTTGTAGTCTGATGAGGCATGCACCAAATGTGAAATAACCCGGCGCATACTATCAGCATACGGGCGACCCACTTCCATGCGCTCTTGAGCACGGCGCATCTTACTCGCTGCTACCATTTGCATCGCACGAGTGATTTTCTGGGTGCTTTTAATACTGGTGACTTTGGCACGTATCTCTTTTAAGCTTGCCATAATGATTCCAATATAAGAGGGTTAAAAAGCATTGGCGCATGCAACAATCATTTGATATACAACATCACTTTTATAGAATAACATTTTATATCTTGTGGCATTACGCGATCTAATACCGGTCATGGTTAAGACAGTGGCGCCAATATCTAGTCAGACAACGCGCCACTTTTCAAACGACAGTCATAACCACTTCGGCTTAACCCATTAAATTAATAACTGTGATTTTGTTTAAAGGTCTCTAACGCTGACTTTAAACGACCTGCGATATCATCATTGTAGTTCGCAGTGTCATCAATCTCACGCATCAATTCACTTTGTTCATCATGCATATAACGCAAGTAGGCTTCCTCAAAAGAACCAATCTTCTCGACTGGTACGTCAGCTAAAAAGCCTTCGTTTGATGCATAGATAACCGCTGCTTGCTCAGAGATTGACATTGGCTGATACTGCTTTTGCTTCATCAATTCAGTAACACGCTCACCATGATCAAGCTGTTCGCGAGTGGCGTCATCAAGATCTGAGGCAAACTGAGCAAATGCTGCTAGTTCACGATACTGAGCCAGTGCGGTACGAATACCACCAGAGAGCTTTTTGATGATCTTAGTCTGAGCAGAACCACCAACACGCGATACCGAGATACCAGCGTTGACTGCTGGACGGATACCTGAGGCGAATAAGCTAGACTCTAGGAAGATCTGACCATCAGTGATCGAAATGACGTTGGTTGGTACGAATGCAGATACGTCACCAGCTTGTGTTTCGATGATTGGTAGTGCGGTTAAAGAACCAGTTTTACCTTTCACTTCACCGTTAGTGAACTTTTCTACGTAATCCGCGTTTACGCGTGATGCACGCTCAAGTAAACGTGAGTGTAAATAGAATACATCACCAGGATAGGCTTCACGACCTGGCGGACGACGTAGCAATAGTGAAATCTGGCGATAAGCAACGGCTTGCTTTGATAAATCATCAAATACAATCAGTGCATCTTCACCGCGATCACGGAAGTATTCGCCCATCGTACAACCTGAGTAAGGCGCGATATACTGTAGTGCTGCAGGCTCCGACGCTGAAGCTACCACAACAGTGGTGTATTCTAGTGCGCCAGTTTGCTCAAGCTTACGTACCACGTTAGCGATGGTCGAACGTTTCTGACCGATAGCCACGTATATACACTTAATGCCTGAAGCTTTCTGTGCGATGATCGCATCGATAGCCATTGCTGTTTTACCAGTCTGACGGTCACCAATGATAAGCTCACGCTGACCACGACCGATTGGGATCATAGTATCAACGGCTTTATAACCAGTCATCACTGGCTGATCTACTGACTGACGATCGATAACACCAGGGGCGATCTTTTCAACTTTGTCAGTCATCTTGGCATCGATAGGACCTTTGCCATCAATAGGATTACCCAAAGCGTCAACAACACGGCCTAGCAGCTCAGGACCTACGGGTACTTCAAGAATGCGACCAGTACAATAGGCTTTTTGACCTTCTTGTAATTTTAGGAAGTCACCTAGTACTACTGCACCAACAGAATCACGCTCTAAGTTAAGCGCCATTCCGTAGACTTCACCTTCAAACTCAATCATTTCGCCGTACATGGCATCTTCAAGACCATGAATCTGCACGATACCGTCAGATACTTTGACAATCGTGCCTTCATTCTTTGCAGTTGCACCCGCATCAAGGTCTTGAATACGCTGCTTAATCAGGTTACTGATTTCCGCTGGATTCAATTGTTGCATTGCCTTGTTTCCTTTAATTTATGATAACCCGCCCACTGACTCAAATGCTCTTACTGTCACGCAGACATTATATGACTGCGTCGATAAATGGCATTAGGCAGTTAGCTGTGTTTTTAACTGTTGTAACTTGCCGCGCATCGAATCATCAATGACTTTATCACCGACTTTGATTGTAGCGCCTGCCAATAAACTTGGATCCACTGATTCATGAATGACTATGCTTGCATTTAGTGATGTAGCAAGACGCGTTTGTAGCATTTGACGCTGTTCATCAGTCAATGGGTAGGCAGAAGTCACATATGCGTCAAGCTGCTTTAAGCTTATTGCCTTGTGACGGCGATAATGCTCATAAACTTCAGGAAGCAGCGCCAGACGCTCTTGTTGCGCCAACTGCTTAACAAAATTATTGAGCTGGGGTGATACTTTAGGGTAGCTAATACTGTTACCGTAGCGAGAACCTTTGCTCTCGCCTAGTAGCTGTTTAAAAGCAGAGTCGCTATCACCGGCTACTTGTGAGTCATAAAGATCGACCAAAGCAGCTGACTTATGCTCAGCAGAAACAGCTGGATTGTCTAGCCAAGTACTGAACGACTTGTCATTGACAACAGTGCTAGCGACAAGTAAGAAATCTTCCCACTCGTGTACAGCGCCGTTTTCATTGGCATAGTCAAACGCGGCTTTAGCGTACGGTCGTGCTAAGGTTGATAAGTCAGCCATTATATCCTCACAATTACAGCTTCGCCGCCAGTTGGTCTAACATACTGGCATGTTTTTGCACATCGACTTTGTCTTGCAAAATCTTCTCTGCACCAAGTACAGCCAGTTCAGCAACTTGGGCACGTAATGATTCACGCGCTTGATTGATTTCTTGGTCGATAGACGCTTGCGCTTGTTGACGAATGCGCTCGCTTTCCGCTTGGGCTTGCGATTTTGCATCTTCGATGAGCTGATTGGCACTCTTGTTTGCTTGCTCGATTAGAGCGGCAGCCTTGGTCTTTGCAAGATCAAGTTCCTGCTGGACATTTTGCTCCGCGGTTGCCAAATCTGCTTTTGCTTTTTCTGCGGCATTCAAACCTTCAGAGATTTTGCGCTGACGCTCATTGATGGCACCGATAAGTGGTGGCCACACGAATTTCATGCAAAAAACCACAAATATTGCAAAAGCAATGGCTTGACCGACGAGGGTAAAATTGATATTCACGTGATCACCTCTTTGTTAATGAAAAACCAGTTTCATTGATCATGTTTGGTAGTCAAATCTTGACTATATTTAATAGAAAACCCTTGAGCACCAAACATGTACAACTGAGCTTTCGGATTAACCTGCTAGAGGGTTAGCGAACAACAATAGCATAGCAATACCAACACCGATCATCGGAATAGCATCCAAAAGACCTGCTACGATGAACATACGAGTTTGCAACTGTGAGCCAAGCTCTGGTTGACGAGCAACGCCTTCTAAGAATTTACCACCTAGAATAGCAAAACCAATACCTGTGCCAAGTGCGCCAAGACCGATAAGTAGTGCTACTGCGATAACTGTGTAACCACCTAATACTGGATCCATTGATGTATCCTCATTTACCTATTGAATGTCTAATTAATGTTCAGTTGATGATGCAAGCGACATATAAACTATCGTCAGCATCATGAATACGAACGCTTGAAGTGTAATAACTAAGATGTGGAAGATAGCCCACGGTACCGATAACGCCCATTGAATCCAAAACGGCATTAGAGCAATCAGTATGAAAATCAATTCCCCAGCATACATGTTACCAAACAGACGCAAACCGAGTGATACAGGTTTTGCTATTAAGGTAACTGCTTCTAGGATGAAGTTGATCGGGATCAAAATCGCTTGTACGATTGGGTTTTTGGCACTAAATGGATGCAGTGTTAACTCACCGATAAAGCCGCCCAACCCTTTTTCTTTAATGCTATAAAAGATAATCAGTGCAAAGACAGAGAACGACATGCCAAGCGTGATGTTAGGATCAGTCGTTGGAACAATCTTAAAGAAAACATGATGGGGATCATGACCCATAGCAGCGCCAACTTGGCCAGCTAAACCTGGAATAAAATCAACAGGGATCAAATCCATCAAGTTCATCAAGAAGATCCAAACAAAAATAGTCAACGCCAATGGCGCGATCAATTTTGATGTACCACTATAAGAATCACGAACGTTGTTATCAACAAACTCAACGATCATCTCAACCGCTGCTTGAGTTTTACTTGGTACGCCTGAAGTAACCTTTTTGGCAACCATCCAAAAGATGGTACAAAATAAAATACCCAGACCCACTGACCAGAGCATAGAATCAAGATGGATAGCGTTAAAGCCCATTTGCGCTGCTTCTTCAGCAGTATGAGCGACTTTCCAACCTTCGCCCGGCAGATAACCGTACGTCCAATTCGTTAAGTGGTGAGAGATATATTCTGATGATGTTTGCTCGGATGCCATAATGTAAGCTTCTTATTAATCAACGATTTAATCAACTACCAAAAATATGGTTGTCATCTGATGGGGTTTGTTATTTCTATTTGCCCTGCAATTAAGCAAACAAATAAATCATACTAAAAGCACCCATGTAACCAACAACATCCAACCCATAGTTCTATTACTAATGCTATATTTGATAACTTGACATAAATTTTAGCTATCAAAAAAGGGCTTATGATAACTCAGTAATAGCCCTTGCATGTATACGCAAAATTATTATATATGTGCTTGTCTACTGGCCGTTTTTTACGACCGGCGCTTAGTGCAGCGCTTATAAACAAAATATTTAGCTGTCTATATTAATGCAGCGTAGTATTCGTGTAAAGTCAATTATGATTTTATTATCCAATGTATGAATAAGTTAGCTGACAATAACGGCTACTAATATAGTTAGTCGTCCATAACTAAACTGTAAAAATTTAATCATCAATGATATTAGTAGCTAAATTGACTCTACCCTATCATTGTGTCGTTGCATACTACGCCTCATATAAAGGCTCATACTTCGATTTTTATAATCAATGGTGCTGTCATGGGACAGTTTTGTACTTTGACTTTTTGAACTAGTCATAGAGAAGTTGGACGGCAGGGTGACTTGCCATTACTATGAATAAATTATCTATGTAGTGATCATTTATTAGCGCTAGCGTATATGCCACAACATCCAACTGTGACTAATTTGCATTACCATAAAACCGATAAATAGCGCAGGTGCCGATAGGGGTTGTACGGTAATAAAAATTAGTGCGAAACCAAACACAGTCAATAGCCATTTAGCCATCTGACCTCGATATAGCTGGCTAACGATATGTTGGCGCGCGCGATATCCAGTGTACCAAAAGATAAAAAAAGCAAAAACAACTTGAGTCGTAAAACTGAGCAGCGCACCAATGGCGGCGCTTTTTGCTACAGTAAGCTCACTACGTAACCAAATCGTATCTATAATCCAAGCAATAATGATAAGGATAAACAATATCCATGCTTGCCGTTTGATATAGATGCCTATTTTATCTTTTTGCGTGCGTTTGGCAGGCTTGGTCATCGATATTCCTATAGCCTTTCAGCATTGGGATAATATAGCATACTTACATCACTTTTATCCGTAAATGACTTACTCTACAGGCATTATCTTTAAACCAAAATAAAACGCCACTTATTATAAGGAGACAGCCACTATTAAGCAAGTAAAATATGACTTTTATCAGTCACCTAACGCAACCCACTAGTATTGCTATGTTACGTAGCCGTACCAGATACTTGAAAAACAGCTGTCTCACTCTTTTTAAAACTTTAGCTTATAGAACAACCCTAACGAATAGATTCCTATTCTAGGATATACATTGGTGGATTTGCTGAGCCATTTCTGTCCATCCTTCTACAAAGTCTTCGCTATCGCTCATGTCTTCGATTTGGACAGTGGTATTGATAGGCTGCAATTTGACAAGCAATCCTTTGCTAGCGGTGCTCTGATTGACTAAGCACATTTGTTTGGTTGGACGATTATCATTAAGCCAGCGCAATTGACTTGCTTTTGGAGCAAGGTGATGGTCTGGGCTTAAGCTACCTGCCAGCTTTATTTTTGTGGCATTTTCAATATATTGATAGGCATCGTGATAGGCCCAATAAGGACGCTGTTTTTGTGTGGATTGCTGTATTTTCGCTACAGCATTGTCCATACGCTGTGCAAATTTTTTGGCGTTGGCTTGGTAGGTACTTTTATACTCTGGATTGGCATGGCTATGAATAACAGCTAAGGCACGAGTAATGGCCTTTGCATTTTCAGGATCGAGCCAGATATGTGGATCAAACGTGCCCGCAATAGGCTTTCCTTGAATATCACGAAGAGGATGCCGAGTAAAAGCATCAAAAGCAAATAAGTCAATGGCATTAGGTGCCATCTCTAAACTGCCAGTCAGGCTGTTTTCTAATGAGGGACCAAACCAAACCACAAATTTACTGTCTTGAATGGCTTTCTTATCACTTGGACTAATACTGCCATGATGCCCCACATCGCCAGCTTGTAAAATTTGGTTAGCAGAAGGTGTGCCTTCCGTTACGGCTTGACTGAGTAAAAACATGGGATGATTGCTGACACTGACCGTTGCTGCGTGCGCGCTTAATGTAAAAGAGCCTAAGACTACCAATCCTGTAATCAGTAAGCGCTGTAACGTAATGATTGAGCGTCGTAAATAAGTAAAAGCAGAGTTCATGGTAAGCTCTTTAATCAATGAGTAACAAAGTTATGAGTCACAGTGTCGTGCCGCATCATTGGATAAAAAATGATCAATATATATAAGCGATGTGAGACAACTGATTCGATTTCACGTTTATTATGTTATACTATAACAATAGAAAACGCTATCATAAAAAACGTCATGCGATTACCATGCTATTTTGGGAGCCTGTACTATGTCTACTACCTCATCGAATTGCGAACATTTACATGATGTGCAAGATTTGACTCCGCATGACGTTATTGAACGCTTAGCAGCAGCAAAAGAGCACTGTCGTCTAAGTGGGGCACGTTTTACCCCTTTGCGCCAGCAAATATATCAGCTGGTTTTAGAGTCTGATCAACCTGTTGGTGCTTATGACTTAATCACGCAATTGCAGCAAATGCGCCTCTTTGAGATGGATGATAGTGATACGCTAAAAGCATCTGGCTTATCAAAGCAATCTGTAGAAAAACCATCAACCAAAAAGCGAGCGCCAAAAAATGTTGCGCCGCCGACGGTTTACCGCAGCTTAGAGTTTTTACTAAGTGAAGGGTTGATTCATCAATTAACGTCTATCAATGCTTATGTTCCTTGCTGCCATCCCAGAGCACAGCACACAGCTGCCTTTTTAATCTGCGATCAGTGCCAGCGAGTTCAAGAATGTAGCAGCTTACCAGTACAAGAAATGATGAGTTTCGCTGAACAAGATGTCGGTTTTACGGTTGAGCGTAGTGTTATTGAGCTGAGTGGTCGTTGCCAAGTTTGCCAGTAAGATTTATTGAGGCTCTTTGGTTGCCTGAAAAGTACGTCGCTGTCCTTGATTGTTTATTTGTATTATCCATTTACCTATTCGTTGTTATCCTATGAGCCTGTCTACCTCACCCTCTAACCAGTCGACTACTGCTATTGTGAATAGTAGTACCACGAATGAAGCTGGCAAACTGCTGAGCTTGAACGACGTCAGCTACCATATCGGCCACCAACGTTTGCTCTCACATATTGATATCGATATTGCAATCAATGAGACCGTCAGTATTATCGGACCTAATGGTGCGGGTAAGTCAACGTTGGTCAAGCTTATTTTGGGTCTGATCGAATCCACAAAAGGCAGTATCACAGCTCATCAACAGCTACAGTTTGGCTATGTACCGCAGCGATTCGCTGTGCCACCCATATTGCCGCTGCGCGTCTGCGATTTGTTGGGACAAGCAGATAAGAGACGCCTTACCGCTGAGCAGCGACAGTTTATCTTTGATAATTTATCACTAACGCATTTATTGTCACGACAAATGCTGCAATTATCAGGTGGTGAGACGCAGCGAGTGCTACTGGCAAGGGCGCTATTAGATAAGCCCAATTTACTTATTCTAGATGAACCGATGCAGGGTCTCGATCCTGATACCGAGGTTTGGTTATATCAATTTATCGATGAGTTGCCGGAGTTTTTGCGCTGTGCGATGCTGGTAGTATCACATGATCTGCACTGGGTAATGAAAGGCAGTCGCCGTGTCATTTGTCTCAACAAGCACATTTGCTGTGAAGGACAACCAAGCGAGCTTGCTATGAGCTCTGAGTTTCAAAAGCTATTTGGTCATCATTATGAGCAGCCATATGTGCATCAGCCACATGCTTGCGAGCATCATGCACCAAGCGAGCTATAACGATAATGACCAAAAACAATGATGAACTAAATCGAAAATAGCTAACATCAAATTCGTTAAAGCCAGCGTTACCAGACCGATAGACAGCACTAACTTTTCTTATAAAAATTTTACGGACACTTCTTATGACCGCTTGGTTAGCCATTATTGCACCTGCTTGGATCGCTGGCAGTATTTTAGCCCTACTATCAGCGCCTTTAGGATGCTTAGTCTTGTGGCGACGCATGGCATTCTTTGCCGATGCTTTAGCACATGGTACCTTGCTTGGAGTCGCACTTGCTGCTTGGTGGCAGTTGCCCATGGGTATAGGTGTGGCATTGGTTAGTGCAGCGGTGGTGCTGTGTCTGGTACTGATGGATGATGACCGTCTGCCAGCTGATGCCGTGCTTGCGGTGGTAGCCGTCACGCTGTTGTGTTTGGGGCTATTGACTTTAACGCAGCTGACCAATCAACAAGCCAATGTCTTGGGGTTTTTATTTGGCAATTTACTTGAACTGGACTGGGCGGATTTGCCACTACTCGCTGGTAGTGTACTGGCTGGGTTGGGGCTACTATTGTATATTTGGCCCGCTCAAATAAAACTTGCAACTCATGAAGCATTAGCTCGCATTCAAGGCATTAACCCGACCCGCCAGCGACTATTTTTTATGGGTGTTCTTGCAGGGTTCTGTGCGATTGCGCTACAAGCTGTTGGAAGCTTATTGATCAGTGGTTTATTGGTATTACCTGCACTAACGGCACGCTTATGGTCTTCATCACCAAAACAAATGGTGATCACAGCGTTTATCATTGCGCAGCTCGGCGTGACGCTTGGCGTGTGGGGAAGTATCTGGCTAGATATCCAGACTGGACTCTCTATCGTATTGATATTAGCGATATTGTTTTTTATCGCGCTAATGATTTCGAAGCTAGCCAAAATAAAATTTCGGTCAGCGCGCTAGCGTGCTGATATATAGGCTATAGCAGCATTATACATCTGCTTTAGTCAACTTTATTTCATTGATATCACTAGAGCTTTCATTGGCTTTATGTTATAAACTTGCTTTGCCATTATTTGTACCGATTCACTATATGACTCGTCATTAATTAGTGTTAATAATAGATTAGGGCGTGTTGAACATTCACAAATAGGCACTGCTGATCGCTAAAATTGTTCCAGACAAGGCACAAAGCGACGATAATGCAGATGCCTTAGCGAGATTTGTAACGCAGTATGGGGCAATTTTAGCATCAGTCCCAACGATAAAAGCAGGGGACAGGACTCTTTTTTGCCGCTTCATCGTTAAAAATAAGCGCTTAGAATGACTAAACTTATTATTTTTAACATCGAATCGCCTAAAAAATAGTCGCTGTCAGTGCCATGGTCGAATGTTCAACACGCCCTAATATAATTTTGAAAATAGTAGATCATTTATCCATATTCGTTCTCACAATGACCATTGTTTTGATTCGATAAGGGACCGACCCAATGCCGAACTATCCCGTCAATAAAATCAGCACGTCCGATGAACAGATAAATATTTTACAAATCACTGATTTGCATCTATCTACGCCTGTCGCTGCTGATACTGACAGTAGTCATGTCAATGAAGTGGGTGATTGTCAGCGTAATTTTGAAGCTGTACTGCAGCAAGCACTGAGTGAAGATATTCGCTGTGATTTGATTATCGTGACTGGCGATCTGGTCAGTAAAGTAAAGCCCGCCACCTATGACCATATTTTTGCCGTACTACAGGCAACTCAAATTCCTTTTGTATGTATCGCTGGCAATCACGATGTGACTGATGAGAATGGTGAAGACTTGCCGTTTTTTCAGCGGACACTCATTGCCCAGCCTGCTGACTCACGCTTACTCAGTCGGCACATCATTGAGAGTGATCACTGGCAGCTACTGTTATTAGACTCGTCTATCACAGGGAAAGTGGCAGGTGAGATAACCACTACAGATATTGATTGGTTATGCAAACGGCTTGAGGCATGTGATAAGCCTGCGCTTATCGCCCTACACCATCACCTCATCCCAGTAGATTCTGACTGGATTGACACCCATATGGCGCAAAACGCTGAAACTTTTTGGGAGTATATGGCGCCTTTTGAGCATTTACAGGTAATCATTAGCGGTCATACTCACCAAGAGCAGATTCGTCATCGTCAAGGTGTGACTGTTTATAGCACACCATCTACCTGCTATCAATTTAAACCTTATTCGCATGATTTTGCTTACGATGAAGCTTGCTTGCCTGGTTACCGCTGGTTGCAATTAGCCAACAATGGAAAGGTTGCAAGCTGGATTGAAAGACTGGATACTTAATGCCCATATTTATTGGTGCATAAAATAGCTATAGCGCTTACACGTCAAGGATTTAGCACCTATTAACTGAAGTGGCACTAGAGAGTAGATTAAGCAAAAATGAGATCAGGATAAAAAATAACTTCATTATTATTAAAAACAATGATACAACTTGTAAAATGAAGCGAAATGACCTGATATCTCACATTAGTCAGCAATATAGTAGCTAAAATCGTTTTTCACAGTCAGTCATTTACCACATGATTGCAGCCATGCTATTGAACGAAAATTTTGCATCGCAGTATACCTAAGCAATGGTGTGTCGATACCGATAGACCAGCATAACGATATTATTTGATCAGCTGTGTTACTTGTGTTACCAAGTGGTAAAACGTTTGATAAAAGGACAAATTATAGCGTTTGTAAAACTGATAACGTCTTGTCTTTTGATACGTCGTTTTATTGAATTAATTTGAAAAAGTAGGATACCTATATGAGCACCGTGACCACAAATCCAAGTGAAGTCAAGTTTACTCCTTATGTGCCAGCCCCAGACGAAGAGTATATGTCTGATGCACAGTTAGAGCATTTTAAGGCGATTTTGTTGGAATGGAAAAACCAACTGATTGGCGAAGCGGATCGTACCAAAAGCTACATCCAAGACGAATCAAGCGCCATGCCTGATATCAATGATCGTGCCACTCAAGAAGAAGAGTTTGCCCTTGCTTTACGCACACGTGACCGTGAACGCAAACTTATCCGCAAAATCGACAAATCCATATTGGAAATCGAAAATGATGACTATGGATTTTGTGAAACTTGTGGCGTAGAAATCGGTTTGCGCCGTCTAGAAGCACGTCCAACCGCAACCCAATGTATCGACTGCAAGACCTTGTCTGAGATTAAAGAACGCCAAAACCAAGGCGCTTAAATCAGATAGAACTAAGATGACTGTAAAACAAAGCGACCCTATGAGTGGTCGCTTTTTGCATTTTAGACGACCGTTTAGATGACTGCCTCTTCACGCAAACGCTCCCCCTACTCTGTGTTAAGTAGAGGGAGCGTTGGTGAAATGTTGCCTTTGCTCACGAAACAATCTCATTTAATAAATATCTTTTGGACCTGATTTTTATTATTCTATCTGTATTATTTTTATCGATAGCCATTTATTGTGAAAACTATTCCTACTGATACGCCATCTCACACCAAATCATCCCAGCCTATTGGCCGCTTTGCCCCTTCACCAACGGGTGAGTTGCACCTTGGTTCTTTGACCACGGCACTTGCAAGCTTTTGCCATATCAAATCGCTCGGTGGACAGTGGCTGCTGCGTATCGAAGATACCGACACCGAGCGCTGTGATAGACAGTTTACTGAACAGATTTTGATGGACTTAGAGGTGCTTGGGTTGCACTGGGACGGTGATGTCATTTATCAGTCTGAACGTATTGATATTTATAACGAATACTTGTCTTCATCGTTACGCCCATTGACCTACGGCTGCCAGTGCTCACGCAAATACCTAGAGCAATATTGGGCGCAAGAGGAAATTAATAGACATCACAATAATGCTAACTTAACACAACCATGCAATCAAACGCAGCCAAACAGACAGCGTTACCCACGACGCTGTGTTGCATCTGGCCTTGATAGGCAACAGCATAAATTACGTATACAGCTGCCAGACTATAAAATTGGCTTTCACGATGGTATCCAAGGACTGCAATGGGACAATCCGCAGCAGACACTAGGAGATATGGTGGCTCGTCGTCAAGACGGTATGATCAATTATATACTGGCAGCCAGCATTGATGACGGCCTACAACAGGTAACTCATATCATGCGTGGTTTGGACATTTTACCCATGACCACAGCACAGATCAGTATCATGCAGGCGGCACAACTGCCAACCATCGACCATTGGTATCATTTACCATTAATCAATAATGCTGACGGTCAAAAGCTCTCTAAGCAAAATCTTGCGCAGCCAATTGATACCTCAGACCCAAGCCGTCTCATTACTCATGGATTAGAGCTACTCCAGCAACCAAAGGTCGATATCGACACACCAGCCAATATGCTCAAGCAAGCAATTGCTCAATGGGACAATACGCCGCTACGAGGGAAGCAGCAGTTGAATTCGCCTTATTGAAGATAACTAAAAAGCAACTCACAAAAAAAATAGATAGCAAAAAGCGCCACTGTTTGCGGCGCTTTTTTAGTGCTTGATCATAGAATGTATAGACTAATTTAAACTTTTTAGTAGTAGCGGCATTGGCTCTTTTCAATCTCAGGACTTTCTTTATATATTTTTAATAATAAAGCCACCATCATCAAGCTAATCAACATTGAAGAACCGCCATAACTAAAGAATGGCATGGTGAGACCTTTGGTAGGAATGGCACCCATGTTCATCGCCGCATTAATAATCGTCTGCGCAATAAACACCACACCGATACCGAACGCGGTATAGCTCATGCGCATTTGGCGACGTTTTAGCGCGTTGTAACTGATACGCATCGCACTACCGATAATCAATGCTTCAAGTATCAATACCATACTGACACCAACAAAACCCAATTCTTCACCCGTAATCGCCAATAAAAAGTCAGTATGCGCCTCAGGCAAATGCGACAGTTTTTGCACGCTTTCGCCATAACCAACCCCGGTAAACTGTCCACGGCCAAAAGCAATCAGACTACGTGCCAGCTGATAATCGGTATCCTGCACATCATCAAACGGATCCATGAACGACATCACACGTACCAATCGATACTCTGCCGTGGTCACCATCAACACTGCGCCACCAACGGCTGCCGCACCCAATGCTAAGAAATGCTTATAAGGTGCTCCAGCGATATAAAAAATCGCAAATAGCGTCCCCAAAATAACGACAAAAGAACCAAAATCTGGCTGCGACAATAGCAGTATCGTTATCAGTACCACCACTAGCATAATGCGTAAAAAGCCGTCTAGGCCATTACGAACCTCAAAAGAGCGGCGCACCACAAAATCAGAGACAAACACAATCATGACAAGCTTAGCCAACTCGGCTACCTGAAAGTTAAAGCCTCCCAGCGTGAGCCAGCGCTTAGAGCCGTTAATGGGTGTACTAAACAGCGTTGCCACCAGCAAAATACCAGTAATACCCAACAAAAGAAACTGCGTTTCAGTCTTATATAGCGTCCGTAACGACACACCATAATAAGGGATAATGGCGACGATTAACCCAATCGTCATGTAAAGTAGCTGATTATTGAAAAAATACAGCTCCGTCATACCGCGACTGAGCGCAAAAGGAATAGAAGCAGAAGCCACCATCAGCAGACTAAGTACCATCATGCAACCTACGCTCGATAGTAAAATTGCGCGCGCTGATGGCATAGAAAGCACACCATCTGAGCCAGAGGCTTGCTTGGTTTTGGGCGAAGAACGAAAAAAAGAAGAGAGCGCCATAATTTTATATACACTAACAAACGAAAAAACACGGCGTCTATGAAACGCCACCGTTTAAAAAATCATAAAGTAAATCTTACTAGATAGACGATGATAAAAACCCTCAATCATCAAAAAATGCTTGAGCAATCATTTATCTAGCAATCAGAGTCATTACGGTCGACAGTAGCAGCAATTTATAAGCAAAACAATCATTTATACGAGAAATACTGCTTTGGTTAATAAGTAACTCACGTGCTACTACACCATCTAAGCTAATCTGTTCGAGCCCATAGCCATTTAAAACTTTTAACTGATAATCGTGCTGTCTGATTGTGCCGTGTCTAACTGAGCAACCAATCGACTGAAATGCTCACCGCGAGCCGCATAACCACTGTATTGATCAAAACTGGCACAGGCAGGTGACAACAATACCGCTTGCACTTGCGATAGGCTGCTGGCAGTGACTTGCTGAATAGTGACAAAGGCGTTTTCTAATGTTTGGCATTGATGCAATGCGACATCGTCGCTGATCTTGGCGGCGCGTAAATGCTGCTCAATCTGCTTGCCATCCTCACCAATAAACAGCACTTGGCTGACATACTGATTGATAAAGGGCGTCAACTCGCCAAACTGCTGGCCTTTACCTTGCCCGCCTAAAATCAATAATAGCTTACCATCTTTTGGTGCATAGACCGCGCCTAGCCCTTCGATAGCAGCCATGGTCGAGCCAATATTGGTGCCTTTAGAATCATCAAAATAGTCGATATTAGCAAAGCTCCCTACATACTGGCAGCGATGCTCAAGACCTGTGAATTGCTGTAACGTTTCGAGCATACTCTCAAGGGGCAAACCTGCAAGCTCACCGAGCGCTAAAGCTGCTTGCGCGTTTAGCAGATTATGACGTCCTTTCATCAACAGTTTGTCTGCGGACAGTAACCTTTCTGTACCACGCGCAATAAATGTTTGACCTTCCCCATCTGTTATCAGGCCGTACTGTCCTTTGTCAGGCGCATGGATGCCAGTACTGATCCTTGGCAGATTGTCTGCAACCAATGGACGGGTGAGTGCATCCTCACGGTTGATGACGACGGACTTAGCGCCTTGGAAAATACGATGTTTGGCCTGATGGTAGCCCAGCATATCACCATGGCGATCGAGATGATCTGGCGACATATTGAGGACAGTAGCAACCTTTGCCCCCAAGTTTGTGACGGTTTCTAGTTGAAAGCTAGATAGTTCTAGCACCGCCAGCTCCATGTTCGTATTATCCAGCAAAGTGAGTGCCGGTATCCCTATGTTGCCGCCCACACCCACATTGATACCAGCGTCTGCTGCCATTTGCCCCACTAAGGTGGTCACGGTGCTTTTGGCATTGGAGCCTGTGATCGCCACGATCGGCACCGTACAAGCCTCACAAAAAAGCTGAATGTCGCTGACGACGGGAATATTTGCGTGACGAGCTGCTGCAATGGCAGGTGTGTCAAGCGAGATACCAGGACTGATAATAATGCGGGCAGCTTGCTGCAATAATTCTGCATCAATGTTACCAAACTGACGAACCTCAATCTCATCTGGCAGTTGTGCTGCCAGTGTAGGCGCGACCTGTGCATCTGTTACCGCCACTTGATAGCCTTGTTTGGCAAGATAATGCGCGACCGATAACCCAGACTGTCCCAAACCAACCACGACCTGTAGACCATTACCCTTGTGGATCAAGGTTTCTGTTGCGTTATGAGCGGTCATATCTATTCCTTCTATTGAACGAGCGAGATGTCATCAAGCACACTGATGCGGATAGCGACTCCAAATGACACCGTCGAGATGACAAGCATCATAACGGTATCGTTCAGATTTCGGTACTGATTTTTTATGTGTTTGTGCTATTATTCGCCTATTTTTATATTCAGTGGCTAATGCTATAATAGCTAACTTAATTGATGCGTGACATTGCTATATGATAAAGCAGTTCACCCAAGCATTTTAGTTTATCATGTTGTCACATTAATCGCGCTATTGTCACGTCTCTTTAGCAATGATTCAAGTGTCACAATGGGATGTCAGACCCGCATTCTTTTCTGGCAGATTATTGATTACCCTCTACTGCAGCAAGTGATTGCTGATTCTATGTCTTACGATAGGCCTTTTTTATAGCCTATTTTAAGCAATCTGGTTCAAACCATATTTTAGGTAGTTTTATTGCTCTTATCATCTTTTTGAATATTGATGAGCGTATTTGTGATACCAAAAAAATCAGTAGACATACTTATGATTGACCTTTCACATTCCAACACGGCAACATGACCTGTGCATGTTGACGTAAAAGAAAAATGAATAGCTATTTTTAGTGACACGATCATTTTATAAATGAGTAATGATTACTTTTTTTGCCTCTAACCCTATGTAGTTTACTTATGATATCTTTTGTTGATAACTTGCGTGACGAGTGGTTCTCCAACGTTCGCGGTGACGTTTTATCGGGCTTGGTTGTCGCCTTGGCGCTTATTCCAGAAGCCATTGCCTTTTCTATTATCGCAGGTGTTGATCCAAAAGTCGGCCTATATGCCTCATTCTGTATCGCGGTCGTGATTAGTTTTGTCGGTGGTCGTCCAGGTATGATTTCGGCAGCAACGGGTGCTATGGCCTTAGTCATGGTTGATTTGGTTGCCGATCATGGTTTGCGGTATTTACTGGCTGCGACCTTATTGTGCGGCGTCATTCAGGTCGTCATGGGCATCCTAAAGCTCGGTAATTTGATGCGCTTTGTCTCGCGCTCAGTCGTCATTGGCTTTGTCAACGCACTGGCAATATTGATATTCGCCGCCCAGTTACCAGAATTAAATCCCATGACTGAACGTGTCGGTATGACGGTATATATCATGACGGCTGTGGGTTTGGCAATTATTTATCTGTTTCCACTTATCCCTAAAATAGGCCGTGTGATTCCCTCTCCATTGATTTGTATCGTTGGTTTGACAGCGGTCGCCATGTATATGAATCTTGATATTCGTAACGTCGGTAACATGGGTGATTTGCCAGATTCGTTGCCTGTGTTTTTATTGCCTGATATTCCATTAAACCTAAATACATTGTTGATTATTGCTCCTTATTCTATTGCGCTTGCCATTGTGGGTTTATTAGAGTCTATGATGACTGCGACGATTGTCGATGAGCTGACCGATACGCCAAGTGATAAGAACAAAGAGTGCCGTGGTCAAGGCATAGCTAACGTGGTGTCAGGTTTCTTCGGTGGTATGGCAGGCTGTGCGATGATTGGTCAGTCAATGATTAATGTAAAATCCGGTGGACGCACGCGCCTTTCTACCTTGATCGCAGGTGTAGTACTGCTTATCATGGTGGTGTTTTTGAGTGAATGGGTCAGCCAAATTCCGATGGCAGCCCTCGTTGCTGTCATGATTATGGTATCGATTGGCACGTTTAACTGGCAATCTATTCGCGAATTCAAAACGCACCCTATGTCATTCAATATAGTGATGCTAGCGACGGTATTGACCACTGTCTTTACGCACAACTTAGCTTATGGCGTTGGTGTTGGCGTGTTGCTATCTGCCTTAGCATTTGCCAATAAGATTGGTCAGTTCTTAACCATATTCAGTGAGTACGATGATAGTAGCAATACCCGTTATTATTATGTTCAAGGACAGGTATTCTTTGCCTCTACGACGCAGTTTTTGAATAGCTTTGATACCAAAGAAGCGGTAGACAGCATTCAAATTGACGTCAGCCATGCACATTTTTGGGACATCAGTGCTGTTGATACCTTGGACAAGCTGGTCATGCGCTTGCAACGTGAAGGTATTAATGTCAAAGTGGTAGGACTCAACAATGCGAGTCGAACACTGATTGACCGCTTCTCTATTCACGATCGCCGAGATATTGGCTTATTAGATTAAGCAAATCTACGTCTAACTTGTCATTGATGTATGGCAAGGTTGTATGGCAAGGTTTTGTGAATCGATGGATAAGATGGATAAATAGACAGCTGCGTTGGTCAAAAGAGTTGGGTATGTACGTGATGCCTTAGCCCTACGCTGAGTGGCTGATTTTGATGATTAGAATGATGTGGCCGTTTTATGAGTAACTTAAAACCAGATAGTGTCATTGCTTGCTTGGACTGTCCTGATCATGTTCAAGCTGTATTAGAGGCCAGCATGTGGGCTTCTATTCGCTTGCGCGCGCCTGTAGGACTGCTACATTCAGTCCCAAGCTTACAGCAAAAAGCTGCGGTCAATTATTCTGGTTGTCTCAATATCGATGATGAAAATGCCTTGCTTGAGCAGTTCACAACCAAAGAGCATTTGGGCAACTGTGAGCTAAAAGCACAGGGCAGACTATTATTGTCTCAAGCTACCACGTATTGCGAGCAAAAGCCTCATAAGCTTAAAACTTATACCTTGCATCGTCATGAAAACCTGAACCAGAGTATCGATTACGTCGATGACAAGGCACAATTGATCGTCATCGGTCATCATGTCACGTGCAAATCGACATTAGGACAACTGATTAGAGTCAGCCACTGCCCCATTTTGGTGACACATGCACCATTTTTGCCCCCTACTACCGCTTTGTTTGCTTTTGACAACAGTCCAACATGCCATAAGTTACTTAATTGGTTGTGTAAAACTCCGCTCGTGCGTGCCTTGACCATTCATATTGTCATGATCGGTAAAGAAACCTCTGATAACTGTGACGCCCTACGTGAAGCATACGCGAAGCTCAAGCAAGCAGGTATCAAATCTAAAAAAACATTATTAGACTGCCGTGATGTTGCGGCGGCTTTAAATTACTACCAAAACCAAAACGATATCGGCCTACTCATAACAGGCGCGTTTGGCCAATCGCGTTTACGTGAGTTGCTACAAGGCAGCGATACTAAGAAGTTATTAGGCAGCACCAAAACACCGTACCTCCTTTTTCCTAAGGCTTAAGCATCGTTTTATCTACACACATAGCCTATCTATATAAGCGCAGAGCACCAATGACTCTTTTGGTCTCTGCCGCTTACCGCGACCTCTCCTCTATTTAGCTTTAATCAGCTGTCATCAAACGTTCATTTTATTACTAAACTCAAGTTAGCAAATCGTCACATGAAATAGAGGGATAGCCTCCCCAAGCACCTAAAAAGTTGGTTATAATAAAGTTTTCATTAACCAAACGCTAAAGGTTGATTCGCTTTTACTATGTTTATAATGATGGCTCTCATCATTACATCGTCACCCATATACTCTGTTGCAACCGCGGTTATTTTTGAATAAATAAACCCAATTCTACCTCCCCCTTGAGTAGGTTGGCACAGTTCTTGAATAACTTATCGTAAGCAAAGCAGAGATACGACGATGCACTATAATGCCTCTATCAATCTGCGGCATCACACAAATAAGGAATTTTTTATGAAGCTAATCACTGCGATCTTAAAACCGTTTAAGCTCGACGATGTGCGTGAAGCGCTTTCTGACATCGGTGTTAAAGGTGTTACCGTCACTGAAGTCAAAGGTTTCGGTCGTCAAAAAGGTCACACAGAGCTCTATCGCGGCGCAGAATACGTGGTGGACTTTTTACCTAAGGTAAAAGTCGAAGTCGCTGTGATCGACGAGATGGTCGAACCTGCTATTGAAGCAATCACTCGTATCGCTAGCACTGGCAAGATTGGTGACGGCAAAATCTTCGTCACTGCGCTTGAGCAAGTCATTCGTATCCGTACGGGCGAAACCGGACCTGATGCTATCTAGATTTGAGGCCATATCTATAAACATCGATTTATAGAGAAAGGCTCTTACTGCATTTTTATCTATCGGTCATACCGATATCTATATTGTAAATTCAAGGGGAATTTAAATGGAAAGTCAAATCTTTGAGCTCCAGTATGCGCTCGATACGTTTTACTTTTTGATCTGTGGGGCGTTGGTCATGTGGATGGCAGCTGGCTTCACTATGTTAGAGGCCGGATTGGTCCGATCAAAAAACACGGTCGAAATCTTAACTAAGAATGTCGCGCTATTTGCAACCGCCAGTATCATGTACATGATATGCGGCTACGCTATTATGTATGGTGGCGATCTGTTCTTGAGCGGAATTGCAGGCGGCGACACCTTGGTAGAAGACGCGTTAGCAGCCTCTGCCGAAAATGGCTTTAGTGGTGACTCCGTCTACTCTGCAGCCTCGGACTTTTTCTTTCAAGTTGTCTTTGTAGCAACCTGTATGTCAATCGTTTCAGGTGCTGTTGCTGAGCGTATGAAGCTATGGGCTTTCTTATTATTTGCTGTTGTCATGACTGGTGTTATCTATCCATTAGAAGGCAGTTGGACTTGGGGCGGCAACGATGTCTTTGGATTATTTAACCTAGGTGACATGGGTTTCTCTGACTTTGCAGGCTCTGGTATCGTCCATATGGCGGGCGCTGCTGCTGCTCTAGCAGGTGTATTACTCCTAGGACCCCGTAAAGGTAAATACGGTCCTAACGGTGAGATACGTGCGATTCCTGGCGCCAATCTTCCACTAGCCGCGCTTGGTACGCTGATCCTATGGATGGGTTGGTTCGGTTTCAACGGTGGTTCAGTACTAAAACTTGGCGATATCGCCAGTGCCAACTCTGTTGCCATGGTCTTTTTGAATACCAATGCTGCTGCTGCTGGCGGTGCTGTAGGCGCTCTGTTAATCGCTCGTATCATCTTTGGTAAAGCGGATCTAACCATGCTCCTAAACGGTGCATTAGCCGGCCTAGTCGCCATTACTGCAGAGCCATCAACCCCTTCTGCGCTACAAGCCACTCTTTTCGGTGTTGCCGCTGGTGTCATCGTCGTATTATCAATCTTAGCGTTAGATAAAATCAAAATTGATGATCCAGTGGGTGCAATCTCAGTTCATGGCGTGGTTGGTCTGTTTGGTCTACTAATCGTACCAATTACCAACCCAGCATCTACCTTTATCGGTCAGATTACAGGCGCTGCGACCATCTTTGCTTGGGTATTTGTTGCAAGCTTCATCGTTTGGGTCATCATCAAAGCTGTCATCGGTATCCGTATCTCTGAAGAAGATGAGTACGAAGGTGCTGATATTGCAGAGTGTGGTATGGAAGCTTATCCAGAATTTATCAGATAAGATCTCTTAATAGTCTAAACCCTATCGTTCGATACGCTGATACTACTTACCGTAGTGTCAGCGTTTATTATTTTATTGAGTAACCTCCCCTTACTGATACAATAAAATATAAAACATAAAAAATCCCGCAGTACCTTTCGGTAGTGCGGGATTTTATCTATTAAGTACAGATCTGATAAAAAACTACTTGATCGACTTATTTCTTTTTCCACTCTTGGCTACGAGAGAATGGACCAATATAGCCTCTTAGCTTCAAAGTATTACCACTTAGATTTGCCGTCATACGATAATCTTTGCCTTTTTCAGGATCAGTAATCGTACCACCGCTGTATTTACCGCCGCCATCAGATTTTAGACCTCTAATAATGGTCTTGCCTATATGCTTTTTGCCTTTGGCTGAGTTAGTAGCAATGAGCGTACCTGTCAGTACCCCATTTGACTCAGTAATTTTTACCGTACCTTTTGGCTTGCCTTCATCATATGTCTGCCAAGTCGTATTGGCTAATGGGTCAGCAGCAAATGCCATACTAGCAATACCAATACCAGCAACGGCTAACGTGGTTTTTGTAAATAATTTCATAGATTGACTCCCTTCATACAATGATTGCTCGAAACATTATGTTTCTGATGTCCTATGCTTATCCTTTGCTAGAATCTTTTATTACAAGCTTTGCGACTCTCTACTTATAAAGCGTAGGTTATCGATATTGCTCATAACTCTTTGTCAAAGATTTTGAGCGACATAAGCGATGTCTTGACTCATTATAATCAATTTTCCGACTTTGCCTAGTAATTTTTTTATACTTTATTATTTCTATAAAATAAAACCATATCAAAGACTTACAAGAAGGGATTGTCGATATCTTTGCCGAATTGGTCATCATTTTCCTTTGACTTATCATCATTATTATTATAAAGGTTTTTACTTTCAAATGTGTTTATGACCCGACTCATTAGCTCATGCAATTGCTGAGCGTGTTCATATCCGGATGCATCCAAAGTCAGGTCTAGATCACCATAGATGATGATTTTGTCCTTTTGGTTTTCAATAACAAGATCACCAACCTGCATGCTTTGGTGATCATTGGCGAATGGGTCAATCATGTGTGCATCCTTATGGTGTATTTAAAACTCAAAAAGTATTCTACGTTTTGCTCTATGCCTTTAACTGCGAAAGTAACCACTCCAAAATAGCCCAGACGAATAGCATCCAATCCGGCTCCTGAGCTGGCGCATCAGTTGTGTCTGAACTCTCCCCTGCCTTCAATGGCAAATCCAATGCTTCTCGCTTAGTTTGAATGTCCAACATCGGCAAGACATCGATACCGGTTTCAGCGGTCAGCTCATCGATACTAATAACATCAATGCGTTCAGATTCGTCATTTGGTGCGTAATATACCCCTGCCTGATTGGTCGCGGGTATATACACTGCTTTGAAAAAATGGCTGGGTACAAGCACACGATTGGCAAGCTGCTTGGTCTTAGTATTGGTAAATGCGACGCCAGTAATGGTATAAACCTCACCGTATTGCTGGGTCAAATAGCGAGTTGCCGATTCGATATTGCGCCAAATATAACGATTATTGCGCGGCGACTGCGGCGCGATATTGGCCAGACTGAAGCTATCATACTGTTGGCTGCGCGTTGCCATATTGGCATTTGGTGCTAGGTGTCCGCGATCATAACCAGAACCTGAATAGTCAGTTAATGACGCGCGTGCTGATTCTGGGAGCTTGCTTTCTTCGTGAAAACTGTCTTCGCGGTCGATCTGTTTGGCTTGCTGCAGACGTGTGCGATCTAGATGTTCTGCTGACCAGAGCGGTGTCCGTGATACACCAGAGTACATAACGGCAAAGCCATCCATGCATAGTGTTTGTGTTTGATTACTTAGCTTGGTGTTGGTAAATTCAGGATAGATACCACCATAAAAGGACTGGCTACACTGCGTGAAATCATCAGCATGCGCCTGAGTGATACCTATTGCAACTGTCATGACAGTCATTAGTATGCTGTGTTTAAGTCCATATGTGCGCTCACGGAAACTTATCATTCAATCTTCAACCATTTATACTCATCATTGCGTATCTGCTATCCTAGCAGGCAGTTAGCAATAAAGAAAGATAGCGCGCAAGTCGTGACATTTTAAATGGTATCCGCTATACTTAGGCGTTCAAAAAACGGTGAAGTGGGTGAGTGGCTGAAACCGCACGCCTGGAAAGTGTGTATACGTTAATCGCGTATCGAGGGTTCGAATCCCTCCTTCACCGCCAATCTTATTAAATACTAGTTTCCTAGATTGTCCTAAACTATCCTATATACATCTCAAACCCTTTAAATATAACGCTTCTAGCGTTTTTTTTATGTCTAACGTTTTCCTAATCTATCCGAACATGACCCACCTATCCCATGGCTTGTGTTGGTCTATCTGTTGGTCTATGATTTCATTAGACCCCAAAAAGACCAACATTTAGGCTTTATGATTCAGCATTAGACCAACGTACTTGTTGTATTTGTTGATTCATATAGCTTGTAGCCATAGGGAATAGACCAACATGTTAAGTGATAGTAAGATACGCAAGCTTAAACCTAGTGAGAAATGCACACCTTCACGTCCTGACAAATACAGTGATCAGCAAGGCTTACAGCTATTAGTACGCAATACTGGCACAAAGACATGGATAAGCGCCTATCGCTTCGATGGTAAGCAGACACGGCTCACACTTGGTACTTACCCCATCATGTCGCTTGCTGAAGCCAGACAAGCCAATACTGAGATTAAAGCGCTGCTCGCTGATGGTATCGACCCAAAAAATAAAAAGCGTCAAGACAAGCTTGCTAACATCCACGCGCAGAAATTTAATGACTACGCCTTAGACTGGCTCGCTGAGCGCAAGCGCAACGTTAAGCCGCGTACCTATCAGCAAGACTATAACCGGATGCATAAAGACGTGTTGCCTCATTTCGAAGGCATTGCACTAAAAGATGTAAGCTTTGAGGATTGTCGAGCGATGGCAGATGCGATCGAAACGCGTGTAAACACAAAAGGTGAGCCGCCACGTGAGGTCACTAGACGCACAATTGATCTGGTGGCTAATGTTTTAAGACGTGCCAAACGTGAGCGCATCATTGAGCAAAATCCAATTGATGATTTAAAGGAACTCTACCCCAAAGCGAAAAGTCAGCACATGAAGCATGTGGATATCGATGAGCTGCCTGCCCTACTCCAAGCTATCGAGGGCTATCACGGTCATGATCAAACCCGCTTAGGTATGAAGTTTTTAGCGTATTCATTTTGCCGCACCATTGAGCTTCGTATGATGAAGTGGTCACATATCGATTTTGCCAATCGCTTATGGCGTGTTGATATTGATAACCTTAAAATTGCGCGTAAGCATGTCGTACCACTGTCAGATCAAATGCTCAAAGTGCTAGAGGAAATGAAAGCCATCACGGGGCAATATGAGTACGTGTTTTATCATACAGGCATGCATCAGCCATATAGTGAAGAGTTTATCAATAATGCGCTCGATATCTTGGGTTACGCAGGCAAACAGACAGGTCACGGCTTTCGTCACATAGCCTCTACCAACCTAAACGAGCTTGGCTATATGGGCGACGCGATTGAAAAGCAGATGGCGCATGATAAAAAAAGCAGCATACGCGCGGTTTATAACCACGCGCAGCATTTAGAGGAGCGTCGTAAAATCATGCAGGTCTGGGCAGACTTTTTAGACCTGCTCCGAGACAAAGGTAAGGTAGTAGACTTTCAAACAGCTCGTCAGCAGATTGAGCAGTCACTGGCAAGTAAGCAACCAAACAAATTACAAAACGCTGATAAACAAGATCTGATCAAAGCGCTATTAGAGCAAGGTATCACAGCTGATGAGCTGCAAGTCTACATTGAGAATAACTGATGTATTTAACTGTTAAGAAAAATTATTACAGCCGTCTATTAGCATTAATTTTCTTAAACGTAATAAATTCTGTATCATAATCAATTGATCTACGTATAGGGCCAACTTAATATAAAACCATACAGCAGGACAGGGATAAAACTTTATAACACTTGTTGACTTAGACTCAGCAAGCTAGAAAAACCTATCCCTATATTAAGTCATAACTGATTATAATTTTCTGTATTAGTATCGGCTTTATCTTCAGCTGGTTTTCTATCACTTACTTTAGGGTAAAATGGTTGAAATGGTTGAACTTCTTGTTTGGGTGTAATAGTCTCAGCTGGCACATCTTCATTATCGTATGTCGATGAGCCAACCGATTCTGCATCATAATCGCTACTTAACTCTTGCTTATCTTTAGTTAGAAAAGTGTCTTCAGAAATGACCTCTCTCTCAGTATGTTCGCTTGGCAAGCTTGAGGGCTTCTCTAGAGTTATCTTATCGAAAGCCTTATATTGATTAGGGAAAGATGGGGCTAGCTTAATCTCTTGATTTTGAATCTGTTTATAAGCGGATTCAACCAAGTCGTTTAAGATTTCACGTTGCGTCTTACCACAAGCCTTAGCAAGATGTTTTAGGTTTTTCTTGTTGTCATTGGTGAGATCTATACCCTGATTTTTCTTGATTTTATTGCGATCGCGTCTGTGTTTCGAATTCCAAACGTCTTCCATATTACTAATAAAGAGCATCCTATTATCAGTCTTTTCTCTGTCTACAACGTCACCCTCCTTGTAAAGCCAATAAGTATCAAACATCCAATAATCTAGTGATGCCAGTATGTGACAAAGCCGCATAGCTGTATCTGTTTCTTTAAAATTAATAGTGTTAGAACAAATTAAAGCCTGTTGGCAACCAGCCTTATTAATATTTGTTTTTCGTCCTCCATTCTTTTTTTTACTTTCTTTGTTTCTTCTCAAGTTATTGAGATCATGCAATTTATTCATATATTTATATATATGGTTTATTTTAACGCTACTTTTGCTCTTACTAGTCAGCCATTTAATATCTTTCGAATTTACTTGGCTGAGAAGGTAAGCTTCTTTTAATTTTTCTAAAGTTATCTTTTTAAATGCAATTCGTGAATCGCTATTTCCATCAACAATTTTTCCATTCAAGACCAACAGTTTTTTATTAAAAATAACATCATGAATAAAAATCGATATATCAGATTCTGTGATGATTGGTTCACTTGAGTTGATAGTGTTTTCTAAAACCATCTTTAGCCATAGCGCAGCTCTTGCATCCTCGTAAAACCATTTGACATATGGCAACGGAATGCTGTTTTCAGCACTTACTTCTAAAAATATATTTAAACTTCTAACGCTGTATCGTTGCTCTTTTAAAATTCTTATTAATTGTAATTTACAAAACGAGTCGTTTTTCAATACAGTTTCTGTCGGTAGTTGACGCCGCCATCCCAGCTCATAAAGACACCAATACACGTTATAGATGCTAAGAGCGTTGACCTTTTTTTCAATATACTTTTCATTATCTATCAAAATCTCGCTACTATTTCTAAGTCCGTTTTTCATTATACATCCTTATATAATAATTAAAATTGAATTATCACCTATTGATTTATGCATCATAAAATCATCATTTTTTCGTCATTAAAACGTCGGTATAAATATAGAATATTACATGCATTATATACGATTGAACTATAAAATCCTTATAAATTAACGTCAATGATGATCAGCTAACTCCATCTTCACTCTCTCCTATGAAACACAGCAAATTACTGTATTACGATTTTCAGAAACCCAAGGCTGGCTTACAAAAAAATTGCCTTTGGATGCTCATGGAAGGACGGTAAGATAATATAAGTTATATTAAGTACTACTTAACCAAGGCGGATGCTATCCACACTTAACAGTAAAAAAATATACAACCCTATGAATATATGTAGCACCCATTCAACTTTATATTCATAGGAAAACAATCATGATCTATTCAACCGTTAATCACTCACAACTCATCTCTAACGTCGACAGACTGGTTAGAGATGTATTATTTGGTACGATTAATTTTCAGCAAGTCAAAAGTCAATTGAACGAGTTCTATTACTCGTTCATGATTAGCCTTAATTCTGAAGACAGATATTCAAAACCTATCCAAGCATTTATAGAAACCACCAATATGATTATTGGTAACGATTATCCTTACAACGTCTTTTGGGATGATGAAAAGACAGTACAATTTATTCAGTTGCTGTTAAGTCATGAGAAGACAATTAGAAAAGACTATAGTGCGTGGCGTTATCAGAGTCATCAAAACGGTAAGCGTTTAGAGAATAATGTTCGAACTCTAATCTCAAATTACTCAAGATTATTATTTGTCAGAGTGGATTTAAAATACATACAAGAGATCAGTAATCACATTACCATCCGTGATTTTGACTTTCATATGAAAAAATTAAGAGACGCCATTCATAATGGCGATACTTGTTTTACGCATTTATTGCATTACGCTTTGTCATTAGAACATGGGGGAAAAAATGGTGGCTTTCACTGTCATCTGCTGTTGATCTTTGATGGCGAAAAACATTACAAGGACAAATATTTGGCTGATCAAGTTGGACAAAAATGGCAAGCGATTACTGAAGGCGTTGGCTATTGCTTTATTTTAAATACTAAGGAATATAAGGAAGGTCTTGCACGCTACGGCAAACTTGGTATCGGGATGATCCATCGTAATAACCTGCAAGAAGTTGAGAATGCGGTTAATGCCGCTTTGTATTTAACCCGTCCTGATAAGCCTGATGGCAGCTATCAACGTCTTAAAGTATCTTTACCAAATATGAAGGCCTTTGGGCAAAGCAGGCCCAAAGACTAGGTTAATGGTCAATATAGCTAGAACCTGTAAACGTATCTCATATCAAAATAATCTCAGATATATAGTATCCCCATGAGATGAGCATCAATGTCATCGTTGCCTCATCAATCGAACCCTAAACGTCTAATCAAGGTCTGCTTTATAGCAGGCCTTTTTTATGCGCCATTATCAAGGAGATCCTATGAAACCTATTTGCCCTTACTGTCACTCATCCGATGTAATCAGTCAATCTAATCCCGTCTCATCAATATTCGAGCAATTGTGCTCTCAGGCAACGCTGACAAGCCTTGGCGTGAGCATTTGTAAATACTATAAAGTCAACCCTGCCATTGGTGTGATCACAGCCACCGCGATTGCCTCTGCTGTTAGCGTAGCAACGCGCCGCGCACAAACGCCGCTGATCACAATCCCTCAGCAAAACTACCTTTGTCAGCGCTGTTTTAAGCCCTTCACGCCATAACCTTATTTTTATCATTACTCATTTATTTCATTAAAACTTATCAAGGAGCAGTACTCATGGCACATTTAATCGAATCAATGGCATACGTCGGTGATACCCCCTGGCATGGACTAGGACAAGAGTTGTCCCCTAAGCAGCCTATAGAGGTATGGGCTAAAGAGGCAGGTATGGACTGGCGTATTGAGTCCTCAGACGTCAGCTACATGGCAACCAATGATAAAGGCCAAAATCTGATCATGCCGTTTGACAGCAACAAGGTGTTGTACCGCTCTGATAACTTAGAGCCGTTATCAGTGGTCAGTCAGCGCTATCAAGAAGTACAACCCAGTGAGATCTTAGAGTTTTATCGGGATCTCACCGAGCAAGCAGACTTTGAGCTAGAAACCGCAGGCGTCCTAAAGGGTGGCCGTAAGTTCTGGGCCCTTGCTCGTACCGGCCAATCCGCAACATTACGTGGTGGTGATGTCAGTCATGGCTATTTGCTGCTAGCAACCGCTTGTGATGGTACGCTTGCCACCACAGCGCAGTTCACCAATATCCGTGTGGTGTGTAATAACACCTTAGCAATCAGTCTTGCTGATGGCAGCGGAGGGGTGGTCAAAGTTCCGCATAGCACTACCTTTGATGCCGACAAGGTCAAGCAGCAACTAGGCGTATCTGTCAGTCAGTGGGATGACTTTAATTATGAGATGAAGCAGCTCACCAACAGACGAGTGACGCAAGCAGAAGCCGCTAATTATTTAAACCGTGTGTTTAACGATGTCAAAGACGATGGCCTTATTTTATTTAATACCGCTAAGAAGGAGAAAGAAGCGGTTCCGAATGCCCGTGCGATGAATCAGGTGATGAACATGTTTAACGGTCAAGGTCGTGGTGCGGACTTAGCATCTGCCAAAGATACCGCTTATGGCCTGCTGTCTGCGATGACAGAGTTTGTCGATCATGAACGCCGTGCTATGTCGCAAGACCATCGTCTTGATTCAGCTTGGTTTGGTGCAGGGGCTAAACTTAAAGATAAAAGCTTAGATGAAGCGCTGCGCTTAATTGCTTAATCTCTTAATTACTGTAGTTACTCAATGAATCAACCACGCCTTTGAGCGTGGTTTTTTTATGCCGTTTATTTAACCAATAATAAATCTAATGAAGGAGTTCATTATGAACATGATCGCATTAAACAATACAAATACGACGCGGCCAAGACTTAAGCGTGCCACCGTTAAGGGTAAAGTCCCACTAAACGCTCGGCACAATAGCGTAGAGATGCCAACAAAGTCTAAGGCTGAAAATAAACCCGTTAAGCCGTCTGCTAATCAATCAAGCACGGCTAAACGTTTGGTCAACACCAAAAACTTAAGCCATGACAAATGGCTTGAAGTTCGCAAGCAAGGCATTGGCAGCTCTGACGCTGCTGCCGCTTGTGGTATCCATCCTTACCTTTCCATGCTTGAGCTATGGATGATCAAGACGGGTCGCATGGAATCAAGCATCGATGAGAGCATCGAGGGCTACTCACCACTGTACTGGGGCAATACGCTTGAGCCGATGGTAGCTAAATACTATCAAAAGCACACCGGCAATAAGGTGCGCCGTGTTAATGCTGTCTTACAGCACCCTGATCCTGACAAACACTTTATGTTAGCCAATCTAGACTACAGTGTGGTGGGGTCAGATGAGGTACAGATACTTGAGTGTAAAACCACAGGGGAGCATGGAGCCAAGCTTTGGAAGCATGGCGTGCCGTTATATGTGACGTGCCAAGTACAGCATCAGCTAGCGGTCACAGGCAAAACTGCTGCCCATATCTGCGTGCTGCTGTGTGGACATGAGGCGAAGATTTATAAGGTTGAGCGTGATGAGCGTTTGATTGAGTCCATCATGGAGCGTGAGCGTGAATTCTGGCAATACGTAGAAACCGACACACCACCAACCCCTGATCATAGTGAGTCGGCAGCAAGAGCCTTAAAGCAGCTTTATCCCAAACCTGAGCCTAACAGCAAAATTGACTTTAAAAATGATGCTGGCGCTAACAAGCTATTTGAGCAATTGCTGAGCTATCGTGATTACATGCAAGAGCTAGAGCAGCGTCATGATCAGGTAAAGCATCAGCTACAAAGCCTAATCAAAGACCATGAGGTGGCGGTTTTCGATAAAGGGGCTATCTCGTGGAAACGATCCAAGGACAGCGTAAGCTTAGATACCAAGGCGGTGATCAAAGCCCATCCTGAGTTTATGGAGAAGTTTAGTAAAACCCGTCAGGGTAGTCGTCGTTTTGTTGTCTTAAACGATTAACCTGCTATCTATTCTAATCAACACACACAAACCAAATCTAGCGCATAACCGCCCATCTATCAAAGGTGGGCTTTTTTATGGCTAACTAAAACATATAAGGAATATCACCATGATTAAAGGTCTCACCATAACCCCACCAGTATTAGGTCGTATCAGCATTGGACGTGTTGTTCAAAAAGACGGCAAGCGTCTACCAGCTAAAGACGATCAATTCACTATCACCAGCCAAGTTCAAAACAAGGATGGCTGGGTCAATCATCCACTCGATGCAAGGCTGCGCGAAAAGAATGACGGTAAACTCAGACAGATTCCCGTACGCATGTTGTTTAATGACCCTGACCTAAACCTTCGTGCTGAGTACACGCTGTTTGATCGACAAACGGGCAGACCGCTATGTGTGGGTGACGGTGAACATTGTCAGCGTCGTACCAATAATGGTGTCGAGCAGCTTCCTTGCCCATCACCCGATCGCTGCCCCTTAGCGCAAGGGGGTGCTTGTAAGCCTTATGGCAGGCTCTACGTTAATCTTAGTGAAGACGATGAACTGGGCACCTTTATCTTTCGCACCACTGGCTTTAATAGTATTAGAACGCTTGCCGCACGCTTAAGCTACTTTGCCGCAGTATCTGGCAATAAGCTGTCGTGCTTGCCGTTGCAACTCACCTTGCGAGGTAAAAGCACGACGCAAAGCTATCGCACACCGATTTACTTTGTTGATTTAACATTGCGTGATGGGGTGACGCTTAAAGACGCGGTACAACATGCCAGAGCGATTGATAATGAACTGAGCGAGCACGGCTTTGATCAAGCCGCACTAGAGGAAGCGGCTAAGGGCGGTTATAGCAATTCGTGTTTTGAGGTTGATAACGATAGCCTGCTAGATGTGGTCGAAGAATTTTATCCAGTAGAGACAGAGGATATCAGTAGTGATCAGCAAGGAAACTATCAGAATGGGTTAGCTACCCATAACGTGAATAGCATTGAGCAAGGGCTACGGCAGAGCGTGACGGCTGTGAGCTAAAACCTATCAAGAAAAATAATTGACATAAAGAGGAGCGGATTCATTCGGCTCCTTTTTTTATTGCTTCAAAAAAGACTAGAGGACGGACCGTATAGGATGCCGTAAAAAAATATAGGACTCCCTAACTGTATGAGAGATGACGCTCTCATTAACTTATAAGGAGATAATCATGGAACTATTAAACGCAAACACCCAACCAAACGCATTAACGCCAAGCGTGCCACAAATACCGCGTATGCTCCCGCTAAAGCAAGTTGTACACTATACAGGGCTTAGCAGAACTACCATTTACGATATGCTTGATAGAAGATCAAACCGTTATGACCCTACCTTCCCTGTTCAGGTAAAATTATCAAAGGGACGTGTGGCTTGGGTTGAAAGTGAAGTTGCTCAGTGGCTTGAGAGTAAGATCGCTACTGCTCGAGTTCATTGAGCGGTGATAAAAAATAAGCCGCATGAAGCGGCTTGTTTTTTTGTCCAGTAGCTCATTAATTTATTTTGGGGCTGTCCTAGATAAGTAAAATTATTTAGGATAGCACTATGAGAAAGAGTAAACTAAGTTGGTATAAACAAAGCAGACTAATCGAGCTATTTGTTCAGCTAGTTTCTTAATGTCAGATTGAGTCGTCATGACCCCTGCTGTCAAATCCGTACAGTTGAACTTGGGAAATTTTGATTACGCAGCCTGATGATAAAAATCAAACCACACCGGTCTTAGCGATCTATACCCTAAGGGAACCAGCTATTTCACCCTTCAAACCTATTAACAGACCACTTAAAACAGACTGGTATAATGGAACCACTTATAACAGACTATTTTAGGTGTTTATGTTTATTAGAGCGTATCTACGAGCGTCAACCAAAGAACAAGACGCTAAACGTGCCAAAAGCGAACTCATAGCATTTGCCAACGATCATGGCCACAAAATTGCTGCCTTCTATGTCGAAAACGAATCAGGCGCTATCTTGGCGCGACCAAAGCTTATGCAGCTGATTGAAGATGCTCATAAGGGCGATGTGATCTTAGTTGAGCAAATTGATCGCTTAGCACGTTTGAATCAAGCTGATTGGGATACGCTTAAAAGAATGCTGTCAGAAAAAAAGCTCTCTATCGTATCAAAAGAGCTGCCGACCTCATATATGGCGCTTCAATCTGAAAGCAGCACTGAATTTATGAGCAGTGTATTGCAGGCCATTAACTCGATGATGCTGGATATGCTCGCAGCCATTGCTCGAAAAGATTATGAGGATCGCCGTAACCGTCAGATGCAAGGGATTGCTCGTGCTAAGGCAGAAGGTAAGTATTCAGGACGCAGGAAAGATATGGAGAAGCGTAAGATTATTGCCAGTCTACTCAAATCAGGTCATAGCTATTCTGAGATACAAGGTATGACCAAGTGCTCACGGCATCTGACCGCTGATGTGGCCAAGGAAAGACCGAAGATGCTCAGTAGTCATTAAGTGGTTCCAATATAGTAGTCTACTATGAGTAGTCTATTAATGGATTAATGAGCCTTTTTAGAGGGTTCCGCTGGGTTATAGCTTTTGAAACCATTTTTCTTTATATTGTCACTTAGACAGGCTGGGCATTTGATGTATAGTGTCATTTGCATTTCACTATTTATCAATTTCTCAGCCTGTTTTTTTTCAGCCTACTTTTTGAACCACCACCCGGATATAAATGTAACTATGAATAAAACAACTTTTAAAATATCGAAGATGGACTGCCCTTCGGAGGAAAACCTAATCCGAATGAAATTAGAGGGCCACTCGAATATTGAACATCTTGAGTTCGACATTCCTAACCGTCAATTAACTGTGTTTCATCATGACAATATAGAAGGGATAGAGACTGCTATTCATGACCTAAAATTAGGAGACACCCTACTCTCGACCGAAACCATTGACCCCTCTGATCCCAACAATAATTTTAAAATTGATGCTGACTCTAGTCACAAAAAAGATGCTGAGCAAAGAAAGCTACTATGGATAGTGCTGGTCATTAACTTTGCTTTCTTTATTATTGAAATGAGCACGGGACTGATTTCTCGTTCGATGGGGTTGGTCGCCGACAGCTTAGATATGTTAGCAGATAGCTTCGTGTACGGAATTAGCTTATTTGCGGTCGGTGGAACGGTCATTAAGAAAAAACGGATTGCTAGAATTGCCGGATATTTTCAAATTACGCTAGCGATTCTTGGTTTTTTAGAAGTACTAAGACGTTTCTTTGGCAATGAGCAGTTACCTGACTTTTCTACCATGATAGTCATATCGATTCTTGCGCTAATTGCAAACTTGATTTGCCTCTATTTACTACAAAAATCGAAAAGCAAAGAAGAAGAAGAAGCCCATATGCAAGCCAGTATGATTTTCACTTCAAACGATGTGATTATCAATTTAGGGGTAATTGTTGCAGGGATTTTGGTTAATTGGTTACACTCTAGTACGCCTGATTTGATTATTGGTAGCATCGTATTTGCTTTAGTTATTCAGGGCGCCTTTAGAATATTGAAGTTGAGTAAGTAGCCAAGCCTAATAACTGAAGCAAATAGCTCAAGTAAGTAGCTTAATTAAACCGCTAAGTGTAAAGTAACTGGGTTTGAAGCAAATAAACATCATAAGGATATGAGACCTCAAGCAATGATTGAACAAACTTTAAATCTAGTCACCACCAAAGACCATCAGCAAGTTGCCGTTTGGCGAATAATAGATGATGAAGTCTTTGATAAGAATCTGGGAGACCTTCCTAAATTTTGTGTAAGTATTTAATCTAAACGTCAGTTACACAGAATCTGGGATGGTCTCTTCAAGTCCTCACTAGCGCACCGATCATAGATAGAATATCTATGGTAAGTACATCATGAAGTACACTGTGGCTATCTCAGCAAGTTGAAACCTTAATACCATTAGCTCACAGCCAAAGATTCAAGTCCTCACTAGGGTACCGAACCAGTGAAAGCACCTGATTAGTTCACCGCAGGTATACGTTTTTCAGACTGATATATAGATAAGATCAAATGCAATTTATTTTATTCACCCTGTTCAAGATCTTCTAATATGGCACACTCTGCGTTTTCATTACCTGAGCAATGATCAGCAGAAATCTGTAATAAGCTCACCATATCTTGCAACTGAGCTATTTTTCGGTTTAAAGTTTCTATATGTGTCAGTGTTAATTTTTTAACATCAGCACTCTGCCGATCTGTATTTTTCCACAAATTAAGCAATTCTTTCATCTGTTTGGAGGAAAAACCTAAATCACGAGCCTGTCTTAAAAAGCATAAGTTTTTTATATCTTGATTAGAGTAGATTCGATAACCTGAATTCGAGCGTTTGGCGGTATCAAGCAAACCGATTTGTTCATAATAGCGAATCATTTTGGGAGAGATTCCTGATCGCTCTGACGCTTGACCGATATTCATAACTTTCCTCCTGATATAAAAAGGGTTAAAGCCAAACGGCTACTTTAACCCTATCTTAATATAATCTATGCTTTAATCGCTGGCACCTGAAAGTACTTTAAACGTAAGGCATTACCTAGCACAAAAACAGAGGATAGCGCCATTGCTCCTGCGGCAAAAATGGGTGACAGCAAAATACCAAATGCTGGATATAAAACCCCTGCGGCAATTGGTATCAGGGCAATGTTATAGAAAAATGCCCAAAATAGATTCTGTCGAATATTTTTGATAGTCGCTTTACTTAAAGCAATCGCATTAGGGACGCCTTGTAGACTACCTGACATCAACACCACGTCTGCTGCTTCAATTGCCACATCTGTCCCTGTCCCAATTGCCAGACCGACATCCGCTTGAGCAAGAGCAGGGGCATCATTAATCCCATCACCAACAAAAGCCACTCGTCCATACTGTTGTTGCAGCTGACGTAGTGCATCTACTTTTCCATCAGGCAACACTTCTGCGACCACTTGATCAATATGTAATTTTGCTGCAATTGCTTGGGCGGTATGCCGATTGTCGCCTGTAATCATTGCCACTTTTAAGCCCAGTTGATGTAAACCTGCAATAGCAGTATAAGTGGTATCTTTAATAGGGTCTGCAACGGCAATAATGGCTGCTAGCTTTTGGTCAATCGCGACATAAAGTGGGGTTTTACCTTCTTGTCCTAAGCGTGCAGCCTCATTTTCAAAAGGTGTAACATCAAGCTCTAATTGCTTCATATAACGATCAGCACCAATATGAATGGTTTGACCTGTCACTTCCGCTTTAATCCCTAGTCCGGTCACAGAGTCAAAGGCGGTAATCGGTAATAAGCTGATATTTTGTTGTTCTGCGGCTTGAACAATGGCTACGGCAATGGGATGTTCAGACTTTGCTTCAACCGATGCCACAATACGCAAGACTTGCTCATGTTGAAATCCTTGTTGGACATGAAAATCCGTTAAGGTTGGTTTACCTTCGGTCAAAGTGCCGGTTTTATCGACCGCAATGACTTTAACTTCCTGTAAAGCTTGTAACGCTTCACCTTTACGGAATAAGACGCCCATTTCTGCACCGCGACCTGTACCAACCATAATGGAGGTAGGGGTTGCCAATCCCATTGCACAGGGACAAGCAATGATTAAGACAGCAACGGCATTAACGAGACTAAACGTCAAAGCAGGCTCAGGACCAAGAACAAACCACACAGCAAAAGTCAGAGCTGCTAAGAACATGACCATGGGAACAAACCACATAGTGACTTTATCAACCAATGCCTGAATCGGTAATTTAGATCCTTGAGCCTGTTCAACCATGCGAATGATTTGCGCCAATACCGAAGAGTCGCCAATGGCCGTTGCCCGAAAATTCAAAGTTCCATTCTGATTGATCGTCCCTCCTACCACTTGATCACCCACTTGTTTTTTAACAGGAACGGGTTCACCCGTAATCATGGATTCATCAATATAGCTTTGACCTTCAACCACTTCACCATCAACAGGAACACGCTCACCGGGACGAATCTCAACGATCGTTTCTGTGGTTACTTCTGCAATCGGTACTTCATTCACTTGCCCATTATGGTGAACACGCGCTGTTTTTGCCTGCATACCCACTAGATGTTGAATGGCTTGAGAGGTACGTCCTTTGGCTTTTGCCTCAAAATAACGCCCTAATAAAATTAAGCTTACAATCACAGCGGCCGCTTCGTAATAAACATTCACAGTGCCCTCGGGTAGAACTTGTGGAATAAATGTTGCGACTAGCGAAAAACTATAAGCCGCCAGTGTTCCAACCGCGACCAATGAATTCATATCCGGTGCAAAACGCCATAATGCCGGAATACCTTTTTGATAAAAACGTCGCCCTGGAAAGATAAGAACCAGCGTCGTCAAAACAAATTGAATCAACCAGCTTTGTTGCGTGCCGATATTGTCCACGACCCACATATGAAAAGCTGGAATCATATGTGACCCCATTTCTAGAATAAAAACCGGAACGGCCAAAATCAAAGAGATGATTAAATCTCGTTTCAGCTGCTGCTGTTCCGTGGCTTTCTTGTCCTGTTGGTCACTTTGATCCTGCTCAACCAGCTTCGCATGGTATCCCGCTTTTTTAACGGCTTGAATCAAATCGCTGCTCTGTACTTGAGCGTTGCCTTGTACCCATGCGCGTTCAGTAGCAAGGTTGACGTTTGCTTGTTGTACGCCCTCAACTTTTTTTAATGCTTTTTCTACCCGTCCAACACAGGAAGCACAAGTCATACCTTCTATCGACAGCTCAATCGGCTGAGATGCCAAGATCTTATAACCGGCTCGTTCTACGGCTTTGGTTACTGCGATAAGGTCTAAAGGTTGAGATGAGGAAATCATGGCTTTTTCAGTCGCAAGATTCACCTCAGCATTTTCAACACCTTCAACTTTTTTTAATGCTTTTTCTACTCGTCCCACACATGAAGCACAAGTCATACCCTCAATGGGCAATGTCTCACTATAAAGATAAGACTTACTATTTTCTGAATTCATAACAGCCTCTATCATGTTCAATCTATTATCAACAGCATATAGGTTGACATCATGGTAAGGTCAAGTATATTTTTTCAAAAATGTGTTTGACCTTACCATTATGACAAGGCTTAAGCTTAGTGATGAAATAAAACTTATTTGGAGAAAGGGTATGAAACTATTGATTGCAAATATGAACTGTGGCGGTTGTGCCCGTGGTGTGACAGCAGCTATTCAGAATATCGACTCAAAGGCCAAGGTTAAGATTGATTTAGCAGCCAAAGTGGTCAGTATCGAAACCATCGCCAGTATTGAGCAGATGACAGCTGCTTTAGCAAAAGGCGGTTTCCCTGCACAAGCGCAATGAATCAGCCTTATAAACGCGCAGCCTATCTGTTTGACAGAAAGGACGATGGGCTGAATCACATCTGAAAATATTGACCAGTTGGAGAAAAGCTGGAATGAGCAACTGCATCTTATTGATGCGCTTTAAAAAAGTAATCGCCTGAGTACATTACTCTTTATCCAGAGTAAATCTGCGCCGATACTCACTTGGTGTCAAACCAACAACACGCTTAAATATTTTACGAAACGCACTAACATCACTATAACCCACCTTCCACGCTATTTGCTCAACAGGCATTAAAGAGAACTGTAGAAAGTCTTTTGCACTACCAATGCGTAATCGCTGACAGTATTCTGTTGATGTCATGCCCGTCGCCTTATGGAAACGGCGCAGAAAAGTGCGCTCCTCTAACTGCGCACAACTGGCTAGGGTGGATAAATCAATAACCCGTGCTTCTGTTTTTTGTAGCCAATGCTGCACCTTTAGTATGGCCGCGTCACCATGGGTGAGGTTGGGTGAGAACGCACTGTAATAGCATTGTTCACGCCTTGAGGGGTCAATTAACAATGCACGAGCGGTCTCATTCATCACTTGTGAGCCAAGAAAGCGATCTACCATTCTAAGTCCTAAATCTGTCCAAGCCATCGCGCCACCAGCGGTCTGTAGTGGTCAAAGTCGCAATGACTACAATTAAAACAATGGGTTAAACAGGGTTTGAACTGGTTATCTAGGACAGCCCCTTTATTTTTATCTTTAATCAATATTTCAGGTTAGCCTACTTAAGATGGTAAACTACTATTCAATATTATACCCAAACTTCTCTCCACCTTTTTCAATATCCCCATCGTAACTATGACACACTTTTAGATACAGATAGGTATTTGGATACATTGCACCTGGCACCCAACTATTATCACCTACACCTAATGGTAAAATAGTACCATTACTATTGGGCTTGCCTGCAAGGTTAGGTTGACTAAGTGAGCAGTTTGCATAGATATCGTAAAAATCATGGTCCCATATTATTTTTTTTGAATCCCACTCTTTATAACCGTTCACCGCTTTCAATTTTATTTGCTTATAATTGGGACGGTCTTTTGTTACTTGAAAGTCCATAATTCGAGTTACTGTACATGGATTATGATAACAGGTAGTCGAGCTGACGCCCTTTTTTAACCATGACTGATCAAAAGTACTGGCAGCATTACTATGTATTGACAGTAATCCGAAAGAAATAACTAAATACAATGGTAAAGTTCTCATATGTTAATCCCTTTGATAAAATCACGGAAGCGGTACTTCATCTTTATCATAGTAATAATCTGATATCTGAAAATCTCTAATCACTTGACCAGGCTTTAGCTTCACGGGCTCAGGAGAGTGATCGTCACAACTCACATCAAGAACCGTTGCACTACAATGACTATATAATGCCCCTACTTTTCTATATAAGCCTTTAGGATCACCGGCTTGGCTTCCTAGCTTTTCTTTCGTCCAAGAAAATAATATATAAGTGTCAGGAGCAGGCAGCCTTATTTTATATTGTGGAGCGCTATTTGGAACCTCAACTGAATACGTTTCACCTGTACTTAAGCTTCTTGCATAAACGGTCATTTCTGGTGTGTAGTCTGAAGGATAATAAGGCTTTCCATATATCGTTGCTGTACTATTCGCAGCAGCTATATTTGACAAAGGAACAATCGATAAAAGAAGTAGTGTTGTTAATTTATTGTTCATAGACCTACCCAAAATAGTTTATATTTAAACACATTACATAGAAAGCAAATTAGAATCCACTACTATAATTCATATAGGTCGTCCAATAAGCTAAACATAGCTAGGTTTAGCTATTCTTAGCTGTTTTTAGCTATCCTTAGCTATTTGCAAGAGTCCAAGACCAACCCTCAGAAACGACTAATCCATCACGGCGCATTTTCTGCAACAGGTTACGCACCTTGTTCTTACGCTGTTTATCATCTAGCACTTGCGGTAACTTGTTAGCCAGCATTTTATCAAAGTCAGCTAGTCTGCCTCGCTCAAACGTCTTGAGGTATTCTATAATCAAGCTTTGATAATGCATGTCATCTAAGCCGCGCATTTGCATATACTCTGCCTGCTGCTCAGTGTGCTTTGCAACATCAGCGGCAATGATATAGCTGTTTTTACGTCCTTCTATCAATGACTTTTTGCGTAACGCGTCGGCTTCCTCTTCAGTGATTGACTGCCCTTTTTGTACTTTATCCAGCGCTATGATGTCGTGCAGTGTGAGATTATCAACGGTCGCTAGCTGCTTGGCGTACTCTTGATCAAGCACTTTGCCTGTGAACTTCACGCCTACTCTTTCACGGGATAAGTCATAATCTGGCAATGGAAAAAAGCGCTTGGACTGAATCTGATACATTTTTTTGATGCCGCTACCGATGGTGTCCATCATATTTAGATTGACCATGGCATTGACTAAAAACGGATTGCGGTAGCTCGCTTCAGGCGCATCTTGCAATAGTACATTTTCAATGGTCTTAGGAATAAATGCGCCACTGTTTTGAAACAATAGCGTTGAGTCCTCTTTTTCAACTACTATGATACGTCCGCCTAGTCGGTAATCTTGATGACCGATAGCGTTACTTAACGCTTCACGAATGATATAAGGATCGTACTGCTGCACCTCTTCAGGAAACAGCGTACCTGACGCCATGTAGCGATAGTTTAGGTTACGGATTTTGTTATACACCTCATCTAAGACTAACAAAAACGGCGGTTCAAAATGCTCATAGTCTTTTTCAATGCCATCAACGCCCTTTAAAATCCATGTGATATGCGCTTGCGCTGGACTCAAAAAACTCGTGGATTCATAACGACCTAATAAGATAATCGCCGTGTTGGTGATTTGACCATGAATGGTAATTTTGGCTTTATTTAAAAAAGTGATGTCATCCCATTCTTTAACATCTTCAGCCAACCGCTTGTTTTTATCCGCAAAGACTTGTCTAGCAACAGCGATAGCTTTAGGATCAAGATCTTCAATCGTTGCTTCATGACAAACCTCAGCGCTCCAATCATCGGCTTGATTTTGCCACAGCTTACGGCTTTGATCAGGATAGTGCTTGAGCAGTTTTGTGACGCTACCAATACGAATATAAGGCTCATGCAAAAAGCTAATGGGTGTATCGGTAGCTGCTGGAATCTCAAACAGCACCACTGCTTTACCATCGATCTGTAGTTCATGAATGGTAAAATGAATCTTAGGACTTAGACGGCTGACCAGCCAATGCTCTAAGTCCTCGTTACCTTTGGCTTTTTTTGTCTTTGGGCTAAAGCTTGTGCCTACGATTTCATGCGTGCCGTCCTCTACGCCAAAAACTAAATAGCCAAACTTCTTGCCAGCTAAACACGCGCCATTAGCAAGCGCAGATATACGCTTACCGATCTCATCAGGGCTATGAAAGTTATGCTTAAACTCAAGCCATTCTTGCTCGGAGGGCTGCTGAGTTAGGCTTAGGACAAGGCTTTGGTAGTGATTGGGCATAATGAGAGCGCTGAAAATAATTAATTATGAAAGGTTCTGCTTTATCTATTATACGCTGTCAATTATGCAAAAGCAGTGTATCATTAGCAAAACTATAGTTTGTAGAATCAATACGCGCGACAGTCACTGTCGTATTATTATAGTATTGATTAGTAAATCATATCCAAGTTTTCAGTAAAAAGGTAAAATATATGGATCGTCCTGTAGTCATTACTCATCATGAGCTTATTTTGGAAATAAAAAAAAATGGTAGGAATAAGCCTGTTACACCTCTAACTAGAATATCAATATTCGATATATTTAGTAAGTTGCAGAATAAAGGTTACGAAACTAAAGATCGAATGTTTAAAGACAATAGGTTCTGTGGATTACTTCCTATAATCTCTGTATCAGTAAGTAAAGATAGAGTGGATTTAATGTTATGTCTTTCAGATAAAGATGCAGATAATCAGATTGTTAGGGATTTTAATAACGTACAAAATACACGACCATTAACGAGAAAAGATACTGAAGGAGTGGATAGTATAGTCCATGTAGTCATAAGCTTAGATAAAACAACTCCAACTACAGCGAAGTTCGCAATGGAACGTAAGACGGGCTTAACGCCCAGATTTTTTGTTGATACTCTTAATTATTTTTTGAAAGATCTAATTGCAGCTTACTCGGATGAATTTAAAGGCAATCATCCTACTGATAAAGATAATAAAGGCAACCCTAAGAAACTACCTCTAAAATTAATATTCAAGTATGAAAGCGTTTTAAGCGATGAAATTGTAAACGCTTTTGAAAAAGGTAGAGTTAAAGACGTTCTATTTCACGAAAAATTACCTCTGTCAAATAATTTTGATCCACATGGAAACTTTGTATAGTCAATTCCACCTAAAAGTGTTATAAACTAATTATCAAATTCAATTGTTATTATAAAGACCATGACTTACTCACTAGATTTTCGTATGCAAGTACTAAAAAGCTTAGACGAGGGTATGACCTTTGCCGAGGCGGCTGAGTTTTATAATCTGAGCCCAACCACCATACAGAACTGGAAGCGGCGTATTCATAGCAAAACAACCAGGCAAACCAAACCCTATAAAATACCAGATGACGTGCTACTTAATGATGTCAAAGAACATCCCGACGATTACCAGTATGAGCGAGCACGTCGTTTGAACTGTAGTAAAACAGGCATTCATCATGCCCTAAAACGGCTTGGTATCAGTCAAAAAAAAGACCTTAGAACATCCAAAAGCCTGTCCGATTAAAAGAGCGATATATCACAGTAAGCTTGATATCTTTAAACAACAAGGCTATCCCATTGTTTACATGGATGAAAGCGGCTTTGAGTACGAGACTATTCGCTCTCATGGGTACACATTAATTGGTACACCTTGTATTGATAGCTACAATTGGCAAGGTAAAAAGCGAACCAACGTTATCGGTGCTCTCTATGAAAAGATGCTGTTTGCACTAGATTACTTTAAGCACAACATTAACAGCAGCATATTCTACAACTGGTGCAAACAAACCCTAATCCCAAGTCTTAAAACCAAATGCGTGATTGTGATGGATAACGCTCGATTTCATAAGAAGAAGCGCATTCAAAAGCTACTGAATAGGCATGGTCATCGTATTCTATGGCTGCCACCGTACAGCCCTGATTTGAACCCTATTGAAAAGAAATGGGCACAAGTAAAGTTTCTACGCCAAGGCTGGTTGGAAAACGACTTATCCAAGTTGTTTTATGATGTTTGTCCTAACCATAACAATTTTATTTTGAACTGACTATACCTAATAAAAGAACAATGCATTTAGATGTTCAAGGCAAGCTAATTAATCAAAAATCTAGAACTAATAAGGAAAAAATATACGATTTGAAGGCGGGTTTTAAAGGTTTGATAAGAGGTAATAAAAGTCTTAAAGGGACTACATTCACTATCAAATTTACAAACAAAGATGGGCAAAGCCAAACTGCTTACTACGACGCAACTTATGATGAATTTTCACTCGCTAAAAAGACATATCTACCAGAGACTATAAAAGAACCTATTGAAGAACCATTAACCTTAAATCAAGAGTTGTGCGATAAGATGTTCTTACAAATAAAGTAAAGTCTAATTTTATGGTAACAAAAAATGATAGAGGTTATATTCAAACCACTACGCTATCTAGCAATCAAAGTAGAAGGTGGTAGTAAATTCAGAGTTGATATTGTAACCCCATTTGTAATTGGGTTAGTAGACCTCTTGCAAAAGTCATAATTTAAGCTCGGAATTAATGATACCAGCAAACAGCTTCATTCTAAGATCATAGCGCTGACGACGGTTGCGATATTTATGAGCCACGATTTTAAACAACTTGATTAAGCCTATTTTGTGCTCAACCACAATACGGAACTTTGCCAGATAGTGATTGGCCTGTTTGCATATCTCCAATAACTGACCACCACGAGGTTTCTTAAATGGTGTGAAAGTTTGGTTATGTAGCTTTGCTAACCCTTGATAACCACTGTCTGCTAGATAGTTAGTGTTCTCAGGTAACCAATCAGGACAAGTATCTTTATACAGCTTAAAATCGTGGATTGACCCTTTACAGGTTTGCACATCAAGTATCAAACCGGTTTGCCAATGAACGATAACCTGCGCTTTTAAGGTGTGTTGTTTTTTCTTACCGCTGTAGTAGTCTCTTTGGTTTTTTTTGGACGCTCAATTGGGGTTTCGGTGGCATCGACAATGACGACGCTCCAATTGATGTCCTCATCGACACGACTAGGCAGCTTTTTAGGCAATTCAAACTTGCCAGAGTCAATCAGTGTGTCTTCTACTTTACGAATGATACGGCTAGCAGAAGACTCATGAATACCAAAGTCCATACTGATATGATAAAGCGTGCGGTATTCACGCCAATAAGTCAGGGCTAGTAGTATCTGCTCCTTAAGACTGAGCACACTTGGTCTGCCTGATTTGGTCTTAGATGCTTCATGCTCTTGCATGGCCTCAAGCATGTCATAAAAGGTGGCTTTATGAATGCCAGTGTAGCGTTTAAAACCAGCGTCACTTTGTTTGAGTAGCTTATCTATGTTTGGCATGGTTCTTAGACAACGATGAATGTTCTTCTTATTTTAATTCCCTCTGCTACTTTTGCAAGAGGTCTAGTAATAAGTCTTGTGTTTCTATATCTTAAACTTAAGTATCAGATTGACTTATTTGATAAGAATAGTTCGCTAATTCAAAGTATTTCTGGTTTAGTTCAAACATTGCCAGGTTTTTACATTGCGGCGTTAGCAGCTATTGCTACGTTTCCAAGCACTTCAATGAACAACCCAATGCCAGAACCTACTCCTTATTTAAAGTTTCCAAATAATGATCCTGATTTATTAAACCGTCGTCGTTTTTTATGTTATATGTTTGCTTATTTAGCATACATTAGTATAGTCGCTCTTTTCATCACATCTATAGCTATATTTATGTATGGTAATGATTTATTAAAAGTGCCATCTATTCTTTATTTTTTTGCATATTTTTTCGTTTGTTTAGTAATATACTTTTTACTTATACAAATCGCTCTTCTTACATTCGTCGGTCTTTGGTATCTTGGTGAGAGAATCCACCTCAACGATCCTCAAGATATAGAAGATAAATAGCTAGGCTTAACAGCGCCTTGCCGTTTATAAACGTAGGCAACATCTAGTCTCCACTCAAAACTAGATAATTTCACCTCAGCTAACCCGCCCTTACATGCGGGATCAGCTCACCACTAGGTAGCTCTATTAGATAAGTGGTCACAAGGTACGGCTCAGCTGGGAGTGTTAAAGCTTCAGGGATTAGTGGGCCATCTATGCCTATGCCATAATTATTCATATTCGCAAAGGTGTTTTCAGCGGCTGCTAGGGTGTCCTCTACAATGCTGTGCATGTATTGATTAAAGGTGGAGACTTCGACAGCTCCGGACATCGTCCCATGCTCAGAGCTAAGCTGATAGTTATCGGGTATCTTTACGACTTGCGCTGTGCGGTAGTCGGAACGCGCAAGCGTGGTCAGAACGGTGCCTATCTCTTGATCGGTGGCGTCTAGCGCATAGGCTCTAAACAAAAAACGCTGAACGACGCCCGTCATTTGATCTACGATTGGCCAAATATTTGCTACCAGCTCCATAACGCTTTTCCTGATTATAAGTTTATCGTGATTACTTTACCGTCACCTGACCGTTCATCAGCATAGGTAGGAGCCAGTCCCGAAGCTTTTCAAGCTGCTGATTTTGAAAAATATTGTCTCTGATCCTCTCATGAAAAGGCTTAACTTTTTCTTGAAAACATTGAGCTACTAATCTATTTGGAATAACACACTTCGTATCCTTTAAGAACTTATAGTGCCTTGCGTAGCCATAGTTTGATAGATCAATATCTGAAACAATTTGATAAAGTAGATAGCTGGGTATTTTATCGCTTTTAGCAATCAAGACTTGTGTACCGTCCGCACCTCTTGCATAATCAAAATTAACTAGCTTAACTACTCTTGTGTGATCACCAAAGATAACATGTGCCATTTCTGGTTTTATTACTGTGCTTTCATCATCTGTGTACCCACAAATAAAGTCTTGGCTTTGATCGATAATGGGATATTCACCTGTGTCCTTAAATTCTTTTGTTGGGACTCTATTACTAGATGGAACCTTGTCAATAATGTCTTGAACAATTCCATTATTCCACCCCTCAGGTATCTCACGCTTTAGCACCTTGCTATAAACCATCTTACCGCCAGACGATTTATAAGGCTTACCGTCTGCATCGGGAAAGTCAAACTGTACAAACCAATAGTCATACAGCGTCTTTGCCATAGCTTCTAGTTCGGTATTGATTTGGTTGTTAAGCTCAATTTTATTTTCTATTACAGATAGTACATCAGCAATCTTGCTTTGCTCTAATTTTTCAGGCCCATTAAAAGGTAATCGAGATAAAATACCTGTATTTAGATTTGGCATGGTAGCGCCTACAGCTTGGCTTACAATCCATTTCTGTATCTCAGATGTACTGAGATAATAAGTTAGAAACCTAGCATCAAAATTGCTTCCAGGGCGCAGTAACAAACACCCAGTACCACAAAAGTATCCAGCTTCATTCTGACGGATTAAAGCTTTCTGTGTAACATCTCCTCTACGGCTATATATAATGTCATTCTCTTTAACAAGATATTTTGATAAACGCTTCGCATCTAATTCACTAATATAAGAGATACTAGTTAGATCAACTCTACTATTTTTCATGTTAGCTGGCATAATGCATGGAATACCATCTTCAACGTAATCAGAGGCATGTAACTGGCTACCAAAAGGACCTGTATGGATCTTGCCATCACCAGATTTCACTAGCTCTCCAAGCTCACCAGTCATTTTGTTATTCATATTCTAATCCTGCCAGCTGCTTTTTAATTTCACCTTCAAGCTTACGAGAATCACCAAACAACCGATCTAAGTTATCCGTATAGCTTTGCATCTTCTCTTTAAACTGCTCAGCGGTAATATCGACATACTCAATTTTTACTTCAAAGTACTGTCCTGCACTAAAGCTATAATTTTTTGCTTTAATATCATCATAGCTGACAGCTACAGACAGATCATCGACTTGCTCTTTGGTATTAAAGGTACGGATGATTTGCTGCTCTTCCTCAGCAGAGAGTACCGTTTTTTGATTTTTGCCTTCTTTGACTTTTTGACCGAGGTTTGACGCATCAACTAATACGACATCGCCATCATTGCTGTCATCGATAAACACGATCGATACATTTGTCCCTGTGGTCGCAAAGATATTCGACGGCATAGAGACCACACCAGCGAGCATCTTGTCATCGATTAGCTTTTGCCGGATTTTTTTATCGATACCAGACTGCGCAGTGATAAAGCCTGTCGGCACAACCACCGCGGCCTTTCCGCCTTTTTTAAGTGAGGCGATAATATGCTGTAAAAACAGCTGATAGATTTCCATCTTATCTTTGCTTTTAGGCTTAATTTTTGGTATGCCTGCAAAAAATCGCTCTTTATTTTCTTTGCTATCTAGCGCATCTCGATAGTCGCTAAAGTCGAGCTTAAATGGCGGGTTAGAGACGATATAGTCAAACTGCTTCAGCTGATGCGTCTCTTTATCTTTGTGATACGGATGCAAAACGGTATTACCCTGAATCACATTGGGTATTGAGCGCACGAGATTATTTAAGATTAGGTTTAGCCGCAATAGGTTCGATGACTTTTGTGAGATATCTTGCGTATAGACCGTACAGCGGTCTTCACCGATGGCATGAGCGACGTTCATCAGTAGCGTCCCCGACCCTGCCGATGGATCGTAGCATGTCACATTTCTGACAGTTTCACGCCCAGCGTGTGGTACAAGGATCTCTGCCATGATACGCGCGACGGCGTGAGGCGTGAAGTACTCAGCGTATTTACCGCCTGAGTTACTGTTATAGTCCTTGATTAAGTACTCAAAAATACCCGCGTAAAAATCAAACTTCTGATCAAAGATACGCTCAAAGCTGAACTCAACCAGCTTATTAATGACCGCGCGACAAAAGTCATCACGTTTAGACTCATCTGCAATATAGGTACTGATACGATCAAAGAGCACTACTTTTGCGCCGCCCTCAGTTTTTACCGCAAAGATGTCGTTATTTTTGGTGGCGATATCCATCAAGGTATCATCGAACAGCTTAGCAAAATCTGGCGCGTTACTTTGATTAAACAAGGTGCTGATAAAATGCTCAGGCTCTAAGCGTGCGGTATCCGCGCTCATCTGCATCTGTAGCATGTCGTAGTCGTCTGCACTCATGGCTTTAAGCGCTTCTTCCCACTTATCAGCTGCTGCCACGTCCTCATCTATTTTTTTGGCTTCGTAGGCAAACTTATCATTTAAGAATTTGTACAAAAATATCTGAGTGATGATTTTAAACTCGTTACCATCGTTACCAAGGCCATAGTTGGCACAGATGCTTTTTAGACCATCAATTAACTCTTGGGTTTTGGCTTTAAATTCAAGCTCTACCATGCTCTTGCTCCAGTGTGGTATTCATTGGTGTACTCATTGACAACCAATTTGCTAACGTAACGTACGCTATCACTATTTAGTGTGATCTTATCTTGGCTCGTGTCTTTATTGAATCGCTTAATGATGATAGGCATCATTTCCCGTTCAAAATAATCGCCATGCTCTACGATGTCATTGCTGTTGATCACCTTTTCATCGGCATCAGTTTTTATCTTTGCTAGGACTTCATATAACTTATATTCTGAGCGTTTTTTATTGTCTTGCTGACCTTGCTCTCTTAAGCGCTTATGAATGCGGGCATATTTGGTATCACCGCCGTATTTTTGACTGAGATTGGCATTTTTACGATTCAGCTCTTTGATGCGATTATGAATCTTGGTCAGCTCATCAATGTTTGCATTCATCTGCTCTTGCGTGACTTCGCTTAGTTTTTTGCCCTTAAAGATGCGCTCAAGCTCTTCTTTTAAACTGATAAACTCAGGATCTTTTGGATCAAAATTATCTGTCATCGCTTCACGGGTTTTGCGTAGAGTGCTTTTTAGTTCATCGGCCAATACCAGCTCTTCTTCGCCTATTTTGGTGAACTTAAAAATCACATCTTCTAGTGCTTGATTGAGTAGATTACTGGTGGCTGTCCCATGCTCTAGGTTTTGCTTGGTATTGAGCAGGTCAAGATGATGGCTGGCTTCACGGTATAAGACGTTGAGCTTTTGAAAATCAAGTGACTCTAAAATTTCATAGTCGCCTTGCAAACGGATCAGGTTATATAGGCTTCTGGCGTTTGCCAATACTTTTTTGAGCGTCCGCATTTGTCCCAAATCTTGTATTTGGCTGATCTGATCGCTGAATACTTCCATATTGCTGGTATCGTATTCAAACAGCACTTCTTTGACCTGTGCGATCTCCTCATGAATCTCTTCTTGAGTTTTGAACAGGTTTGAATAGTGCTCAAGCTCATCGCCCAGCTCAGATTGCAGCTCTTTAAAATAGGCTTTATTGGTCTCTTCAAACTCTTTGCTGATGTCTGCAAAATCAACCACATAGCCGTATCTGAAGTCTTTATAGGTGCGGTTGACGCGCGTTAACGCTTGCAATAAGTTATGCTCACGAATAACGCGGCCAATATACAGCTTCTTTAAACGCTTGGCATCAAAGCCAGTCAATAGCATGTTATAGACAAATAAGAAGTCTATTTTACCTGCTTTAAAGTCCTCGACCCAGCCTTTACGATCTTCTTTTGTGCCTACATCGTGCAAAATTAGCTGGGCAGATTTAACTTTTATTTCTTCATGACGAATCTCTGCTAAGGTTTTAGCGTTTGAGCTAGACGCTTGGTTATCCGTGATTGCTTCGCCTTTAGCATAGAGTTTATTGAAAATCTCATACATCTGCTTGGCTTGCTTGGCGCTGTCACAAATGACCATACCACCTATACTCGCATCATTTAGTGCCCCACGGCTTTTTTCAAAATCTGAGACAATGTATTCAAGCATGGGGTCAACAAAGCAAGGATGAGCATATATGTCTTCACGCTTAACATCACCTGCCAGCACCTTTGCCTTTGCAAGCGCTTCTTGTAGGATAAGTTTATAGTTAGTAGATATCTCCTCTCTTATCAATCGCAGGGTATAGCCATCAGCAATAGACGCGTTGTAATAATACTTATGAATATAGTCGCCAAATAACGCTCTTGAATTGTAATCGTCACCAAGTAACGGTGTGCCTGTTAGCCCAATCTTGATCGCGTTTGGATCAGATTCTTTTAAATTTGCTAAAAAGCTGCCTTTAGGATTATAGCTACGATGCACCTCATCCAAGAAGTACACGCGCTGAATATCAACGTTATAGTCTTTGGTTGAAGCAACGTCAGAATCGTTTTTAAACTTATGTATATTGACCACTGTAATTTCAGGTACACCTGCATCATTATGAATGGCTTTGGTGGCTTTGATATCACGGGCAAACTCATCTTTTGAACTCACCGTCTTCACTCGCAAACCGCGAGCGGTAAACTCACTTTGCGCTTGTTGCAGTAGATCTAAGCGATCAACGATAAAATAAAACTTCGGCGTGATGTTTTGTTTTTGAAAATAATCGGTCAAATGCGCAACGTTATAATAAGCCAAAGCGGTTTTACCACTGCCTTGAGTGTGCCAAATAATGCCTTTTTTGATACCCTGATCTAAAGTGTTTGCAATGGCTTTAGTCGCAAAAATTTGCGGATAGCGCATGATATGCTTTTCAATACCCTTCGTCTCATTCACATAAGCCAGCGCGTAGCGTAATATAAATGCTAGGCGATCACGGCTCAGTAGTGAAGTACAAATACTGTTAGTTGGGCGCTCAGGCTGCTTATTTAACTGGAACTCAGGGCTGTTATGAATAACCGTTAAGTTATTGTCTTTGAGTACCAAAAGCTCTTGTTCTTGGCTGATAGGCTTGAGTATTGCATTATAGTTAAATATTTCTTCTTCACGAAAATAGTTAAATATTGGCTTGTGATAAGAGCTACTGGCATAAAATGCCCCTTGGATCGGCTCAGGATCACCGTCAGCATATGGCATGTTATTAGAGAAGATCATAAACTGAGTCAGATTAACGAAGCGTCTAAACTTAGGATTGCTAAAGCGCTTATTAATACGATTACGCTCGTCAATGACTCCGTCTCTATTATTAGGTTTTTTAACCTCAACAAAGACCAAAGGCATACCGTTAATCAGCAGAATGATATCAGGACGAAATTCTTCATCCCCATTTTTATAAGTCAGTTCGGTGACGACGTGAAAGCTGTTATTATCGAAGTTTTCAAAATCGATCAGTTTGACGCCTGAGCGCTCCGTGAGCTTCTCAAAAAAGGCGCGCCCAAGATCCTCATTATCTAGCAATAGCTTGATGTCCTCAAACAAGCGCTTGACGTCATCCTTCTCTAATCCCTGATTGATACGCATCATTGCATCATAAAAAATATCCGTGAAGATATTGGTATCCATATCCCACGTAGCTGTCGATAGCGGTAAATATGCATAGCCTAGCTTCATTAGATGCAAGATGGTGGGAATTTTGACACGGGAGTCTTCGTTAAATTTCATGGGGTAAGCTCTTGGTTAAAGAATAAAATAGTCGTAGTAGCAAATCTATGGATAAGAGTCGTTATACGTCAATTGGTGTCGTCAGTTTTTTTATTTTAGAAATCAGTATAGCAATATCAAATAAATTTTGAATGTTTCTATCCATAGGCTATCCCCGTAAATCTTAGCTTAAGCTATTAACCCCCAATTAACTACCATGATTGCTCTCATTAGTTGAGAGCTTTTTTACAGGCTGAATAGTGTTGAATACGATTAACCTATCGATAGACACAACCTGTCATTACTACCATTTATACTCACTAGCGTAAATGAAGAAGAAAACAGCATTGACATGTTAAACGGCTAAATATTTGTTTTATTTTATTGACACAACAATATAAAAGACGATAATTACAATACGCAATAAAAAAACAACATTTAGTAATAAATTAGGATAAGTAGGTTAATGGGCAGTAGAAAACACGAACGTTTAGCCTATCGGCTATCAGATATCATTATTCGTTTAAACAACGGTGAGCGATTAAATATAGAGTCCTTAGCACAAGATTATCAGGTTTGCATCCGTACGCTTAAACGCGACTTTCAAGAGCGATTAGCTACGCTTGATTTTAGTGATTCAGGTCCTGTTTTTTATCGACTATCCCCCAGTCGGGTTGGATATTTAAACCTAACTGAGATAAGACGTTTTGCGAATTTTGCCAGCATACAAGACTTATTACCTAAAATTGATCGAGATTTTTTTTATGACAAGCTGAATCAAAATATTGTGGTCAAAGGCTTTGACTATGAGAATATTCAGGCGCGAACCCAAGAGTTCACTCTCATCAATCAAGCTATTAAAGACTGCCGAATAATTAGCTTTGATTATCAAAAAGTCAGACAGCAAAATAGTCAAAACGCGAGAAAGCACTATTATCTTGAACCCTATCATCTGCTTAATAAAAATGGTATCTGGTACGTGATAGGTAGACGTGATGCACAAACGCGTAACTTTTGTTTTACTCAAATGTCTAATCTCTGTGTCACTGACAAGACTTATGACTGTGATGAAGAAATTAAGGCAGATTTGATAAATACAGATAGCTTATTTTTTGACAACCATATCACTGAGATTGTGTTGCAGGTCAGAGCAAAAGTGGCAGGCTATTTTGAGCGGCGCGCTCTACTACCTAATCAAGAACTGATTCGCAAACTAGATAATGGCGATCTGTTGCTAGCTTGTCGCCACGTACATCCACGTGAAGTCACACCCATCGTGCAATATTGGCTGCCTCATATCAGAATTATTAGTCCTTCTAATATTCAGGAGGAAATGGAAGAAATTTTGAAAAGCTATTTGTCTGCGTAAAGAGATTTCATAAGCAAGATCAGGATAATGGTTTTACTATTAATTGCCATTAGATTAAAGGAAATAACTGATATTTAAGAGAGTAATAATGAATACTGTAGTCAAAGAATATAAGCAGCAAAAAAGTACGGATTCTGATTTACGAAATATTGCGATCGCAAGTGCAGAACAAGAACTGATTCAACGTTATGGTACAGCAGGAAGTCAATTTTTAATTGGTCTTCGTGGTATCGATCATGAAACAGGAAAAGTTTTTGATAGAAGCCTGCTGAGCATAGCTAAAGGAAAGTTAAATCGTGATCCTGTTAACTATCAACGAAATGTAAAACAACAAGCAGGATTCTCAGCTGAGGTTGCAAGTGTTTCAAAACGTAACGCGAACGCCATTATTAATAAAGACTCATCTCGCTTTGCTAGAAGTGAAGACATTGTAGGTTACGGAAAAAATCATAATGTAGTTGATATCATAGAGTTAATGGATAATACCGAGATTACTTCACAGATGAAGTTTGTAACTAATAAAGAAAAATTATTAAAAAATATCGCTCGTGGTAATGGTGGTGGAGAAAACGATTTATCTCGCTATTTAGCTGTTGATAAACTCGAAGTGCCAACTGAACAAGTTAATGAGATGAAAGCTATATGTCGAAGCGAAGCTCAGAAACTTACTAAACAAAGTAATGCCCTTAGAAAGTTAGGCAAAACTGAACTGGCTGATATAAAACTAAAACAAGCAAAGAACTACGAAAATTTAGAGCATAAAATAACAGATTCTGGATTAACAACTGAAGAAGCCATTCAATACAGACTCAATCCTAAAGCTATGACGGTAAAGGACATTGGAAAAGTAAGTCATGCAGCTGGCTTAGAAGGCTTAAAGTTTGGAGTAGCTATCGGTGGCTCTATATCTGCTGTAAATAACATTATATCCGTCTATTCGGGCAATAAAGAGTTCTCAGAAGCTATATTGGATATAAGTAAAGACACTCTCATTGCAGGTGCAACTGGTTACGCTACTGCCGCTTCAGGTACTGCCATAAAAACCTATATGGCACAGTCATCAAAAGAAATGATACGTGGGATATCTAAAAGCAATATGCCTGCGATGGTAGTTACTGCTTGCTTATCAACAGGTAAAAGTATAAAAAAATATGCTATTGGAGAACTTGATGAAGCCGAGCTTGCTCAAGAGATTGGTTTATCAGTTACGGGCATGATGTCGTCTTCTATGTTTGCCGCTATTGGTCAAGTCGCCATACCTATTCCAGTTTTGGGTGCATTAATTGGCGGTATGGTTGGTTATGCACTTACCAACACAGTGTATCAAAGCTTCTTCGATGTTTTGAAAGAGGCTAAATTATCGACCGAACGCAGACAGCTTATAGAAATGCAATGTGAAGCTGCAAGAATGCTTTCAAAAGAATATGAATTAAAAATTAAGGAGTTGTTTGCTTATCGTCTTAAAGAGCTAGAGACATATAGCAATATCATGTTCGACGCTCTAGAGTCACCTGATATTTCTTCTGATGAATTTTGTGCAAAAATGAATCGCTTCGCTGAAGAACTCGGTACAAAAATTTCTATTAAAAATATGGCTGAGCTAGATAAAGCTATGCTCTCTGATCTACCGCTAACTATATAAGGTAACACTATGTTCTTAAAGGATTTAAAAGAAAAACCACAAAGGATCCTGTTTTTGGAGTTAGCCGCACTTATTATGATGGCTGAAGGTAGTCAATCCATGACTTCTGAAAAGATCCAAAGACTAGAACCTCAAAGTAAAAGATATGCAATTATTCCAAAACTAGATTCAGAAAGTAAAAAATATAAATGTTTTCAAACATTAGAATCAGAAGGTAAAAGATATGTATTTCTACAAAATATAGATGAAAATAAAATGAATACTCTAGATACTTATGCAAAGGAATTAGAAATAAAGTATGTTGACGACTTGTTTCCATTATACAGTAGAAACAATGTATTCGAGTTGATGAATGTTTTGGAAAAAGAAATAGCTGCATTCTTAATTAATTATGATCAGTTAGGTGAAGATTTCAGATCAACGATAACTAATGTTAAAAATTATATTCTTGAACGTACTGCTGATGAGTTAATCTCTATCAGAAAAAAAAGTATTAGTCACTTAAATAGCAAAGAAAAGAAAATAGTACTACTTGGATTAGTCAGAGCAGGTTATAGTAGTAGATATTTTGAGGATAGAGGAAAATCACTACTATTACATATCTGCAAGTCATTAGATATTGAAATCGACTATATTGATGAATTCATAGAGATTTCAGAAAGGCTTTTTTCGATAAATATAGAGTTAGAAACTCTAATAAATGAATAGTAGAAATCAATTATATAGTCTGTAGAATTCTAACAATTTCATCTTACTTATTCTGCTTGAGTTACAAGAAGCTGTCCTTAAACTCTCTGTATCTTTTTAAGATAAAAGTAAACACATAAATATTGTAGAATAAATAAAAACTTAAGGTAATTAATATGTTTTTAGAATGTTTAAAACAACCCTCTGTCAAGGTGCTTTTCTTAGAGTTGTCAGCACTAATAATGATGGCTGAAGATAATAAAAAAAATACATCTTATAAAATAAAAAATTTAAATATCGATCAGCAAATTCAGAGCTTTTGGCAAAATATTGGAGATAATGAGTTAGACTTATTATTGAAAAACTCTATGGAAATGAATGTAAATTGCTACACAGGTTTCAATAATAGTAGTAATATGTACAACAATATTCCAGAAAAAATATTTAGCAAGTGTGGGGATTTTTACTTAATAAACATTCTTATTAACCAAACAGAATCAGTGTTAGAGGAATGCCATAATTTAGAGCATTTTAGACAAGAAGTAATTCAGGAAATTTCTTTAAAAGACGGTGGCTCGCATATTATAAGTCGTAAAAAAATAAAAGACTTAATGCTGAAGAATAAGAACGTCAGACAAGATATCCTAATTCGTACCATTGATGGTATTTTTGCTAATAGAGAAATTAATTCTAACATCTTGGATAGTAAAGAAAAGAAAGCATTTTTATATGAACTGATCCAATCAGGATATATTAATGGTCAGTTTGACGATAATAAAAAAATATTACTTTTACGTGTATGCAATCTAATAAATATAGATAGTGAATATCTCGAAGAACTCCTAGAAATTACAGGAAGTCTTTTCGTTATAAATAAAAACTTAACAAACTTGATAAATGAATAGGAGAGAATCATGCCAATCCCGCTAATAATAGGAGTAGCTGCTGGTGTCGCTGGAGCAGCAAAAACTGGCAAAGCATTTTATGATAATAAAAAAGCAAGCGAAGCTAACGATACCGCCCAAGGTATAGCCAGACGTGCAGAATGGAGCTTAGAAGAATCTCGTGAGAAGTGTCAAGAAGCTCTTGCAGATTTAGGGGCGAAAAAAGCAGATACTCTAGCAAACCATGTAAGTACCTTTATTACTACTTTCGGAAAGATCAAAAATATAGACTTCCAACATGATGGTAATTTAGGAAACTTAACAGTTAAAGAATTTAGCAATGTTGTACTTAAAGAGCTAAAGCAAGACGTTTCATTTGTTATTGACTCTGGCCTGGGCGCTGGTGGAGGTGCTATGGCGGGAGCTCTAACAGCTTTCGGAGCATATAATGGCACCATGATGTTTGCTGCTGCAAGTACAGGTACTGCTATTAGCTCATTAAGCGGTGTAGCCGCTACTAACGCAACCCTTGCTTGGCTAGGTGGTGGCAGCTTAGCATCTGGTGGTATGGGAATGGCCGGTGGCGCTTTAGCTCTTAATGCTCTAGCGGCAGGACCTGGACTACTCATCGCTGGCTGGTATATGGGCAGTAAAGCTAAGACCAAGTTAAACGATGCTCATGGTAATATTGCTAAGGCTAAAGAATTTGCTGCTGATGTAGATCAAGCTATAGCTCTGACAACGGGAATAGAAGAAGTCGCTTACAAAGCCTCAGATATTATTTCTACTTTACGTAAACATCTGCGTCGTAACTTGAAAAGTCTAGAAAGAGTAATCGAGATACAAGGTACTGATTATTCGCTATATAATGAAGAAGCAAAGATGACCGTCTTAAAAAACGTCAAGATTATTCAAGTCCTTAAAGTAGCTATCGATACCCCGATACTTGATGAGGAAGGCAGACTGTATGGTAGTGCCTCTGCAAATTTAGCTAAAATTGACTTTAGTATTAACGACGGTTTTTCTAAAATAGAAAATGTCTAAACTACCATTTCCATGTACAAGCTGTGGCCAATGCTGCAAAAACGTCCATTTAAGTGAACAGACTAAATACCTAAATCGAGGTGACGGCACATGCCGTCATTTCGATGATAGCAGTCTACTTTGCACTATATACGAGCAGCGTCCGCTGATATGTCGCATTGAAGAATATCATGAGAGGTATCTATCGCACTTATATGATTGGGACGGATTTGTGAAAATGAATTTGGAGGTCTGTAAGCAATTGAAGAAAGGCAAGTCAACATTTTAATTTGACTTATTATTAATAATTCATTACCTAAAAAGTATTAACAACAAGCGAAAGCAAGGATAGAAAACTTAAACGGTAAGATAATATAAAAAGCTTAGATTGCTAAAACTGACTTTCTAGTGATAGTATGTACCTGAAACCGCATTATGACTCATAAATATTTAGTTACAAATTATTATGAGGAAAATCCCATTATTTGCCTTGCCTCTAATACTGTTGCGCTGTTGGTCTAATTGTTGGTCTAACAAGGTTAGTTAATTAAATAAATTTATATAAATCAATAACTTATATTTGCAGTTAGACTTCCTCCTTCACCGCCAATCTTATCTATTCTGAGAAACGCACTAGTTTTTCTGTACTGTCATACTCTATCCTAAATAAAATCCAGACACCTTAACAGTAAGACTGTCAGTCTGATCGTCTAATGCTGCCTAAATGGTGATTTTTATCCTATCTATCAAAAAAAACCACCAATAAAGAATATTGCTGGCTCATATCACTGCTCTATTGCTGCTAATATCTAAACCTACAGCTGTTTACTGCCTATACATCTCTTTATTGCTTCTTTTTCACTGTCACTTAGATTCATATGTAACTTGTTCAACCCCAAATTTATGCGGCAGTCTCGTCTGATTTTTTTCGTTTCAGCAGACTTGACTGGTTTTGGAGTCGCGTTTACTGCTTCTGCAAAAGCAATGCTTGGTACCATCGCGTTGGCTAAGTAGCCTATTACACTGAATAAGGTGATAAATAGTACGAACAAGGTTTGTCTCATGGGCGCTCTCAGTCGATTTTTAAGATGATTATTTAGGACAGTCAATGAATATTTAACATCACTGGTTTGATTGAAAAGCACTACTTGAGATAACTAGCGCGCGCAGACGATGTTAATACTGCCTCTTATCATAGCCAGTTCCTATGTTAAGTAGCTTGATGAAAGTTTAAGAAACGTTAAGGTGTGAGCGTTTTGCATATCTGCTAAACCGTAATATCTCTTCAAATAGAGATACAAGACCAGATATATCACAACTACTAGCCAAACCATTGCACATAAAAATGACGCCTACTTAGGGCGTCATTTTTAAATAATCAGATATCACTTTTAAGAGCGGTGTCTGTAGTCGTTTTTGCTTTGTTTATCGTTTTTATATTTGCCCTGATATTTGTCTTGATGCTTTTCTTGTGCTTTATGCTTGGCAGCCACTATTTTTGCTTTTTGCTGTGATACCTTTGCCTTGTTTTTGACAACTTTATGTTTACTACCTACTTTGGCTTTAGCATCATGCTTTTGATGCTGTACTTGAGCGGCATGAGACTTTGAGTAGTCAGGTGCAGCGTTGGCTTGACCAACCATAGATAAACAAGCGGTAGCGGCTAAAATCGAACTTACTATTATCTTTTTCATTGTTTTTTCCTAATGTAATTCATATCAATAAATGATGATTAAAGATACCTTATGAAGTATTACGATAAAGCATCGCTCTATCGACAAAGAAAATGATAACTGGTTCTCGTATTAAGTAGCTTTATGAAACTTGAAGAAAGGTTGCGATTGTTACCGTTATTTGGCATATTCGTCCACTAAACTGCAGACAGTTGAATAGTTGTGCCACTGGTGTAAATAGACGGGCAGACCTAGAAGTATGTATAACGCTTTTGGTCGCTGTTGATGTGGCTGTAGCGTTTAATATTTGATGCTGAATGTTTGACACTTATATAAAAAGCGTGATTGATCTATCAGTGCTGACAGGATAAAAAATTTATGTTTGGATTATTACGTATCGTATTGATAGCGCTTGGATCCATACTCATCATTGACTGTACTGCTCTGATGGCCGTAGATAAGGTTAATTTTGGTACAGTGCTGCCTTTTTTGATAGGCGTGGTTTTTGTAGGGCATGGACTAGGTGCTCCTTTAATTATAAAAATACTTGCTAAGAATCCTTTACTGCGACGTATTTGGTACGGATTGTGGCTAGCGTTTGGGTTATGGTTCATAAGCTTTTTGCTCTTTGTTTATTCATTGCAGCAGCAGATTGCCCAGGGCAAACAAGATTTGCCACCTGTAGCAGCTATTATTGTACTCGGTTCTGGGACGGTCGATGGCAAGCCGACCCCTACCTTAGCTAGTCGCTTAGATACGGCAGCAACACTGATCGAGCAGCAACCACAGGCATTGATTATTACCAGTGGCGGTGTGGGCTATGAGCACACGCGCAGTGAGGCGGACATCATGGCGACTTACTTGGCGCAAGCACATGACATTCCACTAGATCGTATCTATCAAGAAGGGAAAAGTACCAGTACTGAGGAGAATTTGGCGTACAGCCAAATCATACTTGAACAGCATGGTATTGATAAAGAGGTACCGATTGCGATTGTCACCAGCGACTTTCATACCATCCGCGCAGCCGCCATTGCCCTCCATCAAGGTTATACGCAACCAATCACGCTTGCCAGCCCAACCCCACTGTCTATTCGCTACAATGCATGGTTTCGAGAGTATTTTGCCTTTGGTAGCGGTTGGCTACTACAAGAATACTGATTAGTGGATGCCGTAACAAAAATATTAAAAGGCTCTCAACTGGACGCCTTTTTTTGCAAAATATAAACCACAAACTTGGCCTCTGTATTAAATGGCGCGTGCTTACTAAGCTCCAGTAACGCTTGTCTTTTTTCACTACGTGCGCGGTAGGCATACGGGGTCATGGTCATTAAATCAGCCAAATCATCCGCTGATAATGTCATCTCTGTACTAACATGGTCAGTCCCCATCAACGTAAAGTATGGCGCCAACTCGTGTAAAAACTTATCAGAATCATGCTCACGCACATCATCGAATAAGGCATCTCGCATCGTCGCCAAGTGTCCGGCATCTGGTTTGGCAATGATTAAATAACCATCATCGGCCAATACCTCAGCGAACGCTTCAGGTAAAATAGGACTAAAAATACTGCTAATACCCGTCACACTATGAGAGCGTAACGGTAGATGCGCGGCGCTGGTCACTAACGGATAAATCACCGTTGTTTTGGCAGCGTTAGTATTATTGCGCTGATACCAAAGACGACCTGCCGCTTTACTCACTTTAGCCAATTCCACCAATGCAGGTTTGCTGATATCCGCTGCGAGTAAGTTATCAATAATACCTGAGCCCAGTTGTGCCATTGCCTGCGTGTAGTAGCCCTCGCCGCAGCCAATATCAAGCCAATTCACAGACTGAGTATCCTGCTCCTCTATGGCCTCACTTTTTGACAGTAGCGCTGCCATCTTTTGGCTAATCAGATTCTGTAACGGCCCATAGTGACCATGACTCAAAAATCGCTTACGGGCATTGATAGAGTCTTGACTGTCGCCAGGTGCTTTTGATTTCTTCTGCTGTACAGGCAACAGGTTGACGTAACCTTGGCGAGCCACATCAAAAGGGTGTGAGGTGTTTTTGGGGTGCAAACTACCGTCACAGCGCCAAGTATCTGCGGCAGGCTGTAGTGGCGACTGGCAAAGTGGGCAAATAAATAAGGACACAGGTATCTCAACGTCATAGCAATATGACCCACATTTTAACAAATTTCGTGTTGCTTAGACGATAAAAAGCCACCTCAATAATCATCGAGATGGCTTCTAAGCAGGAAAGTTAGGTATGTTTGAGGCTTGTTTTTCTAACGCAGCTTCAAAGTCATTAGCCCAAGGATGACGAGAATGATGGCGATAATCCAAAAGCGTGCCACCACTTGCGTTTCTTTCCAGCCAATTTCTTCAAAATGATGATGTAGGGGAGCCATACGAAAAACGCGTTTTTTGCGCAATTTATAAGAGCCAACTTGCAGCATTACTGATAGCGCTTCAGCGACAAATAGACCACCCATAATGGCAAAGGCAATCTCTTGTCGCGTCATCACGGCAATTGTACCGAGCATCGCACCCAGTGCCAACGCGCCCACATCACCCATAAATACTTGTGCAGGATGCGCATTGAACCATAAAAAGCCAAGACCCGCCCCGACCATAGCACCACAAACGATAATGACTTCAGAGTTATAGGGAATGTACGGAACATGCAAATAATCCGCAAAGCGCACATCGCCTGACACATAAGCCATCGCACCCAAGCCTGCTGCGATAAGCACTACTGGTAGGATTGCCAAGCCATCCAGGCCATCGGTTAAGTTAACCGCATTGGACGCACCATTGATCACAAAGTAGGTAAAGATAATAAAACCAATACCAAAAGGTACTGCCGAAAATGGAATCATCCAATCTTTAAAGATCGGTATCAACAAGTCCTGCATCTCGCGAGTGGTGTTGATATCCGGCTGTAGTGTGGCGATGTAGTATAAAGAGACGCCGACGAATAATGCGCCCATCGACAACCAAAAATATTTCTTTCGCGCAATCAGACCTTTAGGGTCTTTATACTTGATTTTGAGCCAATCATCCGCCCACCCTACAGCACCGAAGATCACCATAACAACGAGCAAAATCCACACATAAGGATTGTTCAAACGTGCCCATAGCAGAGTCGATACCCCAATAGCACTGAGAATCAATACCCCGCCCATGGTTGGCGTACCAGTCTTGACCAAATGCGATTGCGGCCCATCATTGCGAATGGCCTGACCGTATTTGAGCGCACGCAGATGCTGAATGACCCGCCCACCAAAAAACATACTAAACACAAGCGCTGTGATAACCGCAAGCAGCGCTCGCAACGTCAATGAAGAAACCGCAGAAAACGGTGTATAATACTGGCCAAGCCAGCCAAACAACCAAACTAACACCGCCTACTCCTCTACTAGCGCATGAATAAGTGTTTCCATTGTCATGGAACGCGAGCCTTTGAACAACACAGTACAAGGCTTGGCTTGTTGCGCTTGCAAATACGGCTGTAAATACTGTAATAAACTGTCTTTGTCTGCGAATGCCTGAGCATTGATATCAGCAACCTCTTTCGCACCAGCAACGGTGGCCTTGGCATATTCGCCAACACAGAGCAGCACATCGATACCTGTGGTCGCGATAGTACGGCCGAGGCTTTGATGCTCACTAACTGCCGCCTCTCCTAGCTCGCCGATATCACCCAACACCATCACTTGCGTACCCGTTTGTGCAGCCAATACTTTGGCAGCGGCGCGTACCGAGTGTGGGTTGGCATTATAAGTATCATCAATCAGACGGTGCATACCCAGTATCTGACTGTTCAGACGACCTTTGGCTGGACGCGCGTTTTCAAGGCCGATAACAATATCACTGACGTTGATATTTAATGCATGCGCACAGGCTGCAGCAGCCAAAGCATTATTGACATTGTGCTCGCCTGCCAGTGGCAAATTGATATCATGAGTCTGACTACCAATATGCAGCTTAAACTCACTACGCTCAGGCTCTACATCAAGATGGCTTGCACTCACATCGGTATTGCCAAAACCAATCACATGTGACGTGTGCTTTTCAGCAATGCGGCGCAATTGGTTGGTAAAATCATCCTTATCAGGCACAATCGCAAACTGTGTGTCCGTTAAGGTGTGATAAATCTCTGCCTTGGTTTGGCAAATGCCTTCGCGGCTACCGAACTCACCCAGATGAGCCGTACCAATATTTAGGATACAGGCCACATCAGGGCGCACAATCTCAGTCGTATAGGCGATCTCACCAATGTGGTTGGCACCCAATTCTAAAATGGCATAGCGATGATGGTCTGATAACTCAAGCAGCATCATTGGCACACCCAAATCATTATTGAGGTTACCACGAGTAATCAATGTCGGTGCCAATCGACCAAAAATACTGCCTAGCATTTCTTTGCAGGTGGTTTTACCGCTAGAACCAGTAATCGCTATCACGGTCAGATCTTTATGCTGCTGACGACGATAGCTTGCCAACTGCCCTAACGCCAAACGGGTATCACTGACAACCAGCTGCGGAATCGCATTTGACTCAGATAAGATAGGACGAGACACAATGACAGCAATGGCACCTTTTGATGCTGCCATATCGATATAGTCATGACCATCGAAGTTCTCACCACGTAACGCCAAAAAGATATCACCAGGCTTTATCGTACGAGTGTCGGTCGCAATACGCTGACTGGCTAGGGCTGGCTGGCCTGCATCTGTATAGTCTTGTGGCAGTTGCCAGTGACCATCGAGCGACGCTGTCGCCTCGAGCATATTATCCATTTGCCAGACATAAAGCCCTTGCGACTGGATGGTGTTATCGTTGTCGGCTGTCATAATGGTTACCTTATATAATGACTACTCAATTTTTATATTTAATGTTTAATTTTTTGATAATAGGGGTATCGATAATCACTCGACTATATACGGCCCGCTTGCGCTAACGCCTGCTGCAAAATCACACTGTCATCAAAATCGTAACGGACGTTGTTAATCTCTTGATAGGTCTCATGGCCTTTACCAGCGATGACGACAATATCGTCTGGACCTGCCTGACTGACGGCATATTCAATGGCCTTTTGGCGAGCAGGTTCTATATGCGTACGTTGATATTGTTCAGCACTCATCCCAGCCTGCATATCCTGTAAGATGGCATTAGGGTCTTCGGTACGTGGATTGTCAGCGGTCAAGACAACTTGATCAGCACCTGTGAGGCCCGCTTGCGCCATCAGTGGGCGCTTACCTGCATCACGGTCACCGCCACAACCAAACACTGCCCATAGCTGACCTTTACAGTGAGTTTTCAGGCTCGCCAGCACTTGACTTAAGGCATCTGGCGTATGTGCATAATCAACGATAAAACAGCCATCATTCGATGGCACGCGCTGCATACGCCCAACTGCACCTTGTAGCTTAGGAACAGCCGTCGCAATATGCTCGGTACTGATGTCTGACTTAGCACCGAGCGCCGCAGCTGCCGCCATCGCTGCGATCAAGTTGGCAACATTAAAGCGCCCTAATAGTGGACTGACAATCTCGATAATATCCGTTTTCTCATCACCAACTGTTTTATCATTAAAGTCAGTACGCAGACTTATCTTGACGCCCTGTAGACTTGGCTCGATATCAGCAGCGACAAAAGTAGCAGATGTTGCAGACTCTAGACTATACGTCCATACCGTCAAGTCACTAGCAGTGGCTGTATCCAACATAATATGAGCATGTTCATCATCGACGTTGATGATGGCATGGGTCAAATCTGGGAAGTGAGCTTTATCAAATAGTTTGGCTTTGGCAGACGCGTATTCTTCCATATCAGCATGATAGTCTAAGTGGTCACGACTCAGATTGGTATAAATCGCAATGCTAACTGGCACGCCTTGTAAACGCTGCTGATCCAGACCATGAGAGCTGGCCTCTAATGCCAATATTTCAGCATTCTCGGTACCCATTTGATATAAAAACTGCTGTACAGCCAAGGCGTCTCCAGTGGTATGGCTGGCTTGCACCAAAGCGCCAAGGCGACCATTACCTGCCGTACCCATCACTGCACTGCTCATGCCTGTTAATTGGGTCAGCTGTGCCACCAATTGACTGATGGTGGTTTTACCATTGGTGCCCGTGACAGCGACTACCTTTGGCAGGGTCACTGGCTGCTGATATTGCAAATATGCTTGGATTAAGCTGCCTAAGAAATCACGAATATTAGGGACGTATAAGATTGGGCACGGCAGCGCTGCTAATTGCTGCTGTGCGTTAGACTCACCATCCATCTTCAGAGGGGTATTTGCTTCGCTAATCAAGGCAGCAGGATCCATCTCTGAGAGGACAAAAGCAGCCTTCTCAGCGGCTTGTAGCAAATAATTTCGGCTCTTTTGGTGATTTGGATTGTGGCTTTTTAAAAGGATGAATACGTCATTATTGGATAGTTGACGGCTGTCTAGTTGGAACTGCTGAAAAGGAATATGAGCAATTGATTGAATCTGATCCGCCCCTGACTGACTCGACGCCTGTTGAACCGATGCTGCGATCATCGCGGTTAGCTGTTGCGCCAGCCTATTATCGCTAGTATCGATAAGCTGCTGTAGAGTGGCCGTCGTAACAGTGGCGCTATTTGGCGATAAGGTAGGCATGGTCATGAGCAAATCCTAAACAGTTAATACAAATCAGCCCTTAAAGAGCTGACTACTTAAAATCATTGAACGCCTACTGTGGTTCTGTTTTGAGCGGCTTATCTAAAGGCACATTATACAATCGTAACGCTTCTTTCATCACGTTGTGGAACACAGGTGCGACCGTTAGACCCGCATAAATCTGACCGCGCGGATCTTCAATAAGCATGACGCCCACAAGCTTTGGATTAGACGCTGGTGCCATACCAGCAAAGACATTGCGATACTGGTCAGAATAATAGCCACCCTCTGGGTTGATACGGCGCGAGGTACCCGTCTTGCCTGCCACACGGTATCCGTCAATGGCGGCGGCTCTAGCTGTTCCACCTGCCTCGGTCACGCTCTCAAGCATCTGTACAATAGACATCGCCTGCTCGCGCGCCATAATGCGTTTGCTTGGTTGCGGTTTGTCATCTTTGATCAAAGTCAACGGGTGCATCACTCCGCCTGCTGCGAGGGCTGAATAAGCCTGCGCTACCTGCGCTAGTGTCACTTGTAAACCATAACCATAGCTGACTGTCGCACGGCGTGACGTCTCTTTCTCTTTTGGCGTCACAATCAGACCACTGCCCTCACCTGGGAACTGTAAAGGCGTTTTTGAACCAAAGCCAAACTGTCGTTGCATATTAGTAATGGCATCAGGCGGTAGCGACAACGCAATCTTAGTTGAAGCCACGTTACTAGACTTCTGTAATAGCGTCGCCATGTTGATCATGCCCAAGTTATTATGATCGCGGATGGTATAGCCACGCACGCGAATTGAGCCAGGATTGGTGTCAATTAAAGTGGTCGGCGTATATTTGCCTGAATCTAAGGCTGCCGCAACGGTAAAGGGCTTCATCACTGAACCGGGTTCAAACACATCCAATAGCGCACGGTTACGCTGGTTTTCACCGGTCATCTCATTGAGATTGTTTGAGTTGAATGATGGCCATGTGGAGAGCGCCAGTACTTCACCAGTCTGTACATCGACGATCATACCCGTCGACCAGCGCGCTTTTTGCAGACGCCCTGCTTTTTCTAGCTCTTTGTAGAGCAAGTATTGCAACCGCGAATCAATCGTCAGCGCCACATCTTTGCCTGGTATCTCAGGCTCAAGTTGCTTGATCTCTTTTAAGCTGTTTTGTTTGGCATCTTTTAAAACAAGCACTTTGCCATCGTCGCCTGCTAAATCTTTTTCATACTGGCGCTCAATACCAGCACGTCCTTCGTAACCACCCTCAGGGTCGTTGGCGTTTTGCCCCATAAACCCTAACAACTGCGCGTTAGATTGCGGCTGCGGATAATAACGCTGAAAGAAATTTTTCTCATGGACACCAGGGAAATCAAGCGAGCTAACACTTTGCGCAATCTCAGGTGTGACTTTATTGAGAAGGGGTAAATAATGCGAGCCTGCACCAGAGGGCAGCGCCGCTTTGACTGCTGCTTCATCGGTCACATCAATACTGTCATCGATTGCCGTGGCTTTTTTTAGCTCATCGACAGAGATGTTGGCAGCCGCAGCCAGCGTCGTCAGATCCATATTGTCCAAACGCTTTTGCATACGCGCCTGCAATTGTGGACTATTAGGATTGGTCAAGATAATACGTTTGAGCTCGTAGTATTCGCTCGCGTAATCATGCGGGCTAAATGACACGGTCGCCAGCGGTGCGCTCACTGCAAGTGGTAAATCATTACGGTCAGTAATCATACCGCGATAGGATTTTTGCGTGCGCTCACTGGTAATGAGCTCATTACCTTTGTCTTGATAAAACTGCGCGTTGGCCACCTGAATATAGTAGGCACGGCCAATCAATAGCACCAATATAACCAGCGCCAAACCCCAAACGGTACGAAAACGGTTTTTGTCCTGCTCAAAGCCGCCACGAGACGAGGCGCCAGAGGCTTTACCTAAAAACCCTCTTTTGCTCTTTGGGTTTCTGGCACTAGCATGCGTCCCTTTCGTGTCACTCTTTTTGATACGATCAAATAATTTGGCTTTACGACTGCCTGCCGCTTTATCACTCGTTTGTCCAGATTTAGCAGCGCTCGCACGGCGTAATGGTTTGGTCACCTTGCCACTGGCTGGTTTTTTACTGGTATTTTTTGCTGATGTGGATTTAGGTTTTTTGTCGCTCATTGTCCTGCCTCCGCTACCGGTTCTTCAGGGGAGATATCGGTAGAGGCTCGTGGTCCGACCACATCTAAATCTAACTCATCGTCGTCATCAGAGACTACTGGTGCCAAGGCGGTGGCGACACCAGGCTGAATAATCAGCTTATCCTTTAGTGTCGGTGAGTACATACCCAATTCCGCCACTGCACGACTGGCGATTTGCGGCGTGGCGCTAAAAGTTTGCTGCTCAATCAATAGACGCTGATGTTCTATTTGTAGCTTACGCTCTTGTTTTTTCATGTCTTGCAAGGTTTTATAATCCTGATGATATTGCTGAACGGCTTCGGCAGTCTTGATGCCGCTCCATACGATTGCGGCTGCCAAGAGCAGTAATACGACCACATAAATGCTCACCACATTGAACCGACGCACGAATAGCTCGCCGATATCGGTGTTATAGGGCGCGACGGCGCGGCGGTTTGCAGGTTTGTCAGATATTGCCATGACGATCTCAAAAAGTGAACGTAAACGATAAAGTAGATAATGGTCTGCAAGCAATGAACGCATCATTGCTCAGCCATACCATTGATAAAAATAAAACCAAAGATGACCGTCTTATAGCGGCAACAGCCTACCGCTATAGCGATATGTCATATCAAAACCTGCTGTCTTACTAAACCTGCTATCTTGCAAAGTCGAATAGGTCGAATAAATAATCACGTTATTTTAGAGTAAAGAATGATTGAGTTGCTTGATATCTCAGACACTCTCAACTAATAAATGACGGAAAATTATTTGCTGAGCCTAACAGACAATATTTACAGCTTTTTAACAGTGGCGTAGCGATTAAGACATTTATGCATCATTCAGACAAACAATAGCAATCATATGCGATTTACTCAGTGTTTTCATCCATGATTTATGGCGCGACTGTCTGCTGATACTCTGTGTCGGTGCGAGTTGCCATACGCAACCATGCACTGCGCGCGCGCGGGTTTTGGCTCGTTTCAGCTTTGCTGGGGCCAACGCGTTTTGGCTTGCTAAAATAGCGCGGACGATTGGGCAGCATCGGTAGATTTTCATCTTCTGGATATTGCCCTTTGCTATGTCGCTGCAAAAACTGCTTGATGCGGCGATCTTCTAATGAATGAAAGCTAATGACCGCAAGCTGCCCGCCTGACTTCAAGATAGCAATACTTTGCGCTAAAAATTCGTCAACATCGCCCAGCTCATTATTAATAAAAATACGCATGGCCTGAAAGCTTTGCGTGGCTGGGTGCTTACCGCGTTGCCAATTGGGATGCGCCTCTTTGATTACCTCTGCCAGCTCAAGCGTAGACTCGTAGCTCTCCATCTGTTTGATAGCGCGCGCAATACGGCGACTATGACGCTCTTCACCAAATTCATAAAGCACATTGGCCAATGTCTCATCGTCAACCTGCTCAAGCCACTCGGCAACTGACTGGCCGCGACTGGTATCCATACGCATGTCCACTGCCCCATCGCGCATAAAGCTAAAACCGCGGCTACCATCATCAATTTGCGGTGATGAAATACCCAAATCCGCCATCAAGCCATCCACTTCACTAATGCCCATAGCAGCCAGACTATCTGTCAACGTTGCAAAGCTGTCATGAACCACATGCACACGGCTGTCTTTACTTGCCAATTCCTGCGCCACACTAATGGCTGTCGGATCTTTGTCAAAGACAATCAGTGTGGCGTCATCGGCAAGCTGACTTAATAGTAACCTGCTATGACCGCCACGACCAAAGGTCGCATCAACGTATATACCGCTTATATTTAAGCCATTTTGGTCGCCGTCTTTTTGCTTGGGTAGGGATTTTACCCCTAGCACGGCAGCGACGGTCTCCTCTAGCAGTACCGCATCATGGACAAAACTTAATTCATCAGACGTGATATCACGCTCACTATCGGATTGAGTCGGGTTTAGGGGTTCATCTTGCATGGTGACATCCTCATTAGAGAATGGACTGGGCGCTGATTCAGTGCGGTCAGTGGGAGCAAGACTGGCTTTCGATTTTGGCGTAGACTTTGATAGGGACACAAACAACTCAATAGATGACGACCATACTGGCCAGTAATTGGATGAAAATAAACAAGTTATGACTTGCCTAGCATTATTATCGCAAGGATACACGGGTAGTCAAGCACTAGAAGGGCTTTTCATTAAAAATATCACATGTCTCTGTTATACTAGCGCTATATTTTACGCTATTTCTTAGCACCCTCTTCATATCTTTCATCGCTATTTATACTAATAGCCTATATTGATAGTAAACTTTGAGACTTTTATCATGCAAACCTCTACTGACAGCAAGCGCCCTGTACGCACGCGTATCGCACCTTCACCCACGGGCTTTCCACACGTAGGTACTGCCTATATTGCCCTATTTAACTTGGCTTTTGCCAAAGCACATGGCGGCGAATTCATCCTACGTATCGAAGACACTGATCAGACGCGCTCGACTGAGCAATCAGAGCAAATGATTTTGGATGCCTTGCACTGGGTTGGCCTAGACTGGAGCGAGGGTCCAGATATTGGCGGCCCGCACGCCCCTTATCGTCAGAGCGAGCGTAGTGATATCTACAAAAAACACGCCGAGATACTCATAGAAAAAGACCATGCGTTCCGCTGTTTTTGTACCCCTGAAGAGCTCGATGCCATGCGCGCTGAGCAAATGGCCAATGGCGAGACGCCGCGTTATGACGGTCGCTGCGCACATCTTGCTCCAGAAAAAACCGAGCAATTAGTAAGCGTGGGCAAACCACACGTGATTCGTATGCGCGTGCCGACCGAAGGCACCTGTCAGGTACAAGACATGCTACGCGGTACGGTTGAGTTCCCTTGGACCCAAGTCGACATGCAAGTACTGCTAAAAACAGACGGTATGCCAACCTATCATCTCGCCAACGTCGTCGATGACCACTTGATGGAAATCACTCACGTCATGCGCGGTGAAGAGTGGCTGAACTCTGCGCCCAAGCATCAGCTGCTATATGACTACTTTGGCTGGGAAATGCCGACCCTCTGCCACATGCCGCTACTGCGCAACCCTGACAAATCAAAACTGTCTAAGCGCAAAAACCCAACCTCTATCACTTACTATCGTGATGCAGGCGTGCTGCCTGAAGCGTTACTCAACTATCTCGGTCGTATGGGTTACTCCATGCCCAATGATGCTGAGAAATTTACCTTAGATGAGATGATTGCAAGCTTTGATATTCAGCGTGTGTCGCTTGGTGGTCCGATTTTTGATATCGAAAAGCTCAACTGGGTCAATAGCGAGTGGCTACGCGCGCTCACCCCTGAAGAGCTAAAAAATAAAATCCTTGAATGGGCCAGCAACAGTGACAAGCTGACTGCTATCGCCGCGGCGATTCAGCCACGTATCGAGCTATTGTCTGATGCGGTTAATTGGGGTGGTTTCTACTTCCAAAACCTACCTGACATCAACGCTGAGAGCTTTACCCATAAGTCACTCTCGCCTGAGCAGATTATCGAAATGCTGCAATTAGCACTTTGGCAGCTTGAGACCCTACCAACGTGGTCAGAAGAAAACATCTATGCCACACTAAAAGGCCTTGCTGCTCACCTTGATATCAAGATGCGTGACTTTATGGCGCCGTTCTTTATCGCGATTGCTGGTAGCACTTCATCGACGCCAGTCATGAACTCTATGGCGATTATCGGTGCTGACATGACTCTGACTCGCTTGCGTCATGCAGTTGATGTATTAGGCGGCCTCGGTAAAAAGAAATTGAAAAAACTTGAGAAACAAGCGGCAGAATTGCCAGACTTTTTGGCTGTTGAGTAGTTAAAAACTTAAAATGGATCAAATTATGACGTGGGTTTGCAAAAGCTAATTTCACGTCATTTTCAAATTCAATCTGCTCTATAAAGCTTAGATAAAAACATAGGATAATATTATATGGAAGAAGGATATTATAGAGTTGATAAGTACATTGATACTTTTAAAGGTAAAAACTATGGTCTTATCCCAGTGAAAACTAGTGGTACACAGTTAAATAACAGGTTTAAAAATTCTGAAAAATGGGAGCTTATCAAAGAAAAAAGAAATATTGATGAGAGAAATGACAATCAATGTGACATTGATAGAGGCTCTAATTTAACTTATCAAAACATCGAAACAAAAAATATTGTTAAGGTTACTCAGGAACGTTCTAGAAGCGGTAAAACACTACATTGGTCATTTTGCTATTTTTTTGAAGGAAAAGCTGATTTCTAAAAGATGTAGAGCAAATAATTTGTAAGACATTATTAGCATAGTAAGGTGATGACTGCCCAGTCTTGTCTTAGCACTGATATTTACTTAAAATTATCGATTGGAAATGAACATGGCCGCCAAAACCGTCATAATAGAAAGCAAAGATTATGTGTTTAACACCCTAAAAGAAGCGCAAAAATACTACGATACCATCGTAAAAGAGCTTTTTGAGGCAAACCTTACCCTAACCACAGGTCAGGATTTTGAAGATTTAAAATGGATATACCGCAATTACTGCGGTTATACCAAGCATAATCTAGATAAATTAGGCAAATATGACATCATTGGGGTCAAAAGTATCAGAACAATCCGAGAAAAAGGCGGTCAATATGTGCCAACGGAATGCTGTGCGATTATTTTTTCTGATTGTAGCGAAGCAGAGTTTTATACCGATAAAGCCATCAAAGAGATCGCGCTTAAGCAAAATCCACGCTAATTTGGGTTTGTTTAGCCTTTAAAATAGGCTAAAACGCTTTTTTTTGCATATTTATGAATTATTTTTAAAATAGTGGTTGACAAGACTGCCGCTCTTACATAAAATACGCACACTCTTAGCGAGGGGCTATAGCTCAGTTGGTAGAGCACTTGCATGGCATGCAAGGGGTCAACGGTTCGACTCCGTTTAGCTCCACCATACTTTATTTATAGCAACGCTCAGTATTACTGAAACGTAATCGTAAATACTCGCTAGTAGGACGATATCAGCACCTAGGCAAGGCTTGCTCTATTATTAATAGATAAGCTATCTGATATTGTGAAGTACCGTTGTAACCACTGGTTATAACACTCTATGCGTCCCCATCGTCTAGAGGCCTAGGACACCGCCCTTTCACGGCGGTAACGGGGGTTCGAATCCCCCTGGGGACGCCACTATTCGGCGTCACTTATTAGCCCTTTTGCTTAGCATCAGATCAGACTAATAAGCGAACAATAAAAAAGCCCATTCATCATCCGGTGTCTGGGCTTTTTTACGTCTGTCATTTCTCTAATATATCTTAACGCAGTTCTTTTCATAGCTATCCGCGCTATTGCCAAGCTATTCAATGCTCGCTACTATCTACTCCATAAGTATTCTGTACAATATAAAAATGTCCTACGACGTATGAATTTTTGGTGCTATTAAAGGAAGGTATTGGCTATGTTTGGTATTGAAAACTACCTAGGGTTTGTCCTAGCGGCTATTTTATTGAACCTCACGCCCGGCACTGATAGCATGTATATCATCACTCGTAGTGTCTCGCAAGGGCAAGCCGCAGGAATATATTCTGTATTGGGCATTACCTCGGGCACTTTGGTACATACACTATTGGCAGCACTAGGATTGTCAGTCCTACTCGCCAACTCCCCTACCACCTTTATGCTTGTTAAATATATCGGTGCGGCTTACTTGTGTTATCTAGGCTTTAAAATGCTAACGAGCAAAAACTCGAACTCAATCGCAAACAGTTTGTCTAAAGCTCAGAATGTGACTAACCAAAAGGCCTTAGACGGGTGGAAAATCTATCAGCAAGGCATGTTGACCAATGTGTTTAATCCAAAGGTTGCCTTGTTTTTTATTGCGTTCTTTCCGCAGTTTATCGACCCTAGTTATGCTTATGGCATGCTGTCATTTTTGATGTTGGGACTGACTTTTGCTACCACTGGCTTTATATGGTGCTTATGTTTGGCGCTATTGGCGGCGCGATTTAGTACACGCTTGCGGGAAAACCCCTCTATTGAAACAATGTTAAATAGAGTCAGCGGTATGGTGTTTATTGGGCTGGGGATTAAGTTATTGACTGAGAAGGGTTGAGTAATTTTTGAGTTGGGGTATGTTGGAAATTAGTCCATAGCAATAATAATTTACTATCTCATCCTAATATATCAAGATTGCTATTTCATCATTACCGCACATCTCCTTTATGCTGTTGTATACTCATTAACAAACAACCGCCGATGATATCTTCTATGCAAAACAACGATACCGATCAAATTATTCAAGCCATACAGCAGGTTTGTCAGATGCGGCAGATTACTTGTCTGCACGCTATTGAAAGTGGCAGCCGTGCATGGGGCTTCGCCTCACCTGATAGCGACTATGATGTCCGTCTGCTGTATTGCCAACCGTCTGACTGGTACTTGAGTTTGTTTGAGGGTAAAGACACGTTTGAGTTTATCCAAAACGATCTGCTCTCAGTACCATTTGACATTGGTGGCTGGGACATCAAAAAAGCTCTACAGCTACTCTATAAATCCAATGCAGTGGTATTTGAATGGCTACACTCACCTATTGTTTATGAGCAGCAGACCGACCTAATGGCACACTTGCAAGCATTGAGCATAGACTATTTTCAACCTATCACCGTGTTTCACCATTACCTCGGTATGGCAAAAAATGCCAGTCGTGATCTCGACCTTAATGCACCTGTGCGCCTCAAAAAAGTGTTTTACTTACTGCGCGCACTGCTTGCGGCAAAGTGGATATTAACAATGCATACGCCGCCGCCAGTCATCATGAAGCAGATGCTTGAGCTGTTTGAGCAAAAAGTGCAAACTGAGATACTAACCTTGATTGATATCAAGCGCACGCAAGATGAAAGTTACATACACCAGCTTTCACCAATAATGATCAACGCGATTGCATCACTACGCGCCAGCATCGACAACCCCACTTTTGCACCCACCACGGCTTCCGATATTGCCCCCTTAAATGCGTTTTATCGTAGCGTTGTACGCTCGATATAACAGTATATGGCTAATATTTAGGTTAAATGGCAACCAATATAGATGACACATTCAATATCAAAAAAAGAGAAGCCCGTTATGCCAGCAGCCCCTTTAACCATAGAGCGCCTCAAAGCTGAAGGGCTGATTCTCTTAGAGTGCGTCTCAGGTAGTCGCGCTTATGGCCTCGCGACCGCCGATTCAGACACTGACATCAAAGGCGTGTTTTATCTGCCAAAGTCTTATTACTTTGCTCGCCACGGCGACTATATCGCGCAAGTCAGTAATCGTAGCAATGATATCGTCTACTATGAGCTTGGACGCTATATTGAGCTGTTGCTGCAAAACAATCCCAATATGATGGAATTGCTTGCCACACCAGCCGAGCACATCCTATATCAACATCCGCTCATGGCACATTTTTCTGCTGATTGGTTCATTAGCAAATTGTGTCAAAAAACCTTCGCAGGCTTTGCGAGTAGTCAAATCAAAAAAGCACGCGGATTAAACAAAAAGATCGTCAATCCGATGGACCGTGAAAAAAAATCCATTTTAGAATTTTGCAGCGTATTTATAGATGGGCGTAGTATGCCGCTGAACGAGTGGTTACAGAAAACCGCAATCGATCAGCGAAGTATTGGACTGGCAGCGATGGCAAAAGCGACGCACATGTATGCCATGTATATTGATAAAACTGAGACACTTAGATTTTCGGGCTTGTATCAGCATGCAGATGCCACTCAGCTGCGCCTAAGTGCCATTCCAAAAGGTATGACGCCTATCGCTTATCTGTCGTTTAATGAGCAAGGCTATAGTAAATACTGCCGAGACTATAAAGAATACTGGCAGTGGGTTGCTAACCGCAATGAAACGCGCTATCAATCTACCATTGCTCACGCCAAAGAATATGATGCTAAAAATATGATGCATACCATTCGTCTACTTGAGATGGCATACGATATTGCCACGACTGGCAAAGTCATCGTCGAGCGTCCTAATCGTGATGCGTTGCTGAGCATCAAAGCAGGTCAAAGTGAGTACAACGAACTATTGGAACAGGCTGATCATCTAAGCATCCAGATTGCCACCGCTTTTGAGCGCAGTCAGTTGCCTGATGTACCCAATGAGCAAGCAGCATTGTCAGCTTTAGTCATGGTCAGAGATCGGTTGTATGCAAGTACAGATTGAACCTATTCAGCGATATATGATGCTGATATGAAAATCGTAGCGGACAAAAAAATGCTCAACCAATCGGCTGAGCATTTTTTATGATACTTACATTCCATATTGAGTATAACTAGCGATTAGCCTGCTTCTTTGCTCTCGCTTGCCAATTGACGCAGTACATAGTGCAACACGCCACCATGACGCACGTATTCGCGCTCTTTTGGTGTCTGTAGGCCGACATTGACCTCAAAGGTTTCGGTCGAGCCATCGGCGCGGGTGGCAGTGACTTGAGCGGTTTTGCTCTCGCCATTGTTTAGGCCAGTGATGCTCAGTACTTCAGAGCCATCGAGCTTGTAGGTTTGAGCGTCTTCGCCATCTTTGAAAGTCAATGGCAGCACACCCATACCAACTAGGTTTGAACGGTGAATACGCTCAAATGAAGTGGTGAGTACCGCTTTGACACCAAGCAGAATGGTACCCTTCGCTGCCCAGTCACGACTAGAGCCTGAGCCATACTCCGCCCCGCCGAGGACGACGAGCGGACGCTTGTCTTCTTTATACTTCATCGCTGCATCATAGATAGCCATTTCTTCGCCATCTTGTAGCGTCGACTTATCATCTTTGAAGTAATAGGTATAACCGCCTTCTTTGCCGCCCATCATTTGGTTTTTGATACGGATATTGGCAAAGGTACCACGAGTCATGACTGCATCATTACCACGGCGTGAGCCATAACTGTTGAAGTCCGCTTCCATGACGCCGCGCTCTTGCAGGTACTTACCTGCTGGTGAATTTGGATCAATATTGCCCGCAGGTGAGATATGGTCGGTGGTGATTGAGTCACCAAACAGACCTAAGATACGCGCACCTTCGATATCAGGGATACCCTCTGGCTCCATGGTCATACCATCGAAGAACGGTGGATTTTTGATGTACGTTGAGCCTTCATCCCATGGATATAGCTGGCTATCGGCTGAGCTAATCGCGTTCCACTCTTTACTACCGTCGAACACTTCACCATAGTTTTTACGGAACATATCAGCATCGATATTATTGGCAATCAGCTCGTTGATCTCATCTGACGTTGGCCAAATGTCTTTTAGATAGACATCATTGCCGTCTTGGTCTTGACCGAGTGGGTGGGTAGTCAAGTCAATATCGACTGTACCTGCTAAGGCATAAGCGACAACCAATGGCGGCGATGCTAGGTAGCTGGCCTTGACGTGTGAGTGAATACGACCTTCAAAGTTACGGTTACCTGACAAGACCGCGGCAGCGACTAAATCGTTCTCTTCGATGCCTTTTTCGATCACATCAGGAAGCGGACCTGAATTACCAATACACGTGGTACAACCGTAACCGACCAAATAAAAACCTGTTTTTTCGAGCTCATCCATCAGTTTGGTTTTTTCAAGATAATCGGTGACTACTTTTGACCCAGGTGCCAATGAGGTCTTAACCCAAGGCTTGGCTTTGAGGCCTTTGGCAGCGGCCTTTTTGGCGACCAATCCAGCACCAATCATGACGGCTGGGTTCGAGGTGTTGGTACAAGAGGTAATAGCGGCAATCACGACTGAACCATCGCGCAATTTGTGCTCTTTTTCGTCAATATTAACGCTTGAGAACACGTTATTGGCTGGCTGGTAGCCTTTGCTATCGTCAGTTTCGGTGTCAACGTCGATCTTTGGTTCAGCTGCCAAGTGTTCCGCTTGCTCTTGCTCGCCGCCTTCTTGGTCAAAGCGTACTTTGCCTTCGACTTCTGACTTGCGGTCTTTGGTCATTTTTTCTAGCGTTTCGCCAAACTTCTCATGCATATCAGACAGGTTGATACGCTGCTGCGGCAAGTTCGGCCCTGCTAATGCTGGTTGTACTGACGATAGATCGAGCTCTAGCTTGCTCGAGTAAGTCGCCGCTGGCGTATCGGCATCATGCCATAAGCCTTGCGCCTTGGCATATTTTTCGACCAGCTCAATTTGCGCTTCGTCACGGCCTGATAGACGCAGATAGTCAATCGCCATTTGGTCAATCGGGAAGATACCACAAGTCGCGCCATATTCTGGCGACATATTGGCAATCGTCGCCCGATCCGCTAATGGCATTTGATGCAAGCCTTCACCGTAGAATTCGACAAACTTACCGACCACGCCATGTGCTCGTAGCATCTCGACCACACGCAAGACGAGATCCGTTGCGGTGACGCCTTCACTGAGTTTGCCTGTCAGCTCAAAGCCAACCACTTGCGGGATGAGCATCGAAGACGGCTGACCGAGCATCGCCGCTTCAGCTTCGATACCGCCAACGCCCCAACCAAGCACACCGATACCATTAATCATCGTCGTGTGACTGTCGGTACCAAATACCGTATCTGGATACGCCATCAGCTCGCCATCAACATCCGCTGCCATCACAACGCGCGCAAGATACTCAAGGTTGACCTGATGCACGATACCCGTCGCTGGCGGGACAACGACAAAGTTCTCAAAGGCATTTCGGCCCCAATGGAGAAACTCATAACGCTCGTTGTTGCGTTTAAATTCAATCTTTTCGTTGAGATCGAGCGCATCTTCGCGGCCATAAGCATCGACCTGTACAGAGTGATCGACGACCAGCTCACTAGGGATAAATGGGTTAATCTGCTCAGCCTTCCCGCCAAGCTCAACCACTGCATCGCGCATCGCTGCTAAATCGACGACTGATGGCACGCCGGTGAAATCTTGCAGCACCACGCGTGCTGGCATAAAGGCAATCTCTTTGGACGCCTCAGTGCCAGCGTCCCAGTTGGCCACTGCTTCGATGTGGTTTTTGCCGACAGACTGACCATCATCTTCGTTACGCAATAGGTTCTCTAGTACGACTTTCATACAGTATGGTAGCGTATTGATATTGTCGTAAGTCTCGGCAAGTTTGGGCAAGCTATAATAGGCATGCTCCTTGCCATCGACCGAAATGGTGTCTTTTACATTAAAAATATCACTCATGGTAGCTTCCTTATCTACAGGGTAGAAATTATTGTTATAACGGTGGCTAATGGATCTGTCTGAGCTATCTTTTTCATACATGACAACATTTGTAGTTGGCAAGTAGAAAAATAGATCTGCAGGATTTACTTAAATAATAACATCAGTTTAATTGATTTTAATAAGGCGCTTGCTCAACAGAATAGGTGTGCGTTCCTTTTGCTGTTAGTAGCAGCGTTCTTTTACCATAACAAATAAGTAGGCGTTTGTTAACGTCTAGGCGTAGGCATATGGTGGCAGAATCGTAACCGAAATAAGCCTTAAGAAAAGGCAGATGAAAGGTTTATGAGTCACTGCTAACGTCCTTTGGGCCGATGGCGACCGCTACGAAAGACAAAAGTGTCCTCATAAAAGCTGACCTCGCTATTGTCGGACCAAAAATGCGGCACACCTAAAATGGGCAATGGCGATAAATGACGCGGTGTGACTGCGTCCTTTGATAATAATTCATTCATATAATCAGCCAATTTATCATCCAAAAAGGCGATGCGCTGCTGCGTTGACAAAGCAAAGAAATCTTGGCTAACGTGAATGACCACGCTATGCGCGCACAACGGCTTACGCGGCGCTATCAATTGCTCAAGGAGGGCATGACCAAAAATATAAACCGCAGCTTTAGCGTCTTTGCTAGGGTTATCCATTTTATCCCAATACTTTCTTGGTTTGACTAGACTGTTTTGCCAATCAAAGTCGATCAAAGCCTCACCAATGCTAGTATCAGAGGTCACTAAAATTGCACCGTTCTCATCAAACACGGTGATGGTATCGCGCACGCGGCCACGGTTTTTACTACCAGTTGGCTCTTCACTACATTTGGCAATCTCAAGCATGTGATGATAATTGAGCATGGCCTTGGTCTTGGGAAAGGTGAGCCAAATACTGCCGTTAAATAAATCATGTAGGTTATCGCGCGTCGGAATCTTGCCAGTTGTACCGATGAAATGCTCGTAAGCTTCGCCATCGGGCAATGCGTTTTGAGAGACAAACTGAAGAGTATGAGGGTGATTATCAGCGCTAGGTTTAGTCCTAGGTAGCGACTGTCTATCCGCCGCGCCTTGCTGCGTTAGCGCTTGGTTTAATACTTTAGCGATACTAGCTGTTTGCTGATTATCGTTAATATACCTATCAGAATTCACTTGATTGTCAGACGAGCGGCTTAAACTGCTTATCGTTTCACTAAGATAATCAAGCTGACTTAAATGATATACCCAAGGCGCGTGCCAATCGATATTGGCAAAGCTGGCCTCTAATCGCCGCTCAGTAAGAGCGCTAGCAAAATTGTGATTTGTCGAAGTAGAAGTAGAAGTAGTCATAGTAAGCATCGTCGCAGTAATTATCTTAGAGCCTATAGCAAAGTGGCCTATGCTATCATAGAGCGCTTTTTTGGCGCTAGGCAAACAGGCTGTACGTCTTATCAAGAGATGATGAATAACGAGATAACGGATAAAGAAGAAACATGGCAAATTTTAATACCCACTTAAACGTCGCTTTTATGGTCAGCGGCACCCTGAGTTTGACGGTTTATAAAGCTGGATTGATTGATGATTCAGGGTTTTTAGTATGCGTGGCGCTTGGTACCATCGGTGGATTGCTACCAGATTTGGATTCAGATAATTCAACACCGATTAAGCTGGGTTTTAATATTACCTCGTTTGTCTTTGCCTTTGGCTTGGTCATGCATTGGCGTAGTGATTTGAGCTTGCTCGCATTGATCGCATTATGGCTGGCGGGTTATGGTTTTATGCGTTATGTGATCTTTCATATTTTTACCACCATGACCGTACATCGCGGCGTTATCCACTCTGTGCCTTATATGGCGATACTTGGACTGGGGTTAACCTGTCTAAGCTATTATGGTCTGCATCTACCGCTGACAACCAGTTGGTTTTATGGTCTGTTTTTATTTGGTGGCGCGATGGTGCATTTATCATTGGACGAATTGTATAGCGTCAATTTGTCCAATATGAAAATGAAGCGCTCGTCGGGTACGGCGATGAAGTTTTATCAGCATAAAGACAAATGGTGGTATTTGCTGCTATACGTTATTTTGGCGTTATTGTTATATATCGCGCCGCCGTTTGACACCTTTTGGCAACAGGTCAGTGATCCTGCAGCTTGGGCAAAGCTTAAGCTCGGTCTATGGCCAGAATTGATAAAAGGCTGGCGAAGTTAAGGCCGCCTCTACCAGCAAAAAATGATAAATAATGAGAGTACACTATGTCGACTTCTGCCGCCCTCCAAACCTGCCCTTGCCAAATCAACCCCGCGTCAGAAACCACCACCGCGCCCCTACTTTATAAAGACTGCTGTCAGCCTTATCATGACAGCCTGTTAAATAAAGAAGCGGATAAAACTGACGGCGTACAGGCAGAAACGGCGGAGCGGCTGATGTGCACGCGTTATAGCGCTTTTGTGCTTATCAAGCCAGAATACATCGTCAAAACCACACTACCCGCGCAGCAAAGCTTACTTGATGTGACAGCAATTGAGGAATGGGCCACCAAGACCGATTGGGCAGGATTAGAGATTGTAGAACACAAGCCAAAGCTTGGTAAAAGACATGCACAGGTTGAGTTTAAGGCTTATTTTAATACCAAAGATAATACAAATGATTTAGCAGGAAAAATACAAGCGCACCACGAGTTGTCTGCTTTCGTAAAGGTTACAAACAAAACTAATCAAGATGCACGCTGGTACTTTATCGACCCGACCGTGCGCATGAACGTGAGCCAAAAACAGCCGTGTATTTGTGGCTCAGGGGAGAAGTTTAAGCGGTGTTGTGGGGTTTATATTTAAACAACGTTAGATATCCATTGACCGCTAAACACTCGCCCCAACTTCCCTTGCAATCGCAATCCCTTCCTCAACGGTCAAAAACTTGCGCTGACTTGGGCTGTCTTTATAAATGACGTCACCATCTTGAAAGATTAAGCATTCATTGACGGCGAGCTGCTGCCACTTCTCATTTTCAGTCAATGGCACGGTCACCAAAATCGTCACCTTATCGGTATCGGTGGTGACATCGCTAAAATTAATCGCCATATCATCGTCCGCCAGTTTGGCTTCACCAAATGGCGCTTTGCGCGTGAGATAAAACAGTAAGCTACCTGCATACGCCAGTTGCCACCTGCCATTGGATATTAAGCAATTAAATAACCCATTGGCCGATAGATAGCGACATTGCGTGGTCAAAAAATTAAACAGTGTCTTGTCATCAGGACGGGTTTTAAAGCTGCTCTTTAAACGATTGACCAAATAGCAGAATGCCATCTCAGAATCAGTACTGCCTACTGGTTGACAATGCGCGGCATTGCCGTTGTCTTGCAAGCGCTGACAGCGTTTGATAAATTCGCTATTCATCTGTCCATTGTGCGCAAATACCCACTGTTCGCCCCAGACTTCACGGACGAATGGATGGGTGTTTGCCAAGCAGTTCTGCCCTTGCGTCGCTTTACGAATATGCGCAATAACGTTCATGGCTTTGATTGGATAGTTGTTAACCAAATCAGCGACTGGCGATAGATGGCTTGGACGATTATCATGAAACAAACGCAGACCCGTTGAGTCATTTGCCGTCTCATCATTGGTTTTGTCATTATTGCTGCATTCGCTGCGCTCAAAAAACGCAATACCAAAGCCATCTTCATGACTGTCCGTCATACCGCCGCGCTTGCGAAACCCTGCAAAGCTAAAACCAATATCTGTTGGGGTATTACAGTTCATTCCTAAGAGTTGACACATTTATAAAGTACCGCCGTTATTGTCATCTATTATTGAGTTACCTTGAGTAGCATTGCCTTGAGTAGCATTGCCTTGAGTAGCATTGCCTTGAGTAGCATTGCTTTGATTGGCAGATAGCGCATCAAAGTCAGCATCACTCATCTCATCAAGCAAAGCGGCACCATCAGTTGGGATGGTATCCAAAATGCGCTGAGCTTCTGCCAAGACGGTGTCTTCTACCCAGAGAACGATACCCGAGTTCATACCAGGGATTGCGCTGAGCGGCTGCAAGGACACGGTTATGCCGTTATTACGTAATAGATTGGCATGCAGCTCGCCTTGTATATTGGTATCAAAGCGCGCCAGTTTGTGCCAGTTGTCAACGTGATCGGTCATGGGATCGCCTTCAAAGTGTTGGTAGGTACATACCTGAGTAAAACATACTTATGCCAATTGGTCTAACGTATATGTTTCAATCGTAAAATCATTGGTGTTGGTTAAGTGATCATGTGCTTGCTCAGCTTGGGTAATACTGCTAAACACACCGACTATTTGATTGTCTGGTTTGCTTAATAGTACAAATACGGTGTTTTGCGACTTTTCAACATGCGCCCAATGGTAAGCGGCCAGACGCTTCATTAGGTCAGGGTTTTTGACCATGATGTTATCACCCGTACGACCTTCGGTACGGTTGTAATGAATCACATTGAGGCGCAATAACCAAAAAATCACGGCCGCTTTTGCTAGCATCACAGGTAGTGCACGTTTTTCCTCACCATTGAGTGGACGTATCGATTCATAACCTTGTAAGAACGCTGCCATTTTACTGCGGTCAAAGTTCACAGATTCACCTTGTTCTGCGCCGCCCCACGTGGTACAAAAATCATTGATAGTGATCGCAATATCCATCACGTAATGCTCGACGCTGACTTCGGTGAAGTCTAGTAGACCTGTCAGACGCGCCTCGCCTTTTTGTAGATTCCATAAGGTATTGTCGGCAAACATATCTAAATGGCATAGACCTTTTGGCAAGGTATCTAATGGCAGCTCTGAATAAGCGCGCCAAATATCGCTCATCAGCTTGGCTTCGTCACCTGGCATGAACTGCATTTCACGGTCACGCACGTCGCTCCATGGATACAAAGGCACGCCGTACTGCTCACTTGGCTGCAATGCTTGCAGCGTCTCATGTAGCGTCGCCAATGCTGCGCCAATATCGTGACACATCGCTTGCGTAGTTTGCTCGGGATGTGAGCCTGCTAGACACGGCACTAAAGTGATGGCTTTGTCTTCATAATGGATGACATAGCGTTTATCATCACCATCTGTTCGCGAACCATTTGACTCAATAACGGCTAACGGTGCGGCGACTGGTAATTTGCCATTTAACTGATTGAGGATAACGGCCATTTTTTCGATATCAGCAGGAGGACGCTCTTCAAATAATGTAAACACGTAAGAGTAGGTGCCGTCTACATCGTCAGTCGTTTGAATAAACCAGTTTGAGTTTTTAATACCTTGAGTGATCGGAATCGCGCGGGCAAACGATACGCCAAAACTTTGGCAAAAGGCGGCAAACTGATCATCGGTTAACTGGGTATAGACGGACATGACATCTCACTTATAGCAATTGGGTAAAGAGGTTAGATAGAATAAATTGATGCGGTAATGACCGCAATTGTACCGCACATCATAAAACGATGGTGAAAAGCGTAATAATCTTGCGAAAACCTGCCTGAAATAGCAGTGATTTTGCTAGACTAGCGCCTATGAATTGATTATAAGGTGAAAGACCCTATGTTAGCAAAGCGTATCATTCCTTGCTTGGACGTTGACAATGGCCGCGTGGTCAAAGGCGTACAGTTTGTCGATATCAAAGACGCAGGCGACCCTGTCGAAGTCGCTCGCCGCTACAATGAACAAGGCGCTGATGAGATTACTTTTTTGGATATTACTGCGACCAATGACGAGCGCGATACCACTTATCATACGGTCGAGCGTATGGCTGAAACGGTATTTGTCCCACTCACCGTAGGCGGCGGCGTGCGAAAAATCGCTGATATCCGCAATTTGCTCAATGCGGGCGCAGATAAAGTCGCAATTAACTCAGCTGCGGTATTTACGCCTGAGTTCGTCGGTGAAGCCGCGCAGAAGTTTGGCAACCAATGTATCGTTGTGGCCATCGATGCCAAACGCGTCGCTGACATCAACGTCGATGGGATTACTGTGCCGCGTTGGGAGATTTTCACCCATGGTGGCCGTAAGCCAACCGGTATCGATGCCGTCGCTTGGGCGAGCAAAATGGCTGAGCTGGGCGCTGGTGAATTGCTGGTCACCTCAATGGACGGTGATGGCACCAAAAAAGGCTACGATTTGGCACTCATGCAACAAATTACGAGCCGCGTCAATGTGCCCGTCATTGCCTCAGGCGGCGTCGGCAACCTGCAACATTTGGCAGAAGGCGTGTTAGAAGGCGGCGTCGATGCGGTACTTGCCGCCAGTATTTTTCACTTTGGTGAGTATACCGTGTCGGAGGCCAAAGCCTATATGGCAGCACAAGGGATACAGATGCGTCTGTAGCACGCTCGTAAAATACAAATAACACCCAAAAAAATGCTATCATAGTGCTAACCATTTATTTTCGTTCAATTAACTAGAGCAACGCCAAAATAATAGGCGGCCAAGTCGATTGAACGCATCAGACTGTTTAGCTATTTATTGATGCCTATATTTCAATTGAACGCTTATTAAGCAAAGGATTTTTTATGTCGAATTTACAACAGCAGTGCAACGACGTGACTCATATCGATGGTAACTTGCATCAAAACGCTGACGCGCGCATTGGTATTGTCGTCGGTCGTTTTAATGGTTTTGTCGTTGAGTCATTGGTTGATGGTGCGATTGATGCCCTACTCCGTCATGGTGTATTGGGTAGCAACATTACTGTTATTCGTGTGCCTGGAGCATTCGAGCTGCCACTTGTGGCCCAGCGTGCTGCGGAATCAGATCGTTTTGACGCCATTGTGGCATTGGGTGCAATCATCCGTGGCAGCACGCCACATTTTGATATTGTAGCCAGCGAGTCGGCCAAAGGTTTGAGCGCTGTGGCAATGGATTATAATATTCCTGTCGCCAACGGTATCATCACTACTGACAGCATCGAGCAAGCTATCGAGCGCTCCGGTACCAAAGCAGGTAATAAAGGCTCTGAAGCTGCGATGGTCGTATTAGAGATGATTGCTGTTCTATCACAGCTTGATATTGATGATATCGATGAAGCTTAAGCCTTAAAGCTCAAATTTATTAGTCTAACTGGTGCTGCTATTGAGCAATAGCAGCACCTTGTAACATGACGCCAGCTATCAAGATAATTGGCTATTTTTTGAATTTTCGCCGTATTTCTATACCCTTTAAAATTTTGAATAAACAAAGCTAAAAAGCTACTTTGTTATTTATATTTTGACTGGGTATCATCTCAAAAATTTAGGTACAGACCCCCTATGACTGACCAACTCAAGCGCGCTATCAGCGCTGCGAAAACCGCACAAGCCAATCAAGCTGAAGCTACCCGTATAGCGAGCAGTAGTGCAGGTGATCAAACCTTCGATATGAGTGAGTCTTCTTACAAGACCAGTCACACTGCTATCCGTAAGGCGCGCCGCTTTGCTATGCAAGGTCTATACGAGTGGCTCGTCACCGACCGCCGCTTTGATATAGATGGCAAGCTTGGCTGGAAAGACAATGCACCGCATGATATCGCGGCACGCACGCGCGCAACCAACGCTATGCACACCGTCCATATCGGCTACTATCACGAAATGATGCGCGATATCCCAGAGCAGATCGACGCGCTAGATGCGCTTATCAGCCAGCATCTCGATCGTGAGGTTGATAAGTTAGATACGGTTGAGCACGCTATTTTGCTAATTGGTGCGTACGAGCTACAAAACCGTATGGAGATTCCTTACAAGGTTGTACTCGATGAAGCGATGAAGCTGAATAATCACTTTGGCGCGACTGACGCTCACAAACTGATCAATGCAGTATTGGATAAAATGGCTGGTGAGCTACGTGCTTTAGAGGTACAAGCAGATACCAATGCCAACCTACGCACGTCACAAAAAGCGGCGGCTAAACAATCTGAAGCGAGTTCGGCTGAAGTAACGGTAGCTGACAATATCGAAGCGGCTGCTGAAACAGAAAGCGCGATCGATAATGCACCGACTGCATCAAATAAGCCACGTATCAGCGCTAACAAAGCTAACGTTAAACGCAGTAGTGCCAGTAAAGCCAGTGCCAATATCAGTGACTTCAAGGCGAGCAAGAAAAACGCTAACGATACCAAAGACTAAGACTAGCCATGAACGAGTTTGAGCTGATTGAGCGTATATTCTCACAGATGCAGGCCACGCATGCGCCATTAACGGGTATCGAAAAAGGTATCGGTGATGACGCGGCTGTGATGGCATTGCCAGCAAGATCACGCTTGGTTAGCTGCATTGATACATTGGTTCAAGGGCGTCACTTTCATGCTGACTTTGCACAAGTAGATAAGCTTGCGTTTGAAATTGGTTATAAAGCTGTTGCGGTTAATGTTTCAGACATTGCAGCGATGGGCGCGACGCCGCATAGTATTTTGCTAGCGTTGGCATTGCCTGAGCGTCTAGCGAATCATGAATGGCTCACGACATTTGCCAAAGGATTGTTTCATGCCTGCCAGCTGTTTGGCGTGACGTTGATTGGCGGTGATACCACGCGCAGTGCGCAATTGGTGCTGAGTGTCAGTGCGCAAGGATTGCTTGCCGCAGGTACACCAGCTGTTTATCGCTCAGGGGCACAAGTTGGCGATAAAATCTATGTTTCAGGCACCCTTGGTGATGCTGCCTATGCCCTCAAGCACCCCGATAGCCCTATTGGTAAGCAACTGGCGCATCGCTTGCACATGCCGACGCCGCGCATTGCCTTAGGTGCCGCCTTGGCACAAGCTGGCGCAACCTCGATGATCGATATCTCTGACGGTCTTTATCAAGATCTTGGACATATCTGTCAGCAAAGCTCAGTCAGTATGCGTATTCATTTAGATCAATTACCGAGTAGCAAGTCACTAGCCACGGTAGAGTTATCTGAGCGTTTGTTATGTCAATTAGCGGGTGGCGATGACTACGAATTGGCGTTTACCTTGCCTGCACATATTGAACCACCTACTTCTAATACGCCTGTCACTTGTATTGGAGAAATCGTTGCGCGCGCAGATTCTATTGCGACAGATGCCAAATCGCCTAATCACTCACGTCTTGAACTGTTTTATCAAAATCAGCCAGTCACACCGACTCAATCTACCCCCTTCTCTACGTGGCCTAATCTCACCGGTTATCAACATTTCACAGGCTAATCCATGACTGATCAACACTTATCTAAGCCTGATATTCGACAAGCAAATGACTGCCCGCCTCTACCAATCGGTGCCAGTATGCTTGACCGCATGGTTTATTGGCTCGGACTAGGTTTGGGCAGCGGCCTACCTCGACGCGCGCCCGGTACGTGGGGCACGGTTGGTGGTCTGATTGTGGGCGTGCCGCTTATGAGCTTGGGTTTCGTTCCTTTTTTAGTACTGACTATTTTATCTTGTTTGGTTGGTGTTTGGATTTGCGGGCGTACGTCTGAGTTGATGCAGGTACACGATGATCCGCATATTGTGTGGGATGAATGGGCTGGCATGTGGATTACCCTATTGCCGTTATCTTATATATTATCATATGTATTTCCTACGTCTGAAAATACCTTGTCGATAATGATGCTGCCGATGTTTTGGGGCTGGCTACCGACTGCTTTTATCCTATTTCGCGTATTTGATATTTTAAAGCCACCACCGATTGGCTGGGCAGACAAAAAGGTTGCGGGTGGCCTTGGGGTAATGTTGGATGACATTATTGCAGGGGTTATGGCAGCAGTGATTTGGTTGATTATTTACATCATTGTGATGATGTTTATGTCTTTTTAATATTATTCCGCGGAAATCATTACTTCGGTCTAGCCATCTTACGTATTTGATTTTGCTTGCTTAAGTTTTGGGTATTCAAGTTACAAAGCTTGCACGTCATAATTTTTTTTGTGCAAGTTTTTACGCTATAATTCAACATTATATTTTGTTACATTTGTAGGCTTATTATGACACCTCCTCTTTCTGTAATTATTTTAGCGGCCGGTAAAGGCACTCGCATGCAGTCGGCAAAGCCAAAGGTTTTGCAGACCCTAGCTGGTAAGTCATTATTGGCCCACGTATTAGATACTTGCAATCAGCTCACTGTTGATGAAACCATCATTGTCCATGGTTTTGGCGGTGATCAGGTAAAGTCAGAGATTACCAACCAATATACACAGTCGTCGTTTACTTGGGTTGCCCAAACTGAGCAGTTAGGAACAGGTCATGCGGTCAAAGTGACACTGTCTGATTTACCGAAATCAGGGAAAAGTCTCATTCTATATGGTGATGTGCCATTGGTCAGCTGCCAGACATTAGCTGCTTTAAAAGCTGCCAATACTGACGGTATGTCTATGCTGACGTTGACTGTCGATAATCCGTTCGGGTTGGGTCGTATCAAACGTGACCAAAACGGCAACATTGAAGCCATCGTTGAGCAAAAAGATGCCAGTGCTGACGAGCAAAATATTAGAGAGATCAATAGTGGTATCTACTGCGTAGACAACGCCCTACTGCATAAGTATTTGCCAGAGCTCTCTAACAATAATGCGCAACAAGAATATTACCTCACTGACATCGTCAAAATGGCCGTCGCTGATGGTATTACGATTGCCGCGATTGAGCCTGAGCATACGTTTGAGATTGAAGGGGTTAATAACCGCCAACAACTCGCAAGTCTAGAGCGCACGTGGCAACGCAAGATAGTCGCCGACCTACAAGAAGCGGGCGTTCAATTTGCCGATCCCACGCGCGTGGATATTCGCGGGTCGTTGAGTGCCGGACAAGATGTGTTTATTGACGTCAATGTGGTATTTGAAGGCGACTGCACTTTAGGCGACAATGTCTATATTGAAGCAGGCTGCGTCATCAAAAACGCTCAGATAGGCAATGCTTGTTATATTAAGCCTTACTGTGTGATTGATCGCGCTGACATCGGAGCTGGTGTCGACATAGGACCTTTTGCACACCTGCGTCCTGATACGGTATTGTCTGACAACAGCAAAGTCGGTAACTTTGTTGAAATCAAAAAATCAACAATCGGTCAAGGCAGTAAAGTAAATCACCTAAGCTACATCGGTGATGCAACTGTCGGCACAGGCGTCAATGTCGGTGCAGGTGTCATTACTTGTAATTACGACGGTGTCAACAAGTCGCAGACCATCATTGGAGATAATGCCTTTATTGGTTCCAATGCAAGCCTAGTCGCGCCAGTAACCATCGGAGATACGGCTACCATCGCTGCAGGTTCTGTCATTACCAAAGACGTTGATAGTAGTGCTTTAGCATTTGGCCGAGCTCGTCAGGTACAAAAAAATGACTTTCAACGACCGACTAAAAAATAACTGATTTATTGAAAGTTTGATCAATCGTCGTCATTCTTGAGTAAACCTAAGCAGTACGGCAATCGTGGTAGTACTGCTTCATCATACTTTTGAGCTAATAACTGAGCATTGGTAGCTAACGACACTTATTAGTCTTGTACCATCATATATTGAATTATTAAAAAACAAATTTAAGGAGATGCCATGTGTGGAATCGTTGGCGCAGTTGCTGAACGCAATATTGCGAATATCTTGCTTGAAGGTCTTAAGCGTCTAGAATATCGAGGCTACGATTCGGCTGGTTTAACCGTCATTCGTGATGGTGAGCTACATCGCGAGCGTCAAGTGGGCAAGGTTCAAGCCTTGGTCAATGCGGTTGAAGCCAGTACCGATTTTTTTGATGGGCATATTGGTATCGCTCATACTCGCTGGGCCACGCATGGCGAACCTGCACAGCGCAATGCCCATCCGCACATATCTGGTAAGATTGCCGTCGTTCACAATGGTATCGTCGAAAACTACGCTGAACTCAAAAAAGAGCTCATCGCTAAAGGCTACGAGTTTACCTCACAGACCGACACCGAAGTGGTGGCACATCTGATTCATGACATTTATGAGCAAACCAATGATTTGCTAGAAGCGGTACGCGCAGTGATTCCTAAGCTGCATGGTGCATTTGCTTTAGGCATCATTCACGTGGACACACCAGATGAGCTGGCCGCGGTACGTTTAGGCTCGCCTTTGGTCATCGGTGTTGGTATTGGTGAAAATTTTATCGCCTCAGATCAGCTGGCACTACTGCCAGTCACCAACCGCTTTATGTACCTAGAAGAAGGCGATATTGCCAAATTGACCCGTGACAGTATTAAAGTCTATGTCAATGGCGAGGAAGTCAGCCGCGAAGTGCATGAAATCGATGCCAAGCAGCATAATGCTGACAAAGGCGAGTTCAAGCACTATATGCTCAAAGAAATCTATGAGCAGCCAGATGCAGTCGCGCGTACGCTTGAGATGGCGATTGATAACCGCCAAGCATCAGCCCTGCGTGATGACTTTTTAGCACGCAATGAAGCGCAATTATCAGGCGTACAGCATGTACAGATCATCGCTTGCGGCACCAGTTATCATGCGGGGATGGTTGCTAAATATTGGTTTGAGAGCTTGATGCGCCTATCCTGCTCTGTTGAGGTTGCTAGTGAATTCCGCTATCGCAATCCTGTAGTACTCGACAACTCGCTGGTGATTTGTATCTCTCAGTCTGGTGAAACAGCCGATACCTTATCAGCCCTGCGTGAGATCAAAAAACAAAACCCAGCAGGACTGGTTAGTCTAGCACTATGTAACGTGCCTACCTCATCCTTGGTTCGCGAGACAGACATATTCTTGCCGACCCTTGCAGGTCCTGAGATCGGTGTAGCATCGACCAAAGCTTTTACCACCCAGCTGGTCGCACTCATGCTATTGGTCTTAAAAACAGGCGCAGTACAGCAGCGTATCGACAGCGCAAACCTAAGCACCTTACTTGGCGAGCTACAAAAGCTGCCCGGTCAACTCTATGCCAGCTTGCACCTTGATGCTCCGATCAAAGCGATGGCGGAGCACTTTGAAGATAAGAAAAGCTGCTTATTTTTAGGGCGCGGTCTACAGTTCCCTATCGCTCTGGAAGGCGCATTGAAGCTCAAAGAAATCTCTTATATCCACGCTGAAGGCTACGCCGCAGGTGAGCTCAAACACGGTCCGCTAGCGCTTGTTGACAAAGACATGCCAATCGTCGTGCTGGCACCCAAAGACAGTATGCTCGATAAGCTCAAAGCCAACATGCAAGAAGTACATGCCCGTCACGGCGAACTGTTCGTCTTTGCTAGTGAAGATAGTCACATCAATGCTGAAGACCGCCTACATGTAGTATATGTTAAAGCAGTTTGCGAGACGCTTGCCCCTATCGTCTACAGCGTACCCATACAGCTACTGTCTTACCATGTGGCCGTGATGCGCGGTACTGATGTCGATCAGCCACGCAATCTTGCCAAATCAGTGACGGTTGAGTAATACAAGTTATTGATTTTATTATAATTTTTATTAATAAATTACCCGTCACACTATTGTGTGAGGATTCATCCTTTGCTATCTTGTATCAACGAGGTGGCAAAGGATTTTTTTGTGAATAACAAAAATAGAAAAGGACCCACAACAACTGAGTCTTCGAAAGATTATCAGCCATTTGTCAAAATAGCTGATATATTCTCACTTGGAAGATCTCACCGTGTCTTTGGTCACAAGACTAAACGAACACACCACTATAGGCCTATGTCAGCAACCAAGGAAGAGATAGCTGAGTTCATGAAGTCTGAGTTCCCTTAAGCAAAGTACAAGATTGAGGCAGTAAATAGCAGTAGGTCAATTTTATCCCATGATATTGGTTTAGATGATTTGAGACCTGGAGGTACTGTATCGGGACCTTTCATAACTTAGATTAAAGCGCTAGCTTATCCTTATAAGAACACATGCCTTTTAATGCATCATCTATTAACGCTTTCATTTTAGATAACTCTAGAATCTTAACTTCAATTTGCTTGTTTTTTTCTAGAAGCTTTTCACCCATTTGTGATTGCGTCAGGTTGTTTGAATACAATAGCTCTGTTAGCTCTCTAATCTCTTTTAAGGTGAAACCTAACTCCTTCGCCATAATAATCATATTGAGCTGTTCTACAATCCTGTTATCGTAATCTCTATAACCATTAGATTTTCTAGATGGTGACGAAATTAATCCTTCCCTTTCGTAAAAACGAATGGTATCTCTGCTTAGTCCGACTGTTTCAGTTAATTCTTTTATATTCATTAGCGAGCACCCTCAATTAACGCTTGACTGTGGAGTAATGTCCATAGTTTATAGTAGGCGTTAATTAACAACAAGTAGGTTCTTTTATGGATATAAATATTCTGACGGACGACAACGTCGAGCTGCGTGCAACCCTCTATAAAGCGAATAACCCTAAGGCCGTTGTTCTAATAAATCCAGGAACCGCTACTAAAACTTCTTATTATTTGCCGTTTGCTAAATACTTAAGAGAGCATGGTTTTCATGTCATTCTTTGGAACTATAGAGGGTTTTGCGATTCTAAAATAAGTCATCTAAAGGAGTGTCATTACCAGTATTCTGATATTGGGCGCTATGACATTCCAGCTGCCATCGATACAGCTAAGCGCCTATTTAAGGATTTACCCTTGTATTGTGTGGGTCATAGTACTGGTGGTCAACAGGTAGGTCTGGCTCATAACGCCGATCAATTAGATGCTCTAATTGCAGTGGCTGTCTCAGCAGGATACTTTAGCTATATGCCGCTTCGCTATCGTCTTAAGGCTAACTTCTTTTTCCGTTTTTTAGCCCCGCTTAGTAATAAAGTCTTTAATTATGTGCCGGCTAAAAGCTTCAAACTCATGGAAGATTTGCCAGCTGGTTTTACAGATGAATGGGGGGCTTGGTGCCGAGAAAAAGAGCTGTTTTTCTCAGATAAATTCTATGGGAAAACCATTCCCCTTGGGACTTACAAGAATTTTAATGTGCCAACTTTCGTCTTCACTGCCGATGATGATGAAATCTGCACTGAACGCAACCTGCATAATTTTTGGAAAAATGTGACTAGCGATCAACCCATCACTTTTAAACGCTATACCATTAGCAAGGGATCAGACCAATCAATTGGGCATTTTGGCTATTTTAGAAGCAAGAACACTCATATTTGGCAAGATATTTTAGAGACGATCAACAAGGTACACCATGATAAATCGTTACAAACATTATAAGACCTTAATTTTCATTGTATTACTTAATGTGTTCTCGAGCATTTTGCACTATGTTCATAATGTGGTTTATTTTGACCACTATCCTGAGCCTGATTGGTTATCCCCTCATCTGGTAGATGCTTTTTGGTTCGTCATGACACCAATCGGTATCTACGGCTTGATCGTGGCTGTCAAAAGCCAGATGAGCAAGGGGCATTGGTGGCTTTATTTGTATGCCTTGATGGGTTTATTGTCACTACTACACTACAACGTTGAGACTGATAATATTATGACGATCACCATGCACAGTCTTATCTGGTTTCAAGCAATATGTGCTTTTTGGTTAAACGGCTATGTAACGATGTATTTTAAAAATAAAAGCAAACATCAAGAACACTAATTGATAAAACTTTGGTCTTTATAAGAATGAGCTAACCTCTTATTTATCGTTTTAAGGAATTGAAAATGAATGTTGAAGAAACTATAGCAACATGGGAAACAGAAGAAGCACGTATTAGAGAAAAGCTAGGTGACGCTGACGTCATTCCATTATCAGACTTAACCACTCGCAGCGGTATGGACATTTTTAACGCTATGTTTGCAGGAGAGCTGCCTCATCCTCCTATTGGTCTAACGCTCGACTACACTCCTATTCATATGGAAAAAGGTATTGCCGTTTTTCAAGGGCGTCCAAAGCGTCATCATTACAACCCATTGGGTACAGTCCATGGTGGCTGGTTTTGTACGCTTTTAGATTCTGCTGTTGGCTGCGCTGTACATACCCTTTTACCAGCAGGAAAAACCTATACAACTTTAGAGATAAAAGTAAATATGGTGCGAGCTTTGACAGTGGCAACACCTTTAGTACGGGCTGAAGGTAAAGTCATTCATGCTGGTCGAAGAACAGCAACTGCTGAAGGAAAAATTGTAGGGCCTGATGGCAAGTTGTATGCTCATGCCACCACAACCTGCATCATTCTTGATGTTTAGATAGAATTTTCGATATAGTCAATACACTCTAAAAATGTCATAGCGCTACTGGGATGAATTTTGCGCAGCCTCTGGGAACGCAGCACGCAAGTAAAATTTATACCAGTAGCGCGTTTAAATCCATAACAGTTTTACATTCAGCTAACTATAGTTAATGAAGCTTACCTGACAGTCTCAAGTCTAATAGCTTCTAAACCAAAGAAAACCGCTAAGAATATAATGGATGTTATAGTGAAACCATTATAAAAATGGTATAGCAAGATTAAACGCTATTTTTCGCAGCCTCTGGAGACGCAGTCACAGCAAGCAAGAAAAGTAGCATTTTATAATAGATTACTAAACTAGGCGTGATTTTCAATATTAAGCAATATCATATCGTTCTTAGTCTTCATATTTCAAACACACCAATCCAAATCTTCAAAATAACCCTTTATACAGAAAATAAAGTCCCACTACGAATAACAATACCGAAAAGCACTTCTTTAACAGTGGCGGTGAGAGCATATGAGCGACTTTTGCCCCAACTTTAGCGGTAAAAAAGCTCATACTCGCAATGCCCAAAAAGGCATAAATATGCACAAAGCCAATGGTATTGGGTACATCAACTTGCTGCTGCATACCAAAGAACATAAAGCCGAGCGCACCAGCAATGGCAATAGGCAAACCACACGCCGCCGACGTGCCTACCGCCTTTTGCATGACCACATTATAACGGGTGAGATACGGCACCGTTAAGCTGCCACCGCCAATACCAAAAATGGCCGAAGCCACACCAATAATACCACCTGCCGCAAGTTGCTTGGGTTTAGACGGTAATACCACAGGCGTATGACTCGCATCACTCATATGTGTACGTCTTTTACCAGCGGTAAACATTCTATAAGCGACCCACAGTAAAAACACCCCGACGATAAGCTGCAGATATAACCCTGATATTTGCCCTGCTATCCCTGCTCCCAAAAAACACCCTAGCGCCAAACCAGGTGCTAGATTTTTAAAGACCGGCCACATGACGCCGCCCTTTTTATTATGCGCCATCAGCGAGCTGATCGAAGTGACGATGATGGTCGCAAGCGACGTCCCCAAAGCCAGATGCATAATGGTATCGGCATCATAGCCCATTTGGGTAAAGACGATAAATAACAGCGGTACGATAATGGTGCCACCGCCCACGCCGAAAAGCCCGGCCGCAAACCCTGCTAGTGCACCTATGATTAAAAAAATGAGTAGTTCCACGGGATAGTGTCTTCTTATATAGATTTATTTTCTGAGCAAGTGCTCTATATTAATGCCAGTTATGACTTATACAAGCTCAACTTGACCGACGTAATGATAAGCACGGTTAAAATACACTAAACTCTCATCTTGCCCGCTTGGGGATTCTGGAGGTTTGATAGCGACCACTCGGCACATCAGCACACTATGCGTACCCACTTCTTGAATGTGCTCAATCTCACAATCAAAGCTCACTAGCGCATCTTTCAGGATAGGCGCGCCTGTCACAAGCTCAGTCCAAACTCCTTGCTCGAAGCGCTCATCTGAGCTTAGTTTAGAAGCAAAAGCATTAGATAAGTGTTCATGCTGGGCACCAAGCACATTGACGCTCAAGACTTTATTATCCACAAAATGCCCATGCGAGCGCGCCGCTTGATTCATACATACTAGCAGTGTCGGCGGTGTATCAGTGACGCTACATACCGCCGAGGCAGTAAACCCATGAGTGCCTGACGGACCATTGGTGGTGATCACATTGACCGCCGTGGGCAATAGCGCCATGGCATCTCTAAAGTCAGTGGCTTCAATCATATCTTTTATCATTACTACAATCCTGAGAAACGTTAAATCTATAAGTACCTTGTTTACTGAGGCCACTCATAAGCTTAAACAAGCCAAAACTTGTTAAGTTTTGCTAAACGCTCAGCTCTTGCCGCACGATTGCCGCACCAGCGCTCAGCGCATGTAGCTTGCCGCGTGCCACCTCACGAGACAACGGCGCCATACCGCAGTTGGTCGAGGGGTACAGCTTGTCCGCATCGACAAATTGTAAGGCCTTGCGTAGCGTATCGGCTACCTCCTCAGGAGTTTCAATATCATTAGTGGCGACATCGATTGCACCAACCATCACTTTTTTACCGCGGATGAGCTCTATCAAATCCATGGGCACATGTGAGTTTTGACATTCTAATGAGACGATATCGATATTGGACTGCTGCAATTTAGGAAACGCTTGCTCATACTGACGCCACTCTGAGCCCAGCGTTTTTTTCCAGTCGTTATTGGCTTTGATGCCGTAACCGTAGCAGATATGTACTGCTGTCTCACATTGAAGTCCCTCTATAGCACGCTCTAGTGTCGCAATGCCCCAATCATTGACGTCATCGAAAAAGACGTTAAACGCCGGCTCATCGAATTGGATAATATCCACGCCTGCTGCTTCTAACTCGCGGGCCTCTTGATTGAGAATTTTAGCAAACTCCCATGCCAGTTTTTCACGGCTCTTGTAGTGACCATCATACAGCGTATCGATCATGGTCATCGGGCCGGGCAGCGCCCATTTGATCGGCTGGTCGGTTTGACTGCGTAAAAATTTTGCATCATCTACAAACACAGGCTTTGAGCGGCTAACACTGCCCACTACCGACGGCACGCTTGCTTCATAGCGATCACGAATTTTAACGGTTTTACGATTGGTAAAATCGACGCCGTCTAAGTGTTCGATAAATGTAGTCACAAAATGCTGGCGGGTTTGCTCGCCATCACTGACGATATCGACGCCTGCTTGCACTTGCTCTTGTAGCGATACTAGCAGCGCATCCTGTTTTGCCTGAAGCAATTCTTCACCGTCAAGTTGCCACGGCGACCAAATTTTTTCAGGTTCTGCCAACCAAGAGGGTTTTGGCAAGCTGCCAGCGGTCGATGTTGGTAATAATAAAGTCATGTCGTATTGTCTTCTCTATTTTAGGTGTTATAGCGTGCGCTTTTATATTTGGATTTTTTAAGCGACGTTCTTGTTTACAGCGTAATTGGCTGCCCATGCTTCAAGAATATCTTGGTAAGGCTTGATAAAATGCGTTTCGGTAAATTTGCCTTGTTTGACCGCCATTTGGCTACGCTCTTCACGGTCATAGACAATCTGCGTGAGCGAATAGTCTTGGTATTTTAGGCTTGGCTGATAGACCTGACCTGCCGTTGAATTGGCGTTATAAATCTCAGGACGATAAATCTTTTGGAACGTCTCCATCGTGCTGATTGCGCTGATCAGCTCAAGATCGGTATAGTCGCTGGTCAAATCACCCGCAAAATAAAACGCTAATGGTGCAGCGCTGCCCTCAGGCTTAAAGTAACGTACGACTAGGCCCATCTTATGAAAATAATCATCGGTCAATGAGTACTCATCTTGCTTGTATTCTACGCCCAATACTGGATGCTGATTGGCAGTACGATAATAGGTCTTGCTGGTTGAGACACTCAAGCAAATCACAGGCTGTTTGTTAAAGTGGGCTTTGTAGGCCTCTGAGTTCAATAAATATTGAAACAATTTGCCGTGTAAGTCGCCAAAGTCGTCAGGCGCTTTGGTATTTGGATGCTTATTAAAATGCTCCAGTAGCACCACGCTAAAATCATAATCGCGCACGTAAGATGAGAAACTGTTGCCAATCATGCCATCGATGCGCTTGTTTTCTTTATGGTCCACGATGGTGGTTTGTAGCATCTCAATCACAGGGAACGCATCGCCATTGCCTTCGATATCCATGTTGGCAGACACGATGTCCACTTCGACCGAATAACGATCGGCATTGGGGTTGTCCCAATGTGCCAGCGCGTTAAAGCGGTTGTTAATCATGGTCAACGCTTTACGCAGATTGTCTTCACGCTGCTCGCCGCGCGCCAGATTGGCAAAGTTGGTCGTCATGCGCGTGCTGCTGGCAGGCTGATAGTTTTCATCAAAACGAATGTGCTTGATTGAGCATGCAAAAGGCTTAGTCATGGTGATTCCTACCCTACAAATTGAGATAATACTAAATGTCTGTATGGGTATATTTAAACAAATCTTTAACATGAATAAAAACGATATAAACTTATTATAAGTTGAATTTTATTCATTATTAGTAGTTGTGACTTTTTTTAATCATAAATACGTCATTTTCTATTAGATATATTTTATAGATAGAAAAAAACCTTAAGACAGCAGCGCTACTATCTTAAGGTTTATTAGTTTTACTTCTGAAAAATATACATCACCAAAAATCTTACTTTACGCTACACCCCAAACCCACAAGCAATGCTGTTATCTTTTTTATCAAACGTTAAATGCGTAAAGCCCTCGCCTGTCACTTGATAGCCGCTACTGTCGTTTTTGGTTACGGTGTTAATATCATGTTTATCAACAGGCAGCGTAAATCCACTGCGTAGCGACTGTGGGTTATTGGCAAAATACAGCTTTAAATGCGACCATTCAAAACCGCTGAGATATTCAATTTTTGAGAGCTGTTTACCAAAGGCGGTCGCGTTATTTAGCGTGTAAGTGGTGATGGTTTCGTCCAAATGCTCCAGTTGCTCCTCATCAGACGAATTGTAAGGTTTGATACGTGTATCGGTATCAATAATGGACTGCTGATACGCTATGGGCAAGCTGCTGGTTGTCGGGTTAGGATAATCACAGCCTTTTTGCATGGATTTGAGATATGGGGTCCAGTCGGTACTGGCTGCCTGCCGCGTTGCACAACTGGTTAGTGATAAGGCGGCGACCATACTGAAAATGATGGCGGTTAGCTTCATGAGTGCCTCCTAATGACAAATCATAGAATACGGTTTGATAATGGCGTTACTATAACGTATTGATATATCAGACAATTAAACGATAAGTAAAAAGGCATATGGGTTCTATGACAGTTTGGTTGTGAGAAGTATCAAATAACCCCATACGCGGTAGTCACGTATGGGGTGCATGATCATCATGATGACTGTGTATTGCAGTATGTTAAATATGTGGGCTTCTCTTCTTCCCATGTGGCACCAGCCATTTGGCAAACCATCCCGATAGATCATCCATCAATGTATATACCACCGGAATCACTACCAAGCTTAGTAGTGTCGAGGTGACAAGGCCGCCCAGCACAGCTGCGGCCATCGGGCGACGGAACGTCGGATCGGCATCGCCCCACCCAAATACCAAAGGCAGCATCCCTGCGCCCATCGCAATGGTGGTCATGATGATAGGCCGCGCACGCTTGCGACAGGCATCCATAATGGCCTCAAAACGCGCGAGCCCGCGGCGCTGAGCAATCAACGCGTAATCGACGAGTAGGATTGAATTTTTGGTTGCGATACCCATGAGCATAATAAAACCAATCATCGACGGCATCGACAGACTACTATTGGTAATGACCAAACCCACAAACGCACCGCCTATCGATAACGGCAGTGCCATCAAAATGGTAAATGGCTGTAATAAACGGCCGAATAATAAGATCAGCACGCCCAAAATACAGACCACACCGACCGACATGGCAATGACAAAACCACTAAACAGCTCTGCCATGTTTTCTGCCTGACCTTGGTCAATGATGGTAATCGATGGCGGCAGCGTCTGCATCGCTGGTACCGACTTGACCGCCTGCACCAAGTCGCCAAGCTCGCCATCAGAAGGCTGCACAGTAATACTAATGGCGCGCTCACGATCGAGCCGGTTGATCTGGGCCGGGCCTGTCCCAAAATTTAGATCGGCCACCTCGCCCACGCGTACCCCTTGTCCTGCAGGCAGCGCGCTTGGCACGTATAGGCCTTCTAATTGGCTGACGTTTTGCTTGGCAACATCGGGTAGACGCACCACGATAGGAATCTGCCGAGTATCGAGATTAAGCTTAGATAAGCGCTGCTCATAGTCGCCGACCGTCGCCACTCGTAGCGTGGTGGCGATATCTTGCGTGGTGACGCCTTTATCTGCCATCGCCAGTCTGTCAGGCATGACCGTAAGCTCTTGCCTCGGCAGGCTACGGTCACTGGTCACTGCGCCGGCGCTGGGCAGCGCTCGGATTTCAGTCATAATCTGCTGGGCGGTCTGCTCTAGCACCTCTGGATTGGTACTGGTCAAAGAAAAGTTATAGCCTGTCTCACCGCCGCTCGATAGACCAACGGTAAAGCGTGCGCCAGGTACCTCCGCGAGCAGATGACTGATTTTGCGCTCAATCTCTTGCTTAGAGATACGCTCTGCTCGCGGCGCAAGGACGATATCTAGCCCTGCGATATTTTCGGCTTTGCCGCCAGAGCTGGGCTCCATAGCAGCTTGCGCCTCCCCTACCGAGGTAAAGATATTGGTCACTTCGGGCATGGCCAAGATACGCTCACTGGCCATCGCTGCCACGCGCTCGGTATCTTCGAGCGCCACATCTGGCGTCAGCTCAATCTCAACACGCGTCTGATCGATATCATTGTCAGGAATAAAGGAAGTTGGTAGCAACTTCACCAGCATCAATGAAGCGACAAACAGCATCAAAGTTGCGCCGATGGTGATCCAGCGTTGTCGTAAGGTCCATGAAACAATCTTAAGATACCAATCCATCAGCGCGCTTTGTTTTTCCACGCGATTTTTTTCTGGCCGCAGTACGTAAGCTGCCATCATCGGCGTGATCAGTCGCGCTACCATCAAGGACGCAAATATCGATAAAGCCGCTGTCCAGCCAAACTGACGGAAGAACTGCCCAACAATACCGCCCATAAAGGCCGTCGGCAAAAACACAGCAATCAAGGTAAAGGTAGTAGCAACGACTGCCAGACCAATCTCATCAGCCGCTTCCATCGCCGCCTCATAAGGTGTCTTGCCCATACGCAGATGACGAATGATATTTTCGACCTCTACGATGGCATCATCGACCAACACCCCAATCACCAATGACAATGCCAATAAAGAAATAATATTGAGACTAAAGCCAAACAGATACATACCCAAAAAGGTAGGAATAACGGACAATGGCAACGCCACAGCTGCGACAATGGTCGCACGGATATTGCGCAAAAATAAAAACACCACCACGACGGCCAATAGTCCACCTTCTATCAGCATACGCAGTGATGCTTGATAATCCTCGGCAATAGGGGTGGCTCGATCATAGACTTTTTCGATGCTGATATTACCCGTATCGGCCGCCAGTTTGGCAAGCTCGGCATCGACGCGCTCCATGACCTCGACCTCACTGGCACCGCGCGAGCGGGTGATGTTAAACGCCACCACCGTCTGCCCATCGAGCTTAGCAATCGAACTTGGGTCAGCAGCACCATCGGTGATTTGCGCCATACGTCCAAGCGCTTGCGTCCCGCCAGTGGGAACTGCGACTTGTACATCGTTAAGCTCATTCGCTCGCTCAACGGCGCCAAGGACACGGATGGTCTGCGTGGTTTTACCGACCTCGGCTTCACCACCTGAGCTGTCCTGCTGAATCCCAGCGATTTGCTGCGATAGCTGAGAGATAGGAAACTTTAAACCACTGAGCGCAATCGGGTCCGCTGCCACGGTGATCTCACGCTGCAGGCCACCGATACGGCTAACGGTACTGACACCAGGGATATCAGATAACCGTTTGGTGACCGTATCATCAACGAACCAAGACAGATCTGCCACATTCATGTTTTCTGCGGCGACAGAATACGTCACCACCGGAAACCCTGCGGTTGAGACCTTAGTAATAATCGGATCATTGGCCGCGGCTGGCAGATCCCCTCGCACCTCACCGACGGCTGAGCGCACATCATCGACCGCTTCTTGGATGTCTTTTTCTAGGACAAACTCAGTGACCATGGTGGCAGCGCCGGTTTGTAGGGTGGTGCGAATATGCTTGACACCTTCGATACTGGTCAGCTTATTTTCGACTTTTTTGGCAATGTCGTTTTCGAGCTGGGTAGGTGCCGCGCCAGGCAGGGTGACGGTCACTACCACGGCAGGCAAATCAATGTCAGGGAACTGCTGCACCTTCATTTGCATAAAGCCATAGATACCGCCCAACGTCAGCAGTACAAACAGCAAAATAGCGACCAACGGATTTCTAATCGAATAAGCAGATACATTTAGGCTCATGAGCGCGCCTGCGAAGCTGTATCAGCGTTATTATTGGATTGATTAAGACCATCGACGATGCGCACCAAATCGCCATCGTTTAAAAAACTACCGCCTTGCTTGACGATTTGACTGTCGCTCGGCAATGGCTCTGTGACCGCCACACTATCGCCGAGACGCTCACCCAAACTCACACGCTGCTGCTTGATACGGCCTGTTTTTTGCGCTGCGTGGTTGGTGCGAATTTGTGTGACCATCATCACATAGTCATAGCCATCATTGCTGACCACCGCACTGTTAGGAACGGTTTGGGTGTTGCTGCTACCCAATAAAAACTCACCCGTTTGATACATGCCAGCGCGTACTTTTGCGTTGGCCGCTAGGCTAGCATAGATGGTGATTTGGCGATTATTATCTGCCGTCGGTGCGATACGGTTCACCTGTCCCATCACACTATCATCACCGGGTAGAGCGACTCGTACAGGTGTACCAATATTGATATCGCCGACAAGCTTTGGATCGATATCTGCGCGCCATTCTAATTCCCCGCCTTTTATGATGGTAAATAGCGGTTCACCGCCTGCGACCATGCCGACGACCATGCCGACCTCCACCATTTTATCACTGATGACGCCGCTGACTGGCGCAACTACTGTGGCATTATCAAGGGTCAAACGCTGATTGCTTAAACGGGCTTTGGATGCTTGCAAAGCTGCGCGGGCACGTACCTCAGAAGTACGGTAGCGATCGGCTTCTTGTTTACTAATGGCGTCAATATCGATGAGTGGCAATACGCGGGCCGCATCGGCGCTGGCGTTGGCAAGTGTGGCTTCTGCCTCTGCCACATCTGCCTCAGCTTGCAGCACTTGCTGCTCCATCGCATCGGTATCAAACATTGCGAGCACTTGCCCCGCTCTCACGCGGTCGCCCTCTTCGACCAATACACGCTCGATGGCCACACCACTGACTTTTGCACTGACACTAGCGATATCTTTGGCGTTGATGGTGCCATCAGCGCTAAGTGTGCGACCGATATCATCTTGGCTTGGGCTAACGGTTTCTACTGACAAAACAGACTGCTCCATACTCGCAGTGCTATCAGCTTCATTGCCACCTGCCACACCACTAGAGGCGACTGGCTCCTCTCGTAACTCGTCTGCACTACCGCCCCAATACTTACCTAGCACAAACCCAATCACCAGCACCGCAATCAATGCAGGTATGAGCAACGGGGGTAGTTTTGCAGATTTATTGGTAGAGGTAGCCTCAGCTTGACGATACGGGGGTAGCTCAGCGTGTTGAGGTGTCTCAATATTGGTTTGCTGTCCGCTAGTCGGTTCTTGCTTATTATCAGGGTCTTTAAAGTCACTCATAGTCGGTCTCTATAAATACGGATAATAATAAAAGCAGCGCTTAAACGCTCACTTAAACCATTACTCAAAAACAATTACTGGACAGCCACTAGTCAGAACAGCTTATGAATTAGTGGTTAGTGCGCTATTTCTTTGTAGCAAGCTCATTGCGAGATTTTTTGCAAACGATTTAAGCTGTTGTTGTAACTCTGGTTGCTCATAAACCGACCCGCCAAGCGTGGCTTGTTGTAGTGACGAGTCTGTAAACATACCGATGGTAAAATAAAGCAAGGTGAACAGGCGCAATGGCTTAGTATGATCGTCAGTTGGACCAAGAAATGTAGACAGATAGCCTTGAAACCGCGCCAATACTTGAATGTCATGTTCAAACAAAGTCACCATTTCTGGGTTATTTTGTACTGAGATATTCTGTGACGCTAGCTTAGCAATCGCTGGATTCTCAATCAGTAAATCCAAAGTTTTATCGATCCACTGCTCTAACGCTTGGGCGGGCTCAAGTGTACTATCTGCAATCGCGGCTTCTGTTTGAGACACAAAAGCCAACAGCTGACGAGCATGCATTCTACATACCGCTTCATACAGCGACCGTTTGCTTTGCCAGTGAAAGTGAATGGTGGAAATATTCTTGCCAGAAGCCTTGGCAATATCTCGAGTAGTAACCGCTTTAAAGCCTTTAGCCGAAAACAGCGCTTCGGCGCATCGTAAAATGGAGGCGGCGCTACTACTAGGTTCAGATTCGACTCGATCAAGCGCGGTTTCAAAGTCAATTTCAGATAATTTTGTCATGGGTCATTATTAATCAATCAATTGATTGAGTCAAACGTTTTAGATATCCAAACGGTATATAATAATAGCCCTTTTAAGCATTGGTATAACGACTCGCCTCAGGCATCCAGCGATGAATCAATTGGCTGACATCCGCTTTTCTGGTAGGGTCTGCAATCAAGTGCTTGGCCAAACGCTGCGCAATCGCAAATAACTGCTCATCACGGATAAGATCGGCCAAATAATAGCCAACATTGCCTGTCTGGCGTTTACCGAGCAGTTCACCCGGTCCGCGCAGCTCTAAGTCTTTTTGAGCGATAACAAAACCATCAGTGCTATCACGTAGCACGTTCAAACGCTCCGTGCCTGTTTCTGATAATGGTTTTTGGTATAACAACACACAAAAGCTCTTGGTTGAGCCGCGCCCAACGCGCCCGCGAAGCTGATGCAATTGTGAAAGCCCTAGACGCTCCGCATTTTCGATCACCATGAGTGATGCATTGGGCACATCAACCCCCACCTCAATCACGGTTGTGGCAATTAACAAATCCAAATCACCCGCCTTGAACGCCTGCATGATGGCTTGTTTATCCGCAGATTTCATTTTGCCGTGTACTAAACCAATGCGAATGTCTAAGCGCTCATTTAAATCTTCATACGTGGCTTCAGCTGCTTGTGCATCGAGCACACTAGACGCCTCGACTAAGGAGCACACCCAATATGCTTGCCTGCCCGCTTCGCAATTCACGGCAATGCGTTCGATCACCTCATCGCGGCGATTACGATCGATGGTCACCGTGGTAATGGGGGTACGTCCTGGCGGCAGCTCATCAATGATAGAGGTATCCATATCGCCATAAACGCTCATGGCAAGCGTTCGTGGAATCGGGGTAGCGGTCATGATTAGCTGATGCGGTGTGCTATTGGCAACGCCTTTATTGGTCAATGCCATACGCTGCTCAACACCAAATCGATGCTGCTCATCAATGATCACGAGCCCTAGCTTGGCAAACTGTACTTGCTCTTGAAACAAGGCATGCGTACCAACGACAATTTGTACCGTGTTTTCCGCAACCGCTTCTAAGGCCTCGCGGCGCTGTTTGGCAGTTTGCTTACCCGCGAGCCAACCAACACCGATACCTAGCGGCTCAAACCATTGCTTAAAGTTCACGAGGTGCTGCTCTGCTAAAATCTCAGTCGGCGCCATGACTGCCACCTGCCAACCACTATCAAGCGCATAACCCGCCGCTCCTGCTGCAACCAAAGTCTTGCCAGCGCCCACATCGCCTTGTACCAGTCGTAGCATTGGGATAGAGGTTGCCATATCAGTCGTGATGTCTTTCATCACTCGTTTTTGTGCACCTGTTAGATCAAACGGCAATGCACCAAACAGCTTATCAGCTAGCGGACTGTGGGTTGTACATTTGGGTGCTTTGTGCTGATGCAGCTGCTGACGACGGTACAACAGGCTAAGCTGATGGGCGGTCAACTCTTCGATAATCAAGCGCTGACAGGCAGCGTGAGTACGCGCAGTCAGTTGGGTCAACAGTTTGTATTGCTGGCTTGCGTTGGTGTAGGTGGGCGGTGTATGTAGCAGTACTAGCGCTTCAAATATCGTTAAGTTATAAACATTGCTATGAGCGATGCGAGCAGCTGCGCTATGGCTATCATTATTGACGTTGTAAACGGACGCAGTAGGCCTATTCACACTATTGCCAATCACATGATCAGGCACACTTCGCGCCAATGTCGAAAAAATATCTTCTGGAAACTCTGTCTCTAGCAGTAAAGATTTGGCTGGCTCAAAAGGTACTAATGGTAAGTCAGCCACGACGGCAAAATCCTCCTTCGTAAACAACGTCATCGGTAGACCCTGACTACGAACCGTTTGCAGGGCCAGCTTGATCAAAGTGCGTAGTTTATTTTGGTGCAAGCCTTTCACACTCGGATAAATGGGCTGTAGACCCGTATCAGTCGTAGCTATATTATCTGTGATAACTTGATATTCAGGATGGTGTATTTGTTTGCCGTAACGACTGACTTTGACTTCACCAAACAGCTGTAATCGCGTCCCCACATTCATGGTCTGCGCAAGGCCGCGATAGACTTTAAAAAACCGCAAAGCTATGGTGCCCGTATCATCGTTCACAGTTACGGTCATGCCGCTACGTTTAGTATCGACATGGACCACACGTCCGGTAATCATAGCCGACTGTCCGTGAGCCACTTCTGCGATTGATACCAGTCGACTGCGATCTTCATAATCACGCGGCAAATGCAGTAGCAAATCAAATATCCGCTTAATATTCAATTGTGCCAATTGCTCCGCTACCTTTGTCCCAACACCTGCCAACGCTGTCACTGGCATATCTAACGCCGAGAGTGGCAAGTCAGGCCTTATATGGTCTGCTGAATTGGCTGAAGAAACATTCATCGATACTGGCATCAAAGATCCTAACAAGGTTATTTATTATTTTTATCTATGTCATCGGCTGTTTTAAATATAACTCACCTAAGAAAGATTGTCATAAAATGACCCGTAAAAACAGCAAAATATAAACATCGATTCATCTCATTATAGCTGAACAGTCAATGACTTATGCTAAGCTATTCCGTCATGACTGCAAAACCCTTTAAGACAACTTGTTTACATCTATTATATAAATAGTAGCTGTCTTATTTTCTACAACATGGTTTTTCTGCATCATGGTTTTTATAAACTACGGTCATTTTATAAGGTGTTTTTTATGTCAGACTCTGCTCTATATCGACCGTCTCATCAAGGTTTAAGTATATTACGTCTTAGCATGCTTGCCATAGTTGGGTTATGCGTCAGTGCTTGCAGCACCCTAACACCCACTGCTCAAACACCTAAAACGCCAGAGCCTATCGTGAAGTTACCTAGCGTCGCATTGGTCTTGGGTGGCGGCGGTGCCAAAGGGTTTGCCCACGTGGGTGTGATAAAGGCATTGGAAGAGAATGGCATCAAACCTACCCTGATCGTCGGCACGAGTGTCGGCAGTTTAATCGGTAGCCTGTATGCCAGTGGATACGCGCCGTTACAGCTTGAGCAGTTGGCACTGACCACCACCGATAGCCAGTTGACAGACTTTACCTTATCCAATCAAGGCTTTGTCGAAGGCATCAAACTCAAAAACTTTGTGAATGAAAAAGTTCGCGGACAAGTCATAGAAGACTTTCCAATTACCTTTGCCGCCGTTGCAGCAGAAAAAAACACCCTAAAAAAAGCCGTCTTTACCACAGGTAACGCAGGGCTTGCTGTCCAAGCATCCTGTAGCGTGCCCAATATTTTTATTGCCCCGCGTATTCCAGAAAAAGTCGGCAAAAAATATATTGACGGTGGCGTGGTCAGCCTCGTACCCGTTGACAGCGCACGCGACTTGGGCGCTGATATTGTTATTGCTGTTGATGTGACTGCCGCTCAAGTCAATGGCCCTATTGATAATAGAGCAATAACCATCAGCTCATTAAGCGACTTTTGGGGCTTTCTCGAAACCAATATCGTATCCCCTACCAATCGCTCCCCATCAATAAGCCGCGAACGAGATCGCGCGGACATTGTCATTACGCCTAATGTCGGTCGTAATAGCTCAATAGATACCAGGCAGCGTCGTACGCTGATAGAAGCAGGTGCACAAGCCACAACGCCACAAATCAACGCCATCAAACAGCTGATTCGAGAGAAATCTTCTAGCAAATATGCGACGCTTTGATTAACTCTATTGCGTACTCATCACAAGAGTTAAGCGACATTAGATCCAATGCATAAAAAAGCACCACCGTTATAAACGGTGGTGCTTTATCAATAATAAACATCATTATCTGACGAATTTTTTACTATGAAAGTCTTAGCGTTACTTTACGCGCGCGCGATATTTCACTGCAACGGTGTCGTTCAAACCAACACCTTCAAGATCCCAACGAACCGCTTTATAGTATTTTAGTGCCACATCTTGTAGTTGATTGTCTACCTTGGTACGTAGTGGCATACGGGCGAAGTTGTTGCCATCGACACTCCCATATGGGAACTCAGGTGCCACTGTACCAAGCAATTCTACTTGATCCGGAATACTCATGGTGACCGTCATCTTACGGACGCGATCGGCATTGGTGTTGGTAAAGTAGCCTTGATACTCCAATACGTTACCTGATTGCAAACGAGTATTTGTATCGACAGGGACGAGTACTTCTTGACCATTGGCATCAACACTGACCAACGACGCGGTAATTTTACTATTAACCGCTTGAGCACTTGAGTTGCTGCTCGCATTTGTATTGGCTTGAACTGCCATTGAGCTATCAACTGCTTGCTCTGGTGTTGGCAGCATGGCAGATGCCTGCGTGACTACCATCGCACCGATGAGCGTACCGGCAACAACGTGAAATAAGCGATGACCGCTCCAAGCACTAAATGGGCTAGCAAATTGGTTACTTTTTTTCATAGTTCTCATTATCCCTGATTGATATATCGGTAAAGCACAGATGGCAAAAACTGAGTTTTCTTAACACATAGTCAATAATTAAAAGAATCAGATTCATTATTTTTATTGATTATCTTCGTTCATTGACAGTAAAGCAATAGCGCTTAGCATAGCAAAAAGCATTTGTAGGTACATTAACCCCGTGTTGAGGTTGTGTATATCACCGATGGGCAATAAAAAGACCTCAACACAGCTGAAATAAAAGATAGCTCATAACCGCGTTTTTTGCTATGGTAAATCTTTAGCGTTAGGCATTTTTTTGCTACGCCCTTTTTCTTATTCTAACGACTACTGCTCCCATTATGACTACTAGTTCCATGCCACAGATTAACCCTGAATACGTCCATTGGTTCCGTAACTCTGCCCCATACATTAATACGCATCGCGGTAAGACTTTCGTGATTATGTTTGGCGGTGAAGCGGTCAATCATCCTAACTTCAGCACGCTGATTCATGACTTTGCCTTGCTCCATAGTTTGGGTATCAAGCTGGTACTGGTACACGGGGCGCGACCGCAGATCGAAAAAAACCTAAAAGACGATAATATTGAATCTCCGCTGCATCAAGACATTCGTATCACGCCGCGTGCTGCAATGCCCGCTATCCTACAAGCGGTTGGCGCGATTCGCTTACAGATCGAAGCACAGCTGTCGATGGGACTGGCCAATTCACCGATGTACGGCTCACGTATTGACGCCATCTCAGGTAATTTTGTCACGGCGCGCCCTTATGGCATTCGTGAAGGCATTGATTATCAAATGACGGGTGAAGTGCGCTCTATTGACGTTGAAGCCATCAAAAACAATCTACTGCATGACCATATCGTGATTTTGGGCTCTATGGGCTATTCTGCGACGGGTGAAGTATTTAATTTGCTCGCTGAAGACGTTGCACTTAGCGCCGCAGTAGAGCTGGGTGCTGATAAGCTGATATTTTTGGGCGAAGAAGCAGGTATCAATGATGGTGATCGTTTGCTACATGAGATGATTCCTAACGAAGTGGATCGCTTCTTACGTGACCGTGATTTGAACTGTGAAATCAATTATTTCTTGAACTGCGCAAGCTTGGCTTGCCGTCAAGGTGTCCATCGCACGCATATCATCTCCTATGCCAAAAACGGTGCACTATTAGAAGAATTATTCACTCGTGACGGTTCTGGTACGCTAATTAGCCATGATCCTTACGAAGAAATTCGCCGTGCCAATATCGATGACGTCGTTGGCCTTATCGAGCTGTTATCCCCTCTAGAAGAGCAAGGTATCTTAGTCAGCCGCTCACGTGAACGCTTAGAGCAAGAAATCGACAACTATAGCGTCATCGAACGTGATGGTATGATTTTGGGTTGTGCAGCCTTGCATACGCTAGACGCAGAGTCCGCAGAAGTCGCTTGTGTTGCCGTACGTCCTGAATATCGCAATGGTAGCCGCGGTGCTGATTTGCTGGCATTCTTAGAGCAGCAAGCACGCAGTCATGGTCTACATAAACTGTTTGTACTGACCACGCGTACTGCCCATTGGTTCGTTGAGCAAGGCTTTGCGGAAGTTGAGGCAAGTGCCTTACCAGCAGCACGTCTGGAGAAGTACCACAATGGTCGCAACTCTAAAGTCTTTCAAAAAAACCTATAATTTATAGACAAACTGATATAAAACCTCTGCGCATAAAAAAGCCTTCATAATCATTATGAAGGCTTTTTTTATAGATGAATGCTTCAGCCGCGCATTACTTTACTTTTAATAGCTCAACCGTAAAGATAAGCGTGCTATTTGGCTCGATACCAGCGTTACCCGCTTCGCCATAGGCGATGTCTGATGGGATATAGAACTCGTACTTGCCGCCCTCTTTCATCAACTGTAGACCTTCCGTCCAGCCAGCGATTACTTGGTTTAGTGGGAACTCAATTGGCTCACCACGCTCATAAGAGCTGTCAAATACGGTACCATCGATCAATTTACCCTCGTAGTTCACTTCCACCACGTCAGTTGCTTTTGGCGATTTACCTGTACCTTCTTTTAATACTTTATATTGCAGGCCAGAATCCGTTTGCTTCACGCCTTCTTTTTTCGCATTTTCTGCTAAGAATGCTGTGCCAGCAGTTTTATTTTCTGTTGCTTTGGTTTGCATGTCTTTTGCGAACTGCTCTTCTTGCTCTTTTTGATACGTCATCAATACTTCTTGCATTTGCTCTTGGGTCAATGCTGAATCATTGCCTTCGTAACCATCACGGAAACCTTTTTCAAAAGTATCCAGGTTCAAATCTTTGACAGCTTCTTTATTGCCTTCTGCCATCATGAATCCTAAGCTATAGCCCACTTTTTCACTTGCTGAGCTTTGCTCTGTGATAGAAACGCTTTGAGCAGCTGTTTCTTGACTGCCGTTATTGGTGCTACAGCCTGTCATTAACAACATAGCACTAGCAAGGGCACTAATGCTTAAAGTAGTGATTTTTTTCATAGATTACTCTCTGATTGTAAGAATAGTGGCGAGATGTCACATTGCTCTATAATAACAAATCTTAGTTTTAGGAACCACGCTTTACATGAAATTATCGGGCGAATGTACAGTCTGTGTTAATATTTCGTATTATAATAACAAGTTATCACACAAATATAGTGGCAGGTAAAGCTTTCTATCTTTAAATCCATCAATACATAGGCTAAGCTAGATTGGGTAAGGAGATAAGTAATCGAATGTTGGTATTTATCATTGATATATGAGTGTCAGTAGCAAAGTGATAACTAAAAACCAGCCTGATACTTTTGATAATTACCTTTATTCGAAAATGATAATATCTTCCCATAACTCAATTTAAAGACACTATTTATAATAAACTATCTGTATATTTGTCTCATTCAACAGTGATTGTAATAACAATACTTTTGAGTGTTACCTATAGAATGATTCAAGGAGGATAAGATGAACCCAATGTATACATCTTTTAACGGTTATCTTGGTGGGCCTATCGGTTCTATCATTGGCGCTATCTTGATATTTATCATTGGTTGGCTGGTCGCACTTGGTATCGCAGCACTTGTCCGCGGTGTGCTCTCTAAAGTCAATCTTAATCAACGCATGAACTCTTCAACCGGTAAAAATTACGATCTTGAGGGAATTATCTCCAAGATTGTTTTTTGGTTTATCTTTATCATTGCTATTTCAGGGGCCCTTAACCAACTAAACTTAAACTCAATCTCGGCACCATTTGCAAATATGGTTAATCAAGTATTGGCATTTATCCCTAACCTCATCGGTGCGATCGCGCTTGGTGTAATTGGTTGGGTTATCGCCACTGTCGCACGCACTGCAATCAATGCGGCGCTTTCTAAAACGACAATGGACGAGCGTCTAAGCACACAAGCAGGCGTAAAACCGATGAGCAGCACCATCGCTGATATGGTTTACTGGTTCATCTTGTTGGTTGTTTTGACCATGGTACTCGGTCAGCTAGAGCTTGATGGTTTGTTTGCACCATTGACTAATATGGTCGACAAAATCTTCAGCTTTATCCCTAACATCCTAATCGCTGGTGTAGTCTTTGTTGTTGGTTATATCATTGCCAAAGTCGTACGCGGCATTGTGACCAACCTTGTTTCTACTTTTAATGTTCAAGAGTTAGCGACGAAAGCTGGCTTAAGTGAACAAAACAGCCTACCTAATATTGCCGGTTCGCTAGCATTTTTAGTGGTTATTATCCCAACGATTATTGCTGCTTTGAACGCATTAAAAATCGACGTTATTGCTCGCCCTGCGACCAATATGTTGAATAAAATCATGGAAGCATTGCCTAACATCTTCATGGCAGTGGCTATCTTATTTGTGACTTTTTATGTTGTACGTATGGTTGCAAATATCGTCAAAGGATTGCTTGAAAACACTCAAATCAATCAAATGCCTGCCAAAGTTGGCTTGCAAGAGACTATGGGTGACAAGAGAATCTCTGACTTAGTTGCTTATGCGATTATCTTCTTTGCTATGCTATTTGCTGCTATCGCAGCTGCTGATTTACTAGGTTTCGAGCCTATCTCAGCTATTATTACGATGTTTATCGCATTTGGCGCTAACATCATCTTAGGTGCGATTATCCTGTTCATCGGATTTTGGCTTGCCAATATTATTGCAGGTGTTGTTGAGCGCTCTGAACAAGGTTCACAATTCTTAGCAAACATTGTGCGTGTATTGATTATGGGCCTTGTACTTGCTATGGGTCTAAAAGCAATGGGTATTGCAGATTCAATCGTGAATCTAGCATTTGGTCTAACGCTAGGTGCCGTCGCCGTCGCCTTTGCCCTATCATTTGGTCTTGGTGGCCAAGAAGCAGCCGCACGTTTCCTACGTAAAATGCAAGATAGAATGGATCGTGAGCGCGACGAAGCAAAAGCAAAATCCACGCTGCAGCCAAGCTCATCAACGCAAGAAAAAGTTGCTGATTCAGTTCGTGACAACACACCTTCAGCTGCTAGCACGTCAACGACTGATTTGCGCACTGATGTGATTGACACTCCTCGCGTAGATATTGATACCAATGATATCTATAACAGTAATCAAATCCTTCCTGGTAATGATCTTAACGATGACATCAATAAATAAGTATCAATAATTACCTACTCTTAGATAAAAAAAAGACAGCCTAGGCTGTCTTTTTTTGTGAGTGTCAGTATAAGTTAGACTTACAGCAGCTTCTAGCAGAATACTCAGCTCGATTTTCAAAATATGTTACGTGCTCATTATTTCTTTCGCGCTGGTATAGAAAGGCTTAGACGTACTTGAGGCAACTTGTCAGATTGAGGATGACTTTCAGAGTTTTGAGCAGTTTGCTTCTCTGCCTCTTGCGTATTTTGATGCGACTTTTTGCTCTTTAATTGTTGTATTTGCTTGGTTAGCTGTCGCTCTCTTTGCGTCATCGCGTCCACTGACTGAATCCACACATCAATATCGATGAACGTTTCATTTGCCTCAGTAATAAAGTCGATACCGAGTACAACGATATGATGCAGCTCTGCTATTGGCAATCGAGTCGCAACATCCTGTGCAATTTTTGCTAGATTCGGTTGAATAACATTTTTGCTATTTTTTGCTTGAGCGTCTTGTCCATAGAATATCAGTACATAATGCCGCCCCAAGGTTTCGTAGGAATGCTGATGTACGATATAACCATCTTGTTGCAGCGTCTTACTTTGCTTAGGATGTCTATATAGCGTACGGATCAGCTCATGACGCGAAAATAAAGACTCATCTAATAGTTGCTGCTGCCAACGAAACCCCAACGGCTCAGTTGATGATTCTTGGCCATTACTAGATGTCTGCTTATCAGCATATGCTGCTATCATTTGTGTACTGAGCTGTGACCATAGCGTGGCTGCCTGCTGCATATGCTGTTGGTACATCTGCGCAGTCGTGCTCTGATTCTTATATGCAAGCGCCATGGCCACCAACGCTGGATTAGGTTTGTCCTGAATGTCGTACTTGATAAGTGCATTGTCTACTGTGATCGCAGGTGTGAATAAAGAGGCGCTTTGCAAAAATTCAGCGACTAGCACTTCTTCTGATACAAAACTTGGGACATGGCTGATAGCCGAATATTGTAGTTGCTCTAAGTGATAATTCAAAAACCGCCATAACTCATAGGGTGTCTGTACCGCAACCAGTATTGAGTGCCAGTCATGCCAGCTGAAGACTTGCAATTGCTGCCCGCCCTCACTCATGTCTACAACCAAGTCCTCCAAAAAATAACGAGCACCAAAAGCATGTTGCAAGTGATTTAATTGCTTGCTGTCCTGACTATCAGTATTTTTCTTATGACCATCTACTACATTATCAGTCAGCTGAATATCGAAAACCAAAATATCATGAGTCTGTGCAACATGTTCATTTTGAGACAATGATGATTTATGCCATGCCAGCGCAGCTTTTATAGCAGTCATACGTGCTCGCTCAATATCAGCTGAGCTTGTACTCATTGGCAAGTATAATGTCAGTGCCAGCAGTTGCAGCTTGCCCGACGAAAGCTGGTAATGATACGAGCGTGCGCTATAGCGAGCATCATATTGCTGTTCAATAGTCTGCATACCAGCTAGAGCGATGTCTACCGCTGCTGTCTGTAAGTAACAGGCCAGCTCACTAGCAAGGTCAAGGTAGCCCCCATCGGATATTATAGTAGACGAATGAGACACAGATTCTAGCCCTTTATAATCTTATGATGTGTGATGAATGACATTTTGGCTGATTAAAATGGTGGCATATTTATAAACGCATATTTATAAACATAGTCATCAGCATTTCAACATTTTTACGAATGTAAAATTACGCTACATAAGCACTATCAGACGCAGTCGCTTTCAACGTAATGACTTGTTATGATGATATCAAAGCAGCAATGCTTGTGCGTGGATCTTATAGTTATAAGCTGCGCTCACGTATTAATGTCAGGTACGTTTATCGAATTTTAATAAGCACTATATAATAACAAGGATTGAGCATTATGAAGCGTTTTAAAGAAAAAACCGTCATTGTCACTGGAGCCGGCTCAGGTATGGGACGCGCCACTGCTCTGCGTTTCGCTAATGAAGGCGCGACTGTGGTACTAGTGGGACGAACCTCTGAAACTTTAGAGGAGACCGCAAAACAGTTTCCAGAAGATCATACATGGATTCATACCGACAACTACATGACCATCACCTGTGATATTAGTGTACAAAGCCAAGTACAAGAAATGGTAAAACGAGTGATTGAGAGGTTTGAAAAGCTCGATATCGTCGTCAATAATGCGGGCAAAGGTATGGAAGGCAAAATAACGGACTTATCTAGTGAGGATTGGCACGCAGCTATTGATGTCAATTTAAATGGTACTTTTTATGTCTGTCAGGCTGCAATGCCGCATCTCATCAAGACACAAGGCAATATCGTCAATGTCTCATCGCTCTCAGGTATCGGCGGTGATTGGAACATGGCCGCTTACAACGCTGCCAAAGCAGGCGTCACCAACTTGACACGTACGTTAGCGATGGATCATGGCCCTGATGGTGTGCGCGTCAATGCGGTCAACCCTACCGCGACTAAGACCAACATGACCAAAGACATGCGAGAAGATCAAGAAAAGGTCGATAAATTTTTAGCACGCTGCCCTCTAGAACGCTTTGTGACTCCTGAAGATATCGCCGCCGCGATTACCTTTTTAGCCAGTAATGATGCCTCTATGATTACTGGGGTAAATCTACCAGTTGATGGTGGTGTCAGCGCATCTAATGGGCAGCCACAGTTTTAGTATATTGGCTGTCTGATGGATAAGTATTAAAGCGATTCAATTAAAAAAGCCTCACTTATGAACTGCCCCCCATAAGTTGGACACAACTTATGGGGTATTTTTATGCGCTACGATCTAGACTTTAAGCTTGAAGTCATCGCATACTATATGCAAGGACATACTGGTCGTGCTACAGCTGAGGAATTTAACCTAGATAATAAGATAGTTATCAAATGGGTTAAGCAATATCAAAGCGGTGGTATTGAAGCTATCAAACCAAAGACCAGCAAAGCTTACTATAGTCACGAGTTTAAACACAAAGTCATTACAACGATGCTTAGCCAAGGCTTAAGTCAATTGGAAGTTGCTTTAAGGTATAACATCAGCTCACCGGCGCTTATTAGTCACTGGCATAAAGCGTATCGACTAGAAGGCATATCTGGACTCATCTCCAAACCTAAAGGTAGAACCGTCATGAGCAAACCCTTCATTACAGACAAACCAGAGGATGAAAAAAGCTTAGCAGAATTGAAGCGTGAGAATGAGTACTTACGTGCAGAGGTTGCCTACCTAAAAAAGCTCGATGCCTTGCTCAAAGCGGAGGAAAAAGCAGGCAAAAAGCAAGGCTCATCGAAGGACTAAGAGAGCGCTGCTGTTTATCTGACTTACTTAAAGCCGCTGGTATGCCTAAAAGCGTCTTTTACTATCATAGAGAAAAGCTTGGTGATAAAGATAAACATGCTGACTTAAAACAGCGTATTACTAAGCTGTATCACCAGCATAAAGGCAGGTACGGCTATCGTAGAATAACGGCAGCGCTAAAGCAGTTAGGTAGCCATTACAATCACAAGCTCATCGCTAAGCTTATGCGTCATTTAAACTTAAGTGCACGGATTCGACGACAAAGATATCGCTCTTATAAAGGTGTACAAGGCAAAATTGCAAAGAATTATTTAAAGCGTCAGTTTCATGCAGATAGACCAAACACACGCTGGCTCACTGATATTACTGAGTTTAAGGTAGGTGATCATAAGCTATATTTATCACCGATACTCGATTGTTATAACAATGAGATCATCAGCTATACGCTCTCAAAGAGACCTACCTATGATTTGGTTAGCAAGATGCTAGATAAGGCGTTAGATAAGATAGATACGCACCAGAACAACCGTTTAATGCTGCATTCAGATCAAGGCTGGCATTATCAGATGAGACCGTTCAGTAAGGCGCTTAAACAGCACGGTATTAAGCAAAGCATGAGCAGAAAAGGCAACTGCTTGGATAATGCGCTGATGGAGGGGTTCTTTGGTACGCTGAAGTGCGAGACGATTTATATTGAGAAACCAAAATCGATTGAGCAGTTAGAACAACAGATTCATGAGTATATGCATTATTACAATAATGAGCGTATTCAACTCAAACTAAAAGGACTGAGCCCTGTGCAGTACAGAACTCAGTCCTTGGTATAAACTAAACCGTCCAAGTTTCGGGGGTCAGTTCAAATTTAGTTTCATATCAGGGGCTTTTTTGTTTTTAGAGCTAAATTATAAAAACTTATTAAGGCCAGTACCAATAATGCTGTCACAAGCTTTATTCAGCTGCGTTATTAACATCCTGTAGCGGCTGCGATAAACGCTCAGGATGGCGCGGCATCACGCCTTGGTACTGGGCATAAATTTTCGGTAAATCTGCTTCGATATCGCCAGTTGGATGGACCAGAGACAAAAAACGAACTTCTTTAGTATTATAATCTAACGCTACTGGTAAGATAGGTACATTGGCTCCTACTGCCAAGTAATAAAACCCAGTTTTCCAGCTGTCAGTATATTTGCGCGTGCCTTCAGGCGCTAAACCCAAAAACAAAGTCTTATTATTTTTAAACTTATCGATACTCGCTTGTAGCACTGAGCCTTTGGCTTCGCGATTAATAGGTATGATACCAAGCCAGCGCATGAGCTGCGCCAGCACTGGTATTTTGAACAGCGTATGCTTGCCCATAATACTGATTTTGAGATCCAGTGCAAACAAGCAAGGTAGCGCATATATCCCGTCGATGTTGGAGGTATGAGGGACAGCCAAGACCACCGCTTGTGAGATATTAGGGATAGAGCCTACGGTCTTCCAGCCCGCCGACTTCATCAGCATACGACCTATTTTAGGAGTCAGTTTACCGCCGCGCTTAGGGATTAAGTTGCCCAGATCTTTTTTATTAAGCTCAGGCAATACTTTAGAGCGTCTGTTCGCAGTAGGTTTAGCAGTGGGACTGGTTTTTGGGTTTGAGGACATAATAGCACTACACAATGAGAATACCCCATCATAGCATTAACCTGAGCGGACTAACTTATTATTTATATTTTGCTTTATTTGTATAGCTTGACTAGATTTTAGTCATAAAAAAGGGATAACGCTTAACGCTTATCCCTGTGTGAAAATCGTTTAAAAACTTTGTAACTCTATAACGCAATATCGGCTAAGTTACCTTTACTCTCAAGCCATGACTTGCGATCAGCGGCACGTTTTTTCGCCAGTAGCATATCCATGAGGCCATTGGTCAGTACCATATCGTCCATATCAAGCTGCACCAAGCGGCGCGTATCGCGGCTCATCGTCGTCTCACGTAGCTGCTCAGCACTCATCTCACCCAGTCCTTTAAAGCGCGTGATTTGCGCTTTTTTATTGCCCGATACCTTGGCTAATATATGCGCAAGCTCTGGCTCATCTAGCGCGTAATGCACCTCTTTACCCACATCGACACGGTATAACGGCGGCATGGCAACGAATAAATGACCGGCATCCACTAGCGCAGGGAAATGCTTCACAAATAACGCGCAGATCAGCGTCGCAATGTGCAGGCCATCAGAATCAGCATCTGCTAAGATACATATCTTGTCATAGCGCAGCTCGGACAGATCATCAGAGGCAGGATCCACACCGATCGCAATAGCAATATCATGAATCTCTTGGCTTGATAGTACCGTATCCGAAGAGACTTCCCATGTATTCAAAATCTTACCCCGCAGTGGCAATATCGCTTGATAGTGACGATCACGTGCTTGCTTAGCACTACCGCCTGCCGAGTCACCCTCTACTAGGAACAGCTCTGCGCCATCGCGCAAATCACCGCGACAATCCGCCAATTTTCCCGGTAACGCTGGTCCCTGAGTGATTTTCTTACGAGCGACTTTTTTAGCTGACTTTAGGCGACGTCCTGCTTTATTAATCGCCAATTCAGCAATCTGCGTGCCCATATCCGCATGTTGATTTAGCCACAAGCTAAAGGCATCTTTTGCCAAGGTCTGTACAGCGGCTGCAGCTTCGCGGCTAGAGAGACGTTCTTTGGTTTGACCAGAAAACTGCGGCTCAGAAAACTTCAGGGATAAGATATAGTTCACCCCATCCCACACATCTTCTGCGGTTAGCTTCACACTGCGTGGTAATAAATTATGAATATCACAAAACTCACGTAACGCTTCTAAAATACCTGTACGCAGTCCATTGACGTGGGTACCGCCCTGCGCTGTCGGAATCAGGTTGACATAGCTTTCTTGAATCGGTGTACCACCCTCAGGCAGCCAAGACAAGGCAAAGGTCACACCCGCACGTTCGCCCGCTTTTGCATCATAATTATAATAAAACGGTGCTTCAGGTAGTGTCTCAAGACCGTCTAGCTGCTCGCTTAGATACTCGACAACCCCATCGGTAAATTGCCAAACGACCTTTTCATCATTGATATCATCGGTGAACTCAATCGTTAGTCCCGCGGCCAAAACCGCTTTGGCTTTTAAATTATGCTTGAGCTGCTTAACGTTAAATTTGGGCGTATCAAAGAAACTACCATCGGCCCAGAAGTGCACTCTGGTACCACGTTTGCGTTTGTTTGAGCTGACTGATTCCGTCAACGGCGTCACGGCTGCGCCATTTTCAAACGCCATATCAAACTGGGTACTATCACGCCATACCGTCACTTCAACGTGCGTAGATAGCGCATTGACGACAGAGATACCCACACCATGCAGACCGCCCGATACTTCATAATTAGAAGTCGAGAACTTACCACCCGCATGCAAACGGGTCAAAATCAGCTCAATACCGGATTGACCAAACTCAGGGTGAATATCGGTTGGCATACCGCGCCCATCATCTTCGACAGACAGCGATCCATCACTATGCAGCTGCACTTTGATGGTTTTGGCATAACCCGCCAACGCTTCATCCACCGAGTTATCAATGACCTCTTGCGCCAAATGGTTTGGTCGCGTGGTATCGGTATACATACCTGGGCGACGACGTACGGGTTCCAGCCCTTCTAAAACTTCTAACGATTGCGCATTATATTGACTCACAAATGCATCCTTAACTATTCATGTGCGTTTAACTCTATAAAACCATTATAACCAAAAACAGCGACGTTAAGGTCAATAGTCCATCGTTCACGTCATATAATGTCGTCTATCTAAGACCTTACTAACTCTCGTAGCATCTCTATCACCATCGGTAGCTGCTCACCAAAGTCACTAAAGCGATGGTCTCCTCCTGCTTGTACGGTTACTGATGCGCCCTGACTTTGATAAAAGGCCTGAGACAACTCAGCGTTTAATAGCTCATCACCTTGTTTCAGCAGTACAGCAACTTTATTAGGAGAAGTGACTTGAGAAATTTGATGATCTGCAAACCACTGCAAATCTGACGGCGTAATACGCCAGCCACCTGCCGTCGTATGCAGGACTTTATTATCCGATGACTCATCACTACTATCTTGATTTGATGCTGAGTTATCAGAAAAGCGCTGTAGCGTGATATGAGGCTGTGTGCTAGGATTTAGCAGCAATGCAGGACAATCTATTTGATTACTGATTAAGGTAGAAAAATACCCACCCAATGAGCTACCGACCAATACCGTGTTGGACGATCCCGTCTGTTGGTCTTTGCTATTATTTAACCCTTCTATCAATGACAACAACTGCTCACGCACTTGCGCAGGCGATTTATTAAGATCAGGGCGCAGCACCGTGATATCAGGATGATGCTGCTGGCAATATTTTTCTAACAGCAGCCCTTTAGTCGAGTTTGCATCGCTGTCCAGTCCATGGATATAAATCAGGTTCACGTATCATCTCACTTATTAATTTTGTTATGATTGTCTTATATAGACCAGTGACGCTAAGCATAGCACCCGATGCACAAAAATAATAACAATAAAACGGCACACTATTAGTCAATATTTGCGACATAATAATATAGTCATAATCGTCTGGTACCAGTCAAAGGAATGACGGTAATCGCAATGGAGTCGCCATGAATCAACAGTTTGAGCTGTTCGACATTGACAACCCTTGTATCGGTGTCTGTCAAAGCAATAAAAAAGGCTATTGCTTTGGTTGCCTGCGCAGTCGAGCCGAGCGCCAACGATGGCATGATATGACGACTGAGCAGCAACGCGAGGTGCTGAGGCTTATCGCAGGACGTAAGTTACGTATAGAGCTCATGCGACTGCGTAAGAATGAGCAGTTAGGATTTGATTTTGAAGAAAAGTTTGAGATGGGTGAGTTGTTTTGAAAGGTACAGATAATAAGAAAAATTACTCAAGGAACATAAAGCTTATATAAGAAGGTTCTAGCTCATTTTCATTACACCACAGGTCGAATCTATCTCGCTCACTTGCAATAAAACCTTCATCATCATCAGTGATCATAATATAAGTATTGGGGCTGTAGTAGATAAGGATTAAATATCACACCATTTTCTCAGGAATTTTAGCTGATTAGATGGTGAACCATAGTTAAATCTAAACTCACATTCTTTTAAAAATAAATGGAAGTTCTTCTTATCGATCCCATTATACTTTCTGAGTGTTCGTTTAGACTGATTCCAGAAGTTCTCAATGCCATTGATGTGATTGTTTTTACCGCAAGTGAACTCTTTAGAGTGATTGACTCTGAAATGTTTAAACTCGCTCACATCCAGTGCATTGTAACTTCGATAGCTATCCGTATAAACAAAGCTGTCAGGCTTGATTTTACGCTTAATAACAGGCATTAGAGTAGTCTGTTTGGTGTCTACTACGACAATGGTATACACCTTACCGTTTCGTTTTAGAATCCCAAATACAGCGGTTTTACCAGCAGCCCCGCGACCTCTTTTGCCTTTGCGTACACCGCCGAAGTAACTTTCATCTAATTCGACCTCACCATCAAAAAGCTCATCAGCTTCTAATGAGAGATGGTAATCTGGTGATGGTTCAAAAAGTAGGCTAACATTAGACATACCCATGATTGATGTAAAAGAAAGCTAAATCAAAGGCTTTAAAGTGATTTTCCAGCTTTTTAGAAAAGTTACAACTTCGCCTAAATGCTCGCCTTACTCGATGTCTGATAGTGCAATTATTACCTTCAATACCGACCGTGAAAAACTTGCCAATGACTTGGGTAAAGCCCTTAAAACCAGTAACAAAGCTATCCCAGGTATCACTAGCGATTTTAGCACAACTTACGCCTAAAGCTTTCAGCTTAGCTTTAAGCTTTTTGACAGTGTTAAGGTCTCGTTTTCCCCACACATAGGCAACAATTTCACCTGTGTCACGGTGATAGGCATAAATTAGCCATTGTTTGTTGGTCTTTTTACCTACGAATGTCCAAAGCTCATCTACTTCAAGACAGTCATATTGCCTTTGCTTGGGGGTTATTTGGTAGTGACACTTTTTTAGGGTGGCTAGTACTTTGCCTTTGCTAATTTTTTCAACGCAAGCGATGTCTTTTATGCCACTGCCTCGAACCATAAGATGGCGTATTTTGCTATCTTTTTGGGAGTGACAGCCTTGGTACGTTAAGGCATGGTCGCCAATAAACTGCCGTTTGCAGTCTTTGCATTTATAGTTTTGTTTACCATAGCTTTTGAAGCCATTTTTCTTTATACTGTCACTTAGACAGGCTGGGCATTTGATGTATAGTGTGATTTGCATTTCACTATTTTATCAATTTCTCAGCCTGTTTTTTTTCAGCCTACTTTTTGAACCACCACCGGTAATCTATCACAAGTCTTATTTTATGATAAAAAAGTGCAGCAGTATTAGGCTGAATATCAAGCAAATCTGCGGCTGTTCTAGCAGTCACTTCAGCCGTAAAAAACTCTAACAGCCTTCGCTGTATTTTTTTACTTAGTTTACAATGGGTTATCTTCATAAAAGTAGTCTAGCATAGTGCTTATCTACTACAGCCCCTAAGTATTTATATTAATTGGTTTCAAGTAGCCTTCCCCAGATATAAACAGCCTTGTTAAAATAAGACTTTCTATTACCTCGTTGAATGTGGTTCCATGATGGTTTCTTAAAAACTCTTCCACTTGATCATCTGATGTTAAATAGCCACCATTCAGCATCATAAGACGGATAGCTGCAACTTCTGCTTTTCCAATAGCAGCAGGTCTCCAACTATTATCATCCTTTCTTTTGAGATGTTTTTCCTTGAGTTCTAATGATTCATATTTCCAACCTACTCTACCTTCGTGTTCTACTACTTCAGCTATCAATAAAGGCTGAATATTATCCATATAAAGTTTATCATTCCAAGGCATATCTACATTGAAATATATAGATATTTTAGACCATATTATTTCAAGTATCATTTTTGCTGGATTATATCTTGTTGAGCAGATAGCTACCCATTCGTTCTTATCCTTGATAACCGAGAAAGGTACGCTATTACTTTTTATAAGGCAAAACTGATTCGACGTAACTAGAGCAGGAATACTCGGTATTCCTAAGCCATCGCCTTCTTCCTGTATTCTTTCTTCTATTATGTCCACAAAAGTGGTACGCAATCCTTGCTCTGTTTTATACCCTTCGTAACCATGAATAATGGTTATGGGAGCTAACGACTCTTGAACCAATACATAGAATAATATGGCATCGCTTTTAGAAAGGTCATGTATATCAGAGTATTTCTTAGGTGCAGTTTTCCCCGTAATTTTTGAAAATTCTTTTGCAGCAATCCTAATATCAGGTTTATAACTTTCGTGTATAAGTCTATGTTCAAAATGTTCAGCAAACTTTGTACGTATAGAGCCAAGATGTTGAATGGCGTCTATAAAATCAGCTTTTCTCAAATTTTTCTTGACCTCAAAGATACAAAGTACCTTATCAATACTATAAACATATTGTTCAGTTAGTCCATATCTATTGCCATCTCCATACACAAGCATACAATCAACTTGTTGTGGTAGCATCTCATCTCCAGTAGAAATAAAGCCAGAAACAACGCGCAACTTCAGAAATTTTGGAATAGTGAACTCATTATCGATACCTTGTTTAGTAACCTCTTCATAGGCAGAGCCTAGAGTAGGCATATGAGGCATCTTAATACCTTGTAACTTTTCGGATTCAGCTTTTATAAACTTCTCAAGTAGCTCAGATGCTTTCTCAATCAAAGTAAATTTCCTAAATTTTTCAAAATTATATAGTCATTTATGAAATGTAATTTAGCATCTATATTAAGAACCAACAATCTATATATAGCAATAAAAGTTATATAATAGTGCAAGTTAGACTTTAAACTAAATATAAAATTTTTACTGAGCAAAATTTAATATTTCCAATAAAATATCACACAAAGAAAAGCCCCCTTCTACTTTCGCAGAAGGGGGCTTTTGGAATAGAGAGCTGACGATGACCTACTCTCACATGGGCGAACCACACTACCATTGGCGCAACGATGTTTCACTTCTGAGTTCGGGAAGGGATCAGGTGGTGCCATCGCGCTATTGTCGTCAGCAAAGGGGGTTAGATATGAGTCTGTTCGTGTGACTTTTGATAAGTACCACTTACCCTAACTGAATCAAGGTTAACGGTGATATCGAAATGTTCTGTCTGTTTCTATAGCCTGGGCTATACAAGATAGATTAATTAGACTTGATACAAACCACTTGGGTGTTGTATGGTCAAGCCAAACGAGCAATTAGTACAGGTTAGCTACACACATCACTGTGCTTCCACACCCTGCCTATCAACGTCCTAGTCTTGAACGGCTCTTTAGGGAAATCTAATCTTGAGGTGGGCTTCCCGCTTAGATGCTTTCAGCGGTTATCCCATCCGAACGTAGCTACCGGGCAATGCCATTGGCATGACAACCCGAACACCAGTGGTTCGTCCACTCTGGTCCTCTCGTACTAGGAGCAGATCCTCTCAAATTTCCAACGCCCACGGTAGATAGGGACCGAACTGTCTCACGACGTTCTAAACCCAGCTCGCGTACCTCTTTAAATGGCGAACAGCCATACCCTTAGGACCTGCTTCAGCCCTAGGATGAGATGAGCCGACATCGAGGTGCCAAACACCGCCGTCGATATGAACTCTTGGGCGGTATCAGCCTGTTATCCCCAGAGTACCTTTTATCCGTTGAGCGATGGCCCTTCCATACAGAACCACCGGATCACTAAGACCTACTTTCGTACCTGCTCGACTTGTGGGTCTCGCAGTTAAGCGCGCTTTTGCCTTTATACTCTTCGACCGATTTCCGACCGGTCTGAGCGCACCTTCGTACTCCTCCGTTACTCTTTAGGAGGAGACCGCCCCAGTCAAACTACCCACCATACATTGTCCTCGGTATTGTGATACCTGAGTTAGAACCCCAACATGACCAGGGTGGTATTTCAAGGATGGCTCCACCAAGACTGGCGTCTCAGTTTCAAAGCCTCCCACCTATCCTGCACAAGTCAGGTCAAAGTTCAATGTAAAGCTGTAGTAAAGGTTCACGGGGTCTTTCCGTCTAGCCGCGGGTACACAGCATCTTCACTGCGATTTCGATTTCACTGAGTCTCTGCTGGAGACAGCGCTGCCATCATTATGTCATTCGTGCAGGTCGGAACTTACCCGACAAGGAATTTCGCTACCTTAGGACCGTTATAGTTACGGCCGCCGTTTACTGGGGCTTCGATCAAGACCTTCGCTTACGCTAAGCCCATCAATTAACCTTCCAGCACCGGGCAGACATCACACCCTATACGTCCACTTTCGTGTTTGCAGAGTGCTGTGTTTTTAATAAACAGTTGCAGCAGCCTGGTATCTGCGACTGCCAGCAGCTCAAGGAGCAAGTCCTATCACCACCAACAGCGTACCTTCTCCCGAAGTTACGGTACCATTTTGCCTAGTTCCTTCAGCAGAGTTCTCTCAAGCGCCTTGGTATTCTCTACCTGATCACCTGTGTCGGTTTAGGGTACGATTCGTTTATAACTATTGCTTAGAAGCTTTTCCTGGAAGCATGGTATTTGCCACTTCGCTGTACATGTACAGCTTGCTATCAGATCTCGGTATAGAATAGCCCGGATTTACCTAAGCTATAAACCTACATCCTTTCACCTGGACAACCAACGCCAGGCTGACATAACCTTCTCCGTCCCTCCATCGCATTATAAACAAGTATCGGAATATTAACCGATTTCCCATCGACTACGCCTTTCGGCCTCGCCTTAGGGGTCGACTCACCCAGCCCCGATTAACGTTGGACTGGAACCCTTGATCTTCCGGCGTGGATGCTTTTCACACCCATTATCGTTACTCACGTCAGCATTCGCTCTTGTGATACCTCCAGCATGCTTTACAACACACCTTCACAGGCTTACACAACGCTCCCCTACCACTTGAAAACAAATTCAAATCCGCAGCTTCGGCTCCTAGTTTGAGCCCCGTTACATCTTCCGCGCGGGCCGACTCGACTAGTGAGCTATTACGCTTTCTTTAAAGGATGGCTGCTTCTAAGCCAACCTCCTAGCTGTCTATGCCTTCCCACCTCGTTTCCCACTTAACTAGGAATTTGGGGCCTTAGCTGGCGGTCTGGGTTGTTTCCCTCTCCACGATGGACGTTAGCACCCACCGTGTGTCTCCCGGATATCACTCATCGGTATTCGGAGTTTGCATCGGTTTGGTAAGTCGGTATGACCCCCTAGCCGAAACAGTGCTCTACCCCCAATGGTGTTCGTCCGAGGCGCTACCTAAATAGCTTTCGGGGAGAACCAGCTATCACCGAGTTTGATTAGCCTTTCACCCCTATCCACAAGTCATCCCCTGGCTTTTCAACGACAGTGGGTTCGGTCCTCCGGTGCCTGTTACGGCACTTTCAACCTGCTCATGGATAGATCACTCGGTTTCGGGTCTATACCCTGCAACTAGTCGCCCTATTAAGACTCGGTTTCCCTACGGCTCCCCTAAACGGTTAACCTTGCTACAGAATATAAGTCGCTGACCCATTATACAAAAGGTACGCGGTCACCCAACAAGTGGGCTCCCACTGCTTGTACGCACACGGTTTCAGGTTCTATTTCACTCCCCTCACAGGGGTTCTTTTCGCCTTTCCCTCACGGTACTGGTTCACTATCGGTCAGTCAGGAGTATTTAGCCTTGGAGGATGGTCCCCCCATCTTCAAACAGGATTTCTCGTGCCCCGCTCTACTTAATATGTTATCTTCAGAATTTAAAATACAGGACTATCACCTACTATGGTCAGCTTTCCCACGCTGTTCTTCTATTCTAAAGATAATCGGCTTCTCCCCGTTCGCTCGCCGCTACTTGGGGAATCTCAATTGATGTCTCTTCCTAAGGGTACTGAGATGTTTCACTTCCCCTCGTTCGCTTCTTATACAAAGTATAAGATACCTAGCTTATGCTAGGTGGGTTTCCCCATTCAGAAATCTCCGGATCACAGGATATTGCCGCCTCCCCGAAGCTTATCGCAGGCTGTCACGTCTTTCATCGCCTCTGACTGCCAAGGCATCCACCATGTGCGCTTCATTACTTGACCATACAACCCCAAGTAGTCTTTCGACTTCTATGTGTCATACAATCTAATTATGATAACGATATCACCTATGTTTATACGCTTGATTCAGTTCTCTTTACTTTTTTAATAACTCACCCCTGGGATAACAAACAATGTCGTTAAGAGGTGAGTTATTAAGGTTAAGATGGGCGCGTGAATACGCTCATCCTAACCCAGACTCATATCTATGTTTTTAAATAGTTCCTATGCTCTCGTCGAGTCATAGTTTTCTGTATAAAACAGAAAGAAGTAATCGTGTCTTTATTCAAGATGAATCACTTGTTTCTATTTGATACCTATTTTATTTAGCACGCTAAGCTTAGCTGTATGTAGTGGTGGAGCCAAACGGAGTCGAACCGTTGACCTCCTGCGTGCAAGGCAGGCGCTCTACCAACTGAGCTATGGCCCCTGAGCGAGGATACAACCGAAGCACTGCTTCGATCCGAGCGCAAGAGGAAATCCCTTAAAGGGGATTGACTTAGGGCTCTTTCACCTACATTAATAATGGTGGGTCTAAGTGGACTCGAACCACTGACCCCCGCGTTATCAACACGGTGCTCTAACCAGCTGAGCTACAGACCCTGATACGTCCTAAAACGTAAGCTTAAACTAAAGAACAACTTGTTGTGAATTCTTGCTGAGCGAATGCTGTCTATAAGGAGGTGATCCAGCCGCAGGTTCCCCTACGGCTACCTTGTTACGACTTCACCCCAGTCATCAACCACACCGTGGTGATCGCCCTCACTAAGTTAGGCTAACCACTTCTGGTGCAATCAACTCCCATGGTGTGACGGGCGGTGTGTACAAGGCCCGGGAACGTATTCACCGCGGCATTCTGATCCGCGATTACTAGCGATTCCTACTTCATGGAGTCGAGTTGCAGACTCCAATCTGGACTACGATAGGCTTTTTGAGATTCGCATCACATCGCTGTGTAGCTGCCCTCTGTACCTACCATTGTAGCACGTGTGTAGCCCTGGTCGTAAGGGCCATGATGACTTGACGTCGTCCCCGCCTTCCTCCAGTTTGTCACTGGCAGTATCCTTAGAGTTCCCACCCGAAGTGCTGGTAACTAAGGACAAGGGTTGCGCTCGTTGCGGGACTTAACCCAACATCTCACGACACGAGCTGACGACAGCCATGCAGCACCTGTATCACAATTCCCGAAGGCACTCTCGTATCTCTACAAGATTCTGTGTATGTCAAGACCAGGTAAGGTTCTTCGCGTTGCATCGAATTAAACCACATGCTCCACCGCTTGTGCGGGCCCCCGTCAATTCATTTGAGTTTTAACCTTGCGGCCGTACTCCCCAGGCGGTCTACTTATTGCGTTAGCTGCGTCACTAAGTCCTCAAGGGACCCAACGACTAGTAGACATCGTTTACGGCGTGGACTACCAGGGTATCTAATCCTGTTTGCTACCCACGCTTTCGAGCCTCAGTGTCAGTATGATGCCAGGAAGCTGCCTTCGCCATCGGTATTCCTTCAGATCTCTACGCATTTCACCGCTACACCTGAAATTCTACTTCCCTCTCACCTACTCTAGCCTAACAGTTTCAGATGCAGTTCCCAGGTTAAGCCCGGGGATTTCACATCTGACTTATCAAGCCACCTACGCTCGCTTTACGCCCAGTAATTCCGATTAACGCTTGCACCCTCTGTATTACCGCGGCTGCTGGCACAGAGTTAGCCGGTGCTTATTCTGCAGCTAATGTCATCGTCCCCGGGTATTAACCGAAGAGTCTTCTTCACTGCTTAAAGTGCTTTACAACCAAAAGGCCTTCTTCACACACGCGGCATGGCTGGATCAGGGTTGCCCCCATTGTCCAATATTCCCCACTGCTGCCTCCCGTAGGAGTCCGGGCCGTGTCTCAGTCCCGGTGTGGCTGATCATCCTCTCAGACCAGCTACAGATCGTCGCCTTGGTAGGCCTTTACCCCACCAACTAGCTAATCCGACTTAGGCTCATCTAATAGCGAGAGCAACAAGTTGCCCCCTTTCTCCCGTAGGACGTATGCGGTATTAATTCGAGTTTCCCCGAGCTATCCCCCACTACTAGGTAGATTCCTAAGTGTTACTCACCCGTCCGCCGCTCGACGCCTGGGAGCAAGCTCCCATCGTTTCCGCTCGACTTGCATGTGTTAAGCCTGCCGCCAGCGTTCAATCTGAGCCATGATCAAACTCTTCAGTTTAATCTTGCTTGAAGTCTTCACTATAAATAGTAAGACGACTTCTAATCTTGGCTCATCTAATCTAGCATTTGCTTAAAATTATGTTCGTAATGAATTAACTTTGAGTTTTTCTGCTGATTAAATGATAATTTTTATAGTTAGTATAAACTCCGAAAAGAAGTTCAAACCAACTTTATTTTTTAGCATTCTGAATCAGCAAAAATCCACACAAGTTGTTCTTTAGTTATGCTTTTAAATAGTCTCAATCACTGTCGTCCAGTCATCGATATATAGGGTATTACTAACGCTATCTGCCTTTTCCGTCTCCGGTTAAGCTATCTAGCGAGCCGACTATCTTATCATAATGATTTGAATTGTCAAGACTTTTTATAATTTGTTTCGCCAGGTTAACTGGGTTATTAATGTGTAATCTACACATCTCTCACTGCCAGTCCGTCTGATGAGGGCGTATTATAGACCCTTTATTTATTTAGTCAAGAAGTATTTTTAATTAGTTTGAAATAACTTAATCGCTTAGGCTTCCTCACCACTTCCCTTTCGACTGGGACGCATTATACGCGGGTTTGAGGCTGGGTCAAGGCTAATTGATCCTTTTTTATAATTATTTTGCCAAATAAAATGAGCAGCTATTGATTAGGAAATTATTATTAAAATGCCGACAAAGAAAAGCCCCTTGATACGTTAGTATCAAGGGGCTTTTTAGGAATAAGGAGCTGACGATGACCTACTCTCACATGGGCGAACCACACTACCATTGGCGCAACGATGTTTCACTTCTGAGTTCGGGAAGGGATCAGGTGGTGCCATCGCGCTATTGTCGTCAGCAAAGGGGGTTAGATATGAGTCTGTTCGTGTGACTTTTGATAAGTACCACTTACCCTAACTGAATCAAGGTTAACGGTGATATCGAAATGTTCTGTCTGTTTCTATAGCCTGGGCTATACAAGATAGATTAATTAGACTTGATACAAACCACTTGGGTGTTGTATGGTCAAGCCAAACGAGCAATTAGTACAGGTTAGCTACACACATCACTGTGCTTCCACACCCTGCCTATCAACGTCCTAGTCTTGAACGGCTCTTTAGGGAAATCTAATCTTGAGGTGGGCTTCCCGCTTAGATGCTTTCAGCGGTTATCCCATCCGAACGTAGCTACCGGGCAATGCCATTGGCATGACAACCCGAACACCAGTGGTTCGTCCACTCTGGTCCTCTCGTACTAGGAGCAGATCCTCTCAAATTTCCAACGCCCACGGTAGATAGGGACCGAACTGTCTCACGACGTTCTAAACCCAGCTCGCGTACCTCTTTAAATGGCGAACAGCCATACCCTTAGGACCTGCTTCAGCCCTAGGATGAGATGAGCCGACATCGAGGTGCCAAACACCGCCGTCGATATGAACTCTTGGGCGGTATCAGCCTGTTATCCCCAGAGTACCTTTTATCCGTTGAGCGATGGCCCTTCCATACAGAACCACCGGATCACTAAGACCTACTTTCGTACCTGCTCGACTTGTGGGTCTCGCAGTTAAGCGCGCTTTTGCCTTTATACTCTTCGACCGATTTCCGACCGGTCTGAGCGCACCTTCGTACTCCTCCGTTACTCTTTAGGAGGAGACCGCCCCAGTCAAACTACCCACCATACATTGTCCTCGGTATTGTGATACCTGAGTTAGAACCCCAACATGACCAGGGTGGTATTTCAAGGATGGCTCCACCAAGACTGGCGTCTCAGTTTCAAAGCCTCCCACCTATCCTGCACAAGTCAGGTCAAAGTTCAATGTAAAGCTGTAGTAAAGGTTCACGGGGTCTTTCCGTCTAGCCGCGGGTACACAGCATCTTCACTGCGATTTCGATTTCACTGAGTCTCTGCTGGAGACAGCGCTGCCATCATTATGTCATTCGTGCAGGTCGGAACTTACCCGACAAGGAATTTCGCTACCTTAGGACCGTTATAGTTACGGCCGCCGTTTACTGGGGCTTCGATCAAGACCTTCGCTTACGCTAAGCCCATCAATTAACCTTCCAGCACCGGGCAGACATCACACCCTATACGTCCACTTTCGTGTTTGCAGAGTGCTGTGTTTTTAATAAACAGTTGCAGCAGCCTGGTATCTGCGACTGCCAGCAGCTCAAGGAGCAAGTCCTATCACCACCAACAGCGTACCTTCTCCCGAAGTTACGGTACCATTTTGCCTAGTTCCTTCAGCAGAGTTCTCTCAAGCGCCTTGGTATTCTCTACCTGATCACCTGTGTCGGTTTAGGGTACGATTCGTTTATAACTATTGCTTAGAAGCTTTTCCTGGAAGCATGGTATTTGCCACTTCGCTGTACATGTACAGCTTGCTATCAGATCTCGGTATAGAATAGCCCGGATTTACCTAAGCTATAAACCTACATCCTTTCACCTGGACAACCAACGCCAGGCTGACATAACCTTCTCCGTCCCTCCATCGCATTATAAACAAGTATCGGAATATTAACCGATTTCCCATCGACTACGCCTTTCGGCCTCGCCTTAGGGGTCGACTCACCCAGCCCCGATTAACGTTGGACTGGAACCCTTGATCTTCCGGCGTGGATGCTTTTCACACCCATTATCGTTACTCACGTCAGCATTCGCTCTTGTGATACCTCCAGCATGCTTTACAACACACCTTCACAGGCTTACACAACGCTCCCCTACCACTTGAAAACAAATTCAAATCCGCAGCTTCGGCTCCTAGTTTGAGCCCCGTTACATCTTCCGCGCGGGCCGACTCGACTAGTGAGCTATTACGCTTTCTTTAAAGGATGGCTGCTTCTAAGCCAACCTCCTAGCTGTCTATGCCTTCCCACCTCGTTTCCCACTTAACTAGGAATTTGGGGCCTTAGCTGGCGGTCTGGGTTGTTTCCCTCTCCACGATGGACGTTAGCACCCACCGTGTGTCTCCCGGATATCACTCATCGGTATTCGGAGTTTGCATCGGTTTGGTAAGTCGGTATGACCCCCTAGCCGAAACAGTGCTCTACCCCCAATGGTGTTCGTCCGAGGCGCTACCTAAATAGCTTTCGGGGAGAACCAGCTATCACCGAGTTTGATTAGCCTTTCACCCCTATCCACAAGTCATCCCCTGGCTTTTCAACGACAGTGGGTTCGGTCCTCCGGTGCCTGTTACGGCACTTTCAACCTGCTCATGGATAGATCACTCGGTTTCGGGTCTATACCCTGCAACTAATCGCCCTATTAAGACTCGGTTTCCCTACGGCTCCCCTAAACGGTTAACCTTGCTACAGAATATAAGTCGCTGACCCATTATACAAAAGGTACGCGGTCACCCTAATAAATTAAGGCTCCCACTGCTTGTACGCACACGGTTTCAGGTTCTATTTCACTCCCCTCACAGGGGTTCTTTTCGCCTTTCCCTCACGGTACTGGTTCACTATCGGTCAGTCAGGAGTATTTAGCCTTGGAGGATGGTCCCCCCATCTTCAAACAGGATTTCTCGTGCCCCGCTCTACTTAATATGTTAGTGCTAATGTTTCGAATACAGGACTATCACCTACTACGGTCAGCTTTCCCACGCTGTTCTTCTACATTAGTACTAATCGGCTTCTCCCCGTTCGCTCGCCGCTACTAGGGGAATCTCAATTGATGTCTATTCCTAAGGGTACTGAGATGTTTCACTTCCCCTCGTTCGCTTCTTATATAAATATAAGATACCTAGCTTATGCTAGGTGGGTTTCCCCATTCAGAAATCTCCGGATCACAGGATATTGCCGCCTCCCCGAAGCTTATCGCAGGCTGTCACGTCTTTCATCGCCTCTGACTGCCAAGGCATCCACCATGTGCGCTTCATTACTTGACCATACAACCCCAAGTAGTCTTTCGACTTCTAAGTGTCATACAATCTAATTATGATAACGATATCACCTATGTTTACGCTTGATTCAGTTCTCTTTACTTTTTTAATAACTCACCCCTGGGATAACAAACAATGTCGTTAAGAGGTGAGTTATTAAGGTTAAGATGGGCGCGTGAATACGCTCATCCTAACCCAGACTCATATCTATGTTTTTAAATAGTTCCTATGCTCTCGTCGAGTCATAAGTTTCTGTATAAAACAGAAAGAAGTAATCGTGTCTTTATTCAAGATGAATCACTTGTTTCTATTTGATACCTATTTTATTTAGCACGCTAAGCTTAGCCGTATGTAGTGGTGGAGCCAAACGGAGTCGAACCGTTGACCTCCTGCGTGCAAGGCAGGCGCTCTACCAACTGAGCTATGGCCCCTGAGCGAGGATACAATCGAAGCACTGCTTCGATCCGAGCACAAGAGGAAATCCCTTAAAGGGGATTGACTTAGGGCTCTTTCACCTACATTAATAATGGTGGGTCTAAGTGGACTCGAACCACTGACCCCCGCGTTATCAACACGGTGCTCTAACCAGCTGAGCTACAGACCCTGATACGTCCTAAAACGTAAGCTTAAACTAAAGAACAACTTGTTGTGAATTCTTGCTGAGCGAATGCTGTCTATAAGGAGGTGATCCAGCCGCAGGTTCCCCTACGGCTACCTTGTTACGACTTCACCCCAGTCATCAACCACACCGTGGTGATCGCCCTCACTAAGTTAGGCTAACCACTTCTGGTGCAATCAACTCCCATGGTGTGACGGGCGGTGTGTACAAGGCCCGGGAACGTATTCACCGCGGCATTCTGATCCGCGATTACTAGCGATTCCTACTTCATGGAGTCGAGTTGCAGACTCCAATCTGGACTACGATAGGCTTTTTGAGATTCGCATCACATCGCTGTGTAGCTGCCCTCTGTACCTACCATTGTAGCACGTGTGTAGCCCTGGTCGTAAGGGCCATGATGACTTGACGTCGTCCCCGCCTTCCTCCAGTTTGTCACTGGCAGTATCCTTAGAGTTCCCACCCGAAGTGCTGGTAACTAAGGACAAGGGTTGCGCTCGTTGCGGGACTTAACCCAACATCTCACGACACGAGCTGACGACAGCCATGCAGCACCTGTATCACAATTCCCGAAGGCACTCTCGTATCTCTACAAGATTCTGTGTATGTCAAGACCAGGTAAGGTTCTTCGCGTTGCATCGAATTAAACCACATGCTCCACCGCTTGTGCGGGCCCCCGTCAATTCATTTGAGTTTTAACCTTGCGGCCGTACTCCCCAGGCGGTCTACTTATTGCGTTAGCTGCGTCACTAAGTCCTCAAGGGACCCAACGACTAGTAGACATCGTTTACGGCGTGGACTACCAGGGTATCTAATCCTGTTTGCTACCCACGCTTTCGAACCTCAGTGTCAATATGATGCCAGAAGGCTGCCTTCGCCATCGGTATTCCTCCAGATCTCTACGCATTTCACCGCTACACCTGGAATTCTACCTTCCTCTCACCTATTCTAGCCTAACAGTTTCAGATGCAGTTCCCAGGTTAAGCCCGGGGATTTCACATCTGACTTATCAAGCCACCTACGCTCGCTTTACGCCCAGTAATTCCGATTAACGCTTGCACCCTCTGTATTACCGCGGCTGCTGGCACAGAGTTAGCCGGTGCTTATTCTGCAGCTAATGTCATCGTCCCCGGGTATTAACCGAAGAGTCTTCTTCACTGCTTAAAGTGCTTTACAACCAAAAGGCCTTCTTCACACACGCGGCATGGCTGGATCAGGGTTGCCCCCATTGTCCAATATTCCCCACTGCTGCCTCCCGTAGGAGTCCGGGCCGTGTCTCAGTCCCGGTGTGGCTGATCATCCTCTCAGACCAGCTACAGATCGTCGCCTTGGTAGGCCTTTACCCCACCAACTAGCTAATCCGACTTAGGCTCATCTAATAGCGAGAGCAACAAGTTGCCCCCTTTCTCCCGTAGGACGTATGCGGTATTAATTCGAGTTTCCCCGAGCTATCCCCCACTACTAGGTAGATTCCTAAGTGTTACTCACCCGTCCGCCGCTCGACGCCTGGGAGCAAGCTCCCATCGTTTCCGCTCGACTTGCATGTGTTAAGCCTGCCGCCAGCGTTCAATCTGAGCCATGATCAAACTCTTCAGTTTAATCTTGCTTGAAGTCTTCACTATAAATAGTAAGACGACTTCTAATCTTGGCTCATCTAATCTAGCATTTGCTTAAAATTATGTTCGTAATGAATTAACTTTGAGTTTTTCTGCTGATTAAATGATAATTTTTATAGTTAGTATAAACTCCGAAAAGAAGTTCAAACCAACTTTATTTTTTAGCATTCTGAATCAGCAAAAATCCACACAAGTTGTTCTTTAGTTATGCTTTTAAATAGTCTCAATCACTGTCGTCCAGTCATCGATATATAGGGTATTACTAACGCTATCTGCCTTTTCCGTCTCCGGTTAAGCTATCTAGCGAGCCGACTATCTTATCATAATGATTTGAATTGTCAAGACTTTTTATAATTTGTTTCGCCAGGTTAACTGGGTTATTAATGTGTAATCTACACATCTCTCACTGCCAGTCCGTCTGATGAGGGCGTATTATAGACCCTTTATTTATTTAGTCAAGAAGTATTTTTAATTAGTTTGAAATAACTTAATCGCTTAGGCTTCCTCACCACTTCCCTTTCGACTGGGACGCATTATACGCGGGTTTGAGGCTGGGTCAAGGCTAATTGATCCTTTTTTATAATTATTTTGCCAAATAAAATGAGCAGCTATTGATTAGGAAATTATTATTAAAATGCCGACAAAGAAAAGCCCCTTGATACGTTAGTATCAAGGGGCTTTTTAGGAATAAGGAGCTGACGATGACCTACTCTCACATGGGCGAACCACACTACCATTGGCGCAACGATGTTTCACTTCTGAGTTCGGGAAGGGATCAGGTGGTGCCATCGCGCTATTGTCGTCAGCAAAGGGGGTTAGATATGAGTCTGTTCGTGTGACTTTTGATAAGTACCACTTACCCTAACTGAATCAAGGTTAACGGTGATATCGAAATGTTCTGTCTGTTTCTATAGCCTGGGCTATACAAGATAGATTAATTAGACTTGATACAAACCACTTGGGTGTTGTATGGTCAAGCCAAACGAGCAATTAGTACAGGTTAGCTACACACATCACTGTGCTTCCACACCCTGCCTATCAACGTCCTAGTCTTGAACGGCTCTTTAGGGAAATCTAATCTTGAGGTGGGCTTCCCGCTTAGATGCTTTCAGCGGTTATCCCATCCGAACGTAGCTACCGGGCAATGCCATTGGCATGACAACCCGAACACCAGTGGTTCGTCCACTCTGGTCCTCTCGTACTAGGAGCAGATCCTCTCAAATTTCCAACGCCCACGGTAGATAGGGACCGAACTGTCTCACGACGTTCTAAACCCAGCTCGCGTACCTCTTTAAATGGCGAACAGCCATACCCTTAGGACCTGCTTCAGCCCTAGGATGAGATGAGCCGACATCGAGGTGCCAAACACCGCCGTCGATATGAACTCTTGGGCGGTATCAGCCTGTTATCCCCAGAGTACCTTTTATCCGTTGAGCGATGGCCCTTCCATACAGAACCACCGGATCACTAAGACCTACTTTCGTACCTGCTCGACTTGTGGGTCTCGCAGTTAAGCGCGCTTTTGCCTTTATACTCTTCGACCGATTTCCGACCGGTCTGAGCGCACCTTCGTACTCCTCCGTTACTCTTTAGGAGGAGACCGCCCCAGTCAAACTACCCACCATACATTGTCCTCGGTATTGTGATACCTGAGTTAGAACCCCAACATGACCAGGGTGGTATTTCAAGGATGGCTCCACCAAGACTGGCGTCTCAGTTTCAAAGCCTCCCACCTATCCTGCACAAGTCAGGTCAAAGTTCAATGTAAAGCTGTAGTAAAGGTTCACGGGGTCTTTCCGTCTAGCCGCGGGTACACAGCATCTTCACTGCGATTTCGATTTCACTGAGTCTCTGCTGGAGACAGCGCTGCCATCATTATGTCATTCGTGCAGGTCGGAACTTACCCGACAAGGAATTTCGCTACCTTAGGACCGTTATAGTTACGGCCGCCGTTTACTGGGGCTTCGATCAAGACCTTCGCTTACGCTAAGCCCATCAATTAACCTTCCAGCACCGGGCAGACATCACACCCTATACGTCCACTTTCGTGTTTGCAGAGTGCTGTGTTTTTAATAAACAGTTGCAGCAGCCTGGTATCTGCGACTGCCAGCAGCTCAAGGAGCAAGTCCTATCACCACCAACAGCGTACCTTCTCCCGAAGTTACGGTACCATTTTGCCTAGTTCCTTCAGCAGAGTTCTCTCAAGCGCCTTGGTATTCTCTACCTGATCACCTGTGTCGGTTTAGGGTACGATTCGTTTATAACTATTGCTTAGAAGCTTTTCCTGGAAGCATGGTATTTGCCACTTCGCTGTACAAGTACAGCTTGCTATCAGATCTCGGTATAGAATAGCCCGGATTTACCTAAGCTATAAACCTACATCCTTTCACCTGGACAACCAACGCCAGGCTGACATAACCTTCTCCGTCCCTCCATCGCATTATAAACAAGTATCGGAATATTAACCGATTTCCCATCGACTACGCCTTTCGGCCTCGCCTTAGGGGTCGACTCACCCAGCCCCGATTAACGTTGGACTGGAACCCTTGATCTTCCGGCGTGCGAGCTTTTCACTCGCATTATCGTTACTCACGTCAGCATTCGCTCTTGTGATACCTCCAGCATGCTTTACAACACACCTTCACAGGCTTACACAACGCTCCCCTACCACTTGAAAACAAATTCAAATCCGCAGCTTCGGCTCCTAGTTTGAGCCCCGTTACATCTTCCGCGCGGGCCGACTCGACTAGTGAGCTATTACGCTTTCTTTAAAGGATGGCTGCTTCTAAGCCAACCTCCTAGCTGTCTATGCCTTCCCACCTCGTTTCCCACTTAACTAGGAATTTGGGGCCTTAGCTGGCGGTCTGGGTTGTTTCCCTCTCCACGATGGACGTTAGCACCCACCGTGTGTCTCCCGGATATCACTCATCGGTATTCGGAGTTTGCATCGGTTTGGTAAGTCGGTATGACCCCCTAGCCGAAACAGTGCTCTACCCCCAATGGTGTTCGTCCGAGGCGCTACCTAAATAGCTTTCGGGGAGAACCAGCTATCACCGAGTTTGATTAGCCTTTCACCCCTATCCACAAGTCATCCCCTGGCTTTTCAACGACAGTGGGTTCGGTCCTCCGGTGCCTGTTACGGCACTTTCAACCTGCTCATGGATAGATCACTCGGTTTCGGGTCTATACCCTGCAACTAGTCGCCCTATTAAGACTCGGTTTCCCTACGGCTCCCCTAAACGGTTAACCTTGCTACAGAATATAAGTCGCTGACCCATTATACAAAAGGTACGCGGTCACCCAACAAGTGGGCTCCCACTGCTTGTACGCACACGGTTTCAGGTTCTATTTCACTCCCCTCACAGGGGTTCTTTTCGCCTTTCCCTCACGGTACTGGTTCACTATCGGTCAGTCAGGAGTATTTAGCCTTGGAGGATGGTCCCCCCATCTTCAAACAGGATTTCTCGTGCCCCGCTCTACTTAATATGTTAACGCTAATGTTTCGAATACAGGACTATCACCTACTATGGTCAGCTTTCCCACGCTGTTCTTCTACATTAGCATTAATCGGCTTCTCCCCGTTCGCTCGCCGCTACTAGGGGAATCTCAATTGATGTCTTTTCCTAAGGGTACTGAGATGTTTCACTTCCCCTCGTTCGCTTCCTAATAAATTAGGATACCTACCTTATGGTAAGTGGGTTTCCCCATTCAGAAATCTCCGGATCACAGGATATTGCCGCCTCCCCGAAGCTTATCGCAGGCTGTCACGTCTTTCATCGCCTCTGACTGCCAAGGCATCCACCATGTGCGCTTCATTACTTGACCCTACAACCCCAAGTAGTCTTTCGACTTCTATGTGTCATACAATCTAATTATGATAACGATATCACCTATGTTTATACGCTTGATTCAGTTCTCTTTACTTTTTTAATAACTCACCCCTGGGATAACAAACAATGTCGTTAAGAGGTGAGTTATTAAGGTTAAGATGGGCGCGTGAATACGCTCATCCTAACCCAGACTCATATCTATGTTTTTAAATAGTTCCTATGCTCTCGTCGAGTCATAGTTTTCTGTATAAAACAGAAAGAAGTAATCGTGTGCAAATCACTTGTTTCTATTTGATACCTATTTTATTTAGCACGCTAAGCTTAGCTGTATGTAGTGGTGGAGCCAAACGGAGTCGAACCGTTGACCTCCTGCGTGCAAGGCAGGCGCTCTACCAACTGAGCTATGGCCCCTGAGCGAGGATACAATCGAAGCACTGCTTCGATCCGAGCGCAAGAGGAAATCCCTTAAAGCGGATTTACTTAGGGCTCTTTCACCTACATTAATAATGGTGGGTCTAAGTGGACTCGAACCACTGACCCCCGCGTTATCAACACGGTGCTCTAACCAGCTGAGCTACAGACCCTAATACGTCCTAAAACGTAAGCTTAAACTAAAGAACAACTTGTTGTGAATTCTTGCTGAGCGAATGCTGTCTATAAGGAGGTGATCCAGCCGCAGGTTCCCCTACGGCTACCTTGTTACGACTTCACCCCAGTCATCAACCACACCGTGGTGATCGCCCTCACTAAGTTAGGCTAACCACTTCTGGTGCAATCAACTCCCATGGTGTGACGGGCGGTGTGTACAAGGCCCGGGAACGTATTCACCGCGGCATTCTGATCCGCGATTACTAGCGATTCCTACTTCATGGAGTCGAGTTGCAGACTCCAATCTGGACTACGATAGGCTTTTTGAGATTCGCATCACATCGCTGTGTAGCTGCCCTCTGTACCTACCATTGTAGCACGTGTGTAGCCCTGGTCGTAAGGGCCATGATGACTTGACGTCGTCCCCGCCTTCCTCCAGTTTGTCACTGGCAGTATCCTTAGAGTTCCCACCCGAAGTGCTGGTAACTAAGGACAAGGGTTGCGCTCGTTGCGGGACTTAACCCAACATCTCACGACACGAGCTGACGACAGCCATGCAGCACCTGTATCACAATTCCCGAAGGCACTCTCGTATCTCTACAAGATTCTGTGTATGTCAAGACCAGGTAAGGTTCTTCGCGTTGCATCGAATTAAACCACATGCTCCACCGCTTGTGCGGGCCCCCGTCAATTCATTTGAGTTTTAACCTTGCGGCCGTACTCCCCAGGCGGTCTACTTATTGCGTTAGCTGCGTCACTAAGTCCTCAAGGGACCCAACGACTAGTAGACATCGTTTACGGCGTGGACTACCAGGGTATCTAATCCTGTTTGCTACCCACGCTTTCGAGCCTCAGTGTCAGTATGATGCCAGGAAGCTGCCTTCGCCATCGGTATTCCTTCAGATCTCTACGCATTTCACCGCTACACCTGAAATTCTACTTCCCTCTCACCTACTCTAGCCTAACAGTTTCAGATGCAGTTCCCAGGTTAAGCCCGGGGATTTCACATCTGACTTATCAAGCCACCTACGCTCGCTTTACGCCCAGTAATTCCGATTAACGCTTGCACCCTCTGTATTACCGCGGCTGCTGGCACAGAGTTAGCCGGTGCTTATTCTGCAGCTAATGTCATCGTCCCCGGGTATTAACCGAAGAGTCTTCTTCACTGCTTAAAGTGCTTTACAACCAAAAGGCCTTCTTCACACACGCGGCATGGCTGGATCAGGGTTCCCCCCATTGTCCAATATTCCCCACTGCTGCCTCCCGTAGGAGTCCGGGCCGTGTCTCAGTCCCGGTGTGGCTGATCATCCTCTCAGACCAGCTACAGATCGTCGCCTTGGTAGGCCTTTACCCCACCAACTAGCTAATCCGACTTAGGCTCATCTAATAGCGAGAGCAACAAGTTGCCCCCTTTCTCCCGTAGGACGTATGCGGTATTAATTCGAGTTTCCCCGAGCTATCCCCCACTACTAGGTAGATTCCTAAGTATTACTCACCCGTCCGCCGCTCGACGCCTGATAGCAAGCTATCATCGTTTCCGCTCGACTTGCATGTGTTAAGCCTGCCGCCAGCGTTCAATCTGAGCCATGATCAAACTCTTCAGTTTAATCTATCTGAAGCCTTTACCTATAAATAGGAAGACGACTTCTAATCTTGGCTCATTTAATCTGGCAAAATCGCTCGTAATTATGTTCGTAATGAATTAACTTTGAGTTTTTCTGCTGTCTTAAATGATAATTTTTATAGTTGGTGTTCTACCGAAAAGATAGTCGACCAACTTTATTTTTTAGCATTCTGAATCAGCAAAAATCCACACAAGTTGTTCTTTAGTTATGCTTTTAAATAGTTTCAATCACTGTCGTCCAGTCATCGATATATAGGGTATTACTTACGCTTTTCGCCTTCCCTGTTGCCAGTTAAGCTATCTAGCGAGCCGACTATCTTATCATATTGATTTGAATTGTCAAGCTTTATTTTAATTTATTTCAACAGGTTAACTGCGTTATTAATGTGTAATCTACACTTCTCTCACTGCCAGTTCGTCTGATGAGGGCGTATTATAGAGGGTTTAATTTTTGTGTCAACCTGTTTTGTTGATGTTTTTGGACTTATTTTAGCAGAATATAAAAAAGATAGCTTTTTCAATGGGTTGGAGCTGGCTGCTTTAAAAGGAAAGAAAATAGAAGTGTGCTCTGATTGACAGTTTTATCAGATATGTATTGCCGTTTATTATCTTTGAAGTATTTTTTACCTCTTTGAATTTGCTTCTACTTCTTCCACCTTCAATATTGATATTACTACAAACATCACTATACAGAAGGTCAATCGCCAAGTTTTATATAGTTTTGCCAACATTCTGTTTTGAAATGTTCAAAAATAACTTTCGCAGTTTATCTCTGATTGAGCTTAAGGCTCTACCCCTTGCTATCTAGTCTTGGTAGACGGTTTTTGCTATAATCACCCTTTTATTGCATTACTTATTTTTACTGATTATCTGTATTAGATAGATGACAGAGTTCTGTCTATGATGTCGTTATTGGTTAGACACTCTTGAATAACCAATAAAACCCACAATATATAGCAGTACAAAGCAGTAGCAAGTAATGTGTCACTCTTACTATATATCACAATGATTAGATATAATTGATGCGGTCTCACGGTTATATGATTGATGGTTGCAATCATCACTGCCAACGGACCCAATAACAGGCGAATAGATTATGGTAGCGATTACTTTACCCGATGGTAGCGTGAAAAACTTCGAAGGTCATACAACAGTCATGGAAGTGGCGCAAAGTATTGGGACAGGGCTCGCTAGAGCGACAGTTGCTGGACGTGTCAATGGTCACCTAGTAGATGCGTACGATCCTATTGTCGCTGATGCCAACGTTGAAATCGTAACGCCAAAAGATGACGATGGTGTTGATATCATTCGTCACTCATGCGCTCACTTATTAGGTCATGCAGTTAAACAGCTATATCCTGATGTCAAAATGGTCATTGGTCCTGTTATTGATGATGGTTTTTATTACGATATCTTTAGTGAAACGCCATTTACGCCTGAGCACATGGAAGCTATTGAAAAACGCATGATGGAGCTGATCAAGCAAGATTATGACGTTATCAAAAAAATGACACCACGTGCCGAAGCAATTAAGATCTTTGAATCACGTAACGAAGACTATAAGCTAAAACTGATTAATGATATGCCAGGTGAAGAAGCTTTTGGTCTGTATCATCATCAAGAATACGTCGATATGTGCCGTGGCCCGCATGTGCCCAATACGCGCTTTTTGAAAGTATTTAAACTGACCAAAATGTCAGGTGCCTATTGGCGCGGTGATGCGAAAAACGAGCAACTGCAACGTATTTATGGTACTGCTTGGGCTGATAAAAAACAGCTAAAAGCCTATATCCAGCGTATTGAAGAAGCAGAAAAACGTGACCATCGTAAAATTGGTAAAGCGTTAAACCTATTTCATATGCAAGAGCAAGCCCCAGGTATGGTGTTCTGGCATGCCAATGGCTGGACAATTTATCAAGTACTTGAGCAATATATGCGTAAAGTACAATACGATAACGGCTACGAAGAGATCAAAACGCCACAAATCGTTGATCGCAGTCTGTGGGAGCGCTCAGGACATTGGGGCAACTACGCAACTAATATGTTCACGACCTCTAGTGAAAATCGTGATTATGCCGTAAAACCAATGAACTGCCCTTGTCATGTGCAAGTGTTCAATCAAGGCTTAAAGTCTTACCGTGATTTGCCACTACGTATGGCAGAATTTGGTTCTTGCCATCGTAACGAGCCATCAGGTTCATTGCACGGTCTGATGCGCGTACGTGGTTTTACGCAAGATGATGCTCATATCTTTTGCACGCAAGCACAGATTCAGCAAGAAGTAGCAGAATTTATCAAGCTAACGCTTGCTGTCTATGAAGATTTTGGCTTCGATAACATTATTATGAAGCTCTCTACTCGTCCCGAAAAACGTGTTGGTAGTGATGAGTCTTGGGACTTTGCAGAAAAGGCGTTAGCAGATGCGCTTGATAGCTCAGGCCTAGACTGGGATTATCTACCTGGCGAAGGCGCTTTCTATGGTCCAAAGATTGAGTTTAGTCTAAAAGACTCGTTAGGTCGTATTTGGCAATGCGGTACCATTCAGGTAGATCCCAATATGCCTGAGCGCCTCGATGCTGAGTTCGTCAATGAGCAGAACGATCGTGAAGTGCCTATTATGTTGCACCGTGCCATCTTAGGGTCATTTGAGCGCTTCATTGGTATTTTGATCGAACACTATGCTGGTTGGATGCCAGTATGGCTAGCACCGCAACAAGTTGTGGTCATGAACATCACTGATAAGCAAGCTGATGCCTGTGAAAACGTGGTTAGTGAGCTCAAAAATGCAGGTTTGCGTGCGGTTAGCGACTTGCGTAACGAAAAGATTGGATTTAAGATACGAGAGAAAACATTAGAACGTATTCCCTATATGCTAGTATTAGGGGATAAAGAAGTGGAATCGGGCAGTGTCAACGTCCGAACGCGCGAAGGTGAGAACCTTGGCGTGATGAGTGTTTCTGAATTTATTACATTAGTACAGACCGCTGTCAGTAAAAAAGGCCGACAGACCCCAAAAACAGATGAGGAGTAATACCTATTAAACAGTCCAACCGTTTGAACATCAACGAAGATATCAACGTCAAAGAAGTCCGTCTCGTCAAAGAAGATGGCGAGCAAATGGGTGTGGTTGATATCGCAACCGCGATGAAAGCGGCACGTGATGAAAACCTAGATTTGGTTGAATTAGTTCCTGAAGCTAAGCCGCCAGTATGTAAGATCATGGATTATAAACATTTCCTCTATGATCAAAAGCAAAAGGCTAAAGAAGCTAAGAAAAACCAAAAGCAGACTCAGCTCAAAGAGATGAAGCTACGTCCTAGTACCGAAGAAGCCGATTATCAGGTTAAACTGAGAAAAATTATCAGCTTCTTGGAAGATCAAGACAAAGTTAAAATTAGCATCCGTTTCCGCGGACGTGAAATGGCGCACCAAGATCTTGGTCGCAAACAACTTGATCGTATCATTGAAGATACTGCTGATATCTCAAACGTCGAACAATATCCTAAGATGGAAGGTCGCCAAATGGGTATGCTGCTTGGACCTACAAAGAAAAAATAGTCTTTTATGAGATTGCTTTAAGTAGTGGCTGTCAGTCCATATAGTTATTTATAAATCTAACCATCAATATGCTACGGGATATTGATGGTTTTTTATTATTTGGACTGCCTACTGTCTCTTTTAAATGTATTTAGCCAGATATAGTCAATCCCACTTAAAAATGTTATAAACTAATTATCAAACCCAATTGTTATTATAAAGACCATGACTTACTCACTAGATTTTCGCAAACAAGTGCTAAAAAGCTTAGACGAGGGTATGACCTTTGCCGAGGCAGCTGAATTCTATAACCTCAGCCCAACCACGATACAAAACTGGAAGCGGCGTGTTCATAGCAAAACAACCAGGCAAACCAAACCCTATAAAATACCAGATGACGTGCTACTTAATGATGTTAAAGAACATCCTGATGATTACCAGTATGAGCGAGCCCGTCGTCTAAACTGTAGTAAAACAGGCATTTATCATGCCCTAAAGCGCCTAGGCATCAGTCAAAAAAAAGACATTAGAGCATCCAAAAGCTTGCCCAATAAAAAGAGCGGTGTATCAGGGAAAGCTTAATAGCTTTACGCAGCAAGGCTATCCCATCGTTTATATGGATGAAAGTGGCTTTGAGTCTGAAACCATTCGCTCTCATGGTTATGCACCGATTGGTAAGCCTTGTATCGATAGCTACAACTGGCAAGGTAAAAGGCGAACCAACGTTATTGGTGCTCTGTATGAAAAGATGCTGTTTGCGCTTGATTACTTTGAGACAAACATCAACAGCATTGTCTTCTATCACTGGTGCAAACACAAACTAATCCCAAGTCTTAAAACAAAATGCGTGATTGTGATGGATAACGCCAAATTTCATAAAAGCAAACGCATTCAAAAGCTACTAAACAGGCACGGGCATCGTATTCTTTGGTTGCCGCCGTACAGCCCAGACCTAAACCCTATCGAAAAGAAATGGGCTCAAGTGAAGTTTCTACGCCAAGGCTGGATGGAAAACGACTTATCCAAATTGTTTTATGATGTTTGTCCTAGCCATAACAATTTTATTTTGAACTGACTATATAATTGGCTGACGCTATTTTACAAAATCTACCTTCTCAACTATTTGATTACGCGGTAGTCTAAAGATCTGTTTTATATTTGCTAATCAGCATTTATCAAAATTTTTAGTCAGTGTACAACAATAATCTATATCACGACCAATAGAGTCGTTTATAAAAACACTGCTTTTATCTGACATCAAGGGAACTTTCATGCAAGAATTAACACCACCAGAAAACGCCACAACTCCTAGTATCTCTCTCACAGCGCCTGAACCTGTCAAAGAAATACAAAAAAGTGAAGCCGATCAAATGGTTAAGTTGGATGAAAGCCAAATTCCGGAGCTGGATGCCAAAGTGGATGCGTTCGTCGATCACGTGATTACTAACTCCGTGCACAGTCCAGAATTTCAGCAAAACGTCCAATCCATTCATAATCTGGGCACCAAAGAGATTCGTGAATCCGCTCAAGTCTCTAATCGTATGCTTGAGCTACCGGCCAAAAGCCTCAATGACAGCTTGTTTGACAATTCCCCTATTGCCAAATCTTTAACCGAATTACGCGGTATCGTCGAAGATTTAGACCCAAGCAAAAAAGAGCTGACCAATTCACGTAAGCTATTCGGTCTGATTCCATTTGGTAATAAAGTGCAAGACTATTTCCGTCAGTATGAGTCAGCGCAATCGCATATCAATGCAGTAGTAACCAGTTTATATAACGGTAAAGATGAATTGCTCAAAGACAATGCAATGATTGAGCAAGAAAAAGTTAATATGTGGGAGCTGATGCAGTCTATACGCCAGTATATCTATGTTGGCAAAAAGATAGATGAGCAACTAGAGCAAAAAGTCTACGCCATAGAAGCGACTGATCCTGAAAAAGCGCGTATTATCAAAGAAGAGATGCTGTTTTATGTGCGTCAAAAAAACACTGACTTTTTAACTCAGTTGGCCGTCAACGTACAAGGTTATCTAGCGCTCGACACCATCCGTAAAAACAATCTAGAGCTGATTAAAGGGGTTGATCGAGCAACGACGACCACTGTTTCAGCACTACGTACGGCGGTGGTAGTTGCTCAAGCCATGACCAATCAAAAGCTGGTACTTGATCAGATTACGGCATTGAATAAAACCACGAGTAGCTTGATTGAATCAACCTCTGCCATGCTTAAGCGTCAGTCAGGTGAGATTCATGAACAAGCAACAAGTAGTAGCATTGAGCTTGATAAACTGCAAAATGCCTTCAATAATGTCTATGACACCATGGATATGATTAGTAATTATAAAATCGAAGCATTAGAAAATATGAAACAAACGGTCAATAGCTTGACCACTGAAGTCGATAAAGCACAGAAATACCTGGATAAATCAAATCAAACCACAGTGCTAGAAGTCTCAAAAGAGCTAGACAGTAAAAAAATCACCAATCAATCAAGCAGTGTTGATATCGATATTTGATTGATCCCAATAGCGTTCATTTAAAAATGCAACGCTTTTTGCTATTGAAGGCACATAAGGCAATTGACGCAAGATATTGCGCTGCCGTTCGTGTTAAGATAGTCACTATTAATAATTTAAAAAATAGATACGGTAATTTATGAGTTGGAATGATCCAAACGCCTCAAGTGAGGCACAAAAATACGACAACCCAATCCCTAGTCGTGAGTTGATACTCAGTACGATTGGTGAGCATGGGGAAGTCACTCACAAGCAGCTGGCGCAGATCTTTGAGATTGAAGATCCAGATCAGTTTGATGCTTTGGGCAATCGCCTAAAAGCCATGGCACGCGACGGTCAAGTCAATCGCGAAGGCCGTCCCTATCGCTATCGCACAGTCACTAAGCAAGATATCGTTACAGGCACCGTATCTGCACATCCAAAAGGCTTTGGCTTTGTGGTGCTAAGTGATATGCCAGATTTATTTTTGCATGAAAAACAAATGCGCTGGGTATTCAATGGCGATACAGTAGCAGCAGTTGGCACGTCAACAGACAATCGCGGTCGTACTGAAGGTCGTATTGTCGATGTGATTGAGCGCCGCCAGAACAACTTTATCGGTACACTTGCGCGTGATGAAGACGGCTATTGTGTTGAGCTTGGTAGTCCAAACAGTCATCAACCAATCACTGTCACTGATGATAATGTCCAAGCCCTCAATATCAAACAAGGCGCGCCTGTCAAAGTCGATATCATCGACTGGCCGAACCAGCATGAATTTGCCACTGGCAAAATCACTGAGGTATTGTCTGATGATAACGATCGAGAGCTGATTATTGAGACCACTTTACTCAACTATGATATCCCATCAGATTTCAGTGAAGCGGCGCTCAAACAAGCTGCTGAATATCAAGAACCAACTGAGAAAGACATAAAAGGTCGCAAAGATTTGCGTCATCTGCCACTCGTTACTATCGATGGTGAAGATGCTCGTGACTTCGATGATGCCGTATTTGCTGAGAAGCGCTCAGGCGGCAACTACCGCGTCGTGGTCGCAATTGCGGATGTCAGCTACTATGTCACGCCAAACTCTCCACTAGATCAAGATGCTTACGAGCGCGGTACGTCTGTATACTTCCCGCATCGTGTGATTCCGATGCTCCCTGAAGTCCTCTCTAATGGCCTGTGTTCATTGAACCCTAACCTTGATCGTCTATGCATGGTGGCTGATATTAAAGTATCACGTGCAGGTAAGGTCACAGGATATGAGTTTTATCCATCAGTGATGCACTCACAAGCGCGTCTCACGTATAACCAAGTGAACGACTATTTTGTCAATCCGACTGATAAGAGACTTCCTAAATCATTAACGGGCAATAAAGACGTCAAAAAATCGATTGATACATTGCATCAGCTTTATGAGTTACTGCTCAAAAAACGTGAAGAGCGTCATGCCATGGAGTTTGAGACGGTCGAAACCTACATCAAATTTAATGAAAAAGGCGGGATTGACGCTATATTACCGCGTACTCGCGGTGACTCTCAGAAGCTGATTGAAGAGTGTATGCTCCTCGCTAATACCTGCGCGGCAAACTTTGCACTCAAACATGAGCTGCCAGTCTTATATCGTAACCACGATAAGCCTGATAATGAAAAATCAATGCGTATTCACGAATATGCAAAAAACTTTGGCCTACCCTTCCCAGAAGAGAATCCAACGCAAGCCGATTATCAGCGTATTATTGAAGCAACCAAAGACAGACCAGATGCGATTAGCATTCATAGCATGTTGCTGCGCTCGATGATGCAGGCAAATTATGCCCCTGACAATATTGGTCACTTCGGCTTGGCTTATGATGAATATAGCCACTTTACCTCGCCGATTCGCCGTTATCCAGATCTAATGCTGCATCGTGCGATCAAAGCAAAAGTAACAAACAGCAAGCAACCTGTCATGGATTTTTCACTTGACGGCGCGGGTACACAGACGTCTGATACAGAGCGCCGTGCAGAAAAAGCATCTCGCTTTGTAGAGTCTTGGCTCAAGTGTCATTATATGACGGATCATGTCGGTGAAGAGTTCGAAGGGGTTGTGACGACCGTGACCAACTTCGGCCTATTCGTTACGTTGACTGATCTATACATCGATGGCTTGGTACATATCTCCAATGTGGGCGATGATTTCTTTGTTTATGATGAGCAGCAACAGCAGCTCATCGGCAAAGACAAGGGCAAGCTGTTTGGACTTGGTGACTTGGTCAAGGTACAGGTTGCTGGCGTCAACATGGACTTACTGCAAATTGATTTTGATTTGAAAGAAAAACTTCAGTCTAGTGCCATGAATCAGACCAAAAAACAGCCTGCCAAAAAACAGCCGTCTAAGAAAGGTCCAGCAAAGAGAAGTAGTCGTAGAAGCTCTAGCAAAAAAAAGCTAATCTGAAACTGTAGCACCATAAATAAAAAAGGGCTAACGATAACGTTGGCCCTTTTTTATGCTTTGTTATTTATAGTTTTAGGTTAAATATTTTTTTACTGTGCATTACTCATCTGTTCCAAACGATCTTGCTCAGATTGCTGTGCTTGATCGATTTTATTGGTTGCATCATCTAAAATGGCTTTTGGCTGTTCGCCAAGTGGTTTGCTGGCGATATTTGCAGAGCTATTCTTAAAGCTATCTGCATCAGATACAGCTGCTGTAGGCTGTTCAGAAACAGTACTGCTAATGGCAACCTCTCTGTTTTTCTCATGACTATTGCCATTGATGATGTTAAAGCCCAATAGTGCCACGATGCCGATTACGGCAAATATAGTTACATGCTTCATTTCCATAAAAAATCTCGTCTTTGATTAGCTACCAAATACGAGTTCGATTGCACTTTTTGTGCCTATTTTTAAACCTACTATCTCTTACTATTCTTGCGGACTATTATTATTGAGCAAATCCGTTTCATCTGAGCTTTGAGCAATCTCTTGCTCGACCTTTTCCATCAGCTTGTCATCAGGGCGAGCATCGAGGACATCATCAGCATTACGGCCTTGCAAAATAACTTTGGCTCGCGCCTTCGCTTGCTTTTTATCTTTATCGTCAACAGGACGCTCATCAGCTTGAGGCTCGGCAACAGGCTCAGGCGTGGTTGGGGTGATGGTCATGTCAGATTTAGCGCTATCCGCACTGCCCTGCATGTGCTCAAAGGCTTTTTCTAATTTGTTATTAAACCGCAGGCGATAAATAGGCTCAGGTAAACTAAAGCCCTCGTTTTCGAGTGCATGCTTGGTCTCACGAATGGCAATACTACGGGCCTTGGCAAAGTCCGTCTCTGATTGATCTACCCAAACCTGAAACTCTAGCACAATATTGGAATCACCCACATTGGTAATCACCGCGATGGCTTTGGGCTCATCCAATACAAATGCGAGCGTATCGATCGCATCCAGTCCTACTTTGATGGCTGCTAGCGGATCATCATTGGCATCCACTCCTAATTCAAAAGTAAAGCGGCGCTCGGGATTTTTGGTATAGTTGAGAATGGTGCCTTTAAACACCTCAGCATTGGGAATACGCAGCTGGTTACCATCTAGCGTCATCAAGATCGTGGCTCGCGAAGTAAGGCGAACCACGATACCTTCTTGACCATTGATAACCACCTGATCACGGGCGCGAAATGGCTGGCGGATACTGAGCATTAGTGAGGCAATATAGTTTTCGATGGTATCTTTGACCGCAAAACCAACGGCAATACCGATGACACCTGCGCCGCCAAGCAAAGTACCTAAGATGGTTTCTGCCCCGATAAGGCTCAGTCCCAAGATCAGACCAAAAATAATAAAAATAACTTTGACTGTTTGTGATAATAGCTCGGCGACAAACGGATTTGGCGTTAAGCGCTGCCACATTCTCTTGCGATTAGATAACCAACTGCCAAACCATGTCACCAATGCAAAGATAACGATGCCGACTAACAGTAAAGGTAACGCCTTCACTAAGTTTTCCAGTTGCGCTTTCAGTCCTTGATAAACTGTCGAGACATTCTCTTGAACGTCCAACGTTCGATTGATATTGTCATCGACCGTAACAACATCTGTCAAACGGTTGGTCAGATTGATGGCTTGCTGCGCTTTTTTTTCGTTGGCAGTCTCCCCTGTTAGGGTGACGACACCTTGGCTAACACTGACATTGACGGCCTGTAACCCTTCAATTTCAGAAAAAATACCATTGATACGCTGATGGATTTCATTATCTTTTTGCGGAGTGGGTGTGGTTTCGATTTGACCATTATTGGTGCTCTCGCCGCTGATGACGGGGGGCTGGGCGGGTGTCGGTAATGAGGTGGCGGGTTCTGATGCTTCCTCGTCTGGCGCAGGATCACTATCAGGTGTTGCCTCTTGTGTACTTTCCACGCCAAGTACGGTTGCAATGCCAGAGAGTTCTTCACCAGCAGCATAGGTGGGCCACGTACAAACGATGCTTAACAGCAACACCATTTGACCCCACGCTTTTATAAAACGGCGTATCATTGGACGGTCAAAATAACTGGCCATAAGCATCCTTTATTTTTTACGGGTTTTTCTCGCTTAGCTGATTGCTGATAATTAGCTGTCTGATTTTAACCGACTAATTTTTGATTTATTTAGCTATCTAAGTAAAGCTGCGCTTCGCTCAAATTCAACGTGCCTTCATAGATAGCACGACCAGTAATAATACCTTCGATACAATCACCATAAGGCTTTAACAGCTCGATATCTTTCATATCGGTAACGCCGCCTGATGCAATCACTGGTAATCCGCCTTCACGCGCCAAATTAACGGTTTGTTCAACATTCACGCCCTGCATCATGCCATCGCGGGCAATATCAGTATAAACGATTGATGACACACCTACATCAGCGAAGCACTTGGCAAGCTCAGTAGCCTTGGTATCTGTCACGTTTGCCCAACCATGAGTGGCTACCATACCGTCTTTGGCATCGATACCAACGATAATGTGTCCTGCAAATTCACGGCAAGCTTTAGCAACAAAATCCGGATCTTCAACCGCTTTTGTACCGATGATAATATAAGTTAGACCTGCAGTGATGTACTGCTCGATGGTATTCATATTACGCACGCCGCCGCCCAACTGAATAGGCAGGTTCGGATATGCTTTGGTAATATCATTGACCACTTGTCTGTGTACTGGCACGCCATCAAAAGCACCATTCAAATCGACCAAATGCAGACGGCGTGCGCCCTCATCTACCCAACGTGCAGCCATAGCGACTGGGTCATCAGAAAACACCGTATCATCTTCCATACGGCCTTGTTTTAAACGTACACATTTACCATCTTTTAAATCAATAGCCGGGATAATGACAGGCACAGCACACATATAGCATTCCTTATAAAGCACAATATTGGCAATAAATTTAGACAATTACATTGTTGAGAATGAAACGATATTAGAGAATCAAACAACGATAGAAAACACCACGCAAACGTGGCATGGCGTACAGACAGCGTCACCAATCAGGCAAAATAGGGTGAAAGTCTATTCAAACAAAGATGGAATACAACCAAAACCAAATAGTTATGGCCGTCAGTTGTAGTACGTAGAATCACCACCAACATTCGTTAAATTCTATTACTGACTGGCAATTTTAGGTCAATTTAGCGTATAATCCTAGGTAAATTTTTATTTGTTTCTATGTGATAGTAACCATGCGTTACGCTTTTTGTTGAGACGGTATTGCTTAATCGCACTTCATAATGCCTCAGAGACAATGAGCAATGGCTCAATATATCCGTATGATATTAACTGATATATTGCCCAAAAGGGTTATAATAGAAATCTAATCTGGTAGTCTGTATACCACCGATACTGCAGTATAAAGCCCCATTGGTTGCCGTTTAAAACACTATTACTAGCTAACAATATAAAACAGTTATGACTAGAGTTTGGCAGCTCACAAAAATAATGTGATGCTTGCTTATCTAGGTTGTCTTTTAGCCAGTTGATCATCTACTTCAATAGATCGTTTTTAGTCATACCTCTAAAAAATTGCGTATTTTTGAATGATGCTGATTGGATAAAAGTGGCCCATCATACTGGTATTACAAGTTTTTAATTTCAATGAAACGTATGATAAGGCTGTTATTTTCAAAGTAATCTCTGTTGGCAATGTGCTTTTGGCGATTGATTTTGATTCAATAGTTTTAGCATACACCTTGGTAGCCAGTCGCCACTTTGGTAATTCGAATAAGACATTAACGTGTTGTTAAGGAGTCTAAGGTCAGCGTTAATACTCTTAATAGTAGTTATGATCATGTATTATCTTCAGAGAGCTTTCATCCTTATTTCAGTATAGAAATAGATGATTGAAGGCTTTATTGAGTGAGATAAATGTTCAAGCTACCGATGTACCAAACAGGATGTCTGGTATCGTTTTAGACTATGGACTAAGTTTTCGCTTATGATTACCATCAAAAAAGGTTTGGATTTGCCCATCACCGGTGAACCCTCCCGCGAGATATCTGAGCACCAACCGACACATGTAGCACTTATTGGCTATGATTACGTGGGCATGAAGCCTACGATGAATGTTAAAGAAGGTGACATTGTAGCCAAAGGTCAGCCCGTTTTTGAAGACAAAAAGCGTGTTGGCGTCATCTATACTGCCCCTGCTGCTGGTAAGGTCGTCGCTGTTAAACGTGGCGAACGTCGAGTGTTTGAGAGTCTTGTGATTGAGGTCGACCCGAATGGTGAAGAAGTAGACTTTGAGCGCTATGACTCACAGCAGCTTGCTGACCTAGACTCTGAAGTCGTTGAAACCCAACTGATTGCCTCTGGCGAATGGACTGCGTTTCGCACACGTCCCTATAGCCGTGCGCCCGAAATCGGCGCTCGTCCACATGCTATCTTTGTGACAGCAATGGACACCAATCCACTCGCCCTTGATCCAATGCTGGTGATCAATGAGCAGCTACAAGCGTTCAATGATGGCCTAGCAGTACTCTCAACACTCACGCCCAAGACCTTTGTCTGCCACCATGGCGACGCCCAGTTGACGCCAGTTGCAAAAACTGCGGCTAATAATGTCACTGAGTATCATGCTTTTGCGGGTAAACATCCAGCAGGTCTTGCAGGTACGCACATTCATTTCTTGCACCCTATCAGCCGCGGCGTGACCGTATGGACGATTGGTTATCAAGATGTGATTGCGATTGGTAAGCTGTTCACAACTGGACGTCTATATACACGTCGTATGCTAAGCTTGGCCGGCCCTGCGGTTACCAATCCGCATCTGATTGCAACCGAGCGTGGTGCTGATATTACGGCATTAACCAAAGGTCAGCTAGCGGCAGGCGAGAACCGTATCATCTCAGGTTCAGTATTGTCTGGTCGCAGAGTATTTGACAATATCGCTTATCTTGGTCGTTTTCATAATCAGATCAGTGCACTGCCTGAAGGTCGTGAGCGTCCTGCGTTTCACTTCTTTAGCCTCGGTAAAAACCGCTTCTCAAAGCTGCCTATCTATATTTCGCAGTTTTTTGGTGGCAAAAAGTACAATTTCACCACAACAAGTAATGGCTCACCACGAGCAATGGTACCGATTGGTGTCTATGAAGAAGTCATGCCTCAAGATTACCTACCTACTCAATTGTTACGTGCTTTGATTGTCGAAGACATCATCAGTGCCACTGATTTGGGTGCACTTGAGTTGGATGAAGAAGACTTGGCACTATGCACCTTTGTATCTCCTGGCAAATATGAGTTCGGTGATATTTTGCGTGATAACTTAACGCGCATTGAGCTGGAGGGCTAACCACGATGAAATTTTTACACAATATGTTCGATCGTATGGAGCCATCTTTTACCAAAGGCGGCAAACACGAAAAGTATTATGCTATTTTTGAGATGTTTGATACGTTTCTTCGTCAGCCAGGCACCACAACGTACGCTTCATCACACGTTCGTGACGGTATCGACTTAAAGCGTATTATGATTACGGTATGGCTATGTACTTTCCCAGCAATGTTTTGGGGTATGTACAACATCGGTCATCAAGCACTAACCGCTATCGCTCAGCTCGGTCTGCAACCTGAAGGCTGGCGTACCGTCATCACTAGTATGGCAGGCTACAACCCAGACAGTATCTGGGCAAGCTTTGTTTATGGGGCCATGCAGTTTTTGCCGATTTATATCGTGACGTTTGCCGTCGGTATTCTCTGTGAGATTATCTTTGCGGTCGTCCGCGGACACGAAGTTAACGAAGGTTTCTTTGTGACGTCAGTTCTGTTTGCACTATGTTTACCACCTGATATTCCTTTATGGCAAGTTGCCCTCGGTATTATCTTTGGTGTGGTGGTCGCAAAAGAAGTGTTCGGTGGTACTGGTAAAAACTTCTTGAATCCTGCCCTATCAGGCCGTGCGTTCTTATACTTTGCCTATCCAGCCTATATGTCTGGCGACTCAGTATGGACAGCTGTAGATGGCTTCTCAGGTGCGACCCCGCTTGGGCTTGCCGCGCTTGGTGTGGTTCCTCAAGATTTTGTTGATGTCTATGGCAATGCCATCACGTGGAGTGATGCATTCTTAGGCAACATGCAAGGTAGTATCGGTGAAGTATCGACGCTAGCTATCCTAATGGGTGCTGCGGTGTTGCTTTGGACGCGTATTGCTTCTTGGCGCATCATGGCAGGTTGTGTGGTTGGTTTGATTGCTACTTCATTGGTGTTCAACCTGATTGGCTCTGATGACAATATGATGATGAGCTTGCCATTCTACTGGCACTTGGTTATCGGTGGTTTTGCGTTCGGTGCAGTATTCATGGCAACCGACCCCGTTTCTGCTGCGCACACCAATAAGGGCCGCTGGGCTTATGGTATCTTGATCGGTTTTATGACCGTTCTGATTCGTGTTATTAACCCAGCTTTCCCAGAAGGCATCATGCTGGCTATCTTGTTTGCCAACTTATTTGCTCCACTGTTTGATTATTTTGTGACCCAAGCAAATATCAAACGCCAAACTGCTCGGAGGGTTCGTTATGTCCAAGCCCAAAAGTAATAATGCCAAAACCATCAGTGTGGCTTTGACGCTGTGCTTGGTTTGTTCAGTATTGGTCTCAGCTGTCGCTGTTGGCCTAAAACCTGCACAAATCGAAAATGCACGCTTGGATCGCAATAAAAACATCTTGGTCGCCGCTGACATGTACAATACTGAGTCTGATACAGCAGATGATGTCGCCGAACGTTTTAAAGATTTTGATGTCAAAATCATTGATCTAAACAAAGGCAACTACCTTGATGATGATGAGTTAAAAACGGCGGGTATTCCTGATCGTAATGCTTATGACGCCAGTCAAGCGACCAAAAACCAAGCCTTAAGCGAAGACTTGGGCGACAATGATCCTGCTGGTATTGGCCGTAAGCCAAAATACGCCAAAGTCTATGTCAAAGAAGATGACGCAGGCAAACCTGAACTGGTTGTATTGCCTATTCAAGGCTACGGGCTATGGGGTACGATTTATGGTTTCTTAACGCTTGAAAGTGACATGAATACCATCAAAGGTATCAGTTTTTATGAGCATAAAGAGACCCCAGGTCTTGGCGCTCGTATTGAAGAGCCAGAGTGGCGCGCACAGTGGAATGGCATCCATTCTTATGATGACAATGGCGACGTTGCTACTGGTGTGACCAAAGCGGGTAATCCGAAAGACAATTGGGTCGATGGTATCAGCGGCGCAACACTAACAAGCCGCGGCGTCAGCAACATGATTCAGTTCTGGTTAGGCGATCAAGGCTATAAGCCTTATCTAGATATGCTACGTAAAGAGAGCGGTCAGACCCTTGATGATGCAGATACACAAGCAAATCAGTCAACGTCGGTCGCTCAACTTAACACCGAATTGGCAGCCGCGCTACCAATAGCTAATGGCAAGGAGGCATAAAATGGCTGACACTAAAAGTATTTTAACCACGCCTATTTTTGACAATAATCCCATTGGTCTACAGATTCTTGGTATCTGTTCGGCACTGGCAGTCACAACGAGTATGGCCAATGCCATGGTCATGTGTGTGGCACTCACCTTGGTGACGGCATTTTCAAGCTTCTTTATCTCTATTATTCGTAAGCAGATTCCATCGAGCATTCGTATCATCGTACAGATGACCATTATTGCTTCATTGGTTATCTTGGTAGATCAGGTACTAAAAGCGGTCGCTTATGATGTGAGTAAAGGTCTGTCGGTCTTCGTTGGTTTGATTATCACCAACTGTATCGTTATGGGCCGTGCTGAAGCATTTGCCATGAGTAACCCACCAGTCCCAAGCTTTTTAGATGGTATTGGTAACGGTCTTGGTTACTCGGCAGTCTTGCTATTCGTTGCCACCATTCGTGAGCTGTTAGGCGCAGGAACTTGGTTTGGTATCACTATCCTACAGCCAGTTACTGATGGCGGTTGGTATATACCAAACGGTCTGTTGCTATTGCCACCATCAGCGTTCTTCATTATTGCTTTGTTTATCGCAATCGTCCGTACCTGGAAACCAGAACAAGTGGAAGAAGCTGAGTTTGTAATGAAGCCGCAGTCTAAAGGCATGGCACATGGAGGCGGTCACTAATGGGACATTATATTAGTTTATTTATAACCTCAGTCTTTATCGAGAACATGGCACTTGCCTACTTCTTAGGCATGTGTACTTTTTTGGCCGTATCCAAAAAAGTCTCGACAGCGATTGGTCTAGGGGTTGCTGTGATTGTCGTGATGGCCATCACCGTTCCGCTAAACAACTTGCTATTCCAGTTCATCCTAAAAGATGGTGCATTGGCTTGGGCAGGCTTCCCTGATATCAACTTGAGCTTCTTAGGGTTGCTTAGTTACATCGGTTTGATTGCAGCCACCGTACAGATTCTAGAGATGTTCTTGGACAAGTTTGTACCAAGTTTATACAACGCGCTTGGGGTATTCTTACCACTAATCACCGTAAACTGTGCCATCTTGGGTGGTGTACTATTTATGGTCGAGCGTGATTATAACTTTGGTGAATCTGTCGTCTATGGTGTGGGCGCAGGCTTCGGTTGGGCACTTGCTATTACTGCATTGGCAGGTATTCGTGAAAAGCTCAAATACTCAGACATTCCAGCGCCATTGCGCGGTCTTGGTATTACCTTTCTCACGGTTGGTCTTATGTCGCTCGGCTTTATGTCGTTCGGTGGTATGTCCATCTAAACTACTAAGCTCAAAGCTTCTATTAGCTATTTGATCTATTTAATTCATTTATTCGGTAAGGGTTCGGACACAGCATAAAAAATGTCTTCGCACCCCTACCCCATAGATTAAGGATACCTACCATGGATTACGCTACGGCGATTGGTGGCGTTGCTATGTTTACCTTGATCATCATGGGCCTCGTCGCTATTATTTTGGCGGCGCGCTCAAGACTGGTCAGTTCAGGCGATGTCACTATCCATATTAATGATAATCCCGATAATGACGTGGTGACACCAGCAGGCGGTAAACTACTGCAAACGCTAGCGGGCGAAGGCATCTTTTTGTCTTCAGCGTGTGGTGGCGGTGGTACCTGTGCGCAGTGTCGTTGCCGCGTTATTGAAGGTGGCGGTTCTATTTTGCCCACCGAAGAAGGCTATTTTACTCAAGGCGAGATCCGCAATCACATGCGCTTGGCTTGTCAGGTAGCTGTTAAGCAAGACATGAAAATTGAGATTGATCCTGAATTCTTTGATGTACAAAAATGGGAATGTGAGGTTATCTCAAACGATAACGTTGCGACTTTCATTAAAGAGCTGGTGCTAAAAATCCCAGAAGGCGAAGAAGTCAACTTCCGCGCTGGTGGTTATGTGCAGCTTGAAGCGCCACCGCATGAAGTGCATTATAAAGACTTTGTGATTGACGAAGAATATAGAGAAGACTGGGAAAAATTCGGTATCTTCAACTATGTCTCGAAAGTTGATGAGCCCGTTATCCGTGCTTACTCAATGGCCAACTACCCTGAAGAAAAAGGCATCATCAAATTCAACATCCGTATCGCAAGTCCACCGCCACGTGGTCCTGACGGCATTCCACCGGGCAAAATGTCTTCATGGGTGTTTAGTCTGGTCCCTGGCGACAAAGTGACGGTTTCAGGTCCTTATGGTGAATTCTTTGCCAAGAAGACTGAAGCTGAAATGATCTTTGTCGGTGGTGGTGCTGGTATGGCTCCCATGCGCTCGCATATCTTTGATCAGCTCAAGCGCTTGAAAACCGATCGTAAGATCAGTTTCTGGTATGGTGCTCGCTCGATCCGTGAAATGTTCTATGTTGAAGATTACGATCAGCTAGAAGAAGAGTTTGACAATTTTGAATGGCATGTGGCTCTGTCTGACCCATTACCAGAAGATAACTGGGAAGGTCCAACAGGCTTTATCCATAACGTGTTGCTCGAAAACTATCTGAAAGATCATCCAAACCCAGAAGACTGTGAATACTACATGTGTGGGCCACCGATGATGAACGCTGCTGTGATCGATATGCTACACAGCTTGGGCGTAGAAGACGAAAATATCATGCTTGATGATTTCGGTGGTTAAATAACCCCGCCAGATAAACTTAAAAGTGTATATAATATATAAAAAGAGTCTCAATTGAGGCTCTTTTTTTGTGTGATTTTTAGCAATCATTGTGGTTGTTGAAACTACAAATCTAACTGGTAGATCAGCATTGCTATCCTATATCATGAACGCTCTAAATATTAAGAAAGGACGCTTATGAAAACCAAATACAAAGATCTGACCATTTGGATCACGGGTGCTTCTAGTGGTATTGGGCAAGCATTGGCGATTGCCTTTGCCAAGCGTGGTGCTAGAATTATTCTCAGTGGCCGTGATAACCAAAAACTAGAATCCGTCAAAAAAAGCTGTAAGCGTGCGAATAGGCATATTGTCATTCCGTTTGATATCAGTGACGCTGCTCAAGCAAAAGCCGCCTATGACAATGCCAAAGCTCAGGCTGGAAACATTGATTGGCTCATCAATAACGCCGGTATTAGCCAGCGCTCACTCATCATGGAAACTGACGAAGACGTCGAGCGTCAGATTATGGAGGTAGATTACTTTGCTCAGACGCGACTAACCAGACTGATACTGCCTGATATGATCGCACAAGGTGGCGGCAAAATCGTCATGGTATCAAGTGTCGCAGGATTACTAGGGACACAATATCGCGGCGCTTATGGCGCAGCCAAAGCCGCATTGCATATGTGGGCAAACAGTTTACGGGCAGAGTTGCATGACAAAGGTATAGAGGTTGCGACGATATTCCCAGGATTTATTCAGACCAACATCTCTATCAATGCCTTGACAGGTGATGGCAGCGCTCAGGGCACCATGGATGAAGCAACCAGTAACGGTCTCACGGCAACTGATTTTGCAAAGCAAGTGGTGAAGGCACTCTCAAAAGGTGGAGAATATATCGTGGTCGCTGGCAGTAAAGAAAAGCTGGCAACACGGGTCAATCGTGTCTCACCGCCCAAACTTTATAAGCTCATACGCGAGTCGCAAGTAAAATAGCTTGGTATGCAGTAGATTAGTATGCAGTGGCTTGGTATGCAGTAGATTGTCACCGAACATTGCCATCATTGGTATTTGTAGGGTTAAGGGGTGTAAAATAGGCCTGACTTATTTTATACCCCAACTCATTTCTGCGTTATACCGAAGATCCTATGAAAAATACCCGATACTGCTCCGCCTCCTCAAAACCCATAAATGCTTCTTTGCTTGGCATCGCGGGTCTCGCTAGTATGGTGAGTCTCAGTGCTTGCCAGCAAACACCAGATTATAACTATCTGACTGGTGAAACGATGGGGACAAGCTACCATATCAGCTATCAGCTCCCTGATAATGCAGATGAAGCTGCCATACAAGCGTCAATCGATGAACGCTTGAAACAGATTAATGACAGCATGTCGACCTATCAGAGCGACTCGACCATCTCTAAATTTAATCGGTTGAATAAGAATACACCGATTACCATCGACGCTGATTTTAGTCGGGTGCTGGATGTGTCAAAGATTGTCTACGAGCAATCTGGCGGCGCATTCGATCCTACGGTGATGCCGCTTGTCGAGACCTGGGGTTTTGGCAGCACCATGACAGTCGAGCGTCTACAAAGTCCGCCTACAGCGCTCGAGATTGCCCAAGCAAAAGCACTGGTAGACTTTGAGAGTATTATAAAAAAAGACCAAACGGTATCCAAAACCAAAGATGGCGTTGAGCTTGATTTTTCTGCCGTTGCCAAAGGGTATGGCGTCGATGTCATCGCCGATGTGCTGAGAGAGGATTATCAAATTCGCAATTATATGGTTGAGATTGGCGGTGAAATTTCGACATCTGGCGTTAACAACCAACAGCAGCCATGGCAAATTGCGATTGACGCCCCTATTGAAGGCAGCACTGTCAGCGAGCGCCAAACGATATCTGCCATTCGTCAGCCAAAAAACACAGCGACCCAAATGCATCTGGCAACCTCTGGAAATTATCGCAACTCCGTCATATTTGATAGCAAACGCTATAGCCATACCATCGATCCGACCACTGGCAAACCCATTGCAGGCGGTGCGCCCTCAGTCACTGTCGCGGCCGATTCTGTTGCATTGGCGGATGCATGGGCAACCGCTCTGACTGCCATGCCCTATCATAAAGCACTAGATGTCGCTAAAGCTCAAAACTTGGCTGCTATGTTTGTGGTGTTGGCTGACGATATAAAAACAGACAGGTCTGAGAGTAATGTTTCTGATAACGTGTCTGATGATAATATCGATGACTGGCAAGTGGTTCAGACACCAGCAATGCAAGCATTACGCGCTGACAAAAAGCCCTAGTAAGTTTTTGGCATTGAAACAAGAGAATACGATAACGCACAACGAGCAACACCAAAATTTGCTATACTATTAGTTAGTTGCCATTAAAAGTACATCATTAACAGCAACTGCCCCACTTTTGACAATGAGGTTTCCTCTATGCTTAGCCAATTGCTTCCTATGCTTGCCATTACCTTTACAGTGTTTATCCTATTTTTCGTTTTTATGGGCATCGGTTATATGGTCAAAAAAAAGCCGCTCAAAGGCTCTTGTGGTGGTGTTGCCAAATTGATGGGTGATGAGCAGTGCTCATTTTGTGGCGATGATCCCAACAAGTGCGACTCATTGATGGCAGAACAACAAGAAAACGCGTTAAGAGCTGCCCAACTCGGCAAATCTGTGTAAAAACTCATTGGTTACCATACGCAGGTAGTATTTACCTAACATCTGTTCGTATAATAGCGTCAAGTCATTCAAAGTGACTTGGCGTTATTTTCATGTCACCATCTCTTATTATTCCTATTTAGACACTCTCTATCTAGATATTTTCTATTTAAAAAATTGGCCAGCAAACTTATCTGTTTTGCCCTCTGCAAATTTTTAGTTCTGTTTGACGTTATTGATTACCGTTTAGGTACGTGTCTGAGTAAATGATCTTTGGTGTTGTTTTACAAGCGACGATTTTTCGGCGCTGTCTTATAACGTGTCCTTTTTCCCTGTTATCGTTGTGCTGCTATGTCTACCTCATCCAATCTGCCTTCATCACGTTTCACCTTTTGGTTAGTGCTATGTGCCATGATTTTGCTAGCGACCAATATGCGTGCCCCTATCGTTGCGCTGGGCGCTATCGCGCCAGTGGTGAAAGAAGCACTCAATATCTCGGAGATACAGATTGGCTGGTTGGGCGCGGTGCCGATGCTGGGTTTTGCCCTTGGTGCGCTGATCTCGCCAGCCATTGGCAAGCGCTTCGGACTTGAAAATACGCTGATTGCCATGATCGCGCTATTAACCACTGGCATGATTCTGCGTACCGTTATCCCGACGTGGACTGGGTTTTTAATCGGTACTTTATTGCTGACTCTAGCCATTGGCTTTGCCAATACACTGGCCGCGCCTGTCATCAAGCAACATACTCCGCAACATATTCCGCTGATTACGGGTTTGTTTAGTTTAACAATGACGGTGACCGCTGGGATAGTCTCAGGCATCGTCCTCCCTTTGTCTGAGCAAGTAGGCTGGCAATGGGCGCTGGGTGGATGGACGGTTTTAGGTATTTTTGCGTTATTGATTTGGTTATTTTTGCGTGTGCGTTTGGGCTCATCCAACCACCAACTCGTCATATCTACAGATAAAGATGCCTCTGTTATCTCTATTTGGCGAACGGCGTTTGCTTGGCAAATTGCTGTCTTTATGGGGCTACAATCATTACTGTTTTATACCGTTGCCAGTTTTTTGCCTTCTATTTTGGTTAGTAAAGGGCTATCTGCCGTGAGCGCTGGCCAAATGGGTTCTGTGTTTCAGTTTATGGCACCCATCTCTATCTTGAGTCTGACATGGCTGATTAATCGTGGTCGTCCTATTCAAGCACTCGCCGTGTTTGCCGCTGTGCTCAATGTCATTGGCGTATTAGGTATCAGCTATCTATCTACTGAGTTGGCGTGGCTATGGTCAGCCATGATGGGGATTGGTTGCTCAGCGATTTTTACCTTGAGTATGATGCTGTTTTCCCTGCGTACCTATACTACCAATCAATCAAGTGAGCTGTCTGGTATGGCACAGGCCGTCGGTTATTTGATTGCCTTTTTTGGTCCGCTTGGCACAGGCGGGCTCCATGAAGCGACTGATAGCTGGAGTCTGCCGCTTTTTATTATTCTGATACTGATGATTGCAAACGTTGTGATTGCTTGGCTCGTCAGTCGTCCAGTGATGGTCGATGGCAAATACATTTGATATTAGCTTATCAAAATATCTACATACTGCTGTCTATAAGTCCTTGATTTCTAACGCGCAATAAAGCTGTCTTGAAATTAACCTTAGGGCAATATTGGTGGCTGTCTTATTTTGCTATAGTCAGTGCAAGATGATTTAAATCTTGAGCTGACTCTACATCAGCTTGATTGCTTATAGGACATAACACCCATGCTAAATACCCCTTCTCGGCTCGCTCAGCACCTGCCTGCTATTGCCATGCTCGCTGCTATCATGGCGATCAGTGGTTGTCAAAAAGAGACTGAGCCGACCACACCGAATCAACCGACTGACACCCAACGCTCAGATACTGAAACGACAGCCAACCAAGCCAATACAACGTCCGTAGACACCAATGCTGATGCACCCACCGATATGCAAGTCAATTCATCACCAATCACTATTTTAGCGCTTGGCGACTCACTGACGGAAGGTCTTGGGGTGGATAAAAATGATAACTACCCTGCGCAGTTAGAAGATCGTCTGCAGGCAATGGGTTATAAGAATACCGAAGTGATCAACTCAGGGCTGAGCGGTGAAACCAGTACGGGACTCGTCAATCGCTTAGATTGGGTATTACAAACCAAACCTGATGTGACGATTTTGACCATTGGGGCTAATGATGCTATACGCGGTATCGACGTGGCGACGATTGAAGCCAATATTCGGACAGCTGTTAAACGTTTGCAAGACAATGGCAGTGTCGTCATTTTGGGCGGGATGTCGATCTATGATAACTTGGGCGATGACTACGTTGCCGCATTCTCAGATATCTATCCTCGCGTCGCTAAAGACATGAGCGTCCCTCTGATACCATTCTTTTTGGAGGGTGTCGGCGGTGAGGCTGAGCTCAACCAAGCAGATGCCATTCACCCAACCAAAGAAGGCTACACAATCATCGTCAATGACAATATCTTACCTATCTTAGAGCCCACGCTACAAGAAGTCACAGCAGCCGAAACCTCTCAGGCCGACACAACCAAAAATACGACAAACGAGTCCACTTAACGAGATACTGTAATGACATCACCTTCGACTGCCCCATCAATACCGCCAGTAGATACTGAAAAATCTGCCCTACTCACCGCCTCCCAGTTAAACAAAACTGTGCAAGTCGGTGAGCAAAAATTGTCTATCATTAAGGACGTAGATATTTATGTCAATGCTGGCGAGTTTGTGGTCATCATGGGCAAATCAGGCTCGGGTAAATCGACCTTGCTGGGCTTACTCGCAGCACTAGACTATCCTGATAGTGGTACAGTATCGCTGGCAGATCAAACGCTCAGCAGCTTGGATGAAGACTCACTTGCAGTTATTCGTCAACAGGACATGGGTTTTGTCTTTCAGTCATTTCATCTACTGCCGACCCTAACTGTCGCCGAAAACATCGCCTTTCCTCTTGATATCGCAAGGCATCCAAACCCAGCACGAGTCAACGAGCTGATTGATGCGGTTGATTTGGGTCATCGCCGTCACAGCTTACCCAATCAGTTATCAGGTGGTGAGCAGCAGCGTACGGCTGTGGCACGAGCGCTAGTATCGCATCCTAAAATTGTCTTTGCCGATGAGCCAACGGGTAACTTGGATGAGCAAAATGCCGATCAAGTTATGCAATTATTATTAGACTTACGCCAGCAGGTTGGCTCGGCACTGGTAGTCGTGACTCACGATCCTGCGCTTGCCGAGATGGCAGATCGCGTCATTACCATGCATGACGGCCGGATTGTACCGACATGAATGAAAAGCTGACAGACAACACATCGACTGATATAAAAAAGACTGATACCAGTATGCGTCAAGAGACCAGTTATTCTAGCGGTATCCTCAATCAACTTTTCACCAAAACACTAGGCTCGCAAGCACTCAGCCGTAGCTGGTGGCAGCGCTGGGTGTATCCAGTGTTGTTTCTACTCACATTGACCTTGTCACTTGCAACCTACCTGACCCTCGATTCTGTGCAGCAGTCTGTCGATCGTTATATCAATGACAATCAGCGCGCACTCGTTGGTGGGGATTTGATCTTAAACAGTAAGCAAGATTGGCCAAGCGAGGTATTGGCGCAAGTAGAAACCATCCCCGATACGCAGACCGTGTATGACTATCAGTTTAGCGCCATGCTCGTCACCGATGAGCAAACTTTGCTTGCCAGCGTCAAAGCCGTCACACCGTCTTATCCTTTGTACGGTACCGCTGAGCTTGCCTCAGGAAAGCCACTGTGGGAGCAACTAACCGCTGACAATATCGTCGTCGCCCCAGAAGTGCTCAGTAGCCTAAATGCTAGTGTCGGCGACCGTATCGATATTGGCGATGCGCAGTTTACGATCAGTGATGTGCTGACCAAAGAGCCTGATCGACCTTTGACCGCCTTTGGTTTTGGTGGGCGGGTCTTAATGAAACAAGATGCGTTAGAGGCGACCAATCTACTCGGTCAGCGCAGCCGCATCAATTACCGTATCGAGATAGCAGGTGATCCTGAACTGATAAGCACGCAGCGCAAAAAGCTCACAGGCATACTGACCAGCTATCCTGATATCGAGCTCTCTGATGCCGAGTCAGCAGATACTTCGGTCTCACGTATCTCTGATAATGTATTGATGTTTTTAAAGTTACTTGTCATCGCAGTGTTGCTACTCTCTGCGGTCGCCATGTACGGCGTCATTAGCGCGTTCGTTAGTAAGCAGCAGTCCAATAATGCCATTCGTTTGGCGTTAGGCGAGCCGCTTGGTTCACTCAAACGTAGCTATTATCAATTGCTTATCGTCACCACCGCCATTGCTTGTATTGCCGCGATTGTACTTAGTCTGGGTTTGCTTAAAATTGGTCAGCCGTATCTCGTGGCTATCTTACCTGCTGACGTGGGTCTATCTATCAATCCAATTAGCGCGATTAAGACCATTGTGATTGCCTTAGCCCTCACGTTGCTGATAGCGCAGCGTGGTTTAAGCGCGCTTAACACCACCAAACCCGCGACCCTACTCAATCAAGGGGCAAGTACGCAGTCGCAAAACTTGCCTTGGTATCGACGCGTGCCATTACTGTGGTATGGCTTGGTGATGACAGGGCTGTATGCCTTCTTTGCTTATGAAGTGGGCTCGCTGTCATTAGGCGCGCAATTATTGGGCGGCTTGATCGGCTTTGTGGCGATATTTTGGCTATTGGCGCGTGGGTGGCTGTGGTTGCTTAATAAGCTAGCGAGCAATGCCAAGGTCAGTTGGATGCAGCGTATCGCCATTCATAATCTGGCGCGCAAGGGCAATCAGTCCGCATTATTCTTTGTCACTTTATCGCTATCGGTTGCGGTGCTGACGCTCATCACCACACTCAATCACAGTATCAATGCGCAGTTTATCAATGCCTATCCTGAAGACGCGCCCAATCTGTTTTTGCTCGATGTGCAAAGCGATCAACATGACGATATTGATGCGATCATTGAGGCGCCTGTCACTTATTATCCGGTCATTCGTGCGCGTGTAGAGACGGCGAACGATGTACCGGCAAAAGATATCGAGCCTGAGGATGGCTTTGATGATCCCACGCGGGTGTTTAACTTAAGCTACGCCGATACGGTGATGGATACTGAGTACATCACTGAATCGCTCACAGACGATGCGCTATATACGCCTATCGATGCGACAAATGAACAAATCAAACCCCTATCTATCTTGGACACTGCCGCCAGTATGCTCAATGTCGGCATGGGCGATCAGGTGCGCTTTAACATTCAAGGTATCGAAATCGTCGGGCAGATCACCAGTATTCGCACGCGCTATGAGCGTGGCCCAAGTCCGTATTTTTACTTCTTGTTTGAGCCGTCGGTGCTGTCCGCTGCCCCGCAGATTCAGTTTGCTACCGCGCACGTATCAGAAGATACCATTCCAGAGCTACAAGGCAAACTGGTACGCCAGTTCCCTGCGGTCACGACCATCGATGGCACGGCTATTGCCAAGCAAATTCAAGAGCTGGTGGTACAAATGAGCCGCTTGGTCTATGTGTTTACTTTGCTTGCCCTACTCACTGGCGTCATGGTGCTGATCAGCTCGCTGCTGTCTACCTCGCAAGATCGTATGAAGGACAGCGCGTCATTTAGACTGCTCGGTATGCAAAAGCGCGATCTGTATATGCTCAATATTTTAGAGTTGGGTGTGCTTGGTATTAGCGCGGCAACCTTTGCCGTCGTTATCGCTAGCGTTGGCGCTTGGGCGGCTATCACGCAGTGGTTTAATCTGCGCTTTAGCGTGCCGTGGGCGAATCTGGCTATTGGTGGCGGATTGCTGCTTGCCTTACTGCTAGGTATTGCTATTATTTATGTACGCTTGGTGATTGGGCGTGGGATTATGGCTCGGGTACGGGCAATGATTTAGTGAAAACTCTAAGTCTTTTATAATTCAATCTTTAATATCAATACCTAGACAAATAGACCGACCCTATGTTACTCAACACTTGCTAGTAGAATAGCCATCATATATATTGACATACCAAAATATTTCTAGCGAACAGGGTTTTTATGGATATACCGAGTAAAGAGGAAGTTATAGATTTTGTGCACAAGAACTTCGGCCAAGAAAGCTCTAAGAATCTAAAAAACATCAGTAAAGGCGGAAATAACAATCAAAAAGGCAGAGACTACGAAAACCAATTCTTGCTTTATAAAACTTTTGAAATAGCTAATAAGTACCCTCATAGTTGTGCTAATCAAATCGTTGATTCTCAAGTCATTGGTTTTGTAGATGATATTTGTCATATTGACTATGAGGTAAGCACAAAGTACAATTTTCAAGCTAAAAATTCGTCTGGAGATGCGGCTAAATGGACAGATGAGATTAGCAATCGTTTCCGAAAACAAAGAAGTATTGATGCTAATCTTTTTAAGGTTGACACCACGGAGAACTGCTTATTAGTTTCGAGCAAAAAACATGCCTCAGAGAACCAAGAGAAAATCCCTATTGATTTAAAGAATAATGATACTTGTGAATACTTTGAGTTTTACCCAAACATATATGACCTAGTTCGCAATACTGACTTGTATCAATATATTGCCAAACTTATCGAACGTCCTTCTAGTTCTGAGTGTGATTATGCTGCTATCTTAATAAATGGCGTTTTGCAGGCTGGAAAGCATAAAACTATTGAAGATATTTTCAAGCAAGCAGAGTCTGATGCGAACCCAAATCCTTTCATAAAATTTCGTACCCATACTGCTCAAATTCCTAATTGGGTACAACAAATATTGACAAAATATTCACATTGTGTTGTGTATAGTTTAAACTATGACAAGTTGATCCTTGATGTAAACGGAATGAAGGTAACATGTAGTGTACAGTTTCTAAGAGAAGTTCCTGAATCCGTAATGAAGAGCACTACAAATATCCAAAAATTAGTGAGCTTGATGCTGTCGGTTACTGGTTATAATATTATGAAATCTCTAGAGTCCTCCAATATGGGAGAGATAAAATGAGTAGAATTTACACCTCTATTGCTACACCTGAAGCACAAAAGCAACTTAACTGTCTTTTGAAAAGCTCAGATGTGCCTAAATTATATCAGTCAGCTATGAAAGAGTTAGGTAGACTCCTAGCTGAAGCTATTTTACCTGATTTTATAAAACAGAAAAGTACTGAGGCTATTGTAGTTTCAACTGCCGAAGATGCTGATTATCTTCAGTATGGCGTATCAGCTACATTGAAAAGCAATAAGGTAAATACTAAGCTCGCTGTATTTTGGAATCATCATTACCAGTTACCTAGCCAAACTAGCGTAGCACCAATTCTTCATAGCTTTATTGAACCAAACTATGAAGATATAGATAATGTTATAATCGTTAAATCTGTTATGTCAGGTAGCTGTGTGGTTCGTACTAACCTTATTGAGATGTTAGACAAAATTAATAAGATTAATAAAATATATATTCTTTCACCTGTAGCTCATGAAAAATCTGAACAAAAATTAAAGGACGCTTTTCCAAAGGAAATTTCTAGTAAATTTGAGTTTATTTGTTTTGCTATAGACGATAGAAAAAATAAGGAAGGTGAAGTTGTTCCTGGCATAGGAGGCCAAATCTATAACTTATTAGGCTTAGATAACCAACCAGCTCTCACAGGATATATGCCTAATGTAGTTAAAGATCTTGCTTTTGCTGATTTAGAATATTCTTGAATAACGAGAAGCTTTGGAAGATACTACTATTTTAAATAAGTAGTTCTTTTTTCTTGCTTCGGAACAATTAATATTAAACTAGCACCTTACTTAATAAATAGAATTTAGTGAGTAGTTATTTACTTCTTTTCTAAACACCCTTACTAGAAATTTTCTTAGCCTCACAAACCCAAAACGCCTTCTACTCCCATAGAAGGCGTTTTTTTTGCTTCACAATCTGTATAGAAATATAAGTCAATATCTGCCCCGCACTTTGCTTATTTTATAGCCCTCATTTGCTATACTAGCCCCACTTTATCGGTTAAACACCCACTTATAACACCCTCCCAAACAGCATGGTAGCCTTATGAAATTCTCAAAGTTCGGTCAAAAATTTACCCAACCCACCGGCATCTCACAATTGATGGATGATCTGGGCGACGCGCTCAAAAGCGATCAGCCAGTCAACATGCTGGGCGGTGGTAACCCTGCCAAAATTGATGCCGTCAATGAGTTGTTTTTGGAGACCTATAAGGCGCTGGGCGTTGACAACGATGCAGACGTGCCCAACAGTAGCGCGATTATCAGCATGGCGAACTACTCCAATCCGCAAGGGGATGCTGGCTTTATCGATGCGTTGGTTGGCTTTTTTAACCGTCATTATGATTGGAGTCTCACGGCAGACAACATCGCTCTGACCAATGGCTCACAAAATGCGTTTTTCTATCTGTTTAATCTGTTTGGCGGTGCTTTCACTGATGAGCAGAACGAATCTGTCGACAAATCCATTCTACTGCCATTGACCCCTGAGTATATCGGCTATAGCGATGTGCATGTCGAAGGTCAGCATTTCACTGCCGTATTGCCGCATATCGATGAAGTGACGCATGATGGCGAAGCAGGCTTCTTTAAATATCGCGTGGATTTTGACGCGTTGGAGAACTTGCCCGCGTTAAAGAAAGGTCGTATCGGGGCGATTTGCTGCTCACGCCCGACCAACCCGACGGGCAACGTGCTGACCGATAACGAAATGGCGCATTTGTCCGAGATTGCTAAGCGTTATGACATTCCGCTGATTATTGATAACGCCTACGGTATGCCCTTCCCCAATATCATCTACTCTGATGTCAATTTGAACTGGGATAACAATACGATTCTGTGTTTTAGCCTGTCGAAGATTGGCTTGCCCGGTATGCGTACCGGTATTATCGTCGCTGATGCTAAAGTGATTGAGGCGGTCAGCGCGATGAATGCCGTGGTCAATCTAGCGCCGACACGTTTTGGAGCAGCGATTGCCACGCCACTGGTCGAAAACGACCGTATCAAGCAGTTATCTGATAATGGGATTAAGCCTTTTTATCAGCAGCAAGCGAAGACCGCAGTTACCTTACTTAAAAAAGAATTGGGCGATTACCCGCTAGTAATTCATAAACCCGAGGGCGCAATATTCTTGTGGCTGTGGTTTAAGGATTTACCGATTAGTACCTCTGAGCTGTATGAGACTTTGAAAGAAAAAGGGACGCTTATCGTACCGAGTGAATACTTCTTCCCCGGTGTGGATGTCAGTGACTATCAACACGCGCATGAGTGTATTCGCATGAGTATCGCGGCGGATGAGGACACGTTGGCCAAAGGCATTGCGGTGATTGGTGAGGTGGTGCGAAAGCTGTATGATGGTGAGTAGTCCGTTCTAAAAAACATGTTTTGAAAGTAAAAGGTAATAATGAATTATCACTACTACATTTTATTAAGCCTAGTAATAAACCTTCAAAATATATTTATGAATTGCAAGACACTGCTAATGTATTCTAAGACTAATTAGTTAAAAAAACTTCAAATTTATCACTTTTGATTATATCTATCATTTTCTTAGTAGATTCGTGGATTTCTTCTTCTGTATAAGGTTGATTGTACGTATTCTCTGGATGGTGAATACTGTGCCTTATATAAGACATAAGAGTAAGAAGATTCGTACTAGTATTGCCATTGCCATTATCTCTTATCCAGCTTTTACTTTTTTCTACACTGTGCTCTTCATGTAACCAGCTATCTAGTTTTTTAGAGTTATTTTTATTAGTGATAGAAGAGATATATCCATAAAGTTCATTATGAAAATCAGTTGAGCATATTTCGTAAGTAAAATAGTTTATTTCGGCTAATGTAGGCGAAAAAGAAAAAGTTCTCATTGTTTCAACCGCGATTGCATGGGCTGATTGATTAACCTTCTTAGTCATGTACGTGCAGATATCATCACTAGCAAAATGTTTTAAAAGAAAAGGGGAATGAGTAGTAATAAAAACCTGTTGGTGCCTTGAAATTGTGATTATAGATTCAATTAAAGTTTTTTGAGCTCTAGGGTGAAGAGAAATCTCAGGTTCATCAATAAAGAAGAATAAAGGTTTTTTCAAATCTGAATTGCTTGGATGTTTAATTAAAAAATCAGCATATACTTTCATTACAGCTAGTGCGAATGCTCTCTGCACTCCGCTACCTTTTTTGTAATCATCAATAGTTTTATCTTTTGAAACACCAGACCTTAAAAAATCTATCGCCTTAAAAACTGTAGTTTTACCTGTGTTATTCTCTCCAACTAAGCATACGACCGGCTTATTAGTATCAAAAACAATTGTCTCTGCAAAAGCTTTAAAGTTTTCTAAAATTAGCTTGCTAATTTTCATACTCATCCTTGGGTAATATTTTTACGAATTATCATAAGTTTAGAAAAGTTAAATTTTACGTAAAATATACACAACTACTGAAAATAAGTCTATATTTTTGTTTCTTCGACTGAAAACCGTTGTCCATTTGTTCAAAACATAAGTTTAAAAAGGTGGTAGCTAGGTGTTAACAGGGTTATACAAACTCTGACTGATGACATCCATGTGATTGGTGAAGTGGTGCGTGAGCTTTATGATGAAGCTAAGTAAAACCATCTCTTTTTGAATGTAAAAAACGGACTAATAAATAGTCCGTTTTTTTATATAATGACTTTATGAAAACGATCTAACCAAACTCTTTTAGTAAAGCTTTAGCACTCATTTTACCAAAGTCATTTGCCGCGAGTGGCCCATCGCCTGAGATAAGCTTTCTATCTTGATGCGTTTGTCCTGAGACCAGTTTATTATCAATAGTAACGCCTAAATCTTCTAACTTTTTACCAAAGTACCATGGCATCGTACCAGGCAGATAGCCAATTTTTGGCATTTGCTTATCCATAACCGTCGGGAAGGCTACCATCTTATAGCCTTTGAAAATAAAGTTTTTATTAGCGTTATCGTCTTGCTTAGAGCTATCAGGACTTTCTAAATTAGCTGCTAGTAGAGCAGCTGGTCCATGACAAATTGCCAAAGTAAAGAGGTCCTTTTTATGACCCCAGCGTAGCAATGCGCCAAGGTTTTTATCTTCCGGCAAGCCGAGCATCGCGCCATGACCACCGGGAATAAAGCTCGCCGCGTATTCAGTGCTGTCTGCCATATCGTTTTTGACGAAGTCAGCGATACTATTAGGATTGTTAAGCTTGGACTCGTACTCGCTATAGATTTTTTTGACGTCGTCATCGTCCTCTGGCATCGCCCACTGCTCGACCTTGACCGACTCGCCTGTTGGCGTAAACACATCCACGTCGAAGCCTGCTTTTTTAAAATGTAATAACGGCACCATCATCTCCACCGGATGATTACCGGTATCAAATCTATTGCCGTTCTCCATAGTCATATACTGCTCTTCGGTACAGACCATCATGATTTTCTTATCGCCCGTATATGGATTATCATAATTAGTATGATCGTAGTTGGTTTTATTCGGCGCAGCTATCTTTAGCGATGATGTTGAGGGAATATAAATGCCTGCTTCAGTTTCTTGCGGCTCTAAGCCTAGCGTATTGTTGGCGTTGTCTAAGGTGTCTTTGGCTTTATCTAATAGATCTTGCATATTCATAGTGGCTTCCTTTTTTATGATTTATATTTATTGAGTAGCTATTTATTAAGTAGCTAGAAATGATCAATCTAAGGTAACAAATGAAGACAGCATTAAATAGATGAGAATTTTTATGTTTCGTAAGCTTTGTAAAGCAGGATTGAAAAACTGTTTTAACGGGTTTTCTTTAGTAGCTTACTTGGTGAGCTGCTCGCTTGAAAAATCCTTGTCCACTTATTTAAAGCAAACAGCACGAAAGGCAGCAGGCAGGTATTAATGAGATCATGAATACTTGCTTTAATATCTGTACCTTTTAGAGCCAGAAGGCCTTTTGGCACGATGATGTGACGATTGTCGAAATATTCACCTAGCAGTGCTACGCTAATGACGACTAATAGTGCTAAAAAGGCTCTGATAGTCTGATTCTTAATGATAGGGCGTAAGATAAACATGCTGAGCAGATAGACGCCGACGCCGATGTAAATGTGTAACGCATCTTTGGCAAGGCCAGTTGTTTCAACAACGTTTATTTTAAAGGTGTTAAAGTCCACTAGAGTATTCCAAATATAAGCGAGCAGAAAATGATTGAGCGTATCACTAAACAATAATAACTAAAAATTGATAGTTAAGAATGACAATAGTGGAGAATAAAAAAGGTAGATTATACAAGCGATAATCTACCCTATTCTGAAGCAAATGTGCAATTTACGTTTACTGCCTATCTACACATTCCACTCGACAAAATTCTTTAGCAGTTGCAAGCCAGCGGTATGGCTCTTCTCAGGATGGAACTGAGTGGCAAATAGGTTGTCTTTGATGATACTGGCACAAAACGGCTGGCCATAATCACAGATAGCGGCGACTTGAGAGTTATCGTTAGGCGCGCAGTAGTAACTGTGCACAAAGTAAAAGTGCGCGTTGTCCTCGATACCGTGCCAAAGCGGATGGTCAAAATTCATACCACTAATCGTATTCCAGCCCATATGTGGTACTTTTATCGTTGCGCCTTGTTTGTCTTTCCACGTAGGGTCAAACGCTTCTACCGTACCGTTTAAGATGCCAAGGCAATCTGTACCACCATTTTCAGCCGATTGCTCAAATAACGCTTGCATCCCCACACAGATGGCCATCACGGGTTTGTTAAACACTGCATCGCGTACCACGTCATCAATGCCTGCCTCATGCATACCAGCGATACAATCACGCATCGCGCCAACGCCAGGGAAGACGATTTTATCAGCGGCAGCCACGACTTTGGGGTCGTTAGTGATGGATACCTCCGCGCCGACATTGGTGAGTGCCTTGCTAACCGAGTGCAAGTTACCCATGCCATAATCTAATAGTGCAATTTTGGTCATTGATTGGTTCTCGTTTTTGAATCGTTTTTATTATATTTGATAACAGCGGATGAGGTACAGATAAAATCCTGCGACGAGCAAAAGCGCCAACTGTACAAGCCGTGCAATAAGCGCGGCTGTGACCGTAGCAGCACCGCACTATCCTTAAAATGCCTCTTTGGTCGACGGTAAGGTATTTAGCGCTCGCTCATCATATTCACACGCCATACGCAGGGCGCGAGCAAAGGCTTTAAAGGTAGATTCGATTTGGTGATGGCTGTTTTTGCCTTTGAGGTTATCCAAATGTACGGTCATCCATGAATGATTGACGAAGCCGTAAAAGAATTCGCTAAACAGATCGACATCGAAGGTGCCGACATGCGAGCGCGTAAACGGAATATCCATGTGCAAGCCTGGACGCCCTGATAGATCGACGACCGCGCGCGTCAACGACTCATCAAGCGGCGCATAAAAATGTCCGTAACGGCGGATACCTTTTTTATCGCCCAAAGCTTTGTTAAACGCTTGGCCCAAAGTAATACCGGTATCCTCGACACTATGATGATCATCGATAAAAGTGTCGCCGACGCATTTGATATCTAAGTCAAATAAACCATGACGCTTGATCTGATCAATCATATGATCCAAAAACGGTACGCCCGTGTCTACCACGCCTGTGCCTGTACCATCGAGGTTGATGGTACAAGTGATTTGCGTTTCGGCAGTGATACGCTCAACGGTCGCGATGCGCTCAGGGCGACCATATAAATTTAGGTTTGTTGCTTGATTTTGCTCAGTTGCATTGGCTGTCATGGCTATTCTCTATCGGTTTTTTATCAGTGAAAAGCGGTCAATTATAAATAGGGTAAAACATCGCCCATTGCTGTCTGTTACATTGAGGCTAGCGCTGCCATCAGCGTCAGCAAAAAATGTATGAAAAAGTGATATATACAAAAGATATCAATATATTAGGGTTGATGTGTATCACATATGATTTAGCCTCATCATAGCAAACCCTAACATTTACTGCCACGACCAAGCGCTAAACCGCGCACAAATTTACGTCATTCTGCTAAAATAGTGTGTTCAGTATTATCAATCATGACTGGCGCGAACGTTGACAGTCTCACCTTTATGGCACTACTCTCTATGACATAGTGCGGTGTCATACTGACTTTATACTATAAAAACCCTCTGTTTATAGGAACTGCTATGCCTTTAGAAGCGATCGCCATTAATAGCTTGGATGCGCCACTTATCAAAAAACCTGCTCGCGATAATGAGCTAGCAGAACGCTTGCAGGCATTGTACGATAGTGATGATGCGCAGCCTGATGGTGCTGAGGTGTTAAGCATAGTGGCGCAAGGATTCAAACGCGGGCAATACCTCTATGTTGGTATGTTCAATGATAAGCCTATCGCTGCGGTAGCCTGTTTTGATGATGGGCAGACCGATGCCAAGCGTTTGCAATATCTGACGGTACATCCAGAGAACCGTAAACGCGCCATCGATGCCAAATTTATTAAACTGGTCTATGATGCCGAGGTCAAAAAAGGCGTGCGTGAATTTGTCCCTGCGGATGCTGATATTCACCGAATCATGAGCGAGTACGAACTCCTGCGCGTAAAAGACTAAATATCGAGTAAATAGGGTTTATTTCGCCAATATTTGATTATTTATCGACTTTTATGAGATATAACGCAAAAATCACTTGACAGCCGAGCCTATATTTAGTTTAATAGCGCCTCAACGAAGACGGCTCGATAGCTCAGTCGGTAGAGCAACGGATTGAAAATCCGTGTGTCGGCAGTTCGATCCTGCCTCGAGCCACCATTCGTTAATAGATTCTAAAAAGCCCCGAACAGCAATGTTTGGGGCTTTTTTTATGTCTGTTATTTATATCATCGCTCGCTTTACTCACGGTTGCATAACATTTTTGTGCTGTTTTCTACACCGCTTGGCTCAGTATACTCAGTAACTATGAATGAATAGATACCCATCATAGTACAGAGCCTAGGTGGCAGATATGAGAGAATTTGATTACGACTTGGATTATAAAAATCTTGATCTGCGCGCGCATCCTGAGTTATATCGTGTTGGTCGTGGTGAGCAAGGCGTATTACTTGTAGAGCCTTACAAGTCTGAAATCCTCCCGCATTGGCGTTTTGCCACGCCTGATATCGCCCGCGAGAGCAGTGAGACGATTTACCAGATGTTTTTGGATTATCTAGCTGACGATGATTTTGTCGGTGCAGATATGGCGCGCAAATTTATTCAAATGGGCTATACCCGCGCGCGTCGCTATGCCAATCACAAGGGCGGTAAAAAATATAAAGGGCCAGTACCTGATGACAAAAAAGGCCAAAGCGGCGCCCATGGTCGCGAAGAGTTACCACGACAAACCGAAGACCCGATCAAGGCAGAATCGGCGCGTATTTTTAAGCAAAAATGGGACCAGTGTCGTGAGAACGAAGATTATCTAAGAATGAAAAAAGAACACCGCGCGCGTTATAGTTGATCCAATTTAAGAGTGGTACAAGGCAACCGAGTGCAGATGTATACGTCATACTTCAAGCGAGGTTAACGCTGTAACGCTTTTTAGTGGATTGACTATATAAAGATGTCGAGTAACTGCTAATGCTCATAAACTTGAGAATATAACAACACTAAATTGACCAGTCTTAAAATACTACCGTGCCAAGGTATAACACGGAATATCTAACACAATAAATATAATGATTTTTAATAGTGAGGAACAATGAATAAGCAACTCTTAATTTTTGATTTTGATGGCACACTCATTGATAGCGTGCCCGATTTGGCCGATGCCACCAATGCAATGCTGACCACGCTTGGTAAAGACACCTACCCAATTGAGACGATACGCAATTGGATAGGCAATGGTTCACGAATGCTTGTAGAGCGTGCTTTGGTCGGTGATATCACTGTCCCAGAGGGCGCACTGACCAAAGCCGAGGCCGATCACGCAGAGCAGATATTTTTTGAAGCATATACTAAGATTGGTGGTAACAAAACCGTTGCTTATCCCGATGTCGATAGTGGCCTTAAACAACTTCACGCGGCTGGCTACACGCTCGCTCTAGTGACCAACAAACCGCTTCGTTTTGTCCCCAAAATATTGCAAACATTCGGCTGGCAAGATCTGTTTAGTGAAGTGATGGGCGGCGACAGTCTATCCACCAAAAAGCCAGATCCAGCGCCCCTACTGCATGTCTGTACTCAATTGGGGATTACTCCTGACCAAGCGATTATGATTGGCGATTCTAGAAACGACATCTTGGCGGGTCAAAACGCCAATATGGACACGCTTGGACTATCCTATGGTTATAACTACGGGCAAGACATTCGTGAGCTCGGCCCAACCGAGGCGTTTGATCATTTTACGGATTTGGTTACTTGGATTATGACAGATAACATCTAACCCATAAAAGCATCTATCAAACGGATGTGATAGTTGGCTCAAACGAAGACTACTCCTTACTACGATAGCTGAGCGCCTCTGACACATGGGCGCTATTAATATCTGTACTGTTGGCCAAGTCCGCGATAGTACGCGCGACTCGTAACACCCGATGGTAGCCGCGTGCGGATAAATTCAAGCGCTGCTGAGCAAGTTGCAATAGTTGTTTTTCGCTGTCGCCTAATTTGATATATTCATCGATTTCGCTCGGGCTTAGCTCATTATTGACTTTTTGTTGTCGTTTTAATTGATGCTGATGCGCGGCTGCTACTCGCTCGCGTACTTGTTTGGAAGTTTCGCCTGCCTGCGCGCTTTGCAAATCAGCAATCGGCAATGCTGGTACGGTAATATGCAAATCAATACGATCTAATAGTGGCCCTGAGAGTTTGTCTTGATAGCGTTTGATTTGCTCAGGTCGACAGCGGCAGCGCCCTGAGGTATCGCCATCATAACCACACGGGCACGGATTCATAGCAGCGACCAGTTGAAAGTTGGCTGGAAAGGTCATTTGCGAGTTAGCACGGCTAATAGTGATTTGCTTGGCTTCTAACGGCTGGCGCAATACCTCAAGCACGCTCCGATCAAACTCTGGCAATTCATCAAGGAATAACACGCCTTTATTGGCAAGCGTAATCTCGCCCGGTTTGGGCCGTGAACCGCCGCCAACCAACGCCACGGCTGATATGGTGTGATGCACTTGCCTAAAGGGACGTGTGCCGTAATCGTAATCACTGTCTGCCACTGAATACGTACTAGCTACCTCGAGCGCATCCTCATCACTGAGATCAGGCAATATCGTCGGCAAACGTGAGGCCATGAGCGTTTTGCCAGAACCCGGTGGCCCTGTAAACAATAACGAATGACCGCCAGCTGCTGCTATCTCTAGCGCGCGGCGGGCATGGTGCTGTCCTTTGACATCGGCTAAATCCACTTGATAGCCTACATGCTGCGGTGCTGGACTGGGTGTGACCACCTCCAAGCAGTCATAAGATCCGCTTGGATCCGCCAGTGACTGCAAGTGGTTACATACTGCTTTTAGACTCTTCGCTGCCAATATCGTCACACCATCAACGCGACTGGCCTCACGACCATTGTCAATCGGTACGATTAATTGTGGTGCGCTCTGTAAGGTAACATTTTGCTCATTTTTTACAGAGTCACTCGCCTTTGACAACGTTTTCGACAACGTTGATGTCAATCCTTCTGCCTTAATCGCGCGAGCGACAGCCAAGCTACCGGTCACCTGCCGCAGCTCACCGTTGAGTGCCAACTCGCCAATAAACTCAAACCCCGATAATACTTCTGGCTCAAGTTGTCCGCTTGCCGCCAATATCCCAATAGCGATTGGCAAGTCCAGACGCGCGCCATCTTTAGGTAAATCAGCAGGTGCTAAATTAATCGTTAGACGCCGATTGGGAAACTGAAAACCTGAATTAAGAATGGCAGAGCGTACTCTGTCTTTACTCTCGCGCACGGCCGCTTCAGGTAGACCAACGATGGTTAGTGCTGGTAACCCTTGCGATAAGTGAACTTCGATGATGACTTTAGGTGCATGCAAACCGACAACTGAGCGAGTATAGACTTGAGCAAACGACATCAGCGTTTCCTAATATTAGAGATTAATCGATGATAAAGTATTATTTATCAGCGTGCAAATGTCGTGTTTTATAAAAAATATAGGTAGGACATTAAAACAATCATCTCAAACCAAAGCCGTCAATATTAATGCTAAAAACCATCACGATATACCATACTAAAAGTAGGGATTTGGTATAATAATGACCATATTTTAAGACAGTTGCTATAATAGCCAAGCTGTTACTGCAAACGTTATCATCTGGCAGCACAAAAAAGCGACGCTATAGCCACTATGGGTCAAAACGAGGAATACCGCATGACAGATTATTCAGCACAAACTAACCCGCAGCCCTACAATGATGCGGAAGCGCCGCCGTCGACCACGCGTCCTGTTATGCAACCAGACAACCCTTATGCCAGTACCCGCGGTAGTATTACTAGTAAGCAGCTACCAGCATTCGATGAAGCCATCATCAATAAGTACAATCGTTCAGGTCCGCGTTATACCTCTTATCCAACTGCTCTAGAGTTCACGCCGATACCTGAGAATATTGGAGTAAATGGTTTTGAGGCAGTTGGTCTTGAGACGAAAATCTTGCAGAATCGTGAGTCACGCGCGCCGTTGTCTTTATACTTTCACATTCCGTTTTGCCGTCACCTTTGCTATTACTGCGCCTGCAATAAGATTATTACCAAAAAAAATAGCGACTCTGGTGATTATCTGCAGTATTTAATGGCTGAGATTGCCCTTAAACGCCGCTTGCTGTCTGTGCCAGAAGGTAGCGATAAGCCCTTGGTCAAGCAGCTGCATTTGGGCGGTGGTACGCCAACGTTTTTGCGTGATGAAGAGATGGTTAAGCTGTGGGAGTTTTTACAGACGCAGTTTGAGTTTTTGAGTGATGATGAAGGCGACTACTCTATCGAAATCGACCCGCGTGAGCTGAGTGATAATACGCTAAAGATATTACGAAACCTTGGTTTTAATCGTATCAGCTTAGGCGTGCAAGACTTAGATGAAACGGTACAAATCGCGGTCAATCGTGTGCACTCAGTAGAGCTTATTGAGAATGTATTAACAGAGGCGCGAGGGCTTGGTTTTCACTCCATCAATATCGATCTGATTTATGGTTTGCCGCATCAAACGCCTGACACGTTAGACAAAACGGTACAACGTATCATTGAAATGTCACCAGATCGTCTGTCTGTCTTTAACTATGCGCATCTACCTGAGCGTTTCAAAGCCCAACGTCAGATCAAAGATGAAGACCTACCTAGCCCAGCAGCTAAGCTCGCTATGCTCGGCAACACCGTTAACACGCTAACCGAAGCGGGCTATCAATATATCGGTATCGATCACTTTGCTAAGCCTGACGATGAGCTAGCGATCGCCCAGCGCGAAGGAAAATTACATCGTAATTTTCAGGGCTACACCATCATGGGCGATTGTGATTTATTGGGCTTTGGTGTCTCATCCATCAGTCAAATTGCCAATAGCAATACGCGCTATATCCTGCAAAATGATACTGATTTGCAAAACTATCAAGCTAAGATTGATGCTGCCAAAACCAATCCTATGGTCATGCCTGCGGTGAAATATATTAAAACGTCCATCAAAGATCGCTTACGTGAATATGTCATCATGAACCTGCTCTGCCACGACTATCTTGATTTTAAAGATGTGAATCAAAAATTCGGTATCGATGCGATTACCTACTTCATCAATGAGATTCAACAGCTGGGAGAGATGCAAGCAGATAGACTGATTGATATGGATGCTGCTGGCATTCGCGTCTTACCTAGGGGCCGCTTGCTTGGTCGCAATGTTGCCATGGTATTTGATGAATATTTAGAAAAAAAACACAAAAACCGCTTCTCAAAAGTTATCTGACATAACGATTTGGCAGCCAATTATTAGCCATTAAAAAGACCTCAAACGAGGTCTTTTTTAGAAATTTTTTGAAATATTTACAGCTTTAATTTATCGCCTACCATCCCTTTAACAGTGCTCAAGATATCGGCTGGCAACACCACCATTTTTGAATTGTCAGACTCCGCTAGTTGACGAATAGACTTGATGTACTGCTCGCCAAGTAAGTAGACAATCGGCATCTCTTCATCACCCATCGCCGCTGTGATAAGACGAATTGATTCCTCCGAGCCTTTGGCCAGTACTACTTGCGCTTCGGCATCGCGGCGTGAGGCTTCCAGACGTCCATCTGCTTCCAAAATAGCAGCTTGTTTTTGACCATCGGCACGAGTAACGGTCGCTCGGCGTAGACGCTCTGCTGCGGCCTGCTCTTCCATAGAGGCTTGCATGGTTTGCGAGGGATTAATGTCTTGAATCTCTACAGTTTTAAGCGTAATACCCCAATCTGCGATGTCTTCTGAGATCGCATGTTTGAGCAATGCTTTGATCTCATCACGACTCGATAAAGCATTATCTAGATCCATCTCGCCGATGATCGAGCGCAAAGAGGTTTGTACCAAATTGCGGATACCATGTTCATAATCTTCAATACCATAGACCGCTTTGTCTGGACGCAAGATGTTGATATAAGCCACAGCATTAGCGATGATCACGACGTTATCACGGGTGATGACTTCTTGAGATGGGATATCTAGTACGATGTCCTTTGTGGTGACTTTATAAGCGACTCTATCCACAAAAGGAATGATGATACTAAAGCCAGGCTCTAGTGTTTGCTGATATTTACCCAGCCGTTGCACGACCCACTTGTACCCTTGCGGGACAATACAAACGCCTTTAAAAACGGTAAAAATCACCAATGCTGCCAACACCAGCATCACGATACCGACGCCATTTAAACTACTCAAGATACTACCCATGTGATTCTCCTTGACCCTTGCTTTATTTGCCAGCGACGTGATTTATGTCCTTTTTTTCTTAATTTAAAAATCTTTAGTACCTGATAACGTTTATTTGCTAGTACCTGTCTCTTTGAGATCAGGTTTGTGCAAACTCAGTCTACTCGCTTTAGATTGTTTGGTCGGCACTTGACTGTTAATCGTCGGAGTAATGTTTGGCCGTATGGTTTTGGGTGCTTGGAGGCGCTGCGTGGGTGCAACCACCATCTCATCGCCGACCACCTTTATGACCACCACACGATCACCTGTCTCGACATTCACGCCTGCTGTGCGACATGGCCACTCATCTGCACCCCAAATAGGCACGTTAAAGCGCACCATACCTGAAATGCCTTTTTGCGGTTTGACCACGATCATGCCCGTCTCACCAATAATCAGATCGCTACTTTGCCCCATCTTTTTACGGCTCATTGACAGCGGCTTGATGTATTTGACCCAAACAAACATAAACAAAACCGATAGCGTAAGCCAGATCAGTACTTGAAATAATAATGGAATGGGGAGCAACCACGCTAAGGCAGCAACGATCACCGCAGCCGCACCAAACCAGAGGCTAGCAAAGGTCGGAATAAATATCTCAGCAATCATCAAAGAGAAGCCTAACACCAACCAATGCCAAGGTTCAATCATCCAGATAGTCTCAATCATCGCTGTCTACTCCTGTATCTGCCTACCTTCCAATGTAGCACAGTTTTGCAGATAATATTATCTTAAAAATCAATTACCTATTATTATTTATGGTGTGGTATTTTGATAAAACAAGCACAATGAATGCTAAAATTGACACAAAAAAACGACCACTTAAAGTGATCGCTTTTAGTCATCCACACGAATCAAAGCTTAGAATTTGTAATGTGCACCAAGAGTTAATAGCGTAAGGTCTTCAGCAACATAGTCATATTCAGCTTCAACACTCATATTAGGATTGAAGTTATAACCCAAGCCAATACCGCCAGCTACACCACTGTCGCTATCGCTGTCACTTCCAGAGTTTCCAAGAAAATCCTCAGCAGAAACTTCAATCTCAGCTTTAGCAAAGCCTAGTTTACCTTTCGCATATAAACCAGTATTTGGGAATGCATAACGGTAAGTACCATAAGCACCATAAGTTTTTAGATCAAATTCAGCGTCAATACCACTGATACCTGTATCAACATCAGCGTCATTAGAACCTACATACTCAATCTCAGCACCAAAGTTAGGATCGAAGTTATAACCAGCATAAACGCCATATGCGGTTGGATCATCTAAATCATCAGCATCTACCATGAATTGACCAGCTTTAATACCAACGTATGATTGGCCAGCACCATAAGAAATGGCTGCTTGTGCGCTCATGGTCATTACTGAGCCCGCGATTACTGCAAGTAACGTTTTTTGTAGATTTTTCATAAAGTATTTTCAACCTTGGATTCAATAAACAAATAATTTGTTTAATATCAAATACTACTCAACTATTTTCTACTTGTTATTAGTAGTGGCGGTATCATACCAAATTATTTGTCAAAGTAAACATGTGTTGCAAAAATATTTTACAGGCATAAAAAAACGACCATATAAAATGGTCGTTTCTTCGTTTTTGACTATAGGTACAAGTACGCTATATTATCTTAGAACTTTAAGTTAGCGCCTACAGTAAGCAGCTTAGTATCTGCATCACTATCCATCATGGCATATTCTGTTTCGACATTGAAGTTAGGATTCACTGCGTAACCAAGACCGATACCACCAGCAATGCCAGTATCACTGACTGAGTCATTGTTACCGTTATCAAAATCAGCTTCTAACTCTGTCTTAGCGATACCAAGTTTACCTTTGGCATATAGTGCAGTATTTGGGAACATATAACGGTAAGTACCGTACGCGCCATAAGTTTTGGTATCATAGTCGCCAGCATTGTTATCTAGGTCAGCATCATCTGAACCAACATATTCAACTTCCATACCAAAGTTAGGATCAAAGTTGTAACCAGCATATACACCATAAGCAGTTGGATCGTCACCGCTTACATCATTGTCAAATTGACCGATCTTGGCACCAACGTATGGTTGACCAGTGTAGCCGTTACCATAAGTGACAGCTGCATTTGCACCTACAGTAAGTAAAGAACCAGTTGCTAGTGCAAGTATAGTTTTTTGTAGAGTTTTCATTATTAGCTCCTTCAAGTAAATTTGGACAAACAAGTTATTTAGTTGTATTGACCATTTGGCCGTATCGCCTTGTTTGCTAACGATGGGTACATAGTAACAAACTATTTCAGACACTCTGTCAGTGTTTAATGGTATGAGAGTTAAGATTTGAAAGCATTTGTCAGTGCTCGGGTTACAAAGGCTGATATATGAAACTTTTTGTTACACATCCCGTTTTTGTGCAATAATCCCTACTCATTGTGTTCCGCATATACTGACGAATAAAGAAAAAGGACGGCTCTGCATGTCAGCTTTTATCGACGCGCAGCTACAAACTGCGCTCTTACAACTCAAAGACAAACAGCAGTATCGCAAATTACCAGATATCGAACACCACGGACGGTATGTAATCGCTGATGACAATACCCTATTAAATATCGCTAGCAACGATTATCTAGGTTTGGGCAGTGATGCTGAGTTGCAGCGTGAGTTTTTTGAATTTATTCAGCAATCAATGGACTGTTTGCCCAAAATGAGCGCAACATCATCGCGTCTGTTAACTGGCAATGATACACAGCTACAGGCGTTAGAGGATGAGCTACAAGCATGGTATGAAACCGCAGCTGGAATAAATCAAACCGCGACGAAATCTGCGTTGGTATTAAATAGTGGCTACCACGCCAATATCGGGATCTTACCTGCATTGACTGCACTACCAGTGAAGACGGTTATTTTGGCAGACAAACTGGTACATGCCAGTATGATTGATGGTATTAAACTCAGCGAAAGCAAACGCTGTCTGTATCGCCGCTATCGACACAATGATTATGCGCATTTGGCTACTATGCTTATGCAGGTTGAAGAGGATGTGGAGCGTATCATCATCGTCACCGAAAGTATTTTTAGCATGGACGGGGATCGTGCTGATCTACCCGCTTTAGTTAAGCTAAAAGCCATTGACAGTCGTATTGAGCTGTATGTCGATGAAGCCCATGCCGTCGGTGTGCTTGGCGCGCAAGGATTAGGGCTGGCTGAAGAAACAAACACCTTGGCTGATATTGACTACTTAGTAGGAACCTTTGGTAAAGCATTTGCCTCCGTTGGTGCTTATATTCTATGTGACAAGATCGTTAAGTCATGGCTGATTAATCAGATGCGTCCGCTGATTTTTAGTACCGCGTTGCCACCAATCAATCATGCTTGGACACGGTTTATTTTGGCAAAAATGCCACAGCTACAGACGCGGCGACAGCATTTGGCGCAGATTTCATTACAACTGAGCCAAGCCATTAGCCCTGAATATCGCGTGGCATCGGCAGCAAAAGATCCTATTTACGAGTCACCCATTGTGCCTTATATTTTAGGTGATAATGCTCGTACGATGACAAAGGCAAAACAACTCCAAGACGCTGGATTTTATGCGCTGCCTATCAGACCACCGACCGTTCCTACTAATACGTCACGTATTCGCTTGGTACTCAACGCAGCCATTACCCATGCTGAGTGCGAGCGCCTAATCATGCAATTATCCATATGACGGCAGCAGTTTTTGATGCTCATTATAAACTTTTATGTGAAAGAGCGATTATGGAACATCCCCTCACTACTTCCGAGCTGAGTGCCCGCAAGCAGAGCATTGCGCGGCATTTTTCTCAAGCCAGTCAGTACGATAAACATGCTTATATTCAGCAGCAGGTTTGTCAGCACTTATTAATGGCTATCGATAATACCCATCAAGACAGTGTGCTTGAGGTCGGTGCAGGCACGGGACAACTAACGCAGCTACTAGCAAAATATGTACAAAGTGAGCGATGGTCTATCAACGAGTTATGTGAGCAGCAAGCCACTCATTTACAGGAATTGTTGCCACAAGCACAAATCCTTATTGGCGATGCGGAAACCATGGATTTAGGCGGTGAGCATAGCTTAGTCATCAGTGCCAATGCGATTCAGTGGTTCGATAACCCACTGCATTTCATTGCACAGTCAGCCTCACGGCTAAAACCTAATGGACAATTATTACTAAGCACCTTTACCCCAGATAATTTCTTGCAAATAAAAACCCTAACAGGACAAGGATTGCATTATCCAGATATTAGTGAATGGCAATCAGCGCTAGATCAAGCGGAATTTCAACACATAAAGCTATCAACACAGCGTTTCAATGTGCCATTTGCCCAGCCTTATGATGTGCTCAAACATATGAAGATGACAGGTGTATCGACCAATCAAATAGATAGCAATCAAACCTGTGGCAAGCAAACCTATGACAAGCAAACGATTGGTAAGCAAACATCTAACACACAGCCTTTTGTCTGGACCAAAACCCGCTTGCAAGCATTCGAGCGCGATTATTGGCAGCAATTTTCGGGCATAGATGAGGACGGTCAACCTTGCGTGTATCTGACTTATGACGTACTAATCGTTGATGCGCATTTACCATAACGGCACGCTTGAAAATATATACTTAAATATCAGGCATAAAAAAACGCATCTCGAAAGATGCGTTTTTTTTGATCTAGCTAATTTAATCTAATTAACGATTAAATCAGCCTTGAACATCAAGTCATTGCTTACTTTTTGTCTTCGTCTACTTCAGTAAACTCAGCATCAACGACATCGTCATCCGCTTGGTTGCTACCAGTAGCGTCAGCACCTTGTTGGAACTGGCTTGGATCCATACCCTCGCTACCTGCGCCGCTGTCAGCATAAATCTTCTGGCTAACTGGCAAGAATGCATTGTCTAGCGCTTCAAGCTTGGCTTTGATTTCGTCATGGTCGTCTTCTTTCGCCGCCGCTTCAAGCTCAGTGATCGCAGACTCTACTGTTGATTTTTCTTCGTCAGTGACTTTATCTTCTGCTTCTTTCAGCGCTTTTTGTACGGCGTGGATACGACCATCTGCTTCGTTACGAACTTGCGCTAAGTTAGCGAACTTCTCATCTTCAGCAGCATTAGCCTCTGCATCACGAACCATTTGCTCGACTTCTTCGTCCGACAAGCCAGAATCCGCCTTGATCTGGATGCTCTGTGCTTTACCAGTACCTTTATCAGTTGCTGAGATGTTCATGATACCATCAGCGTTGATGTCAAAAGACACTTCGATTTGCGGTAAGCCACGTGGTGCTGGTGGGATATCCGTCAAGTCAAAACGACCAAGCAGTTTGTTTTGGTTAGCGATTTTACGCTCACCTTGATATACCTGAATCGTTACTGCTGGCTGGTTGTCTTCAGCGGTTGAGAATACCTGTGATTTCTTGGTAGGAATCATGGTGTTTTTCTCGATAACTGGCGTCATAACACCGCCCATCGTTTCGATACCTAGCGTCAATGGCGTTACATCAAGTAGCAATACGTCAGTTTTATCACCAGACAATACCGCACCTTGGATTGCCGCACCAGCTGCCACAGCTTCATCAGGGTTCACGTCTTTACGTGGCTCTTGACCAAAGAACTCTTGTACTTTTTGTTGTACAAGTGGCATACGAGTCTGACCACCAACCAAGATTACATCGTTGATATCGCCAATTTTTAGGCCAGCATCTTCAAGGGCAGTTTTACAAGGGTCCATGGTGCGCTGTACTAGATCTTCGGTTAGGCTTTCAAGCTTAGAGCGGCTGATAGTGATGACCAAGTGCTTAGGACCACTGCTGTCAGCAGTAATATAAGGCAAGTTCACTTCAGTGCTTTGTGCACTTGATAGCTCAATCTTCGCTTTTTCAGCTGCTTCTTTTAGACGTTGCATCGCAAGAGAGTCACCTTTTAGGTTAACATCTTGCTCTTTTTTGAACTCATCTACCAAATAATCGATCAACGCTGAGTCAAAGTCCTCACCACCTAGGAACGTATCACCGTTGGTCGCTAGTACTTCAAACTGTTGCTCGCCATCGACGTCTGCGATTTCGATAATTGAGATATCGAAAGTACCACCACCCAAGTCATATACAGCAACGGTGCTATCGCCTTGCTTTTTGTCCATACCGTAAGCAAGTGCCGCAGCAGTTGGCTCGTTGATGATACGTTTTACATCAAGACCTGCAATTTTACCCGCATCTTTGGTTGCTTGACGCTGTGAGTCATTGAAGTAAGCAGGTACGGTTACAACTGCCTCAGTCACGCTCTCACCAAGATAGTCTTCTGCTGTTTTTTTCATTTTTTTCAAGATTTCAGCAGAAACCTGTGGTGGCGCAAGCTTTTTACCGTTGATTTCTACCCACGCATCGCCGTTGTCTGCTTTAGCGATTTTGTAAGGTACCATACCGATATCTTTTTGCACGACTTTGTCATCAAAACGACGACCGATCAAACGCTTAATCGCAAACAAAGTGTTGCTTGGATTGGTGACCGCTTGACGCTTAGCTGACTGACCAACCAATGTTTCGTCATCTTTATAAGCGACGATTGATGGTGTGGTACGCGTACCTTCAGCATTTTCGATGACTTTAACCTTGTCACCTTCCATTACTGCTACACACGAGTTAGTCGTACCTAAATCAATACCAATTACTTTACCCATAATCAATTGCTCCTAATTTATTTTTAACTATAAATACTTATTTATCCAGACCGTAGTCGGTCACTTGTTGCTATATATCGGTTTGCTTGTTGTATTTTTCAAGGCGATAATCAAGCAAAAACAGTCTTTCATGTGATTTTTTGTGAAAAACCTTCATATTAGTAGGGTTTAACCCCAAAAAATATTATTGACCAACACGTACCATGGCTGGACGTAGTAGACGACCGTTTAAGCTATAGCCTTTTTGTAGGACTGTACCGACGGTGTCAGCTTCTGCTTCTGAATCGATACCCACTGCTTCATGGAAATCAGCGTTAAATTTCTCACCTTCTGGATCGACCACTTCTACGCCGTGACGTGTAAGTACAGAGACCAATGCTTTGTGGGTTAATTTCACCCCTTCAGCGACTGGGTCATTCGCGTCTGCGTTTTCGATAGCGCGCTCTAAGTTATCGACGATATCGAGTAGCTCTTTGGCAAATTTTTGAAGAGCGAATTTTTTACTCTTATCCGCTTCTTGCTCGGCGCGCTTTTGTGCATTGTAAGCTTCAGCGTTGGCGCGAGCAGTGCTTTCTTTGGCTTGCTTCACTTCACCTTCTAACTCAGCGATACGCGCTTTGAACGTATCAAGATCGATCTCGTTTTCGATAGTGGCTTCTTCACCTGAGTTGTTCTGTGGATCAAACTCGTTCATGGTTTCTTCTAAGATGCTGTCTTTGTGATCAACATTATCATGTGCCACTGTTTGATCAAAGTTTTCTTGGTTGGTATTTTGCTCGCTCATGATAGCTCCTTGGAATGTCAATAATAATTGAGATAAGACACAATAAATCAGCCAAACGCTGGCTGTATCATGCCTTTATCAGATACTTAACGGTTATCACTCATTTTTTTTATTAATACGCTCTAATAGCTGCTTGATAAAGGTAATAAGTATAAATTTCAAGCCTAAAGTAAAGGAATTTTTCGCATTTACGACAAATATGGTTAGATCTTTCTTTAAAACAAGTACTCAGCATTTCTGGGCTGTGTCAACTGGTCTCAACATACGTTAACAAAACGTACAAAAAACCGTCAATTACTCTAAATAGGTTACCGTTGCTACCCACGCCATTACTAAATAACACCCTGCTTTACGCACTACTGCCTTATTATTGCTACAAATATTATTCCTTATCTTAAAGTGTACGCTGATGTAACAGTAAACACTCAAAAACAGTTATGAGAGATATTATGTCTAATTTAACACTATCATCAATCAATACCTTACTGAACAAAACATTGATGACGCTGCATTTGGCGTCGAACGATGAGATGATTGGTGAAGTGAAAGACAACGGTGTACAAAAAAAGCGTTTGAGCGTGAAAGAAAAAATGCTCAGTTATAACCCAATGGCACATTGCCAACCACACACTCTGCACTATGCGATGAAAGGTCTTGGCTATCTACCAACACCAGTATTAGAAGGTTTGATTGGTTACTTAAAAGGGCCTCACTCAAAACAATATCAGCACGCCAATGCTCATTTGCGCCTGATCCTCGCGGTGAATAGTCATCTTAAGACGCCATTAGAGCTAACGCCCATGCATGAACTCCGTGAAAGGTTTGCTGCTGATGCGGTGGCGATGCAAGCACCAAGCGTATGGCACCAAGCAGGTGGCAGTATGCTAAGTAACATCAAACCTTTTATCAAAAAGGGTGAAACACCTGTCAATTGGGAAGATAAAACCATAGCCAACGCGGATGATGGCGATATGACCATTCGCTGCTATCAGGCAGGTACCAAGAGTATTGGCGCTAAAAAAAGACGTGCTCATAACCCTGACCAAACAGCCATGTTGTTTTTTCATGGTGGTGGTTTTTGTATCGGTAGTGTCGATACACATCACGAGTTCTGTCACGCAGTCTGTGAGCAGACTGGTTGGCCTGTGGTCAGTGTGGATTACCGCTTGGCTCCTGAGTGTCCTGCACCTGCAGCGTTAAAAGACTGTATCACCGCTTATGCTTGGTTGGCTGAGCATTGCCATACCTTAGGTGCCTTACCGTCACGCATCGTTCTTGCAGGCGATAGCGCAGGTGGTGGCCTTTCTACCTTGATTGCACAGCAACTCACCGCACCAAACGAAAACGCTTGGTTAGATTTGGGTGCAGATGGTCAGAAAATGTTTGATCTATTAAAGAAGCTGCCTGCGCCGCTAGCACAGATGCCGCTGTATCCTGTGACTGATATCGAGACAGATTATCCGAGTTGGGAGCTGTATGGTGAAGGCCTGCTATTGGATCATGCTGATGTGGCAGTATTTGATGCCGCTTGTCTTGAGAATAGTCCGTTGCCACGCATACATATACTCAATTCGCCAATGCTTGGTGATAATAGCAAAGTATGTCCCACCTATATCGTCGCTGCTGAACTCGATGTATTGCGTGATGAGGCATTTGCTTATGCCAAACAGCTAAAGAGTTATAAAGTTCCTGTTGAGACCCATACTGTGCTGGGCGCACCGCACGGCTTTATTCATTTTATGAGCGTGCATCAAGGACTTGGGCAGGAAACAAAAAATATTATTCATGGTTTTGGCGGCTTCGTCCGTGAGGTCATTAGTACAAAATCGCGGCTCGCGGCATAGCGGTTAACTGGAACTAGCTATTTATTAGTATGATCAGAAACGGTAATTAACCAAATCTCTGAGCGTGAGCCCAATCGAAACGGAATACCCCAAAAGCCATAACCCGAGGACACCACAAAATGTCCTCTGCCAATGGCCTCATACCCATAGCCTAATCGGTTGATGGCGCTCACGATAAAGTTGGCGGGGAATACTTGTCCATTGTGAGTGTGTCCTGATACCTGTAGATCGATTGGTAACTGGCTGTGCTCATCAATATCGCTTGGTCTATGATCCAGCAGTATCACTGGCTGTGAAGTATCAACGTTCGCGAGCAAATCCGTTGTCGCGACACGCTGGCGTTTATGATTATCAAAACGTCCAACCAGCCATATAGGCTGACCCTCATGTTCGATACCAAACACGTCATCATTTAATAAATGTACGCCTGCATCGACTAACGCTTGGCTGATTGGCTGTTCGTGCCCATACAAATCATGATTACCCAATGTTGCATAGACGCCGTATGGCAGGCTACTGCATAGCTCAGCTAAGTTTTTTGCCATATTATAGCTATTAAACGCATCTGTATTGTCATCCATGATATCGCCTGGCATAAGCAGCATATCAGCCTGCGAGTCAATCATTAGACAGTTCAACCTATCTATCGCTGCTACGCCAAATAGTCGTCCTAGATGAAGGTCACTCGCGACCGCAATGCGCAGTGGTTTAGCGAGCGGTTTGTTGATACTAATGGACAGCTTACGTACGACTGGCACATAAGCACTATATAATGCGAAACCGAACAACCCTAAGAATATCACCAATGCAAGCGCTCGTAGGCCAATAAAAATCATATTAGATTCATATGACGAGGCGCCTAAGAGTGGTGTTACTAGCCAGTATCCACCATAGAATAGGGTTATCAGCAATGCCGTGAGCAGCATAAAATGCATAACCAACATCCAACCGCTAACCCAGCGGTAGCTATTGGCAAATACTCTTTTGACACTTAATATCAACAATCCATTAGTAATAATAAATATAGCAGACCATATAGCGATCTGAAGCGTTGGCGTGATCCAAGGCTGTAACCACCACTGTAAGCTTAGAGCAGCACCCGCACTAAACAGCTGCAAGAGCAAAAAAATGATGATGAAAAATGCGTAACGCATGGATTGCCCTTAGACAGAAATACAATCTAGTGAATATTTAATATAAGCCGACCTTCTTATGTTTCACATGAAACAATCATGATGTAACTACTTTTGATCCTCTAATGCCTGTTTGAGTGTCACGTGCTTGAATGTGTAGCCTGCATCTGATAGCGCTTGTGGCAGCACCTTTTGACCATCTATTAGTAGCGTCGACATCTCACCAAACATCAGCTTAAGTAAAAACTCTGGCAAGGTAAAAAGTGTCGGCCGATGTAACCATGAGCCAAGCGTTTTAGTAAAAGTATGGTTACTCACAGGATTGGGCGCCGTGAGATTATAGACAAAGGCTGGCGTATCACTTCTTGTCTCTATGATATTATCGTTATGTGAAACTCTTTGTTTATGGCCAAATTGACTAGCAAGATGCTGCTCAATAATAAAAATCGCCGCCCCCACCCAATCGTCACGGCTAATCCAGCTCATGATTTGTTGACCATCACCCAACTGCCCGCCAACGCCAAACTTAAATGGCAGTAGTAATTTGGCCACCATACCACCTTCAGGATGTATCACAACGCCTGTTCGTATAATAGCGACAGGGACATCGTAACCAGTCGCTTTGAGCGCCAAGCTCTCCCACTCCTCACATAAGCGATGGGCAAAGTCTGTCTCAAAACTGCTGTGTTCAGTCAATGGCTTATCACCTTGCGTGCCGTACCAACCGATTGCTGAGCCGCTGACGACTAGTTTTGGCTTTGTTGCCGTACGTTCGATGAAGCTTAATATCGATTGAGTAGGCTTAATACGACTGGCTATTAATTGCTCTTTGCGCTCATCGCTCCAACGCGCGTCAGCAATACCTGCGCCAGCTAAGTTCATTATGACATCAAAGCTCATGTCAGACTTTTTAAGCTCGTCATAAGTCATCATATTAATGTCATCAGGATGAGCTTGATTGCTATCTCTGGTCAACCAAGTAATCATCACCTCTTTACCTTGTGTGCGATACCGTTCGATTAACTCTTGGCTAAATGCACTACCCAAAAACCCTGAGCCACCACTAATTAAAACCTTCATAGCCTACTCCCTATGTGTACCAAATATCGCAGCGATGACCTATTGCTGAAAGATTCATCGTTCAATAAAAATCAGCTCCTTTTAACTATCGTCTACTTTTTTGTCGTTTTTATCAAAATGACTTTTACATACTTTTAGTAAAGCAACGGGAACTAAGGAAGCGGCTTTAGCGATAGCTAGCGCTGAGACGGTATATTTTGCTATGGCTACAGAACGATAACCATAGTAATCTTCAGCTAGTGAAATATGGTTTATCGATGGCGACAGCACAAAAAAGACAGTACAAAAGACTAGGCTATAATGGTATGAAAGGTCGTTTATTGCCTACTAACGAATGACTGAGCCTGTCGTTGCATCACGGATTTGGCTGGGTAAGATATAACCTAGAGTATCAGCCTGAAAATAGCCAATCTGCTCACCGAAATAACCATAGGCAGTGTCAAAGGTGCTAGCAGGCGCTTGACCTGATGGGTTGCAGCTAGTCGAAACAATGAAGCCAAATGGGTTATTTTCGCTGACCATCTGTTGGCACAGTTCTCGTATGATAGGATGGGCGATGACCCTGACTGCAATGGTCTGATGCTCACCCATTATCCATGAGGGCATCGTGGTCGAAAGTGTCTGAGGAATGGGTAATAACCAAGTATGCGCTTGGCGATTGTGTAGCTCGCTGTCATTAACATCTGACTGCCAGCTATCGATAATTTGCTGGCGCTGGGCATTATTTAAAGACGCTAGTAGAGGTGACAAACGCTCTACGCTATCGGTAATGACGATCATGCCTTTGGCTTGCGGACGTTGTTTAATATCCAAGATACGCTGCACAGCGGCTTTGTTATAAGGGTCGCAACCAATACCCCAAACGCTTTCTGTTGGGTATGCAAGTAGCTTTGCTTCTTTAAGCCAGTTTGCAGCTTGTGTGGCAGAGTCAGTGATAAAAGGTATAGATTGGCTCATAGCTTACATGTTTCATGCTGGAATAGAGACACTAATAATAGCACAAGAGACAGTCTGACTAAGGTAGCGATATTTAGAACCCATTCTACTTATTCTTATGTGGCAGGTAGGAGTATCGATACGCTATACACGTAAATAGCGTCCGCCTTGCACACTGATGACGCCCATTAGTTCAAGTTCCATCAGCTGTCCAATGAGCTGTGGCGCGGATAGTTTGGTTGCGATAATCAGCGCATCTAAATCCTGTCCGTGCCAGTCAAGACGCTCATAAATGTCGGTCAAATGCTCAGGTACAATAACCTCACTACGGCTAGATTTTATATTAGAAGATTTTTGCTCACTATGCGCGGTAAGCGAGCGTTTGTCTATATTTGACACAGCGAAGGGATGGCGAATGTCCGACTGAGACTTATCAGAGCGCATCGTTGCCTCCTTTTGTATATACGATCGACGATCATAATCGAGTTGACCATTGACGTCCTCTAACACCTGCTGAGGATGATAAATCAGCGTTGCGCCTTCACGTATCAGATGATGACAACCCTCGGCATTGCTATTATCAATATGACTTGGAATGGCAAAGACTTGTTTGCCTTGCTCAGAGGTTAAACGGGCGGTAATGAGCGAGCCACTTTTGATCGTCGCTTCGGTCACAATCGTGGCTAGACTCAGCCCAGCAACCAGACGGTTACGGCGCGGAAAGGTATGTTTGTGCGGCTGAGTATGCGGTAATAGCTCACTAATAATACAGCCACCTTGCTCGATGATTTGAGCAAATAACTGGTCACGATGATTGGGATAATTCACATCAATCCCTGTCCCCATCACGCCGATAGTACGACCTTGATAGTCAAGATCAGTCTGCGCCAAAGCTCCTAGATGAGCCCGTTTGTCCACGCCTATCGCCAGACCACTGGTGATGACATACCCTGCCTGTGCCAGATATTGCGCCATATCGAACGTGATTTTTTGGGCATGGGCTGTTGGTTTTCGGCTGCCCACGATAGCAATTTGAGCCTGATGCAGACGCGCGCTATTTCCTCGAAAGAACAATAATGGCGGCGGATCATAAATATGAAGAAGCTGAGCAGGATAGTCGGGCTGACCGGCAAACAATAAACCATAGCGCCCGTCTGTAAGTGCTTGCTGTATCTTATCAATAGCAGCACGTGTCTGCTCTGGCTGCTCATGGCGTTTGAGATGGGTATGATGGAGTCCTAACTGCTTCCAAGCGCCTACTGTAGCCTGCCAAGCAAGCTGCGCATCACCATAAGTCGTTATGAGCTTATGATAAGCAGACAATGATGCATTCACCTCATACCATAGCGCCAATATGGCGCGCTGATCATCGGATAAAGAAGAGGTGACTGCGGTCATTGTCATCTGTCTCGTTTGGGCAAACTTAGTAAAATCGCTTCACAAAGCCTTATGTGCTTATAGATAAGGGGGTGGCAATAGTTGGTCGCCAACATTGAGTGGTAGTTCAGAGTCAAGTACGTAAGCATAGCTGATGTTGTCAAAGGTATTAAACACCATCACCATACCGCTTGGCTCATTGGGCAAGCGTACCGGCATGTCATTATCTCTTACGTCCCTGACCAGCGGGCCTTTTTGATAAACGGTCAGTACATCACCTGGTTTGGCACCATGCAAGCTGCCTAAATTGATCGCTACCACGCTGCCTTTAGCGGCAGAGCTGATTGAGTCCATCACCCGCACAATCATACCACCACGACTGACGCTGGCAGGCGTTGGATAAAAGACAGGTGGGATAGCGTTGTCCAACTCGACAAACACACGATCACCTTCACGTACTTCTTTGTCGTAACTGTCAGTAAGCTGTAAGCTGGTAATACCATTCGTTTCTGTCGATGTGACAAGACCAGTCGCGACTTGTGTGACTTCTAGGCCGATAACCTCTTGAGTTTTGGGATCCACATATAGGTCACCCTCACGGTATACCCCGTAGCGCTGACCCACGATAAGCGGGACGCCTTTGGCATAGACTTTATCCCCGCTTGCGGTGATTAGATTGCGATTTTTGGATGCCAAAATATACGGTGTGGTATTGAAATCTTCTGGATTTACAATGAGGGTTTTATCCAGCCAATGCTGAATAGCAGACCATGGTACAGGCGGGATACTATTAGCAGTCGAGGTGATCGCGACGGTGCTGGCAACCACATTACCTGTTAGCTGCTTTTCAATACCTGCACAGCCCTCACCAGTATCAACCCCTACCAAAGTCTTGCCCTGAATGACACACAGAATAAGAATATCATCAGGATAAATAAGGTTTGGATTTTTTATTTGCTTGTTGGTGGCCCAAATCTCTTTCCAGCGCCACGGACTGTCGAGGTAGCGACCTGCGATATCCCATAGCGTATCGCCTTTTTTGACGATATAGCGATTGGGTGCATCTGCTTTTATGGTAGGTGGTGGATTATTGGCGTGGGCTGTGGTCATCAACATGGCACTGCTAAATGTCGTAACTAATAATCCTTTTGCCAGTGCTTTTGCTGTCTTTTTTAAGCTCATCTTCATCGTTATATCCACAATAGGCACCACTGTTTCGGTCACAATAAACCACACTCGTTTTTTACCAAATCCATAAAATATTTTATAAAAATAATTTAGATTATCAGTAGTTTATAGGTGATTTTATCATAACAACGATAGGGCAGCTGTTCAGTATAATTGGCTAGAAATATTCCGAAAAAAGCGTCTAGCAGCATGATGGCTCGCCGACGCTGTTTCTAATACTACAATTATCTATACCATAACACAATCATAAACACTTTATTACAATGGTGTAACTTTTATACAAACGCTTCTATCTATAGAAGATGAACTCAAAACGTTTATCGCTTATGCTAGATTTGGTTCAACATGTTGACGAATTTGCTCAGCAACCAATTCAGCTTTGTTCTCTAGTACAGTCACATGTTGTGGCAGGCTTTCTAAACCTTCCGTGTGAGCTGGACGCTCGATGTCGATTTGCCCCACTGCTTCAATAATAGTGTCAGCAAATTTAACAGGCAAGGCCGTCTCTGCACAGATAATGACTTCGCCTTCACGCTGTAGCTCTTTGGCAACCTTTATCCCGTCAGCTGTATGCGGATCGACAAGTTCGCCATGCTGTTCATACAATGCTTTGATCGTGTTTAAGCGATCGCTATGGGTTGATTTGCCAGCAGCAAAGCCATAACGCGTATTGACCGCCTCCATCAAATCAGACAAGTCAAACCCTTGACCTGATTTTACACCGTCAAATAACTCATGAACGCGTGCGCTGTCTTTATCCAGCAACAAGTAAACAAAACGTTCAAAGTTTGAGGCTTTTGAGATATCCATTGATGGACTTGAAGTCACGTAAGTTTTGTCAGTGGGACGTGGCTGATAAGCACCTTGATTGAAAAAGTCATTGAGGACGTCGTTTTCGTTGGTGGCGACGATCAAACGCTCAACGGGCAAGCCCATTTCACGAGCGATGTGACCGGCACAAATATTACCAAAGTTACCTGAAGGCACGCTAAAGCTGACTTTTTCATCATTGCTTGTCGTCACCGCAAAATAGGCTTTAAAGTAATAAACGATCTGCGCGAGGATGCGTCCCCAGTTGATAGAGTTGACCGTGCCCAAGTCATACTGTGCTTTAAAATCAGCATCTTGTTGCAGCGCTTTGACGATATCCTGACAATCATCGAACATGCCATCGATCGCGATATTATGAATATTATCGTCGGTCAAGCTGTACATTTGTGCGCGCTGAAACTCACTCATTTTGCCATGCGGTGATAGCATAAAGACTTCGACGTTTTCTTTACCGCGCAATGCGTATTCCGCCGCACTACCCGTGTCGCCACTGGTCGCGCCGATAATGGTAATACGCGCCCCTTTTTGCTTGAGCACATATTCAAAAGCATTGCCCAAGAACTGCATGGCCACGTCTTTAAACGCCAGCGTTGGGCCGTTTGATAATCCTAAAATGTATAAGTTGTCTTCGAGCTTGCGGACAGGAACAATGTCATCAGAGCCAAATATATCAGCCGTATAAGTGCGATCAATAATGTCCTTTAGATCCGCATAAGGAATGTCTGTAGCAAAGCGCTGCATAATCGCAAGTGCCAGCTCTGGATAGCTCAGCGTACGCCACTCATCAAGGACAGCGCCGTCAACGGTCGGGTAATGCTCAGGCAGCATCAAGCCACCATCTGGCGCAAGCCCCATCAATAGTACGTCGCTAAAATCCATTGGCGCTGTCTGACCACGGGTACTAATATATTTCATTAGATTGTCCTGTCTACAATAATGTTATTCAATAGTTAAAAACGGTTTATTCAGCAGTCTTTTGCAATAACGCATAATAAAAACCATCGCCACTCTCGCTATCGATTGGCAAGCACTGGCGACCAATCGTTTGCGCGATACCCCAATTGCAAGCCTCGGTAAACTCAATCACTGCCGCATCATTATGATGAGTGATAAAGTCCTGCATTTGCTCGACGTTTTCTTGCTTTAAGATAGAGCACGTGACATACAGCAAATAACCGCCAGCTTTCAATTGTGGCCATAGGTTATGCAAAATATCGGCTTGCAGCAAGGCGGTTTGCTCGATGTCTTCTTCGGTACGCAAAATACTAATATCAGGATGACGGCGAATCACGCCCGTTGCGGTACAAGGAGAATCCAATAATATTGCATCGAATACTGGCTCATTTGTCGCAGCTTTTTTATTTTTGCCATGCTGCCATCTGGTGGCATCAGCGCAGACAACGTTAAGGGCGATATTTTTTTCAGCTTGCTCTAAGTCTTGCTGTTTTAGATTGAGACGCTGTAGATTGTCATAGATGCGTTCGATGCGCGGTGCTTCATTATCGATAGCGGTCAGCTTGAGTTTAGAAGCTAAAGGCTTTGCTTCCGCATCATCTTGTTTCACGTGAAACAACGATGAAGAGTCATTTGAGCTGAGCAACTCCAACCAGTGGGCAAGCTTGCCACCAGGCGCCGCGCAAGCATCTAAAATATGTATCTCGTTATTGGTATTTTCCGTATCAGATTTTTCAGCGTTGAGCTTTGCCATTAACGCTTTATTGATGATAGGTGCCGCAAGCTGAGCATGCATATCTTGCACGCTGGCAATGCCTTCGGAAAAATGAGGCAAAGCATTGACAGCGGTAGTCTGATGCAGTCTTAAGCCTTTGGTCGATAGTATTGTAGTAGTCTCTGACGAGTTTGCTACGTTAAAACCAGTCGTTAGCTCAACGATATCTGCATCAATTTCTGCGCCATACAGCGACTGTTGATAATCCTCTACTGAAGTAACTGCAGAGTTGACTCGCAAAAACATCGGTGCCACTTGGCGTAAGCCCTGGGTCAGCGCATCGTACTGCTCACTCCAATCTTGCTTAAGCTGATAGGCAAGCCAATTCGGTAAGCTGTGTTTTTTATCACACTTCTTACGGAATTTACTCGGGTTCTTAGCGACTTTGCGCAAAATAGCGTTGATTAAACCAGTTGCATGGGCAAACTCAATCTCTTTTGCCGCTTCAACCGTTTCATGAATCGCGGCATGATCTGCCACTTCCAAATACAGTAACTGCACCAAACCCACTTGAATTGTGGTACGAACTTCTACTTCGTCAATAGGGTTGTCCGCTAGCGTGTCGAGCAATCGTGCAAGGGCATGCCATTGACGTAATGTTGTGAGCAATAAAGCATGCGCAAAACCTTTATCACCATCGTGCAGACTGTTTAATAATGGGTCAAGCACGCTTGAGAGCGAATGACCATTTTGAATAGCAAGCAAGGTACGAATCACGCGAACGCGAACGCTGCCATTCATGATTAGATTGCTTGATGGCTTGAGCTTGTTGTTTCTAGGTGCATTGTTTTTAGACGCGCTATTGGTTTGTCTCATGAAGTTGTGTTTCCTTGACGTCTGATCGATCGCGTCTTGTGCTAGTAGGGTTAAATGTCATTAACGCTATTTAGATGAAGCTATTTTGATTCTGCTGTGAATTGATCACCGTCGTTTAGCTGATTACCATGACAAAGCTGTTCCGCGGTCATCGGCTTACCACCAGCAAACTGTAATTTAGTTATCGCCAATGTGTTGCTGAGTTGTACGTCATGAGCGGCATTATCGTTTGCTTGTTCAGCCTCTTGACCACAAGCGACTAAGATGGCTTTGCGTCCCACACTCACGACTGTACCCGCAGGCTTATCTGTTTTTTGTGTGGTATTGATGGGTAGTGCAGCGAGTATTTTGACGCGTTGCCCATTTAGAAAGGTATAAGCGCCTGGCCACGGTGTCAACCCACGAATTTGGCGCTCGATGGTAGCAGCGGGCTTTGTCCAGTCAACCTCGCCTTCGGTTTTTACGAGCTTTTCGGCATAGTTTGCCTGACTGTCATCTTGGGCAACGGCCTGTGCTTGGTAATGTGATAACTCTTTTAATACTGTAGCGATAGCCGTCGCCCCAAGCGCTGCCATCTTATCATGTAGGCTCGCTGCCGTCTCATCAGGCTCTATACTAGCGCTCACCTTATAGAGCATATCACCAGTATCAAGCCCTTTATCCATCTGCATGATGGTGATACCTGTCTCATCATCACCTGCTAATAATGCACGATGAATAGGTGCGGCACCGCGCCAACGTGGCAACAATGAGGCATGAATATTTAGACAACCATGCGTGGGTGTGGTCAATACACCAATAGGCAAAATCAAACCGTAGGCGGCGACAATCATAAGATCTGGCTGATACGTACGCAACGTCTGTCGTGCTGCCATGCCCTCTGTGCTGGATTTTTTGAAGGTGACTGGCTGCTCTACCGCAATATCGTTCGCTAATGCCACTTCTTTGACAGCAGAGGCTGATAGCTTTTGGCCGCGTCCTGCCTTGCGATCTGGCTGGGTATATACTGCGACAATATTGATATTGAGGGCGTCTTGCTGGCGAATGAGCGCTTCTAGACTAATGGCAGCAAACTCAGGCGTGCCTGCAAATACTACCCTTAGTCGCTCGGTAGATAGTTTATTATTGTTTATAGATGTATTAGACAGATCAAAAGTGGCAGTAGTCATAGTCTTGCATTATATAAGGTTAATTTGCCCATTATAGGTGAGTTTACGATGTTGTGCCATAATTGTGGTAGTCTCAATCCAGTATGACTAATGACGATTTTTGCCTTTATAATATAAAAAGTGTCATTGCTCTAGTTATCGACCTTTTTATAGAATAAAAATACTTCTTCAGCAATACTCTATAAATAACACACTATTATTCTGCTATAGATAATAAAAAGGTATCAGTACCAAGGTTTTGAATAAATCAATTACTATAACAAACGATGATGATTTCACTATATGTTTTTGTGTCGATATAGGGCCATGCTCTCATGCAACAGTTTAAGTCCTTACAGCGATTATTGATCTTCTATGCATCGACCTTGCTGGTCATGCTATTGCTGTACTATGTCACGTTTTTTGATGGGTTGAGACATCATAGCGAACAACACAGTATAGATACTTTTCATGCATTACAGTACAGTATTACTGAGCATGCCGCGCCTATCGATGTAGAAATAGAAAAAATCCTAAAACAGCCTGCTTTTGACCATATCAGTTATCAGCTTATTTTGATGATGCCATCTGGGCAAACCTATATCCATCGTAAGACTCGACCTAATGAATCAGCTTTTACGACAGTAACGTTTCCAACAGTCAATGCCGCCACTTTTTCTAAGGACAATCAAAGTGCTTATACAGTCAGTAGTAGTGCTTTAACAGGAACGATAAAGCTCGAAAGTGGTCATCAGGTTTATATTGTGTTGCGCTATGAGCCTTTGACTGTCGAATGGACCTCGTACCGTTATTGGCTACCATTAACGGTGGCTTTGATACTATTTTTTATTGCTTTATTTTACATGCTCCACCGTCGAACCAACTGGGAGCAGCTAATAGCTTACACTGATAATTTGAGTGTTCATGCAAAAGAGTCTTATACGCCGCCGCCCTTTTTACAAGAAAAGTCCACCACTGAGTTTTTGCTGCTAGGTCATGCACTGAGCCGTGTCAGTTATCAGCTACACAACGACTATCGACGTATCAAAACATTAAATCATCGTTTGGAGCGCTTGGTTGATCAGGCACCACTGCCAATGCTGATGAGCTTACGTCATGGTCAGATTAGTTTCTATAATCAACGCTTTGAAACAATATTTACACCCTCTACCAAAAACGGACACAGGCATATAATCACTGATTTCGTCATGGGCAAAGACGAGGCTACTCAGCACATACTTCAAACGCTAGCTGGTTTACAAGTCTCGCGTACATTGACCGTCTACGGAATACAAAACAAACAAAACTACCAGTTGCATGCCACTCCATGGTTCGGTGAGCATGGACAAGTTCATGGTTTTACGGTAATGCTTAATGATATCAATGAGCTGGTTAATCAGAACGAGCAGTTGCAACAGCAAAATAAACAGCTACAGCAAAAGGTTGATGAGTTCAATAAACTTAGGTTTGTCATCGGTCATAAGTTGCGCATACCGCTAGAAGCTATGATCGATATCCTTGAGCCAATCGATCCGAACACGTTGAATGCAAGACAAAACATAACATTAGATACTTTGATTACCACCAGTCAGAACATGCTCACCGCACTCAACGAGACGCTACATATAGGAAATATCGAGGTTAGAAAAACTCGCCTTAATATTGAGCCCGTCGATATTTATAAGCTTGGTCAGGAAGTTAATGAGCTAATCATAAATGATACGAGGCAAAGAGGGCTTGAGCTGATTTACTTTTTTGCCCCAGACTGTCCGCGCTCTATTGGTACTGATGACGTGCGTCTCCGGCAGATTTTGCTGAATCTACTGCATAATGCCGTAAAATTCACCCCCTCCGGACATGTCGCACTTATTATAGAACAAACTGACTACGAGCAAATGTCAGAGGCTAACAAAGAGACCTTACAGTCTATCAATAAAAACCTTACCGCAGATGCAGTGAGTTGCTGGGTGCGCTTTAGTGTGCAGGACACTGGTATCGGTATCACATCTGCCAAACAGCATCAGCTCTTGTCGTACTTAAATAAACCCCATAGCCAAGATATCAACCCAGTAGCGCAAAATGCTATCGATACAGGGTTGGGACTAAAAAACGTCAATAGCTTTGCGCGATTACTAGGCGGCTTTATAGAACTAACCAGTACCGTGAATGAAGGTAGCATGTTCAACCTTTATTTGCCTTGCCGACGCCCAAACTATCAGTCGGTATATCATCCTAGTCAGCACCTAAATCATATTTGCCTAATCGCGATCGTCCACCAGCCGCTTGTCGCGCAACATTTACAGCGGCTTTGTGAGCACTTAGCGATATCTAGCACTATTTATACTGCTGTAGACCTAGCGACTATAGAGCAATTAACAGAACGCCTAAGTCAAGATCAGCAAAGCTTGGCACCCATACTTCTACTAGATTATGAGTACTATGATACCAGCGCGATCTTAGTTGGTAATAAGCCCGATACTGACAGCTCAGCGAAATATCAAAACTCATTATCACAAGAGCAGGCTGACCTCACAAAACCCCATTTAACGCACAGCAATCACATAGTCACTAGCATCGATAGACGGCAGGCATTAAATAGCCTACTCGCTAATACATCCTTACCTAAAATACTATTTAGTATGAAACCTGAGCGCCGTATACCCTCTATGTTACTCGATCAATGCGATGGCTTTTTGGCAAAACCTTTAGATAGTGCGCTATTACTGTCTGAAATCCTGCGCTTGACAATGCCAGCTAGAAAAAAGCTAACACAAACACAAGATATTAAAGAGAACATTAGCGAGACAACTGCTCAAGAAGAAAGTTCGCAGCCATTATCACCCCTTATCTTAGTGGTGGAAGATAGCCCAACCAATCAAAAAATAGCCTGCAAAATGCTAAGTAAACTTGGCTATCGCAGTATCGTTGCAGAAGATGGTCAGCAAGCGCTTGATATATTAGCCAGCCAGCGTGAAGAGATCTCCCTCATTTTGATGGACTGCCGGATGCCAGTCATGGACGGTCTACAAGCTACTCAGGCAATCCGCGCACAAGACGACGATATACCTATTGTCGCACTAACGGCGAATAATACAGAAGAGGATCGCAAGGCGTGCATGCAAGTGGGAATGGATGAGTTTTTATCCAAGCCTATCCGTAAAGAGGATCTAGAAACCGTTCTACAAAGCTTTATACCCTAAACGTTAATAACAAAATCACCCTCTCAACATTATAGTTGAACCAATTTAAGAGCGGTACAAGGCAACCGAGTGCAGATGTATCTGTCATACTTCAAGCGAGGTTAACGATGTAACGCTTTTATAGTGGATTGACTATACTTTGATTTCGTAATATGGACAGGGTGAATATTTAAACAGGTAAGTACAGCCTCAAACGTTATTTCATAAAGCCATTATCTGCTAAAAAAGCTTCTGTAATTTGGCTTTGAGGATTTGCAGTATTCATACCACCAGATTGTGATTTATTTAGCAAACGCTCCAAATAGCGTGCAACGATATCCACCTCTATATTCACCTTACTGCCTACCAGCCAGTGTTTCGCAATATTAGTCACTTGTGCCGTATGCGGGATAATATTTAAAGAAACGATATTGTCACGTACCAGATTGGTAGTCAAACTAATCCCATCTACCGTGATAGAACCTTTGGTCGCTGTATAGTGCGCCAACTCTTGTGGTATCTCAATCTCAATATAAATAGAACGTGCGTCTTGCTGTAGTTTACTGACGACACCTACCCCATCCACGTGACCGGCAACAATATGGCCACCAAAACGAGTCGTTGGTAGCATCGCTTTTTCTAAATTGACCGTATGACCTGCTTTTAATGCTTCTAGCGCTGTTCGAGCAATAGTTTCACGTGAAACATCAACAGAGTAATGGTTATTACCTAGCTCTACAACAGTCAAACAGATACCGTTCGATGCAATAGAATCACCGAGCTTTACGTCGCTAAAATCTAGGTCGTTAGACTCTATTGTTAAGCGTATATCACCGCCCGTTGGTTGCATCGATTTTACGGTTCCAACGCTTTCTATAATTCCAGTAAACATATCATCCTCATCTCGTTATTATAATGCTGCTATAAACACATCACTTTATTTATCAAATACTTACCCAAATTTCTTAGTACTGTCTTTCTGAGTACACTTCGCAGTGAAACACACGGGAAATGAAGGCGGTCATAGGATAGATTGTGGATAAGTAAGTATAAGTCAATAGAATATTCTTAAAGTTTTTATTAATTATAGAGTTATCCACAATGATGCTAAATTTAGTTTAGCGCTCGCAACGTAAGATTTAAAAAAACATAAGTTATTGATTAGTATATAATTTATCATAAAAACTCAAAAATAATCAGCTTTTCATGTTTCATGTGGAACAAAGTTATACACAGTTTCATGTGGAACATTTAAAATAGTAACGTACTTATCCACATATAGTTCACATTATAAGCATTTTGCGGATAACAAAATCACAAATAAGCAACCTACAAAGGCAATAGCGTTAATTTAAGGTCAGAACCAAGTTTCTCATAATTATAAATATCGAAGCGCAACTGTTGAGCCAGTGAGATAGGATTGAAATTGACCATTGGTCGCGCTTGATCACCAAGGAGACAAGGCGCCTGATAAACAATCAATTCATCGACCAGCTGCTGACTCAAAAAACTTCCCGCAACGCCAGCACCCGCCTCCACCAAGACATCATAACACTGATGGTCTCTGACTAATGTTGCTAGTAAATCAGTGAGATCATCTGTGCGCCAATAAATCGTATCTGTACGGCGGCACAATTGATAATCAGACTGAGCACTGTGCTCTAAACGCTGACGTCTATCGAGCACTACAATCTGAGGTGATGGTATTTTTTCGGGTAATACGCCTAGTTTATTTGAACGCACGTTGAGCTGCGGATCATCAGCTATCACTGTCTCACTACCGGTTATGATTGCCCCACTTCGTGCGCGTATCTTTTGTACATCTTCGCGGGCTGCGTTTGATGTAATCCATTTTGACTCACCAGATGCCATCGCGGTGCGACCATCTAGGCTAGTCGCTATTTTTAATCTGACATATGGCATCTGAGTCCGCATGGCTTTTAAAAACCCGCGATTTAATGCTTCTGCCTGCTCCGTCAGTATGCCAACTGTCACTTCAATACCAGCTTGCTTAAGTAGCTTTACCCCGCGACCTGCCACCTGTGGATTGGGGTCTAGGCCGGCAATCACAACACGCTTTACATTAGCTTTAATAAGTGCCAACGCACACGGCGGTGTACGGCCTGTATGGCTGCATGGCTCTAGAGTCACATAAGCCGTTGCGCCCACTGCTCGATCGCCTGCTTCTTTTAATGCAAATACCTCTGCATGTGGCTCACCAGCTTTCGGATGAAACCCTTGACCGACCACTTCTTCAGTTTGGACGATGACACAACCTACTACTGGATTTGGCCTAGTAGTATATAAACCGAGCTTAGCTTGTTCGATAGCAAGCATCATAAAGTAGCGATCTTGCGCATCTTGAGAGTGATTTATAGTTGGCATAACAGTAGGCTTATGAATGATTGGTAATAATTACGGAGAATTTTATTTAATAATCTAGGCGCTTTGAACTCAAAATCAGTTTAATAGTTAGACATATTTATTGATGTACCAGCTTATTTGTCATTTGGACGGATATTGGCAATTTCCTGATGAAAAGCATCAATGTCTTGAAAGTCGCGATAGACGCTAGCAAAGCGCACATAGGCAACATCATCTAAAGTTTTTAGCTCACTCATGATGATTTCGCCCAAGACTTTACTACTGATTTCACGCTCACCCATCTGTCTGACGCGTTTTTCAACTCGGCTGATCATTGCTTCTTGCTCATCGATAGTGATGGGGCGCTTTTGCAAAGGCAATAAGATAGACCGACGCAGCTTTTCATTGTCGTAAGGTTCAATCTTGTTGCTGGATTTGATAATCCTTGGCATCACCACTTCTACCATCTCAAACGTTGTAAAACGCTCTTGGCAACTGTTGCATGAACGGCGGCGACGCACTTGCGCACCTTCTGCAGCAAGACGTGAGTCAATCACTTTTGTCTCTGATGCATTACAATACGGGCAGTGCATAGCAATTCCTTCTTTTATGACTAAGAATAAAAGCAAAACTTATGAGATAGACAAATGTATTGAGTAATAGATAGAGTTATTCAACCGTTATTTACCAATACAAAAACTACCAAATATTTTGCCAAGCAAATCATCAGCACTAAACTCACCTGTAATCTCACCCAAACTCTGCTGGGCCTGACGCAAGCTTTCAGCAACCAACTCACCTGCTTGGAATACCGTCAACTGCTCATGCGCCTCTGTTAAACAGTTGGCTGTCCGTTTGAGAGCATCTATATGACGAGTACGAGCGATTAAGCTATTTTCTGGTGGATGAAAACCTACCTTAGCGCATAGTGCTTCGACTAAATTATCGATACCAGCGCCTGTTTCACATGAAACATTAACTTGTTCGTAGCCTCTATCTTTGATTTCGGCTTGCATCGTAGAGGCAGATTTTTCGCTACTATCATCGCTCAGTAGATCACTTTTATTGGCAATGATGAGTAATCGTTTGGCATCTGGCAGCTCGCCGAATAACTGCTCAGCCAATTGCAACGGCGTGCTTTCTTCTTCAACATCGCGAGTCACATCGTAAACCATCAGCAGCATATCAGCTTGGGTAATGGCGGTACGGGCACGCTCAATGCCGATACGCTCTACGGTATCCTCTGTATCACGTAGGCCTGCCGTATCGGTAAGGTGAAGTGTCAAACCATTGAGCACGACCGTCTCTTGCAGCGTATCACGCGTGGTGCCAGCGACATCGGTCACGATAGCACGTTCTTGCCCTGCTAGACGATTTAGCAGGCTTGATTTACCAGCATTTGGCCTACCTGCTAGGACAACATGGATACCATCACGTAAGAGCTGACCTTGCTTTGCCGTGGCTAAGACTTGCTGTATCTTATCTTGCGTTTGCTCAAGTTTACTCTGTATCACGCCGTCAGATAAAAAATCGACATCTTCTTCATCAGGGAAATCAATGGCAGCTTCAACGTGCAAGCGCAAATGAATCAACTGTTCTAATAGCTGGTTTATTTTTTGGGAGAACTCACCACTTAGTGAACGAATCGCACTACTCGCGGCCGCCGCACTGGTCGCATCAATCGCATCAGCGATCGCCTCTGCCTGCACCAAATCCAACTTATCGTTATCAAAAGCGCGATAAGAAAACTCTCCGGCACTCGCTTGTTTGGCGCCTAATTCAAATACACGTGCAAGCAACTGGTTCTGCAAAATAACGCCGCCATGCCCTTGCAGCTCAATCACATCTTCACCCGTGAATGAGTGCGGACCTTTAAAGAACAGTACGAGCCCTTCATCAATAACGGTGCCATCCGCCTGATAAAAGCGGCAGAAGCTAGCCATACGCGGCGTAAAAGCAGTTTTACCCGTCAGCGCGCAGGCCATGGCATAAGCACGGCTACCTGACAGACGTATAACACCCACACCCCCTCGCCCAAGTGGCGTTGCAATCGCAGCAATCGTGGCGAGTTCCGATGTATTAGGTTTTTCAGAAGAATTAGGTGTGGCTAATGCCATCTCTAAGGAATCCACAATAACTCTCAATAACTAAAAATCCCATTATAGACGTCTGTGCTCATAGTGACAAAGCAAACTTTGAAACGCGGCCTAATCGTTGATATTTTCTCTTCAATGTTGATAAGCTGTGGATAACCTTTTAGCACTCATAAAAAAACCACCGCTTGCGCGATGGTATTTGTTTTTATCCTTCTGATAGAGCGTCAGTTAGTCAACTATTTTTACCGTGCGACGTTTCTGCTCTTCTTCGACTTTCTTATTTACAATATATTGCTGAGTCATACTGAACAAGTTGTTCACTGTCCAATATAGTACCAAACCTGCTGGGAAGAATAGCATGAATGCGGTAAAGATAATTGGCAAGAACTTCATGACTTTTGCTTGCATTGGATCTGCTGGCTGCGGGTTTAACTGTTGCTGGATGAACATGGAAACACCCATCAATAGCGGCAAGATGAACCAAGGATCCATGGCTGAAAGATCGCGAATCCACAGAATCCATGGCGCATGACGCAGCTCGACACTCTCTACGAGCACCCAATACAAAGCTAAGAAAATTGGCATCTGCATCAAGATAGGTAGACAACCCGCCATCGGATTGACATTCTCTTCTTTGTAGATGGCCATCATTTCTTGCGACATTTTCATGCGGTCGTCGCCATGCTCTTCTTTTAGCGTTTTTAGTCTCGGCGCAATAGCGCGCATTTTTGCCATTGAATAGTAGCTCTTATTAGAGAACCACATCAAAGCAATTTTGACTAGAATGGTGAGGATAATGATTGACCAACCCCAGTTACCCACAACTTTATGCACACCTTCCAAGATAGCAAACAAGACCTTTGATATTGGCCACAATAAGCCGTAATCAACCGTCTTATTCAGACCAACTGCCACATCTTTTAGCTCAGACTGTACTTTTGGACCTGCATATAGTGTGGCATCCAACGTCACTTGCTTGTTTGGTGCGACATTGACTGGCTGACTGTTAAAGCCAATAAAGTAGTCGTTACCAGTCTCGCGGGTAAAGAATTTACCCGTGAAGTTTTCAGGCGTCCATGCAGAGACAAAATAATGCTGTACGATGCCAACCCAACCTTTATCACTGGTCGTCGTCAACTCGCCATCGCTGAAGTCTTTAAACTTCAGTTTATTATAAGGATCATCTGGCGTACCCCATGCACCACCTAGATAAGTCGCCATGCTCAGCGCGCCTTTATCAGACATACCAGGATCTTTACTATCATCGCGTTTTAGCTGCGCAAACATCTGGCCTTGCCACGCATTGGTAGAGGCGTTTTGAATTTTGTAGCTAATATCGATCGGATATTTGTTTTCAGTAAAGGTGAATGTCTTGGTGATTGTCACGCCATCTTTTTTGTAAGTAAGCGGTACTGACAATGTCTGTTGCCCTGCTTCCATTACATAGTTATTAGTGGTGTGGCTATAAATCGCACGGCCTTCTGCCGTATCAATACCATTTTGACCAATCAAGCCAGACTGAGCCACGTATACACGGTTGCTGTTGTTTTCTAGCAATACGAAAGGCTTATCGCTATCGAGCGTTGCGTCATACTGCTTGAGCGCAGCATAGACAATATCACCGCCTTCTGGATTGATTTTAATATCATAGCGATCGGTCGTTACCGTGATTAATCCTGTGTCCTTTGCAGGGGCCGCTATCACAGCTGCGTTATCCACAGGTAGGGTCTGAACCGGAATATCACCTGCGGCACCAGTGGTAGAAGGAATGTCAGCACCTACTGAACTTGTAGTTTCTGGCACTGCTTCTACAGCTGGTGCATCGGCATAATCATCTCGCCATGCCAAAATCAGCAGATAAGCGGTAATTAACATCGCAATGATGATCATCACCCGAAATATCTTTTGCATAAACCTTTCCTAGATTAAAAATTAGGGAATGAAAAATTAGGGCATGTGTCATGACTATATTGCATAGTTATCATCATGATCGATAACCGCGTTGAGAGTCATTTACATAAAATGTGCATTATTTTACTAAAAATCTGCTTCAAATGATACCAAGAGTGTGGATAACTTGTGGGTAAGTCATTGAAGATGATATCTAAAGCCCGAAGTTATGATTTTTATGTTGTCTTCATTAAGTAGTTAAGACGTGGCACATACCCCTGACGATCTCGGTAAACACCCCATCCTCTACTATCGCTACTCGTTGTGGAAGGTATATATTGATACCGATAAGAAGATAAAGGGAGCGGGACAAAATCAATGCCGTGTCCACCAAGCGGATGACATTTACTAAGACGTTTTAACAGCAACCAACTACCTACACGAGTGCCATGCCACGCCAAAGCTTGTTTACCATAGTTTGAACAGCTGGGATAGTAACGGCAGCGAGCAGGTATGATAGGGCTAATTATTTTTTGATAAAATTTTATTATATTTAATATAAAAACAAAAATTATTTTATTTATCAAAACTAATAATTTTTTCATTTTATTTTTTTTCTATTTTTTTAAAAATATTATTTATTTCATTTTTCAATTCTTTATTATCAATATTCTTTATCGATTTTTTTACTATAAAAACAATATCTTTATTTTCTAATTTAAAAGCTTTTGTACGGAACTGCTCACGGATATGTCGTTTAATCAAATTTCGAACGACAGCAGTAGGCACTTTACGCTTAGTAATCGCCATACCGATACGTGGCTTGTCACAGGCACTGGGTCTCACAAACGCCATCAAGTGACTCTGATGTATCTTACGCTCAGGTGCGTCAAACACTTCACGAAACGCTGCTGGTGTCAGTAGGCGCTGCTCTTTAGTAAAATTGGCTGTAGGTGTAGCTAAAAGAGATTTGGGCATGGTATGACCTAATATGATAGGGAATGGCGATATTAAAGATAATAGCAAAATATAGAAACAAAAAAAGCGCCGATGCGGGCGCTTTTAATATATGGCTAAGTGTCAGTTGTGATGATTGACTATTGCAATCTATAAACAATAGGAGCACAACAAGCAATATTAGCCATGCTTATCGCTATCTACTGACTACTGACTACTGATTATACAGTTAGACGATGACGTCCTTTAGCACGGCGACGAGCTAAGACCTGACGGCCTTTTTTAGTTGCCATACGAGCACGGAAACCGTGAGTACGTTTACGCTTGATCACGCTTGGTTGGAATGTACGTTTCATAACTCACCTATCAAAATAATGGACTAAATTCGTAATAACGGAGGATTATACCATCCAGTATAGTTTTGGTCAATAAACTAATTTAGCCTGTTTTCAGAGATTTAGTTTCTGCTATCAGACTGCTAGATATTATTTGTTCAATACTTCCGTTTTGTTTAACCAGTGTTTTTAGTTGACAGTAAATAATTTCTGAAGTTATCCACAGTTTTGCATGAAATCTATAACAATAATTAATTAATATATATAGGTATTGTTGTTATTGGGACCTTGCTTATCTGTGGCTAACTCCACTTTATCGTTATTTATCAAAACACTAGGCTATGGGTAAGGTTGTGGATAACCTGTGGGCTAAATATGGATAACTTATCTTTTTGAGTTATCCACAAAAATATCCACAGTCTTATCCCCAAAAAACAAGGTTTTATCCACAGGGTATTTATGTTAGATTAGCCCCTACTTCGTGTGTGACTTCTCATAGCTTTCCAGTGTGACTTTTAACACAGTTAATCACTGTTGATACCAAGTATTTCTGTAGAAGGTCAGGCTATTAAAGTTAATTATTATTGCAAATTATAGGGTTAGTATTTTTCATGATAGACACAGCAAATATTTGGGATAAATGTCTGAACGATTTGCGCTATAACGTTAAAGACAACGTTTTTACCATGTGGCTGAGGCCTCTATCAGCTTATCAAGAAGCACAAACTCTGATCATTCTTGCGCCTAATGATTATTTTGTCACGTATATCAAAAAGAACCATCTTCAAGATATTCAGCAATTGGTTGCTAAGCACAGTCAAGGTAGCATTGAGGAGGTTGTTGTCCGTGTTGATAATGCTGGACGTGAGGTAGACGATAGTCAGCAGACAAAATCAGGCTCATTATTTTTGAAGGATAAGCCCTCCCCTACTCCATCTGAGCATAAATTTGAATCTATCCATCATAATAATTCAAAAGCAGATATCGACGCTAATATGCGTCAGGGAGAACTAAACGACTCGGCTGATGCTAAATCACTGAGCTATCTCAACCCTGACTTTACTTTTGAGACATTTGTCACTGGTAAGTCGAACAATCTGGCTTACAAGGCCTGCTATGAGCTTGGTAAAAAACAATCAAAAAATCGACACAACCCTTTATTTATATATGGACCTTCTGGATTAGGAAAAACGCATTTAATGCATTCTGTAGCACATCGATATCTAAAAAATAATCAAAGTTTTTATTATTTTACTTCTGAAAAATTTATAAACCAATTAGTTTATTCATTAAGAAATAATAAAATAGAAGATTTTAAAAAGAAAATAAAAAAAGTAGATTTATTAATTGTAGATGATATTCACGTCTTAGCAGGAAAGACCAAAAGCAGTAATGAATTTTTAACATTGTTTGCAGATTTTACCAGTGGTGACAAACAACTGATTTTGGCTTCTGATCGTCATCCATCACAAATGACGGAATTTGATGAGCGCTTTAGATCGCGATTTTCTTGGGGATTGACAGTCGCAGTTGACCCTCCTGAGATTGATACTCGCGTGCAAATTTTGCAGAAAAAAGCCGCTTCTTATGGCATGGTGCTGCCTAAAGAGTGTGCATTATTTATCGCTCAAAACGTGGTATCCAATGTCAGACGTTTGGAGGGTGCTCTCAATCAAGTTTTTGCAAATGCTAATTTGACAGGTGCACAGATTACTCTTGAGATGGTGCAATACGCGTTAAAAGACATCGTCGCTATGCGTGTACAAGCCGTAAATATGGATAATATCCGAAAAATAGTCGCTGAATACTATGATGTAACGGTGAAAGACATTATGGGGCGTAAACGTACGCGTAGCATCGCCAGACCTCGCCAAATAGCGATGGCCTTATCGCGTGAGTTAACAGGTGATAGTTTTCCTGAAATTGGTCAATCATTTGGTGGACGTGACCATACTACAGTGATGCACGCTTGCGATAAAGTAAATGAATTACGAGCAGCAGATCCGGCGTTTGACAAGGATTATAAGACGCTAGCGTTGATGTTACAGGCAGGTTAGTAGAGTAAGTCTTCACTGTATTTTAGGGAGAAAATATCGTTTATAATATTGAAAATATAAGCAGATAGATGCTCTGTAGATTATAGTCGGTAGACAAGGTATTATTAGACGATTACGTCAAATTTTTATAAAAAATCATTCAAATAAGAGTAACTAAGCATGCAATTATCGATCAATCGAGAATCGTTACTAAAAGCTATCAACTTGATCGCCAAAGCCGCTGATAAACGCCATAATATGGTGATATTGGGTAATATTAAGCTGCAGTTATCAGAGTCCGAGCTTATCTTGACAGCCTCAGATTTAGAAGTGGAGCTGACATCGACCTTGAAATTGCCTGCTGGTGCTTGTGTTGAAGCAGGAACAACGACGCTACCTGCAACAAAACTAAAAGATATTTGTAAGTCTTTACCTGCACAAGCCCAAGTTAACCTAGCGACTCAAGCGAATGAGCGTTGTTTGCTTACCAGTGGCAAGAGCCGTTTCACGCTAGGCACCTTACCAAGTGAAGACTATCCAAGCTTGGGCAATCCTGAAAATATCACGCCGTTGAACATCAGCCGTAGTCGATTGACAGATTTGATTCACAAAACTCAGTTTGCGATGGCAATTCAAGATGTACGTTATTATTTGACGGGTATGCTGTTTGATGTTTCACAGCAGCAGCTTACGACCGTTGCGACTGACGGACATAGATTGGCCTTGGCACGTAGCGTTATAGATGTGAGTGCTGATCTGAGCATGCAGGCTATCTTGCCACGTAAGGCAGTGATCGAGCTTGAGCGTTTGGCGACTGAGCTTGGCAAAATGCTAGGCGATAAGGACAATGCAGTTACGCTGAGTTTTGGGCGTGAGTTTTTGCAAGTGAGCTTACCATTTGGCGATGTAGATAGTGCAGGGCAAGTCAGCCAAAACCTAATGGTGACGTTTACTGCCCGTTTGATTGATGGCAAATTCCCTGATTATCGCCGCGTCATGCCAAGCAATACCGATAAGCTCGCGTTATTTAGTCAAGAAAAAATGACTGACGTATTACGCCGGGTTGCGATTTTAAGTAACGAGAAATCTCGCGGTGTGGTCTTTAATTTTGCCAGTGATGGTATGATAGAAGTACGTGCCAATAATGCTGAGCAAGATGAAGCCGTGGAGATGCTCCAAGCCAAATACCAAGGCGAACCAATGGAGTTATCATTCAATGCTGCGTATCTACAAGATGTGCTAAATGTTATTCAAGGTGATTTGCAGATGCATATGAGCCAATCGAATGCTTCAGTGTTGGTCAATCAGCTTAATGATGAGTTCCATCAATACGTCATCATGCCGATGCGTATATAGTCTGATTTTTTGCACATCATACAGCATTGAACCGCGCTAGCATCTTTTGAGTATTTACGCGGACAGCTTAAATTTAAATAAACTTTTGCTTGCTTTGAAAGCTGAAAATAATGGGCGGCTATCGATATCATGATTGAACGTCTACAAATATCAAATCTGCGCAACCTCACACAAGTTAATTTGCAGTCGACCGTTTGCAACGTTGTCATCGGTGCAAATGGTAGCGGCAAAACATCTTTACTTGAAGCGATATTCTTATTATCGAGAGGCAAAAGCTTTCGCCATCACCAGCCAAAACGTTATATACAGCACCATCAGAATAATACAACCGTATATGCTAGGCTCAATGATAGTCGTACGTTAGCCATTCAAAAACAAACAGATGCGACAACCATTCTGCGTCTTAATCAAGCTACTGTCTACAATCAAAGTATATTGACTGAGCAGCTGCCCACGCTACTGATAGATCCTTCAACGATGGATATGTTAGAGCAGGGTAGTGCCAGTCGTCGCCAGCTATTAGATTGGTTGGTGTTTCACATGAAACAAGGTTTTCACCCACAATGGGTCGCCTATCAACGCCTGTTAAAACAGCGCAATAGTTTACTAAAAAAGACTCGTCAATTGACTCAAGTCCAGCTAGCTGAGCTAAAGTCTTGGGATAAAGGACTAAGTAATCATGCGGCATTGATACATCATTATCGTGAGCAAGTATTTACTGAGTGGCAGCCTTATTTTGCCAAAAGTGTTCTGCAATTGTTGCCGTCTTATGCTGAGCAATTGAGCCTAAGTTATAACGCTGGCTATGACACTAATGTCGCGCTTGATGTACAGCTTAATGAGCGATTAGAGCAGGATTTACAGTTAGGATATACCCGTATAGGCAATCATCGCGCCGATATCCACGTACATTGGCGCTCTGATAATACTGTACGGTCTGATGATGTTATAGTACGGTCTGATGATGTTATAGATAGTCAGGCGACAAATACAAATACAGCGTCCTCAAACCATGAGGTAAATGCTAAATTACCAACTCTAAAAGAGCAGGCAGCAAATGTATTGTCTCGCGGCGAAAAAAAACTGTTGATTACGGCACTGCGACTGTCACAGCTGCCTTTATTGCTCAATGATAATAAAGATAGCGCTTCGTTCGATAATAACTCAACATCGAGAGCGACCCCTGTCGTGCTACTAGATGACATCACCGCAGAGCTAGACGATAGGGCGATAGGTATTCTTTTATCAACATTAGCGCAGCTGCCTTGTCAGGTGTTCATGACCAGCTTGACGGATGATATCGTACCTCTGGTTAATGAGTTGTGGTCAAAACCTAGATTGTTTCACGTGAAACAAGGCCAGATATTGTCTGTTGATTAATTCCTGTTGATTAATTCTTAGTTTCTTATCATCCCTTTAAGCCTTTTCCTGCCTACTTATAACTCCTTTATACGTCCTTTATTGAGTATCACAGTCACGACTATCACTCATACTAGCTATTAGGTAAAGACACTGACTCATAAGTCGTAAAACTCCCAGTAAACAGTGACTTACAGACAAAAAAATGCTAAAATAACCCTTTATTTTTGTCCTGTTCTCAGCAATTTATCTGATAGCATCATATAAAAGATTTCTATTTTTTGTTTCTTTGTAAGTAGTTGATAATTAAATATTTTATTTATTTCAATAGTTTTAACAATGGCTAGAAAAACAAAGACTATTACTAATAAGTAATTTGCCAATTTTATCTCTATGCAGCCTTTTTGAGGTTAACGGTGGTTAGTGGTTTAGCTGCTCACATGCACTCTAAGTTATGAATAATAGACGTTAATTTTAAGATGCCATTATGTAGCGGACTTTTTATAAGTGCGCTAACAATAAATGGCTGATTATGGCTAGATTAAGGAATGTACATGAGTGATTCATTACCTATTGACCACGAGCAATTGATAGACGACAGTGCTACTGAAGCCGCTGTGCCTACTGTAGTTTCAGAAGTATTACCTTCTGATTATAGTTCTAAGGATATCCGTGTACTACGTGGGCTAGAGGCTGTACGCGTGCGCCCTGGTATGTATATCGGTGACACTGACGATGGCACAGGCTTGCATCACATGGTCTTTGAGGTCGTGGATAACTCTATCGATGAGGCGCTGGCCGGTCACTGTGATCAGATCGATATCATCATTCACGAAGATGAGTCTGTCAGTGTGATGGACAATGGCCGCGGTGTGCCAGTCGATATTCATCCAGAAGAGGGTGTATCAGCAGCTCAGGTTATTATGACTGTCTTGCATGCAGGCGGTAAGTTCGATGATAATAGCTATAAAGTATCAGGTGGCCTGCATGGTGTTGGGGTGTCGGTCGTCAACGCGTTGTCTAAAAAGCTTGAGATGAATATCTGGCGTGAAGGCTATCATTACCATCAGACCTATACTGATGGCGTACCTGACGCTGATATTCAGCAGATGGAAGCGACCGATCAAACCGGTACGCAAATCCGCTTTTATCCAAGTAGCGACGTATTCACCGGCACAGTTTTTGAATATGATATTTTGGCAAAACGCCTACGTGAGCTGTCATTTTTGAACTCTGGTGTGCGTATCGTTCTGACCGATGAGCGCATTGATAAGCGTCATGAGTTTGAGCACAAAGGTGGCTTGCTAGAATTTGTCAGCTACATCAATGCAGGTAAAGACGGTATCAATGAAGTTTTTCATTTTACCAGTCAACAAGACGACGGTATCAGTGTCGAGGTTGCGCTGCAATGGACCGATACGTATAACGAAAAAGTGCTGTGCTTTACCAATAATATTCCGCAAAAAGATGGCGGTACGCATCTATCAGGTTTCCGCTCAGCACTCACACGCGGCCTAAATAGCTATATGGATCGCGAGAATTTATTCAAAAAAGAAAAGGTCGCGGCGACTGGTGATGATGCTCGTGAAGGCCTAACGGCTATTGTCTCGGTGAAAGTGCCGGATCCGAAATTCTCAAGCCAGACCAAAGACAAGCTGGTCTCAAGCGAAGTCAAGTCTGCCGTTGAATCAGCGATGCATGATAAGTTCAATGACTATCTGCTAGAGAATCCAACGGCGGGTAAAGCCATTGCTAATAAAATTATGGAAGCAGCACGGGCGCGTGACGCCGCTCGTAAAGCGCGAGAGATGACCCGCCGCAAGACGACTCTGGATATTGCAGGTCTACCGGGAAAATTGGCTGACTGCCAAGAAAAAGATCCAGTACTATCAGAGCTATATATCGTGGAGGGTGACTCTGCAGGTGGCTCAGCCAAACAAGGTCGTAGCCGTAAGACTCAAGCGATTTTGCCACTAAAAGGTAAAATTCTAAACGTTGAGCGTGCGCGCTTTGACAAAATGCTATCGTCCGCTGAAGTGGGTAACCTGATCACGGCACTTGGCTGCGGTATCGGCCCTGATGAGTATAATCCAGACAAAGTGCGCTACCATAAAATCATCATCATGACTGATGCCGATGTGGATGGCTCACACATTCGTACCCTGCTGCTGACGTTCTTCTTCCGTCAAACGCCTGAGCTGATCGAGCGTGGCTATGTATATATCGCCCAGCCGCCGCTATATAAAGTGAAAAAGGGTCGTCAAGAGCTATATCTAAAGGATGACGAAGCGCTAAAAGCGTATCTATTGTCATCAACCATTGATAGTACCAAGCTACATGTTAGCGCGGATGCGCCTGCTATTACAGGGCAAGCGCTTGAATCATTGCTGAATGATTATAACCAAACTCAGCTGATCAAAGCGCGTTTGCAGATCCGCTTCCCATTGGTCATCTTGGATGCGTTGACGCACACGCCAAAGCTATCCGTTGATATGACTTATGATGAGTCTGCGATGCAGGACTGGCAAAAAGCCATGCAGGCTCAGCTTGACGTCTTTGGTAGTGAGTTAAATCCTGAGATTGAATTGGTCAATATTCATGCACCGCAGCCACAAGATATGGATTCAGCGGCTGCCGATCTATTGGGTATGACACCTGCAATTGGCACTGAGGCCGCAAGCACGGCAGAAGGCGAAGCATCAGACAATGAGGCTTTATCTACTAAGGCGCAGTGGCTACCACGTGTCACAGTCTATGTGCATCAACTGGCACACCATTATCTGTTAGATGCTAGCTTCATCAACTCAAGTGAGTATGGCAAACTGTTACGTCTATCAAGCGAGTGGAACACCCTGCTTGAGGAAGACGCCTTTATTCGTCGTGAAGCAAGTGCGGGCACGACTAAAGATATTCCAGTACGTGACTTCGATTATCTCTGGCAGCAAATGATGCTCGACGCGCGTCGTGGTCTGGCTATCCAGCGCTATAAAGGTCTAGGTGAGATGAACGCTGACCAGCTATGGGATACCACGATGGATCCAGAAAACCGTCGTATGCTACGTGTCACTATCGAAGATGCGATTGCCGCTGATCATATGTTTACCTGCTTGATGGGTGATCATGTCGAGCCGCGTCGTGTCTTTATTGAAGAAAATGCGTTAACCGTCTCAAATCTAGATATCTAATTTTGAAACTGATCAGTAACAACGTATAAAAATACCGCGTCGTCTATCGAAGCGGTATTTTTGTTTCACATGAAACCTTTTTTATAAAGTTAATCATACCTGCTATTCGAGTTAAGAGAAAATACCATGATTGAAGTAGTGCTGCTCGCGATTGCACTCGCGATGGATGCGTTTGCAGTATCGATAGGAATGGGCGCAAAGTCACAGAAACAAAGCCAGCAATATGCACGTCATCTCGCTATTTATGCCGCATTATATTTCGGTATCGCGCAGGGTGTGATGCCGCTCATTGGGTATTTATTGGGTGCAGCGCTGTTGGGATGGTTGGCGGCGGCCGCGCCTTGGATCGGCGGTATCATCTTGATTGCTCTGGGTGGCAAGATGCTGTACGAAGTGCTCAGTGGTGAGGATGACGAAGAAGATATTGACGTGGGCGGTAGTGTCATTAGCCATCGCACCATGTTTACCCTTGCTATTGCTACCAGTATCGATGCCATGGCAGCAGGATTTACGCTCAATTTATTGGCGTTAAACGCATGGCTTGCCTGCTTGATTATCGCGGTTGTAACGGCTGTGTTTGGCTGGCTCGGGGTCTATTTGGGACGTCGCTCAGGCACATGGCTAGAGGATAAAGCCGAAGTATTGGGCGGTGTGGTACTGATTGCGATTGGTATCAAAGTCATGTTCTTTGGCTAATCTATTTAGAGTTTCACTTAGCCTTTATGCAAAAAGCACCGCCTTGAGTATCAAAGCGGTGCTTTTTTGTTTCACGTGAAACTTAGGCGTATTATGTATTCAACGACTACTCTTCGTCGGTATCAAAGCGCCACGCGAGTACACGAGTGCTCTTTTGACCTTGGCTCATCTCAATGATACGCATCTGCGCGACATTAAGCTGCTTTAATAGTAGTTGTAAAGGTTTCACATTTTCAGATTTTGATACTAACGTCGTGAACCAGCCAACATGCTCTGCAAAGCTTTGGCTTTCTTTTGCCATCTTGGTCAAAAACGCAATTTCGCCACCTTCACTCCACAATTCTTTATGCTGACCACCGAAGTTTAGGTTTTGCGCCGCGTTACCTGACTTGGTTGAATGACGGCTGATTTGCTCGCTTTCATTTTTACCGCGATGGCGTTGCAGGTTGTGCTGCTTGCGGCTATTGGCTTCCATCGCTTCTTCTAATGAGGCGTGAAACGGTGGGTTACACACCACCACATCGAAGTAATCTTGACGACCAATGATGTTTTTAAAGATGAACTTAGGCTCAGGCTGTAGCTTTACTTTGACCGCGCTTTTTAGCTTAGGATTGGCGTCACAAATGAGGGCGGCAGTATTGACCGAAACCGGATCAATATCGCTTGCGGTAAAGCGCCAACCATAGCTTTGACTACCGACAATCGGATAGATCGCACTGGCACCCGTACCGATATCTAGCGCGTGAATCTCTTTACCGGTTGGCGGTGTGTTGTCGGCATTCACGTGCGTGGTTTGCGCGAGTAAATCCGCAATATAGTGAATATAATCGGCACGGCCAGGAATTGGCGGACATAGATAGCCGTCAGGAATATCCCAAAACTTAACGCCGTAATAGTGCGCCAACAATGCTTTATTTAGCACACGAACTGCTTGATGATCCGAGAAATTAATCGTCGGCTCGCCTTTGGGGTTGGTGATGGTATGCTCAGCAAGCTCAGGCAACGCGCGAGTCAATACGGCAAAGTCGTAACGACCTTGATGTGGATTGCGCGGATGCAATTGACCGAGTTTTTTGGCGGTCGCAGGCGATCGGTTTCTGTGTTTACTATTGGCAGGATTACGGGTCATGGGCTTACTTGTCATAATGTCAGGCTACGATATATGGATATAAGTCAGCAGTGTAGCAGATTTCACCGCTCGCAAATGAGTTATCGATGGCCTATCGATGACGCAAGATCAGGTTGAGCCCCAATACGATCATCGCAGACCCCAACACACGGTCGATCCAATGCTCAAAACGCTGAAGTCGTCGATGAATTGCAGGGACAGAGAGTAGCATCACCACGGTGCTAAACCATGCCATCTGTAGCACCATCATCCAGACGCCATAAATCGCCAATTGCCAAAGTGGGATGGCTGGCGATAGCACAAGGGTAAAAATCGCCACAAAATAGACAGGCGCTTTTGGGTTGAAGACATTGCAGAAAAACCCGCGACGCAATGTGGTAAAAGTATCGTTAGGTGTTGTAAATTTGGTATGAGTAGAGGCGTCTTGCTTTGCTTGTAAATGATCAATAGGTGCGTTCTCTTGCGTTACTAACGCTGTTAGTTCTAATGGCTTTTTAGGTTTGGCCTGAATACCTTGCCACCCCAGATAGATCAGATAGCCACCGCCCAGCCATTTGATCGCGGTCAATAGCGGCTGCGAGTGGGCAATCACCGTTGCCAATCCTAGCACTGAATAGATAATGTGTACCGATAATCCTAAGGTAATACCCAAACTACAAATCAAACCAGTACGCCGACCTTTGGCTAATGTCTGCTGCGAGACCAACACAAAATCAGGCCCTGGTGAGGCGGCCGCCAGCAAGTGAACGCTCGTGATTAGCAAAAACCCATGCCAAAACTCCATAAAACCCTCTGTACCCTATCCAGTCTGAATCATAGTTGCACTTATCACAAATGAGGTCAACTTTTATCTATTATCGCGCCATTCGAGTCATTGCTATCGCTTGTGTTATGGCTATATGCTGTCTATATTAAATGAAGTATTAAAAATAGTCCTATCGACAAATCGCTATAAATAAGCGATCAAGATTCGACGATATAACTAGGGCGTGTTGAACATTCGCAAATAGGCACTGCTGATTGCTAAAATTGTTCCAGACAAGGCACAAAGCGACGATAATGCAGATGCCTTAACGAGATTTGTAACGCAGTATGGGGCAATTTTAGCATCAGCCCCAACGATAAAAGCAGGGGACAGGACTCTTTTTTGCCGCTTCATCGTTAAAAATAAGCGCTTAGAATGACTAAACTTATTATTTTTAACATCGAATCGCCTAAAAAATAGTCGCTGTCAGTGCCATGGTCGAATGTTTAACACGCCCTACTCACTTCATAAAAAATAACTTTGACAAGGACATCACCATGACGACGGACAGTACCACGCAAGACAACCGCATTACTTATGACACAGACGGCACTATTTGCCTGATTGGGCTAAACCGCGCCAATAAACGCAATGCTTTTGACAGTCATATGATTACCCAGCTATCTGATGCATTGACTCGATATGAAGACGATGAGCATCTACGCTGTGCGCTTATCTTTGCGCATGGCGATCACTTCACCGCTGGGCTCGATCTGGTCGAGCTACAAGATAAGCTAAACGATGGTGTGTTTGAGTTTGATGATAATCAAATTGATCCGTGGGGCATTAGTGGACGCTTACGTACCAAACCTGTGGTGGTGGCGGTCAAAGGCACGTGCTTTACCGTGGCTATCGAGTTGATGCTCAATTGTGATGTGGTCATCGCAAGCGACAACTGTAACTTTGCGCAAATGGAAGTCCAGCGCGGCATTATGCCATTTGGCGGAGCGACGGTACGCTTTGTCGCGGCGGCAGGCTGGCAAAAAGCCATGCCATATCTACTCACGGGCAAAGCGTTCGATGCGCAAACGGCTGATCGACTGAACTTGGTCAGTGAAGTGGTGGCAAATGGGTCTGAGTACGAGCGCGCATTAACACTGGCACAAGAGATCAGCAAAGCTGCGCCGCTGGGCGTTAGAGGCGCGCTGTCTTCCGCGCAAGATGCGAGCCGCAATGGTGCCGCGAAGGCACTGGCTAATATCCACAGCTATTTGCCGCCACTCTTTCATTCAGAGGATGCAAAAGAGGGCGTGATGGCGATGGTTGAGAGACGTGAGGCTGAGTTTAAGGGGATGTAAACTGAAAATTTAGACGATTTTTGATTAAATTGTCTAAGTTATAGATAACTGTGATAATTGAGTAAAGTTGCTTATATGAGTAGCATATTAACTAAATAATATTATGTAGCGTTGCTATATTAGAACCATATAATCTAATTCATATTTAGTATTATTATATTTATAGTAGATACGATATAATTGCTAGGTTAGCAGGCTTGATATTTAAGGTAAAAGATGGTAGGCGTGCAAAAAAATATTCAGTTATTCGGGAACTTAAATGTCTACAGATATTAATCAGCTTAGAGATTTATCAACACTTTTCACAAGAAGTGAAATACTTCGATTGTTGAAAAATGACTTTGGCTCAGTTGATAAAAAATTAATAAGATATGATTTGATAGATAAAAGAAGAGGAAGTACATATTTAAAAATATTTAAAGAAGAGTATAGAAAACTCCAAAAAAACTATCAAAATGAATATGTTGTAAAAAATGAGTTTCTAAATCAGAAATTGATAAAGGAAATAGGTAATAGACACTCAGTAATTTTTAATGAAATGAGACTGGGTGGTGCAACTGCTGATTTAGCTATTTTTAATGGGGTATCTAAGGTATTTGAAATAAAAACAATACTTGATAAAGAGTATAGATTATCAAAACAGTTAGAGGTTTATAAAAAAATATTCAATGAAGTTTATGTTATAGTTCCACAGGAAAATGTATTACAATATATGAAATACGACAGTAACGTAGCAATTATCTCTTATGATTCAGAAATGACAGAATTCAGAGTAGAAAGAGAGGCGATAAAAAATATTGATATTGATATTGATGTTCTGATGAATGTTCTGCATTCTAAAGAGTATCTTAATATTACATATGATTACTATGATGAATTACCTGAAATAAATGCTTTTAACCAATTTGAAGTATGTAAAAGTTTAATTTCGAAAATACCATACGAAAAGCTTAACTATTCATTTATAGAAGCTATGAAGAATAGAAAAGTATACAACTCATTTTTTAACAAGGTCAATAATGAATTTAATCAGGTTTGTCTTTCATTGAATTTGAAAGAAGAGCAAAGGAAGGATTTGATTAATAAGTTAAAGACTCATAAGGTGTGTTAAATGTACTATCCATACTTAAGAGGTAGACAGTTCGAATTAATAACAATTAGAGATTTAGCATTAGAGAATGCTTTAGAAAAAGTCACACCTGTCATTGAGCCTGTTAAAGAAAATTTTAATAGCTTAAGTCTTGCTAATAATATATTTCTTGAAAGTGGATTTAAGCCCTTCTTAATAGTAAATCCATCTGTAGGCGAAGTTGTAGGAGATAAAGAGCATTTCCTACAATATATTAGTAAGCTAGAAAGCTCAATGTATAAACCTGCTTTCCACTATTCTGATAATGCAGAATATATCTTGGAATGTATCCATAAGTACAACTTAGAAGACACTATGATTATTGGTCTAGATGACTTCACTAAAGAAGATAGTTTGATTGAACTTTGTAGTAATAATAGTATAAGTCACATCATGCTTTTAGAGCCTCACAGGTATAGGTCTTTAGATAGAAAGATTAAAGATTTAAATAAGATTTATATTAGATTAGATGATCTATTTGAACGTCAACAAAAAAATGCAGATTATCTCGAAATCCCTGCTCACAAATTTTCCGAAGAGCATTTGTACTATAAAGATGACCGATACCAAGGGTTTAGCGATTTTACTGTTTTATCTAAGGAGTATCTCGAAGGTGGAAGTGTCCCAAGAGCTGTTGTTATAAATCTGACTTATATTAATGAAGAGATGAATGATCAAATTTGGATAAGACATTTTACTTCTGATACAAATGATTCTATCTCCAATGTACAAGGAAAATTTGCCGAAGCTACCAAAAAAGCTATCAAGTTCTGTGAAGAGTTACCGCTAGAAAATTCAGGTACAGATGAGCTTAAAAAGTACTATGAAGAATTAAAGTATCCTGGTCTTGGTACTGTGAAAAAGATAACTATCAAAAACCATTTGCTAGTCGTTAAAAAGTATTTAGATAAAATATCATGAATAGTATATGTGAAAGTTGCTTCGAAGATAGAGAGTTGAAAGGTTTTATCCTCTCTCAAGGCGAGCGTGGGTCATGTTGTTTTTGTGGCACTGATGATAAAAATATAATAAAAATTGATGAGTTATTAGATTTTTTTGACGAGCTTTTAGGTAATTTCGAGACACATCCTGATGGTATTGGACTTCTAAGCCTCATTCAAGGTGATTGGAGCTTATTCCGTAACAACGAGACAGGTATTAAGTTTCTTAATATAATTATCGATAAGTTAGAAATAAGTTTTTTTCATGCAGATGTTCTAGTTAACTATAGCCAAGAAATTTTAAACAATGTAAATTACTGGTTTGATTTGAAAGAGCAGCTAAAATGGGAAAAGAGATACTTAATAGATGTTAACTATCTGACAGATGAGCTAGGATGGGACGGTTTTTTCGAAAGTAAGTTTGTAGTGAGTAAAGATGACGTCTTATATAGAGCTAGATTACATCATAGTACAAACGATGAGAAATTTTCTCCTGATAAAATGTTCTGTCCACCTAAAGAAATTAGTACAGCTGGTCGTGCTAATCCCATGGGTATTCCTTACCTATATTTATCAGATCATGAAGAAACTATACTATATGAGATTAGATCCACGTATTTAGATGAAGTTTCTGTAGGTAAGTTCTCAGTCAAAAATGACTTAGACAGAGATGTAGTAATTTCTGACTTTACTGAAGTTTCTACAATATATCATCCAAATGAGGTAAATAAAAAAATAAAGTCTAGACTATTAAAAAGACATATTAGTAGAGATTTATCTCAGCCTCTCAGGAGGTATGACTCAGAATTAGATTATATACCTACACAATTTATCTGTGAGTTTATTAAAATTTATACAGGTGTGGAAGGCTTGAAATTTACTAGTTCACTGCATAACATTGGTAATAACTATGTGATTTTTAATCAAAACTTATTTGACTGTTTTGAGGTTAAAAAGGTAAATATTTCAAAGGTGAAGATAGGGTATAATTGATTTCGACTAAAGAAAATGTTATTTCTATTAGACTTCTTGCATAAGTCATCGTCAGCCCTTGTAACTCCGTCAGTGGAAGTCAATGAACTGGTACTTTTGCAAGAGGTCTATTGAAAGCTATATTCTAATATTTTTCTGAATTTTGCTGCTTAATTCAAAAAATTTAAGAAAGGTGTCCAACTTTAAGTAGCCTTACCCTCAAACCTCACCCAAATCTTCCAAATCCACATACTCCTTTTTGCCATGTATCTTATACATCTTACGGTCGATCTCTGGATACAGGGTAATATCGATCGGTGGTCGGCTGCCGCCCATCAGGTAAGTGGCATCGGCATCGCTCTCATTGCGCATCGAATGCGCCGCGCCATGTGCAGGAAAGCCAACAAAATCTCCAGCACTCAGCTGATAATGCTCATCACCATAGCGCAGCGACAGCTCACCTGACAGCACATAAATGAACTCATCCGACTCTTCATGATAGTGATGGGTCGTCGTCTCATCTCCCGCTTCCACCCGTACGAGGTGCAAGCCAAACTTGGTCAGACCAACGATATCACTGAGCGATACCGTATGGCGGATAGCGTGCTCATTGAACTGGTGGATATGCTTAGTCTCAGGCGTGTTGTCGATATCGGATTTGGTCAAGACGTATGCTTGCGTGTCCTTAGGCGGCTTTTGTTCTGGTGTCGTCATCATCGGTCTCCTTGGTTGATGCTTTGAGTGTATACCACTATTAGCCAATAGTAACAGGTTTTAAAAGGGACGAGATAGGCGTGATGTTGATAATCAGACAGCGGCTTTATATATCCTGCATAAAGCGATTGTTGATGACGCCATTCCTGTTGTACCCTGAACCATTATTTTAAATGAAGGGGAATGCGGGTGTTGTATAACTTTGATGAGGCGATAGACGTGGTACGGGGTCGCTTAAATGGCACTATAGCGATGATACGATTCCGCTGTGGGTGGCGGATATGGATTTTAAGGCCGCACCGCCTATCTTAAACGCGATTGAGCAAGCCGTACAGCATGGCATATTGGGCTATACCAAACCTACTGAGGCGCTATATGACGCCATTATCGAGTGGCATGGCAGTCGCTATGAGTTACCGCTTGCTAAAGAAAATATTTTGTTTTCCCCGGGTGTCGTCCCAAGCTTAGCGCTGATGATGAACGTCTTTACCGAGGTAGGGGATGCGGTGCTGGTCCATGACCCTGTGTACACGCCCTTTATGAGCAAAGTCACGCAAAATAAGCGCACGCTGGTGCGCTCAGCGCTGGTGGAAGCGGACGACAAATACCGTCTGGATTTGGACGATATGGAAACCAAAATCATCAAGCACAATATCAAGCTGTACTTTCTGTGCAATCCCCACAATCCGGGCGGGCGCGTGTGGACGGCGGATGAGCTGAATGCGGTGCTAGACTTGTGCAAAAAGCATGATGTGGCGATTGTCAGTGATGAGATTCATCAGGATTTGACCTTGCGCGGGCATACCTTTACGCCGTTTTTAACGCTGGCACAAGGTTATGAGCACAAGGTGGTGAGTCTGACCTCGATGACCAAAACCTTTAATATCGCGGGGATCAAAGGCTCGCTGATTTTTGCTAAGGATGCCGCACTGATAGAAAAAATTGACGCCCAGCAGCATCTAAACGATGAGTATGAGCTCAACATGTTCGCCTATGCGGCGATGCACAGCGCCTATCGTGACGGCGGTGAATGGTTGGCGCAGCTGCTTGTCTATATTGAGGATAATATTGAGTTTACCTTAGATTTTTTGGCGGACAAGTTGCCCAAAATCAAAGTCATGCGCCCAGAAGCGTCCTATCTGATTTGGCTGGATTGCTCAGCATATAGTCAAGACGACGAGCAGCTTTATGATATTTTACGTGCGGCGAAAGTGGAGCTCAATGCTGGAATCAAATATGGTGAGGAAGGACATCTCAAAATGCGTATCAATGTTGCCTGTCCGCGTATGCTGTTAGAAGCGGGTTTGGCGCGGATGGTGATGGCGTTTGAGGGATTGGGTGGTTAAGGCATTATTGAGAAAATGGGCAATGCCTTATTGCTGACTTAGTGAAACAAGCAAACTATTGATTCTATTAATCGAGATCAAACATGGATGAAAAAGTTAAAGCATCATGGAAGCGTGTACTTCACCCCACGACGCTTAAAAAAATATCATTACAGCCTCTATATTTTCGATGGGCTTCGAAATGCTCAAGAATAGTATTGTTGAAAAGATAAAAGGCTTTTTTACTAATGGGTTCGATGAAAATGGAATGATTGTTAGCGCTGAGTATAAAGAAAAGGTGCTTGTCTTGAATAGAAGCCGACTCTATGCATCTTTAACGTGGCTACGAGATATGGGTGCCATTGATGATGAAGATTTAGAGAAATTTGAGTATATCAAAAGGTGCCGCAACACCTTAGCTCATGAAATGTTAACATTTGCTTCGTCTGGGATTGACTTTGATGTCACAGAAACTTTTGAAGAAATGGTCGGTTTATTGAGAAAGATAGAGATTTGGTGGTTTGTAAACCTAGATATGGTAATAGACCCAGAGGCTTATCCTGAAGATCTAGATTTAGAGCAGGTTACTCCAGGTCCAGTATGGGGTCTTCAAATGCTTATTGACGTTGCGTTAGGTTCAGAGGATGAAGCGCAAAAATACTATAATTACTTTGTCGCAAACTCGGACAAAGTTTAAGATGTGCATTTCCTCGGAATTTTTCAACTCTCCTACAACTAGCTGCGAATGTATGTTGAATTGTACAAAATAGTATGGTCTAAATTTTCAACCACTTCTAAGCTAAAAATACTTATCACACCAAAGCTCAATCGGTCATAACCATTGAGCCTTAATATCTATACAGTTACTCTATCGGAGATAGCTCACCATGCGCGCTTGAGCGCAGGTACTGTTTGGGCGCTTTCACTTTTGCACCAAGCTCGCTCGCCACATATCAGTAAAACCACCTCTAAACAAACGGTGCATCAGGACAATGCGCTTTTTCCAGCTCACTCTCCGTAGGCGCACGCAGCAGCGTAATCGGCGCTGTCTGCGCCGCTTGCCACTCAATCAAGCCAAGCTCGGCAAACTCACCCAGCCAGCCGCCCATAGGCCAATGTTGCCACTGATCATAAAAACGATTGGCATTGATAACGATGCTGTCCAAGTGATTCAGCGGCGGACGGCAAACGCCATGCTGCTGATGATAGACTAGCTCCCCAGTCAGATAAAACGGCATGCCGCACACGCGGGCGCGAAATGCAAAGTCGGTGTCCTCCGCGCCGTAGCCGACATAAGCGGTGTCAAAGCCGCCAAGCGCCTCAAACTGCTGGCGCGTGATGGCAAAGCATAAGCTCCAAAACGCGCCAAAGTCCTCGGTCTGCGTCATCGCGGCAGGCGCGAGTGAGTCTGTGGGCGCAAAGTTGGGACGGTAAGGGTTGTATACCGAGAGCGCATCTAGCGCGGCGTCATTCAGCATCCCTGCTGCCAGTGATGCCGACTCGGCGGCTGACAGCGGGCGCGTTAGATATTTGGGCTGCCCCATCAGCAGCGCGTTAGGATGCACCGTGAGCTTGCTATACAGTCCAGCGATGCTGTCCGCCGCAACCAGACAATCGACATCTAAGAATATCAGCGCATCATGGCTGGCGTGTGTGGCGCCGATATTGCGATTGTGCCCGATATCAAAGCGCGCTTGCTTATCGTTGCCATCATTCGTGGTCGGTATCTGTACGATGTTCAGCGCGTATTCGTTTAGGCGCTTGGGGTCGGCGTCGTTATTGACGATGATGACTTCGGCAGGTGGCGTACTGCTGTTGGCAAGGGCGGCAAGCAGATTGTATAAGTGCGTGTTGCGTCCATAACAGGTAGTGATGACGCTCACAGGCGCGGTCGGTCGCTTCGGGGAGATTGGGTCGTGATGCATCATAGGCTTAGTTTTTCTTATTATTAAATGAATATTAACGCTCAGGACGCAGCGCAAGTTTTGGCAACAGCCACTCATAAAACCATGCCTTGGTATCGTCATAGTCGCCAAAGCTGTGCATCAATGCGGCTGCCGAGGTGTCCAAATCAGGCACTGTTTGCAGGGTAGCGGTCGGCGTAGGCAACTGCCCGTTATCATTTTGCATTGTTTTACAAAAGTCATCCCAGCCCAGCGCCCGACCTTGCGCAATCAAGGCATTAGCGGTGGCGACTTGCTCGTCATGCGGGCGCGCATCAGGCTGTACGATAATGGGCGTCTGCTCGTAGTAGACCTGCGCGATGCTGTTTAGCCCGCACGCCATCAATATTGCATCGCTATGAACGATAAACGGGCGCACGTCTTTGACCTGCGTGGCAATATCGACCAAGTGGCGCATGTTATCACTAATAGGACCGAGCGAGATGATAAAGGCATCGGGCAATAGCTCACGCAGCTTGGGCAGGCGCGCATCAATCGCTTGGTGTCCGCCATAGCCTTTTATCACCGTGATGATGGGCGCGCCCTCACGATACGGCTGAGCATCATCTTTTAACTCATTGAGTAACGTCAAAAACTCGGAACGGGTCAAATCCGTACTGGGCGCTGTACCGATAAAATCCAAATATAGGCTTTTCTTTGGCATCCATTCTGGCGTGTCTATCGCTTCAAGGGCGCGCGGATACGGTGCGAGCATTGCCAGCGCCCCTTTAAAAGCCTCTACGTGCGGCATGTCATCCCGCACGCCAGTCAGGCGAACGTACAGGTAGGGCATACTGATCGTGCGACACAGCATGGCAATTTCCACACTAACATCAATGATCATCAGATCAATCTGCCGCGCGTCTAGCGCCTGTATCAGCTGATAGCTGCGCGCTTGAATGTCGCGATTGCCCACAGGCGAGTAGTGCAGGCTCTCAGGTTGCCAGTAGTGTCCCGCGCGACCTTTGAGTATATCGTCTGCGTGCTCATCTTCAGGCGCGAGGCGGACGACTTGCGCTTCACTGATATTGCTAAAGCTATAGTCCGCCGCAGACACGCTGGTAAAAACCGTGAACTGCGCGCGCACAGGCTCAGGCAGTAGCGCCGCCAGCTTGTCCGCCTGCCGACAATGCCCCGAGCCGTGATGATGGGCGTAATAACCGATGCGCACCCCTTAACCCTCAGCGTGCTGTGGTAAGGTGTCGAGACTTGACGTCGCTTGTGGTGGTGGCATCGAAGGTAAATGTTTGGGCGTGGCAGCACTGGGCTTTTGCGCTGTGGATAGCGATTGTTGTTCTGGTGTCAGCGTCTGATAATACAACTCCAAATAGCCATCGACCATCGTGGTATCAGCACAAAATAACTTGGCACGCGCACGGCACGCCGCCCGTGAGATGTTTTTGATGCTATAAAAGGCTTTGATAAAGGCGGCTTTGTCTTCTTTAGCGACCACAATGCCCGTTTCAGACGTGACAATCTCTGCGCACGCACCCACATCAAAGCCAATCACAGGCGTGCCGCAGGCGAGACTCTCTGCCAATATCAGCCCATACGGCTCATCCCACGTGCTGGTAAACAGCATCGCCGTCGCTTGACCTAAGTAGCGGTTAATCTCTGCTTTGGTTTTGTGACCGACATAGTCGAGCAAATCGCTGCCTTGCTGCTTGTCTTGGAGTAATAACGGCGCGACAGATTGTTCAAAATACTGCGCGTTGCTCTTAGGTCCTGCGATAATCAGGCGCTTGCCCGCCGCCAAGCAATATTGCATTGCCAAATGCGTGCCTTTTTCAGGACAAATACGCCCATACCACAGATACACCTCGTCATCGATGGCCTCAAGTTGCGCGTCAAAAGAGTCCACATCAATACCGTTATACACCACTTTAGATGGCACAAATTCGGCAAACAGTTTTTGCTGATAGGTACTAATCGAGGTGAATTGCGTATCGGTGCCCAGTTGTAGGGTCAATAATGCCAAGCGCAGCTGCGGAAAAATCGGCGTATGAAAGGTGGTAAAAAAGCGCTTGCCAAAGACCTGACCCATCATCATCGGAATGTGGTGCAAGCTGTGATTGTGTACCACATCAATCTCGCCGCGTCCGTCACGCTCGATAATATCGCGTAGCGCATGTTGATAGGCGAGGTACTGATACATCTCCTCGCGCCCCATCGCCACCGACTCATGCTCGTTTGGATAGACCATCGCCTCAAATTCTTGACGCGACAATAGCGGTACAAGGGTCGCCTTCGTCTGACTGTCAGCATGCGCGTAAAGCAGCACCTCGTGCCCCGCCGCGACCAGCTTATCACACAGCAGATGCGTAATCATCTCAAGCCCACCTGCGTAAGGCTCAGCAATCGGGTATAAAGAATGCGCAATGATAGCAATGCGTAAGGGTCGCTTCTGCGGCGTGACAGAAGCAGTGGGTAAAGATAAAGGGGGCATAATATTTCCTATGGCGGCGCTTATTCATCATCGTTATGGCCGCCGCTGTTATGTTGTTGTTATTGAAAATAAAGGTAAAAGTCAGGACAAAAATATGCGCAAAATAAAAAGTAAAATAAAGGTTAAAAGTTGATGGTCTGCTTATCTTGTACGCGATCAGTCGTCTCGATAAAGGGCATTTTTTGAATGTTTAGTGGTTTTACATATTCTGTATTTAATAAGGGAAAAGGTGCTGATGGTTCTGGTAAAGAAAGTAGGTACTCGGCTTCACTGGCCGCGCTGTAATTGGCTAAGGCAAGTCTTGCGGCAATGAGTTTTAAACCAAAGACGGTGAGCGCGCAGGCAAATAATATCGGGGAATAGGCCGCAGACAGCGGTGATACTAGTAGAGCAGTGAGTGCATTTAACATCAATAGTAATTTGGGTAAGGCACGGCGATTGGCGTGCTTTAGCGCTGATTGTGTGGCATCAGGAGCGATTTTTGGGGTACACACAAAGGGCTTTTGCCGTCCCCACAATACAGGCAACCAGCACAGCGCACCCACTTCCCAAAAGTTTAAATGCATCAGCCATGTGCGTAAGCGTTTGGCGATGGTGTGTCGATAGCCGCGCTGCATTTGCTGGGTGAGTGGGGCTTGGTCGCGTAAATATGCCCATAAGCGGCGCAGTAAAAATACGCCGTAACCTGTATAGACGACAGCCAAAATCGGTAACGCCCATGTGCTGTCATGGCCCACCATTAATGCAAACGCCATTACCATCACCGTGATAAGCTGAAGCAGGATTAAAATCCCTGTGCCATTGACCCATGCACTAAGCTGCGACAAGTGCGCGCGCTGATAACGGCGCTGCTCAGCTTTGCTGTGTTTGGTTGTCGCCATACTCGCGGCATACGTCGGATGCAGACGACGTAACAATGGCGCGGCAAGATAGCGACAAAAAATCTGCATATTGCCATATACCCAGCGCTGACGCTGTGCCAATAAATCACACAAGGTTGCGGGCAGCAGTCCTGTTGCAATCACTGTAGGAATAAAGGCGCTACGCATATCATGCTGATGCATGAGCACTCCCATCTGCGCGTCTTCGGTGATTGATGCGCCCGACCAGCCGCCCAGCTGCTGCAAATCACGACGCCGAATGACTGCATACGTGCCTGTCGATAAGGCGCGCATACGATTGCGCGGCTGATATAGGTGGTGGTTAAAGTAGTGATTCAGCTCGCTGTGAATGTCCTCAAGATGGGCGCTGCGATAAAACTGCGGAAACTGTAATAGTGTGTGCTCAGGATAGTCGTTAATGGCTTGTACCATCACCTCACGGGCATGCGGCAATGCTTCATAATCGCTATCCACCACCACGATATGACTACAGCGTCTATCCATCCATGCCAGCGCTAAGTTAAGCGCACCCGCTTTGTAGCCTGCAATCTCATCAATATGATAAAAGCGCACGTTGAGCGCGGCATCTAGCGATTCACAAAAGGCGGCCAGTGGTTGATAAAGAGATTTATCCGTATGGTTATTATCAATAATTAAGATTTCATCCACTGCCTGTTTGACAGCCAATAACGACTTAATGGTTGCAATCACAATCTCAGGTGGCTCCGCTCGTGTCATTAGCTGGAAGCTAAAGGCAATCGCGGCAGCAGTCGACTGAGATGATACGGGCGCAAAAACAGTATCTTGCACACCGTGCATCATACGAGACGCAGACGTTAAAGGAGTCATAATCTTTTATTCTTATCGTTATTAAGCTGTGGACGCTGGAAAAAGGGCCAGCAAATAGCGCTTTGGTTTTAATGAAATATTTAATTGGCGCTTGAGAGAACAATTTCATAGTAATACAAAGTTTGGTAACATATTGATTATTAAGTGTTAGTTTCTGCACTATCTCGTAATGTTACGTAAGTTTTTCAGTCATTAACTTAAGAAATTTAGTGAAGCATCGAAAATATAGAGACGAGGAGTCTGTATAAAAGAATAACTGGCGAAAAATAGTGAAATATAACCGCAAAAAAAATCCCGCCGTAGCGAGATTGTTTTGCTAGGGCGTGTCCCTATTTTAAAAATGGTGATAAAAAGGTTTATAGCGATAGGCGTTAAAAATCTGTCTTAGTCATGTCCTTATGTTGAGTGCGTCAACGCTTGAAAAAAATAGTTAAGAATAAAGCGCATATCAACCGCCATTCATGGCGCTAAACTTGTTAAAATAGGGCACCAATTTTTTATTGATGGATACTCACCTTATGACGACCGCATCATCGACGCCAACTATCAAGCAAGACCGCATTTTAATCCTCGATTTTGGCTCGCAATACAGTCAGTTAATCGCCCGCCGTGTGCGCGATTCTGGGGTATTTTGTGAGATGTTCCCTTATGACATCGACACTCAGCGTATCATCGATTTTGGTGCCAAGGGCATCATTTTATCGGGTGGCCCTGAGAGCGTCCATGCAGATAACAGCCCGCGTATCAATGACGCGGTGTTTGACCTAGGCGTGCCTGTATTGGGTATTTGCTACGGTATGCAAGCGATGGCAGATCGTTTTGGCGGGCAGGTTCATGCCAGTGATATCCATGAGTTTGGTGCGGCGACCATCGAAGTAAATGGTCACTCGCAGCTGACTGACGGTATCGAAGACAGCAAGACTGACGGCGCGGCTGCCAAGCTAAACGTTTGGATGAGCCATGGTGATAAAGTCATCGAAGCGCCTGAAGGCTTTGACATCGTTGCTAGTACGCCAAGCTGCCCGATTGCGATTATGGCTAATGATGACAAGCAATACTACGGTCTACAGTTCCACCCAGAAGTGACGCACACCCTACAAGGTCAAGCGCTGCTAGGTCGTTTTGTCCATCAGATTTGCGATTGTGCTGGTGAGTGGACGCCAGACAATATCGCTGATATGCGTATTGCGCAGCTCAAAGAGCAAATCGGTGACAAGCAAGTATTGCTCGGACTATCGGGCGGCGTGGACAGCTCAGTCGTTGCAGCACTACTGCACAAAGCCATTGGCGATCAGCTGACTTGTGTGTTTGTGGATAATGGTCTCTTGCGTCTGCATGAAGGCGATCAAGTGATGCAAGTGTTTGCCGAAAACATGGGCGTCAAAGTCATCCGTGTTGATGCCGAAGATCGTTTCTTAACCGCGCTGGCTGGCGAGTCGGATCCAGAGAAAAAACGCAAAATCATTGGTAAAACCTTCATCGACGTATTCGCTGATAGTGCGCGTCAAGTGAGCGAGCAGAGCGATGGTAAAGTTGTTGAGTTCTTAGCACAAGGGACGATTTACCCAGACGTGATCGAATCTGCTAAGTCACATCAAGGTAAAGCACACGTCATTAAGAGCCATCATAACGTTGGCGGTTTGCCAGATGACTTGGCGTTTGAATTGGTTGAGCCGTTACGCGATCTATTTAAAGATGAAGTGCGTAAACTTGGTATCACCCTTGGTCTACCAGAGAAGATGATTTACCGTCATCCGTTCCCAGGTCCAGGTCTAGGCGTGCGTATCTTGGGCGAAGTGAAAAAAGAATATGCTGATATCCTGCGCCTTGCCGATGCGATCTTTATGCAGGAGCTGGAGCGTTCGGGCTGGTATGACAAAACCGCGCAGGCCTTTGCGGTATTCCAGCCAATCAAATCAGTTGGCGTGGTCGGTGATGGCCGCCGTTATGCGTGGGTAATCGCGCTACGTGCAGTTGAGACCGTGGACTTTATGACCGCCCGCTTTGCGCATCTGCCGTATGATTTGATTGAAACGGTATCCAACCGCATCATGAACGAAATCAAAGACGTGTCGCGCGTGACTTATGATGTGTCGAGTAAGCCGCCTGCTACTATTGAATGGGAGTAGGGTTTATTTAGTACTTAAAAAGAAAAGAACGTAGCCTTGATGGTTGCGTTCTTTTTTTATAAATGCATCATTGAACTTAGACGATAACTAAGATAAGGATATTCTGTGCAACGCGCCTACTACTCAAACTCAATTCAAGAGTTTTTATTGAATTCCGAAGATAGCATTCTAGGTCAATTAACAGCAAATCATAGCAATAGAACACTTGAAGAATTACAGGTCACTGCGTGGCGAAAACAAATTAAAATTTTAAAAGACCAGCTTGCTTCATTTGAAGGGCAAATCTATTTTGAATTTGCCATACCTAGGATGGGTAAAAGAGTAGATAATATAATTATTATAAATAATGTCATCTTTATCGTCGAGTTTAAGGTTAGCGACGGAGGTTATTCAAAACATGCTATAGAACAAACTATTGACTATACCATTGATCTAAAGAATTTTCATGAAGGCAGTCATCATGCTAAATTAGTACCCATTTTGGTTGTAACAGAGGCTAAAACGTCTATCTTTGTTGAAGACAATATAACTATTATAAATCATCAAGATGTTGCTAAAACAAACCAATATGATTTAACTCAAACGCTTAGCCGTTTTATCAATGAGGATACTTCAGCTGTCGATGTACTACGTTGGGAAAACTCAATTTATAAACCTACTCCGACGATAGTTGAGGCTGCTCAGGCACTATATAAAGGTCATAATGTCAAAGAAATCACGCGATCAGACTCAGGTGCTATCAATCTCAGTAAAACGACAGATCAACTGAATCGAATTATTGAAGAATCAAAGCACAATGAAAAGAAATCTATTTGCTTTGTTACCGGTGTACCTGGTGCTGGGAAAACCTTGGCTGGTTTGAATATTGCCGTTCAAAGAATGAAAGCTGATGAAGATGAGCATGCTGTTTTTCTTTCTGGTAACAGTCCTTTAGTTGAGGTATTGCGAGAAGCTTTGACTAGAGATGCTGTAGATATATCTAAACAGACAGACGACAAGCTGACTAAAAAACAAGCTGCTATAAAAGCGAATGCGTTTATACAAAATATTCATCACTTTCGAGATGATAATCTGAAATCTGTAAAAGCGCCAACTGAGAAAGTAGTTGTTTTCGATGAAGCACAAAGAGCCTGGACTCAAGCACAAGCCAGCTCTTTTATGAAAAGAAAAAAGGGTCTTGAAAACTTTAATATGTCAGAACCTGAGTTCTTAATTGACGTTATGAATAGACATAATGAATGGTGTACCATTGTATGCTTGATCGGAGGTGGCCAAGAAATTAATACTGGTGAAGCCGGATTAGAAGAATGGATAAATTCTCTAGGCAAGAAATTTTCAAATTGGGATATTTACTACTCTGAACAAATTCTTGATAGCGACAACTATGTTAAGTCTCAAAGTGCTAAGAACTGGTTGATAGAGAATGGTCATAGTGAGTCCGAATTACATCTGGCTGTATCAGTTAGATCATTCCGGTCTGAGAAGCTATCTTATTTTATTCACGAGCTTTTAGACTTAAATTATAATGCCGCTAAAAATATTTATGCACAGATTAAAACGGATTATCCTATTTTCATTACAAGAGATATTGACGCTGCTAAAAAATGGTTACGAGATCAAGCAAAAGGAAGCGAGAGAATCGGGTTGATTAGTTCATCTGGTGCCAAAAGATTAAGACCTTTGGGTATAGACGTTAAAAATACTATTTCAGCACCTAGCTGGTTTTTAAATGGTAGTAGGGATATTCGTTCCTCTTACTTTTTAGAAGAGGTAGCGACAGAGTTTGATATACAAGGTCTAGAAATCGATTGGGCATGTGTGGCTTGGGGTGGTAATTTTCATTTAAAGGATGGTAGCTGGCAGTATTTAAACTTTAAAGGCACTAAATGGCAAATCATTGGTCAAGAGATAACCAAGGAATATTTAAAAAACACCTATCGCGTATTACTCACTAGAGCTAGACAAGGTATGATTATTTATATACCAAGAGGTGATACTCTTGATCATACAAGACCTAAAGAGTATTACGATGGCACTTGGAATTATTTAAAGTCAGTTGGAATTCAAGAATTGAAGTAGTTTATACAATAATAAGAACACCCACTGCTTGAGTGGGTGTTTGTGTATAAAAATAGACGAGTTATCAAAACCCTAACCCCGAACATTCACCACATAACGCCCAACCACCTTACTCGAAATAAAGCGATCTAAGTATTCAGGCGTTTGCTCAAGGGTAATTTCTTCAGCATAACCCTCAAGGTCAGGCAATTTCATATCGGTTGAAACGCGCTGCCAAATCGCTTTTTTGTCCTCAAGTGGGATAAGTACCGAGTCGATACCCAATAATGACACTGCTCTGGTGATAAATGGCATGACCGTCATCGAAAACTCCGCACCGCCCGCTAGGCCGCAACTGGTCACTGCGCCGCCCGCTTTGGTTTGCTTGAGCAAATTAGCTAGATAATCGCCACCGAGCGTATCAATGGCATTGGCCCACAGCTCACGGCCGATAGGTTTGCTACCGATTTCATTGATCGTATCGCGATGACGGACTTCGCTTGCGCCAAGATCTTTTAGATAATCGCTTTGTTCAGGCTTACCTGAGAAGGCGATAACCTCGTAGCCCAATTGACTTAATATAGCGATACTGATACTACCGACGCCGCCCGTTGCGCCCGTGACGGCGACTGGTCCGTCTTCAGGTTTTGCGCCCATTTTCTCAAGCTTTTGCACGCTTAAGGCTGCGGTTAGGCCGCCAGTACCATAAATCATTGCTTCTTTTAATGTTAATGATTTTGGACATTCTATCGCCCAATCAGCGGGTATCGAGATTATCTGGCCAAGCCCGCCTGCGGTGTCCATGCCGAGATCATAGCCGAATACCAATACTTCTTGCCCTGCGCTAAACGTGCCTGATTTGTCACTGACGACGACACCAGCCGCGTCAATACCAGGGGTATGCGGATAGTTTCTGGTGATTCTTTTATTGCCCGTGGCTGACATGGCATCTTTGTAGTTCAATGATGAATAATTCACTTCGATGAGCAAGTCATTCTCTGGTAAGTCACTGACTTTGCGCTCTTGAATGCTTTTTTTGAATTCGCCGTCGTTAGTTTCTTCAACGACTAAGGCTTTAAATGTTTTCTCGTTTGACATAGTGATATCCCTATTACGTTTTATTGTTTATGTTCATGAGTCATGGCTTAACTATCGCATGCTTCATTATCTCATGACTACAAAGTCACTAAAGCAAAAAAATCCCACTGTACTTCAGGATAAATACAAACGGGCTTCTTCTTATTTTATGCTACCTCTGATGATAATAGTCATTGAAAGGTTAGTGTGTAAATTATAGTTTTGACAATACTTTAAAGTTACTAAGGTTTTAATAGTACCTTACCTTTTTTGCCAGATTGCACATCACCTGAGGCGGCTTTGGTAATCTCATCAAGCCCATAAACCGCTTCAATTGGTAATTTTAGATTGCCGTTGGTCGCGCGCTCTAGTAGTTCATCAATCAGACGCTGTTTGTTGTCCAGATCCATTTCTTGGCTGGTTTTGCTGCCCCAGAAGCCTTTGACGATAGCTTGCTTAAAGATCAGGCTGCCAGCGTCTAGTTGCATTGGTTTACCTGACATAATACCAAACGAGACCAACGTGCCGTTGCTACCGAGTAACGATAGCAGCTCATTGCTTGATTCGCCACCGACGGAGTCCACAGCAGCGGTGATCTTGTCCTTACCGATGATAGCGCGGACTTGGTCTTGCCAGTCATCATCAGCGGTGACGACATTGTTTTTGATATCTAGCGCGGTCAGCTCTTCTAACGAGTCTTTGCTACGCACGAGATTAATGGTGTTCACACCGCGTGCCGCTGCCAGCATGGCTAGTGTTTTACCAACAGCACCATTAGCCGCATTATGGATGATCCATTGTCCACTATCTACTTCTAGGAATTCAAGCAGCATCAAGGCGGATAATGGCATAGCAATCAGCTGCGCGGCCAGTTCGTCTTCGATGCTATTAGGGATGACAAATACCATATTGGCAGGGGCGACAAAATACTCTGCCCACGTTTCGTGCACACTGGCACAGGCCACGCGCTGACCGATGCTTAAGTCTGTGACCTCATCACCGACCGCATCAATAATTCCTAACGCTTCACTACCGCCAACCGCTGGCATTTCTGGCTTGTAGCCGTATTGCCCGCTGACCGTTAGCATGTCGTGGTTATGAATGGGGGAAAAGATGGTTTTGATACGGACTTCGTTGGCAGCAGGCTGCGGCATAGGACGCTCGCCCACGCTCAGTACGTCGGAAGGTTTGCCAAAGTGATCATAAGTAGCAACGCGCATAAATCATCCTTAATCAATTATTTGTTGTTATGTGTGTGGGACCCAGACCATCACATTATGGTTATGGTGTAGCTATCGTACTGTGTGATCTGGTTTAAATATAATCAGTATGAGTCATACTATAGATAACAATAGACTGGTCGTCTAGTAAATAGATGATAACATTATGTATGGTTTTGTTTCAGGTGGATTAAATGCTCAGGCATTGTCTTGACAGCATAGATATTGATTGCTGCATTTGATAAAGATGAGCAGTCGCCATACTGATCATGTACAGACATAGTGCTTGAGACGTCAATGACACGGCGCTATATGGAAAGAGATTGACTATATAGAGGCTTAATAAAATAGGGACTTAATAAAACTCAATGCGACTAAGGATGTGCTCCTGCACCATATAAGCACAAAAATACGCGCTGGGCCACGCCACGATAAAGGCCAATCCCCACGAGTGCATCAGCTCGGTAAAAAAACCGTCAATATAGCCCACCTTTATAAGCAATAATACGGTTGAAATGATGAGTGACATCATCATCGCCATAAGACCGGTAAAGATCAGGCGATAGTATTTGCGGCGGGTGCGTATTCTGATGGTGGGAAAGTTGGCCATAGTTTCGATTGTCCTACAAGTGATAGCAGTGCTCATGATACTCCGTGATGACGGACTGGTAAAATCGTTATTATCAATCGTCAGGTTTGCTATAGATTCATAACCATCTTTTTATCTTGAGAAAAACAATATCTCTAGATAATGCGCTCTTCTAGAGAGCAACTTTTGCTACGATAATCTATGATAAGTAAGACTAAACGATAAATAGGAAAATAGCGCTATTGGATACGCAGTTTACGATGACGCAGGGTTTTTATAAGCAGCGTCTGATTGATGCAGGATTAAAAGTATTGATACCTGCCGAGGACGAGCGGGCAGAGGTACATCGTATCATCAAAAAAGAGCTGTGCGTCGGTAAGTTCAAAGACAGCTCACGCGAATATTATATCGATGTCATAACTAAGCTTGCTGAGCAAGGAGCAGAGGGGGTGATACTAGGCTGTACTGAGGTTGGCCTGTTGATCACGCAAGACGACAGTCTGATCCCTGTATTTGATACTACAGTGATTCATGCCGCCGCTGCGGTAAGGTTTTTAGTGGATAAGGATTTTACTTGAATAATGCAAAGAGTAAATAAACTGTGCTGCTAGCGCTTATCCTTATTAACTCAGGACAGATCTAACTACTACCATGAACCTTTTTGTACACTTTGATGATACGGCGCAGCGGTAACCGTCTCCATGGTGTCGTTGGCAAGGCAAATAGGAGCATGGTTTTGGCGATAGCCCCTTTGGTAAGGTCACGCGATTTACTGGAGGGCGTACTCGTGTCGCTCAAGGTGCATCCTTTTATGCCACTTTGATTGGGCTTTGATAAGTGTCAGTTGGGTTTATAGTCGAACCACTATTAAAGTGTTACAGCGTTAGACTCGTTTAGCCTACTACTGTAGTACTTGCACTCGTCTGCCTTGTACCACTTTTAATATTGATTGACTATAATTGAGAATAGATAGTGAGCTTAGGGTTGTAGTTATAACCACTACTGCTATAAAGCGCTCCTATTATAAATAACAATGCTTAAGCTATCTGGGCTAGAAAGGTAAACAAGAGCTAACGATAGTCTTGTATATGAACATAGAAGATAAGGTTTGACTAGAAGGTTATAAATTAAAAAATCTAGGCACAAGTTTAGCGCTAAAATCAAAGTCAGATTTTGTTTCCGCCTTAATTCTAAACAAGGATGTCTTTATGCTATTTAAACGCTTAGGCCTTGCCGCACTATTTAGTCTCTCTATCGTAGGCTGTACCACAGCGCCCAATACGCTTGCCATTAACACTACCCAAAAAATTATCCAATATGAGCGCAATAAGTCTGATCTGGATGTCAAATCATTCACGCTAACTTCTGGCGACAAGTTAGTTTATGCCGAAAATAACAATCTCACCGCCGAGCCACTACTTCTCATTCACGGTTTTGGCGGTAATAAGGACAACTTCACCCGTATCGCTGACGAGTTAGAGAACTATCATCTGATCATTCCTGATCTGCTGGGTTTTGGTGAGTCGAGCAAACCTATGAGCGCAGACTATCGCTCACAGGCACAGGCCATGCGCTTACATGAGCTGTTGCAAGCTAAAGGATTGGCAGGCAATATTCACATCGGCGGTAACTCGATGGGCGGCGCGATCAGTGTCGCGTATGCTGCAAAGTACCCAAAAGACGTCAAGAGTCTGTGGCTTGTCGATAGCGCAGGGTTTTGGTCAGCAGGCGTGCCAAAATCGCTTGAGGGCGCAACCCTTGAGAACAACCCATTGCTGATCAATAGCAAAGAGGACTTCTATAAGATGTACGATTTTGTCATGTATAAGCCGCCTTATTTGCCCAAGTCAGTCAAAGCGGTATTCGCGCAAGAGCGTATCAATAACAAGGAGTTGGACGCCAAAATCCTTGAGCAAATCGTCACTGATAATGTCGAGGAGCGCGCTCAAATCATCGCGAACTATCATATTCCAACGCTCGTGGTTTGGGGTGATAAAGATCAAGTCATCAAACCTGAAACGGTCAATGTGATCAAAGACATCATCCCGCAAGCGCAAGTCATTATGATGGAAGATATCGGTCACGTGCCGATGATAGAGGCGGTAGAGCAAACGGCGGAGGATTATAAAGGGTTTCGTGCAACGCTGAAGGGTCAGTAATTCACAAACCTTTTATTAATCGTGTCAGTAAGGCGTCTGTACTTTCGTTTTTGACTAACGTGACGCCTTGCCCTGCCCATAACGACAGATGCTCGGCGTCCAAACGCTTGGCCGCATCCGCTCGCATAAACTTGGTCATGGCGTTTAATTGTGGATAAGGCGGTAGCGCATCTGCACACTCAAACTGAGCAAAATCACGCAAATAGTTGTTTAATAATCCACGTGCAAGCTTGCCTGAGAACAATCTGGTTAAGCGCGTCTCAGTACTGCGTAACCCTTGACTGGCATCAATAAGCGCTTGTTTATACGTATCATTAATACCGCATTGATCTGTGGTCAAAAACGCCGTTCCCATTTGCACAAGCTCAGCGCCTGCCGCTTGTACTGCCTTGATATCCTGTCCCGTCATAATGCCACCTGCGGCAATCAACGGAATATCTGTGCAAGCGTGCGTTTGGCTAATCAGCGTCAATAATCCTAGAGGATCAGTTTCACTTTGTGGCAACCAGCCACCGCGATGACCGCCAGCTTCTACGCCTTGTACACAAACTGCGTCTGCCCCAATATCACTCCATGCTTTCGCTTCCAGTGGATGGTTTGCCGTACCGATGACGCGCGTACCGACACGTTGCAGACGCTGAACTTGCTCGGCACGGATAATACCAAAAGTAAAACTGGCGACAGGCACAGGGTTGTCATAGAGGACTTGCAACTGCTCAGCAAAGCTCTGTGCTGGACGCGTGGGTAGCGTAAATTCTATATTCTGCTCTTGGTAATAATTACTCAGCCAATTCGGCATGGCGGTGTCAAAGCTGCTCGACTCCTGCTCAGATAGCACCATCAGATTGACCATAAAAGGACGGTCGGTCAGGGTCTTAATCGTATCGATTTGGCTATTCAAAACGTCTGGCGCGGTCATGCCAGCGCCTAATGAACCCAGTCCACCAAAGTTACTGACACTCGCAATCAGCTTAGGGGTGGTGGCACCGCCTGCCATTGGCGCTTGGATAATCGGATAGGTGAGGTTAAGTGTATTGAGTAAGCTCATGAATGGCTCCTTTTTATTAGGATATTTGCATGACTTACTGTAACAGAGGTAGGCGGTGCGCGTGTTGGATAGTGTTTATTTAGTTGCTGAATAGGGTGGTGGGTTTTGGCTATAAATTCGTAGTTAAAATAGTTGACTATAAAACTGTAGTTAAAGCTTATTAATGCATATACTTGATATTACTAAATGTCTAGCCAAAGAAAGTTGAAATAAATAATGAATAAAATATCTCAAATTACTCGACGCAATATATTTGATATCTTAAAAATAGAAGAGATTTGGTGGGCAGGAAAGCTAAATGAAACAGAGTTTTTATCTAGAATTTATGATTTAGAGAGCATGCCTTCTACAGATTCTAGATACGAAAATGCCGCAGGTGATATATGGCAACACAGAATTAATAATTATGACTGGGAGGATGATTGGGTATTCAGTGATGCAAGATTTAACTTGCTAAATTGCGATGACGCCTCTCTTTTGAACTTTCTCTGTCTGATGATACATCCAATGGTAAGAACTGATCAAAAGGAAGTTGAAAGAATAACAAAGGTACTCAACGATAATTTGTATCATGATGAGTTCGAGATTGTTGAAACAACCAAAATATCTGGTAGACCAGTTTTTAGTGGAAAAATGAAGTTTACAGGAAAAACATCGATCGAAAGAAAAAGTAATGAAATCAAAGTTATTTTTAACGCTGAGTACGTTTCTCAGCAGATTAACTTAATGGAATCATCAATTGAAACTTCACCTTATCAAGCGATAGGAGTAGCGAAAGAGTTGATTGAAACTGCTTGTAAATCAATCTTTAAAAGTAGGCAAGAAGAATACAATAAAAACTGGGACTTATCTAAATTAATGAAAGAAACCACTAAGCTGCTCAAAATTACGCCTGACAATATATCTAATGAAGCAAAAGCAGCGAGTTCGATACGACAGATTCTAGGTAGCTTGTCTGCTGTTGTCCAAGGCATTGCAGAGGTTAGAAACGAATATGGTAGTGGTCATGGCAAAGATAGTGATTTCAAAGGTCTACAACCTAGGCACGCTAAGTTAGCAGTTGGAGCATCATCTACCTTAGCTATATATCTACTAGAAACACATGAAATGAGAAAAGATAGCTAAGAAAACTGACCCATTTTTATAACTCAGCAGCCCAACCACATCATCACCGCTAATCAGCAAATTCCAATGATACGCCCTAAACAGACTGAATCTAGTTCTCTATTTCAACAAATTTATCGTTAGTATGATGCCGAACCCGTCTGGATCAGTCAGCTCAATACCGTTTTCATTCCAATAAAGATTTTGTGAGGTAACTGCTAGTATCTCTGCCTGTTTCGTTCTCTCTATAATGGCTTGGATTTCCTCTTCACTATCTAACTAAGTAAAATACGATCAAATTGTCCTTGTCAGGATGATGGTTTGCTTTATCAGCGGAATAGGTAAACTCCATATGCTAATCCTGATCGGGAAATCCTAAAAAAACACCATCGTAACCATTATGATCTTTGAAGCCGCCCAGCTTTTCCAGTCCAATAATATTCTGATAAAAATCAATAAGGGTGCCCAAATTATTGGTGTGCCGTGCATATCGAAATTTCATAAGTATCCTTACTCAATCCTAGTACTGCGGTGGCCATGGACGATCACGATCGCTCTCTATCCATTCGGCGACATAGCCGGTTGGCGGCATATCCCAATCAGATTGTCCCAATACTGCCAGTACTTGTGCCGTGTCAATCACCCGACCGCCTTTGGTCACGCCCGTACGCAGTAGCGCAGATGAGCAAGGTTTGCCCTTGACCCACATGGATTGTTCAATATAGAGCCAACGCGCATCGATACCGACGATTTTGGTTTTTAGCGTGACCTTTTCAAACGCACGAATACGCTTGCGATATTGGATGGTACTGCCAGCGATGACCAGACCCCAACGCTGTTTTAGCAGCTGCGTGCCAAGTCCGCTACGCACCGCAAAGTCCATACGCCCCAAATCATACAGCGTGAATACGCGACCGTTATTCATCTCCAAGAAGTTATCGATATCCGTCAGGCGACAGCGAAACTGGATCTCGCTGGTTTCTTTTAGGGTCAAGGTATCGCCCTTTTTTGCTTTTAAGGCGGCATGAGCGATGGTGCTGGCATAACGGATAAATGGGTACATAAAGTCGTCTCGAAGGTTTAAAGGACAGTATTAAAAATCGTTAAATTAGGAGCTATTGTCAGGGCTACTTAGGCCTATTTTTTACGTGACTCGACCCCAATCCAATTGAAGTACGCACTCACCGTTTCGGGTATCCAGTTAATATCAAATTTTGAAGATTTGCCATTAGTATTATTTTTTGCTCGACCTTTATCTGAGCGATAACGCAAATAGCCGATATGTCCACCGTGCTCAGTATCTAAGATAGTGACGCTATCAGAGACATCGTTTGGTGTCGCGGTAAAGCCAATAAACGGATCGTCCTTTGCACTGATGAGTAATAAAGGCTTGGTCACTTTGATCAAATAGGGAAGGGCGGACGAGGCTTGATAGTAGTGGTTGTTAGAGCGGTAGCCATGACGCGGCGCGGTAAAGATATCATCAAAGTCACTGATGCGATTGACCGCTTTGATCGAGTCGATCTCCTCTTGAGTAATGTCATTGGCTAAGGCTTTTTTGATAATTGGGTTGAGCAAATAAGGCGTATAAATACGATGACTTAAAAAGCTATGCATACTAAGCGCCGCTGATGACATATCAACAGGGGCGGAGATAACTACGGCACCTTTACAAAGAACCTTGTCTTCGTATTCGCCCATATATTTTGCCAGTGCATTGCCACCTAAAGAGACACCGACTGCATAGATATTGGCGTATTTTTCGCTTAGGTTTTGCAGCATGTAGTGCACTTCGCCCGTATCACCTGCATTATAAAACACCCGTCCACTAGCTGGAATACCACCACAACTGCGGAAATGGGCGACCACAAAGTGCCAGCCTTGCGCGTACATCTGATAAGCCAGAGCGCGGGCATAATGGCTATCGCTACTGCCTTCCATACCGTGGAACAAAACGATTAATGGCGTTTGTTCAAGTTCACCATTTTCTGAATGTTCTATAGGATGCGCATCATAAAAATCGTAAGCAATATCGCTTTCGTCCAAAGAGTCTTTTTCGACTTCGCGGCGATAAGTTGGTGCTTTTGGCGCAAAGAACTTGGGCAAGATGCTTTGCAAGTGTGGATTGGTCAGCCAAAAGGGCGGCTTAAAAGGCGCTGGAGAAAAGGGTTTGGTTGAGGTTGACATATTTTGGTCTTATTTAATGATCGTGGAAAAGCAAAAAAGTAGCGTGGTGAGGTTTTTTATCATAACGCCAGCACTGACGAAATCCAATAATTTTCAGTGAACGCATGATTACTGAAATGGCTGACAAGCTAATAAATGGCGACTGAATACAACTATAGTAAAACCGTTATAAAAATGGTATAGCAAGATTAAACGCTATTTTTCGCAGCCTCTAGAGACGCAGTCACAGCAAGCAAGAAAAGTAGCATTTAATCGAGTGCGTTTTCTATGCTGTATCAATTTTATTGAGGTTCTACTATGTTTAAGCGGCTAATGAGAAAGGTTAATCAGGTTTTTTAGACTTCTGGCTGATCCAATACACGACCATCCATCGCCAGCCGCTCTTTTAGACTCTCGATATCTGCCTGTGCCAGTGTTGCGGTCAGCGTGACTTGTTTGCTATAGGCGACATCATCAATATGACCGCCCAAGCTCTCTATCATATAGCGGCATTGTGCCTCGGTCGCAAACTCTGCGAGTATCTGAATCTGTGTCATGGGTACATACGGGTTCAATGTCATCTCATCGACCGCGGCTTGGGCCGCGCCTGCATAAGCGCGCGTCAGACCACCAGCGCCCAGCTTGATACCACCGAAATACCGCACCACGATAATGATCACATTGCCGATGGACTTGTGCTGCAAGACATTTAATATTGGTCTGCCTGCGGTGCCGCTTGGCTCGCCGTCATCATCGAAACCTGCGCTGGTCGTATTGTCAGGGTCACCAATGATGTAGCCCCAACAAAAATGCCGTGCATCTGGATATTGTTCGCGCAGTTGTTCCACGTGAAACATGGCCTCTTCACGCGAGATCACCGGATACGCGTAAGCAATAAACTCAGATTTCTTAATTTCTAGGCGCGCGGTGACGGCGCGTTTTAGGGTTTGATAGCTCATATTTCATCAGGCTTAGGTTGGATATGGTAAACTTAGCTAACTGTCACTGTCGTCCATATTGGCCGCAGTATTCATTTTATTTTTCATTATAGTACCATTTCTAACCATCGAAGATAACGAGACGCTCATGGCTGAGTGCTGGTGTCGTTAGTTTCTGATTTAGGGCTGGTATCATAAAACCGATGGTAGTAAATAGTATGCGTTTAGATAAATTTATCAGTAAAGCCACCGAGCTGTCACGCAAAGAGTCCAAAAAAATCCTCCACGCCTCTGAGGTCACCGTCAATGATGAGGTGGTCAAAGACCCTGGCCTACATGTCGATATTATCAATGATGAAGTGCTGTGGGCAGGCGAGCCGCTCTCGGTGGCGACGGGTAATCGTTATATCTTGCTGCATAAGCCTGAAGGCTTTGAGTGTACGTTAAAGGCCAAAGAGTATCCTATCGTCACCGAATTGATTGCCGTACCAGAGCTAGGCAGTTTACGTATCGCAGGTCGCTTGGATGTCGATACCACAGGCGCACTGCTGCTTAGCGATGATGGCGGCTGGCTACACCGCGTCACAAGTCCCAAGCACGAGCACGCCAAAGTCTATGAGCTAACGCTTGCTGATCCTATGAATGAGGAGGAGCAAGCCCACGCAATCAAAAAGGTGGGCGAAGGTATCTTGTTAGAGGGCGATTATGAGCCGACCAAACCGGCTACCCTTGAGTTTATCGATGAGACGCATGCGCGGCTTACGCTTGAGCAAGGCAAATATCATCAGGTCAAACGTATGATGGGCTACTTCGGTAATAAAGTCGTCGAGCTGCATCGCGCTAGCATTGGCCATATTACTTTAGACGGGTTAGAGCGTGGCGATAGTCGCTTTTTAACGCCTGAGGAAGTTGAGAAGTTTTAGGGGTACTTACAAGTATATCTTTAGATTTACGGTAGGGTGCGCCTCGCGCACCTGACATCCAAGACATCCAAGTTGAGCTTTATAACTTGTTTTATCGGCCTCTATTGCGCCTCCCTTAAGCTCAAGTAGCGATTTGCAAAAGTAACTGGCAAACCCTCCGAAAACTTAGCTAATGTGCTAAAGTCCTGATATCTTTTCACTCTACTTTTTTAAATAGTGTTTTAAGACGAAATACTGATTGCTATTGGTATATAAACGCTACTTGCTAGGATGACTGCTGTGAAACTACCTCTACTTAAACCTATTAGTTTTATTAGTGCACTGCTATTAACGGCGACGGCTTGCGCCCAGCCTGCGACTTCAACCGATGAAAATACTAAGATGACACAAAGTGCGGCAGCAGACAAAGTCAGGGCTGACACTGATAACCATTTGCGCAAGGTATTGACCGAGGTTGGTATCAAAGCGCAAATCTTATCTATCGAACCCTCTAATTTACCTAATATGTATCAGGTCGATCTAGCAGGACAACCGCCGCTACATATCACCGCTGATGGCAAATACGTCATCCAAGGCGAGCTACAAAAAAACCCAAGCCCACGTAAAGTGAAGCAAACCCCAGCGCGAGCCACTAGCGCGCAAGCAGGCGAGTATGTCAGCGCGGCGGTGAAATCCTCACTACTAGAGAATATGAGTGCGCTGAAAAACATGAGCGCTAAAACGCCATTTTTTTATACCGCGGTACCGGGCGTGATTTGGGGCGCAACATTAGAAGGCGTGCCGTTTTTACTCTCAGATGATGCGCAATACATTACTGATGGCGAGATATCGGTGATAGAGAATGGTCAATTCACAGGACTTGATGAGACTTTTGAAGCGAATAAAAACAAATCTGTCTTTGCCTCACTAGATGAGTCGCAGCTGATTACTTATCCGGCAACGACTACCGAGCGCGCCGTTATTTATGTTGCAACTGATGTGAATTGCCCGTACTGCCGAATGCTACATAAGCAAATGGCAGATCTCAATGCCAAAGGCGTCACCGTCAAGACTATCGGTTATCCTATATATGAAGCGTCACCTGCGCAGATGCGCGGGATCTGGTGTCAAGCGGATGAGGGCAGTCGCCGTAACGCTCTAGACAAGGCAATGCTACAAGGCCAGATGACGCCAGCGCCTGCCAGTTGTAACACGGATTACGTGACACCTAATCGTGAAAGGGCGGCAGGACTTGCAGTGATAGCGACGCCTGCTATCTACCGTGAGGATGGCGTGCTGTATCAAGCAAGTTTTGAGAGTCCTGAGTTTTTAGAATTTTTGGGTATCGAATAATCACATTGGTGTCGTTCACATTTTAGTGAATAAAGATTTTAAATCACGCCACAAAAAACCGCTTTATGAGCTGATTCATAAAGCGGTTTTTATCGTTTGACTTATCAAAATGTTGAATATCAAAAGCGGTCTCAATTCGTCTATGGCAAAACAATATCGACGATCTTCCACTGAATCAAGCCTTGGCGCTGCATCTCTATCGTGAGCGGATAGCCTTTGACTTGACCGCTGATAGCAAAGCAATTGATACCGCAGTAGCTCAATGTTGGCTTGTCACTATCGTTGCCTTGTGCGGCTTGTTGCTCAAGCTCCGCGGCTTGTTTTTTCATGACTTGCTGGATTTGGCTCTTGACCACCGCATCGACGTCGCCGCGCTGGATGATCAAGCTTTGAATGAGGTTTCTGAGATCGACCTGATCGCTTGCGATGGCCCATGCCGCCGCCAGCTCTTTGGTTGCTGTATTGGCTTGACCCTGAGTGTTAATGACTTTTTCGATATTTTGCGGGGTGATGGCACCATCGACGGCCTTTGTGATAAAGCCGTTGGCTGCTTGGGTTAATGCGTCTCCGCCGAGCTCAGCGATTAATGGATACTTTGTCATGGTCGTGGCAAATTGATCAGTCAGCTGATGTTGAATGCTTGGACGCACTTGCTCGTAATCAATGGTCGCTGCGATAGCGGCACCGTCTTTGACCTCATAAGCATTTTTGAGCTGATACGCACTGTAATAAGGGGAGCCTGCATAGACGGCTACGGCAATGACAATCAATAAAACAATCAGCTTTTTCATAAGATGGGGAACCTTGTCGCAAACGTCATGGGTATAAATGACCGTAGATATGGCGATAAATACTAGCACGACTCGTCATTATTCAGGTATGAAAAGCTTTGTAATAATCTTAATAAATCGTGTATACCGCCGACTCAAGACCTCAACTATGAATTTCATGACTTAAGCGCTTGATAAATCAGCAGACCATCTCCATAAATAGCGCAAACTTTTTATAATTGATTTGGCTAAGTAGCCCCCACCGTATTTTTCGTTACATGCACATATTATCATCCTGTGACATTGTGGTTTGCCATGTTTCACATGAAACGTTGCTGTGTGATTGTGTATGAGATGAAGGCCGTTAATGGTAAAAGCTGATCAAAGCTAACGAACTGACGAGCTGGTGGTGCTACGAAGACGATAGGAGAAACCATGAGTAAACGCGATTTTTATGAAGTATTAGGTGTCAGCAAGACCGCTGACAGCAAGGAGATTAAGCGAGCCTACCGCAAGCTTGCCATGAAATATCATCCAGATCGCAACTCTGATGACCCTGATTCTGAAGACAAATTCAAAGAAGCCTCAATGGCTTATGAAGTACTGAGCGATGAAGAAAAGCGCTCAGCGTATGACCGCATGGGTCATGCTGCCTTTGAAAATGGCATGGGTGGCGGTGCAGGCGGCGGCAACTTCCAAGACATCTTTGGCGATATTTTTGGTAACTTTGGCGATATCTTCGGTCAATCACGTGGCGGTGGTGGTGGACGCACGCGTCGCGGCTCTGACTTGCGCTATGTGATCGAGCTGACATTAGAAGAAGCAGTACGCGGCTGCAAAAAAGAAATCAGCTTCACCGCGCCAGCGCCATGTGATACCTGTGATGGTAAAGGTGCCAAAGATGCCTCTGATGTCGTGACCTGTCAGATGTGTCATGGTCAGGGTCAAGTGCGCATGCAGCAAGGTTTCTTTGCCGTGCAGCAGACTTGCCCACAGTGTGGCGGCTCTGGTAAGCAAATCAAAAACCCTTGCCCTGACTGTCATGGTAATGGCGTCAAAGACAAATCACGCACGCTAGAAGTATCTATCCCAGCGGGCGTCGATGATGGTGATCGCGTCCGTCTGGCAGGTGAAGGCGAAGCTGGCGCCGCAGGCGTACAGAACGGCGACTTGTATGTCGAAGTACGTGTCAAACCGCACAACGTCTTTACTCGTCAAGGCGCGGACCTCTATATGGATGTACCAGTCAGTATCACGGATGCCGCACTTGGTAAAGAAGTTGAAATCCCAACCTTGGATGGTAAAGTAAAAATCAAAGTGGCAGAAGGGACGCAGAGTGGCAAACTGCTACGTGTACGCGGCAAAGGCGTGACGCCAGTACGCACCACGATGAAAGGCGACTTGATCTGCCGTGTGGTCATCGAAACCCCTGTCAATCTGACTCGTGAGCAAAAAGATCTATTGCGTCAGTTCCAAGATACGTTAGATGATGACAGTAAGCATCAGCAGTCGCCACATAAAAAATCATTCTTTAAAAAGATTGGCGATTTGTTTGACTGATTATTTAACTCAGACAGACTGTTGCTAGATAGCCATACTGAGAGTAAGCCCAAAGGTTTCACATGAAACCTTTGGGCTTTTTCTTGTGCTGATAAAAAACCACTCAGTTAACGATATTTGTTAAACTGACGATAAATGATATCCAAAAATAACCCACCAAATATAAAGTATGTAAGGTAGCGATATGAGTCAAGAAACAACAGAACAAACCATTAAAGTTGGTGTCATCGGTGCAGGTGGTCGTATGGGTCGTATGCTTATCGAAGCGGTACAAAATAATCCTAAGACCATCCTGAATGCAGCGATTGAGCGCCAAGGATCGAGTCTCGTCGGCGCGGATGCAGGCGAGGTGGCAGCTATCGGACGTTTAGAGGTGCAAATCGTTGACGAGCTAGAGGCTGTAATTAATGACATCGATGTGCTGATTGACTTTAGCTTGCCTGATGCGACTGAAAAAAACATGCAAGTTTGTGCCGAGCATAATGTCGCGATGGTCATTGGCACCACAGGATTTAATGAGGCGCAAGAGCAGGTATTGGCAAAAGCCAGTGGAAAAATCGCTATCGTCTACGCAGGTAACTATTCAACCGGCGTTAACCTGTCATTGAAACTACTTGGTATGGCAGCCACAGCATTTGGCAATGAGGCTGACGTAGAGATCATCGAAGCGCATCACAAACACAAAATCGATGCACCATCTGGCACGGCATATATGATGGCAGAAGCCGTCGCAGAGGCGCGCGGACAGAATCTAAAAGACGTCGCTATCTACGGACGCGAAGGACAAACGGGTGAGCGTGAGTCGGGCACAATTGGTATTCATGCCGTACGCGGTGGAGAGATCGTAGGCGACCATACCGTGATGTTTATCGCTGATGGTGAGGTGGTTGAGATCACTCACCGCGCACGAGAGCGCATGACTTTTGCCGCAGGTGCTGTACGTGCCGCAACTTGGGTGACCGAGCAAGCCGTTGGGCAATATGATATGCAAGATGTGCTGGGGTTGAATGATTAGAGCGCATTGACGATGACTTAAAAAAGGTGAGGAGATGCAGGTGAATCGTATAAAGCACGAATTGGCTAGTACCATTCTTAAGGTGAATATTACCAAAAATATAAGCTTGCCCGCGTTTGCCCTAAGTTTGGCTGTCCTACCAATCACCGTACAAGCCAGTAACGTCCAAACCTATGTGATTGACACTTATGGCGGTGTGTCGCTACTGCCAGTGGTAAGGCAACAACTCAATAATAGCGCTGATGGCGGCACTGTCAGCATCTACCAAGGTAAGCTAGTACTAATAACAACACCCCGCAATTATCAAATGATACAGCAGCTACTCACGCAGATTGACCGTCAGCCACAAGCGCTCACAGTCGCTGTGCGTGTTGGCAATAGCAGCAGCGTTCAGGATAATATTCGTCAGGGTCAGGTTATTATTACCAAGCGCAGTATTCAGGGATCGGGTGTTTGGAATCAAAGTAACGGCCAGAAGCAAAGCAGCAGTTTATATCAAGTACAGACGCTTTCTGGTAGTGCCGCTAGTATCAGTACAGGCACGCTCTATTCATTGACGCAGAACTATCGTGCCACTATTCAACCAAATTATCACTATCCCATTGACCGTCAGCCAAGCGCGCAGATTATTATTCAGCAGCAGGTACTACTGCCAACGACGCAAGGCATTGCTGTCACACCGCGTCTACTACCGAATGGTCAAGTCGAAGTGAGGTTGTCACAAGTTGAAGAGCGACTGGCGCGATCCAAATCATCCTACAATAGGTACGGCACGAGCAGTAATAGCATTCAAAGTCAAAGTCTGAACAATACAATCATTGTGCCGCGCGGACAATGGGTGACGATCGGTGAGATTTCACAACGCTCAACCAGCAGCGGCAGTCGAACGACCAATAGCATTAATAGTGTACCGATAGCTCTGCTGGTTCAATAGCTCATTGTGCAAATGGCTAAATACAAAAAAGCGCGGTGTTATTAATAGCACCGCGCTTCTCTATAAATGATAGGTTCAAACCCTAGTCAATATAAACCACTTCAAGCGGCGGGAAGCCATTGAACTCAACTGATGAATACGAGTTGGTATAAGCACCTGTGGTTAGCCAATAGATTTTGTCACCAATCTCAAGCTCTTCTGGCAGCTGATAACCTGCTTCTTCGTACATGATATCGGTTGAGTCACAGGTTGGTCCTGCCAGTACGACCGTCCCTTCACTGGTAGACGTTTCCATCTTGGGAGTATAAACAGGATATTTGATGGCTTCGCCGAGCGTCTCGATTAAGCCTTGGAATAAACCAACATCCGTATAGACCCAGCGCGCCAAATCTGTGTCTGACTTACGAGAGATCAGTACCACATCACTAACCAAGACACCTGAACCACCAACGAGGGAACGACCTGGTTCTAAAATAATCTCAGGCATCTCATCATCATTATAATCATCAGTCAAATAGCTGGTAATCTCTTCTGCATAGACCTTAATAGGATTGACTTCGCTGATGTAGTTGGTTGGGAAGCCGCCACCTAGATTGATCATTTGTAGCTTGATGCCTTCTTCGTTCTTCATCCAGTCAAACATATATTTAACTTTGGCTAATGCATCATCCCATGCCGCAACGTCTTTTTGCTGGCTACCCACATGGAACGAGATACCATAAGGTACCAAGCCAAGCTCGCGCGCCTGAATGAGTAAATCAATGGCCATATTAGGGTGACAGCCAAACTTACGAGATAATGGCCATTCTGCTGTCTCTGATCCTTGTACCAATATGCGCACAAATACTTTAGAACCAGGTGCGTGTTTGGCGATATTTTTAAGATCGGCTTCTGAATCAGTCGCGTACAGATCGATACCTTTTTCAAAAGCATACTTAACATGGTCGGCTTTTTTGATGGTGTTGCCATAAGAGATGCGTGATGGCTCAACACCGCAATCAAGCACACGATCCAGCTCATAGATAGAGGCACAGTCAAAGTTGGAGCCAAGCTTTGCCAGCAGATTGATGACTTCAACCGCAGGACTGGCTTTCATCGCATAATGCAGTTTGGCATTCGGGAACAGGCTGACCATCTCATGATATTTGGTCTCGATACGACTTAGGTCGACCACTAAAAACGGGGTCTCACGACCCTCAGCAGCTTTGGTAAATTTCTGCCAGCTGGCAGGGTCAAAATATTGGTCAATTTTGATCATGGTCATAGTAGTAAACCTTTGGTGAGAACAGTATCTGCTAAAAAATTGGCACCATCTAGTGGATATCAGAGAGTAACATCCACTATAGGCATCATTATGTAAAGGAGAAAGAGATTAAGAACTGATGGGTTGTGACTGCTGCTCAGCGGACTGGGCGCCTTGCTTTTCGCGTATCTTGAGGACTTTACGAACTTTATCACGGGCACGTGTCTGTTTCAAACGAGACAGATAATCGACGAATATCACGCCGTTGAGATGATCCATTTCGTGTTGGATACAGACGGCAAGCAAGCCTTCTACCACCTCATCAATGACGTCGCCGTTTTCGTCTAATGCTTCGATACGTACTTTCTTAGGGCGCTCGACTTTGTCGTAGACATCTGGGACCGAAAGACAGCCTTCTTCGTACGGTTGTTTTTCTTCTACCAATGGCGTGACCTTTGGATTAATAAACACTCTTGGCGCATTTTTGTCTTCGGACAAATCCATCACGATGAGCTGAATATGACGATCGACTTGGCTTGCAGCAAGGCCAATGCCTTGAGCATCATACATTGTCTCAATCATGTCTGAGATTAAGGTTTTGATTTCAGCAGTCACTTCCTTGACTGGCTTGGCAATCGTGCGCAAGCGAGGATCTGGGTAACTTAAGATAGGGAGTAGTGCCATAACGCTCACCTCAATGATAAGGACAAAATAGGGTTGATATTATAAGATAAATGGGGACAAAAGTAATGCTTATCAATACTTTCCCGTCTATATCAGGTCTCATGCATTCACAAATTAAAGACTTTGATAGGTATCTGGACACAAAAAAGCCTCACTTATGAACTGCCCCCCATAAGTTGGACACAACTTATGGGGTATTTTTATGCGCTACGATCTAGACTTTAAGCTTGAAGTCATCGCATACTATATGCAAGGACATACTGGTCGTGCTACAGCTGAGGAATTTAACCTAGATAATAAGATAGTTATCAAATGGGTTAAGCAATATCAAAGCGGTGGTATTGAAGCTATCAAACCAAAGACCAGCAAAGCTTACTATAGTCACGAGTTTAAACACAAAGTCATTACAACGATGCTTAGCCAAGGCTTAAGTCAATTGGAAGTTGCTTTAAGGTATAACATCAGCTCACCGGCGCTTATTAGTCACTGGCATAAAGCGTATCGACTAGAAGGCATATCTGGACTCATCTCCAAACCTAAAGGTAGAACCGTCATGAGCAAACCCTTCATTACAGACAAACCAGAGGATGAAAAAAGCTTAGCAGAATTGAAGCGTGAGAATGAGTACTTACGTGCAGAGGTTGCCTACCTAAAAAAGCTCGATGCCTTGCTCAAAGCGGAGGAAAAAGCAGGCAAAAAGCAAGGCTCATCGAAGGACTAAGAGAGCGCTGCTGTTTATCTGACTTACTTAAAGCCGCTGGTATGCCTAAAAGCGTCTTTTACTATCATAGAGAAAAGCTTGGTGATAAAGATAAACATGCTGACTTAAAACAGCGTATTACTAAGCTGTATCACCAGCATAAAGGCAGGTACGGCTATCGTAGAATAACGGCAGCGCTAAAGCAGTTAGGTAGCCATTACAATCACAAGCTCATCGCTAAGCTTATGCGTCATTTAAACTTAAGTGCACGGATTCGACGACAAAGATATCGCTCTTATAAAGGTGTACAAGGCAAAATTGCAAAGAATTATTTAAAGCGTCAGTTTCATGCAGATAGACCAAACACACGCTGGCTCACTGATATTACTGAGTTTAAGGTAGGTGATCATAAGCTATATTTATCACCGATACTCGATTGTTATAACAATGAGATCATCAGCTATACGCTCTCAAAGAGACCTACCTATGATTTGGTTAGCAAGATGCTAGATAAGGCGTTAGATAAGATAGATACGCACCAGAACAACCGTTTAATGCTGCATTCAGATCAAGGCTGGCATTATCAGATGAGACCGTTCAGTAAGGCGCTTAAACAGCACGGTATTAAGCAAAGCATGAGCAGAAAAGGCAACTGCTTGGATAATGCGCTGATGGAGGGGTTCTTTGGTACGCTGAAGTGCGAGACGATTTATATTGAGAAACCAAAATCGATTGAGCAGTTAGAACAACAGATTCATGAGTATATGCATTATTACAATAATGAGCGTATTCAACTCAAACTAAAAGGACTGAGCCCTGTGCAGTACAGAACTCAGTCCTTGGTATAAACTAAACCGTCCAAGTTTCGGGGGTCAGTTCATTAACGCAAGGCTTTTTTGTAGATATTCTATCTAGTCGGTAATTATGCACGGCGTTTGTTTACAATCATTTCATACAAAAATAGCAAAATGATCGCACCGATAACTGAGAAGATAAGACCAGTAAAACCGCCATCTGCGTTGATACCAATTAAGCTCGCTAAGAAGCCACCTAACATGGCACCGACGATACCCAATACGATCGTCATGATCCAGCCCATAGGGTCACTACCTGGCTTAATAGCACGTGCCAATAAACCTGCAACCAAACCGACGATAATCATCCAAATAAAGCTCATGTTATTCTCCTAAATTATGAATATTTATAATATGTTGCTAATTTAATAACTCCATTGTAAAGATTCCTCAAACGCAAGAGTAAGCAAAAAATGTTACCTGTGTAGGGCCTATGTGAGGAAAAAGTCAGATTTGCTATTACGTAGGTGCAATAGGTAAACGGAAGGTTACAAAGGTAGCCATGGTGCTAACAGAATGGCGTATCAATCATTTAGCCACGACAGAAGAATTTGATAAGGATAGGGAATTAAATAAAAAAAGCGTAGCCCGTCTATGAGACAGCCACGCTTTTGTTTAATACTAATTTTTTAGATACTAATTTTAGGGTTTAGGGTTTAGGGTTTAGGGTTTAGGGTTTAGGGTTAAATCAATCGTTTATTTATCACGCAATGCCGCTAATAGACGCTGATGAATCCCCTCAAAACCACCGTTGGACATCACGACTATTGCATCACCTGCTTGAGCATGACTACTGATATGTTCAATAATAGTATCGACACTAGACATTACGTGCTGGTTAATGATGGAGTCACTTGTAGCCGTGGCTTGTTCGATGACTTCTCTCAAACCCCATTCCAGTCCCGCTGGCTCATACCACAATGTATAGTCAGCGAGGGCAGCTGACTCAGCCAAGCTGTCTTGGTGAATACCCATTTTCATGGTATTACTGCGCGGCTCAATAATCGCCCAAATACGTCTGCCAGCCAGTTTCTTTTTGGCACCGTCTAATGTTGTGGTAATCGCAGTAGGGTGATGGGCAAAGTCATCAAAGACTAAGACATCGTTTACATCACCGATCAACTCCATCCGCCGTTTGATACCAGCAAAAGCCGATAATGCGGCGCAAGCGGTAGAGATGCTGACACCGACATCATAAGCGGCCGCGACGGCAACCAAGGCATTATTGACGTTATGAATACCACTCATGCCCCAGTCGATGACAGCTACTTCTTTATCAGCAGCAAAACTGACTTGAAATTGACTGCCATCTTCGCGAATGAGTTCCGCTTGCCAGTCGCTATTGTTTTTAAGCGTACGGTCGTTTTTACTGGTATTAGATGCGGTCGTATCGATGACAGCAGTACGCCAGATAGGGGTCCAAACGCCTTTTGCTAACGTATCTTCTAAGCTAATAGTTGCTGCAGGCATGATAATTTTTCCGGTACTTGGAATCATACGTACCATATGATGAAACTGCGTTTGGATCGCATTCAAGTCAGCAAAAATATCGGCGTGATCAAATTCTAGGTTGTTCAAGATAGCGGTGCGCGGACGATAATGAACGAATTTTGAACGTTTATCAAAAAACGCAGAATCGTACTCATCAGCTTCAATGACAAAATAACCAGAAGGGACTGTCGTATCATCGTCAGTTTTTTCTGCCCCTAGATAGCTGCTGTGTGCAAATACCTGCTGTAAGTGCTCATCAGTGGTATTGACCAGTGGCACACCGCCAATTAAAAACCCTGTATCGATACCAGCGTAATGCAATATCCAAGCAAGCATGGTTGTCGTTGTGGTCTTACCATGAGTACCAGCAACCGCTATCACGTGGCGCGATTGCAGCACTTGCTCTGACAAAAACTGCGGACCTGACGTGTAGCGCAGACCCGTATCTAGCATATATTCAATCACATCCATGCCACGCTTCATCGCATTACCAACAACGACCAAGTCTGGCGCTGGTTGCAAATGCTTTACGAGATAGCCTTCTTCAATAGTGACGCCCGCATTTTCAAGTTGGGTAGACATAGGAGGATATACGTTGGTATCTGAGCCAGTAACGGTATGCCCAAGTTCACGCGCTAATAATGCCAGCGAGCCCATAAAAGTACCACAAATACCAAGAATATGAATATGCATAGACGTTCCGTAAGAGCTTGAATAAGAGAAATAGAGAGAGTAAAAATAAAGTTTTGAGTGCTGAGCTGTTATCAATCGTGACTAACGTTTTAATCAGTCATTGCCATGGCAGTAGTCTGGCAGACAAGCGATCATTGTAAAGTAAACGCTGGTCGATGACCAACAAAAAACGCCTAACAAGTAGGCGTTATCTAGCTGATAAATGCTGTCTTATTTGGCAGCATACCAAGCACTTGCTGTCTATTTACGTGACAACGTATAGTCATTATTTAGGTTTTTTTGCTCATCTATCAAAATCAGATGATTGTCTTGAATATAATAAGACTCAATATGTTTGTCTTCATATACAATGGTAATTTTGTCTTTATCTTGACGATAGACGCCAGACTTAAGTAACGGTGCGCGCTGTTGTTCAGCATCGTGATGGGTGCTGGATTTTAGTACAGAGCCATCAGAAAATAGGTTCAAAGTGACATCGATACTATCGCAGTCTTCACAAGGTACCATACCACCATAATCACCCATTAGCGTGGCTTGTAGCGCACTACTGTTCGATTCTGAGTGTATAGTAGAAGGGTGCATATGCCCCTCATTACTGGACTGAGCAGCAGCAATAAGTGATTGCCCTTCTGTAGATTCATTCAAACTGTCATCAGGATTTGACTCAGACATACTGTTGCTTTCTATCTCTTCTGATGTGCTCTGCGGAGCAGACTCTGCTGATGCGTCGACAAATGAAGCTTTAGTCCTCATGTCTTGATCAGAATTCGAGGAGGCACTATCACAACCTATCAATAGCACACAGAGTGGTACCGCTAATAAGGACGGTCCCCAGCGTCTAATGACAGTAGATGTGGTAGAGCAAATAGGTGCAAGATATATCATGGTCATACCAAAAACAGTTTTTGAATAGCGTTTTTAAAAATCACCTATGCCACTGGCAACCGTTATCAAGATAATCTTGTTGCCAAAAAAGAGAGACAAGGGGTCGTATAAACGTTGCGATAATATAGATATTGGAATTTGAGAGCGTAGCTGATCTTTGAAATGTAGACAATTTATCGCTCAAAAGCGACGGCGCTCTCATAACTTCTCACTAAAACTACCCACTGAAAAAACAGGCTGTCTAAAGGTATCAAAGGGTTACAGATATATCTGTGGACTTTTTGTTGTGTTCAATATGCTTGGTATAGCAAAGTAGGCTCTATCAGTTTGTCTAACATAGGTAATAAAAGAGGTTTAACAGTCGCAGATAATAAAGCAGACATTGCATAGCAGAGTATGAATGTCTGTTTAGAAAGAAGTGATAACGGTAAAATATAAAGTGATTTTAATGAACTATCGAGCGATAGACTGGTTGGTGATAGGTCGCACGATACGCCACAGTATCACCCCATGCGCCACAAGAAGTACGCTAAATAGGATCAACGACAGCTCAGGGATACTAAGTCCGACAAACGTCCAATCGATAGAAGCACACTCACCAGAACCTGCAAATACTTCTTTGAGCACTTGCAACATAGGCAAGGTATCTAGCCAATAGTCCAAGCCTGGGCCGCATGACGGTACTTGATCGGCAGGTAGGTGCTGTAGCCAAACATGGCGTATAGCCACAGCAGTAGACCAGCCAATACCTGCCAAACTACCAAGCCATAATAGCAACTTCACCACTTTGGATTTTGGATTAAACAATGCTGATATCAGCGCAAAACCGCCCATGACTATTAGACCAATACGCTGAAAAATACAGAGCGGGCAAGGCGAAAGCCCTAGATGGCGCTGTAAATAAAACAGCGCAAAGCTCATGCCTATTATGGCCATCAATACTAAAAATATTTGTAAGTTACGGTAAGTGGTCAGCTGTCGCATGGTGCGTTACTCTTATGGTTTCATCTATACAGAGGTTAGGAGGCAATCAGGTTTAGCGATACTGCTGTAAAAAGTCCATAAAGTCTTCTGTCTCAGACTTCTCAATCTCAGCCTGCTGCAAGATAGACTTTTCTGCCAATACTTCGTATTTCGCTTGGGTGTTTGGACTGAGAGTCTGCTGCAATAATGACTCGCGATGCTGCTGCGCTAATGTAAAACCAAGCTGCCATAGACTACCTAAGCGTTTGCTATCAGAGTTTACTTGGGCGGAGATCGTCGACTCAGAATGTCCGGCTTTGCCTTGCATCAATGCCACTGCAGCACGGTAGTCATTGCCACCATAATGAGCGTCCAGCAATGCAGCAAGTGGCTGCATACGCTCCAGATGCATCAGCATCCAGCCCTCAAGCGATTGCTCTTGACCGTTATTGATGATGTGTAAACCTTCACGGCGACCTTCGTTGACCACACGCTCTAGATTAATAGCGAGTGCTTCTTCTTCTTCAGGCAGCAAATCAGGTGAATCGCTGAATAGACAGTAGAGCGCCATCACTTCTAAAAAGCAAGCACTAGAGAGACGAATACCAACATCGCTATAAGGATCGAGATCAATAGCACGAAACTCAACATAAGCAATACCGCGACGCTCAAGCGCTTCGGTTGGTGTCTCACCACTCATCGCAATTTGCTTAGGACGGATAGGGCTATAGTATTCATTTTCTATCTGAAGGATATGATTATTGATCTGAATTGGGTTGCCATCTTCATCTTCCAGACCAAGCTTGGCAAAGCTCTCATGCGGTGTTTGGATCGCGCGGCGTAGTCCAGCGACATACTCTGGCAAATAGTTATAACGAATATCTAGCTGCTCTTGCACGCTATTGGTATAGCCAAGTTTGCCCATACGCAGGCTGGTGGCAGTCGGTTTATAGTAGGTTGAGTCATTTAGACGCTCTAGATCATGCTCACGCCCAGCAACAAAACAAGGACATACGCTTGGACTTGCACCCAATAAATACAACACAATGCTGGTCAGTCGCTTAAAGTTGCGAATAAGCCCTAGGTATTTTTCGTTTTTGAATTCTGTTAGCGTCTGCTCTTGTGCCGTTGGGGTTTGCGCTTGCCACGTTTCAAAGAGCGTGTCACCAAAAGATAGATTGTAATGTAACCCTGCGATGGTCTGCATACGGCGACCATAACGGATACCAAGACCACTGCGATAAAGGGTTTTTAGCTTACCTGTATTAGAGCTACCATAATCAGCCAGTGGAATATCTTCATCTTTAGAAGACAACATACAAGGCATAGATAGTGGCCACATCAGCTCGCCTTCCGGCATGCCTTGATACACCAAGACATGCAATTGACGCAGCATATTGAGTGTCTCTTTTGGCGAAGCTTTTGGTTCGGTGATAAGCTCAAGTAGGCTTTCTGAATAATCGGTAGTAATAAAAGGATGGGTCAATTTTGATCCGAGTTTGGCTGGATGCGGCGTCTGTGCCAAAAAACCATCAGGCCTCACGCGCAGCCCTTCTTTTTCGATACCGCGGAGCATACCCGTTAAATGCTGGCTGTCAAACCAATTGGGAATGTCAAAATTAACAAAGCTACTCGCAAAATTACTCATAATAGTCATCTATTGTTATTCATTATGGCGGATCAAAGCACGATGGGCGTTTGTCCATAAAAGAGGTAAATGTTCGGTCAATAATTCCGTCAGTTTAGCTCAAAGCCGTATTGAAAACCACGAACAATTACAAATACGATAAGCTTTGAGCAGGACGTTTGGGCTAGATTTTTCTCAGTATTTTTGATGAAATTGGTCAGCACGGATACTTTGCGGATTCATCAATATTGGCAAAAAAGCATCTACCCAAGAGATAGATGCTTTGACAGTCATGCTATAAGCAATCAAACACAGTGCCAACGCACCATGGCATCATCCATACAGTCATGGCGTTGTCGTCAGTTTAAATAGAAAATGACGAGCCACAGCCGCAAGTGGTGGTGGCATTGGGGTTGGTCACGACAAAACGTGCGCCTTCTAACCCTTCAGTGTAGTCAACGGTAGAGCCTTGCAAATATTGATAGCTTAGCGAGTCAACAACCAAGGTCACATCACCATTATCAAAATTGGCATCGTCTTCATTTAAGTCGTTGGCAAAGTTAAAGCCATAAGAAAAACCTGAACAGCCGCCGCCCGTCACATAGACGCGTAGCATAAGTTCACTATCACCTTCTTCTTCGCGCAGACGGCGTACTTTTTGTGCCGCACTGTCGGTTAGGCTTAATACCGTAGGATCTACTGGCTGATTTGAGCTTGGATTAAATTGGTTGGCTGATTCGTTCATATCTACCTCAGTTGCTAGGATCAAATGCGGTCGTCGTCCTGTTTGGGTTTGCAACAAAATGATTGCAAATAAAGATACGCACGGCGTTTGATTTAATTGGGTGCTGTCGTTATGGCAAAGCTATTGGTGCATTATAAGCTGTTTGTGCAATATCAATACGGTGTTTGTGCCACCAAAGCACTTTATTGATGATAAGCACTTATCTTTAGCAGTATATCATAATGGGGGTAGCGATTCGCTTGTCAAGAGTCATCGTCCTTACCAAAACTGATGAATCAAAACTTTTATAGCTATCAAGGTTATACTCATTATGTGTGCGAGAGTATATGGCTGCCAAAGGCCTTATTATAGTCATTCGTATCGATAGGCTGACAAGGATTATATAATCTAGGGTCATTGGCATAAATACTTAATTTTAAAACACTTCGTTTTGAAATAGTTATTTAATAGTTTGCCTATGCGGCAAGCGTTTGAAATAATAGCCGCCAGTTGGCATACCCTATGTGTGTTTCTTATTGCCCTATATTTATATTATTGCTGAGATGAAGAAATTATATGATCGAATTTAAAGACGTTGGTGTTCGCCGTGATGGTCGTGAATTGTTTGCAGGTGCAAGCTTTCAGCTACATCCAGGTCACAAAGTTGGCTTAACAGGCAACAACGGCACCGGCAAATCGACTTTATTTGCCTTATTGTTGACGCAAATGGGCAAGGGCGATACCGAGGTCACGCTCGATAAAGGTGAGGTCAGTATTCCTGATAGCTGGCATGTCGCGCATATGGCGCAGGAAGTCGGAGCCAGTGATCAGACGGCAATTGATTACGTGTTGAGCGGTGATGAGCAGTGGTATGAGATCAATGCAGCGCTCAATGACTTAAGTAGCGTCAGTGATGAGCAAATTGGCGTCTTGCATCAGCAGTTCGATGAAATCGATGGCTACCGTACGCCAACCAAAGCGGCACAAATCATGGCAGGCCTTGGGTTTAACACCAGCCAGCACGAGCTGCCTGTCTCAGGGTTTTCAGGTGGCTGGCGCATGCGCTTAAACCTCGCCAAAACTTTGATGAGCCGCGCTGATCTGATGCTACTCGATGAGCCGACTAACCATTTAGACTTAGACGCCATTCTCTGGCTTGAGACTTGGATCAATGCTTATACTGGACTGGTCATCGTCATCTCGCATGACCAAGCGTTTTTGGATGCTACCGTCGGTCATATCTTGCACGTCGAACAACAAAAAATAACCCTTTATACGGGTAATTATCAACAGTTCATTCGCACCCGTCACGAGCGCATGGCGCAGCAGCAGCAAGCGTTTGAGAAGCAAGAAGCGACCAAGGCACATCTGGATGATTTCATTCGTCGTTTCCGTGCCAAAGCCAGTAAAGCCAAGCAAGCCCAAAGCCGTATCAAACAGCTAGAGCGCATGTCGGAGCTCTCACCAATGATGGCTGATAACCCATTCTCTTTTCGCTTTTATGAACCGGCAAACATGAGCTCACCGCTGATTGAGCTGACCCATGCAGATATTGGCTACAGCGAGACGCCGCTACTGCGTGATGCCAATGTGCAAGTGACGCCGGATACGCGTATTGGCCTATTGGGCATGAATGGCGCAGGTAAATCCACACTTATTAAGGCATTGGTCGGTGAGCTGAAAATTTTGTCAGGTACTTACCGCGTGTCAGACACCCTTAAGCTTGGCTACTTTAATCAGCATCAAATGGATATCTTGGATGCCAAAGCCACGCCGATAGAAATGCTGCGCCGCCTAGCAGGCAAGACCTCTGATGCCGTGTTACGCTCATTTTTGGGCAGCTTTGATTTTCGTGGTGATCGTATCGATACGCCAAGTGAGCTGTTTTCTGGTGGTGAGCGTGCACGCTTGACCTTAGCGTTGATCGTCTGGCAACGTCCCAACGTCCTTGTCCTCGATGAGCCAACCAACCATTTGGACTTACAAATGCGCCAAGCATTGACGATCGCCTTGCAAGGGTTTCAGGGCGCGGTGGTATTGGTGTCGCATGATCGTGAGCTAATTGCCAATGTCTGTGATGAACTGTATCTGGTACATGATGGTCAAATCGATGAGTTTGACGGTGACATCAGTGACTACGGCAAATGGCTGGCAGAAAAGCGTAAGCAAGAAAATTTACAAGACAAAAGTAGCAGTAAGAAGAAAAGCAAGAAAGAGAGTAAAAAATTCGTTTCACGTGAAACAGGCAATAGCCAAGTGACTAATCAAGTGAGCAATACAGCACCTGATAATACATCAAAAAGTAACACTGCGACCCCAGCGCTTAGTAAAGAAGAACAACGCAAATTAGCCGCTGAACAGCGTAAACGTACTGCACCTATCCGCCGCGAGATAGAAGAGACAGAAAAAGCACTTGCCAAGATTGAAGGGCAGCTTGCAACGCTTGAGGAAAAGCTAGCTGATACCAAGTTGTACGAAGAAAGCCGTAAGGCGGACTTACTGGTCTTATTGAATGAGCAAACCGCGCTACAGCAGCAGCACAGCGATAACGAAGAAAAATTGCTGCTATCGATGACGACGCTGGAAGAGATGGAAGCGGAATTTTAGTAGCAAGTTATATGAGATTTGGCTGTTAAGAGATTTTCGTCGTAAGTAATCAAACATAAAAAAGGGAGGGCATCAGCCCTCCCTTTTTTACATCGTTTTTTGCAACATTATTCTTTACGGTATTTACCATCACCGTAGGACAGTACTTTCATTGTGGTCGTACAAAGCTGGCAATCGATTTGACTAGCAGCAGCTTTCGATAAATCAAGAATACGGCCTCGAATATAGGGGCCTCGGTCTGTGATTTTGACCACGACACTTTTTTTTGTTTTTTGGTTGGTCACTTGAACTTTTGTGCCAAACGGTAACGTGCGATGGGCAGCGGTTAGTGAGTTCATGTTAAAGATACTACCACTTGCAGTGCGTTTACCATGAAACTTACTGCCGTAATAACTGGTATTGGCCGCAAAAACTGTGGTACTCAGTAATAGTGATAACGTGACAACCAAAGACTTAATTAAATGTGACATTCATGACCTATAAGCAATTTATGAAATAGACAGCGATGCTTGCCTATGTTGTCATACCCCTATGAGTATGAATAAGGAGGGGATTTTACAAGATATAGATTGTCAAACTATTACAGCCGTGTAAAAAACTCACGAGGTCAAACGCTTGTTTTTTAAGGAAAAAATATCATTTTTGACTAAAAATAATGGAGGGATGAGTACTGAAGATAGACTTATAGAGAATGGTTCTTATTAAGAAGTCAACAAGAAACCAGAAAGTAAATAACAAAATGTAAATAAGTGTTATATAAATACGAATACTATCGATATAGTAAGTTTTGACCGCGAAAAGCCTACCGAAAACAGTCTGTTTTATTGTAATAAAAAGTTTCTATTTTATTACTAAACTGTAAAAAAACCAAAATTATTGATTGCTTTGGGCTGTTTGAGAAAACTGGTCATATCGTATGGCGAGTCGTTAAGAAAAACATGGTGGTTCATGGCTGTTAAAAAACAGAGGTTGGAATATTTCAGTAAATATAAACAACAATCATTGAGTAAAAAAGACGATCTAATCACTTTTAGTAATCATTAGGCGGCTTTATTTTTGTCTTTATCTTCTCTGCACACGACAAAAAAATCATCCCCACCCGATTTTCATAGGTTTAGGGGTTAAAAAGCTAACTAACTGTCGAAATACAGTCTTATCATTGTTAAAGAACACCAAGTGAAGGCCCTCAATCAACACATCCAGGCCAAGCGCAAACAAACTGGCTTGAGGTCGAGCGTTTGACTTTAACTTGCGCTTTAACGGCTTATCTTTGTCTTTATAAATACCGACATGATAAGCCCAACAAAATGCTAAGGCGTTCACTGCGACTAATTTACTGACCCGATCAAGATGGGTTAAGTGGGTATCTTCAAGATTAAAGCCACGGCCCTTTAGACAAGCAAATAAAGTCTCAATCTCCCAACGCTTAGCATAGCTTGTCATCGCATCCACTGTTTCTAGTTGATTGGTTGCGACAATCACTAAACCATAGTCTTTATCACGCTTGGCAAATACTCGAACCAAACAACCATCGACAGTCAGTATTCGCCCATGTCGATATGTTTCTTGATGGCTAACATGGCGCAATAACTCTTTAATCTGTACCAACTTGCCATGATGATTCTTAACTTTACTGTTCTTCTTAATCCGTATGGCAAAGGGTATGTGATTATTGGTGAGCCAGTTAAACCATTTTTCGCCAACAAACTCTCTGTCTGCTACTATCATCTCAAGGTTATCTTTGCCAAATTGTTTGATAAACCGCTCAATAAGTTCACAGCGTTCAAGATGGTTTGTATTACCTCGCTTATCTAGCATTTGCCAGTATAAGGGGATGGCTATCCCTTTATATACCACCCCTAACATAAAGATGTTGAGGTTACTTTTACCCCATTTCCAGTTGGTGCGGTCAATGGTTAAGGTGACTTCGCCTAGCCCAAATAGTCGATATATCATTAAAGCCAGTTGATCGTAGTCTATCCTCGCTTCGGCAAAAAATCGCTGTAGTCTGCGATAGTGACTGTCGGTCTTGCCACCCTTAGGAAGGTGTCTTGCTGTTTTTTTAAGATTACTGCTTTGAGCAGTAATCAGGGCTATTATCATTAGGCTCAAACAATTGATTCTTGCCTTGTTCATGCTCAGGTTTTGGGTTAAAGTCTCACTAAGTCTGTTAAAGTTTGGCATGGTCTATTCGTCTTAAAAATTACTATTATGCCTTTGCTTTAACAGACTTTTTTGTTTTTTTGTCGTGTGCAGAGCTTTATCTTATATTTTTCAATTTTCGTTACATCAATAAAAGTCAGTGATATAAAGCATTCTAGGAAGTCATCTAGAGCAATATTTACTATAGAGATATATTTCTATAAGTTTTCTTACAAAACAGTTGCATAAATGAGACTTTAAGATTAGAGTTTTCGACCCAACAAATATTAACTAATGGAGTCACGTATGAAAAAAATTGTTGCTGTGGCATTGCTCGCTGTTTTGACACCAGGATGTGCGACGCAAAACTATCTTGTGTCTTCATCGACTGCACCGACAGCCGCTACAAAGGCTGATGCTGATAAAATGCAGACTTTCTTTGTCAGCGGTTTGGGTCAAGAGCAAGACATTGATGCGGCCGAAGTTTGCCAAGGCAAAGAGAATGTGGCTAGTATCCAAACGCAAAGCAACTTTATCAATATTGCGCTAGGTTTTATATCTTCAGGTATCTATACCCCACGCCAAGTCCGTGTTTACTGCAAGTAAGGAATAATGAATATGAAAAAACTACTAACAATGGCAGTGATGGGTTCAGTATTATTGGTATCAGGTTGTGCAACCCAAACAGGTCTTATTCAACCAACTCAAAATACCACTCCAGAATATACTAAGTCACAGACCTTCTTTATTGGTGGTATTGGGCAAGAACAGACTGTAAACGCTGCTGAAGTATGCGGCGGCGCACAAAATGTTGCCAAAGTTCAAACAGTACAAGAAGCCAAAGACATCGCACTAGGTTTGGTCACTTTTGGCATTTATACCCCTCGTACGGCTAAAGTTTTCTGTCGATAAGAAACGCTATCAATACCTCACATCATTTATTTTGACCATTAATTGATCGATGTTGAGCGCTGTATCTTAGAGCCGTTAAAAAAAGAGCAAACAGTCACTGTTTGCTCTTTTTTTTTGTGGTGAGTATTGGTCATCAGTGATGACAGAAATGCTGCAATGAATGGGTAAGATTACTGGTAATATTTTTATAACGGTGTTTATTTTGATTATTGCTATCATAAAGTATGGACTATAAAAAATGACTATACCGAACACTAATATTGATCGATATGATCCATTCTACAGTCGGCATTTCGGTATGACTGATATGTTTTTATGTTGAGGAAAATAACATGGCAGAAAAAAATTACTATGACATTTTAGGGGTCAAGAAAGACGCCACAGACGCCGAGATCAAAAAAAAATACCGTAAGCTTGTGCGTCAATTCCATCCTGATGTCAGTGATGATCCAGACGCGGATAGTAAGATTGCTGAGATTAATAACGCTTATGAAACCATTAGAGATAAAGACAAACGTGCCGAATACGATGCGATGTTGGACAACCCGTTCGCTGGACAAGGTGGTGCAGGCGGGTTTGGTGGTTTTGGCGGTCAGGCGGGAGCGTCGCAAGGCGGTTTTCGCTGGGAGGATATCAAAGGCCAGTTCGGCGATGGCGAAGCATTTGGCGATGGCGGCTTTCGTTTCGATGATATTTTTTCAGCGTTTGGTCGCGGGGCGCGTGGTTCATCCAGTGGTCGCTCTCAAAGCCAAGGGTTTGACCCTTTCGGTGGCGGTTTTGGGACGCAAGATAGTAAAGGTCAGGACCAGCATGCCGAGATTACGGTCGATCTGTCTTCGGTTTATCAAGGGGACAACTATAGCATCAAGTTAAACGTTCCTGTGCGTCAGCCTAATGGCGAGGTGAGCTACGACAACAAAACGCTCAAAATTAAAATTCCAAAAGGCATTACTGATGGCAAGCAAATTCGCTTGAGCGGGCAAGGTGCTGCTGGCAGTAGCAACGGCAAAAATGGTGATTTGTTCTTAAAAGTAAAAATCCGCCATGATGACAATATCCGTATCGAAGGTGCAGACGTTTACCAGACTGTCAATATCGCACCATGGGAAGCCGCATTGGGTGAAAAAATTAATGTCAGCACGCCAGCAGGTACGCTTGGAGTGACCATACCCAAAAACAGTAAATCAGGTAGCAATCTGCGTCTAAAGGGCAAAGGTATCCCTGCCAAGCAAGCGGGCGATTTATACTTGACCTTAAATATCATTAACCCTGATGTCAGTAGCGATGCGGCAAGACAGGCTTATGAGCAGCTCAAGCAAGCCTTTGCCGACACCACTATCAACCGTTAATCCATGCGCTTGATGGTCGACATTCATCATGATAGTCAATAGTGAGTCATCAAGATGAATGCACCAAGGATGAAATAAAGAGAAAACGAGGATAATAGCTATGAAACACTCGCCTGAATTTACCGATATCATTATGAGCTTAGATGAGCTTGTCTCTGCTTGTGGCCAAGAGCGCCAATGGGTCATCGAATTGATTGAAGAAAGTATTATTGAATACGATGTGCCAGAACGTGAGCAATTCACTGGCTATCAGCTGACCACCGTGCGCCGTGCCTCACGACTCAGCCGTGATTTTGATGCCAGCGTGCCTGCCATTGGCTTGATACTTGAGCTGTTAGATGAGGTTGAGCAGCTGCGTCAATTCAAACGTCAGTCTGAGCGCCAAACGCCTATCATAGAGGTTGAGATCGACAGTATAAAGTAGTTAAGACCTAAAAATACCGCACAAAAAAAGGCCTTTATTAGGCCTTTTTTTATCGACAGAAAATGCTTTGCTAAAAATTAACGTGAATAAGTAGGATCAGCTGCTGCGGTAAATAATACATCAGTTGACGAGTTCAGAGCCGTCTCTGCCGAGTCTTGAATCACACCGATGATAAAACCAATGGCAACCACTTGCATGGCGATGTCGTTCGGTATGCTAAATAAGCTCGCTGCCAAAGGAATGAGCAGCAACGAACCACCAGCAACACCAGAAGCACCGCAAGCACTAATCGTCGCCACCAAACTCAATAGAAGCGCTGAAGCAAAAGACACCTCAATGCCCAAGGTGTGAGCGGCAGCAAGGGTTAACACGTTGATGGTAATCGCCGCACCCGCCATGTTGATAGTTGCCCCTAGCGGGATGGTCACTGAGTAAGTATCTTCGTGCAATCCAAGCTTACGCGCTAGGTTCATATTCACAGGAATATTGGCAGCCGAACTGCGCGTAAAGAAGGCTGTAATTCCTGATTCGCGTAGACATCTGAACACAAGTGGATAAGGGTTTTTGCCCGTCTTAACAAACACGATAATAGGGTTTGCGACCAAAGCGATAAACAGCATACAGCTGATCAGTACCATCAAAATACGGGCATAGCCTGCTAGCGAGGCAAAGCCTGTCTCAGCGACCGTACTGGCAACCAGACCCAAAATACCAAAAGGCGCTAGGGCAATAATCCACTTGACCACTTGTGAGATAGCATCAGCAAAGTCACCAACGACATTGCGGGCTGTGTCGCTGGCTTGGCGTAGCGCAAAACCAATGATGATGGCCCATGCCAAGATACCGATATAATTGGCCTCAGCGATGGCATTGACCGGATTGGCAACCAAATTCATCAATAGGTTGGTCAATACTTCTTTTAGGTCGGCGGGGGGAACTTGCGCGATATCGGCGTTGACCAATACCAGATCAGTGGGGAACAAAAAGCTGGCACCAACGGCAGTTAAGGCAGCCAAAAAAGTGCCAAACATATACATGATGAGCACAGGCTTGACATAGACTTCATTGCCACTGCGATGTTGGCTAATCGCCGCCATGACCAAAATGAACACCAGTATAGGCGCTACGGCTTTTAGTGCACCAACAAACAATGTACCAAGTAGCCCTATGGCGATACCGATACTTGGTGCTAGCCAACCGATCAGCACCCCCAACACCAAACCAATAATAATGAGCGGCACCAGCCCGATACGCTGATACACCGCAATCAATGAACGCATTTGTACATCCTCGACATCTGTCAAAAGTAAATGAATTGTTTGAGCAAAAATTTATCGAGGGATGGTAGCATTTTTTGACATATTCGCATACCGCTCATATAGTCAATCAATATTAAAAGTGGTACAAGGCAGACGAGTGCAAGTACTACAGTAGTAGGCTAAACGAGTCTAACGCTGTAACGCTTTAATAGTGGTTCGACTATAGCAGTGGAGGCGACGTATAAAGTGAAAAGTAACAGGTAAAATATAACGAGTGTGCTCAAATGTGGAGCAAGTATAGACGAAGGCAAATTAGCAAAAATGCCTAGGGCGTGTTAAAAGTAGTGACAAGGTAAAGAGAGAAATAAACGGCAGCGCTATACCCTAAAGTGGGTCAACTCATAGCCTAATTGCTGATAGGCTTTATATTTGTGGCGACCTTCTTGGGTACTGGTAGCATCAGGTCGGATCAGCTCAAGGACGCGAGAGGGCTTGGCATTATTGGTCGTAGCCATAAAGCCAGTCACCGGACGTGTCGTTGTATTGAGCACGATACCATTAAAGTCTGCTGGCATATAACTGCCGAGCAATACGGGCGCTAAAGATTTGTCGGCGTCAGAGTCATCGGCTTTAGAATGAATATCCGACAGGCATTGATGCGGTATAAAGCTCGTGGCATCTTGTGCCCAAAGTGCTCTATCTAGCTCTGCTAGCAACGTTTCATCTTCGATCAAAATCAACAAAGACTGCGTGCTTTTGTTCAGCGCTGTTTGAGTCAACTGACAAATAAAGCCCAAGAAATCTTGGGCTTTACTCTCACTTAATACATAAAAACTGATCTTCATAGAATGGTTTTCATAAAGTATTTGATAAAATAGCATTTATCAATAGACGGTCGTTAATGCACTGCCATTGATCGATTAAGCCATATCCGCGCTGTTTTTCAGGTACTGCATAAATAGCGGTACTGGACGACCAGTTGCAGCTTTGTCTTTACCTGAGTTCCATGCGGTACCAGCAATGTCTAAATGCGCCCATGCCTGACCTTCTTCAATGAAGCGAGACAAGAAGCAAGCGGCAGTCACTGCGCCCGCACCTTTACCACCGATGTTTTGGATATCAGCAATTGGCGAGTCAATCAGTGCTTGATACTCATCATCAAGTGGCATGTGCCAGATAAGATCACCTGATAAGTTGCTCGCATTCTCGAGATCAAATAACACATCTTCATCATTACTAAAGACTGCCGAACGCACATGGCCCAATGCAACCACGCAAGCACCCGTCAATGTGGCGACATCGATGATGGCTTTTGGATTATAGCGCTGTACATAGCATAAAGTATCAGCCAGTACCAAGCGACCTTCGGCATCGGTGTTCAGAATTTCAACAGATTTACCATTCATGGCTTTGACAATATCGCCTGGGCGCGTGGCATCACCTGATGGCATGTTCTCAGCACAGGCGAGCGCACCGACCACGTTGATTGGTAGACGTGCTTCACATAAAGCTTTGATAGTACCAAGTACTGAGGCTGAACCACCCATGTCAAACTTCATCTCATCCATTGCCGCGCCTGGCTTGATTGAGATACCGCCTGAATCAAAGGTCACGCCTTTACCGACCAAGACGATAGGCGCATCATCATTTGTAGCTTGTGCATTATTGTCGCTAGCTTTGCCGGCTTTCTTAGCGGATTTTTTGGTTGGTAGTTTATCAGTGAGCGCTTTTTTTAGACCAGTCACTTTTGCGTTGCTAATCGTTTGCTCGGTGGTGCCAGCGTTTGCACTAAATGAGGATTTACCGCGGTACTCCATGATGACAAGCTGACCTTCTTTGGTAGAACCTTGAGCCACTGATAAGAAACAGTTCATACCCAGCGCTGACATCTCGTCTTCACCGAGTACCTTGACAGTCAATAGGTCAGGATAGGTTTTTGCAAGTTCTTGTGCTTGCTCTGCCATATATGCAGGGAAACAAATATTACCTGGCTCATTGGCGACGTCACGAGTGAGGCTTTGACCGGCGAATACTGCCTCAGCAAATGCGAGTGCAGGCTGTAGTGAGTTATCAGCTAACAGATAAACATCAGTCAATACAGGCGTTGCTTGCTCAGATTTATATTTGTCAAAGCGATAGCTGGCTGCCAATAGGTTTAGGGCAAATTGACCAAAATGGCTTTCTTCTAGCGCATCACCTAAGGCAACGGTAATAGACGATACACGCTTTTGCGTGCTGCTATAGATGGTCTTGGCAATTTTTTGCAGTACGGTATTGCTGAATTTGTCCGTGTTACCAACACCAACCAACAATAGCTGTACAGGGTTTTGTTTGGTGGTTTTTTTATCCCCTGCCAATGCATAATCAGCAACGGTCTCACAGGCTGTGCCCTTAAAATGAGAGACTTCAATCAATTGCTCAATACGAGCGGTATAGTCTGTCAGCATGGAGTTGGCAAGGATGTTTTTCTTATCATCGACCAAGACCACCAGACAAGCGTCGTCTTTACTTTTGGCTTCTTTTTTGAGGATTTTTTGCGTATGCGTCTTTGGCAGGTGCTGAGATAATTTGATATTCATATAGTTATCCTTATTAGAGTTATGAAAATGATGCAATTGCTGGTGCCTGTTAGATTATTGGATTATTTGGCTTGTAGAGCAATCACGATAGTGTAGCATATTGCGATGATGGTGCGCAGTTTGCACCGTTTAGGTAAAATGTCGGAACCGTTTTACTTGATCAGTGGTTAGGGATTCACGCTAACCTTTCACCAACTCATCAGTCGTTACTAACGCACTAAACCTGTCTTGTAGCGCTGCCATCGCGGTGTCATGCATGACCTCAGCACTGATGGTTTTTCTAGTAGCACTTGGGAGATCGCGAGTGGCACAGGCGTCGTGACAGACAAAATTGTCAAAACCCAGATCAAAGGCAGCTCTCACACTGGAACTTACGCACATGTGGCTCATAAAACCTGCAAAAATAATTTGTTGTTTGTTTGCAGACGAGAGTAGTGATTGTAGCTGCGTATCATAAAACGCATTGGGATGGTTTTTGACAATCACGGTTTCACCATCATGCGGCTGTAGCTCTTCGACGATCTCGACGTTAGATGATAAAGGATCAAAGACATTGCCATTTTCTGCACCGTGATGGGTGATGTGAAAGATAGGGACATCTTGCTTGCGGGCTTTATCCAGCAATAGTCGTGCGTTGTCGATGGCCTTAGCGCCTGCTTGACCTAATGGCATGGCACCATTGACATACTCGTTTTGATAATCGATAAATACGAGGGCGCAATTTGACCAATCAAGTGTATCGAACTCACCACCAGCAAGTTCAAGTAAGGTTGCGGGCGTAGATGTGGTATTAGTCATTGGTATTCTCCATCACATTAGATGACATAAAAATAGTTTTATCCGTCAGTCAGTTTAGCAATTAATAACAGAGATAGAGATTCGATGATACGAATGACAAACAAACCTTTCCAAACTAAATAAAAAACGTATTGGAGAAAACCCTGTTAAACCAATTCCATATAAGATTTCATTAACGATTTATCCGATATTTGATATGTTTATCGTCTACCGATAGTAATGCGCTATCAGTAAGGTGTACGTAATGTTTGCAAACACATTTCACAGCCATTTTTAGGCAAAACATGCTAGGATTAGCGGTTATATTTGTCGCTTGTGTTTGTTGAGTAGGACTAATCAGTCACTCAGTAATTGTCAATATTATTTGAACGTATATGATGCCCATGATGCATTGTTATTGTGCTCAAATATGACGATAGACCCCCCAATCCATCATGCGCATACCAACTGTTTAAGAGTACCCATTGTGATATTACGCCGCTATATGACTCGACAAGTTGCCTTGACCACTGCTTTGGTGCTGGGGTTTTTGGTAGTAATGATGCTAGGCGGTCGTTTGATACGTTATTTTGGCATTGCTGCTGAAGGCCGTTTGGATATTAGCCTGCTGTTTACGATCATCGGGTACAACCTGCCGTATTTTCTAGAATTGATATTACCGCTAGCCTTTTTTATCGCGTTGATGCTGGTGTTTGGTCGTTTATATGTCGATCAAGAAATGGCTGTCATCAATGCCAGCGGCGTGTCTCGCGGTAGGCTGGCGCGCCTGATGACACCATTGATATTAGCGTTGTTTGTCGGTGAGGCGGCGCTATCTATTGTAGGCAAACCATGGGGCGTACGCTCATCCGAGGCGGTGTGGCAGCAGCAAGCATTGACCAGTGCGTTTGATCTGATTCGTCCGAATGAGTTTATAAGCAGCGGTAACTACCATCTATACGTGGGTAGTCTCAGCGATGATAAGAAAAAACTACAAGATGTGATATTGATCCAATCTGAACCGACGCCAAAAGGCAATACTGGCAAAAGCGCTGATATGAATAATACGATTGATCAAGAAACCGCTGATCAAATGGGCATCTCTGATATGCCAAAAGATATTATAAATAGAGATGCAAAAGACATCAGTAAAGACACCATCACGCTCGCCAAGCGTGCTGAACAGGTCAATACGGGCAATAGTGGTGTGACCCAGTTGGATTTGTTTCAAGGTCGTCGTTACGAAGTGGGTGCAGGCAGCTTGAAATACAATCAAGTCGCCTTTGACCGTTATCGCATCACCCTCACCGAATCCTCACAAGAGGTCATCACTGAAGACAATATCGAGACCCAACCGATTGGACCTTTATGGCAGGCGGCAACAGGTGATGCACAAGCTGACACCAATAATGCGCTGCGTGCTGCTCAAGGTGAGCTTGGCTACCGTCTGGCACTGCCGTGGCTGATGATTATCGCACCGATGCTGGCTGTACCGCTTGCGCAAGTGCGTCCACGCCAAGGGCGTTGGTTGCGTCTATTTCCCTCTATCTTATTATTTGTCAGCTGTGCGCTAGGCATCATCTCGCTTAAGAACGCAGTGAGCAAAGGCAGTATTAGCGTATGGGCTTACGCATGGCTGGTATTAGGCTTTATGGCACTAGCGCTTTATTTGAATTGGGGTAGCCGTGTGCAACATCGTCTGCGCTTTCGTAAACAAGAAAATAGATTAGCCGCCGCCGCGCCTATCAGCAGTCTGGACAATCAACACAATAGCTCACAAGGAGGGCAGTCTTAATGCGCTCTTTATTTGCTAAGTCTGCAGGGGCTGGTCAGCTGGCCAAAAAACCTGCCAATTTAAAAGTCCTCAGCCGTTATGTCAAACTCAACGCCTTACTTGCTATTATCGCGGCCGTCGTTGGTTTATGGGCGTTACAGCTGGTCTTTTCTTACTTATCAGAGCTCGATTCGTTAGATGACAGTTATACGATGGGGCAGGCACTCAAGTATATCTTTTATCGCTCGCCTTACTTCTTAGAGCAATTCATCCCAACGGGTGCGCTACTCGGTGCCGTCATAGGATTGGGCTTACTTGCTAATAAAAGTGAGCTGGTCGTCATGCGTGCGGCTGGGGTCAGCATCTATCGTATCGTCGGCTGGGTGTTACAACCTGCCTTCATTTTTGTGCTACTGGCATTGGCGATTAATCAGTTCGTGCTACCGCATTCCAATCAATTGGCAAAGCAAATAAACGATGAGGACAACACATCGCTAGTCACTTCGGTGCGCGGCTATTGGACGGTGCAGCCACGCTTTGAAAATGCACAAGATGGCAGCGCGACACCTGATGGCAGTGATATTTTATATATCGATTATGCCGATGTTGCCGGTAATATCGGCGAGGTAAAACGTTGGCATTTAGATAACAACGGTAATCTGCAAACGGCCGTTCATGCTAATGGCGGAAAATATACGGGGCGTGAGCCTATCGATGTGACCAGTGACAAGCCAAGCGAGCAGTATCGCTACGAATGGCAGCTGAACGACATGGTCGAGCTTAGCATTAATCAGGGCTTTGAGAGTAGCCAAGCCGTTTCACCATCAGATACGCTCAGCTTACCATTCGCTCCAGAGTCGGTGTATCTACTGACGCGCAAGGCAGAGGATTTGTCTCTGACGCAACTATACGAGCATCGTCAGTTTATGCAAGAGCAGGGCAAGCGCTCCTTGGATCATGAAGTGGCGTTTTGGCAAAAGCTATTATCACCTTTATCAATATTGTCACTGGTCATTGTTGCTTGCTCATTCGTCTTTGGCTCGCTACGGACGCACAGTTTGGGCTTGCGTATCGTGGTGGCTTTGCTGTTTGGCTTGCTCTTTAGCTATATTCAGGACTTGGTCGGATTTATATCGCTTGCTACAGGATTTTCGCCCATGCTGATGGTGTTATTACCGATTATCGGTAGTGCGCTATTGGGTGGTTATTTGATAAAACGCCAGATGTAGAAAGACAGTTGGTCATACAAAACAAAAAGCACGCTAGATCTATTTTAGCGTGCTTTTTTATGACGATCTTTTATGGTTGGATGCTGAAGACTAATCTTTGGTCGCCATAGTAATCGTATAGGTTTTGCCCTGCTTGATTTTTTCGCTATTACCGAACACTTCGGTAAACGAGCGCTTCATAAACTGACGTAAGCCATTGATCGTCACCACATAAAAACGCCCACCTTGACGCATGCGGGCATAAGCATCGAGGAAATACAGATAATGCTGCTCTTTACCGACTTTGGCAGGCAAGTTTGACATCACAAGGCTAAAGTCTTTGTCGGCTGCCACATGATTAAAGCCATTGGATAAATGCACATCGACGTTTTTTAGACCATTTTTTTCGCAGTTACGGCGCGCATATTCTACCGCCATAAAATCTTTATCAATCAAAGTATGCTGACCGTTTGGACATTCGCGCGCCGCCGTCATGCCAAGCACACCATAGCCACAGCCCAAGTCGATTGAATCATCATCTTCTTGGAAATCTACATAATCAAGCAGCATCAAACTGCCATCATCGAGCTTTTGCGGTGAAAAAATACCCCACGTGGTTGCAAAATCAAACGGCTTACCTAGTACGTCATCCGTAAAATGTATATCTTCGCGCCAGTGTTTGGCTTTTTTGAGGAGGTCGGCAGGGGGACGGTGGTTTGTAGAGTGGCTCATGGGATTCTCAAATAATAGATAGGTAAAAGGTTAATAAGCTATGGCAGGTATTGTAGCGAGAAAAGGGTAGGTTTGCAGCTATGGATTACAAACGTTTTTCAGTCAAACTGCTAAAAAAATATTGATACTATTAAAAGATAAATTATGCTTTTATCAAAATAGGTAAGTGCACAAATCCTACAGCGGTGACTCAAAGGACAATAATGTGACAAATAATCTTAATAAAGATTGGACACCAACATTCGGTACCGTCTATACATGGTTTGCCATGGATAAAAATGGACGGATTGCCGTTCTGGTGAATAACTGCTGGGGTAACCTACCGCAGTCAGTTTTAAATATCCCTAACGCTGAGCTATTGTTAGATGACTTAAATGAATACATGTGGGAGGAGTCAAAAACATATACGAACTATCCGCAGGATAAAGCGGGAGAGCTAATAGTGGATCTATATTCTTATTGGAGTAATAAGGATAGGTACCGCAAAAAAGTTTCGATAAGCACTGTCGGTAAAATTGGAAAATGGCATGGATACATTATTGACTTGTACTGCTTTTTCGAAAACAAAATGATGAGTCGCAATAAGATTACTAAAGAATTAACTGCTGAGCTTAAGCGAATAAAAAATTACAGTGATGCGAATTTATCGGTAAATAAAGGTTGCTTTTTATATTTTGCAGTAGACGGGTACAATGAAGGTGATGACTATCCAGTAGGCTATGAGGGTGCGACCAAAATGGGCGATTATTACCGTTATCTTGTACCTACAATCTACGCATCTATTGAGGATTTTCCACAAGCGCTTTGGCACGGTATAGCCGTTTCAGACACCCTAGACTTTACCAAAGATAGAGTCCTTGATAATAATAAGATCAATACCTATTTTACTAGGAATTATCAAATCACTAACTAACTCATAACCCTTATTATGCGCTTAATGATAGTAATCCGAAGGCGACCAGTTTGTTATCGACCAAACCCAGACTGATACCATTATCAGTACTATAGTCGGTTCACTATAAAATCGATACAATAAGATTAAACGCTATTTTTCGCAGCCTCTGGAGACATAGTCACAGCAAGCAAGAAAAATAGCGTTTAATCAAATGAATTTATTATCCTGTATCGTTTTTATTTAGACTTAACTATAACAGTACTTCCATTATAGTTTCTTAATAATAAGCTTTCTGAATAATTAATTTTATGAATGTTGAGAGATGTGAAAATAATTTTTTGGTCTATAGGCGTATATTCAAAAGGCTCTCTGTAGTAATGAATCTTTTGATGGTCAAAAGTAAAACCTATCACTACACTGTTTAGAAGATAAAATTGTAAAACACCATAAGAGTATATTTCGTAATTTTTACCTTTCTGTGGCTCATATTCTATAGGCTCGCCAAAAATATTTATAACCTTACTCTTATTCGCTTTTAACGCTAAACCATTGAATTTTTTTTGTTACTAAGAATTCTTCAATATTTTGAAGCGATACTGTCACTACTCAACCTCATTGATCGCTTACTACACACAACGTCTACAAACTTGCTATTACCACATACGGATAAATTTCCGTAAATAAAATAATTTCTAGACTACTCCCCCAAACGTTTCTTTAACACATGATCAAACACAAACGGCCCAAAGGGTAAAAACGAGCCAAGCACACCAGCAGGGAGCGCCCACAGCGGCATTTTGATTTTATGTGCCGTGATAAAGAGCACCACAATATAAGCGATGAACAACACTCCATGCACAGGCCCGACGTAGCCCACCATTTCAGGCATATTCAGCATATATTTGAGTGGCATGGCGATACCCAGTAGCAGCAAAAAAGACGTGCCTTCCAAATAACCCATCACGGTCAGTTTTTTTAGCGCAAATGCTTGTGCGTTAGTGAGAGTGGGCTTGGATGATGGTTGAGATTGCGGCACAGTATGATCCTTTGCTGATGAGTCAATATATAAATTAAGCGCTCGCGCTAACCACGTGGATGATGCACCGCATGCAATTGCTGCAATCTTGCCGTCGCTACATGGGTATAAATCTGTGTGGTAGACAAATCACTATGACCAAGCAATAGCTGTACACTACGCAGATCGGCGCCATGATTGAGCAAATGCGTGGCAAAGGCATGGCGCAGCGTATGCGGTGATAGTTCCTTGTCGATACTGGCTACTTTGGCGTAACGCTTGATAAGATACCAAAAGTTCTGCCGCGTCATATAGCCGCCTTGCGCGGTCAAAAACACTGCTTGGCAATTGCCAGATTTTAGATGGGCAATCAGATCGCCGCGCCCATGAGACAGATAATCTTCTAGCGCATCGCTGGCGTATTCACCGAGTGGCACCAGTCGGGTTTTATTGCCTTTACCTGTGATTTGTAGCCAGCCTGCGTTTAGATTGACTTGTTCAAGTGACAGATTAATCAGCTCACTGACGCGCAAACCGCAGGCATAGAGCACTTCTAGCATCGCTTTGTCACGCAATCCAAGCGCCGTACTGGTATCAGGTGCGGCAAGGAGATTATCGACATCAGCCTCGGCCAAATCCTTTGGTAACGGGCGTCCAAGCTTTGGGCTTTTGATACGCTCGCAGGGATTGTCTTCGCGCAGATTGCTCGCTATCATCCATAAATAGAACTGACGCAGACTTGAGAGCATACGCGCTTGGGTGCGTGGGGTTTTACCATCTTGGGCAAGCAGCGAAAGGCAGTGCAGCACATCATCAGGCTGCCAGCGGGTCAGGGCGAGTGGGTTGGTCAACTCACAAGAACGCAAGTCGCGCACATACGCATTACGGGTACGCGTCGCCAAACCACGTGCTAGCATGGCTTGACGAAACTCAGTCATATAAGACGGTTCATCATCGACTGCCAGCGCTTTGGGCTGACGCTGTTGTACGGCGCGGTCACGACTCATAAGATGCTCGGATATAGGTCAGATATAAGTTAACCACTTTTTTTCTTCACCACATAACGATACAGCGTCGCGCTTGCTGGCATGGTGTCATCGCCATCAATAGTGATTTCATCAGGGTCAGCGTCTAGGTTGATGTTTTCTGCCAGTGTTTCTTGAGTCATCAGCTCATGACCCAGATGACGACAGAAATTTGGAATGTCGCGAGTGGTAGCAGGGTCAGTGGCCAGTATCTCAATCACCTCACCGCTATCTGCTTTTCGGATGACTCGGTGCAGCATCATCACAGGCTCAGGACAGATCAGCCCCTGCGTGTCTAGATGATGGTCGATGGTCGTATCTGGTATAGAAGTAGTCATAGTCATTATCGTAAAGCTAAGTAGGTAGGTTAAAGAATGGATCGTTTGTTTAATCACTTACTGAGGTGTACTGTCTAGATCGTCTACGGCTGTTGTCTCTTTGTCAGTATTTGCCACGTCTAAGAAGTTAAAAAAGCGCTTAAAACTGACTTTGAATAAAAATGCCACACCCAACCAACAGGACAGTCCTAACCATGCCGTATCAGCAAATAATAAGCCACCGATCAATATGATGGTCGATACGCCAATACTCATGGCAATCATCGAGGGTTGGTTTAAGCGATAACGATAAACCACAAAAGCATCATAAAGCGTAATGGGAATGGTCAATGCAACCAAGGCATAGGGCAGATTGTAAAACAGTTGATACAGTAGTTGATTATCATGAAATGTCTTGATACTGGCAATAGTACCAAAGACCGTAAATGCGAAAATAGCAGCATAAATCAGGTAAATCGCTATCTGATTTGCACGCTGCGCGCCTCTAATACGAGCAATAGCAAGCGGAGCAAAACCAGATTGCGACTTAGTATGCAAGTCTTGGTCTAGGGCAGTGGTCATAGTAATCAGTCATTTATCTGTGAGTAGGTACGATGTAGCAAAATGGTGCGACAGAAATAACAGTTTCTTCTACCTATCTGCCTAATTAGTCTGCTTTGACCGCATCAATAGCGATACTACTATTTGGATCCGCAAAGTAAGTCGACATCAGGATACAAGCAGAGATATCATCAATCGGATCACGTTCATGCTTGATCCAGCCGTTGTCCCATGCGATTTCTCTTGCTTCGATAGAGGTTAAACGCTCATCACATAATGATACGGTCACTGGCAGATGCTGCTCCATAATTCTATGCGCCAGCCGCCGCGCGAATTTATGTGCGCGTTTTGAGAGCATGGAGCTGCTACCATCCATATTAAGTGGCAGGCCGACCACGACTTGTGCCACGCCCCAGACTTTGATAATACCGATGAGGTTGTCCCAGTCGGGCTGACCATTATTCATCGCCAAGATGTCAAAAGCGCGTGCGGTTTGGGTCAAGCTATTACCGAGTGCCATGCCCATTTTTTTGACACCATAATCTAGCGCCAAAATAAGATGCGGTTTGATCTTTGGTTCAATGGCATCAATCTCAATGTCACTCATATTGCCACTAACCTTGCCATTAGTGTCAATGTCATCATCAATGGTATCTTCATCATTTGCTATAAAAGGGCTATATACCATATTAAAGGCTATCCTTTTTTATCTGTATTCATAGAGCATGTGCTATTAAGCATGACCGATGTCACTGCTAAGATAGTCAAAGTTGACGCCGATTTTGTCAGCGGCGATTTGCCAGCGCTCTTCGAACGGCGTATCAAACAATAAAGTCAGATCGGCAGGGCAGACGAGCCAATCACCATTACCCAGTTCTTGGTCTAACTGTTTTTTGCCCCAGCTGGCATGACCCAAGCACAGTTGATAGTGACCGACACCTTGACCTGCCGCGATACGCTTTAGAATATCTTGGCTGGTGGTGATGCAGACATTCTCTGAAATCGCAAAAGAAGACGCCCATTCAGGCTGACCTGTATGCAGCACAAAGCCCACCTCAGGATACATAGGGCCACCTTCTAACGCCACATCTTCCATCACTTGCGGATTAGTCACTTCAATATCTAAATCTTCTAGCAGTTTACCCACTCGCGCCTGCTCTAACGGACGATTGACCATTAGACCTAGCGCACCATGCTTATCATGGCGGCAGATATAAATGAGCGCCTGCTCAAACCTTGGGTCTGACAGCTCTGGCGCCGCAATTAAGAAGTGGTGAGTCAAATTGGTATTAGGCATAGAAACAAACACAACCGAATAATAAGGGTGAGAGACCACTATATGGTGATAACCAATAGAAAAGCAAGATTCGCGCCAATTGCTACTAACCGATACAGAGATTTAACAAGTGTCTTTATCTGTCGCACTGTTCAAATCTCTTAATCGTCTATTCGGCGTTATTTGACATCAGACAGCAAGCTACGAGCATGATCGCGAGTCACATCAGTGATCGTGACGCCACCAGACATACGCGCCAGCTCATCTACTTGCGCTTGATCGGTTAGGATTATCAGCTCACTTTCGGTCTGTTCTTGATGGTGCTTTTGTACCAAGATATGTTGGTGCGCTTGCGCCGCGACTTGTGCTTGGTGAGTGATCGCGAGCAATTGCTGCGTTTGCCCAAGCGCGCGTAGTAGCTCGCCGACCACCTGCGCCGTACCGCCGCTGATACCGACATCGACTTCATCGAATACGAGCATGGGTTTGGCAGCGTTGTTATCAGCGTTGGTTGCTTGCAAGACTTGCATGACCAGCGCCATTCGTGACAGCTCACCACCTGAGGCGATTTTATGCAGTGGCTGCATGGGCATACCGACATTGGCACTGAACAATAAATCAATATCGTAGCAGCCATGTGCATTGTACTGGCTAGGCTCTGTCTTTTTGGTAAAAACGAACTCGCAGCGCGCATTGGGTAAGGCAAGCGGTTGTAGTTGTTCTATAAGCTGTTTACTAATGGTTGGTGCCGCTTTTGTACGCTCTTGATTTAGCTGTGTGGCCAGTGCTAGATAATCCTGCCAAGCTTGCTCAATTTGCGCGGCCATCGCATCACTGCTCGGCTCGTTTTCTAACTGCTCTAATTGCTCTTGCCAAGCTTTTGCTTCATCAATCAAATCGCTCGCTGGCAAGTTGTACTTACGTGATAAGCGATGACCTAAACTGATGAGATTGTCTAATGCTTGTAAGCGCTCAGGGTCGGGCAGTTGCTGCTCGGCATAATCTGACAGTAGCGCCGTCACCTCGGTGATTTGTTGCTGCGCCAAATGCAGCTGCTCAGAGGCTTGCTCAAAGGTTTGGCTGACACCAACTTGATGATCGCAAAGTTTGATTACTTGCCCGAGCAAGGTCATTACATCTGGCTCATCGGTATCGTTGTCGAGCAGATGCAAGCCATGACTGGCTTCCATCATCAAAGCTTCAATATTAGAGAGCTCCTCGTGCTCAGATTCAACTTCTGCATAGTCCACAGCCAATAGAGGGGTGATGTCTGCCAGTTGGCTTTGTAAAAGTTGAATACGGTCTTGACGCTGAGCCTCGCGACTTGCAATATCATCAGCGCGACGCTTTAGCTGCTGATACTGCTGATAGCTACTGGCTGTCTGACGCGTGAGTGGCGTTATTTGTGCCATCTCATCGAGCCAATTCACCACAAACTGCGGCTTGAGTAAGGCTTGCTGAGCATGTTGGCTATGAATATTAACCAGTAATGCGCCCAAGCTTTTTAGCTCAGCCAAACTGGCAGGCGAACCATTCAACCATGCTTTTGAGCGACCAGTATTGCTCAGCTGCCGCCGAATAAGTACTTCAGGCTCGTCTAGCGCCCGATCATTCTTGGCAAACCATTCGGCAATGACGCTGTTGTTGTGTACATCAAACTGAGCATAAATTTCTGCGTTGTCTGCGCCATGTCTGACCATCGCGCTGTCTGCGCGTGCACCTACACACAAGGATAGTGCATCCAGCAATAACGACTTGCCAGCCCCTGTTTCACCAGTGATGACATTGAAGCCTTCCGCCATACTCAGCTCATGCTGAGCGATCAATGCAAACTGATGTAAAGTTAATGATACTAGCATCAACGCCTCTCATGACAGACAATGAACTTCATATAAATCTTAAGAAGCCATCTATAAAATAAGATAAATAAAGCAATGAATTTATCTATTTAACGACACTAAATAGATAAACATTGTAGGCAAACAGTATGGTGCTAAATGTTCTCAAATACAAACATTAAGGGAGTGTATAATCGAATTTGTGATTGGAAGATTACCACAAAATTATCAAAAACTGGCAATGAGTAATCGCTGTAATATCAATCATTAAGAGGGTTGATTATAGCAAAATTATGTCTATATACTAAGCGCGATTTCGGACAAAATTCATAAAAATAGACCCAGTATAATGATGTGTTAATGGCATAAAAGCAGATAAATAAGCCCATTTGAGCCCAGCATCAAATAGTATTTTCCTAGTCGCTTTAACAAACTTTATAGAGATAATGTGGTAGCATAATCTCACATAATGATAAAATCTTCTTGTTATATTGATGACATACGGTGCATGATAACGAGTCATGATTTTGTAAAATTACAGGCGTATAGTGAGAAGAGTATGCCAATCAGTCATTATTCCAAAGCGTTTTCATAGAACCTGTGGCTACTCTTAGCACGCAGATATCTAGTAGAGAAGGATACCGCACTCAGTGCAGAGAGGTGTGTTGATGACGCGGCTCTAGCGGTAACCAGTTACTTATTTTTTAGTTTTACCATAATTATTTGATAAGGAAGCCACTATGACAGCGGCGCAATTTACTAACGTAACAGTTAATGCCCAAGCGACAGTATCTTATGATGGTCGCTGTTCCAGCCATACCATTATGTTTGAAGACGGTCGTCACAAAACCTTGGGTGTGATCTTACCTTGTGATAACTTGGTCGAGCATTATCACTTTAGCACCAATACATCCGAGCGTATCGAAATCACCGGCGGCGAGTGTGAAGTGAAAATTAATGGTGATGACGAGTTTAGCTACTACCGTGCTGGTCAATCGTTTGTTGTCGAAGGCAATAGCGGTTTCAATCTACGTACCGAAGAAATCGTCCAGTATGTCTGCCATTTAGAAGGTTGATATTATCAACAATGCGATTAAGTTAATATTGGCTGCAATTAAGCTAGTATCATCAGTGAACAGCTAACGCCATCAAATATTAATGACCAAACAATAAACAATATCAGATTGGTATTGTTTATTTCTGTTTTTAGTGCTGACTTAATCGCTCCCTCATTGCCAACGAGTTGCAGTGCTCAATGCCAATGACATTCTTCTTATTCCATCGCTTAGCGCGATATCCACCTAATACTTAATAGGCCTGTTATGGCAAAACCCATTTATTTTTACGGCATTCATGCCATTGATGCGTTACTTAAACACCGCCCTTTGGATGGTCTTAGCTTGTTTGTGCAACAGGGACGCGAGAGTGACAGCCATGTACAAGCCATTATGGCTGAGGCGGAAGCTAATGGTATCAGTATCCAGCCGACCCGAAAAGATAAGCTGACACAGCTATGTGGTAGCCCGCAGCATCAAGGCGTGGTACTCAATGCTCGTCCGCTAGGTTTTGCTGATGAAGGTCTGCTTGATACCATTATTGGTCGCGAACAGTGCTTATTGTTAGTGCTAGATCAAATCACAGACGCACATAACTTTGGCGCTTGCTTGCGCACAGCCGTAGCAATGGGTGTGGACGCCGTGGTTTGTCCGAAGCACCATGCAGCAAGCCTGACGCCCACAGTCGCTAAAGTATCTGTTGGGGCCGCAGAGATGATGCCGATTATTAGTGTCACCAATTTGGCACGTACACTTTCGCACATCAAAAACGCAGGAGTATTTGTGTTTGGTACGGCGCTCAATGCCGATGCGAAGCCTATCCATGCCGCTGATCTGACTGGCAAAACAGCCATCATTATGGGGTCAGAAGGAGAGGGGATGCGCCGCCTGACAATGGAGAGCTGCGATGAGCTGGTTTATATTCCGATGTCAGGAAACGAGCATGGCAACCTACAAAGCTTAAACGTAAGCGTCGCTACTGGTATGGCACTGTATGAGGTTAATCGCCAGCGAACTTTAGCTGCTGGGCAAGCGTAAGGTACTCTTGGTGTAGGGGTTCTAGCTGTAAGTATAGAGAGGCAAGGTCGCTCTCGTTAAGTATGATATCGTCTGCATGACGATTGCGCTCTTCACGACTAAGCTGGTTGGTCATAATGGCTTTGATTTTTTGAATACTTTGATCATCACGCTGACTGGCACGCGCAAGCTGCGTGTCTTCGGTGGCATCCATCACAAGGATACGTTGGCATAAATTGGCAAGACCTGCTTCTGCTCCCTCAATGAGTAGAGGTGCGGACAATACCACATAAGCTGAGGTGCTAGACTCTAACTGTGCTTTGGCTGTCTCACGTATCGCTGGATGCGTGACCGCCTCAAGCTCAATAAGCGCTTCAGGGTTTGCAAATACGTGCGTGCGTACGGCCGCTCTATTCATTGATCCGTCATCATTTAATACCCAATCGCCAAATCTTTTTTGGATTTTGCGCAGAGTATCGCTGCCTTTAGTAACGATCTCATGAGCGATCACATCGGCATCGATAATATCGATCCCTTGCTCAGAAAACCAAGCACTAGCAGCGGATTTGCCACTACCGATCCCGCCTGTTAAACCAACGACGAGCGTCTTGTTTTTTGTCTGTAGATTCTGTGGTTGACGCGAATAAGATTGTGCGGCTTTATTTGACATAATGATGGCTTATTTGACAGAGGTAGTAAAAGCAGTGACTAATGAAGAAATTGCTTATCAATAATCGTTACTGTAGATTAGGGGAAAATTTTACTATCAAGACTCAGTAAGTATACATACCAAGATACCAGCTGACGATATCTGAGCCGTATAATAAAGCAACAATGCCTGCGACAGCAATGTAAGGACCAAAGGCAAAAGGCCTGCTCTCACCTTGTTTTTTCATCAAGATTATTCCGACGATCGACCCAAGCAAGGATGATAATAAAATAATTAATGGCAACATCATGGGCCCGAGCCAAGCACCTAATACTGCTAGTAATTTAAAATCACCTTGTCCCATCCCATGTTTCTTAGTGATTAAGTAGAATACTTTAACGACGATCCAGAGTGATAAAAATCCGAAGAGTAAACCCCATATCGACTGCGTTGGTGAGACAAACCAGCCTTGTGAGTTGACGGCCAATCCTAGACCTGCTAGTGGAAAAGTCAGGCGATCGGGTAGTAGCTGCGTATCAAAATCAATACCGGTTAGAGCCACTAGTGTCCACACTAAAACGAGCGCTGACAATCCAGTTGCATTGACACCGAATTTGTAGATCACGAGCACCGATAGTAAAGCGGTTACTAACTCAACTACAGGATAACGCAAACCAATCGCAGCTTTGCAGTTTGAGCAGCGCCCTTTTAGTGCCAGCCAGCTGATTAAGGGTATGTTTTCATACCATCTGATCTTATGAGCGCAATGGGGGCAGCGTGAGGCAGGTCGACTCAAAGTAATGGGTTGGTCAGTAGCCACGACATTCGCTATAGGTAACGTATGCTCGCGTGGCATATCTGCCTGTTCGCTCATAAATTGGCTACATTCTTGTCGCCAACCGTAAATCATCATAAGTGGGATACGATGAATCACAACATTTAAAAAACTGCCAACACAAAGACCTAACAAACCAAATACGACCAAGGCTAGAGCTATATTTTCTTGTAGTAACTGTATGAATTGCATTAAACCATTATCCTACGACTGAGCCCATTTGGAAGATTGGTAAGTACATCGCAATGACCAGACCACCAACTAATACACCCAGTACAGCCATGATCATAGGTTCCATTAAGCTGGTCAAACCATCAACGGCATTGTCGACTTCGTTTTCGTAGTATACAGCGACTTTATCTAGCATGTCTTCCAAGCTACCAGACTCTTCGCCGATACCCACCATTTGAATAACGAGACTTGGGAATAAATTGGTTGAACGTATGGAGAACTGTAGTTGCTGACCAGTAGAAACGTCATTTTTGACCTGTTGAGTGGCGTTATAAAACACGACATTGTTGGTCGCACCAGCAGTAGAATCTAGCGCATCAATGAGAGGTACACCAGCGGCAAAAGTCGTAGATAGCGTACGAGCAAAACGCGCAATAATTGCTTGATAAGCAATATTACCAAAAATTGGTGCTTTTAGTACCGCACGGTCTAAAAAGTCACGGAATTTTTTAGAGCGTTTTTTGGCTTCTGAAAATCCGATAATAGCCCCACCGATAAAAATAATTAAAATAAACCACCATGCTTTCATCCACTCAGACATACCCACTACCATTTGAGTAAAAGCAGGTAGCTCTGCGCCAAATGACTCAAATAGGTCTGAAAATACAGGCACGACTTTTATTAGTAGAATCATAGTAACGATAATGGCAACTACGATGACAGCAATCGGATATTTTATTGCTTTCTTAATCTTTGCTTTTAGTAGTTCGCTTTTTTCTTTGTAAGTCGCTACACGCTCAAGCATGGTCTCTAGCGCACCCGATTGTTCACCAGATTCGACGAGTGAGCAGAATAGATCATCAAAGTAACGAGGGTGTTTACGTAGGGCGGAAGCAAAGGTGCCACCTGCTTCGATATCAGCTTTGATTTGTAGCACCAAGTCTTTCATACTTGGATTATCAAGCGAATCTGCTACAATTTCAAAAGATTGAGTCAGCGGGACACCTGCTTTCATCATCGTTGCCAATTGTCGCGCAAAAATCGCAATATCAATGGCTTTAATTGGTTTTTTGAAGGTGTAGAGCGGTTTTGGTTTCTTCTTGATACCTTTAACCGTGATCCCTTGCTTGCGTAAAGTTGCTTTGGCTAACTCTAAGCTACGACTAGTGGTTTCGCCTTTCACCTTTTGTCCACGTCGGTTTACGCCATCATAGACAAAGTCCAACAGCATGTCAGTCTTAGCTTTTGCCATATTACTACCCTCGAAATTGTCTAATATAGATATTGCAAACATAAAGCAGAATACCAGACAAAATTATTGGCTGGTATACTTTATTTTAGCGCAAAAAACCAGTGCCTATCTGTTTTATTTTTAAGTATATCTATTAGATAGTATTTCTACGTTAGGAGCCTTTAGAAAGAAAAATACTAGAAGATTAATAGCTGCATATACGACTTAATGCTTATGCTACTTATTCAGAAGTAACGCGCATCATTTCTTGAATACTAGTGACACCTTGCAGAACTTTTAAAACCCCAGAACGGCGTAGATCTCGAAAACCATTTTTGAGCGCCGCATCTTTGATATCTATGGCATTGCCATCTTCCATAATGATACGTGAGATGTCGGGGCTGACCTTCATCACCTCATAAATACCTACACGGCCTTTATAACCTTCACGGCACTCATTGCAGCCCACTGGCTCATAAATCACGTTGTCTGGATTATCCAAATCTGCATCAGTAAAACCAATCTCTAGCAAACTTTGACGAGGGATATTGATCGGTTTTTTACAGTTCTTGCACAGTCGCCGTGCCAAACGCTGGGCAATGACTAGGTTAACTGAGGTTGCAATATTAAAAGAAGCCACACCCATATTACGCAAACGCGTCAAGGTTTCAGGTGCTGAGTTAGTATGCAAGGTTGAAAGCACCATGTGTCCTGTTTGTGCCGCTTTAATAGCGATCTCGGCAGTCTCCAAGTCACGAATCTCACCAACCATGACAATATCAGGATCTTGACGCAAAAAAGACTTGAGCGCATTAGCAAAGGTTAGGCCGACCTTAGCGTTGACATTGACCTGATTGATACCTTCAAGGTTAATCTCCACAGGGTCTTCGGCGGTTGAAATATTGGTGGCACCAGTGTTTAAGATATTGATACCTGTGTAAAGAGAGACTGTCTTACCAGAACCAGTAGGGCCAGTAATCAGTAGCATACCTTGCGGTTTGTGCAGCGCTTCTAAAAACATCTCCTGCTGATCGGGTTCATACCCTAGCGCATCAATACCAAGCATGGCTGATGAAGGATCTAGGATACGCAAAACGATTTTTTCACCGAATAAGGTCGGTAACGAGTTCACACGGAAATCAATAGCTTTAGTTTTAGAGATTTTGAGCTTGATACGTCCATCTTGCGGGACCCTACGCTCTGAGATGTCCATCTGTGACATGACTTTCAAACGCGCTGCGATTTTGTTGGCCAGTTGGACTGGCGGATTGGCTATCTTTTCCATCACGCCATCAACACGGAAACGTACTCGGAAGGATTTTTCGTAAGGTTCAAAATGCAAATCAGAGGCACCCATGCGAATGGCATCGACCAACATTTTATTAACGAATTTTACAACAGGTGCCTCATCGACCCCATCGCTAAGCTTCGTTTCACCGTCATCGTTACCTTCATCACCATCTTCAAAATCAACATTCAAGTCACTATTAGAAAAACTATCAAAGCTCTGCATCGTATCAGCGTAAACGCTTTCGATACGCTTTTTTAGCTTGTTTTCTTCAACAACAATCGTTTCAATAGACAAGCGAGAATTAAAGGCAATAGCATCAATAGCATCAACACGAGTTGGATCACTGAGCGCTACAAATAAGCGTTGGCCGCGCTTGAATAATGGCAATGCATTAAACTTACGGACGATTTTTTCATCGACTAAGTCCTTTGGAATGACATCAGTGCTGAGCGCATCGAGATCGAACAAGGGATCGCCAAAGGCTTGTGATAACATTTGAGCAAGGTCATAAGAATCAGCCAGTTTATTGTCTACAAGGTACGGCACCAATCCGATTTTCTGCTCCTGCGACTCAATCTGTGCCGTTTTCATATTTGCTTCGCTAACGACACCATCACTGATGAGCTGCTGCGCTAGACCACCATATTTACTGGTTGTAATAGACATTATGACCTCTCCTTGATAAAGGGTTTGCACACCGCTTTAGAATACAGGCTACTATATATGCTTTAATATATTTGCGGTAATGGATGCGTATTTTGATTCAGCAAGTTATTTCTACTTCTTTCGTAATAACTTAGAGAGCATTTAGGGCGTGTTGAACATTCGACCATGGCACTGACAGCGACTATTTTTTAGGCGATTCGATGTTAAAAATAATAAGTTTAGTCATTCTAAGCGCTTATTTTTAACGATGAAGCGGCAAAAAAGAGTCCTGTCCCCTGCTTTTATCGTTGGGGCTGATGCTAAAACTGCCCCATACTGCGTTACAAATCTCGCTAAGGCATCTGCATTATCGTCGCTTTGTGCCTTGTCTGGAACAATTTTAGCGATCAGCAGCGCCTATTTGCGAATGTTCAACACGGCCTAATAATTTTTAATTTCTGTTAGACACAATATACGACTTTACTTTATTTTAGTTTAAAGGCTTTCTACAAATGATTAAACAATCAATACGTCAAAATCTCTGTTTTTAGTTGTCATTTTTGAACATAGGTATTGAAAAGCACCGCTGCTTCTGGCAGCACACTACTATAGCACTTACGAATTATTTGTTATACTGGCGCGCATATGAGCCGAATTGGCGCGAATACATGAGACAAGGTAAATAAGTATGCAAGCTTGGGTGATCGGTAATTGGAAGCAGAATCCAGCAACTAGCCATGATGTTGATGCGCTGTTAAATGACCTGCTGACTAAGGTTGATGCTAAAAATCAAGCTAAAATGCCAACCTCTAGTAGTCAATGCAAATTGATGGTAGCACCAAGCTGTATTCATTTGGCCGCAGTCAGTGCACGCTTAGCAAATACTTCAATAATCAGCGCCGCTCAAGACGTGAGCGCTCATAGTGCAAGCACAGGCGCTTACACTGGAGACTGCTCAGCACAGCAAGTCGCAGATACAGGAGCTACTTGGACGATACTTGGTCACTCTGAGCGTCGCCAGTATCATAAAGAATCTCATGACTGTCTAATAAATAAACTGTCTCATGCGTTTTCTCAAAATCTTGGTGTGGTGTTCTGTATCGGCGAAACGCAAGAACAGTATGATAATGGTCAAACACTTGACGTTATCAATGAACAACTCTCAGTGATTAAAGATATGCTTGTTCAGCAACCAGATTTAGCAGCATCGTTATCTGAAAAGCTACTCGTCGCTTACGAACCTGTCTGGGCAATTGGTACAGGTAAAGTACCGACTGTGGCAGAGGTCAGTAAGACTCATCAACATATCAAGCAAACCGTTGCGGGCTTTGCTGACATAGCAGCTGCGATTACCGTACTGTATGGCGGTAGCGTTAATGCTGATAATGCTGATAGCTTTGCTTCTGACTCTATGATTGATGGCGCATTGGTTGGCGGTGCCTCATTGAAAGCAGATAGCTTCTTAGCGATCGCTGATGCTTTTAGTCAAGCGAATGCTTAATCGAATAAATAACGCTCAGATATCAGTATCATAGCTGATAGACAGTATGGTTTTATCAGTTGGTAAAAGTAGGTTTAACAGTACCCTTGCAATCGTGTACAATGCGCCTTATTTATATAATCGATTTGGTATCATCAGATGCTAGTCATTATTTTTATTAACCTTATGTTTTATTTTCCGTTATCAGTCGTCATTACGCGGCAAAAGAGGCCACCATGTTTACGTTTATATTAGCCCTGCATATTATCGTGGCCATTGCCATGATCGGCTTGATTTTGATACAGCATGGTAAAGGGGCAGATGCTGGGGCTTCTTTTGGTGCCGGCTCATCAGGTACCGTATTTGGCGCGGCGGGAACTGCTAACTTTTTGACGCGTGCGACTGCAGTATTGACGGTCATATTCTTTATTACCAGTATGACGTTGGCGGTGCATGCCCGTAAGCAGGCTGAAGATCAGTTTCGTCTAGATGCGCCAGTTTCAGCACCGCAAACGCCGCGTCCATTGACGCAAAATCCTGAATAAGTGGCTTTTGAGTAGTCAGCGCTTGCTATTTTGGTAGGTTACATTTACAATGCTTTTCTGTTTTCGCAAGTCCTTATCTATTAATGCCTACCTTACGCATTATATATAGTAGATAGGAAGTTAGAGAACAGGGTGGTAAAATGCGATTGTGGTGGAATGGTAGACACGCCATCTTGAGGGGGTGGTGGCGAAAGCTGTGGGGGTTCAAGTCCCCCCAATCGCACCAAGTTTCACAGACGCCGCATAGCGTCAGGTTGGATTTTTTAGTAGCAACCACTTAATTTATAATTATTTTAAATAAAGTGTTGACACTTCTACATTATCTCCCTATAATATGCGTTCTAGATTGATGCGGGGTGGAGCAGTCTGGTAGCTCGTCGGGCTCATAACCCGAAGGTCGTTGGTTCAAATCCAGCCCCCGCTACCACTTTTTATACTGATGTCTTGTACACTAAATTTGTCAGTACCGATTAACCCACCATAATGTTTGTGGGTTTTTTTGTATCTGAAGGTCAGTGTTATCGCGGTATCTATCCTACTTATGCTAAGCTCTAGGTCTATAGAGTACGATATTACTCGTCACTGGTCATCATCGGCCGCCACTGGCACGATGCTCCTTAAGCAACACTATCTTTTATTCCTCACGCTTTTATCGATAGTAGTGCTTTATAACTAATAAAAGCATTGTTTGGCTGAGCTTGATGTTTTTTAGGCTCGTCCCTATATAAACGCACAACATCTGTTATATGTTTGTGGTTTACCATTATATAATGACCGTAATTCTTACTATATATAAGTACGAAAAGAGCAAAGCTTTGATACGGTTTACTAAGTACGATAGATAAGCGAATAGGAAAATACAAAGAGATTATGAAGCTTTCGACTAAAGTTGCAGAACTGACTAATATTATTGCCCCTGCTGTGGCCGCTTGCGATGTGTCGCTATGGGGTATAGAATTTGCGCCACAAGGCCGTCGCTCTTTATTGCGTATTTATATTGAGGCATTGCCAGAAGAGCAAGCCCAAGATAAGCACGTTACTATCGAAGACTGTGCCGCAGTGAACCATCAAGTAAGCGGTATCTTAGAAGTTCATGATCCTATCGCTGGTGAATATATTTTAGAAGTGTCTTCACCTGGTTTTGACCGTGCATTTTTCTCAGATGAGCAGATGCATGCCTATGTGGGTCAAACAGTAAGCTTACGTTTGATTCAAGCTATCGGCACAGGTGATCAAAAACGTCGTAAAGCAACAGGTACATTAGATAGTATCGATGATAAAGTTTTAAAACTGACGTCAAGCGATGGTGAGCAGTTTGAGATTGCATTAAGTAATATTGATAAAGCCAACTTAGTTTACGAAGATGCCTAACGACATATTATTAGGCAGCTGCTCATAGATCAGCAGTGTCATCTTCAAATAGCTTATGTGGCTTATAGTAACTATATGATAGCAACACCCAAATTATAAAATTTAAGTCAATCAAAAAATGATAGGACAGGTATAGCATGAGTCGTGAAATCTTAACGGTAGTAGAAACTGTCAGTAATGAAAAGGGCTTAAATCCTGAAGACATCTTTGAAGCCATAGAAGACGCTTTGGTGGTATCGACCAAGAAAAAAGTATATACTGAGCAGCCAGAAGTGGCTGTGCGAGTAGCTATTGACCGTGCAACTGGCGATTATGACACTTATCGTTATTGGACCGTGGTTGCAGATGAAGACCATGAAATGCCTGCTTGTCAGCTTGCTATCACAGATCTTGATCAAGAAGAATGGTCAATTGGTGATATCAAAGAAGAGCAAATCGAATCGATTGAATTTGGTCGTATTGCAGCCACTCAAGCAAAGCAGGTCATCATCCAAAAAATCCGTGAAGCTGAGCGCGCACTTGTGGCAGACGCTTTTGAGCCGCGTGTTGGTGAAATGATGTATGGCGAAGTCAAGAAACAGACACGTGATGGCTATATCATCGACTTAGGCGACAATGCTGAAGGCTACTTGTCACGCGATCAAATGTTGCCACGTGAGCAGCTACGTCCAAAATCACGTATCAACGCCATCTTATATCATGTAAACCGTGAAAACCGCGGTGCACAGCTATTGTTATCTCGCACGCATCCTGAAATGCTATCAGCATTGATGCAAAAAGAAGTACCTGAGATTGCAGAACAAATTATCGAAATCCGTAACGTCGCTCGCTTGCCGGGCACCCGTGCTAAAATAGCCGTGAAGACCAACGATCATCGGATTGATCCTGTTGGGGCTTGTATTGGTATGCGTGGTACACGTATCCAAGCAGTACAGCAAGAGCTAGATGGTGAGCGTATCGATGTTGTGGTTTGGTCAGATGATCCAGCTCAGTTCATCATCAGCTCTTTAGAACCAGCTGATGTCAGCAGCATCATCTTAGATGAAGACACTCAAACAGCAGATATTATCTTTAGCACCAACGATCAACTGGCACGCGCGATTGGCTCACAAGGCCAAAACGTACGCTTGGCCTCTGAGTTGACTGGCTATAAGCTGAATATGATGCTCGAAGAAGAGTACAAACAGCGTCAAGAAAACGAATCAAAAGCATTTATTGAATTATTTTATGATCGCCTAGAAGTTGATCAAGATCTAGCGCAGGCGCTGGTTGATATTGGTTTTACCAGTATCGAAGAAGTGGCCTATGTGCCAGTCGATACCTTCTATGACATTGAAGGGTTAGACGATGAAGCAATCGACATGATTCAAGAACGTGCTAAAGACGTCGTCATTGCTGATGAGCTGGTCAAACAACAGAACATGAAAGAGCCAAGTCAAGAGCTTCAAGAGCTTGAAGGTATGACAGTCAGCTGGGCCTATAAAATGGCACAAAAAGATATTATTACCGTGGATGATTTGGCAGAACAAGCCGTCTTCGATCTAGAAGATATCGAAGGATTAGACTCCGAAACTGCAGGAAAACTCATCATGAAAGCTCGGGAATCTTGGTTCGATGAATAAGCGGTAACTGCATATCGCTGTCTTTTGGTGATATGCTATTGAGAATAAAGTGCTGGTGTCTACATACTGTAAATACTGGCCTTAACCCAATCATTTGTAGCCAACAACTGAATTGAACATATAGCAAATAATAGACAGTAGGTGATAATAAATGGCAGATAAGACCGTCAAAGAACTGGCAGAAATGGTAGGCAAAACTACAAGTGCTGTAAAGCAGCAACTGGTAGATGCTGGCCTGCCTGCTCGCGCAGAGGATGACCTAGTCACCGAGTTTGAGCAAGAGAAGTTGGTGACGTATTTAAAACAAAGTCATGGTCAAAACGAAAAGCGTCGTATTAGTCTCAAATCTAAGACAACGAGTACCGCTCGTGTGACTGGCTCTTCGGGTAAATCTAAGAGCGTTAATGTTGAAGTACGCAAAAAGAAAGTATTTGAGAAGCCGGATCCAAAGAAAATAGCTGAAGAATTAGCCGCGCGAGAGCAGGCTCTCATTGAATCTCAAGAGCGTGCTGCTAAAGAAGCAGAAGAACGTGCTGCGACCAAGAAAAAAGCAGAAGAGCGCCAAGCGGCAACTTTAGCTGCAATGCGTGCAAGCTTAGGCTCTAGCAAAAAATCAGACGACAAAAACGATGATATTTCTACGTCAGTTGTCGTCAAAAAAGGCGGTAAAGCGAGCAAAGCCACCGTTGAAGTCAAGCCTAAAGAGCAGCCGAAGAAAAAGGTTGCTGCTACTAAACCTAAAGTTGAGACAGCTGCTGAGCGTAAAGCTCGTGAAGCACGCGAAGCCGAGGAAGCACGTTTACGTGAAATTGAGGCAGAAACACGCCGCAAGCAAGCAGAAGAAGCGCAAAAGCGTACGCTTGAGCAAATGCGTAAAATGGCTGGTAAATATACCGATCGTGAGCCTGTGGCAGAAGTGCGTAAAGATGAACCATTGGCTGAAGGCCTGGTCGGTGATGCATTAGAAGAGTCATTTGAAAAAGAACGTCGCGAAATCAAACGCGGTGCAAACAGCACGGGTGCTCGTGGTCGTCGTCGTAAGAATCAAGATGAGCGTGAAATCAAAAACCGTAAAAACGGTTTGCGTTCAACACAAGCCTCACAGCACAAGTTTGAAAAACCTGTCGAAAAAATCGTCTATGATGTTGAGATTGGTGAGCAAATTTCAGTTGCAGATCTTGCACAGCGTATGGCAGTCAAGGCTCGTGAAGTCATTAAATTACTGATGAAAATGGGTGAAATCGCTCGCGAATCAGATACCATCGATCAAGCGACAGCAAGTCTGATCGTTGAAGAGATGGGTCACAACCCTGTCCTTGTCAGTGATACCAAGGTCGAAGACGATCTACAAGATGCTGTCGATGAGCGCAGCAGTAACGTGCAAACCCGTCCACCTGTCGTCACTATCATGGGTCACGTTGACCATGGTAAGACCTCATTGCTTGATAAGATTCGCGAGACCAAAGTAGCGACTGGCGAAGCAGGTGGTATTACTCAGCATATCGGTGCTTATCACGTAGAAACCGATCGTGGTGTTATCACTTTCCTTGATACTCCCGGTCACGCAGCGTTTAGCGCAATGCGCTCACGCGGTGCTCAGGCAACTGATATTGTTGTACTTGTCGTCGCAGCTGATGATGGCATGATGCCACAAACGGCAGAAGCGATTGATCATGCACGTGCTGCTGGTACGCCAATCATTGTTGCTATTAATAAAATGGATAAGCCAAATGCTGATCCTGACCGTGTTCTCAATGAATTGACAACGAAAGAAGTCGTCACAGAAGAATGGGGCGGCGACACACCAATGGCCCGTATTTCAGCTAAGACAGGCGAAGGTATCGACGACTTACTAGAGTTTATTAGCTTGCAAGCTGAGTTAATGGAGTTAGAGGCGCCACTAGACGGTGCTGCACAGGGTGTGGTTATTGAATCAAGACTGGAAAAAGGTCGTGGCCCTGTGGTTAGTGTTCTAGTTAAGAAAGGCACGTTGAAACAAGGCGACTTGGTTCTAGCTGGTGAGCACTACGGTAAAGTACGTGCACTAACGGATGAGAATGGTCAACGTGTTAAATCAGCTGGCCCTTCTATTCCTGTAGAGATTTTAGGTCTGCCTGAAACACCTGCGGCTGGTAGTGAATTCTTAGTAGTAACGGACGAGAAAAAAGCGCGCGAAGTTGCGGCCTTTAGAACCAACCGTGAGCGTGAGCGTCAACTTGAGCGTCAAAATGCCATGCGTTTAGAAAGCATGTTCGATCAGATGGGTCAAGGCGATGTGTCATTCTTGAACATTGTATTGAAGACAGACGTACGTGGTTCACTTGAAGCACTACTAGCTGCCCTAAATGAATTGTCTACTGATGAAGTAAAAGTCAGAGTTATCAGTTCAGGTGTTGGTCCTATCTCTGAGTCTGACGTAACACTTGCAGAATCTAGCGAAGCGGTATTGTTAGGCTTTAACGTCCGTGCAGATGCCACCGCACGCCGTAAAGCAGATACAGCTAACATGGATATTCGTTACTATAGTGTCATCTATGGTTTGATTGATGATGTGAAATCTGCAATGAGTGGTATGCTTGCTCCTGAACATCGTGAGAAAATCCTTGGTGTTGCAGAAGTTCGTGAAGTATTCCGCTCTAGTAAGTTTGGTGCGGCTGCTGGTTGTATGGTGGTTGAAGGTACAATCTATCGCAACAAACCTATCCGCGTATTACGTGATGACCAAGTTATCTTTACTGGTCAATTGCAATCATTACGTCGTTATAAAGAAGACGTCAATGAAGTACGTACTGGTATGGAATGTGGTCTGGCCGTTCGTGGCTATGATGTCGAAGCTGGCGATAAGATCGAAGTCTTTGAAATTCAAGAGTTCGCCCGTACTATCTAAAGCCGCTGTTCGATAACAGAGTATGTAGCAATGCAATATGCCAAATGTGCTGAGCATGCTAGATACTCTGTCGATATTCAGCGGTACTTAGGCCTATCAGGTACACCCTGCTAGGCCTTTTTTAGCAAATATCATTACTACATTTTTTAGCAAACAGTTCTATATATTAATAACAATAAGCCCATTAAAGTAAGGTAACAACATGAACCAACGTCTACAACGCTTATCCGATCAGATCCAGCGTGAGCTTGCTGTTCTTATTCGTGATGAAGTCAATGATCCTCGTCTAACAGGCTTTGTCACAATTTCCAGTGTCAAAGTGAGCCCAGATTTAGGCTATGCAGATATCTATGTCACTATCATGGAGCCTGAGCTCAATGATGCCATGACTAAGACCAATCACGAAGAAAGCGTCAAAGTATTAAATAAAGCAGCAGGGTTTTTGCGTACTGAGCTGAGCCATAGCCTAAAAACACGTACTACGCCGCGCCTACGCTTTCACTATGATGAAGTGACTGCTCGTGGTAACTACATGATGGACTTGATTAATAAAGCCGTCAACAAAACTGAGCAAAACGAGAATGACGAGTAAGTTATTATTATGTCTATAACGTCTAAGCAACCTGATAAAAAAGCCAGCAAAGCACCTGAAAAAATAAAAGTTTCAGGGGTTATCTTGGTGGACAAACCCAAAGGTATGACTTCACAGCAAGTTGTGTCGAAAGTGAAGTATTTGTTTAAGTCACCGATACACGATAGCAAAAAGGCTGGTCATACTGGTACGCTTGATCCGATGGCAACTGGTTTATTGCCGATTTGCCTAGGCGAAGCGACCAAGTTTAGTCATTATCAACTGGATGCTGACAAGTCTTATCAAGCAACGATTTTGCTTGGTAGTCAAACCGATACGGGTGATGCAGACGGTCAAGTGGTGGCACAATCATCTATTCCAACATTTGATGATGTTTCATTGGCTACTATCGCACAGCAATTTCTGGGCCCTCAGCAGCAGATACCACCGATGTATTCAGCATTAAAAAAAGATGGCAAAAAACTGTATGAGTATGCCCGCGCTGGTATTGAAATTGATAGGCCACCGAGAGATATCATTATTAAGGCGATTGAGCTGCATGCGATTGATGATATACAGATTTGTTTGACAGTCACTTGTACCAAAGGGACTTACGTACGCGTATTAGCAGAGGATATTGCAAAAAAGCTAGGAACGCTTGGACATTTAACGGCATTGCGTCGCACGCAAGTCGGTAATTTTAGTATTGATGATTCTATTGCACTATCGGCTTTAGAAGACAAAGACTTAGATAGCCGACACTCTCAGTTATTGCCTGTCGATGCGTGTATTGATATCGATGCTGAGTTGGTACTGACCGAAGAACAGTGCGCGCGCGTACATATGGGACAGCGCTTAAACGTATCCGATAGCTTGATAGGTAAGCTTAGAGATTATGTTGCAAGCAATGCTGCTCATCAAATATCCCATGCCAGTGAAGCAGAAACCAATATTGCTGGTTCTGATATCGGTACTGAAGACAGCATGGACATCTCGCAGCCTTTACAGCACGAGTTAGCTGTTGATATACGCTTGCTAAATGAGCAAGGAGCATTTCTTGGATTGGGCGCCATTAGCCTCAATGGACGCTTACAGCCCAAAAAGCTTATCCAACGTTGAGGCTGTATTAATAAATGCTGATCAGTAGGCAACGGTTTTTGTCTGCTTTACTAATGGTTTACACTAATCACATACCGTCACATTTTATTGCAGGTTTCGCCTATGGTGAAACCTGTTTTTTTTATACAGTGTATATACCAGTTAAGGACAGCTGCATAAAATGAAAATGGACGACAATAATAACCAAAAAATAGAATTATAACCAAGGACATTTTCTAATAAGTATAAAACCAGTCAAGGGAAGACTATTAACGATGTATAACATTAATGAATGATAAAAATATTAAAACAAATGAATTAATACAAACTCAATGCTAAATACAAAAGGAAATATTATGAAAACGATCGCTTTTTTACTACACAATAACTTCGAGCAAGCAGAATATGAAGATGTGAATAACCAGCTAAAAAACAAAGGTTATAAGACGCTACTGATCACTACGAACGATGCTAAAGAAGTCCAAGCCATGCAGCAGGATGTAAATAAAGGTGATACCTTTACTGCTGATATCTTCGTAAAAGATGCAAATGTTTCCGATTATGATGCATTGGTATTGCCAGGTGGTACAGTGAACGCTGATACTATTCGTGGTAACAAAGACGCTCATAAGGTTATCAATGCCATTAACGACGCAGGTAAACCATTAGCTGTGATTTGTCATGCACCTTGGGCACTTATCAACACGGGCATTGCTAAAGGCAAAACACTAACCGCCTATCATACGCTGCAAACCGATCTAGAAAATGCTGGTGCGACGTACGTCGATAAGACTGTACAAGTCGATGGCAATTTAATTACTTCACGTAATCCAGATGATATCAGTAATTTTGTCGATGCTATCGACAAAGCATTGTCTTAAATTTTGCTTTATTTATTGAAAGATGAAAAATTAAAAATTCTCAACTATTTATAATTACAATTAAAGATATAATTACAATTAAGGAAAATATTATGTCTAACTCTAACCCAAATGATACTGAACTTGAGCAACAACGTGCTGAATCGGCAACGGCCGCTCTTAAGAGTCAAACTGAAGACAACCATACTGAAAACAGCGAAGCAGCAGCAGACCGCATTGCTAGTAATGTAAAAGATGCTAAAGAAGACAAATAGTATCTTTGTGTGTCATTCAGCCTAGAATGGTACAGCTGCATTTGGCTTTAGCTTAGTAGCAATAATTATCTTAGTATTGGTAACTGTAAAATAGATATTTTGAAAAATAATAATGTAGGAGCTAACATGAGTAACTCAACAGATAATATGGATGCGCAAGAAAAAAAAATTCAGCAATTATCAGAAGACATTGATCCTGGTGAGGATGCTACTCCTGATAGTTTGGCAGAAGCCACCACAGCGTCACCACTTGACGATGACGAGCTAGGTGGCAATGCAACACAAGATGATATTAACAAATAAGCAAACATTGTCATCTGTTGATAAACTGTCCTCCCATTAAGGCCAGATCTAAATTTACAAGTTTTATGAAAAACTGCTGATAGTTCAGCAGTTTTTTGTTATAATTGCCCTCACATTTAAATCAGGTTTTGAATAATGTATGTTAGTTAGATCCACACCTTAACTAGGTGTTGACGTTGATAAATATAATGCATACGTTCAAACGTGTTAAATGGTCGTTATCTTTAACTGAATTTGTCGTACACTAGGTCAACTCTAGTAATGCAGGGTTGTCCTGAATGGCGCGCAAGTTATTTTATTTACTATTCTACTGCTTTTAATCTGACTCAAATTGTAGTCCGTTTTTAAAGTTTTTAGCATTGCCGGAGATATTTATGCTAACTAATACCGATCGTGAACAAATCATCGCTCAATACCAACGTGGCGAAAACGACACTGGCTCCCCAGAAGTTCAAGTAGCTTTGTTGAGCGCTCGTATCAACGATTTGCAGAATCATTTCAAAGAACATAAAGCTGACCATCATAGCCGTCGCGGTCTTATCCGTATGGTTAACACGCGTCGCAAATTGCTTGATTACCTAAAAGGTAAAGATCTTGGTCGCTACACCACTCTTATCAGTCAGTTAGGTCTACGTCGCTAATCTAACGACAATAATACGAGTGGGTGGTAAAACAAAGGACGCCATTATATGGCAGAATCTTAAAATTTTTGCTAACCGCTTGGAACTTGTTTGTTGTTATCGATAAAATAGATTTTTCTAAAAACGGTGTGGAATAGTTTCACGCCGTTTTTTTATGCTTATTCATTTTGAAAGCTATGTTTAGATAGCACCATTTGTCTAAAACACATCAATGTCGACAAACATCAGCTACCAAAAATAATGATAATGATGCTGATTGGGCGTTAAAATCAGTATTTTCTATCGATAACGGCTCTGTTCTGCAATTAATTGGTCAATGGCTATAAATCACTGTAAAATAATGCCTTGTGAGTTCGATAGTATATCTACTGAATATATAGCGACTACTGATAAAGTACTTGTCTCTTAGCTTACTGCGTAAATAGCTGATTCTTGAGAGCGTAGACATAGCCTGGACGGTCTTTAGCGCCGAAGTCTTTTGACTTAATGTCTGTTTGATAGTATTTATAGTAAAGCCAAAATTGAACGACCAAATATACATAATAGTACGATGTCTAGCACGAAAAGATATATGAAATAATTAGGTAAAGTTATTGGCATTGATTGAGATGATTTCTAATAGAGAGATTGTCAGTTAATGACCATATACACAGAATTTTAATGACAGATATCAGGTTTTTCAAAGCTGATATCACTTTTGTCAGTCAACATTAGGAAGATTATATGACAATGTTTAATACCATTAAGCGTGAATTTCAGTACGGCGATCAGCAGGTCGTTATCGAGACAGGCCGAATTGCCCGTCAAGCAAACTCTGTATTAGTACATATGGGTGGCGTGACCGTACTTGTCGCAGCAGTCGTAAAATCAGAAGCCAAAGAAGGTCAAAACTTCTTTCCATTGACCGTAAACTATCAAGAAAAAATGTACGCTGCGGGTAAAATCCCAGGTGCTTACGGCAAACGTGAAGGCCGTGCGAGCGAGTTTGAAACGCTGACCTCTCGCTTAATCGACCGTCCGATTCGTCCGTTATTTCCTGAAGGTTATGTAAACGAGATTCAAATTACTGCCACCGTCGTGTCATCAGACAAGACGCAGCACGCAGACATCGCCGCGATGATTGGTGCATCAGCGGCATTGGCAATCTCAGATGCGCCGTTTAACGGTCCTATCGCTGGCGCACGCGTTGGCTTTATCGATGGCGAATACGTGCTAAACCCAACGCTTGAGCAGCTAGAAACCAGTGACCTTGACCTTGTGGTTGCGGGCACCAAATCAGCAGTATTGATGGTTGAATCAGAAGCAGCAGAGCTGTCAGAAGACCAAATGTTAGGCGCAGTCTTGTACGGTCACGAGCAGCAACAAATCGTCATCGACAACATCGTTGCCCTTGCTGAAGAAGTGGGCACACAAAAGCAAGAATTCACCGCGCCTGCTGCCAATGCTGAGCTAGAGTCTGCGGTAAAAGAACAGTTCGGCGACAAAATCGCTGAAGCCTACACCATCACTGAAAAGCAAGAGCGTTACGCGGCCCTTGATGAGATTAAGCAAGCCATCATTGAGAGCCTAGCAGGTGATGCTGAAGCGGACGACTACAGTGACAAAGTGTCTGAGCTCAAAGACATCTATGAAGAACAAAAATACCGCACCGTGCGTGACAATATCTTGTCAGGTAAGCCGCGTATTGATGGTCGTGATCTTGAGACGGTTCGTGCACTTGACGTACAAGTGGGTGTTCTACCATATACACATGGTTCAGCACTGTTTACCCGCGGTGAGACGCAAGCATTGGTGACAACCACGCTTGGTAACACCCGTGATGTCAATATGATTGACTCACTAGGTGGCACGATTCGCGACCATTTCATGCTGCATTACAACTTCCCACACTTTTCAGTAGGTGAGACGGGTCGTGAAGGCGCGCCAAAGCGTCGTGAAATCGGCCATGGTCGCCTTGCACGCCGCGGTGTACAAGCGATGCTTCCAGATAGCGAACGCTTCCCATACGTCATCCGTGTGGTATCAGAAATCACTGAATCAAACGGTTCATCTTCTATGGCGTCTGTTTGCGGTGCAAGCTTGGCGTTGATGGATGCAGGCGTACCATTAAAAGCACCAGTTGCTGGTATCGCGATGGGTCTGGTTAAAGAAGGCGAGCGTTTTGCTGTCTTGTCAGATATCTTAGGTGACGAAGATCATCTAGGTGATATGGACTTTAAAGTAGCCGGTTCTAAAAACGGTATCACTGCACTACAGATGGATATCAAGATTGAAGGTATTACCCCTGACATCATGGAGCAAGCGCTTAAGCAAGCCCACGCTGGTCGTATCCATATCTTGGACGCAATGAACCAAGTATTGCCTGAGAGCCGTACTGAAATCAACGCTCATGCACCAAACTATGCCGTTATCGAAATCAACCCAGACAAAATTCGTGACGTTATCGGTAAAGGCGGCGCAACTATCCGTCAGCTAACCGAAGAGACTGGTGCGGTTATCGATATCGATGACGCTGGTACGATTCGTATCTTTGGTGAAAACAAAGCAGCGACTAAAGCCGCTATCGGTAAAATCGAAGCAATAACTGCTGAAGTTGAAGTTGGCAAAACTTATGAAGGTACGGTTGCTCGTATCGTCGACTTTGGTGCGTTTGTTAACCTATTACCAAACACTGATGGCCTAGTGCACATCTCACAAATCGCAGAAGAGCGCGTAGAAAATGTATCTGATTATCTGAAAGAAGGTCAGGTCGTTAAAGTGCTTGTGCAAGACGTTGATAACCGCGGCCGTATCAAACTGACGATGAAAGGTGTTGAGCAGAACTAAGGCTCAGTATTTGATGTAGTTTGATTCATAAAAACCGCCTTGGGATGCTCTTATGAGTGCCCAAGGCGGTTTTTTTATGGGCGCAAAAAAGTGATGACTGGCTAGAGAGCCATTTATAAATCAATGCTTTTGGGCATATGTATATCGATACGCAGTTTTGGTAGGTCTTGTAAATACGTGGTCAATAATGGCAACGTATCAGTCTGCCAATCTAGAGGTAGCGAATTTATACTCCCATTTTTATTAGATATAGGATCGCGAGGATTATCGGAGATAAGCGGACGAGCGAGTAGCGCAACCCTACGGATACCCTGATAGCGTATGAGCGGAATTAATTTCTGCTGTAGGTCAATCAAAGCCGCGATGAGCCAACGCGACCGCGCAGGATGGTATGGGTGGTTTGATACAGCAAGGTTGGCGATATAACTTGGTTGATTGCCGTTACTACTGATGCCAAGACCAGATTGCTCACGTGTGCGCTTATACAGTAAGCAGCTGCCAACACTCAGACTGCCATCACGGCACACGCTATGATAATGATGATAGTTATCAGGAAACAATGTTTTGGCTCGCGTGAGCACAGGGTCTAGAATGACACCAGCGTTATTGACAGGTAAAACAAGCAGCTGTGCATTGCTATTTAAAATAGAGGCATGCGTAAGTTGCAGAATCGCCATTATAGACCTCTTTGTGAAAATCCTACGTTTATTGTGTCTCTGTACTAGTAGAGCTATCCGCTTCTAATTGTGCTATTTGCTGTTCAAGTAGAGCGATTTGTTCTGCTTTCATATCGGTTAGCTGTTTATTCATTGCCAATTGCTCAGCAGCCAACTTTTCTTGTTCAGCTAAGCGTTTACGTTCATCTTCTAAACGATCAATTTCTTCTTTGGCTAAGCTGTCCGTCTTTGGCAGCGGTGCATTTAAGATAGCTTTAGGGTTTCGCGTTTCAACACCCTTATTGTCGTCTGCACTGGCGCTTTCATCAGTGAAACTGCTGTCAGTGAGTACAGTGTCAGGCTCATCAGTTATGATGTGTGGAGTCGAAGCCGCTTGAGCAGCCTCGGTTTGCTTATTCATCGTAGTTGATTGAATGATAGGTGAAACCACTTCTGGCTCGGGTTTTACCCAAAGTAAGTAACCAACAGCAATGAGTATCACCGCAAAAATAAGGATAATCCAAACTCGTCGGCCAGCTGTCGCAGATGTTGCCCTAGAAGGCTTGGTCGATAAAGGGCGCATTTTTTTACGGTTCATATTATGATCGATTTGTGTCAAGAATATAAGTAGACCTACTATAGCAAACTCAAAATAAAAAGCCTATCTATTGATAGATAGGCTTAAGTCAGTATGAAATAGTGAGTTGCTTAGGTGGTAGTCTAGAAACAACACTGGATAACTAGGGTTTGAACTTGACTGTACCACTGGTGCCTGTTGTCATGGCATCGCGAGCAAGCTGATCCTCAAGATGGTTTTTGGCGCTGATGGCATCAGGGTCAGGGCGATGTTCCGAATGTCCGCATTTTGTGCATTCGATGTATTCATCTGGCGTTGGCGTAACAATATTTATCTGTACCACAGCGTCCATCTCCTGGCATTTTGGACAGCGCACTCCTGCTAAAAATCGACGTTTAGGGCTTGATGACTGATAGCGCATTTAGATAGCCTCGCGTGTTGTTTGAGCATTTGCAGCATCAGTATTCTTTGCATCAGTGAAACCGTTATGGCGTAGCAAGGCATCTATGTTCGCACTACGGCCACGGAAGTTTTCGAAATTGGTTTTGGCTGGAAAACTACCTCCAACAGACAGGATCGACTCACGAAAAGCTTTACCTGTTGCTGGGTTAAAAATGCCCTCTTCTTCAAACTTACTAAACGCATCTGCCGAGAGCAGCTCAGCCCATTTATACGAGTAATAACCTGCAGCATAGCCACCTGCGAATATATGGCTGAAGCCATTGGCAAAGCGGTTATAGTCAGGTGTTTGCATGATAGCGATATCGCTACGCACGGCATTTAAAGTCGCTAAGATACCCTCATAATTAAGTGCTGGTGTATGGGCATGAATCAGCAAATCAAACAGCGCAAACTCAATCTGGCGCAGCGTTTGTAGGCCGCTTTGGAAGTTTTTGACAGCCAATAGTGCATCAAGTTTGTCTTTAGGCAGTGGCTCGCCAGTGTCGACATGACTGCTAATAAGGGCAATGCCTTCAGCATCCCAAGCCCAGTTTTCCATAAACTGACTAGGAAGCTCGACGGCATCCCATTCGACGCCATTGACACCCGCGACATCACCAACGGTCACTTGAGTTAACAAATGATGTAAGCCGTGACCAAATTCGTGGAATAAGGTCAGCACCTCATCATGGGTCAATAAGCTTGGCTTGCCATCAAGTGCGGGCGTAAAATTGCCAACCATGAAGCAAACAGGTAGCTGCTGATGGTTTTGTTCCTCGTAACTGTAACGAGATTGAAAACCACTCATCCAAGCACCGCCGCGCTTGCCGCTACGAGCAAACAAATCAAAATAAAATCCGCCAATCAATTGATCATCAGCATCAAACAGTTGGTAAAAACGTACGTCATCGTGCCAGCGTGATACAGAATGATCATCTGCACCCTCATAGCTTTGCTCTTGTACTGTAATACCATATAGACGTTCGACAATGGCAAACAAACCGCTCGTCACTTTTGGCAATGGAAAGTACGGACGAATCTCTTCTTGTGACAAGCTAAATTCACTTTGTTTTACTTTCTCAGCGATGTAGGCGCTATCCCAAGGTTGCAATTCATCAATGCCATAATCCTGCGCATACCTCTGTAACTTTGCTAAATCTTTCTGCGCGGCTGGGGTCGCTTGAGTGGCCAAGTCACGCAGGAACGTTTCTACCTCTGAGACACTGTCTGCCATCTTAGTCGATAGGGATACTTCAGCATAATTATCAAAGCCTAATAACTTGGCCTTTTGTTCACGTAAGGTGAGAATTTGGCTCATGATGTCAGCATTATTTAATGACTCACCTTTAGCATTGGTATGCGTATCAAATTCAGAGGCGCGCGTGACATAAGCGCGATACAGCGTTTCCCGTAAGCTGCGGTCATCAGCGTGGGTCATAACCGCTAGATATATAGGAATGTTCAAGCTTGCGACATAATAAGGCGTCGGAAGCGCGTCTATATCTGTTTGACTCAGGGTGCCATTAGCAAGCTCACGAGTCTTGAACTGTTCACCTGCATCTGCCAATAGCGCCAAACCGCTCTCTGTTAAGCCTTTTAGCTGATTTGGTTGTAGAGGCAATGCAAAGGCTTGGGTTGCATCCAAGATACGATCTGAGAATGTCGCAGATAAGGTAGATAGCTCACTTTGAATAGCAGCAAATTTATCTTGCTCAGTCTTAGGTAATGCCACCCCTGATAACTCAAAGCTACGTAGTGCCAGCTCGATCGCCCGCGCACGTGCCGGCTCAAGTGCCGCAAAAAACTCGGTATCATCGACGATCGTTTGATAGCGGGTAAAAAGTGGCTGATGTTGACCAACCCGCGTCCCGTAAGCCGATAACTTGGGCAGTAGCTCGTGGTGGACATGACGAATCTCATCGTTACTCATCACGCCATTGAGATGAGACAAGATTCCCCAGCTACGATCCAGCGCTAGATTGATATGATCAAACTGCATCACATCTGCCAGTGCTTGCTCAGCGCTTAATTTTGCAATGCCAGTACTATTGTCAGCCCCCGCCGTCAAGTTATCTAAGAAACTATTGGCATCGTCGATAGCATTGATGACTTGGGTTTGTAATGTACTTGGCGCAGCATTGGTAAAATCAACAAGGCGCAAATCTGAAGAAGGAAGAGACATAAAGGTATCCGATATTAATGATTATTATGAAAGAAAGATTAGGCAAACGTAGCTTTTAAATCGCGCTTGATACGAGCTAACTTTGCGATGTACTACGACTCGCGCCATTTAAAATTTATATTTAGTTATATAAAAGATGGGTTCATTTAGTCAAAATACAACCTGAGTACTTATAAACTAAGAGTGAATGCTTAAACTAAAAGTGAATGCTCAAAGGAAACGACAAATAATAAATAATATAGTAAGTTGAGATATAGTGAATTCAGTATAAAAACGATACAGTGGGACTGGGATAAGTTTTTCGCAGCCTCTGTCTGCGTAGGCACAGCACGCAAGGAAAATTTAGACCAGTTCCACCTAGATATATAATGTATCTGTTTTATTTAGGACTGACTATAGTAGAAATCTTTAACAATACAGAGTGCTCTACTTACAAAGGGCTATCATTTGCTTGCAAATTAACCCTATAGCGAGCTTAGGGTAGCTGTTAGCATCAATATAAAGGAATTTAAAAATTGTACGCCGATCAGGCGTACAGATAGACAATGGATAAAAAATATTGATGAATTGACAGTATAATTCGTTGTTTACCGACAATGATTAGAGCTGCTATTAATAATAAATAAGGCAAGATGCCCTGACATTGTACTCATAAAAGAATGTATAAAATCGAAAGTAAATGATAATAAAACAAGGAGCAATATATGAAAGCGACTCTTAAAAGCTTACGTGAAACCAAAGCCAATCCAGCGGTAAGTATCTTTGTTAAGACCCACCGAGCACATCCGGCGAACGAGCAAGATCCTATCGCTCTAAAAAATCAGTTGAAAGTTGTCGAAGACCGCCTAAATAAAGAATATGATAAGAGTACAGCGACGACTATTTTAGATAATATTCATGCAAAGACCAAAGAATTAAATCATAACTATAATCTCGATACTTTAGCGATATTTGCTAGTACAGATGATGTGCAAATCGTCCGTATGCCAATCGATACGACCGAGCGCGTTGTCATATCAGACAGCTTTGCCACTCGTGATTTGGTGCGTGATATGGCCAGTGCGGTACATTACTATACGGTTGTCCTAACCCGCGATAATTCTCGTCTGATTGAAGCATCAAATGATCGCGTCATTAGAGAGTTTGATAAAGATGACGACATACAAAATAACATGGAAAATATCCAGTTTCCTGTTGAAAATAACGGGCTATATACCACAGGTGACGGTGGGTCAGATCGCTCATCAAATAATGAAAGCAGCCACTTAAAAGAATACTTTAATCAAGTCGATAAAAGCGTACAAGAGCTATGGGGTGAGCACAAAATGCCACTCGTGATCGTTGGTGACGCCAAAAACATCGGTTACTATAAAGAAGTCTGCGACCGTCCAGACAACATCATTGCTACCGTGTCAAATGTTACTAATTTAGAAGATGGCAGCGCTCAGCATATCGTTGATAGTGTACAAGAAGCGGTAGAAGAATACCGTACATCATTACATCATGCTGCTTTGGGCGAAATCGATAAAGCCCGCGGTGCAAATATGCTGCAAACTGATCTGCAGGAAGTATACCGTAGTGCATTCCAAGGCGCCGGCGAGACCCTTTACGTACGTCGTGGCTATATCCAATCTGCCAAAATTGATGAAAAAGCGCAAACTCTAAGCCTTGTAAGCGACGCTAGCGCAGAAGGCGTGACTGATGATGCGATCGGTGAAATCATCGAGCATGTCATCCATAATGGTGGTAAAGCTGTATTTATGCCACAAGATATCATGGGTGAAGATCAACCAATCGCGTTAGTTACTCGTTACTAATTTAACGATGATCTAACAATGACACCTACGTGCGATATTCATTTATGAATTAGCCATTAATAATGGATAGGTGTAATATGAGAGCATTGGTTCGATATGAGCCAGTGCTCTTTTTATTTCTTTCATTACTATCACTCTGGGTGTTATCGTAGCTGAGCTATTGATTTTTACTCCATAAATATTGAGCGTACAATTAATCAAATTATGACTACCACCTCTTTTGTTTTAACCAGCTACAACATTCATAAAGGCATGTCACCACTAAACCGTCAGGTGAAAATGCAAGGTATTGCTCAAGCGTTAGAAGCGGTGGGCTCCGACATCTTATGTTTGCAAGAGGTACAAGGGCAAAACCTTAAACGCAATATGCAATATAACGAATATCCCAATCAGTCTCAGCATGAATGGTTTGGCGAATTTTTGGATTTAGAAAATAGCTATGGCAAAAACTCAGAATACGAGAATGGTCATCACGGCAATGCCGTATTAAGCCGGTTCCCATTAGACCCAAAGCACAATGTCAATATTACCGTCAATAGGCTAGAGCAGCGCGGCGTCCTGCATTGTGAAGTGCAGCCTATCGGTTGGGACAGACCAGTTGTTGTACTGTGCGCGCATCTAAATCTGTTTGAGCGTGACCGTATTAAGCAGTATCAGGCTATCAGCGATTATGTAAGAAATGAGATTGCACCTGATCAACCGCTCATCTTGGCAGGCGATTTTAACGATTGGAAAAAGATGTCTTGCGACAAACTGGCAACTGAGCTTGGTATGATAGAAGCATTTAGACATTGTCATGGCAAATTGCTACCGACATTCCCCGCAAAACTGCCAGTGCTCAGTTTAGATCGTATCTATCTGCGTAATTTGGTTGTCAAAGACGCATGGGTACATGGTGGAAAGCCGTGGTCATCATTGTCGGATCATTTGCCGATTAGTGCAAAGCTGATGCTGCCCTAATACTTTCTTAATACTTGGTGGTGATGTGCTCGGATGCACTGCCTTGATAATCTATCGAGACTAAAACATCTTTTTAGCAAAAATACTATCGACTAAAATCGCCCCTTATGAAATAGTCATCTAACTTGAAATAAATAGTAAGCACTAACTAATAAACAAAATATAAGGATATATCACTATGGCAACGCCATCTACTAACGACAATAACCAACAACCTCAACTCCCCAATACCCAGCACGCTGCCCTGATACGTGAATTCGGTGAACCAGAAGTAATGATATATCAGGATGGTGTCGACATCCCTGAATTACAGGACGATCAGGTATTGGTCAAAGTCGCCTATGCCGGTATCAACCCTGTCGATTATAAAACCCGCCAAGGCAAAGGGTGGGGCGCAGAAAATATACAAAAACAAAAATTCGACAATAACCAGCCTGCTATTTTAGGGTTTGACGTATCAGGTACAGTGGTTGATAGCAGCAGCGATGAGTTCGCTATTGGAGATCGCGTTGCCGCCTTGACCTTTACTGGTGGTTGCTATGCGCAGTACGTGGCGGTAGACACCAAAATGCTTGCCAAAGTGCCAGAGAATGTGACATTAGAGCAGGCAGGGGCATTGCCGTGCATTGGGCAAACAGCGCTACAGTTTGTGGAATTTGCAGATATCAAAGAGGGTGAGCATGTCGTAATCAATGCACCAGCAGGCGGCGTCGGTCACTTATTAATACAGCTATTAATGGACAAAGTAAGCCGTGATGATATTAAGGTCACAGTTATTTGCTCACCAGAAAAATATGCCAAGCTCGGTGAGCTTATCGATACTGACAAGCTGGCAGGCTGGATTGATTATACCAAAGACGAAGCGTTCCCTGACTTGCAAGCCGACGTACTACTTGACTTAGTTGGCGATGATGCTGGCGTGCGCGCCCTGAGTGTGCTCAAATCGGGCGCGCGCGTGAATGTGTTGCCAACCATTTGGGTCGATAAACTCAAAGAAGCAGGCGAGCAAAAAAGCTTAGAAGTATCAGGGTATAAAGCGCAGCGTAGTGGTGATGATATGGCGCGTGTTTTACAGCAAGTCGCTGATGGTCAATTAACCTTAAAAATCCAAAAAATCTATCCTTTATCAGAAGTGGTAGCCGCGCACCATGAGCTACAAAAGGGCGATGCATTCGGAAAAATTGTCCTTGCTGCTTCTGAATAAGGGGCGCTAACCAGTTTTTTAAAAATCATAGGATCCTTTACGTACTTCATAAAGCTCTACAAGAATGGTGTCTCTGACAACACAACAGGCCTACTCTCTAATGTTGTCTGCTGTAGGATAGTGAGAGACACGCTGATAAATGAAGTAATAACAAAGGATGTTCTATGACTATGAATAAAGACATTGAAAATAAAGTTACAGAGAATAAAAAACAGACAAAAAAGTCATGGATCATGTCGCCTATGAAGCGCAAGTGCGTGAAGAAATAGAAGCATGGAAAAACCCTGATAAAGGCGTTTTGGACAAAGCTTTTGTGGTCCTTAATACGCCTATTGTCGCGGCAGGTGATGCATTAATGGATGTGCCGCAATTCGGCGATGCCTTAAAAAAAGCAACTGAGCAAACCATCAGTACTTTGAGTAATGCCGCCAATTGGACATTGAACACTCAAGGCGTTATCGAGAGCTATCAAGAGGAGCCTGATTTTGAAGGCTCGTCAATCAAGACGCTTTCTGATATTAAACATCTACCAATTGCGGTTGTCGATAAATAAGTCAAGCTGCTCAAAAGTAAATATGTCGCGCTCACCAGTGTGCAAGGCGTGACGACAGGGGTGGTTGGCTGGGTAGGTATTCCAGCCGATGTGGTGGGTCTTATCACTACCAATCTACGCGCTATCGGAGAGTATGCGACTTACTATGGCTTTGACATGAATGATAAAGGCGAGCAGTTGTTTGCCATGTCTTTGTTGGCGGTGGCTACTTCTGCCTCTGCTGAAGCGCGCAAAGCAGCACTGGATGATACCCGTGCGATGATTAAAGATCCAGAAACGCAGACATTTAATCAGATTAATGAAGAGGTCATGTCGCGGGTACTGCGTCAGACAGCAACCAAAGTGGCCACCAATATGGTCAAAACGAAAGCCGCGCAAATCATTCCTGCGGTGGGTGCAGTAGTGGCAGGTGGCGTCAATGCCAACTATACGGCCAATGTCTGTGAAGCGGCGTATCAATGCTACCGTGAACGTTTTTTAGATCGCATTGCATAGGTAATCGTTTACTCAACCTGACCATGGCAATTTTAGTTTGCAAGCATTTGACGAAATGTCAGGCTAATCCGTCCAGTATCGACTGTTTTTGTTTTCGTGATTGTATGCTTCCAAAAGCGCTGTGTGTCCCCATGCATGACAATTAATTGTCCAGACTCAAGATAAAGCGCGACTTTTTCTTGAGTTTTTTTGTGCTTAAAGACAAATTTGCGGGTGGCACCAAGGGAGAGAGATGCAATGATTGGTTGATGACCGAGCTCTTTTTCATCATCGGCATGATAGCCCATGCCATCAGTGCCAGTTGGATAATAGTTGAGCAAGCAGGTGTTGAAATGTGCTGCAATACCGATGTCTGCCAACGCTTTTTCTATATATTGTTTCACGTGGAACACTATATCTGACCATGGTATTGTCTGTCGCGTATGCCCTGAATACTGGTAATCTGCATCCGTGTCTCCCATCCAGACAATTTGGCGAGTCGTCACATGAGTTTTACCAAATAACGTCACTATATCCGATTGCCAAGGCAACCCATTTAGCAACGTATTATAGAGGACATTGGCATCGTTTATGACTATGCCTAGATCGTTTACATTACCATCATAGGGCAATAAATTATCTGTAGGTGTTGGGGCAAAAAGGTCAGTCATAGATCAATAGTTATCTCTCATTATTTGCTGCGTTGATAGTGCTCTTGAATGATCTGAGCACACAGTTTGGGCGCTTCCATTGGCAGTAGGTGACCATAGTCTAGCAATGAGATGATGCTGCTATCAGGCACAAATTTTTGCCATTGTTGTCGTACCTTATCATTGATGAATAAAGTAGGCTTACCGGTAATCAGCGTATAGGGGCAGCGTAGTTTTTTGAGCGCGGCATCGATATGAGGTGCGCTAAAATAGTTGGCCAGCTCTTGCTCTGGAGCAAACATCAAGCTGTAACTTCCATTTGGATTTTTGCTCAAGCTCTGTTCGGCAAATATCTGCAAGTGTTCATCACTGATGCGTCTATAAGCACGCTGCGCACGCAAGTTGTCATAATAAGCATCGACACTCGGCCACGTAGATTGCCGATTTACTGTGCTTTTGAAAGGCTCACGACTCAGCAGGATAGAGCGCGGTAACAGATTATACAAAATAGCTTGGTTTTTGGTGAATGTGACAGGCTCTATCAGATATAGCTGCGAAAACAGCTCTGGACGTTTGGCTGCTGCCATGGCTGTGGCGGTTGCGCCTTGTGAATGTCCGATACCGACGACAGGCTTATCTTGTGTTTTTTCTAAAAACTCAATAAGCAGGTCAGCATCTTGCTCACGCGTTAGACGACGGCTGTGCGGTTTGTCATACCAATAGCCACGCAGGGCAAGTGAGCTGATATCAAACTCAGTTGCCAGCTCATTTAGCAATGGCGTATAGGTACCAACGGTGAAACTATTACCACCATAAAAATGCGCGGGTGTGCGGCGATGGTTATCTGTTTGAACTGACTGATTGAGCTGGCTAAGATGATAGTAACGTGCTTTTTTACCATCAAGATTGATGCTGTTTGTAAATGCTTCCATAAAATAAACACTTCCTTGTGATTTATTTTGATGGGTCTTAGTTGTCTTCACCTAAGAAACCACCGCTTTGACGTTGCCATAATTTAGCATAGACGCCATCGCGTGCGAGCAGCGCCTCGTGACTGCCTTGTTCAATAATACGCCCTTTGTCCATCACTACTAGTCGATCCAGTGCCGCAATGGTTGATAAACGGTGGGCAATGGCAATCACGGTTTTGCCAGTCATCATGTCGTTTAAGCTTTCAGTAATAGCAAATTCGATTTCAGAGTCAAGGGCACTCGTGGCTTCATCAAGCAGCAAAATTGGTGCGTTTTTCAGCATTACGCGGGAGATGGCGATACGCTGGCGCTGACCACCTGAGAGTTTGACGCCGCGCTCACCGACCTGGGTATCAAGGGCGGTGTTGCCTTTGTCATCGCTTAAGTCTTTGATAAAGTCCCATGCTTGGGCTTGCTTAGTGGCTTCAATAATTTCAGCATCGGTGGCATCTGGACGACCATAAGCAATGTTTTCACGGATGGTACGATGCAATAATGAGGTATCTTGGGTCACCATACCAATTTGCTGGCGCAGTGACTCTTGAGTGACCTCATCAATTGCCTGTCCATCAATAAAGATTTTGCCACTATCGACATCAAAGAAGCGTAGTAGTAAATTCACCAAGGTTGATTTGCCTGCCCCAGAGCGTCCGACCAGACCGATTTTTTCACCTGGTTTGATGTCCAAATAAAAGTCATCTAGCAGCTTCACACGGTTGCTCGCCAGTGCGGTACCTGCATTGTGCGCCTCATCGACGCGCGCGCCTTCATCATCGGCAGCGATCATATCCTCTTCGTAACCAAAATCAATATGATCAAAGACAATACGACCATCAGTGACCGTTAGTGTTTGCGCATTAGGTTTATCGACGATTTTTTGCGGGGCTGATAGAGTACGCATACCATCTTGTACCGTACCAATACTCTCAAACAAACTGGTGGTCTGCCACATAATCCAGTGGGTCAAACCGTTTAAGCGCAGTGCCATAGCAGTCGCTGCGGCAATCGCACCAACACCAACATCACCTTGTTGCCACAAATATACACCGATAGCTGCAGTCGAGCCAATCAAAGTCACACTGATGGCATGGTTGACGACCTCAAGATAGCTGACCCAGCGCATCTGTGCGTGTACCGTACCCAAAAACTGATTCATCGCGTATTTGGCATAACCCAATTCGCGCTGCGAGTGGCTAAACAGCTTGACGGTCATGATATTGGCATAAGCATCGGTGATGCGTCCTGTCATCAACGCACGGGCATCCGCTTGGACAATGGCCGTACGTTTGAGGCGCGGAATAAAGTACCACATGGAAAGCCCAAACAGTACAAACCAAACCGCAAATGGAATGAGCAGCAAGCTGTCTAGATTAAACAAAATCACCCCAGTAGTGACAAAATACACCACCACATACATCATCATATCGGTGATGGTCATCACTGTATCACGCACGGCCAATGCCGTTTGCATCACCTTTGCTGAGACACGTCCTGAAAACTCATCTTGATAAAACTGCATCGACTGCCCAAGCATTCGGCGGTGAAAACGCCAGCGCATCTGCATCGGAAACACGCCTTGGATCACTTGAAAATGTACCAATGACGATAAGGCAATCCAAAATGGGCTGAGGATTAACACAGCAAACATCAGCAGTAGCATGTCGCTTTTTTCTGCCCACAGTGTCTGCGGGGTATAAGCACCCAGCCAATCCACCAAGTTACCAATCCATGCAAACAACATGGCCTCATAGACCCCAACACCTGCGGAGAGGATCATAAATAAGAACAGCCAGCCACGTAAACCATGAGTACAGGCCCACAAAAACTTCAACAACCCCTTACGAGGCAATGGCATGGGCGTTTCTGGGAAGGCAGGAAGACGGGATTCAAAAAAACGAAAGAGAGCGTTCATAGGCGGCAATAATACGTCAAAACAGAGCGGTTTTGAGTCGTTACTTATGTTAATAAAATAGCAGGGTATTTTATCAAAACTTGGCAATCAGGCGTGCAGTAAATTGTAATTGATCCATGCATAGTGCTTTTGGTTGATACGTTATTGCCAATAACGCGCGTGGAAATACGGATAAATAGATTGCTGTCAAAAATATATTTTGCTACCTTCTAGACCGCAACTGGCTTAGTTGATCGAATGATGAGCGTTGTAATCATATTTTTTAATGAAATCAGTTGAATACAAAGCGGCTTACTTGATGCTGCGCCACCAGTGTATGGATAATAAATACCCAGTACTAGGGTTCAAAAGGTAGGCCTTAATGATGTATCTAACCATTGCGGTGCTGTGTAGCGTCGCTGTTTCAGTGCTTTTAAAAATACTACGCCAAAAGAAAATGGATATTCGTCAGACCATTGTCGCAGGTTATCCCGTCGCTTTTTTACTGACTTGGCTTTTATTAAAGCCCGATGTCGGCGCCATACATGCGCTAGACAGTGCTTGGGGCATCATCATCGCGCTTGGGATCTTGCTACCGGCCGTGTTTATTATCCTTGGACGTGCTATTGAGGCGGTGGGTATGGTGGCAACGGATGCCTCCCAGCGCTTATCATTGATTATTCCGATCATTGCCGCTTTTTTGCTATTTGGTGAGGTGCTGACAGGTACGCGTGTGCTGGGATTGGCACTTGGCTTTTTGGCACTAGGAGCACTGGTTTATCGACCACAGCAGACAGATACCCCTAAGCAAACAAAATACACACCGCTGTGGTTATTCGGTGTATGGGCGGGTTACGGCATCATCGATATCTTGTTTAAGCAGGTTGCCAAGCAGGGTACTGCTTTTCCGTTGACACTGTTTGTGAGCTTTGGAGTCGCAGGTTTATTATTACTCGTCTATCTGCTCGTCACTCGGGTGCGCTGGCAGGCAGACGCCCTTGTCGCTGGATTGCTACTTGGCGCGCTCAACATGGGTAATATTTATGCTTATGTCAGAGCCCATCAAGTGCTCTCCGATTCATCCAGTATTGTGTTTACGGGGATGAACGTGGGTGTCATCGCAGTCGCCACATTGATCGGAGTGGGCGCGTTTAAAGAACGACTCAATCGCATCAATTTGGTGGGGTTGCTACTTGCAGTATGCTGTGTGGGCGTCTTATTTTTGGCGTGAGATAAGTTGTCCAAGGAAGGATAAAGTAGAATTTTTAGCAAAGTTGTCACGTTTTCTATATAGGCATACTTATCATCCTATGATAAGGTCATCTACAAATAGCAGACCTTATATAGGTGATAGAAAGCTTGATTTATAATGTTTAATTTCACTCAATAAAAATAGGATGTACTTTCAATGGAATACGACAATCAGTTGCAGCGCATAAAAGACGGTTCAGGGTTTATCGCTGCGCTCGACCAAAGTGGTGGCAGCACACCAAAGGCTTTAGAGAATTACGGCATCAGCGGCGATGAGTATGAGAATGATGAGGCCATGTTTGATTTGGTGCATGAGATGCGTGCCCGTATCATGACGTGCGACTGTTTTGACAATGAGCGTGTGCTTGGTGCGATCTTATTTGAAGATACCATGGAGCGTGACGTCAATGGTAAGTCGACCGCCAACTATTTGTGGGAAGACAAGCAAATCGTTCCATTCTTGAAGGTAGATAAAGGTTTGGCGGAGCAGATGAGCGGCGTCCAAGTCATGAAGCCGATGCCTAATCTAGATCTGTTGCTAGATAAAGCCAAGAACTATCCAGTATTTGGTACCAAGATGCGCTCAGTCATTTATGAGCCAAATGTCGATGGTATTGAGCTCGTTGTACAGCAGCAATTTGATGTGGCCAAGCAAATCATCTCAAAAGGCTTGATGCCAATCGTTGAACCAGAGGTCAATATTGATAGTGCCCAAAAGCATGATTGCGAAGTGCTATTAAAAGCCAATATTTTGCGTAATCTGGAACGCTTAAATGACGAACAGCAAGTAATGCTCAAGCTGACATTGCCCGAAGAAGCAGGATTTTATCAGGAACTGGTCGACCATCCAAAAGTGCTCAAAGTCGTGGCGCTATCTGGTGGTTATAGCCGCACTGATGCGTGCGCGAAGCTCAAACAAAACCCCGGTATGATTGCCAGCTTCTCGCGCGCCTTTACCGAAGGGTTGAGTAAGCAGCAAAGCGATGAAGAGTTTGCCGATACCATCAATACGTCGATTGAGGAGATTTATCAGGCGTCGAAGGTTTGATATTACTAAATACATAAACTAAAAAAGCCCAAACCTGATAGTCAGGTTTGGGCTTTTTTATTATAGTAAAAAGCTTATACCTCTTTGTATAACTGGCGTCCTTCCTTGTTGTATTTTTCCATCATCTCAGCCATGCCTTGACGGACTTCTTCAGCACTGGCTTCGCCTACTTGTCCGACCAGTTCTGTATCGACTTTTTTGATCAAATGATCATCATCGCTTAAGTCGCCTGATTGCGGCGTTACCTTTTTATTGGCGGCATCTTTGTCCAGTCCTGCTGCATACTCACGCACGTTTTGCGTAATTTTCATGGAGCAAAACTTCGGACCACACATAGAGCAAAAGTGTGCCGATTTATGCGCATCTTTTGGCAAGGTCTCATCGTGATATTCGCGCGCGGTATCAGGGTCGAGCGCCAGATTGAACTGATCATCCCAGCGGAATTCAAAGCGCGCTTTGGATAGCGCATTATCACGCGCCTGTGCACCAGGGTGACCTTTGGCAAGGTCGGCGGCGTGTGCAGCGATTTTATAGGTAATAATGCCGTCTTTGACGTCTTTTTTGTTTGGTAGCCCTAAGTGCTCTTTTGGTGTGACATAGCATAGCATCGCGGTACCAAACCAGCCAATCATCGCCGCACCAATCGCACTGGTGATATGGTCATAACCCGGGGCGATGTCAGTCGTTAATGGGCCCAAGGTATAGAAAGGCGCGTCCGCACACAGATCAAGCTGCAAGTCCATGTTTTCTTTGATACGGTTCATCGCCACGTGTCCAGGGCCTTCAATCATCACCTGTACGTCGTGCTCCCATGCCACTTTGGTCAATTCACCAAGCGTACGTAGTTCGCCAAACTGCGCCTCATCATTGGCATCTTGCAAGCAGCCGGGGCGTAGGCCATCACCTAGACTGAACGCCACATCGTATTGCTTCATAATCTCGCAGATATCTTCAAAATGCGTGTATAAAAAGCTCTCTTTGTGATGCGCCAGACACCACTGCGCCATGATAGAGCCGCCGCGTGAGACGATACCTGTCAAACGCTTTGCGGTGAGCGGTACATAGCGGAGCAGGACGCCTGCGTGAATGGTAAAGTAATCCACACCTTGCTCGGCTTGCTCAATCAAGGTATCACGGAATATCTCCCACGTCAGATCTTCAGCGACGCCATCGACTTTTTCTAAGGCTTGATAAATCGGTACGGTACCAATCGGCACAGGAGAGTTGCGGATTAGCCATTCACGAGTTTCATGAATGTGATTGCCCGTCGATAAATCCATGATGGTATCCGCGCCCCAACGCGTGGCCCATGTCATTTTGGAGACTTCTTCATCAATCGATGAGCCGAGCGCTGAGTTGCCGATATTGGCATTGATTTTTACCAAAAAGTTGCGCCCGATAATCATTGGCTCAGATTCAGGGTGGTTGATGTTGTTGGGGATAATTGCACGTCCAGCGGCTACTTCATCACGGACAAACTCAGGGGTGATAATTTTGGGCATATTGGCACCGAAGCTCTCACCCTCATGTTGACGCATGTCAGTCAGTTCATGCTGCTTTTGCGTCTCACGTATCGCAATATATTCCATCTCAGGGGTAATGATGCCGCGACGCGCGTAGTACATCTGAGTGACGTTTTTCCCTGCTTTGGCACGGCGCGGTTTGTCAATATGAGCAAACCTGAGGTTGGCAGTGCTGATATCACGAGCACGTGCTTGCCCGTATGAGCTAGACAGACCGCTTAGTTGCTCGGTATCACCGCGCTCGGCGATCCAGTTTTCACGCAGTTTGGGTAGACCGCGGGTCAGATCAATCTCGACATTGGGGTCAGTGTACACGCCTGAAGTATCGTACACATAAAAAGGCGGATTGTGCTCGCCATCCTTATCACCCGTACCGCCAACTGGCGTATCCGTTAAGCTGATTTCACGCATCGGTACTTGAATATCAGGCCGTGAGCCTTCGATATAGACTTTGCGCGAGGCGGGTAGGATACGGTGTAAGTCGCGCGCGTCTTCTTCAAAGCGTGCATCACTGGCGGCGCGGTGGGCAGGTGTCTTTAGCGCGTCGGCTTTTTTATCGGCTTTGGTGTCTGATACGAGAGGTATGTTATCGGCTGGGTTGTGCGTTTGGACTTGTGATGGCGCTGAGGCACTGTCTAAAGAGGCATTGTCAAAAGAGCTGCTGTTTGAAATAGTCATATGCTGTCCTAGCGTGTTGGTTTTTGAATAAAAGCAACACCGCCAGTAGCTGCGGGGCAAACACTCGTCATTCAGACAAATTTATATTATCAACACCTAACAGCGAGCAAAGAAATTGTCGCGGTTAATGGTCATCAAATAGTGGACGCCGCTTTCTATCTTCTCTCGTTATCTACGTATGCGGCGTGCATCGTTAGACAATAGCGATGATAAAAAAGTATTTTTACGCGTCCGTTGTCATCAATAACAACGTGCTTAAGACTTCCCTGCGTCGGTACTAACCGCATCAGGTTCGGCGGGTGATCTCTCAGCGAATGTAGATAGGTGGCTACTTTTATCAATGTTTAACTATAAACGTTTAATAAAGTAGGCCAATGCTACATCGCACCCCGAGTCTGTCAGTGTTGTAAATCTTCTTCATACTAACAAAATTCTGCGTTAACGGCTAATGGAATTTGGATGAAAATATCAGGCGCTTATTTTGCTATTTAGCATGGATACAAAGAACAGGAGTTATTGATAGTAATTAAAATTCCTTGATATTACTGATACTTAGAGGCGATTGCTAAATATTGTGTAAAGCGAATGCAGGATTTGAGAGGTTGTCATTAAACTGTCATAAAGATTTGGCAAGATAACGCTCATATCACAAACAATGCTTTTTTATATCGTTGTTAAATTTCAGGAGTCCTACATGCGTTATTCGTTATTAGCAGTGGCCGTTAGTTGTACATTAATGCTTACGGCGTGTAATAAGTCAACAGAAACGGCAGAACCAGCTGCTGATACGACCAGTAGCGCCGCTACCACGGCTGAAACCACCACGCAGACTCAGGCAACGCCTTCTGCTGACACGGGTTTCAAATCTGCTGAAAACATTGCCATGAATATCACAGGTGCAGGCGCATCATTCCCGCAGCCGATCTATGCCAAATGGTCTTCTGACTATAACGCTGCCACAGGTGGCCAAGTCAACTATCAATCTATTGGCTCATCTGGTGGTATCAAACAAATCCAATCAAAAACCGTCGATTTTGGTGCTTCTGATGCGCCATTAACACCTGAAGAGCTTGAAGAGTCTGGTCTTATCCAGTTCCCAACCGTGATTGGTGGCGTTGTGCCAATCGTTAACATCGATGGCGTTGAGCCAGGTCAGTTGAAGCTAGATGGTGAAACCTTAGCCAATATCTATCTGGGTAAAATCAATAACTGGAATGATCCTGCGATCAAAGCCTTGAACCCAGATTTGACTTTGCCAGATGCCGCCATCACCACAGTATTCCGCTCAGATGGTTCAGGTACGACGTTTAACTTTACCGATTATCTCGCCAAGGTATCACCAGATTGGAAAGACAGCGTTGGGGTTGATAAAACGGTCAAGTGGCCAACCTCTGCGACTGGTGCAGGTGGTAAAGGTAATGAGGGCGTCTCAAGCTACGTCAACCGCATGAAAAACTCTATCGGCTATGTGGAGTATGCCTACGCCAAGCAAAACAACATGTCACATGCCGCGCTTAAAAATGCCGCGGGCAATATCGTGCAGCCATCTGCTGAAACCTTTGCCGCCGCTGGTGACATCGATTGGTCACAACAAGAAGGCTTTTATAAAGTCATCACCAACTCTGAGACGGATCAAGCATGGCCAATCGCTGCTGCTACTTTCATCTTAGTACACAAGCAACCAGAGAATCCTCAGCAAGTCGCTGGCGTGTTGAACTTCTTTGACTGGGCGTATACCCAAGGTGATGATGATGCCATGGCGCTAGACTATGTCCCATTCTCTGATACAGCAGTGGCTCTATTCAAAGAGAAATGGAATGAGGTCAAAGGTAGCGATGGACAGCCTGTTTATAAGCCAGCGCAATAAACGATCTGTACAAGCTGCTTAATGACTTTTTGATTTCCTCTTAAGCCACTATTCTCCGGTAGTGGTTTGAGAGGTTTTATCACAGCAAATTTGACCAAAACACTAATCGCTATATTTCACGATAATCATTAGTCAAGTTGCGTTTGCTGTCATAAAACGAAATGAACACCCTGATTTTTTGAATTCACCCATTCAATGCTGAGACACTTATGACAGACTTAAGGTCCCAACTGGCTAAACAAAAACGTTACGACGCTTTATTTGTCAATTCTACCAAAGCGTTTGCCATACTCGTCCTCCTATCGTTAGGGGGCATTTTGGTGTCTCTGATTGTTGGGGCGTGGCCGAGTATCCAAGAGTTTGGTCTGGGGTTTTATAGCAGTAATAATTGGGATACGGTTTCCAATGAGTACGGGGCACTCGCGCCTATTTATGGCACCTTGGTGACGTCATTTATCGCGATTGTTATCGCTGTACCAGTCAGTTTTGGTATTGCGATATTTTTGACCGAAATGTGTCCAAAGTTCCTCAAAAAACCGCTTGGCATTGCCATTGAGCTGTTGGCAGGTATTCCTTCTATCATTTATGGGATGTGGGGCTTGTTTGTCTTTGCGCCTTTCTTTGGTGAGCATATTCAGCCATGGTTTATTGAGCATGTGGGCCCGCTACCTATCATCGGTAAGCTGTTTACAGGCGCACCCATGGGACTAGGGATGTTTACCGCGTCCTTGGTACTTGCCATCATGATTATCCCTTTTATCGCTGCCACCATGCGTGATGTTTTCTCTGTGGTGCCAGATCTACTCAAAGAGTCGGCCTACGGTATGGGTGCGACGACGTGGGAAGTGATGTTCAAGATTATCTTGCCTTATACCAAAGCGGGTGTCGTTGGCGGCGTGATTTTGGGACTGGGTCGTGCGCTCGGTGAGACCATGGCAGTGACTTTCTTGATCGGTAATGCGTTCAATATCAGCCCAAGTCTATTTACTTCTGGTGTGACCATCACCTCAGCATTGGCCAATGAGTTTGCCGAAGCGTCAAGTGAGCTGCATCTAGCATCTTTACTACATCTGGGCTTAATCTTGTTTATTATCACCTTCATCGTGCTGTCGTTGGCCAAACTGATGCTCATGCGCATGGATCACAAAGCAGGTAACCGATAAGCCTAAGCATGGTTATTGGATCTCGATTGATATTGATAAAAGATATGGGAAATAAATAGTATGGCTGCTAACAATGCGATGAATGCGCCCATGACCACCAAGCCAAGCAGCGTGGGGCGTTACAACAAGAGTCTGTACAACAAACGTCGCTGGATGAATAAGCTGGGTTTGGGGTTTGCCATGTCAGCCATGGTGTTTGGCTTATTTTGGTTATCATGGATCTTGGTGACGCTGTTTATTGAAGGCTTCCAAGGCATGGTGCAGCTGCCAATTTTTACCGCTGACACGCCACCGCCGATGAGTCCAGGTGGTTTGCGCAATGCGATCGTGGGTTCTGCCATGCTGGCGTTTTCAGGGTTGTTCATCGGCGCACCCATCGGGCTTATGACTGGTATTTATTTGTCTGAGTTTTCTAGAGGCAGTATGCTTGGCCAAGTGACGCGCTTTTTGAACGATATTTTATTATCGGCACCATCCATTGTCATTGGTCTGTTTATATATGCTTTAATGGTCAAAGGTCAAAGTTTCTCTGGTTGGGCAGGCGCATTGGCATTGGCATTGATTGTCATTCCAGTCGTCGTACGTACCACAGAGAATATGCTGAATCTGGTACCCAATAGCTTGCGCGAAGCGGCTTATGCACTTGGCACGCCCAAGTGGAAAATGGTGACGCAAGTGACTATCAAGGCTGCCAAAGCGGGACTGACGACAGGGGTACTTTTGGCTTTTGCTCGTATCACTGGTGAGACGGCGCCATTACTATTTACCGCCCTCAATAATCAGTATTTCAGTACCGATATGGGTCAGCCAATTGCCAACTTACCCAATACCATCTATCAGTTTGCGATGAGTCCTTATGATAATTGGCACACACTGGCATGGTCAGCCGCGCTGCTGATCACAGCGTCGGTCTTGGTATTGAATATTTTGGCAAGATTTATTGGCAATCGCGGTCAGGTCAAATAAAGACAGATATCGCTGCAAAGATACCAAGTATTTACTTATATTTATACGAAATACACTAAGCTAGGTTGGATAATATTATGAATGATGTCGTAAGCAAAGCCCGCACAGAAACAACGGCTGATCGCTTTAACAGTACAACAGACAGCTTGTTAAATAGAACCACGTCTCATAGTGCGCAATCGCAGCAACCCAATACTGCTGACTTCACCAAGCAAAGTATTCATGATATGCCCAAAAACATGCCCAAAGCAAAAATGGAAGTCCGCGATCTTAACTTTTACTACGATGATTTTCAGGCATTAAAAAACATCAATATCGATATCGCAGAAAAGAAAGTAACGGCGTTCATTGGTCCGTCAGGTTGCGGCAAATCGACGCTGCTACGTACCTTTAACCGCATGTATGATCTGTATCCAGGAATGCGTGCAGAGGGCGCTATCAACCTTGATGGGCGCAATATTTTGGGCAAAGACATCGATGTCAACTTGCTACGCGCGCAGGTCGGTATGGTATTTCAAAAGCCAACCCCGTTTCCCATGTCGATCTATGACAATGTTGCCTTTGGTGTCAAACTCTATGAGAAGCTCAGCAAAGACGAGCTAGATAATCGCGTGGAGTGGGCACTAAAAAAATCGGCGCTATGGCCAGAAGTGAAAGATAAGCTAAAAGCATCCGGCCTGTCGCTATCAGGTGGTCAGCAGCAGCGTCTGTGTATTGCCCGTAGTGTCGCAACCAAGCCTGAAATATTGCTGCTCGATGAACCAACCTCTGCGCTTGACCCTATCTCGACGGGCGCTATCGAAGATCTGATAGAAGATCTCAAAAATGACTATACCATCGCCATTGTTACCCACAACATGCAGCAAGCGGCGCGGGTATCAGACTATACCGTCTATATGTATCTAGGCGATATGATCGAGATGGGTGAGACCGATCAGATCTTTACCAAACCTACCCAAACTGCGACAGAAGATTATATTACTGGTCGCTATGGCTAGGGCCGATTAATTAGTACTGAAGAGCTAATACTGAAGTTGGGTCGTTTCACTCAATCAGCATATCGCGCTACTAAAATATAGATTTCAGGGAATACCTCTTATGCAAAGTGATAAGCATATCTCCAAAAGTTTTGACCAAGATCTTGATGAAGCCATCCGTTTGTTCTTATACATGGGTGATAGTGCTGCCAACCAAGTGGCCAAAGCGATTCATGCACTTATTGATAGAGACGAGACACTGGCGCAAGAGGTCATCGAGATGGACTTTGATATCAACCGCATGGAGGTTGAGCTCGATGAACATATTTTATTGTTGGTTGCCAAGCGTCAACCTGCCGCAGGAGATTTGCGTCTGGTTATGTCGATCAGTAAAGGCGTGGTAGATTTGGAACGTATTGGCGATGAGGCGGTAAAAATCGCGAAAATGGCCAGCAGAATTGCCGCACAAGGCAAATCGTCTTACGGCTATGCTGAAGTGCAGCATTTGAGCAATCAGGTAAGACTGATGCTTAACAACGCACTAGAAGCCTTTAGTCAATCAAATGCTGAGCAGGCGTTTGAGGTCATGCGCAATGACAGTGTGGTCAATAACGAATATCAATCTGCCATTCGCGCGTTGATGACCTATATCATGGAAGACTCAAGACAAGTCTCAAAGGTTATCAATATCATGTGGATTTTGCGCTCGCTTGAACGTATCGGCGATCATGCGCAAAACGTGGCGGAGCTGGTCATCAACTATATCAGTGGTCAAGATGTACGCCATTCAGACTATGCCATGGTCGAAAAAGCAGTGCAAGAAGCCAATGATCGTCTGGCTGCTCGTCAAGTGAGCACGATGTCAGTCGACGACTACGAAGCTTTAGAAAGTAATGACGACTAATAACGCAGGCAAAATAGTCTTCTTACGTAAAAAACGCGCTTACTATAGCGCGTTTTTTATGGGCGTAATGCAGTGGTCTCAGCCTAGCTTTCTGGCGTCCAGCCTTGAGCGCGCTCATAGTCTTCATTATCCAAGAACTTATCACGTTGCTCGGTCAAGAATTTTTTAGCTTCAGGATCCATCATGCTCAAATGATTCTCATTGATAAGCATGGTTTGATGTTCTAGCCACTCTTTCCATGCCTTGTCAGAGACTGTGTCTTGTAGCTCTTGGCCTTTTTTGTTAGGGAAGGGCGGATGCGGCATTTTTGGTAGTTCTTGCTTGTATTTGCGGCAAAACACGGTATTGTCTTGGGGATTAAAAGTCTCAGTCATCAGGTGTTCCTTATTTATCATATTAGGCCATGCCATCAATTAGCCCATTAAATCATTTAGCGGTCTTAAAATGGCTACATCTTGTCAAACATCGTCAAAAACTTTGTGAATATACCGATATTCTCTGCAGTTTTTTCCTTGTTTGACTACCATTTATCTTATTTTAAGCCTCGCTATCTAAATGATGATATGCCCTAGCAGGCAAATTAAATAATCATATGAGCCTATGATAACGCTCTTGGTCAATTTAGCAAAGGGTATCTCGTGTCTGTTATTAAACAGACACAAATCTATAAGGTGTTATCAGCACGTCTTGCCTTTATTCTGATTTATCGTTTCATATCAGATAGACAAAGAAAGCGCGAAAAAAGGGCGGGTAGCTGATAGTAAGTTATAGTTAATTCAGTTTAAAAGAGATATAAGACAACCGAGCGCAGATGTAACTGTGATACTGCAAGTGAGGTTAACGCTATAGCTCTTTTATAGGGGATTGACTATAAATAAAAAACACCCGCATCAATAGCGGGTGTCAGATGTAGCGCGGTCAGTTCACTTATGCTTAAAACGATATGATCAAGCAAAGGCTTTTAAACGAGCGCGGCCATTGATTACGGCTTGCTTGACTTGATTTGGCGCAGTACCGCCCAGATGGTCACGAGCTGCTAGTGAGCCCTCTAGCGTGAGATAGTCAAAGACATCCTCACCGATGGCATCGCTGAATTGCTGTAGTTGTGCCAAGGATAAGTCACTGAGATCAACGCCTTCTTTAATGCCTAGTGCAACCGCATTACCCACGACTTCATGCGCATCACGGAATGCAACGCCTTGACGGACCAGATAATCTGCCAAGTCAGTGGCAGTAGCATAGCCTTTCATTGTCGCAGCACGCATACTTTCTTTGTTGGGGACGATGTTGGGCAGCATATCAGCAAAGGCAAGTAGTGAGCCTGTTAGCGTGTCAACACAATCAAACAAAGGCTCTTTGTCTTCTTGGTTGTCTTTGTTGTAGGCGAGTGGCTGGCTTTTCATCAGGCTGAGTAATGTCATCAGCTGACCAAAGACACGTGCCGCTTTACCGCGTACCAATTCTGGCACGTCAGGGTTTTTCTTCTGCGGCATGATTGATGAGCCAGTACAGAAACGATCTGGTATCTGCACAAAGTTAAACTGCGCTGACATCCACAGAATAATCTCTTCGCTCATACGTGACATGTGCATCATCAGAATCGAGGCGGCGGAGGTGAACTCAATCGCAAAATCACGATCTGAGACGGCATCGAGCGAATTTTGACAAATACCTTCAAAACCCAATAGCTCAGCGGTGATTGTACGATCAATCGGGAACGTCGTGCCAGCGAGTGCGGCGCTACCAAGTGGCATCTGATTGATACGGCGGCGGGCGTCAATCAAACGCTCAGTATCGCGATACAACATCTCAAACCACGCCATTACATGGTGACCAAAGCTGACAGGCTGAGCGGTTTGTAAATGCGTAAAACCAGGCATAATGGTATCGGTATGTTGATCAGCCAGATCAAGCAAGCCACTTTGTAAGCGTATGAGCAGCTCGATAATATTATCGATCTCTTCACGTAACCACAAACGAATGTCGGTCGCGACCTGATCGTTACGGCTACGACCCGTGTGTAGTTTTTTGCCAACAGCGCCTATAATATCAGTGAGGCGTGATTCGACATTCATGTGCACGTCTTCGAGGGCGATTGACCAGCTAAACTCACCTGCTTCGATCTCACGTAATACTTGATGAAGACCGTCGATAATGGTGGCCACTTCATCAGCAGTCAAGATATCGCATTCTTTGAGCATCGTTGCATGGGCAATCGATCCTTGAATATCGTGACGAGCAAAGCGTTGGTCGAAGCCGACAGAGGCGGTAAAGGCAGCCACGAAGCTGTCCGTCGCTTCACTGAAGCGTCCACCCCACATCTGCTGGCCCTGAGTACTGGTAGGGCTGTTTTGTGCATCTTTGTTTGTTACTGAGACATTCGTGCTAGAATCAGAAGCAGATGAATTTTTACTTGATTCAGGATTAGTAAGGTTTGAAGAATTGGCGTTCATATTGGTACAAGACAAGTCAAGAGAGTAAGAACTCAAGTATAGCAAATGATGAGGTTGCCTTACTAGCTACGCGCTTAGAGTTTTTTATTCCAAAACTCATGGAGATCATGAGGCCTTTGCAGTGGCTGACATATATTGCTCTTTGGTCACTGTTTCTCACAGTGATTGAGCGGCATGGTCTGTCCAGTTGGTCGGACTTTATCATCAAGCTTGTTGCGCGAACCATACAAAACGGTTTGACCGTTATACCTGCATTATATTTGGTAGATTATCTGCGCCCTGTCTTCAAAAATGCCAGCATTCCGAGTGTGAGTGTGCGTATCGTCATGCTGATGATGTTTGCCGCGACGGTTTCTATGGCTTTAGTCGTTTTGGTTTTGATTAATATGGGTTTGATGGAATATGATCGTCAAGCTTTTATGACCAATCTGTTTTTCAATACCGTACTGACGGGCGGTTTTACCATTGTATTTTTATTATACTTTTTGCGTAGCTACCGTGAGCTTAATGCGCTCAAGCTATCGTTTGAATACAAATTGACTGCACAGAATGACTTAATAAAAGCCCGCACCGCGCCTCACTTCTTCTTTAATACCATCAACACACTGGTCTCACTCATTGAGTCCAATCCGTCAAAAGCCTCTGCTTTATTACAAAACGTTTCGGTCTTATATCGTGCCAGTTTTAGCGGCGAACGTGAGATTAGCTTTGAAGAAGAAGTGGCGCTGTGTGAGCATTATCTAGCGATCGAGTCTAGCCGTTTGGCAGACAAACTCGAGGTCCATTGGGATTTGCCTGATGAAGATATTATGTATGATATGGTGATTACAGCGTTAACCTTACAAAGCGTACTGGAGAAAATGCTACTCAATGTGGTTGAGATGACCACTGAAACCATCCATTTTAATATTAAAGTCACTTGGGAGCAGCACAGAGTAGCTATTCAGATCGACGTCGAACTTCCCACAAAGACCTTAATCATTAACCATAATTTGCGTCAGCATATGGATTTTTATATTCAAGCGGATCGATTACGTGCGTACTTTGGTCAAAGCGCTGATATCCAAAGCACAGTTACTGGTAACCACATCACTACCATTATTGACTATCCCTTACAAGACGTCAGTTTATAACTTTTCCTCTTTTACCGTTTTTTATGATGTTCTCAGACACTATATTCTTATTATAAGATGTTGTGGCATATTTATTGCATCGTCTTTTATATCTATATGGTTATTGCGATTTTTATCTGGCAATTATTGACAATGAATGGTTACTATCAAAAATATGATGCAGAAAATTTCACCATATTGAACTGGTCAGTACATTCGTCATACCATCGAAACATATTCAGTAGAGTTTGGGGTGGGAGCTTACATGCGTATTGTAGTTTGTGATGATGAGCCTTTAGCGCGTGAGCGTTTGGTCAGAATCGTACAGGAGTCAGGTCATGAGGTGGTTGCTCAAGCTACCACAGGGGCAGAAGCGATTGTCGCCGTAAAAACTCAGCAGCCTGACATTATATTATTAGACATTCGTATGCCTGAGATGGATGGGGTGCGCTGTGCTCAAGAGCTGGACAAACTTAATCATCCACCAGCCATTATATTTGTCACCGCTTACGATCATTATGCGATAGCGGCACTAAAAGCCAATGCAATTGGTTATCTGTTGAAACCGGCAAACAAAGACGAGCTATTAGAAGCACTGAACAAAGCAAAAAACCTAAACGCGGCGCAATTGAACGAAATTCGCAAGCTTGCAAATCCAGCGGCGCGTCCGATACGCGAGCATATTGCTGCTCGTACCCATCGCGGGGTCGAATTGATTAAGCTCAAAGATATCTATTATTTTGCGGCAGATCAAAAATACGTCAAAGTACGTCACAAAGATGGTATGGTATTGATTGATGAGACCCTAAAAGAGCTAGAGCGAGAGTTTGATGATCGTTTGTTCCGTGTGCATCGCAACGCTATTATCAATCTGAATTTTTTAGACTTTTTAGAAACCCTAGACGCTGGACAATATCAGATACGTTTTAAAGGAATCGATGAGACGTTAGCCGTGAGTCGTCGTCATCTGCCAGCCTTACGTGACAAAATCCAAAGCATGTAATAGGATGTTTTCAGAGCGACATAATCATCCCATATCATCAAACCCTTATTTATGCTTAAATAGGGGTATTTTTTTGCGCCAGCATTTACTATCTCTGATGTGAGTCGATCATTTTTTGTGGCAAGTTTTCCTAATCGCTTAGCACCAACTTAGCACTGACATTGTAGCATTTAGATTATAGTACCGAATTTATTGAGGCCCTTTATGAGCAATCTGCAGCAACCTGCTTTGACTACCTTAACCATCGCCACGCGACAGAGTCCTTTGGCTCTATGGCAAGCGGAGCATATTCGTGATCGCTTACTGGCGCTCTATCCTGAGTTGACAGTTGAGTTACTAAAAATTGTCACTAAGGGTGACAAGATTTTGGACACACCTTTGGCCAAAATTGGCGGTAAGGGTTTATTTGTCAAAGAGCTCGAGCAAGCATTGTATAACAAGCAAGCAGATATTGCGGTACATTCGCTAAAGGACGTACCGATGCAGCTGCCTGAAGGCTTGACACTAGGTGTCTATTGCAAGCGTGCTTCACCAACTGATGCTTTTGTCTCAAATACTTATAATAGTATTGATGAATTGCCGCAAGGTGCAGTTGTTGGGACTTCAAGTTTGCGCCGTCAATGTCAGATCAAAGCCTACCGCCCAGATCTACAGATCAAAACCTTGCGCGGCAATGTCGGTACGCGTTTGGGAAAATTAGATGCAGGCGAGTATGATGCCATTATCTTGGCGACCAGTGGCTTGCAGCGTATTGAATTAGATGAGCGGATACGTGGGCAGCTAGATATTGATGCCTGCTTGCCTGCCGTTGGTCAAGGTGCGTTAGCCATTGAATGCCGTGAAGGTGATGACGAGGTGTTGAAATTACTAGCGCCATTGAACGATGATAAAGCGCGTATTCGCCTTATCGCTGAGCGTGCGCTTAACCGTCACTTGGAGGGTGGCTGCCAAGTCCCGATTGCAGCCTACGCAGTGTTGCAGATGGCGGATGAAACCAGTGCGAATAACGATGACAATGGTGAAAACGGCAACAACGATAACAACGATAACGGTAATGTATTGTGGTTACGTGGTCGAGTGGGTAAAGCGGATGGTAGTAAGCTGTTAAAAGCAGAAAAGCGAGTGACATTGGTTGGTACACAAGACGAGCAAGAGTCGCAGGCAAATCAGCTCGGTATTGATGTTGCCAATATACTACTTGCTGATGGTGCAGGGGCTATCTTGTCAGCGATTTATCACGCTGAATAGCGTATTCACTTTGTCATACTGAGTCATTGATCCACATATCCACTGTTTGGTCGATGATTCAGTCCATTCTACAAGCCTTTTGTCGTGGTACATCTATGTCATCAACGTCAACTAAAGCTAGGTCTACTCATAAAAATCAATCCACTGATGGGTCGGTGCCAAAAATTGTCATCAATACGCGGCCGATAGCACGCGCTGCGCCATTGACGAATCATTTGCGAGCAGCAGGGTTCACGGTGGTTGAGATACCGATGTTGACGTTGCAGCCGCGCCCAACGACTGGCGATGACCTAGCATTGATGCGTGCGTGGCTAGCAGGTGAATATAAGGCTCTGGTCATCATAAGCCCAACGGCGGCCACTTCTGGGTTGAATGTTTGGCAGTCGCTTGTGTACAGTGAGCATGACGATAGTAGTTATGCGCAACCGGACAATAAAGCAGCCAACATAGCTTCTGAAGCTTTGGTAGCCCCAAGTCAAATCATTGCAGTGGGTCAAGCAACCGCTACGGCATTGACCCAATCCAATATAGACTCGGCAAACTACCAAGTACGACAGCCTGAAGTTGCCAATAATGAAGGTATGCTAGCAATGCCTGAGATAGAGCGTTTACAGGCGGGTGATAAGCTTTTGATATGGCGCGGACTGGGCGGGCGACGATTATTGGTCGATACTTTACAAGCACGCGGTGTACATATCGATAGTATTGCGTGGTATAAGCGTACAATGCCTACCGAGGCAATGACTCAGTATCAGCAGTGGCAAAAAGATTTTTTTGTATGTAATCAAACGACAAATACAACACCAAAGCAAGCAAAACCTATCGTCGTCGTGAGTAGTGGCGTTGCTTTTGAGCATTGGACGAGCATCGTCCAAGGTGCAAGAGAAAAAATGTCAGAACCAAAACGTAGTAATGACATAATGACTGATGCAAGAGATAATTTGCCACTCACGCTAGCAGACTTTTCTTATGTCGTATTGGGTGAGCGCTTAGCAAATATGGTTGCAGCGCAGCGCTTGAGCTATTGGCGCGTAGAGGATTTGGCGCCAGACACCATTCTTTCAGCCATCACTACCAATACTTAGACTTAGGGCGTGTCCCTATTTTAAAAATGGTGATAAAAATGAGATAAATCACAGGCAAACAGCGTCAAAGATTTAGCCATTTTTAGTCCATTTAGTGACAAACGTTTGAATTGGGGACATGCCCTAATTTTATAATTTCTATTTGATTTAAATATGTTTATACCTACCCATCACGGTACTGTCTTATGCCAATGAATTCTGAGTCTTTATCTAAGGATCCTTCTGCTATACAGCAGCGTCGGCAAGCAAATATCTTGCTGCTGCGGATGCAGTGGTTGGTCATTTTGCTGCTTATCGCGGCATTACTCTGGCTCTATATTAGTCAGCAGCGTTTTCAGCACAGTGTCAATGAGCGGTTGCAGAGCAATGAGCAGGTTGTCAGTCGTCTAAATGAGATGGACGATCGTTTATTTGCCATGAGTCAGCAGACATTGCCAGAGCCTAGAATCAAAGCCAGTAGCCAAGCGCAAAACCAGCTGGATTTACTACGTATTCAAATAAAAGCCGCTGACAGATTGCTAGCAGACAACAATGATAGTGCCGCGATCGAGTTGTTGCGAGGTTTGCATTGGCAATTGGCACAAAGTAGCAACGAGATTGCACCTGCATTGACCGTCGTAATCAAGCAAAGTTTGCTTAAAGACATCGAGCGATTACAAGCGCAAAGCTCACAACCTAGCCCCTGGCAAATACAAAATCTTGCGATTCAAAACATCCAAGAGTTTTTGCACAGTCATGAGCGCCTTGGGAGTTACGAGGGTACTGATATCCAGCGCCGAGAGCTTGTCGATGCAGCAACCAAAGATGCGTCATCGCAATCAGCAACGACTGGGTCTGCTGATAAGTCATCTCGTAACGAGGTGACATTGACGCGTAGACAACTGACGATTCATGAAGTCATCATGACGTTGAATCTGGCGAGCCAAGCGAGCAATATGCGCGAGCAGGATCAACTGATCAATTATTTGACCCAAGCGCGCAAACAGCTAAAAACCTTACTACCTAAATCATCGGTTAGCAATGGCAAAAACTCCGCGCAAGTTGGCGCCATTGGCATTGCTCCATCCGACAAAAAGCCAAAGGGTACGGACAACAACCTAGAGACCATGCAGTCGCCAAATGATATACCAGAGGTCATTGCCTGGTTTGACCAACTGATTGTCAATGCTCCTAAGCCAACACCCTTGTTAACCACACAGATTTTGGATAAGCCACAACCTTAATCGATACGGTTCGAAACAGCTATATATAGACAACATGAGACACAAGGTAAGTTATGACCAATATGAGTGAAAAGCCAGATTTTATGTCTGAGGTAGCAAGTGATCGACCTGAAGTACTGGCGCATTACCCAGTGATTCATTATCAGCCGATTCATTGGGGTGAGATGGATGCCTTTAACCATTTAAATAACGTGGTGTATTATCGTTATTCTGAGTCAGCGCGCATTGGCTATTTACATGCGTTAGATATGTTCGATGGCAGTATGGTCACCGTCTTAGCACAGTCGAGCTGCCAGTATTTGCACCCAGTGACCTATCCTGATACTTTGTTATTGGGCGTTCGCTGTCAGCGTCTGGGCAATACCAGTATTGCGATGGAATATAGCTACTATAGTACAGCACAAAACAAAATCGTTGCGACCGCTGATGCCGTCGTAGTGCGTCTCGATAGTGATGGGAAAGGTAAGTTACCGTGGACAGCAGAAGAACGTGCGCGCTTACTGGCATTAGAGGCAAAATTTGGTCATACCCCTGAATATTAGAATAGGCTTTAGCTGCGTTGATGACCTATCTCGGATAGTGTTATATAACCATCAAAAATAAAAAAGGCGCGCTAACATTATCGTAGCGTGCCTTTTTTCATGACTTTTCTCAGGCCATTTTCCAAGTAGATTTTAGCTCTCTTGCGGGGCGTGCACAAAATCCACCACATTGAGATCAAAACCTGATAACGCATAAAACTTCATGGGCGATGACAGTAGACGCATATCACGGACGCCTAAATGACGTAATATCTGTGCACCAACGCCGATACTGCGATAAGGCTGCTGGGTGATGGTCGATTGTGACTCATTGTCCAAGGCTTTATCTAATGCATCTCCTAGATCGACCGGCTGATGATTGCCGACCCAAACCAACACACCGCGCTCTGAGGCGCTAATCTCTTCTAGCGCTGATTGGACGCTCCAGCCACTACGACCAGTCATATCATTTTTGGCGGCAAATAAATCACGCAGCGGGTGGAAACCGTGGACACGTACGGTACTCACGCCTTCGCTCACATCTCCTTTTACCAAGGCGATATGAGTTTCTTCAGCGCCGAACTCGCGGAAACGGTGCAAGGTAAAAGTGCCATGTTCTGTTTCAAAAGGACGAGTTTCGATTTCCTCTACCGTTTGCTCATTGGCGATGCGGTAGTTGATGAGATCAGCAATGGTGCCCATCTTGATGTTATGCTCTTTGGCAAATATCTCAAGATCATCGCGACGTGCCATGGTGCCATCAGCGTTGATGATTTCTACAATCACCGCTGCAGGCTCCAGTCCCGCTAGGCGAGCCAAGTCGCACCCTGCTTCTGTGTGGCCTGCACGGTGTAGAACGCCGCCGTTTTGTGCCATGATAGGGAAAATATGCCCAGGCTGCACGATGTCTTCTGGTTTGGCTGCCGAAGATACAGCGGCTTGAATAGTGCGAGCACGGTCAGCCGCTGAGATACCTGTGGTCACGCCTTCAGCCGCCTCAATCGATACTGTAAAGTTGGTGCTAAATTTTGCCTCGTTGCGATCTGACATCAGCGGCAATGCCAATTGCTGGCAACGCGCTTGTGATAGCGTCAGACACACCAAGCCGCGCGCGTGGGTAATCATAAAGTTAATGTCTTCAGGACGAACATGGGTCGCCGCCATGATGATATCGCCTTCGTTTTCGCGGTCTTCATCATCCATCAAGATGACCATTTTTCCAGCACGAATGTCTTCGATAATCTCAGGAATCGTATTTAAACTCATAGTAAATCTCAATATTTTATTATTAATAAATATGTGTGGTTTGTAATATAAAGGGTTGTCGGCTCATTGTAGCAGTAGTTGGTAACACGTGCTGTTGCCGTTGAGCAAATCGTTTGATCATCGTAGCAACCAAATATGAAAATGTTTCATGATTCTTATTCATCATGACGATAGGTATTTTAACGGTTTTTGCCTCAGCGTGCTGACCCAAAGCTGAACTATAACGCTTAGTCTTTTAAAAACAGGGTTCAGTTTTACCAATAGTATATGCAACTAACTTTCAAACCTTTTGATCCAGTGGGTCAATAGATCAGTCGTTACTGGCCGCTTGGCTTTTTAGCCACGCCATAAACTGCTTGCTATGCTGTTCTCGCTGGTTATCGGCAAACTCATAAAAGCTCGTGCCTGCTAAGTTTTCTGGCAAATAGCTTTGAGGGTAGTAGTGATTGGGATAATCATGCGGGTAAGCATAACCTTGACCATAGCCTTGATTGCGCATCAGTTTGGTCACGCCATTACGTAGATGTAGTGGTACTGGCGAGGCGTCTTTTTCTGCTAACGCCATCGCTGCATTGATCGCTTTATACGTGCTGTTACTCTTTGCACTGGTGGCTAAATAGACCACCACTTGCCCTAGGATAATACGCGCTTCTGGCATACCGATGGATTGCACACTGCGCAGGGCTGCATCAGCGAGGAGTAGGGCGTTTGGGTTGGCATTGCCGATATCTTCACTGGCTAAGATTACCAATCTGCGCGCGATAAATTCAGCTGGCTCTCCGCCCACCAGCATTCGCGCCATCCAGTACAGCGCCGCGTCAGGATCTGAGCCACGCACTGATTTGATCATGGCTGAGATAATATCGTAATGTTGCTCGCCATCTTTGTCATAACGTACCAATGCCGTCTGCGCCACTCGGCTGACCAGTTCGTCATCGATGACAATCGGTGATTGCTTGGCATCCGCTGTTTGAATCGCCAGCTCTAACAAGTTTAGTGCTTTTCTGGCATCGCCGTGGGCCAGTTGGCTGATGGTGTCTTGTGCCTGCAAGTCGATGGTGAGCTTTTTGAGTATATGGTCTTCCGAGAGTGCCCGCCGTAATACCGCACTGATTTGCTCAGGCGTTAATGGCTCTAAACGATACACTTGGCAACGTGACAACAGCGCGTTATTCACACTAAACGACGGATTCTCTGTCGTGGCGCCAATCAGTGTAATATCACCAGACTCTACCGCGCCCAATAATGCATCTTGCTGCGCCTTATTAAACCGATGAATCTCATCGATAAAGACCACTGGTGACTCAAATGCCAGTGAGTCTTTGCTATCGAGCACCTCGCGCAACTGCTTGACCCCAGTATTCAATGCAGAAAGCGCATGAAAAGGTCGATTGACCGCATCAGCCAATAGCATTGCGATGGTCGTCTTACCGATACCTGCTTCGCCGTGCAAAATAATAGAGGGCAGATGCCCTTGTTCGACCAAACGCTGTAAAGGTGCGCCAGTGGCCAAAAGATGCTCTTGGCCAATAATAGCCGCGAGAGAAGCAGGGCGCATACGCTGAGCAAGAGGGGTGTCGGCATGAAAGTTAGGCGGCATAAGGTTCTCTATTGAAAAATTAAAAAACGGTCTATTGGCTAAAGTGGCGGCCATTGAGAGATTTTATAGTCAAATCTAAATAACGACATACTCGTCTATAGTTATCATTTCTATTGAAGTGAAAAGCGTTTGTTTGCTTGGCATGATTCTCGCAGCAACTTTACTATGACAATGAGTATTAGACATCAGCAGTCAAAGTAGGCTACTTTATAAGTATGGTACTTGCTATAAGCAATACACGCTAGGCTAACGCAAAAACATGTTAATGAAAGCTAACGAAGCGTATAGCTTATGTCCCCAGCACTTTATTTTTAATCATTCATCCTTACTAACGGTTCAATGGTAACGATCAGAATGATTGACCAAACACCATTTATTATCACTGGCCTATCAACGATAAGGTATTGCACTGACTATGATGAGACCACCTCTCAAGCGTTTATTGAACCGATACTCACGTAATATTGCAAAAAAGCAGCAGTCGCGTTGTCTGACAGTTGGTGAGATCGCGTTGGCACGCTCAGTGTTCGGTGACAGTATCAGATTAGATGAAGTGCGACTAAAAACCACTTGGTGGGTTCTCAAAAGTTATGCGGTGAGTCCGAATGGTAATGTTTACTTTAATCCCGCCGATTGGATCACAGATTTTAGTGTGGCCTCGTTAGGCAAGCAAAGCTGGCTCATCCATGAGCTCACCCATGTGTGGCAGTTACAGCAAGGCTTGAAAGTGGTACGCGGTGCCCTTATCGATCGGCGATATGATTATGTGCTAGAGACGGGTAAGTCCTTTTTTAAATACGGTATCGAGCAGCAGGCGCGAATGGTTCAAGATTATTTTGTGCGCCGTCAAAAAGGACAGGATTGTCAGGATTTAGAAGCCTGTATACCATTTTTGACAGTAAACGACATGACTGACAAAAAACGCGCCAACAGCAATTTTACTATTTAAACTGCCTCATAGTAAGCGAAAAGCCTACGTGCATCACCATTTTAGCTTTTTATATTTTAGCCTTATTAAAGGATATTTACGCTTATGTTTCGACTTTTGCCAGTAAAGCCTAATGTTGATACTTCTGCTAGCTCAGCTCTGGCCGCAGTAGCGCTAACGGGCGTGCTATTTCTGACCGGCTGTCAGCAGCAAGCTGACGCACCGCCTGTATCAGATGAGGCTCAGACAACTGAAAAAACAAGTGAGGAAGACAGTCAACCTATGCAGCAAAGTGATTCTGCTGCGGCGCGTATAGAGCAGTTTCAGCCTATATACGTTGCGCAAGCGCAAGGGCTACAGCGTCGACTACAAGCAGAGTATGAGTCACTGGAAGCGGCAGATACTTCAGATAGCGAAGAGTCGCTATTACTCAATGGAGCGACTAACGATTCAGCTACTCTTACAGAAAATGCGAATAGCGCCAATTCCGAACCATTACCAGCTGATAGTCCAGTAGAAGCTAACGCTACCAGTGAGGAAGGTTCGGATACAGAGATGAATACAAGTACGGAAGTTGGAGAGCGTGACTTAACGGTATTAAAACGTATTAGCCTTGAGCCGCGCAAACCGATTATATTGACGGAAGAGCAGATCATCGAGCGATATCAGCAAACGATGGCAGCGTTATATCAGCCTGTGACCACGCCCCTTAGTGCAGAAGATGCGGATACGCTAATCAACATAGCGACCTTAGTTCCTCAGTTATTTGAGCATGCAGAGATTGCAGGAAGGGTCAGTGCAAAAAGCCCTGCGCTGGCTCGGTTGATTATTCAGCACCAAGTATGGGAGCAAATAGAAGCGCAGCAAGTGGTTGATATGCAGCAAATGAAGCAACAACAGCAGCAAGAATTTGAAACGCTCATGGCCAAATTCAACGATACGATTAAAGGATATGACGAGCAGATTGCTAAATATGAGCAGACGTTAAAAGAGTTTCAATAACGGTTTAAATGATACACATAGTAACGAGTTTGCCAATAATTGGATGAAGTATATCCAATAGTATCTATCCCATCATAGCAATAAAAAATCCCGCACGATGGCGGGATTTTTTATTGTAAAGATACTATTTTTGATTACTTACGGTCTTCAACCTTGACAAAGTCACGGCGCGTTTCACCAGTATATAACTGACGTGGACGACCGATCTTGTATGGGGCGCTGTGCATCTCTAACAAATGGCTGATCCAACCTGAAGTACGAGCCAGTGCAAAGATTACCGTAAACATTGATGTTGGGATACCGATGGCTTTTAAGATAATACCAGAGTAAAAATCAACGTTTGGATATAGGTTACGCTCGATGAAGAACGGGTCTTCTAGTGCAATTTTTTCGAGTGCCATTGCCAATTCAAGTTTAGGATCGTTGACACCAAGTGCTTCTAATACTTCATCACAAGTCTCTTTCATGACTTTCGCACGTGGATCGAAGTTTTTGTAGACACGGTGACCAAAGCCCATTAGCTTCACTTCACGGCTTTTCACTTTTTCCATAAATGCTGGCACGTTTTCAACCGTACCGATTTCATCAAGCATTTCTAGTACAGCTTCGTTGGCGCCGCCATGCGATGGACCCCAAAGAGCTGCGATACCAGCAGCGATACAGGCATAAGGGTTGGCACCCGTTGAGCCGGCTAGGCGCACAGTAGAAGTCGAGGCGTTTTGCTCGTGGTCTGCGTGCAAGGTGAAGATTTTGTCCATGGCGCGGGTGACGACGTCGTTTGGCTCATAGTCCACATCAGCAGGAGTCGCAAACATCATGTACAAGAAGTTCTCAGCGTAGCTAAAGTCGTTACGTGGATACATGAACGGTTCGCCCTGCGAGTATTTATAGCTCATCGCCGCAAGCGTAGGCATCTTAGCAATCAAACGAATAGCTGTGATTTCACGATGCTCTTCGTTGCTTAGGTCTAGGTTGTCATGATAGAACGCTGATAACGCACCAACGACACCAACCATAATGGCCATTGGATGCGCGTCACGGCGGAAACCTTCAAAGAATTTACGCAATTGATCATGAACAGCCGTATGTTCACGAATTTTTTCAAAGAAATCTGCCTTTTGCTCAGCGTTAGGTAGCTCGCCATTTAGCAACGCATATGCCACTTCTAGATATTCAGCATGGTTTGCTAACTCGTCGATAGGGTAGCCGCGGTGTAATAATTCGCCTTTGCCACCATCGATATAAGTAATTTTTGATTCAACGGGAGCAGTTACTTTAAAACCAGGGTCATAAGACCAAAATCCTGATTCTTGCAAAGCAGCAACATCGATAACTGGGCGCCCTAAAGTACCTTCAATAATAGGAAGTTCGTATTCTTCACCATTCACGGTTAGTTTGGCATTAGTGTCAGCCATAAATTGCTCTCCATTGTTTTTGATTCGTTAGAATAAAATTACTACAGACGCATACCTCACGTCGTTATCTGTCAAACGGCAAAATCCGTTTCACTCATTTAATACGCAAGGTATATTAGCAGCAATTACTTGTGATTTGAAAAAACTTTTATTGACCGTGGGTCCAATTGGCACGGCCTAGCGGTGGTTGTTCGCTGTAATTTTTGTATCAAAATATGTCTGATTGGTTATTTTGCGCCAAACTTTCTGTTTATTAAACATGTTTACAACGTCAATATTGACGTTATATTTTGGGGTTTGTCGCAAAAACGCAGCAGGATTTTCGCAAAAAACGAGGCTACAAACAGACAGGGCATGAGCAGTAGACAAGTTAAGTGTCGATCATAATTGTCAAAGGTAAGCGTTTTCCACATTCAGTATTGCATATATCTATTCGTTTGTTAATTAAGTGTGTGACTTTATTACTTTAGGGATAAATTTGTAATTATCGCCCAGTCATTTTATAATTGCAGGAATTGACTGGCACTAGCTTTGTGCGAATTGATAAGTGGTCATGATATAGTGTCGCCTAGAGCTTACTTTATACATGCTTATTTACGATTGTCTGGTATTTTGATAAACCAAACCGAATTCTGTGGTTTAAATGTTCTTGTTAACTGCTCTATTTTTAGATGCTCAGCACCAGTATTTAGTGCTCAGTACAAGGTTTATTTTGATAGAGAAGACATATTAACGTTGTCTGGCTATTCATACGACCAATAAAAATAGACTGGTTAGTCGATCTTACTCATGTTTATTTTCTTTGTTGTATAATAGATAGGTTGTTTTGTAGGCCTGTCAGCTCGACAAGCGACACTAAACAGCTTATCAATACCTTATATACATGATTCTTTCTTCATATTTAGCACAAACTAAAAGAAGTCAGCTAGCTCTTCCTTACTTTATTCGTCTCGTGTGTTGCTCGATGCTCAACTGATACCATTTTTGTCAAGCGTTGATAGCAGATACAGGAGTATAACCGCAAAAAGGATGCCCGCTGTGAAAAGCAACCGACCTATTGATCTGCCTCTAAGCCAAGTGATTAGCGTTAATCGCTCACCGATCGCAATCGCCTCTATTTTGCATCGTATCTCTGGCATTATTTTATTCTTATTAATTCCTGTTATGCTGTGGCTATTACAGAACTCATTGGCGTCGCCTGAGAGTTTTGAGACCGTATTTGACAACGTACTTGTGCGCTTTTTGGCATGGATATTTGTTGCCGCCATTGCATATCACTTCGTGATGGGTATCAAACATTTATTTGCTGATATGGGCATGAACGAAGAGCTAAAATCTGGCCGCGCTGCCTCTATGGTCAGTTTTGTAATTGCAGCGATTTTAGTTGTCGCGTCATTTATATGGGTGATGTTCTAATGATTAAAAATGATTCAGGAATCAAAAGTGCTACTGGTCTGACAGGTTCAGGCTCACGCGATTGGATTATTCAGCGTATTAGTGCTGTTGTTTTAGCCGTTTATAGTGTGGTGTTGCTGGGTTTCTTTTTGACCCACGGCGATGTCACGTATCTTGAGTGGTCATCATTCATGACTAGCCTGCCAATGCGTTTATTTAGCTTAGTTGCTGTACTTGCATTAGCTGGCCATGCTTGGGTGGGAATGTGGACAGTATTTACTGACTATATTACGACAGGCAAACTGGGCTCAAGCGCAGCAGGTTTACGTTTAGTGCTACAGTCATTGATGATTATCGCTATTTTAGTATTTCTATTTTGGGGCATCATGATTTTTTGGGGTAACGGCTTTAGTGTCGTTGCTGTTTAATGATTGAGTGACCAGCTTTAGTATTGATATAAGCATCTATATATAACGGATGCGCGCAGCTGGTATGTCAGCTGATAGAGTAGTTTAAAAGTATCCGTTGATAGCCAAAAATAGTCATAGCATTGGACCAACAGCGCCCACTATTTAGATTGTCGCTGAATGAGCAACAAGGTTGAGCAGGTTTGGTTCAGTATAACGATAGATATGCAAATTAAGTGGTCAAAGACTGTTATATCCTCTTCTTTAATAAGTGCATGTAATGGCCAAATAAAAGCCCTTAAACCTGCAATAAGAAGATTTTAAAACACGCTTTTCATTTACTTATAAGCATTAATAGGCATTAGGAAAACCGTAATGGCAACTAGACAAGACAATACCATTAGTAATATTAAGACCCTAAACTACGATGCAGTTATCGTTGGTGGCGGTGGTTCAGGTATGCGCGCTTCATTGCACTTAGCGGAAGCGGGTATGAAGGTTGCAGTCCTGACCAAAGTATTCCCAACACGTTCGCACACGGTTGCCGCTCAGGGTGGTATCGGTGCAAGTTTGGGCAACATGAGTAACGACAACTGGCACTTCCATTTTTATGACACCGTAAAAGGGTCAGATTGGTTAGGTGACCAAGACGCTATCGAGTATATGTGCCGTGAAGCACCAAAGGTAGTCTATGAGCTTGAGCACATGGGCATGCCGTTTGACCGTAACGAAGATGGTACGATTTATCAGCGTCCATTCGGCGGTCATACGTCAAACTATGGCGAAAAAGCGGTACAACGTGCGTGCGCTGCTGCTGACCGTACAGGTCACGCATTGCTACACACGCTGTATCAGAAAAACTTACAGCAAGGCACTGAGTTCTTTATCGAGTGGATTGCGCTTGATTTGATCAAAGACGAAGCGGGTAACATCAACGGTGTTATCGCTCTTGAGCAAGAGACAGGTACTGTTGCGGTATTCCAAGCACCAGTTACTGTTCTAGCAACAGGTGGTGCAGGTCGTATCTTTGCCGCTTCTACCAACGCTTATATCAACACTGGTGATGGTATTGGTATGGCAGTTCGCGCTGGTATCCCACTACAGGATATGGAGTTCTGGCAGTTCCATCCAACGGGCGTTCATGGTGCAGGTGTACTATTGACCGAAGGGTGCCGCGGCGAAGGTGCTATCTTGCGTAACAAGGATGGCGAAGCTTTCATGGAGCGTTATGCCCCAACCGTTAAAGATTTGGCACCACGTGATCTCGTATCGCGCTCTATGGACCAAGAAATTAAAGAAGGTCGTGGTTGTGGCCCTAATGCTGACCATATCGTCATGGACATGACCCATTTGGGTGTCGACACTATCATGAAGCGTCTACCGTCAGTATTTGAGATCGGTAAAAACTTCGCCAACGTTGACATTACTAAAGAACCTATTCCAGTTATCCCAACCATTCACTACATGATGGGTGGTATTCCAACCACTATCCATGGTCAGGTAATCGTGCCGGATCTAGAGGCAGGTACAGATGAAGACGGTTTATATGCTAATGGTAACGTCGTTAAAGGACTATACGCTATTGGTGAGTGCGCTTGTGTGAGTGTACACGGTGCCAACCGTTTAGGTACCAACTCACTACTTGATTTGGTTGTGTTTGGTCGTGCTGCTGGTAAGCACATTGTTGATGAGTTCCATCAAAATGATCATAACTACAAACCACTTGATCCGCATGTACTTGATATCACGGTTGGTCGTTTAAACAAATTGCAGCAATCAACATCAGGCTACAATGCACAAGACGTGGCTGATGAGATTCGTGCGACGATGCAGAAACACGCCAGTGTATTCCGTACGCAAGCCATGATGGATGAAGGCGTTGAGAAAATTTTAGCGCTGGGTGAGAAAGTCGAACAAATCCATTTGGGTGATAAATCACAAGTCTTCAACACTGCTCGTATCGAAGCGTTTGAAGTGGCAAACCTATACGAAGTAGCAAAAGCGACGATGGTATCAGCCGCGAGCCGCCACGAAAGCCGCGGCGCGCATAGTGTCTCTGATTATGATCGTCCAGAAGATGATGACTATGCACCAAACGGCCGTAATGACCACGATTGGATGAAGCATACTTTATGGTATTCTGAAGGCAACCGTATCATTTACAAACCAGTTCGCAAAGTGCCACTGACTGTTGACTATATCGAACCAAAAGTTCGCGTCTATTAATCCTAGACTATGCGCTCGATATAAACAGAAAGCTTAAACGTTTTATCCCTTATTCATTTATTAAAAAGGTGACCGCCAGCTACATGCTCATAGGAGTGCTGCTAGGCTATTAATTGATATTCAATTATCAGTAGTGATTAGTAGCCAGCACTCATATGTTGCAATCTTTGTATGCCCGCCATCACCTACGTGTGGAGTTTAGCATTATGAGCCGAGGTACTCGCACCATCGAAATCTATCGCTACGATCCTGATGTGGACGCAGCCCCACGCATGCAAACTTATACGATTGAATTACTTGATTCAGATCGTATGTTGCTTGACGTGTTATTACGCCTAAAGAAAGAAGATGAAACAATCACTTTCCGCCGCTCTTGCCGTGAAGGTATTTGTGGTTCTGATGGCATGAACATCAATGGTAAAAATGGTCTAGCATGTCTAATCAACATGAACACGCTACCAGAAAAAGTAACCGTTCGTCCGTTACCTGGTTTGCCAGTGGTTCGTGACTTGGTTGTTGATATGAACCAATTCTACGAGCAATACGAAAAAGTACATCCGTACTTAATCAATGATCAGCCAGCACCCCCAACTGAGCGTCTGCAGTCTCCTGCTGAGCGTGAAAAGTTAAATGGTCTGTATGAGTGTATTCTGTGTGCATGCTGCTCAACGAGCTGCCCATCTTTTTGGTGGAACCCTGATAAGTTCTTAGGTCCATCAGCGTTGCTACATGCGTATCGCTTTGTGGCTGACAGCCGTGACGGTGACACGCAAGCACGTTTGGCGCGTTTAGACGATCCGTTCAGTTTATTCCGTTGCCGCGGTATCATGAACTGTGTGTCAGTTTGTCCAAAAGGCTTGAACCCAACCAAAGCAATCGGTCATTTACGTAATATGTTGATTGATCAAGCTGGTTAATTGTTTTGATTATTATTGACTAACAAAAACACCACCTATTCATTAGGTGGTGTTTTTGTTAGTCAAAATCACTGATTATAGTAGTATTAATTTTCTGATTACTATTGTTTGAAGTGGGCTTCTATTGGTAGCGATGAATAATCCTGCCGGATAGGTAGAACAAGAAGCCTAGTACACTGGTGAATAATAGAACGTTAGTCTATCCGTAAATCCGTACGGGCGATACGTTAGTCATATGCAAGAAGACATATTGTATAAACAGTCAATCTATACAATCAGATACACGTAAAGTTTGGTATAATTACATCCTGAACTTGATCAAACATTGCGAAGTTTGTTTCCAATGCATTAAAAGTAGCATTTATACGGGCTATTGCATTAATACAATAAAACGTTATGTATACAATAACGATGCTTCTATAATTGATAATAGATATTCATTACGTAAATACTTAGTATTGAACAAACAAACTATATCGCAAAAAACGCTCATGATATGCTATACAGCAATGCATGTTTATCTGAAACAATAAGATTTGTTAGCAAATAGCGGATATTTCAGCGATAATAGCCAGTTTATAGGCTAGCTGAAAGATTGACCATTTATTAATAATTTATCATTGATGAATTGGTTATGGCTAAAAGAAGTATATATAAATTAATGTTGTGAAACGAGCCAGATCAGAAAACTGAGTGTTCACAAATAAATTTATTTTTAACATAGGTGTTGCAATAAGACTTGTTATCACTATTTAGCATTACTTGCTCTTTTAGACAATGACAGCAATATTCTATAGTGACGGCAATACTTAGGGATAAAGGGTTTTATCGAACTGTATTCAATGGGGTATGACGAATTGTCTAAACGCCTAGCATACAACGACTGACACCATAATAAGCACGATTCCATTCATTTATCTATCAAATAGACGATTATTATGAATAGTATAACCAAAGAAAAAGCGGGCCAAGGACATACTGAACTGGCCGCCGATAATGCCAGCTATATAGAAGCTCTTTATGAGCAATACCTAACGGACCCTGATAGTGTTGACACAGATTGGCAAGCGTACTTCGAACAGTACAAATCGTCAAATGATGCTCAGCATAATGCTATTAAAGACCAATTTTTGTTACTTGCCCGCAATCAAACGGCGAACAAATCGAGTAACGAAAGTACCGGTACAAGTAGTAGTAATTCAGACAACTGTACTGATCCAAAGCAAATGGGTGTACAGCAACTCATCTCCGCATACCGCCGCCGTGGTCACCGCCGCGCCAAGCTAGATCCATTGAACTTACATCCACGTGCAGAAGTGGAAGATCTGACCCTAGCTTATCACAACCTATCAGAAGCCGACCTTGATACTGTATTCCCAACCAATGATTTAGTGATCGGTAAAGACGAAGCGCCATTGCGTGAAATTATCGAGATCATGGAGCGTGTTTACTGCCGCCATATCGGTATTGAGTATATGCATGTGACCACCAGCACTGAAAAACGCTGGATGGAAGAGTATGTAGAAAGCAATCTAGGCTATATCAAGTTTGACAAAGAAAAGCGTTTGTCTATTCTTGAGCGTCTAACAGCGGCCGAAGGTCTAGAAAAATATTTGGCGCGTAAATATACAGGCGTTAAGCGTTTTGGTCTAGAAGGTGGTGAGAGTTTCATACCTGCAGTCAATGAAATCATCCAACGTGCTGGTGGCTATGGTACAAAAGAGATGGTCATTGGTATGGCTCACCGTGGACGTCTAAACGTGTTGGTCAATATTTTGGGCAAAAACCCTGCAGACTTATTTGATGAGTTTGACGGTAAAGTGCAGCCAGAAAAAGGCTCAGGCGACGTTAAGTATCACAATGGTTTTTCATCTAACGTGATGACCCCAGGTGGTGAAGCGCATTTAGCCTTAGCATTTAACCCATCGCATCTTGAAATCGTTGCACCAGTACTACAAGGCTCAGTACGTGCACGTCAAGTGCGCCGTAATGATCAGCCGTCATTAGATAATACTGGTGGCAACTCAGTGTTACCTATCGTTATCCATGGTGATGCGGCTTTTGCTGGACAGGGTGTGGTTCAAGAAACCTTCCAAATGTCACAGACCCGTGCTTATACCACTGGCGGTACTGTACATATCGTTATCAATAACCAAGTTGGCTTTACCACTAGCCGTCAAGAAGATGTTCGTTCAACCGAATATTGTACTGATGTCGCAAAAATGGTACATGCACCAATCCTACACGTGAATGGTGATGATCCTGAATCAGTCGTTTTCGCGGCTCAATTAGCCTTAGACTATCGTCATCAGTTTGATAAAGACATCATTATTGACTTGTTCTGCTACCGTCGCAACGGTCACAACGAGGCAGATGAGCCTTCAGCCACTCAGCCATTGATGTATGCAGTTATTAAGAAGCTGCCAACGACACGTACCCTTTATGCACAAAAGCTCATCGCAGAAGGTATCTTAAATACTGAAGAAGAAAAACAGTATGAAGATAATTATCGTGAATCTTTAGACCGTGGCGATTACGTTGTCAGCTCACTGGTTCAAGAGCCTAACGAGCAGCTATTTGTAGACTGGAAGCCTTATCTAGGTCATGACTTGGTTGACGATTGGGATACCAGTGTTGATATCGAAAAGCTCAAAGGTTATGGACGCCGTATGGCTGAGATGCCAGAAGGCTACAAGCTACAGCGTCAGGTTCAAAAGGTTGTTGAGCAGCGTCTAGCCATGCAAACAGGCGAAGAGCCTCTCAACTGGGGTGCCGCTGAGACATTAGCCTATGCATCATTAGTTGATAACGATGATGTCTTGGTACGTATTACTGGTGAAGATGTCGGCCGTGGTACATTCTCACATCGTCATACTGAAATCTACAATGTTAATGATGGCAGCATGTATGTGCCACTTGCTCATTTGAGCGAGAAACAAGCACGCTTTGCAACTTATAACTCGTTATTATCAGAAGAAGCTGTATTGGCCTTTGAATATGGCTATGCAACCACCGTACCGAATGCTTTGATCGTTTGGGAAGCGCAGTTTGGCGATTTCGTTAACGGTGCTCAAGTTGTCATTGATCAGTTCATCTCAAGCGGCGAGACCAAATGGCAACGCGTTTGTGGTTTGACCATGTTGTTACCACATGGCTTTGAAGGTCAAGGCCCTGAGCATTCATCTGCTCGCCTTGAGCGCTTCTTACAGCTATGTGCTGAAGACAATATGCAAGTCATCACACCAACGACGCCCGCGCAAATTTTCCATGCCTTACGTCGTCAGGCGATACGCCCAATTCGTAAGCCTTTGATCGTTATGTCACCAAAGAGCTTATTGCGTCATAAGCTAGCAACTTCTCATTTAGAAGAGCTTGCTAACGGTAAGTTCGAAACGGTATTGCCAGAGATGGACGATCACAACGCAGACAAAGTGACTCGTATGGTGCTATGCGGTGGTAAGGTTTATTATGATCTACTAGAACAGCGTCGCGCATTGGGTCTTGATCATGTTGCGATCGTCCGTATCGAACAGCTCTACCCATTGCCAGAGCAACGTTTGGTCGCTGAGATTGAAAAATACAGCAACTTGACCGAGATTGTATGGACGCAAGAAGAGCCATTGAATCAGGGCGCTTGGTACTACTTAGCACCGCATATGTTCCGTATTGTTGTACCACATCCAACAAAAGCAAAAGTGATGGAGCCCGTGGCACGTCCTGCTAGTGCAGCACCTGCAACAGGATCTCCAAAACTGCATGCACAGCAACAACAAGCACTGATTGCTGGTGGCCTTGGTGTAAGTGTTGATGAATTAGCTCAATAATAGATTGTCTATTAAGATTATAGAAGATAAATGAATCAGGCGATGACAGTCAGTATGTTTTAATATTCCGCCAAATAGCATTATTAAAACGATACTGATTGCCTATCACGACTTAATAATAAGTATGAATATCCAAATCTAAGGAGTATATCGATGGCTGACATCAAAGCCCCCGTTTTTCCAGAATCGGTTGCCGATGGCACAATCGTTGAATGGCACGTCACTGAAGGTCAACAAGTAAGTCGTGACGACCTACTAGCTGAAATCGAAACTGATAAAGTGGTACTAGAAGTCGTTGCACCAGATGACGGTGTATTGACCAAAATCGTCAAAAACGTTGATGATACTGTATTGTCCGACGAGCTGATTGCTGAATTTGAAGCAGGCGCAAGTGCTGGTGAAGCACCAGCGGTAGAGACAGATCAACCCGCTGCGCCAGTACAGCCAAAACAAGCTACTGATGGCGGTGAACCAGTACAAGCTACTGACAAAAAAGACGAAGCAGAGCACAAAGATCAAAGCCCAGCCGTCCGTAAAGCGGCAAAAGAGTCTGGCGTTGATCCTAAAGATGTGGAAGGTAGTGGCCGCGGTGGTCGTGTCACCAAAACAGATATGGCAAACCCAACACTAAAATCAGACAGCAGCATCAAATCAGACAGCGGTCGTCCTGTAGCAGAATCAACGGGCGAGCGTACTGAAAAACGCGTTCCAATGACGCGCTTGCGTAAACGTGTTGCTGAGCGTCTATTATCAGCATCACAAGATACCGCGATGTTGACGACGTTTAATGAAGTGAACATGAAGCCATTGATGGACATGCGCGCTAAGTACAAAGAGAAGTTCGAAAAACGTCATGGCGTACGTTTAGGCTTTATGTCGTTGTTTGTAAAAGCGGCAACTGAAGCGCTAAAACGCTTCCCAGCAGTCAATGCTTCACTAGATGGTGATGACATTGTTTATCATGGTTTTTATGATATCGGTGTAGCCGTATCATCAGATCGTGGTCTGGTCGTTCCTGTACTGCGTGATACTGACCGTATGGGTATGGCGGACATCGAAGCCAAAATCCGTGAATATGGTAGCAAGGCGCAAGAAGGCAAGCTTGGTCTAGACGAGATGACGGGTGGTACATTCACTATCTCGAACGGCGGTGTATTTGGGTCATTGATGTCAACCCCTATCTTGAACCCACCGCAAACTGCCATCCTAGGTATGCATGCGATCAACGAGCGCCCAATGGCGGTCGACGGTAAAGTTGAGATTTTACCAATGATGTACCTAGCGCTGTCTTATGACCATCGCATGATCGATGGTAAAGAAGCGGTACAGTTCCTAGTAACTATCAAAGAGTTGGTCGAAGACCCAGCTATGTTGTTACTAGACTTGTAAGCTTCTAAGCTTGTATTGGCAACCGCTGATACAAGCTTTTTAGCTTTGGTACAGATAATAGCTCTACTTGATAAGCAGCAATTGATTTGCTGCTAATTATATTCAAAGAATTTAATAATGGTGACTGATGCTCAGTGATCGATAAGTTAGTCTTTCTCACGGACATAGCGTATTAGCTATCAAGTGTAGACAATGCTGAGCGTTTGGTAAAAAAAAACAGTTTAAATAACACATAAAATTAAAAATAGGAACGTACTATGAAAGACAATTATGATTTAGTCGTCATCGGCGGCGGTCCTGGTGGTTACGAAGCAGCGATTCGTGCAGGCCAGCTCGGTATGAGTGTTGCTTGTATCGAAAAGCGCGTTTATAAAGGCGAGCCAGCACTTGGCGGTACTTGCTTAAATGTCGGTTGTATCCCATCAAAAGCCTTGCTTGACAGCTCACATCGTTATGAAGCAACTAAGCATGACCTTGATGAGCACGGTATCAGCACTGGTGATGTGGCTATCGATATCGAGCAGATGATTGCTCGTAAAGAAGGCATCGTAAAACAGTTGACTGGCGGTGTTGCTGCACTACTAAAAGGCAACGGCGTAGACTGGCTACAAGGCTGGGGTACTCTTGTTGACGGTAAAGGCGCGGACAAGCAAATCAAATTCACCGCCCTAAGCGATGACAGTGAAACCACCATCACTGCCAAAAACGTCATCCTAGCGGCAGGCTCAGTGCCTATCGAGATTCCAGTAGCGAAGACTGACGGTGACCGTATTGTTGATTCAACTGGCGCGCTTGATTTCACTGAAGTACCTAAGCGTCTAGGCGTTATCGGTGCTGGTGTTATCGGTCTTGAGCTTGGTTCAGTATGGCGTCGTCTGGGTAGCGAGGTCGTCGTATATGAAGCACTTCCTAGTTTCCTAGCTGCTGCTGACAAAGACATCTCAAAAGAAGCCGGCAAAATGTTCAAAAAGCAAGGTCTTGATATCCGCGTTGATACCAAAGTCACCAATGCTGAAGTACAAGGTGATCAAGTTGTCGTCACTAGCGAAAGCAATGGCGAATCGAGCGAGGAGAGCTTTGACAAGCTAATCGTTTGTGTTGGTCGCCGTGCTTATTCTGAAAAGCTACTTGGTGAGGACAGCGGTATCACGTTGACCGAACGTGGTCTTATCGATGTCAATGATCAGTGCAAAACCAACCTTGATGGCGTTTATGCGATCGGTGATTTGGTCCGTGGTCCTATGCTTGCGCATAAAGCGATGGAAGAAGGCATGATGGCCGTTGAGCGTATTCATGGCGAAAAATCTCAAGTTAACTATGACACTATCATCAATGTCATTTATACTCACCCAGAAATTGCATGGGTAGGTCTGACTGAGCAAGAAGCTGAGGAAGCTGGCTACGAAGTGAAGACCGGCTCTTTCAACTTAGCTGCTAACGGTCGTGCATTAGCGCAAAGTGAAGGCCAAGGCTCTATCAAAGTCGTCGCCGATGCGAAAACAGATCGTTTGTTAGGTATGCATGCGATCTCTGCTGGCGCTGGCGATATCGTCCATCAAGGTATGATCGCAATGGAATTTGTCTCTAGTATTGAAGACTTGCAGCTGATGACATTTGCGCATCCAACGATTTCAGAAGCAGTGCATGAAGCGGCGCTATCTGCAGATGGCCGTGCTATCCACGCTATCCAGCGCAAAAAGCGTAAGAAATAACTAGTTGCTCGTTTAATTATTATCGATTTACAACCTGATTGGGGTATCGCTATTTTGGCGATGCCACAATCATGAGTGCGTCAGACGTATGATTCATATGTATATGTGCGCACTTGATTTCACTTTTTATTAATTGTAAAAAATAAAGGATACAATCAATGAATTTACATGAGTATCAAGCAAAAGAGCTATTAAAAAGCTACGGATTGCCAATTCAAGAAGGCATCATCGCCCATAACGGCGACGAAGCTGCTGCAGCTTTTGATAAAACCCCAACGGATATCGCGGTAATTAAAGCGCAAGTACATGCTGGTGGCCGTGGTAAAGCGGGTGGCGTAAAACTTGTCAAAACTCGCGAAGAAGCCAAGCAAGTTGCTGAAGAGCTGATCGGTACTAACCTAGTAACGTTCCAAACTGATGCTGATGGTCAGCCAGTCAACTTCGTATTGGTTGCAGAAGATATGTATCCAGTACAAACTGAGCTATATCTTGGCGCTGTTGTTGACCGTGCGACTCGTCGTGTGACGTTCATGGCCTCTACCGAAGGCGGCGTAGATATCGAAGAAGTAGCACACAACACACCAGAAAAAATCTTCAAAGTACACGTTGATCCTTTAGTTGGTTTAATGCCTTTCCAAGCGCGTGACGTTGCGTTCAAACTTGGCCTTGAAGGCAAGCAAATCAATCAATTTGTTAAATTGATGACTGGCGCCTATAAGGCATTTGTTGAAAATGACTTTGCATTGATGGAAATCAACCCATTAGCCGTTCGTGAAAACGGCGAAATCGTTTGTGTTGATGGCAAAATTGGCATCGACTCAAACGCCCTATATCGTCTGCCAAAAATCGCAGCACTACAGGATAAAACTCAAGAAAACGAGCGTGAGCTTAAAGCCGCTGAGTTTGACCTAAACTATGTTGCTCTAGAAGGTAACATCGGTTGTATGGTTAACGGTGCTGGTCTTGCCATGGCGACCATGGACATCATCAAATTGTATGGCGGCAAGCCTGCTAACTTCTTGGACGTTGGCGGCGGCGCAACCAAAGATCGCGTTGTTGAAGCGTTCAAAATTATCCTTGAAGACAGCAGTGTTGAAGGCGTACTAATCAACATTTTCGGCGGCATCGTACGCTGTGACATGATTGCAGAAGCGATTATTGCTGCAGTAAAAGAAGTTGATGTACAAGTTCCTGTGGTCGTGCGTTTAGAAGGTAACAATGCTGAGAAAGGCGCGCAGATCTTAGAAGAGTCTGGTCTGAAATTAATTTCAGCTCAAGGTCTTTCTGACGCCGCGCAAAAAATTGTCGACGCTGTTAAAGCGTAATAGCCAAAGCGTAATGACGGCAGTGGCATATTGAAATGCTAATGACAGCTGAAGCCTGCTGCCATCATTACAAGACAACCGAATACAAGGAAAATATAATGAGTGTATTAATCGATAAAGATACCAAAGTATTGGTACAAGGTTTTACTGGTAAAAACGGTACGTTCCATTCAGAACAAGCCATCGAATACGGCACCAAAGTAGTTGGCGGCGTAACCCCAGGTAAAGGCGGTCAAACGCACCTAGGCTTACCAGTGTTTAACACAATGGCGGAAGCCATGGAAGCGACTCAAGCTGACGCTTCTGTTATTTATGTACCAGCACCATTTGTACTAGATTCTATTGTTGAAGCCATCGATGCTGGCGTTAAGTTGATCGTTGTGATCACTGAAGGCGTACCAACTATCGATATGCTAAAAGCAAAACGCTATCTCGAAGAAGCTGGCGACGTGCGTTTGGTTGGTCCTAACTGCCCAGGTGTTATCACGCCAGGCGAATGTAAAATTGGTATCATGCCAGGCCACATCCATCAGCCAGGTAAAGTGGGCATTATCTCACGTTCTGGTACGTTGACTTATGAAGCGGTTGCTCAGACAACTAAGCTTGGTTTTGGTCAGTCAACGTGTATCGGTATCGGTGGTGACCCTATCCCTGGTATGAACCAGATTGACGCGCTAAAACTGTTCGAAGCAGATCCACAAACTGAAGCAATCATCCTAATTGGTGAGATCGGTGGTACTGCTGAAGAGGAAGCTGCTGCTTACATCAAAGACCATGTAACTAAGCCAGTTGTTGGTTATATCGCTGGTGTTACCGCTCCTGAAGGCAAGCGTATGGGCCATGCTGGTGCTATTATCTCTGGTGGTCAAGGTACTGCTGAAGAGAAATTCAAAGCGTTTGAAGATGCTGGCATCGCGTACACACGTGACCCATCTAAACTTGGCGACAAACTAAAAGAAGTTACTGGCTGGTAAGATAGACATTAGTCTATAGTGAAACTACTAAAACTATATTGAAATGTTAAGAAGACACCCCTACAATGGGGTGTTTTTTTATATCTGAAAATCCTATGAAAAGCGAGATATTGGCCATTACTTATAAAGATTGTATCAGTTTTCATAAACATGTTATTTTGAATGATATGGCTCGTAATTTTTGATTCAGGGTTCTTGAACTGATAATTTCTGTATATCTGCTGAGACGTTTGATATTAGCAAGGTACAAATCCAAATCGCTATAATATCTACTAAGTATTTGCTAAGTTAGCATTATTTTACCTAACCTACTTTCTTAAAACAGTCCTCTTATTATGAAAAAAATTACTCATGCTGTTATCCCTGTCGCAGGCTTTGGTACGCGTATGCTGCCATTGTCTAAATCTGTGCCAAAAGAATTGTTACCGCTTGGCAATCGTCCTGCTATCCATTATGTGGTCGAAGAGGCTATCGCTGCGGGTATCAAGCATATTGTCTTGGTCGGTCATGCACAAAAAAGCGCGATTGAAAACTACTTCGATATCAATGCTGAGCTAGATAATCAATTACGTCATAAAGGTAAAGATGAGCTGGCTGATAGTTTAAATTGGCTACCAGAGGATGTAACGGTATCAATGATACGTCAAGGTAAGGCCTTAGGTTTGGGGCATGCAGTACTAGCTGCGCGTCCTATCATTGGCGAGCATGATTTTGCTGTATTGCTCCCTGATGTCGTTCTCGATCCGTTTACTACTGATATGGCTGCTGATAATTTGGCCTTTATGATTGATGCTTTTAGTCATGACGGCCATTCGCAAATATTGGTAAATGAAGTTGCTGACGAAGATGTGCACAAATACGGTATCGCCAAACTTATCGATACCAGTCATATAGATGAGTTTGGCGACGTTAATGCCAGCTTTGGCGTGGCAGGTTTTGTAGAAAAGCCAAGCTTAGCAGAAGCACCATCAAACCTAGCTGTCGTAGGGCGTTATGTTTTTAGCAATCATATTTTTAATTACCTCGCAAACACTAAAGCCTCAGTCGGTGGTGAGATTCAACTGACTGATGCTATCGATGCGCTTATTAACGAATATGGTGTGAATGTGACAACGATGCGCGGTGCCAGTTATGATGCCGGTGACATGCGCTCGTATATGCAAGCGTTTATCTATTTTGCCGAGCAGCAATTAGCAGATGAAAAATAGCGATGGATAAGATAAAGGACGATAAGAAGTATCATAGCGCTCGCCGTTCCAAATACTGGGAGCAGTTGCAAACGCTTGCGGCGCAGCCATGGTCGCTGGCAAGTTTATTTGCGCAAGATGACAGTCGTGCGACACGCTTTAGTGCGCAAGCTGGCGCGCTGTACATGGACTATAGCAAGCAGTGTATCGATGAGCGAGTTATGGGTGCTTTATTGCGGCTAGCAGATAGCTGTGAGCTGTCCGCTCGAATTGATGCATTGATGCAAGGCGCGATGGTCAACAATAGTGAAGAACGTGCGGCCCTACATACAGCACTACGTCTGCCTGAGAATGCAGAGCTACAAGTTGGTAAGCAAGATGTGGTTGCCGATGTACATCATAGTTTGGCACAGGTAGCGAGATTATCCGAGCGTGTCCGTAGTGGCACATGGCGAGGGTTCTCAGGTAAGGCCATCACCGATGTGGTTAATATTGGCGTTGGCGGTTCTGATCTTGGGCCGCTCATGGCGACTGCTGCGCTTGACGAATGGGCAGATACGGAAATCGGTGTACATTTCGTCTCTAATATGGACGGCACTCAGCTTGATAATCTACTAAAGCACCTCAATCCTGAAACCACATTATTTATTATCTCTTCCAAATCCTTCGGTACGGTTGATACCTTATCTAATGCCAAAACCGCACTGTCTTGGTTACTTGCGACGGCGACGCTGCGCGCTGGTACTGAAGACAGTGTGTTGCGTCGGCACTTTATTGGAATATCAGCCAATAGTGAAAAGATGAGGGTTTGGGGGATACATCCTGAGCATCAATTAGAGCTTTGGGAGTGGGTTGGAGGCCGGTTTTCTTTGTGGTCAGCGATTGGGCTAGCCATTGCTATTCGTGTTGGTATGAATAGGTTTAGGGAGCTACTAAGTGGTGCTCACAGTATGGATGAGCATTTTGCACAGGCGCATTTTACAGATAACTTACCAGTATTGCTAGGGCTGCTAGCTATATGGAACAGTACGTTTTTGAGGGTGAATGCCCATACCGTATTGCCTTATGATGGACGGTTGGGCTATCTGCCTAGCTACTTGACCCAGCTTGAAATGGAAAGTAATGGCAAGTCGGTCACTCAGCACGGCGACCATATTGATTATGATACTTGCCCAATTCTGTGGGGCGAGATTGGTTCAAACGCTCAGCATGCCTTTTATCAGCTACTGCATCAAGGCACGCAGCAAGTCTCCTGTGATTTTATCGCTTGTGTACGCCGTTATAGTGGCGAGGTGCAAAACGCCTCGTTGCAACAACAGCATGAGCTATCTTTAGCAAACTGCTTAGCGCAAAGTCGAGTCTTGGCATTTGGCAATGCTGCTGTCACAGAGGCATCGAATAGTGATGCAAAAACGGTATCCAGTGCAGATAAATACAAATATTACCGTGGTAATCAACCATCGACTACCTTGCTTATCGATGAGCTTACGCCTCATAGTTTGGGTGCGCTGGTTGCGCTCTACGAGCACAAAGTCTACGTGATGGCCAGTATTTGGGATATCAATCCGTTTGATCAATGGGGGGTTGAGATGGGCAAGCAAATGGCAGAGTCTGTGCATGACGCTATGCAGCAAGAGGCTCACAGCCAATTTGACACTTCTACCGACCAGTTATTACAGCATATCAAAAAACTGTCTTAGTAATACTGATCAATCAATAATGTAAAAAGGTACACTCATGGGGACTGCTACAAACGATCAATGTATGCCTTATAATGGATTTGCATCAAACCCATTGACCAGTTCCAATGTGTGTGTGCTGGTTGGCCATAGTATCGAAGCGATTACCAGTGCCGTGGTGCTGGCAAGTTTAGGTCAACGCGTTCATCTGTATGCAGATATAGATCTATTGGCTCAGCAGATACAGCAATATAGCTTTGAGCATCATCTGCAAGCGCTATGGCAAATGTATGTACAGCAGCGAGTTATTACAAGTCAAGCATTGCCAGATAGTGCAGAGACGTTAATACAATATTATGAAACGGCAAATCATGATGACAGCCACGTCGTCAGTCAGAGCATTCATAGTGATGATCAAAATAAAGTGGCGCTTTACTGGTTGTTTTTAGACAGTATTAAGTCTGCGTGGACAGAAGATGGTTGGATTCGGGCTTTTAATCAAAGCCATCAGCAGGCATTACCTGTAATAATGAGCGGAATTAAGGAATTAGGCGCTGTATCAGCACTATCTGAGCGTCTACAGCGAGCGTGGGTCTATTATATACCGTTTGTTTTTTTGCAAGATGGTGATGCTTATAACTCCATGTTGAACCCTGCATTATGGTTGCTGGGTGAAAAAACAGCAGACAGCAACCAACATTTAGAGATGTTACAGCCGTTAATGCAGCATGCTCGCGCCGCTCATCATGCCGATATCGCAACGATAGAGTTTGCGCGTAGTAGTATCATGGCGATGCTCGCGACCCGGGTGAGCTTTATGAATGAGATGTCACGCTTGGCGGATAGCCAGCAGGTGGATATCAGTCAGGTGAGTCGTATTATGGGGTTGGATGAGCGCGTAGGCAGTAGCTATCTACAGGCAGGATGGGGGTTTGGCGGTAATACACTACCTACCGAGCTGGCTAAGTTACAGCAGTCGAGCAAAATGCATAGTTTAGACATGCCTCTTTTACAGTCTGTCGTGCATATTAATGAGGACCAAAAAGAGCTGATATTTCGCAAGTTTTGGCAGTATTTTGATGGTTTCATTGACAATAAAACCGTCATGATCTGGGGTGGCAGTTATAAAGCAGGCTCAGGCCGTACCGCAGGCTCAGCCATTCATCCATTGTTAGCATTACTGTGGTCTTATGGTATCCGTACACTGGTTTATAGTGATAAAGCACAGGGTGAGCTTGCTGCACTGTACGAACAACAACCATTGCTTGAATTGATTAGTAGTCCTTATCAGAGAATCAATGATGCTCAGGCCGTTTTTTTGATCAGCTGGTCGCCACGAGAGCGATTGGATATTGATAAAATCAATCAGCAAGCCATGCCAGTATTTGATGCGCAAAATACATTTACTCGATCGCAAATTGATCGCTTAGTAGGCGACTATGTGGGCATTGGTCGAGCTAAATAGTTTTATTTAACATTAGGGCGTGTTGAACATTCGACCATGGCACTGACAGCGACTATTTTTTAGGCGATTCGATGTTAAAAATAATAAGTTTAGTCACTCTAAGCGCTTATTTTTAACGATGAAGCGGCAAAAAAGAGTCCTGTCCCCTGCTTTTATCGTTGGGGCTGATGCTAAAATTGCCCCATACTGCGTTACAAATCTCGCTAAGGCATCTGCATTATCATCGCTTTGTGCCTTGTCTGGAACAATTTTAGCGATCAGCAGTGCCTATTTGCGAATGTTCAACACGCCCTATTCATTATCAAAAAAGCTCGCTAACCATGATTAGCGAGCTTTTTTATGATTTTATGCTGGTACTGCTCCTTGTACCGCTAGCCATTGCTGAATTTCTTGCGTTTTACTAGCCAATAACGAGTGATCGCCGCGACTTTCGATATTCAATCTAATCAGTGGTTCAGTATTTGAAGCACGCAAATTGAAGCGCCATTCGCCAAAATTTAGGCTTAAGCCATCAAGCAGAGATTTAGTTGGATTGTCGATACTAAATTTTTCTTCAATGGCACTGATGATGGTTGGGGCATCATGAGTCGTGAGGCGGAAGTTTAGTTCGCCTGAGCTGGGATAAGATTGAATATAACCTGTGACCAATTCTGATAAGGTCTTACCTGTGATAGACAGCAGCTCAATGGTGAGTAACCAAGGAATCATACCGCTGTCGCAATAGAAAAAATCACGGAAGTAATGATGGGCCGACATCTCGCCACCATAGACCGCACCTGACTCGCGCATGATTTGCTTGATAAAAGAATGTCCAGATTTACTGATTACAGCATTGCCATTATGCGCTTCGATAACCGCTTCAGTATTATATATCACTCGTGGATCATAGACGATTGACTCACTCGGGTATTTGTTCAAAAATGCTTGAGCGAGCATACCGACGATGTAGCTACCATCAATGAACACGCCATTTTCGTCAAACAAAAAGCAGCGATCAAAGTCACCGTCAAAAGCAATACCAAGATCCGCTTTGTTTTCTAGTACGGCTTGCTGAGTCGCCAGTCTATTGGCTTCAATCATTGGATTGGGAATACCGTTAGGGAAGCTACCATCAGGCGTATGATGCAACGTGATAATTTCAATGGGTGCACCAGCTTGCGTCAGTCTATTGATTAACAAGTCAACGACTGGACCTGCACTGCCATTGCCGGAGTTAATAATCAGTTTAAGGGGCTTTAATTTATCAATATCGATAAAAGTCATGACATGATCGATATAAGCACTTTTATCAGTCAATAATTGCAACTGTCCTGATTGATTGTCAGTGGTAAATTGTCCTGATTCTGCCAATGCCTGAATCTCTGCCAAACCGTCATCCGCACTGATAGGTTTTGAATGTTCTTTGACCAGTTTGAGGCCATTATAGTTGATAGGGTTGTGACTGGCAGTCACCTCAATACCGCCTAGCGCCTGATAATAACTGGTGGCAAAATACACCTCTTCTGTCCCTGTCATACCTAGGTCAATCACATCAATCCCTGCATCCATGATACCTTTGATAGCCGCTTGTTTTAATTGCTCACTAGAGTGGCGAATATCACTACCAATGACAATAGCTGGTTTTAGATCTGCCATATCATTGGTTTTATTTTCAATGGCTGCCTGATAGCGCTGATACAAAATCTGAGCAAAAGCCCGACCAATACGGTAGGCGATGTCTTCATCGAGATTGACGCCAAGCTCACCGCGTATATCATAGGCTTTAAACGAGTTGATGGTGATAGCATTGAATTCCATGGCTGGCTGATAGCTGGTGGTCGCAGAAGTCGACATAATGATAAAATTCCTTGCGCGTGAGCAATGATAAAATAAGAAAGTAGATAGCATAATTATAAGCCAATCAGGGTTCAATGATACATTAACTACTCAATGAGTTAGACACATGTCGATATGTATGACGCAGATTTATGCTGATCGATCACTAAGCCTCGTACTACACTGACATACGAGAATGATAAACTATACGCTATACCAAACCAAAAAATGGCATGATAAATAAGATATAAGAGTATTTCCTATGAGTATTTTAGACAATAAAATTACCGTACCTAAGCCCGTGCAAGGAACGCCAGACGCTACTGGAAAGCTTGATGATCTGCTGGCTTTGATGGCTCGTCTACGAGCAGATTGTCCGTGGGATAGGAAACAGACCAACCATAGCCTTATTCCGTATGCCATTGAAGAAGCCTATGAGCTGGGCGAAGCAGTGCAAAGCGATGATGATGAAGATATCAAAGGTGAGCTGGGTGATGTCCTATTACAAGTCATCTTTCATTGTCAGATGTACGCTGAACAAGGGCGTTTTGATATGAGTGATGTCATTACGACTTTACAAGAAAAGCTGGTTCGCCGTCACCCTCATGTATTTGAAGCCGAAACGCTCAAGGACGATGCCGCAGTAAAAATACGCTGGGATGAAATTAAAGCGGAAGAGCAACAGGCACGCGAAGCACGAGGTAAGTCAAAACGTCGCTTAGATAACGTAAAAGCCGGTAGTGCTCTCATGCAGGCACAAAATGTACAAAAACAAGCGTCAACGCTGGGTTTTGATTGGGACGGTGTTACTGGTGCCGTCGAAAAGCTAGACGAAGAGATTGCCGAGCTAAAGCATGAGCTAACAGATAAATCTATAGTCGAGATCAAAGCCAATATCAGAGAGGTAGAAAAGGAATTAGGCGATTGCATGTTTGCGCTCGTCAATGTCGCACGTAAACTAAACCTTGATGCAGAAGCCGCTACCTTAACCTGCGTACATAAATTTAAATCACGTTTTGGTTATATTGAGGAGCAATTAGCATTAAGTGGTAAGCGTTTGGAGGACAGCGATATAACCGAAATGGATGCATTGTGGGAAGCGGCGAAACAACATGAACGCTCATCATAAAATTTCGTCTCACAGTTATATTTCGCCCAGCAGCTACACAGCAATGTCTATTGTTAGTCTTTTATGCGCTCTGCTGATGCTTAATAATGCCCACGCTGCTCCCTGTTTTGAGAACCCTCAGCGCGCTTACAATTATCTGTTGGCACAAGAAAATGCCAAAATACAGGCACGAGATGAAGCCACCGTAAATATCAATCGTGCCAGTGAAGGCGAGCTGGTATCGCTGAATGGTATTGGCAGCAGTAAAGCCCAGGCGATTATTTTATATCGTGAAATGTTTGGTGAATTCAAAACAGTAGATGAGTTGGCAAAGGTGAAAGGTATTGGTGCAAAAACGCTTGAGAAAAATCGAAGACGCTTAAGTGTGCAAGATTAATAGCGGTATTTTGCATTAATCAATCCCAATATTGACAAAATAGCATGTAAGTAAATGTCATAACACACCCAGCACGTGCAAAATTTGTTAAACTAGCGGGTACATCCGCCTGATAAACGCTGTGTTATTCAGGGGTGGTTAAAGAATACCGGCGAGGAGTAGATGCATGGCCGAGCGTGCCGCCAAGCAGTTAGAACTGAACAAATCTGAATTACCCAATTCCATTACTGAAGTGATTGCCACATTGACCCGAGCTGGGTTTGATGCGTATATTGTTGGTGGCGGTGTGCGCGATACCTTATTGGGTCTGCGCCCAAAAGACTTTGACGCCGTGACTGATGCCAAGCCGCACGAGATTAAAGACGTCTTTGGCAAGCGTTGCCGTATCATCGGTCGCCGCTTCCAATTGGCACATGTATATTCAGGTCGCGAGTTAATCGAAGTGGCGACGTTTCGTGGTCCACCAACGAGCAATGCCAATACCAATCAGGACGGTATGATCCTGCGCGACAATGTGTGGGGCGATATCAAGCAAGACTTTGCCCGTCGTGACTTTTCTATCAACGCGCTTTATTATCAGCCGCTCAAAGGCGTGGTTCATGATTTCTGCGGTGCGCTTGATGATATTGATAATAGAATCATTCGTCTATTGGGTCATGCGCCAGTGCGTATCGAAGAAGATCCAGTAAGACTATTACGTGCGCTGCGATTTAAAGCCAAATTGGGCTTTGAGTTTGATGATGCGTTATCCGATCAGTTTCATGATGGTAATTGGGCGCTGCTTGAGCAGATATCGCCACATCGTCTCTACGATGAAACACAGAAGATGTTTACCGGTGGCTATCTAGTGCCACTGTTGCCACTATTGTTTGAGTCTGGCGCGATCGATAGCCTCATCATTTATCCACCAGCCGAGCCAAGCGCCTTAGTCAATCAAGTGGCCATCAATACCGACAAGCGTATTGCGGCAGGCAAAAGCATCAATCCAGCGTTCTTTTATGCAGCGCTATTGTGGGAAAACTATTTGCATCAATTGGCAAAAGCTAAAAAGCGCAATATGCCGTTTGCTGAAGCACAAATGCATGCCGCTGGTAAAGTCATTGACCGTCAACGCATCAAAACCGCTATTCCAAAATTTGCTGAGCAGTTTATCCGTGATATTTGGATATTGCAGCCAAAACTTGCGGCTCCGCGTAGCAAGCAAATCGTTCAGCTCTCTGAGCATCCGCGCTTTCGTGCGGGTTTTGACTTCTTATTATTGCGTGAGCAATGCGGTGATGCTGAGCATCCATTGTCAGAGTCGACGAATGGCATGGGCGAGTGGTGGCAGACGTATCAGACATTGTCTGAGCGAGAGCAGCAGCAAGCGATTGAAGCGTTCGACGAAAATATTCGCCGCGGTGCCTATAAAAAAGGGCAACGTAGCCGCGGACGCAACCGCCAAAAACCAGAAGCAAATATCACTGATCACTCACCATCTAATCAGAACAGTGCAAAACAAAGTAAAGCCAATACTAGTACTGATAAAGGTAGGAATGATCAGACAATGGTAAATGACCCATCAAATATCCCAGCACGTCGTCGTCGCGCTGCCAGTCAGACCAAAAACACTGGTAAAGAATATGATACGCAGCAAGTCAAGCAAGACAGTAATGAGCTTGCTCAGCTACAGCAGCTATCGCTTGCCAGTAATAACCAAGCGACAAACAAAGGCCATCACTCTAAACCTGCGCCACTGTTCGTTATAGAGCACGAAAAAGTTGTGCCACCGCTACAAAAGCAACTATTAGATGAGCAAGCATCGCAGCCGAAGCGCAAGAATGCACCTGTGCAAACGGATAAAGCTGATCATTCAGATAGTACTCAGTTGTCTAAAGCTAATTCGTCAGAGGTTAAGGCAACATCTGATCAGGTAAAACCAACTCGCTCAATCGCCAGATCGCCAGCGCTTGTCAGTATGAATAACGAGCCGATTCCGCACAAGCGTCGCCGTCGTCAGCCTACTGTTGATAGTACAAATAGTGTCGAGTTGCAAAGCAAAGCTGATAAAGAACAATCAACAGCGAAGTATGCGAGAAAAGCACTTAAGTCAGTAGCGTCATCAGCTAGTCCAGCTGATACTACAGAAGCAAAAACTGTAGCGCGTGAAGGGACAAAGAAAGCGGCTACACCAACAAAGGTCAAGAAACCAGTCAAAGCAAAGACTGAGCAAGTTAATAGTAATCAAGCGCCTGCTGTTAAAGTGACCGATGATAAAGGCCCTGTGCCATCAAAACGCCGTCGCCGTCAGCCTAGTACTGACAGTGCCTGATATGAATAACAGTATGAATGATAGTCACTGGGTTACCTGTTATGTGGGCCTAGGTAGCAATCTATCTAATGAGTTGGGCTCGCCTATAGACCATTTGCAGCAAGCGCTTGAAAGCATGAAAAAGAGTGAGAAAATACGCGAAATTAGCGTGTCTTCTTTTTATGCGTCAGCGCCAATGGGTCCACAAGACCAGCCAGACTTTATCAATGCGGTTGCTGGGTTTGAAACGGTAATGACGCCTTTTGAGCTGCTTAGTTTTTGTCAGCAGTTAGAAAGCATGGCCAAGCGGGCACGTTTGCGCCGCTGGGGTGAGCGTAGTCTAGATGTCGATATTTTACTATATGGTGATATGCAGATTGCCGAACCACAGCTAACGGTTCCGCACGTTGGACTATGCGAGCGTAATTTTGTATTAATACCACTGCGAGAGTTAGCGCCACATTTGACTATCGTAGAAACACCAATAGCTGATTACCCACAAAGTCATGATTGGACAGGCTTAAAATTATTATCAAACGACTGATCTGCAGTGGCTTATCATAACTGATTAAGTATCAGATACTTTTTATGATAGCTCACTAACGCTCGCTAAAATGATAGACATTGATAATTAAAGGCATTGCAAGTTAATTGAGGGTCATATGACAACATTATCTACGTTGAATAAATTTAAAAAAGAGGGTACTAAGTTTACTTGCTTGACGTGCTATGACTCAATGTTTGCACGGATGATGGATAAGGCACAGATCGATACGATTTTGATTGGTGATAGTCTAGGTATGGTCGTGCAAGGCCATGACTCAACACTACCTGTAACCGTCAATGATATGGCCTATCACACAGCCAATATCGCTCGTAGTAATAAACACGCTTTGATATTGGCTGACCTGCCGTTCATGAGTTATGTGACGTTGCCAGAAGCCATTGCCAATAGCCGCCAATTGATGCAAGCAGGGGCGCATGTGATTAAGGTCGAAGGCGGTAGTGAGCTCTGTGAATTGGTGACGACTTTAGCGCAAGCAGGAACGCCTACTTGTGTACATCTTGGTTTGACTCCGCAATCGGTCAATGTCTTTGGCGGCTATAAGATTCAAGGCCGCGGTGACGAAGCGGCTGACAAATTGCTCGCTGATGCTAAGGCAGTGGTTGATGCTGGTGCAGCGCTTTTGGTGCTAGAGTGTGTGCCGGCAGCACTTGCCAAAACAGTGACAGATGCTGTTGCTGTACCAGTCATTGGCATCGGTGCAGGCGCAGATACTGATGGTCAGGTACTGGTGATGCATGACATGTTGGGCATGGTACACGGTCGTGTGCCACGTTTTGTACATGACTTTTTGACCGATGAGCGCAATCATGCACGCAGTATTGAAGGGGCTTTTGCGTTATATCAGCAATCAGTACGTGAGGGCAGCTTTCCAACTGAACAGCATCAATTTAGCTAATCTATTTGAGCTTTCAAATATCAGAATATTGAAATATAAGAAAAACTACCATGTCTCCAATTATTTATCATGATATCCCATCACTACGTGCAGCGCTTCAGCCTTATCGTGGTCACCAAATTGACAAACAAGACCGTCAGCAGCGTATTGCGTTAGTACCAACAATGGGTAATCTGCATCAGGGTCATATAGAGCTGGTAAAAATTGCTAAACAGCATGCGGATATCATCGTCGTTAGTATTTTTGTCAATCCTACTCAGTTCGGTGTGGGCGAGGATTTTGATAGTTATCCGCGTACACTAGACGAGGATGTGGCTAAGCTTGCCACTGTTGGTGCAGATTATGTGTTTGCGCCAAGCGTTGATGCGATGTACCCAGTATTACCACCACCGACTACTGTATTAGCTGGCGCTATTAGTAGCCAACTATGTGGTCAATCACGTCCTGGTCATTTTGATGGCGTTGGTATCGTTGTCTCTAAGCTTTTCAACATTGTGCAACCAGATGTGGCGATATTTGGCCAAAAAGACTATCAGCAGCTGGCTATTATTAAGCAGTTGGTGCGTGATTTGAGCTACCCAATTGAGATTATTGGTGCACCTATTATTCGTGCTGATGATGGGCTAGCGCTCTCCTCACGTAATCAATACTTAACCGAATCTGAGCGACAAGTTGCGCCTATACTGCATCGAGAGCTACAAGATTTGGCAGAGCAGTTGAAAGGTGGTGGTATTAGTCAGCAAGCGTTTGAATCATTACTAAAAGACAAGCGTACACGCATTAGTGATGCAGGTTTCACGATCGATTATCTAGAAGTAAAAACTGAAGCGCTGGGTTCTGTCGTAAGTGACTCTACAACTTTCAATATAGAAAATAAAAACATTGTTATTTTGGTTGCAGCATGGCTGGGACGCGCACGTTTATTGGATAATCAGTTAGTAGTGGTGGGGTAAACCCTTCGGTACATATTGTATCGGATGCAATGAACTAGAATGGGTAGATCATGAATATGAATCAGGATCAAAGCGAGAATCAAGCTGCATCGACAACGCCAAAAATATCAGCGTCAAAAATATCAACGGATAAACTCAGTATCTTAGTGGTATCAGGACGTTCAGGCTCAGGAAAAACCTCAGTACTGAATATCTTAGAGGATTTAGGTTACTACTCTATTGATAATCTACCGTTGTCTTTATTGCCGAGCGCCGCGCACAAGCTGGTAAAAGAGAGCGGTATCAATCGCATTGCCCTTGGCGTTGATATTCGAACGCCGCGCGCGGATCTGTCCAATTTTGCAGCAACCTATGCAGCATTAAAAGACACTTACGGCAGACAAGCTGTTCAAGTATTATATGTGACCGCGCAGGAGAGCACCCTGATAGCGCGTTTCAATGCGACGCGCCGTGTACATCCACTCATGTCTCAGGATGTCGATAGTGACAATGCAAACCATGTCGTATTCAATCTACCTGCCGCGATCAAAAAAGAAGTTGAGCTGTTAAAGCCCATCTCTAGTCAAGCAGATATCAAGATCGATACAACGACTTTAAATATTCATCAGTTAAAAGACAGGTTACGCGAACACATTGGCATGGACAATCAGATTGTGATCAATCTGTTATCCTTTGGCTTTAAGCATGGCAGTCCGATTGATGCTGATTTTGTATTCGATGTCAGGATTTTGCCTAATCCACATTGGAATCCTGAGCTGCGTGCCTCGACAGGGCTCGATGCTGAAGTCAGCACGTTTTTTGCAGAGTATCCTGAAGTGGCTGAAATGCTAGATGATATCGATAAGTTTTTGACACGTTGGCTACCAGAGTTTTTGCACAATAATCGTCATACAGTGACGGTTGCGATCGGTTGTACCGGCGGTAAGCATCGTTCAGTATTTATCACCGATCATCTACAGCGTCGCCTCGCTGATACGATGCCAGAAGGTGTAAAGGTACTGGCAAAGCACCGTGAAAAAAGTCGTTGGTAGTTATATTCAGCACTATTAATTTATTACTTATTATTTTGGAAAGCTTTTATGATTGACTGGTCAGAACAAGATATGCGTGTCTCGCGCACAGAGCTCAAAAAAGCCCACGAGCGCTTACAGCAGTTATCCATACCACTCGCTAGCCTCTCAAAAAAGCAGTTAAAAACGTTGCCAGCTAGTGATTATTTTATGGCTGAACTCATGGCATTGGCCGATATTACCAGCGCCAATGCTCGTAACCGTCAGACCAAACGCGTCGGTAAGCTCATCAGCGAAGAAAATCGCCACGAGTTGGTCAAGGCATTGTTTGATGCATTTTTCCCCAAAGAGCAGGTGTCTAAAATTGAAAGTTGGTATGATCGTCTAAATATCAATGATGAGGGCACGCTCAAGCAATTTGTCAAACAATACAAAGCCTCTGAACACAACAGTATGTATCAATTACTACTATGGATTGAGTACGCCAAACATATGCAAGACGACGAGCTAATGGCAGAATCCAAAGCAGACTTGGCAAGCTATATTCGCGAAGTGGCGATCTTGTCGCAATTGAAAAAATAGATATACGATAGTAATATCGACTAGATTTTAGAACGCAAAAAAGCCAATCAATGACTGATTGGCTTTCTTGTATGCGCTGTATAAGCTTGTATATAGAGGCTATTTTTTCTCAGCGCGAGCTTTATCGACTAGATATTCAACCACTTTAGGCACCTTAGCATCTTCACCTGTGACTACATATTTGCCTTGTACGACTACAGCAGGTACGCCAGTAAGCTGATAGCGCTTAGCGCCTTCTTGTGAGCGACCAATTTTTGTGCCAACAGCAAATGAGTTGTAAAGACTGTTGAATTTCTTCTCATTCACGCCTTTTGATGCGTACCATTTACTCAATGATGATTGATCAAACAGTTTTTTGCCATCTTTGTGGATCGCGTCAAACAAGGCAGAATGGGTTTTGTCTTCGAACCCTAAAAGCTGAGCCGCATAAAAACCACGAGCATTGGCTTCCCAAACAGGGTTTAGTGCTGCTGGTGTTTTAAAGAATACGACATCTTTGTCTTTAGTCTTTGCCCATTTCTCCATATGTGGATCAAGCACATTACAGTGCGGGCAGCCATACCAGAAAAACTCACGAACAATAATAGCATCACCGCTGATGGTCTCTGGATTGTCTAGCACACGATAATCTTTTCCAGCGACATAGTCTGCAGCTTGTGCGCCCATAGAAGCAAGTCCAATGGCCATTGCCAGACCAGTCAATGTAATGACACGTTTCATACTTTATCCTTAAGATGTAGGGATTTAGAGTTTGTTAAAGGGTTTGTGTATCTATGGCGCTTATAATACATGATATCTGAGCGAGAAGAATTTCAATATACTTAAGTGACATAATATTGAGGTATCGACTATGATAACGTAAAACGTGGGCGCTTGTGAATCGGATTCTTAACCGACAGTTGTAAAGCTGTTAGCTATTATTTAAGGTATCTTACTTACGCTGCTTTGTATTTTTATCAATATTATCCGCTCATTTATATTTTTAGATCAGATCTCTCTATACTAGGAGTAATTGTCGATAATATGAATGAGTATTTTTATAATAGGCCGTATAACGGCGCTATTACAAAGCAGCTAGCACACAAACTTAGGTGTTTGCCCAGTCTATTCACAATCAGTGACGATGTACTTACGACAAAGAAGCTGCGCTCATGATAATATTGAACACATAATCGTGCACCTTCTACGATAATAATGATAACGACAACAAAGGAAATACTATGAGCTCAGCCTTATCTTCTTCGCCAACATCGAGCGATACAACCAAAAACCGCTTCGATGATACAGTAACGAATACGATAAACGTCGATCCCAGCGAAGTCGAAAAATTTAACAACTTGGCGAGTGAATGGTGGAGCAATACAGGTGCATTTGCAACCTTACATGAAATCAATCCATTACGCTTAAATTGGATAGAAGAAAACGTCAAACGGGGTTATCAAAACGACGCTAACAATGGCAACAACACTGGCGCGATCAAAACAGCAGAGCAAGGGCTCTCTGGTAAAAAGGTACTGGATGTCGGCTGCGGCGGTGGCATATTATCGGAATCTATGGCGCGCCGCGGTGCGGATGTGACAGGGATTGATTTGGGCGCTGAAAACCTCAAGGCCGCAACCGTACATGCCTCACAGAGCGGGTTAGAGAACACATTGCGCTATCAGCATATTCCAGTTGAAGAGCTAGCAAAAACGCATGCAGGTCAGTTCGATGTGGTGACCTGTATGGAGATGCTGGAGCATGTGCCTGATCCTAGCTCAATTGTACAAGCGTGTTATGAGCTACTAGCGCCTGGCGGCGTCTGCGTGCTCTCAACCATCAATCGCAACCCAAAATCGTATTTGTTTGCCATCGTTGGGGCAGAGTATGTATTGCGATTGCTCGACCGCGGCACGCATGATTATGCCAAATTTATCACGCCAGCTGAGCTAGACAAAATGGCCATCAATACAGGATTTGCACGCCAAGATATCATCGGTTTGCATTACAATCCCTTGACCAAGCGTTATTGGCTTGCTCAAAATGTCGATGTCAATTATATGATCGCCGTTCAAAAGCCATTGGTTTAACGCGGTAGATTTGACACTGTAGACGGCTTTCTTTATCCATTGTAATTTTACTAAACACGTTATCAATCTCAAGAGCATTCACTATGAGCCAATTTGTAAAAGCTGTTTTATTTGACCTTGATGGCACGTTAATCGATACTGCCGCGGACTTTGTGCGTATGATTGGTAAAATGAGCCTTGAAAATAATTGGCAAGCGCCGTCCGAGACAGATATTCGTGAGCAAGTTTCTGCGGGTGCATCCGCTATGGTGCAATTGATGCTCAGACATAACGATCAGCTAGAGGTTGGCGAGGACGAGTTACTTAATTTTCGTCAACAGTTCCTAGATGACTATGAGGCCGACATCTGTGTCGATAGCTGCTTGTTTGATAGCCTTGACGCGGTGCTGGCAGATCTAGAGAGCAAAGGCGTACCGTGGGGTATTGTCACCAACAAGCCCCGCTATCTGGCAGAAAAACTGCTCAATAAAATGCAACTTGATGAGCGCTGTGCCGCTTTGGTCTGTCCAGACGATGTATCACGCTCAAAACCGGATCCTGAGCCGATGTATATGGCCCTAGAGAAACTGGGCATCCCTCGCGGTGCCGCTGGCTCTGTGCTCTATGTGGGCGATCATATCCGTGATATTGAAGCGGGCAACGCCGCTGGCATGCCAACCATTTTGGCCGCTTATGGTTATATTCCGCCTGAAGATCAAAAGACGCTAAAGAAGTGGGGAGCTGACTATATTGTTGAGACCCCTGAGCAGTTGAAAAAATTGCTGCTTTCTTCTGGCAAATTTGAGTATTTATAGACTGGTTTTTGGGTAGTAAATCGTCAGTATGAGTCATCTTGAGTTCATACTGATAAGCATATATTTTAATGATTCAACGATAAGTAGTGAGTAATACCATGAGTGACAATATCAATCAGCCAGCTAATCAGACAAACAACCAAAAAAACGTTCAAAGTCTTACTCAACCTTTGACTCATGACGATATTCGCAATTTTGTGCCACCTACTCATTGTCTAGATGGAAAAACTATCTTAGTGACAGGTGCAGGGGATGGCATTGGCCGTGTTGCAGCATTAACCTATGCTCGCTATGGCGCTACAGTATTACTACTAGGTCGTACCAGCAGCAAGCTCGAGTATGTCTATGACGAGATTGAGAGCCTTGGCGGTAAACAGCCTGCTATGTTGCCGATGAATCTAGAAGGGGCGACCTATGCTGAAATGCAGCAGCTAGAAGGATTGATTGATAAAGAAGTTGGTCAGCTGGATGGTATTTTGCATAATGCGGGTGTGCTTGGGCAATTGACGCCACTTGAGATGTATGACGTTGATACATTCGCTCAAGTCATGAAGGTTAACTTTACAGCGACCTTTATGCTCACCCAAGCATTGCTACCACTGCTAAAAGATGCCGATCATGGCTCTATCGTCTTTACGTCTAGCACTGTAGGTACGCATCCTCGTGCGTTTTGGGGCGCTTATGCGCTCTCTAAGCAAGCGGTTGAAGGTATGAGTGATATCTTTACTCAAGAAACTCAAAACACCACCAACCTGCGCTTTAACTGTGTCAATCCGGGTGCTACTCGCACCAATATGCGCGCTCATGCTTATCCAGGGGAGAACCCTATGAGCTTAAAAACACCTGAAGATATTATGGCAGGCTACGTCTGTTTGATGAGTGATGCCAGTATTGGGGTGCGCGGGCAAGTTGTTGAGTTGCAGCCAAAAGATTAAGAGGTGTTACTTAAACTTGCATGAATACAAAGCGTAAAAGTAATTTGGGTAGCTATAGTTGATACTAAATGAAATAGATGCGTCGTACTAGGATGCGAAACTGGTATAAATTTTCTTTAGTTGCTTGATGTGCTAATAGAAGCTACAAAAAATATATACCAACAGCAAGATATCTGTTTTATAGTAAATACGACTCTGTTTTTTGTCAAAACTACCAATGATTTTTACTTAGGATAATACTTATGAATAAGTCCATTGCTGCTGCATGTGTGCTGCTAAGTTGTACTTCAGCTTTTGCGCAAACCACGCTTTTTGATCCTTCCATCGAGCACAATCCTCAGGATGGTGTCATAAAGCTGTATGGAGCAGGTGGCCCACATACCGCTTTAAGAAAAGTGGCAGATGTCTGGGAAAAGCAAGGTGGTACCAAGGTAGAATTAATAGCAGGACCTGAAGACAAATGGTCGGCTGACGCTCAAGCTGATGCCGATGCTCTGTGGGGAACTTCTGAGCAATCAATGACTGCATTTCTTGAGACATACGAAACTTTTGATCATGAAAAAGTTGAACCCATTTATATCCGACCAGCAATCATAGCTGTACAAAAAGGAAATCCTAAAAATATACGTAGCTTTGATGATTTATTAGCTAAGGGGATTAAAATAGTTGTGACCGAAGGTAAAGGAACATATAACACTTCGGGTACTGGAGTTTGGGAGGATCTCGCAGGACGCAAAGGAAGCTTAAACGATATTGCTCGTTTTCGAGATAATATAGTAGCGTATTCTTTAGGATCTGGAGCCAGTTTTAAAGCATTTAAAGATGAAAAAGCAGATGCTTGGATAACTTGGCCGAATTGGCCGCTTAATAATTCCAAAGATATGGACATGGTTAGTATAGATAAGGATCGAGCTATCTGGCGTGATTTAAACATCGTTGTATCACCAAAAGCTGATCCTCAAACAAAAGATTTTCTTAACTTTTTAATCACTAAAAAAGGACAAAAAATCATGAAAACAGAAGGGTGGCAACGCTGAGTAGAAGGTTTTAGGCATACACTCTTAAAAAGTAAATACCCTAAATATAATTCTCACTAATCGTTCAAACACATTTGTTATTTGCATATTGTAATTAGCAATAACCACCCCATCTATTTGTTATTAAAGAATTTATCTATAAAGCAATGATCATTAAAAAATAAATAGGATGGGATTATGGCAGGTGGCTGGTCAAGAGATGGTGCTGAGCATGAGCAAATGGATGCAACGGTTAATGATGCGTTAGAGCGCGCAAGACGCTCATTGCCAACAGGTGTGAGTGCAGAGTTTTGTGACGAATGCGGTAATTCTATTCCGGAGGCGCGGCGACTAGCGTTGCCTGGTATCCAGCATTGCGTCAGTTGTCAGACAGCGCTTGAGCAAGAGGCAAAGGCGGTGGAGCTATTTAATCGTCGCGGCAGTAAAGACAGCCAATTGCGCTAAAAGGAAGAAGAAAGCAAAAGGGTGGGCATTGCTAGATAACATAGCAATGCCCGCCCTTTTTCTGTCTGTTGCTATATAACCATTGCCATCAGTTCACGATCGCAATCCTCCCAATTTATAGAAGCTGCTGACGCTTTGGCATCATGTTCAGTTTCTGTTTTTTCTGTAGCTGTATCGACAGCATTGCCTAGTTGCAAAATGATTTCTAGCCGACTATCAGTCTGTGGATCGATTGTTTTGGTGGTTAGACTACCAGGGTTAAAATTGATCTGCAGCCAGCCATCAGAAGTATGAACCACGCCTTTGATACGTTGCCAATTTGGCAAATTCAATAACCAATTCTGTAAATCGTCAGCGTTTAGTATGTAGTGTGCAGGTAATCGCCATCCAGCCAACTGAAAATCCTGCTGCTCTTCATGATAGCGATAGGGCAGATCACTATTAGCACTAGCCTGAGCTTCTGTCTCATCGGTAGATGAACTCGATGATGGTACAGTTGCTAAAGAATGGGTTTGAGACTGCAAGCCGATCATCGGTTTGTGAAGATGAGTGATACTGATTTTACGTTGATTTGCGATGATATGGCTGGGCTTGTCGAGTTGGTAGTTTAGACCTGCTATGTATTCCTTGGTTAATGGGGTGTTTGATGCGTCTGTTGTCTCAGTTATTAGTTCGGATACTGCCCAAATGATTTTCACTTGTGAATTTAGCTTGGCTATCCACTCTATCAAGGTGTGTTTTTCGCTACTACTTAGTTGATCATAACGATTGACGATCAGCACATCGGAATCACGAACATGCGCTTGAAAACCCTCATGATCACGATATTTAATCTGTTGCCACTGCTCGCCACTCAGTACAGTTATCAACGTATTCATCTGTAGTGCGGTTTGCCAATGCGGCGCACTGAGCTGTAATATCAGCTCGCGTGGATGTGCCAATCCTGTGGGTTCAATAAGCAGTCTTCGCGGGTGATGGTCATTAAGCAGTCGACTGATCGCAATTTGTAAGGGCAGTTGACTGGTACAGCAAATACAGCCGCCACTGACTTCACGCATGGCGATATTCTGTTGCTCAAGATCGTTATCTTGAGAGCTTGCCAATAGTGCACCATCAATACCGATACGGCCAAACTCATTGATTAATAGCGCCCAGCGCTCGTCATTAGGTTTTGTGGCAAGTAGCTGATTGATGACGGTGGTTTTGCCAGCACCTAAAAACCCTGTCACTAATGTGCAGGGTATGTTTTGAAAAATAATAGGGTTTTTCACAGATATGCTCATCATATCGGCACGTGTTTATGAATGACCAAACACGGCCTATATTAAAAGAAATGTCATCAGTCAAAGGTTATTCACTCTTGACGGTTTCTACCTCAGCTTCATCAGGAACGAACACATAGCCCACGCCCCATACGGTCTGAATGTAGCGAGCTTGTGAAGGGTTGTCTTCAATCAAGCGACGCAAGCGTGATACTTGCACATCGATAGAGCGCTCCATCGCACCCCACTCACGACCACGAGCAAGGTTCATCAACTTGTCACGGGTCAACGGCTCACGTGGATGCTGAACTAAAGCCTTTAACACCGAAAACTCACCTGTCGTCAAAGTGACGACATTCCCATCACGTTTGAGCGTGCGAGTCGATAGATCTAATGTCCATGGACCAAATTCAACCACTTCTAATTGGTGACTTGGTGCCCCTGGAAGCTCACGGTTCTGACGACGCAACACGGCTTTGATACGCGCCAATAGCTCTTTTGGGTTAAACGGCTTAGGCAGGTAATCATCTGCACCCGCTTCCAAACCTGCGATACGGTCAGCATCGCCACCTTTAGCAGTCAGCATAATGATCGGAATATCCGCATTGTCCGCACGTAGGCGCTTACAGATGCTAATACCGTCTTCGCCCGGTAGCATCAAATCTAACACAACCAAAGAGAAGAGCTCACGTTGCATGAGTTTGTCCATCTGACTACCATCATGGGCAGTACGAACGACGAAACCATCGTCTTCTAAGAAGCGCTGTAGCAAAGAGCGCAGGCGAGCGTCATCATCGACAACTAAAATACGCTGAGTCAAAGTATCGGGGCTGTTGTTATCAGTCATACAGGCATCCTCTTATAAAAATTATTGTTAGCAGAAATGACGAGTAAAAAGCGATGAGTAAAGCACTGCCATTAATTATCGTTATTTAATGATGGATCAAAACAAGCACGTCATAAAACCAAAAACTATTGTTCAATATATCAGCACATCTCAATATTTGTGCTATGGATACTTTAGTGTATAAGATTGCACTGCGAATTGCATCACTCATAAGAATAAATGCTGTATGCGTTTGTTTAACAAGGCTACAGAACGTTTGATATAAAACGTTTTATGCCGCAAAACAGGCGATAATTAACGAAAAGATAAAAAGGATTTTTATTCATGCAGCTTTTGCTATAATGCAAAACTACATTTCTCAACGATTGATACGTATATGAGTAGCACTGATACCTTAACGTCATCTCAAACCTCGACAAATGCACAGGTTTTGGATGCAACCACACACGCGAATATTCACGACAAGCTTGCTCGCGCGCTTGGCATTAAGACTGCTCAAGTCAATGCGTTTGTGAAGCTTTATGATGAAGGCGCAACGGTTCCTTTCATTGCGCGTTACCGCAAAGAAAAAACGCAAAACCTTGATGACGCGCAGCTGCGTGCTCTCGAGAAGTCTCTGAATTATGAGCGTGACATGGCCACCCGACGCCTCAAAATCACTGAGCTACTGAGCACGCAAGGCAATTTGACCGATGAGCTGCAGACGCGTATCGATAATGCGACGTCAAAGCTTGAGCTTGAAGACATCTATCTGCCATATCGTCCGCGTCGTCGTTCACCGGCTGCCAAAGCACGTGCCGCTGGACTCGATGCTGCTGCGCAAGCTGTCTTGACGCAAGAAATCACCCCGACAGAGGCGCTGGCTGATTATCAAGTTCAGTCAAGTATCACTGATGATAGTGGTAATGAGATCGACGTTGACTTTAGCGATATCGACAAGCAGCTTGCTGGTGTGCAAGCCATTATCGTTGATGAGTGGACGCAAGCATTGGGGTTGTTGGACAACTTACGCAATGGTTTTGCCAAAACTGCCAGTATCGTATCGAGCGTTGCGAGCGAAGAAAAGCGTGAAGTTGGCGAAAAGTTCAAAGACTACTTTGAGCATAGCGAAAGCCTGGCTCGACTGCCAAACCATCGCCTATTAGCGATGTTACGTGGTCGTCAAGAAAACGTCTTGGGTCTAAAAATCGAAGGCGAAGACGCACCATTTATCGAAAAAATTATCAATCATTTCGATGTCGATGCCAAAGCGCCAGCAGCACGCCGTGAGTTTTTGACAGAGGCGGCCAGTAGTTTGTGGAAAGACAAATGGCGTCCACATATCGAGCACCGCTTACTGACCGAAAAGCGCCTAGCTGCAGAAGCAGATGCGATTGATGTGTTCGCTAGTAACTTACAGCATTTATTGATGGCTGCACCAGCAGGCCCTAAAGTGATCTTAGGTGTCGATCCTGGTATCCGTCATGGCGTAAAAATGGCTATTGTGGATGCGCAAGGTCATGTCATGTCAGATAGCGAAGAAAAACCTGTCATCGCGACGGTTTATCCGTTTGCCCCTGACAACAAAATGGATGAAGCCAAAAAAGTCATTGATGAGCTATTAAGTACTTATGATGTTGATTTGGTCGCGATCGGTAATGGTACGGCAAGTCGCGAAACCGATGCGATGATTAAAGAGATTTTGGCCGCGAACGCTGCACTTAAAGCCAAAGCTGTCATCGTCAATGAATCAGGCGCTTCCGTCTATTCGGCGAGCGAGCTTGCTAGTGATGAGCTTGCCAATTTAGACGTGTCGGTGCGCGGTGCTGTGTCTATCGCACGTCGCTTGCAAGATCCGTTATCAGAGCTTGTCAAAGTCGATCCAAAAGCCATCGGTGTAGGTCAGTATCAGCACGATGTGAACCAAAACCAGCTCGCAGATAGTCTTGATAAAGTGACTCAAGATAGCGTGAATGCGGTTGGTGTTGATGTGAATACAGCGAGTCCTGCTATTTTGGCACATATCGCGGGTCTGAACCGTAATGTGGCGCAGCAAATCGTGACTTATCGCCGCGAGCACGGGGCATTTGATAGCCGTGAAGCACTCAAAAATGTTCCACGTCTAGGCGCTAAGACCTTTGAGCAAGCAGCAGGTTTCTTACGCATCCATAATGGCAGCAATCCACTAGATGCGACAGGCGTGCATCCAGAGAGCTATGCCTTGGTTGATAGCTTACTCGCACAAGCCGGCAAGCCTTTATCAGAAGTCATCGGTAACGATGGTGTACTGAATGCTATCGATACGACTGCGCTGGCTGCTAACGATGATAATGTCAGCGTAAAAGCGATTATCGAAGAGCTTGCTAAACCTGCACGCGATCCACGTCCTGAGTTTAAAACGGCTAACTTCCGTGATGATGTCAATAGTATCAAAGATTTGAGCGAAGGTATGCAGCTTGAAGGTGTGGTCACTAACGTAACGGCCTTTGGCTGTTTCGTTGATGTCGGTGTACATCAGGATGGTTTGGTCCATATCTCTCAGATGGCCAATGACTTTGTCGCAGATCCCATGAACCGCGTCAAACCTGGTGATATCGTATCGGTTCGTGTTATTTCTATCGATGAAAAACGTGGTCGTATCGGATTTAGTATGAAGCCTGAGTCTGAAAAACCTGTCCGTACGGCTGCTAAGTCTACTGCAACCAGTACAGATGGTGAAAAAGTGAGCCGTCCACGCAGTAATCAGGCGAATAGTGACCGTCCAAATAATAGTCGTTCTGCTGCTGATAAGCGTTCGTCTAAGCCACGTGGTAAACGTCAGGACAATACGAATAGTAACCGTAGCAAACCGATCAAAAACGATAAAGCGCAAGCACCTAGTAAAATGGGTACACTTGGCGCCTTGTTACAAGAAGCTGGCGTGACTAAAACTAAGAAATAGCCAAAATTTATAGCCGTGTGCAACAAAAAAGGCAGCCAATTGGCTGCCTTTTTATATGTCACTTATTGATAGTAGTAAACTGTTAATCATACTATTCAATCAAGCACTGTCATTATTAACGAATGGTGAAACGACGGTTTTCGTTAAATTCCACTTGACCAGGCTGAGTCGCTAAAAGCTCACCACGACGGTCTTTTTTCTTTTCTTGTAAGGTACTAGTAGCATTTGCCGTTTTATTGTTAGAAGCGGCTTCACCTGCAATTAATGGCTGATAGTTTGAATTACTGTGCTGCATATTTGGCGTTTGTGTACGTTGGGTAGACTGTGAAGAAGCTGCACCCGTTGTCGCTGGCATATTGCCGTTCATTGTAGGCATATTACTATTGCTCATAGTGCCAGACTTATCATTCATCTTGTTATTCGATTCGTTCATTCTGTTGTCAGAGTTGTTCATACCCTTGTTCGAATCATTCATCTCGCTACGAGAGTCATTCATCTTATTGCTAGAGTTATTGATGTTGACCTGACTAGACTGTGCAGCTCCCAATTTACCAGTTGGTCCTTCTACACCGACTTGTACATTGCTTTTAACAGAGCTACTTGGCATACGTGATTGCATAGAATCACTGCTGTTGGTCGGCATAGCCATTGCAAGTGTAGGCAATGCAAGTGTAGTACCTAAAATTAACGATAAAATATTCTTTTTCATTATAAAACTCCAAATTCGATAAATGAACAATGATTAAAAACAGCTGCCATATCTATATATAATTATGTCTAAAATGCAGATAATTGAGGACAGCCTAATTTTGGTTAGACCTTACTATAATTTGTAAAAACAAAGTACCAGTTATATAACAGACATTTCAGTAGTAAACTCATTAAGGTTCTAACAGCTTGGTGTATTGTTGTGACGTTATGAAACTATTAAGCCCACATCTCATTTAAGAAATGAAGTAAGCATTTGGATCTATTTTATTCAACAATGATATATTTACCAGTATTTGTATCGATAACAGGCTGCTAAAAACCTTTATCTGGCACACGAACTACTGGAAAATTTTGACTAATATCAATTCGATCAATAACATTGTTTTAGAGAAATATTTTTACTAGATGATGTTTTTTGAAGTGAACTTTGATTAAAATTTTTAAATGAATATTCTCTATAACAATCAAACCGTAATGTATTTTGTCCTAGCGTATTGAGGAGAATATGGCTGTGCCATTAGACTAAAAATCTGTAGCATAATGTACTAAAAAATCGAAAAACCGCAACATTGATTACCAAAAAATACGCTATTAGTATTCGCTAATATGATAGCTGAGCGCTATAAAATTTGCGTATTAAAAAACCGCACCTTGTTATCAAGATACGGTCATGAAAATCATCAGCATTAATAAATCATTATTTAAATGTTTTACATTCGGTTAACCATCGATAACTTCAAAGCTTAGACCTGAATGTTCTTCTAAACGGGCTATGAGCTTATCACCCATCGCAGAGGCAGGCGTCCAGAATCCGCCACCAACGTCTTCTTTACTGATATCTTGTGCCAGACATAATGCTGCCTGCGCGAGCATACGAGAAGTGCTACCGTAACCAGGATCTTTATCGCCGGTAACTTTGACCGTGATGGTGTCGTTTTTAGCTGTTTGACCGAAATGGCGAATATCAAAGTAGCCATTTTCCTGCTCATCCTTAGAAGGGCCTGTGCCTGCTTTAGGCAGAACATGCTTGGACAATAACTCACGGCTTGGTTTAATCATCATGGCAGTGGCAAATCCTAGTAGACCCGCGCTCATCGCGTAGCTTGATAACTTACCTTTGACACCATCTTTCATCCACATGGCTTCGTCATATTTAAAATCGCGACCGTATTCGTAACCGAGTAGCTGGTTACTGCGATGGACAATACGTGTGTTGATACTCGCCATCACAAAGGGCGCCAACCAACGTTTATGGGTGCTGTCGTATTCTGGTTTGCTGACATTGTCTTGACGTACATTGGGCACATCTGTGTCATCGTTTAGTAGATAAGGGTTGGCTACTTGCTTACGGCGTGATTTATCTTCACCAACTTCTTCGAATATCGTCGCCATCGAGGCAATCGTACCACCAGAGATGCCGCCTTTTGCCGCCTTTACGCGCATGTGAATCACATTACAAGCTTCTCCGAACTTCTCTTCTGCTTTGGTTTGCGTAAAGTAAACGCCCAAATCTGATGGGATAGAATCAAAGCCGCAAGAGTTGACAATCCGTGCGCCGCTTTGTTTGGCAGTCTCTTGATATTTGTCCATCATGTCTTTGATAAAGATCGCTTCACCAGTAAGATCGACGTAATCGGTACCGTTTTCGGCACAAGATTTAATAAGAGGTTCGCCATATTTGAGGTAAGGGCCGACGGTTGAGATGATGACTTGTGTCTGTTTGGTCATTTCATCAAGGCTGGCAGAGTCTTTACTATTGGCAATGACGATATCTACTTTGCTCTCAAGTTTCGACTGTAGCTCATTGAGTTTTTCTTCATCACGTCCTGCAATTGCCCAAGTGACATTAGAGCCATCTTTCTTTTTAGCATTGGATAAAAAATTGGTTAAATAGTGAGCGGTTATTTGTCCGACAAAGCTTGTTGCGCCATATAAGATGACGGCATAAGGGCGGTTGTCGCTAGTATCTTGTTGTGCGGGTTTTGCGGTATCCGTCTCGGTACTCATAAGTATTGTCCTTAATATATTGGATGATAATGTGACTTTAAACTATAAACCAAGTGGTGTGAATAAGTTAGAAGTTTATGGGGTCGCGACAGTTTTCATTGCCAAATCTCTTTTTCAGAAATTTTTGATGTTATTTATATGCAACCATAAGACAATCAATAATTTAGCAAATAAGGTGCTCATCATCCTAAATAATATGTTTATAGACACAAGAAAAAAATAAAAGGTGTTAACACTTGCTACAAACTTTACATAATCTACTGACATCATTACTAAAATGCACGTTGTTTAAAGAGAAATATTGCTAGTCTATGTTTGTAAGCAGATATGACTGGTATTAGAAAAAAAAGTTAAATCAATACTATATTAAATCAATACTATATAAAATTTACTATCTGATTTTTAACAATTATTTGAGGAGAATATTATGTTTCGTTGGGCTATTATCTTTGCGGTAATCGCACTGCTAGCAAGTTTATTAGGATTTGGCGGCGTCGCAGGACTGTCTGCTAATCTGGCATACATCTTCTTAGCAGTCGCTGTGATTTTATTTATTGTGGCGTTTGTTAGTCGCAAAATGTAAACACAGCTTATTACTATAAAAATCCAATAAAAAAAGACCCTCAATTGAGGGTCTTTTTTTATATTCAACTAAAGTACATCATTTACTCATTTAACAGAAATATAAGGCTATAGACGTTTGGGTTGCACGATATGCTCCATGCGTTTAGCAAGGCGAATGTCTAAACTAGAAACGCCGCCGGTGTCCTGATTGGTTAGGCGTACCTCGACTATATTGTATATATTACGCCATTCCGGATGATGTTCGAGTGCTTCAGCATAGAATGCCGCTTGGTTCATAAAACTCATCGCCTCAATAAAATCGCTGAAGTGATAGGTCTTGACGATACTATTGCCATCACGCTGCCAACCAGCAAGCTCTTCTAACTGTAGATCAATTTGCTTGTCAGATAAACTACTCATATTAATAACCTTTATTGTTATACGGATTGGTTTATTAAAAGTTATATTGGGATGGATCTCCTAATCTAAAATTGCTGCATACCAGTTGTTTGGGATAAAGGGCGGTAAGCTATACCAAATCTTGGTACTCAGGGTGCTTGCTGATATATGAGGCCACAAACGAGCATTGCGGCACAACCTTTTTATCATGTTCACGGGCGTAATCTAGCGCATGTTTGACTAGCGCTGAACCGACACCTTGACCGCCTAACTGTCGCGGAACGATCGTGTGGTCATAGACGAGGGTGTCATCACGGTCTTGATAGCTGATATAGCCCGTCTGACCATCGACGGTAGTCTCAAAACGATTCGCTGCTTGGTTATGTGTGATATCTAGTGCTGATTTAGTGGTTTGGTTACTCATGATACAACTCCATTTATTATTATCGAATTTTTAATAACTGCCATATTTTCTAAGGATGAATGAAGAAGGCAGATTTATTAAATACTATGTCATCAGTAAATATTTTGTGCTTGGTTGAGTATGTATGATTGATATCAAACAATCTAGTCGCTTACCGTAATAGTCGTTATGACGATTGTTAATAGTATTAATGTCTTTTAATCTGCGTTAAAAATGTGAATATATCACCATATATAAGCTATCGCTTTACGAACGACGGGTGGTAAGAATCGACTAAGTCCCTTTGCTGTCTCGCTCTCTGGTGTCGACTTATGTGAATGAGTGGTAGTATCCGCAGCCGATACCGACTGGTAGGCTTGCCACTCTTGCTCGCTGGGCTTACTAAAGTGATGAATACGTCCTATTACTTGTCGTAGCTGTGTGCTAAAACGCCCAGTGTTGTAAGGCAAATCATATTTATGACAGATGGCTTTTACTTGCGGGGCAATACTGGCATAGTGGCTAGCTGGCATATCAGGAAAGATATGATGCTCAATCTGATGAGACAAATTGCCAGTCAAAATGTGAAACCATTTATTCCCTTTGATATTGCTAGAACCCAAAATCTGACGCACATACCAGTCGCCTTTGCTCTCATCAGTATCGAGATGGGTATAGATATGCGCTTGCTCAGTGAAATGACCACAGAAAATCACCGCCCACGTCCACAGGTTACGAACCGTATTGGCTACTATGTTGCCACTCAGTGTACTCATAGCGCTACGACAACCTAGGGTCAAGGCGGCTATGGCTGGCAAGGCAATATAGTCTTTGCCTACTTGTCGGCCAATTTTGGCAAATAGTGCACGAGATTTTTGTTGCATGATTTTATGCAAGTCAGGGGAGTCGGCGTATTCATCGACACTGATCTGAATATCATGAAAGGCAACTGCCCATTCAAAGCCAAACGCCAGCACCGCTGTACTAAACATATTGTAGCGATCTTCTGGCGTCCAAGGCTGCTCATCAGTGACCCGAATCAAATGATAGCCAACGTCATGATCTCGACCAACAATATTGGTAAACGTATGATGTAAGTAGTTATGCGAGTGTTGCCACAATGGCGCAGGGCAAACAATGTCCCAGTCAAACTTTTGACTGTTCAGATGCGGGTGCTGCATCCAGTCGTATTGACCATGCATGACATTATGTCCAAGCTCCATATTGTTGAGTATCTTGCTAAAACTAAGCATTGACGTACCCAATAGCCAAGTACCTATCTGCGAGCGGCGTGATGACATGCGTCCTGCGACAGCCAGTAAACCACGGGCGACAAGCTCACTATAAACCACAGTCGCATAAATCCGCTGAATGTATTTGGCGTCATCGCTACCTAATGAGTCCATCACACCTTTATATAGCGCATTTAATTCTACTGCCAAGGCATCACTTTGTGCTTTTGTTAAGGGTGCATGGGTCACTGTTGGATAGCGAATTTGCTGTGTTGATATAGTTGGCTGCTCGCTACTATCTCTTGCTAACGGTGCATCGGACAACGGCGTCAAGATAGGTACGGCAGAATGTGCGGTGTTAACAGGTGGTAATAAGCGCATATATAATCCTTAACCGAAACGGCACGAATAAGCAGCACTGGGTTCGGTTTGATGAGTCATCTGAGTTTTAGCATACAATATGAGTTAACATCAGTCTATTTTTTGGTTTTAATAGGTCGATAGTAAGGGGTTGGTGGTCGTATTTTTAATTTCAGCAGTGCTAGATGTCTAACACCACGTCTGTCATAGCGATATTGATGCAGGTTTGGATAGACTCGTAGCCATCACTACTTATCTTGCCAGTTTGGATGTTTTTGACCACGCCGCTCACTTTATTGCAGCGGCACAACTGGCAAATTCCTTGCCTACAACCATGCGCTAGGCGTATACCTGCATTTCCGGCAGCGACCAATAATGTGGTGTCGCTATCGAACTGCCGTTGCCGTGAGCGTAAGTACACCGTATGCGACTCTGTCTGTAGTGCATTATCTAGTACTTGATTACCACCGCTATCAAAATCAGGCAGTGCGCTACCGAAATTCTCTATAATAATATTGTCACGTAGCTGATTGCCCTGCGGTAAAATGATTTCTGACACTGCTTTCTCTGCACACGACAAAAAAACAAAAAAGTCTGTTAAAGCAAAGGCATAATAGTAATTTTTAAGACGAATAGACCATGCCAAACTTTAACAGACTTAGTGAGACTTTAACCCAAAACCTGAGCATGAACAAGGCAAGAATCAATTGTTTGAGCCTAATGATAATAGCCCTGATTACTGCTCAAAGCAGTAATCTTAAAAAAACAGCAAGACACCTTCCTAAGGGTGGCAAGACCGACAGTCACTATCGCAGACTACAGCGATTTTTTGCCGAAGCGAGGATAGACTACGATCAACTGGCTTTAATGATATATCGACTATTTGGGCTAGGCGAAGTCACCTTAACCATTGACCGCACCAACTGGAAATGGGGTAAAAGTAACCTCAACATCTTTATGTTAGGGGTGGTATATAAAGGGATAGCCATCCCCTTATACTGGCAAATGCTAGATAAGCGAGGTAATACAAACCATCTTGAACGCTGTGAACTTATTGAGCGGTTTATCAAACAATTTGGCAAAGATAACCTTGAGATGATAGTAGCAGACAGAGAGTTTGTTGGCGAAAAATGGTTTAACTGGCTCACCAATAATCACATACCCTTTGCCATACGGATTAAGAAGAACAGTAAAGTTAAGAATCATCATGGCAAGTTGGTACAGATTAAAGAGTTATTGCGCCATGTTAGCCATCAAGAAACATATCGACATGGGCGAATACTGACTGTCGATGGTTGTTTGGTTCGAGTATTTGCCAAGCGTGATAAAGACTATGGTTTAGTGATTGTCGCAACCAATCAACTAGAAACAGTGGATGCGATGACAAGCTATGCTAAGCGTTGGGAGATTGAGACTTTATTTGCTTGTCTAAAGGGCCGTGGCTTTAATCTTGAAGATACCCACTTAACCCATCTTGATCGGGTCAGTAAATTAGTCGCAGTGAACGCCTTAGCATTTTGTTGGGCTTATCATGTCGGTATTTATAAAGACAAAGATAAGCCGTTAAAGCGCAAGTTAAAGTCAAACGCTCGACCTCAAGCCAGTTTGTTTGCGCTTGGCCTGGATGTGTTGATTGAGGGCCTTCACTTGGTGTTCTTTAACAATGATAAGACTGTATTTCGACAGTTAGTTAGCTTTTTAACCCCTAAACCTATGAAAATCGGGTGGGGATGATTTTTTTGTCGTGTGCAGAGCACTGCTTTATATAAGCCGGCTAATAACGCTTGTGAACCGCAGGCAAATATCTGCGTATCTGCCAAAGGTAGATTAAGTGATAATAAACCCTCTGCACTTAAGTATCGTTCGCCAGCCAGATAAGTAGCAGGATTATCTGTATGAATCAGATGATAGCTGAAGGCTGGATAGGTATCGCTCAGTTGTTGCCACTGATGTTGAAACTGGGCAAGTTTCGTTCGATTATAATGTAGCAACGCCACCTGATGTCCGTCTGCTAGTGCTTGCGTAATAAGTCCTAGCATAGGCGTGATACCGCTACCGCCAGCGACAAATAACAAAGGGTGCAGTTTTTGGTTATTTGGTTCTCTATTATCTAAACTTGTCTTTGCCTGTGCCAAAGTAAAATGACCCAGTGGCATACTGGTATCAACGATGCTAGATAGCGACAGTTGCTTGGTCAAATAGTCAGATACTAACCCTTGCGGTTTAACAGCAATAGTAACCGTATGACGTTGGCTTTTTGCTGACTTAGTAATGACGGCATCATCTTGCCACCACAATGGTTGATTCGCCAATCCTACGATTGAATAGCTGCGCTGATGATAAACCCCATCGATAAAAACACGTAAATCAAGATACTGACCGCCTTGCCAATCATCTGTCCCTTTGGATATCTGCTGCCTAAACGCTTGATTGGTCTCAAATTGCAGTGCGATCAAATCCTCACTCATCTCATATCGAGCAATAAGGCGTAGCTTGGGTGTCGTCAATGACCAAAACGGATGTAAGCGCGACCCGATAAAATCGACAAACGCACGTTGAACTATTTCAGGGCGATAGCCGTTGGCCATTAATCAGTACCTGTATAAATATTATTAAAAATATATGAGAAATAATGACTCAGCTTATAGCCAGTTTCATTAATGGCATACTAAACCATTATTTTTTGCGCTGTTAAGCCACTCTAATATGTTAACGGCTATTGATTAACTTTGCGAAAGTTTTGATGCTATTTTTTGTGGTTTTTATCAAACAGCAATGAATCAGAATGTTAAGCTCGTAACCTCAGAAAAATATTTTTGCCCGCTTTTATCCAGAAACAGCGATACTCTATGACAAAAGCTGCAAAACAAGGGGTAAAACAACCTGTTAGCTTGCAGGGTATGCGCCACAATGCGATAATGAACGATAATTTGTAACCCTGATTTTGAGTTACGGCACGCTTGGCAGCAGCGCTGAGTGGTATTTGCTGTTCTCTTCTATGCAGTCTATCGGAGTGTTAATGGCTCAATATATTTACACGATGAACAACGTGTCAAAACTTGTTCCCCCTAAGCGTGAAATCTTAAAAAATATCAATCTGTCCTTTTTCCCGGGTGCCAAAATTGGTGTCTTAGGCATCAATGGGGCAGGTAAGTCGACCTTGCTACGTATTATGGCGGGTGTGGATACTGAGTTCAGCGGTGAAGCACGTGCGCAAACAGGAACCAAAGTTGGTTACTTGCCGCAGGAGCCACAACTCGATGACAGCAAAGATGTGCGCGGCAACGTCGAGGACGGCATGCGTGAGGCGTTAGATGCGTTAGCGCGCTTAGACCAAATCTATGCTGAGTATGCCGAACCGGATGCTGATTTTGACAAACTTGCTGAAGAGCAGGGCAAAATGGAAGACATTATCCAGTCATGGGATGCACACAATCTAAATAACCAGTTAGAGAAAGCCGCCGATGCGCTACGTCTGCCACCATGGGACGCGGACGTGAGTAAACTGTCAGGTGGTGAAAAACGCCGTGTTGCTTTATGTCGCCTGCTACTATCACGTCCCGATATGCTGCTACTCGATGAGCCTACTAACCATCTGGACGCCGAATCAGTCGCTTGGCTTGAGCAATTCTTGCAAAACTATAGCGGCACTATCGTTGCCATTACCCATGATCGTTATTTCTTGGATAATGTGGCGCAGTGGATTTTGGAGCTTGACCGAGGCTATGGCTACCCGTATGAAGGTAACTATACTGAATGGTTAGAGCAAAAAAACAAGCGCTTAGAGGAACAACAGAAGCAAGAAGAGTCGTTTGCCAAAGCGCTGAAAAAAGAGCTTGAGTGGATTCGTAAAAATCAAAAGGGTCAGCAAGCGAAGTCTAAGTCGCGCGTACAGCGTTTTGAAGAGCTGAACTCAAAAGAATTCCAGCAGCGAAATGAGACCTCAGAGATTTATATTCCGCCCGGTCCGCGTCTAGGTAATAAAGTTATCGAGGTCAATAACATCTCCAAGTCGTTTGGCGATCGTTTATTGTATGAAAACCTAAGCTTCAATGTCCCAGCGGGTGCTATCGTTGGTATCATCGGTCCAAATGGTGCGGGTAAAACCACGCTATTTAACATGATTACTGAGCGTGATACCCCAGATACTGGTTCGGTTGATTTGGGCGAAAGTGTCAAGGTTGCCTATGTCGGTCAGGTGCGTGACAACCTAGACGACAAAAAGACCGTCTGGGAAGAAGTATCAGACGGTCTTGACATGATTACTGTCGGTGACTACACCACGCCAAGCCGTGCGTACATCGGCCGCTTTAATTTCAAAGGCTCAGACCAGCAGAAACATGTCGGTCAATTATCAGGTGGTGAGCGTAACCGCTTGCAATTGGCAAAAACCCTAAAGCAGGGCGCAAACGTACTGCTACTCGATGAACCCTCGAACGACTTGGACGTTGAAACCTTACGTGCGCTAGAGGATGCGATTCAAGTATTCCCAGGTACGGTCATGGTCGTCTCGCATGATCGCTGGTTCCTTGACCGTATCGCCACCCACATCTTGGCGTTTGAAGAAGAAGGCCCAGTGTGGTTCGATGGCAACTACAGTGAGTTTGAAGCCTATCGTAAAAAGACAATGGGTGATGACGCCACGCCTAAGCGTGCTAAGTATAAGAAAATCACCAACTAATACCATTGTTTGGTATATTGGAACTGCATAAAAAAAGACCGCTAATCAATAGCGGTCTTTTTTGTTTAGCTTAATTGTTTAAAAGTCATGACTAACGATTAACGCTTACGCCCAAATTTACGCTGCTTTTTATTACTAATCTCAGTAATAGCACGAGTGATTTCTTCTTCGTTTAAACTTGCGACTTGCTGCAAGATTTGCATCATATCAGGCGTCAGCACATATTTGGCATGACTGGCGATGTCATTGATACGATGGTCAAAGGTCAATATGCCCGTTTCATCATCTTTTTGTAGATAATCAAGACGAGTCAAAGCGCTGATAAAGCTAGTAAATAATGCGCGATCAAAGAAGTCAGGAATATCATCGGCATACAGTACAGACAAGCGTTGTCCAAGCAAATGGCACAGGTCAACGACTTCGCTTTCGGTCAGATTACCAGAGCCCTGCTGAGCGAGTAGGGCAAGCGTCATAAAATAACGCTCAAGACTTTGCCCAACGGGTGTCGCCAGTACTTGTAGCTGTTGATAGCGCTTGCTATTAGACTCAGGAACACTAAGCGTGTCATCACCCAACTCAACAATCAACCCATGAGAGAGTAAACTATCGACTTTTTTGTTGAGCGTCTCCGCCAAACCATGCGCTGGGTAGTATAAGAACAGCTCACCTTGCAAGAATGGGTATAACTGCTCAGCGATACTATCTAAACGACTGCGTTTGATACGGCCGTTACGTGCCACTAGCGCTGATAAGAAAGACAGCAAGATAAAGACGTGTAGAATGTTATTGCGGAAATAGCTGAGCAATGCCGCTTGCTTGCCAGCGACCTGAATGATATCGCCCAAGATGTGCGGCGTACGCTCTATGAGTTTTAGCTTGATGCCATAATCAATGATTTCTTGCGGGCTCATATCTGTGATGACAGTGTCATCTGCATAAGGAAGCTGTTGCGCAAGGCCTTGGTACAAAGCGATTTGCTCACGGCAACTGTTTTCATCCAGTGCCGCTTTCGGTGCGGATAGTAGTACCAATGATAGCAGCGACACAGGCGTTATCACGGCAGCTTTATTGATGTGCTGCATGACTTTTACACCGATATTATCGACCATGGCACTGGCTTTTTCATCGAGTGGGGAGTCGGTGCGATCGGACGGTAAGCTGTTGGCTGGAACATCGAACTTTGTCATAAAATCGCTAAGATGCAGCGGTGTACCAAAACTTAGATGTACATTACCAAAAATACGCTCAATTTTACGACCCACTTTGAGTAGCCCAATCAACGATTCTGATTCTTTTGGTTTGCCCTTTAACTCACCGATATAAGTGCCGCCTTCCATAATACGCTCATAACCAATATAAGTTGGGATGAACACCACAGGCTTATTGGTTTGACGTAACTGGCTATGTACCGTCATCGCCAGCATACCCATTTTGGGCGGTAGTAGGCGACCTGAACGTGAGCGACCACCTTCAATGAAGTACTCGATCGGCGTATTACGCGTGATAAGGGTATGCATATATTCACGCAATACGGCGGTATAAAGGGCATTGCCACGGAAGCTACGACGAATATAAAAAGCGACAGCGCCGCGCAATAACGGTCCCAATACTGGCACATCTAAGTTATCACCTGCTGCGATATAAGGGATACTCAAACCGCGTTTATAGATGACATAAGACAACAATAGATAATCAACATGGCTGCGATGGCACGGCACATAAATCAGCTCATAATCGGTCGCAAGGTCACGTACTCGCTCAAAGTGATGGACTTCGACACCGTCATATAACTGTGTCCATAACCACGTTAAAAACTTATAAAACCCACGAATAATGGAATGAGAATAGTCATTCACCATCTCATTGGCGTATCCTCGCGCTTGACTACGAGCGTCGCGTACGCTGGTGCCTTTTTCGGCAGCTTCCAGCTCTATTGCGTGCTTAATCGCTGGCGAGTAGACCAGTTTATCGACCAAATTACGTCTATCCGACAAATCAGGGCCCAGCATACTGGCGCGCTGCTTGTCTAAATAAATCGTCAATTGCTGCTGTAGCATCCGCACGAGTTCACGATTGCCATCAGCAGCCGCCACGAGCGTATAGCTAGGTGATTTTTCAGCATCAGTTTTGACATCATTATCCGTCGTTGCTGATTCAGTATCTTGTGAGTCTGTAGCAGGTGAGCTTTTAGTACTTGAATCCTCAGAAACCAAATCTTTAGAAACCAAATCTTTAGAAACCAAGTCTTTAGAAGCTAAGTCTTTAGAAACTGAGTCTTTAGAAACTGAGTCTTTAGAAACTGAGTCTTTAGAAACTGAGTCTTTAGAAACTGAGTCTTTAGAAACTGAGTCTTTAGAAACTGAGTCAAAAACGTTAGGGCCCGCGCTTTCACCTTTGAGGCTATCATTGATGATAGTACGCAAATCTTGGGGTGGGTGGAATTGTACAAAGGTATCACGGCCCATCACGCCGATATTAAATAACTGCTTGCTGATACTCGGGTCTTGCCAATTGTCAGCGGTTAATAGTTTAAATAGCGAGTCTTCTTTTTCAGGGGCGCGTCCCCACAGGATAGATACGGGTACTAGGCGCACCTTTAGCTCTGGATATTGCAATACCGCAGAGACTAAGCGAGAAAGGCGCGGAGACAACTGATTGTCTTTGGCACTTGGGTGATTCAAAAATATGATGGCTGCATTTTCTTTGATATTGTGAGCCGCGTCATTGACCCCAACCAATGCAGGCGGCAAGTTATGCTCTTGCGTCTGCAAATCGATCAAAATACTGTTGGAGCGAGAATAATCCTGTAGCACATAAAATCTAAGTACCTGCTCGTCGCTATCAAAATCAGGCAATTCACCCAATAATTTCGGTTTGACAGCAACATCGAGTAGCTGTCCCGATAGTTTACGATACAGCTGATTGATCGGCGCGTTAGCGTAAGGCTTGGTGACGATTGGACTCGCGTCAGTTTCAGAAGTGCGGTCAGTGCTGACTGGCGCTTTAAAAATCCGTTTTTTTAGGAACTTCGGTATCATAATCAGTATCAAAAATAGTCAAATATGTTGCGCTTATGATGCCATAAAAGCCACTAAAGCGATATATAGTGTCTGTATATACTGCTAATATTAATACTATTGGGTTACTCACTAGTAAGCGAGCAGTGATATAAAACGGTCAAGTATTTGAAAGTTACGATATTTGGCGTAATAATATATTGATGCCATGTCTATTTAATCCGTATGACGCCTATTCTTTAGTTCTATTTTATTAAGCCGAAATATTATGACGCCAGCTATCGATCTTGCCAAAAAACGCGGTCTTGATTACCGCATACACGAATACACGCATGACAGTCATGCGGCCTCTTTTGGTTTAGAAGCCGCAGAAAAGCTTGGCATGGCGGCAGTGCAAGTGTTCAAAACTTTGGTGGTATCGACCGATACTGGCGACCTTGCAGTTGCGATATTGCCAGTAGATAAAACCCTCAATTTTAAAAAAATGGCCAAAGCCTTATCCGCGAATAAATTGCTGTCCTGCAAAAAAGTACAAATGGCAGATCCCAAGCAAGTAGAGCGTAGTACCGGCTATGTGTTGGGCGGCGTCAGTCCACTCGGGCAAAAAAAGCGCCTAAAAACAGTCATAGATAGTAGTGCTCAAGATCAGACAACGGTCTATGTCAGTGGCGGTCGTCGCGGTTTGGAGATTGAGTTACCACCAGCGCAATTAGCCAACACACTTGATGCGCATTTTAGTGCGATTACTGATGAATAATACAAATAGACGTTTTACGGCGATGAGGCAGAGCGCGTAAACTTATCAGCCAGATCTTCTATTACTTTTTATATTTAAGGACATAATCATGCCGCATTTAACCATTCAAGCCACGCCCAATGTCAGTATCCCTCACGAAGAATCATTGCTAAAGTCGCTCAACAAAGCATTATGGGACAGTGGATATTTTGGTAAGCCGACAGATATCAAAACACGTATCTTACCTATTGAGACGTTTTTGGTGGGTGTGGAAGATGATGAGCAAGCGAATGGGTTTATCTATGCCAATCTAAAACTGATGAGCGGCCGCGATATAGAGACTCGTAATCAGCTGGCTGAGCTCTTGGTCTCTACCATCGAAGAAAAGATCGGAGACGAGCAGTCAGGTCGTGCGGCACTGCAAATATGCGTAGAAGTCGAAGAGATTAGTGCGGTATATCATAAGAAGATGCTAGGTAGTTAATGTTGAACGCTCTAACCTTTTCCAAAGCGACTTATTCTATTTTGAATGTTATAGTTTGGAGGTGTTAAAGATCTATAGTTAAGCGGGCTTGCACAAAGACTGACTAGCAACCTTTGGTAGTATCATGACCTCAACTTTATAGCCTGCTGTTTTGCCATGAGTGGCCATAAGATTACGTGCGATACGCAAACGGTATTTTCCCGTTTTAGGTAAGCAGCCTTGATAAATGATACCGCCTTTGGTGCCATCTTGGGTACCATCCGGCATATGCAATACACCAACGTTAGCAGTCTCGGGCGTACCTGCAAGTGGTGCAATGTTAATAACGGCATATTGCTGACTGGCAGCATCGAAACGATACCACTGTTCATCGGTATGAGGAGCGAGTTTATCAGTGACGACGCTAGTAACAGCGCCTTTTGCAAAATGTAGAGTACTATCGCTACTTTTGGCCGCTGCACTGCTGATGCCAATACTGACGAGCGTGGTGCTAATGACCAATGCTCGTATATATCGAGCAGCTAAAGCCGCGTTTTTATCGTTAGGTAAAACCATTATTTGCTCCTAAATTACAGGTTGCTTTTGATAGTCTTTAATCATAATACGGTCAGTTAAACACAAAAAAGCGCCTAAATGATAGGCGCTTTTTTGTGGATTATGAATACAGTGTTAGTCTAGAAAAGCAAAGTTTTCGCTGTCCATCTCTGTCATGCTATTGCTTGGTGCGACCATGGATTCAGCATGTCCAGAGGTACGTGGTAGCAGCTTGTCAAAATAGAATTCGGCTGTTTGAATTTTCGCTTTATAGAATTCTGGTGCTTCTGTGCCACCATTTTCAAGCTTGTCATAAGCGACCGCTGCCATACGTGCCCAGTGGTAGCCCATCATGACGTAACCTGAGTACATCAAGAAGTCATCTGATGCGGCTGAGATGATTTCACGGTCTTTACGAGCCATTAGCATCAAGCGTACTGTCAAGGTGTTCCACTCAGCGCACAGCTTGGTAAGTGCCCAAACAAATTTACGCATGTCTTTATCAAGGGCATACTCGCCGCACCATTTCATGATGCTTGAGGTATAGTCACGGATGATTTTACCTTTAGATTGCAAGATGACCTTACGGCCTAATAGATCCAATGCCTGTACGCCAGTCGTACCTTCGTACATGGTTGCAATACGGGCATCACGAGCAATCAGCTCCATGCCCCATTCTTTGATATAGCCGTGACCGCCATAGATTTGCTGACCATGTTTGGCCGCTTCGATACCAAGCTCAGTCAAGAAGCCTTTTAGGATGGGGGTATAAAAACCTAGCTTGTCATCCCATTTTTCAAACTCTTCTTCATCGCCATTGGCGATGCCTTGTGACATTTTGTCCGCATAGCGTGCTGAATGATAAAGCATTGAGCGACCGCCTTCAGCAAAGGCTTTTTGCGTCAATAGCATACGGCGTACGTCAGCGTGGTGGATGATCGCATCAGCTACTTTTTCAGGATCTTTGGTACCAGAAAGGGTGCGCATAGAGCGGCGTTCTTTGGCATAGGGCAATGCATTTTGGAAAGATAGCTCCGTATGTGCCAAACCTTGGATACCTGTACCGATACGAGCAGTATTCATAAAGGTAAACATCGCTTTTAGGCCTTTGTGCGGTTCGCCAATTAGGTAGCCAGTAGCACCATCGAAGTTCAACACACAGGTAGAAGACGAGTTGATACCCATTTTGTGCTCGATTGAACCGCAAACAACAGCATTGCGCTCGCCAGATTCGCCTTCAGCATTCGGCGTGAATTTTGGTACGATAAATAGCGAGATACCGCGTGTACCCTCTGGCGCATTTGGTAGGCGTGCTAAAACAATATGAATGATATTGTCCGTTAGATCATGCTCACCACTTGAGATGAAGATTTTGGTGCCACTGATTTTGTAGGTACCGTCATCCTGCGGGGTGGCTTTTGACTTTACCTGACCCAAGTCGGTACCACATTGAGGCTCGGTCAAACACATCGTACCTGACCATGAGCCTTCGACCAGCTTTGGTAGATAAAGGTCTTTTTGCTCATCTGTACCATACTGAAGCAGCGTGTTGATACAACCAGTTGAGAGGCCAGAGTACATCGCCCACGGCCAGTTGGCAGTACCGATCATTTCAGCTTTGATTAAGTTGATTGATGTGGGTAGGTTCATTCCGCCGTACTGTTCAGGATACGAGATACCTTGCCAGCCGCCTTCTACAAATTGGTCATAAGCTTCTTTAAAGCCTTTTGGTGTGGTGACTTCGCCATTTTCAAAATGACAGCCTTCTTCATCGCCTGATTGATAGATAGGAGCAAGGACGTTTTCAGCAAAATCTGCCATACCCTGTAGGATCATATCTATGGTTTCAGGATCCGCGTTTTCGCCATTGTCTAGGCTTTTATAATGCGTTTGGTAATCAAATACATCATTAATCAAAAATTTGATGTCACGTAAAGGTGCTTTGTAAGTTAACATAATCGCTCTCTTTGGTTGGTTCGCTATCATGGACTTACGACGCAGTATTTGAGTCAAAAGTCATGTCAGCGATGTGTCATTATTTTAATCGAGATAGATACTATATCTGTTGTTATGAGTGCTAGTAATAAACAGCGAGTCCATTGTGAAGGGCTTTAGGACGTCCTTGTTGAGCGTCAGCTATTATTGCGTTGATATGATTATAAATCTTATAGACCAATAAATATACAATTCATAACTATTATTCATGACTTTTACCTTAATTAATTAATTTTAGTTTTATGAAGTGGCTGATATATGTGCTGGATATGCTCAAAGATCATCTGTTATAGATGATTGATGATAAGCAGAAGACCGAAGAGTAATAGACATAATATAGTCGAACCACTATTAAAGTGTTACAGCGTTAGACTCGTTTAGCCTACTACTGTAGTACTTGCACTCGTCTGCCTTGTACCACTTTTAATATTGATTGACTATAAATAAGGCAGACCCTCTATGAGTGAGTCAAAATTACACAAACAAACCTCTTGGTTGACCGCGCTATTCACGCGTATTAAGGGGCTCATTGATGGTGAGCTTGGGCATTTACTAACCGTCAATCGTAGCCGAAGACCCTGGCATATGCCTATTGTTGCTGCGATTGCGATCAGTTTTCCAGTATTTGTGGGCGCTTACTTTGGTGACTTATCTGCTGGAATCAAAGCGTCGCTAGGGTCAATGATTATTTTAAACCTGCCATTGGTGGGCGGATTACCTTATCGGCTAGTGACAGTGATGGCTTGGGGGTTTGCCATGATACTCAGCTTTGCGCTGGGTTTGATGGCGCAGCAATTACCTATACTCAGGCTGCCTGTCTTTATGCTTGTTGCGCTTAGCGTGGTGATGTTGGGTCGTTATTATAAGCAGCCACCACCAGCAGGGCTATTTACATTGATGGCTGGGGCAATCGCGCTGTTTATTCCTGTCCCGTTAGATCGAGTGCTCTCAGCGATAGGGCTTGTGTTATTGGGTAGCGGATCTTCGATGTTGCTCGCGCTACTGTATACACTGTTTTTGCTCGCCACACGTCCTATTGCCCCTGCGCCTAGTTATCATTATGAGCCAGATATGATCAGTGATAGCCTCATTGTCGTAAGTTTCATCAGTCTGGCGTTGGTAATAGCAGTTTTATTAGACATGCCTTATCCATATTGGGTGGCAATGAGCTGCTTTATTATTATTCAAGGCATCCAGCTGCGAACCATGTGGATCAAGCAATTGCATCGTATATTGGGTACGTTGGTTGGTATGGTGGTTGCCAGTTGGATGCTGTCTTGGGGGCTATCGAGATGGGGTGTCGCCGTGGCTATATTATGTATGATGCTATTGATTGAGTCGTTTGTCGACCGGCATTATGGGCTGGCGGTGATTTTTATTACACCCTTGACGATATTTATCGCAGAGTACGGCAGCACGATGCCGGTGCCGCCAGTGGCAGGAGATGTCATTCATACACGCATGATTGATACGGCACTTGGCTGTGTGATTGGTCTGAGCGGTGGTTTGGCCATCCACTCTACACGATTGCGTGAGCCACTGCGGCGTTTGGAGGATTGGCTGCTGCTGCGCTTTAGTGAATAAAAAGCAGCAGTTTGATGCTGCTGATTAAGAGTTCCATTAAGTATTTTGATTCAGTGCTTCTGTTGCTTTTGAGACATCAACTGTATGACCAGTCCAGCGCTCAAAACTCAATGCTGCTTGTCCGATGAGCATGCCGTAACCTTCAGACGTTTGGGCATCACGCGCCGCGAAATGCTGCAAAAAGGGTAGGTCGCGCCCATACATCATGTCATAAGCGTATTGACAGTGTAGAGCATCATCCAGCGGCAGTTTATCGCCTGATAAGCCAATAGATGTGGCATTGATAATCATATCAAACGTGCCGCTCAAATCCTTGGTGGCACAGGTCTGAATCTGCTGCGCTGCAATCACCGAACTTGCTGCGCTCAGCTCGTCCACCAAATCTACCGCTTTACTCACGGTGCGATTGGCAATAGTCAGTGAGCCAATACCTGCTTCAATCAGCGGTAGTATGACACCGCGTGCCGCGCCGCCTGCGCCAATCAGGGCAACGCGAGCACCGTCCAGTGGCCAACCTAAGCGTGTTATGTGATTGACGAGCCCTTGTCCGTCCGTATTATCGCCGTATATGGCCTCTTTTATCGACGCGCCTTGTTGTAGTAGCGCCTCATTTATCATGAGGGTATTGACCGCGCCTGCTGTTTTGGCATGCTCTGACAAGCCGCCGCGCGCCGCACAGCAGTCATAAGCGACTTGCTTAAAGGGTACGGTCACATTAGCACCCATACCGCCACCATGAAAAAACGCCTCAATGACCGCTGTAAAACTGGCAGCATCGTCAGGGCAATACTGGCGCTGATAGCGAATATCAATACCAGCCTGTAAGGCAAACTGCGCATGAATTTCAGGGGATTTGCTGTGGGCAATCGGGTTGCCAATAACGATGAAGTGTTGGGTCATAAAGGGTCCATTGGCTAAAATAAACAAGGCATCGTCAACATGCCTCGTTGATGATTAATTATCATAAGCGATAACCTAATAATTGACAAACCAATGGCTCACTTCATAAGCCTTATATCGGGCAGAGTTTGATGAGTGATATATTTAACAAATATGTACCCTCTTGGAACGTTATGTGTAACCTAAAAGGTAGTCAAGCGCTGAGCAGTTGGGTAAACTATCGATTATATGTTAATTAGTATAATATGCTCTAATGACTGTTAGGTTATAACTTTTATTACATACATTCTTTATTAAAAAATCCTTTGTTATCGGTGGCTTGTGGGCCAGCTCGTTAATATTCTTTTAAGATCAATCTAAAAGTGTGAGTAAATTATCTATGTGGAACCATAACCTTCAGACTCTTCTAGTCGGTACGATAATGGCAGTTAGTGTGACGCTTGGCGGCTGTGATAGCACCAAAGAGGATGCTCAAAATCCAGAGACAAACGCTGAGAGCAGCGAGCAGGCTGTGGCTGAGGCTCCTGTAGAGAACAGCGCGGTAGACAATCCTGATCTAGATGGCGCGACCGCCCAACAAGGTACACCAGTAAAATACGATGTCTCGGCATGGAACGCTGACAAGGGCGAGCCCCTTGGCACCGATGAGTTAGATAGTATCAAGTCAGCATTTGGTAAAGTAATAAGTACGGATGAAAATAGCCTAGACTATGCCAGTAATCCTGCCACCAAATATCGCTTTATGAAGACGGACGCGCCTTATCTAGATATTATCGACTCCGAAAAATACCTTGAGCTTGGCTGGTATTATGCCAATCCGACCGATTCTGATAAAGAAAAAGAGTTGAGCCAAGACCATGCCAAAAAAGCCTACCAACTATCGCGCCGACTGATGGGTGATGAGGGTGGCAAAATGGTCGCTGATATGCTCAGTAATCAAATCATCAAAAACAGAGTCATTGGCGGACAGAAAGTGGAACTGGCAAAATGTGAGTTTTATAGCTGTATGCTAGTCATCAATAAATCCGCTGCCCAAACAGACAATAGCTAAGCGATGCTAGACATGACGTCACTGCCCAACAGCTGGGTATGTCTATATCCACAAGACGATACGGCAACTAGCAAAGCGGTGACACTGTCGCCAGACAACCGCGGCCTAGCATATGCGGATGGATTTTTTACGACCATGGGTGTGATGGACGGACTCATCCTATGGGCAGACTACCATCATCAGCGGCTCATCTCCCATGCCGACGCCTTGCAGTTAGATATAGACTGCGAGGAATTACTGGCAGTATTAAAAATATATGCCCAGCAGCTAGAGCAGGGTATGCTCAAGCTCGTGGTGACTCGCGCCGCACAAGACATTCGCGGTTATGGCTATGTACCAAGTGAATCAGGAAGTGCTTGTGAGATCTGGCTAAAACCGGCTGTTATGAGAGTCTCCACGGCTGTGGTACTGTCATTACCTGATGGCAATCTAGTACCCATGCAGCCGAATGCCTCGGCGATATGTTTATCTTCACAGATTGCCTGCCTGCCGCCATCGCTGGCAGGACTCAAAAGCCTGAGCCGCCTAGATAATGTCCTTGCCAGTGGCGAGCTACAGCGTATAAAAGCTGAACCACTGGCGGCTAACGTTACAAAGAGCCTCAGTGAAGGACTGCTACGTGATATGAGTGGTCATTGGGTTGAAGGTACGATGAGCAATGTGTTCTATCAGTTAGCAGATGAGCCTTTATGCGAATCTGAAACGCACCCTAGTGGCCACGAAGGTGTTGAGAACAAGCATGAGAGCTATCTAACAACAGGTCAATGGTACACCCCTTCCATGGAACAATCGGGCGTTGCTGGTGTGATGCGGCAAGTGCTCATTGATGCTTTGTCCACGACAAAATATCCAGTGGTGATACGGTCGTTATCAGATGAGGACTTGCCTAGGTTGACGCGGTTATTCTTTTGCAATGCGCTGCGCGGCATCATGCCTATTAGCAGTTTGACGTTATTGTCAGGTGATATTGTGGATTTTAAATCTGTTTAGCTGTTATTTTCTTTATTTAATAAACGATAGAAATGTTGTTTAAAAAACTCTTTTCTCCCTTCATGTTGTAGGTCTTCATAGCGCGCTTGGCTAAGCTGTAAATATACAGTTTCCTGCTCAATACCAATAAAACGTCTTTCTAAGACATTACCTGCGATACCTGTTGTTGAAGATCCAGCGAAAGGGTCAAGTATCAAAGCATTTTTTTTAGTAGAGGCTAAAATCATCTGTGCCAATAATGCCAAAGGTTTTTGCGTAGGGTGCTTACCACAAGATTTTTCCCATTTAGCAATTGCTGGCAAGCGCCACACATCTTTCATTTGCTTATCGTTATTGAGTCGTTTCATCAAGTCGTAATCGAAATAATGTGGCACTTTAGGATGTTTTCTCGCCCAAATAATGAACTCTGTAGAATGAGTGAAAAACCGACAAGAAAAATTAGGCGGTGGGTTGGTTTTTTCCCAAGTTATAACATTAAGTATTTTAAAACCAAGCTGCGGCAAAATACGACCCAGAGTAAAAATATTGTGATGTGTACCACTGACCCATAATGTCGCATTATCTGCCATTTTCTCTCGGACAGCAAAAAGCCATTCATAGGTGAATAAATAAGCATCATTGTCACTGACAAGCTTGTCCCACTGACCTTTATTGACTGACTGGACTTTACCGTTTTTGACTGTTAAACCATCATGGAATGTACTGGTCAAGAGAAAGCGCTCTACTATTATCTATACGCTTATACATTAATGTTCACAAGGACTGAGAGCTACTTTTGGTTTGAGCTAGCTACTCATCCTCTTCTACGCCAAAGATAATAAATTCAGTATCAAGCATATCATCAGGTTCTAAAATAATATCCTCGCTTCTATACATTTCTCGCGCTTTTAGTAGAGCAATTTCACCATCTTCTGCAACCACTTCTATAAGTGCACTCATCGTTTCGATTACTTCTATTTGATAAGTATTTGAACCGCCTGTCTTTATCATAAATATCCTCAAGAATTAAAGTCTCTCATATATCACTTCAGTCATTTATACCAATTAGATTAGCAAAAGCCCTCAAAAGAAGTGATCGTCTTTTGTTACGCAGACTTGTGGCATAAAGCAAATCGATCAATGATCCTTTTTTAATGGAAATGTTTAAAAGGACAATATCGCATGCGTTCGGTATATAAAGATCAACGTATTCCGCTACAAGTTCGTAGATTGATGATATTTAATAAAGTTTGCTGTGTAGCAAAAGAAAATCCTGATGAAGTAATTCACTTACCTTGCTATTCACAGATAGTATTTAGTATTGTCTATTCTAAGAAAGATAAAAAATACACAGCGTTTGGAAGTGTGTTTAAGTATGCGCATACCCGTCAAGAAGTCATTGAACAAGGTTTAGATAAGCAGTTTCATGAAGATACTGTGATGTGTGCAATCACAACCGAAAGACAAGCTTTTACTAAAGCTTCTCGCACTCCGTTAGGGCTGTTAATGAGCTGGAATAAACAGGTAAAAAATCGAGCTTATACCTGTCTCGATGGCAATGTGAAGCACTTTTTCAAAGTAAATGATGAGCTAGAGCTAGATTATCCTCCTCACAAGTTTTACGGTCGTTTGGTTGCTGCCAAAGGTTTGCCATTATGGGATGATAAGTGTTCTTAGTATAACTTTCGATAGTGACCACGACTGACAAACTCAATCATGCCTTTATCTCGTAATACCTGTAACTGTTGGCGAATTTTATCTTTTACGTGGTTGTTTTCAGGATGTTTGAGCTGTAACTCATCAGCAAAAGCATAAACTTGATTGAGAGAGAAGTGAGCATCAAGTCGATCGATACATTGCCAAACATCTAATGTCCAGCCACGCGACTCTATAGATTGCGTGCGTAAAAATAAGGTCTTTTGGAATTGCTGGGTAACCGACTCTTTATCTATGATTTTTTGGTCTTTGACCAAAAATACTTTGCCTGATTCTGGCACTTTTCGTAAGTCGATATTACAACCCACCCAACCTGCTCGTTTTGCCGTCACTGATAAGGGTTTACGCTTAACAATAATATCGGGGGTAAAAAACTGCTTGGGAATAATCAGAAAGTTATTAACGGCGTATGCTTTTGAGTAGGTCAAAAAGAAAAAACTGGGATTATCCTTACTATTGATACGCTCAACCATCGTCTTATAAGCGCCATCATTAACGATGTTGCTTAACTTGGCTTTTTTACTTTTTAGCTCATATTGCTCATTACAATGCGCGCAGTAAAAATCAGCGACAGGTTGACCGTTAGCAAATTCAGTCAAAGGCTGCTCGCTACAATTAGGACAGTAACCATTTTCTGTTACCCATGTTTCACTGAGAACACGAATAATCTGTGATTTAGAGTGATAGTTTTTGGCGAGTCTTTGGTCAAAATATAGATTCATAATAGAGTGTCAGCATCGATGGACAGTGATAAAAATACCAGTAAAAGGTGGGAATGTTGAGCCATATAAATCAGTGTATAGACCAAGTTAATGCATAAGCTAAGCAAATACCATTGAAAATCGTACGGTTCAGTGCTAAATTCTAGCAAACATCTGCCTCGCGAGTTGCCATGAGCAAGCCCACACCCAATACACCACCTGAACGTCCCAATGAGTCGCCGTCAAACAAGCAAGATGGCACAGTCGAGGAGCGTGTAGACACCACGCTACCGGACGCGCAACCAGTGGTAGATGGGGTGCAAGACACGCCAGCAACCAATGTCTCACTGATCAGTGGCAACAGCAAACCGCGTCAATATAAAGTCAACAATCCCTCGTTTTTTATGCAGCGCGGTTATCAAATATTGCTAGTGCTAGGGCTCATTGCTGCATTTTTCTTAGTCATGGTATATCAGACCTTATTTGGCCGTATCGAGCAGCCGCAGCAAATGGTCACGATTGAGCAAGGTCAGACGTATTATGGCCTATTGCCGCAGTGGCAAAATCAGATTCCGCTATTTTCGGCCAGCGTAGCCAAGCTATATATCAAGTCGCAAGTTGATGCGCCTTTGCATGCAGGTATCTATCAATTACCTGAAAATCCAACCATTGCTGAGGCATTGCAAATATTAGAGCAGGGCGCAAAAGCAGCCATGGTAAAGGTGCAAATCATCGAAGGCAAAACATCAAAAGACCTCTATCAAGCGCTGCGTGATAATGACAATATCGAAAAAGAAGTGCTGACCGCAGGCAGTGATAATGCCAGCATTGCACAAGCGTTAGATTTGGCTGGTATATTGCCAGATAACGTGACTAACAGTAGTGATCCTATCGTCAATCATAATCTTGAAGGGTGGTTTGCGCCCGATACCTATTATTATGGTGAAGGAACGAGCGATAAAAAAGTGCTCACGGACCTATATAAACGCCAGCAAAAAGCGCTGACTGATGCGTGGGAAAACCGTGCGCCTGACCTACCTTATAATAGCCCTTACGAAGCACTAGTAATGGCATCTATCATCGAAAAAGAAACTAGCGTACCAGAAGAGCGTCCGCTAGTCTCTGCCGTATTTAGAAATCGCTTGGTTAAAAATATGCGTATGCAGACCGATCCGACCATCATTTATGGTATGGGTAGCCGTTATGATGGTAATATCCGCCGCAAAGATATCGATGAAAAAACGTCTTATAATACCTATCAGATTGATGGCTTACCGCCAACGCCAATCGCGCTGCCATCTGCCGCATCTATCGAAGCAACCTTGCATCCTGCCGATAGCGACGCGTTATATTTTGTGGCAACTGGTAACGGCGGACACAAATTTACCAATAGCTTGGCTGAGCACAACCAAGCGGTAAAAGACTATCTGAGCGTCATGCGTGAGAAAAAATCTCAAACACCGCCGCAATAAAGCACTTCTTTATCTCTTATAAAACGTATCGTTTATTGAGCGCTATAATCTAACGATAGCGCTCACCGATGACATAAGGTCATATCATGTCAGTATCTATACAGACCAACGCGCCATCCGCACAGACGAGTACAGCATCGTCCACGCTACCGGAATCAAATGCTTCACAAACGACGACCGCACCTATTGTAGGGCGGTTTATTAGTTTTGAAGGAACGGAAGGCGTCGGGAAAACCACGGCGATTGAACAGCTCTGCTTGCAACTAGAGAAAAACGGTATTCAATACCTTCGTACGCGCGAGCCGGGTGGTAGTCCGTTTGCTGAGCGACTGCGCGATATATTGCTAGACCCTGCAACTGAAATTGAGGATGATACAGAGCTTTTATTATTATTTGCAGCACGCTGTGATCATATGCAGCAAGTCATCCTGCCTGCGCTACAACGTGGCACATGGGTCGTTTGTGACAGGTTTACGGACTCTACTATTGCGTATCAGGGTTTTGGACGCGGACATGGTGATAAAGCGATACTGACCAAAATTGAGACGCTGATCGAGCAGTTTGTGATCCAGTTGCCTGAGCTGACTTTATGGCTTGATTTACCTGTAGCAGAGGGCATGGCACGCGCCAATAAGCGCAGCGCAGCAGATCGCTTTGAGCAGCAAGCAATGGCGTTTTTTACTTGGGTACATACCGGTTTTAGTCAACTTGCAAGCTCGCATCCTGAACGTATCCAGCGTATTGATGCGTCAGGCAGTACTGATGAGGTGAGCGCGCGGATATGGCAGGCAGTCGTAGACAGATTTGATGTTGAATAATCATATTTGAGTGAGCATGTTTATCTTGTAAGTAGATTTAATAATCAAGCAGATATGATAAAAATAAAAAGCCCCAGCATGTCGCTGGGGCTTTTTATTGATGACAGTTTGTTATTTAACCAATTATGACGTTAGCGGGTAAATAACGATAGAGTTTATTTATCACTATTTTTGTCATTCAGCTTACTCTGCTTGGCTTCTTTCTCAGCCGCACCAGAAGCGTCGGTGTCAGTTTTGGCAGTCGAATGAGTAGCACTGTCTTGACCAGAGTCAGGGAGACGATTGGGATCAAGCGCTCCTTTTTTATTTTTAGGCGCGTTGCCATTACCATTGGCATTACTATTACTAGACGGCTTAGTCTTTGAGGTCGCGGTCGAGTTTGCTGTCATCACACCTGTGTTCGCTGTGTTGGTAGCCTCTGTTTTTGGTGCTACTGCCTTATCATCGGCCGCGACTGTCGCAGTATTGGACTTATCTATGGCGCTGTTCGCATTAGGGGCACTGGCGACGCTTTGCTCAGTATTTTGAGCCGTATTAGTTGGTGCCTCTGGCGCTGGTTTTTGTAGGTTATCGCTGCCCAGCTCTTTTTCTTTACGCTTTTCAGGCGCTTTTGAGCTGGACTCAAAGTTGGCATCGGCGACCATACGCGCTTGCTCTTGTTTTGGTGTTACGTCCACTGGTTTTGGCTGTACTTCATCATCCACAACTAAGGAGATAAGCTTGCGATCGCGAGGCACCGTACCTTCGAACTTATCAGTGATGACGTGCAGCTTGCCTTCTTTGTCTATGGTATATAGTGGCACAAACTGCTTGTTATCCGCTTTATACTGCTCAAAGCTATAGCTGTCAGTAATGTTGGTGATTTTGATGCGGGCTTTTTTGGACAGCATACTAGCAAGCTTGGTATATGTCACATCTTTGCCAAACAGCCACTGTGAATGGAAGTTTGACTGTTTATCGTCGCGCTCACTTTTGACTTTTTCATCACTGAACTTGAGACGGTATAGCTTACGCTCGCCAAATTCATGACGATAATGAATCTCAGACAAGGTATTCATCTCTTTGTCCATACTCATGGCAAACAAACGCCCAATACCAATCAGATCAAGATGGTGATCAGCGTGATCAGAGATTGGGTTGCCAAAATAAGTACGCAATCCACTCATGCGTGCGCGCGCGATATTGGTATAGTTATTATGCGCGACGATGACATCGAAGCCTTGCTCTTTAAGAGAGGTAGCGATGAGTAGGGCAATCGGGTTTGAACCGACGATAAGAATACCGTTGGTCTCAGGCTCACGTACGCCCAGCAAGTTGCCGACCATCTTTGCGCCCAGACCCTGAATCATTACCGTACCGATGATGACCATAAATACCAATGGTACAAGCAGCTCAACGCCTTGAATATCATACTCTTGCAAACGAATCGCAAACAGGGATGAGATAGCAGCAGCGACGATACCGCGAGGGCCAATCCAGCTGATCATCAGCTTTTCATTGGTTTTGAGGTTGGAGCCGATGGAGGACGCCCATACTGATAATGGACGCGCCACAAACATGACAATAGCAAGGAGCACCAGACCTACAAATCCTACGCTCAATAAACTTGCCAGCTCTACACGAGCGGCCAAAATAATAAATAGCACAGAGATCAGTAGAACGGTTAAAGACTCATTGAACTCTAGAATCGTCTCGCGTGGGAATTTTGGCCAGTTTGCCAAAGCCACACCCAGTACGGTCACAGTCAATAATCCTGATTCATGCTCCAAGTGATTTGATACCGAAAACAAGACCAAGACGAATGCAAGGGTAAAAACATTGCGCAAAAACTCAGGCACCATATGACGACGCATGAGGAAAGCAAGCAACCAAGCGCCTGCCATACCAAGGGCGGTTGCCAATACGACAATTTTGGCAAATAGCAAGATACTACTGGCTTCACCGCCTGAGATGATATATTCATAGACCAATACCACGGCAATTGCACCGATTGGATCAATGATAATACCTTCCCATTTGAGGATATTAGAGATGGTTTTATTGGGGCGCACGCTACGCAACAGCGGCATAATGACTGTCGGACCGGTCACGCAGACCAGCGCACCAAACAGCAATGCAATCAATGGGTCGACATCGAATAGCAAATAAGTCGACAGCGCCACGATAGCGATGGTGATGAGTACACCAATCGAGACCAGCATTTGCACCACAGTACCATGCTGCTTGATCTCATCAAACTCTAGCGTTAGCGAGCCCTCAAATAGAATAATTGCCACGCCCAAAGAGATAAAGGGGAACATCAGCTCACCTAATACCAAATCAGGGTCAAATACCCCCAGGACTGGTCCGATGATAATGCCAATGAGCAATAAAAATAAAATGGACGGTTGCTTCAAATACCAAGCCAGCCATTGGGCGGCAATGCCAATCCCAACCACGCCGGATAGCAATAGGGCGGTATCCATAAATTAATCCTTTTGTAATCTTGTCATATTTTATATCTATCCATAGCTGCTATAAGATAGTCGCTACCGTTCGTTTATGATCAATTGTTATCATTACTGATTGTATCTGGGTCATCACATTGATAGCCATCATGAATCGCAACATGAGCTTGAGATGATATATACACTATAAAGTAGCAAGGGCAAAAGCATTCTTAGACAAATAACAGTGGTCTAAAAATGCAAAAGATGGAAAACAGGGATGATGATAGCCAGCTTGATAAACGAGTAGTCGATAGCATTTTTACTAATTGACTTTTGTTTGTTTTATGATTTGTTTTGCTTGCTATCATAACATGATTTGATTCATATACATGTATACAAAGCCTGCCACGATATCAGCGCGCAGCCACAAAATTGTACAAAGTCAGTATGAAATAACCATGCCTTGGGTTATCCTGCATTATGGAAATGATGGCAAGATAACGTTTTGTCCATCATACAGTAGCTACGTTGGTCATGCACGCCGTCAAAACAACAATAATATGACGTCAATCAGAGACCGGCTATTGGCGCTGAGGGTTTATGTTTACTAAAGCCAACAACCCTGGTTTTGATTAAAATAAATATAAAAACGGGGCTGACATGATCGTTACTATATCAGCCTAGCGATAAAACATATATGAAATCGATGCATAGCACGAATACCATCGTGTAATATGAGTATAACGATAACGATATAGTCAATCCTAAATAAAACAGATACATTATATATCAAGGTGGAACTGGTCTAAATTTTCCTTGCGTGCTGTGCCTACGCTGCTCGATGCTGCGAAAAATTTATCCCAGTCCTACTGTATCGTTTTTATACTGAATTCACTATATAAGCAAATATAAGAACGCTGACCAATAACGATTGGGGTTATGTGCGTCAGGCAAGACGTTATCGAGTACCATCATCTAATTACCAACAATAATAATGACCATTCATATGGAGGACAATATGCCTATCAATATGTTTAAATCACGAACCACTGTCGATATGCGACTTTGGTTACAGCGCAGTGCGCTGGCGCTCGCTGTGAGTACGGCGATGGTGGCTAGTATTAACGTCACCACAATGAGCAATGCACATGCGGCTGTAACCACGGCTGATTTCTCTGGCCTAGTTCAACAAGTGACACCCGCAGTGGCGCGCGTCAACGTCACCAAGACAGTCAGTGAGGCTGAGCTTGCTAAGGCGCAAACGGCTGAAGTGTTGCGGCAGTTTTTTGGCGATCGGGTGCGCATTCCTGATCGAGCAGTCACGCCAGCGATAGAGCATGCTTATGGTACAGGCTTTTTTGTCACATCTAACGGCTACATGCTGACCAATCATCACGTCATCGAGGGCGCTGACAAAATCACCGTCACACTTAATGATAGAACCGAGCTTGATGCAACCTTGATTGGTAGCGACGAGCGCTCAGATGTGGCTGTACTAAAAGTTGAAGGCACTCAGTTCCCCGCGCTACCGATTGGCGACTCAAACAGCTTAAAAGTAGGGGAGCCCGTACTAGCCATTGGTTCACCATTTGGTTTTGATTATTCAGCCTCCGCTGGCATCGTCAGTGCCAAATCACGCAGCTTCTCACGCGAAACCAGTGTGCCGTTTATACAAACCGATGTGGCGCTAAACCCTGGCAACTCAGGTGGCCCTCTATTCAATCAGCGCGGTGAGGTGATTGGTATCAACTCGCGTATCTTTAGTGGGACGGGCGGCTACATGGGGCTATCATTCTCTATCCCAATTGACGCTGCTATGGATATCTATGAGCAATTAAAGACCAGCGGTGAAGTCGCTCGCGCATATTTGGGTATCTATCCGCAAGATATTGACCGTAATCTGGCCGAAGCTTATAAATTGGATAAACCACAAGGCGCTTTGCTGACCCGCGTTTCTCCAGACTCGCCAGCACAAAAAGCAGGTCTAAAACCTGGTGACATTATCTTGCAGTACAATAATGTACAAATCATGCGAGCATCCGACTTATTGAATCTGCTCAACCGAGCAAAGCCAAGCGATCCATTTCGCGCACAGATTCAGCGCAATGGTAAGCAGATGATCATTAGCGGTAAACTTGCTTATGCACCTAATGATGTCAGAGCCCAAAGTGGGGATCAGCAAAGTGATGATGTCCAACTGGGCCTACGTTTGCGCGATTTGACCAAAGATGAACAAGCAGAGATTGCTACAGACAATAAAACGGGGGTGTTGGTCACGACGGTTGATCCGACAGGGTTAGCCGCGCGCTCGGGGATTTTGGCAGGTGATGTCATTACCAATTTTCACCAAAAGCCTATTAAGAAAGTAACGGATTTCTCTGACGCCATCTCATCCCTACCCAAAAAGGGCGTTGTCACGATAGAAATTATTCGACAAGGCATCCCTGCTATTATTGGTCTGCGTATTGAATAGATAAAACCATAAGGAAGTGATTTGGACAGCAGCATACCGAAAAACACCGAAAAGTATAATTGCTCATCATAAATACCGCTCGCTATAAGAGATACGCAAACGGATACTGCATCAGTCTGCAAATAATGTATTTAAATATTCGTCAGCAGCGGTATAGGCACGCGAGGCCTGCCTTTTCGCTTATATCGTCCCACCATCGATGTGTTGACCATTCGCTAGTATTGGCAAAACCATTCAGCAGTGTTGATACGTTGCTGAGTGCTTTAGTTATCGGTATATTATTAATAAAGACTTGAAGCAATATTTATTGTTTCTAGCAATAAAAAAAGCTTTTTTCGTCTTTGATTTGTGCTTGAATCATCAATTGATTGATAGCGGTCAAATCAAAATATGCTACACTAGCAGGCGTTTTTATTATTATATTTTATGGCGCAACAGGTATTTGCGGTCACTGGCATCGATAATGCCAATACTCACTTTAATACGCAGTAATTTATAATGTAAACGTTATGATAATAAATAAAATTTCAGCATTAACATCAAGCAAGGGTTGGTCATTAGCGTTTATCAACGTATATAAATTTTTGGCACTTGCAAACGACCTATCATGTGACAGCTTTGATAAAAGCTAGGATAATACAGTAAGGCACGGTTATGAGCACAGCATACGACGAGATCAAAACCCGATTACAAGGCTCAATGGTAGCCTTGGTAACGCCCATGCACCCTGACGGTACAGTTGATTATAAACGTCTGGCTGACCTCATAGACTGGCAGATCGAGCAGGGCACGCATTGCCTCGTTGCTGTCGGCACCACTGGCGAGTCGGCAACCCTATCGATGCAAGAGCATAGCGATGTCATTCGCTATTTTGTCCAGCATGTTAAAGGTCGCGTACCAGTCATCGCAGGTACTGGTGCAAACAACACCATAGAAGCGATTAAACTGACTCAAGACGCAGCAGATGCTGGTGCAGACTGTGCGTTATTGGTTGCTCCTTATTACAATAAGCCGCCACAAGAAGGCTTATATCAACATTACCAAGCCATTGCTAAAGCCGTCAATATTCCTCAGATGCTCTATAATGTACCGGGTCGCACGGTCGTCGATATTGCCCAAGAGACGGTCGAACGTCTTGCTGATATCGACAATATCGTTGCTATCAAAGATGCGACAGGCTCTGTTGGTCGCGGTGAGCAATTGATTAAAGCTGTTGGTGACAGAATGGTCGTATTGTCTGGTGATGATGGTACAGCGCTTGATCTACTAAAAGTAGGTGGTAAAGGCAATATCTCGGTGACTGCCAACGTGGCGCCAAAAGCCATGAGCGAGACTTTCGCTGCTGGCTTGCGTGGTGATTTTGAAACGGCTAGTCAGATTCATGACGTAGTCAAACATCTACATCGTGACTTATTCATCGAGTCAAGTCCTATTCCAGCTAAGTATGCGCTACATAAAATGGGCATGATCGATAAAGGGATACGCTTACCACTCGTTTGGTTGGCAGAGCAACATCATGCGACTATTGATGAAGCGTTGGTTCGAGCAAACATACTATAACCTGATCTTCAGCGATTTAAGACTTGTTGCTTGACGATTAATATTCAAGCGAGCAACAAGTCAACTTATCATGATAAGCCAATCGCCTAAATGAGCAATAACTGCTAACTCAGAGAGACAACATGATGACAGTAGCATCAAAAACGACAAAACTACTTCCTGCAATGCTGACCTTAGTTTTGGGTAGTACGTTGGTATTGAGCGGCTGCCAAGCGACCAAGAGCCTGCTTGGAAAGCGCGACAATGGCAGCTTAGACTATCAACAAAGCAAAAAGCTTGCACCGATAGAGCTGCCGGCTGCTCAAGAAACAGCGCCTTTCGTGCCTTTGTACCCAACACCGAATGTGGGCGCGAACACGCTTAAATTACAGAATGAGTCAGGTAATCAGTATCAGTTGCCAAAGCCTCAGCGTGCTGTTAGTAGCCCTTCAAACTAATTTCTTTCTTCATTTGTACCGCCGATCTTTATGATTATTGATTAAAATAATAGACTTCTTGCATAAGTCATCGTCAGCCCTTGTAACTCCGTCAGTGGAAGTCAATGAACTGGTACTTTTGCAAGAGATCTAATATCGATATTGTAATAAAAGTCAGCGGTCGCTGCGCGTTTTTACCACATAAGCTTGAACGAACAGGAACCCCCATAATGCAAAAGCAACAACTGCTGTATAAAGGCAAAGCCAAATCTGTCTACGAAACAGAAGACAATGATCTTCTGATTTTACACTTCCGTGATGATACCTCAGCGCTCGATGGTAAGCGTATCGAACAATTGGCGCGTAAAGGCGTGGTGAATAACCGCTTTAATGCTTTTATCATGCAAAAATTGTCTGATGCTGGTATCGAGACGCATTTTGAAGAGCAATTGTCTGACGACGAAGTATTGGTCAAGCGCTTGGATATGATTCCTGTAGAGTGCGTGGTGCGTAACTTTGCCGCTGGTAGTTTGGTACGTCGTTTGGGCTTAGAAGAAGGGCAAGCATTGACACCGCCAACGTATGAGCTTTTTTATAAAGATGATGCGCTAGGTGATCCGATGGTCAATGAGTCGCTCTCTGTATCTCTTGGCTGGGCAACCAAAGAACAATTGGCTAAGATGGAAGAGCTGACCTATCAAGTCAACGATGTACTCAAAGCATTGTTTGATGCGGGTGATTTGATTTTAGTTGATTTCAAACTAGAATTTGGCGTATTCCATGACCGTATCGTATTAGGTGATGAGTTCTCACCAGATGGCTGCCGTATCTGGGATAAGAACACCAAGAAGAAACTTGATAAAGACCGTTTCCGTCAGTCATTAGGTGATGTGATTGAAGCTTATGAAGAAGTGGCTGACCGTATCGGTGTACCATTAAAATAAGTATCTGATACTTAGCATAAAATAAAAAACTGAGCCATGTGCTCAGTTTTTTTTATGGCATTATATTTATGATGGTTCCTTAGTGAGTATTTAAATCTTTGGCTGTGGGCTAAGAGTATTAAGGTTTTAACTCAATGAGATAGGCGCGGTATACTTCATGGTGTACTTACCATACATATTCTATTAGTGATCGGTGCGCTATACAGGCATCGAACTGTTAGAAACCTTTACAGAATTCTTTATACCTACTCGTCCAGTGTACATAAAGCAATCAAGCCGTTTGTTTTTAATCAATATTTAGGGAATTTAGATATAAAAATAGATGATGAAAATAAAGCATATAGGATTTTTGCAAATGGTCTTATGGCTCATTTAGGGAACGAGTATTGGAAGCAAATGTCTAATCATGTCGATATCTATGAGGGAATGACACAGTCTTCTAAGGTTATAATTACTATCAAGGGAGATAAGATAGATGAATATAGAGAACTATCTAACGAACTGCTTTTCCTTGAACATGAGGCCTCATTATTTCTCAGAAACCATATTTTTAACCTTACAGGAGAAAAAATATGGGGCTTAACCTTTAATCTATACCCTAATGGTAAGTTTGAAATAGAGTATGACTACGATAAATCAAAAGATTATGAAGAAACTAATGAAGTTATCACTGGAGGTGAAATAAATTGGACTTTTAAAAGTGATAGTCTAAAGTCATGAATAGTAATTGAAAGCATACCCTAACGAAACCAGTTATTTTACACCAAAAACCTATTAACAGACCACTTAAAATAGACTGCTATAATGGAATCACTTATAACAGACTATAATTCCTATCCATTTATCAACAGTATCACCCTTTCAGCCATAGACTTATCACTTAATTCGTATAAAAAATCAAACATAGCGCCAACACTGTACTCCATACCTTATCTGACTTTTATGCTAATTTGTTAGTACTTACTCATATCAATTAGACCATAAAAATAAGAAAAGGTTTCGCTAATGTCTACTGCTTCATCAACTGTTTTAGAGTCTGACTGGTTCACTCGTCCGACCTGTGTGGTCGCTGCTGACTTGATTGGTAAAGTTATATGTCGACAGCTAACCGATAGTGATGGACAGCAAAAAACACTACGTATGCGTATTTCTGAGACCGAAGCCTATATTGGTCAAGACGATCCCGCTTGCCATTCACATGCAGGTACTCGAACAGCGCGCACAGAGATTATGTATGAGCAAGGCGGTGTGTTTTATGTCTATCTGACCTATGGCGTGCATCATATGCTAAATTTGATTAGCGGCTCTATAGAGTCACCTGAATCGGTGCTGATTCGCGCTGGATTTTTGACTGAGGGTAGTGACCGTCTGATTGAAGAGCAACAATTCAGTCCAGATAAGCAATTTACTCACCCCAAGCAGTTTGCAGGGCCAGGTAAACTGACCAAACGCTTGCAGATAACTCGCGATTTATATGGCAAACCTATCTCGCCAGACTCAAGCGTTTGGGTTGAAGATGATGGTTGCCAGCCACCTGTATCAGTGCGTCCGCGTATCGGTATTGATTATGCCGGTGATGCTAAAGACTGGCTGTTACGTTATATATGGACTGATCATCCTTCTTTATCTAAGAACTAGTAGATTGAGATTTAAATCTATTTTGTGAGGTAAGTTCATGTATAAGTTGACGGTTTTTATTCCTGATGAGGCCTTAGAGCAAGTAAAGTCCGCTTTATTTGCCGCTGGTGCTGGGAGTATTGGCGATTACGAGCAGTGCTGTTGGCAAGTGCAAGGAACAGGGCAGTTTATGCCGTTAGCAGGTAGCGCGCCGCATATCGGTAAGCAAGATAGTTTAGAAACGGTCGATGAATGGCGAGTAGAGATGGTCGTCGATGACGCATTTATTACTGCTGCTGTCATCGCGTTAAAAGAGGCGCACCCGTATGAAACGCCAGCGTATGATGTGATAAAAGTCTTGGATTTTTAGTTTTATCTAGAAAAATATTAGCTTGTTGAGTGTAAGAATTCTCACAAAAAAACCAAATAAGCCACTTGATGACTTATTTGGTTATAAATTTTTGGTTATAAATTTTTTGTTATAAATTTTTTGTTATTTTGTAAATACCCCATTCTTAACACAACATCATCGTAGAATTGTTAAGCCACCTGCCTGTACTCAGCAGGTGTCATATCATTAAGTGAATCATGGGGTCTTTCGTTGTTATAAACCTTGATCCAGTCTTCAGTCAGCATATTGACCTCGTTTAAATTGTTGAAAAGGTAGCAATCTAAAACCTCATTGCGATAACTGCGATTAAACCGTTCAATATAAGCGTTCTGATAAGGACAGCCAGGCTCGATATAATCAATATAGATGCCATGAGCTGATGCCCAATCAGTGAATACCCTGGATGTAAACTCACTGCCGTTATCCACACGAATTTGCTTAGGATAACCATGCCACTCAGCCAGCTGATCAAGGTAGCGAATCACTCGGAGTGAGGGAATACTGGTACCAATATCAATGCCTAATACCTCACGGTTATAATCATCAATCACATTAAAGGTTCGAAAGCGAATATTGTTGTGTAGTCTGTCGCTCATGAAGTCCATTGACCATGTATGCCCCAATGCATTTGGCACACTTAGCGGCTGAGGGTTACGTGTTGGTAAGCGTTTTTTAGACTTGCGGCGTAGGTTTAAGTTTAACGCTGTATAAACTCGATGTACGCGCTTATGATTCCATGAATAGCCAAGCTTACGTATACGTTTAAAGCACTTTGGAAAGCCCCAGCGATTGTGCTTGTCAGTAAGCTCATTTAAGACATCAACAATCTCACTATCATCAAATAGCTTAGGCTTATAGTAGTAAGCGGTTCGACTCATGCAGACCACCTGACAACTCACTGCAATGCTGACATCATACTGCGCCTGTAATTCTTGCGCCCAGACTTTGCGCTCGGGTACAGGCGCTATAGCTTTTTTATGATCTCTTCCTGCATTTGCGCTTTGAGGCTTAAATCAGCATACATCTGTTTGAGCCTACGGTTTTCTTCTTCAAGCTCTTTTAATCGCTTAACATCAGAAGCTTCCATACCACCGTACTTGGAGCGCCATTTATAGAAAGTCGAGCTAGCAATCCCGTATTTACGGCACAGCTCTTTAGCAGGTATTCCAGCTTCTGCTTCTTTTAAAATGGATACTATTTGGGTCTCAGTCATTCGTTTGCTCATATCAAAACTCCTTATGGGTATTTTATAAGAAATTCTACGTTTGAGCTGTGTTATTTTAGGGGATAGTTACAATTTCAACTGAGTATTAATAGTGAATATCAGACCCTAATAATCGATTAATCCTTTTTAATCTTAATGACATTGTAGCTTGGATAGCTCAGTTCGATTTTATAATCGTCGCGACCACGTTCAGCTTTGACCTTGATTTTACGGTCGCCCTTTTTATATTTAACACCTTTGACACGGTATCCCATGCTGCTAACTTTGTTGGCAGCTCGACGCTCGATAGCAGCTGAGTAGACGTTTTTATCCGCTTTTTTATGCTTGTCTTTGTGTTTTTTATGCTCTTTGTTATCTTTGTAGACGTCTTCATAGATATCGTCATATACACTATAGCCGCCAGGTGTGGTGACACAGCCAGTAGTTACCGCTAATAAAGTGGCGACAATACTGCCAGACACTACATTCTTTAGTGTTGAAGATGATAAAGCTTTCATAAAAATGTCCTCATAATCTATTATCGTTGGATAAAGATAGTTTTCTAATATTTCAGTAAAGGGGCGTGTAGAACTGCTCTATTGACAGTAGTGTCAGCGTCATCAGTCTTTTTTAACGTTAATAACGTCTAAATTTGGATAGCTAAGCAATATCTCATACTCCTGCGAGCCGCGTCTGGCCTCAATGTCAAAGACACCACGCTTGTTTTTTTTCTTCAAGATCGATATCTTCGACACGGTAACCCATAGATCTTACTTTATTGATGGCACGGCGCTTGATCGCTGGGTAACGTGACTCTCTTTTAATGCTGTCCTCTATATCACCTTTTTTATAGCACTTGTCGTTCTTATATTTACCATTATCTTTATGTTTATCTTTTTTATGGCGGTCATTGTCTTTTTGATACTTGTTATCTCCCCAATTGTTCGACCATAATCTTTTATTTGAGCTGATGAGTCTTAGAGAAGGATAAGTATATGTTAGCTCATAGAGCTGATTATTCTTTTTGGCAAAAGCTGTCATTGCGCGATCGCCACGATAGCTATCAGAGCGAATGTCTATGACTTGATAGCCTTTGCGGCGTAAGTCTTGACGGAGCTGCTGGCTGACACGGTTGAAGCTATCGTTCTGCCGATTATTATCACCACGATATATGGGCTGGTTATCATAGCCAGGACCAACGACAGCACAACCGACAGTGGTAACCAATAGAGCAACGATAAAAACAGTAGATATGGTTGTCTTAAAGGAAAACGGTTTTAGAGTTTTCATGATGCAATATCCTATAAGGTTTCAGAGAGCTTGCAATAAGAATGCTTATATAAGTCAAAGGTAGAAGGTTCTAAAATATGTTGATACAGCCATACTCAGATAGGTGTTAAGAGCTACTATCACTAAAAAAACTATTTTTAGAAATGTTTTCTTACATTATCTATCATAGGATACAAAGCTTTATATTAAGTGTCATTTGCGTTAATAAGTTGTAATTATTGAGAATGATTAAATCGTTGTAAGCATATGCTTACATACAATGACGTTTACGCGACTTAACATGAGAGTGAGAGTTAGGCATTATGGTTACACGGCATTAGGGAGTGTGACTTAAGGATTGAGTTAGCCGCATTAAGGATAATGATTCAATTATTAGCATCAGGATGATAATAATAGTTGAAGTAAGGACACATACCCATTGCTGATAGCAGCAGTTAAGATTAGATGCTGTATGCAGTAACAAGGGTAGGATGCCCAGTATCACAGTCACTGAATATTTGTGCAAGGATGCATAGAAAGCAGTCGTGATAGGTAACATGGACAGTTAACGATAAAACCGCATAACAATTTATTGCTATGCGGTCTTATCGTGTCTGGACGATACTAATTATTCTTGTCAGTTGATATTCGCTTTTAGCTGATACAAAATATGAAATAAGAATTATAAAATACTGCGTCTTTAATTTATGATTTGTCTAATACAAAAAAACCGCATAAACTTCTATGCGGTTTTTATTTTATTTATAGTCAAGTCTAAATAAAAACAATACAAGACAATAAATTCATTTGATTTAACGCTATTTTTGTTGCTTGCTGTGACTGCGCCTCCAGAGGCTGCGAAAAATAACGTTGAATCTTATTGTATCGATTTTATAGTAATCTAACTATACTTTGAAAAAGACACTACTTATATTTCTCAAAAAAAATTTATTAGTAATTGTTTTCGCGGCGCCAGTCATCTACTTCGCGCTCAGCGTGATCTTGAGCATGGCCATAACGCTCTTGTATACGGCCAACCAGCTTATCACGGCTACCTTCAACTTGATCTAAATCATCATCAGTCAGCTCGCCCCATTTTTGTTTTACTGAGCCTTTTAGCTGCTTCCATTCACCTTTTAGAGTATTCTCGTTCATAGTTGTATTCCTTTTTCTTTAATTAATATGTGTAATATAATTTTTAATTGCTTTTCATGGTAGTTCTGTTTACCAATTAACAAACCTATCTATTTATTGATTTTCTTATTTTAGTAGTTCACAAGTATCATTGGTTGCTACCAAATATCTTGTGATAATTAATATAGGGCTTTTCAATTCAGCTGTCTGTATACGCTATGTTTATAGTGTTACTTAATTATAGTGAGCGTGAATCGTGTGTTATCTGCTCACCGACTGTATTAATGATGCGTAAATTGCGTCTATTGTACGTAATGTACATCGAATTGAGACCGATATCTAGAGGTAAGTGTCACATGGGGAACTATGAATATACGGGCTAGGTAACTGCGCAATCTCGTAGCGTATGTCAACTGGGAAAGGGGGTGGGGTATTTATAGTAGACAAACATTCTGATCTTATGAAGCATTAATCTGTTTTGTGAAGCACGAGTCCTACTATATGTTTGGCTATAGACTTATGGTTTAAATAACTATAACCTTATAGTCGAAACATAATTAGTAAAAGTTATTGTGGGTTTAAAAATGACGAGTCTAAAAATAGTAATCAATATGTGACTATCATCACACTTTTTTAGCACAATAGCACTTCAGGTAAATTACTGGCGTGTTGACATAATCATTTATCGAGTAGGGATACCTCTATATTGAATGCATTAGCGCAAAATGAAGCAGCACCTATAGAGTCAAAACGTGAGCTGGCAAAAGCCAAGACGCGGCGTGCCTTATTAAAAAGCGCGTTACGGCTCTATAGTCTAGAAGGCGCTCAGGGCATGAGTATGAATAAAATTGCCAAAGGCGCTGGCATTGCGCAGCCCAGTTTTTATAATCATTTTGAGAGCTTGGATGCGCTACAGAACGAGCTCAGCGCTCAGTTAAAAGACCACTATCTATCGCCAATGCGGCTGGCATGGGTTAATATGCTCAAGGACTATGATGTACTGACTAAGGATGAGTTTAATCAGCAGTGTCAGCAATGTCTGATAATGATTTTTGATTCTGCCTTCCAGAATATTGCGCTATTTCAGCACTTACTCGAAGATCGTCCGAGATTTACTGCCGATATAGAGAACCAATCCTCACTCAATAATGGACTGGGTAATCTGGTCGCAGACATACAAGAGGAGTGGACGGAGATATTTATTCAAGGATTGCAGCTATCCAATCGTTCTTGTGAACGCAGTGCGGTGAGTCTCTGTGTGGATATGGCAGCCGCGCAAGTACATGAGCTGATACTAGGCTGTCATCAGCAGCGCTACTCGAGGGAGCAAGCGATTGCGACATTGAATATCAGCTTTGATACCCTATTTGCCAATTTTTTGCAAGGAAGCAACCATAGCGGCTCATGATATATCTCATGAAAGCTAGGATTTATAAAACATAAAAGGGAGTATGACTATGGGCACTACAGCGGCTAGCGCGACGGACAACGAACAAATCCACTTTAGAACCTGTACTTTATGCGAGGCGATGTGCGGCATCGAGATCAAGCACGATGGCGAAAAAGTCTTATCGATCAAAGGGGATAAAAACGATCCTTTTTCTCAAGGCTACATTTGCCCAAAAGCCACTGCTTTGCAGGATTTGTACGAAGATCCTGATCGTTTACGAGGGCCTGTTGAAAGAACGGCGGACGGTTGGAAATCGATCAGTTGGATTGAGGCGTTAGATAAAGTCGCTGCAGGTATCCAGTCTGTTCAGCAAAAATATGGTCAAAACGCATTTGGGGTGTATTTAGGTAACCCGAATGTCCATAACATGGGCGGTATGCTGACCATCAAGCAGCTACTGACTAGCCTAAAGACGCGTAGTCGCTTTTCTGCGACTTCAATTGACCAATTGCCACACCATATCGTCAGCATGCATCTGTTCGGTCATATGCTCCGCATCCCTGTTCCGGATGTGAATCGCACGCAGTATATGCTCATCATCGGCGGTAACCCGCTAGCCTCTAATGGCAGTATCATGACTGCGCCCAACATGCGTCAAAAGCTCAAAGACATCAAAGCACGTGATGGCAAAGTGGTGGTGATCGATCCAAGGCGTACCGAAACCGCAGATATCGCCAGTGAACATCACTTTATTCGTCCAGCGACAGACGTATTATTGCTATTGGCCATGCTCAATGAAATCTACGCCCAAGGCTACGCCAAGGTAGATAGCCGAGTGGCAGCGCTGGCACCAGAGATTGATCGTATTGCATCATTTGCAGAAGGATTCACCCCTGAGTCAGTGGCAAATATTACAGGTATTACCGCCACTGAAATCAAACGTATCGTCAAAGAGTTTTGTGAAGCCGAAAGCTCAGTCTGTTATGGCCGTATGGGTATCTCGGTCCAAGAGTTTGGCTTGCTCAGCCAATATCTGTCCATGGTCATCAATATCGTCACAGGACGCTTAGATGAAGTGGGCGGACTCATGTTCCCCAATCCTGCTGTCGATGTGGTCAATAGCTCGGGCCCAGGTTATTTGGGCAAACGCCACAGCCGCGTGAGCAATCTACCTGACTTTAATGGCGAATATCCAGTGGTTGCGATGGCGGATGAGATGTTGGTAAAAGGAGAAGGGCAGTTAAAAGGCTTTATGAGTGTCGCGGGAAACCCTGTCCTTAGCACGCCAAATGGCGAAAAGCTAGATGAGGCCTTATCAGGGCTTGAGTTTATGGTGTCGCTCGATTACTTTGTGAACGAGACCAGTCGCCATGCCAACATTATCCTGCCGCCTGTCTCGCCACTCGAGCGTGATCACTATGACATTACGTTTAATGGTTTTGCTGTACACAATGTTGCCAAATACTCGCCTGCCTTATTTAGCAAAACAGAGAATGAGAAGCATGACTGGGAGATTTATCTAGAGCTTGCCGATCGCTTGGATAAAGACGCGCCAGAAGCGGTACAAAAAGAGCGTGCCGCGACAAAAGCGTTTGGACCGAAATTCTTGCTTGAGCAAGCTCTCAAGTACGGACCTTATAAAGACGTCACATTGGATGCGCTGATAGACAACCCACACGGTATTGATTTAGGACCATTGCATCGTATGTTGCCGGAGGCGATCAAGCATGCCGATAAGCAAATCAATCTCAATGTTGATTTTTATCAGGCAGATTTGGCACGGGTCAAAGAAATGATGCAGCAGTATGATAATCAGGAGATTTTGCTCATCGGACGTCGCCATGTACGTAGCAATAACTCATGGCTGCACAATAGTTATCGATTGGTGAAAGGTAAATCTCGTTGTACACTAATGCTGCATCCAGAAACGGCAGAGCAGCACGGTATTGAAGACGGACAAGACGTGAGAGTGACCTCTCGCGTAGGTAGTGTGGTCATCGCAGCAGAGGTGACTGATGAGCTTATGCCAGGCGTGGTCAGTATTCCGCATGGCTTTGGTCATGGTCGTAAAGGGGTGAAGCAGAAGATTGCGCAAGCGCATGCCGGTGTCAGTGTCAATGACTTAACAGACGATACTTTGATTGATCAGTTGAGTGGTAATGCCGCCGTCAATGGCGTGCCAGTGCAATTAGAGGCGTTGGGTGCTAACGCAGACAGTGTGGCTAATGCGGTATTAGAAAACTCAATAGATAGTGCAATCGCATAAGTTCAATTTTTTTAAAGTAAAAAGCAGGCGCTTACACGATGTAAGTGCCTGCTTTTTTATGGAGATAGTTTTTTTATAGTGTCTAGAGATTAAGTCAGCTGTTTGTACCCACAAAATCAAAATCAACGTTGGGCGTTTCACCTTGTATCAATAAGCTGATGGCTTTTGCAGAGCCGCAAGCATGCGTCCAGCCTAACGTGCCGTGCCCTGTATTTAGCCATAGATTGTCAAAAGTGGCTGATGCGTTATGGCTACCATGTTTGACTTGACCGCAATGCGCGCGCCCAATCAAAGGTACGTTTGACGGGGTCATGGGGCGCAGTCCTGTCCAATATTGAACCGAATTTGCGATGATACCTTTTGGAAATAATTGCTGCACGCGGCGCGTAATGGCCTCACAGCGCGTGGCATTTAGGTCCAAATTATAACCATTAAATTCTGCGGTGCCTGCCACTCGCAACTTATCACCCAAACGTGAAGTCACCAGCTTAAACTCATCATCAATCAAGCTGACAAAGGGCGCTAAATGCGGCGCTCGTGGATTGACCGTATAGGTGGCTGAATAGCCCTTTGCTGGAAAAATAGGCACGCGAATATCCAATGGTTTTAACAGAGGAACGCTATAGCTGCCTAGCGCGATCACATGACTATCAGCCGTGAAAGTCTGTACGTTTTCGCCTTTTGGGCGAATGGTAATACTATGCACATGCGGACGCGCAGAGTGAGCGTCAGTATTAAGCGCTAAGATCTCAGTATCATATAAAAACTGTACACCCGCATCAATGCAGCGCTGTGCGAGTCTTTGCGTAAATAGGTGCGCATTACCAGATTCGTCACGGCTGGTGTAGGTTGCACCAGTGAGTTTATGCGCAATCGGATAGAGCGCAGGTTCCAAGTTAACGGCATTATTGATGTCAATCACTTGGCGCTCACAACCAAGCGCTTGCATGCGCTCAGTGGGTTCAATCGCCGCATCAAACTCAGCTTGGCTGGTATAAAAATGCATGATACCGCGTGTTTGCTGCTCATAATTGATACCGATATCGGCGCGTAGCTGTTGTAAGGCGTCGCGAGAATATAACCCTAAGCGTACCATTTGCACCAGATTGGCATCGGCACGATCAGCGCGGCACTCTTGCAAAAACTGCATCGCCCATTTGAGCTGATCCTTATCCGCACGCAGACGGAACAATAGCGGGGCATCCTCTTTAAACAACCATTTGAGCGCTTTCATCGGGGTGGCAGGATTGGCCCACGGCGTCGCATGAGAGACCGATATTTGACCACCATTGGCAAAAGACGTCTGCATCCCTGCCGCCGATTCGCGCTCGATCACAGTCACATCATAGCCTGCTTGACGTAGATACCATGCGGTGGTTACGCCCACCACGCCTGCTCCGAGTACCGCAATATGTGTCATGGGATTCTCTATGCTCATGTTAATTATGACGGCAGCCGTATATTAGCTTGCCATCACCGTTGCTACGCCGCCTATTTGTTTCAGCTTGATTTTACTTTGGGCGCGCAACATCCACCTGCAGTGCGGCTGGCAAGTCCAATATATTCAAATCGCTTTCTGCCAAGTGTTCAGGACGAGCAACGACCAGTGCAGTAAAGCCATTGTCATTTTCTATCACATTCACCACTTGGATTTTATCGAGTTTGTCGCCTGCTGCGGGGAGCGCGCCTGTGCCTTTGACATAATGCAAAAACGCTTTGGGCGCAGATTTAAAGTAGATGCGAGCGATGACTTCTTGACCCAAGTAGCAGCCTTTATCATAGTCCATACCGCCGCGTTGATGTAAGCGCAGCTCTTGCGGTTGAAACTCGCCTTGAGTCGCCGCGACAATCCAATAGTTACCAGTGGCTAGGCTGCATGCCATCCAAGCCTGCGTCTCCTCAGCGGTATTATGATCGTCTTTATGGCTAAAAGTTGGCTCATCTGCTAACACGCAAGGATAAATAGCAGCTGGTGCACTGGTTTCAAACTTTGAAAACGCGCCAAACTTTTTTAAATGAGCTTGTAAGGCATCTGCACAATCGCTGCTGATGACCACATCATAGTGCTTCTCGGCTTGTTTTTTGATCCAAATACCAAATTCAATACGACCTTTTAAGTTGCAGATTGCAGCGGCTTGATAGCTAAGCCCAAGTTTGGTGACATCACAAGTCAATTGCCCTTGCAAGAATTTTTCGGCATCCTCGCCTTGAATGGTCAACTGCGAAAACTGCGGCAATGCTGAGGGGTTTGGAGATTGTGTCATTGTTATTATCCTTCTGCTTAATAATTAAGATATATAGATGAAATCGAAGCGATAAAAGTTATAGGTGCGCTTTAATATAGACGCTGTTGTTACTGACAGAACGTGTCAGCAAAAATGTCAATAGGGTTAAGAAGAGTACCACAAAAATGGTGTCACAAAAACGTCATCAATAAGTGGGGCGCTCCAGTGTGGGTTAAGCATTAAATTGGGTGTAGTGCGCCATTTTCAACGGTACAAATTGGTTAAAAATGGCGAGTTACGGTACAATGTCCGCTCTACAATAAACCCAACGTCTGATGACTGCCGAGGATATGATGAGCTTACCAAATTGCCCGAAATGTGATGCTGAATATACGTATGAAGATGGTGCGTTACTGGTATGTCCGATGTGCGCTCACGAGTGGACGGCGGCTGAGACGGATGCGGCACAAACGGAAGAGCAAGATGCCGTCATTCGTGATGCGGTTGGCAATGAGTTACAGGACGGCGATGCCGTTACGGTCATTAAAGACCTAAAGGTCAAAGGCTCTTCACTTGTCATTAAAGTTGGAACTAAAGCGAAAAGTATTCGCCTATTGCCAGACGCAACCGATGGTCACGATATTGATTGTAAACTTGACGGTTATGGCCCAATGAAGCTGAAATCTTCTGTCGTCAAAAAAGCGTAAATTGTAAAAATGTCTTGAAAGATTCGATAATAAACAAATATAAGACTGACGACATTTAGAAAATACAGAACTGACAGAATATAAAACCTATAAATAGAGAATAGCTATGAGTACTAAAAACGAACAGCTTTTTGCGCAAGCCCGCAAACATATTCCAGGCGGCGTTAATTCACCCGTCCGTGCCTTTGCAGGGGTCGGCGGTACGCCAATTTTTATGCACCGCGCCAATGGCAGCAAGATTTATGACACCGAAGACAATGCCTATATTGATTATGTGGGTTCTTGGGGCCCAATGATTTTGGGTCACGCGCATCCAAAAGTCATCGACGCTGTCAAACAAGCCGCCGATGATGGTTTGAGCTTTGGAACACCAACGCCGTTTGAAACCACGGTCGCTGATAAAATCTGTGAGCTCGTTCCGAGCGTTGAGATGATTCGCATGACCAGCTCGGGGACTGAGGCGACCATGAGTGCGATTCGTTTGGCACGCGGTTATACTCAGCGTGACAAAATCGTCAAGTTCGAAGGCTGCTATCATGGCCATTCAGACAGTCTGCTTGTCAAAGCAGGCTCAGGCATGCTTGATATCGGTGAACCAACGTCTAAAGGCGTACCAGCCGATTTTGCGAAGCACACGATCACGATTCCTTATAATGATCCGCAAGCGATCAAAGACTGCTTTGAAAAATGGGGCGACGAGATTGCTTGCGTGATTTTAGAGCCGATCGCTGGCAACATGAATATGGTAATCCCAACACAAGAGTTTCATGATACGTTGCGTGCCCAGTGTACGGACAATGGCGCAGTATTGATTTTTGATGAAGTGATGACAGGATTCCGCGTGGGTCTGGGCGGTGCGCAGGCACATTTCGGTATCACGCCTGATTTGACCTGTTTTGGTAAAATCATCGGTGCAGGTCTACCAGTTGGTGCGTTTGGCGGTAAAGAAGAAATCATGTCGTGCATCGCGCCCATTGGTGGCGTTTATCAAGCGGGCACGCTATCAGGTAACCCACTCGCCATGCGTGCCGGTATTGCGATGTTTGAAGACCTAACGGCAGAAGGTTTTTACGAAGACTTAGCTGCCAAAGTCGATCATCTGGTCGATGGCTTCCAAGCGGCGGCGGATAAGCATGGCATCAATCTGCGCACAAATAAATTGGGCGGTATGTTTGGTATGTTCTTTGTCAAAGATGCTGATACCAAAACCCCAAGTAATTTTGATGATGTGACAGAGTGCGATATGGAGGTGTTCAATACCTTCTTCCACGGTATGTTAGATCGCGGTATCTACCTAGCGCCGTCTGCGTATGAAGCAGGCTTTATGTCAATCAAGCACAGCAATGAAGATATCGAGGCATCGATTACTGCTGCTGATGAGATATTTGCAGAGATGGCAACAGCGTAGTTTAGCCATTTAAGCGATTGACTCGTTAAGAATAAGCGACTGACGCGTTAAAAAGTGGCAGTCTAAAAAACCAGCAAGATCATTCTGTGATTTTTGCTGGTTTTTTTATGGATATATTATTTATGATACTTTTGCGAATAATATAATGTATTCCTGAAAATCGTTTTTATGGTGGATAGCGTGACTGAGGCTTATACATTTCTTACCTGAGCGTCCAAAAAATAGACAATGAGTTATGATATTCTGAGGCAAACCTGAATAATCAAGCAAGGATGCAAACGAATGAGTACCAGCCCTTCTAGCCACACTGCACCACTATGGCAAGCTACTTATGACCAATACGGATTAGAGAATCATTTGGATGTATTGGAAGATAAGCAAAATCTGATGGACTTACTACAACCAAAAATTGAAAAGCATAGTGAGTTGCCAGCTTTTAGTATGGGGGCGGCCACGCTCACTTTTGGGCAGCTAGATATAGCCAGTCGACGTTTCGCGGCTTTTTTACAAGCGCAAGGTGTCGAGAAAGGCGACCGTATTGCAGTACAACTACCAAATATATTGCAGTATGCCGTGGTATTGCTGGGTTGCCTACGTGCCGGTGTGGTACTGGTCAATGTCAATCCCATGTACACCCAATATGAATTGGCGCATCAGCTCACAGATGCTCAAGCCTGTGGTCTAATCGTGCTAGATGGCATGAGCACGGCTTATGAGCAATTAGAGGACACCGTCAAAGCGCAGTTAGCGTGGGTGGTCAGATGTTCTATAGATCCTAGCATTGCTGATAATGATATTGCCTTGCTCAGTCAAATTGGCTCAGTACAATCTTCGAACACAGATGAGCAGATACATGCCTCGACCGAGTCATCACTTGAGTCATCTCAGCACAGCATAACGTTTGCCCATATTATGCAAACCTATGATGCAAAAGGGTTCAAAGCCGTTACGATTGAACGTGAAGATTTGGCGCTACTGCAATATACAGGCGGTACGACGGGCAAGCCAAAAGGCGCCATGCTGACTCATTACAATGTCATGGCCAATGTCTGCCAGTGCTATGCAATGTTTGGCAAGACGATTGAAGCCAATTGTAGCGAGCAGATTAAAATGCTCAATCCTTTACCGCTTTATCATATTTTTTCGTTTACAGTCTGCGGCTTGCTTTGTCTTTATGGCGGCTGGGAAGATATATTGGTCACCAATCCACGTGATATCGATGGTTTAGTAAATACCATTGAACAGCATCGACCTCACGTTATCCCTTCTGTGAATACCTTATTCATTGGTATGCTGCATCATCCAAAATTCGCCAATCTTGATTTTAGTCGTCTGGCGCTATCTATCGGTGGCGGTACAGCGATTATTAAAGCCGTCTCGGATCAGTGGCAGCAAGTCACGGGTATGATTATTAGTGAAGGCTATGGTATGTCTGAGACGTCGCCCGTTATTTCTTTCAATCCGTCTGCCATTACAGCGTTCAATGGTAGCGTTGGATTGCCGCTGGCTTTGACAGATATCCAGATTATTGATGAAAATGGGAACATATGCCCAGTAGGTACAAGAGGAGAGGTCTGTATCAAAGGGCCCCAGGTCATGCGCGGTTATTGGCAGCGAGACAATGCCGATACTTTTACCTCAAATGGCTACTTTAGGTCAGGTGATATTGGCGTTATGAATGATGAGGGGTTTTTGACGCTCGTCGACCGTAAAAAGGACATGATACTGGTATCAGGATTTAACGTATATCCTAACGAAGTAGAGGCTGCACTGACTGAACACCCTAAAGTGCTCGAAGTCGCGGTAGTCGGGGTGGCAGATGATCATAGCGGAGAAGTACCAAAAGCATTTGTGGTCAAAAAAGATACAAATCTCACCGTAGAGGAACTACAAGACTTTGCGAGCAAGCGTCTAACTGGTTATAAGCGTCCACAGTCCTATGAGTTCATCGATGAGTTGCCTAAGACGGCGGTCGGCAAAATATTACGTAAATCCTTACGATAAAAAATGTGGCATGTCGCTCATAGAAATGAGCTGACATCAACGACGCTATCCATATCAGTAAAAACTGGGCGGCTCAAAATAATCGTCCAGTTTTTTTATTATTCAACTTATATGACGACTACATTTTATCGTGCTTTATCAAACTTACGATCTTTTAGGCTTAAATTGCCACACAGGACATCGCCATACATACGAAAATCACTAGCAAAACTTTTTAGCGGAAATTTAAACGAGGCGGGTTTGTTTTTTTCAAAGAAAAAATGCCCGACCCAAGCGCAGGCATATCCTGCTGCGACACCTCTTGCGAGAGGCTTTACCGAGCCAGTTTTGATTGACTTTGCCAATCCTAACAAACCAAAACTGCTACCTGCAAAATGGAGACGGCGACAAGCCATGTTTTGATGCTCGTCTAAATAAAAATCATAAAACGCCTGTTTGGGTGACGCTTCAGTTTTTATCATATCCGTTCTGGTACTGTTATGGGTATTAGCGGTTTCGGTCGCATTTTTTTCGGTTGTTTGATTCATGCGGTTAGCGTCCTTGCTGGCGGGTTTATCGACTATCCATTGTCGGCAGTTTTTAGGTAAATAATTGATGGATTTCGATGTGATTTATACCGATGTAAAAGCAGTAAATAACGGTTTTTTATCACAATATTATGAGCTTTCAATGTAGCAAACCGATATTGCTAACACAAGCGTTAGATGTAGGCTTGGTCATTAGCCTTTGATAGAGTGGTTTTACACTTTTGCTATGATTTTGCGGCGCTTGCGCGTATTTAGGATAAATGCTTTAATGGCAAAATGGCCCAGATTTGTGTGGCGGCTGCTTTTTCTATACCTATGATTTTATATCTATGTCGTACCTGATTTTGTTAAACTACACACTCTCTCTAATACGGTGACAACTTGCCTTATGCCTACTGACTATCTTACAAACCCGCCACTCGGCGATGATGAAATGATGGCAGCCATTGATATTGGTTCCAACAGTTTCCACTTAGCCATTGCCCGTCTTGATCATGGGGAAGTGCGCAAAGTAGTCTCTATGTCTGAAAAGGTACAGCTCGCTGCTGGACTGGATGAGCATAAAATCTTGAGCGAGACAGCTGCACAGCGTGGTCTGGATTGTTTGAGTCGGTTTGTGGCGCGTCTGGATTCTGTACCGCCAGAGCGTATTCGTGTGGTTGCGACCAACGCCTTGCGCCAAGCCAAAAATGCCAATGATTTTATTGCAAAAGCCAATAAGATTTTGCCCAAGCCCATTGAGATTATCGCTGGTCGCGAAGAGGCACGCTTGATTTATTTGGGCGTCTCGCATACCAATGAGAGTAGCGACAAGCGCTTGGTTATTGATATTGGTGGTGGCTCGACGGAATTTATTATCGGTCAAGAGTTTGATCCTTTATTGACTGAAAGCTTACAAATGGGCTGCGTCGCATTCACACAGAAGTACTTTTCTGATGGCCTCATTACCAAAGAGGCTTTTAACAATGCGATTTCAGGCGCGCGCAAGGAAGTACTGGCAATCAATGGTCGTTACCAAAAGACTGGTTGGAGCAGCGTGGTCGGCTCAAGTGGGACGATCAAAGCGGTGCGTAATGTCCTTGTGTCCAAAGGCTGGGCCGATGAGCAAGAACGCATTACTTATAAAGGCGTTAAAAAACTAGAGCGATTGCTGCTTAAGATTGGCAATATTGATGATATCGAGCTAGAAGGCGTCAAAGACCACCGTAAAGCGGTATTTCCGGCAGGTGTGGCAGTGTTGCGTGCGGTGATGAAGGTACTAGGCGTTGAGACCATTACCTACTCAGATGGGGCATTACGTGAAGGCGTGATGTATGACATGCTGGGGCGTTTTGCGAGCGAAGATGTGCGTGACCGCAGTGTGCTCGCGCTTATCAAGCGTTATTCAGGCGACAAAAAGCAAGCCAAGCAAGTGGTAAAAACCAGTCGTAACCTGTTCGAGCAAGTAAAAGATAAGCTTGCCCTAACAAGCGATGACTGTGACTTACTCAGACGTGCCGCGTTTTTGCATGAGATTGGCCTTGCAATCAGTCATAGCAGTTATCATAAGCACAGCGCCTATTTGCTTGAGTATTCTGATATTCCAGGGTTCTCACAAGTGGATCAAAAGCGTATGGCGCAGTTGATGCTCAACCATCGCCGTAAGCTCAAAGCCGATATGTTCGAGCAGACCTGTCAGATCGGGGGAAACCAGCTCGTTTATCTGTGCTTGCTATTGCGTCTTGCGGTACTCGCGCATCATAGCCGTAGTGATTATAAACTGCCAGAATTAGAATTAAAGGTCATCAGTGATAGCGACTGGCAAATCACGGTGGCTGATAGCAGCGAGCATTATGCGTTTTTGGTTGCTGATTTGCGCACAGAGATTGAGCAGTTTGCCAAATGGGGCGTACAGCTTAGTGTGGTAGAGGCGCAAGCAACTGAACCGTTACCATTGTCCGTATCGAGTTAAAGACTAACGTAACAAAAGCAGTGCTGTCGATAATGTCATGCTATATAAGATGTGCTACTATAGCTTCTACTCAGTTTACAACTGTACTTTCATTATCTGAACACCGATAACGATATTATTCTTAAACATAAATACATTAAGTATAATGATTAAAGGGAAGCGTCTATGAGCACTGTCTGGGATAGTGTGCAGCTTGCACGACATGCCAAGCGTCCATTATTTATGGACTATGTTAATCAGCTTTTTACTGAATTTGATGAGTTGCACGGCGATCGTGCTTTTGCCGATGACAAAGCCATTTTGGGCGGTCTGGCACGGTTCAATGATCAACCTGTAATGGTCATCGGTCAGCATCGTGGTCGCAGTACTCGTGAGCGTATCGAGCATAATTTTGGTATGGCCAACCCTGAAGGCTATCGCAAAGTGATTCGCTTGGTCAAAATGGCAGAGCGCTTCAATATTCCTGTGATGACCTTTGTCGATACTCAAGGTGCCTATCCTGGTGTTGGCGCAGAAGAGCGCGGTCAAGCGCAAGCGATTGCAGAGAGTATCGCGGTATTCTCTAGCCTAAAAGTGCCTATCATCGTGACCATTATCGGTGAAGGTGGTTCAGGTGGTGCATTGGCAATTGGCGTTGGCGACAAAGTCAACATGCTGCAAAACAGCATCTATTCGGTCATTTCTCCTGAAGGCTGTGCATCTATCTTATGGAAAACCGCTGAAAAAGCACCAGATGCCAGTGAAGCTCTGAAATTAAATGCCATCAACCTTTACCAGCTAGGTTTGGTTGATGCCGTCATCGATGAAGGTGAGGGCGCACATGTGCAGCCACAACCCGTTATGGAAGCTCTAAAATCACTGATCACTGAGCAGCTTGATGAAATCAGAGATTTGGATCCTCAAGCGCGTTGTGAGCTCCGCTACGAAAAATTAAAGACGTTTAACTCAGAAGTGATGCTGCCTGCTTAATGCAAAGCATGTGCTAAGCTTTTCATATTAGAGACTGAGTCTTAATGCTAAAATAAAACGTGTCATTCAATGGCGCGTTTTTTTATGTCTATTAATTTGCTCATGAATTTATCTATCTAAAACTAAGGCTGATTATGACCAGCAGTGCCATCCTCACGCATCCTATTAGACCAATCAATGATTTGCCAATTGATGAGACATTGGCAGATGCATTATTGGGCAGTATAAATGACTATAGGGAGCAGCTGCATGGTCGTCGCCTATGGCTAGCCTGTAGTGGTGGGCGTGATTCATTGGCGCTTGCAGCGTTATGTGTGCAGCTCTATCGGCAAGGCAGATTGCCATGTTTGCCGCAGCTGTTACATGTTGATCATGGTTTGCAAGCCGATAGTCAGCATTGGGCAACGCATGTCGCGAATTGGGCTAAGATGCAGCAGATACCTTGTCATATCCTAAGAGCACAAGTGACAGGTCGTGATGAGCAAGCCGCGCGGCAAGCCCGCTATAACGCCATGCGTGCGCATATCAACCAAGATGATGTACTGCTACTAGGACATCACGCCGACGACCAAGCCGAAACGGTACTGATGCGCTTGATCCAAGGCGCTGGGGTCAATGGTCTATCAGGTATGCAGCCATGGCGAGTACAAACGCAGCATGGACGACGCCATGCATTATGGCGACCTTGGCTTACGGTGAGGCGCGCCACGATTAGTAATTATGCCAAGCGCTTAGCGTTGCCTTATATCGATGACCCGACCAACGAGACGGGTGATAATGTCCGTAGCGGACTGCGCCGCGATATCATGCCAGTACTAGCAACTTATAACCCCAATGTCATTGATAATATTGCTCGCAGTGCGCAGCTATTAGGCGATGCGCAAGCCACTGTCAATGTTCAGGCTGAGCAAGATATGCAGCAGACAGCTGATGAAAGCCTACAGCTACCAGCAGCACAGCGCGTGCTCAATATCGATACATTGCAAGTATTGCCCATTTATCGCCAGCGGCAACTACTGCATCATTGGCTGGGTCAAGATGAGCCATTACCGCCTGCTAAGCAGCTCGTCGATGACGTATGGAATCTTACTCAGCGCAGCGACCATGATCACCAAACTGAGCTGTTTTGGCAAGCTCGTACGCAATCCTATGTTGTTCGCCGCTATCGCCAGCAGCTCTACCGGCTAAGCAATGAATGGTTGTCTTGGTTAGATAGACCACTAATGGTACAAGCGCAGCCATTATCGAGTTTGGATTTGACAACAAATGAATCAGCAGAGAGTGATTTTGCACTACTGACTGTTCGTCGCAGTGAAGACTATATCTGGCAGTTGCAAGTGTATCCAGATGCGCTGGCAAGATTGATAGAAAGTCATATAGGTGCACTCAATGCAGTATTAAATATAAAGCCATTAGATCGCAAACAGCGTGTGCAGACGGCGTTGGCGACACTTCCACAGTCAGGCAAAAAACTGTATCAAACGCTGGGTATTCCATTGTGGCTGCGAGAAAGCTTGGTTGTGGTCAGTGTCGTACTCTTAGATAAAGAACACGCTAAAAATGAGATTCCTATCTTATTATTATCGCCTTTTGATAGGTGGATATTGAAAAATGACTTTTCGATCAATACCAAAAATCTAGGTAGTGATATCGACGATGTTTTTAAGAATGTTATAAGCGTAGTTGAGTAGATGAAACAAAACTATAGCGGCTGTTATATCTTGCAATGAGGCTTTCATAAGTGTGCTGCCCATACCTTGAAGTCTTTTTGAACGGCCTTACGAATAAAAAACATATTTGACACCTCAAAATATTTTATAAAAATTATTTCTCAATCTAACAGCTAAACCATGTCATAGTCGATGTCAGTTGCGTGTTTTAACTAGGTTTACTGCCGTTGTAGACGGCAGGAATTTATCAAACGATACTAGGAGCAGTATGATAAACTGAGTGTCGTTTTATATATCAGTATGTTACGTTGAATACTTTTAAATGTTGTGACTAGGAGACAAGTATGTCGGTATTAGATAATAAGAAAATCAGTTTTATTGGTGGTGGAAACATGGCACAAGCGCTTATCAGCGGTCTTGTGGGCTGCGGCATCAAACCAAGTCTAATCACGGTCGCCGATCCTAGCGGCGATATCCGTGAGCAACTAGCGGCTAAAGGTCTAAACACCGTTGACCCAATGGCGGATGCCAAAGCAGCTGTGGTCAATGCTGATATCGTGGTACTGGCAGTAAAACCACAAATGATGAAAGTGGTGGTTAGTGCTTTTGCTGATGCATTGGACAATCAGTTGGTCATCTCGGTTGCCGCAGGTCTGTCAACTGACCTATTGTCTAGCATGCTGGGCGGCTATAGTAATATCGTCCGTGCCATGCCAAACACGCCTTCGATGATTCAGATGGGTGCAACCGGTCTCTACGGTACAGATAATATCTCAGCCGAACAAAAAGAGCTGGCAACGGCGGTGATGGAAGCCTCAGGACTGGTCATGTGGGTTGATGATGAAGAACACATGCATGCTGTGACTGCCGTGTCAGGCTCAGCGCCAGCGTACATGTTTTACTTTATCGAATCGATGGTCGATGGCGCAGTGGCATTAGGGCTTGATAAAGAACAAGCCTCAGCACTTGCCATGCAAACCATGCTTGGTGCGGCAAAAATGGCCATGAATAGTGAGGATGCGCCTGCTGAGCTGCGCCGCAAAGTGACGTCTCCAAACGGTACCACTCAAGCCGCTGTTGAGTCTATGCAAGCCAACGAGATTGGTCGCCAAATCGGTGAAGCCATGCAAGCGTGCTATGATCGTAGCCAAGCGCTTAGTGAAGAGATGAGTAAATAGTTATTGATTAGCAATTGAGTAAGCAACGACCCAAAAAGTAGGTCAGGCTCAACAGCTGACCTGTATTGTATGATGATTCGCATCTGATAATGACAGTTGTCATCCTAAAATCTGTCAACAATGTCCCATTGAGTAGCCCTTCATGAACAACGTATTATTTCAAGTTTTTGATCTGGTCACCACATTCGCTATGATGCTGGTGTTTATTCGTTTTATGCTGCAATTTGCAGGGATGGATGCGCGCAACCCGATGATTGCACCTGCCTATAAAGCGACCCATATCGTCGATGTGTTTGGGCGTATCTTCCCAACGGTCGGACAGGGACGTATTAGCATTGCGGCTATCGTCTTAATGTTTTTGATTCGTCTGATTGATATCTCTGGAAAAGCGGCCTTGACGCATCAAGGGATTGCTCCTGTGCCGCTATTTTTCACGGGTACGATTAGCCTAGTGTTAGATTTTTTACGTATGTGTCGTTACCTAGTGATTGGGTCTATTATCGTCAGCTGGATCGTGGTGTTTACCCAATCCCAGCATCCTATTATTGGTATCATCATTCAGCTAGCAGAACCGATTTTGGCACCGTTCCGTCGTATTACGCCAAACTTAGGCATGCTTGATTTATCACCGATGATTGCTTTTTTTGTATTCTATCTGCTTGAGATCTTCATCGGCGGCTTGTCGGCAAACTTTATGCCAATGCTAGGATAATTGGTGTCTCTAAATCACAGAGAATAAATAACGCATCCCATGCCAAAAGACGCACTATAAAATATAGAGCGCCTTTTTTATGTCTGCTATTGATGAACGTTAATACTTTATGTTGTTACTTTATAAAGACATTAAGAGTGGATAAAGCGATTGGGTATTAATTGCGCCTGAGCATCATCAGGGTGCGGGTCGTCAGCCGCGCGCAATGTCTGGGTAATCCAATTATCTGCGGATTTTACCGCATCAATCAAATCATCTTCCATCGCCAAACGCCCAGCAATAAAGCTGGCAAGCGAACATCCTGAGCCATGAAATTCACCCTCTAAGCGCGGTAAGATGCTCTTATGTACCATCTCGCCCTCTATATATAAATACTGCTCGATATCACCGCTATCAAAATCATGAGAGGTTTTTACCAACACCGCATGAACGCCTTGCGCGCATAGTTTTTTCGCACCACTGTGCAAATCCTGCTCGCCGCTCAGCGCGCGCAGTTCATGCGTATTGGGTGTAATCAAGGTGGCATAGGGTAGCAGCTGCCTAAAAGCACTGACCAGCGTTTTCTCATCGCCCAAACTGCCACCGCTATTGGCGACTAATACAGGGTCTAATACAAACGGGGTATCAGGGCTTATTATTTGCTCAGCAAACAACTGGGTTAGCATGGCGATATTGTCAGTGGTACCCAGCATACCTGACTTGATGGCTTTGACAGGTAAATCGTCAAGCACCGCAGTGGCCTGTGCTTGCACTAAGGAGGCAGCGCACGCCTCAAAGCCAAATACCTGCTGTGAGCTTTGAATCGTGACTGCCGTACAAGCAATAGCCGCATGCGCACCAGATTGACCGATGGCTTCAATGTCCGCTTGTAATCCAGCACCGCCTGAGGGATCCAGTCCAGAAAAACACAGTACGACAGGTCGCATAACCGCTCCTTTTAGGTATTTTATAATCAGTGATAAACACTATAGCCACCTACTGCCAAAAAATCTATCTTAGTCTAGCACCTATAGATTAAGTATAAAGTATCAAAACAAATGAGACTGTTCTGAATCATCAATTTAGCAGTGGTATTTTTTTGCAATATGGCGTAATTTTAAGTATTAAAAGGCGAGAAAAGCATTTATATCGATAATTATGAGAAAAGCCTCATTAAATCGGTAGACAAGGCTTGCAATTCGTTTTGGCTTTGTTATAATACTCGCCCACGACATAAGACGTATTGTTAGCATCAATACTGTGTTTATTTTTATAAATGTCTTAAATCGTTAGGTGAAGTGGGTGAGTGGCTGAAACCAGTTCCCTGCTAAGGAACCATACGTGTAAGCGTATCGAGGGTTCGAATCCCTCCTTCACCGCCATTTATTCAGTTATTATTAGAGTAGTAACGCAGTATATTGCGTTAAACATTCTTAATAATTAAATCAAAAAATATTTTGTTTTTAATTAAAAAAGATGTTGACACAAGCGATATTATCTATATAATAGCCAACCTGATTTACTGCAATTGTTATTAAACACTGTAGTGAATGATATGCAAAATACGCGCCTGTAGCTCAGTTGGATAGAGCACTTGGCTACGAACTAAGGGGTCGGGAGTTCGAATCTCTCCAGGCGCACCATTTGCATACTAGCTTACCTTTTTAAAGTTTAAGCAAAACCTAAAATAATCGCGTGTCTTATGACATTTTGGCGATTTTTTTGTGTCTGTTGTTTTTATAAAATGCGTTGTTGCTCTTCTGATTTTCTTCTAAATGTAAATTTTCTGCCCTTATATCAAAAATCTTGTCTTACCATAAGGTACGCTAAGTACTTAAATTACGGTACAATAGTACTACTATTCACTGCTTGCTATGAGCTTATAAGATGCGGAAAAGTAAGTTAAAAGTTGATGTTAAGTTAAATGTTTCTATTGAGTCGAATGCTAAGCGTAAAAGCCCATTAATTCGTGACGAAAAGGTAATTCGTCATATTAAAGAGGATGAAAGGCTAACAGTTGCCCAAGAGGCGGTGATTGCCAAACCCTTAACTCGGGTGGTGGCGATTTTGTATGATGGTATGCTGATTTTGGCGCTGTTGTTTTTGGTGGGTACGATATTGACCGTAGTTGGCACGCTGCTAACGATGGAGACGGGTACCGAGTCTTCACAGGCCCAGTCACTACCGCTTTGGTATCAAAACGCTATTATGACGCCGTCGTTTGTTCTGACACTGGTGGCCTTCTACGGCATATTTTGGCGCCGTGGTGGTCAGACATTGGGGATGCAAACGTGGCGATTGAAAACCATCAATGATGCTGGTCAGTGGCTCACGTGGGGACAGTCATTTAAGCGTATCTTGGCGGCGTGTTTGATGCCGCTGATTTTTGGTATTATTGGTAGTCTGATCGATGGGTCACGCGCCGCCTTATTAGCCAGCGCGTTTTTGGGATTGGTATTCAACTATGTTTTTTGTCTGTTTAACCCTCGCGGTCTGGCAGTACAAGATATGCTATCCAATACCATTACCCTAAAAATGCCAAAAGTGGCACATGAAGGGTTATGGCGCGGTTTTAGAAATCGTAAGAAAAAGTCTTAGGATTATAAAATGGCCAGCAAGGCTCAAAACATACAAAAGTGAAAGTTATATATTAACGCTTTGAATCAGCCATGCAGTATAACCGACAAAGAAAAGCACCAACGTAGCGCCCGACGTACGACCGAACTGGCGCTTTGTTACAAAGGCAAACATACATAGTGCAACGAGTAATACCGTCAGTAGCCCCATAGTCATCACATCACGTGACAAAATCACTGGATCAGCAGCAATCGGGGCAATCACCGTAGCTAGGCCTACGACCGCTAACGTATTAAAAACATTCGAACCAATGATATTACCTAGTGCCATATCGTGTTCGCCTTTACGCGCTGCTGACAAGCTTGATACCAGCTCAGGCAGTGATGTACCAACCGCCACAATCGTCAAGCCAATGATGAGCTCACTCAGCCCCCATAGCGTTGCCAATTCGACCGCTCCCCAAACGATCGCCCGCGAGCTAAGTACCAGCATCAGCATACCGAGCAGTAAGCTACCAAGTCCACGCGCTACGCTTGGCTCTGTCGCATCTGAATCTGCATTATCAATGTCCTCTTCATGCTCATGATAGCCCTCACGAATGCTCAATACGATCTGTAATCCCAATACCGCAATCAACAATACAAGCAATATCAGACCATCCACTTGGCTCAATATGCCGTCACGTAGCTGCCATGCAGCGATGGCGGTGATTAGCAGTAGCAGCGGCAGGTCACGCTTTACGATACCTTTACGGATGATGATAGGGCTAATCAGTACGGTTGCACCCAGTACTAAGGCAATATTGATAATATTTGAGCCGTAAGCATTGCCTAAAGCCAGCTCAGGACTGCCTTCTAACGCTGCTAATACTGACACGACCATCTCAGGTGCTGATGTGCCGATGCCCAATATTAATACCCCAATTAAGAAGCTTGGCACACTAAACTTCTTTGCCAGTGCTGTTGCTCCGTCAATAAAAACATCAGCACTCCAAACCAAAATTGCTAACCCAATCAGTATTGCAATCACCGCCAACCACATCGGTATGTTTCCTTATATATGATGAAAAACATGAGTTTAATAGAGAAAAATGGCATAAAAAAAGCCGAATCTTGATTTAGATTCAGCTTTCCTCATAGCATCGAGATTTTTAGTAATAATAGCAGGTAATTCAAAAATGCAACTTTGTGTTTATCTTAAATTTACCAAAACCTCACCATCCTGTCATATTAAGCAACTTGTACAGGAATGATATTTGCTGTGTCTTTAACTGTGTTGTCTTCGTTGCAATAGACCAGTTTTGGCTGATACGTCGATGCTTCAACTTCATCGAAATGCGCGTAAGCACAGATGATCACGATGTCGCCTAGGTCTGCCATGTGTGCTGCTGCACCGTTTAGCGAGATAATACCAGAGCCTGCCTCAGCACGGATAGCATAGGTACGAAAGCGCTTGCCATTGGTCACATTATAGATATCGATAGATTCGTTTTCACGTAGACCAGCTAGGTCTAGTAGATCACCATCGATACCGCATGAGCCTTCATAGTGAAGCTCAGCATGGGTAACGCGAGCACGGTGTAATTTGCATTTAAGCATATTAAGTAGCATAGGTTGCTTCCTTAGCGTAACTGATATTAAATAACTAAATCAAAAGGTTAATGGGGACAAACCTACCAAAATAAAAGGCTATTACTATAGAGGTAATATTTTATTCAGGCAATTTAAAGCCATTAATTTGTGAACGTGCTTTTTCGATATCACCATCTAGCAATAGTGGTAGCGCGTCAAAAGCCGCCGTCAATGCGCTGTCAATGGCGATTTGCTCATCGGGAGACGCTTTTGAGAGCACATGTCCACTGACTTTAGATTTGTGACCAGGATGGCCGATACCCACACGCAGACGATGAAAGTCATTACCGATATGCGGCGTAATATCACGCAAGCCATTGTGACCACCGTGACCACCGTCGGTTTTGAGTTTGATGCTGCCAGCTGGAATATCGAGCTCATCATGAACAATCAATAACTCGTCGTTTTTGATGCCATAAAAATTTACCATAGGCACGACTGACTGACCAGATTTATTCATAAACGTGAGCGGCATAAGTAAGCGCACATCAGAGCCATGAATGTGCCCACGTCCTGTCACCCCGTGGAATTTTTTGTCAGGGGAGAGCGTGATGTTGAATTGTTGCGCCAAGTGATGGACAAACCAAAATCCGGCATTATGACGCGTAAACATATACTGCTGACCAGGATTACCAAGACCGACAATAAGCTTTATGGCCATAAAAACACCCTGCTTAAATTTGATAAATAAGGATAAGGTTTGAAATGTTGATAGACAGTATATTCTCAAACCTTAGGGCGTGTTGAACATTCGCAAATAGGCACTGCTGATCGCTAAAATTGTTCCAGACAAGGCACAAAGCGACGATAATGCAGATGCCTTAGCGAGATTTGTAACGCAGTATGGGGCAATTTTAGCATCAGCCCTAACGATAAAAAGCAGGGGACAGGACTCTTTTTTGCCGCTTCATCGTTAAAAATAAGCGCTTAGAGTGACTAAGCTTATTATTTTTAACATCGAATCGCCTAAAAAATAGTCGCTGTCAGTGCCATGGTCGAATGTTCAACACGCCCTACTTACAAAAACAGCAGGAGATTTCAAATCGCCTGCTGTCTTCTTAACTAAACGAGTCTGTTACTAAGTAGCACAAAATAAAATGCTACCTAGACATAGTATATTACTCGTCGTCGTTGCTTTCTTCAGCATCAGCGCCGTCGTTTTGCTCAGTTGCTGGTACTTCATCAGCATCAACGTCGTCAGCATCTTCGTCAACTTCTTCAACCGTTGGTGGCTGCATGTTAACGATAGTACGGTCATGGCCGTCTTCTAGCTCAAGCTCATGAATCACAACGCCTTCAGGAAGTTTGATGTCTGATAGACGGAACAAATCACCGATTTCCATACCAGATACATCTACTTCTAGATATTCAGGAAGTTGTGATGGTAGGCAGATCACTTCGATATCAGATACTAAAGTAGACAATACGCCACCAGCAGCAGTACCTGGCGCTTCTTCACGACCAACAAAATGCACAGGAACGTTCATGTGGATTTTTTGACCTTTTACAACGCGCTGGAAGTCAGCATGCATTGGGAAGCCTTTAGCAGGATGACGCTGCAAGTCTTTGATAACAGCTTGATGCTCGGTACCGTCAACATTGATGGTCAAGATGTGTGAAAAGAATGCTTCAAACTCAAGTGCTTTTACTAGCTCGTTGATTTTGATAGAGATCGCTGTTGGCTGCTCACCACCACCATAGATGATAGCAGGAACTAGGTTCTGCTTACGTAGGCGGCGGCTCGCACCTTTACCTTGTAGGTCAGCAGAACGATCAGTAGCGTTTAGTTCAAAATGATTATTGCTCATGGATATAATCCTATAAAAAGAATGATGAAGTGTCTGGTCATAAAAAAGTGGATTTGCGACCAATCCACTAATACGTGATGAGAGCTAATATCTATCGTTGCGTATAAATGACACAACTATCGATGTTAGCCATTTGCTTATAACAATGATTTTTATAGTAAAAATTACCAAAATAGCCATTATTATTCAGCATGATCAGCACTTTTGATAATGCTAGCCTGATTAAATAAAACAAACGGTCAGCACAGGCGCGCATTATACGGGATTTTGTAGTAATAATAAAGACCTACGCAAAGTACGTACATAAAAATAGCGTCAAGTACTGATACTTGACGCTATTATTTTTATGACTAAATTTTTATTGTCACTACAATGTTATTAAAATTTATAGCAATGACTGTCTCATATTAAGCATCAAACATCGCACTAATAGATTCTTCATTATTAATGCGGCGTAAGCTCTCAGCAAGCATTGGCGCGATACTGACCTGACGGATTTTGCTACAGGCTTTTGCTTCGGCAGATAATGGAATCGTATCAGTCACGACGACTTCGTCTAGCGCAGATTCGCTGATGTTTTTGAGTGCATTACCTGATAGGACAGGGTGAGTGATATAAGCTAAGACGCGGCGTGCACCATTCTCTTTTAGTGCTTCAGCGGCTTTACATAATGTACCAGCCGTATCGACCATATCATCAACGATGACGCAATCACGGTCACGAACATCACCGATGATGTGCATCACTTGTGACTCATTGGCACGAGCACGGCGCTTGTCGATAATCGCCATGTCGGTATCGCCTAACTGCTTGGCCATTGCACGGGCACGAACCACACCGCCAACATCAGGTGAAACCACCATGATGTTGTCATAATCTTGTTTTTGTAGGTCGTTTAGGAGTACTGGCGTACCATAGATATTGTCTACAGGAATGTCAAAGAAACCCTGAATCTGATCTGAGTGCAAATCAACTGTCATCACGCGATCGATACTAACGATGTTCAGCATGTCAGCGACGACTTTTGCTGAGATAGGTACACGCGCTGAGCGCGGGCGACGATCCTGACGCGCATAACCAAAATATGGCATGACAGCTGTGATACGACCAGCACTAGAGCGACGCAAAGCGTCAGCCATCATCATGATTTCCATCAAGTTGTCGTTGGTCGGTGCACAAGTCGGCTGCATGATAAACACATCTTTACCGCGTACGTGTTCTTTGATTTCCACGGCAATTTCGCCATCAGAAAAACGCGTGATGTCAGCTTTACCAAGAGGTATGTGAAGATGATCGGCTACGGTTTTTGCTAATTCTGGGTGGGCATTGCCCGTAAAAATCGCCAAATAAGGCATGACAGAAGTCCTATTGATTGACTCAAGCAGCGACCGCTAAGCAGTGACAAACTGCTCAAATTAAGAAAAGAGTGGTGAAAAAGATTGAAGACTACTATTACAGTAAAAAATGGCAGGGGTAGCTGGACTCGAACCAACGGATGTCAGGATCAAAACCTGATGCCTTACCAACTTGGCTATACCCCTGTAATGTCTAGGCTACGAACAACCGAAAGCTAATAGCGACTAATTCGTCATTCTTAGAATGGTGTCATGACCTGTCAGTTATGTTATAAACGATTGAGCCGCCTAAAACATAACCTTTCCCTAGCGGTGTTCATTGCGAACTATACCGAAACTGGGATAACGTTGTCAATGACAATAGCATAAGAGGTTATGTATAAACCGCTTATACTCAATGTATGTCTAACGCTTCGTACTAAAAAATGGCAGGGGTAGCTGGACTCGAACCAACGGATGTCAGGATCAAAACCTGATGCCTTACCAACTTGGCTATACCCCTATTGTGGCGACCTATTATAAGTAAATTTTCAGATTTTGCAAGTCATTTGCGCCTTTTTCTGGGATTTATTCGAAACTAAGTGAATTAGCCTGAGTTGCATCGCTACTATTGTAGTGAATAGGGGTCTTTTTATTAAGCCTGTCAATCGTAAGCTAATGCTGTGCGAGTTACTTTTGTACGAGAGGATTGACCACTCTACCACTCATAAATATTGCAGGTTCCGTCAAACAAGCTGTATTCTCTGGGTCTTCAATGACAATATCACCTTTTCGTAAATAGTAACTACCTATACGCTCTTTAATTATACCGCTAGTGACAACCTCCTCACCGAGCTTAACTTTGGTTCCATTTACAGAAATGGCTTGTTCATTCTCAAAAAGAATGGCTCTATCGGGATAAAAAATAGGACTAAGATACTTATCATCGTTCTGAACAAAGTATAAGCAGTTATCTTTTATAACGTATTTGCCTTTCAAAACAAAATTGATTTCGCGCATTGAAAGAGCCGGTGCGTAAGTAAATAGTTCAGCAGGTGAACTGGTTTTACGGTGCTGCTCAGAAGTAGATATATTCTGAGAGTTAGCTTGTAATTCAATTCCTAGCTGCGGTGGTAAAATTACATTATCAGACAAACGCTTGGAATTAGGTTCATCATAAGACTTAGGTAGCGATGTACACCCAGTTAGACTTAATGATAAGCAAACAAAAACCATACTTGTTATTGAGCATTTTTTTAGATATAAAGCATTCACGTTACAAACTCCCCACCACATACCCCGAACAAGGCGCACTTTCAATCCATGTTACCAACAGCGCTTTATCAGAGGCAATACTCGCATCTAACGGCAAGAATACCGCGCTACCAGAGCCAGTCATGCGTGCTGTACCCAGTGCTTGCGATTCTAACCCTTTTAAGTAATCTAAAGCCTCTGCAACAGCAGGAGCGAAGCTTGTCACTACTGGTGTAAAGACATTATGATAGGGCGTATTCAAATTTTGAACATAATCATTGGACTGGTTTTTGATGGTTTTAATCGATAGAGGGGTGATATCTCGATGTAGCTTAGGATGAGCAAATAGGGTAGCGGTATTGATATGCGCCTCAGGCGTTAAGACTAAATACTGCTGGTCAGGTAAATTGATGGCAGTTAATTGCTCGCCAATACCCATGGCAATGGCATCTTGACCAAAGATAAAGATTGGCACGTCTGCACCTACCTTTGCACCGATTTTTATCAGCGCATCACAAGTAACGTTAAGCTGCCAAAGCTCATTAAGTGCCAGCATAGTCGTTGCGGCATTGGATGAGCCACCACCCAATCCTGCGCCCATAGGCAAATGCTTGTCTAACCTGATAGTAATTGGTGCTAACTGCTCGGGCAGCGTGTTTGACTGTATGGCAAACGCGAGCAATGCGCGCGCCGCTTTGAAGATTAAGTTGTCTTCTATATTGGCAGTTATCGCCTCTGCACCAGCTAATACTAATAGCTGATGACAGAGCGTGTTGGCATCTGCTTTATTATCAGCCGTTTGTATCACAACATCATCCATGAGTGAAAAATGCAAATAATCGCCCCAATCGAGCAGGCGAAACACCGTTTGCAAATTATGATAACCATCAGCACGCTTGCCTGTAATATGCAAAAATAGATTGATTTTTGCAGGGGATAAACGCGTAACAGTAGAGTCAGATGCTTCGGCTATGTTTTCAATCATGTTTTTTCATCATAAAGTACGGACATAAACGACTATGGTAATGAGCAATAGGGGCTGATTTTTCAGTGGTGATACACTAGTAATGACGGACTAGTGATTAATCGTCATCACCACTTTATTGCCCTGTGGTTGTACAGCGCTGATTTTACTAGGGAGCTTGTCATTCCCTTTATAAGTAAAGCTGGCACTCCAGTCGCCATTGACTGAGCTGATCAATCGGTTTTGAGCATCTAGCTGCGGAGCGCTATCTGAGGGCGCGGGGCGACCAAAAATCCAGTAAGGCATTTGCGAGATAGGCGCTTGCCAGCCAGTGGCTTTTTGTAATAGTTCCTCAGGGTCATCAGCGGTCAATGTACCTGTCTTTTCACTGACTAGCGTCGCGGTTTGACCATTGTACTCGATGTTGGTTTTACCAATACCAAGCGCGCCGATGAGTTCAATAGCAAAACGATCGTTTTCTTGTCCCCATGCATAAAACGCACTACCACCTTGGGTACCTGAGGTGTCATTAGCAGGTATGGTCACCCCAATTTTACCCGTGATATTAAAGCTCTCTAGCTTTTTGGGCTGATCTGCGTTTTGAGCTTGCATCGTGGTTGGTTGATTGGTCGCGTTGGCTGTTTTTAGTGACTGACAGCCAGAGGTAATAACCATTGTAGTCGCTATCGCAGTAAGCAAAGCCAGTTTATTTGGTTTATAAGACATCGTTGATGCTGACATAATGTGCTCTCAAAATGGGAAAATGGACAGGTTAACAAAGATATTAGCTTAAGGGCTATTTGTTGCTCAGTTATGCACGGCTGTTAGCTTCTTATACGTCCCTTGTAATTGATAAGTGCTTTGTGACGTGTCAAGCCTAATGGCATCATGCCGCAACAGTTATTTTGAAAAACCACTATCAATATAGCTGTATGCTGTCATTGATATTGTGTTGTCCAAAGGAGAAGCGCTGTTGCAAATCTGCGAGTAGTGCTTCGACTTTTTCGTTATTGCCAAGACCTTGATAAGCACGCAGTAATAGAGTGCCTGAGCGCAGGGTTGGGAGCACATCGTAAGGCGTTTGCAGATAATCGATGACTTGCTTATAGTTTTCTTTGGCCAGTGCATTACCCGCCAGTACGTTTAGGGCCTGTAGATGAAGGTCATTATCGTAGCGCGGATCATCATAGCGAATCTGGATAATTGCTGTGGCGAGTGCCAGACCTTGCTCAGAGCTACGCTCGTTGGCCAATAGCAACTGTGCATAACTGAGCTGATAGGATAAATTGGTAGGATCGAGCGCCTGCAAATGATTAAGGAGTGTACGTTTGACGACATAGTCGCTTTTGTCATCTAACAGTTGGACACGGGCAAAGAGTAACATCTCATTATCAGGATATTTACGAGCGGCCCGCGTCAATAGACGTAAGGCTTCTTCTGATTCATTTTGCTGCCACAAAATATCGGCTTGCATCACAAAGGTGTCAGGGGCGAACACCGTAAAGTCTTTGCGTAGCTTTTCTAAAGTAGCAATGGCGGCGTCGACGTCGTCATTGAGCAATTCATATGCGACCACTTTTCGACGTGCTTCTAATACTAAGTCTTCTTGCATCACGGCATTGAGATAGTATTTGGCTTTATCAAACTGCTGCTGGCGCTCAGCACTGATACCGAGATAGTAATAAGCTTGGTCAAGGTAAGCGGGGTTTTTGGCAAGCATATTGAGTAGATCATCCGCACTCGCATATTCTTCGATATCCAAGCTCACTAGTGCTGCTAACAAGGTAATCTCAGCATCGTCGTTAAAGCGGCTGTGGGCTTCGAGCAATAGTTTCCAAGCTTGCTCGCTTTGTTTTAAGTCTAATAAGTAGCGAATCTCGTACAGGTACAAACTTTTGCTATCAGGATTGCGCAAGCGTGCTTGGCTTATATAGTTGACCACAGTTTCAGAGGTGACGATTTTGCGCAAGATGTCAGCCTTTAGGGTGATAAAAGGCACATAATCAGGCTGGCGCTCTAGCGCACGGTTGATATGCACGATAGCGATTTCGGGCTCATTAAATTGGTAAAGTAAACCAGCTTTTAATACGGACAGTGAAGCATTTTGCTCACTATCTAGTGGCTGCAAAGCGGCAAGCAGCTCGCGTTTGTCATCGTCATTATTGGGATAAATACCGATAAGGATTTCGCTCAAATCTGCACGCGGATCGTAACGCAAGATGCGGTTTAAGGTCTCGCCAGCTAAGATATAGTCGTGTGCCCGTAGTGCCAAATGCGCCACATAAAACCAAGCAGGTACATGATCAGGATTCTGGTCTTGCCATGATTTCGCAAAGGCTAATGAATCCTCAACCCTTTCATTACGCAATGATAGAGTTAGCGCCCTCTCAAATACCGCTGTGGCATCTTCTTTAAAAGATTGTTGCTTATAGATCGTCATCGCACGTTGTTTGTCATCACGATCCGCAGCAAACTCTGCATCTAATAGAGCATATAAACTGGGTTCGTTGAGTTCAGGCTGCCATAGGCTGGCTGGCGCTAGACCATCAATGTTGGTTACGCTATCTGTCATTTGGCTGTTTTTATGAACAGTCGTGCTGATAGAGGTGCTAGAAGTAGCATTATTATTTGCCCTGTTATCGCTAGTAATGACTGCTACTGGTGGCGTTTTTGCGGCCAATTCTGTATCAGCATGGCTGGCATGTGCAGGTACGGCAAGGCATAAACAGACGGCCAATGACAACGCTAGCTTATAACGCTGGCACAAACGATCAATAACGACTTGCAATAAAGCGCGGAGGCTAGATTGCTCGTTATAAAGAGGTTGTGATCTAGATAATGATCCAAAAAACATCATAGATAGTCGTGTTCGCCCATGGTTTACCTACATAGCTGAGGCAATTTTATTTTAATCATTTCAAATCAAATAGTGGTAAAGAGTACCCATGACAAATATTATAAGAGCAGATGAACAGTATAAACAATAGCATCCGTGTTACTCATATCTGAGCAATCATCATTCTATTGATAGGCTATGACTCATACTTGTTTTAAGCATGAGTTATTTTGCTAGTACTTTTATACAAATAGCTATGCTGACCAGAATACTGTGGAAATATAACAAGTTAGGCGACACTAAGCGAATGATTTATGGCGATCTTAGCGACTATTTGCCAAAACACATCCATTGATTTTATCAATCATATCGGTAGTTGATTTGTTACATTTGCGACCAGATACAGAGATATCGCTATCATAGATGGGTGAGTGTTAATTAACGCCAGCAATAATGATATAATAAGCGGTTTTTAGGGTCTTCCTTTCAGCGCTGTCGTCAAAAACTGTCTTTTAAAAATAATAAGATAGCGTGAGTGAGCAGCTAGGCGTCATGTTTATGGTCTATCGATAATGAGATTAGTGGTCATTGGGGTCAATCACAAAACTGCACCAGTCGCTCTGCGAGAGCGCTTGGCGCTGGTGGGTGACGATGTGAATGTCGCGCTTGAGCAAATAGAATCCTTCACGGATGGCAGTGTGATTGTCTCCACTTGCAATCGAACTGAGATCTACGCGCTTGTGCCCCATACGTTGACCCCGCACCACTCACACTCATCAAGCTCGGCAGTCAATGAGCAGACAGATCACGCCATCTCTCATAATGATTTTAGTAGCAGTGCTCATGTCACATCAAGCATGATCAGCGCTCATATCCTCAAGATTAAGACGTGGCTTGCTGAATTCAAACAGCTGCCACTCGTAGATATCGATCCTTATCTCTATGTGCACCGCGACACGCACGCATTGACCCACTGGCTAAGAGTCGCAGCGGGGCTGGATTCTATGATACTGGGTGAGCCGCAAATACTTGGTCAAATCAAGCGCTCTGTGCATTTGGCACAAGAGCAAAAAGTATTGAGCAATCAGCTCGGTTGGATCGTTGATCAAGTATTTGCCGCTGCCAAACGAGTACGTAACGAGACGCAAGTTGGGGCGCAAGCGGTATCGCTGAGTTTTGCGGCGGCCAAATTGGTCACGCAGATATTTGATGACTTGCCGAGTCGTACGCTATTGGTCGTCGCGGCAGGTGAGATGAATCGCTTGGTTGCCACCCATATCGCAGGACTTGGCGTTGGGCGAGTGATTATTTGTAATCGCAATCCTGAGCGTGCTGAGGCATTGGCGGCTGAGTTACGTAGTCCCAATCGCCGTATAGACGTCAGACCCTTGCAAGATTTGCCGCAAGTATTGGCAGACGCCGATATTGTCAGCAGCTGTAGTGGCAGCATGGATTTATTGATTGATAAAACCATGACCATGCAAGCGCTTAAGCGTCGCCGTTATCAGCCGATGCTAATGATAGATTTGGCCGTACCACGTGATATTGACTCAACCATCAGTCGTATGGATGATGTCTATCTGTATTCTGTCGATGATTTGCAGCATGTGATTGCTGGCAACATCGAGCAGCGTCGGCAAGCGGCGGTCGATGCAGAACTTTTAGTCAGTCAATTGGTCGTTGAAATAGATCGTCGCTTCCAAGTTCGCCAAGTGGGTAAAGACATCCAGCAGTATCGTACCTGTACTCAAAATCAAGTAGATAAGCTACTGCATGAGTCCATTGCCAAGCTGCAACAAAAAGATATCAGTCCAGAAGATATTCTCATTGAGCTGTCACGGCGCCTGACTCAAACACTGACGCACGCACCATCCAAGCTCATGCGTAAAGCGGCCCGCGAAGGTGATAGCGATTTGCTAGATTTTGTGGTGTCTGGGCTACAGGATGCCCATCGCGGGCGCTGATGTTCTCACAGTGTCGATCAACGAACACTTACCAATAAAACTCTAATCGCGCAAGCCATATCAGTGCCTGAGCGTATCGTTGTCAACCTCTAGCATCAGTGCTACTATCAAATCTTATGGATGATTTGGGTCAAGACAGTTTGGCTTAACATAGGGTGATGAGACTCGCTCATGTCGTGACTATAATGTGACTAGAAATAGTTTCGCCCCATGTTTATAGCCCTCATTAATGTGTATTAGAGTCAGTGCGTTTGCATATCATGAATCTGAAGCATTGATATCAAAACAACACATGACCTCATCATTAAAGACAGTAGCGCTGGGTTAAAGGGTTATCTTGTCTATCCTATATCTTCTTCATTTTTGTTCGATATGAGTATTCGGTTGATACCAATCATCTATGGTACTTAACGATATTAGTATCTATATTATTTCCTATCCCCATATTATGGTATAAAAATAAGGTCCAAAAAATTAAGAAACAGTCATCATCTAATCATATACTAGGAGTGTTCCATGCCTGCATTACGTCAAGATATCGATCCAAACGGCTTATTAGAGTATTCAGTGGTCTACACTGATCGTGCGCTAAACCATATGTCAAAAGCCTTTCAGCAAGTGATGAATGACTTATCTAGTGATCTAAAATCTGTCTACAACGCGGATGCCGTGACGATCGTACCGGGTTCTGGTACTTATGGTATGGAAGCGGTCGCGCGTCAACTGGCAAATGACGAAGATTGCCTCATCATTCGTAATGGTTGGTTTAGTTATCGTTGGACGCAGATTTTAGAAAAAGGCAAAATTGCCAAATCGTCTACCGTACTCACTGCCAATCGTGCAGATGATAGCGAGTTACCAAAGCCGTTTGCACCTGTGGATATCGACACGGCGGTAGCTAAAATCAAAGAAGAGCAGCCAGCAGTGGTATTTGCGCCGCACGTCGAGACTTCGTCTGGCATGATTTTGTCAGATGACTATATCAAAGCGTTGAGCGCGGCTGTGCATAGCGTCGGTGGATTGTTGGTTATCGACTGTATCGCGTCAGGCTGTGTCTGGTTAGACATGAAAAACTTGGGTATCGATGTGCTTATCAGCGCGCCGCAAAAAGGCTGGAGCAGTACACCAGGCGCTGGTCTTGTCATGCTAAGCGAGGCGGCGGTCAAAAAAGTAGACAGCACAGAGTCTGATAGCTTCAGTATTGATCTAAAGCAATGGCTAAATATCATGCGCGCTTACGAAAACGGCGGTCATGCCTACCACGCGACGATGCCGACAGACAGCTTACGCCAGTTCCGTGATGCGGTGAATGAAGCCAAAGCGGTTGGTTTTGATAAGCTATGTGAGGCGCAGTGGTCGCTTGGCAAACGTATTCGTGAAGTACTAGAAGCCAAAGGCATCGAGAGCGTTGCGGCTGAAGGCTTTCAAGCGCCTGGCGTTGTCGTATCTTATACCGATCGTGATGATATGCATAAAGGCAGCGCTTTTGCGGCAGCGGGTGTGCAAATCGCCGCTGGCGTACCCTTAAAAGTAGGTGAGCCTGACAGCTTCAAGACGTTCCGTTTGGGTCTGTTTGGCTTGGATAAATTAACCGATATCGATGGTACGGTCACGCGTTTTGAGTCCGCACTGGATGAAGTACTAAGCCAGTAGTTATGATTGAGAAACCTTTTAAAATGATACCGCTAACTTTATAAGTACTTCTGAAGACGCTTTTATCATCATAAAATACTGAGCCGTTATTATCATCATACGTGCTCAGTATTTTTTTACCCTTTTATTATATTTTATAATATAATGTATTTATATAAATCGAACGTTAAGCAAATACTTAATAAACCTAAATGGGTAGTCCGTTATGAGTATACAAATAGACTGGCAAGCATTTACACCGATATCTCTAGTAGGTGGTCTGATGCTAGGGGTAGCGACAGTTATTTTGCTGCTCGGTATCGGCCGTATAGCGGGTATCAGTGGCATTTTTTCAAGCTTGCTAAAACCCAAGCGTGTAGAGATGTGGCAGATACTGTTTATACTGGGTTTGGTCATATCGCCCGTGCTGTACAGGCTGGCAAGACCGCTACCTAACGTAGAGATTAGCACTTCTTTGCCACTGTTAATTGCCGCAGGGTTACTGGTCGGATTTGGCACGCGTCTTGGCTCAGGCTGTACCAGTGGGCATGGTATTTGTGGTAATGCACGTCTATCTCCACGCTCACTGGCCGCGACCGTCACCTTTATGCTGTTGGGTATTGTGACCGTGTATATCGGTCGTCATGTCCTAGGGCTACTATAAATGCTCAATGGCAGATTGCCATGAGATTGCTAGTAGGACTAAAGCACGCACGACATATGATAGTTAATAGAAGATAATAATAGCGAGATACGACGATGCTAAAAAATATAATCGGATTGCTGGCAGGGTTACTGTTTGGGTTTGGGCTGCTGGTGTCAGGTATGACGGACCCTGTAAAAGTACAAGGGTTCTTGGATGTGTTTGGCGCATGGGATATCTCCCTTGCCCTGGTGATGGGTGGTGGGTTGTTCGTTGCATTTTTTGGTGTGCTGTTGGCCAAGCGTCAAGAGAATAGCTGGATTGGCACGCCCATTGACATGCCAAGCAAAACCGTCATCACCAAACAACTGATTATCGGTGCCATGTTGTTTGGTATCGGCTGGGGGCTGGTGGGTATTTGCCCGGGGCCAGGCATTGTCTTGCTCGGGACGGGTCAGTGGCAAGCGTATGTGTTTATCCCTGCGATGGTCGTAGGAATGCTGGTCTATCAGTGGTTTGAGCCAAAAATTGGCTAATTAAATAATGTGAACATTAAAAAAGGTCAGCCACGTATATGTGATTGACCTTTTTTATGAATGTTAGTTGATGACAGGATTTAATGTATTGTCAGATCACTTAGCACTCGCAGTGACTTTTGACGTTTCGTGCGCCAACGATTTGGCTGCTTGGCGTAGCTCAAACTTTTGTACTTTACCCGTACTGGTTTTTGGGATTTCGGCAAAGACGATATATTTGGGCACTTTAAAGCCTGCCAAGTGCTGACTACAATGCGCTATTACCGTATCGCGTTGCAAGGTGCTGCCCTCATGAATCTCGATAAAGGCGACGGGCACTTCGCCCCATTTATCATGTGGCGCGGCGACGACCGCACAGCTCTCAATGGCAGGGAGCTTGTATAAGACATTTTCGACCTCGATACTAGAGATGTTCTCACCGCCTGAGATGATGATATCCTTGAGTCTGTCCATGATTTTGATATAGCCATCAGGGTATTTGACACCCAAATCCCCCGTGCGGAACCAGCCATCAGTGAATGCTTCTTCAGTGGCTTTGCGGCTTTTTAGATAGCCTTTCATCACCATATTGCCACGTAGTGCCAGCTCACCCATCTCTTCGCCATCGGCGGCGACTGGCTCAGTCGTGCCTTGTTTAAATACCTCAAACCCTGTCATTAAGTGTGAGGTCACGCCTTGACGTGATTTCTTTTGGGCGCGGGTGGCGACATCAAGATCATTCCATTCTTCTTGCTCAGCGCAAACGGTCACTGGCCCATAGACCTCAGTGAGACCGTAGACGTGAGAGATATCAAAGCCCATCGCTTCCATTGCTGCCAGCATGGTTTCAGATGGCGGTGCCCCAGCGACCCAGCCTTTGACGGTATGCGTAATGGCTTCCTTATACTCAGGTTTGCCGCCAGCAATCATGTTATGGACGACGGGCGCAGAGCAGTAATGGGTCACTTGATGCTTGGCAATTAGCTGCAATATCAAATCCGCATCAATCTTACGCAAGCAGACATTGACCCCAGCGCGCTCAGCGATGCTCCACGGGAAGCACCAACCGTTACAATGGAACAGCGGCAACGTCCACAAGTAGGTCGGATGCTTTGGCATATCCCAATCCAAAATATTCGACACCGCATTGAGCGTAGTACCGCGATGATGATAAACGACGCCTTTTGGTTTGCCTGTTGTGCCAGAGGTGTAGTTCAGGGCAATGGCATCCCATTCATCCGCTGGCATCTCCCAATTATCCAAGCTGTCTGAACTGGCAACCAATGCTTCATAGCTCATCTGTCCAAACGGCTCGACATCGATAGCATGATCGGTCGCGTGAATGACAATGAGGTTTGGGAAGGTCTCATTGATGATCTCAGCGTGCTCCGCAAACTCGCTATCCAAGATCAGCACCTTGGCCTCTGAATGCTGCAAACAAAAGGTCAGGGCGTTGATATCAAGGCGCGTGTTCAACGTGCAGAGTACGCCGCCTGACATGGGTACGCCAAAGGCGCATTCGACCATCGCTGGCGTGTTTGGTAGCATGACGGCGACCGTATCGTTTTTATCAATACCCAGTTTGCGTAAGCCATCCGCCAATTGACGGCAGCGCGTATAAGTCTGTTGCCATGTCTGAGTGAGATTGTTGTGTGCAAGGTCATCATAAATGATCGCAGTCTTATCGGGATAAACCTGAGCGCTACGGATAATAAAATCAATAGGGGTGAGTGGTTGATAATTGGCAGCGTTTTTGCCGAGGCCAGTATGAAAATCTGTCATGATGATAATCCTTTATCGTATTTTTATAACGCGTCAATAGGGTAACGCAGCACCGTAATTTAACATAGAAAGGTGTTAAATTAGAATAGTCGATGTTTATCGATTAGTCTAATGGGCGGTGAGGAGGAAGTGATAAAATAGTTGTCTGATTATAAAAAAACATTGTCAACACTGGAGCGGGTTTTATCGTAATAACCTAACGATACGCCACAAGTTCGTGTGATAATTGGCACACTTCACGATCGTATTCTGATCGTCGCTAAATAGTGCTCACTCATCAGTCGTTTGTCTGCATAGCTAGTGATAATAGCGGTGTGTTACGATACTGATAACGCTACATCTTATAGTATGTCTGTTCTGCAAAAATAGTCCAAAAAAACCATTCATAAGGAAAATGATATGACCGCCAGCCGTTCTGCCAATACGATCGATTCCGCCAGCACTAATGAATATTATCCACATTTATTTGAGCCATTAGATTTGGGTTTTACCACGCTAAAAAACCGCTTGGTCATGGGCTCTATGCATACAGGGCTTGAAGACCGTTTTTATAATTATGGTAAGCTGGCGGCGTATTTTGCAGAACGTGCCAAAGGCGGCGTGGCAATGATGATCACAGGCGGCATCTCACCCAATCGCGAAGGTTGGTTGTTGCCTGCTGGCGGTACGATGAATACCAAAGCTGACGTCATCAATCACCAACGCCTCACTCGTGCTGTGCATAAGCATGACAGTAAAATCATCATGCAGATATTGCACAGTGGTCGCTATGGCTATCACCCTTTTGCGGTGTCATCTAGCCCAATCAAATCCCCAATCTCGCCGTTTAAACCGCGCAAGATGAGCATAAAAAATATCGAGCAGACAGTCAAAGACTATGCTCGTTCAGCGCGTCTTGCCAAACAAGCAGGCTATGACGGCGTCGAAATCATGGGCTCTGAGGGCTACTTACTCAATCAGTTTTTATCGCGCCACGTCAATCAGCGTAGTGATCAATACGGCGGCGATATCAATGGCCGGATGAAGTTTGCCGTCGATGTGGTCAAAGCTGTTCGCGAAGCCGTGGGTGAAGATTTTATTATCCTATTCCGCTTGTCAGTGATTGATTTGGTCAAAGATGGCAACGTCATGGATGAAGTCATCACCGTGGCAAAAGCGCTAGAAGAAGCGGGCGTGACGATCATGAATACGGGCATCGGCTGGCATGAAGCGCGTGTCCCGACGATCGTCACCAGCGTACCACGCGCCGCTTTCGTTGATTTCACCGCTGAGATCAAAAAACACATCAGCATCCCGATGATGGCGGCCAACCGCATCAACATGCCAGATACCGCAGAAAAAATCATCGCTGATGGTCAGGCAGATGTGATTCAAATGGCGCGTCCATTCTTGGCGGATGCAAACTGGGTCAACAAAGCTAAAAACGGTCAGACAGATCGTATCAATACCTGTATCGCCTGTAACCAAGCGTGTCTCGATCATACGTTTGAAAACAAACGCTCGACTTGTTTGGTCAATCCACAAGCCTGTTATGAGACTGAGCTGGTCTACAAAAAAACCAAGAAACCGAAAAAAGTCGCCGTTATCGGTGGCGGGGTCGCTGGTATGTCAGCCGCTCATGTCGCCGCCTTACGTGGTCATGAAGTGACCTTGTTTGAAGCCAAAGATGTGTTGGGTGGACAGTTCAACTACGCCAAAGTCATCCCGGGTAAAGAAGAGTTCTTTGAGACTGTTCGCTACTATATCAACGAGCTTGAGCACTTAGGCGTCGAGATTAAACTTAATACTTTTGTAGATAAAGACATGTTGGAAAAAGCCAAGTTCCATCATGTTATCGTCGCCACTGGCGTTGTACCTAGAAGTCTCGCAGGTAAGCTTGAAGGGGCTGATCTGCCACAAGTCATCAGCTACGCTGAATTGCTCTCTGGTGAAAAAGCCGTGGGCAACACCGTGGCGGTCATCGGTGCTGGCGGTATTGGCTTTGATGTTAGTGAATATCTGACTGCCAATCACGGACAATCGCTGGATGAGATCGGCCCTGAAGGTCTAAAAGATCCAGATTATCGCCCTGAACCTCAGTCCATCAGCGAGTGGCGCGAGGAATGGGGCGTGACCAACGATACCGATTATCAAAGTGATGGCGGACTGGTCAGACCTAAAGCGATTAAGCCCATTCGCCAAGTCTATCTGATGCAGCGTAGCAAAGGCCGTTTGGGTAGTGGTCTGAACAAAACCTCAGGCTGGGTACATCGCGCGCATATCAAATCGCATGGCGTCATCCAAGTCGCTGGCGTGCAGTACGACAAAATCACCAACGAAGGTATTTGGGTCACCAACGCCCAAGGTCAAAGCCAGCTACTCCGTGTCGATAGCGTCGTCGTCTGTGCTGGTCAAGAGTCAGTCGCCAGTCTGATGCCAAATGTCGGTGATGCACCAGACGCGCAATATCATCTCATCGGCGGTGCTAAGCTCGCCGCTGAGCTAGATGCCAAACGTGCGATTCGTGATGGTGCTGAAGTCGCGGCAGAAATCTAAAAGTTAGATAGCTTGAGTTAAATGTAAAAGCAGCAAGATAGATTATCTGGCTGCTTTTTTTGCTTTGGAAAATGTGGTTGTTAGTGCGTTATTTATTTAGTTTTATTTTTCAGTCTAGTATAGTCAAGTCTAAATAAAAACAATACAGGACAATAAATTCATTTGATTCAACGCTATTTTTCTTGCTTGCTGTGACTGCGTCTCCAGAGGCTGCGAAAAATAACGTTGAATCTTATTGTATCGATTTTATAGTAATCTAACTATATCGTAATTATTTTAATGAAAAAGGCTTTAAGTGTAGAGCGATGTTAGTGAGAGGCTATTGTACTAGATCATCGTCTTCAGCCAGTATTTGTGTTAACGGTTGTTTAAGATTCTGGTATACCTGAGGTAGCGCTTTGAACGGCTCAAGGGTAAAGCTAAAAGGCTGATCTGCGTTAAACACCCAATATTTTCCTATTAATTCACCCTCTGTCGTTTGCAGATTATCTTGGGGTACATGGTTGATAGAGAAATGATTTTTATCAGCGTTATACCAGATACCCATCGCACGCAAATCTTTCTCATCGTTATAACTTAGCGTTAGCTGTGGCTGAACTTGGTTATTAACCGTTACTAGCGTTATCGTTTTACTCGGGAAAGGCGCTAATGCTTTTGCCCAGCCAGTACCTTGCTGTGAGTGAGCCGATACGCTAGCCCACTGTCGTTTGACGTAGGTTGCATCTGTATCCGAGTGGACAATAGCAAATAAGTCTTGTTGAGTGATTTCTATTATTTGGCGTCGAGGGTATACCGTCACAGTCGTTTTATCGGCTGAAATAGTATTGTCTTCCATCCCCAAAAAAGAATTCAGTGCAAAGAAAATAATGGCGATTTGTTCCATGAGTCACTCCACCTTTTTTAACGGATTAACTTTAAATAGCTACCTCTAAAATGCTAAGTGAGATGCAAAGACATATAAGATCAAGATATCAGCAGACTACAAGCTCAAGCATTCATCTCACCAACCAACCACCCTTCAAAATCACTAACTTGCGTCGCTAGTTCAGGTTGCGCTTTTGCTAGCTCGGCAAGCGCATCTTGAATCTCATGCTTATTATATTTCACACCAGTCAATGTCTCTTTGAGCAAATCAATCAGCTCAATATTTAACGCATCAGAGAAGATAACAACCTCCGTAATCACAGCCTGCTTGACATCCATATGCACATCCATCATGCCCCAATCAAAGCGCGTCTCGATATGATGGCTAAACTCAGGCGTCTTGCCAAAGCGCCAATCCCAGTCAGCCATCTGCTGGTAGTAAGCGTTTAGAGCCGGCTGCTGGGAAAGGCTGGCTTCATCCAACTGCTCAACTGGCGCAGTCTCTCCGTAATACTCACAAAACGCCTCGATAATCGCATCAGACAAGGTCTCATGATTGATGGCATCATTGAACTCTACCAAGTTTGCCACGCGCGCACGTACCGATTTGATGCCTTTTGCTTTGAGCTTTAAGGGATGCGGATTGAGATAGTCGCCAAGCTTTTGCATATTGGCATTGACTAGCAGTGTCCCGTGATGAAAGCTGCGATCGGCGGCGTGTTTGAAGGCGCTGCCTGATATTTTTCTATCGCCGACTTGCATGTCATTACGACCAGATAAGGTGGCATCTATACCCAGTTTTTTTAGCGCATTGATGATAATGGTAAAGTTGGCCGTTTGGTCGTACGCGTGTTTTGGGGATAAAAAAGTAAAATTGGTATTGCCCAAGTCATGAAATACCGCACCGCCACCACTTTGACGCCGCGCCAAAAAGACATCGTCTGCTGCCATCTTATCCGTCTTGCATTCTACCCATGGGTTTTGTGAGCGACCAATGACCACGGTCTCAGAGTTGCGCCATAAGAAAAGCGTGTGTGAGTCGGGATTGAGCGTATTAAATATCCAATCCTCGGTGGCAAGATTGAACCACGGATTGGTCACCGCAGACTTTAAGATGCGTAGTTTCATGATAGATCCTTCTTTCAGATAGTTTTTATAGAGTGAGCGTTATAAATAGGCACTGACATTCTTACCGATGCGGCGTTAGAATTCAATGTCGTTGTAATAAGAAGAATAATTTAGAAAAGCCTAATATGTTTATAAAATTTTTTAAGAAAGTGATCTAAAGTGATCTGTAGCCAAGACCTAATTAATATAAAAGGTTAAGCTTACAGAAGTAATCTACTTTTAGCATAGAAGGGGTTTTATGATTTTATACAAATACATGTCATTATCAGGCGCGATGAAAGCTATTGAAACTTCATCCATTGGTTTTACTCATCTAGAGGATTTCAATGATCCTTTCGAATGTACTGCTTTGGGTTTTAAAGCACAATCAAATTCTTTCACAACATCCAAAATTGCTCAAAATGCTTGTAGAAATAGATTTTCTCGAGGATACGTTGTTCTATCTTTAACTAGACAACCACTAAATCCTTTGATGTGGGCTCATTATGGAGATTCTCATCAGGGAGTTGTTATTGGAATTGATGTTGAAGAAGCTAACTTGCATTCACTTTCTGATAATTTTATTCCGTATCAGCTTGGTGAGGTAATATATACAAAAACTAAACTGCACAATGACTTAGATCTAATAAGTGAAGATGAGTTAATGGATATTGGTCAAAATATTCTATTTGAAGGAAATATATTTAATCTTGCAAAAAGAGCTTTTTTATATAAATCATTAGACTGGGCTTACGAAGAAGAGGTGAGAGTAGTAAAAGAAGTTAAAAGCCTTAAAGCTAGTTATCACAGCGGGAAAGGAGTTTTTGGAGACTTCAATAAAATCACAATAGCAGGTCGACCGCTATACTGTTTTTCTATCCCTAAAAGCTCAATAAAAGAAGTATATTTAGGCAAAAATGTTTATAAAAATATATCGAGAGCAGCAACAGTCTCACAAGATGAGTACGCATTATTAATTCAGAGCTGGAAAAAACAAGGTATTGAAGTTTACCACTGTGAATGTGACTTAAATTCTTGGGATTTGAAGAAGAGAATTAGCAATTAACTAGGCAGTTACAGTGAATGATCAATAGTACAATTGAACCTACGTCAAAATGTCTCAATTCAAACTATTATATTCTTCTCTTCTCATATTATCCAAAAAAATACGAATGGCTTCTGTGTTTGATTGCCACTTACTATCTATTAATATTAAATGGCAATCTCGAGCATCGTAGCTATAAGTGAGTTTACAGAGATATAACCCAAGCCTAAAGAGCATTCAACTTTATTCAGCACAAATCTCCCACTGCGACTTGGTACTAAGATAACACTGCATCACCGCTTTGCCAGACTGCGCATAGGCATCACTGACGATACGCTGATTGCTTGGCAAACGATATCTGATAATGGCTGGCTCATCATTGACGGTGGTCGTCCATCCAGTGATCTCATTACGGTCATTGTAGTTTGCTTGATTAGATGTGGCCATTTTGCCAAGTCCTGGCAGGTTATAAGAGACCTGCCTAAAGCTATAACTCATCGCTGCACCTTCAGCGCCCTCATACTGACAGTTTAGCTTTTTGTGTAATTTGTCATCTATTTTTGTATCGCCAGATACGAGCCAATACCTCTTAGATAGTAAATAGATAGTAAAAAATTAGCAAACAAATATCAATTATTATATTTTTAAGGAAACCTCCTACTGATTAGATGGCATTGCTTATACTTTGATATTATTAAGATTGTCTATCGATGAGTCTTATTGTTAGAAAGCTTCGATATCAAGATAGGTTCTATTCTTATACATACTGATGAGGGTAATGACTCAAGAGTGACTTTGGAGTTTGCCAGTATATAAATAATAAAGCGCTGAAATAGGCTAAAGTAGAAAAATTGTAGGGTAGCAGCGTCTACTGGCTTTTCGCTCGATAAAGTATTTTACCCAGTTATCTAAGATATAGAAAAGCTAGACATCGTGAAATGGCTTTAAATAAGACAGGTTAATCCATAAGAATGTGCGATGACACCTATAAAAAGCAATATACAAGGTGGTTATAGATTTACCATCATAGTGCCTTATTAGCACATTAACCTCCACCACATATCAGACGGTTATGACCGACACGAGTTGGCAAATGCAGTCTACGTGCTTAATAGGATTATCCGATGACCAACCGTGATCTCATCATCTTTGTGACCCTCTCTTTTATGTGGTCACTCTCTTTTGTGTTTTATCGGGTTGGCGTGCCTGAATTTGGTTCGTTGGCATTTGCCAGTTTGCGGGTGATTTTTGCAGGATTGGTCATGCTCGTATTTGTACTGCTAAAAAAGAAAAACAGAGTTGGTATCAAACAGCACTGGAAAATGCTGTCGCTGGTTGGCTTATTCTCTGCCGCATTGCCATTTGTGTTGTTTTCTTTTTCTGCGCAGTCAGTGAATGCAGGCGTACTCGCCGTACTAAACGCTTCCGTACCGATGATGAGCGGCTTTATCGCTCGCGTCTTCTTTAAAGACAGACTGTCCAAAAAACAAGCGCTTGGATTGGTGATTGGGGTAGTTGGGGTGATTATATTGATGAGCGAAAGCTTATTTGGTGGTGGCGATCAGGGTAAAGGCTTGGTCGAGGGATTATTACCGATGGGCTACGCGCTATTCGCTTGTGTGGGTTATGCGCTTGGCGCAAACATCACCAAAAACTACTTATACGATGTCTCGCCAGTTGCGATCACGGCAGGTTCACTCATCATCGGTAGCCTTATCATGCTGCCGGTGACTTTTACAGAGTTCCCTTATGGCAAAGCGATCAGCATAAAGGCATGGGTATCTGTAATATGTATCGGTGTGTTTTCAACCGCCATTGCCCTTATTTTTATGAATCAGTTGATCAAAAATATTGGGCCAACGCGTGCCACGAGTATCACGTTAGTCATTCCAATTTTTGCGATTATTTTGGGCTATCTATTGCTTGGCGAGGCGCTAAATATACAAGCCATCATTGGTTCGATTGTGATATTAATCGGCACATATCTGTCATTAGAGCTATCAATTAAGAAAATGCTAAAGCCAAAAGACAAGGCCCAGATGAACAGTATTTAAGGCTTAGTAAACAGTCTTCGTAGTAAACAAATACGAAGATTTGTATAGGTGAATATTGTTGTATCTGTTTGTAAATATTGCTTGGAATAATGAAATCTATCCCCTATAAATGTAGGCGCTAAACGTAGATTTACTAATGATATTATAAGTTTTTCTAAACAGCATTCGATAATAATCAGTATGAATGATGGTTGCTATAACTAAAGATCATAAATAGCGACAATAACCAATAGGACAGATTATGGCACACGATATTTTATTTGAGCCTGTAAAAATGGGCACACAAACGCTAAAAAACCGCATTATGATGGCTCCACTGACACGTCTGCGTGCCGTTGAGCCAGGCGATGTCCCTATCACATGGGCAGCAGAGTACTACTCGCAGCGTGCAGGGGCGGGCCTTGTCATCACTGAAGCGACGCAAGTATCGTTTCAAGCAAAAGGCTATGCAGGCGCACCAGGGCTACATACTCAAGATCAAGTCACTGCATGGAAAGCCATCGTTGACAATGTCCATGCCAAAGGTGGCAAGATTGTCGTCCAGCTATGGCACACAGGACTTGTCTCACATGAAAGCGTACAACCTGAGCGCCGTGCGCCAATTTCAGCCTCAGATGTCGATGTAGGTATCCGTACCTCATTGCGTGATAGTGACAACCAAGCCATTCGCGCGGATGCCACGCCGCCGCGCCCAGCCAGTCTTGATGAGATTCAGCAAGTGGTTACTGACTTTGCACATGCAACCAAGTGCGCGCAGGAAGCGGGGTTTGATGGTATTGAGATTCATGGCGCGCATGGTTATTTGCTGCATCAGTTTTGGGCCAAGCATACCAATCAGCGTGACGATGAGTACGGTGGCAGCCGCGAAAACCGCGCGCGTCTGACCTTGGACGTGATTGATGCTTGCGCAGAGGCATGGGATGCTGATCACGTGGGTATTCGTATTTCACCACTTGGCACGTTCAACAATGTTGAGGGAGGCTACGAAGAAGACGATAACATTTGGCTGATTGAGCAAATCAACAAGCGTGGTCTAATGTATTTGCATCTGTCAGAGCCAGACTGGGCAGGGGGTACGCCGTATAGCGATGAGTTCCGTCAGCGTGTCCGTGATGCGTTCGATCAGACCATCATCGCGGCGGGAGGCTATGATGCGGACAAAGCAGAAAAAAATATCAAGGCAGGTTATATCGACGCAGTAGCATTCGGTCGTGATTATCTTGCCAATCCTGATCTCGCTGAACGTATTCAAGAGGGTGCACCGCTCAACGAGCAGCATCCAGAGAGCTTCTATGGTGGCAGCACGGTTGGCTACACTGATTATCCGTTTATGGATCAGGCGCAATAGTTTATTTGTCGGTTCTGCTGACTAAATAGCTAAATTATGCTTCATAAAAGCCCTCTGACTATCGGTAGTCAGAGGGCTTTTTTGTGCTTCTATTTTCATTATGTACCAAAATTGCCTGTTTGATAATCACGGAACGTTTGTCGTAGCTCATCTTGGGTATTCATTACAAAGGGGCCGTGACCTGCGATAGGCTCACCGATAGGTTCACCACTTAACAACAGTAGTTTGGCAGGAGTGTGTTCATCGTTATCGGTAGAATAGGTGAGCTCAATAGTATCGGTAGCAGCATCAGATAAAGGTACAGGTTGAGAATCTACAGATGGTTCAATCGGCGCTGCAAACTGAATCAGATTGCCTGCACTGATAGATGTGCCATTGACCAGTACTCGGCCTTCTTGTACGAGAAGCAGGGTATTGTGCGTGCTAGGTACTTCGAGTATCGTTGTGCCTGCGGTATGCAGCGCGATATCCCATAGGTTAATGGGCGTAAAGGTTACCGCATTACCTGTGACGCCATGCCAGTCACCTGCAATGATGGCAACTTGACCGATGACCGTTTGTTTGTCAGCGCTTTGAGCAACAGCATCTTTAGTAAGATTATCTTGAGAGTCGGCATCGCGACTGTCCACCAATTCTATGATAGGCATCTCAGCACGTTTGATAAATTGATATTTAGGATCAGTCAGCTTGTGCGCGCTTGGCAGATTGACCCACATTTGCACCATACTAAACACACCACCGCGCTGCCCAAACGCCTCAGAATGGAACTCTTCGTGTAGAATGCCGCGACCAGCGGTCATCCATTGCACATCGCCTTCCAAAATCTCCCCACGCCCACCGATTGAGTCAGCATGACTGATCTCACCTGAGTACGCGAGGGTGACGGTCTCAAAACCTTTATGAGGGTGTTTGCCAATGCCATGTGGCTGCGTCTGATAATCAGGATTTGGTGCAAACGTCGTCGGCTCGCCATAATCAAATAGTAAAAATGGATCGGTATGACTGTAATTGAAGTCTGGTTGGTCATCGACATAATTGATCAAGGGGCTGTAGTAGATAAGCACTATGCTAGACTACTTTTATGAAGATAACCCATTGTAAACTAAGTAAAAAAATACAGCGAAGGCTGTTAGAGTTTTTTACGGCTGAAGTGACTGCTAGAACAGCCGCAGATTTGCTTAATATCCAGCCTAACAGTGCTGCACTTTTTTATCATAAAATAAGACTTGTGATAGATTACCATCTCTCATTACAAGCTGATGAGCTTTTTGATGGTGAGGTCGAATTAGATGAAAGTTAGGTGATGGTTCAAAAAGTAGGCTAACATTAGACATACCCATGATTGATGTAAAAGAAAGCTAAATCAAAGGCTTTAAAGTGATTTTCCAGCTTTTTAGAAAAGTTACAACTTCGCCTAAATGCTCGCCTTACTCGATGTCTGATAGTGCAATTATTACCTTCAATACCGACCGTGAAAAACTTGCCAATGACTTGGGTAAAGCCCTTAAAACCAGTAACAAAGCTATCCCAGGTATCACTAGCGATTTTAGCACAACTTACGCCTAAAGCTTTCAGCTTAGCTTTAAGCTTTTTGACAGTGTTAAGGTCTCGTTTTCCCCACACATAGGCAACAATTTCACCTGTGTCACGGTGATAGGCATAAATTAGCCATTGTTTGTTGGTCTTTTTACCTACGAATGTCCAAAGCTCATCTACTTCAAGACAGTCATATTGCCTTTGCTTGGGGGTTATTTGGTAGTGACACTTTTTTAGGGTGGCTAGTACTTTGCCTTTGCTAATTTTTTCAACGCAAGCGATGTCTTTTATGCCACTGCCTCGAACCATAAGATGGCGTATTTTGCTATCTTTTTGGGAGTGACAGCCTTGGTACGTTAAGGCATGGTCGCCAATAAACTGCCGTTTGCAGTCTTTGCATTTATAGTTTTGTTTACCATAGCTTTTGAAGCCATTTTTCTTTATACTGTCACTTAGACAGGCTGGGCATTTGATGTATAGTGTGATTTGCATTTCACTATTTTATCAATTTCTCAGCCTGTTTTTTTTCAGCCTACTTTTTGAACCACCACCGAAAGTTACTTTGGCGGTGTACGCAAAGGCAAAAGAGGTCGCGGGGCTGCTGGTAAAACCGCTGTATTTGGGATTCTAAAACGAAACGGTAAGGTGTATACCATTGTCGTAGCAGACACCAAACAGACTACTCTAATGCCTGTTATTAAGCGTAAAATCAAGCCTGACAGCTTTGTTTATACGGATAGCTATCGAAGTTACAATGCACTGGATGTGAGCGAGTTTAAACATTTCAGAGTCAATCACTCTAAAGAGTTCACTTGCGGTAAAAACAATCACATCAATGGCATTGAGAACTTCTGGAATCAGTCTAAACGAACACTCAGAAAGTATAATGGAATCGATAAGAAGAACTTCCATTTATTTTTAAAAGAATGTGAGTTTAGATTTAACTATGGTTCACCATCTAATCAGCTAAAATTCCTGAGAAAATGGTGTGATATTTAATCCTTATCTACTACAGCCCCTTGATCAATGTTTTCACAAAAAATCCGTCACCGACCCAATGCGGTGCTTTATCACCATGAATCTGTTTGATTGGGCGCATCGAGTACCTCGCAATTCTATCTAGCATAAATAACAGTAAGTGAATATTATACTATAATTCTATAGTGTAATGAACTTATGTCGTGTTTATTTTATGCTATCAAATGCGACTGCTTCTTAAACCACCTCGCCACTCACAAAGCCACTGGCCCAAGCCCATTGGAAGTTATAACCACCAAGCCAGCCTGTTACATCGAGCACTTCGCCGATGAAGTACAAGCCCTCTTGCAAATTGCTTTGCATGGTCTTTGAGGATACTTCGTCAGTTTTTATGCCGCCGCGTGTGACCTCAGCCGTACGGTAGCCTTCAGTACCAGAGGGCTTGAGCTGCCAGCCATTGAGAGTAGCGCCAAGCTCACTCAGTCGCTCATCTTTGATATTGGCAAGCTCAGTATCTTTGATATCGTCCCAAAGCTGGGTTTGTAGTGCTGCCAATAGTTTTTTGGGTAGTGCGTTGTCTGTGTTTTCTGCCAATACAGTACGGATCAGTTGGCGTGGGTGTGACTTTTTGCGGGTGAGTAAAATATCGGTGACATCTACATCGGGCAGTAGGTTAATGCTGATCGTCTCACCACTGTGCCAATAGTTCGATAGCTGGAGCATGGCAGGGCCAGAAAGCCCGCGATGGGTAAACAGTACAGGCAGTTTAAAAGAGATACGCTCATTGCTGGCAATGACTGGTAGGCTGATGCCTGCTAAGCTACGAATCAGCTTGCCTGTTTTGTCCGTGAAGGTAAATGGTACGAGACTGGCATCGGTTGCTATCAGTGTATGCCCAAACTGCTGCGCTAGCTCGTAGCCAATGCCGCTTGCGCCCATCGTTGGAATAGACAAACCACCAGTGGCTACCACTAACGACTCACAACGATAGCGCGTCTGTGACGATTGACTCTCGCTTGCGACGTCTTTTTTGCCAAGCTTTTTGCTGGTTATTAGCTCAAACCGTTTTGCTTTATCATGGTCAGTCGTCTGTACATGATTGATTTGGGTATTGAGCTTGATTTGCACACTGACAGCCGTACATTCATCAAGGAGCATAGTGAGGATATCTTGGGCAGAATCATCACAAAATAGCTGTCCGTGTTCACGCTCATGGTAGGGAATCTGATGCGCCTCTACCATGCCGATAAACTCCCAGCTTGGATAGCGACTCAGTGCCGACTTACAAAAGTGAGGATTGGCACCGATAAAATGCTCAGGCTCCACAAAGTAATTGGTAAAGTTGCAGCGGCCACCACCTGACATCAAAATCTTTTTGCCTGCTTTATTGGCGTGATCTATGACCAAAACGCGACGACCACGGCGACCTGCGGTGAGCGCACAATATAATCCTGAAGCGCCAGCGCCGACGATGATGACGTCATAGTGAGTAGAGGGTTGTGCATTGTGGTGATTAGTCATTGCGGTCTCGTAAAACAATCATTTAAAAAAAGGTGATAACAAAACCAATTGTATGTGTTAATAATACAGATCGGCGGTGTTGTCTAAAGCAGTATCGGTAGGGCAGCTATTGTCCATATTTCATTTGAGGTTACAAGGATTAAATGTGATATCCGATGAGCTGTGACATGGCATCTGCATATCAAGCGCACTCTTGATTGTGATGTTGCAATAATCCTTACTAATAATTCTTCAATAACCGCTGCTATCAATCACCAAGTATACAGATGTACAGCGAAATTGTTATGATTGACTGATGATGTCTTGCAACCGACACGCTTATTTGTCAAACTATCGCTGAGTGTCACGCATTATGGAAGATGACTCTTATTGCCTGCATGGGTAGTCGTTATAGACGACTTTCTATGTAAGTCATGATAATTAAAAGGACCAATACTATGACCCAGAAATCATTTCCAATCTCAGCCGAGTTTATGGCTGCTGCCAATACCACCCCTGAAAAGTATCTCGAAGACTACAATCAATCTATCGAATCAACCGAAGCAAATGATGCGTTTTGGGCGAAGCGTGCTGAGCTGATCGACTGGATAAAAAAACCGACCAAAGTCAGCAATGTCAATTATGACTTAGACGATTTCAGTATTAAATGGTTTGAAGATGGTGAGCTGAATATCTCCGTCAACTGTCTTGATCGTCACCTCGAAAAAGATCCATACAAGCCAGCTATTATTTGGGAAGGGGATCACCCTTCACTACACAAGATTATTTCTTTTAAAGAATTACATGAAGCAGTCTGTCGTCTAGGCAACTCGCTACGCAAGCTTGGCGTTGGCAAAGGGGATCGGGTCACGTTGTATATGCCGATGATACCAGAAGCCATGGTCTCGATGCTGGCATGTGCGCGTATTGGTGCGGTGCATTCTGTGGTATTTGGTGGGTTTTCTGCTGAGAGTCTGGGCAATCGTTTGATAGACAGCCGCTCAAAAGTTGTGATTACGGCTGATGAAGGTTTACGTGGCGGCAAGCACACACCGCTCAAGGCCAATGTCGATCATGCTCTTGAGATGGATGGCACAGACAGTGTCGAAAAAGTCATCGTCGTCCACCGCACAGGCAACTCTATACCGATGAGCGGTCGCCGCGATGTTTGGTATCACAATCTCGTTGATGGACAATCAGAGATCTGTGAGCCTGAAGTGATGAATGCCGAAGATCCATTATTCTTACTGTATACCTCTGGCTCAACGGGTAAGCCAAAAGGCGTTGTGCATACCACAGGGGGTTATATCACTTATGCCTTGTCTACCTTCCGTGATGTCTTTGATGTCAAAGAAGATGACGTTTATTGGTGTACCGCAGATGTGGGCTGGATCACAGGTCATACCTACTCAACATATGCACCGCTCGCCAATGGCACCACGACAGTCATTTTTGAAGGGGTGCCAGAGTATCCAACATGGGCACGTATCGGACACATCATCGACAAGCACGACGTGACCATTTTATACACCGCCCCAACGGCGATTCGAGCGATGATGAAAGAGGGTGATGCCTTTGTACGTGAGTCGGATCGCTCAAGCCTGCGTTTGCTGGGTTCAGTCGGTGAGCCAATCAACCCAGAAGCGTGGGATTGGTACTATCATGTCGTTGGTGACAGCAAGTGTCCCATTGTCGATACGTGGTGGCAGACCGAGACAGGCGGTATTTTGATGGCACCGATTCCGGGAGCGGTCGATCTTAAGCCAGGTGCCGCGATGACGCCGCTGTATGGTATTAAACCTGAAGTCGTCAATGCTGAAGGCGCAATCATGGAAGGCGCTGCCGAAGGTAATTTGGTCATCAGTACTGGTTGGCCTGGGCAAATGCGTACGATCTACAATGACCATCCGCGCTTTTTGAAAACCTATTTTAGCGATTATCCCGGCTATTACTTCACAGGTGATGGTGCGCAGCGTGATGAAGACGGACATTATTGGATCACAGGCCGCGTGGATGACGTGCTAAACGTCTCAGGGCATCGCTTGGGTACGGCAGAGATTGAGAGTGCATTGGTTGCTCATCCGGCTACTGCCGAGGCCGCGATTGTTGGTATGCCGCATGAGATTCGCGGGACAGGTATCTGTGCCTTTATCATTCTAAAGTCTGGCGAAGAAAAAACAGACGATCTAAAAGCGGAGCTAAAACGTCATGTGCGTGCCGAGATTGGGCCGATTGCGACCTTAGATGCTATTTATATGGTGGATGCGCTGCCAAAGACTCGCTCAGGAAAGATTATGCGTCGCATCCTGCGTAAGCTGGCAGAAGGTCAGTATGTCGGATTGGGCGACTTATCTACACTGGCGGACAGCTCAGTGATCAATGATTTGGTAGAAGAAGTCAAAGCGAGCCGCGGAGAGTAGTTGCGTTAGCCCGTCTATCGGGCACGCGAACGGTGCTATTTCAACTTTGATATCCGTTCAGCAACGTCAAATAAAAGCCATGTTATCGTGAATAGCATGGCTTTTTTACGCAGACGATATTGATATTGCGGCGTTTTGACGATTCAATATCAATGGTCAACGAACATTGCTACCTACTAGTTGCCCGCCATATAAGAGATCGTTTTGCCATAATACTCGATAAGGTTTCCTGTCATTATGACTGATCATACTTTGCTTTCAACGGATAAATCTTCACCAAAAATCGCGATCATCGGTGGTGGTCTGACAGGGCTACTGACTGCCACATTGCTAGAGCGTATCTTGGACACTGACAATGTGTGCTCAAATGCACCGCACATCACGATATTTGAAAAGTCACGCAGTGTGGGCCGTCTAGCAACGCGCTATCGCACTGACAGTGAGACGGGCCGCAACTGGCAATGGGCGTTTGGGGCACAGTTCTTTACGGCAAAAACCGCTGAGTTCCAGCAATTTATTGCCCCTTGGCTAAAGACAGGGCTGCTACAGCCATGGTGTGCCCGAGTGGTTGAGCTGACACCCGCAAATGATAATGGTCAATCGCCTGATATCCAAAGTAAAGAGCAGTGGGATACCGTGCACGCGCGCTATATCAGCACGCCAAAAATGACCAGTTGGGGACGTGAATTGGCCGCTGGGCTCAAGCACACAAACATAGTGTTTAAGACGCGTGTGGCTCCGCTTGGTAGGCATACCACTCACTCAGATGATAAAAAAACTGAGCTATTTGATGAGACAGGGGAGAGCCTCGGTTGGTTTGACTGGGTCATTTGTACTGCACCAAACGGTCAGGCAGTAGAGCTGATGGCAGACAGTGGATTTAGTCAGCAAGTTAACATCACCCAGCCGCAGATGCAGGCCTGCTATACGTTGATGCTCGGTTGGGACAATGCCCAAGAATTACCTGAAACATTGAACTCTCAAACAGCACCGCAATGGGATGTTGCTTATTTAAATAGTGAGGTACTCGATAGAATATTTATTGAGCATCATAAACCCGTTCGTGATGAGCTATTACCAAGCATCACCATTCATGCGCGTAATGACTGGTCACAAGTCCACGTCGATGATGATTTGGAGACAGTCAAAGCCACGTTATTAATGGCAGCGCAGCAAGCCTTAAACTGGGACAAAGATAGTGCTCCAAGCCAAACAGATTGTCATCGCTGGCGCTATGCGGCTACTATAATAGATACAGATACTAAAGAGCTAGGTATCTTAGTCGATGAAACCAGACAGTGGATTGTCAGTGGTGACTGGTGCGCACGCGGCAATATCGAAAGCTGCTATCAGGTAGCTCGGCAGACAGTAGAGGCAGTCTGTAGGGCACGATCTATATGAGTTGATTGCTGGCTGGCTGAATCTATCGGCTGCCAGTCCCTAGAAAGGTTTTTACGTATTTATAGCGATAGGTATCGAGATTTGAGCCTGTTATAAATAGCGAGGCAAAAAAAAGCCCACAGAGGAGGTGCTGTGGGCTGAGGAAAACGGGCTGTGCAGATTGATCACAAGTTCCGTGGTCGTGATTTATTATAGTTATCGGCTTTCTATACACTCATTTATTAGGGCAATAATAACCAATACAATAGGTACATATATTTGCTTACATATTTAAGTGTACAAGTGTTTTGTGACAGTTGCTATCATAACCCGACTGACTCCTATTTGGCTGTTTTGGTTACAGTATATTACTTTGTAAAAATACTCGGCTGCACGATCACAGCATAGACTCTGTCATTGGGAAGTAAGAAGAAAGACGCAGATAAGTAAATAGCCTGTGACCAACTATCGAGCCCTATACATAATAGGACGTTACATTAAGTAGCAGATTGTTTTTAAGAATTTTATGATGCTTTTAATAAAAGATACAAATGATTTCAATGGGTTATATCATTATGAAACGAATGACTCGATGTTGATGGTTTGAATCATTTAATCATTAAAGAGATGGCATGACGGCATGACGGAAAAATGCTAAGCTATCTGCCATTATTATGTCGATATTACACTGGGTTTGCCATGACTGAGAGCACGCATTTGCATACGCAGGAGCCGTCAAGTTCGCAAAATACTAAAAGTATTTTTAACTTGCCCAACAATCTTACGATTGCTCGTATCTTGATGATTCCGTTGTTTGTTGCGATTGCGTACTGGCCACCTGCTATGGGCATCGGTATGCCTGCAATCTCAGACAACGTCATTGCGCGAGTGGGGATGAGTGAGTTTAGCGATAGCCTATTGCGCCATTTATTATTAACCAGCGTTTTTATTATTGCAGCAATTACCGATTGGCTAGATGGTTACTTTGCTCGTAAGCTGAATGTCATGTCAGCGTTTGGGCGCTTTTTGGACCCAGTTGCTGACAAGCTGATGGTGGCGGCGGCCTTGATCGTTTTGGTGCAATGGCATCCCAATATTATTATGGCAATCGCTGCGATCGTCATCATCTCACGTGAGATCGCTGTATCCGCATTGCGCGAGTGGATGGCAGAGCTTGGCAACCGAACCAGTGTCGCTGTGTCCTATGTGGGCAAATTAAAAACGACCTTTCAGATGATAGCGATTACAGTACTGTTATTAAACTGGGAGTCGCTTGAGACGGTCGGTTATGCGCTGATGGTCGCCGCTGTTATATTGACGCTTTGGTCAATGATGATCTATCTCAAAGCTGCGTGGCCTTATTTGAAGCAAAGCGGCTAATAGTAAGACAAACAATCGTAACCTGCATAAAAAACGCCAGTGGCTCATGCGACTGGCGTTTTTATTTGTCTATTCTTACTGTTTTAAAGATTGAAACATTACAGCTCTATCGAAAAATTCTCACCCAAGCTTTTTTCAATGGCAGTGTCAGTGACTGCCGCCGCCGCCATTTTGACAGCACTAGTGATGGCATTACCATTTGCCCAGTACTCAGCGCCATGTGGGGTGACTTTGATTAGCTGAACGCGTGGGTCCTCTTTGCCTTTTTCAAAATACGCATTGTACATAGGCGACCACAGCTCATCTAACTTGTCTTTATCATCTACCAGCTCGGCTGTACCAGCGATAGACAGATATTGTTTGTTGTCTTGGCTGACATAGGCCAAATTGACTTGTGGATCGTTTTTAATGTTATCGATGGTCTCACAAGGGCTGTGACCGATAAACCAAATTTCTTTGGCACCAATACTGGTCTCGGTGGTATTCATGGGGCATGAGTGGAGATGGTTCTCACTGGTGCGCGTGGTCATCATCGTATATTTGATGTCTTTTACCATTTCTTGGATGGTGTCCATTTGTTGTTGCTTGCTCATCGTAGTTATCCTTTACTATTTAAAATTTGGAGTAAAAATTATTATTCGGTAAGAGTGATCTAGAGTACTGATAAGGTGGTCAATGACGCCTATTAACAGTTATCAATATAGCGATATCACCTAATAGAACGATACAGCTGGTCTGTAATACCCTGTGAAAGTTTGTAATTATCTGCGTGATTTTATTCAGTAGACGATTTATCAATCAAAAAATACTGTCTAAAAACAACCTTACCAAAAATAAGGCAATAAAAAACGCCAATAAACCGAGGCATATTGACGTTTTGGGCGACTCAGTAACCGTAGGCTTATCTGAGCCAAATGAAGTTATATATGGCTTCTAAACTATAGCGATATTTCAAACTGCTCGCCGATATCTTCTGCGGTTTTGCCATCTTGTAGGGCTGCTGCTGCCATTTTGAACATATTAATAGTAGAGCTGCCACCTAACCAGCACTCAACGCCATGTGGAACGACCTTGATTAACTGTACGTTTGGATCTTCTTTACCATGTTCAAAAAACGCATTGTAGACTGGTGACCACAGTTCTTCTAATTTGTTTTTATCCGTTGGTAACTCAGCATTGGCGCTGACAGAGACATAGTCTTTTTCATCTTTAGAAGCATAAGACAAGCCAATTTTTTGGTTGTTCTGAATGTCTTTGACCACATCTGAGGTTTTATCACCGATGAACCAGATCTCTTTACCACCGATACTCGCTTCGCTGGTTGTCATTGGCCACGCATGTACGTCACCTTTACTATTGACGGTGCTTAACATTGCAAATTTTACATCTTTAATAACGTCTTGGATTTTGTCGATTTGTTCTTGTTTGTTCATAGAGGATTCCCTTTTCTTTATAGTGATTAGATGATTCATTGTTTGTAGTAATCATTTTTATTCAAGGTAGATGTAATTCATCTTTTAAAAACACCCCCTTAACAACTGGAACTAGAATACCGAGTAGCAGCCCTACATTTATATAGGTGCCCAGTAATGCGATGTGAGTGTTTGTAAGGAGTATGAGGGTTAGGTAAAAATTGCGACGCCGAGTGTCGTCACTGTATTTGAATGCTATCTAAACATTCATGGGCTAAACACTCATGGGCGGATTATTGAATTGATTGTGTTATTGAGCATGTAGTTAGCGGCGACACCGTATCAGTTATCAGCAATTTATCTTGGTTTAGACCTGCTTATTATAGGTCTTCTTGTTATAATACCCAGACCATTTACTTAGCATGGCAGAGATGCCTTGATCTTACGGATTATGCCTTTATGATGACCATCGCCGGACAGCCGTTTTTGACCGATTTTCAGACCCAGCAATTGATCAATCAGTTTGCCCAAAAAACCGATCTAAACGTGACCCAAATCAGTACTCAGCAGGTTTTTGTACTCTCAAGAGAGCTCTTAGGTGAAGAGCAAAAAAAGGCTTTGGATCTTTTAGGGGTAAAAGAGCAAACCTCGCTAGAAGCTGCGACAGAGCGTCAAATCCAAGTCATCGTCAGTCCGCGTTTTGGCACGATATCGCCATGGGCGAGTAAAGCCACCGATATTTTTAATAACTGCGAGCTGAAGATCAATCGTATTGAGCGGGTGATTGTTTATACGCTGACGCTAGAAGGTGCTACCGAAGACAAGCTGCCAACGGCGGCTGAGCGTTTACTCTATGACCGTATGACCCAAAGCTTGGTTTATGATTTAAACGACGTGAATAAACTGTTTGACGATGAACCGCCAGCATCACTGAATCATATCGATGTCATCGGACAAGGTCAGTCAGCGCTAGAGTCGGCCAATACCGAGTTCGGTTTTGCGTTATCCAGCGAAGATATCGACTATCTGATGAATGCGTATGTCAATGAATTAGGTCGCAATCCAACGGACGTTGAGCTGATGATGTTTGCACAGGCGAACTCAGAGCATTGCCGTCATAAGATCTTTAATGCCCAGTGGACCGTTGATGGTGAGGTGCAGCCAAAATCACTATTCCAAATGATCAAAAACACCTATCAGTCGAACCCACAAGGCATCTTATCAGCCTATAAAGATAACGCCGCTGTGATGGCTGGGTCTGATGGCATGCGTTTTTATCCTATCCCAACGGACGCGATGGATGCCAATTCAATCCATCCTTATGGATTCCATCAAGAAGACATCGATATCTTGATGAAAGTTGAGACGCACAATCACCCAACGGCAATTGCTCCGTATTCAGGTGCGGCAACGGGTTCTGGCGGTGAGATTCGTGATGAAGGTGCGACAGGTCGTGGCGGTAAGCCAAAAGCGGGTCTAGCAGGATTCCATGTGTCACACTTGCATATCCCAGAGCTGTCCGAGAAATGGGAGCAGTCAGGCCAACTGAGCACGCAAGCCTACGGTACGCCAGATCGTATGGCAACTAGCCTTGAGATTATGCTTGATGCCCCATTAGGTAGCGCCAACTTCTCAAACGAGTTTGGTCGTCCAAACCTATGCGGTTACTTCCGCAGCTTTCAGCTAGATACCTCTGCGGCAAAAGACGGTAGCGAGATGCGCGGCTATCATAAGCCCATCATGCTGGCAGGTGGTTATGGCAACATCAAACGCAATCTGATTGAAAAAAATGCGATTAAAAAAGGTGATTTGCTCATCGTCTTGGGTGGCCCTGCAATGCAAATCGGTCTGGGCGGCGGCGCGGCCTCATCGGTCGATAGTGGCGAGCTTGATGAAGGCTTGGACTTTGCTTCAGTCCAGCGCGATAACGCCGAGATGGAGCGTCGCTGTCAAGAAGTCATCGATCGCTGCTGGGCCTTAGCTGGTAACGATATTGACGCTAGTAATGCCAGTAAAGACGGCAACCCAATCGTCTCGATCCATGATGTTGGTGCAGGCGGCCTGTCAAACGCCATGCCTGAGCTGGTCAACGACCATGAGATGGGCGCGCATCTGAACTTGCGTAAGATCCCATCGTTAGAAGCGGGCATGTCGCCAATGGCCATCTGGTCTAATGAGGCGCAAGAGCGTTATGTGCTGGCGATTCGCCCAGAGAGCAAAGATCAGTTCGATGCAATCTGTGCCCGTGAGCGCTGTCCATATGCCATCTTAGGCGCGGCGACGGATATCCGTCAGCTCATCGTTGATGACGAGCTATTAGCTGAGCAACCAGTCGATATGCCGATGCAAGTACTGCTCGGCGGTACACCAAAAATGCAGCGCAGCTTTGAGCGTACTGATAGCACGTTACCAGCATTAGAACTGGGTGATGTTAATCTAGCCGAGTCAATTACCGATGTATTGCGTCACCCAACCGTGGCGAGCAAATCATTCTTGATTAGCATTGGTGACCGTTCTATCACCGGTATGGTCGTGCGTGATCAGTATGTGGGTCGCTATCAAGTGCCTGTATCAGATTGTGCGGTGACGGCGTCAGGCTTAGTGGCGCTAGATGGTCAGCCGATGACTGGTGAAGCCATGAGTGTCGGCGAGCGTACGCCTGTTGCCCTTATCAATCCAAAAGCCTCTGCGCGTCTAGCGGTCGGCGAAGCGATTACTAACATCGCGGGCGCGCGTATCGCTCAGTTGTCTGACATCACCATGTCAGCGAACTGGATGGCAGCATGCGGTGATGATGCAGAAGATGCGGCACTATTCGATGCAGTACATGCAATCGGTGAAGAGCTGTGCCCAGCACTCGGTATCGCTATCCCTGTTGGTAAAGACTCGCTATCGATGCGTGCTAACTGGACTGATGAAGAGGGCGCTGACAAATCAGTCGTCTCGCCAATGAGTTTGGTTGTGACTGCGTTTGCTCCTGTCGTTGACGTCGCAAAAACGCTAACCCCTGAGCTAATCAATGGTGACAGCGCGTTCTACCGTATTGACCTATCTAAAGGTAAATTGCGTCTAGGCGGTTCGATCCTTGCGCAAACGCTTAGCCAACTCGGTAACGACTGCCCAGATCTAGCGCAGCCAAGTGATTTGATCGACTTCTTTAACTTTGTGCAAGCGGGCAACGCGCAAGGCGTCATCAGTGCTTATCACGATATCGGTGATGGCGGTCTATTAGCGACCATCGCAGAGATGCAGTTCACCAGCCGTCAAGGTATCAAGCTGTCATTAGATGATGACAACTTACTCGGTCAACTGTTCAGTGAGGAGCTGGGCGCAGTCATCCAAGTATTGCCAGAAAACGTCGCAGCGCTCATGCAGTTGGCAGAAGAATTTAACGTCAGCGATATGCTCAGCCTTGTTGGTCAAAGCTCAGAAGAAGACAACCTATTAATCCAAACGCCTTTGTACATGGGTGATGACACGCTACGCTTTAGCCGTACGAAATTGCAGCAAGCATGGACACAGGTCAGCTATCAAATCGCCCGCCTGCGTGACAACCCAGCCTGCGTGCAACAAGAGTATGACTTGATTGCCGATACTAATCATAAAGGTCTTATCGCTGCGCCAAACTTCGATCTCAATCAAAAGATCGAGACGCCATATCTGAACAGTCGTGAAGATAAGCCAAGAGTCGCAATCCTCCGCGAGCAAGGTGTCAATGGTCAGACGGAAATGGCAGCAGGCTTTACCCAAGCGGGCTTTGAAGCGGTCGATGTGCACATGAGCGACTTACTAGAAGGCCGTATCAATCTACGTGACTTCGATGGTCTGGTCGCTTGTGGCGGCTTTAGTTACGGTGACGTACTGGGCGCAGGCTCTGGCTGGGCGAACTCTATCTTGTTCCATGATGAGCTACGCATGCAGTTCGTCCGCTTCTTCGCCCGTCCGAATACGTTCTCACTTGGCGTCTGTAATGGCTGTCAGATGATGGCGCAGCTTAAAGACCTCATTCCAGGTGCAGAAAACTTTCCACGCTTTATCGCAAATGAGTCGGCACGATTCGAAGCGCGTACGGTCAACGTCAAAGTTGAGCGCACCAAGTCCATCTTATTCAAAGGCATGCAAGACAGCATCTTACCTATCGCTGTCGCGCATGGTGAGGGTCTTGCCACCCTAAACGCTACTGAGATCGATGGTATGGCGAAGCACGGTCAGTTGGCGATGCGTTATGTCGATAGTCAAGGTCATCCGACCGAGACTTATCCATTGAATCCTAATGGCTCAGTCGGCGGCGTCACGGGTCTATGTAGTACCGATGGCCGCGTCACTATTATGATGCCGCATCCTGAGCGTAACCTAAAAGCCTACAATCATAGCTGGAAACCTGAGCAGTGGGATGAAGATGGTGCATGGATGCGTATGTTCCGTAACGCCCGTGCTTGGTTGCGTTAAGATAATTTGAATTAGTTTAGATAATAAGAAAGGTGGGCTTTGGCTCACCTTTTTTGTGTTTATGATATTTAGCTTAATTAGATCCAGAAAAAACATATAGATAAGTACTTCAATGACGTATATAATAAGACATAAAGATAAAGGATATTGAATGTTACATTTCATCGAAACGCCAATATTTACTAAGCAAGTACTGAAACTATTAGATGATGAAGCTTATAAAGAGCTACAGGAAAATCTAATCAATAATCCAGAACAAGGTGATTTGATTCAAGGTACAGGGGGCGTTCGAAAAACCAGATGGGCACTTAACCAAGGTAAGAGTGGCGGTATTCGGATTATCTATTATTTTGTGAATAGTCAAGGCATATTTTTTATGCTGCTCGCTTATCCGAAGAATAAACAAGCCTCTCTATCAAGCGAAGAGAAGTCTGGTTTATACAAACTGACTCAACAAATTAAAGAGGTGTATAGCCATGAGCAATGAATTTTACGATGATTTATCTACATCACTAAATCAAGCATTGGCGATTGCTAAAGGACAGGCTCAGCCTAGCCGTCAGTTTACCCATGACGTGCCTAGTATTAAGGAAATAAGAACTAAGACAGGGCTATCGCAACAGCAGTTTGCCGATAAACTTAATATCAGTTCGCGTACCTTACAAAATTGGGAGCAAGGTACTAGAAACCCAACAGGGGCTGCCGTCACATTAATGCGCTTATTGAATAAAAAGCCTGAGTTAATTGCCGAAGCTTAATTGATCAAAGACAGTCAATCTTATCTTGGTCACGCACTCGGTGGGATTATGGATGTGTGTGAAAGCGATGACGCATGGATGCGTATGTTCCGTAACGCTTGTGCTTGGTTTAGATAGGCTAAGTTGGTTTAGAATATTATTGTAGATAACTGTTTTTTAGAATGAAAAGGTGGGCGTAATGCTCACCTTTTTTGTGTTTGGGTTTTGGTTCTATTGGGAGCTATTTCCCGCCTTCCGCTTGTATCTGCCAGTCTGGGCGTGGCGTTGGCTACGGTTTGGGTCGTCGCTTGCTTCGCGTCGACACCCCAAAACCTAGCCATCACAACTCGCCCAAACCAGCAGGTTACCGCTACAGTCGGGGCTAAAACGCGCTCCTGAATGACCGTTTTATGATAAATTAGTCTAAACTTTAATTTTAGTATTATTGGTGCGCTGGACGCACCCCACGAACTCATTGTTTTCTTTGGAGATTAGAATGGACAACCAATCTGAACCGAATAAAGTCGAAAACAAGCCACACGAAAAATCAGATGATAATTTACCGAAAAAATGTGGCATTGTAATGCCTATTGCAAGTATGGAAGGCTATCCTGAATCTCATTGGAAAGATGTCAAAAGGATAATAGAATCTGCTATTAAAGAAGCTAATTTTGAAGCTAGATTGGTGAGTGATGCGGATGATATAGGCGTTATTCACAAACGTATTGTTCAGAACTTATATGATAATCCGATGATAGTTTGCGATATAAGCGGTAGAAATCCAAATGTCATGTTTGAGCTAGGATTACGTCTAGCTTTCGACAAACCAGCAATCATTATAAAAGACGAAATAACACCTTATTCTTTTGATACATCAGCAGGATTAGGCTAATCTATAGAAGAGTTTGACCAGAGCTATTATAGATTACATGAAGATTTTTGAGAAATAAGTGATACTAAAGTAGCTCGAACAGATAGTTAGTCGTATAATTTATTAACTACAATGGGTTATTATGGGTATGAAGAAAAGTTGATTTATGTTGAATAAATATGCTTCAATCAGAGTTTTGATTCAAAGCATTATGTTATATGATTATCTATCTTCTGACAGCTCTCTACCCTTTCTCTGAGCCTCAGCAATCAACTCCTTTACCCGAGCACTCTCCCTAAGCACACAAGCCTCATATTCAGACAGCGATTCACCTTCTTGTTGTTGCTGATTTTCCTGCTCTTCTTTAGCTTTGGCTTCTAGATACTCTTCAAGTTTTTGTTGTTCATCTTGCTGTGAATGACTCATGACTGACTCCTTATACTATTTATTTGCTGACGATGCTATTCGATTAAACATAGTGGCAAGTCTGGCGTTATTTTCTTCGATATATTTATCGCCTAGTGCTAATATCTCATCCGGTGCTTGTACCGTTTCGGGATAGTCTTTCAGTCCACTTTGAATAGCCGCATTACCATTGGATACCATCTTCGGTAAGCTCTCTCTGGTGACTTCAAAGTGACATTGCCAAGCGAATACCCAAGTGCCACGCGCTTTGTGTTTTGGCGTTTGATAGATAAAGCCCTGATTCGGCCAAGCGTCCGTCTCAGCAATAATGCTTGCGCCTTTGGGACAGTCAAAACCTTCGCCGTGCCAGTGAAACACCGTAAAGTCTTTGGGTAGATCTTGTAATAATGGATGCGCTTGACCTGCTTCGGTCAATTGCATCGGTAACCAGCCAATCTCTTTGACTGCAGACGGTTTCACCTCAGCGCCCAAACAATGCGCGATGATTTGCGCGCCTAAGCAAATGCCAATGACTGTTTTACCGGCATCAACAGCTTGTTTTATCAGCCGCTTTTCTTTAATGAGCCAAGAATATTTATCCTCATCATGAACGCTCATTGGCCCACCCATCACGATGAGCCAATCAAAGCTATCCAGCGTTGGCAGGTTGTCGTTATCGTAGGAGCGACTAACGGTGATCGGATGGTTATGCGCGCGCGCCCACTGTTTGATAAAGCTTAGATCCGCATAATCGGTATGAAATAGCGCGTGAATACGTAAGCTCATAACGTACCTGTTTTATCAAAACGTTCTATCTACAAATCTGCAAATACTGACGCACGACGTTATCCATGCCTTGCTCTAGCGATTCAATAGTAAAGGCATGACCAATCGACACCTCCGCGATATCACCAAGGCTTAGCAAATCGGCTAAATTGTCTAAATTCAAATCATGACCAGCATTGACGCGAATGCCGTTATCACTGGCGAGGGTAATACAATCGCTAAAGCGTTGCTTGACCTCGTCGAAATCAATATTGCAATCGTTCTTACCATTATTGTAGGCGCGCGCCCATTCTTCGGTATACATCTCTATCGTTTGCACATCGCTAGCGATGACGGCTTTAATCTGCTCGATATCAGGGTCGATAAATACGGCGCAGCGTGTGCCAAAGCCTTCAAGCTCATGGCTGAGTTTGGACAGCATGTCGCTATATTTGATAATATCAAAGCCGTGGTCAGAGGTCAGCTGGTCTTCACTATCGGGTACGAGGGTGCATTGATGCGGTTTGACCTCGCGAATGAGTTTTAAAAATTGTTCATTCGGATTGCCTTCGATATTAAATTCGATATCTTGATAATCTTTGAGATACTCACTGATATCATAGACATCTTGGTATCTGATATGACGTTCATCAGGTCGCGGATGCACGGTAAAGCCTTTAACTCCTAGATCAATCAGCTTTTTTACAAAGTACAGCAGATTGGGATAATCTGTGCCACGAGAGTTTCTGATTAAGGCGAGTTTGTTTAAATTGACACTAAATAGGGTGCTCATAATATGTCCTTTTTCATTGTTGTTATGTCCGATAATAAAACATAGACCTTATGTTATCACGCTTGACTGGTATGAGTTTTCTGGTGTGCTGTGTCTACGCTGACAGAGGCTGCGAAAAATTCATGCCAGTCGCGCCAGTTATCTTTTTAAACTGCCTATATTTGTATCGCTTCAATAAAAATCATCCCGACTAGCATACTTCATATTGAGCGCCTGCAATATCGCATAGGTCTCGATATCCATGATGCCTGTTGGCTTTAGCGGCCGGAAATGCAATTGAAACGCATAGATGACATCGCGGCTGGGCTTGTCCCACTCGTCGCTATTATTGATTTGATAGCCGTATTTGCGAAAAGCTTGCTTGATCTCCTGCACGCTTGGCGCGACCAAGGTACGCCGATTCATAATTTCTTGCTTATCGGCTTCATCATACCAAGCGCCAATACCGTAATCATCATGCAATCGCTGCCAAGGGAACTTCGCACCGGGGTCGATCTTGCGCGAGGGGGCAAGGTCCGCGTGACCGATGATGTTTTTGGGAGAGATGTCATACCGCTGCGCAATATCTTGCACCAATTGCGCGACTTTTTTGATTTGTAGCTCATCAAATTCGACGAAATGCGAGTAGGGATGATAGTCAAGCTCGCTATTTTTGAGGACGTTTCGATATTGAGGTTTGATACCTTTATTGACGATCTCAATACCGATAGACGTGTCATTCAGGATCGTTCGACCGGCAAAACCGCCGTCGCCGGCATGCCAAGCGCGCTCGCTCTCAGGTACGAGGTTATAGATTTTGTCATCGTCATTGTCTAAGACCAGATAGTGCGCGCTGACATTGCCTGTGGTCAAAGTCTTTATCGAGCGCTCATTGTCTGAGACGGTGTAGTGTAGGACGATGGTTTTGATGCGCTGGCTTTTGCCAGTCGATTGATAAGTGTCGCTATCGATAACGAAGGATTCGGTCGTCGCCATCTGCGCTTTGGGAGTGGTGATACAGCCTATCAAAGGTAGCGATAAGAAGGTCGCTAATGCTAAAGCGGTAAAGTTTTTTGCCATGACATGCTCTTTTCTGAAACATATAATGTATTAAATACAAAAAAGGTGAACTAAAAAGTTCACCTTCTATTTACTAAAAATTTTTCAAGCTTTCTATTATGTTAAACAACTAGCATCAACAGCATTTTCAGTATTCTCGTTTACTTTTATTAGATTTATAGCATTAAATTCAATTATTAATCCTTGGGTAGATTTGTCTTCAGTATTTGATTTTATCTGTCCACCCGTTATATCTGGAACTATAACTGCTAAATAATGTCCTTCAGTAATTTCTTCATTTCTTAAAATAAGTTCTGTTAACTCAGTCATTGTATATAAAGCTTTAGCATTGCTATCTTTAGTCATAACTTTTACCTCTATTACTGTATGGCTTGTGAAACAGTAAATGTTTTAGGCTCAATTGAATATTCGTAATCGAAATCAATTTCTGAACCTACTGTAGAGTAACTTTTAGGATGAGTGAATTGTTCTATAAACGTATCTTTATCGACAAATATATAACTATCTTTTAGAGTATTCTCTTCAAAATAGTTTGTCACACATTTGGAAATGAAACTATTTAAAGTAATACCTAAAATATTAGATTCATGAATACTTTTTCGATGCATACTTTCTGACATACGAACATTGAAGGTACCGCTACAAGGTTTATCAGGACATTTATTTTCTTCTGCGCACATCTCTAAATATTCATCGACAGCAGACTCAAAAGATAATTTTAACTCTTCTAAATTTTCACCATCGTACATAACAAGGTCTTGAATCATTTGAATTTTGCCAAAAAGGCATAAATCTTCTGTACTGACCTCTATTGAACCAGTATAACCTTTATAAGAGAAGTATTGTTTATTAGCCATTATTTGACCATACCTTATTATCATCAAAGTGCTGAATAACTTGACGTATATAGCACCTCTTCATGATCGATTGTGGATGAGGTTCATGGAAACTCATAGATAAGCCAGTTCTTTTATTAATGAACTTTCTTCTAGAACCGCTACCTTTCGCTAACTGATAATCATGCAAAGACAACAGCTTAACAAATTCATCCCATGTGAAATCTGTAGGAACAGTTCTAAAGCGTTTTATAAGTTTTTCTGACTTAGACATATAGTACCTAACTGCACACGAGTTTTGCAACTACTTTATAGTTGCGTTTTAAGATAAAGAGAGCGTTTACAATATATTGTATTTAAGAACCTTATAAGCACAATATATGGATTATTGATAATAGTTTACAAAATTCGATCTTAAAATACTATATTGATTTTCGAAATATAATGTGCATTAAAATGGCTTAGTGATATATTTTTTCTTAGTTGTTCAAATCTTTTTCCGAAGCACAGACTTCCAACTCTCCTCCAAACACTCAATAGCTAGCCAAGGCTCAATCACTTCAGCGTCATGTTTTTCTTTTGAATTAGCCAGTTGCCATAGCGCCTCTAGCGTGGCAAACGGATAGGGACGCTCTACCAAATAGACCGGTAAATCCGCGTTAATGATGCCATCACGCACTACTTCAAAATACCAGCCTGAGATACCTTGCTTGCTGACCCATGCTGCAATATTGGGCACTTTGGTAAATTGGCCGATTTGGTCGTTGATTTTGTAGCACGGGCGGCGTGGTTGGACGATGCGCAGCTGCACGCTACCTTCACCGTTTATTTTGTCGTCGCCATACTGATAAACGTCGCCAATACAGACGTTAGACTCATCCATCTCAGGCAAGCCATTAACAGTTTCAGTGGTGAGGTTTTCTCCGAGCGTACCGATACGTACTTTTAGGTCAAACTCTGTATTGATTTTTTCATAAGTGGCCATTGGCAGTTGATGCACGGCTTTGAGCGGGCCGCCATGATGTTTGCGATCGGCTTGCTCGTCAGTGGTCAATCCCATAAAATTGACGGCGACGGGTGCTGTAATGGGCGCTTTATCAATGGCGCTCATCTCATCACGGGTAAAGGGCATGGCTTTGCCTGCGCGGACACATACTACGTTTGCCACATGCAAGGGTAGGTTAATCTCAGGGTTTGAGCGGTGAGTAGAAGACATGGACAATCCTTAATGAGCATTGAGATCAAAACAAAAATTGGGCAATGGTGATTGATAAAGATGATAGCAACCTCTGCAGCAATTATCTATTTAATCAGGCATTATCATGACGCGTATCCCCAAATATCGGCACAAAAAAAGACCAAAATAACGATTCTGGTCTTTTGGTCTTATGCTTTTAGTATGACGCGATTATTGTACTCAATAATCTTATTTGTTTTTGTTGCGACGACCAGCGGTTTTCTTTTCACGCGGTGTGGCGACCAGCTCAGCCAACTGATCCGGTGATGACCATAGGCCTTCTAAGTCATAGAACTCACGCGCTTGTGGGGTCATGATATGAACGACAACCGCGCCCAAGTCAATCAGTGTCCAGTCAGAGTCGATACCGCCTTCGCGGCCAAGCGGCATAAAGCCCGCTTGTTTGACTTCAGCGCCGACGCTATCCGCCATCGCGCGTACATGACGTTTTGAGGTACCATCAGCGATGACGATACGCTCGGTGACGTCAGTTAAGTCTTCTACATTCATTACAGTGATGTTCTTTGCTTTCATATCATCTAGCGCGCTTTGTACAATGTTCAAGCACACGGTTAAGCGTTCTTCGGTCATGGTGTTGATCATAAATTTTAATCTCTTCAATCGTAACTATTAAAAATAAAGGGGTAAAACGTCAATTTGTCTGATTCGACTGATCATATGTCGTCAGTCACGTATAGAGACAGGATAGGCAAAATGACATAGATAAGGCGATTTTAACGGAATTGAGCAGCAGAATATAGCTGATGGGCGATAATATAGTGATAAACGGCAGGATTGAGCCATTTAGCTAATGAATTGGGGTGAGTATTGCTCATAATATCATTTATTGCTGCGATAGATGCGATTTGCCTGTCAGTGCCGGGCATTTTATTTGTTTCAGTCGCCAATATGTGTAGTTGTTCGCGTATTTGCGTGCTTGATACGGCAGTGATCGGTCGCGTATCTATATAAATGCGTCCTTTCATAGCGCTTTTCAAGTCAGTGCCATCTGTTTCTAAGCTATCTACCAAGCATCGAGCAATTGGAGTGAATAGCTCAATCGGTGAGTCGATTACATGTGATTGTAAAGGTGGCGGCAGTTGCGATTGCAAGGTAGCAAGATATTGCGAGGTCGATATAGGGTTTTCAAATGATGTCGCCCTGTCAGAAACTCCACCATTAATATGATCGCTATCCTCACGATTAAACACCCACAGATTGACATAATCAGTGAGTCCTAACCCGTCTTTCCATTTATCCAAACTGCGCGCGCTGTCCATACCCATGATAAATATCAAACTATCATGAGGGTACTGCTGTCTGAGTGCGCGTACAGTGTCGATTGTATAGACAGGCGGCGCTTGCCATAGCTCAAGCTCATTGATTTGTATCGGTGTGTCTTGCGTTGCGAGCTGCAACATGGCTAAGCGGTGTTTAGGGTCAGTGCTCTGCGTTTTAAATGGCGAGCGCGCATTGGATAATAATGAAACGTGCAAGGGGCGGTTTTGCTGCTTTGCGATTGGCAACAAGTCCTGATAGACGTGTAGAGCCACTTCTAGGTGACCATTATGTACCGGATCAAACGAGCCGCCAAGATAGGCACGGATGGCAGGGGCAGAGATCTTTTCGTGAGAGTTATTGCTCGTATTTGACATAAATAAATGCAAATAAAAGAATGAGGTGCACGCTGTTTTTGGTACCTCTCATTCTTTTATTAGCTAACCTTTTTATATTAACTGAATCATAGCGCTATTGTAGAGGGCGGGCGAGTATCTGTCACCACTATCTATCACCACCTATAGTCAGTGAAAATTAATACCACTACATTAGGCACTGTTAAATCAATTTTTTTGCTTGCTGTGCTTGCGCAGACAGAGGCTGCAAAAATTGATATTAGCAGTACCTTATCGTTTTTGAGATACTTTGACTATACCACCACAGCACCAATAAAAAACCGACCATCATGATGATAGTCGGTGGTATAACGGACTTTGATTGGCAAATCGTATAGCGATTAAATCAGGTCGCTATACGCTTGGATAGCGGTCAGCGCGATGGTATAGACGATATCATCAACGAGTGCGCCACGCGATAAGTCATTGACTGGCTTATTCAAACCTTGCAGCATCGGTCCAACGCTGATGACATTGGCGCTACGCTGCACCGCTTTATACGTGGTGTTACCAGTATTGAGATCAGGGAAAATAAAGACGTTGGCTTGACCTGCGACAGGAGAGTCAGGCGCTTTTTGTTTGCCCACACTCATGACCGAGGCGGCATCATATTGTAGTGGGCCATCGACTTTGAGGTTCGGCGCACGCTCACGGACGATTTGGGTGGCACGAGCGACTTTTTCGACATCCGCGCCTGCGCCTGATGAGCCCGTAGAATAGCTGATCATCGCGACTTTTGGATCGATACCAAAGGCAGCAGCAGACTGTGCCGATTGAATGGCAATTTCTGCCAACTCTTCAGCATTCGGATCAGGATTGATCGCACAGTCACCATAGACAACCACTTGCTCAGGCAACAGCATAAAGAACACGGACGATACGAGCGAGTACTGCGGCGCGGTTTTGATTAATTGAAATGCTGGGCGTACGGTATTGGCAGTGGTATGAATCGCACCTGAAACCAGACCGTCGACCTCATCTAGCTGTAGCATGATGGTGCCAAGATACACCGTATCTTTTAGATATTCAGCGGCGACGTCTGCGCCAGTCTTGCCTTTACGGCGCTCAACAACAGCAGCGATATATTTGCTCATATCAAGGGTGTCAGGGTCGATGATTTCTAGACCTTCTGGCAACGTCAAATCGCGATTTTTGGCGACTTGTTCGACATCGCTGCGTTTTGCGAGCAGTACGCAATCAGCGATACCGCGGCTCTGACAGATACAGGCTGCTTCGACGGTACGTGGTTCAGAACCTTCTGGCAATACGATACGTTTTTTAGCGTGCTGTGATTTTTTGACCAACTGATGGCGAAACGCCGATGGGGACAAGCGCGGTTCATGATTACGGCTAAAGTATTCTTTAATCCAGCTCAAATCCAAATGGGCAGCGACATAACGCGCCACTTCTTCAGCGCGATCGGTGTCATCACTTGGAATCTCTGAACTCATATGGACAAGGCTCTGTACCGTTTGATAGCTGTCACTCTCGACGCTCATGATAGGGATGCCCGTTTTGAGCGCCGACTGCCACAGCTCCGTTACGGTCTCGCTTGGTAGGATACCACCTGTCAAGACCAATCCTGCCAGCGGAATACCATTGATACAGGCCAATCCTGCGGCCAATAGCAAGTCATCGCGGTCACCAGGGACCACCATCAACGTACCACGTTTGAACACTTGATTGACACGAGCGACTGAGCGCGCCGTTAGACTGATGCGATTGATACGACGTGTTTTTGCTTCACCAACGTTAAGCCAAGTGGCATCAAGCTCGGTGGCAATGTCCCAAGTGCGCGGTACAGACAACGAATCGCTAAAGGGAACGACACCGATGAGGCGAAACGCGTCGGTATTGAACGAAGGCGATAGACGCTGCACTTCTTGCAAAAAGGTTGGATCTAAGCTGACGACCGCCTCACCCGGAGCGACTGGTTGATTTTCAAAGGTATTAGGCACGTCTTGTACCCGCATCAATATTACGCCTAATGTACGCGCATCCATGACACCGCCGAACTCGCGCGCATGCACATCAAGCTTGTCCGCCAACGCCGCTGGTTGACTGATATCAGCGGCACCAACAAATATGATCTTGGCATCTAAAGCATGGGCGAGGGCGCGGTTGATTTGTGAAGCGTAAGAGGTCTCAGTGGTCGGCACCAGACCTTCACAGATGATGACGTCAGGGCCATCATCTATTGTGTGATAATTGGCAATCACTTCTTCCATCAAATCATCAAGGTTGCCATCGCCCAACATCCGCTCGACGTGCTGACGACTGATCGATTTGGGCGGCTTTAGACCAAAGGCATGCATGGTCAATGCGCTTGAGCTGTCTAAGCTGTGCTGCTTATCTAGGGTATCGTCTTGCAAAAACGGCTTCATAAAGCCCGCTTTGATACCGTTATAATCAAAGGCGCGAATCAGTCCAAGCGCGGCTGATGTCACACCGATACCGCGGCTAATGGGAACAAGTAAAATGGTCTGCATAGTGTATCCTACGGTTTATTTTATTATTAAGTTCAATTCATCCTTGGCAGAATGAGCAATGTGCTGAGTATGTACGCCATAGCCTTATAGCAAATGTTAATTATATAGATATGGCGTATCAAACACGCTCACGCTTATATTAAATTCAATGCCTGACGAGTCTCTTGAGCAATACGGCACTCTTCATCAGTTGGGACGACCCATAACTCGATACTGCTGTCATCTGCGTGGAAGCTGCCTTCTTTACCACGAACCAAACTGGCATTTTTGTCAGCATCTATTTTGATACCGAAATGACGCATCACTGCCAGGATTTTGGTACGTGTAATGTTGGAGTTCTCACCGATACCGCCAGTAAAGACAATACCGGTAAACTCTGGTAGCGCACAGCTAAGGCTGGCCAGATATTTACCAGCACGATAGCAGAACATCTCGATAGCGAGCTTGGCATCTTCGTGACCTTCACTGGCTGCTTGCTCGATGGTACGCAAGTCGTTAGACAGTCCTGAGATACCAAGTAGACCGCTGTCATTATTAAGCATTTTGTCGGTTTCTTCTAAGCTCATACCGAGCTGACGCTTCAGGTGCATGTGCAAGCTAGGATCCACATCGCCACTACGCGTACCCATCATAAGGCCCTCAAGTGGGGTCAGACCCATGCTGGTATCGAGACTTTTGCCATCGTATACTGCGGCGGTTGAGCAACCATTGCCTAGATGTGCTGTTAGCCAGCCATGCGGGCCTTTTGCGTCAGTGATTTGGCTGGTGCGTTCTGAGACGTAAGCATGTGATGTGCCATGGAAGCCATAGCGACGGATTTTATGCTCTTCGTATAGATATTTGGGTAGCGCATAGCGAAAAGCAACGGGCGGCATGGTTTGGTGAAAAGCGGTGTCAAACACCACCACTTGCGGCATATCAGGATAGATCGCCTGAACCGCTTCGATACCCAGTGCGTTTGCAGGGTTGTGTAGCGGAGCTAATATTTTGAGACGCTTCACTTCTTCTAACGCATGCTCATCAACGCGAACGGCTTTGGAATATTCGCGGCCACCATGTACCACGCGGTGCCCAACGGCGATGAAGTGGTACTGCTCTAGTAGCTCAAGGATTTTTTGTAGCGCCAGCTTATGGCGACCACCAGGAATAGAGATTTCAAGTTTTTCACCGTTTAAGGTCGTGTGCTTAATACGGGCGGTATCGAGACCTAGGTTTTCGGCAAGACCGGTGATACGAGTAGAGTTGTCATCACTAATCAACGCGTATTTGATGGAAGACGAGCCGCAGTTTAAAACCAAGGTTGGGCTGGTCAGGGTTGATGTTTCAGAGTTCTTATCATCAAAAGTGGTGGTTAGGCTGTCGCTCATACTCTATCCTTAGATTGGTTTTTATAGGTGGGTTTTTGTAGGTTGAAAATCATCATATCGTCAGATTACTATGATAAAAACGACACTGACATCGCATCGTGTTCATATTAAGGTGATGATAGATTGATCGTATTTAACACAAGATTAGCCATATCCATGCTGATCTATCAAACAAGTATATGATCGATCTTAGTCATACTGAGGCTGATGGTTGTATCTTATTACTATATAGCAGTACCGCTGAATCGTAGGCCTGAGCCTCAGCATAGCCGTAAGGCCGCGGTATAATGTAACATATTTTTGTAGCTATACCGCGATAATGGTAAGGTTTAAAATTGGTGTCTATCAAGCGTTCAAAATATTGGTACATCTGTTATAGCTAGTGGCTCTTAGGTACTTTAGCCATTGATTATTGGCTGTTGTAGAGCTGCCTTATGAATATCAAAAATTGTAAGAAATATTGTCCAAATTCCTATCAGACATGTTTTTATGCGCAAATTATCAAGCGACACCGTCAGTAAATTATGATGAAAGCATCAAATCAATCCCCACTATGAGCCAAATTTATTGGCCAATGCTGTTCAGTATGCGTACAGCTTTGTGTCATAATGCTATGATTAAAACTTTGATATTGGCCATTTTTGGGCTGCCTTTTTCGATCTTTATTTATTACGATTTTTAATCGCACTTACACCGCTACACGCTCACAGGTGATCCACTCCATGTCTACTATACTTCGCTCATCAGAAACTGGGTATATCGCCTTATGGAGACTTGCCAGTCGCCGCGCCATTATTACTTTAGTCATTGGCAGTGCGATGATGGTAGGGTTGTCAGGCTGCGGGCAAAAAGGCGCTTTGTACTTACCAAAGTCCAGTAGCCAAACGGTAAAGGGTAGCCCATCTGTACTAAATAGTACGAGCCATCCACAAGATGCCGCTTTTGCTGGTATTGATGATGATACCTATCAAAAAAATGACTATCTAGATGAACAGCAAATACTGCCCGAGCCGAGTACAGATCCTAACGATTATTAATGTTTATTCTTACCCTTGATACCCTGATTATATTAGAGATGTTTATATGAGTTATTCTGAACTACCTGCTGACGTAACCGATGTTGCTACTGGCGAATCTGTCACTATCCAAACTGAGCACGGTCTATATGTTGATCCTAAAGCGTTGAGCGCTCATCTGCCCGCGCTAAGCTATCGCGACGACGCGCTATATATGGAGCAGGTTAGTGTTGATGAGTTGGCAAAACAATATGGTACGCCATGCTATGTCTACTCAAAGCAGGCGATACTGGATGTTTATCAAGCCTATACCGATAGCTTTGCCAGTCTCGATCATCAGGTATGCTACGCGGTAAAAGCAAACTCGAATCTTGCAGTGCTTGGGGTGCTTGCGCAGGCAGGTGCTGGGTTTGACATCGTCTCTCATGGTGAGCTGATGCGCGTACTGGCTGCAGGCGGCGCCGCGTCGCGCGTTGTCTTCTCAGGTGTTGGCAAAACTTACGGCGATATCGAATACGCACTGACCCAAGGTATTGGCTGCTTTAACGTCGAGTCGATCAGTGAGCTGACCTTGATCAACGAGGTAGCGGCAGCACTGAATAAACGCGCGCCAATCTCATTACGCGTCAATCCAAATGTCGATGCCAAGACGCATCCGTATATCTCAACAGGTCTTAAAGACAACAAGTTTGGTATTACCCACGAAGACGCCTTAGCGGTCTATCAGCAAGCGGCGGATTTATCACATATTGATATCGTTGGTATTGATTGTCACATTGGCTCGCAGTTGACGGAAGTCGCGCCGTTTGTCGCCGCACTAGATAAAGTCATTGAGCTGATACATAGCCTGTGCGATCATGGTATTGAGCTGCGTCATATTGATTTGGGTGGCGGTCTAGGCGTGCGTTATATTGATGAGACGCCCGTGTCTATCGATGAGTTTGCCGAGGCTTTATTACCAAAGCTTAGCGAGCTTGGTTTGACCGTATTCTTTGAGCCAGGTCGTAGTATCGTTGCCAATGCTGGTGTGCTATTGACGCAAGTCGATGTACTTAAGCCGACTGAGCATAAGAACTTTGCGATTGTCGATGCTGCGATGAATGACCTGATTCGTCCTGCTTTATATCAAGCTGAAATGGCCGTGATTCCAAGTACATTACCGAGCGATGGTATTGATACAAATGGTACAAAGCCGTGGGACATCGTTGGCGCGATTTGTGAGACAGGGGATTTTTTAGCAAAAGATCGCTTACTGTCATTAGAGGCAGGAGCTGTCTTGGCAGTGACGGGCGCAGGGGCTTATGGCTTTACTATGAGTAGTAATTACAACTCGCGTCCGCGTGCCAGCGAAGTGATGGTATCAGGCAATAACCATCAGCTCATCCGCAAACGTGAAACGGTTGAAGTATTGTATGCTGACGAAATACTGTGGCAGGATAAATAAAGCCGCCAACACGCCAACACTGACACTGTTTTTGCATAATAAATAAAACCCACTGTGATAATAACGGTGGGTTTTTTATGGCAAACTCGAATGGGGTATATCGAGTTTGAGGTATAACGATAAGTTAGTATTTGATAGCGGTGATAATTATGATTGTATCTGACAGCGTGCTAATATAAGCCATACATAAAAATAGGATAGGACATCAAAGATATGCTAATAGAATTTACTAAAATGCATGGGCTGGGCAATGATTTTATGGTTATCGATTTGGTGACCCAGCGCTTAGATTTGACCAAGGAGTTGGTAGCGTTATTGGGAGATCGCCACCTAGGTATTGGCTTTGATCAACTGCTTGTGGTCGAGCCACCGATGCGCCCCGATGTTGATTTTAGTTACCGTATTTTTAACACGGATGGCACCGAGGTGGAGCAATGCGGCAATGGTGCGCGCTGTTTCGCCCGTTTTGTCCAAGCACGTAAACTGTCATTTAAGCAGCGGCTACGGGTTGAGACGGCGAGCGGCATTATCTCTTTGACCACTGATCGGTTTGGTTGGGTAGAAGTCGATATGGGTAAGCCCAAGTTTGAGCCAAATGAGATTCCCTTTAGCCCAAGAGCCACGACCAAAATCCAAAACACTTATCACCTCGATGTCAATGGCACACCTGTACAGCTATATGTCGCTAATATGGGCAACCCACATGCCGTTATCAAAGTTGATGACGTGCTTGACGCTGAGGTTGAGACGTTAGGCAAGGCCATTGAGTCCCATCCAGCGTTCCCAGATCGCGTCAACGTGGGCTTTATGCAAGTGATGAACCAGCGTCATATTCGTCTGCGTGTGTATGAGCGCGGCGTGGGCGAGACGCAAGCTTGCGGCACGGGCGCCTGTGCAGCAGTTGCAGTCGGTATAAGAGAGGGCTGGCTCGATGAAGGCGAAGAAGTGCGCGCGCAGCTCTATGGTGGCAGCTTGATCATCAAGTGGCAGCCTGGCTATTCAGTTATGATGACAGGTCCGACTGCTTTTGTTTATGAAGGAGTCTTTAGTCCAGATGGTTTGATGGCGCAAGCAGGTATTAAGCCAAGTTCTGAAGGCTGATATCTGTCTTTAGAAAAATGATATCAATAACATGGGTGCTTCTGATATGGTTATGTCCACTCATCAAGACGGTCAGACAACGCAAACGGCACCTTGGCTATCAGCTGAGCTGGCGGCGAATATAGAGTCAGATGCTGCGCTACGAGCGTTATTAGCACCTGTCCATCGTTGGCTCAATACGCTGTCTGTGCGTAATCACTCGCCGCATACGCTGACCGCTTATTTTGCTGGCTTAAACCAACTGGCACTGTTCTTACGCGGTAAGCGTCTGACGTGGACGCGTTGTGATAAGCGCCAACTGGCTCAGCATATTAGTCAGCGTCTCGATGAAGACAAGCTTGCGCTTGCTAGCGTTCAGCAAGAGCTGTCAGCGATTCGGCATTTTTATGGTTGGCTCATAGAGGAGGATTTGGCGCGTATCAATCCAACGACCGGCTATCAGCTCAAGCGTAGCCCTAGACCATTACCCTCTATCGCTGATGTGGATTTATTGACGCAGTTACTCGATCAACAAATCCCTGATACGCCAGAGCAGGCGCGTTTGTGGTTGCGTGATAAAGCCATGTTTGAGCTGCTCTATAGTAGTGGTCTACGTGTTGGCGAGTTGGTCGCACTCGATATGGCTGATGTGGACTTGTCTGATTTACGGGTGCGAGTCACTGGTAAGGGTAATAAAACCCGCTTAGTACCATTAGGTGCAAAGGCAGCAGAGGCGATGACACGCTATCTACAGCATCGCAATCTATGGGTCGAACAGATGGACAGCGCCTTGTTCATTAGCGAAAAACTCGGCACCAGACTATCGACGCGAGCAGTACAGCAGCGTCTAAAAGTTGCGGCGACTCGCGCAGGTATTGCGCAAAACATGTATCCACATCTACTGCGTCATTGCTTTGCCTCACACATGCTGTCAGGTAGTGGTGACTTGCGTGCCGTGCAGGAGATGTTAGGACATAGCGATATCAGTACCACGCAAATTTACACCCACGTTGATTTTGCCAAATTAACACAAGTCTATGATCGCGCCCATCCACGAGCCACCCACACTCAAAATGATGAAAATCCTACCTAATTGAGTAATCTATGGTTTAAGCAATCTACGGGACTTCTTAAGTTATGCCAAACGATGACAATCAAAGATAGGTAATTTCTGTCGACCTTGCACTTGAGCTTGCTTGTCTAATGATGCCATGACGATGGCGTATCCTTTATCTATGTCAGATGTCGTAGACAGATTTAGCTCACTGCTATCATGGCTCGCAATAACGCTGCCATCAAAAGCAGTAATGGTAGTATGTCCCCACGTCTGGCGAGTATTGCCATCTTTATATGCATGATCGCCGCCCTGTGCTGCACCGATCACCATGCACTGACTGTCCAAAGCACGTGCCTGTAACAATAGCGACCAATGCGCTTGTCCAGTCAGATAAGTAAAAGCAGACGGTGCACTTAATATATCAGCACCTGCTTGACGTAAGCGCTGCGCTAAAGCAGGAAAGCGCAAATCAAAACAGACCATCATACCCAACTGATAGACAGAGCCTTCTGACTCAAGAGGCGCAACCACGGTCTGCGTGCCCGGCTCAAACGTCGCCGCTTCATTGTAGCTGCCTTGCTTATCAGCCACAGTCGCGGTAAACAGATGAATTTTATCGTATCGTGCCACTCGCGACCCGTCTGGCGCAAACAACTGACTGACTTGACGCAGCCGACCATCAGGAACGATCATGCCATCAGGCCGATAAGGGCAAGGCAGTGAGCCTGCCAGTAGATATATATTATGAGTGCGGGCATACTCTGCCATCGTCGCTGATAGCGCGTCAAAACGCTCTGCAGTCGCAAACTGCTGGCCCATGCTACAGCAGTTTTCAGGTACGACAACGAGTTTAGCACCTTGCGATTTGGCATCAATGATCGCCGCTTTTATATTCGCTAAATTGCTATCGATGTCTTGCTGGCTGTTCATTTGAATGGCAGCTGTGCTAAATTGAGAGGGCATTGTTGTGTCAGTCATGACAATATTCTCCGTGACGGGTAAGTCTTGATGGCTGCTCATGACAATTTTTTATGACGTTTTTTATTATAAAATGTTGATGACGCTGAACAAACCATTCATAGTTATCGGTTGGTTATTAAGGCAAACATGCTAAATTTGTATCACAAACATACCAATCGTATCTGGATAGGATATAAATTAACGTAGCAAAATTGTGATAAAAAATGCTATCGTCATGTCCTGTTAAGGTGACATCATCGCCTTAATTGGCAAAATAAATACAATATGACCAAGACTGGAGTGTAATAAGCCGCCCATGAGTATGTCGTTCGGATTGGCGAGCACGCTAAGTACCTCACAAAAACTGACACCGCAAATGCAGCAAGCCATTAAATTGCTGCAGCTCTCTAGTCTTGAGCTTGCACAAGAGGTTCAAGCCAAACTGGATAGTAATCCGCTGCTTGAACGTATCGAAGAGGATGATGACGAGTACGAGAATAACCGTGACGATAGAGCAGATGAGCTAAGCGAGTCATTAACACTTGATAGCTGGAACCAAAGCAGCAGTGACGCATCTAGCGCAGGATCTGATAACCATACAGACTATGGTGACGATAGCACTGACAGCTGGGAGAAACTGCAGCAATCTCGTATTGATGATGGAGCGATGGATAGTGATAGCAGTTTTGACACTGATAGCTTCGATGCTAGCAGCTTTGATAAAGAGAATTACGCTTCGACATCAACAGGCGCAGGCAATAATAGAGGCGATGAGGATTTTGATAGTTATCAGGGCGGTACTTCGTCGACTATCAAAGATCACGTACGTTGGCAGCTCAACTTTAAGCGCCTATCAGAGACGGACACATTGATTGCAGAGTATTTGATGGACTCTATGGACGACATGGGATTCATACGAATTGATATCGATGAGCTGCTACAGAGCTTTGATACCATGGCCAACTTTTATCAGTGGGATGAACGCGTTGAGTACGACGAGGTCATGGCCGTATTGCGTATGATCCAATCTTGCGATCCGATTGGCGTTGGCGCACGTCATTTGAGTGAGTGCCTAGCGATTCAGTTATCCAAGCTAGATGCCAATACTGCATATCTCAAAGAAGCAAAAGCGTTGCTAACAGCCGGCGAGCTTTTGGTGAGTAACAATATCAAAGCGCTGACTGAACGGACAGGCCTTGCCCCTGAGAACATCACCCCTGCGCTTAACTTACTGCGCACCTTAAACCCTTCACCCGGATTACTCTTTCAGATCAACCAGCCTGATTATACCCAGCAGCCCGACAGTTACGACATTCCAGATGTATTAGTCACACCCATTAGGAGTCGTAAAGCCACTGCCAATACTGAGGCATTAGAAGACGGTTGGCATGTACGCCTCAATCCTGACACCTTGCCGAAGCTGCGAGTAAACCAAGAATATGCCAATTTAGTCAAACGCGGTGATGACAGTCCGGACAACCAATATCTGCGTGAAAACCTCACCGATGCGCGCCTCTTTATCCGCAGTATTGAGGAGCGCAATCAAAACCTATTAAAAGTAGCAACCAGTATTGTGCGTTATCAGCAGGAGTTTTTGCAGCACGGTGCAACGGCCATGCAACCACTTATTCTAAAGGCAATCGCAGAAGAAGTAAATCTACACGAGTCCACCGTTTCACGTCTCACGACCAGTAAGACGATTTTGACACCGCAAGGACTATTTTCACTAAAGCACTTTTTTTCTTCTCACGTCAGCAGTTCGGATGGCGATATCTCATCAACGGCCATCAGTGCCATGATTAAAAAGCTCATCGCTGATGAAGATCCCAAAAAACCGCTATCGGATAGCCGTATTCAAAAAGAATTATTGGCAGACGGTATCGATATTGCCAGAAGAACTGTTGCCAAATATCGTGAAGCCATGAATATTGGCTCATCTACTCAGCGCAAACAGAAGTATTAATCGTTTAAATACAGCCATCTGCAACAATTTTGAGTAATCATTGATATTTCTGTGGCAAGATATAAAAAATAAAATTTTTTGATTATATAGAAACATGATGGAAACAACAGCTATTGTTACACTTAATTACAATTTAACGTCTTGCTACTATCCCTCTTTCATGACAAATTAGAGTCATACCAACAACGAAATCTAAGTGCCAATCTATAGTATTTACTTGTAATGAATAAAGGAGACGATAAAAGGATACGTCGAAATCTTACTAGAGGCATTAGATAGATTATTGGTAAGGCAGGATGATAAGAGCAGGAATGCGACTTCATCTGTTGAATGTAAGTTACAAATACAAGGACAATAATATGAATGTTTCTATCAGTGGTCACCATATCAGTGTTACCGAAGCTATGGACACAGCAGTTCGTGAAAAGCTTGAAAAAGTAGAGCGACACTTTGATCAGATACAGAGTATTAAAGTGATATTATCGTTAGACAATAGTGGCGCAAGTGATGGCGGTAAAAAAAGTCATAAAGCTGAAGCAATTATGCGCGTCTCAGGTCAAGAAATGTTTGTCCAAGCCTTAGAAGATGATATGTATAAAGCCATTAATGAGATGGCAGACAAACTTGATAGACAAGTACGTAAGTACAAGACCCGTCAAGAGCGCAAAAAGACTCAGGGTGCTGGGCGTGATGAGCGCTATCAAGACACCACGCCTGCTGAAGCAGTGCCAGCAGCTTAATCATAGGTTTGAATAACGTTGATTAAGTGGGCAATCAGATCATCAAGAGCGTCTGAACGAGCTAAAAAATAAGAAATTTGACAAACAGCTATTTCATTCATTGGTGATCTATAAAAGAAAAAAGACCTCGAACGTTTGACACGTTGAGGTCTTTTTTAGTACGTCTCTAATGATGCGGTTAAGAGTTCATAATTAATAAAAACTAATGACAGACTGAAATATAAAAATTAGCCTCCGCCCACAGCCTGTACGACTTCTATATTCATACCTTCTACAATACGCAATTGAGCCAGCTCACTCTTTGGTGTTAGCTCACCATCTACTTCAACGGCATAGCGTCCTTGACTGAGTCCAAGTTCATTGATGACTAATTGCACTGTCTGATGAGTGGTTTGTAAGTTTTTACCATTAACACTAATGGTGCTCATATAAAATCCTCCTTAATAATTTGAGATTCCTTGTAGTAACGGTCCTATAAGTATTAGTCGCAATATAGGTGCTTTGAATCTTATAGGCGACTATTTGTATCTATACTCATAATATCAATCAATCTTCGGCAGGTATGAGTAGAATGGATTAATCCATTGAGTTCTCAAGTCGAAATGCAGAGATAGCAAGCCATAACCAACCTGCAATCATAAGAACCCCGCCAATGGGCGTAATCGCGCCAAACCAGCGCGGTGCTCCAAGCGTCATGGCATATAGACTACCGGCAAATATAATAATACCGGTTTGCAATAACCAAGCCGTAGCTTGAGTGGTATATTTTAAGCGTATCAGTAAGCCCACAACTAATAGACCCAGCGCATGTATGAACAAATACAGCGTCGCAGTATGCCACCATTCAAGTTGTTGCACATTTACGACGCCCTTCAAACCATGCGCACCAAATGCACCCAAAGCGACAGCGATGGCCATATTAATCGCGGCAATACCGATCCAATTTAACATGACAACACTCGTCTTTTTTTGATGCTATTGAATATCATCAGGTAAAATCACGCTATCAATGGTCATGGCATCGCGGATTTTGTCCATCGCGTTTTTTTCGATCTGACGGACACGTTCAGCGGATATAGAATAAACCGCGGCCAGCTCGTGCAAAGTGGATTTTTGCTCAGAGAGCCAGCGCTGCTCGACGATATCACGTGAGCGATCGTCCAATGTTCCCATAGCCGCGATGAGGGCAGACGAGTTATTTTCTTCCCAGTCTTCTTCTTCTAGCTGCTGAGCTGGGTCAATGCCATCTTCCAAAAACAGCTGCGGTGCATAGCGACCGTCATCATCGTCGCTGGATTGCGCTTCAAATGAGGCGTCATAAGAGGTCAGACGCGACTCCATCTCGAGCACTTGCTTGCGCGTGACATTCAAATCTTTGGCAATCGCGTCTGCTTCTTCTAGCGTGAGCTGATTATTGGTTTTCTTTAAACTACGTAAATTAAAGAATAACTTGCGATGTGCTTTGGTGGTCGCGACTTTTACGATACGCCAGTTACGGATGACAAATTCGTGAATTTCAGCTTTGATCCAATGTACGGCAAAAGACACTAAGCGCACGCCTTTATTCGGATCAAACCGTTTGACCGCCTTCATTAATCCCAAATTGCCTTCTTGAATTAAGTCGGCTTGAGGCAAACCATAACCTGAGTAGCTACGTGCAATATGAATGACAAAGCGCAGATGCGACATCACCAGCAGACGCGCTGCCTCAACATCGCCCTCATCATAATAGCGATGGGCCAATTCTTGCTCTTGTACAGGCGTTAAGATCGGAATTTGATGCACAGTATTGATGTAGGCGCCCAGATTAACCCCCGGCGCTGCCAAATGGGTTGGCATTGCTGGCACCAAATCGCGCGTACTGGTATTGCCTAATGTACTGGCATCATAAGGTGGGCGCTGAGCTGCGGCTTTTAGTGCCGCATCGCGCGCATCGTTTTTTATAGGAGCTGTGCTGTCTTTTTTATTCGCATTCGCAGCATCAGAAGTAGTAGTAGCCATATTCTTGACCTTGGTTAAATAGTTAAGCAAATAGTCAGATAAAAATCTCTATAGTTGTAATTGTAAAGGACAGCAGCGTTTAGTTGCTATCAGTTTTGGTAATGATGAAGTGATATATTGTAGCGAAACGCTGCAATGATGTGCTATTGCCTGACAAATCAGTAACTTCGTTGACGATTAACGCTAAGTAGTCGCCCGTTTGTGTTTGCTGACTCTGACGACAAAACGCTGTGATATCAGCTTGTGAGTTGGGATCCGTCGCGACCACATATAATGAGTCACCAGCGGCTACATCGCGTAACGCAACCTTGGTTTTCAGCAGTGGCATTGGGCATGCAAGCCCGCGACCGTCGACGAAACGCTTGATATTTAGTAAAGGTTGCTCTTCATCTATTTTCGTCTCAGTGCCAACATCTGGGCCACCATTCTCTACTGGCAACAAGTCTAACAGATGATTGATCTCTTGCTGTTCTGGATCGGATAAGCTCGCTGATAAGTAAATAGAGTGTGATGCACGTTTGATGGGTAATTGGCTATCAGCGGACATAATACAAACCTTACAAGTATCAGTATTTCGGTTTCTTTATCAAAAAAGGCTCTAACAATTATTTTTGAATATCGTCAATCTATTTACGGCAACCATGAGCTTACTATTATTGTGTTTAACCATTATACCAAATAGCCGATGTATAATTGCATTTGAATATAATCAACGCCATGTTCGGTTCATTAGAATCACACAGTCATGTTGCACAATCGTGACGGGTGGCTGAGTGATTGGTAGCTAAGCACATAGTAGAATTGACCTTATACAAACAAGCTCGTATAGTCGAAAAGACGTCGTCAACAATCTGATAGGATACGAATTTGTACCACGCTAATAGACCGCCACGACTTATTAAAGCCACCAGCCATTCGATGAATAAGCTGTCGGAAAGCTCGCTATCTAAACTATTTGGGCAAACAGATAGCCGCAACTCTGTGGTTTTATCTTTTTCAAATAGTATCAAAATCGGACTGTCAGTGACATTTCTGGTAATTGCTACAAGTGCTCATAGCAAGGATGGTGATGATAGCCAAGCTATGCCATTTGCCAATCATTCATGGCAAACAGTAGAGTCACAATCGTTAGAGCTACCCAATTTGCGCGGGCAAGGACTGAGCTTTGCTGAGCAGTATCAAAATAAAATGCTGGGTGAGTGGTCATTACAGAACATCAATGGTCGGGTCAAAATGGAGCACGACCCTTGGGTGCAAGAAACGGTAAAAGACATGACATGGCGATTGAATGCGCAAGCCCGTCAGCAAGCACCACTTGGCTTAGTTATTCTTGATAATCCCAGCATCAATGCTTTTGCGGCACCTGGTGGAGTCATCGGGATCAATACAGGGACGATATTGGCCGCCAAAAGTATGGATGAGCTGGCAAGTGTCATCGCCCATGAAGTCGCGCACATCAGTCAACGTCACTATGAGCACAGCGCAGACGAGCGCAAAAAAGCCTTACTGATGCAAGTAGGCGGTATGTTGGCTGCGATTGCCGCATCAGCAGTCGATGGTGATGCGGCGGCGGCTGTAATGGCGGGTAGCCAGACAGCTTCTATGAATAGCAGCATGGCTTTTAGCCGTAACAATGAGCGCGAGGCCGACCGAGTAGGGATGCAAATCATGACTCAGGCAGGCTATGACCCTCGGGCAATGCCACGGTTTTTTGCCACGATGAATCAACAAAGCCAGCTCAATCAGGTTGAAAATCGCTTTTTACCAAGCTTTGTGCGCTCACACCCGCTCAGTGATGAGCGACTGAGTGAGTCGCAGAGCCGTGCTGGGCAGTATCCCACACTGTCATTGAGCCAGCAGCAGCGCCATCAAGCCTTGTTTGATTTGCTCTATTGGCGTGTACAAGCTACTGGCAAACATGCTTCTGAAGTGACGCTCACAACCGCTGCTAAAAATAGTCTGGGTGCCAAACTTGCCTTAGTGAGTTGGTACGGAGAACAGCAGCGCATCGAAGAGGCTAATGAGGTATTGGCACAGATTAATAAACTCCCAAATACGCAGCGTCAAAGCCTAGAACCTTTACTATCGATTACTTATAGTCAGCTTTTAAGCGAACAAGGCAAATGGCAACAAGCTGCAGATATTTTAGAGAGTCAGCAGCGTCTGTATCCTGAGCGCCGTGACTTGCGTCTGTATTTGGCGGAAGCACTGACCAATAGCAATCAGCCATTAAGGGCACAAGTACTGCTAAAACCACTCACAGAGCAACAACCAAGCGATCACTATGCATGGCAAAGTCTGCAGCTTGCTAATGAAAAGCTCGCTAAAACCGCAACGTCACCACAACTGGCTAATATTGCAACGATCAACGCATTGCGTTATCGCAGTTATGATCAACTTTGGAATGGGCGCTATGAGAGTGCGTTGACATCACTGACGCAGGCCAAGCAATTGACTGAAAACCTGCAAGCCACAGCACAAAGCAATAGTGCGCGCCCATTGCTAGCCAATATCAATGCAGAAATCAAAGCAATAAAAACCGCCAAAGACTTTGAGCCTTAGGCGGTTTGTAAATAGTCAGTTTTTTGTACAACAACAGGTGCGCTCGACAACATCATTTTCAGTAATAGCAGCTCATATGCCGGCTTGCTACCCAAAACGAAAAATTAGCCTTGTAGCGCATCTTTAACCATTTTAGAGATCAACGCAGGATCAGCACGACCAGCGGTCTTGTTTTTCAGTACACCCATCACGCTGCCCATATCACGCATAGAAGTGGCACCTTGCTCTGCGATTTCCGCGTTGACCAATGCCATGATTTCATCTTGATTCATTTGCTGTGGCATAAACTCATTGATAATATCAATCTCAAACTGCTCTTTGGCCGCCAAATCATCACGACCATTTTCTGTAAAAATAGTGAGCGACTCTTGACGTTGTTTGAGCTGCTTTTGTAGCACTTCTAATACTTGCGCGTCATCAAGCTCTGTCTGACGATCGATCTCGATCTGTTTGACGACTGATTGTACGTTGCGCAGTATTTTGACACGCTCAAGCTCACGAGCTTTCATAGAAGTTTTGATGTTGTCTGATAACGTCTGTTTAAGTTGGCTCACTGCTATTATCCTTATTCGTTTGTTAAATGCTATTTGTTGGGTACTGTTTAATAAGTTTTTTTGGGTAAAACCTGCTGAGAGCGGGCTTTGATAAAAAATTGCGTCAGCAGTAACAACGAAAATTGTAGCATAAAAAACGCCACTGATATCGATGGATAACAGTGGCGTTAGTGTAGCACTTGTACTTAACTAATCAGATTATTGATTAGTACATACGAGTAGTACGAATAGTTTCGCGTTGTAACTTCTTCTTATAACGCTTTACGGCAGCAGCTTTTTTGCGCTTACGTACTTGCGTTGGTTTTTCATAAAACTCACGCTTACGTACGTCTGATAATACACCAGCTTTTTCACAAGCGCGCTTGAAACGACGGATAGCGATATCAACTGGTTCGTTTTCTTTAACCTTAACTGCAGGCATGAAGACTCCTCGATTAGGATGAGATATAAGGGCATTAGTTTGGCTGTGTATTAGTATTTAGCCGTAATATCTCAAGATTACAGGCATCAGCTCAAACTAGGACAATTCTCACGCATTGGCGCAAGGGCAGGTATTTTAATAAAAAATATCAACAAAGTCAATGATTTTAACAGTTTATTGTCTATTTATACTTTGTTTAAAATGTATCGAGGCTGAGCTGTCAGGTTTTAGGTGAGTTAGAGCACAAAGTTTAGTGTTAATAAAAAATCCCTACGGTCTATAACGGTTTAGTGGGAGTTTATGCTATGATATTTCCCATATTGTAGGGTCTATGAACCGTTTTGTGCGTATTTTATTGAGGATGTTGGAATGAAAAAAACAGTATTAAACACAGCGTTGAGCACAGCTTTTATCGTAGCTTTGGGTGCGGGCGTGAGTGCTTGTAGCGGCGGCGAAGAGCACGAAGAAGTATTGGCGATCGATATGGTAGATGAAGCGGCTGAGCTGGCACGCGCAAACGCCCCTGAAGCAGAAGACATGGAGTTTCCAGAGGCGGCACCGATGCCAGCGGCGGATGCAACAGCTGCAGATGGGACAGAAGCTGATGCCACTGCTGAAGCAGGTACGGCGGATACAAGCATGGCAGACGCGACAACCCCAGCCACAGAGAGTGCTGATACCGCGGCTGCGCCTGCTGCCACTGACAGCGCCGATATGGCAACACCTGCTGAATAAGCTTTTAATTAGACTCGTAATATAATATTGTGAGTCTATGAACTGCTACAAAAAATTTGGCCACAGACGCATCAAATAAAGGTAAGGTCATGATCGATATACAGCAGCATATAAAAAGACTGAGTTTATCTGTTATCAGTCTAAGTGCGTTATTAGTATTGAGCGCTTGTAGTAGTGATAACGCGACTACGGAAGCGTCCAGCGCAGCCAACGAACCTGCTGCTACGAGTGTTGAAGAAACAGTTGCAACAGAATCTGAAACTACGGTGCCTGAGCCTATGGCTGAATCTGAGACTACCGACATGGTGGTTGAAGAAAAGACTGCTGTTGTCGCTGAGCCTGAAGTGCTCGCTGCAGATGCTGGTGCTAAACTTTACGAGTCAAACTGTAAAGTCTGCCATACAGCGGGTTTATTGAATGCACCGAAATATGGTGACACAGCCGCTTGGGCGACTCGTCTGACCAAAGATAAAGAGACTCTATACATGCACTCCGCTAAGGGCTTTAATAAAATGCCAGCACAAGCGGTAAATGGTGTCAGTGAGGCACAAGTCAAAGCCGCTGTTGATTATATGCTCGCGTCAGTAAGCTGATATAGTATATATAGAGTATACCAGTCATTGAAATTTGTTAAACTGACCGTCATTGTGACTGACAATGGCGGTTTTTTTATGCGCGTTTTCTATTACTATCGATTTTAACAACATGACTGGCTGTGCGAAGCGGATTTGATTCGCTATTCAAAATTTTAAAGCGATATACAATAAAAACGCGGCAAAAAATAGTCCGAAAACAAAAGCATAAAGGCAAAAGTATGAAGGTATTGGGTTTAGAGACGTCTTGTGATGAAACTGGGCTGGCGATCTTTGATAGCGAGCAGATCAATAATGACAATCAAGGGTTGGTCGGGCAAGTACTGTACTCACAGATTGAGCTACATGCGCTCTATGGCGGCGTTGTACCTGAGCTTGCCAGTCGTGATCATATTCGTAAGCTCGTGCCCTTACTCAACGAGCTGCTTGAGCAGTGTGATATGAGTAAAAACGACATCGATGCGATTGCCTATACTAAAGGGCCAGGGCTGATCGGTGCGTTGATGACCGGCGCATTATTTGGCCGCAGTCTGGCGTATGGTTTGGATATTCCTGCCATTGGTATTCATCATATGGAAGGGCATTTGCTCGCGCCGCTTATGGGTGCCAATCCGCCCGCTTTTCCTTTTGTTTCGCTGTTGGTCTCTGGTGGTCACACGTTACTTATAGCCGCTCATGGTGTGGGACAGTATGAAATCTTGGGTGAGTCGATCGATGACGCGGCGGGTGAGTGCTTTGATAAAGTGGCTAAGATGCTAGGCTTACCTTATCCCGGTGGGCCTAATGTTGCCAAACTGGCAGAAGCTGGCAACCCTGATGCTTACGCACTGCCAAGACCGATGCTACATCGAGGTTTGGACTTTTCGTTTAGTGGTATGAAAACAGCGGTACATAACCTGATTAAAGACACTGCTGGCTCTGATAGTGATCCGCACATTCGCGCGGATATCGCCGCGAGCTTCCAATATGCAGTGGTCGATACGCTAGTAAAAAAATGCGTCAAAGCACTCAAGCAAGCAGGTATGAGCCGTCTGGTCATTGCAGGCGGCGTCAGTGCCAACATACATCTGCGCGAGATGCTAGAGGCAGAGCTGGCTAAGATCAATGCAACGGTCCACTATGCACCGCCCGCGCTGTGTACGGACAATGGTGCGATGATTGCTTATGCCGGATTTGAGCGCCTGCAAGCTGGGCAATCTGATGATCTGGCGGTTAGCTGTATTCCGCGCTGGCCAATGACAGAGTTGCCAGCCGTATAATTGAGCCTTTTGTCCACCAAACCTATTTGAACTAAGGACAGTCTATGCAGTGGCTAGCAATCGGCTTAGGAGCAGCATTAGGCGCATGTTTACGTGGCTATTTAGCGCGCTTTAATCCACTGCATCATTGGATACCACTTGGCACGCTTGGCGCAAATGTCTTGGGCGGCCTGCTGATTGGCCTTGCGCTGGTGTGGTTCGAGCGTATGGGTAGCAACTTATCTGATCATGTGCGCGTGTTTGTGATTACCGGATTTTTGGGCGGGTTAACTACCTTTAGTACGTTTAGTGCAGAAGTATTTGGTTTTATTCATGATGGGCGGCTGCTAGCAGGCTTAGCGCTCGTTGGTTTGCATGTTGGACTGACATTATTAGCAACCGCGCTTGGCTTTTATTTCTTTAAGTGCGTACTTTGAGCTTGTATCGATATCACCTGCTTAATGAGTGGTCTGATTTAAGTGGTTATCGAAATACAGTCTGTTTTAAATGGTCTGTTAATGAGTCTAGAGGGCATAATGACTGGTTCCGCTGGGGTATACCGCAACATTACAAGATGACTAGGTAACTAGGTTATATCTCTAGTTTTGACGGCATAGTTTGTGTCAATATGACAGTGTCAGGTTTTTAACAGATAGCTATACGTCTCTAGATAGCTCTGCCAGTGATTATATATTAGGTTGCTCCTTCCTTTATCGCCACTTTCTTTAGTAGGCATATAACTGATAAACCCTACCATATCAGAAGGATAGCCAAAATCATCATAAACGCTGTTTACCTTATTAAAGTCAGCATCACTGTTAAGTCTGTTCTTAAATAACCAAAGTAAGATAATATATCGCAATCTATCATTTACACGTTCATCATCTATAGTTATGGTGCCATTCTCTCTACTTACACCACTGTCATCTATCTCTAAATATTGAACATGAGGGTTCAGATAGCTGCCGTTCAATAAAATATCAAGAGCAATTTCAAGTAAGTATTTACTGTCAGGGTAGTTAATTAGGGAAACGTCAACTATCTTTCCTAAGTCTTGTAAATCTATTATCTTGCGACTGATAGCAAAATCGACTTCCTTCTCAGATAAGACAATATCGTTTTCTTTTAAAAAAGAAAATGGAATACTAATATTTTTCACGTTTAGTTTCTCTATATCTTGAATGATACTGGTTACGGCTGCCAGTGCGATGCCTGTATAGCGCACCGAACTATAGGCTAATTCTTTATTAATTCTTTATTAATCCATCATTACCATCATTCTTTAATGTAGGAACACGTTCTTGTATTGCATGATAAAACCCATCTTTGTCTTTTGGTGATATCACTATGCTACCCCCTTTATATATTATCTCAATCCTATCTAAGGACAGTGCTGGAGCAGATAACGTACTGTTGGTAGGAGTGATTTGGGTAATATCTTTCAATGAAATGCTTCGAGTAGAAAAACCATAATTCACTAACAGTTCGTCATCTGACAAACTGTACTTTACGCTGAAAAATATTAATAAGAGTAATATTGCACCTGGCATAGTAAAAAGACTAATAAATATTGTTCTTTTAATTGAACTATTGTTGTATATCCATTCTCCTACAGGCACCAAAATGAGTAATAAGCTAAAACCTAATATTAAAAAAGCTAACCAGAGATCGATCTTTGATGCAAATACAGTATTTATCATAATTTATTAGCAGAAAGCCCTTAGTTAATTTTATATTCGAAAAGCTCAGTTCATGTACACCATGAAGTACATTGTGACTGTTTCAGCGAGATAAAACATTGATACCAGTAGCCCACAGCCAAATATTTAAGTCCTCGCTAGGGAACCATTATTTACCATAACATTCATTACGATATGAAAAGGTGAATAATATTTCATCACTATAAAAAAGTAATTAGTAATGAAACTACAACGGCTTCACAATTCCATCAAGTAAACTCGCAAACCCCTGCATATAAGCCATATCTTGGCTCGCCGTGCGCGTTGCGGCATAAAGCTGACAATACACGCCGTCCCCCAATGGACGGGAGACCACCCAGCCTTTTTTCTCATATTCAGCCACCACCCAATCAGGCAATGCCGCTACGCCACGTTCACTGGCGACCAACTGAATCAGCATCGCGGTCAGTTCTGTGGTACGAACACTCTCAAAGCTCACTTGTGCTGGCGTCATAAAGTTGGCAATGATATCGAGGCGTTTGGCTTCTACCGGATAGGCAATCAATGTCTCGTTAACCAAATCATTAGGTTCAATAAATTCTTGCGTCGCTAAATCATGCGTTGGTGACAGCACCAAGCGACTCTCATACTCAAACAATGGCTGATAGCTAATACCGTCGAGCGGTAAATCACTGGTGGTAATAAGCAAATCGATATCGCCTTCCATCAAGAGATGATGCGGCTCAGGCTCAAAGCCCGTGGCAAAATCAAGCTCGACATCCGACCATTCACGGCGATAGTGATTGAGTATCGGCATGAGCCAATCAAAGCAGCTGTGACACTCTGATGCCAGTCGTAACCTGCCCGCTTGACCATGTGCCAAGCGCTTTAGATCGTTTTTGGTACGCGTGACTTGCGGCATGATATTATCCGCTAAGGCTAGCACGGCCTTGCCCGCTGGTGTAAAGCTAAGCGGGCGCGTGCGGCGATTGACGAGGCTGACGTCGTAATAGTTTTCTAGCTCTTTGAGCTGATGCGAGACTGCAGACGCCGTGACATGTAGCTCATCGGCCGCTGCCGCAAGTGAACCATGCGCCCGTAGCGCAGTTAAGGTATTAAGATGACGAAGCTCAAGCATGATAAGACCTAACCGCTAAAGTGAGAAGAACTCATTATAGTGGATACTGTGTTGATTTTCACTCATAGATGTTGTCAATGAGTGATTGCTGCTAGCGTCGCCGTAATAATAGCTGTGAGATGACCACCAATACTAGCGAGGCGACCAGCAATAACGTACCTATCGCATTGACTTCTGGTTTGAGACCCACCCGCACCATAGAATAAATACGCAGCGGCAAAATCTCATAACTGGGGCCTGTGACAAAGGTCGATACCACCACATCATCGAGCGATAAGGTAAAAGCCAATAACCAACCGGCCATTACCGCAGGCAAGATAACGGGGATCAATACCGTACGTATCATCGTCGACTCAGATGCGCCCAAATCGCGCGCTGCCTCCATTAGCCGCTCATCTAAGCTGCTCAGACGCGCAAAAACAGTAATGACCACGAACGGTAGGCAAAAAGTGATATGCGCTATCAGTAAAGACACAAAGCCTAGCTGTAAACCTATCAATAAAAACAGTGCCAGTAGTGAGATAGCCAGTACAATCTCAGGCGACATCATCAGCACAAATAGCAGCCCGTTTAGCAAGCCTTTACCACGAAAGTTATAGCGATGTAGTGCGAGCGCAGTGAGCGTACCAATCAAAGTCGAAACCGTAGCGGCGACCAAACCCAAGACAATAGAGTGCCAAAATGCATCGAGCATCGCTTGGTTATTAAATAATGACTCGTACCACTTTAGGCTAAAGCCGCCCCAGTTATAGCCAATTTTTGATTTGTTAAATGACATCACCACCAAAACAATGATGGGTAGATATAACAAAGTATAAATAAGACCGAGATAGCCTTTGGCAGCGATACTGCCAATCTTGAGCTTACGTGAATAAGACATTAGGCCACCTCGTTAAAGTCAGTCTTGCCAATGCGGCGACTACTGGCGCGATAAGCCAGTAATAATACCGCCATTGCCACTGTCAATAACACGCTAGCAGCAGCACCAAACGGCCAGTCACGGGCGTCTAAGAATTGGTTTTTGATGATATTACCGACGAGTAGGTTGCGAGAGCCGCCCAAAATATCCGCCACATAAAACATACCCATCGCAGGCAACAGCACGAGCAGTACGCCAGAGATAATCCCTGGCGTCGTCAGTGGTAGTACCACATGCCAGAAGGTCTGTGTTTTTGATGCACCCAAATCCTGAGAAGCCAATAGCATGTCATTGCGTAAATCGGCAAACACGGCATATAGCGGTAATACCATAAATGGGAATAATAAGTAAGTTAGACCAGCAATGACCGCGCCTTGCGTATATAAAATATCGATAGGAGCATCAATGGCACCGATTGCCAGCAGTGACTTATTAATCAAGCCATTATTCGCAAAGAGCAGCTTTAACGCATAGGTGCGTACCAGAGAGTTGGTCCAAAAGGGCAGGATCAACAGCAGCATCAGTAACGGCTGCCATCGCACTCTTACCTTGGACACGAGCCATGCAAAAGGATAGCCCAGCAGTAGACAGATAACCGTCGTGATACCTGCCATCCACAATGAATGAACAAAGACCTCAAAATACAACGGATCAACCATGCGCACATAGCTGTCAATACTGACAGGCAAGCTAATAAAGGCGCTGCTATCTCGGGTTAAAAAACTGACCGCGATGACCAATATATTTGGTAATAGCGCAAATATCAGTAGCCAACCCCAGATCAGCCAGAGCGTTGCCGTACGAAACGGACTTTTGCTGCCTAAGTGGTTGCGGGCCATCAGCTACCATCCTTTTGTGCAGTCGCCTTGTTTGTATGGTCAGCGTCTTCTGGCAATACCCACTCCCAGCCATCGACCCATGAGACTTTGACGCCTTCGTTGAGTTTGTAATCAAAGCTTGGGTCGTCTTCATCAAAAAACTCAGAGGCCTTAATGATATGGCCATTTGCCAATTCAATAATCGAGTCTAACGTACTGCCTTTATAGTTACTTTCGATGACGCGCCCCAGTAGTCCGCTATGCTCATTATCTTTTGGATCATATATTCGTAGATCTTCGGGGCGAAGTAGTAAATTAACGATATCGCCCACTTGCACATCATTGGCAAAATTGGGTCGACGCAAATTACGTAGCGTTGTTGGCCCTTCTTGCGCCTGAGCTTCACAGACTTCAACTTCGATGCGTCCATTGGTCACGTTGCCATCGCGATCGGGAAAGTTTGGATAGACACCCTTGACCTCAGCTCTAAACAGATTGGTCTCACCGATAAACTTGGCAGTAAACAAGTTGGCAGGAGTTTCATAAATCTCAATAGGCGTGCCGATTTGCTGGAACATGCCGTCTTTCATCACGGCAATGCGGTCTGACATCGACAGCGCTTCTTCTTGATCATGCGTGACAAATACAAAGGTAATGCCCAGCTCACGTTGCAGACGCTTGAGCTCAGATTGCATTTGCAAACGCAGTTTGTGATCAAGCGCGGATAGTGGCTCATCGAGTAGTAATAGCTTGGGGCGATTGATCACCGCACGGGCGATCGCCACGCGCTGCTGCTGCCCACCAGATAAATCTTGCGGTTTGCGATTGGCCAAATGCTCCAACTGCACCATGGCCAGCATCTCGCTGACGCGAGCTTGAATCTCAGCTTTTGGCACTTTTTTTAGCTTCAATCCATACGCGACATTTTGGGCGACGCTCATATGTGGAAACAAAGCGTACTGCTGAAAGACGGTATTGACCGGACGTTTATCAGCGGATAAGCCTGCCATCTGTACGCCATCTAGATAGATTGTCCCCGCATTGGGCTGCTCAAAACCTGCAATCAAGCGCAGTAATGTCGTTTTGCCACAGCCTGAGGGCCCAAGCAGGGTCAAAAACTCGCCGTGCTTGATATCAAGGTTGATGTCTTTTAGAACCTCGGTTTGATCGTAGGTTTTTTTGATACCATTTAATTGCAGCAACGTCTTGTCATTTTGAGGTGACGCAGAGGTTTTGTGCGTGCTTGGCGATGGGTCGGTCATAATATCTGTTCCTAAGCGTCCAATAGATCAGAGCAGTAAATCAATGCAGCCATCAAGGTATCTCGATGTCATCAAAAAACTGGCAAGAGCGTAAGCACGATTTGATTGCTGCCTGATAGCTGTCTGATTGCTGCGTATTATAACAAACCCGTGATATAAATCAGTGCAAGTTCGTTATAAGTTACGCGAGTCGTACCGTCATAGCAGCGATGGTTACGGCTATATTTTTACAGTTATAAGTTGGCGTATAACGACATTTAAACAAAATTTTTTACCGTTTTTTGGCGTCTATTCCTATACAATCACGGTATGGCTGACAAACATAAGGCATCTGATGGGTGAGTATGAATAGTCATCTGCCCATTTATGTTTGCATACAAGTATATAAAGCCGTTTATAACTCTCATATTATTGATAATAAAGGATCTCTCATGCCTACTGATATACGTCCAACAACAGGTCAAGAAGCCCTTGAGCTTTTAAAAGAAGGTAATGCCCGTTACGTGGATAGTCTCACCAGTACCGATGAATATATGCAGCGTCGCCCAGAATTGGTCAAGGATCAAAATCCATTGGCCATTATTTTGGGCTGCTCGGATGCACGAGTACCTGTTGAGATTGTCTTTGATCAAGGCTTGGGAGATTTGTTTGTCATACGTGTGGCCGGCAACGTGGTGGCGCCATCACAGATTGGCTCAATCGAATTTGCCGCTGAAGCCTTTGGCACACAGTTGGTGGTAGTCCTTGGACATTCAAAATGCGGCGCGGTCACGGCCTGCGTTGAGACCTTGATCAATCCTGATCAGAACTATTCTCCTAATTTGCAATCGATCGTTGATCGCATTCGCCCAAGTGTTTATAACTTGCATGAGCTGGCAACGGCCAATGGTCAAGACGTCGATGCCGATGAGCTGGTTGATCGCTCTATCCGTGCCAATGTGCGCATGTCAGTGAGTCAGCTCAGACATGGATCGCGGGCACTAGAGGACTTGACCAATAGTGGTCAACTGCTTGTTGTGGGCGCTGAGTATGACCTAGAGACAGGTAAGGTGAGGTTCTTAGACAGCTAATATATATCTAAACATGAACATACTTTGTTCATATTCTTACAAAACCCTATCAATTATTTTGCCATTTTTTATTATGATGAGAAACAGCAGTGAATCATGACAGTCGTGATTCGCTTATTTATAATACTCTTTTTTGAATAACCTTAGGATAACTATGTCTACTAACGATAATAATGCGACCATCGCACAGCCTGCGAGCAGTATCAGTACAGATGGCGTCCAGTCAATCTCTACGCAAACGACAGGTTTTACGTTTAACCACACCATGCTACGCGTCAAAGATCCTGCCAAGTCATTGGCGTTTTATACTGGCGTGTTGGGTATGACGTTGCTTGCGGTCAAAAAATTCCCTGATATGGAGTTTGATCTGTATTTCTTGGCGAAGCTAACTGAAAGCGAGCGCGACAACCTGCCTGCTGGTGATGATTTAGAAATTTTTGCATTCCGTCAGCGCGGTATCTTAGAGCTGACCCATAATTATGGCACTGAGACAAAAGCTGACTTTAGCTATCATGATGGCAACCAAGACCCTCAAGGCTTTGGACACATTTGTTTTAGCGTACCGAACCTAGATGAAGCCATCGCTTGGTTTGATAAGAACGATGTTGAGTTCAAAAAACGTCCAGAAGACGGCAGCATGAAAAACATTGCCTTTATCAAGGATGTTGATGGCTACTGGATTGAAATCGTACAAGCTGATTTGATGTCATAACTGGCAAAACAGCAGTGAGATGTTCATTTATTTATCCCCTTAAACGCGCGCTAAAACAGCAATAGGAGCAACCCTTTATGCCCACCCCCGACGTGAGTCGCCTATCGAACACGCTAACCGATGGTGTGACCGTCTATCAACAAGTGGTCTATACCACGCAAGACTTGGCAAGTGGCTTTATCGAGCGCATTCCATATTTTATAGCGGCGCTCATTGTGTTGGGGATTTTTTGGCTGTTGTCGATTATTTTCAAAAAAGTCGTGCATAAAACCTTAGGCGCGCGCGTGCGTCATCAAAACTTGGTGAAGGTGTTTCAGCGCATAGGCGGGGCGCTTATTCTGTTTATTGGCTTTATGATCGCCATGGTTGTCGCTATTCCAGGATTTACACCAGCCAAATTAATCGGCGCGCTGGGTATTGGTTCGGTTGCGATTGGTTTTGCTTTTAAAGATATTTTTCAAAACTTGCTCTCTGGTATTTTGTTGCTGATTTCAGAACCGTTTCGTATCGGCGATCAAATCGTCTCAGGGGACTACGAAGGAACGGTAGAAGATATCAAAATCCGTGCAACGACCATCAAGACTTATGATGGTAGGCAAGTGGTTATTCCAAACTCGGAGCTATATACCTCGGCATTGACGGTCAATACCGCTTATAAGCAGCGCCGCTTACAAGTGGCGGTGGGCATTGGTTATGAAGACGATATCGAAACAGCAAAGGCTGAGATTCTACAAGCTTTGGATAAAGTTGAAAGCGTATCGAAAAAAGCGACACCAAGCGTGATTGCGACAGGGTTTGGCGGCTCTTCTATGGATCTGACAGTACGTTGGTTTATTGATAACGGCACTCAGGCTAATAAAGTCGCTTCTATTCATCAAGTCATCGTAGAAGTCAAAAAAGCGCTGGATGCAGCAGATATCAATATTCCATTCCCAATACGTACGATAGATCTAAGCGATCCTTCGGTGAAATCTATTGTTCAGCAGATAAATAAGCAGCAAGATGAGGACGTTAATGATGATAATGCCAAAAAAGCAGAGACAGAGTAATTTGCTTAGAGCGTTATTTCAAAGAGCTGTCTTCACGTGATGTTTTTTGAGCAATAAAAAACCGCCATATCATTGAATATGGCGGTTTTTTTGTCTTTCTACAAACTATAGTGAACTCAGTATAAAAACGATACAGTGGGACTGGGACAAATTTTTCGCAGCATCGAGCAGCGTAGGCACAGCGCGCAAGGAAAATTTAGACCAGTTCCACCTTGATATATAATGTAGCTGTTTTATTTAGGATTGATTATACTAGGCCAGTACAAAAAGTTAGTCATTCTTTGCTCTAAATTCGGTATGGCACGATTTACAACTTGCGCCCACTTCACCAAAGGCAGGCTGGACGTCTTCGACACTAGTAGCCGACTGTGCAGCAGCATTTAGCTCAGCCGTCACTTTTTGAAAGTTGTCCGCTTCAGCACTGAAACCATCAGCATTTGACCATACGGCTTCAGTCGCGTTGCCCATGGCTTCTTGGTTTTCAAAGTGACTCCAGGGGTTTGCCGCATCTTCTGCCAAGAATGATGCTTGCTCTTTGAAAACCGCCGCATCAAAGGTATCAGGGGCTTTGACCATATCACCCATGACGCCCATCGCATCGCCCCAGCTTTTCATGCTGTCTTGGCGCGCTTTGATATCAGGATCGTCGCCTGCACCGCTACACGCTGTCAAACCCAGCGCCGCTGCCATTAAGGTGATGCTAAAAAAAGATTTCAAAGATTTTTTGGTATAAACCTGTGCCATATGACTTACTCCTTTAAACGTGGCTAATAGTAGGCATCGCTATCACGCTTGCCTTACCTCAAATATTATTATAAGAATATTTCTTAAGATTCTTTTGCGCACAGTGGCTGCGAAAGAGTCTCTACTATTGTAGCGTTTATCGGCAGAATGGGAGCAATATAATGTTATATCCTCGTAATCATCGGATGATATAAAACCCCTTTAGCAAATCGTTTGTTAGATATAAAAAAGGCCAACGATAATCGCTGACCTACACTCTCAAACCTAACATTCTTGAGCTTTAAAAAAGCTTAGAGAGCCAACCAATCACGCGGCTTGAGATAATAATCAGTCAACTCAAACTCAGGTGTGCCCTCAGGCGGCTCAAACCGATAATGCCAGCTGGCAAGAGGTGGCATACTGACTAGGATAGACTCGATACGGCCGTTACTTTGTAAGCCAAATAAAGTCCCACGATCGTAGACCAGATTGTACTCTACATAACGGCCACGGCGATAGAGCTGAAACTCACGCTGTGCTTCGGTATAAGGCATATCTTTACGCTGCTCAAAAATCGGCATGATACCGTCAAGGTAACCATTGCCAACGGCCTTCATAAAGTTAAAGCAAGTCTCAAAATCCCAGCCGCGACTCTCTGTACTGACGTCGTCATAAAACAAACCACCGATACCACGCTGCTCATCGCGGTGACGCAGATGAAAATACTCATCACACCACTGTTTAAAGTCAGCATAAATATGGTCACCGAAAGGCGCGCACAGATCGTGACAGACTTGATGCCAATGCACACAATCAGCGAGTACGGGATAAAAGGGCGTCAAATCAAAGCCGCCGCCAAACCACCAAATCGGCGCTTCGCCTTCTGCTTCTGCCACGAACAAACGTACGTTGGCGTGGCTGGTTGGAACATTTGGATTTTTAGGATGTACCACTAAGGACACACCCATGGCTTGCGCTTTGCGACCAGCGATATTGGGGTGGCGTGCAGTGGCAGAAGCAGGCAAATTGTGGACATGGATATGACTGAACATCACGCCTGCTTTTTCGATGACCGTGCCATCTGTCAATACGCACGAACGACCGCCGCCACCCTCTTTGCGCTCCCAATCGTCAGGGACGAAAGTTGCATTGCCGCCGCCATCGCGTTCTTGTGCCTCTAAGGCGTCGCAGATACGAGCCTGCAGGTCCACCAAAAACGCCCGTACGCGCAGGATGTCTTGATTGGTTGGCGTGGTCTCTGACGCTACGGTTGATAGGTCTGCTTGGTTATCTATATTTGAAATACTCATAAGACATCTATTTATTTAGGTGTATGGCTGTATTAAAATCTTTATCGAGCATGTGCCCCATACGATCGCGTTTGGTCGCTAGGTACTCAGCGTTCATATCGTTGACACCGACCAACAATGGCACCCGTTCGACAACGTCAATACCGTGCTCCGTCAAATAAGCAACTTTGTTTGGATTGTTAGTGATGAGTCTGACAGCGTTGACACCGATATGAGCAAGCATCGGACCACACATATCATAGATACGCGCATCAGCAGGCAAGCCTAACATGAGATTGGCATCCAGCGTGTCGTGTCCCTGATCTTGGAGGGCATAAGCGCGAATCTTGTTGGTTAGACCGATACCGCGACCTTCTTGACGCAAATACAAAATCGCACCGCAACCTGACTCTTGGATGGCTTGCATGGCAGTATTGAGCTGTGGTCCGCAGTCACACTTTAATGAGCTAAACGCATCGCCTGTTAGGCACTCAGAATGAATCCGAACCAGCGGAATTGGTCTTTGCGACGACGTGTCATCTGAGCTAGGTGCTGTCGTTTGATCGACCACAGACAGACCGACGGTCAGCATAACATGCTCTTGGCCTTCGTCGTTTTCAAAGATATGAATATCAAACTCGCCATGACGAGTGGGTAGTTTGGCACTAGTGATAAATTGATATGACATTACTGTCCTGCATAAGCCTAAAGTCGTGGCGGTGAAGGGTTTGTGATAATGCTATTAAACCCGCGATAACATTCTAGCCTGAACGGTAAGGCCAAGATGATAGCAGTATAACCTTTTCATAAAGAACGCGTGCTTATTGTATTTATTATAAAAACACACAAAGTTCACAGACGACGCACGATGATTAAAGCGACAATTAAAAAAAAATGCTATTATGCCATACTATTTTGGTGGATACAGTGACAAGTCTTTATCCTTACATTACTATGTCGTCACTAACATCCGATATTGATGCAAAATAATAGGGCATAATAATAGTCCTTGGTATTAAAGCACGTAGTTTTGAGGCACGATCTACTGTGGTAGCGTGTTCATATGATACGTAGCGCAGCTATATACACGTAAAGTTGCATGAATAATTATATGGTCGATTACATCAATAATGATGTAGATATTATTGACGTCTCTCAATTGTAGCTATTGCTATATTGGAGACACGTCTTGTCAGCAGATTGGTAGGTATCGTACGGTTTATGCAGCAGTCACTTCATTCCCCAAAGTCTCAGTCCTCATCTGCATCAGTATCTGATTCTGCCGCCCAGCTATCGAGCTTACAGCAGACTTATACTGTGATTCCTCGCGTGCGTCCGCATACGCCATTGCTTGATGCCATTAACACACCTTCTGATATGAATACGCTTTCAACCACTCAGCTGATTGCGCTGGCTGATGAACTGCGTCTTTTTTTGCTGTATTCAGCAGGACAAAGCGGTGGGCATTTTGGCGCCAATTTGGGTGTGATTGAGCTGACGATTGTATTGCATTACCTACTTGATGCTCCGCAGGATCAGATTGTATGGGATGTGGGTCATCAGGCCTATGCACACAAAGTCCTGACCGGTCGCCGTGAGCAGCTGGCAACGATCAGATCAAAAGATGGTCTGACTGCATTCCCAGAGCGTGCAGAGTCTATCTACGATACATTTGGCGTTGGGCATTCATCAACCTCTATCTCAGCCGGTTTGGGCATGAGCTTGGCGCTGCGCTATCAAGGCCTCGCGCAAACGGTTGCTTGTATCATTGGTGATGGTGCGATGACTGGTGGTATGGCTTTTGAGGCCATGAACGATGCAGTCCAACAAGATGCCGATCTACTAGTCATTTTGAACGACAACGATATGTCGATTTCTTGTTCTATCGGTGGTTTTTCGCGGCATTTAGCGATGCTTTGGGAGTCGGGCTACCAAGTCGATATCTCTGAGTCAGGTGAGCCTGTGCTTTGCCAGCGTCCTGATATGCAAGCATTTGATCGCCGCAAACGTCACAAAGAGATGCGTGATGTACCGCAATTAGAAGATAACTTATTTAAAGCGATTGGCTTTACCTATTTTGGTCCGTTTGATGGACACAATATCCCTGAGCTACTACGTGTGTTGTCAATTGCCAAGCAAGTCAAAGGGCCTGTTTTGGTACATATCTATACCACCAAAGGCAAAGGCTTTGCACCAGCAGAACTAGATCCGGTCGGCTATCACGCGATTAGTAAGCTACCAGCAGAGATTCATAATGAGTCTCAGAGCATATCTGCAGAAGCATTAAAGCAAAACACAAAACCTGCGCTAAAATACTCGCAAGTATTTGGTAATTTTTTATGCGATAAAGCGGCTGAAGACGATAAGTTGCTCGCGATTACCCCTGCTATGGAAGAAGGCTCGGGCATGATTGACTTTGCTCGTCATTTTCCAACACGCTTTTTTGATGTGGCTATTGCCGAACAACATGCGGTTACGCTAGCGGCCGGTATGGCAACGCAAGGTGTCAAACCTATTGTGGCGATTTACTCGACGTTCTTACAGCGCGGATACGATCAGCTGATTCATGACGTGGCGCTACAGAATCTCGATGTCATGTTTGCAATTGACCGTGCAGGCCTCGTTGGTGAAGATGGTGCCACGCATGCAGGCGTGTTTGATTTTAGCTTTTTACGTTGTATCCCGAATATAGTGATTGCTGCGCCAAAAGATGAAAACGAATGCTATCATCTGCTCAATACTTGCTATGAGTATCAAGGATGTACGGCAGTTCGTTATCCGCGTGGTACCGGTACAGGCGCCGTTATCGAGCAGCCAGCACAGACTTATAAAATCGGTGAAGCCGTTATTGAGTCAGTATTGGGCAGCAATGATGCGCCTTATAAGCTAGCACTATTGGCTTTTGGTACGATGGTTGCGACTGCTCAGCAAGCGGCCGAGAGCTTAACCAGTGATGATACAGCGTTAGAGTGTCAGGTACATGTGGTCAATATGCGCTGGGTAAAACCGTTAGATACAGCTATGCTTGAGAGTTTACTGGCGCAAGGGGTGACGCATATCGCAACCATAGAAGAGCATATGATTATGGGTGGCGCTGGTAGTGCAGTGAATGAATACTTGCTCAATGAATCGGCTGCTTTTAAACGTCAGCGTCCAGCTGTTAACAACATCGGTATTCCTGATCGCTTTATCGCGCATGGCTCACAGGCAGAGCAGTGGGCTGATTGTGGTTTAGATGTGATAGGTGTTATTAAGCAGCTTAAGCAACTGTTGTCGTAAATTTTACTTTTTAGATTTGCAGTATTATTTACAAATTATTGTTTTAAAAGCTATTACTGTAAACAGATACTCGCTCTTTAAACAGAGCAAACGCCTGCTAGCCGTAGGTGCCAACTTTTTTACAACTTGCGCAGTTTGTATGACCACCAAAATATTGGCTTGGTCAGCGTGACGGTTTTTTCGTTTTTATCGAACAATTTTAGTATAATGCGGGTGTCGTTTATAAGTTTTTATTTATAAAAGATACGTTTTTAATCGCATAGATGTGGTGTGATGCGGCGGCTGTTTGGCATGTTGTGGGCACAGAGTTGGTTTTATTTTTTATATTCATTCATCAAGCAAATAGGTTATTTATGGAACCCATGGTCGTCATCGCAGCGCGTACTGCTGAAAAAGTTGGTAAAGAGATTTTATATGCGCATCAAAACCGTCACAAAATCGAGTTAGATATCGAGTCTAAAGGACTTGATGGTCTGGTGACGCGCATCGATCGCTTTAGCGAAGAGCTCACGATTGAAACGCTAAAAGCCAGCTATCCGAATCATTCATTTTTGGGTGAAGAGTTTGGTATGCAAGAAGGTCGCGGCGAAGACGCCGACTGGTGCTGGATTATCGATCCGCTAGACGGTACTAAGAACTTCGTTCATGGTGTACCGCAGTTCTGCGTATCTATCGCTGTACAGCACAAAGGCGTGACGCAGCACGGTGTCATTTATGACCCAGTCCGTGATGAGATGTTCTCTGCTAGCCGTGGTAAAGGCGCACGTTTGAACCAACGCCGCATTAACGTCAGCGAACGCAAAACCATCGATGGTGGGTTTTTTACCACAGGTCATCCGCTTGAGCGTAAGCGTAATGGCGAAGTGATCTCTTATGCCAAGCAGCATTTTGAGAGCTTACAAAAGATCTCTGAAGCTGGTGGTCAGGTACGTCGTCTGGGTTCAGCGGCGCTTGATTTGTGTTATGTTGCTGCTGGACGCTTTGATGGCTATTTTGAGATGTCGATTAAGCCTTGGGACATCGCCGCAGGTGAGCTTATCGTCACTGAAGCACGCGGCGTGGTGGTCGATCACACGGGCGCGCACAACTCTATGACCTCAGGCTCTATCTTTGCTTGTAACGTCAAACTGCTCAAGCCATTGATGCAAACCGTCGTGCCAATTTGGGGCGATGTGCTCTAATTATAAAATAAGCAGGCTTAAACGCTGAGCGAGTCAAACATAAAAAAGCTGGTTCCGTTAAGGAGCCAGCTTTTTTGCTTTTTTAGCGCGTTTGTCTTCGACCGTAATACCTTGAAACGCCAACTCTTGACTGACAGTTTCTAACAACTGTAGCTCTTCTTCTATCAGCATGAGCATGTCTTGGACACGCGGTAATGCTTTACTGCAAGCAGTGATGCCAAACTCAATTCTATCTAAATAACTGGCCAAAGTAATATTCATGGCTTGTCCGTTGAATACGATAGAAGCGGGATACAGTGATTGTAAGCGCGCGCCATTCCAATATAGCGGCTTCTCAGAACCAGGAACGTGAGAGATGATAAGGTTGAAGGCTTGTTTTTTGGGAAAGATACCAGTCGCCAAGTTGATACCTTGCCATGCATAGGCGATGACGCTGTAATTAATGACTTGCGCTTGATTCATACGGCGAAAGCGGCGTTTGCCATTATTCATACTACGATGGATCAGCTCCAATCTGCGTAATGGGTTGTCCAAATGTGTGCCCAAATTCGCTAGTACAAATGACAGCTGATTGCCCGATATACTATCATCAGTACGCAGTGACATCGGTACAAACGCAATCAGCGGCTTGCTGGGTAGCGCATCCATTGAGATCAAATAACGACGAATAGCGCCAGCACAGACGGCTAATACCACATCGTTTCTACTGATTTTTAATCTTTCGGCAATTTTATTAAAGCGCTGTATGTCATAAGACTGCGCCGAGATACGACGTGATGCGGAAATGCGCCTGTTCAAAATACTCATCGGCGCGTCAAACGTACCGACATAGCCTTCATCACCATGGTTTTTCAGATTGTCTATCAGTTCTGTAAATACCGGTTTGATGGTAGATATCTGCTCTTTCATGATGCGCCTGATAGATCTTTCGGCAGGCAAAATAGCATTCATTTGATTACGGTGACGCGCCATCAGTGACCATACTGGTAGCGAGACGGGTTCGGTAGGGGATTGTGATAAGGATTTTTTTACCAAACGCATGGCAGCGATACCATCAACGAGCGAGTGATGAATCTTAAAATACCAAGCAAAACGTTCAGGCCCACCTTCTACTTCTGGCTCAATTCCTTCTATGACATGGCATTCCCAGAGAGGCATCGCACGATCCAGCAGTCGCCCATGCTCTCTTGAGACATACATCAACAGCTCACGAATACGCCCAGGACTCGGTAGCGCCACATGATGTAAATGATGCTCAACATCAAAATCTTTGTCTTTTTTCCAAAACACCAAATGCTCTAGCACCTGATTGAACGGAAAGCTCGGCGGTACATCAGATTCTTGCATTTGTTTTATTAGCTGATAAACAAAGTCGCTATCAGCGCCCTCGGGTAATTCAAATAAAAACAATCCGCCAACGTGCATTGGTTGTTTACGCGACTCAAGAAGTAAGAACAACTGGTCGACTGCTGTGAGAAGTCGCATAATAAATCCTTTTATGACGATAATGAATAAACGATAATGAATAAAAATGATAGCTGACGGCGTGCTGACCCAATCAGATTTCCGTCTTATTATTTTATAATCGGTTTTTTGTTAGGGGTGACCCGAGCAAGCGCTTACTGGAAAAAATAGCCCGTCTGCGGTGAGCTGGCAGTTGCCATCTTACGCATTGGCATACGACCTGCCAAAAATGCGGCGCGACCTGCCCATACGGCATGTTTCATGGCATGTGCCATCATCACAGGGTTTTGTGCATGGGCAATTGCTGAATTCATCAGAACGCCATCACAGCCAAGCTCCATGGCAATCGCAGCATCAGAGGCCGTGCCAACACCCGCGTCAACCAACACAGGTACTTTGGCGTTTTCGATGATGAGGCTGAGGGTGTGGCGATTAAGCAAACCAAGTCCCGAGCCAATCAAGCTACCAAGTGGCATAATAGCGACGCAGCCCATGCTCTCTAACTCTTGGGCGACGATAGGATCATCTGAGCTATAGACCATGACTTCAAAGCCATCATCGACCAGTACTTGAGCCGCTTTTAAGGTCTCAGTGATATTAGGATAAAGGGTTTTTTCATCGCCCAATACTTCAAGCTTAACCAGATTGTGCCCGTCCAATAACTCGCGCGCAAGTTTGCACGTACGAATGGCAGTTTCGGCATCAAAGCAGCCAGCCGTGTTCGGCAAAATCGTGTATTTGTCAGGGTAGATGACATCGAGCAAGTTTGGCTCGTCGCTGTTTTGTCCGATATTGGTACGGCGAATAGCGACGGTCACGATTTCTGCTGCCGAAGCGGCAATGGCTTCTCCAGTCTCGCTCAGGTCTTTATATTTGCCTGTACCGACCAGCAGGCGAGAGGAAAAGGTACGACTACCAACGGTAAAGGTATCTTGCAAAAGTGGTGTCGGGTGAGTAGCAGTGCTAACGGTCTCTGACATAACTAAAAATCCTAATGGCGAGCGGGCAAGGTGGACAGAAAAAATATAACGAGATTTCTAAGTAATATTAAAAAAGTGCAGTAGACAATAATAGCGCACTGTTAGCAAAATAAAAATCGCATGATAAGTTGGCTATATATACCGTAAAAATAGGCGAGTGGCGATACATAAAAAACGCCGACCACATAAAATAATACGCGTCTAAAACAAAATGTTATTATAACAAACTCATGCAATCTTACTTGCAATCTTTTTGGGCTTGGTCAGTCAAGCTCAGTGTATTTACAGTGCTTTGGTGTGATTGTCTATTTGACACTATCTCTATTTATTAGGTTGTCTTTATGATGCAGTTGCCGTACAGCTTTGCGAAACGCCATCAGATTTTGGCCATACTCGCCATTGACCCTGAGTTGCCGCCAACTTTGGTATTGACGAAAGCCACCCCACTGTCTGCGATTAATGAAGCGGTGCGGTTTTTGCAGCAGCAAGGCAGTCGCGGCGTACCAACTTACGAAAGTGTCAGCTCGGATGATTTTGAAAAACGTATGAACGCGGCTTACGCTGGGAATACCGGAGAGTCGCAGCATATCGCTGCTGGGCTTGAGGATCATCCGGATCTTGATAGTTTAGCAGATAGCGTCCCTGAGACTGAAGACTTGATGGATCAGCAAGATGATGCGCCGATTATTCGTCTGATTAATGCGCTGTTGTCAGAAGCCATTCGCCTAAACGCTTCGGACGTTCATATCGAAACTTTTGAAAAACGCTTGGTGGTTCGCTTTCGAGTCGATGGCGAGCTTAAAGAAATCATCACGCCAAAACGCCAACTGGCGCCATTATTAGTCTCGCGTATCAAAGTCATGGCCAAGCTGGATATCGCTGAAAAGCGTGTACCGCAAGATGGGCGTATTAGCTTACGACTGGCAGGGCGAGAAGTCGATGTGCGTGTATCGACACTGCCGTCGAGCTTTGGCGAGCGCGTGGTGATGCGTCTACTAGACAAGCAAGCGGGACGTCTTAACATGACGTATTTGGGACTATCTGATAATGACTATACCGAGCTGAAGCGCTTGATTCATCGTCCGCATGGGATTATTTTGGTCACAGGGCCGACGGGGTCAGGTAAGACCACCACGCTATATTCGGCATTGACTGATTTGAATGACCAAACGCGCAATATCTTGACCGCCGAAGATCCCATTGAGTTCCAGCTCGACGGTATCGGACAGACACAGGTTAATAATAAGGTGGATATGACCTTTGCCAAAAGTCTGCGTGCGATGTTGCGTCAAGATCCAGATGTGGTGATGGTGGGTGAGATTCGCGATTTAGAGACGGCAGAGATCGCTGTACAGGCGTCTTTGACAGGGCATTTGGTTTTATCAACGCTGCATACCAATACCGCGATTGGCGCGGTCACTCGCTTGCAAGATATGGGTGTTGAGCCATTTTTATTATCGTCGTCACTGATCGGCGTGGTAGCACAGCGCTTGGTGCGTACTTTATGCTCACATTGTCATGGCTGGCAGGCAGCGGACACCGAACAAGCCAAACTTTTTACCGAAATTGGTATTGAGAAAGTATTGGACAGCGATATTGAAAATGCAGAAAGTAAGGCGATTCGTCTACCCAAGCCAGTAGGCTGCGATAAATGCAATCAGTCAGGGTTTAAAGGACGTACGGCGATATATGAAGTCGTACCAGTTGATGATACGCTGCGCCGTATGATTCATAGTAATACCGCTGAGTATGAGTTAGAAGCGTATGCTCGCCAGCAGACACCATCGATTCGCGCGGATGGTCTACGTAAAGTGATAGAAGGGCGGACGACACTAGAAGAAGTACTGCGAGTGACGAAAGAAAGCGCCCTAACGGATGATACGATACTGGTATAAATGCTTAGCTATAAATAATGAGAAAAAGTATTTGGAGAACAGTGTCTAGAGAGCAATGTCTGAAAAGCAGAAAAAGATAACTGAGCGAAATAGCCAGTTATCTGATCTTTTTTTCGAAATTAACAGGGTAACGTTTTCAACTGCTATTACTTGGCAGCGATGCACTCAATCTCAACGCTCGCTCCTGCCGCCAACTCCGATACGCCAAACGCTGAGCGTGCAGGATAAGGTTTGGACAGCTCCATCTTATAGGCTTTATTAAAGTCATCGAAGTCATCCATATCAGTCAGCATGGCCATACATTTGACGATATCAGATTTTCGGTAGCCGTATTTGGATAGCGTGTTCTGGATATTATCTAGTGTTTGTTTGGTTTCAGCGTCGATACCGCCTTTGACCAACTTGCCGTCTTTAACACCAATTTGTCCCGACATATATAATGTATTGCCAACACGTACGACTTCTGAGAAAGGGTAGGGACCGCCATCACCCAAAAAAGTTGGGCTAGATTTAATATTAGCGGCAGGAGCTGTCGCCGGATTGGCGTTAGCACCAACAGCCAAGCCTAATGAGCACATAGCAACCAGTGGTACGATAGGTAAATAGGTGCTAAGTTTGGACATCCTTGTTTCCTTATTAAGTTGATTGATCATAAACATGCTAGTGCGCCACAAAATGCAGATAGCAAATGTTATGTCGGTTTAATCGATTATTTGTTATTAATAGTCTCGTCATCTGCAGAGAGTGCGTCGTCTTGCTCCTTATCTACTGTAGTATCCGTATTATTTTCTGAGGCATTTTCATGTACTTTGCCTTGGCGGCGCGCCTCTAGTTCAGATTTTGGAATCCAAGCCCAAGTCATCTCCACTACAATCGGGTCGCGGTCACTATCAGATTCACGGTCATCAATGACGCAAGGGATAACCATTTCACCTTTTGGCGTATTTAAAATCTGCAAGCGCTGCTCATCAGATAGGCTGGCTACGGCTGCAATTTGACCTTTTTTGATCGGGCGATAAAAATTAACGGAATAAGATTTAATCAGTAGTACGCGATCAGAGGGTAAGTTTAATCCCAGAATGAAGCCTGTTGCCGTTTCAGCCAGTAAAGTAATGGCTACCGCATGGATTGAACCAATATGATTCTGCACTGCTTTGACATTGTTTAGACTGACGATGACTTGATTGGGCTCAACCATTTCATAGTAAACGCCTGTTGTCCCTACGTAGGGTACAACTTTGCCAAAGGCTTTTGAGAGAATACTTGAGCGTGCACTGGCAGGTAGATATTTGGTCACAGACAACAGTTTGGTAAATTGATTACTAATTGGTTTTAGCGTGCTGCTAGGTTTTTCGATGGATGATCTTGTGCTGTCAGAGACTTTGGCTGGTTTTTTATTGGTCAGCTTGACGGGCAGTTTTTTTAATAATCCTGACATACAAATTTCCTTAACGTAGATAAATCGAATGTTGTTTTTGATAGTGGCAAGCAGTCACTGTTAGCAAAGCCATTACAAACACTATGGTACATTAACCGCTGCTTTCCTACTATTATTAGCATGAACTGCTGCGCTTATAAAACAGCAGTCATCTATATTGTGTTGCTAGGATATAGTTTTAAATAATTAAAATCGCTCAATGGTGATGCACGGATCTGCTTAGTAGACAATCTCTTACGAGACCACCGCGCTATAATAGCGTGATGTTGGTACGTCTTATTTCATAAATTTTCAATACTGGATGATGCTATGTCTGATATGTCTACTCACGAGCCGACCAATATTATTTATACTGGCGTCGCGGGTACTGGCAAAACCTATCGATTGCTCCAAATCGCGAAGCAATATACTGATTGTCTGCCTGAGACAAATAATGAAGCGCTACTTGGGCAGCTGTTGCAAAGCCTAAGCTGGCGCGAAGTTGTATGCTTGATATTTTTAGATCTTCAGTCAAAAAAGCAAGATTTGGTAAAAGTACCTGAATTGGTTAATCATATATTCTTTGCTACAAAAGCACTGCAAAACGATCGAGAGAAAAACCTAAGCAATACCGCTTGGTCTGTATTGCAAATGCACAGTCCTACGACGTCAGACACAGTGAGTTATAAAAACCGTGCCAGCCAAGCATATTTTGATAAAGATAACAGCGGCGCATGGTATTTACTGCCTGAGAGTATGGTGTTGCTAACAGAGTTGTCACAGCAATTGGCGGAGTTTCAGCAGGCACAGCATGATAACCAGTCCAATCAAAACCAAAACTCTGGTCAGCAGCGTTTTAGTATGGTGAGCTTTCATCAGGCTTACGGTTATGAAGAGTTTGTCGAAGGTATTCGTCCTGTTATGAGCGGCTCTATCCACGCAAATAACAGTCACTCGAGTAATACCCAGATGAGCTACGCCGTTCAAGATGGAGCGTTTTTAAAGCTATGTCAGCGTGCCGCGCGTGACCCTCAGCATCGTTACGCGATGTTGATTGATGAGATCAATCGTGCCAATGTGTCACGAGTCTTTGGCGAGCTGCTCAGTTTGATCGAGCCAGACAAGCGCGCTGGCAAACCAAATGCGATGACGATTCATTTGGCGTATTCTGGGCGTGCGTTTAGTGTGCCTGCCAATGTTGATATCTACGCCACCATGAACACACAAGATCACTCCCTTGCGCCCCTTGATATGGCATTGCGTCGACGTTTCCGCTTTATTGATTGTCCGCCGCAGCCTGAATTATTACCGATAATTGGTGATATCGCTAGCGCGACTGATCGTGCACAAGCAGACACGGTAGATTTAAGCAAATTGCTAACAGGCTTAAACATGCGTATCACACAGACGCTAGGAGCCGAGGCGCAGTTGGGGCATGCTTTTTTATTTTCAGTCGATGATTTAGCTCAATTACAAATGGTGTTGGTCGAACAGATCATTCCGCAGTTGGCGCAAGCTGCGGGCGGTCAAGTGGTTATATTGCAGTATATTTTTAGAGATGAGCAGCAGCCGTTAAGCACCCAGTTTATCCACGATAGCCAAACAATGATAAATAATGATTTGTATGATCCGATGAGTAAGAACCATGCAACGACGCAACATCAAATGTTTGCAGAACAAGGCGCCTTTCTTGGTCAATCGATGAACGTAGGTGGCTATATGATGAATCCTGACCTTATTGCTAAGACTGGTGAGTTTGGCAAGCCCGCTATCTATCAGCGTTTGTACGAGTAAGGTGGCTGTTTAGTGAGAACTCATAATCAATATTATGCGCAAGGAAACTATATTAATGTAGATAATATTAATGCAGGCGGTTTTTATGCTCGTATGCCTAACAGTAAGGCTCTCGTAACAAATGTTATCACGGTATTTGAACATCAACGCCTCACAGCGCACGATTTCGCGCATGTCTCTGACTTTCATTGGCTAATGGCGCAAGAATTTGCCGTGTTTACCATCAAGCGTAAACAAGGACAGTGGCAACTCAAGGTTGGGCATCATATAGGAATTATCCTTTTGCCTAGTGGTATGACACTTGAGCTATTGCCAAAACTGAATCAATCCACTCAATATAATAATATTGCTCAGACTCGTCACTGGGTACAAGGCATGTTATCTGACTTAACTCGTCTTGATGCGCGTCAAAGTCGTAAGCTACCTAGCATGAAAAACCTAGGTCAATTTAGTGATCAGTCAATGCCATTATCTGTAGAGGCTCCGCCATTGTCAGACTGGCTATTAGAGCAGTTTTTGCAGCGCTTGGTTCACTATCAGCCAACCCAGCACTATCAGGCGCATACTCAAAACCAGTCAGCCATACAAGGTCGATTGCTCATTAAAGAGCAGCTTCGCTACAATAGTATGCAGCCGCATAAGTTTGTCTGTGAGCGTAGTGTGCTGAGCCAAGATATGTTGGCCAATCGCTTGATTAAAAGTGCGTTACTCTACTTGATGCCGCTATTGTCTCAGTCGTCTCAGTCGATGTGCTCAACTCTTTTGCAGCCATGGCGGCCGTTATCTGGGCTAAGTCGACAGGAAAGGCTGCGACTCTCCTCTATTTATACCCAAGCAAAGCGGCAACTAGATATTCAGCCACTTCAAAAACAAAAACTGCACGCCGCTCAGCAATTAGTAGATTTGGCTTATTGGCTATTACAGCAATCGGAGGCGGCGACAGGTTACGGCATTGATCCTGCCAAACCAAACCGATCTCAGCTACGCTTATGTGTATTAATCGATATGAATCAGGCGTTTGAACAGTGGGCGAGTCAGCGTATCGCATCGATGTTTCAGCAAGTGAGTAGCCATTATCGTGCTTTTTATCAAACCCAAAGTGTCTGGCTCAATGATAGTGAGGGTCAAGCATGCGTATCGATACGACCAGATTTGCTGATATATAAAACGGCTGATAATGATAATAACCAAAATCAGAGTGACACCGCGGTTAGTAAAGAGACAGTAAACGGTTGCTATAGCCACGTCATCGATATCAAATGGAAATATCTGCCTCATGCTGGTGCCATTACTGCCAGTGATGCCTATCAGTTGACCAGTTATGCACAAGCTTATCAAGCGGGTCAAGGTTGGATGGTATATCCTGTATTAGGAGACAAGAGACGACCAGTGGCGCTTAAGCAGCAGATTTATCGTGACAATGGCGATAATAAAAGTAACATTAACAATGGTACTAAAAGTAACCACTCAAACCATGCGGATTTATGGCTAATACCGTTTGATGTGCTGACAGGTATGGTCAACGGTGATTTGCCTGCGAATTTGAATGAGGAATAATGATTCCATCAATCATAAGAATCATAATTAACGAAGGTTTTTAAAGAGACTGTTTTTATAAGAATGCCTTTTTTGAAAGAATTTAGAGATTATTTAAAATTAATCGAAAATAGGTGTTGACACAATCGCCTTTACCCCTTAATATGTGCACCTCGATAGCGAGGAACATTAACAAGTTAGCGGCATTGCCAACAACGAGTTAATTAACACACTATCGTGATAATAGAGAATTTCGGAGTGTGGCGCAGTTTGGTAGCGCATCTGGTTTGGGACCAGAGGGTCGTAGGTTCGAATCCTATCACTCCGACCATCTATTTTAAGAGCCTTACAGGCTTTTTTTTATGTATAATGATTTAGTTTCTGATATAGTAAATATTGTATGGGAAGTCTAAATTAAGTATATAAAAGTCCTCTAAGAGCGCCTGTAGCTCAGCTGGATAGAGCATCTCCCTTCTAAGGAGGTGGTCGCAGGTTCGAATCCTGCCAGGCGCGCCATTTAGCCTGCAAATCTTGCCTATTCTTTTGGCAGTAGTTATGGCGGTTGTAGCTCAGTTGGTAGAGCCCCGGGTTGTGATCTCGGTTGTCGTGGGTTCGAGTCCCATCAGTCGCCCCATTTTATTCTGCATTATCTGTATATAAATCCTATCTTTATACTAAACCTTATCGAATAAATAGCACTCGCCACTGTTGGCGTTTTTTTGTGCCTGCTTGATTTCTATTTCTCTGTATTATCCTATAATATTAAACGGTTAAAGCTTTCTGAACTTTTGATTGTTTAACGATTCACTGACTTCTTATTCATATCAATTTTGCGATAGGTTTTTCTTCAAAAACCTAAACTGACTGTGTCTACTCTACTATTTATTAGTACTGCTTATGAGTAAATAGACATCATGTTTTAAATCGGGCATTATGCTTAGGTCTTGATGCATCCTGCTGATTGAGACATCGTATTGGCTAGATCGAAAAAATTTAAAGCATTTTGGATACACACCCGCCTTTTTAAGATTTGTTGTTATTGACCCTGTATTATTGAGGAACTGATTGATGGACGCATTGAGCGTATTGCTACAGAATGTGCACCTATTTGAGACCAAGTATTATCGTTTGAATGGTGCTGGCAATTGGTCTTATTCTATGAGTAGAAAAGACACCATTTTATTTTACTTGGTGATGTCTGGTGGTTTTTGTATAGACGTTGGCAATGGCCTACGCGAAGCTCGTGCTGGTGATATGATTATGATCCCGAACGCGCATAAGCACGTAAGCTATGCACTCAATCATCATGGTGACGTGGCTGAACCCCTCGATGAATTACTGACCAATTGTCAAGATCGCACGCTTGAGATTGATGGCAATGGCGATCCTAATTCCTCATTGATTTTGATTGAATGTAAATACGATAAAGAGATGATTAGCCCTCTACTATCTGTGTTACCACCGATATTGCCTGAGCTCAATGATGCGGCTGATGGTCGGTTTGAGGTGATTGATGTGGAAATCAAGCTTTTGACCTTGGAGTCTGAGCGCGAACGCATGGGCAAAACGGCTGTGATCAATCATTGGGCAAGCATCATGATGATTGAATGTTTGCGCGTTTATATTGAAAGCTTACCTGAGGCGACTGAGAATTGGCTAAAGGCCATGAAAGATCCGTTTTTGACCAAGGCGCTTGCAGCGATGCATGAGGCACCAAGTCAAAGCTGGACCATTCATAAGCTTGCAGAGGTGGCAGGTATGTCGCGCTCGAGCTTTGCCCAGCGCTTTAAAGATACGGTAGGGATGCCGCCGCTCACTTATTTGATTGATTATCGCTTGCGTTTGGCAGCACGTTATTTGCGCTTACAGCAAAATAGTATCAGCCGTATCAGTGATATGGTGGGCTATGCGTCAGATTCAACTTTTAGTCAGGCGTTCAAACGCGTTTATGGTGTCTCACCAAAAGCGTACCGTAAACAGTATCAACAACAAAAGCTTGCATAAGCTATTATTTTAACGTCCTCAGTGTTCATTTATTAAAAGCGTTAAGGCGACCAAGGTATCCTTAACGCTTTTTTTGATTGATATATATCTAGCATTTGTCTAGGTAAAATACTTGGCAGTCAACTGGCGCTATTTTGGCTAGGCAAGGCTGACAATACGCTTGTGTTCAGGTACTATGGAATAATGAGTCGTCGAGGTGTGAGCGTTCATATTTGACGCATGATATGTGACTGTATATCCGTTGCATAAAAGGATCGAGACGATGTTTATTTTTGCTGCTGATGGTATGTTATGACTGAACCGACCGCAAAGCCAAGTACAGAAGCCAATAGCCACCAAGGTACTACTGCAACTGCTAAAAAAGAACAGAAATCTGATAAAGCTAATGCGCAAGATAACGTGCATGCTAGCAAAATAGCGTCTGCTAATACGGCTGAGATGCCTGATAAAGCGGCATTATTAACGCTATTTACTTTGTCAGATACCAAGGAGAGCATTGATGAAGTAGGCGCTAGCGAACAGCCTGACACCGATACATCAACCATACAGCCTACTGCCAATGAGTCAAACGTGGCTGCGCAGCGTGTGGCTCTTTATCATACCCAGCACGAGCGCACTCGACTGCTATATATGGCATCCGCCAATACGCGCCCCACGTATTTAGTACAAACCCTCAAATCACAATTTGCAGAATATCAGCAGTATTTGCTTGCTCAGCAGCTTGATAAGCGTGGTTTGATGGATACAGAAATGCTTGAACGACTTTGGCAGCAGCTGCATGTGGTCGATGATATTATTGCAGATATCGTGCATCATATGCCCGCTCAGCAGCCAGCAGGTTGGCAGCTTACCACGCAGGATGGGCGCAACCCGCTGTGTTTTGCCACTGTCGGTAAGCTAAAACATGGCAAGCCAATCCGCGATCAAGGCAGTCTCAACAGCTACGTGCTAGGTCACTTTGGCGTGAGCAGCTTTACCTATGATCGGGGGTATTATATCGGTCACGTGGTTGGGTATTTATTCAGCTGTTATTTCTGCGCGCACTTATCTATCAGTTATGGTGTGGCAGCGCTCGGTCAGCAAGTCGTTGCTGATTATGACTATGCTAGTCTTGAGACGCCGCACATGGTCAGGCTGTTACAGGGTCTGGATGGGTATTGTAAAAAACGTGTCTATCAATTGGCAGTGATTTGTGCGCGCTTGAGTGTGTTTGCAAGTGATAAACGCATTGAGAGAATGCTGATCGCTGAGGTCAATGACTTTGATAAAAAGTTACAGCAGCAGCATTTGGATGTTTTATTATTACAAGGCTTGATGCCTGACAGTAATGACTCAACGCCGCTTTGATATAGTCAATCCTAAATAAAACAGATACATTATATATCAAGGTGGAACTGGTCTAAATTTTCCTTGCGCGCTGTGCCTACGCTGCTCGATGCTGCGAAAAATTTATCCCAGTCCCACTGTATCGTTTTTATACTGAATTCACTATAGATAGTTTTTATAGACATTACCCTTTTTGTTAAGCCATACATCCAAACCCCTACCTGTGACTTTTTTAGGATATCTGCCGCTATGCCCGCTTATCATTTTAAAGCGCTTGACGACCAAGGTAGTGTCCAAAAAGGCTTACTAGAAGGGGATTCTGCTCGGCAAGTTCGGCAGCAGCTGCGCGATAAGCAGTGGACACCAGTCGAAGTCAGTGCGGTCAATGACAGACAAAGCCAAAACAAAAGCCGCTATAAAAAACCATCTGCTTATGAGCTTGCATTACTCACACGCCAGTTATCTGTGTTACTAGCGGCCGGTATTCCACTTGAAGAAACTTTGGCTGCTGTCGCTAAACAATCGCCAAAGACGCATATCAAATCTCTGATGCTGGCGGTACGCTCACATGTCCTCGAAGGTTTAAGCTTAGCACGAGCATTACAACAGGCCGCGAGCTTCCCACCGTTATATATTGCCACGATTGCCGCAGGCGAAAAATCTGGTCACTTGGATTTAATCCTTAATCAGCTAGCCGACTACACTGAAAACCGCTTTGCCCTTCAAAAGAAAATCCAAGGGGCGATGGTCTATCCGATTGTACTGATGGTTATGGCAATTGGCGTGATCATGGGGCTGATGAGTTTTGTGGTGCCCAAAATTGTCAAAGTCTTTGAGCAGTCCGAACAGGCCTTGCCATTGATTACTCAAGTCGTTCTGACGTTATCAAATATCATTACGCAGTGGTGGTGGTTAATGCTACTGGTATTGGCAGGTACTGCGTTTTTGTTTTATCGTTTTGCCCAAACGCAGGCTGGGAAACTGGCAATAGATAGTATGGTACTCAGGCTACCGATATTAGCCAGATTGTCTAAGGGATTGAATGCGGCGCGTTTTGCTAGTACGCTTGCGATTTTGGTGCGTTCAGGGGTGCCGTTGATTGAGGCGCTACATATTGGTGCGGCAGTGACGACCAATCTGCACATCAAGCAAACGATCATGAGCGCTGCTGATAGGGTCACAGAAGGCTCAAGTTTATCCAGCCAACTCGAAAAATCCACTTACTTTCCGCCCATGATGGTACAAATGATCAAAAGTGGGGAGAACTCAGGCGAGCTTGAAAGTATGCTCAGTCGTGCCGCCACAATGCAGGAGGCGGAGGCCACCAATTTTATCAGTACCTTGCTATCATTACTTGAGCCTTTGATGCTGGTCTTGATGGGTGTGGTGGTGATGATTATCGTGATGGCAGTGATGCTACCAATCGTTAATATGAATGACTTGGCAGGCTAGTCAATAGTTAACTGACTAGCTGAAAAACAGCCGATATGCTCTTCTCAAATTATCAACTATCTGCATTTTTATCCTCTATTAATTACCTATCTTACTAAACCCTACGTTAGCTTTCTTAAGATTTGCTTACTGTTGTATATTGTTGACCAAGCAAGATTTTTGCTATGGTAAACCTAAGCACCACGTTATAGTGAAAGCGGGTCAAAACGATAGTGATAAATGTCGATGATTATTTGGTGACGGCTACTTGCTGCTGATTACTTGTTGCTGATGGTTACTTGGTATTGACTGTAATGACAATCTGAGCACAGCGCTGGATAAAAATAAAACCATGGTTTATAGTGACAATGATTTAGGGTTTTATTGATAAGCCCATAGACGCATGAGTGCTACTAGAACGCCACTTTTACTATTTACATAACTGTGATGACCAAAGCGATGACTATGACTGACACCCTTCAAGTAAATATTAGCCCAAAAAGTGCCAATACCAAAGATGACAATAATAATACTCAAGCCCATGGTGGCATTGTAAATGACCATCAGAGAGTCCATTCAATGACACATCGCAGCTTGATAGGTAAGTCTAGACAATCGGGATTTACGCTTATTGAGATTATGGTGGTTATCGTTATCTTGGCTATTCTTGCAGGCTTGGTCGTCCCAAAAGTAGTCGGGCAAAGTGACAAAGCGCGTGTCAAAACCACTGAAACCGCGCTCGCTACCGTTTCCAACGCGTTAGATATGTATAAAGTCGACAATTCACGCTATCCGACGACAGCGCAAGGGTTAGAGGCGCTTACCACACCGCCAAGTGACGCCAAAAACTATCCTGAAGGCGGCTATATAAAAGGTGGCTATCCTACTGATGGTTGGGAGAATGAATTGCAATATGTGTCGCCAGGTAGTGAAGGGCGAGCTTATGACTTGTTTTCTTTAGGTGCAGATGGACAGCAAGGTGGTGAAGGTCAGGATGCGGATCTTTATGCTCAGCTATAGAATTTAGCTTTGTCTGCATCTAAAAAATCTATACCAATAAAATATCGTTAAACGCACTTGCTATCGTGCAATTAACGACCTATCAATATCAACCAATATCTTTTTATTGGTTGATATTTTTTATCGATACGTAAAATAAATACCATCTGATATGACCTTTGTATTGAGGGTCAGTAGTTTTATCAGTAGGTGTATGTCCGTACTGCCAGTCACTGGAAGCTAACATCAAAGGTAATAACTTATGTCAATAAAAATACCAACACTACAATCAGTCGCTATCAATAAACGCGCTACTAAGTTCCATGTGCTTGCGTTTACTGTTGCAACCACCTCGTTGATGACAGCTTTATCAATGACATCAATCAGCGCACAGGCGGCAGGCTTGAACGACTTATTTAATAGTAGTAGCGCATCCCAATCAAAATTTTTACCAGTGGATAAAGCTTTCCAAGTGACTAGCAGCACCAAAGCCACATCTAAGGGCACGCGTTTATCCATCACGTTTGATATCACGCCAGGACATTATGTCTATAAAGAGCAGCTCGCGTTAAGCTTTCCCAAAGGAATAAATGCGACACCATTTACCTTTAATCAGGCACCAGTGTCCATTGATGATCCAACCTTTGGTAAAGTTCCTGTATTTACGCAAAGGAGTGTTGTTGCCACCACGATGCTGACGACCAATAATGGTAAAGGTGCAAAAAATGCCCCGATTATCATTGGTTGGCAAGGTTGTGCAAAAGCTGGGCTATGCTACCCACCCGAAAAGATCAAAACTAAGGTAAATATTGCTGCGACACGTAGATAAGTATTGAGAAGTTTGATTCAAATATTGGTAATGACAGGTAGCTATTCATGCTCATGAAGACATCACAACAATCGGCATCATTGACTGCAAATACACATGCAAAAAAAGCGTATGTCTTAGCATGTGTGATTGCTAGCGGCTCGCTATTGACAGGGTTGTTAGCGACCTCAACGACGGCGCAAGCGGCAGGATTGGGTGATCTATTCGGCAGCAGTCAAAATACAGCGCAATCGAAATTTTTGCCAGTAGATGAAGCCTTTCAGGTGAGTAGCAGTAGTGCCTCTACCAAGTCAGGTACGCGTTTATCCATCGCGTTTGATATCACGCCTGAGCATTATGTCTATAAAAATCAAATCAAACTGACGCTACCTGCGGGCGTGACGGCGGCACCTTTTACCTTTAACCAAAAGCCATATTCAATCGACGATCCGACATTTGGTAAGGTATTGGTGTTTGATCAAGCCAATATGGTCGCAACTACCACATTGACCAGTAACAACGGCAAAAACATCGATGAAGCAGCAGTTGTCATTGGTTGGCAAGGTTGCGCCAAAGCGGGATTGTGCTATCCCCCTGAAAAAATCAAAACCACTGTCAATATCACAGCAGCATCGTCACAGAGCGCGACAAGTAATGCCAACACTGAGGCAGAACGTGCGTCTGTTGGCGAGACGGCCGCGAGCGACAATCTGACTGATGCGACGATATCTGCTGGGAATACTGAGACGACATCTATAACAACCAGTAGCACCACGGCGCAAGCAGAACAAGCGCTGATGGATGATGAGGTTATTGATTATGATCTAATCGATGATAGTACTTTGGAGTACGACTCTTTAGATGGTAGCACTGCAACGACCACGATTTCTGGAGCAAACGCCAATGTATCAAGTGACGCGACCAATAGCGAGAATGTAAATGCTAGCAACCTTGTTGATGGTGATCCCTTTGGTTTGGCGTCTCATCCTTGGCTCGCATTGGTATTGCTATTTTTAGCAGGTCTAGGTTTGGCCTTGACGCCGTGTGTCCTACCGATGCTGCCCATCGTTTCCAATATTGTCGCCCGCGAGCAAGACCCAACGGTCAAACGCGGCGTCATCCTAACCACCAGTTACGCGATTGGTGTGGCGACTGCCTATGGTATTTTGGGCGCTGTGATTGCGGTATTTGGCGAGTCATTAGGTATTATTGGCTGGTTACAAAATCCTATTATTTTGATTGGCTTTGCGATTGTTTTTGTCTTGTTAGCACTATACATGCTAGATGCTTTTACTGTACGTTTACCGCAAGCACTCAGCCGAAAAATGCAAGGGCTTAGCCAAGCAGGCGATAGCAAGCTTGGTAGCACAGGTGGTAGTTTGATTGCTGGATTTTTATCTGCATTAGTCGTATCTCCTTGCGTCTCTGCGCCATTATTCGGTGCGCTACTGGCAGTCTCTACCATTGGTAGTCCGCTCTTGGGTTTCGCCGCCTTATTTATGCTGGGTTTTGGTTTGTCAGCACCGCTTATTTTAATTGGTGCTACTCAGGGCAAAATCATGCCGAAGGCAGGAGAGTGGATGAACTGGGTCAAGCAAGGTTTTGCCTTATTGCTCTTTGCCGTTGCTTTATTATTAATTGAGCGTGTCTTTATCTCACCCGTGATGCTAATGGTATGGGCATTATGGTTTATGGTGGTGGCGACATGGGCGTGGAGCTGGATTGGCAAAAGACGCATGTTAACCCAAGCCATGAGTCTGATCGCTGGTATTTGGGCGGCTTGTTTGATAGTGGGTGCAGCACTAGGAAACGATGACAGCTTGCATCCATTAGCCTCGCTAAGCGCTGCGCCGATGATGGTACCATCCACGGCTGGTCAGCCATTGGGTAACGATAATATGGCGACAGATGAGACCATTACTACATTGGCAGAGCTAGACGCCATTGTCGCTGACAACTCTAAAGTGATTGTCGATTTAACAGCAGACTGGTGCGTTGAGTGCCGTATCATGGACAAAAATTTATTTCATAATCGCCCAGCACAGATGCAAGACTGGCAGTTGGTGAGACTTGATATCACGGATACTACAGAAGACTCCAAAGCCGTTTTGTCACGCTACAAGCTGTTTGGCCCGCCAGCATTACTCTATTATCAAGGTGGTCAATTGGTTAATCAACAAGTGGGCGAAATCGGTCGCGTGGAGTTTGAGCAAACCTTAACGACGCTAAACAACTGATGGCTCACAACCCGTACTTAATAACCTGAGTAATTCTTTTGCTAAAGCTTAATAATGAAAAAAAGCCAGCGTACGCCAATAATGGTACGCTGGCTTTTTTTATGCCATAAAATTATTTTAATAATATCTTCTAAACGTTTGGTTTTACACACAATATGTCTTTTTAAGCAGATTTAATATATCGATAACGCTAGTATAATGATTATATTTTCATTACAATAAAGTAACAATACTGAAGGGGTATATCAGTTTGTCATAACTGCTTCTGATGTTCTCATTTTTTCTAGTTTTTTAGCGGCGACGCTAACAGTTATATTAATTAACTCACATAATCTGCTGGCGATAATGCTGGTTAGATAAAGGACATTTATGTTTGCCCACATCACCACTCAGCGTCAATTACAACGTACTCATGTAATCAGTCGTAACGCCAGTAGTCGCACGATACATACTCATTTGAGTATTGCGGTTGCTATCGCGTTGAGTTGTACGGCGGTACAAGTACAAGCAGCTGACAATAGTCAAACTTATAACGAACTGCCAGTACCAGAAGCGGCGCTTGAATATGAAACCGTTGAGATGCCGCAGAGCGTAACCACACAGAGCGGTAAAGTAATCAGCAAAGAATTTATTGCGCAACAAGCGAAGCTGTTTTCTGAATGTACGCAAGTGCAGAGCAGTGCCGCTCGTTTGGCTTGTTTTGATAAGGTAGCTGAACAAGGTAAAACACCAAGCTACACCACGTCCAAACAACCAGTTGATTTGGCAAAAACATTCAAGACGACTATTTCGGGTAATCCACAAGTTGTTTTTGTGGAAGAGAACTCGACCAATACTTTCAGTGATGAGAGCGCGACTGCTAATCAACAGTCTGCTACTAATAGTTTGGATACGGTCACAGACAATCAGCAAGAGGCTCAAGTTCTAGAAAGTGTGGGTGTCACTCAAGCAGATATTGAAAAATACACACCACTCAGTTTGGCATATGATCTCGATCAAAACAGTGAGCGCGGTACTTGGACGGTAAGACCATACCGTCCGACTTATCTGCTGCCATTGTTTTACACTTTTGATCCTAATTTAAGCCCAAGCACCCCTTCTCAAGAAATTGAACCTTTTGACTCTAATGACATACGTGAGACGGAGCTAAAATTTCAGTTGTCTCTAAAGAGTAAAGTCGCAGAGGATTTATTCGATACCAGCGCTGATCTGTGGTTTGGTTATACCCAAGAGTCACATTGGCAGGTGTATAACGAAGACAATTCACGACCATTTCGTGCTACCGACTATCAACCTGAAATATTTTTGACTCAGCCTGTGACGGCAGATCTACCTTTCGGTGGACGTTTACGCATGTTAGGTGCGGGCGCTGTGCACCATTCTAATGGACAGGATGATCCATTATCACGTTCGTGGAACCGTGCTTATTTAATGGCAGGGGCCGAGTGGGGTAAGCTGTCAGTCATACCGCGTCTATGGGCTCGAGTAAATGGTAATAGCAGTAGCGACGATGACAACCCAGATATCGAAGATTACATGGGTTATGGCGATATCAAGTTCTTATATGATTTGCCTGCTGAGCAGAGCATTAGCGGTACCTTGCGCTACAATCCAAGCACCAATAAAGGCGCTGCCCAAATCGACTATATCTATCCATTGTCAGAAAACGTCAATGGTATGGTGCAGCTATTCCAAGGTTATGGCGAGTCCATTGTTGATTATAATCATGAGAATACCTCTATTGGTTTCGGTATCGTGCTGAATGACTGGAAAGGCCTCTAATATAAGCGAGTCTTACCATATTTATGATAATCAATAGTCTATGCACCGCTTAGTGCCTTATCAAACCGGACTGTGGCTGGCAGAGTATTTAAATGTACGCTGCCAGCTGTGTCGTATGTATAGAAGTACATCACAATCTCAGCTATTGATGCAGCATTCACAGGCTAATAGTAATGACGCATCGAGCGAACATTCTGAATTTTCCCTTTCAAGCAATCCATCCTCGTTTGCTCATATTTTTCATCAAATCAATCACCGCTTAAATAGAGGTCTACTCTGCACTTATTGTCACAATAGTATCGCATGGCTGCCACAGCCTTTTGATGTTGACATTGCTGCTGGCAGGTCCTTATCTATCCAAGTATCTACCTATTATGAATATCCAATCCGTCAAGCGATTCGGGCGTTTAAGCATCATGAAGACATGACAAAATTGCCATTGTTGTTACATGCATTACGCCAGCTACCACGGCCACATGGCTGTCATCGTAATAATAGCGTGATTGTTGCCATGCCAACGACCAATCAGCGGCTAGTAAAACGAGGGTTTGATCCTGTCAGTATTTTATCAGCACAACTGTCAAAGCATTGGCAAATTCCTCTATGGCACGGTGTGGAGCGCATTGATGATACGGTCAGTCAGCAAGGGCTCACACGCGCTGAACGTCTAAGCAACCTAGATAACGCTTTTGCACTGACCGAAAAGCCTCCGGTAAAACGCTTACTATTGTTCGATGATGTCTCTACGACAGGCGCAAGCTTGCAAGCATTGGCACGTGCATTCATCTCATCTGAGCAAACAGTGACCATAAATGCTCAAAGCCATAACAATTATCATATTTCTGCCTATGCGTTAGCTCATGGCAGTCAGTCCTAAAAATCATCTATCTAATTGAAATTGTTAATATATTGCTAATATATCATCGTAACGCTATATTATTAAATACATATATATTTACTGGTCTATCAAGTATGTATTATTGTTCATCCGTATATAACATGAACAGAATGTTGTGGAACAAAAATTGCATATTATTAGTTAAGCTAACTATAAAATTATTAGCAAAACTGACACCAGATTTTAGTTATTTTAAAACAAAAACTGATCAGAGACAGACATTAGCAGTGCTAAATAGGGATTTGATGTGAACGCATCTATGAATAGTCTACCGACCTCGCTAAGAACAGCCAGTTTAGGGTTTACCTTGATTGAGCTCATGGTAACGATTGCTGTGCTAGCTATTATTGTGAGTATTGCTGCACCCAGTATCAGCACACAGCTTGCTAATCAGCGTGTTAAGTCGACGGCTGCGACGCTTGAAAATGCGTTAAAAGAGGCAAAAGTCGAAAGTGTTATTCGTCGTCAAGATATTCGAGTCGTATATAATAATAGTGCCAAAACCATTGTCTTGCAGAACACTAGTGGAACTGTGTTGGCGACTTATAATGTTAATTCTACAAGCACAGTATCTATCAATCCTAATACAGTAACTGCGGTGACTTTTCAACCAAATAAAGTGACATCTAACGTTGGCAAAGTTACTTATACTATTTGTGATAGCAGTTCAGTAGTAACACCACGACAAATTGAAGTTAACACAGTAGCAAGCATTAGTAACAAGAAGTTAGGAGGTACTTGCTAATGAAAAACATCAAGAACCAGTATGGAGTGGGCTTAGTAGAGGTGCTAGTGGCACTGTTACTATTAGCAGTTGCAGTGCTAGGCTTTAGTGCACTGAACATGGTATCCATAAAGGCAACAGATGATAGTGTATTGATTGCGAACGCCAACACGGTAATGCGCGGTTTATCTGAAGACCTAAGGCTCAATTCCAATAATATACTGGAATACCAAAAAAATATTCAGGGTGTATTAAGTAGTGTATCTGATTCAACAAGTTATTGTGAAGCAGTAGAAAGCTACAAAACAAGTAATGTCACTAAAAACTGTGATAGCGATGCCTGCACTGAAGAGCAGTTAGGTCAATACAATAGCTGGAATACAATGAAACAGGCCTGTGATAATGACGTTTTACTGAATATGATTACTTGTCCTGGCACTGCGGACAAACAATTACGCCAGTGCATTATAACCTCATGGAATGGCACACAGCCAGTGTTTGATACCAGTTCAGCCAATAATAAAGCTTGTGCAAGTACGCTTGGAATATATCATGCAGGTTCTGACTGCTTGATTATGGAGTCTTATTGATGAAGATTAAACATACCCAAAACGGTTTTTCTTTAATTGAGCTTATGATAGCTCTTACATTGGGTCTTTTGATCTCAGCAGCAGTGATGCAAGTCTATCTAACCAGTATCAAGACCAGTAGCGTTCAGTCTGGTGGTACAAATATATTAGAAGCCAGTATTTTTGGTATTCAAAATATAGAAAAAAGCGTAAGACTCAGCAATCTAGGAATGGCAGATACTAACAATCCTTTTACACCTTTAGCTGGTTTAGTCATGACTAGTGACAGCAGTTTGGTTAGTGATACTCAGACAGATACTTCCAAAAACAACATGAATGGTATCAAAATGGGAGGAACGAAATCGAGTGCTGGTGGTGCAGATATCACAGATGGCTATCTAACTAGAAGCGGCAACCAGAGTACCAGCAGTGATAATAATGCTTGGAAAGCAGAAAATAGTAATGTTGCAGGCCTGAAAAGTTCACAACTGACGATACAGTATGAAGCGCCGCAAAACATGTACGATTGTGAAGGTTCTTTAGTTCGAGGGCCTGTAGAGATAGATCGTAGCGGACGTTTGACGATGATACCAGGACAAGTCGTTATTGAGAGATACTTCCTAAGTGAAGTGGCTCAAAATAATAAATCTAACTATGAATCAAATATAAAGAGTTATGAACTACGGTGTGATGCTGGACGCTATGTCAAAGAGGATCTAACGGTAGCCGAACTTGATGCCCAAAAGATTAAAGATGAAGACAGCACTATACTAGTAGCAGCTAGAAATATCAGGGATTTTGGAGATATTGGAGAAGTAGTTATTCCAAGAGCTGATTATTTTGGAATCTCTTTGGGAGTAGAGGTGGTGGAATCTACTAGCCCGTCTAATGTTTCAGTTTCCTTGAGATATTTCACGCCTGAGGAGTATATGAGTTTTTTAAAAACAGTTGAACAAGCAGAATCATCAGGCAGCGCTTCTACGACAACCACGACAGACGTTATATCTGTAAAACTCTCAGTTTTAGTGCGAGCTGATCGTCCGCTTACAGGAGAAGATGGGGCAACCAAATTCATAGTTTTTGGAGAAGAAGAGGAGCTATCTTCAGATACTTCTAGTGCATTTATTCGTAGGGTTTATGAGTCGAATATAATGTTGAGAAACTCAAGAGCCATTAAAGAAAGTTCTATACCTAATATCTAGCGGATTAGGCATACGGATTTGCTAAAAGAGGATAAATAAGATGACTAAAAAATCACAGGAAGGCGTTACTCTTATCGTCGTATTATTGTTTTTACTGCTAATTACTTTGATAGGTATTATGGCGGTTAAAAGAAGTACAACTGACTTAAGAGTAGCTACTGCTGATCAAATAGATACATTTTTATTAAACTCTTCAGACAATGCAAATAAACGTATTGAAAAAGTATTCGATAACGATACAGATCAAGACTACATAAGTGCGGTGATGGAAGGGACAGGAATGTTTGGCTATTATCTTTCTCAAGCAGGTAATAGCAATCGTGATGATCAATATATATTTTGCTATAACCCAAGGCTAGATAGCTTTGCTAAATTGAGTTATGCCAGTATCGTAAAACCAAATGGTGGAACTGTGATGACATCAGATAGTGGCTATTGTGATATATCAAATACCAACAGCTACTCTAGCGCTCGTAGTAATTCAGTTACCCAAATAAATATCACGCGGCCATCAACTGCAACAGTAGGGCAAGGGGATTTTAAGTCAGTGACACAAGGGTCAGGGGTACAAGCTGGTGAAACAAGTAACGAATCTGCTGTGTTTAACATTCGATCGACTTCTATATTACCCAGCCTATCAAATGCCAGCAAACAAGAAATCAATGACTGTCTGAAAAAACCTATCGCGCCCAATGATGGTGGAAGCACTAAATCTCTAGATGAATGTATGAAAGATGAAGGGGTTGCGACCAAAACATTGGTACAGCAAGCTTATGTTAAAAACGTTGTAGAAGGTACAGCATGTTACGGATTTGGTGTAGGCGATGGCAAAATAGATGAAGGTTGTCAAAACTTACTTGGTATTGATGCCACCGGTAATCGTAGTGCGGCTACTGGTGATTAGACAATGAGTAGAAAAGCATACTCATTAACCCCTTTAACAGCGGTAATTGAAGAAGAGTACTCATCATGATTTTAAAAAAACTCATACCCAATCAGTTACGACACTCTAAGCTTGACCAGACTGTTAAGCCTTTGTGCTATGCCATTGCCCTTTGTATGGTTGCTCTACCTGTCAATGCCGGTAGAAATGATTTAGGCGATCTAGAGATTTATAAAGCTGCAGAATCGGGCGGCGCGGTACTGACACTAATGTTAGATACCTCGGGCTCTATGGGTACGAGTACTATTAGGGATTATGAAGTTGATAGTATGGTAGAGGATTATGGGTTCAGCTGTGTTTGGGATACAAGTGGACGGGGTTGGTCTTACAAAAATGATAACGCTTATAAAGTTCACGGGTCAGCAGATAATAAAAGCATAACAATCGGTAATACAACTATTCAGTATGACTTGAAGAGTTGTAAAAAAGGTAGATGGAGCGGTAACACTTGGATAGAGAATAATAATAGTATTAACTATTACAGCCGCCTGACCATGTTGCAAGATGCGCTAATTACACTATTTTCACAAAAAGACAGCAGTGGCAATTATATTTTATCAGAGAAAAATATAATTGGTCTGGGGAATTATTCCGTGGACAAAGATGGAGACGGAATTGCTGATAACAAAGCAGGACGAATCATTGTCCCTGCTAGAAAGCTAGACAATACACAGCGTATAGCGCTTATAAACGCGGTAAAGGCATTAACGGCTTATAATGGTACGCCAGCAGCTAATGCTTATGCGGAAGCTGGTGCCTATATGATGGGTACAACAACAGTATCGGCAACGAACCAAACGGCATTTAAAGTTCTTGGAAGAATAACCAAAAATAGTCGTGGAAACTTTGTTTTAGAAAAGTGTGTCAATAATGCTGCGACTGCTAGTACTTTGACCTCTCAAAGCACCACGAAAACTATTCAAATATTAGACTGTAAACCCGGTAGGTATAATCAGCTAGCTATTGGACTAACTAATAGTCTAACTGGTAATGATGAGATAGCTAAAAACGTACTAGTAGGAGTAGATGACTTTTGGACAGAAAACTCAAACACACGTTACTATCTTAAAAAAAATCAGAAAGTGTTAAATGATACTGATCAAAGTGGTTACACGACTTCAGTTGAAGACGCTAAAGATCAGAACAATGATTACCTGACTTATAACGCACCAGTTTCTGACTCACAGTGTAGTGGCTACGGTGTCTATTTCCTAACAGATGGCGAGCCTAATAATTCTTCTAACTCTATTGCCTCTGACTTAATGAACTTAAGCCTTAAAGGTAATAGCTCTTTGAGCTTGAACAGCAGTTGCTCTGGTGGATTAGAAAATACGAGTGAAGATAGTGGCTGGGCCTGTATGAGTGTATATGCTAAAAAACTGCGAGATATAACCAATCCTGCTAAGCGCTCGATATTAACTGCGACAGTTGGCTTTGGGAAGAGCTTTGCTGGCATTAAAAATTCAATAGATAGTGCAGGTAACACAGTATACCATTGTGATGAAGATGACCCTAACTCCTCAGTCAAACCTTCTAAAGATGCAAAAAACTTATGTAAGTTAGGTAGTGAAGCCTACGGTGGTGGCGGCTTTTATTATACGACAGATGCGTCCAGTATTGCGGCTAGTGTCTCTAGCTTTACTGCAAAGCTCACTCAAATTATTGAGACTGCGCCATCAGGTACTATTACTATTCCTAATGATCCTTTAAGCTCTACTAACTTACAGCCATTCGCCTACCTGCCAATGCTTGAGCCAAAAATTGCTGATTCAAAGTTTGTTTGGCCCGGTAATTTGAAGAAATACAATGTCTATCAAGGTACTTTATATGGTAAATCTTCATTTCCATTTGCAGAGTCCTCTAGACTATATGTCGATGATGATAATGACGGCTTTCCAGATGATCTGAGCAAAACTACTCAGGATTTGTGGAGCGACAAAGATTACAAAAACGATAAAGGCGCTAGCGTTAATAATGCGATTTATGCTGGTGGTGCCTACGCGCGATTGAAAGCGCCAACTGCAGGCACTAATGCGAGTACCACTCGCAATGTCTTTGTTGAAAGTGAAACTGATAACAGTGCTAAACTTGTAAACATTAAAGTCGAGGAAGGCAAAGTTATCGGGTTTGATCAACTAGATAGTGATTATGGTGTTAAAGAAAAATTATATTTATTATCGTTTCTAGGATATAGCGCGCCTGTCAATGATGCCGATTATATTGCAAACTTGGATACAGCTGCTAAACAAACCGCCGCCTTTAACGCTATAGTAAAAAATCCTCCAACTCAAGAAGTAAGAGTATTAGGAGGCGTCGTACACTCTAAACCAAAGCAAGTGTCCTACGGTGCAGACTTTACAACCGATGGTGAGATATCTAACGATGAGTCTGATCGTGATGATTATATTATGTTTGGTTCAATGGATGGTGCGTTACACTTAGTATCAGCAGAAAAAGGCGAAGAAGCATTTGCCTTTATTCCTAAAACTATTATCAAACAGCAATTAAAAGCGCTAAAAGCAGACAGTGAAGGCGCTGTAGGCAGAACTGTATTCGGTGTTGACGCACCATGGACGAGTAGTTCAGTACTAGAATATGACTTTTCAGGAACGCCCAAAAAAGTAAAGGCGACGTCAGTAAAAGCATATGGTGGTCTACGAATGGGTGGTAAAGGCATATATGGCCTAGATCTCACAACTGCTACCACACCTAAGTTTTTATTTTCTAAGACATCAAACGATGCTGGTTTCTCTCGTTTAGGACAAGTTTGGAGTGAACCTACAGTCGCAAAAATTAGAATGAAGAAAGGAACAAAATACGAGTCTAAAGATGTGATTATCGTTGCTGGTGGTTATGATACTTGCTATGAGAATCCAAGTTTCAAATTACAAACTAGTGGTGACAATAAAAGTTGCGATAAAAAAACGCAGGCAGAAGGTAATGCGGTTTATATATTAGATGCTAGTGATGGTAGTATTATCTCGTCTATATCTGGTAGCGATAGTGATAGTGGTACAAACCACACTCAGGTTACAAGCATGAAGCATAGTGTTGTAGGCGGGGTAACTGCTTTAGATCGGGATGATGATGGTAATATTGATCATCTTTATTACGCAGATTTAGGCGGTAGCGTGTACCGCGCGGATCTGAACTCAGGTGCTACAAATGCCAGTTTAGTGAAGCGAGTGGTTAGAGTGTTAGACGCCAGCTCTGGGCAGACATTGCCTTATCGATTCTACGAAAGACCTATTGTTAGTTTTTACACCAGTCCTTATCAAGAGATATTTGCTTCGGTGACTATTGCGTCGGGAGATCGTAGCACACCACTATCTATGCTCAGGGATACGGACAACCCTAACTATCTATTTAATGTTTTTGACTATGACATTGCTCAGCCGAGCATCTTTAGCTATGCAGACACAAGTTTGACTACAGTAGACAAAAAGATTAATGACTTAGTTAGTTTACCGTTTAACCAAAACAATGCGTTAAAAAATCTAACTAACCGTAAAACTGTGCTAGAGACGATAGCGAAAGGCGCTTACGATGATACCAAGAAACGCTATATATATGATTATGCAGGGTGGCGTTATCCACTCAGCTATTTTGATGGATATAGTGGTGTAGAAGGAGTGAAATCAGTAGGCGAACCTCTGGTGTACGGTAGCAGACTATATACGACTGTCTATAGTCCAGAGATGGTCTATGATCAGGCAGGTAATTGCTCCGCTAGAGTGGTAGGGGGGTCTGAGAGACAAATATACTGTATGCCTTACGGTATATGTAAGGATACAGAATCGCTTGATGGGACTGCAGGATATACTCGCGCTGGTAAAGGAATACAAGAGTTGACGTTGGGGGCATACAGCAAAGATCAGCGAAACGTCAAACTGCTTATAGGTCCGCAATCATTGGCTGACCAAGTTAAAATTGCAAATAGGAATAATAGTAATACTGGCTCAGGTGGGTTAAATCAAACGACTGAAGCTGGTCTACAGGTAACAAACAATACCGTAGTAAATGATGGTACTAGCGGGTATGGTGGCAAGTCTGACAGTGTAGTTGAGACAAATGGTAGACAAACCGCTGATAGTAATCTTGGATTTGAAAAGTATAAATTCATACCAAAGAGATGGTATGAGCTCTATGAAGAGGATAAGTAGAGTGACTGTCTTGGCTAAACGTCTAAAGAGTAAGCTTGCTGTAAGCTCAGCGGGTTTTACTCTGATTGAGCTGATGATTGTAGTAGTGATTATCGCTATATTGGCTGCTATCGCAATCCCAAGCTATCGTCAGTATCTGATTATGAATGCAGAGCGCGATGTACAAGCGAAAATGCTACAGCTTGAGATACAGTTAGAACGATGGCGAGCATCGGCATTAACCTATAAAGGATTTATGCCAAAGGTAGTTACGGGCAATAGTACGGTGACCTATACCTATGATGCTGGTAATACAACCATCTATGTACCTCAAGGTAGTGATGCTACCAATTATCGTTATCAGATCACACTAGTAGATGGAGTAAATACGAACAGCTCATTAGTGCCAGCTACTACTACAGGTATTGACAATACCACTGGCAGAAGCTGGAAAATGCTAGCTGAACCCAGAGATTCAGGCATTACCAAAAGTGCGAGTTATTTTATGTTGTCAAGTGCAGGATTGAGCTGTCAGAACAAAAGTAAAGTAAAAGTAGGTGATAGTGACTGTGGAAAGGGCGCGCAAGTATGGTAATGGTAACAAGCACACATAGGCAGAATAGACAGATAAGTCATGAGCAAGGCTTCACCCTAATAGAGCTGATGATCGTCGTCGCCATCATCGGTGTGCTTGCTGCAATCGCTTATCCGAGCTACCAGCAATATGTCATCAAGACCAAACGCACCGATATGATGAGTGAGATGCAAAATATAGCAGCGCAAATAGAAAGTCGTAAATTGGCTCAGGGTAGTTATTCTAACGCGTTGCTAACAGGTTTGGGCGGCGATTATCCTAGACAAGGTCCAGCATTATATGACGTCACATTCACACCAACTACACTAACGAGAAAATGGGAAATAAAATCTGAACCGAAAACTGGGATGCAAATGGCAGGTGACGGTATTCTTACCTTGAATTATCAAGGGGTCAAATGTCGTGGCAGTGTTTGTGGTATGGGAGATGAATGGAAGTAAAGGGTTGCCTATCAATTTTTTTCGTTCAAATAGTAGCTATATTTGATATGAACTGACAAAAATTGTCAGACAAATTACAGAAAAACATCTAAAGGACGATGACTGACAATTTTTAGTAAATGATTAGTAACACTAAATTATAAATAGTAATAATAAAGCAAGTGAATCCACTATATCGAATATTTGTTAGTGATTGCCAGTAGTATTAAAGTATATAGGTATCAAAACCTTCACTTTTAGCATAACGAGCAATGTCTTTTAGAAGAAATAAATGTTATTAGCGTTTAATAATAAAAAGTTGGCATAGTATCTGCAGCAGTTATAATAAGAGAAACATTATATTTATAGCTGGCAGTTAGATAATAATTCTATTGCCATATTATCCAAAAGGACATGTCTATGAACGCTCAAAAAGGTTTTACCCTAATCGAACTAATGATCGTTATCGCTATTATCGGTATTCTAGCTGCGATTGCTTTACCTGCATATCAGAATTACACGGCTCGTGCGCAAGCAGCAGAAGCGATTACTTTACTAGGTGGTCTAAAAACACGTATTGTTGATATTGCGGCTACTTCTGGTATAGATACAGCTTGTAGTACAGCTGCTGCTGAACCAGCAAAAGGAACCGAAGGTCAGTCCGGATATGTACCAGCAAAGCCAGCTGGTGCGTTAGCAGCAGCAAATGGCTTTACTTTAAGCGGCAAATACGTAAATACCATTACAGGCTCAGTTGATAATAACATCTGTACTTTAACTGCTAAATTTAAAGCTAAAGGTGAAGGTCTAAACGATAGAATCGCTGAAAAAGAAGTTGATTTTATCTATAACCCAGATTCTGGTTCTTGGGACTGTAAATCAAACCTAGTAGATGCTGTACGTCCGAATACTTGTAGTCTAAGAAGCTAATACCTTATTACAAGGATAGTCGTAGTATAGTAAGTCTATTATAGGCTCTTAACTTAGCTCATATCATACAAGACAAAATGCTAAACGAAATGTCCAGTGTATGCAAAGTCTGATTTAACCGAAAAAGCCAAACGTACTGTTTGGCTTTTTTGCGTTTAACAACTGGCTAATCGCCGCAAACCTAACTGGCACACTCTCTGCACCATAGCAATTATCACATTAATTGATAATAATGCTATGAAGTATCAACATAATACTGCCGCAAATCGTCACCTGACACAATCAGGCAGCGCACAATCTGGCTATACCTTGATAGAGTTAATGATCGCCGTCGCTATCATCGGTATCTTGGCAGCGACGGCGACCGTCAGCTATCAGACGCAGGTCAGAAAGACCCAGATCCTGACTATTTATAAAGAAATAAATCACTTTCGTCTGCCATATCGCACACTGATTGACAATGGTGCAGGGGTGACAGGTTTTAGTCCTCGTGGGCTAAATATGCCAGCTCAGACTAAATATTGTCAGTTTACCGTCACAGCACCGCTGGCCGGCAGTACGACAGCAAATGCTATTATTTGTCGTATTCACAACCTGCCTTATTTGCAAGCGCAGACGCTCAGCCTTGATTATTTAGCGGATGGGACATGGCAATGTCAGGCAAGTGCGGGTATCAAAGACGTATATCTACCACAAGCTTGTCAGTAGTTATGATAAAAAAACCACCGAACAGCAGTTGCCGCTCGGTGGTTTTTTATAGGCTCAATGTATTGAGAAACTCTTAAAGAGCTAATTACTTCTCTAAATACTGAATCTTACCTTGCACGCCGTCCCATTTGGCAGCTTCTGGCATTTGCTCTTTCATCTCTGTGATGTTTGGCCATTTTTGCGCCAGCTCTTCGTTTAGCTGGGTGAACATCTCTTGCCCCTTTGGTACTTCATCTTCTGAGAAGATCGCATTGGCTGGACACTCAGGCTCGCATAGTGCGCAGTCGATACACTCATCAGGATCGATGACAAGAAAGTTTGGGCCTTCATAAAAGCAGTCCACAGGACAGACTTCTACACAGTCGGTGTATTTGCAAAGAATGCAGTTATCTGTAACGACAAAGGTCATAGTGATGTCTACCTGTTATTGATTTGGCTTTTGGCTAAATAGAATAGTCGAAAATAAAGCGTATTTTAGCGCCTTTACCACTATTTGACAATTCCCTTTAATGACCAATGATTTTTTTCAAATGATAGATCAAATCATGCGCTTGCTTGGGGGTCAGGCTATCAGGATCAATGGCGCTTAGTTCGTCTTCTACGCTAAACAACTGATTTTGCTTTAGATTATCTACTATATTTGGTGATTGTATCGCGTAACTACTTTGTGGTTCTAGAGCAACATCGTTGTTAGACTCCCGCTGTTTATCCGTTACTGAATTAGCTAAGTCGTTTTTATCATCAACTTCATTAATAGCAACTTTTTCATTTTCTGCTTTTAGATTGTCTATTAAGTAACGTTTGGCATCATTTAATACTTGAGTGGGGATACCTGCCATTTTGGCGACATGTAAACCAAAGCTTGAGCTTGCAGCGCCCTCACAGATCTGATGAAGAAGGAGCAGCTGACCATCAACTTCACTGGCGGCGACGTGGACGTTACGAATCTCGTCACTTGTCTGTCCCAATTGCGTCAGTTCAAAATAATGAGTGGCAAATAACGTCAGGCAGCCAATATCGACTAGACGGTTGACACAAGCATGAGCGATTGCCAAACCATCAGTGGTGGCGGTGCCGCGTCCGACTTCATCCATCAATACCAGTGATTTATGGGTCGCTTGATTTAATATATTGGCCGTCTCTATCATTTCCACCATAAAGGTAGATTTACCACCAGCCAGATCGTCCGCTGAGCCTATACGAGTAAATATTCGGTCAATATCACCAATATGTGCATGCTCGGCGGGCACAAAGCTGCCGCAATGCGCGAGTATAACAATCAGCGCCGCTTGGCGCATATAGGTAGACTTACCACCCATGTTAGGGCCAGTGATGAGGAGCAGTCTTTCAGGATGTCCTTTTTCAGCGTCATCAACATGGGCACTACCCAGCACGCAGTCGTTCGCGACAAAATAATTTGTACTTGATGCAGCACCGTTTCGATTGTTCGCGTTCGCTTGATTTAACGCCGCTTCGACCACGACATGACGACCTTGGCGGATATCAATATGGGTCTGATTTTTGGCTATAGATTTATTTTGATTTTCTGAAACTCCTCCCATAACTGGGCGTTGCCAATGGTAAGTCGTCGCAAGCTGCCCCCAATTACTGAGGACATCTATTTGGGCAATAGCAGCGCTCAGTTGTTGTAGCTCAGCCAAGTTCTCGTTTAGTTGGTTGAGCAGCACTTGGTACAGCGTTTTCTCACGAGCCAATGCCAAAGATTGCGCACTCAGATATTCTGTCTCGACCTCTTTTAACTCATCAGTGATAAAGCGCTCACTACTCTTGAGCGTTTGCCGACGAATAAAGTGAGCAGGGGCATTTTTCGCCTGCATCTTGGGTAGTTCAAAGTAAAAGCCACTGACTTTATTAAAGCCGACTTTTAGACTCGGTAATTGATTGTCTTGACGCGCTCGCTCTACCATGTCGTCCAATGTCACTTGGATATTGTCGTGAAGATGGGTGAGGCGATCGAACTCTTCATCATAACCGGCAGCTATCATACCGCCATCACGGATATGTGCAGGTGGTTCAATAACAATAGCGCGCTCGATTAACTCAGCCACCGCTTGAACGGCTGGCAGCCTGGCAGGCAATTGCTGCATCAACATCGGCAATAGACCAGCGTCTTCATGGCTGATACCTGACGCTGTCAGTAGAGTGGTAATCTGGGCGCTGCTAGCGATACCATCGGCGAGCTTGCGTAAATCACGAGGTTTGGCACTCATCAGCCCGATGCGACTGCTGATTCGCTCAATATCGCCAATGGTATTCAGTGTTTCTCGTAAACGTGTCACCAGTGAGCTATTTTCTGAATTTTGATTCGAATTACCATCCGCATTCAATAGGGAAGTTATCGCGTCTAGACGCATATTGATACGCGCATGCTGACGCAGTGGACGCTTCATTTGCTGTACGAGCAGTCGCTTGCCCATTGGCGTTTGACAATGGTTAAGGACGGATATTAGGGAAGTACCGCTACTACTGACTGGACTAAATAACTCAAGGTTTTGCTGACTGTTGGCATCAATAATCAAATAATCGTCACTGTATTCAACGATCAGCTGATTGACTTGTGGCACATGGCGCTGCTGAGTTTGCCGTGCATAATGAATAAGCGCCGCACAGCTAGTTTGCGCCAGTACGTTATCTGCAATACCCAAACCATCGAGACGTTGCACCTCAAACTGCTGACAAAGCGTGTCGCTCGCGTGCGTACGGTGAAAGTCATTGGCCGCGACTTCTATAATAGGGCAGTCCAGATGTTGCCGTAACCACAGCATCCACTGTGCATCAGTGCCATCAGTGCCGCCAATGCTATCGCTGAGTGCTTCACTAATGATACATTCACTAGGCGCAAAACGAGCAAGTACCGTCAGCATTTGAGTTTGCAATCCATCTATATCGTTTTTATCTGCTATTAGCGTCTGAGTAGTCAATGTACCTGCAGCTAGATCCATTTGGCTAACAGCTGCTTGTAACGTCTGGCTATTATCTTGCGTTTTTAAATGAGCAATATCGATGGCGACGACAGTCGGTGTATGGTTTGGTGCAATGAGTGCATCATCAGTAATAGTACCTGCTGTCAGCGTTTTGACCACTTCACGGCGCATGATGCTACCAGCCGCCGATTTACTTTTGTCTTTTTTTTGCTTGTCGCCCATCGCAGGGATATTGGCCTTATTGTTAGCGCTGCCAGCATTGGTCGTTGTCGACTCGTCAATTTGCTCACACACGACGACCGTTTGCCCAGCCGCGATGAGGCGTGCCATGTAGCTATCGGCTGCATGAAAAGGAACGCCCGCCATCGCTATCGGGTTGCCCGCTTTATCCGTACCACGACGCGTCAGAGTGATGTCTAATATTTGCGCCGCCCGCTTAGCATCATCAAAGAACAGCTCATAAAAATCCCCCATCCGGTATAGCAGCAATGCTTGTGGATAGTTGGCTTTCATGGTTAGATATTGCACCATCATTGGCGTATGATCTGCTAAGTTATAGACGGTATCGCCGATGCTTAAACAGTCAGATGTATTTGGTTTTGATAAGGCATTATCTGATTGAGTAGAAATAGATGAATGATTTTGGACGGACGGCTTTACGGTCATGCAGAGTCTCTTATTATGTTTCGATAGATTTTTATTAAATAGCATTTGCGGCAGCTGGTTTCGGATTAGCGCCAGTTTTATAGATTGTTTTGGTACGATAGAGTTGATATAACAAATGCGCCTGGTACGTACCGAAGAAGGATATAACGATTAGATTTAGGCTAGATTATATCGACAGCGCCATATGACAGTTACCTCATAGCTATCACATACAGGCGCCAAAAAAGCTAAGAAATTTAATAAAGTAAGCGCTATTTTAACACGTCCTGCTCGGTTTTTGCCTTGGCAAATATCTACTCACCGCCCTTGTATCCATCAGCGCCATAACCATATATAATGACGGCACACTTAATTGGGCGATACTAAATTAGGTAGTACTTAGTCGGGTAATGACAAGGCCACGAGCTAAGCTTTGGCTAATGCGCACTAATTATCGAATATTCCATAGGTCAAAAAATTATGTTATCAAAGATTGTAGGCAGTGTGGTTGGCACCAAAAATGACCGCGAACTAAAACGCATGCGTAAAGTGGTCAGCAAGATCAACGCACAAGAGGCTGAAATACAAGCCCTGTCTGATGAGCAACTACAACAAAAAACGGCAGAGTTCAAAGCACGTCATCAAAAAGGCGAAAGCTTAGATGCACTATTGCCAGAGGCATTTGCCGTCTGCCGCGAAGCCTCATTGCGTGTCAATGGTATGCGTCACTATGATGTGCAGCTGATCGGTGGTATCACCTTGCACGAAGGCAAAATCGCTGAGATGAAAACGGGCGAAGGTAAAACCCTAATGGGCACCTTGGCCATGTATCTCAATGCCATCAGTGGTAAAGGCGTGCATTTGGTCACGGTCAACGACTATCTAGCCGCTCGTGATGCTGAGTTGAATCGCCCGTTGTTTAGTTTTTTAGGTATGACAGTTGGCGTGATTTACTCACAGCAGCCGCCACAAGAAAAAATCGACGCCTATCAAGCTGATATCACGTACGGTACCAACAACGAGTACGGTTTTGATTATCTGCGCGACAACATGGTGTTTAGCTTAAAAGAGAAAAAACAGCGCCCGCTAAACTTCTGTATTATCGATGAAATCGACTCGATCTTGATTGATGAAGCTCGTACACCGCTGATCATCTCCGGTCAAGCCGAAGATTCATCACGCATGTATGCGCTGATTAACACCATCATTCCACGGCTTAAGCGCTCAAAAGACGAAGAAGCCAATAAAAATAACGAAGAAGAAGATTTCTGGATTGATGAAAAAAATCGCCAGATTGAAATCAGTGAAAAGGGTTACGAAAAAATTGAGCGCTTCTTAGTCGAAGTGGGCGAGCTGGGTGAAAACGAAAGCTTATATAGCCCAAGCCGCTTGCCGTTATTGGCTCACGTTCAAGCTGCCATTCGTGCGCATCATGTATTTGTCAAAAATGTTCACTATATCGTCGATGAAGGCGAAGTGGTCATCGTTGATGAAAACACAGGTCGTACTATGCCTGGTCGCCGCTGGTCAGAAGGGCTGCATCAAGCAGTAGAAGCCAAAGAAAACGTTGAAATCCAAGCAGAAAACCAAACGCTTGCGACCACGACATTCCAGAACTACTTCCGTCTATATGACAAATTGTCTGGTATGACGGGTACTGCTGATACCGAAGCAGCCGAGTTCAAATCTACTTATGATCTAGATGTCATCGTCATTCCAACGCATGAGCCGATTGCTCGTATCGATATGGATGATCAGATTTTCTTAACCAAGTTAGGCAAATACAAGGGCATTATCCGCGAGATTAAAGACATTCAAGCCAAAGGTGCACCTGTGCTGGTCGGTACAGCGACCATTGAAGCCAGTGAAGAGCTGTCTTACCTGCTCGATCAAGAAGGCGTGAAGCATAACGTCCTAAACGCCAAGCAGCATGAGCGTGAAGCTGAGATTATCGCACAGGCTGGTAGCCCAAAATCAGTGACGATCGCCACCAACATGGCAGGTCGTGGTACGGATATTATCCTTGGTGGTAATTGGCAGTCGTTTATTGAAGATGTCGATTCGGTCAGTCCGGAGGAGATGCAGCGCCTAAAGTCTCAGTGGCAAGTGAAGCACGATCAAGTGGTGGCGGCGGGCGGTCTACATATCATTGGCTCTGAGCGTCATGAATCACGTCGTATCGATAACCAGTTACGTGGCCGTGCTGGTCGTCAGGGTGATCCTGGGATGTCGCGCTTTTTCTTATCGCTCGAAGATGATTTGATGCGTATCTTCGCAGGCGATCGCGTGGTCAATATGATGCGTGCCATGGGTCTAAAAGAAGACGAAGCCATCGAGCATAAGATGGTGTCAAAATCGATCGAAAACGCGCAAGGTAAAGTTGAGAGCCGCGATTTTGATGCACGTAAGAATCTGTTGAAATACGATGACGTTGCCAACGAGCAGCGTAAAGTTATCTATGGTCAGCGCGATGATTTGCTTGCCGAAATGGACTTATTAGAAGCCATTGAAGTGATGCATCATGAAGTCTATAATGCCATGATCAACCAGTTCATTCCGCCTGGCTCTATCGACGATCAGTGGAACATTGACGGATTAGAAGATGAGCTTGAGGACGAGTTCAAAATTACGATGCCGATCAATGATTGGCTAGATGAAGACCGCCGTCTAGATGAAGAAGGACTGCGTGCCAAGATTATCCAAACAGCCATAGACCGTTATCACAGCCGCCGTGAGCAAATGGGTGAGCAAGACGCCGCCCAGCTTGAGCGTCATTTTATGCTACAGAGTCTAGACAAGCACTGGAAAGAGCATTTGACACAGATGGATCAGCTGCGTAAAGGTATCCATCTACGCGGCTATGCGCAGAAAAACCCTGAGCAGGAATACAAGCGTGAATCATTTGAATTGTTCCAAATGATGCTTGGGGCGATTAAGTCTGAAACGGTACAAGATTTATCACGTGTTCATATCCCAACCAAAGAAGAGCTAGAGGCGTTGGAAGCTCAGCAGCGTGAGAATGCTGCGCATATGCAAATGCAGTTTGAACATGATGACGTAGATAATTTAGATAGCAACGTAAACAGTGCAGCCGCTCAGCCGCAACCACAAAACCGCAGCCTTAGTGGTACGGCAGCAGCGGGCGCTGCTATGGCAGCCAGTGGTAGCAACGCCAATGAGCCAAACCCGTATGCTGGTATGAATATCAGTCGTAATGCCCCTTGTCCTTGTGGTTCAGGGTTCAAGTACAAACAGTGCCACGGCAAAATCTAATCAGTATGGTCTTTTAATCATTAGCAACTATGATTAAAGTCTGTAGACTGCTAAATAGTAAGCCCTTATCTCAACCAGATAGGGGCTTTTTTATATCTTATAAAGGCTGCTTGTTCTATAATTTACCGTTCTATAGCAGATGAACACTTTGTATTGATTGCTTACAAATTCAGCATAGGCGTGAATTTATGGACACGCTATAGTGTTCAGCATATCTATTTGGGAGAGCGTTATGAGTTTAGAATTATTAAAAAAATTGCGTACCTCAGTCGCATTGACGGGGTTGCTCGCTGGTGCATTAACGATCAGTGCCTGTCAGCAACAATCAGAGCCAGAGTCAAGTATGGAAGATGGTGTCAATGCTGAAGAATCTGTACCAATGTCAGCTGAGCCTGCTGAGCCAAGTGATGTCGTTGTAAATACTGAAGATGCCTCACTTAATGAAGTAGAAGGTGATACGGTCGCATCGGTAAACAGCAGCGTGACGCAGGTATCGTATCTGTGCTCACCTGAGCTAAAAGTTGAAGCGACTTATAAAGAAGATGCCAATCAAGTGGTCGTTGCCACTGATATGGGAACAGTAACACTGAATCAGACCAATGAAGGCAGTAATCCAGAAGTGTTTGAAGTTGCCACAGGGTTAGATGGCGGTCAAGGGTTTACTCAGTGGCGTGTGGCGCATGAAGAACGCGAAACTGGTGTCATGCGTACGGCGGGTGCAGATGAGTCAACCGTGAATACGTTTGAATGTAATAAAGTATAAAAGCTTGATTACTACGTACCACACAAAAAAAGCAACGCTGGTTTGGCATTGCTTTTTTTTGTCAGTGATTTATATGCTTGCTATCAACGCCAAAGGGTTTATTTTGGTCGAGTAGCATTGGCTTCATGTGCCAAAAACCCTTCTTCAGTCACATCGAGCTCTTCATGTTTCAACTCTACTGAGATACTATCGGTATGAATATGGGTACTCTTATTGACATCAATTTCTTGGACGGCATAAGTGTCTTTGGTAATAGTCGCTACTTGGCGTGATAAAACGATTTCAATCGGCTCGTTACCAACCTCTATTTGTTTACCATTGACGGTCACCACGGCTTTACTATCTAGTGAGGGTTCAACATGACGCAATATGTCTTTTTCGTCGTAATGGCCAGACAGTAAATCTTGACTCTCTGCATCATGGTATTCAGTACGAATCGTGATGTACTCTTCTACTAATTCGATAGGCACTTCAATGGTCTTGGTGCGGGCATGCTTGGTAACAGTCACTTTACCAACGTCTAGGCGCTCTTTATTGATGACAGGACGCTCTTCTAATAGCTCCAAATGCCCAACATTGACGATATTGGAGGTTTCATCAGCTAGTGTGCTTTTTTGGCTTTCCAAATCGTCTTGGTATAAGTTTTTTGTATGGTCAGTAGTCATTTTTATTTCCTTATAATTATAAAATGATGAATCGGGCAAAATGCAATGTTAACGAATGATATTGAATTTATTACTATCATTAATCATTACTATAATAACTCACGTCCCCATATTATCGATACAAAAAAGACCAGAGACATGCTCTGGCCTTAATCTGCTAAGTCAAAATGCTTAGCTACCTGTTATTATCACATCTCATAATGAAATCACAATGTCATTAAAAGACGCAAAGTATCAGGGTATTACATTCCACGAGCGCGGCGTACATCATCTGCTGTGATGTCATCACGGTTAACTAAGTTGCCTTCACGGTCGACCACATTACCGTCATTATTAACGTCTAGCTCTTCGCGCTGGATAGTCTCAACGATAGTTTCAGTATGACGCTCTGTTGTTTTACCAACATTAACTTCTTCAGACACATAAGTATCTTTACCAACACGAGCACGTTCTGCTTCTAGCTCAACTTCAACGGTATCATTAACGTCCATATCACCGATGCGGCGGTCTGTTGGGCGATCAACGCTAGTGCGCTGAATATCAGCATGTTCTTCTTCTAGCTCAACCTCGACATTGCGCTCTTCAGTCACAACATGTTTGCCAACTTTTACAAGACCTGCAACGATACGGTCTTTATTGACAGTCAAACGCTCTTCTAAAAGCTCTAGTGTGTTTGGTGCATCATAAGAATGGTCTGCGATGTCTACGCGCTCTTCAGCTGGAACGGTATCAGCAGTAAACGCTTGACGATCTTTTTCGTATTGCTCTTTATAGCTGTACTGATAGTCGTGGTCATATACTTCCATGGCTTCTACTTGAGACTTGGTCAAGCTATCGAAGAAAACATCATCACCAACAATACGAGCAAGACCCGCTGGTACTAATACCTCTTTTGAGCTAAACCAGCCACCTGCATCAACGATTAGGTAACGAATACGGCCAGTAGTGTCTTCTACTAATGCACCTTCGATTTTACCAATTTTTTCTTCATTAACGCCGTAAGCAGTTTTGTCTGTTGGATCATAATAGTCATCACCGATTAGGTCACGATGAGTGGCTTGAATATCTTTTAAACGGATTAGTTGGCTCATTATTGTCTTCCTTTTTTATGAGTTAGTATTTGTAAAAATTATTTTATAAATGGATATTCTTAAAATTGCTGATGAATACTTATTTTAAATTCTAGGCAAAAATTACTTCAATAATCGAATTTCAATAAGTAAGTTAAGAGATATATCACAACATCTCTGCATCAACTTGTAGCCATCCTAACACTATGATTTTGGATGAAATACATGAGCAAGGTAGCAAAATGTGCGCTTGGGGTAATTACATGTAATAGGCTGTAAGTGGTATAACATAGGTGGGGTACAACTTAACGAGTCTTAACACAAAGAAATGTTTGAAGTTAACGTTGAATCAATAGACACAAAAAAACCGCAGAGCAATGAGCAATGCGGTTCTTGAACAAAAAATAAATACCAATAAATGCGTGAAGTTAAATGTTACGTATTATCTGAACAAAGACACGCTAGTATTACTTTTACTTAAGGAAGCTCAATAGCAACGGCAACTGCTTCGCCGCCACCAATACAAAGTGTCGCAACGCCTTTTTTGCCGCCGGTACGCTTGAGAGAATTGATGAGTGTCACTAGGATTCGTGCACCTGAACAGCCTACTGGATGACCAAGCGCACAAGCGCCGCCTTCAACGTTAACTTTGGCGTGGTCGATGTTTAGCTCGTCCATAGCCGCCATAGTGACCATCGCAAAAGCTTCGTTAATTTCCCATAGATCCACATCAGCGACTGACCAGCCAGCATTTGCTAGTACTTTTTCGATGGCACCGATCGGAGCGATGGTGAATTCGCTTGGGTGACGAGAGTTTGAAGCAGTGGCAACGATGCGAGCTTGATAATCCAGACCTTCAGCCTTTGCTTGTGACTCTTTCATGACGACGACAGCAGCAGCACCGTCTGAGATTGAGCTGGCATTGGCTGCAGTGATCGTACCGTCTTTTGCAAATGCTGGGCGTAAGCTTGGGATACGATCAGCATTCGCTAGGCCTGGTTGCTCATCAGTATCGACCGTTTGCTCGCCTTTACGAGTTTCAAACGTCACAGGCTCAATTTCATCTTTGAAGTGATTGTCTTTGATAGCGGTTAGCGCGCGACTGAGTGATTCGATGGCAAACTCATCCATCTTTTCACGTGTATAGCCTTTTTTATCCGCCATTTCTTGAGCGAACATACCCATGAGCTTACCAGTCTCAGCATCTTCTAGGCCGTCTAAGAACATATGATCTTTGACTTCTTTGTGACCCATGCGGTAGCCACCACGCGACCCTGGCATCAGATACGGTGCATTGGTCATTGACTCCATACCACCAGCTACAGCAACATTGAAGCTACCAGCTTTGATGCCATCATGTGCTTGCATGACGGCTTTTAGACCTGAGCCGCATAGCTTGTTAATGGTGACCGCGCCAGTCGCGTCAGACAATCCAGCTTTGCGCATGGCTTGACGGGCAGGGCCTTGACCCAAACCTGCAGTCAAGATACAACCCATGATTACTTCATCAATATCATCGACACTAACGCCTGAGCGTTCGACAGCGGCTTTAATTGCAGCAGCGCCCAAATCGCTAGCACTCATGTCTTTTAGTACGCCTTGGAAGCCGCCCATTGGTGTACGTGCGCCGTTTAAGATTACAATTGCATCATTTGACATCGTTATTATTCCTTATTTACGTATTTTAAATGAAAGTGCCTCATAGAGAGGTAAGGGCTGGTTCGCTGTTACTCTTTATCAGTTAGCATTTGCCTGGCTCACTGATAAAGGGGGTGATAAGCGTGGCTTGCTAAAATTATGTTTTAAGCCAGCTCATCTAAGCGAATGCGTACTACTTTATCAGTAATGGTCTCTAATTTTTCAATTTTTTCGATAGCGAGATTCATCTGGCTCTCGACCACAGGTAGGGTTAAGATAATGACAGGTACTTGACCCACTTTATGCGCAGGTTTCTGCAGAATGGCATCGATATTGATACCTGCATCGCTTAGGATGCGAGTGATGTCCGCTAAAACACCTGGGCTATCATAAGCATGTACACGTAAGTAGTAACCAGTAATCATCTGTTCAGCACGTAATATTGGTGTGTCTGAGAGTTGCTCAGGGATAAATGCTAAGTGCGGTACATGGTGTCCACGATTGTTTTGCTCGCTGCTGTTTTGCTCGTCGCCACTTTTGCTACCTAATACACGGACGAGATCCATGACGTCGGCCATCACTGCCGAAGCAGTAGCACCAGCACCAGCGCCATCACCGCAGTAGAGTGTTTGCCCAAGTGGATGTGAGTTGACCAATACCGCGTTTTTGACGCCATTGACATTGGCAAGCAACGCATCTTGTGGAATAAGCGTTGGATGTACACGCAACTCAACGCCAGCATCATCACTGTTGCCTTGACCATCACGGCGTACTGCAAATCCTAAATGTTTGATACGATAGCCAAGCTCTTCGGCGTAGTTGACATCTTGTAGTGTGATACCAGTGATGCCTTCACAGTAGACTTTGTCAAACTGTAGCGGGATACCAAAGGCAATCGAGGCAAGCAAGGCTAGTTTGTGCGCCGCATCGATGCCTTCCACATCAAAAGTTGGATCTGCTTCTGCATAACCCAGCTCTTGCGCCTCCTCTAGTACGTCGGCAAATGGGCGACCTTTGTCACGCATTTCGGTCATGATAAAGTTGCCAGTACCGTTAATGATACCTGCGAGCCAATCAATTTTATTGGCAGCAAGCGCTTCGCGCATCACTTTGATAATTGGGATGCCGCCTGCCACCGCTGCTTCATAAGCAACATGGACATTATTCTCTTCAGCAAAGGCAAAAATCTCATTGCCGTGTTCAGCCAATAGCGCTTTATTTGCAGTTACGACATGCTTACCGTTTTTAATAGCTTGCATGATGACGTCTTTAGCCAAGGTCGTACCACCAATCACTTCGATAACGATATCGACATTGTCGCTTGCCGCAATTGCCATCAAGTCACTGTTTTGCATGATGCTGGTATCAATATCATCACGCTGACGGCGCGTACCCACTTCGGTAATAATAATATCGCGTCCACTACGGCGTTTTAGCTCATCTAAATTGTCATTGATTAGGTTGATCACACCTGTTCCGACGGTGCCTAAACCAAGTATCGCTAGTTTGATGGAATTGCTCACAGTATCCTCAAGAGGTTAAATATAATGAAGCGGGCATAACGCTGGGGCAATAGCAAATGAGTCTGCGGCATAACACCGGCAGTCTATAGGCATTTTCTAGTGCTACTTTGCATACATACTTCATTATAGTTGAATAAAAAATGCTCAGATAAAAGGGTATTGCTAATTTTGCATCGCGCTTTATCGTATCATACCGACAAGCAGTTGTGACGTCTACACAATGTCGATAAGGTTATATAGGGTATAGATTATAGAATAACTATCGTGCTCATCTGTACTTGGCATACTCAGATATTGCTCAAGCGGTGCTGTCTTATATTTAAATCCATTCATATAAACGGTAGATATTAGAATATATTAAAAATATCACATGTTAGGATTAAGTATTAGTTTGCACCGACAGCTTGCGCCAGTTGTGCTGCAGGTAAATAGCCACCTACTTGCTCGCCTGCTTCAGTAAAGATGGCAGGGGTACCGCGTACACCCAGTCTTGATCCTAGAGCCATATGCGCTTGCACAGGGGTAGCACAGCTAGGCGCTTGCACATTGGCACCCATTTTTGCTTGATCCATCGCTGCGTTACGATCCTGACTACACCAAATCGCTTCCATCTTTGGCACAGACTCTTGACTGCGTGGCCATGCGAGATATCGCACTTCGATACCGCGCGCATTGATATCATCCATTTCTGAATGTAGTTTACGGCAGTAGCCACAGTCGGCATCAGTAAAGGCATAGACGACCGCTTTGGTCTCACCTTTTGCTGGATAAATGATCATCTCTTTTTTATCAACAGCTTGTAACGCTTCTTGCGCGGTACTGGCCGCCAAAGCAGCACTGATATCAACTGGCGTATCACCACCAACGGCAACGATCTGTCCTTGGATAATATGCTTACCCGACTTATCGGTAAAGAAAGAGGGTAGCCCTTCAGCAGTCACCCAATAAATACCGTCCATATCTGTTGGTACCGCTGAGACGATCGTTTCTTCGATACCAGAGGCCTTTAGGTTTGCTTGTAATGCACTAACTACTGCAGAGTCATTATCAGCTGACGCTTTGGCTGGTGCATCCTTGGTCTGCGCCGCGTTGACAACACTGGTATTACCGGTTGCATCCGCTGCATTGTTTGAGCAGCCAGCAGCAACACCTACTAGCAAGGCACTCATCACAAAACGAGATAGGGTAGTACGAGAGAAAAAATTATTCGTCGTGGTATTTTTGCTAATGGATGACGGCATATGGATTTCCTATAGGCATCGCGCCTAGACATGAGTTCGTTATATACAAAGCGTTGTGGATTACAATATATAGTAAGGTGTCTGTATAGTGTTTTAAAGGTTTAATTTTACAGAAGTTTTTATAAATGATTGATAGTAAAGATAAGCGGTAAAATCGCTATATTAGCATATTTATGGATAATGACAGCTCAAATGCACTGTCTAATAAATGCAAATAATCCCAACTTTTAAGAATAGCTGACAACACAAATTCAAAAAATAAGATACATTTGTACTATGTAATATATGGACGTGCCCTTGTAGTCTACTGCTAACAGCATTGTTATTATAAGAATTGTTTTTATAAGAACTCTAATAAAAAACTTTGTTTTAATGATTTCAGTAGTACTTACTTCAACAAATTTGCTTTAAGGAGCACACATGGCAGGTGCCAGTTTATTAACCTTACTTGATGATATCAGTGTGATATTGGATGACGTCTCCGTCATGACCAAAGTCGCTGCCAAAAAAACCGCTGGGGTATTGGGCGATGATTTGGCGTTGAATGCTGAGCAAGTTACTGGTGTCAAAGCCAACCGCGAACTACCTGTTGTCTGGGCAGTTGCTAAGGGCTCGTTCATCAATAAGCTCATTTTGGTACCAGCAGCGTTATTGATTAGTGCGATTTATCCACCGCTTGTCACGTTTTTATTGATGTGTGGCGGTCTGTTCTTGGTTTATGAGGGGGCTGAAAAAGTCATACATCGGTTTTGGCCACATGCATTGCCACATGATGAAGAACAAAATGCTCGCCGAAAAGCCAATGCCGATGAAACAGTCGATTTAGTGGCATTTGAAAAAGAAAAAATCAAAGGGGCCATACGTACAGATTTTATCTTATCCGCTGAGATTATCGTGATTGCACTAGGCGCAACGGCAAGTGCTACTTTGCTAGAACGCAGTTTAGTATTGTCCATCTTGGCAATTGGTATTACGATTGGTATTTATGGTTTGGTCGCTGGTATTGTCAAAATAGATGATGCAGGCCTACATCTGATGGAGCAAGAAAGCACGTTTAAGAAGAAATTAGGTAAGGTGATGTTTGCCGCCGCGCCAAAGCTCATGAAGTTTTTATCCATTGCAGGGACGTTGGCTATGTTCTTAGTGGGTGGCGGTATCTTAGTACATGGTATTGGCTTTTTGCATCACGGTGTAGAGGATATCGCACATCTCACTGGTATTTTTGAAGGAGTAACAACCACCGTATTAAATGGTGTTATTGGTTTTATTATCGGTGTGGCAGTTGTGGCATTGCTTACCATTATTGATAAAGTTCGCGGCAAAGATGATAAGGCTTCTTCTACTCATTAAGCTGGTTTGTGGTTTTATCTTATGTCCAATTTTATTCTAAATAGATAATTAAACAAAAACCTATTAAAGCAAAAGCCCCAAAGCTATTAGTAGCTTTGGGGCTTTTATATTTCTGCTTCTATATATTAGCTTTCGCTATCGGTATCATCAGACGCAAGCTTCTCAGCTTGGGTCGGTTTTTTATGATCCGTTTTGGGCTTGCGACTGCGTGCCTTTGGAACCTTCGGCGTCGTCAGGTTAAACATGCCGGTCTGTGGCAGCAATTGCTCAGCCACATTCTCGATCATGTTTTTATAGCTGGCGATGGTGGTCTTAGATTTAGCTGCTTGACTGTCATCTTTGCTCGTCTCTTTAGCAGATTCTTCTACTTTAGATTCGGTTGTTTGCTCAGCCTCTTCTGCATCAGACTTTTCTACATCTGCCTGTGTTGCATCAGCTTCCGTCGTATTGACTCCTTGTGCTTCACTGGCTTGAGCTTCTACACGGTTAGCAGCTGATTGCGCTTGCTCGACTTCTAGCAATTTCTCACTATCAGTGCTGACATGGTCAGCCTGAGCTTGATTGGCCAGTGCTGTCGCTTCAACGTTATGTGCATCCACTTCGCTATTGTTTTGCTTAGTATTTACTAGCGATGCTTCATTGCTCGAAGTCTGCTTTGTAGGAACACTCAACACAGCTGGCTCTTGGTAGTCAGGATGCTGACCGCGTGGATCATTGCTGGCACGCTTGCCAATGGCACGTGGTTCAACGGCGGTTTTGCCTTGAGCTACTGCAAATTGACTGACTGCTTGAGTCATCGCTGCGAAGCGTGCCAAGTAATCGGCTGCTAATGGCTGGTAGCCATAGTTGCTAAAGTCAAAGCGCTGACTGGCCATATTGTTGCTATGGTTGTCATCGACAGCATTCTCAACGTTGGTGCTATTATCTGCAGATTGCGCTTGCTCGTTATACAAGGCAATTGTCTCGATAAAGCAGCTGATAACGCCATTTTCTGCTAAGCGAGTTTGCGCGTCTGGCAGCGTCGCACGAATAAACTCACCAACGGTGCCACGTATCGCTGCTACACTTACAGTAGTAGCTTCGACCTGAGGTGTTGCTTTTGCTTGCTGAGCACGTACCACACGTGGGTCGTTGCTAGCTTGACCAAACTTCTCAGCAGTCACGTAACGTTCACCAAACAGTGATTCGTGTGTTAACTCAAGTGCTGAGTTACTCATGCCTTTATCATTGGCACCACTGTCATTAGCTGGAACTTTTTTAGCTTCTTCAGCTTTACTGACATTATCAGTGGTACCAGTATCAGTGGTCTCAGCTTTCTGATGCTCGGGCTTGGTTTTGGCCTGTTCTGCATCAGCCGTTTTTGTACTAACTGACTGACTGTCTACGTCGCCAGCAGAGGCTGGTTGGTCGCTAGAAGAGGTTGGTTGCGCTTGTTCTGACTGATTTTTATTATCAGTGCTCTGCTTACGATCAGGTGCATTGTTTTGCACCTTAGCGTTAGTAGTCGCCTCTTGGTTGTTTTGAGTCTGATTCTCAGACGTCTCTACCGTACCCTTTTTATTGTCACCTTTTTGGTCAGTATTTTTCTCACTGTTACTAGGCTTGTTGGCAGCTTGCTGAGTAGCGTGATCTTTTGTGCTCTCGTTCTTTGCCGTGCCGTTTGTTGAGCGTTGTTTATCGCTAGATTGAGGCTTAGCAGGCGTGGACTTGCTATCATCTAAAGATAAGTGTACAACTTCTGACGCCTTTAGCTTGGTCGGTGCTTCATTGACTTGTAGCACGACTTCATTAGGGTCCTGACTACGACGTGTGCCAGATTGGTTTTTACCATTGGCATCGTCGCTATTTTTACCATTTTGCTGCTTGTTTTGCTTAACATCGTCAGCCGTTAGCGTCTCACCGCGCTCTAGCTTTCCGCGTGAGCCACGTTGGCTATGCGATTTACGCTTAGCGCGCACTTGCTCATCAGCTTTTTGGCCAGTTACGTTGTCTGCGTCATTACGATCGTTTGCTTTTTGGTTATTGTCTTGACGATTGCTGTTGTCTTGACGGTTATTACGATTGCGATCGTTCGTACGTCTGTTTTCCTGTTGACGCTTGTCTTGCTGTTGTTGGCCTTGCGTGTCAGACGATTTCTCATCAGCACCGCTATTGGTATGGTCAGTCGTCTCGTCAGTCGCTTCTTTTCTTTGACGCGGCTTTGAGTTTCTTGACTTACGCGGCTTACGTCTTCTTCTGTCTTCGTTATTGCTGTCATCAGTATCGCTGTCGTTAGTACGGCGTGTCTGTTGACGATTAGCGTTGCTATCTGATGGTTGGTTGTCGTTTTTCTGATGATTGTTTTGTTGAGTTGGCTGCTCACTATTTGAAGCGCCACTATTCAATGCATTGCTATCAACTTGGCCAAATGAGCCTAAGCTTTGTGCGCCAGTATTTACCAAGGCCTCGATCGCTTCAGCGGCATCGCGACTACTGACACTAGGTGTGGTGGTGGCTTGCGGTGCTTGCGCAAACAGATTTGATAACCAAGCGACTGCTTTTGGTTGAGCAGTGGCTTCCACATTTTGAGCTTGCGCTGCGACTGGCGCTACAACGTTTTTAGGTTGACTGGCTTGTGGTGCGCGCGCTGGCGCAGCGTCATTAGCATTTTTATGATTACGGCGATCATTGCTATGATTGACGGTATCGTTCTGCGATTGCGTGGCTGTGCTCTGCTTGTTGTTATCATTTGACGGTTTACGAGGCTGGCGAGTAGGCTGCTGCTCAGGGCGCTCTTTTTCAGCCGTTTGCCAGTCGACATTGTAGCCAAGGTCACTGTGCTCTTGTTGCTGGGTATCAGTGATACGCTCGTAGCTCGATGGGGCAAATCCGTCGCGGTTAAAGTGCAGCTTAAAGTTTGGTGACTCTAAATGGGCGTGCGGCAAAATCGTGATACGAGTGCCACTATCTTGCTCAAGATAAACCAAGCTGTCACGCTTTTCATTTAGCAAAAATGCTGCGATGTCGGTTGGAACTTCCGCTTGTACTTCACCTTGGCGTTCTTTGAGCGCAATTTGTTCAATTTGACGCATGATAGAGAGCGACAATGAACGCAGGTCACGAATCATACCGTTACCATGGCAACGTGGGCAGATATAACCAGTTGATTCTTCTAATGATGGACGTAGACGCTGACGGCTCATTTCCATCAGACCAAATTTAGAGATATCACCAAACTGGACGCGAGCACGATCGTATTTGGTCGCATCAATTAGACGCTTTTCGACTTCTTTTTGATGCTTATTGTCATTCATGTCAATAAAGTCAATAACGATCAAACCACCCATATCACGCAAACGCAGCTGACGGGCAATCTCGTCGGCCGCTTCTAGGTTGGTATGATAAGCAGTCTCAGCAACGTCTGAACCTTTAGTCGACTTAGCTGAGTTGATGTCGATAGAGACCAAGGCTTCTGTTTGGTCGATGACGATTGAGCCACCTGATGGTAGACGTACCTCACGCTGATAGGCCGTTTCGATTTGTTTTTCGATATTAAAGCGCGAAAACATTGGTTCATAATCGGTATATTTGCGTAGCTTTTCGGCTTGTTTTGGCATCACTGCATCAATAAAGCCTGCTGCTTCAATATAAGCGTTTTCGTTATCAATCCAAATCTCAGCGATATCATCACGCAAATAGTCACGGACAGCACGGGTAACGACACCTGCTTCTTGATGGACAAGGCGCGGTGACGGATATTTTTGGTTTTGTTCTTGGATGGCCTGCCAGATATTAAGCAAATGGTTAAGGTCATGTTGCAAGTCTTCTTGCGTCTTGCCGATACCCGCGGTACGAATGATAACACTCATGCCTTTTGGCAAATCAAGATTGCTCAGCATACGTTTCATGTCTTCGCGCAGCTTGCCTGAGATTTGACGTGAGATACCGCCGCCACGAGGGTTATTTGGCATGAGTACCAGATAGCGACCAGCCAAAGAGACATACGTCGATAGGGCAGCGCCTTTGTTACCGCGCTCTTCTTTTTCGACTTGGACGATTAGCTCGTCGCCTTCTTTAATCAGTTTTTTGATGTTTTCATCACGTGGGTTACCGCTTAGGTATTCGGCAGAGATTTCACGAATCGGCAAAAATCCTTGGCGCTGAGAGCCGTACTCGACAAATACCGCTTCAAGCGATGGCTCAACACGGGTTACATGGCCTTTATAAATGTTAGATTTTTTTTGCTCGCGGGTACGATTTTCTAGGTCGAAATCGTATAGATGATTGCCTGTACATAAGGCGACACGAATCTCTTCGTTTTGAGTTGCGTTGATCAAAATGCGTTTCATATTTATATCCTATGAGTACGCATAACAACGATAAGACAGTCTTTAAAAGATAGTGGCAAGTGTGGCTAATATGACATTAGCATTTGTAGATATCAGTGAACAGTAGAACGTAAATCGTGGGTTTCGTAAAGCACGTAGGCTTTTTCAATGGCTCTTTTACCTGAACTTATGAGCGGTGCTCACATTAATATAAATAAAATAGGGTGTAAGGCTATGATACTTATATTCTATTATCAATAAACTTGGTACATATATGAATATGTCAGCGAATAAAAACTCTCTTAATGTCAGTACGTTCTATTGGTAGTGATGTTGGCGCACGTTGTAAGCGTGGGCGACGGACAGCTACGGGTCTAAAAAATACTGATATTAAAAAGGCATATTGCGGTAGCCATTCATCCTTCAAAGTCTAACAATAATATCGCGGTCGTGATTGCTACTATATATCGTAGCGTCATCAGTCAGCGGTTATCTATTCAGGCAAAGCGATTGGTTACTCTTTATTTATCGTTCTTTATATATCGTCAATAATATCTTGGGTGTCTCAAGGTTAGGTATCACAGCTTTGGTTATCAGCGGGGCGTACTTGGCAAACAGAGTAATGGACCAGCTTGTCAGCATGGTATCGTATTTACCTCTTTATCGTCATCTGTTTGACCACCAATACTCAGGCAGCTATCGAACTATTTTTCGATCCTAACGCTAACCGACCCATACTTGCTCAACTATGCTGTCATAAATGACCATCAGATAAGTAATCATTAAATAATAAATAGTTATCAAAAAAAGTCGTTGTCATGCAGTTAGTGAGTCAATGTGGTGTTGTCATCCGTTAATAAATAGACTGATCGTCAAAGTTATTAACGCGATGGTATTTAGTGTCACTATTTGTTTTATGGTACCGAGTAAAATTCGATACAGTGTTTTAATTTATAGGGCTGTGTTTGGTAACGAATACCTTTAAATGCTAATGCCTCTAAACGACTGGCCCTACAATTAGATGAAACGTTTCATAGCAGCAGGGTAAATAGCATTGACCTCTTTACTAACAATCAGTAAACACTGGAAAGTAATAAAACAGTGACCAGCTATCTGAAACAACAATGATTATTGCTGTCGCCTCTGCTTAATTGTCGCTCAACATGCTAAACTATAACAAATCTTTGTGTAAATACCTAACTAAAAATGACAAACTCAAAAATGACTGACGACGCTCCTACCCATGAAGCGCCTGCTATTTTCAATAGTAAAACCCGCCCACAAAGCGCTGACGATGAGATTAGCAACTTCGGCAAGGTAAACTACCTTGAAGTAACACGCCATCAGCACGACCAGCGTTTGGATAACTTTTTGCTCAATCGCTTGAAGGGTTTGCCAAAATCGCACATCTATAAAATGATTCGCTCAGATGAAGTGCGCGTCAACAATAAACGCTGTAAGGCACATGATAGATTGCAGCGTGAAGACGTCGTGCGTATCGCACCTGTGGAGTTGGCAACACGTGACAAACCTATCATCAGTACTGAGTTTGCCAAAAGCTTGCTCGCTCGCGTGGTCTATGAAGATGAAGGCTTGATCGTACTAAACAAGCCTTTTGGTATTGCAGTGCATGGCGGTAGCGGCTTGGACTTCGGCGTCATCGAAGCCATGCGTGAAGTGACGGGCAAAAAGTATCTAGAGCTGATTCACCGCATCGACAAAGATACCTCAGGGCTGTTGATGATCTCCAAAAAACGCTCAACACTCAAAGTATTGCAGCAGCATTTGGTAGACAAGACTATTCAAAAGCACTATCTATGTCTGGCCAAAGGACAGCCTGCGCTGAATGAGCAACGTATCAATGCACCATTGTTACGCTATACGCTTGCTAATGGTGAGCGCCGTGTCAAGGTAGATAGCCAAGACCCGCAAGCCAAAGACAGCCAAACCGATATTATCATTCATGAGCGTTTTATGATTAATAGTCAGCCAGTTAGCCTCATCGAAGCCAAGCCACTAACTGGCCGTACGCATCAAATCCGTGTGCATTTGGCTCATATTGGTCATGCCATTTTGGGTGATGATAAGTATAACGTGCATGATAAATCAGGCGTTCATCGTCTGTGTCTCCACGCGTGGCGCTTAGATATTCCGGGTTATGACGCTATTACCGCACCATTGCCAGACGACATGGCGGATTGGCTACCAGAGACAGCCAAGTTGCCTGAATAAGTCTAAATATAATCATTTTGGTCTAAAAATGTAGACCTTTATAGAAACATGAAAACGTCACGATACCTTATTTAATCAATAAGCCGCCGTGACGTTTTCGTATCTGCTACTTACTATTGTTATTCGTTAAGGTGAATCCATGACTGCATTATTTACCACTGATACGCCAGAACTTACTCAACACTCTCAGCTAGCAGATGAGCACCGTCTATCTGATAAGACACTAATTATTTTTGACTGGGACGGTACGCTGATGGATTCTATCGGCTTAATTGTGGATTCTATGCATGTGGCTGGAGAGGCACATGGATTTAAGACGACTGATAAAGCGGTGAAAGACATCATTGGTCTGAGTTTAATGAATGGTATCGAGATTTTATATCCTTATGCAGATGAGTCGCAGACGCTCGCCATTCAGCAGACTTATGCAGAGTACTATATTGCTAATAGCCACTGCACGCCACTCTTTGAGCCGATAGAGGATATGTTGCAGACTCTGCAGGTGCAGGGCAAAAAGCTTGCTGTTGCAACTGGTAAAAAAAGAAAAGGGCTCGATCGTGTATTGGATGCCTCTGACAGTCGCGATTATTTTGTCATGACACGCTGTACTGATGAGTCAGGCTCAAAGCCTGATCCGCAGATGTTAACCGATATTTTGGCGTATACACAAAAAAAGGTTTCTGATGCCGTGTTTATCGGAGACAGTATCTATGATATTCAAATGGCAACCAAGCTTGGCATGACCAGTATCGCGGTCAACTATGGCACAGCAACAAGTGCAGAGCTTGCCGCTCAGCAGCCGACATATCAGGTTGATACGCCGCAAGCATTGGCTAAGCTATTGTGTGCTTAAATAAAAGCCTTTTTAACTTACATAAAAAAAGGGTTTATCGTTAATATCGACAAACCCCTTTTTTGATGCCTGGCAAAGACAATATTTATTCAGCATCTTTTGGTGCGTCTGTCACTGAGTTAGCTACCAGTTGTTCACTAGCATCATTAGCAGTATCATTTTGTGTCAGATTACTCTCAATGATTTTGTCATTATCAAGCTGGTAGTCGTACCATCTACCCATGACACCAGCCAGCTCATCCAGACCTTCTTTTCTCAAGGCTGAAAATAACTGGATAGTACAGTTTAAGCCGAGTTTTTTGAGTCTTTTGCGGGTATTGAGTAGGGCATTTTTGGACGCGCCATATTTTAGCTTGTCAGCTTTGGTGAGCAAAATATGGACAGGTAGCTCGCCATCTTTTGCCCAATGCAGCATCTGCTCGTCAAAAAACTTGAGTGGGTGACGAATGTCCGTCATCAGCACTAGGCCAGCAAGACTTGAGCGCGATACTAGATACTCTTCTAGCTCGACCTGCCATTCTTTTTTCATCTCAAGTGGTACAGCGGCATAGCCGTAACCTGGCAAATCAACCAGTCGTCTATCAGTGTTACCGATACTAAAAAAGTTAATCATCTGCGTGCGCCCAGGCGTTTTGGACGAGCGTGCAAGCTGGCGCTGATTGGTCAAAGCGTTGATAGCTGAGGATTTACCAGCGTTTGAGCGTCCTGCAAAGGCAACTTCTAATCCCATATCAGGTGGGCAAAGCTTAAAGGTGGGCGCTGAGGTCATAAATTCAGTCTGCTGAATTTTCTGACGAGATTTGGTGTTGAACAGCGCATGTTCGGCAGCAACATCGGTAAACGGGGTATTCATAAATGGCTCATTAATCTTAAAAAATTAGATACGGGTATAAAATTCTGGTTAGCTGGTGGTTGGTTTAAGCCATGACTTCAATTTAGCAAATATGCAAAAAGTGGAAAGAGGCTCTTCTTTATCAGCGCTTACACCTTGTAAAGTTAGCGATTTGATATTATCCGCTATTCTATACTATTACCTGTCTTACTTATTGAAATAACTGCGATTAGCATCATATAAATAGTAGGATAACATTAAAGTTAATTGTTGATTAGAATAAGTTTTTAGTGTTAACAAAGCTGAATATAATTTATCTATGTTTGCATGACATATATTGTTACAATGTTTAATAAAAGACATTTAGGACGTATTGAACATTCGACCATGGCACTGACAGCGACTATTTTTTAGGCGATTCGATGTTAAAAATAATAAGTTTAGTCACTCTAAGCGCTTATTTTTAACGATGAAGCGGCAAAAAAGAGTCCTGTCCCCTGCTTTTATCTTTGGGGCTGATGCTAAAATTGCCCCATACTGCGTTACAAATCTCGCTAAGGCATCTGCATTATCGTCGCTTTGTGCCTTGTCTGGAACCATTTTAGCGATCAGCAGTGCCTATTTGCGAATGTTCGACACGCCCTAATAGAACGATTGATGTGATACGTGAAATCTCACGAGGAGGTGCTCTATGTTTTCAATCAATAGACTTCTTAGTAAGGGCTATCATGCTCTAACAGTTGGCAGTGCTGCCTTATTGCTAAGTGGCATCATGATCAGTAGCGCAGGTGCGGCTGATATTGCTACTACTTATGATAACTCATGTGCAGCCTGTCATGATAGTGGCGCACTAAATGCTATCAAAAAAGGCGATAGTGCCAAATGGCAGAAACTTATTGAGCAAAAGGGCATGCCGACACTCATTAAATCTGTCAAAAGTGGCATGATTCAAATGCCAGCAGGCGGTCTTTGTAACACCTGTAGTGATGATGACTACCGTAAGCTTATCGAGTATATGAGCAAGTAGTCCATTTAGAAATGAAGCTTGAAGCGATAAGTAAGATAGAGCGCTGGGTTTACAACCTGAATGCGCTTTTTATTTTTGCCCTATACTTTAGGCTATGCTCATCAGAAAACTGATGAATACTACGATTAAGTAGGCAAATGATACAAAGTCTTGCTATAATAATCGAAAATAAACCCTGATGTTAGTAAGTACTTTCAGACTGCTTGTGTCCAAGACCTCAAAATATATGCCACGCCTATGATTAAAGAGGCGACTATATTAGGTATCTTATCCGTGCAATCACTCTAAATAATGCTTACGCCGAGCTAGTAGGATTTGTATCAATGAAAAAGTTAATCGCTGCTGCCAGCTTATGCGTTGCAAGTTTCAGCGTACAAGCTGCTATTATTGTTCCTGAGTATGACGTCGATGCAGGTCAGAAAATTGCAGAAACCGTTTGTGCTGCTTGTCATGGTCTTAATGGGGTCAGTATTGTTCCTGCGCAGCCAAACCTTGGCGGCCAAAATGTAAAATATCTTTATAAACAGTTAGTTAACTTTAAAGCAGGCTATCGCAAAAACGGTGTCATGCAGTCACAGGTTGCTAACTTGTCTCAGCAAGATCTAGCCAACGTGGCAGGTTACTACTCTAGCCAAGCGCCTTGGGGTGTTGGATACGGCAACCCTGCAACGAACCAAGAAGCCACCAAACTATTCTTGGGTGGCGATAAATCACGCGGTGTGATTGGTTGTGCTGGTTGTCATGGTCCGGATGGTGCAGGTAACCCTTGGGCAGCGTTTCCAAAATTAGGCGGGCAGCATGCTCAATACATTGCCACTCAGCTAAAACTATTCCGCGCCGCTGGACGTGCTGATGATATCGATAGCGATGATCAAAAACGTGTCAATGATGCTGCGAAAGAAGGTGAGATGGGTATGATGCAAACCGTTGCATCGAAATTATCAGATCGTGACATTCGTATCTTGTCAGACTATGTGAGTGCTATTCACTAATTAAACGGCACTGATGATCACTATCTGATACGCACGTTGTAGATAGAATTATTGATCATGTCTGAATTACTAAACCCCGATTTCGGGGTTTTTTTATAACTGTTTGTCCCTTATATTGAAAAGACAATGTACAGCTGAATTGCTTTACAGAGGCAACTCATTGCTCTGTATAATTATAAATTACCGTTATTCACTTTATACCATACTCAAAAATGCGATTAGCTGTATCGAACTCGTTTTGCTTGCTACTGTCGTTTTTGTGAATGGTATTAGATCGTTTGGATTGAGATTATGATGATCCGTTATGCTTCTTATTTTATCGCGGTATTGTTACCGCTGTTATTATTTCGCTGGTTTGCCCCTGCGTCAATCGGTGAGATCGATTTTTGGTTATTATGGCTGCTAGCAATGGTGTTGGTCGCGTTGCCAGTTGTTTATGCTGAGATAGCTTTGGCTTATCGTAGTGTCGAGGGACCTTTGGCCGGTATGCAAAAGCTCACTCGCGAATCAGATGCAAGCCCAATATGGCGAAGCTTTGGTTGGCTGGCTGCATTGGTTTCTATTGTGATTGCAGCATTGATCATATCAGGTGCCAGTACAGGGATATTAACCGCTTTGACTGAGCTTAATAGTACCCCTGATGTACCAAGTTTTGCGGTTGCCGCAGGGTTGATGGTTATTACTGTGCTATTAAGTCTGCTTGGGACCGCGCCTTTGCCTATTGGCCTCGGATTGATGGTCGTTGGATTAATACTGAGCATCGCAAATGGTGTGCCTAATATTAGTTTTGCTATGACCGATATTAGCTTGGTTGAATGGGCACGGGCAGTGGCGCTAGCATTGGTCAGTGTTGGTGCGGGTACAGGGTTGTACTGGTTCGGGCAAAACTTGGTCAGTAAGCAGACGGTCACTGCCGTGGAAGCAAGCAGCCAACAAGCACAAAGTAGGGCTGCTCGTGATTATCGTGCCACTAAATTGGTATTACCAATTTGGATTTTGCAGGTATTGGTAGGGGTTGTCGCGTTATTTATTAGTGGTATGTCGTTACCACCGATCGGGCAGCTACTCTATTGGGCTGGCGTACTATTCGTCGTTAGCTATTTGCTGCATTACAGTACTCAGCAGTTAGCGCATAAGTTTGGGCTGTTAGTTAGCTTGATAATAACTTTTGTTTTAGCATTGCTACTAGTGGTTGCGATTCCGACGACTTGGCTGGTAGGCATTCTAGTTATAGTGAGTAGCATAGCGGTACTACTATTATCGGTATTTGCAGGATGGCAGATGAAGATCAGTCATTTACGCAAATCATTGAACTTTAGCAGCGAAGCATTCTATAACTTATGGCGAGTCGCGATACGTCTTGTCGTACCGCTGGCATTGCTATTGGCGTTAATAGGTTGGGTAATACAGTGGTTGAGCTAACAGGTGATGTCAGTAAGCATAGTAATAGTAATGCACTGCAATCGGAGTTAATGACAGTCTATCTGGCGTATGCGGAAGATGAGCAGCGCCAGCATTATCTGGTGTTAGAGGTTAGCCAAGGTACGAGTCTGTATGAGGCACTAGGCAAAGCTGGCTGGCTTGAAAGGTTTGCAGCGCTGGCAAAATGGTGTGAGCAAGCAGTAAACGTTACAACGCCAACCGCTAAACGTTGGCATGTGGGCATCTATGCACAAAAACAGCCGCTGAATTATCTATTGCAGCCTTTTGACCGTATCGAGGTATATCGCAGTTTAAGCGCTGATCCAATGTCTCAGCGCAAAAATAAATCTCGCGGTTAAGTTATTATTAATTTTAACTGTTAGTCATTCGAGCTGATAAATCGTACGGATTACGATGCTGGCAAGCTCTCGATACCTTCGATGCGAGTGACCAAACCATTATCATCAAAGTAAACGACTAAGTGTTGGCTTGCATTTTTGACATCAGCAATGCCTTTACGGCGGCCTTCGGTGCCTGCTTGGTAATCGTAAATGTAATCCCAGCGCTTAGGTTCAAGGGTATCTCTAATCGCAGGACTGCCAAGGATATAAAGTACTTGGTTCTGATTCATCCCTACTTTTAGTTTTTGTGCTTGGGTTTGAGTAATCGCTGTGCCTTGAGGCAAATCAATCTTATAAACGCTCAATAGTGAGCAGCCAGACATAGCGACAGTAGCGCTCAGCATACTGGTGATAACAATGTTACGTAGTACGCTGGCATGGCTTAACGGACGAAAATTTAATGTCTTTATCATGGTAAGATGACTCATAAGAAATGAATTAGGCGCGGCCAAAGTTAGATGGTGCGAGTCTGACCGACAATCTTGGACAAATGATACGTCATTTACTTGCAATTGCCTACCACTTACGACATTATTTACCAAACACCACCTGAATGGTTTTATTATTTATATTTTAAATTCATAGGCTTGCACTGCGGTTATTCAGGGAATTATAAAGCAGTCCGTCACCTCATCAGCACTGTTTTGAGGGTGTTAAAACCACTTATATTTAATAAAGAATAATCAGCAACGATTATTTATCTCATATTTTTTAGTTTTTCATTTGCTAAGACTGTCACAGTCAGAAGGGATATTATGGCTTCTTTTACCAATCAAGATTTACGTAGAGCAGGATTGAAAGTTACGTTGCCTCGTATTAAGATTTTAGAGCTGCTAGAAAGCGCCGAGTTACACCACATGAGTGCAGAAGAAATATACAAGGCGCTCATCGAACAAGGTGAAGATGTTGGTCTTGCCACGGTCTATCGTGTACTCACCCAATTTGAGCAGGCGGGCATTGTAGAGCGTCATAACTTTGAAAATAACTTGTCAGTGTTTGAAATTACCCAAGAAGAGCATCACGATCACTTGGTTTGCGATGTTTGTGGCAAAATCATTGAATTCCATAATGAGATGATCGAGGAAGAGCAGCTGAAAGTCGCAGAAAAGCACGGCTTTAAACTATCGGGTCACTCGTTAGTCTTATATGGTATCTGTGCTGACCAAGCTTGCAGAGACAGTGCCAAGTAAAGACCTTGGTTATCAATTAAAGCTTTATTTTTATAAATGACTCTAAGATCTCTTATATTAAAAAGCCCTTATTATTGATAATGAGGGCTTTTTTGAGTTTAATTTTTCAGTATGTACTGACATCACTCTCAATAGCTTAACTGATGTCTAAAGATAAACTATCCGCACCTTCATCTAAATTAGCCTTACCGTTTTTGCTACTGAGCTTAATTTTTAGGCGTAAGTCGTTAGGGGAGTCAGCATGCAAAATTGCCTCTTTATAAGTGATCTCTCCTTGTTCATACAAGTCAAAAAGCGCTTGATCAAAGGTTTGCATACCGCTGTCTCGAGAGCGTGTCATGACGTCTTTGATTTCATGCACCTCACCTTTACGGATATAGTCGCTAATTAGCTGTGAGTTTAATAAAATCTCAATAGCAGCACGGCGTCCTTTGCCATCAGGGGTTGGAATGAGCTGCTGAGCGATAATGGCCTGCAAGTTCAGTGACAAATCCATAAATAGCTGATTATGACGACTGGTTTCAAAGAAATGAATAATACGGTCAATCGCTTGGTTGGCATTATTGGCATGCAAGGTTGCAAATACCAGATGCCCTGTCTCAGCGTACTGGATAGCGTAGCTCATGACCTCACGGTTACGAATCTCACCAATCAAAATGACATCTGGTGCTTGGCGCAACGTATTTTTTAGTCCTGCTTCAAATGAATGAGTGTCGATACCGACTTCACGCTGAGTGATGATACAACCACGATGTTTATGGACAAACTCGATAGGGTCTTCTATGGTAATGATATGCCCATGAGAGTTTTGGTTACGATGTCCAATCATAGCCGCGAGCGTAGAGGATTTACCTGTGCCGGTCGCGCCGACCAGCAAGATAATGCCGCGCTTTTTCATGGCCAGTTCTTTGAGCGCTGGCGGCAAGCGTAGTTCCTCAACAGTTGGGATCTTATTCTCAATTTTCCGTAAAATCATTCCTGCCATATCGCGCTGTATGAATGCACTGACCCGAAAGCGTGCTTGCTGTGCTTCATCAGATATAGCAAATTGACACTCGTTCGTCTCTTTAAATTCTTTTTGCTGGCTAGGGGTCATCACTCCTTTGACTAACATCATGGTTTGATCAGCGGTCAAAGGGGTTTTACCGACAGGTAAAATTTTTCCATTTACTTTCATGGAAGGCGCTACATCAGCAGTAATAAAAAGGTCAGAGCCATTTTTATTAATCATCAACTGCAATAATTTATCAATGTCCATATCGTACCTGCATTCGATGTAAGTCGATTAAAAGTTATTTAGAGTAGTGTATTAAAGGTCATTCATAGAGACCAATAACAATTTAGCACCATTCACGCTTTTTTGTGATTTGGCTGAGACTATAAAAATGCCTCAGGTTGCTTGGCATAAGGACGAGCCACATCTTTACTGATGGTGCCTTTTGCAACCAAGTTCTTTAAGGTTTGATCAAGCGTAATCATGCCTTCGCCTGCACCCGTTTGGATGGCAGAATACATCTGAGCAATTTTGTTTTCACGTATTAAGTTACGGATAGCGGGTGTGCCTAGCATGATTTCATGAGCTGCCACACGTCCACCAGCTTGACGACGCAATAGGGTTTGTGAAATAACGGCTTGTAGTGACTCCGATAGCATGGCACGAATCATATCTTTTTCGGCGGCAGGGAATACGTCGATGACACGGTCAATCGTCTTAGCGGCTGAGCTAGTATGCAGAGTGCCGAATACTAAATGTCCTGTTTCGGCCGCAGTCAGTGCCAAACGAATGGTCTCAAGGTCACGTAACTCACCAACCAAGATGACATCTGGATCTTCTCGCAATGCCGAACGTAATGCAGGCTCAAAACCTAAGGTATCGCGGTGCACTTCACGCTGGTTAATCAGGCTTTTTTTCGATTCATGGACAAATTCAATCGGATCTTCAATCGTTAAAATATGCTCTTTACGACTTTCGTTAATATAATTAATCATGGCCGCTAGCGTCGTCGATTTACCCGAACCAGTTGGGCCGGTAACTAACACCACGCCACGTTTGAAGTCTGAGACACGTTTGAACACGTCGCCCATCCCTAAGTCTTCCATGGTCAATACTTTAGAAGGGATGGTACGAAATACCGCGCCTGCGCCGCGATTTTGATTGAATGCATTGACTCGAAAACGTGCCAAATTTGGAATCTCAAAAGAAAAATCTGTCTCAAAGAACTCTTCAAAATCAGCGCGCTGCTTGTCGTTCATAATGTCATAAATGAGCTGATGAACCACTTGGTGCGTCATCGCAGGCATATTGATGCGTGTCATCTCACCATCGGTACGAATCATCGCAGGCATGCCAGCTGAAATATGTAAATCCGATGCTTTATGTTTGACCGTAAAACGTAGCAAGTCTTCGATACTTAAGGTGTTTTTTTCAGCCATAATCCGATATTCCTATCAATTAGTCAGGGTAAGACAAAAGAGCATAAAGGCACGTGGTAAACTATCCATCAATCGCTTTGTTCAAGCGTAAAATATTGAAGAGTGAACCAGCATGCCGTCTTTACCACCGCTATCATATTCAGTAGCATATGTTAAAGCATGTAACAATATCATAACAAGACTGTGAGTATTTAACCATCTACTCCTTTAAGAAAATATGAAATTAGTCATTTTTCAGCTAATTTCATATATGAGCGATAAATAATTTTTATTAAAAATATTTAAATTAAGCAGTCTCAGCCATAAACTTTTTATAAAACCTATTAAAAATTAAGTAAATTTTGAGAGCCTTATATATGACTGATATGAAAGAGACAAATCAAAGTGTTGATAATCAGACGCTTGTCGCTAATTGGCAGCAAGTCAAAGAGCAAATGACCCAAGCCTATGAACAGGCATCTGAACGAGATAGTAGATCTGCCAATACTACCATTTTGCTAGCCGTGTCAAAAACCAAGCCTGCCAATATGATTGCTACTTTGGCGAATGAGGGACAGCAGCACTTTGGCGAGAACTATCTACAAGAAGCCATTGAAAAAATAAATACGCTAAAATCGAATCCTGCATGCGCGGATATCGTCTGGCATTATATCGGCAGTATTCAGCGTAATAAAACACGCGATATTGCCGAGCATTTTGATTGGGTGCAAACCCTTGAGCGCGATATCATTGCCAAACGTTTAAACGATCAACGCCCAGATGAGCTCCCAGCATTGAACGTATTAATTCAGGTAAATATTGATAACGAAGACAGCAAGTCAGGTTGCCTACCAGCAGAACTGCCAGCATTGATCATAGCGATTAAAGGCTATGAGCGCTTGCAACTGCGCGGGTTGATGATTATCCCTGCAAAGGCAGATACAAACGCTTTTGCACGAACCAAGGCATTGTTTGACGATATAAAAGCCAGCCATCCAGAGTTGAATGCTTGGGATACACTTAGTATGGGGATGAGTGGTGATATGGCAGAGGCGATAGACAACGGCTCTACCATGGTACGTGTTGGTACGGCTATCTTTGGTGCGCGAGACTAAATCATGTCCCTAATGCAAACGTTTATCACCATTCTGAAAATACGAACACGCCCTAGAATCCTGCGTACTAGGCCAATCGAATGAGTCACTAATTGACCGATCAAGTCGTCTCTTCTAATCTGGTCACTAGCATTTGCGTGATTTTTAGATTGTCTGTTGCAATGATTTCAAACCGATAATTGGCATACTCGATCGTATCAGTCTTCTTAGGAATTTTGCGCAGCATATACATCATAAAGCCACTGATGGTCTCATAGTTCTCACTGCGCGGTAAATCGACGATATCTAATGCACGAATGACATCTTCAATAGGGGTCATACCATCGATCAACCATGAGTTGTCTGTGCGCTGAACAATAGGCTGCTCCTCAAGCGTCACAAGCTCGCCCATCACAATGCTCATCACGTCTTTGAGTGTGATAACACCAACCACAAGCCCATATTCATTCACGATGACAGCGAAGTCTGCGCCAGTCGATTTGAACATCTCTAATACTTCAAACAAAGACAACGTATCAGGTACAAATAGTGCCGGTTTTAATAGAGATTTGTCTGTCAGATTGACCTCTTGCTGATTTAAAACCAAGGCCAGAAAGCTACGAGACTCTACATAACCCACGATATGTTCTAGGTCGTCATCATGGCAGACCAAAAACTTATTGTGCGGCTGCTCAATCATGATATTTACGACTTCTTCGGTACTGGTTTTGGTATCAAAATAAACGATATTTTCGCGTGGGTTCATCACTGAGGTGACGGTACGCTCCTGCATATCAAAGATATTTTCTATCAGATGATGTTCTTGCTTTTTTAGCACGCCTGCTTCAGCGCCTGCATCCATGACGGCATAGATATCTTCTGGGGTCATATCATCTTGGCGGATGGTTGAGATACCAAAGGATTTAAAAAGGATATTTGCAGCGCCATCGAACACCCAGATAATGGGTTTTAATACAAAAATCAAGAGAATCATTGGGCGTACAAGGCGGACCGCTATCGCCTCAGCACTCGACATTGCCAAGCGTCTGGGCATGAGATCGGCAAGTAATGAAAACAGACTGGTGATGAGTACAAACGATATCACTGAAGCCACCGCTTCACTATTAAACATCTGCTCTAGATAAGGACTAATGGCTGACTCGCCTACAGCACCCGCCGAGATAGCAACCGCGTTGAGTACTATCTGTACGACCGTGATAAAGCTCCCAGGGTGATCCTGCATATTGAGGACATCAAGTGCGCGAACATCGCCTTCTTTGGCCATGATTTGCAATTTGATTTTGCGCCCTGCGGCAATCGCAATTTCAGCAGCAGAGACAAAGGTACTCAAGGCAAGTAGAAGGAGAAGAAAAACACTGGCAGTTAGCAAGCTCATGACATACTCGAAAAGAAGTAAAGAGGAATTGGGTCAAAAATAATCAGTAGTTAAAGGGAGAAAATCAGAAGGTGAACGGTAAATTTGTTCATGTATAAAAACCAAAAAAGCTGGGCAAGCACCCAGCTAATAGGAAAAATTCGACGTTTTGTCAAACGATCTGACTTGCACCTTTCAACTCATAAATTCGTAAATCATATAGGGCGTGTTGAACATTCGCAAATAGGCACTGCTGATCGCTAAAATTGTTCCAGACAAGGCACAAAGCGACGATAATGCAGATGCCTTAGCGAGATTTGTAACGCAGTATGGGGCAATTTTAGCATCAGCCCTAACGATAAAAAGCAGGGGACAGGACTCTTTTTTGCCGCTTCATCGTTAAAAATAAGCGCTTAGAATGACTAAACTTATTATTTTTAACATCGAATCGCCTAAAAAATAGTCGCTGTCAGTGCCATGGTCGAAATGTTCAACACGCCCTAAGCTGAAAGGCAAGTGCGATTTAGCCTTTAATGGACCACTTATTGACCAACGGATAGCGGCGTTCACGTCCAAAAGCTTTGTGGCTGATCTTTGTACCGATGGGCGATTGCAAGCGTTTATACTCGCTGTTGTCTACCATTTTGATGACTTTTGCGACCATCTCAGCATCAAAGCCTTTATCGATAATTTCCTGATAGCCCATGTCTTCATCGATATAAGACATCAAGATACCGTCCAATACATCATAGTCAGGCAAGCTGTCTTGATCTTTTTGATCTGGACGTAGCTCAGCAGATGGCGGACGAGTAATAACGCGCTCAGGGATGACAGGCGTGTCTTCTAGGCGATTGCGGTAGCTTGCCAATTTATAGACTTGTGATTTATACACGTCTTTTAGTACATCAAAGCCGCCAGCCATATCGCCATACAAGGTTGAGTAACCAACCGCTAATTCTGATTTGTTACCTGTCGTGATCACCAAATGACCAAACTTGTTGGACAGTGCCATCAAGACAACACCGCGAGCACGGGCTTGTATGTTCTCTTCGGTTGTATCCGCTGGTGACTTGTTAAATAGAGGCGCTAACGTATGACGGATACCTTCGACGGCGTCGAAAATAGGACACACGGTATAAGAGACATTTAAGCGACGTGCCTGAGCCTGTGCATCTTCTAGACTGATTTGAGAGGTATATTCGTACGGCATCATGACGGCATAGACCTTGTCAGCGCCCAACGCATCAACCGCGATACAGAGTGTCAGTGCTGAATCAATACCACCTGATAGTCCAACAATAATGCCAGAGAATCCTGAGTGATTGACATAGTCGCGTAGACCGACGACCAATGCCTGATACATCTCAGACTCACGGCTTAGAGACAAAGGTGCTTTGGCTTGATTGTTGAATTTAGCCGTTTTGACATCTAAAGTGGCCAATAATAACTGATTCATGAAGCGCGGTGCTTCATGGGCCACGCTGCCATCGGCTTGCACAGCCATAGAGCCGCCATCAAATACAAGATCGTCTTGACCGCCAACTGCATTGACATAGACGATAGGCAAGTTGTTTTCACGGCTGCGCTTGGCAAGCATGGCTTTGCGGTTGTTTTGTTTTTCAATCTCAAAAGGTGAGGCGTTTAAGCTAACAATGAGGTCAGCACCTTGTTTTTTGAGTTCAGCAATCGGGTTTTTGTCCCACAAATCTTCACAAATGAGCAGGCCAATCGTAATGCCTTTATAGTCAAATAAGACTTGATTGCGACCTTTATCAAAATAACGGCGCTCATCAAATACACCATAGTTTGGCAACATCTGCTTGTGATAGAAGCCCTTTTGATGACCATTATGTAAGATAGCAGCGGAGTTAAAAGTACCGTGATGATCGACATGCGGATAGCCGACAATCATGACGATATCGTCGATATCACTCAAGGTAGATAAGGCGCTTTTGACACGGCCTGATAGGCTTGGGCGTAGCAATAAATCTTGCGGAGGATAGCCTAGTAGCGCCAGCTCTGGAAATACGATAACGTCAGCACCTTGTTCGCGTGCTTGTAATGCAAGCGTGCGCATTTTTTCAACGTTGGTTGCGATATCGCCTACCAAAAAATGTGACTGCGCTAAAGCAAAAGTGACCGTATCTTGTGGTTTGTTGGTCTTGCTGGCTTCATGTGAGGGGTTAAGATTGGGATTATCAGTGTCTTTTGACATTGTTATTGTTCCTATCGATATATTATTAAAATTTGGTGAGTCTGTATTGATTTAAAATAAAATCAAAGTAAGTCCGAAATTCATTCAAAACTGCGTGCTTGCTTATCAAGCTCGAATGTTGAGTTGATATGACAAGCCTAAATCCTACATAATTGCTTAGACAATGCTTAAAAGCATAATTGCTTATGCCTCCTATCCCAAATGATCGTGCCATCCTAAAATGAGATCTTATGATAGTCTAGAAGAAGACGATACAAGAGGGTCTGGAATCTGCTTTGATAGATGCGATGTTTATGCAACGACAAAAATAAAAGCGTACAAATGCACTTAACTATATTGAAAAGCTTAAAATAATTGCTTTAGTATAACATCAATTGTCGTGACAAATAGAACGCACCAGTGAATTCCCTGATAAGATTGCAGTTTAATAGCTGAATATAAAAGCAGCTGCGATGGCACTGTTTTTCACAGTAAATCCATGCATTATGCGCTAGTCATTCCGGTCATCATCTAGTAAGCTTGCATAGACAAAGTTGTAAGTAAAGATTACAACATAGCGTTATATAATTATCATAATCTATTGCATAATGGAGCGTAATAGCTGCGTTTTTCGCGATGTTATTTATCAGAGTGATAGTTTGTAAATACGCAGTATTGCCATGTGATTTAATGGGTTTGACACCGTTTTTTCTTTATATACTTATAATCTACCATCCTCGCTAATGGATACAGTTTATGGACAGCGTCTATAAGCTGATGTTTATCACACATTTATAAACTTGCCAGCAAAGTTATCGTTTGCTGTCCGCTCTTGGTTTATACGCTATGATTGAAAATTGGACAAAAGAATTTATTATCCAGCGCTTGCTTGCGATTACTTTGCTGGTTGCGCTGTTCGTATTATGCTTTAAAGTGGTGCAGTTTTTTATTGTACCGGCATTGTGGGCGGCAATTTTGGCGTATGTGACGTTCCCTGTTTATGAGTTTTTTCACGAAAAAGTTAAACTGAGTCCAGATTTTAGCGCTGCCATTATGACCGTGAGCATCTCCTTGATAATAGGTGTGCCATTGGTTATTGGTGTGTTTATTTTGCAGCAAGAAGCGTTGAGCTTAATCAGTAATTTGGTCTATCGTATTAAAGTGGGCTATTTGGATGTGCCTGACTCATTTAAAGACTTGCCGATTATCGGTCAGCAAATCAAAGACGTACTGTGGCGAATCAATAAAAACCCAGAAGGCACGCTAGAAGCCTTCCGTCTTTGGGTTCAGTCGCACTTGTATTATGGCAAGGTAGCATTTGACGTGGTGTTCAGTGGTCTGGCTAAGCTGGGTATGGCGCTGATGACACTATTCTTTTTTTATCGTGATGGCACCAGTCTGGTTCGTCAGATTCGCCAAGCGCTGCGTAACATCATCGGCAATCGCATCGACGGTTATATTGACTCTGTAGGTACAACCACGCGTGCGGTGGTATACGGCATCGGGCTGACGGCATTGGCTCAGGCGCTATTGGCTGGTATCGGCTATTACTTCGCTGGTGCGCCAAGCCCTATTTTATTGACCATTGTTACATTTATTATTGCGTTGATTCCCTTTGGTACGCCATTTGTTTGGGGCGGTGTATCTGTCTGGCTCTTGAGCCAAGGACATACTGCAGAAGGGATTGGTTTGGCACTATGGGGCGTGTTTGTTATTAGCTGGGTGGATAATCTCATTCGACCTATTGTTATTAGCGGCGCGACCAAAATCCCATTTATTATTATTTTTATCGGTGTGTTGGGCGGTCTAACCGCATTTGGGTTTGTTGGATTGTTCATCGGCCCTGTGGTACTGGCTATCGGTCTTGCCGTATGGCGCGAGTGGATATCGCAGCACAAAAATGAGATATTTGCGCCGCAAGACGTCACGCTCTCTGACTCAAATGCCATAGCGCCAGTACATAATCCAGCACAAGACACAGTCAGTGGAAATGAGTCTACATAGAAAACCCTTATCGATAGAGAAAATTGCCAATGACAAACAATGATATTGCAGATGCTATGGACAATAAGATAAACCAGATGGCCAAAGGTATCACGATCGTTGCTGATAGCAATATCGCTAGCCTGAATGATTTTTTTAATCACGCTACATTAGGTCAGTTGTCTGGGCAAACAGTCAAAATTATACCGGTCGCTGGTCGTGATATTGACGCAAAGCTGCTGTCTGAAGTACAGCCAGATATTTTGTTAATACGCTCGGTCACGCAAGTCAATGAGGCGCTGTTGGCTGAAAATCACAGTGTGCAATTTGTTGGCTCAGCGACTATCGGTACAGATCATGTCGACCAAGACTATTTAGCGATGCGCGATATTACTTTTGCCAATGCCGCTGGTTGTAGCAAGCACTCGGTGGCTCAGTATGTACTGACGGCTATCTTGACCATACGTCCAAACTACTGGCAGCAGCCTGTGACACTCGGTATCATCGGCCTTGGCAATATTGGCAGTACGCTTGCTCAGTATGCCAATGACTTGGGCTGGCAGGTGCTTGGATACGATCCATTATTACCAAGCTCTACTATTAATAATGCCAGCCTTGAGCAGGTGCTTTCTCAAAGTAACGCGGTGAGTTTGCATGTGCCTTTGACAAGTGAGAAAGTTGATAGTGATGCTAAAGGCAGTGACTATCCAACGCGTCATCTCATCAATGCAGAGACATTGGCCATGATGCCTGCTGATACCATATTGATTAATAGCGCGCGCGGCCCTGTGATTCATGAAAATGATCTCAAGAACGATATTGCTCATACTGGGCGGCAAGTGGTTTTGGATGTGTTTGAGCATGAGCCAACGGTTGCTGATAGCCTACTAGCTAAGCTCACAATCGCCACACCGCATATCGCTGGCTATACATTAGAGGGCAAGCTACGTGGTACGCAAATCATCTATGATGCCTTGTGTGAGAAGCTAGCGATCATACCTGCCCAGTCGATGTCTAACCTGCTACCACTTAACTTGTTTTTGTGGTCTGAGCTAAAAGCACACCCAGACAGATTGCCAAAATTTTATGACATTATGCAAGATGATGCCTCATTGCGAAGCAAAATATCTGGTGGAAACTCTGATAAACAAGTGAATGGCGCAGATTTTGACGGTCTGAGGCGTGATTACCACTTGCGCCGTGAGTGGCAATCCTAATCTAGCAACTTAAAAATACTATTCTTAAAAACATAAATAATCTACGTCATTGAAGCATTATTATTTATGAATCACGGTAGACAGTCATGAGCCAATCAAGCAGTACCTCTAGTCATCAACCTAACTACGCACCCACCATAACACTGGCAATGGCACAACAACGCGCCAAGTTTATCGGTGATATTCGCCAGTTTTTTATCAGTCGTCAGGTACTGGAAGTACAGACGCCGCTTTTATCGCAAGCAGGTAACACCGACACTTTTTTGCAATCAGTGGCAGCGCACGTAACCTATCAAGATCGTCCTCGTACCTATTATTTGCATACGTCTCCTGAGTTTGCGATGAAGCGTTTATTGGCTAGCTGGCAAGTGCCTATTTATCAGATTTGTCCTGTGTTTAGGGATAATGAGATAGGCGTGCGTCATAATATCGAATTTACGATGCTAGAGTGGTATCAGCCCAATTACAGCCTCGATGATATGGCAGGTGAGCTTAATGAGTTGCTTACGGCGCTTTATGGTCATCCAATGGTGATGAGCCATTATCGCTATGTCGATGCTTTTATGGATTTTGTCGGTATACATCCACTGACAGCGAGCCTATCTGCGCTCCAAGCGGTAGCAGAAGATAGAGGGTTGATAGGATTTGATTTTAATGATGCTGATGATAGCGAAGCAAATCGTCGCCAGAACTGGTTAGATTTACTATTTAGTCATGCAGTAGAGCCAAATTTGGGACATGATTTGCCGACACTGATCATAGAATATCCACCTGCGACAGCTGCATTGGCAAAGACAGCGCTAGATAAAGAAGGCAATAAAATAGCGAAACGCTTTGAGCTTTATATCAATGGCATTGAGATTGCCAACGCTTATGATGAGCTGGCAGATGGTCCAGCATTGCGAGCACGTTTTGAGCAAGACAATCAATTACGTCATCGTCATGGGTTGCCGAAAATGCCCATTGATGAGCATTTAGTTGCTGCATCTGATGATTTGATTCCTTGTAGTGGTATTGCGGTCGGTGTTGATCGATTGCTCATGGTGATAACGGGCGCAAAAACTTTAGAGGAAGTGATTGCTTTTCCGAGTGGTCAAGCATAACCAACAGGTAGTTTTTATTCATAGCAGCAAGAAAAAAGGTCGTTACCGATTTACCAATTAAATATTGGCGAATCGATAACGACCTTTTTTATAATCTGATTCAGTGATTTGAATTACGTAGTTATAGCTTGGCAGTCAGATCTATCTAAATAGTGACAGTTTATACTGTAGCAATGGCTTCATTGATGTCGATATCACCATTGTGCAAGTTGAATACTTTTCCAATAGTATTATCGGCGGTTAGGACAGCCGCCAGCGTCGTTGCGACATCTTCAATAGCATTTTCACCAGAGCTGGTATCATTGATAGTGATTTTGCCTGTACCGTCACGTTCTTTCAGTGCACCCGGCTGTACGATTGTATAGTCGAGTGAGCTATTATTCACGAGCCAATGATCAGCGTAATGCTTAGAGATATAGTAGTCTTTTAGATCTGCAATGTTAGGGTTGTTATCCCATTTCTCAGTCTCTAGCGAAAAGACAGAGCTAAGCATAATATAGCGTTTGATACCTTTGTCTTGCGCGGCTTGCATGGTCTTTACTGCACCGTGTAAGTCGACTTCTAGTACATTTTTACCACCAGATCCTGCGACAAAATAGACAGCATCAATATCTTGATCCAGTTGTTTCTTGATAGACTCTTTGCTGGCGGTAATATCCAAATCTAGCTGAGTATAGTTGTCATTGTCAAACAGCTTTTTTTCTTGGCGAGTCGTACCAATTACTTGGTGTTCGTCAGCTAATAATTGCTTAACCAATTCACCACCGACACGGCCACTGGCACCAATGACTAAAATCTTCATAATCATTCCTATTTTTATTTGAGTTCTGTTATTTGAGGCATTTAGTGAATGTGTTTATCTCAAAAACTGACTGTATCGTAACAAAAATAATCCGCACGCTTCGTTATAAAGCGTGCGGATTGGATAGGAGTTGGTTATAGAGTGTATACGGTTTGCAAGAAAGCAATATTTGCCAAGCAAGATTCGCTATCTAGAGGATAGTACTTTAATGAGATTAGAAGGGTAACAGCGCTAACGTACTAAGCGATTCAGACCGTCGGCAAAAGCTTTTTTATCGCGGTCGCCGTAGGGTTTTTGACCGCTCATCTCTTGCAGCTCTAGGACACCAGTACCGCGCATGGTGTCCATAAAATCGCGCATATTAAGCTTTTGCTTGATGTTATTTTTGTCATAGACCACGCCGCGTGTGGTTAGCACCAAGCCGCCTTTGTCCAAAATATCATTGGCTAAAGGTATGTCGCTTGTAATCGCCAAGTCGCCTGCCTGTATTTGCTCGACGATATAATCATCAGCCTTGTCAAACCCTGATGACACAACCGTCATGACGAGCAGAGGAGATTTGCGTAGTTTGATTGGCTGGTTGGCGACGAATATCGCCATCGTTTTGGTACGTTCAGCCGTTTTGATAATCAAATCTTTGGCAATCAATGGTACGGAGTCGGCATCCACCCAAATTTGCATTATTTCTTCGCCTTTTCTGTCTTTGGCGACAATTCTGCCAGACTGTCTGCTTCACCACTGTTATCTTCTAAGACGTCGTTTTTAGTTTTGGCATCTGCGGTATTAGAGTGAGTATCGATATTCGCGTATTCTTTGTCCAAACCTACTTTATTTGGCAATACGGCAACCAGCTTTGCCATAGCGGATTCTAAGTCAGTCACGTCATTGGGCATCAAGGTAATATGAGCAATCTTGCGATCATCACGCTCAGCTTTATGATAGCTATGATAGTGAGCGCCATCGATATTTAGCACGGCACTGATATCAGGATATTGGCCGAGTACGTTGACCATAATCGCTGGATGGACGTTGTCCGTATCACCGAGTGGTAAGTTGACCACAGCACGGATATGGTTTTCAAACTGGCTAGTAACCGCGCCTTCGATGCTCCAGTGGCCAGAGTTGTGTACACGCGGGGCAATCTCATTGGCCAGTATCGTGGTATGACCGCGAGCATCTTTGGTGACAAACAATTCAAGTGCCATGACGCCCACATAGTCTAGATGGTTCATGATCTTTGTGATGGCGTCTGTTGCCTGCTGGAGCAGGTGGCTGGTACCGACCGCAGGTGCTTGAGTTTTTGCCAAAATACCGTGATGATGATGGTTTTCGACCAAATCATAACAGCGTATCTGACCATTTTGCGCTCTTGCGGCAATGATAGAGACTTCACGATTAAAGTTAATGAAACCTTCAGCAATCAGTGGCGCAGGTGTTGGCGTGAGTGACCCTTTGCCACTAACAGCGTCTTTTAGCGCAAGCCAAGCAGTTTTAATGTCACTCTCTTGTTTGATAACAAACTGACCTTTGCCATCGTAGCCACCGCGGCTGGTTTTCAAAACGATAGGCAGGCCTAACGCTTCACAAGCTTGTTTTAACTCAGCTTCAGAATGAACAGCCATAAATGGCACGGTGGCAATATCGAGCGTATTGAACATCTGCTTTTCTTTTAGACGGTCTTGGGCGATATCAAGCGCAATCAGTGGTGGGAACATACCTTGCTTGCTGCCAGATTTTGACACGCTCGTTAATTGCTCGACCGTAGACGTTGGTGTGTTCTCGAACTCTAAGGTAAAGACATCAGCGGCTGCCATAAAGTCGACTAATTGATCGCTATGAAACACGTGACCGTATAGGCTGGCAGGGCATTCTGGATTGTCTTCTAAAAACACGCATTGGTAACCGAGTGGCATCGCGGCTTCGGCAAGCATCATACCAAGCTGACCACCGCCTAAAATACCGATGGTACGAATGGTTTGGGTAACAGGATAAGCGTTTGCTGTAGTCATGAAAGGCTCTTTGAATAAAAGTGAATGAGGTCTGTGTTGTATTAAAATTTAAAACGCAATGGGTGAAAATAGGAAAAGGTGCACTATAGGCACCTTATATCTAGTATGACGTACTGAAAAATAAAATGTGGTAGCTCTTGTTTTTAGGCGATCAATACAAAATACTATGCTAAAAAAGCTAGTCACTCTATATTTATTTAAGAATTAATAATACCGGGTGTTGGGCTAGCGAGAATGGTCTCGGTTTGCGTCTGACGCATCTCATCCAGCTTAGTAGCAATCGTTTCATCATGCAAGGCTAAGACTTGAATCGCAAGTAGGGCAGCGTTATAAGCGCCAGCGGTACCAATCGCCAATGTCCCAACAGCAACGCCTTTGGGCATTTGCACGATAGACAACAGACTGTCCCAACCACTTAGCATAGAGGATTTTACAGGGACGCCAAATACAGGTAGTGGTGTTTGGCTCGCACACATACCAGGCAGATGAGCGGCACCGCCTGCACCCGCGATAATCACTTGTAGACCATTGTCTTTTGCGCTTTTGGCGTAATCAAATAGCCTGTCAGGTGTACGGTGAGCAGAAACCACTTCACACTCAAAGGCAACATCAAAGTCTGCTAGCAATTGTGCTGCGGCACTCATGGTCGCCCAATCAGATTGCGAACCCATAATAATGCCGACTTTTGGTTGACCAGCAGGGGAGGTGATTGGACCGTTCTGGTTAGCCGCAGTATTGGTGGTGCTCATGATTGGATATCCTCAAAAAGACCATCATACAAAAATTTTGCTACACTCGTAAAGCCAAGTTTGACTTTTAATAATGATATGGTGTTAATAGCATTTATATCACTGGTTTATCTCTATTCTTTTGTCGTGATAATGCTGCACAAAGCGAGAAGCTGTCAGTGGTAATGGCTGTTCGGTATCCAGCTGATAGCAAGTCAAGTAGCCACTATCTACCGCTGCCGAATAATCAGTACAGGCGACTTGTGGACTGAGTGGCTCAGGTGTACCAGTGAGCCAATAGTGACCGACAAAAACAGGTTTATGTGTTTGAATCGCAAAGTCAATATTTTCAGCCAGTGCATCAGGCGGTATTTGTGCCAATGCGGAGGACGGTGCACGAGCGACCTCACGAAGCGTGCGCTGATTCAACGCATCAAGCCACCAACGCACCCGTACTCGTCTGCGTTCAGTGCCTTCTTTATCTACCATCACAATACCATCAGGCAAGCCCGTCTCGACCCCTTTTAGTACACGCTCTAAGGCATCAAAAGCGATAGTATCTTCTTTAGCGGTTGCGATTAGACCTTCAGAGGTTAGGCAGTTATTATCCGTCAGCAGGGGCTCTAGAACCGCCATGCTATCTACATCCCAGCAAGCATGGACGAAACAGGCATAATCTGTCTCAATCCACAGAGGTATCTCGTACAAGCGCTGCAACCAGTATTCGTGCTGCTCTGAGCCGAAAGGTATCTCTGCCAAGAATGCTTCATGTTGGCGTTTATGTACCGCATTATGTGAGCGCAGATACTGGCTAGAATCCTCAGGATCGAGCGTAGCATAAGCCAAGGCATTATATTCATGATTGCCCATCACCGCATCGGCCACGTCCGCGTCTAACATCGCAAAGACAATCTCTAATGTGGCCAGTTGCTGCGACCCACGGTCAATCAAATCGCCAATGAATAATGCCCTGTGACCTGCCGGTGGCACAAAATGCTGACCGTTATGCTCGTATCCTAATTGGTTTAACAAACCAACGAGCTTGTCTGCATAACCATGAATATCACCGATAATATCTATAATCATAATGAAATATTAAATCTCAAACGTAAAAGTAAGCAACTTGCTTAATTGTCCTGATTCAAAGAATTTCTATTTGAGAAAACAGTTTAAAAACCAGGCGACAATAAAGCATTTATAAAATGGGGTAGTACTTTAGGCTCTAAAATAATCGTAGCAATGACGCCAAATGCGCCGCCCCACATATGTGCCATATGATTGATTTTTGAGCCACCGCGTTTGTCCGCGTAAATACTATAAAATACATAAGCGACGGCAAACAGTATCGCAGGAATAGGAACAATGGCAAATAAGTAAATTCGCTCCCACGGTGCTAGCAAAATAAAGGCAAATAAGACTGCCGACACACCGCCTGATGCCCCAAGACTTAAGTAACTGGCATTGTCTTTATTTTTAAGGTAGCTTGGAATCATGGCAACAACAATAGCCAACACATAAAAAACCACAAAACCATAGCCGAACAAAAATGAACGATATAGCCCTTCAATAGCTCGGCCAAAAAAGTATAACGTAAACATGTTGAATAGCAGATGCATACTGTCGGCATGAATAAAGCCATGCGTGACAAAACGATCCCATTGTCCGTTATTTACAGCGGGTGGATAAAAGATAAGACGGTTGAGTAATTTCTTGTTTTGCCATGCTAATAAGCTGACAATAACAGTAATGATGATAATAAGGGTCGTATGGTTTAACAAAGGAAAATCCTTAGGCCGCGCCTGATAGGTGACAATGCAATAAATGGCAATGCGATAAATGACAATGTTCAAAGCCTAAGCGTTAGGGCTGAGTAAAAACAAATATGACCATTAATTAATATATTCATACTAAGTTAAGATATTGATACTAAGTTCAAGTTGCTCGTAACGTAATTAGTTAATACTAACAGCAGTTATGCTGATACAAATATCTATTATGTGACAAAACGATGCATTTTTATGCTTTTATAGTGAGTAATGTAGCAGTGTATCATGTGAGATAAGTGAAACCGCTATATAGACGTCGATGCCGCTAAAGAACGCTTGACAGTTTCAGGGTAAGTAGCCGTATATACAACGAACAATAAGTGCTTAATTTTTGCGGATTCAAAAAGTCGAGAGAGGCAGTGATCCATGAGTATTATCGATCAATTAGAACAGACCGTCACCCCCGCTATATTGGGCGAGCATAATCGCAGTGATAGCGTGGCTTATATCAGCTTGCTTGAGCAGTTTTATGCCATTTTAGCCACGCGCTTAGCGGTGCCACAGGTCTACTCACAACTACTTCGTAACGATCAGGTGATGGCTAATGACAGTATTGCCGAGCGGCCTTTATTTGAGCAGCTATGGCAAGACCAAGTACTACAAAAAACGGTTATCCAAGAGCTGTCAGCCGCGCATCATATTGATGAGTCGATCACTGCTCAATTGCTAATTAATGCAGCATCCTTAGCCTATCGTGAGCTAAAGGTTTTGGCCAATGGACAGTTTTTGCCAGCATTCTTGCAAGGAGAGCAGTCGACGCTGCGCCCATATTTACCTATATGGTCAGCGTCCGTTATCACTGCTACTCAAGGCGCTGGACACGAATCAATGTCAAACTTTGTCGCAGATGTCGCAGATAATGGTATCGCGCCATCAAGTGATACCTTACCGAATAAATTTAGTGAGCCTGATCTAAGTACTGACGCAGTCGCTGCAACGACAGCTACTACAGCCGCTTATGTGGAAAACGCTAATATAAGCGCTACTGACGCATTAAATGACGATGAGCATTTTGGTGACAGTAATGACGCTATCCATGCCAGTCCAGCAGCTCATCACTTGGCAGAAAATAGCAACGTCAAGCGAGAGCGCGTGCGCACTCGCAATCAGCGAAACGACCTACTGATGCGAGTATTTTTATTGATAGTAGCACTGGCTGCGATGGCACTGGCTGCTTGGGCATTATTAATAAAACCCAAAAGCGACCTACCAGTAGAACCGGTTGCTGTCGCGCCTGTGGTTACTCCAGCACCGCCACCAGCACCAACGATGACTCCCATCGATTTCATCGTTGGCGTAGATGATAGTGGCAACCTCTATACTTGTAGCGCGACGGTCGGTGATGCAGCGCTACAAAGCTCTTTACAACAGGCACTCAATACGAGCTTTGGCGAGCAGGCGAGTATATGTGAATTTACCGTACAGAATGGAATAGCAACTACTATCGCAAACATGCCTGCGGAGATATTGCCCAATGTTCTGACCATGCTCAGATCGACACCGTTCGCCCGTCTACACTTACAAAACGATCGTCTGACAGTAGAGGCGCCGGATGACATGCTACTACAACAATTGGTCACAAACGTACGTAGTTTAGCACCAACCATGGCAGTCGATAGTACTGCGCCATTGCCACTGCCTAACAACAGTAATGGTGATACGACATATGGTATGGCTGGCACTAATGGCGTAAACAATCAACTCGGCGATGGAATAGGCGCTAATAACCAATACAGTAATGACGGCATGAGCAATGGTACTGGAGAATATCAAGCCGCTGATGATGACACAGGTGATCGCGTGATACCTGCGCCACTACCTAACAATAATGATGGATTTAATAATAATTCCAACAACGTACCTGCCAATGTTCCAAGTAATATTCCTAGCAGCGTCCCTTCTGGTAATAGACCGAGCAGACCGTCAGGCCCTATTTCTGAGTCAGAAGTAGATGACATGGCGAGCAGTGTCATCGTTGCTGAACCAGCACAAGTCAGGTAGTGAGTCGTATAAAGTACATTTAAATCGACTCAGTTCGAATGTACTTTCAGAACTTTTAGAAATAGTTCAAAAGTTAAGCAAGGGAGCGGTATGAATTTGTCATACCGCTTTTTTGATTTTAACTGTTGCTTAGCGTACGTATTTAAGATCTGGGCATCAAAAATGGTGCTACTTCACCAAAAAAGCAGATTCGCGGAACTGAGTATCGCATTCTCTTAATTTGTACTCAAATGCCTGTTGGGTTATGAATGTATAGTTACGCGCACCAATTAAAACATTACTTAACGTATCATTTGCACAACAACGTATCGACTGTGAAAACACCTTTAACAATTCTATAATATCCAAAATCAATCATAGTGGCCTGATAAATCTGACTTGACAGAGTAAACAGCCGCCACGTTATTAGATGATTTTATGCTTTAGAGAATCGAACAATATAAATAAAAATTAAGGGGAGAGTTGTATTATGGATATTATCAGTCATTTGACACGCACAGTCAGCCCAGCCGTATTAGCAGATGATCATAGTCCTGCTAAGCAAAATCTACTTGAGCAATTTTATGCAATTTTTGCTGCTCGCCTCGCGAATAATGATACCTATAGCCGTTTTGCTAATGAGAATATCGCTCGTGATGATAGTGCTTTTTATGATCGTGTATGGACAGAAGGGGCTCACCGTGACCAAATCTCTCGTGAGCTCGCTAATGCACATGGTGTCGATGAGACAGCTTCTCGTGGTCTGATTGCTATGGCAGCGCCGCTTGCTTTTCACGAAATCGAAAGCTTGGCTGGTACTACCCCTGTACCGCAATTTCTCAATGACAATCTCAACAGTTATCAGCATCATATCCCTACATGGGCAGGGGCTGTCTTACCTGCGAGCGCGATAGCAGCGAAGCCTGCTGCGGCGCCTATATCCGATACGGTCAGTACCGCGCCACTACAGAAAGAAAAAGAGCCACAAGGCAGCTTTATGAAAGCCCTATTACCGATTATCGGTTTGATTATTTTGGGTGCATTGGCTTGGGCTTTATTAAGAGGCTGTCAGGAGAACCCTGAGCCTGTTGCTACGCCGATAGCTACCGCGCAGCAAGACGAGCAAGGTAATGAGCAAGCAGTAGTAGCAACTGACATCGAGCCTGCCTCACTCCGTATCGCCACTGGCGAAAATGGTGAGCTATACGCTTGCCGCATGAGCGTAGGCAACGAGACGCTACAGACCAATGTAATGAATGCACTAACTGGTGCATTCGGCGATGAAGCCAATAAGTGCCGCGCTGATGTCGATGATAATTTTGCCATAGATATGGCAGCTGCTGCACAGCTTACTACGATATTGCCGATCGTTAAAAATGTACCGAATGCTAGCATGGTGATTAAAGGAGATACCATCACGGTCAATGCACCTGATGATGCGGTATTAGCCCAATTGGTGTCTGATCTACAAGCCGCTGCACCAGCGATGATGGTAGAAGCTGAAGGGCCGCTCGATCTGCAAGGTGAGATTGACGAGAGTGTGGCTGCTGCAGATGCTGCAATGACCAATCTTGGAGAAAATCCAGACCCACGTGATGTTGCACGTGCTTTGAGTATTCAGGTGATCAATTTCCAAGTAGATGAAGCTGTCATCCCTGAGGTCAATAAAGCCATTTTAGATCGCGCGGCAAAAATTATCGATGATGTGCCTGACTTGAACCTAATGATCATCGGTCATACTGATAGTCAAGCGTCTGATTCTTACAACATGGAATTGTCTCAAGAGCGTGCTGAGTCGGTAAAAGAGTACCTAGTAGGTCAAGGTGTTGACGCGAGCAAGCTCAGCACCAAAGGTATGGGTGAAACAGACCCTATCGCGGATAACTCAACCGAGCAAGGTCGTTTCCGCAATCGCCGAATTGAGTTTGTGGTTAATGATGAGATGGTCGATTTAAATGATGGCATGATCATCAACAGCGACTCGCTTGACCCAGATTTGAATCCGCTAGACAGTAATAATGATGATCTGCTATCTGATGGTGATGATGCGACGCAAGGTACTGCGGTAGATCCAACGAATTAAGCAAAAATCATCTAATTTGGTAGTAGTTAAGTCTAAAAAACCGCACCTTAACGTGAACCGACCCCCGTAAGTTGTGTCCAACTTACGGGGACGGTTCAGCCAAATTTTTCAACGGTTTCGTATGAATACAAGGCTACTTATAATCAGTAGGGTCTTTTGATTCATTGGCAGGTTTATCAGCTTGTGTATCAGACTCAACGTTAAAAAAGCTCTGAGTAACATTGTTCTTTGCTTGTTGCCAATAATCAAACTGCTGGCAAGTAGACTCAAGATCACCTTGCCACTTTGGTATATTGCCGCACATGGTTTTGATACGCCTCTGGTTAGGATAGGGTAGTTCTTGCGCCGCCGCCGCCGCTTCATGCGCGGCAACACGATCGTTACACACCAGTGCAATATCGCAACCAGCTTCAATGGCAGCTTTTACGCGCGCGCTGACATCGCCAGCGGCCTTTGCCCCTGCCATTGATAAATCATCAGAGAAAAGCACACCATCGAACGCGAGCTGATCACGAATGATATCTTTTAGCCAAATTTTAGAAAATCCTGCGGGTTTGTTATCTACTTGCGAAAAAATCACATGGGCTGGCATCAAAGCATCAAGCAGTGACAACGTTTGCGCAAAAGGTTGCATGTCACTATTGATGATCTCGTCCAAGCTACGTGTATCGATGGCCTCTGATACATGAGAGTCAGGAGCGATAGCGCCATGACCAGGGAAATGCTTGCCAGTGGTGGCCATGCCAGCCGCTTTCATGCCGCGCATAAACTGCGTGGCTAGGGCAACGATTGCTTGTGGCTCCTGATGAAAGCTACGGTCACCGATAACTTGGCTGATACCATCTCTATCCAGCACGGGCGCAAAGCTCAAATCAATACCTACTGCCATCACTTCGGCTGCCATCAGATAGCCACAGTCGTATGCGCAGCTGAGCGCACGGCTTGGATCGTGATTGAATAACTCACCAAGCCTACCCATAGCAGGTAGCGGTGTGAACCCTTCACGCAGCCGTGCGACTCGTCCGCCTTCTTGATCGACACCGATTAATATATCTGGGTTGTGGTACCGGATATCGTCACATAATGCGCGTACTTGGGCCGCATCAGCGACGTTGCGTCCAAACAATATGACCCCGCCAATCTGTGCTTGTTTGATCAAGCTGACGTCTTCTGCGGTCAGTGCGGTATTATCGATATCAATCATTAAAACGCCGTACATTGCGTCATCCTTATTTTTTTGTGTATTGTTATATTATGGGGTTGACCGATCATCGATGTCCAATCGCTTAGCAGTCATTACTCATGCACTTTATTATGACAGTTATTATCAATTGAGCCTAATGTGGCAGATTATTGGCATCAAATCAATTTGTGGGTAGTCGGCGAATTAATGCTAATAGCCTTAAGTCGCTATGTGTGATAAAAGTGAGAGAAAGTTTGGTATGTGCAGGCGTTGCGTGTAAGATTGCTTATACAGTTTGAGACAGTTCAGTATTTATGCACATGATAATATTGATTTTTGACTATATATCAGGATTCGATAATAAGCGTCAGAATCTATATATAAAGGCGACGGAATAATAAAGCTATAGCGTTGTAAGCTCATAGTAATAAGTAAGCTAAGGCAAAGTAAGACAGACATTGAGCAAAAACAGACGACAGTCATGGGCAATAATACATTCAGCAGTTTTTAATTTTTATAACACAAATAATATCACTAACTTCAAATAACTAGGTACATATGATGAAAAAACAACCAGCACAGTGGTTACTCAGTGCAGCGTCAGTGGGCATCGCCGGTATTATCCTGACACAAAGCTACGGTACTGCCGTAGCAGAAACCAATACGGGAAGTTTTGTTCAGACACCTGAGCAAAAGGTCACTACTCGCCAAGTTGCCGCTTTGCTGGATCGCAGTCATTACCTTAATCAGCCATTAGATAGTAAAAAAGGTCGCGAAATCTTATCAATGTATATTGATAGTCTCGATCCAAACCATACCTTATTTTTGCAATCTGATGTCGATGAGCTGAAGAAAAAGCACGCCGATGATTTTGGCACGCGCCTCAAGCAAGGCGACCTATCTGCAGGGGTAGAAGTCTTTGATCGTTATCGCAAACGCTCAAACGAATACTTTGCCATGGCAACCAAGATGCTCAAGAAAGATATTGATTTGACCGGTGATGACACTATCATTCTTGATCGTGAAAATCTCGGACATTTCAAAACCAAAAAAGAGCAGCGTGACTATTGGGAACGTCAGCTAAAGTTTCAGCTGATGAGTATTACGCTGGGACAAGAAGACGAAAAAGCCAAAGAAAAAGTGTTTTTGAGCAATCCAGATATCACTCGTGGACAGGACTTGGTACGCAACGATGAACGTACGCCAAATGAGATTTTGCAAAATCGTTTGTCGCGTCAGCAAGAGCAGTTTAAGCGTCTCAAAGATGATGAAATCATGGAGACGATTCTAAACACCGCCATGCTGACCTATGATCCGCACAGTAACTACTATGCGCCGATTCAGGCAACTGAGCTGCAGATTCAGTCGAGTTTGCAGCTAGAGGGTATCGGTGTTTCTATCCGTCCTGATCGTAAAAATCCAGATTACACCCGTATCGTGACCTTAGTCGATGGTGGTCCAGCGGCCAAATCTGGCCAAATCAAGCCCAATGACTTGATCGTGGGTATCGCAAAAGATGGCGAAACCATGACGGACGTGGTTGGCTGGTCAACGCGTGAGATCGTCAGCTTGATTCGCGGTAAGCGCGGTACGTCTGTCACGCTCAAGCTGCGTCAGCCTAATACGCCAGATGCCAGTGCCCGTACAGTCACCGTTGTGCGTGATATTATCCAGCAAGAAGAGTCAGGCGTGACTCAGCGAGTGGTCGAGGTGCAGCGTCCTAATATCGACAAAACACCAAAACGCATTGGCGTTCTTGAGATACCGAGCTTTTATCTGAACTATCGTGCCCGCCGTAATGGCGAGGACTACCGTAGTGTCAGTATCGATACTGAAAAAGCGTTAAAAAAATTGAACGAAGAAAATATCGATGGGCTCGTGGTGGATTTGCGCAACAACCCTGGTGGCTCGTTAGATGAAGTTGCCAAAATGCTAGGATTCTTTATTAAAAGCGGTCCATTGGTACAGATTCGTGATAACCGCGGCAATGTCCAAGTGTACCGCGATAATGATGGCGGCGAGCAGCTCTATGACGGCAAAATGGTCGTCCTAACCAACCTAGCATCGGCCTCAGCCAGTGAAATTTTTGCCGCTGCTATTCAGGATTATGGTCGTGGATTGGTGGTTGGTAGCACAACGACAGGTAAAGGCTCTGCGCAGATTCAACTGGATAGCTTGGCGTTAGGCTCTGCAACTTTAACTCAGCGTAAGTTCTACCGTATCACAGGTGGTAGTACGCAGAATAAAGGCGTGGTACCTGATGTTGAATTGGTCAATATCTATGATGATGCGACCTTTGGCGAACGCGCCCAGAAAAAAGCCTTGCCTTGGGATACCATCAGAACGGCGCCTTATAAGCCTGAAGGGAAGTTTACCAATGACACTTTAGCGACGCTCAATCAGCAGTCTAAAATTCGCCAAGAGAAAAATCCGCAGTTTGTGTATCTATCAACGCTGAATGATATTCGTAATATGGATGATGAGAAAAAACCAGTTCGTTTAGATATTAACAGCCGCCGAGCCAAAATGCAGCTGATTGAAAAGCGTTCGCTAGAAGCCGAAAACAGACGTCTGATCGCTACTGGTGAACGCCCCTATTCTAATTGGAATACGTATCAGGCCGCGATGGATGCAAAGTTTGAAGAGCGTAGCCGTATGAAAGCTGCTGAGCGTCCAGAGCTGCCAGAAGATGAAGCCTTTATTAATGAAGCGGCCTACCTAATGCTAAGTGCTGAACCCAAGACCTTACTCAGTCCTGAAGAGAAACTATAAGGGGTTAGGGGTTATACGATAGCTAGTATTACCATGTAAGCATATGCTTACATGGATTGACGTTTAGACCACTTACTAGTGATAGGACAATCTGCGATTATAACTGTACGGCACGATTCATTGATACTAGGGATTGGTATCTTAAGGTCGCATCAGGGATAAGTGGTTTGCTGATTAGGGATGATAAGGCTGGATGCCTGTCAGTTATGAGATACCCCGGGATTAGGTATCACATAACGCTAACATGGATGGTTGGTAATAAAAGCCGCATGACGCTTGTCGTTATGCGGCTTTGTTATGTCTGGATCTAAGAATTATTTCTGGCGCTAGCTTACGCTTCTTTGATAGATTTGTGAGAATGGCTATTGAGCTTAAGGATGCTCACAGAAGCGCAATGAATGCTTCATTGTTAGAACGCTCTTTTATCTACATCTAATCAATCAGCACTTATGACAGACATAAAAAAAGGCCAGTAGACAGTGCTACTGGCCTTTTTGATGAGAAGATAAGCTCAAATATAACCTATTCTCTAACCGTCTCACGATACTCTAGGAGAGATTAGTGCTCAACGCCACCTGCGCCATGTATATGGCCGTGGTTTAGTTCGTCTTCAGTTGCTGCACGTACTTCTTGAATTTCAACATCAAACGTCAAACGCTTCCCAGCCAACGGATGGTTGGCATCAACAGTTACTTCTTGGTCGTTTACGTCAGTGACTGTCACTAGCATCACTTGGCCACCAGCTTCTGACTGGAACTGCATACCAGGCTGGATATCATCAACGCCTTGGAAGTTTTCGCGTGGTACGCGCTGTACCGCTTGCTTTTGATACTCGCCATAGCCATCAGCAGGCTCAACCACTGCGTTGACTTTTTCGCCAGCAGATTTGCCTTCTAATTGTGATTCTAGGCCTGGGATGATGTTGCTGTGACCGTGTAGATAAGCAAGTGGCTGACCTTCTGGAGACTGGTCAAGGATATTGCCTTCGTCGTCTTTTAATGTGTAATTGAATTTGACGGCAGTGTCTTTTGCGATAGTAGTCATAAAATATCCTAAGTATATCTATGTAAAAAATTAAATACGGTTGCAATAAACCTAAAAAAGCCAATCAGCAAGCCAAATAGCCACAGTATTAGTCAATTATCATCAGTTTATTAAAGTAACTTTAGCAGTTAGCATCTTTAATTGAGATGGCGTATATAAGTTTCAAGGCAAAAAACATAAAAAATGCCAATTAATGCCACAATTTATCATAATAACTGCTATTTTCTATAGTTAATCGATAACTACTGGCCACTCAGGGTTTGGGAGTTGCGTTTTTTGGGAAGGACTCCTAACATAACAATAAAATAAGGATGAGAGATACTATGACTGCATTTGCCGATAATACTAATAACCAGCTAACGAGCGACGTTTCAATCAGCCATGATGATATCAATAATACGGCTGATATCAGCTACCAATTCGATTTTGCCCGTTTTTCTGAGCATTTGGTGGATGTGTCACTGTCCTTTACGGCAACAGCTAATACCCCTCAGCTCTGGCTACCAGCATGGATACCAGGCAGTTATCTGATGCGCGAGTTTGCTCGCAATATCACCGCTGTACATTATCGAGTAACAGACAGCCAAATAAAAGAAGGTGACGATTTTTCTGAAACTTATCGTGCACAAAAGGTAGATAAACATACGTGGCAACTCCCCACTATCACAGCAGGACAAAGGGTAGTCGTCGAATACGAAGTCTACTGCTACGACCTATCGGTACGTACTGCCTATGTCGATCAGCAGCGTCTGTATGGTAATTTTACCTCACTTGCACTCGCGGTCGACGGGCAAGAGCAGATTCCTGTACAAGTCAGCTTGATTGTTCCGGAGTCGTTTTTGTTAGATAAAGAAGAAAGTCATGTAATCTTGGCATGTGGTTTGGCATCTACGCATCTGCGCGTTGATGGTCAGAGCGAAGATAAACGGCACTGTTATCAATTACGGGCAGATAATTATCATGAGCTGATTGATTACCCTTTTGAGATTGCAGCACAGAATAAATTTGATTTTATTATTCATGACAGTCAGCATCAGACGCTTCATCACAGTTTTTATCTCTCAGGCAAGCATAGTGCCAATATGGGCAGGCTACAGCAAGACGTCACTCAGATTTGTCAGACTTATCTAGACTGGCTGGGGGATGCACCCTTTCATGATTACACCTTTATGACGTTTGCCAGTGGTCAGGATTACGGCGGACTTGAGCATATCAATTCTACTAGTCTGATTACCCCGCGCCGTGACTTACCAAATGCTGATGAGCCAAAAATACCGAGCACGGATTATCAGCGGTTTTTGGGCTTGTGCAGTCATGAGTACTTTCACTCGTGGTGGGTCAAAACCGTGCGCCCTGATGTCATGGTTGATGTTGATCTACGCCGTGAAGCGTTCACGCCGATGCTTTGGGTATTTGAAGGATTTACGTCTTATATCGATGATTTTATGCTGCAAGCATCTGGCGTGATCGATAAGTCAGACTATCTCAGGTTACTAGCGGAACAAATCAATCGCTACTATCAAACGCCTGGACGCGATAACCAAAGTGTCGCAGAGTCAAGCTTTGATGCGTGGATTAAGCTGTACCGTAGCGATGAAAATACGGGCAATGCTGGTATCAGTTACTACAATAAAGGCGCATTGGTGGCCTTGTGTCTGGATTTGATATTGCTAAAAAATACCAATAATCGCTATCGTCTATTCGATGTGGTCAAAGCGTTCTATACCCAAGCAAAGCAAAATGACAGCAAGCGTATCGGCATCAATAGCGCGGATATGGGCGACGTGATTGGGCAGTTTATGCCGATAGCGGAATGGGAGGATTTTGAACGCCGTTACGTCAACGGCGTAGAGGAACTGCCAATTGAGGCGCTGCTGCTCGCAAACGGTATCAAAATGCAGGTCAATACCAAAGAGACTGCGGATAAGCATGTCCCATGGGGTATGCGCTGCAATGAGACACCCGCTGGACTCAAAATCAATCGGGTGAACCGCGGTAGTGTGGCTGCCAAAGCAGGTATCTCAGCCCATGACATCATTATCGCGATTGATGGCATCAAGGCGGATAGTAAGCAGCTAGCATCGCTGAGTAATGCAGCGCGCACTGTTGAGTGTCATCTGTTTCGCCGCGATGAGCTGATGTGTGTGCAAGTGCAACCTGAGGCACTGCCACAAGCTGACGGGGATGACAGTGATATGCCTGAAAAAGCATTTCCTCATAAGGTCAGTCTGCGCTTAGTAAAAGGTGCTCCAACGTTAGCAGATCATAGCGATCCTAAGCAAGCAGAATCCGCTTGGGAGCCATGGCTGGATGTGATGAAGCGTCAGTCAGCATAGTGACATCGAGAGATAGTAGTGACATCGAGAGATATAAGTAAGCAAAGCAAAACCCCCTAATAAGCAAATATGGTTATTAGGGGGTTCAAGTAATAGCTGAAAGGTTTTTTGGTATGCTGAATGGCTAGCTACTCTTCCTTGGTTTTAGTATCAGGGTCCTCACTGGCAGACTTCTCGTTTGCAGTAGTGTCGCCGTTAGGCTCGCCAACCTCAGCATTATCGTTTTCAACATCGCTCGTCGCTTTAAGCGCGACAATCCAGTTTTGCATGAGCTCAATATCTACTTGCTGAGTATCGATGATATGCTGTGCCAATTGACGCATTTCTTCATCAGTACCGTATTCGAGCTCGATTTTTGCCATATCTACGGCGCCAATATGGTGTGGTAGCATGCCACGTGCAAATGCCATATCCGGCATAGGATCAGCAATACCCAATGTCATCTCACCATGCATGCTTTCCATGCCCTTAGCGTAGGCCTGTTGCATAGCAGCGGTATTGGGCTTAGGTTTGGCTGCGTCAGGATGGCTGGCAAGCCATTTGTTTAGGATATCAATCTCAGCTTGCTGCGCCGTGATGATATCTTGAGCAAGCTGGCGCATGGCATCATCTGTACCGTACTTTAGCTGAATTTTTGCCATATCTATCGCGCCGCGATGATGCCCAAGCATGCCTTTGGCAAACGCGGTATCAGGATCGTTATAACCCATACCGATCATCATCTCATCATGCATACTGGTCATGGACTTTGTGTAGTCTTTGAGCATATCCGTCATCTGAGTGTCATCTGTGGCGTTTTCGCTATCTACCGATGTATCGTGGCTCATATTCTCATGCTCAGCATGAGTCATGTCAGTCATTGGCGGGGTGGCTTCTTCTACAGGCGCTGATTGACTATCTGCTGCTGGCTGACACGCACCTAATAGCAGTGCAGTAGAAATGCTGGTGGCCAACAGAACAAAACGATGAGAAGCAATCATGATATATCCCTACTATAAGAAGACCAAATGATAAATAAATGAGGTCTATTTTACATAAATAATGACGTGCTGAATCTTAACAGATAAACCTTACCCATTCGAGACGCTATGTTTAACAAGAAGTAATATATTTACTTTAAATGAAAATATATGTCGGTATAGTCGAACCACTATTAAAGTGTTACAGCGTTAGACTCGTTTAGCCTACTACTGTAGTACTTGCAATCGTCTGCCTTGTACCACTTTTAATATTGATTGACTATAGCTAAGCGTTTAGACGGGACAAATTAATAGCTGATACCCAATTGCTGATAGTGCTGACTAGTTAAGTGAATGCGCACAAACTCGCCAACTGCTATGTCACCTAATTCAAACCCTGCCACCGACCAACGTATCAAACGTAGGCAGGGCAGACCAACATGCGCGGTCATTCGTCTGACTTGACGGTTTTTACCTTCATAAATTGTCAGCATCAACCATGAGTCCGGTACGCTTTTACGCTCACGTATCGGCGGATGACGTTGCCAGAGCGCCATCGGTAGCTCATCTTCACTGACGTGTTTAACCTCAGCAGGCAGAGTTTTGCCATCTTTGAGCGTCACGCCACGTTTGAGCTGATTGAGTTGCTCAGCAGTAGGAATGCCCTCAACCTGTACCAAATAAGTCTTACCTTGCTTACGTCCAGCATTGGCTTTTGGCGGATGGGTAATTGCTTTATTGACTCGGCCATCATCGGTCAGAATAAGTAACCCTTCGGACGTTGCATCAAGCCTACCAGCAACTCGCAAAGACTTATCAGTAAAGTACTGCGATAGGGTGACATGGTCATTGTTACTATCGTCTCTGAACTGACTTTGCACCCCATAAGGCTTATTGAACAAGATGAGACTAGAAGTCGGCATAAAGTGATATTTCCTGAAGGTAAATGAGTGATTAGCAGTCTTGGCTTATGTTTAATCAAGCAAAGTCAGTACTAAAAAATAAGAACAGAGGTATTGTGTTTGATATACGCTGTGCGATGTATTTTGCTACAAAAGTAGGACAGCAACCACGCAAATTTACTGCTATTCTAAATCCATATTTTTATAGGGGTATTTATATTTTTGATAGTAATAAACCTATCACCTACAAGATAAAATGATTGTCCAGCTCTTTGTTCTATTACTATCAACAAGATAATGTATTATAACCCTTTAAAGATTATAAATTTATAGATGCTGCATTTTATTAATAATTTATAAATTGTATATGTGATATTTCTTATTAATTAGCCAATAACACTGAATTTAATGATAAGCAGTTTCTATGCACAGTTTTAGTTTGTATTTACATCAATGCATATATGTTTAATTTGAAGCTATTTTTTAGTATCGTTCAATCCAATGCCGCAAGTATCTCATACATCAGACTTTGTTTAGCTAATAAGCGTCTAGAGCGCAACCATTATAATAGAAAAGCCAGCATAACAACGTGTTCAGTTCGCTTGCGATGTATAACTTACCACTAAGGAGTTTTATCCATGTCATATGATAAGGTCATCGTACCAAGAGACGGCGAAAAAGTAACCGTGAATGCTGATTTGTCGCTAAATGTGCCCAATCATCCGATTATTCCGTTCATTGAAGGTGACGGTATTGGGGTGGATATCACACCTGTCATGATAAAGGTGGTCAATGCAGCGGTCGATAAAGCCTACCACGGTAAAAAATCAATTATCTGGATGGAAGCTTACTTGGGCGAAAAAGCGGCCAAAATATATGACGGTGAATATTTACCCAGTGAGACATTAGAGATTTTAAAAGACTACGTCATCAGTATCAAGGGACCGTTGACCACGCCGGTGGGTGGTGGCTTTAGTTCGTTGAATGTGGCTGTACGTCAAAATCTTGATCTGTATGTCTGTCAGCGACCAGTACGCTGGTTTAAAGGCGTGCCAAGCCCAGTACAGCATCCTGAGCTGACCAATATGGTGATCTTTCGTGAAAATACAGAAGATATCTATACAGGTATCGAGTGGAAGGCAGGCAGTGATGATGCCAAAAAAGTCATCAATTTCTTAAGAGAAGAGATGGGTGTGACCAGCATTCGCTTCCCTGAAGACTGCGGCATCGGTATCAAGCCTGTCTCAAAAGAAGGCTCGCAGCGCCTAGTACGTAAAGCCATTCAGCATGCTATCGATAATGACTTGCCAAACGTGACCCTCGTGCATAAAGGCAATATCATGAAATTTACGGAAGGCGCGTTTAAAGATTGGGGGTATGAGCTGGCAGCAGAGCGTTTTGATGCTAAGCCATTAGATGGTGGTCCATGGATGACGATGAAAAATCCCAAAACGGGTAATGACATCATCATCAAAGATGTGATCGCTGATGCATTCTTGCAGCAGATTTTGATGCGTCCGGCAGATTACTCCGTAGTGGCAACACTCAACCTGAACGGTGACTATATCTCTGACGCGCTAGCGGCGGAAGTAGGCGGTATCGGTATTGCCCCAGGTGCCAACAAAGGCGGCGCAATCGCTGTCTATGAAGCGACGCACGGTACTGCGCCTAAGTATGCTGGTCAGAATAAAGTAAACCCAGGCTCATTGATATTGTCTGCGGAAATGATGCTGCGTGATATGGGTTGGTGTGAGGCGGCGGATCTCATCATCAGTGGTATCCAAGGCGCGATCGCCAATAAGACGGTTACTTATGACTTTGAGCGTTTGATGCCAGATGCTATCTTGCTCAGTACTTCTGAGTTTGGCAAAGCCATTATCAAGCACATGGATGCGTAATCGCATTAATGCCTAGAGCGTTAAACTCTATTATATTTATTCAAGGCCACTTACTGATGTAGGTGGTTTTTTTATGTGTTTGAAATGGATAGACATAGGCAAGTTGTTTATTATCATTTTGAGATAGGCACAAAAAAACACCTCAACGTTCTAAGACGGCTGAGGTGTTTTGTTTGCTAATACTTAAACTTACCTAATCGATCTGTGTATAAAAACCAGAGCGATTAGGATTAATGTTTCAAGATCAATTGCTTATTACTTATAGCGATGCCAAGGCTTCGTTAAACAAAGCGCTTGGACGCATGGCTTTTTTCGCAAGCTCCTCATCAGCATAGTAGTAGCCTTTGATATCGACTGGCTTACCTTGAACGTCGTTAAGTTCTTTGACAATCGCGTCTTCGTTTTCTGCCAGCTTTTGCGCCAATGGCGTGAACTGTGCTTTTAACTCGCTATCTTGATCCTGCGCCGCCAGCTCTTCAGCCCAATATAGCGCTAGATAGAAGTGACTACCACGGTTATCAAGCTCACCAGTTTTACGTGATGGTGATTTGTCATTCAGCAGCAGTTTTTCGGTCGCGGTATCGAGCGTGTCCGCCAAGACTTGAGCTTTAGCATTGTTGTCGTTGCTTGCCAAATGCTCCAAAGAGACATTCAAGGCCAAGAACTCACCAAGTGAATCCCAACGTAGATGGTTTTCTTCGGTGAGCTGCTCGACATGCTTTGGTGCAGAACCGCCAGCACCTGTCTCGAACAAGCCGCCGCCTTTCATGAGTGGCACAACCGATAGCATCTTAGCACTGGTACCAAGCTCTAGGATTGGGAATAAGTCAGTTAAGTAATCACGTAAGATGTTACCAGTCGCAGAGATCGTATCGAGGCCACGAGCGACACGCTCTAGGGTATAACGCATGGCGCGAACCTGAGACATGATTTCGATGTGTAAACCGTCAGTATCATGATCTTTTAGATACATTTTAACTTTTTTGATGAGCTCGTTCTCATGTGGACGGTATGGGTCGAGCCAGAAGATAACAGGCGTATTTGATTCACGGGCACGGCGTACAGCAAGCTTGACCCAATCTTGGATCGGGGCATCTTTGGTCTGACACATGCGCCAGATATCGCCTTTTTCAACGCGTTTTTCGAGCAAGACTTCATCGGTTTCCACGTCGACGATACGCGCAATACCAGCATCGCTAGATTCAAAGGTCTTGTCATGAGAGCCGTATTCTTCTGCTTTTTGTGCCATTAGGCCAACATTTGGTACGGTACCCATGGTCGTTGGATCAAAGTTGCCATGCCATTTGCAGAAGTTAATCATTTCTTGATAAATACGAGCAAAGGTAGACTCTGGCATGACGGCTTTACAGTCATACATTTTGCCATCAGCGCCCCACATTTTACCGCCTGAACGAATCATCGCAGGCATTGAGGCATCCACGATCACATCACTTGGTGAATGGAAGTTGGTGATACCTTTGGCCGAATCAACCATGGCCAGACGTGGACGATGCTCCTGACAAGCATGTAGGTCGCGCTCAATTTCTTCACGCGTTGAGGTTGGCAAAGTAGCAATCTTATCGTATAAATCTGCCATACCGTTGTTGACGTTGATGCCAAGCTCATCAAAGAGTTCGCCGTGTTTTTCAAACGCATCTTTGTAGTAAATGCGGACCGCATGACCAAACACGATGGGGTGTGAGACTTTCATCATGGTGGCTTTGACGTGTAGTGAGAACAAGATACCCGCTTCGCGGCAATCTTCCATTTCACGCTCATAGAATTCAAGCAAGGCTTTTTTGCTCATGACCATCAAATCGATAACTTCTTTGTCTAGTAGGTCGATTTTAGGTTTCAATACTTTTTTGGTGCCGTCGTCTAGCAATAGCTCCATGCGAACCGTGCGCGCCTTATCTAGGGTCATAGATTGCTCGCCATCATAGAAGTCGCCGCCATGCATGTGCGATACATGTGTGCTTGACCATTGTTTCCATTCACCCATTGAATGTGGATGCTTGCGTGCATAGTTTTTGACGGCTTTTGGTGCGCGGCGGTCTGAGTTACCTTCACGTAGTACAGGGTTTACGGCACTGCCTAAGCTCTTACCATAGCGCTTACGTAGCTCTTTTTCTTCATCCGTTTGTGGATCATCTGGAAAGTCAGGGATGGCATAGCCTTTACCTTGCAGCTCTTTGATGGCTGCTTTGAGCTGCTGTACAGAGGCACTGATATTTGGCAGTTTGATGATGTTGGTGTTGGGGTCTTGAGTCAGGCGACCAAGCTCAGCTAGGTTGTCAGGAACACGTTGCTCTTCGGTCAAGTATTCAGGGAATTCAGCCAATATACGTGCCGCAACAGAGATGTCACTAGTTTCAACTTCGACACCTGCGGTCTTAGTGAACGCTTCTACAATAGGTAAAAAAGATAGTGTCGCAAGCGCTGGGGCTTCGTCAGTTTTTGTATAAATAATTTTTGACATTTTATTTGAATCTTCCTTTAGTTGTCGTTAATAATAAAGCTCGAATATAATGTTGAATATGGGTCAATGATACTATGCAATGCTCAATAATATAGTTCGAACAAGTACGTCGTATGTAGCTGCTTAGCAATATTTAAGTTAGAGATATTCAAGTTTGATAAAACATTTTCTTTTACTGATGTTCACTACAAGGGCGTTCTCAGATGGCACGTTGACTGCCCCGTAAAACTGCCAGACAGCAAGTCGCTGACGGTATATTATAATAAACCCACTATAAATTCGAGAGGATGTCAATCACATACCATGAACTAAGTATACTGTTTTCGCTCATATCTTAGGGTTTCAAATTATACTAAGCTGGTAGTAACCTTATTCTAACAGTCATTTGTTGCGATATCATCTTTTCAATAATATGGACGGTGTTTTATTGACCTTTATATTATTCTTGAGAGGACATAAGGATAATCCTAAAAACCACCAATGTCACGATTGGTGGTTTTTTATTGCGTCTCAAAAAAACTTTGCAAATTGTGACAGCAAAACCGCAAAAATTTGCTAGGCTAGGTCATCAACAGATTGGTTATCTATAAATATATAGCGATTATAAGAGTGACGGTGAGTATGAGTTTAGAGTATGCGCTGATGAATGATACTAGCTGGCAGAGCCAGACCGATTGGCAAACGCCAGACACGCCTTTTATGTCATTTGCTTTTTGGCAGGCGCTTGCTGAGACAGGCGCGATTGGCGAGCGGGCAGGGTGGCTACCGATATTTATTTTGGTGCATCGTGTCAATGATGATACTAAGGATGCCGCTCTGCAACCAGTCGCGGTGCTGCCAGTCTTTATAAAAAGCCATCATCGCGGTGAGTTCGTGTTCGATCATTCATGGGCAGAGGCGTATGCGCGCTATGGTCTCGACTATTATCCAAGATTGGTCACTAGTGTGCCGTATACGCCGATTACGGGTCAGCGGCTTTGGCTGGCAAAAGGGGAAAGGCTCAATGAAGAGATAATCAAAACAGCCATCGCAGGTGTCGATGATATCGCTCAGCAAGTCGGCGCCTCAAGCTGGCATGGGCTATTTGTGACGCCTAATTTAGCCTCTATTGCGACCACGTCTATGCCGACCGAAATTGATATAGAGCGTGCGCTAGCAGCACAAGAGCGTGGCGTAGAGTCCGCGCCGATTGCGATGCCGATATTCGAGCGCCAAGGTTGTCAGTTCTTATGGCAAAACAAAGATTTGCTCAATGACAGTCAGCCCTTTGCAGACTTTGATGCGTTTTTGATGACGCTAAAAGCTAAAAAGCGCAAAACCATCCGTGCGGAGCGTCGTAAAGTGGCTGAGCAAGGTATCATCTGCCAGCGAAAAATCGGCGATGCTATCAGCGATGCAGATTGGAAGGCTTTTTATCACTGTTACGTGATGACTTATGCGGTACGCGGACAGCAGCCTTATCTGACGATAGACTTTTTTATGGCATTGGCAGCGAGTATGTCTGAACATATTATGCTCGCGCAAGCACTCGATGCCAGTGGTGAGATTATCGCCAGTAGCCTATTCTTATATGACACACCTGATAGTAATAGCAACAACGACGACAGTGTTGATGGCGATGTTAATAATGATGTTGATAATAATGCAACCTTGTACGGTCGATACTGGGGTGCGCTTGGTGAGTATGACAGCTTGCATTTTGAGCTGTGCTATTACCAAGGCATTGAGTTTGCCATCGAGCAAGGGCTAGCGTCCTTTGATCCGGGTACGCAAGGGGAGCATAAGCTGGTTCGTGGATTTATCCCAACGACCACGCACTCGCTTCACCGTATTTATGATCCGCGTTTTGTCCCTGCGATTGGCGATTTTTGTGCCAGAGATCGGATGCATATGGCACAATATCGCAAGCAAGCCCATGAGGCACTACCATTTAACGCGGACAATATGCCAGCCTTTGATACGCTTCATTGATATACACCACTAATATCCACTATTAATAATAGCCTGCAGGCCTTTACTTTACACATTTCATGATTAGCCGTTAACTATGCCCACAAACTCTATTGCTAGTATTGCTACCTCTCTGCCTCCTATTGAACTCGTATCGTGGCTCAATGCCGAAGGTTCGCTCACAGCCATGCTAGAAGAGAAGGCAGGGCAGCCGTTACGAGTGGAGCGCACCTTTGAAGGCTATCGGCTATTGACGCTGCAACAAAAGCGACAATTGGGTCTGCAAGGCTCAGCGCTGAATCGTCCACTGCTGGCGTGGATACGTGAAGTACTGCTATACGGCAATGACGAGCAGCCATGGGTCGGTGCGCAAAGCATCTTTCCGCTATCAAGCCTAAAAGGTAAGGCGCGACGCTTGCAGCAGCTAAAAGGTACGCCCATCGGTTATGTGTTATTTAAACGTCGGCGCACAGTGCCAAACCAGCGATTTGTGCGACAGACGAGCGAGGGCTGGCAGCGGCAAACGCGCTATGACTGGTATGGTCGCTTACTACTTATCAGCGAAACCTTTTTGCCGGCATTTTTGTCCAGTGATACTTAAAAACGTTTTATTCTTATATACACAAAGAAAAAACTAGGGTCAAAAATTTGCATTGAGTAAAACCTTTAGGGCGTGTTGAACATTCGCAAATAGGCACTGCTGATCGCTAAAATGGTTCCAGACAAGGCACAAAGCGACGATAATGCAGATGCCTTAGCGAGATTTGTAACGCAGTATGGGGCAATTTTAGCATCAGCCCCAACGATAAAAAGCAGGGGACAGGACTCTTTTTTGCCGCTTCATCGTTAAAAATAAGCACTTAGAATGACTAAACTTATTATTTTTAACATCGAATCGCCTAAAAAATAGTCGCTGTCAGTGCCATGGTCGAATGTTCAACACGCCCTATTTAATTGGCTATTTATCTGTGTTATATCGCCATTTAATTTGCTCATCTTCAGGCAGGCTTTTTTGCGCTCATCGCACAATTTTTCATGTTACACTTACGCTTTCGCAATGCTATCGATGCCGCTGTATATCGATTTTATTGACGGATCGGTCAAGTTAATGCAGGCCAACTGCCTGTGTTTATTCTTATGTTAATTTTTACTGATAGTCGCCATTTACAATCATGGTCGTACCATAAAACAGCTGGCAAAAGAGCAGCGTGCACAAGTACCTAGCATACTTTGAGCAACGTCGATGCAGTGTTCGTTTGATTGTGGGCAAGCTATCAGCTTCTTTTCAATGATACTTTTTCAATGACAGTCACTACTTAGGACATTATTATGTTTAAAGACATTTCTATCAAAGAGTTTGATCCGACCCTTGCTGAAGCGATGGCCGCAGAAAGCGTTCGTCAAGAAAATCACATCGAGTTGATTGCCTCTGAAAACTACTGCTCACAAGCAGTGATGGAAGCACAAGGCACTGATTTGACCAATAAATACGCTGAAGGCTATCCTGGTAAGCGTTATTATGGTGGCTGTGAGCATGTCGATGTCATTGAACAATTGGCCATTGACCGTGCAAAAGAGCTGTTCGGTGCTGAATACGTCAACGTCCAGCCACATTCAGGCAGCCAAGCAAACGCTGCCGTATTTTTAGCATTGCTAGAAGCCAATGACACGGTACTTGGCATGAGTCTAGACGCTGGTGGTCACTTAACGCATGGCGCGCACATCAACTTCTCAGGCCTGAACTACAACGCCGTACAGTATGGATTGGTCGATGGCACTGGCCTTATTGACTATGATCAAGTAGAAGCATTAGCGCGTGAGCACAAGCCAAAGATGATCATCGCAGGCTTCTCAGCGTATTCACAAGTCGTTGATTGGCAGCGTTTCCGTGACATCGCTGACGAGGTAGGCGCGTATCTATTGGTAGACATGGCACACGTTGCTGGTCTTGTTGCGGGCGGCGTCTATCCAAGCCCAATACCTTTTGCTGATGTGGCCACTACCACCACACACAAAACCCTACGTGGCCCGCGTTCAGGTATGATCTTGTCGCGTGATGAGAAACTTGCTAAAAAGCTAAACTCTGCCGTATTCCCAGGCAACCAAGGTGGCCCGCTCATGCACGTCATCGCGGCAAAAGCGGTTTGCTTTAAAGAAGCGCTGGAAGACAACTTCAAAACCTATCAGCAGCAAGTTGTGAAAAACGCACAAGCCATGGCAAAAGTCATTCAAGAGCGTGGCTATGAGATCATCTCTGGTGGTACTGAAAACCATCTCATGCTGATTAGCCTAGTGAAGCAAGAAATGACCGGTAAAGAAGCCGACAAATGGCTTGGTGATGCACATATCACGGTCAACAAAAACGCCGTACCAAATGATCCAAAATCACCATTTGTCACCTCTGGTATCCGTATCGGTACCCCAGCCATTACTACTCGCGGCTTCAACGAAGCGCAAGCGGGTGATTTGGCAGGCTGGATCTGTGACGTGCTAGACAGCCGCGGTGATGAAGCGGTTGCAGCTGAAGTACGCGGTAAAGTAGAAGCCATCTGCAAAGAGCTACCAGTGTACGAAAAAAACCAGTAAGTATTAACTGACTCTATTTGAGAGTTGTATAACAAAAAACCGCTTAGCGTTTGCTAGGCGGTTTTATTTTTAATCACAGTTAAGGAAGATACGATGTCTATTTCAACAACTATGTCATTTTGCTTTTGTAGTGTTCGCGAGGAAAATTTAACCAGCATACTTGTTGGTGATATGACACTGGATGAGCTAAGAGAAAATCGCGACAACCAATACTTAGATGTGAGACAAGCGTCTCTTGAACATTATACGGAAGAACTGGTTGAGTTATTGGGAGAGGGGCATTATGCCTTGTGCGATTTGTTGTTTTTGGCAAACAATAGCACCCCGCTGCATGAGCAGCATGACGGTTTATTATACAATGTGGCCGTCGTACCTGAGATCGTCAAAGCGTTTGCCGCGACAGACTTAAAAAAATTGGTACACGATATCGGCTACCACGAAGCAGAGAGTCAAGAAGGTTTGAATACATTTCGTGAGAATTTAAATCACGTTCACGAGTTATTTAAGTTTGCAGAAGAGAACAAGCTCAATGTGATTGGGTTTACGCTTTAGTGAGTCGATCATGTTGCTGCATGACGCCGCACCTAGACATATTTGAACCGAATGTCAGATAAATAAAAACCGCCCAACATTATTGCTGGGCGGTTTTATTCATTCAAATAATTGTGCGATAAGAGCATGCTCATGCAATAAGGGGCAAATTTAAACCCTACGAATATTTATAATCTCAGCCACCGAGTTGATTGAGTCCTAATGCCAGCACCAAACCAATAGCAGTGCTGATACCCGCCCAATGGTTGCCATCTTTAAATGCAGAAGGAAAAACTTCTGTCGCTAATGAAGCAATCACCGCCCCTGCGGCAAAACAGTCAATTGCACTAATTACTGCATCATCGACATCTTTGAGAAGCATTTTGCCAATAATAGCTGCTAATGATAATAAAATAGCTGCACCAATCCATAGCATGAGTATTTTTTTGTGACTGCTACCACCATCGCGCATTTGTTTGGCACCGCCTGCGGCTTCTGGGAGGTTTGATAATAAAATAGACCCTGCTAGTGCCGCGACTTGTAAAGCGTTACCACCAATCAGCGCGACGCCAAGCGCTAAGTTTTCTGGGATACCATCAAGCGTAATAGCAGCAAGCAAACCTGCCCCGCCTTTGTTTTGCATTTTTTCATCAATCAGATAGTCAATACCCGTAAAGACCACTGCGCCTAACACGGTAAAGGCGACAGTCGTCCACAAACCACTCTCGCCAATCGCAGGTTGAATCATCTCAAGTACCACTGAGATCACGAGTGCACCACCTGCCAGCGCAAGCAGATTGCCTTGTATCCAGTCAGGCATATAGCCGTATAGACCCCATAATGCACCAATAATGAGTGCGCCTGAAACCACAAGAATAATGGCAAATACCAACATAAAATGCCTCGATACTTTTAATAAGTTTTAATAATTCTGAGTAATGTCTATTGATACGACGAATGGCGGTGAGATCACATCGTATTTGATAATAATGCTATCACGTGATGTGACTCATGCAATCTCCTCAAGATTAATCACGGTTTAAATACGCTCAGACGTAGTATTACATAAGCAGTATTACATAAACGGCAACTTGGTGAATATTTGCAATATCGTGGCATTGACGATATCGACAAAGAACGCACCTACCATTGGCACGATTAAGAAGGCTTTCGGCGAGGGGAGATAGCGATCCGTGACTGCTTGCATATTGGCAATCGCTGTCGGGGTAGCTCCCATACCAAAACCGCAATGTCCTGCTGAGAGTACTGCCGCGTCATAGTCTTTGCCCATGACTTTAAAGGTAATGAGGTAGACGTAGATAATCATGATGATGGTCTGTACGATCAATATGACCAATACAGGCCCTGCCAAATCCGTCAACTGCCAAAGCTTCAATGACAGTAACGCCATTGCCAAAAACAGAATCAAAGACGCATTACCAAGTACATCAATCGAGCGATCAAACATCTCAAAATTGAAGACCATCGTTAACACATTGCGAATGATAACGCCTCCTGCCAGTGCCCAGACAAACGTCGGTAGCTCAAACCATGTGCCCTCAGCCACGAGCGTCATCCCATCGGCAAAAGCCAATGCCCCTGCAAATAGCGCTAATGTCTCGATAGTAGAGGATGCCGTGATAAAGCGCATGCTATCGGGTCTCTCAAAGATGTCTTTATTACTCCCTGCAGTCTCCTCGTCATTTTTTTACCGTTAAGTGTCATTCTTAAAGGGCACAATAATCCACAGTTGCGGCTTACCAAAGTCGCTATAAGCATCTTCGATAATGCTTTTAAAAATAGTGAAGTCTTCGGTGTTTATCTTTTTTATTACCGTCAAATCAAGCACTAAGTGCTGCACATCGCTGTCTGTCAGACAGTCCCATGCACTGTCCCAATTGTGTGAAAAATAGCTGGGGAAGTGGCAGGCACGCGCCAGACTCGTCAATAGCGTGGTTTTGTCCAGTGTGTCACACGCAGGTATGGTAACAGCCTGAGTAGGAATGACGGCAGATAGCGCTGTACCGTTTTGGTTAATGGGGTCTTGACTGACATAGTGGATGGCTTGGCTCGTATCTTTCTGATTCATGGCTTTTTGACTAATATCCTTTGGTTTCATATTAGGGTACCTCAAGCTTTTGAAAACTGTCATAATGATCGACGGTTAAGTAATAAACAGTGGGCGGGCGACCACCTGTGACGATACGCCTTGCACCGCGATGGGAGACGCCAGGGGTGGGTACGGTGTATTCACGGTAATAGCCTTGCGATTGTGCTGGCAGTCTGCCTTCACGGTTATAAAACGTCGTGCCGTCCTTATTGGGATAAGGGTATGGCCCGCCTTGTTGAATCAGCGCAATCGTCTTATCGACTTGTGCATCGCCTGTGATGCTAGTGGTCGCTGTGTCAGTTGTGGCGACTTGACTGGTATTGTCAGACGTATACTGAGATAACGTCGAGCCTAAATCGCCAAAGAAGTAGACAGCGACAGCGATAATGGCAATGAGGCTAAATAGGGTACTGCCTAGGCTTCTCTTGTTGCGAGAGCTATTTTGACGAGTGTTTTGATGGTTGCGATTTGAGGGCCGGCTGTGATTATCTCGTTTGCTATTATTGGGCATCTGCCTTGGTGTATTTGGTGCAGTATCTGGTTCAATGCTGAGTACGGCTGACGTCACTTTGGTGGCACGCAATTGGTTTTTATCATTACGACTACTCGTGAAATAGACACGTCGACCAACCGCTATCGGCTCCGCCAAACTTACTTTGCTAATATGAAAAAACACGTCTTCATCTTGATCATCGACATCGATAAAGCCATAGCCTTTTTCGTGATTCCAATGTTTAATCTTGCCGCTTTGCATGGTGGCACCGCTCCTTATTGTTTAGATGTCCGTAATATAGATAGCTATGATTATCATAAAAAAACGCCAGCACAATGGCCGACGTTCTCAAACGCTCGATTCAATCATGAATACAGATTTAGTTATGCACGTACTTCACCATGACCATAGACGATCCATTTTTGCGAGGTCAGTCCTTCAAGACCCACTGGGCCACGCGCATGGATTTTGTCCGTTGAAATACCAATCTCAGCACCAAGACCATATTCAAAGCCATCAGCAAAACGGCTAGAAGCGTTAATCATCACGCTTGCTGAGTCCACTTCACGAATGAAGCGTTGCGACTTGGTATAGTTGTCCGTGATGATGACATCGGTATGATGGCTGCCATGTGTATTGATATGTTCAATCGCCTCATCGATACCGTCGACGACTTTTACCGCAAGAATAGGGGCAAGATATTCTGTATCCCAGTCCTCAGAGGTAGCAGCAGACAAGTGACCGTTTAAGGTGATCACATCGGCCAAGATACTCTCAGCACTTTCGTCAACACGCAGTTGCATGGCATCATCGGCCTCGATAATGGCAGTGGCAATCTTTGGTAATAAATCTTTGGCGATAGAGGCATCAATCAGCAGCGTCTCCATCGTGTTGCACGTACCATAACGATGGGTTTTGGCATTGACACTGACTTTGATGGCAATCTCAGGATCCGCATCGCTATCGATAAAGGTATGGCAGTTACCATCTAGATGCTTGATCACAGGGACGCGGGCGTCGTTGCTAATACGCTCAATCAGACCTTTGCCGCCACGCGGTACGATGACGTCCACATATTCAGTCATGGTGATCAGCTCACCAACGGCAGCTCGATCGGTCGTTTGCAATACTTGAACGCTGTGCTCAGAGAGATCCGTCTGACTGAGACCTTTTATGATGCATTTGGCAATCGCTTGATTGGATTCAAACGCTTCAGAGCCACCGCGTAAGATGATGGCGTTGCCTGATTTTAGTGCCAGTGAAGCAGCTTCTAAGGTTACGTTAGGACGCGATTCATAAATCATGCCAACGACGCCCAGTGGCACACGCATTTTGCCCAAATGAATCCCTGATGGCTGATAAGTCATATCCGTCACTTCGCCGATTGGATCAGGCAGGCTCGCCACGTCTTTTAGGCCTTGGAGCATAGCGTTGAATCGTGCTTCGTTTAATTCCAAGCGATCGAGCAGAGCGCTATCAAGCTCGTTTTTGTGACCGTTGTCCATATCGATTTTATTGGCTGCCAAAATATCTGGCTTGGCATTGACTAGCTCATCATGAATGGCCATGAGTGCTGAGTTTTTGTCGCCTGTGTTGGCTGCCGCGAGCGCACGAGAAGCGGCTCTGGCTTGCTTGCCAACAGACTGCATGTAGGTGGTAATATCCGTCGTATTTGCTTGACTCATCAATTATTCTCCTTATGTGATATCAGTTTTATATAAATAAAAGCGCCTAAAAAGGCGAAAATTTAGCAAAAAATCAGTTTTGAATGCCTATTTAGCGGTCCATAGGTCATTATGCTATTTAACATAGAGGAGATTGCGGCGATAGTAAAGATGATTTTGTGAACAGAACCCGCTTTACAAAGCATCAAAGTGACTTTACAAAGGGTTGCTTCAAATATTTTGTGAGCTGTGTTTACGTGCCTTTAACAGAACTGCGCTGTAAATACTAAGGTAGCTGCGATGTATCATCAGTATAGTAGGCACTAAGAAAACGGCACTATCAATAAATGACGCTGAATCATATGACAAGTAATGGAGAATAACGATGACGATTAAAAACACGACATACAAAAACTGGATGACGGTTGGCTTGGTTGCAGGGGTGCTTGCGCTCAGTGCTTGTAGCAAAGACGAGACACCAATGGAGACGCAAGCGGATACAAGCGTTGACGCTCAAACCAGCGTTGAAGAGAATGCAACCGCAACTGCGAGTAGCTCTGATGACATCGCCGTTGCTAGCGCCGATGACGGTATGGCTGTCAGTACAGGGGATGATGTGGCTGTGGCAACCGCAGATGATGCAGAAGTACTGGATGGCACCGAAGATTCAGAGCATGTATCGACGTACTAAGTTTTATGGCGCGCCAAACGCTATGATAGTGTGTTGGTCAATATAGCATTATCAGATAAAACAACGCCTGGCACGCGAAAGTGATAAAATAAAGCCCAGAGCGATAAATATGGTCTGGGCTTTTTTGTGCCAGTCAGTTATCCAGTACTGATTAACTGACTGGTTAAACACAAGATTTGCCTTTTTACTGTGTAATAAGAGACAATATGGCATTTTTCTCTTGGCCTGCTCAGGCGTAGCATTAGCATAATAATGCTATAGATACTTATACTATATATACGGCTCTTATTTATTTTTATTCGTGTTTTCACTCATATTTATTGGAAGTCTGCTGAACCATGCTTGATACTGCAAAAAAACCAACTCGGCCTATCGCCCTAGACTTACAAGACATCCATAAAAGTTATGGCTCATTAGAGGTGCTCAAGGGAGTGTCTCTGACGGCCTATGATGGTGATGTCATCTCTATTTTGGGCTCATCTGGCTCAGGTAAATCGACATTGCTGCGCTGTATTAACTTGCTCGAAAATCCCAATCAAGGTCGTATCCTGATCGGTAACGAAGAGCTGATGCTAAAACCTGCCAGATCAGGTGAGCTGCAAGCGGCGGATGTGAAGCAGTTAGAGAGCTTGCGTGCTCGCGTTGGGTTCGTCTTCCAAAACTTTAATTTGTGGCCACATAAGACGATCCTACAAAACATTATTGAGGGGCCAACGCAGGTTCTCAAGATCAAAAAAGCCCAAGCGATCAGTGATGCCGAAAAACTGCTCGACAAAGTCGGTTTGCTCGATAAAAAAGACGCTTATCCAGCGAACTTATCTGGTGGTCAGCGTCAGCGGGTTGCCATTGCGCGCGCGCTTGCCATGCAGCCGCAAGTGCTATTATTTGATGAGCCAACCTCGGCGCTAGACCCTGAGTTGGTCAATGAAGTACTGGCTGTGATGCGAGAGCTGGCAGAAGAGGGTCGCACTATGCTGATCGTCACTCATGAAATGCGCTTTGCCCGTGAAGTATCAAGCAAAGTGGTCTTCCTGCACCAAGGGGTGGTTGAGGAGATCGGCACACCTGAGCAAGTCTTTGACAATCCTACCTCCGAGCGCGTCAAAGATTTTATGGCCTCGCATCGTCCGCACTAATCCTGTCCAAGCTATAAATCAGATGGTGGTAGCGCCCTACCGACTTTACCGCCATCGAATCCTATTAAATATAAAAATCACTATACCGTAACTATTGTTTATCCTTTATTGCCCAATAGTCACGGTGAGTATGCAAAACGTTTGTTTTTGATTTTTTACTCAGGTATTATCAAAAGGTTTATAGTCGGTCAATTTTAACGGCTGTCCATTATTCTGCTATCTATATTGCTTGTCTGTCAGGGACGTCAGAGAACAAAGTATCAGAACCCCATATCCATACCCATCAGAATTTAAGGAACATATGATGTCGAACGCTCGTCTATTTTGGTCATCGATGACCGTCTCTGCTGCGCTCATGCTAAGCGCTTGTAGCCAACCTGCCGATGAAACTACCGAAGCCAATGCCGATGCACCTGCCGCAGAAACGACTGGCAAAACCATCCGCATTGCAACCGAAGGCGCTTATCCTCCGTTTAACTATACCAATGCTGATGGTAGCTTGAGCGGTTTTGATGTCGATGTTGCCAATGCCTTGTGTGAGCAGATGCAAGCCAACTGTGAAATCGTAGCGCAGGATTGGGACGGTATTATCCCGGGTCTATTGGCACAAAAATATGATGCCGTTATCGCAGGTATGTCAATCACTGCTGAGCGCCAAGAAAAAGTCGATTTCAGCGAACCGTATTTTGCCAATACGATGGTATGGCTCACCAACACTGATGGCAGCTTTGATCCAATGGCGATCCAAAATGTCACGCTTGGTGGACAGCGTTCTACCACGCCAGGCGCTTATCTACAAGATAACTACGAAGGCAAAGATGGCAATACCGTTCAGCTATATGACAACTACGACAATGCCTACTTGGATCTAAAGTCTGGTCGTAGCGATGCAGTATTGGCCGAAAAAGTCTCTGCCAAATCATGGCTCGCTGACAATAAAGAAGGCTTCGGTATCGTTGGTGATGAGATTGATAATGATGACAATATTGCTATTGCCGTGCGTAAAGGTGATGGACTCAAAGCGGAATTTGATAAAGCATTGAGCGAGATCCGTAGTAATGGTGAGCTTGCCCGTCTTGAGCAGCAAAACTTTGGTCAATAATGACTCACTAAAGATTGCTGCGAATACGCGCGCCACTGACAAGTACTGAGTAAGTGTCGCTCAATAAGGCATCAAGCAGCACGTAATAAGTGACGATATGGCTGGTAACTATATTAAGGAATAATAGGTATGACACTTTCAATAACATCATCAATGAGCAAAAAAGCCTTGTGGATTGCGCCATTCAGCGCCGCGATGCTAATGCTAGCAGGTTGTAACAACAGCTCAGCACCAGCAGAAAGCGCTGAAGCTGATACCGCGTCTGAAGCACCTATGAACATCAAAATCGCGACAGAATCAAGCTACAAGCCTTTTAGCTACACAGATGCTGATGGCAAACTGATCGGCTACGAGATTGAGTTGGTTGACGCATTATGTGCACAAATGAAAGCAGAATGTGAAGTCATTTCTCAAGATTGGGATGGTTTGATTCCAGGGCTTAACGCACAGAAATTTGATGCCGCCATCGCTGGTATGTCAATCACCCCTGAACGTAAAGAAGTGGTCGACTTCAGTGACCCTTACTTCCATAGTGGTATCATCTTGATTGGTAAAAAAGGCGACGATATCAGCATCGATTCGCTCAAAGGTCAACCAATCGCTTCACAGCGCTCTACCGTGGCCTCACAGTATCTACAGGACGAGCACGCGGATGCTGATATCAAGCTATATGATACTCAAGACAATGCCTATTTAGATCTAACCTCAGGTCGTGTGCGCGGTATGATGTCTGATAAAGTCACTGGCACTGATTGGCTAAAAACAGAAGCGGGTAGCGGCTACGAGATTAAAGGTCAAGAAATCAGCAGCGACGACGATGCAATGGGTATTGCATTCCGTAAAGGCGATCCATTGGTTGCTAAATTTAATGCGGCATTGGCTGAGCTAAAAGACAACGGCACTTATGATCAAATCACAGGCAGTTACTTTGGTACCAGCTCGACCGCTGCGGCACAAAAAGCAGTCGTGACTGATGGCGTTGATGAAGTCATAGTCGTTGAAGAAGACGCACCAGCTGAAGCGGCAACGAACTAAGACGACGTCTTCTGCATAGACCGTTATTTTGAAAAGTGTTGTTTACCCAAGAAAACCCAAGGATGATCATGAGCAATCACTGTGTTCCAGTCCGTGCTACGACTGGCAAATCTATTATTAGCGCTATGACGAGCAGTCGTCTATCTGTGCCATTGCTCGCACTGGCGACTATTTTTACCATCTCTGGCTGTAGCAATAGCCAAGAGAATGCGGCCGATACCAGTTCTGATACGACCGAAACAAAGGCAACTAAGGATGACGTACTTCGTATTGGTACGGAAGGGGCGTATGCACCTTTTAACTATACCAATGCGGATGGGACACTGGGTGGTTTTGACGTTGAGATAGCCAATGCCATCTGTGCCGATATGCAGGTGACTTGTGAGATTATGGCGCAAGATTGGGACGGTATTATTCCTGGTCTAAAAGCCGGTAAGTATGATGCGATTGTCGCGGCGATGTCCGTTACGCCAGAGCGTGCAGAGCAGGTTAGCTTCACTGATCCATACTTTAGCAATACCTTGGTTTTTTTGGCCAAAAAAGACAGCAGTTTTGACCCTAGTAACCAAAGCGACATCGACGCTCACTCGATTGCCGCGCAGCGCTCGACCATCTCATCACAGTGGTTCGAAGACAAGTATCCAAACGCTGACATGAAGCTTTATGATACGCTGAGCAATGCGTTTTTGGATCTAGGATCAAACCGCGTCGATGCGATGATCTCTGATAAGTTGCCTGCGATAGAGTGGCTGAGCTCTCCTGCTGGTAGTAAATATGCACTAAAAGGCGACGAGATTGATATCAATGATAACTTTGCAATAGCAGTACGCCCAGGCGATCCGCTACAAGCAAAGATCAATCAATCTTTAGCCAATATTAAAGCCAACGGTACTTACGATAAAATCAATCAAAAGTACTTTGCGGTGCCAGTATCTGCAACGAGTACAGTTAATGAGGACGCAAATACAGGCGAAGATACAGATGCAGATATTAGCAAGCAACCAGCGACAGAAAACGTTAGTTAATAGCTAACAGTAGTTAAAGATAGCAGTCAAAAATATTGTTTTGATTAATAAAAGGATATTGCCATGATGGTGATGTCCTTTTTTATTATTCCATAAACGTATCGTATGGTCATGGCATAGTCATCGTTATTCACCATTCGCTTTACTCAAATTTAGTCAGTTCGTTTCACGCGTATTTGCCCAAGTGTCTGTTTAAGTACGGTTTAGACACAGCTTTTACGCGTCAGGATTAACATCACGGCGAGCGAATATGATAAAATCAGCGCTCATTTCTACTGTGTCAATTATCGCAGCGCCAACCGTATTGCTCTGACGTCATTTTTTTTGACGACGACCATCTGTATTAAGGTGGTATAAAATACGGTGATGGACTGCGTTCAGCTATTGATGCTGATTCTTTTAACTCATATTTTGCAAATTGCTAATATAAAGAGACTGAGTGGATAATCGTGTTTGACTTACAAGGATTTGGCGCGCTTTTATTAAGCGGCGCTACCGTCACCATACAGCTTGCCGTGACCAGTTTAATCATTGGTCTGGCCTTAGGCTTGCTCGGCGCAACCGCAAAGATGTCCAATATCTGGTTGTTGCGTAAGCTTGCGACTGTCTATACTGCGACGATGCGTGGTATTCCTGAGTTGCTATTGGTGCTCTTTATTTATTATGGCGGCTCAATCTTATTGATGAGCATCCTCAAAAAGTTCGGCTACAACGACTATGTCGAGATTAGCGCTTTTTGGGGCGGTGTTATGGCGCTGTCGATCGCGTTTGGGGCGTATGCGACTGAGATTTTTCGCATGTCGATTCAAGAGATTCCGATAGGGCAACGAGAAGCGTCGCAAGCGATTGGTATGCGTCCTTTTCAGACCTTTTATCGCATTACGTTGCCGCAAGTATGGCAGATTGCATTACCAGGTTTGGGCAATTTATTTTTGGTACTGCTCAAAGACACGGCGCTGGTGTCTGTGGTGGGTCTCAAAGACATCATGTATCAGTCGTCGCGTGCTGCGCAGTCAACACAGCAGCCGTTTACCTTTTATATGGCAGCCGCGATTATTTATTTGGGTCTGACCATGTTGATTACTGGCTTTATGATGTGGCTTGAGTGGCGCGCCAATCCAGCGGCACGCTATGCCAAAAAGATAAGCCGTCAATCCACTCACAGTCAATCGACCATAGGATAGAGGAGAGATACTATGGATTGGAATTGGCAGGTCATTTTTGATCATATACCTGATTTACTGGGCGGTGCGGTACTGACTATACAGCTGGTCGTGATCTCAGGTATTGTCGGATTGTTTTTTGGTTTGATTCTAGCGCTGCTGCGCTTGTCGAAGAGCTGGTTAGTACAGATATTGCCATTTCTTTATATTTTCTTTTTCCGCGGTACGCCGCTGCTGGTGCAGATATTCCTGATTTACTATGGTCTTGGTCAGTTCGGGGCGGTGCGTGAGTCGTTTTTATGGGAGCCGGTGCTCAGTCAAGCATACTGGTGTGCGATCATCGCCTTTACCCTAAATACCAGTGCATATCTGGCAGAGATTATACGCGGTGCGATTCAGACGATACCTGTCGGTGAGCTTGAGGCGGCCGATGCGCTTGGCATGTCAAAATGGCAGAAGCTGACACGTGTAACGTTGCCGCGTGCGTTTGGTATTGTGATCCCAGCCTACAGTAATGAAGTTATCTTTATGCTAAAGGGCAGTGCGCTCGCATCGACCATCGCGTTGATGGATATTACGGGGGTGGCTCGTACGATCAGTGCGCGTACCTATACGCTGATGGAGCTGTTCTTTGCCGCGGGTATCGTTTATCTTGTGCTGTCATGGGTTATCTTGTTTAGCTTTAGACTGTTTGAAAAACGTATGAACCGACACGCCAGCTATGTGCCACCAGATGTGGTGACCAACACGATTCCATAGAGAGTCACTGGTCATGAATGGTCGCCAAGATGACAATAAAGGTGACGGTAGACAATATAGTAGGGATTGCTGAAAAATATTTATCATTTATAGGGAGAGTCTCGTATGAGTCAATCGCCACATATGTCATTAGCAAATGCCATCACCGCTGGTGTCAATGAAGAACAGAGCATTGATAACCACAATGAGCGTCTGCGTAGCTCTATTGGCAAAGTCGTCTGCGTGGGGCGTAACTATGCGGCGCATGCAGAGGAGCTCGGCAATGAGGTGCCATCATCACCCATATTGTTTATGAAGCCCGCCTCTTCTGTGGTATCTACTCGCCATGATGTGATCCGTCCCAATCCAGAGATATTTGGCGGGACGCATTACGAGGCTGAGCTATGTATTCAGCTGTCAGCTGACCTGTCGATGGCAACGATTGAAGAGGCACAGCAGGCGATTGGCGGGGTGACCTTGGGGCTGGATTTGACCTTGCGTGATTTGCAGAGCACCCTTAAAGAAAAAGGTCATCCATGGGAGCGTGCCAAGTGTTTTGATGGGGCCTGTGTGCTTGCTGACTGGATCGACCCACAAGCCTTTGGCAATCTTCAGAATGTACATTATCAGCTCACCATCAATGATAAGCTGGCGCAAGACGGTGATAGTGCTTTGATGCTGTTCCCTGTCTATGAGCTGCTGGTCAACATCAGCCATGCTTTTAGCTTACAGGCAGGTGATGTGATTATGACTGGCACACCAAGCGGCGTGGGTGTACTACAAGCAGGCGATAAGCTCAAACTAACATTGGGTGCTCATGAATGGGTAACACAAGTGAAGTAAGCTTGCTAAATGAACCAGTACTAGTCGTCATAAATATCAAAAAGCCTTGAGCCATTGCTTGGGGCTTTTATTTTTTAGACTTTATATATTTTTTCAAAATTTTTTAATACTTATATCTCTCAATAATTGTTTGTACAGTTATTTGTCATGAGTTTGTCATCTATCGTTCAGCGTGCTGTCATAAAGAGTCAGTAGACTTAAGCGGAATTCGTATTTTTGTGGTTGTAATGTGACGCCGCGACCCACTCTCCGCCAATCTAGCCCAATAGCAAGGTGACTGATAATGACATTATTGAATAAAGAACTAAAGCTTGCTCACGAAATCGTTGAAGATTCAAACCCTACTAATAATACTGATTTTCAGACAGTTATTAATCGCCGTCTGAATCGCCGTAGTATTCTAAAAGGTGGTACAGGGTTGACGGCAGCAGCATTTTTTGGCGCGCTACCTTTGGTTGGTTGTAGTGATGACGATGACAATATCAGCAGTCCTATTATCGAAGATGGCAATGATGCTGCTATTCCGGCGCAGGGTGATTTGAAGCGTCCTGAAACCTTAAAGTTTAAGGCCGTAGCGCACTCAACTGCTGAGACGATGACGGTGGCAGAAGGTTACAAGGCAGAGATGATACTGCCGCTTGGCACACCGCTGATGCCTGGCCTTGACGACTGGAAAGACAATCGTGAGCAGTCGGCAGAATCATTTGAATGGCGCATGGGCGATAACCATGATGGCATGTGGTTTTTTGGCAAAAACGGTAATGCCTACGATGCCAAAGCCTCAGAGAATGGCCTACTGGTTATGAATCACGAATACGTCAATAGTGAGGAGCTAAGCCCGTTTGGCTATTATGTCATCGAAGATAAAGATGCTGCGCCTTTATTCCAACGCCGCCGCCTTGCCAGCGATGTGCGCCGTGAAGTCAACTGCCATGGTGTGGCCGTGGTTGAGATGAAGCGCCGCGCAAATGGCATGGGCTATGAGATGGTGCCAAACTCCAAATACAATCGACGCATCACCAGTAGTACGACCGCACAGTTGGCAGGCCCTGTGGCAGGTTCTGATTTGGTCAAAACCAAGTTTGACCCAACAGGTTTTCAGACGCGCGGCATTAATAATAACTGCGGTGCAGGCTTGTCACCTTGGGGCACTTACCTGACCACAGAAGAGAACTTCTTGGGTGTGTTTGCGCGCGGACAAGATGCCAGTCAGTTAAGCGCCAGTGATAACTATGGTCGCGAGCGTTACGGTGCACCAGAAAACTCTCCAGGCTCTCGATATCTATGGCACACGCCTGACGCCAAAGACGCCATCATCACAGACGAGTTTTCACGTTGGGATATGACCGCTGTTGGTGCTAGTGCTGCTGATGATTATCGTAATGGTTTCAATACCTTTGGCTATATCACTGAGATTGATCCGTTTGACCAAAACTCTACACCGCAAAAACGTACCGCCATGGGTCGATTTGCCCATGAAAACTGTGCCTATGCACCCGTTAAGCAAGGCAAACCTGTGGTATTTTATATGGGTGATGACGCTCGAGGCGAGTATATTTATAAGTTCGTCTCCAAAGCGATGTGGTCAAATGCGGATATCGGTGGCGGGCTCAAAGCTGGTGACAAATACCTGAATGATGGTACGCTATATGTTGCCATATTTAATGAAGATGGCAGCGGTGAGTGGAAAGCACTTGTTCAAGGTCAAAATGGACTAGATGCCTTCAATAGTGCGTTACCATTTAATAGCCAAGATGAAGTGCTGGTCTATGCTCGCGCTGCTGGCGATGCCGCTGGCGCCACCAAGATGGATCGACCAGAATGGGTATCGGTCAGTCCTATGACGGGCGATGTCTATGTGACATTGACCAACAATAAATATCGCGGTGTGCGTGAGGACCAACCTTTATCAGCTGCTAACCCGCGTAGCTATCAAGTCAATGGCAAACCAAGTGGTAATGACAACGGTCATATCATTCGCTGGGCAGAGACGGGCGGCGATCATGCCGCAACCAGTTTTGAGTGGGATATCTATCTGTTTGGTGCACCAAGTAACTTGTCCGCAGAGAATTTATCGCAGTTAAGTGCTAGCAATGATCTGTCTTCTCCTGATGGTTTGTATTTTGATCCACGTGGTGTGTTATGGATTCAAACGGATGATGGTGCGTATACCGACACTACCAGCTGTATGCTGCTTGCGGCATTACCGGGCAAAGTCAGCGATGGTACTACCATCACGACGTCAGCAGGACAGCAAACACGCATTGGCATGCCGGCTAGTAACGACAATATCAAACGCTTCTTTGTCGGCCCTGAAGGCTGCGAAGTCACCGGTATTACCATGACACCAGATTTCAAAACACTGTTTATCAACATTCAGCATCCAGGTAATACATGGGGTGCGGTCGCTGGCGGTAGTACTCCGCGCTCAGCAACAGTCATGATTACCAAAGAAGACGGCGATGTCATATTGGCGGAATCATTTGAGTCGGCAGCCAGTCCGGCATAGCTCGGTAAGCGCTAGATGACAAAATAGTAGAAATGGCAGAAAGGCGTATTCACTAAATAAAAATCCCAAGTTTCGGCTTGGGATTTTTTCTTTTGATGCATGTAGTAGTTAATGCTTTAACAATAATAAAGATACCGTTTATCATCCATACATCTCTTTTGGTCACAAACGAACGCTAAAACTAAATTATTCGCTTCTATTTGCGACTGTTAAAGGATAGTATAGAAAAACACCCTTTTTCGCTAAACGTGCCAATACTATGAGCAGTCAAAATTTGTTTTATAACAACCGTATTAGTGACAGTAGCGCTCAGAATGATAGCAGTTATACGCGTAATCGCCATGAGCTTGATGCCCATTTTTTCTCAGCTGATAGCGTGCCACGGCATGGTGATTTGTATGAGCAGATAGATCAACTCGAAGCCATCGATATGGATGAGCTGGTCAAATTATTGGCAGACGCAGAAGACAATGAGGAAGCGACCAAAACCCCTGTCTCTTTGGCGGATTTTTTTGAAGGGTTGGCGCAGCTTGCGACCATGGGAGTGGTTGAGATGACTGAAATCGTCGAGTCCATTCATCGTGAAGTCATCTTGCGTCCCTTAGGCCGGTTCAATGATAAGCACCTAAATAAATGGCAGCGCGGTTTCACTGGGCGCACCTATGGTACGATACGTCATATCATGCTCATGGTCGGTAACAATCTGGCCTCGGTACTACGAATATACAAAAACTTCATCGTGCAAAAAACAGCTCAGCCACTACCTGACTCACTAAAAAAGCTGGTCAACGTCATCAATGGTGTCATGGGTGATCATCTGGTCAACAATCAAAATGCGCTCGCAATTCCGATGATGTTATACACCAAAGAAGGCAAGCCCCAAAATGAGCGGCTATCAGGGCGGATTGTCATTTTGTGCCATGGCTTGTGCATGAGTCACTTAAGCTGGCAGTCGCAAGAAGGCAATAATCTGGGCGAGGCGATTCATATCAGCCAGCCTGATACCACCGTTCTGTACTTAGATTACAATACAGGTCGACGTATCTCACGCAGTGGTCGTAAATTCTCTCAATTACTACAGGACGTGGTCGATAATAACCCAAATATTACTCAGATAGATTTGGTGGGTCATAGCATGGGCGGCTTGGTGGCGCGCAGTGCGCTGTTTTATGGTGAGCAAGAGCGCCTAGATTGGATAAAGCGCGTGGGCAATCTCATCACCTTAGGTTCACCGCATCATGGGGCAGTGCTTGAGCGTATCGGTAATTATGTGCAAGACATCATCGCCAAGTTGCCATTTGCAGGCTCACTTGCAAAGCTCGGTGATATGAGGAGTGCGGGTATCATTGATCTGCGTCATGGCAGTATTCGTGACGCTGACTGGAAAGCCTTAGAGGGACGCAGCGTATTACCACAAGACTTTCGTCATCCTGCGCGCCTGCCAAGTGGTATCAAAACTTACTTTGTCGCCAGTGCATTGATTGAGACACATTACGAATCTAAGATGACGGATTTGCTAGGAGACAGCTTGGTATCGGTCGCATCCGCGTTAGGTGAAGATGATGCCGAGCATGCGTTGTTTGTACCAGATGGTCATAAAGCGGTGTTTTATGGCGTCAATCATCTTAACTTAATCTATAGCAGACGAGTGCGTGAGCAAGTCGTTGAATGGCTGCTCGATAATGGTCTAAGCGACTATGCTGGACGTCCGCGCATACATTCTTACCCTAGAAGTTTGTCTGTGGCGGTGTAAGCTGGTGTTATTTAGCATTAAATGTATTAGTAGTTTTAAAGGTAAGTATGGTTGATTTTCTTATTAAGCTTTAAGGAGTCACTTTTTATTTGCTCTAAAACCTCATTTAACTGGTCTATATTCTTTAGAAGCAAGTTACCTTGAATATTTTGCAGCCCTGTCTTTTCTTTATATGAATTTTTCTCACTTTCTGCAAGAAGATTTTTGATTTGCCCATTATTGTTGGTAGCTTGCGATAAAAAGGCTTCTCCCATAATATTGAGAGTTTTGTCTAAATTTTCTTTATTATATAAATCAAATTCTGTTCTGTAATGTACAAGCCAAATTAGAAATTTTTTGGAAAGGTCTGGGCTTATGACCGTAATATTTTTTGAAATGCTTTTATCTATAGCCAAATATGTTGTAGATAACTCAGTATAAAGCCCTGACATTAAAAACCAATGACCTATCTTACTTTCTGTAGTCATTTCATTCCAGTTAGGAAATTTTGGGTGAGTTAGCTTTTCAAATGTAATAGTTAAGCTTAATAGTTCATCATAAACTGCTATTTTTCGATCAAATAACTTTTAATATAGTGAATTCAGTATAAAAACGATACAGTGGGACTGGGATAAATTTTTCGCAGCATCGAGCAGCGTAGGCACAGCACGCAAGGAAGATTTAGACCAGTTCCACCTTGATATATAATGTATCTGTTTTATTTAGGATTGACTATATGTTTGCTGTGATATTTGATGAAAATGCTCATTTTTAGTGAGTAGTTTTTCATGATCTTGTTCAAGTCGTTTTAAACGCTCATCAATAGCTGCTTGCTCTTTTCGTCCAATTCTTTCAAGGTAAATTTTACCGAGGTAGATTATAAGCCCACCTAAAACAGCATTGCCACCCAAATTGATAATCAATTCTTGCCAAAAACTACTCATAGCAACTACCCATACTTTAAAGACTTAGTATAGAACAAAAAACCCCCCAAGCATCACACTTGAGGGTTTTTTTATGAACAATGGCTTACGGTGACAAAGCAAAACTACTCAGCAAATACCGCTGCTACGTCGTCTTTGTTGAATTTATAGACTTCACCGCAGAATCCGCAGTCCATCTCAAACGTACCGCCTTGCTCTTCGACGATATCTAACGCTTCTGCTTCGCCGATTTGTTCGATGGCCATCTCACATTTCTCGCGTGAGCACGTGCAACCAAACGTTAGGGGAACAGGCTCAGGGGCGACAACGTTTTCTTCGTGATACAAGCGATACAGAATCTCATTGGCATCCAATGTCGTCAGCTCTTCTGCCTTGACCGTGCGCGTCAACACGCTTAGACGTGTCCATAGATCATCGTCGATACCTGCATCTTGGTTTTGCTCAACTTCAGACGTTTCTTCTGCAGTACGCGGTAACATCTGTACCAAGATACCACCCGCTTGCAAGCCATCAGATGCTAGGTTAATGAGCGTTGGAATCTGTGCTGATTGCTTTTGATAATGCGCCAAGCAATCTGCCAGATTGTCATGGCTACGCTCAACGATACCTTGGTACGCTTCGCCACCTTCAGGGTGAATATTAATGAACAATACCCCTTGTCCCATAGCACCCAGCTCAGCAAAGGCATCTTTGGCATGGATCATATTGTCCCAAGCCTGCACTTGCTCGTCCGTCTCGCCTTTCCAGCTGGCAAGCGCACGGATGATACCGTCTTGATCGCATTCTGCCATCGCCCAATTCAGCAAGCTATCGCTGTCTGATGACTGCAATTGGATAGAGAGACGACCGTTAATTTTGACGGTACTGATAAGTAAACTCGCTGCCGTCAGCATCTCGCCCAATAAGCGTTTGATGGCTTCAGGGTAGGGCTTTTGCGCAATCGTACTGGCGTAACTGCGTGATAGGCGCACCACATCGCCGCGCACGGGCGAGTCTTCAATAAAAAAACGTTGGCGTATGTCGTTGTCGCTATGAGTGCCAGCAGTTTGGCTGTCCGTGTTAGGGACTTGAGTATCTTGTGTCATAAGTCATTTGTAGTATTAAGAAGTTGTTAGCTTTATGGGGACTATGGCCAATTTATCAATCGTAGCAACCACAATATTATGGTCACAATGTTTTCTTGATTATATGTACCAATGAGGGACAAATCTAGGTATGAATGAGTCAGCTATCTGTCTATTTCTATAGTGATGCAGTAATTGGGAACCAGCGGCTTTTAGGTAAAAAATAAATATATTCCAAAATATCACCTCCTTCAAAAAAAACTTACCATCTAACACAAATTTGTTGTACAGTAACATTGAGTTGCATTGTGACAAACAACAGCAACAACTGTACGGATGCGGGGCAATGAGATCGGTCAATCAGACTCGTGTCTTCAAAGCACTCATTCAATCTTGTGTTAAAAGCTTGTGATAAAAGGATGTATTCCATGACCCACTTATTTTCTAAACCGTTGACTTTGGCGGCCTTTATGGCGTTGGGCTTAGTTGGTTGTAACAACAGTAGCCAGACCACAGCCGAAGCGCCAGCTGCAGATGATGCCACCACGACAGAAGCTGCTGCCACGGATACCAACGGCACGCTACAAAAAATCAAAGACTCTGGCACCATCGTCGTCGGTCACCGTGACTCCTCTATTCCATTTTCTTATATCGCTGATGATCCTAATCAGCCTATCGGCTATGCCCACGATTTAGAAATGAAAGTCGTTGAAGCCGTTAAGCAAAAGCTAAACATGCCAGATCTCAACGTCCGTTATAACTTAATCACCTCACAAACGCGTATCCCATTGGTACAAAACGGCACGGTGGATTTTGAGTGTGGCTCAACCACCAACAACGAAGAGCGCCAAAAACAGGTGGCATTCTCTAATGGTTTCTTTGAGATTGGTACGCGTCTATTGACCAACAAAGACTCTGGTATTCAGAATTTTGAAGACCTAAAAGGTAAAACCCTTGTCACCACGGCAGGTACGACCTCAGAGCGTTATATCCGTCAGTACAATGATGACAACAAAATGGATATGAACATCATCTCAGCAAAAGACCACGGCGAAGCCTTTTTGATGTTAGAAAATGGTCGTGCTGATGCCTTTATGATGGATGATGTGTTGCTCGCGGGCGAAAAAGCCAAAGCAAAAAATCCTGATGAATGGGTTATCGTTGGTGAGCCACAATCGTTTGAGATTTATGGCTGTATGATGCGTAAAGACGATCCTGAATTCAAAGCTGTGGTCAATGAAGCGTTAAATAATGTCTTTAGCTCAGGCGAAATCAATAGCATTTATGACAAATGGTTCTTGAACCCAGTCCCACCGAAAAACGTCAATCTAAACTTTGAGATGTCTGACAACTTAAAAGCGTTGATTGCCGATCCGCATGACGGTGCTCAGCCAAAAGCGGCGACCGCTCAATAAGCTCTTTGTCCCTCAATATGGCTTGTCTATAGGTCAGATATTATGTTTCTGACCTATAGGCTTATGAATCGCTGCTCGGAGAGACAACCATGAATTATAGCTGGAACTGGGGTGTGCTCTTTGAGCAAACTGGTATCGGTAACGAGCTTTATATCCATTGGATGATTACAGGTCTTGGCTGGCTGCTATTGATCGGCAGTATCGCATGGGCCATCGCCATGGTCGTCGGTACCATCTTAGGCATCATGCGCACGCTGCCGAGCAAGACGGCGCGAGCGATTGGTACGGCTTATGTGACATTCTTTCGCAATATTCCACTGCTAGTACAATTGTTTTTTTGGTTTTACATCGCACCCGGCTGGCTGACGCCAGCAATACAGGAGTGGTGGTATAAGGACTTGTCGCCGAATACCTCAGCAATGCTATCGGCAAGTATCGGTCTTGGCTTATTTACTGCTGCTCGTATCGTTGAGCAAGTTCGTACAGGGATTGAATCCCTACCTGATGGGCAGACCAATGCCGCATATGCACTGGGTTTTAGTATTCCGCAAGTCTACAAAGAAGTGCTGCTACCACAAGCCTTTCGTATTATCTTGCCGCCGCTTAGCTCGGAGCTGACCAACTGTTTTAAAAACGCCTCTGTGGCTTCCTTGGTCGGGGTGATGGAACTGATCAGTCAAACCAAAACTATCAGTGAATACACGCAGAACAGTATTGAGATTTATACCTACGCGACGATTATTTACCTCGTTTTCAATTTATCATTGATTGCTCTGATGGGGCTTATCGAGCGTAAATTGCGTGTGCCTGGGCTTATTGCGGGAGGTCAGAAATGAGTATGATGACCGAATTGGCAACAGCCTATCCTGGTTTGATGGGCGGTATGATCACCACCTTAAAAGTGCTGTTCTTGGCAATTATTGGTGGTATCAGCCTAGGCACGATACTAGCATTGATGCGCTTGTCTGGTATCAAAGCGCTTGAGGTACCTTCTAGGCTATACGTCAACTATTTCCGCTCAGTGCCGCTGCTCTTGGTACTACTGTGGTTTTATTTTGCTGTACCGATGATTTATTTTTGGATAGCAGGTAAGTATCTACAAATCAATGCCGCTTTTGCCTCTTGTGTGGTGGCCTTCATGATGTTTGAGGCCGCTTACTTCTCAGAAGTGGTGCGTGCAGGTATTCAATCGATCGGTAGCGGTCAGGTCAATGCTGCCAAAGCGCTTGGCATGACTTACGGGCAGACCATGCGTCTGGTCATCTTGCCGCAAGCCTTTCGCAAAATGCTACCGCTAATTTTGCAGCAGTGTATTATTTTATTCCAAGATACGACGTTGGTGTTTGCTATTGGTTTGACGGATTTTTTCCGCGCCGCCTACGTCCGCGGTGAGCTCATGGGCTTACTTACCCCTTATATCTTAGGGGCGGGTGCTATCTACTTTGTGATTAGCTTAAGTGCGTCTATGGGCGTGCAGCAGCTACAAAAACGCTTGCGGTTTTAATAGATGTCTCGCTTAGGATTTTGAGCGTTAAGATTGTGGTTTGGTATTTTGATTTAATTTTTAAACGACGGTTATCGATAATAATGTGGTTAGGAGCCAGTGATGAGCAATGCTGATACATACATAAATTCCTTTGGTGGACTGGTGACTAACAATGGCCATGCGACGGATGAAATGGTCATTCAAATGTCCAATGTCAGCAAATGGTACGGCGACTTTCAAGTACTAACTGATTGTACTGCCCACGTGCATAAAGGGGATGTGGTCGTCGTTTGTGGCCCTTCAGGTAGTGGTAAATCGACGCTGATTAAGACCGTTAATGGGCTTGAGCCTTTTCAAAAAGGTGAGATCATGGTCAACGGCATCTCTGTCGGTGATTCAAAGACAAATCTGCCTAAACTACGTAGCCGTGTTGGAATGGTGTTTCAGCATTTTGAATTATTTCCGCATTTGACCATTATTGATAATTTAACGGTTGCCCAAATCAAAGTATTGGGGCGTAAAGAAAGTGAGGCGAAGCAAAAGGCCATGGCGTATCTAGACCGCGTTGGTCTGACGGTACAAGCGGCAAAATACCCAGCCGAGCTCTCTGGCGGTCAGCAGCAGCGTGTGGCGATTGCACGCGCGCTTGCCATGGATCCTGTGGCGATGCTGTTTGATGAGCCAACCTCAGCGCTCGATCCTGAGATGATTCAAGAGGTGCTTGACGTCATGGTCGAGCTGGCGCGTGAGGGCATGACCATGATGTGCGTGACCCATGAGATGGGTTTTGCCAGTCAGGTTGCCAATCGCATTATCTTTATGGATGAAGGGCATATCGTTGAGAACTGTAGTAAAGACGAATTCTTTGAAGGGGCAAAAAGCGATCGTGCGCAGATGTTCTTATCGAAGATTTTGAATCATTAACCATCTTGGCTGTATTTACGCTAGTGCTTAAAATATAAATGAAATCATCAATAAAGAGCGTCTATTAATAGGCGCTTTTTTATGGGCGTTAATCTAGCAATTTGGTTTATAGTCAATCAATATTAAAAGTGGTACAAGGCAGACGAGTGCAAGCACTACAGTAGTAGGCTAAACGAGTCTAACGCTGTAACGCTTTAATAGTGGTTCGACTATAGATGAATATGTGATTGGTTATACGGTTAGATAGGTGAGTGCATGTCTGTTTACTGATACAATGGCGCTCATACTTGTTGATAATTAGAATAATTCATAAACCATATTGGAGTTTTTATGAGCGTAGACAATCTATCTGTAGCATCGGCAACCTCATCAAAAAACGGCGTTGTCATCATTGGCGCAGGCTTGGCAGGCTGGCATGTGATTGATGCGATTCGTGCAAAAGATGCAGATATTCCGATTACCTTGATCACCTCCGATAGTGGCGATCGTTATCACAAGCCGATGCTGACCATGGCGATCAGCCAAAACAAGCGCGCATCAGACTTGGTACGAGCAACAGGTAGCGACGCGGCAAAAGCCGCAGGCGTGACCTTGCTTGCCAATACACAAGTCACAGATATCGATACAGCCACCCAGCAGTTACAGCTTATCTCTGCTAATAGGCCAAATCCCGCCCACACGGATTATGCGACGATCAGCTATGGTAAGTTGGTGCTGGCGATGGGTGCGCATCCTATTTTCCCCAAAAGCTTGCCAGAGGATTTGGTCTGGCATGTCAATCATATCAAGCAGTTCGGTCAGCTACAAGAAAAGCTGGCAACTGGTAGCCAGCATGTCGCCATCGTTGGCGCTGGTATGGTCGGGACAGAAATCGCGGAAGACTTGCTAAAAGCAGGTCATCAAGTGACCTTGATTGATTTGAACGATGCGCCATTATCACAAATGCTACCAGCCAAAGCGACGGCACGTATTGCCAAAGCAATTGAGTCACAAGGTATTCAGTTTTTGGGCGGCTCTCAAGTCTCTGCTGTTACCCGCGTGAGTGGCAATGAAGACGGCAGCGATAGCGAAAAGCTAAGAGTAGACTACGCAGCGCTCGCCTCAACTGAAGATAATGCAGATGTAGAGCAACCTGAGCCGTTGATCGTAGACCATGTGATTGCCAGTACAGGTCTGACCGTCGATGGGCAGCTGCCAGCAGCGGCGGGCGTTACGTTTGACCGTCGTACGGGTATTGTGGTTGATGAATCGACATTGCGCACCGACACTGCACACATCTATGCCATTGGTGATTGTATGTCTATCAATGGGGTTGCTTGTCGTTATGTGGCGCCATTACGCGCACAGGCTGCGACCATCGCTGATGATATCTTAGGGCACGAGCACAGCGGTTATGATCATAAACCACCGATGATTCGTCTAAAGAACAAAGCGATTTCGGTGATGGTAACGGGTGTGCCAAACGCGGCTGGTAATTGGCAAGTGAAGACGGAAAGCGATGATGAACTCATCATGGACTTGCTAGATGACACTGATGCAGTGAGCGCGACCGTGACAATCAAAGCGCCTGCCACTCCCAAAGCCTCCTGATAGACTTGTTTAAAAAGCAAGTTTAAAAGATCACGTTACTGGTTGAGCCAGCCCATTCCTTATGATGGGGCTGGCTTTTTTATGTCAAAAACCTGCCATGATTTTATGTTACTTTTTACTAAGCATGAATATCGAATATCCAATTAAATGATACATACCGTATTGATATTGTTGACATGCTTTCATTTATAGCGTTATAGTAGTTGAATGCTATATCAAACCGAATCAAGGAAGAAGGTTTGCTCGCCAGCGATTAATCAGCACTATCTATAAATACTATAAAAAGTAAAACGAAAGGACTCGTTATGACTCAAAACTCTAATTTCGATGAGACTCACGTTGATTTTGACGCTATTTTGGATAATATCCCTAGTATCAATATGGGCGCACGCTCAGCAAATGCGCCGCTCACCCAAAGCTATGATAAAGGTCCTGATGTACCGCTGATTGAAGCGACCATCGGTGACTTTTTTGATGCTATTGTGTCCAAATATCCTGAGCGCGAAGCGCTGGTCGTCTGTCATCAAAATATTCGCTGGACATATCGTGAGCTACAGCAGCAGGTCAATCAGCTATCCAGTAGCATGATTGAGATGGGGCTTGAGATTGGTGATCGCATCGGGATTTGGTCACACAACAATGCTGAATGGTTGCTGATGCAACTCGCCACCGCAAAAGTCGGCGTTATTCTTGTCAATATCAATCCTGCCTACCGTACCTTTGAGCTGCAATATGCCCTGAACAAACTCGGCTGCTCAGCACTGGTGCTTATGCGCCATTTTAAAACCAGTGACTATGCCAGCTTGATTCGTGAGCTCTGTCCTGAGATTTACCATAAAGATTATACCCAGCTTGATTTGGTTGAGATTCCAACGATTGAACGTATCATTTGGATTGATGAGCCAGACTCTGATGAGGTCTTTGGTTTTATGCAAAAGTTCTCTGCATGGATGGCGGAAGGCGACGCCAACGATCCACGCGTGGCCGAGCGTCAAGCCCAGCTCAAAAATACTGATGCCATCAACGTGCAGTTCACCAGTGGCACGACAGGCACACCAAAAGGCGCAACCTTAAGCCATCGCAATATTCTTAATAACGGCTACTTCATTGGTGAGGCCATGAATCTCACGGAAGCCGACAGACTGTGCATTCCAGTACCGTTGTATCATTGCTTTGGCATGGTGCTTGGTAACCTCGCGATTCTCACGCACGGTGGTTGTATTGTCTATCCAAACGATGGCTTTGAGCCGTTGACGGTATTAAAAGCGGTTGAAGAAGAGAAATGTACGGGTCTACATGGCGTACCGACGATGTTTATCGCGGAGCTTGATCATCCTGAGTTTGAAAACTTTGATTTATCCACTTTGCGTACAGGTATCATGGCAGGCTCTAGTTGTCCGATTGAGGTCATGCGCCGCGTCATCGACAAGATGCACATGAGTGAAGTCACCATTGCCTATGGTATGACAGAGACCAGTCCAGTCTCTTGCCAGACCAATGAGTACACCCCTCTTGAGAAGCAAGTCTCGACCGTAGGATTGGTACAGCCTGCACTTGAGGTAAAAGTGATCGACACCGAGACGGGCGAGATTGTGCCTATCGGAGAGACTGGCGAGCTACTCACGCGTGGTTATTCCGTGATGAAGGGCTATTGGGGTAGCCGTTTTAAAACGCGAGAAGCCATTCAAGATGGTTGGATGCACACGGGTGATTTGGCAACGATGGATGAAGACGGCTATGTGAAAATCGTCGGCCGGAGTAAAGACATGGTGATTCGCGGTGGTGAAAACATCTATCCGGTTGAGATCGAAAACTACCTTTATCGTCATCCCAAGATTCGCGATGTGCAAATCGTTGGCATACCCGACGAGCGTTATGGTGAAGTGCTCGCAGCATGGATTATTCCTAAAGAGCCGGGCTGCTTGACGGAAGAGGAAGTCCGTGAATTCTGCAGCGAGCACATCGCTCATTATAAAGTGCCTGCTTACTATCGCTTTGTCACTGAGTATCCAATGACCATCACGGGCAAGATTCAAAAGTATAAAATTATTGAGCAAATGAAAGAAGAGTTGGGTTTGTCGTAAGCTTATTTATCAGCTCTAAAACACTAAAGATGAACTATGTGGGTCATACTTAAAAAATAGCAGTTGGATCATTCATATAAAAGCTACTCGCATTTACGTATCTATGTATCAAAGAAAAGGGACATCATGAGCGCTATCATAACCAGTAAACTGAGTCCAAACTCAAGCGACTTTCAGCAAAACAGTGCGGCGATGCAAGCGATCGTCGATGATTTGTATGTACACTTGCGTAAAGTCGCCCAAGGTGGCTCAGAGCGCGCCCGTGCCAAGCATCTAGCACGTGGCAAGCTACTACCACGCGAGCGAGTTGAGCGTTTGCTTGATGTGGGTACGCCGTTTTTGGAAGTAGCACCGATGGCAGCGCATGACATGTATGGCGAAGAGATTCCAGCGGCTGGCGTGATTGCCGGTATTGGTCGTATCAATGGTATTGAGTGTATGATTGTCTGTAATGATGCCACGGTAAAAGGCGGCACCTACTACCCAATGACAGTCAAAAAGCATTTGCGCGCTCAAGAGATTGCGCAAGAAAATCATTTGCCGTGTGTTTATTTGGTTGATTCAGGTGGTGCTAATTTACCCAACCAAGATGACGTATTCCCTGATAAAGAGCACTTTGGCCGTATCTTTTTTAACCAAGCAAACCTCAGTGCGGCAGGTATTCCGCAAATCGCGGTGGTCATGGGTAGCTGTACGGCTGGTGGTGCGTACGTGCCTGCCATGAGCGATGAATCTATCATTGTCAAAGAGCAAGGCACGATATTTTTGGGTGGTCCGCCACTGGTAAAAGCTGCAACGGGTGAAGAGGTGAGTGCAGAGGATTTGGGCGGCGGTGATGTGCATACGCGGCTATCAGGCGTGGTCGATCACTTAGCGCAAAACGACACGCATGCGTTATCAATCGCCCGTAACATCGTCAGTCATTTGAATCGCCCTGCCAAACACATTCCTAATCAAATCACACCGCGACCACCACGTTATGACGCCAAAGAGCTGTACGGCGTTATTCCAACGGACAAGCGCAAGCCATTTGATATCAAAGAAATCATCGCCCGTATCGTTGATGACAGTGCCTTTGATGAATTCAAAGCGCGCTTTGGCACGACATTGGTTTGTGGATTTGCTCATATCGAAGGGATGCCTGTGGGTATCATTGCTAATAACGGCATTCTATTTAGTGAGTCGGCGCAAAAAGGCACGCATTTCATCGAGCTGTGCTGTAAGCGCAAAATTCCATTGGTATTTTTGCAGAATATCACAGGCTTTATGGTTGGGCGCAAATACGAAAACGAAGGCATTGCCCGCCACGGTGCCAAGATGGTGATGGCGGTGGCCAATGCCAAAGTACCGAAATTCACCGTCATCGTTGGTGGCTCGTTTGGCGCGGGTAACTACGGTATGTGTGGTCGTGCTTACAGTCCGCGCTTTTTGTGGATGTGGCCAAATGCCCGTATCTCTGTCATGGGCGGTGAGCAAGCAGCCTCGGTCTTGGCAACGGTCAAGCGTGATAACTTTGATCGCAAGGGTGAGGCGTGGAGTGAGGAAGATGAAGCGGCATTTAAAGCGCCAATTCGTGAAATGTATGAAGCGCAAGGTCATCCGTATTATGCCACCGCGCGCCTGTGGGACGATGGCGTGATTGATCCTGCGGATACCCGTCATGTATTGGCATTGGGACTGAGCGCTGCCTATAACGCCCCGATTGAAGAGACGACCTTTGGTGTCTTTAGAATGTAAGCGCTAAGGTCTGCTCGTGATGAGAGAGTGGTGCGACAATCTTTTTAAATACGATTCTACCGCAACATCGGGTTTTGACATCTTACTTTCTTATATGAGCATTATGATGGATGACCCAAACGTTGGGCTAAGTATTTACATAGACATATAAATAGGAACATAGAGAAAGTTATGAAAGAAGCAAAATCAAAAAATAGTAATAATTATAAAAGTCTATTAGTCGATATAAAACAACACGTCGCTACCGTGACGTTAAATCGTCCCGAGATACGCAATGCCTTTAATGACGAGATGATCGCCGAGCTGACAGAGGCTTTCACCACCCTTGGTGCGGATGACGAGGTGCGTGTCATTGTGTTAGCCGCTGCTGGCAAAGCGTTCTGTGCAGGCGCTGATCTTAATTGGATGCGTGCCATGGCGGACTATAGCTATGAAGAAAATCTAGCGGATGCGGATAAATTGGCGCAAATGCTCAAGACAATTTATGAGTGTTCCAAGCCGACGATTGCGGCAATCCAAGGCGATGTCTATGCAGGTGGTATGGGTCTCGTTGCCGTCTGTGATGTGGCCATCGCTGTGAAGATTGCCAACTTTTGTCTCAGCGAAGTGCGTTTGGGATTGGCACCTGCGACCATCAGTCCTTATGTCATCCGAGCGATGGGCGCTAGAGCTGCGCAGCGTTACTTCTTAAGTGCTGAGGTGTTTGATGCCAAAAAAGCACGTCAGCTTGGCTTTATCCATGAGCGCGTGAGCGAAGAATGGTTAGATGATGAGGTCACGACACTTTGTGCCAAAATGGTTAAAAACAGCCCCGATGCGGTCAAAACCTGCAAGCAGCTATTACACGATGTTGCTGGCGCGCCCATCACTGATGAGCTGATTGCTGATACGGTAAAAGGTATTGCGGATATTCGCGCATCAACACAAGGAAAGGAGGGCGTGCAAGCATTTTTGCAAAAGCGCAAGCCTGATTGGTTGACAGCAAACTAACGATAAACGAATAGATAAACGGACAAATAGACAAGACGTCAAATAATAATGACAAGATACAGGGATAGTTATGTTTTCTAAAATTCTAATTGCCAACCGTGGTGAAATTGCTTGCCGAGTGGCCGCAACTGCCAAGCGTCTTGGCGTCAGTACCGTCGCGGTGTATTCTGATGCTGATCGCGAAGCCAAGCACGTGGCGGTTTGTGATGAAGCGATCTATCTAGGCGGTTCGGCACCGAAAGACAGCTATCTCAAAGGTGATGCCATTATTGCCATCGCCAAGCAAACAGGTGCTGAGGCCATCCACCCAGGCTATGGGTTTTTGAGTGAAAACGCCGATTTTGCACAGGCCTGCCAAGAGGCTGGTTTGGTGTTTATCGGACCCTCTGCTGAGGCGATTCGCGCCATGGGCGGCAAATCTGAGTCTAAGCGCTTGATGGAGGCCGCTGGCGTGCCGCTGATACCCGGCTATCATGGTGACAATCAAGACGCCCAGTTTTTGCAGCAGCAAGCAGATGATATTGGCTATCCTGTCTTAATCAAAGCGAGTGCAGGCGGCGGCGGCAAAGGCATGCGTATCGTTGAGCAAAGCAGTGATTTTATTGACTTGCTTGACTCGTGCCGCCGTGAAGCAATTACCAGTTTTGGCAATGATCAAGTGTTGATCGAAAAATATGCGCTCAAACCACGCCATATCGAAATCCAAGTATTTGGCGATACGCATGGCAATTATGTGCATCTGTTTGAGCGGGATTGCTCCGTGCAGCGTCGCCATCAAAAAGTATTGGAAGAAGCGCCAGCACCGGGTGTCGATAGGGCCATGCGTGAAGCGATGGGTACGGCTGCAATTGAGGCGGCGCGTGCGGTTAATTATGTCGGCGCTGGCACGGTTGAGTTTATTGTGGAGCAGCGCGAAGGCACGATGAATTTTTATTTCATGGAGATGAACACGCGCTTGCAAGTTGAACATCCGGTCAGCGAAGCCATTACTGGTGTGGATTTGGTCGAGTGGCAACTGTTGGTCGCTGCGGGTCAGCCATTGCCAAAATCGCAAGACGATTTGACGATCAATGGTCATGCGATCGAAGCGCGTATCTGTGCTGAAAACCCTGACAATAATTTTTTACCAGCGACGGGAACGTTGTTTACCTATCAGAAGCCTGAGCACAGCACCTTTGTCATTGATAAAAACGGCGCTGATGTGCGTATCGATGATGGCGTACGCGAGGGTGATGTCATCAGTCCCTTCTACGATTCTATGATTGCCAAGCTTATCGTCCACGCACCCACACGCGAGCAAGCGTTGGCGAGACTCGATCGTGCATTGGCGCAGACGCGTATCGTCGGTCTACCAAATAATGTGGCATTTTTGCGTTATATCTTAAATACCGACTCATTTAACAACGCCAATCTTGATACGGCGCTGATAGAGCGCGAGCAGGACAAGCTATTTGATCAGCATCCGCTTGGATTATCGACGCTTGTGGTGACGGCTATTACGCAGCAGCTTGCGAGTGAAGCCGTATTACAAAAGATCGACAACGACCCCTTTAGCAAACCGACAGGATTCCGTGCTTATAGCGATTACACTCGCTCATTTAGCCTCATTTATAATGAGCAGTCCTATTATGCTCGTATCAGTAACTGGCACAATGTGAGTGGCGCTGAACGCAAAAAGGGCGGTGACAATCTCAGTAGCTTTGCGCTTGTCATTGGTAAAGAAGTCGCGAACACGCAGGATGATAGCAATATCAATGTCGCCGCTCAGACTGAAACGGTTTATGAAGGCCAAGTCAGCTATGATAGCAGTGATGCGCACAATCATACCTTATGGTTAGAGGGTGGACGTATCAGTGCGCAGAGCTGGGTTAGTAATGAGACAGTTTATGTGTTCACAGATAGCGGATGCGATGAGATTACCTTAATTGATGTGATGGCGCATGTGGGTGAAGACACAGCAGCAGTCGGCAGCCTAAAATCACCGATGCCAGGGCAAGTCGTTGCATTCAAAGTAGCTGTTGGCGATACTGTGAAAAAAGGCGAACCACTTGCGGTCATCGAAGCCATGAAGATCGAACATACCATTACCGCACCAAATGATGGTGTGGTAGCAGAACTATTATTTGCAGCAGGTGATTTGGTCGCTGATGGTGATGAGCTACTGCGTATCGATAGTGAAAGCGAATAGAAAAGGACAATAAGCATGAGCCACTCGTATCCAAGCCATGTCACCATCGTCGATGTCAGTCCGCGTGATGGATTGCAAAACGAATCCATGACGGTACCGACCGAGGTTAAACAAGCCTTAATCAATGATTTAATTGACGCAGGGATTAAAAAACTGGAGGTGACCAGTTTTGTCTCGCCAAAGTGGGTGCCACAAATGGGCGATAACAGCGCATTGCTTGATGCGCTTGCGCCAACGCGGCAGAAGGACGTTTGTTACTCAGTACTCGTGCCCAATATGCGCGGCTTTGACAATGCGATTGCCTACCGTCCTGATGAAATTGTTATTTTTGGTTCAGCCAGCGAAACCTTTAGCCAAAAAAATATCAATTGCAGTATCGATGAGAGTATTGAGCGTTTCACGCCCGTTGCCGCTGCGGCAAAAGCGCAAGGTATCAAAGTACGCGGCGTTATCTCTTGTACCGTTGGTTGTCCTTATGAAGGCGAGATTGACCCTAGCCAAGTCGCTTACGTGACCAAGCGGTTGATTGAGATTGGTTCAGAGCAGATTGGCATTGCCGATACGATCGGTGTGGGTACGCCGCTCAAAGTACAGCGTGCCCTACAAGCAGCGCTTGAGTATGCTGATATTGCCATGTTATCAGGTCACTTTCATGATACTTACGGTCAAGCACTCAGCAATACCCTAGCGGCATTACAAATGGGTGTCAGCGAATTTGATACCTCAGTCGCAGGCCTCGGTGGCTGTCCGTATGCCAAAGGCGCAACGGGCAATGTCGCGACCGAAGATGTGGTATATATGCTGCATGGCATGGGTATCAGCACGGGTATCGATTTGGAAAAATTGGTCGTGGCAGGCGAGCGTATTAGTGGGTTTTTAAAGCGTCCAAATGGCTCAAACGTGGCACGGGCTTTGATTAATAAATGTCAGTCTTAAAAAATTATCGTAAAAATGAAATATAGTCGAACCACTATTAAAGTGTTACAGCGTTAGACTCGTTTAGCCTACTACTGTAGTACTTACACTCGTCTGCCTTGTACCACTTTTAATATTGATTGACTATACTAAAAAACAAGGAATGGTCATGAGTTTACCTGGATTGAATTTTCAGCTTGGCGAAGATATTGACGCGCTACGTGCTGTCGTACAGCAGTTTGCGGCCAATGAGATTGCCCCGCGTGCAAGCGAGATCGACAGCAGTGATGAGTTCCCTATGGATCTGTGGCAAAAGATGGGCGATCTGGGTCTACATGGCATTACCGTCCCTGAAGAGTATGGCGGCTCCAACATGGGCTATGTCGCTCATATGGTGGCGATGGAAGAGATTAGCCGAGCGTCGGCATCGGTGGCGCTTAGCTATGGTGCGCATTCTAACTTGTGCATTAACCAAATCAAACGCAACGGCTCTGAAGCACAGAAACAAAAATATTTGCCAAAACTCATCAGCGGCGAGTTCATCGGTGCATTAGCAATGAGTGAGACCGGTGCTGGTTCAGATGTCGTCAGCATGAAGCTCAAAGCCGAAGAAAAAGACGGTAATTACATCTTGAACGGTAGCAAAATGTGGATCACCAATGGCCCTGATGCGGATGTGATGGTGGTCTATGCCAAGACCAATCCTGAAATGGGTGCCAAAGGTATGACCGCCTTTATCGTAGAAAAAGGTATGGAAGGGTTTGGTACCGCGCAAAAGCTCGATAAGCTTGGCATGCGTGGTAGCCATACGGGTGAGATGACTTTTAACAATGTCATCGTACCAAGCGACAATATCTTGGGCGGTCTCAATGAAGGCGTTAAGGTACTCATGAGTGGCCTAGATTATGAGCGTGCCGTATTAGCCGCAGGTCCTATTGGCATCATGCAGGCGGTGATGGACAATGTCGTCCCTTATATCCATGAGCGCAAGCAGTTTGGTCAAGCAATTGGTGAGTTTCAATTAATCCAAGGCAAAGCGGCTGATATGTATACTATTTTGCAGGCAGGTCGTAGCTTCTTATACACCGTTGGTAAAAACCTCGATATGCTAGACGCGCACGGCGCAGGACACAGCCGAGAAGTGCGAAAAGACTGTGCTAGTGTGATTTTATGGTGTGCCGAAAAAGCCACATGGATGGCAGGTGAGGGCATTCAGATATTTGGCGGTAATGGGTATACCAACGAGTATCCACTCGGTCGCTACTGGCGCGATGCTAAGCTGTATGAGATTGGCGCAGGTACTAGCGAGATTCGTCGTATGCTGGTCGGTCGTGAGCTGTTTAACGAGACCAAATAAAAAAGGGTTAGAACAGTAGCTAGCAAAGCTTTGACCTTATAAAAGAGAAAAGTATCTAATAAAAAAGCAGCACGCTTTAAACGTGCTGCTTTTTTTGTCAGTGTGACAGTATGATATTGGCTTATCTATGACGGATTATGACTTATTACGATAATCAAAATACCGTGCCAGACCATTTAATAATAAATCATCGCGCAAGCGTACGGGGCGATTGACATGCTGCGAGATAGTGGCCGCATCGCCGCCTGTCATGATCACTTCAAAGTTTGGGTGACGACGACTAATCTCATTGATTGCACCAACGATAGAGAGCAAGATGCCACGGTGCACCGCGTCTTGGGTGGTCATGCCTTGGCTAACACTATCAAACGTGCCGTTAGAGATGGTGATTTGCTTGGTTCCAGAAAACAGAGACTCGCGTTGTAGGTAAATACTGGGGAAGATATAACCACCCAAATGCTCAGCGTGATCAATCAAGTCAATGGTCACTGCCGTACCGCAGCCGATCACGCATTGGCGTTTTTTCTTATCGACGGCTCCTAGCATCTGTAGCCAGCGATCACAGCCGAGCTGCTGGTCATTATAAGCACTTTTCATAAGCGCATGCGCGGCATCAACATGGACAAACTCAAATGGAATGTTCAAACGACTGAGCGTCTCTGATACTTGGGCATTGAGCGCATCGCCCAGTACGGATGAGATACCAATAAAATCGGGCGCATAACGCTCAAAGCGGTCAGTCAGACCCATGAGTAATTCAGCGGGTGCTTGCAGATGCTGCTTGGCATCATGTGAGACTATCTGCCCGATATCGTCGGTTAGCCAGTATTTTAGGCGGGTATTGCCAAGATCAAGCCAGAGCATAAAAATCCCTTTATATAGCGCTCGTTAATGATGGTGCTCGTCAGTGTTATGATTAAGCCTAGGGCGTGTCCCTAATAAATAACGTCAATACGTCCAGTAAAAAGCGTAGAAATCTTACCGTTATCTTGCTGTAATTGCAAACACCCATGAGTGTCGACACCGCAAGCGACTCCCGTCATGACTTTTTTCTCATTATTATAGTCTTGGGTAACACGTAAACGCAGACCGGCTAGCGCATCCATCGCAGCAAACTGCTGCAAAAATCCATCTAAATAATAGGTATGCCCCGTTGGTTTTTCGATGGCCAAATGCTCAAAGCGAGTCATCGCTGCCATCAGTGCCGTCGTCATTTGCTGATACAATGTTTGTAAGTCTGGCAGGCGAGTGGCTTGTGTTGCTGGCTGCAGCACTGCATAGATATCTTGGAGGCTGATGGCCTGATAACTCATCCCCTCAGAGGTTTGAGCGGTGAGTGTTGGCGCAGCTTTTACATTTAACCCAATGCCTAGCACCACACCAACCAGCTTACCTGATTTGGTCACAGGTTCTATCAAGATGCCAGCGAGCTTTTGAAAGGGCAATGTGCGCTGAAGTGAGATGGCGCTGTCTAAAGCTGAACCATCGGGTGCAGAGTGCGCCAATTCAGAATGATGACTGGCTTGATTCTGATAAAACCCCAAATCATTTGCCCATTTCACCCCAATTGGCGTCAGACCTTGCGCTTGTAGTTGCCCATTTACGGTTTGGATAACAGGCATTTTTGCCAGCTCAAGACCAATAATCAAAGACAGTAGCCCACTAACTGGCATATGTACGGGGTGATATAGCGACAGGTAGACATTGCCGCGTGGTGACTGCCACGAGCGCCCATGTTGACCACGTCCCGCGCTCTGAGTCTCTGCGGTCAAGACGTGTACGGTAGTAGCATCTAGCGTGCCATCTTGCAGCGCTGCGATCAGCTCGCTATTGGTCGAGGCGCTACTGGCAACGTGACGGTGGTTAAGCTCGGATAAAGCGGGAGAGAAATTGGTGAGTGGTGGCATAAGTTTAATCGATGTGGTTAAAGGAAACTTTGATATACTAAGCGGTTACCAAAGACAGCATACCAAAGACAGAATAAAGGTCGCGTTGAGATTTGGCAAATACAGTTAAGTGCGCTAAGAAACCAGTAAGTAGGCAATAAAATTAATACTAGGCCAGTATTATAAAAGGCTTGTTCTATGATGTTATATGTGTGGTTTGTGATTGCAGGGGCGTTTGCAGGTGTCAGTGCAGGCTTGTTTGGCGTGGGCGGCGGCATGATTATCGTTCCTGCACTGGTCTGGATTTTTACCGCGTATGACTTTTCGCCAGAGGTGGTGACACACCTAGCTATTGGTACGTCTCTTGCGACCATTGTTGTGACCTCGATCAGCTCACTGACGGCTCACAATAAACGCGGCGGTGTCCGCTGGGAAGTATGGCGCAAGATGGCGCTTGGTTTGGTTGTGGGGAGTTTGGTCGGCGCTGGTATCGCAGATATGATTGATGGTCAGGCGCTACAAGCCATCATTGGGGTCGGTGCGCTATTGGTTGCGCTAAAAATGCTGTTCTTTTCTAACAAAGAGCAAGTGGGTAAGCCGCTGCCACCTGCTGGGGTACAGTTTGGCGCTGGTACGGGCATTGGCATGGCGTCCTCTATCTTTGGGATTGGCGGTGGCAGTTTGACCGTACCGTTTTTGAACTGGGCGGGGCTGCCGATGAAGCAATCGGTCGGTACGTCAGCGGCGTGCGGTCTGCCCATTGCTCTGGCTGGCGCGGCTGGATTTGCCTGGTTTGGTCAAGATGTGGTCAATCTGCCTGAGGGCACCATCGGATTTGTCCATGTCATAGGATTTTTGTGTATTTCGGTGGCGAGCTTTGCAATGGCAAAAGTGGGTGCCAAACTTGCTCATGTATTGCCTGCCTTGATGCTCAAGCGCGCGTTTGGCGTATTATTGATATTTGCAGGAGGGCAGTTGTTATTAAGTGGATTGGGTGTGATTTAGTTTTGGTGTAGTGAATTAGTTACTAATAATAAATTGAGGGTTCAATATGGCTATTACCGAATTATTCCATAAAAGACAGAAAAGAATTCGAGGCGAATATCCTGACGTTTACCAGTACGAAGAATTGCCTAACAAATTAAAAGTATAGTCAGTTCAAAATAAAATTGTTATGGTTAGGACAAACATCATAAAACAACTTGGATAAGTCGTTTTCCAACCAGCCTTGGCGTAGAAACTTTACTTGTGCCCATTTCTTTTCAATAGGGTTCAAATCAGGGCTGTACGGTGGCAGCCATAGAATACGATGACCATGCCTATTCAGTAGCTTTTGAATGCGCTTCTTCTTATGAAATCGAGCGTTATCCATCACAATCACGCATTTGGTTTTAAGACTTGGGATTAGGGTTTGTTTGCACCAGTTGTAGAATATGCTGCTGTTAATGTTGTGCTTAAAGTAATCTAGTGCAAACAGCATCTTTTCATAGAGAGCACCGATAACGTTGGTTCGCTTTTTACCTTGCCAATTGTAGCTATCAATACAAGGTGTACCAATTAATGTGTACCCATGAGAGCGAATAGTCTCGTACTCAAAGCCGCTTTCATCCATGTAAACAATGGGATAGCCTTGTTGTTTAAAGATATCAAGCTTACTGTGATATATCGCTCTTTTAATCGGACAGGCTTTTGGATGTTCTAAGGTCTTTTTTTTGACTGATACCAAGCCGTTTTAGGGCATGATGAATGCCTGTTTTACTACAGTTCAAACGACGTGCTCGCTCATACTGGTAATCGTCGGGATGTTCTTTGACATCATTAAGTAGCACGTCATCTGGTATTTTATAGGGTTTGGTTTGCCTGGTTGTTTTGCTATGAATACGCCGCTTCCAGTTCTGTATGGTGGTTGGGCTCAGATTATAAAACTCAGCCGCCTCGGCAAAGGTCATACCCTCGTCTAAGCTTTTTAGTACTTGCATACGAAAATCTAGTGAGTAAGTCATGGTCTTTATAATAACAATTGAATTTGATAATTAGTTTATAACACTTTTAGGTGGAATTGACTATACAAATTGTTCATATTTGGAACGAAACAATAGGTCAAGATCAATCTGGTATTAATTGGAGTCAATTAACCCTAAATCGTGAATACTTAAAAAATTGCTACAAAATATTATGCAAGGAAACTGGTGTTTTTAAGTTGAATGAAGATGATAGCAACGTAGAAGGGCTGATTATTTATTTTGAAAGTATTTATAAATATTTTTTGGAGGAAGAGTGTGCGGAAAAGGCATTAAGTGTAGTAGAACTGATGATGAAAACAATATCAAAATTCTCTAAAGAAAATAGACGTGAAGTCAACATAAATTTAGATGACACTATAAATGAATTAAATCATAGATTTCTTGAAAACGGTGTAGGTTATCAATATGAAAACGGTCAAATCGTTAGAGTGGACTCTGAGTTTATTCATGCTGAAGCGGTCAAACCCGCTTTACAGTTATTAAGTAACCCTACATACAGAGGTGCTCAAGAAGAGTTTTTAAACGCCCACGAACATTATCGTCATGGTCGTTACGATGCCGCTCTAACAGATTGTCTTAAAGCATTTGAAAGTACCATGAAAATCATACTAGATAAACATGATTGGGAATATGGCAAAAAAGATACTTCAAAGAGGCTTATTGATTGTTGTCTAGCTAATGAACTGATACCAAAATTTTGGACTGATCATTTTAATTCATTAGGTAATATGCTTATCTCAAGCATAGGTACACCTCGAAATAAACTTAGTGGTCATGGCAAAGGTAATGATGAGATAGAAGTTCCTGAACACCTTATTCAGTATGTGCTACACATGACAGCGTCTACGATTGTATTTTTAATCAAAGCAGAAGAAAGGTTAAATAGAATAAACCTAGTATGTAAACCATGAGACATTATTAGTATGAAAGCAGCAGAAAAATATCGCCGTGTCTTTGGCTCGGTGAGGCACTTGAAAGATCAGCTATCATGGACGACTGGTCTTACCAATATGGTAGAGTTTTTGGCGTGGGAGCCCAAGCAAATTCTTGGTATCACCAAAAAGCAATATGTACGCCAAATCATTGAGTGGGCTACCCAGCCTGAGCTAGCAGGCAAAAGTGTAGAAGAGATTGAACACGCCATTATCAAAAAGCTCAACGCAAAAATGCATGACACGGAGCAATTAGAAACCTATTCATCCCAAAGGGTCGGTATCTGTCATCCGAGAGAGGCCACCCGCCGTGTCATGTTTTTTTCTGAAGAGTATCTCAACAAAGAGTTCGATATCTTTTTAAGTTTATGTAGTGATGTCTACTTAGACTCATTTTATCAGCAATTCATCACCTTTGAGCCAAATGGGTCGTGGTCAACCCATGGCAACAGTGGATTGTTTGAGGCCAGCACAGAGCTAAAAGCAATGTATATGGACAATTTGGCCTACAACCATCAGGCGAATATGCTGGTAGCCAATGAATTGAAATTTAATGGTCGAAAAAACCCAGATCAGCTGCTCAAGTACTGCGTGATGTATGAGCATTTACTTGATAAAGGCTTTATTGATAAAGGGGCTAAGTTTTTGTTGTTGTTCATCGGCGGCAGTGAGCTAGAGCACAACAAGCAGCGCTTAGCCGACCGAGAGCTGGCGCTGTGTCACAAAAGACCCAAAAAATATCAGCATCTATTAAGACCAGAGCTGTTAGACATCGTCGATCATCTGCAAGTGGCCAGTATCACGTGGTCAGCATTGATTGCGTTCAATCAACGCTACTTAGCAGAAAACGAGGTCAGCCAAGTGGAGCAAAAACTATTACGAGGGTTTCATCAAAGCCTGAAGTCAAAATCGTTTATGCACTTAGACGTTTAACCCTAAAAACTTACAACAATTTCAGGTAGAATAGCCGCCTGTTTTCGCCATATCAACTGACTATTCATGCGCTTAAAATCCCTAAAGCTGGCAGGCTTCAAATCTTTTGCCAACCCAACGACCTTTACCTTTCGCCATGGTATCACCGCCATTGTCGGGCCAAACGGCTGCGGCAAATCCAATGTGATTGATGCCATACGCTGGGTGCTGGGTGAGACCTCTGCCAAGCAGCTGCGCGGCGGGGCGATGAGCGATGTTATCTTTGCTGGTACGCAAGACAAAACGGCTAAGAGTGTGGCGAGTGTCGAGCTGACCTTTGAGCATACCCAAGATGAGCAAACGGGCATTCGCCATGAGCTTAACTTGTACCAAGAGCTGTCCGTTCGCCGTCAGGTCAATAAAGACGGCCGCTCAGATTACTTTATCAATGGTACGCGCTGTCGTCGCCGCGATGTGGTCGATGTGTTCTTGGGAACAGGGTTGGGCGCGCGTAGTTATGCGGTCATTGAGCAAGGTATGATTGGGCGGATTGTTGAGTCAAGTCCTTTGCAGCTGCGTGAGTTTATCGAAGAAGCGGCTGGGGTGTCGCGCTATCAGGCGCGGCGTGAAGAAACGCAAAAAAAGCTTGAGAAGACAAGAGACAATCTGGCGCGTCTGCACGATATGCAAAGCGAGCTGCTCCGCCAACAAAAGACACTGTCCAAACAGGCAGCGAGCGCGCAGCGTTATGAGGAAATCTCACTAAGCTTGGCTGATATTGAGCAGCAGCTTGCCATTCAGCAGCTCTACCAAGCCAAGCACAATCAGCAGCAGCAAAAAATCATACATGAGCGCAGTACGGCTGAAGTATCGACATTGCAAGCGGATTATGACACGCTAAAAGCGCAACAAGACAAGCTCACCGCTCGTATTAACCAAGAGCAATGGCTCAAAGATGATGCCCAAAGCGCGCATTACGAGCAGCAGCTGAGTTACCAAACTGCCGAGCATCAACTGAGTGATGCCACTGCACAGCTGGCAGCCATTGAGCAGCAACTGTCTCACTTAGCGCAGCAGCGTGAGCAATCACTCGCTGATATCGAGCGGCTTAACACTGAACAAGCTGAGCAGCAGCAAGCATTAGAGAGGTTACGCCCACAGCTCGCTGAGCTGAGCGACAAGCGTGATAACCACAAGCGTCATGAGCAGCCATTGCAGCGCGCGTGGCATGATGCGCAAAACCAGCTGTCACGCTTGCAAGATAAGGCTCGGACGCTTGAGCAGCAGCAGGCGATTAATACCCAAGCACAAAAGCGTCACCAGCAAAGCGATGATAAGTGGCAACGCCGCGCGCAAAATTGGCAAAACCTCTGGCAGCAATTACAGCAGTCTATAGCCCCATCTGCCAGTGCTGTTAGTGCCAGTGCTGATGCAAGTCAGGCAGCGGACGAGCAAGACTTGCATCAGGTGCTAGAAGAGCAAGTCGCTAAGCTGAGCAAACAGCTACAGCAGATTGAGCGTCAGCAAGAAGGGGTGGATGAACGTCTGTCTGAGATACAGCCGCAAGCGCATCATTTGCAGCAGCGACTGAACACGCAGCAACGCGAGCTGAGCGATGATGAAAAACGTCATGCGTTACTGGCAGGTGAATACGACACTTTGCATCAGATATTGCATCCAAAACCTATATCAAACTCTCAAAACAAAGCAGCTGCAACAAATAACACCGATAGTGGCGCTGTAAATACGCAGCAATTGGCTATTACGACGCTGCGTGAACAGATTGAGCTGAGCGCGACAGGCCAAGCGCACGCACAGCTACTCGATAGTGTTTTAGCGTTATGGCTAGATAGCCATGTATTAATTGCAAGCCGTGCTGACCATGTGAATGATGCGGATCAAAAAGCCAATAGTTTGAGTTCGTGGCAAGCACTTGAAGATGACATTACTGATTTAATTACTTATCAAACCATACAAAACACCTCAGCCAGTACAAAAGAAAAAACACTAGCAACGGGTCATAGCCTATGGTTGCCTGCGAAGCAAAATAAAACCAGAGACAGTGCCTTTATCAGCGATTTGCCAGAGAGCTTAACTGATAAAGTATTGCCATTATCACAGCTGATTGCGCAGCCTGTGCTTGCGCTATGGCAGCAGTGTTATCTATACACAGCGCAGTTTGAGTCTACTAGTGAGCATGATATTAACGTGTTTGCCGATGTCTTAAAGTCATTACCGTCATCAGCGCTTCTACTGACTGCTGATGGTTGGGTCATTAGTTGTCAAGGCACGCTTAATTTGAGTAAGCTTGCGGGCGCGCAAGACGATCAAAGCGAGGGCAGCAGTCAGTTTCTCACCCAGCGTTTGGCGCAGCGCACGCGTTTGCAAACGCTAGAGGACCTGCTCGGTGAGCTAGAGTTGAGCATCGACAATCAGCAAAAATCCATCGCAAAACACCAGCGCGATTATGATGCGTTGATAGTCAGTTTGGAAGAAACGCGCGCCCAAGCTGAGCAATTAACCCGTGATAAGCATAAATACCAGCAGCAACTGACGACCGATCGCGCCAACGCTGAGCGCTTGCAAGCAGACAGCCAACGCCTAAATGCTGACAAAGTGACGCTTGAGCAAGAAAAGCAAGAGCTTGCGCATGAGGCGCAGACACTTCTTCATGAGCAGCAGGATATCGAACGCGAGATCGCCACACTCACGCCGCAAATAGTAGAAGCACGAGCGACCAATCAGCAATTACAATCTGAGCGCAGCGAGCTACACCGCGCACGTCAAGCCGATGATGAGGCTTGGCAGGCACTGCAGCTACGTATTCAGCAGCATGAGATGCGCCTAGAGCATAGCGTTAGCAGTCTGGCTCGTGCAACCGAGCAATATGACAAGTCATTAGAGAATGAGCAGAGTCTACAGGCGCGCCATGATAAGCAGCAGAGCACATTACCAACGTTGCAAGCCGCATTGCATAGCGCACAGACAACGCGCGATGAGCAGCAAGCGTTATTGAGTGAGCGTGATAGCGCGCTCACGGCACTAAAACAAGCGTATGCTGAGCAGCAGACGGCATTTGATACGTTGCAAAATACCTTGCAGAAGCAGCAAAGCGAACTTGCACAGCATGCAACTGAGTTAGCATTAAGTGCCGCGCGTTTGGAGGATGCCAGTTCACATACACAAAGCGCTCTAGATGCTTATACTCAAGTGAGTGAGAAGTACAAAACGAAAGCAGAACAGCCTCAACAAACCATGAGTGTCTCAAACTTGCTGGCAGACTTTATCGCTCATGATCGCCGTGTGCGCCCAGACAAAATCGCTGAGCTTGCGTCCGAGCGCGCCAAGCTTGCGCAGCAATTAAGTAAGATTGGCGCTGTCAATCTTGCTGCTGTCGCGGAGTTGGCCGAGGTCAATGAGCGCTTGGAGCCACTTGCGCAGCAGACCACTGATATCGCCGCCAGTATGCAGACATTGACTGAAGCGATTGCTTCGATCGATGAGACGACCAAGACGCTATTTATGCAGACGCTCGATGCGGTCAATAATGAGCTGGCCAATTTGTTTGCTAAAGTATTTGGCGGCGGGCAAGCCAGTCTGACACTGAACACAGACGAGATGCCAGCCAATACGCCAAAGTCGGAGCAATGGCGGGCAGGGCTTACCTTGATGGCGCAGCCAAAAGGCAAGCGCAATAGCCGCCTAGCCGTACTCTCGGGCGGTGAAAAAACGCTGACCGCATTGAGTTTGATTTTTGCGATATTTAAGCAGCATCCCGCACCGTTTTGTGTGCTTGATGAGGTCGATGCGCCGCTCGATGATGCCAATGTTGCGCGTTTTACTAGCCTCATTCATGAGTTGGCAGATGACTTGCAGTTTATCTTTATCAGTCATAATAAACTGACGATGCAGATTGCCGATGAGCTAAAAGGCATCACCATGCCAAGCGCAGGTATTTCTACCCTAGTCAGTGTGTCGCTTGATGAAGCCGCGCGTTATGTAGAGAGCTAAGACCAAAAAAGCCAAAATTAAAAGCGCTATGAGAATCAAAGCGATGCAAATATAATCAATCCATCGGCATAAATACAAATAAGCTTGACCTCAGTCCAGCATACTGGTTATAAAGTACACAATGTGGTGACGACATGGGTCAGCCATGCTAGAATATTGCCATTTATGCTCGTTTGTGTATTCCCTTTTGTTATATATACTAGGATGTATTTATCATGACCGCTATTCAGTTTGTATTGATTGCCATTGCCGCGTTTATCGTGCTCGCAGGGCTGTTTATGGTCATTCGCAGTTTTAAGCGCCGTAATGGTGCTGAAGCTGCTGCGGTCAATTATGATAAAAACGGTATTCCCATCATACCGCGTCATGAGCGCAATATCGTTGATCAGCCAGACTTTGATGATACGGTTGCTGGCGAGACGAGCATTGGCCCTGACCGCACTTATCTGAATGCGGTCGTTGAAGAAGAGCCATTGACGCAGACTCATACTAACGTCGATCCCCAGCTGACTGCTGAGCGTGACACTATGGCAGATGAAGATCATGACGTCGTCGACAATGAGGACTATGCGCGCTGGCAAGAAGAGCAACGTCGCGCTGATAACGCTGAGTTTTTAGAGGCGGCTGAGCAGATGCATATCGAGCAAGAGCCTGATGCATTCTCTAGCCTCATGTCGGCAACAGATAGCTTGATGCCATCGATTGACACGGCAGAAGAGCCAAGCTTCGACAACAACAGCCCGATACTGGATCAGCATTTATCAGAGTCAGGCGATGATGCGCAAAACGGCCCCTTGATCAATGCCAAAGACAACATCAATATCACCATCTTGCCGCACCAATATCGCGATCGTCCAACCGCGATTATCCGTGGTCATGATCTGCTAGCATTGATTGATAAATATGGTCTACGCTATGGCGCGATGAATATGTTCCATCGCTACGAGCAAAAAGACGGCACGGGTATGCTGTGGTTTAGTATGATGGGTATCACCGACAGTGGTATCGCGCCCTTTGATCCGCATAGTGTCGCGACCAACACGTATAACGGCATCGTTATGTTTTTATCATTGCCACATCCTCAAGCCGTGCGCAGCTTCGATAGCATGATGAGCATTGCTTATATGATGGCAAGCGATCTTGACGCGATTATGCTCGATGAAGAGAACCAACCAATCACGTCTGAATACAAGCAGCAGCTACGTAATCAAGTTCGTGATTATGAAGGCTAAAAGCTTAAAGGCGAATAGCTCGAAGGCTAAGTAAATCAACTGCTAAAAACAATTATAGAGTGTTAAAAAGGCAAATAGCGATTCATGTTATTTGCCTTTTTTAATGGGCTATAGTTTCTGAAAAAATTTAGAGTCGGTTCAAGATAATTTAGATACAAGGAAGGCGGGGGAAAGTACTACACATAGTAGACTGAGCGAGCCTGACACAGTAGCTGATTTATATAGGATTGGCTATATCCGAGTATCCTGTAAACTTGTTATCATATCGTCATCTTGAATGACAAAAAAGACCCCGACTATGACTGACGCTACCTTATCAAATAATTCTAAAAACCTATCTGCTCAAGTGCAAAGTGCAACATCTAATATAGCCAGTTCGGCCAATGACGGCACCAATAATAATGCAGAAATTGTCTCGCAAATGCGCACGCTTATCGAGTCTCTCAAACAGCACAACTACGCCTACTATGTGCTAGATAATCCAATCTTAGAAGACAGTGAATACGATCAATTGCGCCGCTCGTTGCTTGAGATTGAAGAAGAATATCCGGACTTAGTGCAGCCAGATAGCCCAATCAATCAAGTCGGCGATATGCCGCTATCGGCCTTTACCCAAGTCACGCATGATATTCCAATGTTGTCCTTGGGTAATGTCTTTGAGTATGATGATTTGCGCGATTTTATGCGCCGCGTCAATGATCGCCTGAGCGACTCGCAGCAAAACCCTGAATACGAGATGGAGCTAAAGCTTGATGGATTGGCCGTTTCATTAAAATATGAGCATGGCAAATTTGTCCAAGCGGTCACGCGCGGTGATGGGCAGACGGGTGAGGACATTACCCAAAATGCCAAAACCATTCGCAATTTACCACTATGGATCGCCGATGCGGCTGATATCGAGCTGTTAGAAGTGCGCGGTGAAGTGCTGATGCCAAAAGCAGGGTTTGAGCGTCTCAATCGACTTAGCGAGGCGAGCGAAGGTAAAACCTTTGCCAATCCACGCAATGCCGCTGCTGGTAGCTTACGTCAGCTTGATCCCGCCATAGCCGCTAGTCGTCCACTCGCATTTTATGGCTATTCGGTCAATCAAGGACTGCCTGAAAGTATAGACACCCAGTCAGGGGCGCTGGCATGGCTCACCGAGCTTGGCTTCACCGTCAGCGCTGTAGAAGTGGTCGCCAATCCACGCGCCGCGCAGACTTATTATGAGTCAGTGATAGAAAGTCGTGCCGATTTGCCATTTGAAATCGATGGTATGGTGATTAAGGTGAATAGCCTTGCCTTGCAGCAGCAGCTCGGCTTTTTATCCCGTGAGCCGCGCTGGGCGACGGCCTATAAATTTCCTGCTGAAACCGTCATGACGCGTCTCAACGATATCGAATGGCAAGTCGGACGGACAGGGCAAATCACCCCAGTCGGTAAGCTCGAACCCGTCAAAGTCGGCGGCGTCACCGTCAGCAATGTCACCTTGCATAACTTTGGTGAGATTCAGCGTCTGGACGTGCGCGCAGGCGATATGGTTAGCGTGCACCGTGCAGGTGATGTCATCCCCAAGGTCACCCGCGTTTGGCACGAGCAGCGCCCAGCCGACTCTGAACCTGTGACCCTACCTTCGACTTGTCCTGTCTGTGATTCGCCTGTCATCCTACCAGAAGATGAGGCATTGGCACGCTGCACAGGCGGACTGTATTGCCCAGCGCAGCAGACTGAGGCGCTGATTCACTTTGTCTCACGTCGTGCTATGGATATTGATGGGCTTGGTGAGCGCTGGCTGATTAGCTTCTTTGAGCATGGCCTTATCAAAACGGTTGCTGATATCTATCAGTTGCACAATCATGCGGATGAGATGGTCACCTTTGAAAAACTGGGTGAAAAATCGGTCCAGAATATCATTAATGCTATCGAAGCCAGCAAGCACACGACATTGGCGCGCTTTATCTATGCGCTGGGTATTCGCGGTGTGGGTGAAGGCACAGCACAGAACTTTGCGCAGCAATTTGGTGATTTAGATAGTCTGATGGCCGCCAGTATTGAGACCTTGATAAAAACGCCCGATGTTGGCGAAATCACCGCTGAGCTGACCTATGAGTTCTTCCGCGCGCCGCACAATATCGAAGTCATCACCGCATTACGCGCGGCTGGCGTGCATTGGGATAAAGTCGAGCAGGTCGCCTCAGAAGGGCTACCACTCGATGGGCAAACATGGGTCATCACGGGTGCGCTCGATAGCATGGCGCGTGATGAAGCCAAAGCCAAACTGCAAGCACTAGGCGCAAAAGTCTCAGGCAGCATCTCGGCAAAAACCACTGCGCTACTGGCAGGTGATAAGGCAGGCTCTAAGCTAACCAAAGCAGAGAAACTAGGCATTAAGATAGTGGGTGAGGAAGAGTTTTTGGCGTTGGTTGAGGGCTGAGGTTAGCGGTAGGGTGCGCCCAGCGCACCATTTAAAAATTTGATTTAGGAATTAAAAGTATTATTCAATAAATAGCTGAACGTTGAATCATTTTCATAGATAAGTGTTTTTCAATATATTGTTTCCTATTTATGCGTTGGTGCGAAAGGCGTACCCTACGACTTAAATTACTAACACCTTTATCAAAATTTCGGAAGGCCATGACATACTACACTTATACTCAATTAATGCGTCACATAGCTGTCATCGCCTGCATAAGTGTGGGCGTCGAATATTTAACCGGAAGTATTAGCTTATCGTTTTTACTACTACTTATCTTAGTCATGAGTTATTTGAAATGGTTAGGTATATTTAAGTCAGTCAACTCTCAAAAAATAGACATCAGTGCTAGCATGCAACACTTAAAAAGTGCTAATACTCAGGCTGAATCGAGATTACCAAGTTTCGAATTTGTAGCGAAAAAGTACAACTCTGGACTTTTATTGACGATAGCTATCTTTGCATCGATGATATGGTTGAGCACAAAACTAATTATCGCATGGCTAATGCCCTTGTTCACAAATCAACCATTTGCTCCTTCTGACATTATATGGACAGTGATACCGATTGGCATAGCAATACTCAGCTATCTAGTAGGCAAAGATGAAGAAAAAAACAAAATACCATTAGTATCAATATCTACTCTTAGGTTTTTACCAGAAAAACTACAAATTATTAAATCCAATCAAACGTTAGATATACCATGGCAGTCGATTGAAGATATTCATGAAAAACGGACACTTTCACATGCTCTATTGAAGATAGTAGTGAACGAAGAGAGTAGTGGAATTAAATCAAACTATGGAGAGTATTCATTTGATATTTATGATGTTTGCTATAGTGCAGCAGATATTGAACAGCTTGCTATTATTTACTGGGCAAAAGCCATAGGTAAAGAGATCAAAACAGTCGAGTAGGGTGCACTCCGCGTACCATTTAAGAACTTTATTTAGGAATTAAAAGTATTATTCAATAAATCGCTGAACGTTAAATCATTTGCATAGATAAAGGTTTTTAATCTATTGTTTCCTATTTATGCTTTGGTGCGCGAGGCGCACCCTACAAATTACTAATTTTCCACACCCATAATCTCATATACTTAAAAACCTACTCCACCAATTCCTCATGCGGATTAACTTTAGACTCACCTTTCTTACCATCAGGCTTGATCTCAATGGGTAATACCAGTCCTTTGGCAAAGTCAGTATTCAACTATAGTCTGAACACCAGCCTACCTCCGAAAAACCCACCACTTATCATTAAACCTAACAAAGTTAACAAGACTGATTCAGATCGCGCTTACCGATGCTTATAAGATAATAGTCACAGTCATAAAAGAACTATGATCAAGCAGCGAATAAGCAAAACGTAAGGAGCGCGTTATGGCAGACAATACTAATAATAAATCTAATACCGACACTATAGATAGTAGCCAAAGTCCGCAAGTACAGCATCTCATCGACACTCTACAAGGCGAGCATATCGGCAAAGAAGGCGGGCAGTCTGCCGTCATCTTTCGGATGGTGATGCCAGACCACCTATGTCCGTTTGGCCTCAAATCAATCGATGCGCTCAAGCACGCAGGCTACGATATCATCGATCGCCATATCACGACCCAAGATGAGAATACATTGGTCAAAGACACGCTTGGGGTCAAGACCACGCCGCAGACCTTTATCGATGGCAAGAGTGTTGGCGGCAATGATGATCTGCAAGTATTTTTGGGTAATCACGAACCCGAGACAGACGACACCACTTACGCGCCCATTATTGCGATATTTGCTGTTACCGCACTCATGACACTGGCATTATGCTGGGCTTTTGCTGTTAGTGTCTTTTCGATACAAGCGCTTATGTGGTTTGTCGCGCTCTCCATGTGTGTATTGGCGATTAAAAAGCTTGAGGATTTAGAAGGGTTTACCACTGGGTTTTTGGGTTATGATTTGATAGCACGCCGCGTGGTACGCTACGCCTACGTGTATCCGTTTTTAGAAGCGTTTGCCGGTATCGCTATGCTTGCCGATCAGCCTTGGCTCAATCCGATTGCGGGTCTGGTCGCTTTTATCATTGGTTTGATAGGCGGGGTATCAGTTATTAAAGCCGTCTATATCGATAAGCGTGAGCTAAAATGCGCCTGCGTCGGCGGCGATAGTAATGTCCCACTGGGCGCGATCTCTTTAACCGAAAACGTCATGATGTTCGGTATGGGTGGTTATATGCTGATTCGCGCTTTATTATAATCAAATGGTTTGATGATGCATAATAAATACATCGAGCTACTCCGTCATTTCCCCATGCGCCTTAGCATCCCCTTTTTTGCCATCTGGTTTGATCACGATAGGTAATATCAACCCTTTGGCAAAGTCGTCTGATAACACATAGTCATAGCGACTGGCAGCGACATTGGGTGTGGTATGAATGACCAGTGTCATCTCGTTACCATCGGTCAGTTCATGTGAGACATAGGTTTCGCTCAGCTGATCCAAGGCTTTGGATAGCGCTTCGTTACTTGCCATACTGATAGTGAGGTTGTGCTGCGCTGTCGCCGCGTCCACATCGAAGTACTCTGCATAGTCACGGACGTTTTGACTATCGATTGCAAATGGATACTTATAGTTGGTGGGATCGGCAGGCTTTGTCCCGCTATCGACTAGCGACCAGTCTATCTCATCGGCTGCTGGTATTGACGAGTCTGATGCGGTCGCCGCTGTTTTAGATGCTTGGTTAGGGGTTTCGGTGTTATTATCGCAGCCTGTTAGCGTCCATACACTCGCAGCTGCCATTACCATCATCGTTATCAGACGCGTCGCCATCGGGTTATCCTTTTTACTATTGATCATCATTAATGTGTACTAAAGGCTATTTTGACAGCTTTCCTGATAGTTCTCTAGCAAAACAAACCAGCACTGATGATATTCATAATCATCAGAGAGAAGATGTGTAAAAAGAACACGCATAAAAAACAGCCGCTCAAGGGCGACTGTTTTATTTTTGATAAATCTCTGCTTATCTTTGATTGATTAGAGTTGGCAGTTTACTTTATATTCTTGACCGCTTGCCCATTTCATTGCAAAGATTCCTTTGTCACCTTTCATGTGCCACGCATAGACCGCTTTTGGATTTGAGTCGTTGACATAGCTTGCGACGTCGCCTTTTACATCGCCGTTTAAGACGAGCTTTTGCTCTGTCCATTTTACTTTAGGTAAGGTGGCATTGAGTATGACTTGTTTTTTGTTAATAGACTGTTTTGCCATGATGGTGCTGCCATCGGTACAGGTATATGGGGCTGCTGCCATACGGTCATAAGCGGCAGTGACTTTTTCTGGCGCAGGGGTATCAGTCGTCTCTGGCGTGGTGGGAGTAGTCGTGGCACAAGCGCTCAGTAAGGCAAGTGCAGGTAGGGCAGTTGCAATTTTAGTGATGGTATTCATCATTCTCTCCAAAGTATTACTGGTGTCATTTACTTGTTCTTAATAATGCGTTTAGCATATGAGGCTTATAGTAGCGAAAACGAAGTATTGCCGTGTTAGAAATTGTTCATTACCTATTAGCTTCGTTACCCAATCGCTGACTAATGTAACTTACCATCGCCAGCCTATTGAAAGATAAACGATAATCATTTGACTATTTATTCACTAATGAGTGAGACAGAAAAAGCACCCATCAACTGAGCGCTGATAGGTGCTTTTTTTATGAGTTTAATACGGCCTACGTTTAGTTCATGTTTCTATACTATTCATATTATTAAAACTACTTCTTATCAAGCTATTTGGTTTTGCGCGGTGGCAGACCTGTATGCTGAGTTTGGAAATTGCCTTTGCTGACTTTTTTCTTGGTATTTTTGCCGACCGTATTTTTGCTTGTGCCAGCACGGTTTGCAGCGTTGTTTTTTGACGAGTTGTTGCTACGCTTCACTGAGTCATTTCCTAGGCGACTGTTCTTTTTGCGTGCTGACTGATAGCTGTCTTGCGCCGCATCACGCCCCTCTAAGTGTGCATTGAATGGCGGAATCAAGCAGCCACGGTTTTTGCCAATCAGATCACTACGGCCCATGTCTTGTAGCGCTTTACGTAGTAGTGCCCAGTTTTTTGGATCATGATAACGCAGGAACGCTTTGTGCAGTTTGCGCTGCTTGCCAGATTTGACAATATCCATATCACCTTCACTACGGCTGATCTTATGTAGTGGGTCTTTGTGGGTGTGATACATGGTGGTCGCGGTCGCCATCGGGCTTGGATAAAACGCCTGTACTTGGTCAGCGCGAAAGCCATTGCGTTTGAGCCACAGCGCAAGGTTCATCATATCTTCATCGGTGGTGCCAGGGTGCGCGGCGATAAAGTAAGGGATGAGGTACTGCTCTTTGCCCGCCTCGGCACTAAAGCGCTCGAACATGGCTTTGAACTCATCATACGTGCCCATGCCAGGCTTCATCATTTTTGACAATACGTTGTCTTCTGAGTGTTCAGGGGCGATTTTTAGATAGCCACCGACGTGGTGCGTGACCAGCTCTTTGACGTATTCAGGATCTTTAACCGCCAAATCATAACGCAGACCAGACGCGATAAGGATTTTTTTCACGCCTTTGATATCACGGGCTTTGCGATACAGTTTGGTCAAATTACTGTGATCGGTCAGCAGGTTTTCGCAGACATCAGGATAGACGCAAGACGGTTTACGGCAGTTTTTCTCAATCGTCTCGTCTTTACAGCTCAGACGATACATATTGGCCGTTGGCCCACCAAGATCAGAGATCACGCCAGTGTAGTTGGGTGCAGTATCACGAATCGCTTCGACTTCACGCAAGATTGAGTCTTCTGAACGGTTTTGGATGATACGGCCTTCGTGCTCGGTGATCGAGCAGAAGGTACAACCACCAAAACAGCCGCGCATGATATTGACCGAAAACTTGATCATGTCATAAGCAGGGATACGCGCATCGCCATAGCTTGGGTGCGGCAGACGGGCATAGGGCAGGTCAAACACATAATCCATCTCTTCTGTCGAGAGTGGAATCGGTGGTGGGTTCAGCCAGACATCGATAGAAGTATGCGAGTTACCTGCACCGCTACTATGACGCTGCACCAGCGCGCGAGCGTTACCCGGATTGGTCTCTAAATGTAAGATACGGTTGGCATGCGCATAAAGCACAGGGTCAGATTTGACATGCTCATAGTCAGGCAGACGAATCACCGTTTGCTCACGTGGGGGCATTTTGATTTTATGCTTGCGGGCGGTTTTTGGCTTATTAAACGCACTGTCAAAGCCGCGCATCTGTACCACTTGGGTATCAGTGTCCACTTGGTCGGCATTAATGATTTTGTCAGTGACGGGTTCAGCGACAAAACCTTGATACTGTGACGACATTGATGACGGCATGGCTTGCCCGACAGGCGAGTCCGATGGTTTGTTCTGCTCAATTGAGCAGCTATCAACGTCTTCGGTCATGACATACGGGTTGATGATCGGATCGACACGGCCAACGGTATCGACATCGTTACTGGCGACCTCAGTCATATCCGCTTGCCAATGACGACGCGTTGGGGTCAATAAATACGCTGTACCACGTAGCTTACTCATTTGCTCAAAGCTATAGCCTTTCGACAGACCATGTACCACATCGACGATGGCGCGCTCAGCATTACCATACAATAAGACATCCGCACGCGCATCGAGCAAAATACTACGGCGCACTTTGTCTGACCAATAGTCATAATGCGCGATACGGCGTAAGCTGCCCTCAATACCGCCCAAGATAATCGGGACATCAGGATAGGCTTCACGGCAGCGCTGGCTATAGACGATAGCCGCGCGGTCAGGGCGCTTATTAGCGACGTTGCCAGGAGAGTAGGCATCATCACTACGGATTTTACGATCGGCGGTATAGCGGTTGATCATACTATCCATATTGCCAGCGGTCACGCCGTACGCATAGACAGGTTTGCCAAGCTCCATAAAGGCGTCTTTGCTCTTCCAATCAGGCTGCGCGATAATACCGACGCGAAAGCCTTGTGACTCAAGCAAGCGACCGATAATCGCCATACCAAAGCTTGGGTGATCGACATAGGCATCGCCTGAGACGATGATAACATCGCAAGCATCCCAGCCCAAATCGTCCATTTCTTTGCGGCTCATCGGCAGATAAGGCGCAGGCTCGTAGCAGCTCGCCCAGTGTTTGTCATAATCATAAAGTGGCTTGGTGCCTTGTTTAAAGGCAGTGCGGGCGATGGTATCGGCAGACATGGGCGGACCTGTTAATTAGAAAATGGTACTAGAAATACAACCTTTATTCATTATTGATGATAAAGGCTGATTTAAAAGCGCTCATTTTAACATGAATCATCTTCACTATGCGACCTATTCTATGGGTGGCGATTGCCGATAAGTTATTGATAGCGCGAGATAAACTGCTTATGCAAAGTGAGCGACTAGCCCAGCCAAACAATGGTAAAAATGGTTTCAGCAGAACCGTCACATTGTCGCAAGCATGGTTGTTAAAGTGCAGTTATCAAAGTATGGGTTCGGTCAGTACTAATCATTTGTTTTCTCATGTTTGTTAGCCGTTCTGATTTTCATCCATAACTTTTGGCATAGCTTTTGCTCCAACCCCGTTAGGGCTTATTTGTGTGCATTCATGAGTGAAAATGGTGCACCGATAAAAATTGAACGGATAGATAAGTGTTTGGAGATAAAATGAGAACATCATCTGTTGGGCTGGATGCGATAAAAGGGCTACTAAGAACATTACTGCACAAGATACTTATGCTGGGGACGCTATTGTTTGGCACGATCGCCAGTGCACAAGCTGCGGAGGCAGACACATTGACGGTGGCACAGCTACTCGAATATCAAAACATCGCTTGGATTATTTGGGGCGGGGTTTTGGTGTTCTTTATGCAGGCAGGTTTTGCGCTACTTGAGAGCGGCTCCGTGCGTGCCAAGAACGCGGTAAACGTAATGATGAAAAACTATACCGATATGTGTATAGGGGGCCTAGCGTTTTATTTGGTAGGTTTTGGGCTAATGATGGGTACTAATCATTCGGGGTTTGTCGGTACCGATCATTTTATGCCAGTCAATCTGTCCAATATGGACTGGGCACTGATGTTCTTTCAGATGATGTTTGCGGCGACAGCGGTGACCATCGCGAGTGGTGCCATGGCAGAGCGTGTCTCGTTTATCGGCTATGCAGTCGCCGCTTGCTTGATCTGTTTATTTATCTATCCTGTGTTTGCCAGTTGGGTCTGGGGTGGGTATTTCGGCGGGTCAGGCTGGCTAGCTGAGCTTGGTTTTATCGATTTTGCTGGGTCGACCGTGGTGCATTCTATCGGGGGCTGGTTGGCACTGGCAGGCATCTTAATCATTGGGCCAAGACTGGGCCGCTTTGCCCCTGATGGTACGCCAAGACTCATCGCAGGTCACAACATGACGCTATTGGCGCTTGGCGGGTTTATCTTATGGTTTGGTTGGTTTGGCTTCAATGCTGGATCGACATTATCTATCACTGGAAATATTGGCTTGATTGCCGTCAATACTTTTATCGCTGCGGTCAGTGCGGTGGTGAGCTACATGCTGATTGCTCGGACAATGAGCAAAGCCATTTTGCTCAGTGATAGTGTCAATGCCAGTTTGATTGGTCTGGTGTCTATCACGGCAGGATGTGCCACAACAACGCCTGTTTTCGCCGTTGTCATCGGTGCCATCGCCTCTGTGGTCTATATTTTATCCACGCAAGCATTATTGAAGCTCAAAATAGACGACGTGGTATCAGCGGTGGCAGTGCATGGATTCGGCGGTGCATGGGGTACACTCGCGGCTGGATTGTTTTATACAGGGGACTTATTTAACTTATCACGGCTGGGCGTACAAGCGCTAGGCGTGGGCGTGGCGTTAGCTTGGGGACTGGGGTTGGGTCTTGTGATGTATAAGCTGATTGATCTAAGCTTTGGGTTAAAGGCCAGCCGCTTACATGAGCAGCGTGGCCTTGATTATACCGAGCATGCCGAGCTCGGCTATCCTGAATTTCAAAAGCAGATGTTCGATGCGAAAAGCCTAACAGAGCGGCATTTATAGGAGAGAACTGATGAATATTGATACTCAATCCGTCGACCAAACCGTGTCTGCGATGGCAGAGGTGCTGTCAGAGTATTTACATCCTGAAGAGGTGCGCCTGCTCAAGAGGCAGTGGCAACAGTACTCAACTGTCTCTGTCAAAATGATGCAGCAGTGTGTGTTGGATGCGACAAGGCGCTATCCTGAACTACAAGATCACAAATCTAAAATTCGTAAAGGCTTTTGGGCTACGTTGCAAGTGGATAGTCAGCAGTCAGTGGAGTCTGACAGTCACAATGGCCATAACGAGACAATCAATGCACCCGTACCTATCTCTGAGCCCGTTCTCGCATTTTATACCGTGATAGAAGCGCTGCGCAGTCAGCTAACGGTAGCAGACAGTCGCAGCTTTTTTCATAGTATGCACCAAACTGTTTCGCAAGAACGCACCTTCAAAGGGCACCACATCAATATCAATCAATTTTTGGAAGGTAATCGTCCACCTGTACCGGACAATGAGCACCTGTTAAATAATCTGATGCAGCTTGCCTACGTGTGCTTGTGCGATATTACTGGTCCTGTAGAGGCAGATGAGATACTGTTTCAAGCGGCACAAACGGCCAAGCAAAGTTATCCAAAAGCCATTGTTGAAAAGTTATTTTAACCTATCAAGTGAGCACGTTACGAGCAAGTACGGATATCGCCTCGTAACGTACCTTATGGTTTCAGGTGAGTCAGTGCGCTGTCTGATAGCTTTTAATTATCTAATAATTGAAGCGGGAAAGTCACCACATCAAATGCAAGGGCAAAGGGCAGCAGCACCAGTTTTTGTGCGCTATTTGGTCCATGACGGTTTGTGTTTTTTTGCTGCGTTTGAGTATAAAAGCTTACCGTATAAGGCTTGGTTAGAGCGCGATAATTTGACTGAATCAAGCTTAAATTACTCACTTGCGGATATATGGCACCTTTCACGGGGACATTAAAACAAAAACGCTGGGCACCAATACGTTGATCACTGGCTGAGGTACACTCTCGGGCATTATTTTGTAAAAAGAACTGATAATCTGAGCGTCCAAACTCGTCTTTTAATTTGGCGTAAGAAAGCTTCATCTCCCCTTGGAAATATCCATCGTTATTGGGGACATAAAAACTCATGTCATTGTCAACGTGGATGTCTTTTTGTGTCAGATTGCTGAGCAAACTGATCATCTCAGTCCCACCTTGGGTAAGTACGTAGCTGTTTTTTTCACCAACGATAACCATCGTCGCATTTGGCGTTTTTGGTAATGCCTGCGCCGGACGGCCAAAAGCGATCACTTGATCTTCTGACAATGTCTGCTTGGTCGTGATGATATGGTCATTACTTTCTAGCAATGAGCTGGTCGCGCAGCCTGATATTGCAAGCATTGAAGAAGTCAGCAAAGTCCCTTTTACCAAAGCTTTTGGGCTTATATGCTTTAGTATGTTATACCTGCTGTTTATTTTATGAGGGTAGTCTGGTTGATAGGTCATGATCAGGCTTCCTTGTCTACTTCGATGAATAAAAATTGCTAATATTATCCAACTTATGTTAGTTTTTTACAAGTTTTGAATGCAGTTTAAACACTAATTATTAATAAAAAAGCTGATACCAACTCAACTAATACAGGTAGATGTATTTAGTCTAAGGTAATCTTGGTTCCACTCTTGGTAAAGTTCATCACAAACTGACTTTTAAAATTGCGTACATTATTTTCGTAAGTCAGCAAGCTACGGGTGAACTGGTGGTAGTCGCTCATGTTTTTGGCATTGACCATCAGCATAAAATCAAAATCGCCCGAGACTTCATAACAGCTCATCACCTGTGTTTGCGAATCCATCAAACGCTCAAACCGGCGCTGCATTGATGTGTTGGAGCGCTCCATTTCTATCATCACCACTGCGGTCAGACCGTAACCCACTTTATTAGGATTAACGATGGCGACTTGCTTGGTAATCACGCCGCTATCTATCAATGCTTGAATGCGACGCTGAGCCGTCGCAACAGACACATGCACTCGTTCTGCGACAGTTTTAAGCGGTAATGTCGCATCGTCTTGCAATAAATTCAAAATAGCTTTATCAGTGCTGTCTAGGATATGGCTCATGATAATGTACCCTCATTAATTATGATTATTAGGTTTTCGATTATAAATATTATCACTAATAATTTAAATTTAAGAAAATAGTTATTTATATGACATTATTTTGATAAATTTATCCATAAATACATTTTTATAGAGATAATATATCAAAGCACTCTAGTAAAATAGACCGTACCAATCAGAGCTGCTTTAAAAAAAGAGCGAGTAATTGTTTTTTTATCATCTACTAATAACTACGGTGCTTATCATGTCTATCTCAATGCTCTCCAATGTATTCGCTAATGCGCTAGCAACCACTACTTCACGTTTGCCATTGCCTGCGATTTGGACGACTGGTAACACGCAGCAGCGCACGCTGATGTTGGGAGTGTCATTTGCCATCTTATCCAATATTTTGTTTGGTGTACTCTATGCGTATAGCAGCTTTCTGACGCCTTTGTCAGGCACACAAGTGTTTATCTGGCGTATGCTGTCAATGTGGGCGGTGTTGGTTGGCTACTTATTGATAAGTGGACGGCTAGGCATGCACATCGATAAATTGCGTGCTTTGCACTCGATCAAACAGTGGGTTTGGCTGCTACTACCTACGCCGATATTTTTGAGTCAGCTTTGGCTATTTATGTGGGCACCGGTCAATGGGCAAGGTGTACAAACCGCCATGGGCTATTTTTTGTTTCCACTCATGATGGTGGTGTTCGGTTGCCTGCTGTTTGGCGAAAAGCTCAGTCGTCTACAGTGGCTTGCGGTCGCATTTGCGGCGGTAGGGGTGTTTAGTGAAATCATTCGTACGCAGAGTGTTTCTTGGGCGACATTGTGGGTGTGTGGTACTTATCCGATATATTATATCGTGCGTAGACTCCAAGGCATTGACGCCATCACTGGTATGCTGGTCGATCTGACATTGTTTGCCCCATTTGCGCTTGGTTACTTGTACTTTTTTGCATCTAGCAATTTGGTGATGGTAGCAGGGTCTGGATTTTTGATCATGATGTTAGTTGGTCTTGGCGTTTTGAGCATCTTAGCAATGAAAACCAATATTGATGCCAGCCAAATGCTACCCGTCAATGTCTATGGCATGATGAGTTATATAGAACCTGCTTTGCTATTTATATTGGCGGTGACGGTGCTCGGTAATCCGTTTGAATCAGCGATGATCTATAGTTATGGGTTGATCTGGTTAGGTATTGCTTGTTTGATTGCTCATGGGATAAAGCAGCTTCGCACTCGTAAAAGTGTGCCGTCATCAATCAAGGGGCAGGTCGCGTAAGCGGCTAGTAGGGTAGTTAATGAGTATTGTCAGTCACGGGTATTAACAGTTGATAAGTATAGTGGAACCAATTTAAAAATGTTATAGCGTTACTGGTATAAATTTTCCTTGCGTGCTGTATATACAGAGGCTGTGAAAAATTCATCCAGTAGCGCTTTGGAACTTATGACAGTTTTGTTTTGAACTGACTATATAAGCATTAATAAGGTACAAAAAAGGACGGCTCTATATTTACTGAGCCGTCCTTTTTTGACATTTAGATTAAATAACACTTAATCTAAGTGTTGTTTAAAGCCACGCTGCTTATCACGTTCCCAATCGCGATCTTTTAACGTCTTACGTTTGTCATGCAGCTTTTTACCTAATGCGAGGCCAATTTGGCATTTCACCAGCGAGTTTTTCCAGTAGCAAGACAGCGGTACGCAAGCGTAGCCTTTTTGATTGATTGCTCCAGACAGTTTTTCGATTTCACGACGATTGAGCAGCAGTTTACGGGTACGAATACTGTCTGGACTAACGTGCGTAGAGCTCGATAGTAATGGCTGAATGTGCGCACCAAATAAGAAAGCTTCGTTATTGCGAAATATGACGTACGCTTCAGTGATGGTCATTTTTCCTGCACGAATGGCTTTGACTTCCCAGCCTTGCAATGCCAATCCCGCTTCAAAGGTTTCTTCGATAAAATATTCATGACGCGCTTTTTTATTGGCGCAAATCTGATTATCAGGTTTTTTTGATTTTTTTGACATAATTTCTCCATAAGGATTGCCTAAAAACACAGGCGCCTTATTTGACCAGTCCTACTAATTCCTCATCTTAACCCATTCAATGGTATTGAATTTTATTTGGATTATAAGTCAGATGAGTCGAACCGCCTATTGTATCAAAGCCTCTGGTGAAAAGGTAAATCGGCTGTTAGGACAAATGTAGCAGATAAGTATTAAGTTTGAGCAAAATTTGCTAGCATATGGCCTAATATTACCGATTATATTAGCCATGCTATGAGCCATTCTATTTCTCCCAACTCCTCAAAGCTACACACCAAAATTCTATATCCTGGTACGTTTGATCCCATTACCAATGGTCATGTGGATTTGGTGACACGCGCAACCAAGCTCTTTGATGAGGTTGTGATTGCGGTTGCCTCGGGGCATCATAAAAAACCTCTATTTAATTTTGAAGAGCGCGTTGCTTTAGTCGAAACCGTATTTGCCGATTTGCCGCAAGTCTCGGTGATTGGCTTTGAAGGGTTGCTCGTTGATTTTATGCGCGAAAAACACGCCACCGCCGTGCTGCGCGGGCTGCGAGCGATGTCCGATTTTGAGTACGAGTTTCAACTGGCCAATATGAACCGCGAGCTTGATGAAAACTTTGAAGCCGTATTTTTGACCCCCTCTCAGAACTATTCATTCATCTCATCGACCATGATTCGTGAAATTGCCAAACTCGGTGGCGATGTCAGTAAATTTGTCCCACCTGGTGTGTTGCAAGCTTTTGACAAAAAGTTAAATAGTAACTAAAAGATGCTGCATCAAAAATACTCTGCTAGCACTTGCTAAAACAGTCAAGCGCAGCCAGATAGGGCTAATATGAGCAAAAATATAAGGAGCAGTTTATGGCGCTATTAATCACTGATGAGTGCATTAACTGTGATGTGTGTGAGCCTGCTTGCCCCAATGAGGCCATCTCAGAAGGCGATGATATTTATGTCATTGATCCAGATCTATGCACAGAATGTGTCGGGCATTTTGACGAGCCACAATGCGTGGTGATTTGTCCAGTCGACTGTATCCCTCATGACCCCAACCATGTCGAGACAGAAAATGATTTATTAGCCAAATACAAGCGTATTACAGGTCAATAAAATCTTGATAAGCGATTGATGACGTTTGGGTTTACAACGTTTTAGGGACAATATAATGACCAGCAATACAATGACAACCAAATCCATGCAAGTAGCCAGTGAGTTCGATCAACGGCACTTATGGCATCCATATGCCAGCCTGCCGCCCACCTATTCCAATATCGTTATCGATCGCGCTGAAGGGATTTATATCATTACTGAAGACGGCACGCGCTTAATTGATGGTATGTCGTCATGGTGGGCGAGCGTCCATGGCTACAATCATCCTAAGTTAAACGACGCGCTGACTCAGCAGCTAGGTAAAATGGCGCATGTGATGTTTGGTGGCTTGACCCACCAGCCAGCAATAGATTTGGGCAAAAAATTGCTTGGCATTGTGCCTTTTGGTCTCGATGCGATTTTTTATGCGGACAGTGGCAGTATCGCCGTAGAAGTGGCACTAAAAATGGCGCTGCAATATCAAGTGGCTGCCAAGCGCCCAAACAAGCAACAGTTTGCCTCGACCCATTCAGGCTATTACGGAGATACTTGGCATGCCATGAGTGTCTGTGATCCTATCAATGGCATGCACAGTCTGTATGGCAAGCAATTACCGATGCAACATTTCGTTCCTGCGCCGCCACTTGGGTTTGATCGCGTATTGACAGTAGATGATCGTGAAACATTAGCTCAGTTTTTTGCAGAGTATGGCGCGCAGCTGGCAGGATTTATTATCGAGCCGATTATTCAGGGCGCAGGTGGTATGCGTTTTTATAACCCTGAATACTTGCGGCTATTACGCGCACTTTGTGATAAGTACGATGTACTCTTGATAGCGGATGAGATTGCTACTGGGTTTGGGCGTAGTGGCAAACTATTTGCGTGTGAACATGCTGGCATCAGCCCTGATATCATGACCATTGGCAAGGCGCTGACCGGCGGCTACATGACTTTTGCCGCAACGCTATGTACCCGCAAAATTGCCGATACCATTCACAATAGCGACTATCCAGCGCTGATGCATGGTCCGACCTTTATGGGTAATCCGCTCGCCTGTGCGGTCGCCTGTGCATCGATTGATTTGATCCTGTCTTATGATATCGAAACGCGTACTGCCAGTATGCAACGTACGATGGAGCAAGCCCTGACGCCAGCTGCGCAGCTGGCAGGTGTAGCCGAGGTACGTTGTTTGGGGGCAGTGGCGGTGATTGAGTTGTATGAAGCGGTTGATATGCCCATTTTTCAATCCTTATTGATTGATAATGGTATCTGGGTCAGACCCTTTGGTAAGTTGGTGTATATCATGCCGCCTTACATTATTACTGATGATGAGCTGACCACCTTATGCCAAGCGCTGCTAAAAGTAGTACGTAAATATTTAGAACATCGAGGTTAACCATGAGCGTGCTATTTGTATCCGGCATTGATACCGATATTGGCAAAACCTATGCCACGGGTCTGCTTGCCAAATCATTAATGCAGCAAGGCGTCAACGTTATCACGCAAAAGTTGGTACAAACAGGCATCAGTAAACAAGCAGATGGCGAACTAGGCATTGCGGATGATATTTTAAGTCACCGTCAATTGATGCAGATGCCACTACAGCCATGCGATTTGGACTTTACCACCTGTCCTTATCGCTATGAGAAGCCTGCGTCACCGCATCTGTCCGCAGCATTGGCCAATCAGCCTCTTAACATCAATGTGATTACCGATGCCACCAACGCATTGCAAGCCGATTATGAGTTGGTGTTGCTTGAAGGGGCAGGCGGGCTACTGGTACCGATAAATGAGCAACTATTAACCTTGGACTATATTGCCAAGCAAGGCTATCCTATCGTCTTGGTCACCTCTGGCCGACTGGGCAGCATCAATCATACGTTGCTTAGTTTGGAGGCGATAAAATCGCGCGGCTTAATGATCCATAGTGTGATTTACAACCATATCCATGATGATGCTGAACAAACGGATGCTGAGATTGCAAATAGTACCATTGATTTTTTGCAGGCGTATTTGGCTTGCCATTACCCCAAAGCGCACTGGCTGGTCTTAGCCAAACAAGCAAATGAACATTCAGATGATGCTGACATAGCCTTGCCAACAGCGTTTATCTAAGTTTTTAAGGTGTCTTTTAGGTAGTCATAGTCATTCTAAAAATAAGCCGAAAAGACATTCCCATACAGGCGTTAGTTTTGCTATACTAGCGCGCTTGGTAGACTAGGCGATCGCCGCTGTACACTGGCAACAGATGAGCAGGGGAGGAAAGTCCGGGCTACATAGGGCAGCGTGCCAGCTAACGGCTGGGCAGAGTAATCTGACGACCAGTGCAGCAGAGAGTAGACCGCCTTTGACTTAGTTGATTGTCGCAAGACACCAATGTCATCGGTAAGGGTGAAAGGGTGCGGTAAGAGCGCACCGCGTGAATGGCAACATCTCACGGCATGGTAAACTCCACGCGTAGCAAGACCAAATAGGCATCGGCATGGCGCGGCCCGCGTTCGATGCGGGTAGGTTGCTTGAGCGTATCAGCGATGATACGCCTAGAGGAATGATCGTCCACGACAGAACCCGGCTTATCGGTTTACCAAACCTTTTTTATCATTTGTTGTAGTAAGTAAGTGCAGTTAATTTGAATGACATTCATTTTTTTGCAAAAAATGCCCATTAGGGGTTGACGGCGGTCAGCAGCTTGGGCATAATGTGCAGCCTAAAACGGCGATGTAGCTCAGCTGGTTAGAGCGCACGACTCATAATCGTGAGGTCGAGAGTTCAAGTCTCTCCATCGCCACCATATATAGCAGTATTAAAAAGCCAATCTCTCTGGGATTGGCTTTTTTTTGCCTGAAATAATCTTTCATTTACAAGGTTTGTATGTGCTATTGCTTAGTCAAATACTCCTTGTTAGATGTCTGTCAGTCTCGCTTACTTGATAAATACTTTCTCTGCTACTAAAATCGCCTTACTTTGCAGTAGAAAACTGCTAGAATACTCTTTGGTATGTGCGTACAAAAGCGCAGCAGAGTTACCGTACTAAGTACTGGGCTTTAGGCGAGGTTATCCATTCTAAGGATTACGATCGACACAACAGCTGACCTGTAGCATACGTTTTAACGAAGCATACCTATCTTATCAAGTGTACTTGACCATATTTATCTCTTATCTTTATTCTATCACCTTTAATTTAGTAGGCGCTTTGTGACTGCATTAGCCAATATTCGTAACTTTTCAATCATTGCCCACATTGATCATGGTAAGTCGACCCTTGCCGATCGTTTTATTCAGATGTGCGGTGCCTTGCAAGATCGCGAGATGCAGGCGCAGGTGCTCGACTCGATGGATATTGAGCGTGAGCGCGGTATCACTATTAAAGCGCAGTCGGTCACGCTATATTATGACCATCCTAATGGTGAGCGCTATCAGCTTAACTTTATTGATACGCCAGGTCACGTTGATTTCTCGTATGAGGTGTCACGCTCATTGGCCGCTTGCGAAGGCGCGCTATTGGTGGTCGATGCCGCGCAAGGCGTAGAAGCACAGTCGGTTGCCAACTGTTATACCGCAGTCGATCAGGGCCTAGAAGTCATGGCTGTCCTTAACAAGATTGATCTACCGCAAGTGGAGCCTGAGCGCGTCATTCAAGAGATTGAAGATATTATCGGAATAGAAGCCATTGATGCCCCTCGTGTTTCAGCGAAATCTGGTCTGGGTGTCGATAAATTGTTGGAAGCGTTGGTTGAATTCATTCCAGCACCGACTGGCGACCGTGAAGCACCCTTACAAGCACTTATCATTGATTCATGGTTTGACAGTTATCTGGGTGTGGTCTCACTGGTTCGCGTACGTGAAGGGACGGTAAAAAAAGGCGATAAGATCTATATCAAATCAACGGGCGATGCTCATCCAGTAAGCTCTATCGGTGTATTCACGCCAAAACCTGTCGATACGGGTATTTTAGAAGCGGGTGAAGTAGGCTTTGTTATCGCTGGTATCAAAGATATTGCAGGCGCGCCAGTTGGCGATACGATTACGCATGCCAGTACGCCTGATGTTGAACGTATTCCAGGTTTTAAACAGATCACGCCACAAGTATATGCAGGAATGTTCCCAGTCGATTCGAGTGATTTTGAAAAATTCCGTGAAGCGCTGCAGAAATTGCAAATCAACGATGCGTCATTATTTTTTGAGCCTGATACTTCAGACGCGTTAGGCTTTGGCTTTCGTTGTGGCTTCTTAGGCATGCTACACATGGAGATTATCCAAGAGCGCTTAGAGCGTGAGTATGACTTGGATTTGATCACCACTGCGCCTTCAGTTATCTATGAGATTGAAAAGAAAGGCGGTGAAGTCATCTATGTTGATAATCCATCAAGACTGCCTGAGCCTAACAATATTGAAGAGTTCCGTGAGCCAATTGCCCGCTGTCAGATTTTAGTACCGCAAGATTACTTGGGTAACGTCATGACCCTATGTATTGAGCGCCGCGGTGTGCAGGTTGATATGCGCTTTATGGGTAAGCAAGTTCAGGTTATCTTTGATATTCCGATGGGTGAGGTGGTCATGGATTTCTTTGACCGTCTAAAATCAGTCTCGCGTGGTTTTGCATCACTGGACTATAATTTTGATCGTTATCAAGTGGACAAATTGGTTAAAGTCGACGTGCTAATCAACGGTGAAAAGGTGGATGCCTTGGCAATGATTGTGCATCAAGACCAAGCACGTTTCCGCGGTAATCAGCTAGTGACCAAGATGAAAGAGCTGATTCCACGTCAAATGTTCGATGTGGCGATTCAAGCCGCAATTGGTAGTCAGATCATTGGACGTAGTACGGTAAAAGCCATGCGTAAAGATGTCTTGGCCAAATGCTATGGCGGTGACGTATCGCGTAAGAAAAAGCTCTTGTCTAAGCAAAAAGCAGGTAAAAAACGTATGAAACAAGTGGGTAGTGTGGAGATTCCACAAGAAGCCTTCTTGGCTGTTTTACAAGTGGACAGTTAATACATCGCTTTATCTGAGAAAGTTCTGGTACATAACAGTTGAATATCGTCAGTTTTTTGATTAAAGCAACTAGACAAACAGCACGTTAATAGGCAATTTGGTATGGATTTTGATTTCAATTTAATTTTAGTGCCGTTGACCATAGGCTTAGGAATTGTCTGGCTGCTAGATAAGCTGGCACTCAAGCAGCGCAAAACTCGCGGTCGAGGTCAAGAAAGTCTGCTAGTGCGATGGGCCTATGATTTTTTTCCTGTGTTGGCTGTCGTATTGATCGTACGCTCGTTTTTGATTGAGCCTTTCAATATTCCATCTTCTTCCATGGTGCCAACGCTATATACGGGCGATTTCATTGCAGTCAATAAATATGCTTATGGCGTCCGCTTACCGCTGACTTACAATAAGGTGTTGGATACAGGATCACCTGAGCCTGGTGATGTGGTGGTATTTCGCTATCCTGAAAACCCAAGCATTTACTATATTAAACGCTTGATTGGCTTGCCAGGCGATACGGTGAGCTACAGTCAAGGCAAGCTCTCTATTAACGATGTACCCGTAAAAACAACGCCTATCGATTTTTCAGCCAATGCTGAATTGACATCACAGCTTTATCTGCCAGGACAGATGGGTCCAGGCGAGGTGCTGACAGAAGAAAGCGCGGCTGCGATGGGTCAGCAAGAAGAAGGCGCCGCGCAGTACTTCCAAGAAACGCAGGGTGAGAACCAGCACTTGGTTCGCTATCTAAAAGGGATGAACAGTGCCCAATATGCGCCTTTTTTACAGCAAGAGTCGCCAGAAGTGGTAAGCTCAGAGGGGACAGAGTGGCGCATTAAAGTACCAGAAGGTCATTATTTTGTGATGGGTGACAACCGTGATCGCAGTGCAGATGGCAGGTTCTGGGGATTTGTTCCTGATGAAAATTTAGCGGGTAAAGCGGTCTATATTTGGATGCATAAACCACCAGGATTAAACTTACCAACTTTCGAGCGTAATGGTACCATTGATTAATACCATGAGTACTCTATTGATTGAGTTATCGATAATAGTTTTATGCTAATATCGTTACTATTCAATAAATAGCGTTTTACTATCTAAGTCATAGGTATAGAACGCTATTAAAAATAGTCATCTATCTGTAGAGGGATATCATAATGCAGCAGTTATCTGGTCTTGCCACGCAGCGCGGTGCTAGTGTGACAAACATCGTTCTCATTATTATGATGTTGGGGATCGCGGTTAAACTCCTAGTGGCCATTGTGCCTGCTCAAATTGGTGACTATCAGCTCACGAAACTTTTGAGTGCAGAGCTTAAAGTAGCCAATGACAATAACGAGACAGCCAAGCAATTCGTTGAGCGTGTTAATAAACAGCTATCCATCAATGCTGACTATGACACCAAGGCAGAAGATGTATTCACTTTTACCAATAAAAAAACGGGCCAATTGGCCATTCATAAAGAATATGCAGTAACCAATACGTTCTTTAGCAATGTCGATATTGTGAATCGTTTCGAAGGAGACATCGATATGGCTACAGCAGAATAAATAATTATAAGATAGGACAGCGCTTTAGTGTCCTCAACAAAATCCAATATAGACTCTTATTAAACTGAATCTGTAAAACAGAAGGGATAACCACAAGCCACGCATGAAACCAACTTCGCAACATTCCCAAGCGGTTCTTACTTCCAAAAAAAATAGCACGTCTGTCGACACGCTTGTTGTTAGCTCAGAATTTACTCAGCGCTTAGCAGTCTTAACGCGCAAGTTAGGCTATGTATTTAATGATTTGAGCCTGCCAAAGCTTGCATTGACGCACCGCTCATTTGACAGCAAAAAAAACTATGAGCGTCTAGAGTTTTTGGGTGATGCGCTTTTGGGCATGATTGTGGGTGAGGCTTTATACCATCGTTATCCTAATCAAAACGAAGGGCGTCTAACCCGTATGCGTGCAACTTTGGTCCGCCAAGAATCATTGGTTATTATCGCGCAAAATCTAGAGCTGTCTAACCATCTGATATTAGGCGTGGGTGAGCGTAAGGGTGGCGGCCGTAATCGTGCTTCTATATTGGCGGATGCGGTAGAGTCTTTGATTGGAGCCATCTATTTAGACAGTCAAGATATGGAGATTACTCGTCATTGCGTACTCTCTTGGTATGGAGACTTGATTGACAACGTCAATGACCAAAAAGCACTAAAAGATGCGAAGAGCCGTTTGCAAGAGTGGTTACAGTCTAAGCAATTTGATTTGCCAAGCTACGAGCTTATGGAAACACGTGGCAACGCTCCCCATCAAATTTTCGTAGTACGCTGTCACGTGAATATTCAAAACTGCTCTGATATTACTGAATCTGGTGAAAGTCGCCGCATCGCTGAGCAAAAAGCAGCAGAACTTATGATTAATCAGCTGCACAAACTTCCAGGATCCGCTAAAAAACGCTCTTAGCGAATATTCGCAGGTGATTATAGGCATATTTCTGAGTCAACAATGCCGCTTTTGCGTGATAAGACCTGAAGCGGCATAGACCTAATTTACCTTGTATACTACTTATTTCAAATATTACCAGCTGATATCCAATAGTAACTACACCGACAAACTATTAAGTCATATTTGGCTGGATATAAACCCTATAGGATCAACTTATGAGCAATCACCCTGATGTGCCATCGAATAATGAAGATAGTACTCAAAATATGATTGAAAATACAGATGTCGATACGAATGCAGATAGCGTAGAAGATATCACACTAGAAAACGATCTGGCGATTGAAGAGTTTTTTGCACCAAGTGGTAGTGCCCAGTTGGCTGATGATTTTAGATCAGGCTATGTGGCTATCGTTGGACGCCCAAACGTCGGTAAGTCAACGTTGATGAACCACTTATTGGGTCAAAAATTATCAATTACCTCACGTAAGCCGCAAACGACGCGCCACCGTATTCATGGCATTTTGTCCAATCACGAGATGCAGGCGGTGTTTGTCGATACGCCAGGCATCCATCGCAATGAAGTACGGGCTATTAATGAGCGTATGAATAAAGCGGCAGTATCCGCTCTAGTAGATGTTGATCTGGTATTGTTCGTTGTTGACTCAGATCAATGGCGTGATGATGATCTATTGACGCTGCAAAAGCTTGGTGAGACCGATTTAACGATCGTACTGGTCATTAATAAATCAGATACTTTAAAAGATAAAGGCAGCGTATTGCCGCTTATTGAAACCTTTAATGAAAGTTTTGACTTTGCTGATATCGTGCCAGTATCGGCGCTCAAGAACCAAAACTTAGATCGTTTGCAAGAAGTGATTGCCTCACATTTACCAGTTGCTGCACCTATTTATGATACAGAGCAAATCACTGACCGTTCAGAGCGATTCTTAGCGAGCGAAATCATTCGTGAAAAAATCATGCGTAGTGCTGGTGATGAAGTGCCATACGACTTGACTGTACAGATCGACGCGTTTAAAGACGAGCCTGCGCATACAGATCCAAAGACAGGGCGTCCACGTAAAGCCTGTACCTTTATTGATGCAACTATCTATGTTGAGCGTAATGGTCAAAAAGCCATTGTCATTGGTGATAAAGGCCAGCGCATCAAGCAAGTCGGTATGGAAGCTCGTAAAGACATGGAGCAGCTATTTGACAAAAAGATTATGCTAACGCTATGGGTCAAAGTCAAACGTGGCTGGTCTGATGACGAACGTGCATTAACCAGTTTGGGATATTGATAGCAATCACGCATAGTGCGGTTATATTGCTATCCATATGTTAAATGCTGAGGTAATAAACGATGCGTAACGAAGCGTTAATTGGCTACTTATTACATCAGCGTCCTTATCAAGAAAAGCGTGCGTTGTATTATCTTTTTTCTCAGCAGCATGGTGTGATACATGGTGTTGGGAAAAAAGGTGCACCGTTATTTATGCCTTTACAGCTATTTGCCACTGGCAAACGCGACTTAAAGACATTCACTCAAATCCAGATTACTTCGCAAACCACTCTCCAAACAAGTAACGAGCAAAAAGAAGGTACCTCTGCCACACTATCTACTGTACCTTATAGTAATATCAATGGACAGCACCAATATGCGGCGTTGTACCTTAATGAGATACTGTGGCGATTGTTACCGACCGAAGATCCAATGCCGGTATTGTGGCAACATTATCAGGACAGTTTACAGCAGCTGAAGCAACCTTTAGATAACACTGAGCTTCGTTTATGTTTGCGCCAATTTGAGCAGCACCTATTCAATGAGTTAGGTTTCACCTTAACGCTAACGCATGATAACATCGAACATACTATCGAACCTAATTGTGTATATCGCTTTTTACCTGATGTGGGGTTACTGCCAATCATGCAGAATGCTATAGAGTCCGAGCATTTAGAGAGTAGTACCGGACAGACTATATTTAAGGGTATCGATATTATCGAGATGGCCTACCTAGGTATCACTAAAGCAACGCTGAATAATTGGTCAAAGCTACATCGGCATCTGATAGATCATCTACTTGATTATCAACCATTACAAAGTCGGCTGCTATGGCAACAGCAACAACGTTATCAATAAAGAGATTATCATTTTTAAATCTATTGAGTTTAGGCCATGGCTTAACTTGTGGGAATATCGATACTGTTGCCTAGGCCGATGGTGTTGATGAGTTAAATATAGAACACGCTATGATTTAGGATTATAGCAAGCTGTTGTTATGGTAAAAAATGCGATGTATTAAAATGCTTAAAGGTAATGTACTTGCTACTTTGTCCGCATTCAATTACCCATCACAATCGGTAGGGTGGTCTTGATTAAGCTTCTGACTGACTCGACCGTTTTGATTGAAAGAAATTTGGTACATTGCATCATTATAGGTAGATGTGGGGCAGTACTTGATATGGCCAAAATGCCCCCGAGGTTTGCCACTATCCCCCCAAAATTTGATGTAATGGCGACCCGCTCCGACTCTGAGTTTCAGTGTACTATATTTTAAATTAAAATATTGATTGAGTACTAGAGTATCAGCATTTGTATCGAAGTTTTTGTTACCGTTTTTGTCTACGAATAATATAAGCATGTTGTCACTATTGCGGTCGCATTGTATACCGTCATTCGATAAACAAACCAATACATCTTGTCTAGTGATATAGCTTTCAGCTTTTGCCAAAGCGAGGGCGTTCTCTAATTGGGTTTTGACGCGTTTGGCTTCCATACGCGTTAATTGCGTCAATATGCTTGGCGTTGCAATCGCTACTATGATAGCAAGCACCGTTACAGTAACAATCAGCTCGACAAGAGTGAAGCCATTCCTACCTTTAGCTCTTAAAGCTTGCAAATGCATTGCAGAACGTTTATTACATATAGTTAACTGGTGTAGTGGAGCGTACAACTGATTTATTCGAAATATTAGCCTATCATGACTAAGCATTCCCTTCATCAAAGTAGATACAGGTAAAACCACTATCAGTAATCTGCGATAATTTGATGATGTTTTATAAAGCGATTTCATAGATTGCTACATCCTATGGCTTCAGACTTTCCAAATAGAATAATCGCGCCTATTTGCAACATCTAGCTAATCCATTATGTAGAAAAAATACTTGATGAAGATTAGGGCGTGTTGAACATTCGACCATGGCACTGACAGCGACTATTTTTTAGGCGATTCGATGTTAAAAATAATAAGTTTAGTCACTCTAAGCGCTTATTTTTAACGATGAAGCGGCAAAAAAGAGTCCTGTCCCCTGCTTTTATCGTTGGGGCTGATGCTAAAATTACCCCATACTGCGTTACAAATCTCGCTAAGGCATCTGCATTATCGTCGCTTTGTGCCTTGTCTGGAACCATTTTAGCGATCAGCAGTGCCTATTTGCAAATGTTCAACACGCCCTAGTATTTTGGTTTGTTGGCAGTATACAAAATTATTACTTTTTTATAAGTTACTTCGAATATCAAATAAAGTCGACTATTTTAATATAAACAGAATATATGTCTATTGTCAAAAAATGTTTCAATTAGTGAATAATGTGCATTAGGAATAGAGAAAAATTATTAATTGTAATAAAATATGTTCAAACGATAGGTGCTAGTTGATTTAGCATCTATCGTGAACTGACATACAAAAGATAAAAAGCGTAAGGTGTGTTAGTTCTAAGTAACTTAGAATGGCTATTGTGTTTTAGTTACAACATTATCGTGTAATAATGTGTAGCTCGTTAACGAAAAAAGTTGTAAACTGAATGGATAATCGCTAAGCTACTTCTTAATTGGTTTTGCTTTGTACCTAAAATGCGTAAAAGATGTCTAATTTAGAGCGTCTTGAAAATCGGTTTTGCTTAATGCATCACTAAAATTATCCTTTGGAGGAAGTCCATGAAACTGAATAAAATTGCTTTAGCACTGTTCGCTGTAACAGCTGTACCTCTAGCAGCTAATGCTGGTGTTACTATTAGCCCACTATTATTAGGTTATCACTACAGCGAAGGCGCTGATGATGATCAAGCTGAATTACTAGGCGACTATAGTGGTAGTGGTGATAGCTACTATAAAGAAGACGGTCTATATACTGGTGCCGCTTTAGGTATCGAACTTACTCCTTCTACTCAGTTCCAAGTAGAGTATGGTGTATCAGATACTGATGCTATCCGCCAAGACGGTTCTGATAACTTCGATGCAGAGCAAGAAATGATCTCTGGTAACTTCTTAGTTGGTACCGAAGAGTTCACTGGTTATACTGATAGCGCTCTTAAGCCATATGTGTTAGTTGGTGCTGGCCAATCTAAACTTGAGATTAAAGACTCTTCAGGTGACAAAGTTTCAGGCACTAAAGATACTATCGGTAACCTAGGTCTAGGTGCTATGTATCGTATCAACGATGCACTAAGCCTACGTGGTGAAGCTCGTGCGATTCATAACTTTGATAACAACTGGTGGGAAGGCATGGCCTTGGCCGGTCTAGAAGTTGTACTTGGTGGCCATCTAGCACCTACAGTAGCAGTACCACCAATGGAAGAGCCAATGGTTGACAACACTCCAGTAGTTGTTGTTGAAGCTGACCTTGATTCTGACGGTGATGGCGTACCTGATAGCATGGATGCATGCCCAGGCACTCCAATGAATGTGGTGGTTGATGAGCGTGGTTGCCCAGTACCAGTAGATATTACTGATGAGCTAAAAATGGAACTACGTGTATTCTTTGATAACGATAAATCAGCTATCAAAAACCAATACAAGCCAGAAATCGCTAAAGTAGCAGAAAAAATGCGTGAGTATCCAAACTCTACAGCTCGTGTAGAAGGTCATGCATCTAAAACTGGTCCTTCAGCACGTTATAACCAACGTCTATCTGAAGCTCGTGCCGTTGCTGTTAAATCTATGCTAACTAACGAATTCGGTATTGCTCCAAACCGTCTATCAACTGTTGGTTATGGTTATGACCAACCAATCGCATCAAACGATACTGAAGAAGGTCGTGCTATGAACCGTCGTGTTTATGCCATCATCACTGGTGACAAAACTATGACTGTTGAACAAACTAAAGATATGGTTGTTCAGTAAGTATTAGATAAATAATCGTATAGTTAGATATATGGTTACAAAAAAAGCCACCCAATCGGGTGGCTTTTTTTATTTATGTATTGAGAAAAGTAAGTTATTTCATAAATTTATGAATCAATAATGTTATACTAGCCACCCAAACATTCTGTAAATTGACAGAATGTACATTAGCATAGCTATCTGTACGATGAATTTATCGGCATAGATATTTGATTATATTGAGATTTTCTGAGTGATAGCATTTATTGTGTATCATCTAAAATTCAATATTTATCTTATTGATGATAAAAGTTTATCCAGCGGCGCTTATTGCTACTGCATTTTTTTAAGACGACACGAGCATTTTATATGGCGAACGATATCAAACACCTGCGTAACATTGCAATTATTGCCCACGTTGACCACGGTAAAACAACTTTGGTTGATAAATTATTACATCAATCTGGTACTTTTGGCGATCGTGCAAATATTGCTGAACGTGCAATGGATTCAGGTGATATTGAGCAAGAACGTGGTATTACTATTTTGGCTAAAAATACAGCCATTCGTTGGACAGATCAGACTTCAGGAACTGAATACCGTATTAATATCGTTGATACCCCAGGTCACGCCGATTTCGGTGGTGAAGTTGAGCGTGTGATGTCAATGGTTGATTGCGTACTTTTGGTTGTTGATGCTGTCGATGGTCCGATGCCTCAGACTCGTTTTGTAACGCAAAAAGCATTTGAACAAGGTCTAAAGCCGATTGTTGTTATCAATAAAATTGACCGTCCTGGCTCACGCCCTGATTGGGTAATGGATCAAATTTTTGATTTGTTCGATAATCTAGGTGCAACTGATGAGCAGCTTGATTTTCCAGTGGTTTATGCATCAGCGTTAAATGGTATTGCAGGTTTGGAAGCAGATGATTTAGCTGATGACATGACGCCACTATTTAAAACTATTGTTGATGTTGTACAGGCGCCGCAAGTTGATGCAGACGCACCATTCCGTATGCAGATCTCAAGCCTTGATTACAATAGCTTCGTTGGTGTGATTGGTATTGGTCGTATCCAGCGTGGTAAGGTTAAAACCAATACACCAGTTACTGTCATTGATAAACATGGTAAGACACGTAACGGCCGTATCTTAAAAATTATGGGCTACCATGGCCTTGATCGTATTGATGTTGAAGAGGCACAGGCTGGTGATATCGTTTGTATCACAGGTATCGATGCGCTTAATATCTCAGATACGATTTGTGATCCTAATAAAGTTGAAGCATTACCAGCATTAACAGTTGATCAGCCTACCGTATCAATGAATTTCCAAGTAAATAACTCACCATTTGCTGGTCGTGAGGGTAAGTTTGTCACTTCACGTAATATTCGTGAGCGTCTTGAGCGTGAATTGATTCATAACGTTGCACTACGTGTAGAAGACACTGAATCTCCAGATAAATTTAAAGTCTCTGGTCGTGGTGAGCTTCATCTATCTGTACTTATCGAGAACATGCGCCGTGAAGGCTTTGAGATGGGTGTTTCAGGCCCAGAGGTTATCGTAAAAGAAGTTGATGGTGAGCTACAAGAGCCGTATGAAAACGTTGTCTTCGATATCGAAGAAGAGCATCAGGGTTCTATTATGGAGCAGGTTGGTCTACGCAAAGGCGAGATGACCAATATGGAGCTTGATGGTAAAGGTCGTATGCGTATTGAAGCGACAGTACCAGCTCGTGGTTTGATCGGTTTCCGTTCTGAGTTTTTAACATTGACTTCAGGTAGTGGTATCATGACGTCAAGCTTCTCGCATTACGGTCCACAAAAAATCGGTGATGTGGGTGGTCGTTCAAACGGCGTATTGGTTTCTATGGCAAACGGTACTTGCCTAGGCTTTGCACTGTTTAACCTACAAAAACGTGGTAAGTTATTTGCTGAGCCACAGCTTGAAGTTTATGAAGGTATGATTATTGGTCTTAACTCTCGTAACGATGATATGACGGTTAACCCAACAACCGGTAAGCAGTTAACCAACGTACGTGCTAGTGGTACTGATGAAGCGTTGACGTTGACGCCAGCAGTTAAGTTCACGCTTGAGCAAGCGCTTGAGTTCATTCAAGATGATGAGTTGGTTGAAGTCACGCCAAAAGCGATTCGTCTACGTAAACGTTATTTGACTGAAAGTGAGCGTAAGCGTCACAGCCGTAGTAAGAAAAATGCATAATATCGACAGTATAAACTATTCAATCTTTTAGAGCGTTGATTTTCAACACCAAAATTTAATGTCTTTTAGACATCGGAGTAGTTAAAGAATTAGCAGTATAGGGTGAGCTATAGTGGTTCACTTTATACTGCTTTTTTTTGTTGTAATTTTGAAGAAATAAATACAAAATGAACATTAGTTTTGATGTGTTCAATGATTAACGTTAGAGTGAAGTATGATACTGATTATATAAAATATCTATACGCCTATAGATAATTTTTGAGGAGAATACAATGAGTATGGTTTCAGAATTTAAAGAATTTGCTCTAAAAGGCAATGTGATGGACTTAGCAGTTGGTGTTATCATTGGTGGGGCTTTTGCTACCATCACTAAATCATTGGTAGATGATATCATTATGCCAATTGTCGCTTTCATTGTAGGGGGCGAGATTAACTTTAAAAATATGCTTTTGGTATTGGGTGATGTGCCTAATGGGGTTGCTATGACCTACGATGCACTCAAAGAAGCTGGCGTTCCTGTATTAGCATATGGTAGCTTCATCACTGTACTCATTAATTTTCTAATTTTAGCTTTTATTATTTTTATGATGGTGAGAGTAGTAAATAAAATGCGTCGTACGGAAGCTGTAGAGGAAGCTGTAGTAGAGCCATCAGAAGAAGTACAGTTACTGCGTGAAATCAGTGCTAAATTAAGTAATACTCATATTGTAAAATAATAACGTACGGTTTAGTGGTAACAAAAAAGGCTAACTTTATGTTAGCCTTTTCTATTGTCTATTCATAAAGTCATATTTTTTGATTTATGCTAAAAACGATCAAACACAGTAGCTTATGGCGTGACAACCACGTAATCGTTAGTATTAATCAAAATCTCTGATGGTTGGTCAACGACAATACGCACAGTATTATTGTCAATAACTTGTGATTTATAATAGTTGTCTTCAGCAACTGTACAGCCTAAACATCTTCCCATAGCATCCCAAGGCTCAACAAATAATTTTTGCTGCGCTTGATCGGCATTTCCACCGATAAGAGAGAAGGGTAGGCTCACGATATAGGCGGCGGTACCAGCCACAGCATTGACCAGTTGTAATGGTTTACCAACAATCGTATCTACTACCATCGTCTCATACGAAGGGCCAAAGTCAGTTTCGTCTATTTCTATGGCTGCAAGAGTAGGTTGCATACTAGCAGCCATTAACGCTAAGGAAGTAAAGACAGGAAACAACTTTTGCTTAACTGCGCGTTTGTTTGTGGCTTTAACCGTCATAACGATATCCTAAAATTTACAATTAGTATGATTAATGGCTGCTGCTGTCTCCATATAGGAATATCGCGGCAACGACAGGTAGGGTAAGTATTACAGAAGAATAAATAGTGCGCACTATTTTTGTAAGCGCTAGCACTATTAAAGCAAGATGTACGCCAATAAGCAACAAGAATACATGGGATATTCTTATGTGAGTAAAAAAATATATCAAACTAGATTGTATTTATTTTGAAAATAGTAGCAGATTTGTCTTTAGTCAAGGTAAGAAATCATATGAGCACTAATTAAGCTTAAGCTAACGGCTGACAATTTGGACAATAAACGCTGGCTCTACCATTGAGCTTAACATTTTCTAGAATGGTATCGCATTTTAGGCAATGCTCTCCTTGCCTACCATAAACATTTAAAGTCTGCTGAAAATAACCCGTTTGACCACTCGCGACTGTAAAATCTCGTAGCGTTGAGCCGCCAAGTTTGATAGCCTTTTTTAATATATCTTTAATATTGTCAACTAAAATTATCAGCTGCTCAAGTGACAGTTGATTGGCTGGGGTAGCAGGGTGAATACCTGATAGGTAGAGGCTTTCCGTCGCATAGATATTACCGACACCTACCACGACTTTTTGTTCCATAATGACAGATTTGATAGCTCGTGCGATGGACTGTGTTCGTTTGGTCGATGGTTTTTTGTTAGAGCCTGTATTGTTATGATCTTTATCGGATAAGTTATTACGTTGAATAACGTTATAAAGATATTCTGCGGTAAAATCTTCCGAGAGTGGCTCAGGGCCCAAGTGGTCCAGTAATTTGCTACCGTAATCTTCATACCATAATACTGAGCCAAATCGTCTTGGATCGTAATAATGTAGCTGAGACTTTGCATTTTCAGAATCCCTAAATACTACTATTAGATGATCATGTTTACGTTTGTCAGTGCCATAACTGTGCTGCTGTAAACTACCTGACATGCCTAAATGAATCAAAAGCTTAAGTGGTGCTACCATGGCATCATTATCATTAAGCACTGTGGGCAAAAATTTAAGAACAAGATATTTTGCTCGGCGTTCAACGCTATCTAACGTGTAGTCAGCCAGACTACTTAAGTCATCTGGCATCGCCCAACGTAGTTTGGGTTGAAAGACCTTTATGTCAATCACCTGTTGTCCTAATAATGGTGCAAGGCTAGTCTTGGTGGTTTCTACTTCTGGCAATTCGGGCATGATGTTTTATGACAACTCTATTTTTGAGTGAATAATTGGTAGCTTAGCATGTCAACTAAGCCACAGCGCGACGAGCATGTAAGACACCGTGCTGTTGCTCTAGTTTCGCCAGTAACTTAGATAGATGCGCTAGCCCTGAAACTTCGATATGAAATTTCAAAAAGGCGATATTGTCATCGTTACTAAGCGTTTCAACTTTGCGGATATTGACGTTCTCTTTATCAATAATCTGTGTCAAATCACGCAACAGGCCGCGTCTGTCATACGCCTCTACGTGGATATCGACAGGCTGGTAGCGACCAGATTGTACTTGCCAAGCTGCCTCTATTTTGCGCTCAGGATCACGCTCGACCAAACGCAAATACTCAGGGCAACCGCGGTTATGAACGCTGACACCTCGCGATAAGGTAATGTATCCGGCAATTGGCTCACCATGTACAGGATGGCAGCAGCCTGCTAAATTGATTTCAATATTATCCAGACCGTCGATACGGATTTTGTAGGCATCGAGCTTGCTCGCATCTCTAGTATCGACGTGCGGTGCAAAGTTCTCTGGTGGTATCTCGGGTTCTAGATGCAGCTGCCGAGAAATATGGCTGGTTAGCTGGTTGAGACCGATATCACCTGTGACGAGCCCCACGATAATATCATCGGTCGTATTGACGTGGAAATGCTGGATATAGTCATTTAAGTCAATGCTATTGGGATGCACGGATAGGCGCTCAAGCTCTTTGCTAAGCATCTGACGACCTATTTCAATATTCTTATCACGGTCTTGTTTGTTGAACCATTGACGCAGTTTTGAGCGTGCGCGATTGGTATGAATATAGCCCAGTGAGGCGACTAGCCAATCACGATTGGGCTCACGCGATGCCTTAGTGATGATCTCAACTTGTTCCCCTGTTTTTAGCTGATAAGTCAATGGCACATAGCGCTGATTAACTCGGGCTGCCTGTGCACGGTTACCAACTTGGGTATGCACATAATAGGCAAAATCGAGAACGGTTGCACCTTTTGGTAGCTCGGTGATGTCGCCGTCACGGCTGAAAATATAGATACGCTCGAGCTCATCAAAATCAACGAGTTGTTCTTCTTCGTCAAGCTCCATGTCATCTAGCTCTTCGCCTGTCATGACAGCTGAGCGCGGCTGGTTACGGGTCTCGTTGTTAATAGACAGTAGCTGACGTAGCGAGCTGATTCTTTGATTTAAGTAATTGTCTTTTTTATTCTTCAGGCCTTCTTTGTAATTGACATGTGCGCACATGCCAAGTTCCGCCTCAAAATGCATCTCCTGAGTACGAATCTGCACTTCAAGCGATTTGTTTTCGGCAATGACGGCGGTATGTAGTGAGCGGTAGCCGTTTGACTTTGGGTTGGTAATATAATCGTCAAATTGCTCAGGAATATAACGCCACAAACCATGTACCAAGCCTAAGACGTGATAACAGTCTGAAGGATTATTGACCAATACTCGTAATGCACGAATATCATAAAGCTGGTCAAAGGATAAACCTTTGAGCTTCATTTTGCGGTAAATAGAATAGATATGCTTGACGCGTCCGGATACTTCGCCCTCAATGCCAGCATTCGCTAATGCCTCATTGAGCTTGTCTTCTACACGCTGAATATAAGACTCGCGTTCGCTTCGCTTTTCGGACAGTAGCTTGGCAATCTCTTTGTACCTATCGGGCGCAAGGTAGCGAAACGCCAGATCCTCAAGCTCCCATTTAAGCTGCGCGATACCTAGGCGATGCGCTAATGGGGCGTAAATAGTCATGACCTCACGCGCGACACGAGTTTGACGCTCTGGCCTAGAAAACGTCAACTCACGCATGGCAAAGGTACGCTCTGCCAACTTAATGAGTACCACACGCACGTCGTTGGTGACAGAAATGAGCATGCTATAAATATTTGATAGCTGGTCACGCTGATTATTGACGAAATGATCTTCTAAGCGTTTATTGCTCTCAATAATCTCTGAGAGTTTCCCCATTGCTAAAGTGTCTTTAACAAGGGCTAGGATATCCGCACCAAAATTTTTCTCAACTTCAGCAAGACTAATGATGGATTTGCGGGCACTGCGATATAGCATGGCAGCAACAAGCGCATCTTCATCTTGATAGAGATAGGTCAATATGTCTGTCATGCCAATACCAGTGACGTAAGCACCTGAGCGCTCAGATTCGCTAGTATTCATGTGACTACGGATAAACTCACAAGCAGCACTCAGATGAGGTACAGACTCTTGTCCGATACGCTTCGCCACATTGTCGAGCCAAGTGGGTACATCGATATTGGCTTGATCTAAATCAATGGATTCGAGCTCTTCATCTGAGAGCGTATAGGTGTTGTCCAGATACTCGTTTTCAAGCGCGGGATCGAGGCCATCATAAGTATGTGCCGCTGATCGATCAAACGTAGTATGTAGTTTGTGAGTTGACAGCTGGTATTTGATATCGAGAGGAATCTGGGCGTAGCTGTTGGCAGATTGGTGAGAGCGTTGGCTCGCTACCAATTGCGCCGCCAGTGTGGCACTGTCGGCCTGCGTGGTTTGTCCATCCACCAACGGCAACCCCTCACGAATTTTTACCATAGCCGACTCCTCTTAGCTATTTTGAATTGATTATAACCTCATCTACTATGCACACACTCTGAATGAACGATTCATAAAGTGCCAGCTATAAACCAATACAACTGCTAAAAATCTGATTTTTAGCAGCCATAAAATGCGCGTAAAATATATAAAGCTACGAGTACAAGTGCTGCTTATACGGCGATATACAGTATAAGAAGATTGTTTACTATTATCTCACTTTGAAAGGACAAATCAAGCTAGGCTCTGTAATGACTTTGGTTAATTATGTGAAATAGTCGTGAGCTATGGGCAAAATATTATCCAAGCTTGGTTTCAGTGTTGCGGTCATAATACGGCTACTTAAGAGGTTATTACGAATCATAAGATACGTATAAAAATCAGCTGTCTACTTTTTCAAAACGAGCGATAGACTCGACGTGTCCAGTATGGCAGAACATATCCATGACACCCGCATGCGTCAAGCGATACCCTTGCTCTAGTAATGCTTTGGTATCGCGGGCGAGGGTTGCTGGATTACAAGAAACGTAGACGATACGCTCAGCGTTGAATTTTGGCAAATACTGCATAATCTCCCAAGCACCAGAGCGCGGGGGGTCGATGAGTAAGGCGTCAAAACCCTGATTGGCCCAAGGTTTGTCAGTGCAATCTTTTGTCAAATCTTGACTATAAAATTCAGTATTGCTGATACCGTTACGACGAGCATTGTCAGCCGCACGCTTGGTCATGGCCTCACTACCTTCGACACCCACCACAGAACCTGTTTCACCAACGAGACGTGCTAGCGGCAGGCTAAAATTACCCAAACCACTAAACAGATCCAGTACTCGCTCACCTGCTTTTAAATCTAATAAGTCGCAAGCCAGCTTGGTCATTTGGCGATTGACAGATAAATTGACTTGGGTAAAGTCAGTAGGAATAAATTCAAAGGTCAAATCATATTCTGGCAGTTGATAATATAGGCGACCAAACTGCTCGCTTAGATCATCTGCCTCTGTCAAAGCGATACGTTCAATACTATCAGCGCCTTTTGACTGTAGATATAGCTGCCAATTGCGCGCTGCAAAGAATGCTTTTAATTTGTCTATATCAGCCTCTGACAGCGGCTCTAAGTGACGCACGATTAGTGCAACAGGTTGATTGCCGTCAGGCAATTCTGGCAATTGCTCACCCATCGCAAGCTCAAGCTGAGCAATCTTGTCACGGCTCTCTAACGTGCTGATGAGCGTCTTTAAGTTCTCAATTTCAAAACCGATGCGTGGGTCTAAGATATGGCATTCATTGAGCTCTGCCAAAAAGTTACTTGAGCGCTCACGAAAGCCGACCAGCGCGGTTTCTTTTTTGACGACATAGCGCACGCCTAGACGAGCCTTGGTGCGATAGCCAAGACGATCACCTACGACAGGTGCCAGCCAGTTATCAGGTTCTACATTGGCTTGATGCATGAGCATCTCAGCAAGTACGGACTGCTTAAAATTTATCTGCCCATCTGGCTGCCAGTGTTGTAAGTTGCAGCCACCGCAAACACCAAAATGTGGGCAAGGCGGCACAGCACGTTCAGGATTTGGATTGGCAGTGATGCTGATTGCATCGCCTTCTTCAAAGCTGGCACGGCTATTGGTGATTTTTACCAGTGCGCTTTCACCCGGTAGAGCAAAGCTTACAAATATTTTTTTGCCATGCTTATCTTCAGCATGGCCATCATCTACACCAAAACCATTGCCATAGATGGCAACACCGCGACCATCATGTGACAAACCATCAATGTTAAATGGAATCGGCTCTGCATCTTTTAGACGACGGCGCGTTTTTGATGATGGCTTAGATTTTTTCTTGCTGGGTGGAATGGCAATCTTTTGGCTATCATTCGTTTGAGTAACACCGTTCTGCGGAGCAGAATTGGCTATTGAGGTTTTGGAGTCGGTGGGTTGCATAAACCTGCCTTAATAATAAATAACTATAAGAGGAGAATAACAAACTGCTAATAATACGGTTTCTATAATTTGGGTGCCGATGACCAGTCAGCGATGAACTCTTGATGTCTTGGGCTACCATCGGCTTGGGTATATTGTGCTAGATAGTCGTAGCTCTGCTGTTGCCAAGCATCAAAGTCTGGTGAGGACAGCTTTCCTGTCAGACGTAGCCAACGAAGATAGATGAGCCAAGTGTTCATCACATCAGACTCACAATAGATGGAGAGTGTCTGCCAATCACCACTACTGACGAGCGCGCCCACCATGCTACCATCAACGTCAGTTTTGCCCGGTAATCCATATAAACTGGCGACGATATCCATGGCTTCGCGGCGACTGGCACCGTACTGACTAAATCTGTCCATCAAATCAAGATGACGCGTATGGAAACGATTGACGTAGTTATCAAAGCGCATATTTTTGATACGTTCACCTTCTTCAAACAGCCATGGCGCTGATAAATCATATTGCATAGCGCGATATATCAGTACAGGTATGTCAAAACCTGAACCATTCCAACTGATGAGCTGTGGCAAGGTTTCAAGATCACTGAATGCCCGAAAAAACTTGGTAAGAATGTCTTTTTCGCTAAACTTATCCGCGGTCAACGAAAACAACGATAACTTGCCATCTTTGATATATAAAGCGGAAATACAGACAATGCGCTGCAATGGCAAGCGCATAAAATCGTGTCCTGCTTCTTGGGTGCGTATCGCCGTTAACGCGCTCAACGTATCTGCATCATTAAGATCGGCCAATTGTGGATAGATACGGCGAGCTGCATCGATATCGGCGACCGTCTCGATATCAAAAACTAGTATAGGGTCGGACGGTAGAGCTTGTGACATAAAGAATCCTGCATTTTTATAAGCTTACTATGCTGCGTTATCTGCATCATTATCGATATGACTGTCATCAACATTGTATAAACCTGTCGATAAATAACGGTCTCCACGATCACAGACGATAAAGGCAATGACGGCATCGGGATTATTTTTGGCGACTTGCGTTGCTGCCCAAGCCGCTGCACCTGAGGATACTCCAGCAAAAATACCTTCAGTTTTTGCCAGTTTGCGCATGTAGACTTCAGCGATACGCTGATCGACATCCATGATCTCATCGACCAAGTCTGCGTCAAAAATACCCGGCATATATGCAGCAGGCCAACGGCGAATACCAGCGATAGAAGCGTCTTCATCAGGCTGCAAACCAATGATTTTGACGTCTGGATTTTGTTCTTTTAGATAACGTGAGACACCAGTGATGGTGCCAGTGGTGCCCATGGAGCTAATAAAATGGGTGATCTTACCGTCAGTTTGCGCCCACAGCTCAGGCCCTGTAGTCAGGTAATGCGCTTGGCTATTGTCAGGATTATTAAACTGATCCAGTACGATGCCTTTACCATCGGCTTGCATCTGCAATGCCAAATCGCGTGCCGCTTCCATGCCTTCATCGACTTCAATCAACGTCGCGCCGTAAGCAATCATGGCATCTTTACGCTCTTGAGTAGAGTTGGTTGGCATCAGTAATGTCATTGGATAACCGCGCATCGCCGCGACCATGGCTAATGCAATGCCAGTATTGCCGCTAGTGGCTTCAATCAACGTGTCGCCGGGTTTGATATCACCGCGCTGCTCTGCTTGATAAATCATATTAAAAGCAGGGCGATCCTTTACAGAGCCTGCGGGATTATTGCCTTCTAATTTGGCTAATAATGTGGCGCCATTTTCGATATGCTCTTGTTCAGGTAGGCGCTGCAATTTAACCAATGGCGTTTGACCGACACAATCGGCAAGCGTGGTCACGTGAGTGATAAAGTTAGCGTTTGACATGGCCGTTGCGGACATAAGAAATCCTTATTTATTTTCTAAAATATTTTTTGGGCGATAGGCTGTGATCGAATCACTATTTTTTATTGTCTGATCATCATTTGAGACAAGCGTTTTGTGTATTGGCTTATAGTGACAGATAAACCAAAACTTAACGGCAGTAGCATACGCTCTCATTCATCATGAGGGTAAACCATCTATTGTGGCAAATAAAAAGTTGCGTCATTATATCATTTTGTTGCTAGCTGCGCTTATTGCATAAAAGAATAATACTTGATGAAAGCGCCTTTTATTGGCAATTTTTTTAGGGACAAAAGCAGGTTTTATGGTGCCGCAACCATGCCGTTTAGTAACGTATGTATATTTGCTAGGTTTGCTTAAAGCCATATTGGTCAAAGTTTGTGTTTCATTCACCTTGAATGGGTAAACGCGATTTATAGAATCCTGTTAAGATAATCTTGAGCCATAAAAGGCGTATCTTTAAAAAACAAGCTAGCAAGCTTAAGCATTTTTTATGGTAGCGTAGAGACCGTAACAAAATTCACAGACAGCATTTTCGTAGAGAGTAGAGCGAGCATGGCATATAAAAAACGTTTCAATACCAGTAGCGCTTATGGGCAGCTGATCCTATTGGTGTTTTTACCCATCTGCGTGTTGGCGGCGGTAGGGGGTATTTTGGTATTTCACGAAACCATGCGTGCGAGCGATTCAGAGCAAGAGGCACTGGCTGAGGCGGTATTGATTCGTTATACACCAGTCATTGCAGAGCTGATTCCTGATTTGTTGGAGCAAGAACGTCAGCAAGCAAAAAGCAACACAGATGAGGCATCACAAAGTGCGATGACAACGCTCGAAAGCATACAGGATAAACTCGGGCGTATGCAGTCTGAGCAGCATGTACAGCGTATTGCTGTTATCAATGAAGGCAATCAAGTGTTGGCAACCGTAGGCTATGGTCTGAACGAGAAATGGCCGCTAATCAGTGACTCAGCAAAGTTTTTATCGCAAAAACCAACGCCTGTAGGCACGGCATATGGCAGCGTGTTGGGTGAGTTTGAGGGGCAGACGTTGTGGCTACTGGTCGATATGGACAACGAGCCACTTTATATCGCCCGTTATCGTATCGCGATGGCGCTGGTGATTACCGGTCTGTTTACCATTCTGATTTTATTACTCAGCTTAAATATTTACTCAAAGCGTTGGATTGCACCTATCTATGAGCTGCGTTTGCAATTACAACGTACCCATGTTGATAACTTATATCAGCCTGTACCAGTAGAGTCAGATGGTGAGCTTAATTTATTACAGCAAGATTTGGTCAAGACATTTCGTCGCCTCCATAGAAGTTTTCAGGAGCTCAAGGATCATGCCGAGCAAACCGAAGACGATCTGCGTTTGGCATTTGATGAGATGGAAATGCAAAACATCTCTATTCGAAATGCGCGTGATGCTGCCATCTCAACCAGCCAAGCCAAATCCGCATTTTTGGCCAACATCAGCCACGAGCTGCGCACGCCGTTGAACAGTATCGATGGCTTTATTAACTTATTAGCGCGTCACGGTGAGCTCAATCCTGAACAGGATTTATACGTACAGACTATCCGCAAATCCTCAGCTCACCTACTTGCTTTGGTCAATGATGTTTTGGATTTTTCTAAGATTGAGGCGGGCAAGTTGGTGCTTGATCGTCATGAGTTTGATTTGTATGACACCATTTATGATGTGGTTGATATGCTCTCTCCTGTCTCTGCCGAGAAAGGGCTGCGCATGGCTGTCTTGTTCTATAACGATGTGCCAATGCGTATCAATGGCGATGCGCTGCGCCTCAAGCAGGTATTGACCAATATCGTTGGTAATGCCATCAAGTTCACAGATAGTGGCGATGTGGTCGTACGGGTCAGCTTGGATGATCACCGTGATAACTATCTAATGATTAGCGTGCAAGACAGTGGTAAAGGCATCTCGCTTGCTGATCAAAAAATGCTGTTTCAGAGCTTTAGCCAAGGCGATCCGTCAATCACGCGCCAGTATGGTGGTACGGGGTTGGGTCTGGTTATCTCCAAGCAATTAACGCGTCTGATGGGCGGCGATATCGGCTTTCATGACAATGCTCAAGAGAACATCGCCAACCAAGGCGCGACGTTTTGGTTCCGTATGCCAGCCCATGTCGATGTGCTAGAGGCACCAACTGGTCAGACCATTGAGCTGCCAGTATTGGCACCGCTTGCGAGCGAGACAGATGAGTTCAACGTCTTGGTTTGGATCAGTCATACGGCCTCAATACAAGTGTTGAAGGCCAGCTTGCAGTACTTGCCGATTAAGCTCACCCAAGCCAATTCATTGCCAGGGGTGCTTGAGTCACTCAAAGAGCATGGCAACTTTTGGGATTGGGTCATCGTCGATGATGACACGCAAGACGATATGATGGCGTTACTCAAGCAAATCCGTCTCCATTATCAAGGCAAACTTGCTGTGTTTGGCTATCAAGTGGCAGCTGACCAAACACTGCTAAACCGCTATCAAGCCAATATCTTGTATGAGCCATTGGACAAAAGACAGCTATATGCAATGCTTGATACACAAAACCGTAGCATGCCAAAGAGCTTACAAGAGCCGCGCTGGAAAGGGATTACCGTGCTGGCAGTTGATGATCATCTACCAAATTTGTTGGTGCTTGATGCGCTATTGAGCGAGCTTGGCATACAAGTCATTACAGCGAGTAGCGGCTTTGATGCCATAGAAATTATCAGTAAACAGCAAACCAAAAATGTCAAATCTGCTAAAAACGATAAGCAGAGTCTGTCGAATAAAACGCAACTCTCAAAAGCCGAGACACGCGATGATGTCAATAAAAAATCCAGCACCTCCCTGTATGCTGAAGAGAGTGCAAATGACGATAAAACAGCTACTCAAGATAAAAATCATATCGATTTGATATTTATGGATATCCAAATGCCGCGTATGTCAGGTCATGAAGCAGCGAAGCAAATTCGGAGCATTGAAGCGGCTGATAGCCGTATTCCTATTATTGCTCTCACCGCACATGGCTTAGCGGATGAGCGCGACAAGCTGATCGCCAGCGGTATCAATGACTACGTTGGCAAACCAATTAGCCAACCTCAGTTATTGCAAGTACTCCAAAAGTGGCTAGGCCGGAAAAGCATCACACCGCAAATAACGGCATTGGCTGATACTGATCTGCAAGCTTCTAATTTGCAAAGCATCGATTTACAAAATACCGACTCCGAAAATATACACCTCACAGAACAATCGACGCCGCTCTCGGATCAAAAGACCCCAATTTATCCGATGGTCAAAGACAACGAACGCGTTCGTAATAGGACTGAAATCACAGAACCGCCAAAAGTCACTCGACCATTATCACTGAAAAAAATCCGTGATGACTACTTGCGTGACAGTCAGCCACGTGACGATTATAGACGAGAGACCACCCGTGAGAACCAGCCTCGCTATGAGAGCCTACGTTTATACAAGCAAGGGCAAGAATCATTATTATATCCACCAAAAGAACCGACAGATAATTCTGCTGAAGACATAACAGCGAATATGGACAAAAGGCTATATGAGCAAACGGATCACAACCTCCATCAAAAAAACCTCAGTACAATGGATACGTCTGATATTTTAGACTGGCAAGATGCGCTTACTCGCTCAGCAAACAAACCTGATTTAGCAGCCAAGCTCATCATTATGATGCTCGATACGATTAACGAGGAAAAGCAAGCACTGACTCAAGCATGGGAAGCTCGTGATCGTAACTTATTGGCACAAATCGCCCATCGCATATTGGGCGGCAGCCGTTATACAGGAGTGCCGCAGCTACGTCAGGCCAGCCAAGATTTGGAAGATAAGTGTCTGCTGAATGTACAGCATACGACACCTGTGCAATTTGCAATGATTGAGCCTTATTATGAGGCATTATTAACGGCGCTAGACAACCTGCAAAAGGTAGATTTATCATCTTATCCGCAGCTTAATTATCATCGTTTGAGCGAAAATGACATGACGTGGAAAATGATTTAGAGCAGGTAATCGGACCGTTATTATGCGATGTAATAAGTGAATTGCATACGATACCGATCACTAGCGGTCAGATAATGTGCGAATATTAAAAGGCAGACGCTTGATACAGTATCGTAGCAGTCAGTTATTGCTACGGTAGAGTAGGGTTAAGCCTGCTAATATTGTGACCATCATTACTAGGGCGTGTTGAACATTCGCAAATAGGCACTGCTGATCGCTAAAATGGTTCCAGACAAGGCACAAAGCGACGATAATGCAGATGCCTTAGCGAGATTTGCAACGCAGTATGGGGCAATTTTAGCATCAGCCCCAACGATAAAAGCAGGGGACAGGACTCTTTTTTGCCGTTTCATCGTTAAAAATAAGCGCTTAGAATGACTAAACTTATTATTTTTAACATCGAATCGCCTAAAAAATAGTCGCTGTCAGTGCCATGGTCGAATGTTCAACACGCCCTATAGTTATTTTATTCATTAATAAGGATTATTATGAACGTGGTTGCCAGTTACCAGTATGAAACATTACAAGTGCATGTCGTAGACAATATATTAACGGTCACCTTAAATCGTCCAAATAAAAAAAATGCCATGAGCTTTCAAGTCATAGATGAGCTGATTATGGTGGCAGAGCGCATTAGCAAAGACAAAACGATACGCGCGGTTATTTTAAATGGTGCAGAAGGCACATTCTGTGCAGGTATTGATTTAGGGGATTTAAACCATCCCAAAAACCAAGCCTTTGCTATTTGGGAGCTGATTAAGCCTTGGCAAAGCTCATTCCAACGTGTCTGCTTGGTGTGGCGTGATCTACCAGTACCTGTCATCGCGGTACTAGAAGGCTACTGTATTGGCGCTGGGCTACAGCTAGCATTGGCTTGCGATGTGCGTATTAGTCATCCGGATTGCCAGCTGTCTATTATGGAAGCCAAATGGGGTTTGGTACCGGACATGGGATTGACGCAATCGGCATTTGGGGTGGTACGAGAAGACGTTCTCAAAGAGCTTGCCATGACGGCGCGCATCATCAATGCCAATGACGGCAAAGAATTAGGATTAATCAGTCATTGTAGTGAGACGCCGCTTGAGCAAGCACAGCAGCTGGCGGCTGAGTTTGCTGAGCGTTCTCCTGATGCTGTGCTAGCGAGCAAACGCGTAATCAATGCGATGTATGAGCAGCCTGCAACTACCTTATATAAAGAAAAAATCTGGCAAATTAAGATGATGCTTGGACGCAATCGTAAACTTGCTCTGAGAAAAGCAAAGCAAGCTAGCACGGTGTTTAGCAAACGTCAGTTCCGCTAACGTTCTTTAATTTTGGTAGATATTGTCTTAAGGATTTTATCTGAGACAATTTCGGCCTCAGTACTTAGATTAAAAGTACGCCAGACATATTTTGATAAATTACGTTGATTGTTTTTAGTTGTTAAGGCTTGTTTCATTAGTCCCTTATGGCTATTGAAATCCGAGTGGACAGCACGATATAACACTGTTTGCTTGCACAGATTTAGATAAAGATGCACTATTGTCGTTAAAAATATCTATTTCATGCATCTTACAAGCGCTTAAGTAATCATCACTATATAAATGGTCTAACTATGTCTGCCCCAAAGTCCTCTCTACCAAATAAACCTATCGCCTCTGAACGAGTACGTTCTGCTGATCTGCCTGTTGCATGGATTATGATGCTAGGATTAATGGTTGCGGTAGGGCCTTTATCCATTGATATGTATCTGCCTGCGCTACCATCAATGGCAGATGATTTTGGCGTATCTACGGCATTTATGGCCAACTCTGTGCCAGCGTATTTTTTGGGTTTGGTATTCGGGCAGTTATTTTATGGCCCTTTTAGTGATCGTGTCGGCCGTGTTAAGCCTTTATACATAGGCATGACACTATATGTGATTGCGTCCATTCTTTGTGCGACCACTGACAATGAATATGTATTATTTGTAGGGCGAACGATGCAGGCATTAGGCGCTTGTGTAGGGGCAGTGGTGACTCGCGCTGCTATTAGAGATCGCCTAACCGCCAAGCAAACCGCAAAAGCTTTTTCGATTATGATTTTGGTCATGGGTCTGGCACCCATACTAGCGCCGTCGCTTGGTGCACTATTTTTACAGTTTTTTGATTGGCATTCCATTTTCTGGTTTTTGGCCGCTTTTGGTGCCCTAAATTTATTGCTTACTAAGTTTTTCTTTTTTGAGACATTGACCGAAGAAAATCGTAATGTGCGTCCTGCAAAAGAAGTGCTTAGTCAGTATTGGGATTTATTAAAAGATCCAACCTTCAACTATCCAGCGATTGGTGGCGGGTTGTTGATGGGTGCGATGTTTGTCTATATCAGCTCAGCTTCTGAATTAATCATGGACACTTATGGCGTCTCGGCCACGCACTTTGGCTGGTTGTTTGGGATGAATGCGGCGGGCTTTGTGGGTTTGACTCAGCTGAATCAGTGGTTGACCAATCGCTTTCGTATCTTGAGCATATTACGCTTTGGGACGATGATGCAGGTGCTCTCTGCAGGCACATTGTTTGTTGTCGGTATATTTTTGGGGACCGATGCTTGGTTGCCACTGGTGCTGGCGTGTATTTTCTTTTGTATTGCAGGCTTGGGATTGACCCAGCCAAACGCCTCAGCGATTGCGCTGGCTTTTCAAAAGCAGCGTGCGGGTATGGCAAGCGCGCTGCAAGGCTCGCTGATGTTTTCAGTGGGTATTTTTGGTGGTTTATTATTAAACTTATTCCCTCTTAATCCAGTGTTAAAAATCGGTATTGCACTTTTTGTCCTGATGAGCTTGGGTGCGTTTTTAATCTGGCAGATAGACCGTAACCTAAATCTTGACGATGCAGAGTAAGTATAAGGTTTCATCGTAAATTAAGTACTTATAAAAAGCACCCATACGTTTAGAGCGTATGGGTGCTTTTTTATGTCTGCTATTAATTTGTGTATAAGATTTTCTTTTTGATAAAGCTTTTTCTACAAGTTCTATAAATATTAATAATATATATATTGTATAGATATATATGAATTATTATGTATGTATAACTAATTGTATATAACTGCCAAACATTATTATTGCAATTGTAAAGTTAGGTAAGTATTATCTAACGTAACTTTCTGTAAGTAAATATTATAGGAATATTGCTTAACCTCTCTAGATTGTCATTCATTAAATTGCATAACCACATTAATTCTCAAGGATAGATTATGAAGCAGCTATACCGAATATTACCAGTCGTTTTAAGCGTAGGTATCTTTGGATGCAGCAACTCTAGTACACCAGAAAGTACTGCTGCTGAGAACACACCTGCAGAAGGGCAGGAGGAGTTTGTCAGTAGCCTTCCAGATTCAGCGCCAGTTTTAAAAGTAGCAACCACAGGGACCATGCCTCCTTTCTCATTTCAAGATGACTATGGCAATATGCAGGGCATTGACATTGACTCTATTCGCGCGCTTGGCGAAGAAGAAGGGTTCAAAGTTGAGTTTTATAAAGAAACCTGGCAAAACATGTTCGATACAGTAGAGTCGGGCAGTCGTGATTTGGCGATTTCAGGCATCTCTTATAAAGATGAGCGTGATGCTAAATACGGGTTGTCTCAGCCTTACTTCTTTAACCCTGCCGCCATCATGTATGCAAAACCAGAACTAAATATTAACAGCCTAGATGATTTGCAAGGCAAAAACATCTCTGCAATGGAAGGCTCTAAGCAGGTCGATCAAGCACAGCAAATGGGTAAGTACAACAACTTCTCGACCAGAACGACTGCCTTTTTATTGTATGAAGATTTAATGCAAGGCAAAGTAGATGCGATTTTGCATGATCTACCTATCTTGCAATATACGGCAAAAAACCATCCTGAGCAAAAAGTAACCATCGTTCCTTATGAAGGGCAAGACAATCCATCAGCACAGCAGGTTATTTTGATGGCAAAAGGTAATACTGAGCTCATTAACAAAATCAATGACGGTATTACCAAGCTAAAAGCGGAAGGTAAGTTTAAAGAGATTGAAGCTCGCTGGCTTGGTGAGACTACGAGTCCAACGGCTAGTGCTTCTGCCACCACTGAACAAGCAAACTAAGGGACGTTTGATATGGCTACAATAAATAATGGAGATAACAAACGTTATCGCGGCTTGATTATTTCGATTGCACTGTTTTTGTCTTTGATCGGAGCTTTGCTTGTATTTACTTTCTATACCTCAAGCTTGCTTGAAAGAAACACGGTATTGATTGATCAGACCAACCAAGTAGCAAACAGCGCACAGTCAGTAATTAAAGATCTGTTCGATTTGGATAGCAGTTACGGTGAAGATACCAGCTCGCCGCACATTCAGCGTGTATTGGAGCGTTTGGAACAGAATACAGCACTGATTAACAATACGTTGACGGCTATCGGAGAAGGCGGCACGATTACCGACGATGCTGACGGCAAAACGTACAAATTACCGAGCGTTAGCGGTAGTGCGCAAGAAAATGTACAAGCGGCAAACGAGCAATGGCAGCTACTTGAGCCTAGAATTGAAACTTACTTAAAAGATGCTGATAACGTACTGGTCGATTCATCAGATGATTTGACTCAGGCGGTAGAGCAGGCAAAAACCTCAAGTTTGCTAATGAACGAATCATTAGATGATTTGACCAACGAAGTGTTTGATGATGCAGAACGCCAAGCCAATACCATTCGTCTAATTCAGGCACTTGGGGTTGTTGCGATTTTTGCTTACTTCTTGATCTTCGTATTCTTCTTTGTACGCCGCTTACGTGAGACCGATGCTGAGGCATTTGCTGCTCGTCGCGAAACGCAAGAGATTATGGAAACGGTAAATACGGGCCTATTCCTACTGGACAAAGACTTAAATATTGGTCAGCAGCACTCGCGCGCGCTAAACAGTATCGTTGGTTCTGATAGGCTAGCAGGAGAAAACTTTACCAACGTCTTGCGTGGTCGTATTTCTGACAAAGATCTTAAGACCACTCAGCAGTTCATTGAGCAGCTTTATAATCCTCGAGTTAAAGAAAAATTGGTAGATTCTCTAAATCCTTTGCACAAAGTGATGCTACATAACAGCTCTGATGATAAAGGACTTAACAATCGCTTCTTAGACTTTAAATTCTCACGTGTTTATGAAGACAAAGACATCGCACGTATCTTGGTCAACGTCAATGACGTGTCAGATGCTGTTTACTTAGAGCAGCGTTTAGAAAAAGAACGCTCGCAAAACGATATGCAGATTGAGATGTTAACCACTATCTTGAATGTAAATCCAAAGATCATTAATGAGTTCATTAGCAACACCCAAGCGCATATCGAGCGTATGAACAACATCTTGAAAAATCCTGGTAGCTCACAATACGAGCTTGAAGGCAAACTAAATGCGATCTATCGTGAAATGCACAGCTTGAAAGGTGAGGCATCGGCACTAAAACTGCATAGCTTTACTAAAATTGCGTCAGAAGCAGAAGACAAATTGCATGCCTTGCAAAATCAAGGCCAGCTATCGGGTAATGATTTCTTACAGTTGGCAGTACACTTAGATGACTTACTAAGTCTATCAAATACCATTGCGACCTTGGGTGAACGTATTAACCGCTCAGCACCGCCTAAAGCGGCGACAGCCAATACGCAAGCCCCATTAAGCGATTCTGCTTTAAAAGACAGCGTGGCAAAAACAGCTGCGGTAAATAGTCAGCCAGCGAGTAGCATCAGCACTGATGGCGGTTTAGATATTGATCTAGACGGTGAAAGCAATGATGATCGACTGTCTTTTTACAATGACTTTGCAAAAGAGATTGCCGCTAGACAAGGCAAGCAAGTACAGCTAAAAAGCACGACACTGGCGCAAACTCACATACCAGAGCATCTTGCCAAGCCAATTAAAGAAATCAGTATCCAGTTACTACGAAACGCAGTTGTGCACGGTATCGAAGCACCAAGTGTTCGTCATTCGGCTGGTAAGCCTGAAGTCGGTACGATTGACTTAGAAGTACAAGATAACGGTTCAGATTTCATACTAGTAGTGCAAGATGATGGCCAAGGTATCGATTATGACAGCATCCGTAATAAGCTAAGCAAAGAAGGTCGCTTTAGTGAGGAAGAAGCAAGCCAGCTCAGTCAAGGCGATTTACTCAAGCAGTTATTTTCTTCTGGCTTCTCAACCAAAGAAAACGCAGATGAAGATGGTGGACGCGGCGTTGGACTGGATATCATCAAAGCGCAAGTAAAAGACTACAATGGTAAGCTGAACGTAAATAGTGAGCTGGGTCAAATGACACGGTTTGTCATTACTTTACCAAAAGCTTAATTAAAAACAGTAACGATATTGTCAGGGACGACAAGCATTTCATTAAAGGTAATAGACAAGTTATGCATAAATTAATGATTGTTGATGATTCAAATATTATCAGAAACCGTATTCAGCGCGCATACGATTCAGGAAAGTTCATGCTGGTTGCTACCGCAACTAGTGGCGTTCAAGCCATTGAAAAATTTAACATCCATCGTCCTAACGTGATCACCATGGACTTGACCATGCCACAAATGGATGGTCTTGAATGTATCGAAAAAATCATTGCGATTGATCCTGATGTGCGTATTTTGGTCGTGTCAGCGTTGTCTGATAAGGCCACTGGCATCGAAGCTTTATCACTAGGTGCCAGCGGTTTCTTGTGCAAGCCTTTCTCAGAAGAGGAGCTCGTGGAGTCTTTGTATGAGCTGATGCAAGACTAATACCATTCATCGATTAAAGCAGATGTCATTATGAAAGAACAAAAGCTACAGATTTTTTTGAGTATTATTAGTAACTATTTTAATCAGTTTGGTGGCGAAGAGCTAATTGCTGACACCCCTTACTTATTAGAAAACAAACAGCCAAAAGTCCACGATTATACAGGCGTTATTGGTATATCAGGTGGACAAAAAGGCGTGGTGTATTTTTCGGCAACTCGTCAATTACTGTCTTCAATATTGGATAGCATGGGTGAAGCTGATAAGAGTGAGGAAAACTACATCGATTTGGCTGGTGAAGTTGCCAACACGATTTCGGGTAATGCGCGTAAAGAGTTCGGCTCTGAATTTCATATCTCTGTGCCGTTTGTGTTCAAAGGCGCACCGCAAAGTATTGTGTTGCCGAACGATGAGCGTTCTTTTATCATTCCCATCACTTGGCACTCACAAGTTGGCGAGATTGTGGTTTGTTTGCAGGACTAATGCTGCTGTCACGTAATACAGATGGATATTAATATATTATGTTTAAAGTAGAAAAGTTGGGTGTGTTTCTAAGCTCGATCAATTCATTTTTTGCGCAGATCGACGGCTCAGAAGTATCTATCGATACCCCTTATTTGAACAACAATAAAACGGCGATTGGTTTTGATTATAGTGGTGTCATTAAGATCTCAGGGCCTCTTGAAGGCTGTGTCTATGTCAGTGCACCAAGCGTAATGTTGCGAGAAGTGATAAATGTGATGGGTGAGCCTGACTCTTCGATCACGATGATGAAAGACTTGCTGGGTGAAATGGCCAATACTATCTCTGGTAATGCCCGTACAGAATTTGGTTCTGAATTCATTATCTCTACGCCGCAGATTGTTGAAAGCGCACCAAGTGTGTCTTACTTACCTAGAGATCGCCAAAGCTATATCACGCCATTCACATGGCGCGGTTACAAGGCTGTGATTGGTATCTGTATTGCATAATCTAATATGAAACCATTCATATAAAGTCTAAAGCCAGAAATAAAAAGCGATACGAATGTGTCGCTTTTTTTATTGCACTACCGATCTACTGTGTCTGTAACGCATTGAGGCACTATGAATAAACTGCTGGAGACTTTAAGGTATTATGTGATAAAATACAGCGCAGCTATTTTTATAGTTTAGATATAATTAGTTTAAACGCACAATGGCTTATTTTTGAAACCAACCAATGACACACACATCATGGCAAAAAATTGCTGGGTGTTTGGCGACTTGATTAATTTGCGAACCATTAGGGCTTTAGTAATAAAGACTAGTTAGTAGCAGATGCGTGTCGCCAAATAGGCTGTTTTTGTGATGTGGAGGCATAACCCAACCAATAGGATATATTATCATGGCTACAAAGAATCCAACCAAAATCGAAATGCGCGACTTACTACAAGCTGGCGCTCACTTTGGTCACCAAACACGTTTTTGGAACCCAAAAATGGGTCCATACATCTTTGGCGCACGTAACAAAATCCATATCATCAACTTAGAGCACACCGTAAAAGCGTTCAACGAAGCGTTGACTTACGTAAACGGCCTAGCTGCTAAGAAAAACAAAGTATTGTTTGTTGGTACTAAGCGTGCTGCAAGCGGTATCGTACGTGAGCAAGCGGCTCGTGCTGGTATGCCATACGTTGACCATCGCTGGTTAGGTGGTATGTTGACTAACTGGAAAACACTACGCCAGTCAATCAACCGTCTAAAAGAGTTAGAGAAGCAATCAGAAGACGGTACTTTTGCGAAGCTAACCAAGCGTGAAGCGCTAGAGCGTACCCGCGATATGGAAAAACTTGAGCGTTCACTAGGCGGTATCAAAGACATGGGCGGCCTACCTGATGCTATCTTCGTTGTAGACGTAGATCACGAAGCCATCGCGATTAAAGAAGCTAAAAACCTAGGTATCCCAGTTATCGGTATCGTTGATACCAACTCTAGCCCAGACAACGTTGACTACATCATCCCAGCTAACGATGATGCTATCCGTGCTGTGACTTTGTACGTAACTTCTATGGCTGATGCTATCATCGCTGGTAAAGAATACGCACAAACTCAAGCTGGCGGTAAAGCTGAGCAAGAACCTGCTACTGAAGAAGCACCAGCTGCAACTCCAGCAGAGTAAATAGCTGAGTTAAAAAGTTTAACTTTGTAAGGATATCTTGATAGTGTGGCTATCAGCATCCATATAATGTTATAAACAGCGTATAAGCTCATAATAGGCATGATGTAGTTTTACTCGTCATGCCTTGTTATTGAATAGAGCATTATTAATGAGGCCGTTATACATAACCGAGTAGCTAATGGGCGAGTATTATCGTTCGTACTGGCTATAGCACTATGTTTTTAAGATGTTATCTTTTTGACATCATTGATGGCTATATTGGTAATGACTCAAAATGAGCGGTCTTGCTAGATTTAAAGCAACATTAAGATATCGAATAGACATTAATTCCTCTTATACATAACTATACTAAGGTGACTCTTATGACAGAAGTAAAAGTATCTGCCAAAATGGTAAAAGAACTGCGTGACCGTACTGGTCTTGGCATGATGGAATGTAAAAAAGCGTTAGAAGAATCAAACGGTGATGTTGAAGTTGCCATTGATAACCTACGTAAATCTGGTCAAGCAAAAGCAGCTAAAAAAGCGGGTAACATCGCAGCTGATGGCGCTATCATCATCGCTCAAGGCGAAAACAAAGCATTCTTGTTAGAAGTTAACTGCCAAACTGACTTCGTTGCAAAAGACGACAGCTTCACTGCTTTTGCAGAAAAAGTGGCTAACGTTGCACTAGAAAACAACGTCACTGATGTTGCTGCTATCTCTGAATTGCCTTATGGTGATGGTCAGACGGTTGAAGAAGCACGTGTATCTTTGGTACAAAAAATCGGTGAGAACATTCAGGTTCGCCGTGTTGAAGTACTTGAAGGCGCTAACATCGCTGCATACCGTCATGGTCTACGTATCGGTGTAGTGGTTTCTTATGAAGGTGGCGACGCTGACACTGGCAAAAATCTTGCCATGCACATTGCAGCATTCAACCCTGTGGCTGTCGATGATGAAGACGTTGCTGCTGATGTATTGGCACGCGAAAAAGACATCATCGAAGCCAAAGCAAAAGAGTCTGGCAAGCCTGACAACATCGTTGAAAAAATGATCGAAGGTGGCCTACGTAAGTACCTAGACGAAGTAACTTTGCTACGTCAGCCATACGTTATGGACAACGACAAAAAAGTTGGTGATGTCCTAAAAGCTGAAGGCGTAAAAGTACTTGGTTTCAAACGTCTAGAAGTTGGTGAAGGCATTGAGAAGAAGCAAGAAGACTTCGCTGCTGAGGTTGCTGCAACTCAGGCTGCTAACAAGTAAGCACCAAGTAATAACTAAGTCATATTGGAAAATACTGTGAGTGCTGATTTAGCGCTCACAGTTTATCTTTATAACTGATGACCTATCAAAATATAAAGCGTCCAAGCACAAAAAAGCCCGTTAAGAAATTAACGGGCTTTTTTGCGTCTGGCTTTTTAGGTCGCCGGTCTATTTCATTTCTAGCTTAGCTCTGGCTTAGCGTAAAGCATCATAAGCTGAGTTAGCATAGCTGGCACTATTCACATTATTGCTAGTGCCGTAACTGACGTTGCGCAATCCACTGTTAATGGTGCTACTCGTTTGATTGCTGGCACTCATACTGGCGCCAGATAGCCCAGCATCATTCTTATACAAGCTATGATAACGGCTCATGACTCTTTGCACATAGTTACGGGTTTCTTTAAAAGGAGGAATACCGCCGTATTTATCGACATTACCTTCACCTGCATTGTAGCCTGCGACGGCATGTTCGACATTGTTATTGAAACGGCGCATGAGCCAAGCGATATATTTGGCTGAGCCTTCAATATTATCTGCAGGGTTCCAAGGGTTACTCACATTAAAGCGACGAGCCGTCGCTGGCATTAACTGCATGAGGCCTTGCGCACCGACAGGTGAGCGAGCATTGGGATTGAAAGCAGATTCGGTATGCATCATTGCTTTCATAAGGGCAGGATCTACGCCATGACGTTCAGCAGAGGCGCGAATGTAGCTGTCGTAAGCATTGCGGCTACCACTCTTGCTAGCGGCACTGCTACCATAGCCATTGCTACTATTAATGCCGTCATACATTTTAGAGTCTTTATAATAAGTGACTTTAACTTTCTTAGTGAATTTATCAAAATTGCCACTAGGATTGACGTTGGTCAGTAGTACTTGTCCAGCTTTGTCTTTATAGATATACATATTGCCAGCGTTGGCAGCAGTAGAAAAAGTAGAGAGAGCAATCGCACTTAATAAAATAGGAGACAAACAGCGAGTAATCAAAGTAGCAGTATTTATCATAGTGTTATCACTTTTTATCGAATAATAGCAAATTGTTTTGCCTATAGACGCGTCATTTTACGCGCTTAAGCGGTCATCGGGGTTGCAGGATTTTATAGCTCGTTATCGATATAGCCACCTAGCAAATACCACGTTTAACAAGAACCACTTGCAATAGATACAAAAAATAATAGTTGCTTACTATAACATATAATAACTTTTTACCGTATCAGATTGACAAAATAAGTTGTAAAATCAAATTTTTATCGTTAAACAAACTTAAATAAATCAAAATGCTATATTTTTGAAGATTGTTAAATATCTGTTTATATTGGATTACAGGCAAGCACTTTTTTGATGCATACCTTATTTTAACTCTCTAAAATGCAAAGGTGATGACAACGGTTGGATGAGCCAAATGTCATGTCTATTAGTCTCGTTACTGAGTAAGCAATAACAATAAAAATAATGATTGAAATGATGAAACAGTGCTCAGTCATCTGTCAAAGCGGTAAGCAAAGTCAGTCTAGATGCCTAACGCACTGATAAATACAGGCACCCAAATGGCGGTCACTAAACCATTGACTGCCAGTCCAAATGCCGCATATCGTCCTGCCGTATGGCTGATTTGCCACGCTTCTACTGTACCAAATGCGTGAGCCGCCAGTCCAAGTGCAAGACCTTTAGCTCGATCATCATTGATACCGCGAAACAAAAAACGGGCGACAGCGCCGCCAATGAGACCTGAGACGATGATGATCAGGTTTGCCAGTGCTAATGGCGCATTGATTAAATCGGCAACACTGAGGCCAATGGGAGTAGTCACAGAACGGGTAGCAAAAGCAAGTATGCTGTCGTGACTCAATGAAAATAGATAAGCCAATGACATGGGCAGTAGGGCACCAATGACACTAGCAATAGCAACGATCAAAGAGAGCTTTTTGACAGGCAGTCCCTTAAAGTTCATTGCGGCTAGTGGCACCGCCAAAAGTACTGTGACATATCCTAATAGATGATCGAATATAGGCTTTGCCGCGCTGTAGTAGTTGTCATACTCCCATTGCAATAAAAATAAGAAGACCAGTACCAAAACGAGCGCGGTAATTACCATCGGTAACCATGATAATTTACGCGCTAACATACGTGCAATGACGTGTGCCGCCAAGGTTAGAAGTACGGCTGCTAAGGTCGCCATAAATACGCTGTCAAAAGTCATAATATCTCTCCGCAGCTCACGGCTGTTCCTTTTGCTGATTCGTCGTGCCGCTGTCGGCATTGGCATCTTGATTCAACCAGCGATTGGCCAGTAGCGCGAGTCCCCACATCGGTATGAGCGTGCTTACTATCATTGTGACCATCACGCCCAACAGCTCATCTCCTAGCGCGAATAGCAGTAAGCCTGCACCCGCTGAGACGGGCAGAAATGCAAAACCACTATCGACGAGGAGGGTGTTACTGGCTTGAGTGAGCCAGTTAGGCAACCCTTTGAGCAATCGCCATATCATCAAGATAACAAACATCGCCACCAAGCCGACAATATTGGCGGCTTTTGCGATACCTGCCAACTGACAAAGAACCACAGCCGTCTCTCGGACAACGATAACCATGGTCAACGTTAAAATTAACGAAATCCATAGCGGGAGATGGGAGGAGTGAGCAGGCTTCATAAGCAGTGTGGCCAAGTCAGATATAGGTGATGAGTTTATAAAAACGAGCGGGCGATGGTATCAATAATATAACGTGAAAAATAATATTATGAACGCTGATAATAGACACTAGTGACATTTCAACTTTTGAGTGGCGAGTATTACCTATCAATATTTGTTGAATGTATAACCGTTGATTATATAGAGAATAAGCTTACTAATAAAGCTTGTAGACACATTCAAAAAAATAGACGATATCGATTGATACCGTCTATGCTATTTTAACCTACTGTATAAAAGATTGCTGTCTAACAGTATGAATCAAAGGTTTACTTATCTATTAACGTCAACAATCGTTTTTCAGCAGCGACTATTTTTCAGAATCAGCGGTTTGTGAATTGAGCGCATTAAATTCGTCAAATGCTCTTTCTTCTTCTGCTGTCATCGTCGGCTCTTCAACTTCATGTTCGTCGGGCTGCTCAAATTCCTCAAGTACTGGCATCAGCAATGTCGCTTGTGCAAGCGGTAATACATCGGTGGGCTTGAGATTGGCTTGTCCGAGTAGTTGTCTTAGTCTATCGCTTGGTAAGCGAATCGTCAAGCACTCATGGCCGCTATCATCATAGCTTTCTTCTTCAATAACACCAAGCTCGTACAAGGTGTTTTTTAACTGTCCTGCATGATAGGGTAGCGTCAAATCAAAAGTGGTCAATGTGCCAGTTAGTAGCTGCTGCACGGCGAATGACAACTCTTCTATGCCTAAGTTCTCTCTAGAAGACACATAGACACGATTAGGTTGACCTTCGCTAGCATAACCAATATGTGCAGGCTCGTCAGTCAAATCAATCTTATTATAAACATTGAGTACCGGCACATCGTTATCAATCTCAGCCAGTACCTCTTTGACCGCCTGAATTTGCTCATGCATATCTTCACTAGAAGAATCGATGACGTGTAATAATAAGTCCGCCTCTAGCGTCTCTTCTAGCGTTGCATGAAAGGATTCAACCAATTCATGCGGCAGATGACGAACGAAACCGACGGTATCAACCAAGACTACACGTCCCACACCTTGCCAGTCTAAGCGGCGTAGCGTTGGATCGAGTGTCGCAAATAGCTTATCAGCTGCATATATATTTTCATCGACTAAGCGATTAAATAAAGTGGATTTGCCCGCATTGGTATAACCAACCAGTGAGATAGTCGGTACGTCTGATTTTTGGCGACGTGCCCGGCCCTGAGCACGAGTCTGTCTGACCTTCTCAATTCTACTTTTGAGCTGCATGACGCGCACTTGTAGCAAGCGACGATCGGTCTCAAGCTGGGTTTCGCCGGGGCCACGTAAGCCAATACCCCCTTTTTGACGTTCCAAATGCGTCCAACCACGGACCAAACGTGTCGATAAATGGTTTAGCTGAGCCAGCTCTACTTGTAGCTTACCTTCGTAAGTACGAGCCCGCTGAGCGAAAATGTCTAAAATCAAACCAGTACGATCCAAGACGCGGCATTTCACCAGCGCTTCGATGTTACGCTCTTGTGAAGGCGACAAGCTGTGGTTAAACAGTACAATATCCGCATCATGCTCGCGCACCAGTTCTGCAATTTCCTCCGCTTTACCGCTACCAACGAAATACTTGGCGTCAGGGCGTGCACGTGAGCCTGTGACCAGTGCCAAGCGATCGGCACCTGCTGAATCCGCCAACAATTCAAACTCATTGAGATCATCAGGATCTTGAATTTGGCGAATGTCTAAATGTACTAAAATGGCGCGCTCGCCACCTTCATGTCTTTCAAAATAATCCAAAGAGTATCACCTATTTAATAAAGTAAATATATCGCTATTATCAGTTCAGTATACTTTGATATAGCGTTCATATGATTGTCTATATGTGGTCTTATCACTTGATATTAAAGGGTATGAGCACAATTAGCGATGGTTTTATGTTACAGCGATGACTGGGATTAATTTTTTATAAATCTGCTTTATTGCGCGTTTGTATAAAAGTGAGCAGCCACTGAATGGACACCCTATCACTGAGCGTATGAACTTTGTTATACTGGGCTCGTTTTTTTGACTATTAAACACCCATTATTTAATCATGAGGGCGAAGATGAGCCAAGCTAAATCAAGCTTTTCACTCAGACGACAGTTGGGACGCGGTAAGCAAATTGCTGGCATGACCACCACCATCGCTGGTGGTATGCGTGCCGCTCAACGCATTGGGGCATTTAAGCAGCCACCACGCGAAAAACTACCACGCTACATCCAAACGTTTTGTCGCAAGATGGCAGGCTCATTTGGGGTCAAGGTCGTTGAGGTGGAACCTGTAGAGCAGCATCACGGCTTGTGGGTGTCAAACCATGTGTCATGGATGGATATTCCTGTCGTTGGTACCGTGAGTCCAGCGTTTTTTTTATCCAAAGCTGAGATTGGTGAGTGGCCTGTGTTTGGCAAGCTCGCGCATGCGGCAGGCACGCTTTTCATCGAGCGTGGCTCCGGTGATGCAGGCTCAGTGTCATCGCAAATAGCTGATTTCTTAGCCAAAGGTTTTTCGGTGATTTTCTTCCCTGAGGCGACCACCACCAGTGGCAAAAAAATCAAGCGTATTCATGGGACATTGCTCCAGTCAGCGATAGATGCTGATGTGCCTATCAGACCCATTGTTATCGCTTATGTCGATAAAGATGGCACGCTTAGCGACGCGCTGCCATACTATGGCAAGATGACAATGACCGACAGCATGAAAAAAGTGCTCGATAGCAAAGATGTCACCGCGTATGTATTGCCATTGGCACCGATAGATCCAAAAGGCTGTACCAAAAGCGAGCTGACCAATTTGTTGCAAGCACGTATGCAAGAAGGGTTGGCAGAACTGCATTCACGAGTACTTCGTGTACCCGTTGAAGATTGATTATTTATAGCTAAACTAGCTTAGTTAATAAAAAGGCGCAAATCGCGAGTTATATATATGACTGCGATTTGCGCCTTTTTTGTGTCTATAATAAATGCAGGTGTAGCAATTTATAGACCGCTGATCTAGATCGAACTAAGGGGATGGATTGGGATGCTGCGCGTGTACCGCTTCAATCGCTTCCAATACATCTGCTGTTAGCTCCACATTGACACTATCAATGTTTGATTTGAGCTGTTCGGTTGTCGTCGCGCCAATGATATTGCTGGTGACAAAGTGACGTGAATTGACAAAAGCCAATGACATTTGCGCCATGTCCAACCCAGCATCAGCGGCGATCTTTGCATATTGCTCGGTCGCTGATACCGCTTGCTCATTGGTATAACGGGCATAGCGATCATACATCGTCAAGCGTGCGCCATCTGGACGCTTGCCATCGAGATATTTACCAGACAATACGCCAAAACCAAGTGGCGAGTAAGCAAGTAGCCCCACGTTTTCGCGATGGGCAATCTCAGCCATACCAACTTCGTATAAACGGTTTAATAGGCTATATGGGTTTTGCACCGTGATAGGCGCGATCAAGCCATTTTTGTCCGCTTCCCATAGATAGCGCATGAGTCCCCATGCCGTATCGTTTGATAAACCATAAGCACGAATGCGACCTTTTTTGATTTCATCATTTAATGCTTGAATGGTCTCTAAAAATGGCGTTAAGTCATCTAATGACTGTGCTGCCATGTCCTCTGTATAGCCGCGCTGACCAAAAAAGTTCGCTTGACGTTCAGGCCAATGCAGCTGATAAATATCGATATAATCGGTTTGCAAGCGCTCAAGATTGCCGTCAATAGCGCTGCTGATATGCTGCGCGTTAAAGCGTGTTTGACCATCACGCAAAAAATCCATTGGTGATATTTTGCTGGCAAGGATGACTTTGTCACGCTGTTTGGTTTTATCAAACCAAGTACCCATGAATCGTTCGGTATCACCTTGTCTGTCTTTATCTGGTGGTGATGGATACATCTCTGCTGTATCCCAAAAGTTGACGCCTTCACTCAGTGCCATATCCATCTGGGCGTGTGCCTCAGCCTTGGTGTTTTGCTGTCCCCAAGTCATCGTACCTAGACAGATCTTAGATACTTTTTCATCGAATTGCGGTAACGTTGTATATTGCATTCGATTGTCCTTTCTCGTTTTTTATTGTGGATTGTGCGTTTGGACAACTACATAAGTTGTATACCAGTGACGCCAGGTGGTGTGACCTTAAAGATTTTTACTTTAAATAATACGTCTTGCCCAGCCAGCGGATGATTGAAGTCCACTTCGACTTGGTCATCATCAATGGCGCTGATCGTACCGGGCAAGGTATTTTTGCCTTTGTCTTCGAATTCAACCATCATACCGACTTCTGGATTGTCAGCGACGAGCGCAAATTGAGTACGGCTAAAATGTTGGATGTTTTCAGGATTCCAGTCACCAAATGCTTGCTCTGGCTCAAGGTGAGCTGTGCGCGTGTCGCCTGCGCGTAGATTCATAAGTACCTGCTCAAACCCTGGCAACAAGCTTTCATCGCCGATAGTCAAAGAGACGGGCGCATCACGACTAAACGTTGAGTCAATGACCGTGCCGTTTTCTAGTGATACTTCAAAGTGTAGGCTAACAAGGCTACCAAAGGTGATGCGCGTGTCTTCATTTGGATTAATAAATTGAGATTGAGTCATAATAAAAAGCCATCGGTTGCTGGAATAAAAGAATAAGGAATCTGGATGCCGTATTATAGTGTAAGAAATAATAAGCCATCTAAGGCCAGATGTAAGCGTCAATAATGTAACGTAGATGAGGTACTATAATTGGCAATTCTAAAAGATATGAGGTGTCGGTGGTGAATAAACAACAAGGCACTGTCAAAAAATGGCAGGACGATAAAGGGTTTGGCTTTATCGAAACCGAAGCAGGGGATTCAATCTTCTTTCACGTGAGTGAGTTTAGAGCAAAGCGCCGTCCCAATGTTGGCGAGCAAGTCGTCTTTAGTATCGGACAAGACGATCAAGGGCGCTTGCGGGCAACAGAAGTACAAGAGTTGCACTTTGTACAACAAAAAATGGCACAAAAAAATCAGCAAATCCGTCAGCGCAACCAAAAACGCAGTCAGCAAGCAGAGTTTGAAGCAGAACAAAAGAAACGCTCGTTTCTTGGACTGGCTTTTTATGGTGTTTTAGCTCTATTAGCAGCGACAGGTAAACTAAGCTGGCTGGTGGTGGTTTGGTACGCAGCGTTGGGCGTGATCACTTACGCCATGTATGCCAAAGACAAAGCTGCTGCTCAAAGTGGCGACTGGCGTACACCTGAGTTTACATTACACGTGCTGAGTGCGCTTGGCGGTTGGGTAGGGGCGTTATTGGCTCAGACGTATCTGCGGCACAAATCACAAAAGCCTGAGTTTCGAGTGACTTATTATTTGACCGTTGTCATTAATATGGCAGGGTTGCTGTTTTTATTGGCAGGTGGTGGGTTAGGGGCTTTAACTGATGTATTATCAGCGTTGCTATAAATGAGAACTAAGACACACATATGGATAACGTGATTATGAATACGTCAGGCTTCGTTGGTGGCACCTTAGTACATACTGAAAAAGGTTTAGCACCAATAGAACAACTAAAAATTGGCGATAAAGTGTTGTCTAAGGCAGCTGATGGTTTGGGTGATCTGGTTTACAAGAGGATAACTCGGACGACAACTAATGATGCATCAATTTTCATGATGTATTTTAATACTTATGTAAATCCACAATTGAATTTGGCAGATAGAGTTAATCTAAGACGTAAGTTAAAGAAACAACAGATATTGCCTGAACCTCTATTAATGACAGCAGATCATCCCTTTTGGACACAAAACAGAGGTTGGGTGAGAGCAGATAAATTGAATGCTCAAGATATCTTAGTGACTAAGGATAATACTTATTTTACAACTGATAGTGGAGGTGGGTATGACTATAGATATGAAGGCATAATACCTATGTATCATGCAAATAAAAAAGGATATGCTTATCAGGTAAGCTTTGGTGATGAAACAGGCGAACTCAAAGGATCATACGTTAATTTATTAACAGGAAGGTATGAACTTTATACGGATCCAGCACCAACATGGATAAATAAATTGTGGCAAGCTGACTCAGAATGGGAGCAACGCCTATTAGAACAAACACCTAAAGATAAACGTGAACATGCTAAGTTCTTTGGTTTTCGTCAAGGTGAATGGAAAGATCCTGATACTATAGATTGGGTAGAGGGCGAAGGTCCTCTTACTATGACGGTATATAACATTGAGGTAGCAGATACTCATACTTACTTTGTCGGTGAGCAGGGGTTGTGGGTGCATGAATAGAGATTGTGCAGATAGGTCAAATTAACATATATATTCAATCGTCAAAAATAGACAAAAAAAGGTGGGTCACGACTGCGTAACCCACCTTTTTTATTTATCAATTAAATTAATATCTTTAGCTATAGACGGTTATGATCGTGGCATTTCACGCTTCTTTTCCAAAAACAGCATATCGATGACAATCAGTACAACACCGAGAGAAATCCCAATATCTGCAATATTAAAAATCGGATAATGCCAAACATCAGCATAGTGCACATGGATAAAGTCAATCACATGACCATGTAGTAAGCGGTCGATCAAATTACCAAGCGCACCGCCTAGTACCATGGCAAGTCCAAGCGAGAGTAGCGTGGCTTTGCGAGGTGCTTTGAGTAAATAGATGATCAGAAACAGTGACATGAGTAATGCCAGTCCTGAAAAAAACCACTTCTGCCAACCGCCAGCATCTGCCAAAAAGCTAAATGCTGCGCCGTAATTATAAGCAAGTGTCCAGTTGAGAAATGGCTCAATCACGGGCACTGGATCATGAAAGGTCAGCTTGGTTTCTGCCAGCCATTTGGTCCATTGATCGATGATAATGATAACCAATGCCAGCCCATACCACATAAAAGCGCGACTGCCATTGGCCACCAGTTTTGGTGCCTTCTTTGTTGATTTGGTCAGGCGGCCTCTAGGCGTGGTTGAGCTACCTGTGGTCGCATGAGCAGGCTTAGGCGAATGATCAACCTCAACCTGCGAGTCATGCGGGCTTTCAGATGAATCCGTTGGGTTAGGCATAATGACGTACCTCGCCGTCACCACTGACATTGGTCACGCAGCGACCGCATAGCTCAGGATGGGCGCTATCTGTGCCGATATCATCACGGATGTGCCAGCAACGTACGCATTTAGTACCAGTGGCAGCGCTAACTTGTACCACTAGATCTACAGCCTCTTCTGTATTCGTTTCGGTTGCTTCATCTACCTGTAAGATGCTATCAGTAGGTGCTTCGCTCATTGGCTTTAGTTCTGCGTTGCTAGTGATGAGTACAAAACGAAGCTCTTCATCAAGCTTGGCTAGACTTTCATACATGGCACCGTCAGCGTATAGGCTCACATCGGCAGATAAGTTGGCATTGATAATTTTTTCACCACGTGCGGTTTCGATGTGCTTGTTTACCATGTCTTTGGCAAACATAATACGCTGCCAGTCATCATTGCTGATAGCACTTAGCTCAAACGCTGGGAACTCGTACCACTCTTGGGTAAACACGTAGCCGCCTTTATCAGCCTCACGTTGGTTCAGCACTTCCCACGCTTCTTGCGCCGTGAATGATAAGATCGGTGTGATCCAGCGAATCAGCGCATGAGCAATATGGTAGATTGCCGTCTGGGCAGAGCGGCGCGGCTGACCGTCTTTTTGGGTGGTGTACTGACGGTCTTTGATGATGTCTAAATAAAAACTGCCCAAGTCCTGCGAGCAAAACGCGGTCACGTGCTGGGTGACTTGGTGAAAGTCCATTGCATCATAGGCACTGATGATTTGCGCTTGTACGGTTTGCGCGCGCTCAATGATGAATTTATCAAGACTGACCAGCTCGTCCATCGGTACACTGTCGGTTGCAGGATTGAAGTCATCAGTATTGGCCAGTAAGAAGCGCAAGGTGTTACGAATACGGCGATACATATCGATCGCGCCTTTAAACACCGTCTTACCTGCGCTCATCTCATAACGATAGTCGCTAGACGCAATCCACAGACGCAACATGTCCGCGCCCGTTTTGTTGATCTCTTCTTGCGGCGTGATGATATTACCCAATGACTTACTCATCTTACGACCGTTTTCATCGACCACAAAACCATGGGTCAGTACTTGCTTAAACGGTGGGCGCTCATACATGGCCTCTGACGTCAGTAATGACGTTTGGAACCAGCCGCGATGTTGATCAGAACCTTCTAAATACATGTCAGCTGGGTTGGTCAATTCATCGCGTTGCTCAAGTACGGCGAAATGCGTCGTGCCTGAGTCAAACCACACGTCCAATGTGTCCGTTGCTTTGTCATAATCAGCCGCTTCGCTACCTAAGAAGTCCTCGCAGCTGGCGTCAAACCACGCTTCAACACCGCCCTCAGCGATTTTTTGCGCCGCAGTTTCCATCAGCTCAAGCGTATTTGGATGCAGCTCGCCTGTTTCTTTGTGCGTAAAGAACGTAATCGGCACGCCCCACGTACGCTGACGTGAGATACACCAGTCAGGGCGACCATTCATCATCGCTTCGATTCTATTCTGCCCCCATGCAGGTGTCCAGTTGACCGATGGAATATCAGCAAGGGCGCGAGCACGTAGACCTTGGGTTTCCATATTGATAAACCACTGCGGGGTCGCACGGAAAATAATCGGTGACTTGTGACGCCAGCAATGTGGATAGCTGTGTTCAATTTTGGTATGGCTGATTAGATGGCCATTGTCATGTAGGGCAGCGATGATTTTTGGATTGGCTTTATATATGTGCTCGCCTGCAAATACTGCCGCGCTATCTAGATAAACGCCCGTACCGCTCACTGGGTTTTCCACTGGTAAGTTGTATTTTAGACCAACGATATAATCGTCGAGACCATGACCGGGTGCAGTATGTACCAAACCAGTACCACTATCGGTGGTCACATGATCGCCCAAGATGAGCGGCACTTGGCGGTCTTCAATCAATGGATGCTGAGCGCTCAATCCTTCAAGCTCACTGCCTGATACGGTCGCGAGGACGCCTTTATTCTCAAGTTTGAGTTCACTTAGCGCAGTTTCAATAAGATCAGCTGCTAGTAGCAGGTTGCCTTTTTTGGTCGCAACCACGCTATAGTTATGCTCAGGATGGACTGAGATGGCTTGGTTAGCAGGCAGTGTCCACGGCGTGGTCGTCCAGATAACCGCAGCGATGTTGTCTGCGATACCTGCCAATGCGGTCACTTTATCCGTGCCAAGTACATCAAAGCTGACATAGATCGCGTCAGAGACTTTGTCTTGATACTCTACTTCAGCTTCCGCGAGAGCTGAGCTACAGTCCAAGCACCAGTTGACTGGCTTCATACCACGAGTCACATGACCATTGTCATAGATTTTGGCAAGCGCGCGCACGATGTTGGCTTCCTGCGCAAAGTTCATAGTCAGATAAGGATTGTCCCAATCACCGAATACGCCTAGACGCTTGAAATCTGCCTTTTGTAGTTCAATCTGAGTGTTGGCGTATTCGCGGCATAGACCACGGAATTCGGTAGCAGACACTTTTTGACCGACTTTGCCGACTTTGGCTTCGACTTTTTGTTCGATTGGCAGACCATGACAATCCCAACCAGGGACATAAGGCGCATCAAATCCTGATAAGGTTTTTGATTTGACAATAATGTCTTTTAGTACTTTGTTGACCGCGTGACCCAAGTGAATCTGACCGTTGGCGTATGGAGGGCCATCGTGCAAAATATACTTAGTCGCACCAGCACGCGCCTGACGAATTTTACCGTACACGTCATCTGCTTCCCAAGCAGCTAACCAATCTGGCTCGCGCTTGGCAAGGTTTGCGCGCATCGCAAATGGCGTATCCGCAAGGTTCAGCGTGTCTTTGTAATCTTGGCTTGGTGTGTCAGTGCTTTTATCAGTCATAGAAGGTATCTTTTTAAAAGGTAGGTTTGTGTGTCGGTTAAAACCGGCTACAAGGCTCGATGTTCAACGTATTTCAATATAGTGCTGAGGTTAATGCTGTGTCGATAATACTTAATTACTAATAATAGTAGGTATATTGCTCATCATAGTCGGTTTATCAACCGCCATGTCAATAAATACCCATTGTTGCTCATTAGTCCGCAAATAGTTACGTCAATAATAAATGGTAACGAGACGATTGCAACATAAAATATGCTAGTAAAAATAATTCAAAAAAATATTTAGATCGGCAGCTATTATATGACAAAAAGAGTAGGGTAAAAAGAGCTGAGCAATTTCATCCTCATTTTGACCAATATCAACTGTTTATCTACGTTGCATGTCGTTGATTAAAGTATAACGATGACCTCTTCGCAAGATAATTTATTAAAAAATAAAGTCAGGTTCAGCCGCTAAAAAACCGATGCTAACCATAAGCGCAGTTTTAACGACCATAGTGGCTGAATACCTGTTAGCCCTTGTGTCATCTTGCCATTCTCTAATACCACATAGGATGGTGTGACTTGTCCTTGCCAATCCGCAAAGATATCACCTTCTTGGTCGTTTATGGTGGTGAAGTCAAACTGATGCTGATCGAGGTAGCTGCGTAGCTCTTGATTTGAGCCTGACTGCACAGCGATAGTGATGACAGCATGATCGTTTGTCGCTGCTAGCCTATTTATCGTTGGCGATGTGACGCTACAGACCGAGCACCATGTCCCCCAAAAATATATCAGTGTTGGCTGCTGGCGACTCAGATCGGCCAAATCCACCGGTTGCCCTTGATAGTCCATTAATTGCAATTGCGGATCGGCTGGCATGACAGGCTGTCGCCACCAGTTGACCACACTATAAATCACCAAAAATATCACCCCATAGAGCAGTGCTGTCTTAAGCACAGACAGGATGCGCTGTTTGGGTGTTTTTTTCGGTTTTTCGAGGGTTTTGTTGATGCCAATATCAGTCGTCATAGGGGCTGCTTTTATACTTTTATGTGTTGATAGATAAAAATAAACGGCTGATGATGCAGCCGTTTATTGGATTAAAAAGTCAGTGGGGAGTTATAGCAGATACGTTATTATGGCTTTTGCGCACGATTCTGCAATGGATCACCAGTAAGCACACTGCCTGAGTTTTCGCGGCGTTCGGCATCGCTTAATTTACTGGCCGATACTTTGGACTTTTTCTTCCATTTTAAACTAAATAAGTCATCACGGCGGTCAATCAGGTTGTGCACTGAGCCTTCGTGACGAACGTGAGTCAGCTTATCTAAGTTGACATCAGAGAAGAAAATCATCTCGGTATTGGGCGTGGTCTCTGCCATGATGGCATCATGTGGGAATGCAAAATCTGACGGTGAGAAGATAGACGACTGTGCGTACTGAATATCCAAGCTTTCGACTTGTGGTAAGTTACCTACCGAGCCGCAGATCATGACATAGCATTCGTTTTCAATGGCACGTGCTTGAGCACAATGGCGTACACGCAAATAGCCGTTTTTGGTATCTGTCCAGAAAGGCACGAACAAAATATCCATATCATCAAGTGCTAACAGGCGTGCAAGTTCAGGGAACTCAACGTCATAACAGATCAAAATACCAATACGCCCCGCATCGGTGTCAAAGACCTGTACTTTATCGCCACCTTCAATGACCCACGCGCTACGCTCATGCGGGGTGATATGAATTTTGCGTTGCTCTTCAACCGTACCATCACGGCGGCACAGATAGCTGACATTGTACAAAGTATCGTCTTCGTCTAATAAAGGCATAGAGCCTGTAATGACATTGACGTTGTAACTGACGGCCAAATGCGAAATTTCATTTTTAAACCATTCGGTGTAATCGGCCAAAAAGCGAATGGCGATGTTTTGGTCAGTAGACTCGCACAAGCCCATCAGCGGCGCATTAAAGAACTCAGGCAAACAAGCAAAGTCAGAGTTATAATCGGCCATCACATCGACAAAGAACTCCACTTGCTGGAGCAGTTCTTCTGGCGACTCGACCTCACGCATCTGCCACTGAATACCACCGATACGCACCTCAGATTTACGCGTATTGGGCTTATAATCTTTTGGCTCATAATAGATATTTGACCACTCAAGCAAGGTGGCAAAGCCTTTCGACTGTTTGTCATCTGGTAGGTAAGCGGTCAAGATACGCTTGACGATAAACCCGTTTGATAACTGAAAAGACAATGCAGGGTCGTGAATTTCGCGGCTCTCAACAGCGTCAATATATTCGCCTGGGCTTAAGTCTTGGTGGTTATGGTAGTTAGGAATGCGGCCACCCGCTAAAATCGCGCGGAAGTTGAGCTGACGGCACAGCTCTTTGCGTGCGTCATAGAGACGGCGACCGAGACGGTAGCCACGATAATCAGGGTCAATCAATGCGTCTAGACCATAGATGGCATCGCCTTCAGGATTGTCTCTAATGATTTCTTTTTGCCCGATCAAATCATCATAGGTATGCGGGTTAGAAAATTTGGCATAATCAACACGCATGGACAGTACAATACCAATTAATTGATCATGGTCAAACAGCGCAATCTGCCCTTCAGGAAAGGCGTCTATGAGCGTATGAATGGTGTTTTTTGACCACGCGCCGCCTAGGTTGACGTAGACGCGATCCATCAAGGCTTTTAACTGGGGGTAGTCTTTTTTCTTGATCTCAGCGATCGTGAGATGAAAGTCATCTGTTTTTTCGATTTTACTCATGATATTCCTATATTAAATCTCTACTAAATTTGAGTATGCGTAATGCAATGATCCTAAGCACTCGATTTTGTCAATTTTTATGAAAAAAAACCAATAAGAATATTCCAGTAGTCAGATATAGCCTTTACAATAATTATTACCCTATTTACAATGGGTTATAGCAATATTTTATGCCATGTTGCTCAGTGTATTTGAGGTTTATTCTGACTGATATAGAGGAATAAACCTTAGTAATCATTGCCTGCCCTATCACTTGGTTTTTTATTGGATTGTTAATAACGAAATACAGGGTTGTCCAATGCCTTTACAACGGCGACTGTTTTGCTATTTATTATCTAAATATAAAATCTAAGTAATATCTATCAGTATCATTCATTTTGCTTGCTATGATAGCAAGCTATATAAGTAATAATAGTCTCACGTAGTAACTATTTGCTACGTTTTTGTGAGTCTGCAGCTTTATCTACTTCAGGCATAGTATCGTCTTGCTTGTTTCATTTGGCCGGCATTATCGGCTTTTAGGATTATTTTATTATGCCCTTAACTCGTAGTAATAGAATCAAGCAATGGGATGCAATACAAGAATCAGCACTGGTTCAATTGGTCTATGTCAGTACGTTGACCATTGCGTCACGCCTAAATACCTCTATATTTGAGGATATAGAGGCCCATGCTCGCGATTATAATGAGCAGCATGGTATTACTGGTACATTATGTTATGGCAATGGTCAGTTTTTGCAGTGCATCGAAGGCGAAAAAAGACATGTCTTTGCGCTACAAGAACGTATCTTTGCTGATAGTCGTCACAAAAATATCGAAGTGCTTTTACTACAAGAGATTAATCATCGCAGCTTCTCAGACTGGCGCATGCGTCTGCTGTTTTTGGAGCGCTGGCTATGGTCGCCTGCAACCAAAGAGCAAGCAGCGCAGTTGTCACTATTTCTACCATTTGCGCCGCACGGTTGGTCACCTGATCGTACTGAGCAATTTTTGCAAATTATCAAAAATTTCGACACCCAGCCACATATCAAAGCAGCGGGCATTACTTATAATGCGCTAGGCAATATGTTCCGCCATATGGCGGCACCGCATCAAGCTTTTTTGATTGTCCAAGGGTTTCTTAGTATCTTGCTGGTAGTGGGGTTGATGTTGCTGTACTGGTAAACCATGTACCTTTACAAACGATGATCTGATGAATAAAAAAAGACGCTAGCCTATGGGTTAGCGTCTTTTTTTTGAGATAAATCGTTAGCCTACCAATCACATATCAAAAATCTTACCACGATTCATAATATTATTAGGGTCAAAAACTTTCTTGACCTCTCGCAAGTAATCGATCTCCGTCTCACTGCGGCTGTATTGCAAATACGGCTTCTTCGTCATACCCACCCCATGCTCAGCCGAGACCGACCCACCATATTTTTGTACCGTCTCAAACACGTATTTATTGACAATTTGACACTCGGCAAAGAAATCATCCTTACTCATGTTCTCAGGCTTTAAGATATTCAAATGCAAATTACCATCACCGATATGACCAAACCAGCACACCTCAAAGTCAGGATAATTGCTACTGACAATCGCATCAATCTCAGCGATAAACTCCGGTACATAGCTGATGAGTACCGACACGTCGTTCTTATAAGGGGTAAAGGCTGAGATCGTCTCTGAGATGTACTCGCGCAGCTTCCACAGCTCTTCAGCCTGTGTGAGATTTTGACTCATCACCCCATCAACCACCCAGCCCTCTTCCATGCACTGCTCAAAGATGGCCATGGCTTTTTCCATGATTGGCTCATAGGGGGCTTCAAACTCTAATAAGGTATAAAACTTGGTACGTGATTCAAACGGCTCTTGTACTTGACCATGTGCCATGAGCTTATCAACCGCTACATCATCAAAGAATTCAAAGGCAGTCAAATCAATCTGGGCTTGAAAGGCAGAGAGCACATTCATGACGTCACTAAAGCTGTCCATACCCAGAACCATGACATTTAAGTCTTGTGGCTGACGCTCAAGTTTGATTTGCGCGTGAGTGACAAGACCTAAGGTTCCCTCAGCCCCGATAAACAGTTGACGCAAGTCGTAACCCGTGGCGTTTTTGACCATACCGCGGTTGAGGTGCAAGATATCCCCTTTACCCGTAACGACCGTTAGTCCCATGATCCATTGACGGGTCATGCCATAGCGGATGACTTTGATGCCGCCCGCATTGGTACCGATGTTACCACCCATTTGACTAGAGCCTGCTGAGGCAAAGTCGACAGGATAGTAGAGATCTTTTGATTCGGCGAACTGTTGTAGCTGTTCGGTGACAACGCCTGCTTCAATCTCGACCATGCGGTCAGCTGGATAGAACTGTCCAATCTGGTTCATTTTATCCATGCTGACGACGATCTCGCCATTGGCAGCAACCGCGCCTGCTGAGAGTCCGGTACGACCACCACTAGGGGTGAGGACGACGTTGTGTTCATTAGCCAGTAGGACAATGGCTTGGACTTGTTCGGTGGTCTTCGGAAAGACGATGGCGGCGGCGGCGGGGGCGAAGTGTTTGGTCCAGTCTTTGCCCCAGTGCTCTAAGCTCTCTGCGTCGGTCTTTATTTGGCTGGGGTCGAATTGATGGGTGTCAGTCAGTGAGCTTAGGATCGTTTGCACAGCGTTGGTATGGGCTTGGGAGGTGGACTGTTCGGTAGTTAGCGTCATGGTCAAATCTCAATATTAGCGTAAGCACGATGTTGGGACTGTTTATTATATAGCGAAATGACTATAAATTCAGCGAGGAGTCGGCTCGTGATGGCAATAAGTGGGTGATAGTTTCTAAATAAAAAATGAGACAAATAATAAAAAGTGGTTTGTTTGATTTCAAACCGAATGATTCACTATAGCATAAAAATTTTTCAGGCTTGATAATCAATAATTCATCTAATCTGCTAACATCGGCGTCAAATTTTGTGTAAGATATCTGGACTGTTTTCGTTTCATCCATCACAGATTATCCGACAGATAATCTTATAAAACAAATATAGGACAGTTCTCATATGGCGTTATCACTACAAAAAGACAAAATCCGGTTTTTATTGCTTGAAGGTCTACATGACAATGCCCTAAAAGTATTGGAGGGTGCTGGTTATCACAACATCGAGAATATCAGTCACGCGTTAGACAAAGAAGAGCTGATCGAAAAGATCAAAGATGCTCACTTTATCGGTATTCGTTCGCGTACTCAATTGACGCGCGATGTACTTGAGCATGCAAACAAACTTATCGGCATTGGGTGCTTTTGTATTGGTACCAACCAAGTCGATCTAGATGCCGCTCGTGACTTAGGTATTCCTGTCTTTAACGCGCCATTCTCGAACACCCGTTCGGTAGCTGAGCTGGTATTGGCTGAAGCGATTATGCTGTATCGCGGTATTCCTGAAAAGAACGCAACCGTACATCGCGGCGGCTGGGGTAAGTCTGCGACTAACTCACATGAAGTGCGCGGCAAGACTATCGGTATCGTCGGTTATGGTTCTATCGGCTCGCAGTTGTCTGTGCTCGCAGAAAGCTTTGGCATGAAAGTCATCTATCATGATGCTGTGACCAAATTGCCACTAGGTAATGCGGTACAAGTTGGTAGCCTAGAAGAGTTACTATCAATGGCTGATATCGTGACGTTGCATGTGCCTGATGTGCCAAGCACGCGCTATATGATGAAAGCTGAGCAGTTCGCTCAGATGAAAGAAGGCAGCTACTTTATCAATGCGGCTCGCGGTACGTGTGTTGAGATTGATGATCTGGCGGATGCGCTTGAGTCTGGTAAAATTTTGGGCGCGGCTATCGATGTGTTCCCAAAAGAGCCAAAATCAGCTGACGAAGAGTTTGAATCACCACTACGTAAGTTTGATAATGTGATTTTGACGCCGCATATCGGTGGGTCAACGCAAGAAGCGCAAGCTAATATCGGCCTTGAAGTCGCTGATAAGTTTGTCAGATACTCTGACCAAGGTGATACGGCGACGGCGGTGAACTTCCCAGAAGTTTCTATTCCGTTCAAAGAAAACTCGCATCGTCTGCTACACATTCATAGAAACGTACCAGGCGTACTGTCTCAGATCAACCGTCTGTTTGCTGAAGCAGGGATTAACATCCTAGCACAGAGCCTGATGACAGAAGGCGATGTCGGTTATCTAGTCATGGACGTTGACTACAACGATTCGACTGCTGCACTCGATCAATTAAAAGATGTAGAAGAGACTATCCGCGTACGTATCTTATTCTAATATAATCAATCTGCTTTTAAATTGGATTAACTATATCAGTGCTAATAGTTTTGATACGCATTGAAGATGTATCACAAAAAAAGAGAAGCTCTATTGATTAGAGCCTCTCTTTTTTTTACTTCTGTTTTATTGTACTAATGCTAGGTTTAATTGGCTTTAGCGTTGTTTACCGCTTCTGCTTGCAGACGTGCTTCAATCTTGGCCGCTTTGCGTTTTTCTATGACATCTATCACGTCACTACCAATATGGGCTTCACCGCGTTTTTTGGCCAGTTGCATTTGGTGCTCGCGCTCACGGAATCTAGCTTTTTGCTCATCGGTCGCTTTGTCGATGCAATGAGGGCATGATTCACCTTTTACATAAGCAGGGCTCTGCATGTCATCGCTAGTGATGGGCATACGGCAGGCAAAACACTGCTCATAATTACCTTTTTCTAAGTTGTGATTGACCGATACACGGTTGTCAAAGACAAAGCAATCACCTTGCCACATAGAGTCACTGGCTGGGATTTCTTCTAGGTATTTTAGAATACCACCTTCTAAATGGTAGACCTCTTCAAACCCTTGCTCTCGCAAATAGGCAGTTGACTTCTCGCAGCGGATACCACCTGTACAAAACATGGCGACTTTTTTATGCTTGGCTGGATCGAGCTCTTTTGATACGTATTCTGGAAACTCGCGGAAGGTTTCAGTGTTTGGATTGACGGCATTTTGGAACGTACCGATTTGCACTTCATAATCGTTACGTGTATCGATGAGAGTCACTTCAGGATCTGAGATCAGTGCATTCCATTCGCTAGGCTTTACATAGCGACCGACCGATTGTAGTGGGTCGATGTTTTCTACGCCCATGGTGACGATTTCTTTTTTTAGCTTTACCTTAGTGCGATAAAACGGCTGCGCATCGGTATAAGACTCTTTAAAGGTAAAAGTACCAATCGCTTCGATATTGCGTAGGTAGTCAAGGATGGTATCGATACCCTGACGCGTACCAGAAATCGTACCGTTAATGCCTTCGCTTGCCAGCAATAAAGTGCCTTTGACATCGTTATCTAGCATGGTATTCAAAATCGGCTCGCGATACTGCTCAAAGTCAGTAAAGCGTGTGAATTTATAAAGTGCGGCAACAACGATATTGTTGGTTTCACTGTCGTAGGTGGGGGCTGATTGATTGTCAGTTATCACGGTTTCTTTGATATTACTATCTTGAGTGGTGCTCATGTGTTTCTCCTGCTGGCTAGGTCGCAAACCTAGTGCGTTGGGTTTGAAGTATCTTTTTAGTTTAAAGCATTAACAAAATTGTGGGATTGATGAATGCGCGCGTAGTGTAGCAAATTTTGGCAGGGTTTTGAATGATTTAATAACTGCTAGTGTCTTTAAATATAGGTATGACTCATTAAGTAGTCTTATTTAATAGATAATAGCCTTCAATCATTTATCCCATGAGTATAGCTTGCTATAGTAGACGTTTGCTCACCATTCAGTTTTTTCTCTTCCATTGTAAAGGCGTTCATATGTCTCTGTTCCAATCTATCGTAATCGAAAAATATGTCCGTGAGCTTGATAGCACTCAGCTAGAAGTAGCATGGAAGCGTTATGCTAATTGCTTCTTAGATATAACCAAACAGGACAATATACGTCTCAGTAAAGAAGAACAGTATCAAGAGGGCTTTTTGCGTGATTTATTCGTTGATATATTCGGCTATACGCTTAACCCTAATCCCAATTATAACCTTACTACTGAGTTTAAAAATAAGACGAGCAGTAAGAAGGCCGATGGGGCAATACTTAAGGATGGTTATGCTATAGGCGTCATTGAACTCAAAGGCATGAATACGACCGACATGAGTAAAATCGAGGCGCAAGCATTCGGTTACAAGAATAACCAGCCCAAATGTCGCTACGTAATCACTTCTAACTTTCAAAAGCTACGGCTTTATATCGATAATGCAGTTGAGTATGAAGAGTTTGACTTATTCACAATGAGTCAAGATAGATTTGCATTACTCTACTTGCTATTGCGTCAGACAAGCATGCTCGCAGATTTACCTGCTAAAATTAAGTCTGAATCACTATCACAAGAAGAAGCGATCACCAAGCAGCTCTATAAAGATTACTCAGTGTTTAAGCGCGAGTTATTCGCCGACTTGACTGCTAACAACCCGGATATCGATGCGTTAATATTATTTCAAAAGTCACAAAAACTACTCGATAGATTACTATTTATTTTCTTCGCGGAAGATAGTCATCTGCTCCCTGCCAACTTTGCAAAGGGAATCATCGATGATTGGCAGCAGCTCAAGAAACTTAAAAAAAATGACCCACTATACGATCAAATAAAGCAGTACTTTACCTTTTTGGATACGGGCTATAAAGACGATTATAGCGAGATATTCGCCTACAACGGCGGACTGTTTCGCACAGATAGCTTGCTCGATAGCGTTATTATCAGTGATGAAATACTACGCAGCCATATTCTTACATTGTCAGAATATGACTTTGATAGTGAGGTAGACGTCAACATCTTAGGTCATATCTTTGAAAACTCATTATCAGAGCTTGATGAGGTAAAGGCACAGCTGGCAGGTGAGGCGGTCGATAAGTCGCAGACCAAACGCAAAAAAGATGGGGTGTTTTATACGCCCAAATATATCACTAAATATATCGTTGAAAATACAGTCGGTAAGCTGTGCGAAGATAAGAAGTCTGAGCTTGCAATCAACGATGAGGACTATCAGCAAGACGTTACAATCAATAAAGACGGCACCAAAAAGAAAAAATCAGCCAAACAACTCGCTATAGAGACGCAAGCCCTAGAGCGTCTGCACGCTTATCGCGATTGGCTACTAGAAATCACGATATGCGATCCCGCTTGTGGTAGTGGAGCGTTCTTAAATGAGGCGCTAAACTTCTTAATCGCTGAGCATGAATATATCGTCGAGCTAGAGACCAAACTATTCGGTAGCGGTCTGGCTTATCCTGATATAGAAAACAGTATTTTAGAAAACAACTTGTTCGGTGTCGATATTAATGAAGAAAGTGTCGAGATTGCCAAGCTGTCGCTGTGGTTACGGACAGCGCAGCCACGACGTAAGCTCAATAATCTCAATGACAATATCCAATGTGGTAATTCGTTAATTGATGATCCAGCAGTCGCAGGCGATAAAGCCTTTAATTGGCAAACGGCGTTCCCAAAAGTTTTTGCAAAAGGTGGTTTCGATGTGGTGATTGGTAATCCGCCTTATTTACGCATTCAAGGACTTCAAAGTGCTTATCCTGAAATGGTTAGCTATTATGAAAAGCAATTTGAATCTGCAATGGGGAATTATGATATTTATGTTTTATTTATTGAACGCTCTTTAGATTTGATTAAAAAGACTGGACAAGTTTCACTTATTTTACCGCATAAGTTCCTTATTTCTGAATTTGGAGAGGGCGTTCGTAAATTATTGGCAGAGAATAAGCTTGTTGCAAGTTTATTGCATTTTGAGGAACATCTAGTCTTTGAAGTGACCACTTATACTTGTATTTTAACTTTAGATAAAAAGCCGAAAACCGACTTGCAATTTAACTTTATGAATCCTCAAAAGATCCAAGAACCCTTTGAATGGACGAGTTTGTCTTATGACGAATTGACCCATGATAAATGGAACTTGTTATCCAACACTGAAATCAAACTTTTTGAAAAATTGCATAAACAACCCTTAACCGCAAAAGATGTATTTTCCAAAATATTTGTTGGATTACAAACCAGTGCTGATAAAATTTATTTAATTGATGGTTGTATTGAAGGAGATGTCGTTAAAGGTTACTCAAAATCCTTAGGCTGTGAGGTTGAAATTGAAACGGGTCTTATGAAACCTATGTTAAAAGGGCAAGACGTCTCAAGATATAATTCTCTAATAAATGAAAACTTTGTCTTATTTCCTTATAGTATTGATTCTGACGGTAAAGCAAAACCAATGACTGAAAATGAAATAGCCCAAAATTTTCCTTTGGGCTATAAATATCTCAAAGCCAATGAAGCAGAGTTAAGAGGACGTGAAAAAGGTCGCTTTAATGAACCAAATCAATGGTATTTATTTGGTAGAAAGCAAGGTATAAACGAGGTGGAACAGTCTAAAATTATTACTCCAGAGATATCTTTGGGCTGTAATATGAGTTTTGATGTTGGGTCTATGTATCATAATACTAAGTGTTATTCTTTTATATTAGATAAGCCGTCAGATTTGGCCTATAAGTTTTATCTCTCAGTTTTGAATTCAAAAATATTATGGTTTTTTCTATCTAATACTGGCTATGTTTTACGTGGGGGGTACTTTACTTTTAAAACAAATTATTTATATCCTTTTCCTTTACCTAAATTACCTAATAATGCTAAAGATTTTGTTGAAAAAGTAGATCTAATGCTATCGCTAAATGAGCAGTTGCAGGACTCAACTGGTAAGTTTATTCGTACCTTGCAGCGTAAATTTGATATCGATAAGCTGAGTAAAAAACTAGAAAGCTGGCATGAGCTAACTTACGCAGATTTCATCAAAGAGCTAGGTAAAAAGAAAATAAAAATGAGCTTGAGCGATGAAGCCGAGTGGGAAGAATATTTCTTGGCTGAGCAAACTAAAGCTAAGCAATTGATGGCAGATATTAAACGTACCGACCGTGAGATAGATCAAATGGTCTATAAGCTTTACGACTTAACGGATGATGAGATTGCCATTATCGAAGCCAGTTAGTTTAACTATCGATTATAATCCAAACACAAAAAATCCAGCTCAAAGGCTGGATTTCTTATTATCAACTTAATCTTTTTTGAGGTTCGTTTAGAGTTTACTTACTCTGGAACCAGCGATCCGCTTGGTTGCGTGCATTGGCGATGTCTGAGCTTGATAAGTTCAATGCCAACTGTCCAATCTTGCCGCGCGCCTTGTTACGGACTTTTTCGTCGAGCATGCCATCACGGGCAGCCAAGTCATACCATTTATAGGCATCTACCAGATTTTTTTGTTTTTCATCTAACAATGCAAGTGTATAGCTGGCACGGTTGTCGCCACGCATCGCGGCTTTCTCTAGCCAAAGACGCGCTTGCTGCAAGTTAGGTTGTACGCCTTCACCGCGTAAATACATAATAGCAAGGTTTAACTGAGCAGGAGCAACGCCTTGTTGAGCGGCTTTGGTGTACCACTGGATAGCTTGCTGGGTGTTTTGAGCGATACCTTCGCCTTTTTGCAAACGCTTGGCTAGATAAAACTGAGCATGATCGTTACCTTGGGCAGCACGGTTAGACAGCTCGCTCACAGGCATCAGCTCAAAGCGTGAAGTATCAAGCGGTACGTTTGATATTAACTCAGCATTGGCCAAACCAGCACAAGAAAATAAGGCAGTAAACAATGCGGCTTTTAATAATTTCATAGCAGCTCCAAAATTAGGCAGTTAATACGCAAGAAAATTGTACCGCTAAACATCGTCTCGCTAAAGACAGTTAGACGGCGATAATAATTAGGTGATATCTTGCGATATGAATTACCTAATCATCAGCAATAGAGTTTTTAATTTTGTATCATCGATTTAACCCAACTAATTAGACAAACGGTCGTAATAGTGGGATAACTGACAACATTTTGCTAGCTTAACACCCAAACTTACGAAACTCAAATACTAATTACAAGATTTAATAGCTGCTTGTACCTGATTGTCCTCAGTAAAATCATAGAGTTACTATAAGACAATCATTAGTTAACAATTTGCTAAGATAAAAGGTTCAGCAATAACGGTCATTTTATCCTTTTGAGCAAAAATTAAATATCTGACATTACTTCGTTTTTTTCTTTGTCACTCGATAGATAGCGACATCTGCGAGTAGATTGGGTGCCTGTCTAATTAATGCCGTCATCAGTGGGGAATGACCTTTATCAGAGTCGCTTACCGCAAAGCGATTAACGATATGAATATCATGCTGCGCACATAGTTGCTCAAAGTCTTTAAACGTACATAGATGAATATTGGGGGTGTTGTACCATTCATAAGGCAGTGCCTCAGACACCGGCATCATCCCTTTAAGCCCTAAATGAAGACGGTTTTGCCAATGGGCAAAGTTAGGGAATGTGATGATCGCCTCTCGGGCGACGCGTAGCATATCGAGCAGCAGCACATCAGGCGCTTTTACCGCTTGTAGCGCGCGTGCCATAACCACGGTATCAAAGCTGTTATCGGCAAAGCGTGCCAAGCCATCGTTTAGGTCTTGCTCAACAATCGATAAGCCGTTGCCAATGGCTTCGTTGATTTTGTCCTCATCAATCTCAAGCCCGTATCCAGTGACGCCTAACTTCTGCTGTAAGTGCGCGAGCAGCTCGCCATTACCGCAGCCCAAATCAAGTACATGTGCTTGCGGTGCGATCCAGCGCTCTGCCAGTTGGTGATCCATTCTCATGAGCGCTCTCCTGTGGCTGGGCGGCTAGGGTTAATAAATGGCGCTGTCAAAAATCCTCTAACAGCACCCATGTAGCGAGGAATATCAAATAAAAAAGAGTCATGGCCATGCGGCGCATCAATATTAATATAGCTAACAGGTTTGCCAGTAGCCATCAGCGCATCGACAATTTCTTGCGAGCGTTCTGGGGCAAAGCGCCAATCGGTGGTGAATGACACAACCAAGTACTGGCATTGTGTATGGGCGAATGCCGCTTTGAGCGCAGAAAGCTCTTGCTGTCGATCAGACTCAATGTCTTCAATCGTCGCTACCGCATCTTCTAACTCATTCTGCGCACTGGCTTTGCTAGACTCGACTGACGCCGCGATAGAGTTTTCTAATGGGACGGCCGACTCTGTATTGTCTTTTGCTACCGCTGATGAGTAGTCACGTGTCGGGTCGAAATAATCTAATGCCTTGGTCATGAGCAGATAAGTATTGGCATCAAAGTTTTCACTAAAGCGCTCACCTTGATAGCGCAGATAGCTCTCAACCTGAAACTCGACATCGTAGCCGTACATAAACTTGCCAGATTTTAAGTCACGACCAAACTTGGCTTTCATCGCGTCATCAGTCAAATAGGTAATATGACCGACCATCCGTGCCAAGATCAGGCCGCGACGAGGGTAGGTACCAGCTTGTATGTAGCGTCCATCCTTAAAATCAGGATCGGACAATATCGATTGGCGTGCGACTTCGTTAAAAGCAATATTTTGCGCAGATAGCTTCGGTGTACTCGCAATCACCACACAGCGTTTTAGCCTGTCTGGATAATCGACAGACCATTGCAGCGCTTGCATACCGCCCATCGAGCCGCCAACGATAGCATGCCATACGTCAATGCCCAGACGATCTGAGAGCATGGCTTGGGTTTTTACCCAGTCTTTAATCGTGATGAGCGGAAAGTCAGGGCCATAGACTTGTGGCTCATTACTGTTATTTGCACTGCTATCGCTTGAATCGATACTGTCATCCGAACTAATGCTATCGGGATTAATAGTTGTTGGCCCTGTTGAGCCAAAACAGCTACCGATATTGTTGACGCACACCACATAAAAGCGATTGGTATCGATGGCTTTGTTCGGACCAATCATATTGTCCCACCAGCCCGCTTTTTTGTCATCAACGCTATGAAACCCTGCCGCGTGATGGTTACCCGATAACGCATGACAAATCAAAATCGCATTTGATTTATCGCTATTGAGCGTGCCGTAAGTCTCTACCATCAAGTCAAACGAGGGCAGAGTACGGTTACATTCCAAGGTCAATGGCTCGGCAAAATGGAATTTCTGTGGCGTAACCACACCCACAGATCCAGCAGCAGTATTGGCTGAGCTGTTTACGTGAGTTTGAGAATTAGGGGACTGGTCACTGGTATTATCAGAGCGTGCGTTCAAAGCTACCTCGCAAGACAACAATCATCAATAAAATAAAAGTAAAATGGCAAAATTTTAATGGGCTACTTTACTTACACCATTTTTATAAACTGGGCTTGCCTATTGTATGGTGATGCGCGTAGGAGTACAACCGCCGAGCAGGTCTTTTAAACGCCGTTTTATCGCGTTAAATAATAAAGGGTAAATGATAGAAGGCTGGCGACTGCGTAGCAAATTGTACAAGTGCGCTTTTGCCATGCGTGATTCATGGATAAAATGCTACACTAATGCGGTGTTTGCACAAAGGTGTATGAGCAATCTGGTACCTTTATGATGACACGACTTCTAATAACTTACTGCTGATAAATAGTGCTGCTATGAAACCTGAATTGCCTCCACGTATTGCTGTCCTGTTAGTCAACCTTGGTACGCCAGATGAGCCGACGGCACCTGCCGTACGACGTTATCTCAAACAGTTTTTGTCAGATCCGCGAGTGATCGAGATTCCCAAGTTTTTGTGGGCCATTATCTTAAATTTGTTTGTCCTGCCAAGTCGTCCTAAGCGCGTGGCAAAGGCTTACGCGAGCATTTGGGAAGGGGATTCACCGATTCGTAAGATATTAAAAAGCCAAGTTGAGCTATTAGAGCCGCGTTTGGCCAATAGCGTGGCGCCATTTCGCGTCTCTGTGCATCCTGCGATGAGCTATGGTAATCCTGGATTGCCTGATGTGATGGATGCACTGCGCGCAGAAGGCGTGGATCACTTTGTCATTCTGCCTTTGTTCCCGCAGTACTCAGCCTCTTCAGGTGGCGCGGTATATGATGCGCTGACAAAATGGACACTTAAGCAGCGCAACTTGCCAAACTATACCATTGTTAAAGACTACTTTGCCCATCCGCTATACATTCAGGCGCTAGCCAATTCTATCCGCCGTTTCCAAGAGAAACATGGTAAGCCTGAGAAGTTAATGTTCAGCTTTCACGGCATTCCGCAGCCTTATGCAGATAAAGGCGACCCCTATCCTAAGCGTTGCAAATGTACCGCTGCGCAAGTGGCACATGCACTTGGTTTAAAAGACGATGAATGGATCATCAGCTTCCAGTCGCGCTTTGGTAAGCAAGAGTGGGTAAAGCCGTATACTGATGTGGTATTAGAAGATTGGGGCAAATCTGGTGTGCGCTCAGTACAAGTGATTAGCCCTGCATTCTCAGCGGATTGTCTTGAGACGCTAGAGGAGTTGGCCATTGAAAACCGCGATAATTTTTTGGAGGCAGGCGGGCAAGAGTATCACTATATCCCTGCGCTAAACCTCGATGAGACACACATTGAATTGCTCGAAGCGTTGAGCTTGCCTCTTGTAAAAGGCTGGGCTGGCACACTTGATGGATGGGTTTAATCGGCTGAAAATATCTATTACTGTTAGTTAAATGATAAGTCATAAAAAAGCACGCTTAACGATATTAAGCGTGCTTTTTCGCTCTAAAGGGCTATATTAGCCGCGGTGCTAATTTCTAAAAATCATCGTCATTGCTGCGTTCTGCGGCATCTCTATCAGCAATATCCATTGTATCTGGATAATCATTATCATCAAGATTGTCTTGCACCAAAATCTCATCCACACGCGACTCATCAAGGTTTTGACGATGCATAGGTGTTAATCCTTGCGTAGCAGCACTACCGACTTCTGAATTATCAAACCCTGCACTATTATCAATCACATCATCATTGTCGATAGTGTGCAGCATCGGATTGTCTAAATCGACCAACTGATTGTCTTGGTTATCGGTGCTGTCATTATTGTCGCGGCGATTGCCATCGATATGATCCATCTCTTCTGGTAGTGGATTCTTTGTGTTTTCCATAAGTCATTCCTTGTTGTAATTATTAGCAGTAAAGTCATTATAAGGGCTTATAAAAGCGCTGCTTATAGCGACATTGATAATCTGTCCATAAGTTTGTACGGTTATCGGGATTTTCACTAGTAGTAAGGTGTGACAGGATGTTCAAAAAATGTAAGGCGATTGCCAAAATGCAAAACGGCCACTCATATGGAGCAGCCGCTTGTCATTATAAGGTCGTTTATAGTTTTCTTATGATGTCAGTATAGAGAGAGCATGATAATGATTGTACTAATGATTGACATGCTTGAGCTCATAGTTTAATTTCTGCACAAGACATGATTCATAATCAGCCAGTTTGAATCGCCATAAATACGTCAAGGCAATACCATAGATGACAGTCTCAGCCAACTCTTCGACAACTTCACCAAATGTAGGCGGGAACATAATGGCGTTCTCGCCCATATATTGAATGATTGCCAGCGCGGTAACGATGAGGTAGAGCGAGACCGGCACATTCTTTAATACTGCCCATAGGTAGTGCCTCGAATAAGCTAATAGGCCAAGCGCGACGAGATAGATAACGGTCAGCACACTGTCTTCCCACCAATCATAAGAGTGATTTAAAAACGAGAAATCGCTCGGAACCAACAAATCTGGTAGATAGTTTAGCTCGCGACGAATGACGGTAAAAAATACAAGTGCGGCTGCCAACCAAAAGGCCTGAATGTGTTTGATATGACTTTTTATCATGTACTGTGTGCAACGCAGTAAACAGACAAATAGCAAGATCATACCAGGAATTTCAATAATGCCATCTGAACTCAAAATAACTGGCTCCTGCGTATCAAAAAAATGTGTCAAAAACAAAAAAGTGAGCCCGTAGGCTCACTCTAAACCAAAAAACATCTAACGAAATATGCATAATCTACTATGACGCTATTATAACCCAATATGGTAATAATAACGTCATAGAATATAACCAAGTAGTCATAAGTGGTTGTTTATATAGATGATACAGTGGGTTTCAAAACCCATCATAACCCATAATATCTTTAAGCTCGCTAGCGTTCTAAGTTGACCAAATCAATGATTAATGCGCCTCATCCCAGTTTTGACCGCTATCAGTCTCAACCAGTAACGGTACAGCAAAGTCGACATGCCAGCCTTTATCTACGGCCGTAGTCGTCAAGACATCTTGCATGGCATCGGTAATCAATTGGCTAACCGCGTCTACCTTATCGGCATCCACTTCAAACACCAGTTCATCATGGACTTGCAGCAGCATTTTGGCTTGATCTTTTGGCAATACCTTATCAACGGCAATCATGGCAAGCTTAATCAAATCAGCGGCAGATCCTTGTAGCGGCGCGTTGATTGCGGCACGCTCAGCGCCTTGCTTGACCATACGATTGCTATGATTGATATCAGGGGTATAGAGTTTACGGCCTAATATCGTCTCGACATAGCCTTGCTCGTACGCGCTAGCACGCGTATTAATCATATAGTTTTTGACACCCGGATAGCGCTCAAAGTACATATCGATATAGTCTTGCGCTTCACCGCGGCTCATCTGTAATTGCTTGGCAAGTCCAAAGGCACTCATCCCGTATAGCAGACCAAAGTTAATGGCTTTGGCATTACGGCGTTCAGTTGGGGTAACGTCCGCAACATCCTTGCCAAGCACTTCAGCAGCAGTCGAAGCATGAATATCTAGGCCTTCGTTAAAGGCATGCGTCAAGTTCTTATCACCTGAGAAATGCGCCATGAGACGAAGCTCGATTTGTGAATAATCCGCGGCCAAGATTACGCGACCTTCTGGGGCGATAAAGGCTTGGCGAATCAGGCGGCCAGTCGCCGTACGAATGGGAATATTTTGTAAGTTAGGATCAGTTGATGACAGACGGCCAGTACTGGTCAGTGCTTGATGGTAACTGGTATGCACGCGGTCGGTCTCAGCATCTGCAACATTATCGAGTGCATCGGTATAAGTGCTTTTTAGCTTAGACAGCCCGCGATACTCTAAGGTGATATCGACTAATGGGTGATCGATTTTTGATAGGACGGCTTCACCAGTCGAGTATTGACCAGATTTGGTTTTTTTGCCGCCCGGCACGCCAAGCTTGTCAAACAGCATCTCACCAAGCTGCTTCGGTGATCCTAAGTTAAACTCTTCGCCAGCCACTTCATAAGCACGTTTTTCTAGGGCGATGATTTCTTCATCAAAGCGTTTTGATAGCTCGTTTAAGAAAGAGCGTTTGATGAGAATACCATGTGCCTCCATTTGGCAAAGTATCTCTGCCGTTGGAATCTCGAGCTCGTGTAGCAATTTGGCATTATTGGTATCATTTGCCAGCTCAACGCTGAACACGTCAAATAACTGATAAGTAATATCAGCGTCTTCACAAGCATAGTCACTGGCGATATCGATAGCCACTTGGTCAAAGGTGACTTGCTTCGCGCCTTTACCTGCGACTTCCTCAAAGCTAATGGTCTGCGTTTGCAGATAATGGCGTGCCAAATCGTCCATACCGTGTCGAGTCGCTGCCGCATTGATGACGTAGCTTGCCAGCATGGTATCCATCGCCCAGTTATTTGGCTGCTCATGTATCGCACCGACTAAGTCAATATCATAGTGAGCAAGGATATGCGCATCATACTTTAGATGCTGTCCGATTTTACCGATATTTGGATTCTCTAACACAGGCTTTAAGCGCGCCAGTACGGTATCGCGGTCGAGTTGTTTCGCTGTTAGCTCATCACCTTCTAAGCGGTGGGTGAGCGGAATATAATAGGCTTCATGCGCTTGCACCGCAAAAGACAGCCCGACGATTTGCGCCTCGCGCCAATGAACACTGGTGGTTTCGGTATCAATGACAAAGTGCGGCGCTGCTTCTAATAATTCGACCAAGCTATCAAATGCTGGCTCATCGAGCACAGTGTGCCACGCTTTATCTTGATGGTTACTGCCCGTCATATTATCAGTGTTGGTCGATTGCAGTGATTTGGCAACTTGCGCTTGTGACTCAGCATTGGCTTGGCTATCAGCGACACTTTGCGCGCCATTCGCAGGGTGGTTTGGATGATCAAGAGATGCCAGCTCATTTCTAAATTCAAGCTCGGTATATAGGGCGCGAAGCTCCTCTATATGCGCACAAGGGTCGGTATTTATTTTTAAGTCGTTCCAGTCTTGGCCGATTTCCAAATTGGTGACGATGGTAGCAAGCTTTCTGTTAAAAGGAATGTCATCGGCATGTTCGATCAAACCTTTTGCGCCGCGGCCTTTGATAAAGCCAATGTGCTTGAGCATGTTGTCGATGTCACCATACTCAACCAACAAGTCTTTGGCGGTCTTTTTACCGATACCTGGCACGCCTTTGATACCGTCAGAGCTGTCGCCCATAAGCGTCAAAAAATCAATCATTTGGTTTGGGTTAATGCCGAACTTATCGATTACCGCTGGTGTATCCGTGACTTTACCAGTAAAGCTGTCTTCTAAGATGACGCAATCATTAACCAACTGCATCATGTCTTTATCACCCGTTGAGATGACCACATGGTGACCTTGCTCGACAGCACGATAGGCAAGTGTACCGATGATATCATCGGCCTCTGCACCCTCAATACGTAATAGCGGAATACCCAAGGCGCTAACCAAACGATGAATATAAGGAATTTGCTCTACCAGTTCTATATCGATAGGCGGACGAGCGGCCTTATAGTCAGACGACATATGATGGCGAAAAGTCGGTGACTTGGTATCGAAGCATACAGCCATATGAGTAGGGTGATAACGACGCATCAGTTTTAGCAGCGCATTCAAGGTACCGCGAATCGCATTGGTGATTAGACCCTGCGAGTTTTGCATGGTCTTTGGGAGGGCATGATAGGTGCGAAACAGATAATACGAGCCGTCGACTAAGATAAAGGGCGGCTGATCTTTGTCTACATGACTGGTATCCATCAGCGCGACGTTAGGCATGTCGTCAAAATTCGGTAAGGTTTTAGGATCGAGTGCTTGATGGGAGTTGTGGTCGTGATCGGCGGTATTGTCAGCTATATTATCAGTCATAAAAGTCACTTATCAGCTATTAGATAAAAATATGTCCTTATTATAACGATAAAAACAGTGCGTGCCGAACTGCTTAACCGTTACGAGATGTTCTGGCAGTTTTATTTTTACACCAAAATTTCAAACAAAAAAAGAACCCAGACCAGCTGAGTTCTTCTATAATTAACGTATTTTTAATTAACTACTTTCTTAATTAATCATTGATAATGAGTCTCATAATGCGTTACTTTACTTCTGAGGTGACTTCAACATCGATATTGCCGCGTGTGGCTTTAGAATATGGGCACACTTGGTGCGCTTTCTCGACCAACTGTTGAAACTCGTCAGCTGACAATTCTGTATTTTCACCAATGACATGAATTTTAGCAGCCAGTTTATAGTCATGGCCTTCGCCTTGAAGCAAATCTACTTCAATTGAAGTGGTTGAATCAAACTTTGCTTTTTCCATTTGCTTAACAGCTGCAAGGGCGCCATCAAAGCAGGCACTGTATCCCATGGCAAATAGCTGTTCTGGGTTATTGCCCTCTTTTCCAGAGCCTGGTGGTACCATGTTTATAGTCAGGTCATTGTCACTTAAGCTTGCTGAACCTGCACGGCCGCCAGTAACAGTCGCTTTGGTTGAATATAAAGTTTTCATAACACATCCTTTGTTTTGGTTTTTAGATTTTCGTGGTAAAGCCAAATAACCAACCTAGGATAACAAATCATTAAAACAGCTCAGTAAGTCGGTAGTAAATCTTTACGACAAGTTTGTAAATATGACTTTTGGAGCTCTCTACAGTAGCAATACCTGCTGGTGCTAATAAACAAAATGACCAAAGCCATGTGGTTGGTCATATTAATATCATCAAATTGGGTGATAAAAAATCTAAATCATAAGGACATTGTTCGATGAATAGAGTGGTTGCGATATCTGGTGTTTTCTTCTGGACAATGCTTGCGCTCATAGGCTGTGAAGTAGATGACGCCAGTTATGGTTCTGATAGCAACAATATTACGTTGACGAGCTTTGCCAATAGTTACGATAGTAAGGCCAACGATACTGCCATTGCACGCATCGATGAGACCTATCGTACAGGCGCACGCGAGATCAAAACCACCAATCTCATCAACAGTTATAGCAACCAGAGTCTCAATGATTTAGACAGAACCATATTGGCAGATAATTTCGAAGGTCGACTCGAAAACAAAGACATCGAAGTCAATGGTCGCACGGTCAAGCGTCCTATTTATGAAAAAAACAGTAATAACAAACTGGACTATCAAACCACCTATCAAACACTGAACTTGTCGGGCTTAACGACCCGCAGTTATAGCGCGGGCACGAGTATTGAAGAGCGCCGCGGTATTCTCACCGATTTGAGCAACTACTCAGAAATTCCATCCGATGTTGCTTTCCCTGAAGGCTCCGTTTGTTACATTCCAGTCGTGACAAGCGAGCGCTCATTTTTGGCTTTCAATGACAAAAATAAGACAGGCTATTCGTCATTGGAGAAATGGATCGAAGCTGCTAAACAACGCTTTAGTGACGACAGAGATCATATGACCTCTCAGTTTGGTGTTGGTATAGCAAATAAGCAAAAAGCGGCGCAAGTGATGTTCTTTGCATACAAAAATCAACCTGCCTATGAATATAGTGGTGTTGAATATGGGAAGGATATTTATGAGGCAAATTATGTTGCCAAAGGTAGCACCGATCCAAATATAGATAGCCGCTTTGGCGTGGTGGATTGTACGCTTGTCAATGAGGTCGCAGGAGACTTCTTAGCGGAGCAAATCAAGCGCTATTATTAAAATCAAGCAAGCCCTACGCTGACGGTTAAAAATTTTGTTAACACGCTTTGTCTGACTGATAGAGCGTGTTTTTTGTGCGTGAACTCTGCACCCTAACGCGAAATCGGCTACAATACGCTCATTATTGATTCTATTTATTTAGATTAACTTCTAAATGACACAACTGTTGAAGCTGAAAACTATGAGCGTAGATCCAAAAAAACTCAACAAAGAAGTGGCCAAGCGCCGCACCTTTGCCATTATCTCGCATCCCGATGCTGGTAAAACCACCATGACCGAAAAGCTGCTGTTATGGGGACAAGCGATTCAGGTAGTGGGCGAAGTCAAAGGCCGTAAGACCGATCGTCATGCCACTTCAGATTGGATGAGTATGGAGCAAGAGCGTGGTATCTCAATCACCACCTCTGTCATGCAGTTCCCGTACAAAGACCACATGGTCAACCTACTAGACACCCCAGGTCACGCCGACTTTAGTGAAGATACCTATCGTACCTTGACTGCCGTGGATAGCGCACTGATGATGGTCGATGGCGCAAAAGGTGTCGAAGAACGAACCATCAAGCTGATGGAAGTTTGTCGCATGCGCGATACGCCAATCATTTCGTTCGTCAACAAGCTCGATCGCCAGATTCGTGAGCCGCTTGAGCTACTGAGTGAAATTGAAGCGGTACTAAAGATTAAATGCGTGCCCGTCACATGGCCGATTGGCATGGGACAGGATTTTGTTGGGGTGTATCACCTTGCAGAAGACAAAACCTACTTATACGAGAAAGGCAATGGCGGCAAGATGACCGTCTCTGAAACGCGTGAAGGCTATGATTATCCTGATATCCGCGAGCGTCTAGGTCAGCTGATGTTTGACGCTTTTGAAGAGTCACTCGAGCTGGTACAGATGGCGCTAGAAGAGTTCGATGTAGAGGCGTTTTTGGCAGGTGAGATGACGCCAGTTTTATTTGGTACGGCATTGGGTAACTTTGGTGTCAATATGGTACTCGATACCTTGGTCAAATACGCGCCACCACCAAAAGCCCATCCAACGACTGAGCGTAAAGTATCAGCAACCGAGACCGATTTCACAGGTTTTGTTTTTAAGATCCAGGCAAATATGGATCCACGTCACCGTGACCGCATCGCCTTCTTGCGCGTGTGCTCTGGCAAGTACGAGAAGGGCATGAAAATGAAGCACGTGCGTCTGGGTAAAGACGTTCGTATTGCCGATGCCTTGACCTTTTTGGCAGGCGACCGTGAAGCATTAGAAGAGGCGTATCCGGGCGATATTATTGGTTTGCATAACCACGGAACGATCTCTATCGGTGATAGCTTCACTGAAGGCGAGGAGCTGAGCTTTACCGGTATTCCTCATTTTGCTCCTGAATTGTTCCGCCGCGTGGTACTAAAAGATCCGCTTAAATCAAAAGCCCTGCAAAAAGGACTACAGCAATTAAGTGAAGAGGGTGCCACGCAGGTATTTATGCCGCAAATCAATAATGATTTGGTCTTGGGCGCGGTTGGGGTGCTACAGTTTGAAGTGGTCGCGCATCGTCTCAAAGAAGAATACAAAGTGCAATGTACCTTTGAGCCAGTATCGATTGCCACTGTACGCTGGATTCACTGCGATGATGACGTGGCTTTGGCAAAGTTCAAGAAAAAAGCCCATGACCAGTTATCAATCGATGGTGGTGGTTATCTGACTTATCTTGCGCCATCACGGGTCAACTTACAATTGATGCAAGATCGTTATCCAGAGATCACCTTTAGCAGCACGCGTGAGCATTAAGATTATTTGTATCAAATATACCTGCATCGCTTATTGTTCAATGATTAAGACACGCTAGCCGTGTCTTTTTTATTGTCCGTTATTTATGCGGCAAATGAGTCAAGAGAGGTTTTGAGTGATTATAGTTAAGTCTAAATAAAAACGATACAGGATAATAAATTCATTTGATTAAACGCTATTTTTCTTGCTTGCTGTGACTACGTCTCCAGAGGCTGCGCAAAATAGCGTGTAATCTTATTGTATCGATTTTATAGTGAACCGACTATAGCAACACTTCAAAAACACAAACAGTGTTCCTACAATACAGCGTCATTGTTACGGTAGAATGTATTACAACATTTTATATTTATAAAAGAGGATGCATGAAAGCTATGGTTCAATCTCATCTTAATAGGTTCACGCTGACGCATATTTCTTTAGGCAGAGTAGGGCGTACACGGCGAATTGGTCTCTTAGCAAGCGGTTTACTGATGGGTGCCGCTAGTCTGTCCGCAAATGCAGGTAGCCTTATCAGCTCAGCAGAGTATCTCGATTATCAGTTACCAGAAAAAATTCAAAAGATGTGTACTGAGCGTGATAATTGCCCAGAAATTGAGATTAAATACCTTAAGACAAATCATGGTTGGATAGATAAGACAGTCAATGCACGTATTGATAATTTGGTGGTGAATAGCAAGCCAACTGAGTCAGCACCTATTAAGACGAAAAGCAGCCAGGAAGACGTAACTGCTGCGATTAATGACTTTGCGACATCGCAGTTTCAAGATATGCCTGAAGAGGTTTCGTGGGCTTATAGCTTGATGGTGACGCCTGATTACTTGGGTCACGTCAATAACTTTGAGCTGTTCGAAATCAACTCCTACGTCTTTACTGGTGGTGCACACGGCATGCCTTATAGCGAGTATCTAACGTTTGATCTGACCACCAAAAAACAAGTCACTCTTGATGACATGCTGATCAAAGGCAAAAAGCCTCGTTTTGAAGCACTCGCGCATGATGCGTATAAAGCATGGGTAAAGACCGTCGCTGATGATGTCAGTAGCTATGAGAAAAGCTGGCCGTTTATGTTGAGCGACAATGTGACCTTGACAGAGACAGGGATTAACATTCGGTATCAGCACTATTCTATCGGTCCATACGCCTACGGTATGCCGGTATTGAGCATTCCGTATAGCCAGCTTGATAAGGTCATCAAGCCTCACTTTATACCAAAATAGATCAAGCACATGACCACTAATTATGCTCTCTATCATAGAGTGATCAGTGAATAAAAATTGACAGTAATTTGCTTAAAATCGTTTGAAAATTAATAGAAAAAATAAGGAGTAACAAGATGACGGATAATACAGATAGTGTGAGCACGGCAGCACAAGCCAGCACATGGCAATTAAATGCATTAACAGAGGCACTGGGCGATCTGACACTGACAGTCGAGGATAGCTTGTCTGTAGGTCGCGGCGGTGACAATGATGTGGTACTCGGCAGCAAGCAAGTATCTCGCAATCATGCCATTCTAAGCATACTTGATGGTCAGTTATACGTAAAAGACTTAGACTCTTCTAACGGTACCTTTATCAATGATCGACGTATCGCGGGCAACGAATCAAACCTTCTACAGGCTGAGGATACGCTTGGATTTGCAAGCTTTAGCTTTCAGGTACAAGCGCCTGTCGCTGCTACAGCAGATGGGACACTAGAGCCAGTCATAAAGGACGATACAGTAAGTAGTGTCAGTGATGAGACTGCCCCAGCAGAAACTACTGAGAATTTGCATGATGAATATATCATCGAAGAGCATATCGTCAGCGAGCCAATCGTAAAGCAAACGAATATTGAAGAGATTTTACCCACTGCAGAGGATGCAGAGAGTCCATCTGTCGATACTACTTCAAACACCGTAGTAGATTCAGCAAGTGCGCCTGTAGTTGACAGAGCGGAAGTGGCTGAACCAGTGCCTCAAGAGCCAGTAGTTAAAGAGACTGGTATTGAGGATGTCTTGTCGGCTGCACAAAGTGCTACGCCTGCATCGATTGAAACAGCACCAGAAGAGTCAGAGCCTGTATCTGAAACGCCTGTATCTGAAACGCCTGTATCTGAAACGCCTGTATCAGCGGCGACTGAGTCAACTGTAACGGAGTCAGAAGCTGTGACGACTGCAGAGCCGTTGACCCCAACAGTATCTACTGATGATGAACCATCAGTATCGCAGCCAACAGTAAGTGAAGAACCTGTAGTAAATGAAAAACCAGTAGTAAGTGAAGAGCACGACAAAACGACAAAGACTGAATTACAAGAAGAAGCCGATCCTGATGTCTTAAAAGCCAAGCAAGCAGCGACCGCGCAGTTTTCGGGTACGGCAAATTTAGGGCGGGATCATGATCTTGGCACCCAAGGCAATAATGCCATGGATCAAGAAATCAGTAATCCAGCTCATACAGGACAAGTAGAGAAAAAATCTAGCGGTGGTTGGTTTATATGGGTATTTGCTGTCATTTTGATTATTGGCTTGGCATTATGGCTATTTAACATGGGCGTTATGTAGGGACATCGATCCGTAGTTTGAATACGAGCGTTTATCCATAGCTATCCTGATTGATAAGCAGTCCGTTAGCTCAGTTAGTTTATGAAGGTTGAGGCCTGAACTTAACTGCTGTATGAATCGTCATTCAGACAAACTGCTTTTTATAGCGCTAACATTCAAATACGGTGTTGGCGCTATATTTTATGGTTCAGTCCACTGTTTTATTTTTTGCCATTCTGCTGCTAAGAGAGCGTTACTATGATGACTTTCCAAGAATATCAAGCGTTTAAAGATCGGGGTTTTAGTCATGCACCCTTAGTCAAAAAACGTTTGATGGATGCACAGACGCCAGTGTCTGTGTTTTCCAAAGTACGTGATTTAAACGGCTCTGCATATTTGTTTGAGTCTGTGGTAGGCGGTGAGCGCTGGGCAAGATACTCGATGATCGGCTTGGGTAGTGATCTTATTTTACAGTACGCTGATGGCAATATGACTACCAAGCGGAACGATCATATCGATACAGCAGCAGTAGAGAATCCTTTTGATTATATCCGTCAGTTGATGGTGCAGTATCGAATGCCGACTTCTGAAGATGTGCCCACCATGCCAAGTTTTAGCGGCGGCCTAGTCGGTTACTTTGGTTACGACATGGTACGTATCATTGAGCCTAGTGTGGGCCTATCTGACGCACCCAATCCAATGTCAATGCCAGATATGTGGCTGATGCTTTCCATGAGTGTCATTGTTTTTGATAATTTAGAAAATACCTTATCGATCATCGTCTATGCTGACTGTCAAACCGAGGAGGGCTACAGCTTAGCTATCCGTGAGTTGGAAAAAATCGAAGAGAAGTTGGCAGAACCGTCCAATTTGTCCGCGCCAGTGATGCCCACACCAAAATTTATCTCGCAAACCGGTATGGAAAAGTACTGCAGCGACGTTAAGAAAATAAAAGACTATATCGCAGCAGGCGACGTCATGCAGGTGGTTCCAGCACAGCGGTTGACGGCAGATTACACAGGCGACTCTCTAGCCGTCTATCGTGCATTACGCTATCTAAATCCATCGCCGTATCTGTTTTTGGTGCATGGCTATACGCTTGATGATCACAAACGCTTTGATATCATTGGCGCTTCTCCTGAAATCCTGTCCCGTATCGAAAACGGTAAAGTCACCGTACGGCCACTAGCAGGGACGCGCAAGCGTGGTCAGAATGAAGCGGAGGATCTGGCACTTGAACAAGAGCTGCTCACTGATGAAAAAGAGACTGCCGAGCACTTAATGCTTATTGATTTGGGTCGCAATGATATCGGCCGTGTTTGTGAATATGGCAGTGTCAAAGTTACAGACAAGATGTTTATTGAGCGCTACTCACAAGTCATGCACATCGCGTCCAATGTGGAGGGTATGATAAGGTCTGATAAAGACGCGCTAGATGTATTTTGTGCCACGTTTCCAGCGGGTACACTATCAGGCGCGCCCAAGATTCGCGCGATGCAAATCATTGATGAGATAGAGCCAGTACGTCGGACAGTATTTGGTGGTTCAGTGGGCTATCTAGGTTGGAATGGCAATATGGATACCGCCATTGCTATTCGTACAGCAGTGATGCGCCGCGGTGAAATCCATATCCAAGCAGGCGCAGGTGTTGTTGCTGATTCTGTGCCAGAAGCGGAGTGGGATGAAACCAATAAAAAAGCATTGGCGTTGGTCAAAGCGGTAAAAATGGCCTGTAATGGACTACGCATTCGCTAGTTATATAGCCAGCTATGCAGCGCATATAATCACAACAGATCAGAAGAGCAATTACGTTGTTATTTTTCTATCAAAAAAATAACAACGTAATCAGTAGCTTGAATATTATTATTAAAATAATAAAAAAAAAGATAAAAAAGGGCTTGCGCATCTCAAAATATTTGATAGAATAGCCACCACTTTAGAGAGAACAAGCCGACTTAGCTCAGTTGGTAGAGCAACTGACTTGTAATCAGTAGGTCGCCAGTTCGATCCCGGCAGTCGGCACCATCTCTTTTAAAGTAGCTTTTTATGAATTTGTCTTAAATGAGAGTCATTTTTGTTCAAAGCACCCTTAGGTGGGATTGGGGAGCGGTCAAACCCAACAGACTGTAAATCTGTCGCGAAAGCTTCGAAGGTTCGAATCCTTCTCCCACCACCATATTTTTTTAAAAGTTTGTTATAGCGCCAAGCATGCTCTATATAGTTTCTAACTCTCAACTAGAGTTATTAAGATTAGAGTAAATGCGGGTGTGGTATAATGGTAACACCTTAGCCTTCCAAGCTAATGACGCGGGTTCGATTCCCGCCACCCGCTCCATATATACACCATCGCAAAGCCTATTAATTATTCATCACGACATCAGTTATTACTACTGTATCGTGATATTTTTTTTAGTGCAGCTCAAAGGTTTACACTATACGCTCATATAGCTCAGCGGTAGAGCACTCCCTTGGTAAGGGAGAGGTCTCGAGTTCAATTCTCGATATGAGCTCCATTTATTATGTAAATCCTCTATGCTTGTTTTGCTATTTATATATAGCTTTGCGTCGATATCGAAAATATAAAATATTGAAACATATAAAATTAGTACGACAGGTAACGATTTAAAGGTGACACTGAGGTGTTGCCTTTTAGTGCTGTCAGCATATTAATAAATATTGCTTTTGATGATTCGATATCAACAGAATTAAAACTGGTAAACGAGTATGCAAACGTTTATACATTACTTTTTGCATTTTGGTTTCCCTCTCGTTATCGCAGTTGTATTTTTTAAGAAAGAGTGGAAAAAAGCATATCTGATATTGCTTGCGACTATGTTAGTTGATTTGGATCACTTAGTAGCAGACCCGATCTTTCAGGCTAATAGATGTAGCATTAATTTTCATCCGCTACATACGTATTATGCGATGCTGGTATATGTTGCTTTGCTCTTTTTTCGTAAGCCTTTTAACATCATTGGGATTGGATTGCTTTTTCATATGTTAACGGATTTTACGGATTGTTTGATGATGTCATCTAGCTGATATAATAGCTTTGCACATCGAGCCGTTAAACGGTTATAAGCAGTAGCATATTTAAGACCTCTTTAGATAATAGAAAAATAGGTTTCGAGCAAGAGATGTATGACTATTGAGGATAAGCCGGCGTATAATAACGGATACAAAAATTAGTTCGAAGTGCTGTTTGATAAGAAGCAGTGGTTCGTGCGGTTGATAGCTAGGTTTATGATGAGTTAGTTTTATTATGAGCCATTAAACAGCTTTTTATTGATCATTCACCAAAAAAAGAGGAAATACCCATGGCAAAGGCCAAGTTTGAACGTAGCAAGCCACACGTCAACGTCGGTACCATCGGACACGTTGACCATGGTAAAACCACCCTTACCGCTGCAATCGCAACCGTAGCTGCAATCACTTCTGGTGGCGAAGCAAAAGACTACGCGTCTATTGACTCAGCACCAGAAGAAAAAGCACGTGGTATCACCATCAACACCTCACACGTAGAATATGACACAGACACACGTCACTACGCACACGTAGACTGCCCAGGTCACGCCGATTATGTTAAAAACATGATCACAGGTGCCGCTCAGATGGACGGCGCAATCTTAGTTGTATCAGCAACTGACGGCCCAATGCCACAGACTCGTGAGCACATCTTGCTATCACGTCAGGTTGGCGTACCATACATCATCGTATTCATGAACAAATGTGACATGGTAGATGACGAAGAACTACTAGAACTAGTAGAAATGGAAGTTCGTGAACTATTGAACGACTATGACTTCCCAGGTGATGACACCCCAATCATCCACGGTTCTGCTACTGAAGCCCTAAAAGGCTCACAAGAAAAATACGGCCAACCAGCCGTTGTAGAACTACTAAACGTACTAGACACCTACATCCCAGAGCCAGAGCGTGACGTTGACAAAGCATTCCTAATGCCAATCGAAGACGTATTCTCAATCTCAGGTCGTGGTACCGTAGTAACTGGCCGTGTTGAATCTGGTATCGTAAAAGTTGGTGACGAAATCGAAATCGTTGGTATCCGTGACACTCAAAAAACCACCTGTACTGGTGTAGAGATGTTCCGTAAAATGCTTGACGAAGGTCGTGCTGGCGAAAACTGTGGCGTACTACTACGTGGTACTAAGCGTGAAGACGTACAACGTGGCCAAGTACTAGCGAAGCCAGGTTCAATCACGCCTCACACCAAATTTGACGCTGAAGTATATGTACTGTCAAAAGAAGAGGGTGGTCGTCACACACCATTCCTAAACGGCTATCGTCCACAGTTCTACTTCCGTACCACTGACGTAACTGGCGCAATCCAATTACAAGACGGTACTGAAATGGTCATGCCTGGTGATAACGTTGAGATGGGCGTAGAGCTTATCCACCCAATTGCTATGGACAAAGGTCTACGCTTCGCTATTCGTGAAGGTGGCCGTACTGTAGGCGCTGGTGTTGTTGCTAACGTATTGAACTAAGACTTAAGTCTCAGTAATGAGATTATGAATTAGTCATAAAAAAGCCACCCTATCTAGGGTGGCTTTTTTTTTGGGGGTGTGAATGAGGAGAAGGAGTTAAATACTAGGGTTTTTCTCTCATTTGAAAAAATAAATTCTAAAGCTATAAGTTACAAGGACTGCTTCATATACAGTAGATTAAAGATTTGCTTATAGATAGCTATAACCCTTATTATATAATGGCAGGATTTTAAAAATAAAAACACAATAACTTAAATCGGAGTAAATAATGATTACCCATGTACCTGATGTAACTTTTAAAACTCGTGTTCGTGATGAATCTATCGGTGGTGAAAACCCATTCAAATGGTATGATCTAACCACAGACGAGTTATTTGCCAATAAAAAAGTAGTGGTATTCTCACTACCTGGCGCCTTTACACCAACCTGTTCAACCAGTCATTTGCCTCGCTATGAAGAGCTTTACAATGAGTTTAAAGCGCTAGGTGTTGATGAAGTTGTTTGTGTTTCTGTTAACGATGCCTTTGTTATGTACCAGTGGGGCCTGAAGCAAAACCGTGAAAACGTTTTCTTACTTCCTGACGGTAACGGTGAGTTCACTCGTAAGATGGGTATGCTGGTGGATAAGAGCAATCTTGGCTTTGGCATGCGTTCATGGCGATATTCGATGTATGTGGATAATAAAGAAATCAAAAAGGTGTTCAAAGAACCTAACTTCGGTGACAACTGCTCAACAGACCCATTTGAAGTGTCAGATGCAGATACCATGTTAGAATATCTGAAAAGTAATGCTTAATCACAATTCTTAAGTGTGTTGACGTTTGACTGGTATCATCAGGCGTCGATAAATACTTGAATGCTGAAGCTCAAATACTGTTGAACTGCTTAATCCTTAAGTATAAGGGCTAAGCAGTTTTTTTATGTTTTCTACAAAAACTTTGGCAATATTAAAAGAAATACCTAAGATAGTGTTAAATATGAGGCGCGAAAGCGGGTATTTATGACATAAATAATGTCATTTCTGAGTAATTATAAAAATGACGATAAGATAGCGTTTATTGCATAAGAAAAATAAAGGGAGAAGCGGTGTTTATTATAAAGAAATTAGCAATCAATACATCAGAGCGGCAACAAGCGCTTCAAGCCGTTGCAAATATCGAAGCGCTCGTACAGCCGCACGACGCATGGACTGAGCAGTCGTTGGCTGAGATGCTCGCGCAAGATAGTATGCATATGCTCATAGTTTATAAACAAGAAGATAAAGCCGATAATAATAAAGTCATTGGCTACTGCCTCTATCAAGTGATTTTTGAGCAAGCAGAGATTTTGCGTATTGGCACGCATCCTGATTATCAACGACAAGGCATTGCTTCACAAATTATTGATAAGTTGCATGAAGTATTGCAGAGTAATCAGGTGGAAAATTTGTTATTAGAAGTACGAGCAGACAATCATGCTGCGATAGCGTTATATGAAAAGCAAGCATTTGCAATCATTCATAGACGCAAAGGCTATTATAAGTCACCGAATCAGTCCGCAATTGATGCGTTAATCATGCAACATGTCTATGGTGAGTGAAGAGAGTAAATTCTCATTAGGAGTTATAAGCGTGGTTTCTTTAAAGATAAATTATTTATCTCAACCAACGTTATCGTGTTTAACTTGATGGTATTTTCTTCTTACAGATATTAGTGTCTAACTGATAATTGCTGTCTGCTTTCATCCGTGCAAGAACATCTATACGCTCGCTCAATAATTCTACCATCACGCTTATATTGGCTTGCTGTTTCCTGACTTGTTCTAGCTTTTGCTGAGTCAGCATGAGCTGCAAATCAATATCCAATTGGCCATCATAGTAATCGTTTAAGCTGTTTTTGATTTCAGTAAGGGTGAAACCAATGGCTTGCGCGCTTTTGATTAGCTCAATACGCTCGACGCACTCGGGATGAAACTCAGTATATAAACGTGAGCCTGCTTGACGCTTACGCGACCTTAATAGGCCCAACTGTTCATAGTGACGCACGGTGTCTTTGGTTGTATTGGCTTTTGCTGCCAGCTCTCCGATTAGCAGAAATGAGGTATCAAGCGCCATAAAATTCTCTTAACTCTTTAGCTTTTGTAGATTTCATGATTGATGCTGCCAAGGATTTGCTGTATCGAGAAGGGATACGGCCAATGGCTGATGAAAATTATTGTGCCAATTGATGGAGCGACTGCTTATTAAGCGATCTAATTGAGCAAGAAAGTCAGGACGCGGTAGAGTAGTGGCACCCAAGCTCATGAGATGATCATTAGGTAACTGGCAGTCGACAAGTGCAACATGACTTTGCTCACATAAGCGCATCAACCCCCAAAACGCGAGTTTTGACGCATTAGAGGCACGATGAAACATGGATTCACCAAAATAGATGCCGTTGATCTTTAGCCCATATAATCCACCAATGAGCTGACCTGTCTCGTCCCACACCTCAATGCTATGGGCAAATCCTTGCGCATGCAGTTTGGTATAAGCCTCAATCATCTCTTCATGAATCCAAGTGTGTTCGCGTTCGGGCAGGTCATTATTAAGACCATCGCTACGCGGCAGACTACAGGCATGTATGACGTCATCAAAAGCTTGATTGAGTGTTAGTTGCCAACGCGTGCGACTTGCTTGCTTGCGCAGTGACTTACTCGGTTGATAATCAGATGGGACGATCACACAACGCGGCTCAGGACACCACCAAGCGATAGGCTCATCTTCATTGAACCATGGAAACAGTCCTTGTGCATAAGCAGATATTAATGTATCGGGTGCAAGATCGCCACCCATCGCGACAATACCAATGCCCTCAGGATCGATAGAAATAGGATCAGGAAAGTCATAACGCCCAAGACTTTGTAAAGTCTCAGGCGTGATGTATTGATCATGATCGCCGTGCTGCGCAAAGTTATTCATTTAGTCTTCTTGATCAGCAGTCAGCGTTGACGCATAGGTATGGTCTTTCGCCGTTGTCTCACCGATAGCATCCAAATATTTCTCAGCATCCAGCGCTGCCATACAGCCAGTACCAGCAGAGGTAATGGCTTGACGATAGACATGATCAGCCACGTCACCTGCGGCAAACACCCCTTCGATACTGGTCTGCGTGGCATTACCATTCAAGCCACTATTGACGACCAGATAGCCATCTTTCATATCCAATTGACCTTTGAATAGGTCGGTATTAGGCTTATGACCGATGGCGACAAACATACCCATTGCATCCAGTTGTTTGGTGCTGCCATCAATCATTGATTCGATAACGACACCATTGACGCCCATGTCATCACCGACAACTTCTTTGACTTGATGGTTCCACTCAATTTTGACATTACCGTTTTTGGCTTTTTCAAACAGCTTGTCTTGTAGGATTTTTTCAGAGCGCAGGCTATCACGGCGATGCACTAAAGTGACTTCAGAAGCAATGTTAGAGAGGTATAAGGCTTCTTCAACGGCTGTATTACCACCGCCAATCACAGCGACTTTTTGATCTTTATAAAAGAAACCGTCACAAGTGGCACAAGCGGATACGCCAAGCCCTTTAAATTTGGTTTCTGATTCTAGACCTAGGTACTGAGCAGAGGCACCTGTTGAGATAATCAGGGCATCACAAGTATAGGTGCCGTTGTTACCTGACAGCTCAAAAGGTCGTACATTCAAGTTAACATCATTGATATGATCATAAACCAATTCTGTACCGAAACGCTCAGCATGTGCTTTCATACGCTCCATTAATGCAGGACCGGTCAAATCATGCGCATCGCCTGGCCAGTTATCGACTTCGGTGGTGGTGGTTAATTGGCCACCCACTTCAATACCCGTTACCATAACAGGTTTAAGGTTGGCGCGTGCCGCATAGACCGCAGCCGAATAACCGGCAGGACCTGAGCCTAAAATGATGAGCTTTTCGTGACGTGAAGCAGTAGTGTCAGTTGCCATAAGTGGTTCCTTTCTAAATATACGAACTAAATATACGAATGAAAAATATGAGTTATAAATCTAATAAAAAACGTCAAGCGTTGCTACTAATATGGTTTTTCTAATTGCTGTGTGATAATAACATAAGGGTAGATAGCAAAAAGTGCAAGTTTGCTAAAACAAACACAGCTATCATTAGAATCAAAGCATGATAACCTTGAAATACTCGTGCTAGAAACAGCTGGTATTTTATGGGGTCTATACAAAATTGTTAGCAGTATTCTGTTAGGGCGTGTTGAACATTCGCAAATAGGCACTGCTGATCGCTAAAATGGTTCCAGACAAGGCACAAAGCGACGATAATGCAGATGCCTTAGCGAGATTTGTAACGCAGTATGGGGCAATTTTAGCATCAGCCCCAACGATAAAAGCAGGGGACAGGACTCTTTTTTGCCACTTCATCGTTAAAAATAAGCGCTTAGAGTGACTAAACTTATTATTTTTAACATCGAATCGCCTAAAAAATAGTCGCTGTCAGTGCCATGGTCGAATGTTCAATACGCCCTAGTAACTTTTGGATTATTCGCAGATTTTTTGCGCAAATCGTACATTGATTTACTTTCTTGCACGCTTTCTTTATAAGAGTGTCGCCACTGTACCTATGTATTTGTTATTATAAGAAGTTATGCCAAGTGTGATAGAGCTTAAGCGATGACTGCTATGCTCAGGCCTTTTGAGAGGTGAATCTCAACCAAACACTTTGCTAGGTACCTTTATATGTCAGCACTTTATGTCAGCATGATTAGACTTAGTCATGCACTGGCGACCATTTAGTATTAACAACAAGGCAGATTTTACGTGATATCAGCACCGCTTATTGAGTATTTAAAAAAGGGAATATTTACCCTCCTTGGGCTAATACTGGCTGTTTATTTGTTTGTTATTTTAATGACTTACACAGGCAATGATCCTAGCTGGTCGCATATCAGTAGTGATATGACGACTATTAACAATATGGGTGGCCAGACGGGCGCTTGGTTGTCCGACTTGCTCTATAGCTTTTTTGGCTATGGTGCATGGTGGTTTTTAGCGTTTGTGGTTTATGAGTCTATCCTTATTTGGTGGGACAATAAGCCGACGTTTTGGCTCATGCGACTGGTCGCTTATGTGTTTTTGCTGTTGAGCGCCAGTGCATTATTTGCACAACTGGTTGCCTTAATTCAGCAAGTAGCCAATCCTGCATCAACGGGACTTGAAGGCGTGGCTGGTGGTATCATCGGTCTTGAGTTGCAGCAACGTTTGGCACAGTTGCTATCGCAGTGGGGCAGTGTGGTTTTCTTGGCGGTGTTCGTTGTGATTACCGCGACCTTTGCCTTTAACATCCATTGGCTCTCTATATATCAGAAGATTACAGCACTATCTTGGCTTGGCTCAGGGTTAAAAAATAAAGAAGATGCTGCCGAGTTGGATGAGCAAAGTGAGGTGTCGCAAGACCGTGACAGTATCAAAGAGGGAAATCCCAATCAAACAGCCGAGTATGAGCAGCTGCCACTTGAGTTGCAATCAGCTGACGATGCGAATAGTGTTCACGCAGTAGATAATAGTGGCAGATTCAGCAATGTATTATCAGATTTTTTGTCGACGTCCGGATTGGCTGATAGTGTGAAAGCATCTATGGCGACAGCAAAAGCAGCAGCAACGTCTAGCGATGAGAAAAGTGAGTCACCATACGCGGTCGCAGCGACCGCTAATGCTACGGTTGGCAGTACAGTCAGTGACACCAACACATCAACGATACCAAACCCTATCGCAGCGCCTGTTCGCAAAGTCGAGCCAAGCTTTGCATGGAATGATGCAAATACGGTTGATAATTTGCTCGCGCGTGAACAGATGGCTTATAGCACTAACAGCATAGATAATTCTACTGTGCCTAACTATGCACAGAGTGAAGTCGTCACTGACGTGTCACTAGAAGAAGCAGTACAAACCTCTGTGGCAGCACCGATGGTAGAAACCGAAACTCAATCAGATTTATCTAATCAAGAGCTAGCTACTCAATCCTCAATGGATGAATCAACGAATGCTCAAGCTGTCAATCAGGCTATTACTGAGCCGGAAGACTCTCACCCAGATGATATAACGGAGAATGTCGATAAGTTGGCAGAAGCATGGTTGGCGGAGCATGGCAATATATCAGAACCTGTTGCAAAATCGTCGGTTGCTACTGCTGAGGAAACTAATGTCACTAATCAAATTCCGCAAGAAGAGCTATCAAGGCCTACGTCAGACGCCACTAATAGCATTCTAAGTGACGACTCTTATGGGCTCTCTGCTGCACAGTCCGAACTATTACAACGTAATGAGTCATCGCCTGTACCTGAGGTCACAGTGGCTCAGCCATCAGTAGAGGTGGCCGCATCAGTATCAGAAATTTCGGATATGACACCGACCAATACGCCGCCTGCCAATCCAAAAGCGGCGCCAACTGTGGAAGCGGTCAGTTCGGCCTCAAATACGCAGCCTGTAGCCCCAGCTAAACCTTCTGTCAGCTTTGCGGTACCAGAAGGTGATAGTAGCAACCATATCACTGACATGATGCCGGAGGAGGATAGTACTGACGATAGTGCACCCGTTATGCCGCATATCAGTGACGATGCGGCGTTCAGTCAAAAATCACGCTCGATGCAGACGGCTGCCTATCGCAGTAGCCTAACCCCTATTCCAGAAGTGTCTATATTGGACAAGCCTGATCCTGACCGTAAGCCTAGCTATACCGTTGCTGAGCTTGAACAATTATCTGAGCTGCTTGAGATCAAACTACAAGAGTTCAATGTAAAAGCCTCTGTAGTTAATGCCATACCAGGGCCTGTGGTGACTCGTTTTGAAGTGGAGCTGGCGGCTGGTGTCAAAGCCAGCAAAGTTACTGGTATTTCACGTGACTTGGCGCGCTCACTATCGATGGCCTCTTTGCGTGTGGTCGAGGTCATCCCTGGTAAGCCGTATATTGGTATCGAAGTGCCCAATAAAAAACGTGAAATGGTGCGCTTAATCGAGCTACTTAGTACCGAGATGTTCAAAGACCCTAAAGCACAAATCAGCATGGCGATGGGTAAAGACATTGGCGGTAACCCCATTATTACTGATCTGGCGCGTGCCCCGCATATGCTGGTCGCTGGTACCACAGGCTCTGGTAAATCGGTATTGGTCAACTCAATGCTATTATCGATGTTACTCAAGTACACACCCAATCAATTGCGACTCATCTTGATTGATCCAAAGCAGCTGGAGCTTGCCAACTATAATGACATTCCGCATCTGCTTACCCCAGTTGTTACTGACATGACCGAGGCCGCTAGCAGCTTGTCATGGTGTGTGGCCGAAATGGAGCGTCGCTATCAGCTAATGAGCTTACTCAAGGTTCGTAAGCTCAACGAGTTTAATAAAAAAGTCATCGCGGCAGAGAAATCAGGCAAGCCAATGCTCGATCCGTTATGGCGACCAAATGATAGCGTGAGTATTAGCCAAGCGCCAAAGCTCAAAACGCTGCCCATGATTGTCATCGTCGCGGATGAGTTTGCCGATATGATTATGCAGGTGGGCAAGCAAGCCGAAGAGCTTATCACGCGCTTGGCACAAAAATCACGTGCGGCTGGTATTCACTTAATGCTAGCTACTCAGCGCCCATCAGTCGATGTCATTACGGGTTTGATTAAAGCCAATATCCCAGTACGGGCAGCACTACGTGTCAACTCAAAAGTCGATTCGCGTACGATTCTGGATAGTGGCGGTGCTGAGGACATGCTCGGTAACGGTGATATGTTGTTCTTGGGGCCAGGTCAGATTGAACCAGATCGTGTGCACGGTGCTTATGTCAGTGATGAAGAGGTCAACCGTGTCTGTGACGCATGGCGTGAGCGCGGTGCGCCCGATTATATTGACAACATGGCAGGAAATTTTGAGCTATCTAGTCCGGGCGGTGGTAGCACGGCTAATGCCTCTGGTGAAGATGATGATCTATATAATGACGCCGTCGCCTTTATTATGGAAACGCGTAAGGTCTCAGCTTCTAGTATCCAGCGTAAGTTCAGTATCGGATATAACCGTGCAGCGCGCATTGTCGACTCAATGGAAGACGCTGGACTGGTCAGCTCGATGGGCAAAAGTGGTAAGCGCGAACTGTTAATGTAGTGCTTAGTATTGAATGAATAATGAAAAAACGAGTCATGAAAATGGCTCGTTTTTTTTGTGAAAGAGATTCAAGATTAATTCACTCATAAGCGAATAAGCTACCAAAACTTTCAAATGACCAGTGAGTTTGTTTATCAACCATAAGTCGTGGTTTTTTATAATAAACTGACAGTTACTGATGAAATAGATATTTAAAAATTCTTACTACAATTACTCTCCAAGGAAGGTTGGTTATGTTTAAAGAATATACCCAGTACGATGCACTCGCCTTAGCGGCACTGGTTAACTCAGGTGAGGTCAGTGCAAAGGAGCTATTAGACGCCGCCGTTTATCAGGCCAATAAACTCAATCCCAAGCTAAATGCCATTATTCACCGCTTCGATGAGCGCGCTTACAACGCGGCGCAGGCAGGACTGCCTTCTGGCGTATTTACTGGCGTGCCGTATTTGCTAAAAGATTTATCATTTAGCTTCGCAGGTGAGCCTATTACGATGGGCAGCCGCAGCGTCAATATCCTCTCAGAAAAAGACAGCGAAATCGTCAAACGCATGAAAGCGACAGGCGTCAATACCTTTGGCAAAACCAATACGCCAGAGTTTGGCTTGATTATCACCACTGAGCCAAAAGCCCATGGCGCCACTCACAACCCGTTTAAAAAAGGCTATAGCTCTGGTGGCTCGTCAGGTGGTAGTGCCGCGGCAGTGGCGAGCGGTATCGTACCGATGGCAGGCGGCGGTGATGGTGGCGGTTCGATACGGTTTCCATCTGCCTGGTGCGGTGCGTTTGGCTTAAAACCAAGCCGTGGTCGCAATCCACTTGGCCCTAATCTTGGTGAAGGGTGGGATGGGGCAGTGGCCGATCATGTGATTACGCGTTCGGTACGTGATAGTGCCGCGATGCTCGATGCCACCAGTGGTGCAGAGATTGGCGCGCCTTATGTCATTGCGCCGCCAGACGGCACGTTTTTGCAGGCGGCGATGCGCGCGCCAAGGCCATTGAAAATCGCGTTACAGCAGCAGCCATTGATTGCCAATACCGTAGTGGACAAAGAAGTACTTGCTGTACTGGAGCAAACCGCTAAGCAGCTAGAATCGATGGGGCATCAAGTGATACCCGCTGAGCCAAATATTAATATCGAGCAGTTTTGGCATGACTTTATCGTCGTGGTCTGCGCGCATACCGCCTTTACGATTGATAATATCGAGCGCGAGTTTGGGCCCGCCCATATCAAAAACCTAGAGCCGCAAACCTACAATATGGCGCTACTCGGACGTTCGCTATCAGCAGTGGACTTGGTTCATGCCAAACACGGTTGGCATAACAGTCAGTATCAGACGGGACTGTTATTAGAAACCTACGATATGATTTTGTCCCCAACGGTACCGACGCCTGCGGTCAAACACGGCGTGCTACCACCCAGCCGCATGGATGAGATGATGATGCGTAGCGCTGGGGTGCTCAATAAAGGGTTTGCCATGGGTAGATATGCCTTTAAGTCAGGCATGATCGAAAAGCTAAGCGCCCCTGTGCTAGGAAAAATGGGCTTTACGTTATTGGGCAATGTCACAGGATTGCCAGCAATGTCAGTGCCGGTCGGTATGAGTAAAAAAGGCTTACCAATTGGCATGCAGCTGATTGGGCGTATGAATGATGAGGCGACGCTATTTAGTCTGGCAGGTGAGATGGAGCGTGCGGGTTTATTTACCAAACCTGCCTTTGAGAAGTAGGTTTGGTTTGTGTGCTTTAATTAGATAAGTAGGAAATAGTAAATAGAAGCTAATCAAAGCGGTAAATATCCATACCCAAACTATGATGGGCCATACTCTGGTGAACAACCGAGACGCGCTGACCGGCACCTAACGCAAAAAACAATGGCAGCAAATGCTCGTCACTTGGATGAATGTCTTTGTACTCTGGATATTGTTGCCAGTCGAGGGCAGTGGGTATGTCTATCTTAAGCTGCTGGAGCAACCACTGTTTAAAGGATTTGGCAGCTTGGTCAATGCTATCGGCATCCCAGCGTAGCGCTTGCAAGTTGTGGGTGATATTGCCTGAGCCAATAACAAGAATTTTCTCATCACGTAGATGCGCGAGCTGCGCGCCCAATTGATAGCAAGCAATGCTATCGTAATGCTGCGGCAGTGACACTTGAACGATAGGCACATCTGCCTCTGGGTACAGGTGTCTGAGCGGTGCCCAAACGCCATGATCACAGACACGTACAGGATTGACGCTACATGTGATACCGCGTGCGGTGAGCTGCTGAGCAAGTGTCTCAGCCAGCGCTGGTTGACCTGATGCAGGATACTGAAGATCGTAAAGCTCAGGCGCAAAACCCGAAAAATCATGCCACGTTTTTGGCTGCGGGTTACTGCTAATCTCAAGCTTTGCTGATTGCCAATGCGCCGACATAATGACGATAGCACGTGGCTTAGGTAAGTTTTGCCCGATACGTGCCAATGCACTGGTCGTGGCAGATTGCTCAATCGCAAGCGTGGGTGCCCCGTGCGAGATAAACAACGCAGGTAGTTTGGATGCATTAGGCATTATAGCAGACGCACTTTCCCATGCCGCAGCAGAGGTAATAGGTGTCTGTACAGTGTCGTGATGATGGTCACGCTGATGCGTAGTCTGAGAGGCTTTGGATGTCGCGCGTTTTGGATATGTCATGTTCCATTTATTAGGGCGTACGCCAGTTTTTCAATCTATTTTGGGATTGACGTTTTAAATCAAAAAAAAGCTTGGGGTTTGGTTAATTACCGCGATGATAAGGGTGGTTATTGTTGATACTCATCGCGCGGTATAGCTGCTCCATTAGTACAACGCGTACCAGCGGATGCGGCAATGTCAGTGCTGATAATGATAACTTTGCGTCGGCTTTTGCTAACACTGCTGGTGATACGCCATCTGCACCGCCGATGACCAACGCAATATCATCACCTTGCTGCATGCCATCAGCGAGTTTATCAGCCAATCCTTCCGTTGAAATCATCTTACCTTTGACGTCTAGTACCCATAATTGCTCACGGCTCGCGGTATTATGAGCGGCCAATATCGCTTGGCCTTCTTGCTCACGGTACTGTGCTAGATTGGCATCTGATGGGTTTTTTGCCCGTTTTGCAGCGGCAATCTCTATAATCTCTGTGCTCAGCATGGGCTGAATACGCTTAAAATACTCATCAAAACCTGTTTGCACCCAGCTAGGCATCTTATTGCCAACGCTCAAAATTCTTACCTTCATAGTACGTACCATTTTTTAAATTGAAAAATTTTTACATTCGAGCACTGAATCTGGGTATTGATAGCCATCAGTGCTCAAGTATCTAATCACTACATCAAAGGGGTAATGGTCTCTGACACGCTGTGATCTACATCCTGCTCATCATCACTCGTATCGGCTTGGCGTTGTTTTGGAATCACGCTGAGTTTGGCATCAGACTCGAAGACAATGGCTTCGATATCATCAAAATTATTGACCCCTTCAGCGCGCATCGCACATTCGATTTCTTGACGAGTCAGGCGCTCGGCACGCATCGCTTCTGGCAAAAACTGCCCTTGATAAAAGACAATACGTGGATCAGACAGAATAACACTGCTAAATTGCGGTGAGATAGAGGCGTATTTGGTTATCAAAAACTGTAAGAGATAGAGTACCAATATCGACGAAGCCCCTTCGATGAAAGGGATGTTTTTGAGCAAAATGGTACTGGCACCCAATGAGCCAATCATGACGGTCACGATCCAGTCAAAGTTATTGAGCTGTGACGTCGAGCGTTTACCAGAGGCTTTGGTCACCAACACAATCAACACGTAGACCATAACAGTCGTTAAAACAATGCGACCGAGCTTATCTATGTTGTCAAAAAAAACCATTTCCATGATGTCTGCTCCTATTATAAAGTAAAACAAATAATCGCTAAAATTTGACTGCTCAAAGTTAGCCTAACGGATTTTACCTATGATTAGGAGAAAACTTTGTATTACCTTGTAGGTGGTCGGTTATGCTCGTTGTAGATAGTTGGCTGTGTTCATACTGTTTTGGGAGCAGGGTTCAAGAAATGGTTGATGGCCCATAGGCTGATACGCGTACTGACCAAGGTGAATACCAGCATCAGCACCAATGAAGAAAGCAAGGGCAAAGGCCGCGCCATAGCCATCTCGAGTAATACCTCACGGCTAACCCCATCAAATAACCAAAACCATATGGCCAAAAAATAAAGGACCGTCAATAACCAAACCACCGCTACACCGCCAAACATGAGCCGGTTGATTTCATGTTTAGCCAAAGCACGCTGCTGATGCTTGATGAATTTGCTGACCGCAATATAAGCACCGACGATGATAGAGACGACCATGACCAGTTGCGAATTAAGCGCAATCTTGGTCTGAATCATCATAAATATGGCGCTGGCAAGGATGTAACCAATGGCGAAAAACCCAATATATTGCGCCAGTTTAGGCTGACTTGACGCAAGCGTGCGAGGCTTACTGAGATTGGTTGTCTGGCGTGACATAAGCTTGCCTTTATAAAGGTAAAAATAAAAGTTTTAAAAATGTATTCATAAACATAGCAGTCATAATTGCTGTGCAAATAATCATACCACTTGCGTCAAAATATCTGCTGCTTTACTACTGCTTACTAAGCATCGCTTTAGCAAAACCATTAGCGCTGAGCGGTCCAGTCAAGTACTGCATCTAATACAGGTCTTGCCGTATAAGGATTGAGCGCTTGATCTGTATTAATCATACCCACAACGACATAGTCTTGACCTGATAATCCTTTGACATAGCCTGCCATTGAGGTGACGTTATTTAGTGTGCCTGTTTTTATCCACGCTCGGCCAATCGCTGCTGAGTCAGGTAGTCGCTCACTATGAGCGGCAATGGTGCCACTGACTCCAGCGATACCTAACGAGTCTACATACGCATCAAAGCTTGGGTGATTATAAGCGTAAGTCAACAGCTCGCTTAGATTGGCAGCGGTGATGGTGCAGTCGCGGCAGAGTCCCGAGCCATTGGTCAAATAAGGTGGCGGTGTGCTTAGGTTGGTTTGCCACCATTGGCTGATGTGTGTTAGCGCTGCAAGATAGTCAGTATGCATCGGCTGATACTGGTACAAGCTGGCGGCCTTTTGCGTGCTGTTTTTAGCAGGCATATTGGCGCGCTCAGTTGTGTCATAAGCGCCGATGGATAAGGCAACTTGCTCTGTCATGACATTGTTTGAAAAATGATTGATGTCATAAATTTGCTGCGTTAAGTCCAATGAAGGATAGCTGACCATAGGCAAAGGCGACATGGTAATAGCCGTGAGACCATGTACTAATTTTGAAGTATTTTTGGCATCGTAAGGGGTTTCTTGTGAGATCACTTGTCCGCTCAGTGTATTGCCTAGTGCTTGCCATTTTGCAGCAATGACGTGTGCGGCAAACGTTTTGGCATCAGGATACGCCACATAAAACACATGCTCACCGCAGCTTTTTGGCAGGCTAGCATTGAGTGCTAGCCGCTCCGCTTGCCACTGCGGCGATAGGCTGTAGCTTACCTGTCCGCAAGCCGCGTCGCGTGTGCGGATCTTATTAGGGAGTTGATAGTTAGCCAGTCGCGGCTTATAAGTCAAGCTTGCGTGGTCGTTGTCCAAAGGGTGAGTCTTGATACCGACGGTGCTAAAGTTCACCAAAAACCCATCTGGACTGGCGTTGTAAGGACGCAGTGGCGCATTGTCAAAGGCGGCAGGATCTTTGCTCACCGACTCAAAAATGCTGCTATCAACGATGATATCGCCATTGATATGGCGAATACCCGCCGCTTGCACTTGATAAAGGAGCTGCTTTAATCGCTCATGAGTCATCTTAGGGTCGCCGCTGCCTTGAATGATCAAGTCGCCCATCAAGGTATCACCGACTTGTATACCCGTATGATAAACCCGCGTGTGCCATACAAAACCTGCCCCCAATGTATCAAGCGCGATAAAAGTGGGTACCAACTTCATGGTACTGGCAGGCGTGCGCGGTACATCAGGCTGATGATTCAATAGTGGTGAAAAGGAGATTTTTACCGAGGCATTATCCGTGCTCACTGCGCTATTGTCATCATTAGTAAGGGAGGGGTTCTCATCAGGTACAACCGTCGGTATGCTCTCTACACTCTGATACGTATAAGGATCATTAGTATACGTATGTATTTTTCGCTCATGCTGTTCAATCGTACGCTGTTCAATAGTGATTAGCGCGCTTTGTGAGTCAGTATGAGTGGTGATGTTGGTCGCTAGGTTATCTGTCTTTGTCACATTTTGGCTGCTATTGTTTTCATTAGCAGTCACAGCGTTATAGTCAGAGGGTCGCGTCGATTGGCGATCTGTATCACGGCTATCAATCACTTGCACAGACGCGGGCAGTCGACTGGCATTTTTGTTACCCACAGGCGTTACGATAAGACTGATATCAGACGCTGTCAGATTGGCACGTGACAATGATGCTTCAATGGGGGCTGGTAGAGCCGCCTGTGCATAAGCAGGCGCTATGATCATCGTGGCGAATAGCGTGAGGGTAGCCAGACGTTTATTAGATAAGTGAAAGGGTAATACACGGCTACAGATTGCGGCAGTTTTGGCAGTAATGGGCGACTGATGGTCGCGCTTTGAACGGTATCGCATGAGCATCTTTCATCAGGTGGCAAAAACTGCTTATGGTAACATGAGTTGCTGTTTTCGCATATGCTCTCAGAAGCTCAATTTTATCGTCAATAATAAAGGCTAGCGTACATGCAAAAATGCCATCGCCGTCATTATTGCATCGTTATAAGCGTCATGCGCGCCAAGCTCAGGAATACCATAATGCGCCAGAATATTAGTCAAATGCTGCGTTTGATTGGGAATACCTTGCGTACGGTCGCCCATACGTCGACTGTATAATTGACGCACATCGATGACTTTGTTGGGCAGGGTCGTTCCCATATAGCGTTTGACCAAAGGGTTTAAAAATACCATGTCGAGCTGTGTGCAGAACCCGACGATGGGTCGGTTATCAATAAAAGGTAACAAGAGAGCCAGCATCTCGTCATAACTCATGCCATGCTCGACATCAGCAGTACGCAGACCATGAATGACAATTGTATCCCGATCTGGCATTACAGGCGGTCTGCAAACTAAGTGCATGCCATTACCCGTATCGATCGTATTGCCATTGATATGTATCGCTGCCACGGATAATAAATGGTGCTTTTTGGGGTTCAGGCCAGTCATTTCACAGTCAATCGCTACCCACTGCTCAGCCGACGGTGTGGTGAACATTGATGCCAGCTCCGGACGCTGTAGCTGCGTCTTTTGCCAAGCGCAAGATAACTGCTGTAACCAGCTCATGTTGATCATCCATTTATTTATTCTATTGCTATATTTATGCTATTTCTAACTGATAGTGTTGACGCAGCTGATTTTTAAAACTTTTTACCACGGCCAGACATTCTTTGAGCAGGTCGCGTTCTAGTGCGGTTAGTGTCGTTGGATCGACTTGCCTTGCCTGTTTGTCATCGGTTGACAGTGCGACTGATAAACGCTGCGCCATAAAAAACTCTAGCGCCTCCAATAATGTATCGGCGCGCTCTTGGGTCAGGGCATGAGACTGCACCAATGCCTTTAGGCGATCTTTACTGCTAGGCACATCGAGCACATCATTTTCTAATGCCAACGTACGAATACCATGAACCAATGGGAAGATGCCTGCTTTTTTTAGATCGATATCTGCTGATATAGATTTACCCCCTATCAAAGGCACAAACTTTTGCCACCACTGATTGACATCGCCAAACTGCAATGCTGCACGGGCAAATTGCCGGACAAACATTGGATCGGCTTGTCTGTGAGCCATTCTTAAATGCTGACGTACCTGTGTAAGTAGGGTTTCATCACCGCAGACGTATTCACCATCCATTATGGCGGACAAGTAGATGCCATGCATGGGGTCAGTGTTTTTAAACCATGAGCCAATCTGCGCGGTAAACTGCTTGAGCGGTTGTCGCCACATAGGATTGGTCATCATAATATTGCCATCACACAGCGGATAGCCAAGCATCGCCAAACGAGTATTAAAGGTATCGGCAAACTGTGCCAAATCCGGATGCGTATAGCCATCACGAATGATTAGTGCGTTATCTTGATCGGTACGCATGATTTGCTCGCCGCGACCTTCTGAGCCCATGACGATGAGACAAGTATTGCTTATCACTTCATCAGGTATGATCAGCTGCCAGAGCTTGGTAAATACTTGCGCATTCAACGTCTGTACCATGCGGCTGATATTACCGATTTTGACACCGTTTTGATGCTGCGCACGAATATAGCGACCGATAAGCTCGACTGCGGTATCTAGGCTTGATAGATCGGTTGCTTGCTCGATTTGAATACTAATGAGCTGTGAGTGATGACCAATGTGGGCGAGCATATCGTTTTGTCCAAGCACGCCGACGACATCACCACTGCTATCAATGACTGGCAGCCTGTGAATGCGATAGCGAGTCATAGTGAGCAACGCATCGCCAATCTCGTCAGTGGCCTTGATCGTACGCAGGTTAAAATTGGTATAGCGCTGGCAAAGCGTAATAGCGGGATCTTGTCTGTCACTCACAGCGCGACAAATATCCGTATCGGTGAGAATGCCTAACAGCAGTTTTGGCTGCTCAGTGTCTCGTATATTTTCTACATAGTTCAGCGGTCGTACCAGTACGTGTTTTAGCCCAGCCTCGGTCATGATACGCGCAGCTTCGTACAAGCTGTTATTGGCATCGACAATATGTACTGGCAATAAATGGACGTCGATGACAGGTTGCAGCATGATTTGCTGCACTTCTTGTTGATGGGTATAGCCAGCAGGGTTTAGGGCTTTGTTGCTACGGCGCTGTCGCAATGCCTTTAGTCTTTCGGGTAGCTTGTCTGATAGCATTTGGCGTACCAGATGATTTTGCGCGCTGATTTTATCGACAGTGGCACCATCGACTTGTAGCAGCAATGTCTCCTCACTGGCCCGAAACTGGTACGGCTGTATAGGCGTGTTTTTACTTTCTGGCACACCATTTTTTATGAGTGACTCAGGTAAGCGGCGACTATCAAACCAGTCATTATTGTTTGGCTCATCAGAATGGTTGCTGCCCAAATAAGAGGCGACAAATTCACCACCCAGTGATTGCTCAATTTGTCCTTTGATGACCACATATAGATACTGCAAGTCTGCTGCGGGTAGGATCTCATCTCTAGCAAGATAGCGGATCTTCGTGTTTTTTCTGATGCTTTGACGTTCAGCTAGACTCAGTACGTCAAAGGGCGGCTGGGTAAAGTCAAGATGGGGCATGGCATCATCCTTGATGGTATATTTTGCAGTAGAGACTTTACTATAGCACTATTCATGCAAAAAGCCTCTAATAACCCTATTTATATTGTGGTTATTAGAGGCTGCTTTATTAGCTCAAGATAAAAGCTTTTTGAGTGGCTGTTTATGCCGCCAGCAACTTTCGAATACGACTGATTGCTTCGCGGCTCTCCTCGACACTCGCGACCAAAGCAACACGGACATAGCCTTTTCCAGGATTATTCCCATCAACCTCGCGTGACAAGTAGCGTCCTGCCAATGCGTGGATATTGGCCTGCTCGTATAATGCTTTGACAAATACTTCATCATCGCCATCGAACGGTTCAGGTACTTTTATCCAAAAATAAAATCCAGCTTCTGGCATGCGCAAATCTAGCAACTCGCCAAGCTCTGACATCCATAGCGCGAACTTTTCTTGATAAAGGGCGCGATTGTGTGCGACATGCTTTTCATCTTGCCACGCAGCGATAGAGGCAAGCTGATGCGGTATCGGCATCGCACAGCCTTGGTAAGTACGATATTGCAAATAAGACTGCAAAATCTTGGCATCGCCCGCCACAAACCCAGAGCGTAAACCAGGTAGGTTCGAGCGTTTGGATAACGAATGGAATACGATACAGTTTTTGAAATTACGGCGACCCAGATTCGCGCAAGCTTGCAGTAAGCCAATCGGAGCAGTATCAAAATACAGCTCGCTATAGCACTCGTCGCTGGCAATAACAAAACCGTATTGGTCTGATAAACGAATGAGATATTCCCAATCCTCCATAGTCATAACCGAACCCGTTGGGTTATTCGGACTACAGACAAATACAAGCTGCGTGCGTGCCCAAACGTCTTTTGGCACCGCGCGATAATCCCCCTTAAAGTCATTGTCTAACGTACAGGGAACAAAATGGGGCGTCGCTTGTGCCAATATTGCTGCACCTTCATATATCTGATAGAACGGATTGGGCATAACAACCAAAGACGACGCATTAGAGGCTGAAGAGGACGTGCTTTCGTTATCAGCGGTATCATGATTTATGACGGCTTGTACAAAGCTAAAAATGGCCTCGCGAGTACCCATTACTGGCAAAACTTGGGTGTTGGCATCGACATGGCTAAGAAAAAAACGCTTCTCTAACCAGTGCGCAATCGTCTGACGTAACTCAAACATACCATTGGTGGTCGGATAACGACTTATTTTGTCCAAGTTTTCGCGTAGTACGTCCAGTACAAATGCTGGTGGCTCATGTTTTGGCTCACCAATACCCAGCTTGATTTCGCTGTAACCGTCGGCAGGTATACTGTCAGCGAGTAAGGTTGCCATCTTGGCAAAGGGATAAGGATGTAGATGCTTTAAGTTGTGATTCATAAGTGTGATAACTATAATAGACAATTAATAATAAAGTTATAAAGAAAATTTACATTAGAGCAGTGTAATACCTCTTTTGCCTTTTTCTTCTCATAACGTGAATGCGAATTTATTGTGCTTGAACGGCTGACCTTATCATAGCCCATTCAGTCGTACTTAAAAAGCGCATTGAACGCTTCGCGTCTGATAACTTATAACAATATAAAAGATGACTGTCAGTGCCAGAGACAGATCATTTTAAGGACAGTTTGATATGCCTAGTGTACTAAATCATAATAACTTCATCGCTAAAAATATCAATAATGACACTCCTGATGCAGGTGCGCATCCTATTAACGTATATGCGCTGCTAAAAGAACGTGAAGCGTGCTGGTGGCAGGCGAGGCAGCAATTGATTGAGCATCAAGAGAAGAAAATCTTTTGGTATGGCGAAAATAGCTTAATCATGTGGTTACTATGGCAGTTGGTTGGTTACGTGGTTGTCGCCATGGCGCTGATGCTGCTAAATAATATGTTGAATCTATCGTTATCTTTGTGGCAATACATTGCTTTATTTATCTTACAGACTATATTTTTTGTTGGTATTCTTGCAGCGAAAGGCCGTCTGGCGAATAAGTTGCAGGATGAGATAGACAATGATGAACTGATGCGTGAAGAGACGTTCAATGAAATGATTATTTTGGCAGAGGATAGTCTGTATCCTGACGTGCATGCCAAGTCGCCCATTTCCTTGAGGCAGCTGGGTGACTATCTTAATGGCGAGTTTCATTTATCAAGCTTGCATTGCTTATTACAAAAAGAAATCAAGGCTGGACGATTAATCATGGAGCAGCAGCTACTTGAAGTAGGTGTTTTACCACCAGAGCTTGCTGATGTAGAGCTGATAGAACATGCTGACAATATAATATACAAGAGCACGCTGTAAAGCGCGCTCTTGTCATCAAAGATGTTGTCATTCAATTAATAGCTATAAACCACGTTGTTTTCTCTTTTGGTCGCTAGGCTGGCGAGCAGTGCTGATTTTAACGCATCAAGTCGTTCAGCAGATAAGGGCTTATCATTTTGGTCACTGATATAAAACATATCTTCTGCGCGCTCGCCTAAGGTCGTAATACGAGCCGCATGAACCTCAATTTGCTCCTGCAAAAATATCTGTCCAACCCGAGCCAAGAGTCCTGGCTGATCCAATGTCTCTAAGCTCATGATATGCTGGTCAGATGCCTCATTAAACTCAAAGTTAATCACCGTAGCCACTTCAAAATGCCTGAGCTGACGTGGCATACGTTTGTTGGTGAGCTTTAGTACTGTTGGATCTTTAAAGGCATCAATCAGGCGCTGTTTAAGTTCTTGTTGACTGTCTTCATCGACCAACAGCGTACCACTAGGATCTAGCAGCACATAAGAATCCAAGGCAAAGTCGCGGGTAGCAGTAATAATACGGGCATCTAATACATCAAGATTCATCTGATCGAACACCGCCATCGTAACGGCAAACAGATTCATCTGATCTTGGGTATAGACAAATACCTGTACGGCATCCAGTGCCAGCTCGCGATGCTCACGCAAAACCACCAGTGGCGGACTATCCGCATTAGAAGCAAGCCCAATCGGTGGATGGTTTAAGATGGCTTCGGTGTGCCACAAGATGTCTTCTGCAATCTCTCGTAAAAAGTACTCATCGCCCAAATCGTCCCATAGTCGCAATACTTCCTCGCGATTCATGTGCTGATTATTGACATTGTCTAGCATCGCGAGCGCCTGCGCACGAGTGGCGCTGATCATATCTTGGCGATTGGTCGGCGCATCAATATCGGCGCGCAAAATGCGCCGTGTCTGCGAGTAGAGTTGTTTCATCAGCGTTGCCCGCCAGCTGTTCCATAGCTGTGGGTTGGTTGCATTCATATCAGCAACGGTGAGTACGTACAGATGATTCAAGTGCGTCACATTACCGATAAGGTCTGCAAAGACAGTCACCACCTCAGGGTCTGAGATGTCTTTTTTCTGTGCGGTAATCGACATTAATAGATGGTAGCGAGTCAGCCAGCCAACCAAATTGGCGTCGGCTAAGCTCATGCCATGTGACAGACAAAACTCAATGGACTCTGTCTGACCAAGCTCGCTATGGTCGCCGCCACGACCTTTGGCGATATCATGGAACATCGCGGCCAGTACCAAAATTTCTTTGCGTTCGATGCGCTGAAAAATAGTGCTGACCAGTGGAAACTCTTCAGAAAACATAGGATCGGTAAAGCGGTGCAAAATTCGAATCAAAAATAACGTATGCGCGTCCACCGTATAGCGATGGAACAAATCATATTGCATCAGACCCGTGACTTGCGCAAAAGCAGGAATATAGTTGCCCAATACCCCATAGCGATTCATGGTGCGCAAACGATGGAACAGATAGTTTTGCTCTTTTAGATTAGATAAAAATAAAGCTTTGTGAACAGGGTTGTCTCTATAGGTCTGGTCAATGCCGCGTGCTGCAATTTTTAGCGCCCGCAAGGTATGGGTGCGAACCTTGTCGATACCGTGCTGACCCATTAATAAGAACATCTCTAAAATAGATTCAGGATGCTGAGCAAAAACCCGATGGTGCGCTATAGCAATATGATCACCAACACGGTTGAATCTTGCATTGATCGGCTGTTTTTTGGGGCGCTCATCATCAGGCAGGCTGGGCTCTATGATGGTCTCATAATAGTGGTTGGTCAGCATCTCAGACAGCGTTGATATTTGCATGGCACAGCGATAGTAATCACGCATAAAGCGTTCAACGGCCGCATTGGGCTGGTCATCTGGCTGGGTCTCGTAACCCATTAATTGAGCAATCTCACGCTGATAATCAAACAACAGCTTGTTTTCGTTACGTCCGGTCAGCACATGCAGATAATGCCGTATCTGCCATAGATAGCCTTCTGCAAAGCTTAACTCATCAAACTCTTTTTCGGTCAAAAAGTTTTGTTGTACCAAGTCATAGAGCTTGCCCACACGAAAATAGCGTTTGGTCACCCAGCCGATGATATGAATGTCACGCAAACCACCTGGGGCCGTTTTGATATTGGGTTCAAGATTATACTCAGTTGCATTATGTTGTAGATAACGGGCCTTGGACTCTTCCATTTTTACATCAAAAAAGGCACGAGGAGACCACTGCTTGTTAACGATTTGGATGGGCATATCTCGCAGTGCTTCATTGCCGATTAACAATCGAGCTTCGAGCTGGGCACTGGCTATCGTATGGTCAAGTGCAGCTTCTAACGCATCGTTGACGCTACGTACAGACAGCGCAGGCTCCAACCCGATATCCCACAGCAATGCGACCAATTTATCAATCTTACTACTGGCATCAGCGCCAATTTCGTCAGGAGATAACAGCAGGATATCAATATCTGAATAAAGCGACAGCTCACCGCGTCCATAGCCACCCGTTGCAAACAATGCCAAATCCGTCTTATCTAGCTCAAACCATTTGAATAGCGCAATGAGTAAGCTATCAATCGCGCAGGCACGTGCTTCGACCAATTGACGGATATTGGCACCACGCTCAAGGGCACGGCTGATATCCTCATTGATTTGTGCCAGCCATTCAGGAATGCCAAGCAGCGCTTTATCTGTCGTATTTTGCTCTGACAACAGCGAGTTATCTGTCGCCGTATCATTTGATAGTAGCGGTAGGGGCGTTAGATCAATAGAAGCGACATCACAAGTAAACATGAGCGTTATCCAGTTAAGAGTTTAAAAATAAAACGTTTGGGCTAAAAAGCGGCGCACCAACAGCATACTGAATGCTGATAAAAGTCTCAAATAGCATGCATGAATAAAGGCACCACAATAAGGGATTACATCATCGAGTATAAAGACAAAAAGCCAGTAAGCACAATACTCAATCTGTCCTAACTCGATACACGCTAACCATCGGCCAAAAAAAAGACCGCCTAGGCGATCTTTTATGGTCTTACTGTGTCAAAAAACTCAAATCTTCTTCAGGGCGCGTGGTAAATACTTCACAGCCATTGTCGGTTACGACCATCGTATGCTCCCACTGAGCGGACAGTTTGCGGTCTTTGGTAATCGCTGTCCACTCATCTGGCAAAATCTTAGTCTGCCACGTGCCTTGGTTAATCATCGGCTCAATGGTAAAGGTCATGCCCGTTTTTAGCTCAAAGCCTGTGCCTTTTTTGCCGTAGTGCATGACTTGTGGCTCGTGGTGGAATTCATCACTGATGCCATGACCACAAAACTCACGAACGATACTAAAGCGCTCAGGCTCGACCACTGCTTGAATCGCTGCACCGACATCGCCGAGACGCGCGCCGTTTTTGACCACGCTCATACCCGCATAAAGCGCGTCTTGTGCGACTTTGCAGATACGCTGCGCCATGATAGAGCCGTTACCAACGATCCACATTTTTGAGGTGTCGCCGTAGTAGCCGTCTTTGATCACGGTCACATCAATATTGATGATATCACCATCTTTGAGTAGCTTGCTTTCGGTTGGGATGCCGTGACAGACCACGTGGTTGACGGATGTACAAATAGACTTAGGAAAGCCATTGTAGTTCAGCGGCGCAGGAATGGCTTTTTGCACATTGACGATATAGTCATGAGCGATTTGGTTGAGGGCTTCGGTACTGACGCCAACTTTGACATGTTCGTCGAGCATGACAAGGACGTCGCTGGCAAGTTTGCCGGCCACACGCATTTTTTCTATGGCCTCTGGGGACTGGATAAGGGATTTTTTAGTCATCATCATCTGTCTTATAATTATGAGTTTAATGTGGATAGATTATACCATAAATGGATGAATGGCAGTTTCATGTTAAGTGATAGTGAACCTATCATTATTATTGATAATAATTGCTTTACCGCGTGGTAGAGACGGTTGTGACTCTTTAGTCACGATAATATATTCATATTTTGAAAATTTAGTTGAATCTTGCAGAATATATAAGTAATGTAATTTTGCATGCTAAAGGGATTAGCTGCCATCTTTGCCGATACTATGAGGTAAAGATAATCACAATTAATGATAACAAGGATGTTGTTATGACGCTTTCCTCATCTATTCGCGCCGCGCTCACGCCAAGAGCATTTTTACCAATACTGGGTTCTATCAGTACTGGTGTACTGTTAATGACAATGCAAACCACCTCAGCGCAAGCGGCAGGCCAATACTATAATTGTGCCAACGCCAATGGCTGTACGCTAGTCGACAGCAAGTATTTTACCTCTAATTATACCAAAACTCAGTATCCAGTGGTCATGGCGCATGGACTTTTCGGCTTTACCAAATTATTTGGCGTCATTGATTATTTCAACGGGATTCCTAGTGAGCTGATGAAAGGTGGATCAGAGGTGTACACCACCAAAACATCAGCGGTGAATAATAGTGAAGTCCGCGGCGAGCAGCTATTACAGCAAGTCAAAACCATCACTGCCATTTCAGGCGATCCAAAAGTCAATTTGTTTGGGCACAGTCAAGGCGGTATAGACATCCGCTATGTCGCTGGCGTTGCGCCAAAATACGTCGCCTCGGTCACCGCCGTATCAAGCCCAGAGCAAGGCTCAAAAACAGCCGATTTTGTCAAAAACGTCCTTGAACCAAACAATGACACAGGTGAGCCATCAAACGTTACGACACAGCTAGTATCAGGGGTGTTTAATTTGATTGGCGGCTTTACAGATGTGGGATCAGGCATCAGTTTTAAAGAGATACAAGCGCAAGATGGCTGGCAAGCACTCATGGCGCTATCAACCGATGGTGCGGCCAAATTCAATGCCAAATTCCCCGCAGCAATGCCAACAAGTTACTGTGGTCAGCCAACCAGTACCTCTGCAAACGGTATCAAATATTATTCATTTAGTGGCGTTGGGCAAGTCACAAGCGTCCTTGACCCTAGTGATTATCTGCTTGCAGTAACAGGCGTACCGTTTTTATCTGATGCCAATGATGGTCTGGTCTCTGTCTGCTCAAGCCGACTTGGGTATGTGATTCGTGACAACTACATCATGAACCATCTAGATTCAGCCGATCAGGTATTAGGTTTGACCGCATGGGGCGAGTCTGAGCCAAAATCTATCTATCGTACTCAGGTCAATCGCCTAAAAAACGCCAACCTTTAAGCTGACTTGTAAAAAGAACTCTCATCTATGTCGAATAATCGTCGTCCAGCCTATTTACCAATCGCTATCATCGCTGTGGTCATCATAGTCATCGCGGCGGCGGTGATTGTGTGGTTTAAACCAGATAATAAACCGATGGCGACTCAGCAGTCGCTATCTGCTTCACCCACTGATAAGTCTGAGAGTACACTGTCCACGGCGCAAAGCAATACTCAAGCTGAGGCACCATTTGCTCAAAGCGATGCTTTATTTGTCACTGGATTGGAGCGTTTGCCAGCCTCATTAAAGGGCACGCAAGTGGACGGCGAAATCATCATCGATGAAAACAAGCAGTTGGTCGTCACTGAAGGTCTGCGGCGTTTATTCGATTATTTTTTATCAGCAATAGGAGAGGAGGACGAAGCCGTTATTTTTGCGCGTGTCGAGAGTTATATCCGTCACCACACGCCAGAGCCAGCTGCCAGCCAAGCGGTCGCTATCTTTGGCAAATATGTGGCGTATCTCAAAGCGCTTCCTGAGATAGAAAAGCGTTATGGCAATCTGCAACTGCAAGCGACCAAAAATGGTGAGCTAGATTTGAATGCCATTGCTCAGCAAAAGCAGGATGTGGCGAGTTTACGTCAGCAGTATTTTGACAAAACCACCATCGAAGCCTTCTTTGGTGCTAGCGATAGTTATGATGACTATAGTATGGAGATGGTCAGAATCAATCAAAATGAGCAAATGAGTGAGGCACAGAAACAGGCTGCCAGACAAGATTATGTGAGCCGTCTACCAGATGGTGCGATCAAAACCAATATCATGCAGCAAGCCAATCTTAATGAGCTTATGGCTCGTACTGAACAGATGAAAGCGCAAGGAGCGTCACCTGAAGCCTTGTATAACATGCGTCGTGAACTTGTTGGCGAGGCCGCAGCGGCGAGGCTAGCCCAAGTCGATCAAGAAGATGCCAATTTTGATCAGCGCTTTACTCAGTATGAAGCACAAAAGGGGCAGCTATTGAGTCAAAGTGCCAATCCAGCAGAGGCGCAAATTCAGATAGACCAACTTGAGCAGCAGTTGTTTGATGCTGCTGAGCGCAAGCGTTTATCCGGTTATGCAGCGTTGCAGGAAACCAAAACCCAGTAAGCATATTTCCTTAACATTAATTAACTTACAGCAATATGAGAGATGGGTATGCTAAAAGTGTGAATAAGCTATGATCATTGGGAGAAGTACGGCCTGATATTTATAGCCTTAGTAAAATGACAGTAATCTTTCAATTGAACCAACAGTCTATTAAAACGATTCTAGGAGCTTATATGAAAAACTTAACCAAAGCATTGATGACTGGTATTGTCATGGTAACGGTACTCGTCGGTTGCCAGTCGATGTCAAGTATGACAGCGCCTGCGACTGAAGAGCCAAATATTACTGGTACAGATGTGATCTAAAGCAGTTGCTAATACGTGTACTGAGACCTATATGTATTACTTAAGGTTTCGATAAACGATATCAGTCATCAGATGCGATAGTCGCACGATAAACACACTTCACTATTTAGTGGAGTGTTTTTGTATCAGCTGACATCTGCCAAGAGAAGGTTTAAATAAAACCTCATCAAGAAAAGTGACATTATCACTGGGAAATAGCGTCAATAGTAAATATCAGTAGTCAGTAGTATGTATGAGGCAAAAAATATCCGCTAAATACTTACTCAATTGATAATGACAGTCACTGGTGAGTCAAACAAAATATCGCTACTGTCTGAAACAGTGAATAAGACAATTACCATAATAAATCAAAATTCTGAATGCGCTTGTTGGGTCTTGTGTCAAGTATGACCTTATGCTCGGCAAGGTTTTTGGATTCAATAAAAAAGGAATGTATATGAAAAATATGACTAAAGTGATGATGGCAGCTACCTTTTCAGTTAGTGCTCTTGCCGCTGGTTGCCAGACAACGGCTACCTTGCCTGCGCCAGTCAGTCAGCCCGTCACTGTAGAGGCATTACAAGCGCACAATTGGCAATTGGTTGATGCCAAACGTAGCAACGGTGAACAGGTGTCTCAGCTGTTCTTTGATCCAGCCAAGCCGCTCACTTTGAGCTTCATGAACGACAATGGTAGAAACTACGTGGCATTTATGAACACGTGCAACAATATGAGCGCGGGCTACAGTGTCGTCAATGGTGATGTGCAGATCAAAAACGGCATCAGCACAATGATGGCCTGTCCTGAGCCGAAAGCCAGTTTTGATAAAGCTGCATTAGCAACCGTACAAGGCAAATACAGCCTCAGTAAAAATGCCAAAAATGTCCCTGTCTTAACCATCAAAAATGACAATCAAGTGGCTTACTTTAAAGCTGTCTCTAAATAACTTGGTGATTGAGTAAAGCGATATAGACATTCTGGTTAGATTTGATAAGGTCTCACTAATATGTGGGGCTTTTTTTCGTCCAAAGTTTGTCGAATTTTGCGCTACACTAGCGTAAAGCTGCTGTTACACCTTAGCGATTTTATTGGATACTATTTTATGTTTAAAACTATTATGTCAAAACCAACCACGAATAACATCACGATAAAAGGGGCGACGACGATCGCTATATTGGTGGCTCTCACTGGCTGTCAGACACTGCCTAGTGCTGAAATGAAAAAGCCGACCAGCACAGTGGATAGCAATCCACTGACCGCTGCTATGCCTGCCATTGATCGTCAAGGACACATTGCTTATGTGGAAGAGCAAGGGTCAGGGAGCGCAAAAGTATCGACACTCTATAGCATCCGTCCTGATGGCAGTGATCGTCAGCTCATCGATCAGATCACAGGCTATATCTATGCGCCAGCGTGGTCGGCTGATGGTCAATTGCTTGCTTATAGCAAACAAGCCCCGCGCGAGCATCCTAAAATATATATTTATGATAAAAGCAGCAAAACGCGCAATCTGGTCGTCAATGCTGAAGGCAGTAATATGTCAGCGTCATTTTCACCTGATGGTCAATATCTGCTCTATAGCTCTACGGTCGGCGGCAATGCTGATATTTATAAGATGCGCCTAAGTGATGGGAAAACTGAGCAATTAACGACACTACCGAGCACTGAGGTACAGCCCAGCTATGCCGCTGACGGCAAAAGCTTTGTTTATACCAGTGACAAAGTCCGTGCTGGGCGCCCACGTATCTATCGTTATCACTTCGCGACTGGTAAAGCCGTACCTGTACCGACAAATGGCTATGTCGCCAGTCCTCAGCTCAGTGTAGATGGTCAGCGCATGGCTTACCTAAATGGTCGTAAGGCGGCTGTCATGACACTAGCGACTGGACAAGTAGTTAGTCTGGCAGAAACTGGACTCGATGAACCGGCACGTCTATCTCCTTCTGGAAATTATGCGGTCTACCCAACGCGTTTTTCAAAAGTCAGCGGGCAAGTAGGCGGTCAAAGTTTAGGACGTCAAAAAGGTGGCGATTTGGTCATTCATTCGCTCTTAGGGAACACAAGTTACGCCATTAATAGCCAAAATGGTGGCGTCGTACGCTCACCGATATGGGGTCGTTAATAGCCACAGCTATATATTATGTAATGAAATGTATATATAATCATTAATAAAGAAACATAAGTCGTTTCTAAAAATAGAAATATAACGGCATCAAGTCGAGCAATCGTCATTCATGTCATACCAAACTATGTAACTGAGTGATTGAAAACCAAAAACGATCCAGAGCAAATCGCGCGCTTACGAGAAGCAGAGCGTCAGGCTCAGTTAGAGACTCAGATGGAGGCGCAGCTCGCCTCACAAAAAATCCTCGCCGATAGCGTGATCAATAATGCCAAAGTCGTCAGCGATAGTATCGATAATGGCTTTGAGAAAAGCGTGAGCCAATTGCTACAGATATATAAGCACGATCATAAAGCGGAAGGCGAATATCTCAAGCAAAACCAAGACGTGCAAAAAGCGCTGATGATACAGCTGGTCGACGCCGTGGAGCAGCTGGCACACAATATGGCAGATGGCTTGTCTCGTAGCTTAGCCGAAAGCTTGATGAAAAATGATGACAGTAAAGCCGTAGAGCACGATGCGCCTGATATTCATGAGCAGACCACACTGATGGCCAATGCCCTCAAGCAAGCGCTGGCACCACTGACGATGCGCATGGATGAGAAGCTCGCGATTGATAGTAGTACTGATCAATCTGGTAAGCTGATCGTCAATAGCCTAAATAGGCTGAACAAAATATTTGACGATTATGAGTAATCGGTAAGGGTCATCATGGCACATAAAAAAGTAAACTTACCGCAAAAAACCTGCCCGGTTTGCCAACGCCCTTTTACCTGGCGCAAGAAGTGGGAAAAGGATTGGGAGCAGGTCGTGTATTGTTCTGAGCGGTGTCGGCGGGGGAAGAGTAAAGCGGATTGAGTTACTACAAAGTATTAAGGTAAATTATGAGCAAGCATTATGAACATTCAAGCTTCCGAGAAAAGCTTATTGAACATTTATTTGTTGGTGAAATGCTTAAACTTTCGTGGCAAAAAGATGACTGTCAATTGGAGGTCATGAAACCTGAAGTCGATAACGCAGGTTGCGATGTTGTTCTCGAAGAAAACAGTGTTATTCGCCATATTCAACTGAAAACCTCAAAATTTGGTGCTAAAAAATCAGGTCAAAACGTTAATATACGCTTAGCTAATAAACCTTCAGGATGTATCGTTTGGATAGAATTTGATGAAGATACTTTGGAGCTGCGCTCGTTTTACTTTTTTGGTGCAGAGGCTGGAAAACCACTAACTGGGCTAGAGAATGCTAAAATTGCAAAACATACTAAAGCTAATGCGGATGGTATAAAAGCTGAACGGCCTAATATCCGCACTATCAATAAAGGACAGTTTATTCATTACGACAGTATTGAGGCTTTATATGACGTTTTGTTCGTTCCAAAGAGTTAAGGTTAGTCATTATTTCTTTTGATATGCTGGAATATTGACTCACATAGCTCTATAGCAGGCTCAGTTAGTTGCCAGTCCTCTGTTTGCATTAGTTCAACGATAGCATGACAAAAATCAGTTTTACCTTTGACTGTGCCCTGTGCTCCTTTATCAGAGAAAGTAAAAGACTCTTGTTCTCCTTCAAGAGAAGGAAAAATATTGTTTGTACGCATTTCTGTTATGACATTATCAAGATATGTACCCACACCTTTATCTGATTCGAGATAACTATCATTAAAATAATTGTCATGCTCGTCTTTATAGGATATTTTTGTAGTATTCCCCTTCGTAGAGACAGCGTTTTGAGGACATTTTTGGTAAAAACGTTTTATCAGTAGTTCTCTGGGTAATGTATTCTCAGTTTCTTTGCCTAAAGTAATAATCATATTATCGCCCAACTGTTCTTTCAGTTCATTAAACCTAGGTTTTCCTTGTAAGTCGGAATCAGCAACAACTAAAGCATTTGAGGTAATAAGTAGTGCGCTTAGTCCTTTGTTCTGACTGCTATCAACACTTGCTGGCGACTCAATACTAAAATCCCAATGGTCAAGATTGGAGCCTTGATACTCTACAAATGCATAATGATAACCATCGATGAAACGTGAATAATCTTGCCATTTCTCTTCATCAGTCGTCTTTAGCTCTTCCAAATATTTCTTTAAATATTGAACAAAATATAGACGGTCAGTGATACCTTCTATCCAAATTGTACAATTAGCTAAAAAAACTGAAGAAGGCGATACGCCAAGTGTTTGCAATATAGTACGGTCACCATCACAGCGCTTAATTACAGTTTCGTATTTGTTCTCTTCGTCGTCTATTTGTTCTTTATCTACACGATACAAAGCAATACGTTTGTCTTCGTTAATCATATCAAGTAAATAATTTGAATGACTGGTCGCCATGTAGTAATGGTCAGTTTCATTTAATAAAAACTTCATCAACTGCTTAACGTAGCCAGCATGCAAATGCATTTCTGGTTCTTCAATAAAAAAGAAAGAAGGTTCGGTAGTTAAGAAAGCTTTATAAGTAAGGATGATAATTTGTTGTAAGCCATCACCAAGTTTTGAGATAGGAAACTGTTCTGCTTCACCTATTTTAATTTCTATACTGTCAGTCCTCAAATGAGGAATAATAGTTATAACTTCATTATTAAAAAAATAATGAGACAGTTTTTCTTGATAGCTTTGAATTCTTTGGCGCTCATCAGGTTTACCTAACAGTGAGTCAGTTAATAAGCCAAAAAAATATTCGCCTGAGATTATTTCATCTTTCTCAAAACTATAGTCAGTAAGTGTTCTAGAAAGTAAAGGGTAATGTTCTGATTCAGCATCAATAGAGATTATTTGTGAATTCAACTTTCGTAAGCTTCTCAAGCTATCAATGTAGTAAAACTTTAAAGCTTTAAAACTTAAAGAGTCTAAAGTATTTTTAATATTACTCAGACCTTCTATCAGTTGATCTATATCATCGATAAGTTTACGTACTTCATGAGAAAGCTTTCCTGTAACTATTGCATATTCTAAAGTATCATATTTTATTGAGCTAGTGCTATATGTGATATGAGCTTCAATAGCTTTTCTTGTATCTGTTAGAAAAGAGCCGGTATTTTGCCATTGTCTTAAGATATCTTCTAAGCTACATAAAGAGTTGTCAGGTATTTCTAACTGATGCTTTGAAGAGTGGTTGCAAATAAAGCTATTAATGATGGAGATATAATCTTTATAAGCTTGAGGATACTTAAAATCTACACTATTTACTTTTAATTTGAATATAAATTCGCGCATGAATCTACTTTTACCAGCATTGTTTGCGCCTACAATAATATTTAAACGTTTTAACTCAAAGGGACTATTTCGATTCAAACCGTTGCCTGAATTGAAATCTGTATATCCTTCTTTAAACCAAAGCTTTATAGTTTCTTCCATATCTAAAACCTAAATATTCCTACAAATTCGGATTCAACCACTTCTCAGCCGTCTTTATATCCCAGTCTTTCCGCTTGGCATAATCCTCCAACTGATCACGCCCAATCTTTCCGACGTTAAAGTACTCACTATCAGGATGCGAGTAGTAGAAACCACTGACTGAAGACGCCGGCCACATTGCATAGCTTTCAGTTAGCGTTGTGCCGATAGCGTCCACTGTACCAAGCCAATCAAACAATTTGCCTTTTTCGGTATGCTCAGGACAGGCAGGGTAGCCCGGCGCTGGGCGGATACCGACGTATTTTTCTTTGATCAGCTCATCATTGGTGAGGGTCTCATCAGCCTGATAGCCCCAATATTCTTTACGAATCAGCTCATGCAGATGCTCGGCAAAGGCTTCGGCGAGGCGATCAGACAGCGCTTGTACCATGATGGCATTATAATCGTCGCCTGCCGCTTTGTACTGCTCAGCGAGGTCTTCTGTGCCGACGATGGAGACGGTAAAGCCGCCTAGATAATCAGTGTGCGTGTCCGACGGTGAGATAAAGTCGGCCAAGCTAAAGTTTGGCTTGCCGCTGGCTTTGTCCGACTGCTGGCGCAGATGCTCAAAGGTATGCGTAGGTTGGCCACCATCTGTAGGCGATTTGTCATAAACGCTAATCGTATCTGCGCCGGTGCGTTTGGCTGGAACAATTTTAAACACCCCTTTAGCGATGATTAACTTTTCATCAATCATTTTTTGCATCAGGTTCTTGGCGTTATCGAACAGATCACGCGCCGCTTCACCAACGACCTCATCTTGCAAAATTTTTGGGTATTTACCCGTTAGACCCCAAGAAATAAAGAACGGCGTCCAGTCAATATAAGGGAGCAGCTTATCGATAGGGTAGTCGTCCAATATGACCTGACCAAATGTATTCGGCACAGGCGGGGTATAGTGGTCCCAATCGTATTGAAAACCACCTTCAACTGATTCAGCATAAGTCAGCTTCGCCGCTTTGGGTTGACGCTTCGCGAGACGCTCGCGCACTTTGATATACTCTTCGCGGGTCTCATCGATGAGACTTTGACGGTTGTCTTTGGAGAGCAGCTTAGTCACCACGCCAACCGAGCGCGAGGCATCCGCCACATAGATGACTGCATCATTACTATATTGCGGCTCGACTTTTACCGCGGTATGCGCTTTAGATGTGGTGGCACCGCCGATCATCAGTGGCAGGGTCATGCCGCGCTCTTGCATTTGCTTGGCGACATACACCATCTCATCGAGGCTCGGGGTAATCAGTCCCGATAGGCCGATGATATCGACTTTCTCTTTGATAGCTGTATCGAGAATCGTCTCGCACGGCACCATTACGCCCAGATCAAGGATGTCGTAGCCATTACAGCCGAGGACCACGCCGACGATGTTTTTGCCGATATCATGGACGTCGCCCTTGACCGTTGCCATAAGAACTTTACCTTTGACTTCGCCCTCGACTTTTTCTGCTTCGATATAGGGGTTGAGCCAAGCGACCGATTGTTTCATGACGCGCGCCGACTTGACCACTTGCGGCAAAAACATTTTACCCGAGCCAAATAAGTCACCGACGATATTCATGCCATCCATCAAAGGCCCTTCGATAACGTCGAGTGGTTTGGGGTATTTCTCCCATGCTTCTTTGGTATCAGCTTCGATAAAGGTGGTGATACCTTTGACCAGTGCATGGGCAATGCGCTCTTCTACCGTGCCCTCGCGCCAGCTCATATCGACGGTGCTGTCTTTTTTCTTACCGCCATCTTGATAGCTCTCAGCAATGGTCATCAAGCGTTCGGTGGCATCCTGTCCACTCTCGCCTTGATTGCGATTGAGCATGACATCCTCAATCGCCTCGCGTGCCTCGACAGGGATGTCGTCATAGACTTCTAGCATCGACGGGTTGACGATACCCATGGTCAAGCCGTTTTTGATCGCATGATAAAGGAATACTGAGTTAATCGCTTCACGAATCGGGTTGCCACGGAAGCTAAATGAGACGTTGGAGACGCCGCCTGATACCATCGCATTGGGCAGGTTGTCCGTGATCCATTTCGTCGCATTAATAAAGTCAGCGCCGTAATTATTGTGCTCGGTGATACCGGTGGCGACCGCAAAGATATTGGGGTCAAAGATAATGTCTTCGCTAGGGAAGCCCACTTCGTTGACCAGTACGTCGTAGCTACGCTTTGATATCTCGATTTTGCGCTCGTAAGTGTCAGCCTGTCCGTCTTCATCGAATGCCATGACGATAATGGCAGCGCCGTAGCGCATACATAATTTGGCGCGCTCAACGAACTCAGCATGACCTTCTTTTAGCGAGATGGAGTTGACGACAGATTTACCTTGCGTACGCTTGAGGCCTTCTTCGATGATGTCCCATTTGGACGAGTCAATCATGAGGGGCACACGGCTGATATCTGGCTCGCCTGAGACGAGGTTGACGAAGTGAATCATGGCCTGCTTGGAGTCGAGCATGCCTTCGTCCATATTGATATCGACGATCTGCGCACCGCCCTCGACTTGATCGCGCGCGACATCGAGCGCCTCGGTATAGGCTTCGGTCTTAATTAGGCGCAAAAACTTCTTGGAGCCTGTGACGTTGGTACGCTCACCGACGTTGACGAACAAGCTATCAGGCGTGATATTAAATGGCTCAAGCCCTGAGAGTCGGCAGGCAGGCGCAATCTCTGGGATGGCGCGCGGCGGATAGTTCGCCACCATATCTGCAATGTGGCGGATATGCTCAGGCGTCGTCCCGCAGCAGCCACCAACGATATTTAGGATTCCTGCTTTGGCAAAGCCTTCGAGTAGGGCGGCGGTCTCTTCAGCGGTCTCATCGTATTCACCAAACTCATTGGGCAGCCCCGCATTAGGATGCGCAGAGACATAGGTATCAGCAATGTTCGATAGCGTTTGAATGTGCGGACGCAGCGCATCCGCGCCAAGCGCACAGTTAAAGCCAACGGACAATGGCTTGGCATGGCGGATCGAATTATAAAACGCCTCTGCCGTTTGACCAGATAATGTACGACCTGACGCATCAGTAATCGTACCAGAAATCATAATAGGCAGCTCAAAGCCAATATCATCAAACACACCCGTGATAGCAAATATCGCCGCCTTGGCATTGAGCGTATCAAAGATTGTCTCAATCAAAATAAGATCGACGCCGCCTTCTATCAAGCATAAGGTTGCTTCACGGTAGTTTAGGACCAACTCATCAAAGGTAATGTTACGAAAGGCAGGATCATTGACATCAGGTGATATCGAGCACGTGCGTGAGGTTGGCCCCACCACACCGGCGACAAACCGCGGCTTCTCAGGCGTCTTGGCGGTAAATTCATCGGCCGCCTCGCGCGCAATCTTGGCTGCTGTTTTATTGAGCTCAGGCACCAAGTACTGCATGTCATAGTCAGCCATCGACAGACGCGTACCATTAAAAGTGTTGGTCTCGATGATATCCGCACCAGCCAACAGATGATCGTGATGAATGTCTTTAATCATCTGCGGCTGTGTCAGTACTAGCAAATCATTATTGCCGCGCACATCTTGGTCGATATCGGCAAAACGCTCACCACGATAATCTGACTCTTCTAGTTTATAGGTCTGAATCTGCGTACCCATTGCACCGTCCAACATCAAGATGCGTGAAGCCATCTGCTCAGTGATACGGGCGCGCGCGGTGAGCTGCTGTTCCTTATAAGGAAAGACAGCAGGTGGCGTCAAAATAAAGTCATCAGCGGATGATGCATCAGAAGTAGTATCAGATTGAGAAGAGGTCGGTGAGGTCATCGTTTGAGTCATAGGTGCGCTGCTTATCTCGTCAATATTATAAAAGGAAGGAATAACAAACCAATAGAGTACAAAGTCTTATAAAGGAAATCATCAAATTTGAATTATTCTAGCATGAAAAATATAGCACACATGGATACTGTTCATTCTACTTTTACCCTAGACAAGCAGATACCTATTCATTGAACTGCTGAGCATAGCATTAAATGCTGTTTCATAAAGAATATGTGCACAAATGAATATCATTTCGTTTATGGATTACATAAAGCTTTGCTTATGCAAATGAAAGCCAACGCTTGTGCTTAAAAGTCCGACAGAGTTTACACCGGTACTACAAAAAGTTGCGTAAAGGCAGGTTGATAAAGGTTTTATACATGTTAATTTTATTTCAGGATAATTAGGTCTTTGTAAGTTTTGCTTATAAGTCACTTATGGGCAAAAAGTTACTATTGTTCTGTTGGTCTATCTAGATTTTGCTTATTAAGAAATAAGCGTTTGAATAGCACGAGCAACTGATATCAGAAGACAATCTAACCTGTAAGACAATAAGCGAATACATACTCAATCATTAAGGATAATGTTATGAAACTGACTAAAATTGCAACTATCGGTACGCTAGTTATTTCTATCGCTGGCCTAAGCGCTTGTAACAATATGATGCCAGCAAAGAGCGAAGATATGAAGCCGCCAATGCATAGCCAACAAATGGCAAAAATGAACGTGGTACAAGTTGCTCAAAGTAATTCTGATTTTTCAGTCTTAGTAGAAGCGGTACAAGCAGCAGGTCTAACGGGTATGCTCACTGATCCTAACGCTCACTACACCATATTTGCCCCAACCAATGAGGCGTTTATGCAGGCAATGAAAGAGACTGGCATGACCAAAGCGCAACTGTTTGCTGATAAAGCAATGCTAAGAAAAGTACTAGGTTATCATGTCATCAGCGGTGATATGGCTATGTATGCCAAAAACGTGAAGCCTGGTAACGTCATGACCGCAAGCAAAGACACGCTAATGGTGACGAATCAAGGTAAGTTGATGGATGAAAACGGCCGCACTGCCAATATCGTAAAAACAGATATTCCAGCGACCAATGGCGTTGTCCATGTCATCGATAGAGTGCTATTACCTAAATAAGCTTCATTAAAAAATAATTATTTTTTGTATTGTGAAGATTTAGTGAGCAGCCATTATTTGATGAATTTTTCATTAGATAACGGCTGTTTTAGTATTTAATTGGCATGATTTAGATATAAATAACGCCTATTTTAATGAGTGAGCATGACCAATGAGCGCGATCCTTCATATATTCCAATAAACCGATATACAAGTGAACAATGGTATATACGTGATTGATACAGTGATACTACTTAAGTAAGTATCAATTAAAAATTAAATCGTTAGAATTGAAACTATTGATATAGCGAATATCATTTTACTTACAGCAAATTGTCTATAGCTAAAAAATGTCAATTATTGATATACGTATTAGCGTCAGCTATTCATGTAGTAAAGACAGTTATTCGCTAGACAAACCAGATATCCAATTATTAAAAAGGAATGACCCATGTTAAAGAAGAATTTATTATCGATCGCAGTAGTAACAGCAGCGATGTCATTAGCAGCATGTAACGATACTGAAACAGTCGCAGATCCAGCTGAGCCTGAGGCTACCACTGAAGAAGTGGTGGTTGAGCCAGTAGCAGAGACCGAAGCCGAGCCAATGGTTGAAGCCGAGCCAATGGCAGATGACATGGATATGGAAGCGACTCAAACCATCGCAGAAATCGCTGCAAACAACGACAATCTTACTATTCTGACAGCGGCACTACAATCAGCGGGTCTTGACACCATGTTGATGGAAGACACCAAATATACTGTATTTGCACCAACTGATGATGCATTTGCCCCTGTATTAGAAAAATTAGGCGTGACCAAAGACGAGCTATTGGCTAATAAAGACTTATTAAAAACCGTATTGCTTTATCACGTTGTTCCGATGGAAGTGAAAGCAGCTGACATCCCTTATGGTACCGATATCGAAACGGCGAACGGCAAAACCATCTCAATCAGCGAAGACAATGTTATTACTGATGCGACTGGTAACACAGCCAACATCACAGGTACTGATATCATGGCAAGCAACGGCGTGATTCATACAATCGACACAGTATTGATGCCTGAGTAAGATTAATAGTTAGTTAAGTCACTCTGAGACTTAACAAGAGTAAAAGAGCCTAGCTATAATGCTGGGCTTTTTTGTGTCTATAAGATGGTGGCGCGTAGCAGCGTTATCTTAAAAATCTGCGTTATTTATTTGTAATAAAAAAGCCCGAGACCATTGCCTCGGGCTTTTAGGAAGACTGAATAAGATTGAGCAGTAGCTACGTTAGCGCATATTATCTATATTACTTACGTAGTGGGTCTACATTCGTTCTTTTTTGGTCTGCTAGATGACGCTCTTCCCAATAAGGTGCGTTTTTGATACCGAATTTTGCCGGATCAAAACTATAGCGTGCCACACCAGCTTTACGTTGTGCTTCGTAGTCTTTAAGCATGGTAAGCGTTGGACGAGCCACGATAAAGATAACAAGGATACCAACAATGTTGAGCCAAGCCATAAGACCAACACCGATATCGCCGATGGCCCAGATATAACCAGCTGAGTTAAGACCACCATAAGCAACCATCGCCATGATCAATACTTTAACGAGGAATAGACCAGTTTTGTTTGCGTTACGACCAAGGAAGCGTGTCAAGTAAGCGACGTTTACTTCAGCGATGTAGTAATACGCTAAGATAGTTGTAAAGGCAAAGAAGAATACAGCAATTGCGATAAACGCGTTACCAAATGTACCGTATACCGATTCCATTGCCATCTGCGTAAACGCAGGCGCATTGATTTCAGTCGTAGCGGCAACGTTCTGAACGATGAACTGACCATCTGGTAGTGTACCTTGGATGTTGTACATGCCAGTAGATAAGATCATGAATGCAGTCGCAGAACAAACCAACAATGTATCAACATATACTGAGAATGCCTGAACAAGACCTTGCTGTGATGGATGCTCAACTTCAGCAGCTGCGGCAGCGTGAGGACCTGTACCCTGACCGGCTTCGTTAGAGTAAATACCACGCTTAACACCCCAACCGATTGCTGCACCAAAACCTGCTTGTGCAGTGAATGCATCGCCAATGATCATGCCAAACACATCTGGAATCAGGCTGAAGTTGCTGAGCATGATGATTAAGGCGAGGACGATGTAACCAAGTGCCATAAATGGAACGGCAAACTCAGTAAAGGTTGCAATACGCTTAATACCACCGAAAATGATGACACCTAAGACGACTAAGATAATGGCCAAGCCAACCAAGCGCATAGAGCCAACTTCTAGGCCTGCAACGTTCATGATTGTACCTTCGCCCATTAACTGTGCGAATGCACTGATAACACCGTTGGCCTGTACGCCAGGTAAGAACATACCGCATGATAAAATAGAAGCGATGGCGAAGAGGATGCCGTACCATTTTTGACCAAGGGCACGCTCAAAGTAATAAGCAGGGCCACCGCGATATTCGCCAGTTACCACATCTTTTTCTTTGTAAATCTGTGCAAGGGTAGACTCGACATAGGCAGTAGACGCGCCTAAGAACGCCACGATCCACATCCAAAATACAGCACCTGGACCACCGAAGCCGATAGCAGCAGCTACCCCAGCGATGTTACCCATACCCACACGTCCTGCGAGGGAAACGGCTAGTGCCTGAAATGACGAAATACCATCAGTACTGGACTTACCAGTGAATAGTAGTTTGATCATTTCACCGAATAGACGTACTTGTACGAAGCGCGTCATGATGGAATAGAACAGACCAGCGCCCAAGCACAGATAGATCAGTGCTGGGCTCCAGATAATTCCGTTTACCAAGTTAACTAAACCTTCCATATGTATATTCCTAGTACTGTCTCAAGGTGGCTCTGTATGCTAGGAGTAAATTAACTGGTTAACTTACTTATTTAAGTTAAGCAGTTAAATTATCTGCATCGACTCATATCTATATTAGTTTAAGTCTCATACGTGCTTAGCCACCAAGAATGGACTGTAGTTGTCTGTATTTATCCGCTTGGCTTTATCAGTGACACAGACTATTTTTATAGCGCTTGTCATTGATAGCATTAATATCAGCTGTGTGTTTGATTGTTCTACAGCCTCAACTACTGCGGTGTCCTATCATCACGTTATGAATGAGATGAATTATAAGTCCGCGGATAAAACAGGCGGTTATATAATTAAATACTCTTCATGATAAGGGTATTTAATTTGCTATGAGCCGTCCCGATTGGCTACACTGTTGGTAGGGCGAATTGATGGTATTGGTGGAGTATTCGTAAGTTGAATAATGTCTTCTTTACACATCGATCAACTCGCTAATACGTATCAAGCTATAAGTCCACTACCAAATGTATTCAAACCATACGGCTACGTAACTGCAATTTGCCATATTTTTGTCCTAATTACTAGAAATTTCTTTGTGTATGGACGGATGAGTTTTATTTTTGGACCATCGATTTATGCATCATTAGCCTTGATAAAGAAGCGAATTTATGAACTGGCAATCCATTTAATAAACTTTAGTCTATCTAAAAAGTAATAGCATCACATAAAGGTATAACCAAAAAAATGACACCCAGTTATTGCGGTTGTGTTTTGGTAACGGTCAATTGTAAAAGCATCATGATAGCGTCATTATGAGCAGTATATCTTGTAGCTTATAAGACTGAGCAATATGCATGAGTGGTTTTTCATGTTGTGTCTGTAGATATAAAAGCTACAAGCACGTGCCTTTATACAAAATATAGAACGCATATGACCGTTAGATGATTGTGAAGGCATAAACGCAAAAAAATTATTAAAAAACGTGTTACCAGATATTTGTTATTTATCATTATTAGGAGAAACAACGATGACGCGTAAATCTATTATGAAGCCGATGTTGCTAGCAGCACTATTGACGACTTCTACTGTCGGTCTGAGCGGCTGTGGTTATAACAATCTGCAGGCGCAAGACGAGCAAGTAACGGCTTCGTGGTCAGAAGTGGTCAACCAATATCAGCGCCGCAGCGATTTGGTACCAAACTTGGTCAAAGTCGTACAGCAGTATGCTGAACAAGAGCAAGAGGTGTTCACCCAAGTGGCACAAGCGCGCTCGCGTGCGGGCGGCATCACGGTGACGCCTGAAGTGCTCAATGACCCAGAAGCAATGGAGCGTTATGCTGCTGCGCAAGATCAGATGACAGGCGCATTATCACGCCTGATGGCAGTGTCTGAGCGTTACCCTGAGCTAAAATCAGATGCGCTGTTCCAAGATCTGCAAGCGCAGCTAGAAGGCACCGAAAACCGTATTGCGGTCGCTCGTAACCGCTATATCCAAGAAGTGCAAGGCTACAACACCACCGTGCGCCAGTTCCCAACCAATATCACCGCAAAAGTATTTGGCATGGATGCCAAACCAAACTTTACCGTTGCTAATGAAGATGCAATTTCGACAGCGCCAAGTGTTGATTTTGGCGATTCTGCAAAAGCAGAGTAGGAAGTATTAGAAATATACAAAAATAGAGCGGTGTATGCCGCTCTATTTATTTAGCTGATGACTATTAGTTAATGTCTATTAATTTATAAAGATGTCATTTGAGGTGGTAGAGATTAGATGAATAATTCAAAAGCAATCTTATCAGCATTACTGTTTACACTGAGCGTCAGCGGTGCATCAGTGCTGCATGCTGCGCCTGGTGACGATGTTGGCACGGCTGTAGCGACAGATAGCCCCTCAAATCTGCAAAATCGTAGTGTTGAAGACTTGGTAGCCATTGCCAAAGCTGGTGAATCCAATGAAGCGATCAATGATGCGGTATTAAATAATGATGCCATCAATGGCGCGGTGCTTGGTAATGACGCTATTAATCAAAGCGCAGCAAATGATGAGGCAACCGCTAGTGCGCAAGCGCCAGCTCAGCCACCAGTAACCTCAAGTGCCCAGAGCGTTGATGCTGACAAACTCATACTGAATGAACCAGTCGTTGATCAAGCCAATATCTTAAATCCGCAAGAAAAACAGCGTCTAGAGGCGCAGCTAAGAAATATTTATCAGCAGGGTTTGGCACAAGCAGCAGTGGTCATCGTACCAACAACCAATGGTTTGCCTATATTTGACTATGCTTTACAGGTTGCAGAAAAATGGCAATTGGGTGACAAAGATATTGACGATGGTCTGCTCATCGTCGTAGCAGTCAATGACCGTGACATGTATATCCTCACAGGCTATGGGTTAGAGGGTGTATTGCCAGATGCTGCGGTCAATCGTATTATCCGTGAGGACATCACACCATTATTTAAGCAAAACAACTATGGTGCTGGAATACTGGCTGGCGTGGATGCACTTAAGACACGCCTAACGGCTGATCCTGAGGTATTGGCACGTGCTGATGCCCAAGCTGCTGAGCGTAGTGCCGTGCAAGGCTCAGATGAGCTACCATCACCTATTTTCTTATTTATTATGGCGATGATATTTGGCAGTTTTATTACCAACATCTTAGGCCGAGTATTTGGTTCTATTATCACGGCAGGCGGCTTTTTCGCCGGTTCATTAGCGCTTGGCGGCGGCTTTTTTATGACATTGATCATGGCGATATTTATATGGATGTTCTTGATTTCCCGTGGCGGCGGTGGTGGCAAAGGCGGCGGCGGTAAAGGTGGGCGTAGAGGCGGTGGCATGATTTTCTTACCCGGTATGGGTGGGGGTAGTGGTGGCGGCTTTGGCGGTGGTGGTTTCGGTGGCGGCGGCTTTGGTGGTGGTGGCGGCGGTTTTGGTGGTGGCGGTGCTGGTGGCTCGTGGTAACGGTCTACTTCGTAAAAGCTTAGAGTCTTAATAAGAACGTTTGCAACTATCCAAACACCAGTAATCATCAACAATGACGTATTTTAGGAAACAAAATAATGGCAGAAAACCATGCTTCAACTTCTAGCTTTGCTCGATGGTGGCGTCAGGTCTTGTTTGTCCCTTTGCTGCATAGCAAGTGGCTGACGGCAGACGCTCGCGCGCGTCTAACAGATCAAGTGACACGTGCTGAGCGTGGACATCGTGGTGAAGTGTTTTTGATTGTAGAGAATCATTTACCGATTCAAGACGCTTATCATATGGATTGCCGCGAGCGAGCAATTGATCTGTTTAGTGAATATCGAGTTTGGGATACCGAAGAGAACACAGGCGTTCTCATCTATGTCAATATCTGCGAGCATCAGTTAGAGATTGTGGCGGATCGCGGTATCAGCACGCATGTAAGCCCAACCGTCTGGCGTGCTATGTGCGAAAAAGCAGTATCAGGTATCAGCAACAAGAAGACAGAAGAGAGCTTGGCCCAATTGTTGGATGAAGTGGGACAAGTGCTGCGCCAGTACTATCAGCTTGAGCACAATCCAGCAGGCAATGAGCTGTCTGATACCGTGGTATTTTTAAAATAGTAATACGGCCTCTTGAAGCGCATTATTGATAGAGTCGAAGGTGACTGTTCTCGTCTCTAGGGTTTTGATGCTAAAATATCGCACGCAAAATGTTCGTACCGTTTAAAGACGGTACAAATATATAAATTGTCCACGGCTCGTCTCGATGACACCATTATTGGAATACTATGATTGATTTAATACAGAAACTACCAAAAGCGGAACTTCATTTACATATCGAAGGGTCATTAGAGCCTGAGCTGATGTTTAGACTGGCAAGAAAGAACAACGTAGAGATCCCTTATGACAGCGTAGAAGACGTGCGCGCCGCCTATAACTTTAATAATCTGCAAAGTTTTTTAGATATCTACTATGCTGGCGCAAATGTCTTACTCACCCAAGACGACTTTTATGATTTGACGTGGGAATATATTCTGAAGTGTGTTGAAGACAATGTCATCCACACAGAAATATTCTTCGACCCGCAGACGCATACCGAACGCGGCGTGGCTTTTGAAGCGGTCATCACAGGTATCAAAGATGCGCTTGCCGATGCCAAAGAAAAGTACGGCATCACCTCTTGTATCATCATGTGTTTTTTACGCCATTTATCGCAAGAAGCAGCGTTTGAAACATTAGAGCAAGCAATGGCATTTAAAGATGACATCATCGGTGTTGGTCTGGACTCATCAGAGCTTGGTAACCCACCATCGAAGTTCAAAGACGTATTCAAAAAGGCCAAAGAAGCAGGCTTTAAACTGGTCGCTCATGCAGGCGAAGAAGCGGACTTTTCATATATCTACGAAGCGCTAGACTTACTGAATATCAATCGAATCGATCATGGTGTGCAGTCTATAAAAAGCCCAGAGCTGATGCAGAGACTCAAAGACGAGCAAATGCCACTAACCGTTTGCCCGAACTCAAATATCGAACTGCGAGTTTTTGATAATTACAAAGAGCATAATATCAAAGCGCTTTTAGACTATGGGCTTAATATCAGCGTCAATTCAGACGATCCTGCCTATTTCAAGGGCTATGTGAACCAAAATTTTATCAACTTATATGAGAATCTACCGATAACAGAAGAGGATATTATTACGTTAGTAAAAAACTCATTTAGATCGGCATTTATCAGTGACGAGCTAAAAGAAGCTTACTTAGCGAAAGTGGACGCGGCATTGTAATAAAGGCGGATTACTTTGATCGCGAAGGCTTAACGATTGCTATCAATCGTTAAGCCTTTTTTATTGTTTATCAGGTAATGACATGAAGCAGTCGCAGTTATAACGCAGTAATCTCTTCTATAAGTAACGGCAAAATCACTCCAGCTTTTTCTATTAGCGTGATATCGACGATGGTATTCGGTGTTGGGTCAGGGTTTATCTCGATAACTTGCGCACCATTTTGCTTGGCTAGCTGTGAGAGTCCGGCCGCAGGATAGACCAAGCTTGAGGTACCGATACTGATAAACACATCACAGTTAGCCGCAGCCTCTTCGGCAGTCTGCCATGCTTGTACAGGTAGTGCTTCGCCAAACCACACAATATCTGGTCTGATGTAACCGTCGCAATGCGGGCAAGTAATCAGCTTATCATCAAAACGTATCGTATCTTGCTTAATATAGGCGGCTCTTGATTGTTCTGGATAAGGTATCTCACACTGACCACAGCGATCACGCCACAGATGACCGTGCAAATGAGTCACTGCGCTTCCAGCCTGCTCATGTAGGTCATCGACATTTTGCGTGATGAGTGTCACTGTTTGATCGGAGGTTTGCGCATGATACTGCCACTGAGCCAATGCATGATGGGCTGGATTTGGTACTTTATCTGCGACCATCTGCCTGCGCCACTGATACCACGACCATACAAGCTTTGGATCACGAGTAAAGGCCTCAGGGGTTGCCAAATCCTCGACGCCGTAGTTTTCCCATAACCCTGTTTGCTTATCTCGAAACGTTGGGATGCCGCTTTCTGCAGAAATACCTGCCCCTGTCAAAATGCAAATGCGCTCTTTCGATGCCAACAATGTTGCCGCAAGTTTTACTTCTGCTATTACCGCTGGTGATAATTCTGCTAACATGAGCCAACCTTTGTTAGTAATGGATATTTTTACTTATGATAGACGGAATTTGGTGGCTTGTCATATTAATCGCCATCATCGTAATTTTATGGTTGGTAGCGAAATCGCGCGGGGCAAAAGCAGGCGAAAAGCACGGTAGTGCCAAGTCAAAAAATACAGTACCGAATGATGCCCTGCAAAAAACATCCGCATTATTAAAGCAGTATTTTCCTGATTATCGAGTCACGCGTAAAGCCAAGCATTTGCTCATCTATAAACACAATAAAAAAGTGGCGATGATTACCATTGATAAAAAAATTGCTGAAGGTAAGCGTCGTTTGGGTGAGGTGCCAGTGATTAATTATCACCGCGTGCCCAGCCGCGCCCAGCTTGCTACTCATTTGCAAGAGGCAGAGTAGGCGGTGCTTGTATCAGTGGATAAAGAGCAAGTGGGTATTTTAAGAGAAAGTTTTTTTAGAGCTGGTCATTTAACAAGCTGGCCGTTTAAAAGAAGCGGCTCAATTAAATAGTCACGTGACGAATAACAAGTCAGAGGCTGCGAGTAAATTTAACAACACTTGATAGAGGCTACTAGGTCATGACAAGTAATATTAAAAGATTTGAATTTTTGATATTAAAGAGCTTTAGAGGTTTTAGGTAATGCTGAGGAAGGGTGAAATACGATGATTGGTGCGCCCGGCGGGAATCGAACCCACGACCCTCGGCTTCGGAAACCGATACTCTATCCAACTGAGCTACGAGCGCATATGATAACGATATGTCTGACTGTCACGCTTAGATGCGCATGATAACCAGCATAAGATGCCTAGAAATAAAGACCGCTTAGTCTAACAAATAAAACGCATAAAGCCAATAAATGACAGTCGTGATTGAGGTTTTTTAAGAAAAAACAGCCAAGTCATTAAACAAGCATGGCAATTTACCTGCCTTTTCCCTTATAATGTTGGGGAGAATTCATATTTATAATCACCGATTGCAAGTGCGCTGGCACGCGGGATGGCTGTCTGCTATTGAGGACTTAGAGGTCGTCAAAGGAGGACAGACGGAATGTCCGTGCCGTGCTAGTCCTTGTATACGTAATAAGAGAACGTGACGAATGAGAAAAGTAGTTATGTTATCGGCAGCTGCCATTCTAGGAATCGCTAGTATCGCGGTGAGCCAAGCTGAAGATATTGTCGACACGCCTGTAACTGTGACTGACGTCGCAGAAGGCCAAGAAGTCGTAGAAGAGGCGCCTCAAACGCTAGGTGGCGAGCCCCAAGCTGCTGCAGACACAACAGATGGCGCTGCACCTGCTGATGGTGCCGCTCCAGCAGAAGGTGAAGAGACCGCCGCTGCAGCGCCTGCCGCTGACGAAGAGCCGATTCCGCAAGATACGCCGCAAGTACAAAAGCTGATTGCTTTGTATCCTAATCTGATTGCGCGTATTCAACCTGTTGCAACTGTATGTTTTGAAGACGATGAAGTGTGTGACGTAACAGCACGCTCATCTGGCCCATCTGCTGGCGACGGTCCTCGTGATGGTAAAGCAGTATACAATGCGGTATGCCATACTTGTCACACCACTGGTTTGTTAGGTTCACCTATCTTTGGTGATGCTGGCGCTTGGGGACCACGTATCGCGAAAGGTAAAGATACGCTATATACCCATGCTATCAATGGTTTCAATGCGATGCCTGCCAAAGGCGGCGCGGACATTCCTGATGAAGAAGTCCAAAACGCTGTAGATTATATGGTTGCAGAAGCCAGCTAATTTTTGCTAGCGGCTTTGCTGGCCCTTACAACAGTTATCGATAAAGCGCCTATTTCAGTAATGAGATAGGCGCTTTTTTATAATAAGTATTATTAATACGGTACTTCAAATATAAAGCAGTTGAAATTTGCGATTAGCAGCCTCATTTTATGAGATTACACCGTGTCTTCTAGATAGTAGAGCGTGTTGAACATTTTTATATGGCCTCGGTCAGTATGATAATGACAGTCGAATGTTCAACACGGCCTATTATTCTAAAATCGTGTTTTATACAAATTGATAAAAAACAAGAGGTCTTCATGTCTGATGTACCAGCACTTTCTATCCAAGGCTTATCCAAAACCTATGACAATGGGTTTTCGGCGTTAAAAGGGGTTGATTTAACCGTACCACAAGGTGGGTTCTTTGCACTGCTTGGCCCAAATGGCGCAGGTAAGTCCACCATGATTGGCATTATCAGTTCACTATTTAAGCCAACAACGGGTAGTGTCCATATTTTTGGAACAGATTTATTAGAGAACCCTTCGATTGCCAAACAGTACCTTGGCGTAGTACCGCAAGAATTTAATTTCAATATGTTTGAGAAAGTCGAAGATATCTTGATTACGCAAGCAGGTTACTTTGGTATTCCAGCAAAAGAAGCCAGACCTCGCGCAAAAAGCCTGCTGACAGCACTGGGGCTATGGGACAAGCGTGACAGCAAATCGCGTGATTTATCTGGCGGTATGAAACGCCGTCTGATGATCGCGCGCGCCTTGATTCATAAACCAAAATTACTGATTCTCGATGAGCCCACAGCAGGGGTGGATATTGAGCTGCGCCGCTCGATGTGGGAGTTTATGCAGCAGATCAATATCGAAGAAAACACCACGATTATATTGACCACCCATTATCTCGAAGAAGCCGAGCAGTTGTGTAAACGTATTGCGATCTTGGATCACGGTGAGATTCGTATCAATACAGAAATGAAAGATTTATTGGCGCAGTTATCTGTAGAGACGTTTGTCTTTGATTTAGAGACGCCGCTCAATGAGCAATTGGCTCTGACTGGAGTGACAGACATCTCCCAGCCAGATAAGCAGACGCTAGAAGTCACCCTGACAGAAGGCGAGTCATTAAATGGTGTCTTTGATCAGTTATCCGATAAAGGCATCAAAGTCGGCAGTATGCGTAATAAAGCCAACCGTCTAGAAGAGTTGTTTATGCGCTTGGTTGACAAAAATATTGAAAGTGCAAACAGCATGAAGGAGGCGGGATTATGAGTCAGGAACTAATCGATCATAATAAAACGATGTCACTGAGTAAAAAGTGGATTGCGTTTCGTACTATTTGGTTCAAAGAAGTGCGCCGTATTCTGCGTATTTGGCCGCAGACGCTATTACCGCCAGTGATTACGATGAGCTTGTACTTTGTCATTTTTGGTAAGATGATTGGCTCGCGCGTAGGTGAGATGGGCGGCGTGCCCTACATGCAATTCATCGTACCAGGTTTGATCATGATGTCGATCATTACCAACAGTTACTCGAACGTGGTTTCGAGCTTTTTTAGTGCCAAATTCACGTCTAGTATCGAGGAGCTGCTCGTTTCACCCGTCTCCAAGCATGCAATTTTGATGGGTTATGTCAGCGGTGGTATCTTCCGTGGACTGGCCATCGGTGTCATTGTTTCGATTGTCGCGTTATTCTTTACTGACCTTGGTATTGAGCATTTATTTGTCACTGTATTTACGGTACTTGGCACGTCTACCTTGTTTTCATTAGGCGGTTTTATCAATGCGGTGTTTGCGCGATCATTTGATGATATCTCTATCATTCCAAGCTTTGTATTGACGCCGCTGACCTATCTTGGCGGCGTGTTCTATTCGATGGAAAATTTATCACCATTTTGGCAAAACATCTCGCTATTAAATCCTATCGTGTATATGGTCAACTCATTCCGTTACGGTATTCTTGGCTACTCTGATGTCAACGTTTGGTATTCGATGGCAGCGATTTTTGTGTTCTGTGCAATATTTTATACCATTGCTTATCGCTTGCTCAGTAACGGTTCGCGCGTGCGCTTGTGATGGTCAGCGTGTGAAGCGATAGCGATGCCCAAAGCGCTGTCGGTTGAGCAGTTAGGGTTTAACGATTAAATAGTAGGAAAGTAAATGAGTATTCATGGTATTTTAGGAGAACAAACCACCGATTATCCGACTGAGTATAGCCCAGAGACGCTATATCCTATTGCACGTAGTATGGGACGTGATGTGATTGGCTGGCACGCTGACAAATTAACGGTCGGCGTAGATTGGTGGCAGGCATTCGAGATCTCTTGGTTAAATCTACAAGGTATTTCGCAAGTGGCGATGGCGCGGTTTAGTATTCCTGCCAGCTCGCCCTTTATTGTCGAGTCAAAATCGCTCAAGCTATATTTGAACAGTATCAATTTTACTGAGTTCGCCAGTTGGAATGACGTTCAAGCGTTGATCGCTAAAGACCTGTCAGCCTGTTTGCAAGCGGAAGTACAGGTGGAGTTATTTACGCTGAATGATGCAGCAAGCCTGCTGGTTGCCCAGCCAACAGGTATTTGTATTGATGACACATTGGCAGGTAGCACGGGAAAAATCGCGTTAACTGAGCATCCTGATGCATCACTGTTGAGTAATGATGTAACAGAAGCGAGCAGTGAACGTGTGGCAAATAACAGCAATCAGCCTTATGTTTTTTATTCTAATCTGCTGCGTAGTAATTGCCCTGTGACCAATCAGCCAGATTGGGGCACACTAGCCGTGTCGATAACGACTGACAAGACTTTTAACAACGCAAATATGCTACGTTATATATTAAGTTTTCGTCAGCATAACGGCTTTCATGAGCAGTGTGTTGAGCAGATATTTGCAGATTTGAGCGAGCATTATCAGCCAAGTGAGTTGATGGTACGCGCATGGTACACGCGCCGCGGCGGTATCGATATCAATCCTTGCCGTGTTAGCGATATGGCACTATTGCCTGCGCCGAGTCGCCTGATTCGCCAATAATTTATAAGTCGTACAAAAAAGCGCCTATCTCATTTAATGGGATAGGCGCTTTTCTTGTGTCTCAAATCAAACATATCTGACGTTCAATTTACTGACGCTGTATGCTTGGACTACGATTTATTCACAGCCCAATTTTGCCAGTAGCTCGTCACGGCTAAGCAACTCTTTTTCACCGTCACGACGATTGACATATTCGTATTTGTCTTCAGCGATGTTACGATCAGACACGACGATACGGTGTGGAATACCAATCAATTCTAAATCAGCAAACTTCACCCCTGGGCGTTCGTTACGATCGTCCAGTAGGATGTTGACACCTTTGGCCTTTAGCATCTCATAAAGCTCAGTGGCAGTCTGCATGACCGTCTCTTCTTTTGACTTCATCGGTACGATAGCCACTTCAAAAGGCGCAAGTGAGTCTTTTACATCAGGCGTTTGTGGCCATATGATACCGTTATCATCGTGATTTTGCTCGATGGCAGCAGCGATGATGCGGCTGACGCCGATACCATAGCAGCCCATCATCAAGGTTACAGGCTTGCCAGCTTCGCCTGAGACGCTGCAGCCAAGTGCTTGTGAGTACTTATCACCCAACTGGAAGATATGACCAACTTCGATACCGCGTTTAATTTGTAGGGTTCCCTGACCATCAGGTGAGGCGTCGCCTTCGAGTACGTTGCGGATATCAACGATGCGTGTTATGTGCGCGTCACGATCCCAATTGACTCCGGTTGCGTGTTTGTTGACTTCGTTGGCACCAGCGACAAAGTCAGAGAGAATAGCCGCTGCGCGATCGACGAACACAGGAATATCTAGATCGACACCGATATAGCCTTTGAGCAGTCCTGCGGCTTTTAGCTCCTCTTCACTCGCCATAGTCAGCGGCGTGTTTACTTCTTCGATTTTTTCCGCTTTGATGTCGTTGAGCGTATGATCGCCGCGCAGTACCAGCGCAACCAACTGCTCTTCGCCTTCTGGCGTATGACCTTTGACAATCAAGGTTTTCACGGTGGTGGCAAGTGGAATGTCTAAATGCTCAGCAACTGCTTCGCAGGTTGGCATATTAACGGTATCAACGTTGGTCAGTTCTTGGGTCGCAGGCTGACGCTCGCCTGTGCTAATGGCTTCAGCAAGCTCAATATTGGCCGCATAGTCAGAGATGGTGGAGAAGGCAATGTCATCTTCGCCGCTGTCTGCCAAAACATGAAACTCATGTGAGGCAAAGCCGCCGATAGAGCCTGAATCCGCTTGTACCGCGCGAAAGTCAAAACCCAAACGGCTAAAGATACGAGTATAGGCGTCGTACATATCTTGATAAGTCTCAGCAAGTGAGGCTTGATCGATATGGAACGAGTAAGCATCTTTCATGGTAAATTCGCGTGCGCGCATCACACCAAAGCGTGGACGAATCTCGTCACGGAATTTGCTTTGAATCTGAAAGAAAGTAATCGGTAGTTGCTTATAACTACGTAGCTCGCCTTTTGCCAGATTGGTGATGACTTCTTCATGCGTTGGGCCCAGCACAAAGTCACGATCATGACGGTCTTTGAAACGCAGTAGCTCAGGGCCGTAGTCTTCAAAGCGTCCGCTGGTCTGCCATAGCTCAGCAGGCTGCGTCATCGGCATCAGCAACTCTTGTGCGCCGATGTTTTGCATCTCTTCACGAACGATGCGCTCAACCTTTTGCAAAATACGCAGACCCATGGGCAACCAAATATACAATCCAGAAGCGATCTTGCGGATAAGACCAGCACGCACCATCAATTGGCTTGAGGCGATGTCGGCATCACTTGGGGTTTCTTTTAGTGTGGCAAATAAAAATTGACTGGCTTTCATAAATAAAGCGTAACCTTATCTTTGATAAAAAAATAAGAAATAGTAGGATGTTGAGCGTATGGCTAATCGTTTCATTGCCGCCGCAAGCTTACCTTTATCACTTAGCAATATTCTAGGGTATTTCCTAGTTACTCACATGCTGGTATAAAAAAGCACATCAGTAAGAACCCCTCTTATAAGAGTAAACAAGAGAGGCAAATTTGATTTAAGGTATGAATATGCCGAAATGCAATATATTCAGGGCAAGAGCCTGATAATGCTAAAAGACTGACATTTTATACATACAATCTGACTATGTTAGGTAAAGTTCGCCTAAGACGCAATGACTTTTTATCTTTTCAGACCGAACGTTATACAAAGGCTGAGATGAGACTCGAATAATTGAGTTATAGTCAATCCTAAATAAAACAGATACATTATATATCAAGGTGGAACTGGTCTAAATTTTCCTTGCGTGCTGTGCCTACGCTGCTCGATGCTGCGAAAAATTTATCCCAGTCCCACTGTGTCGTTTTTATACTGAATTCACTATATTTATAAGATTTTAAGATGAACACAATTTACGTATTATGTAGAAGATTGGTAGCCACTACTTGAATTAACTGCACAATAGTCGCATTTACAGGTTAAGTATTTGTTTTAATTATATAAAACCGTTGGTCATCTGAAAAACGATGCACTCTTATAACGATGCACCTTTATAAAGGTAACTTCTATGAGTAGTCCTGATATGAACAATACCAATGGCACCCACAAGCCAGCGAAGCAGCCTATTGCCATGATGTCTTGGGTAATATTACTCATTGGCTTAGCAGCCATCGTTTTTGCTATTTATAGCGCGCAAAAAATCACAGAAGAAGAACCGATAGAAACCATCACTCGAGAAGGCGTGGTCACGCAAATCCAGCAATTAAACAGACTCCATACCGTCGCGTTTAGTGTTGATACGGTGATTACGAGTGAGCGTCCAGGGAGTTGGATGAAGTTGTGGCAAGATGAACAAAAAGCGCTGTTCATTGCTCATGGCCGCGTCGAAGCAGGGGTTGATCTGAGTGCTTTGACGCCTGAGATGGTGCAGGTCATTCAGCCTACTCAGACTATAACTGATGCAGAGGATGAGCAAGCAGCGAATAATGCACCTGCCTCAGCCATGCCACAAATCAATATTACCTTACCACCTACAGAGATATTTTCAGTATATTTAGATGATATCGAGATTTATGACTGGCAGACAGGCGCTTTTGGCATGATGCAAGTTGATCCTAAGATATTGGCGCAAGCACAAACCATGGCAAAAAAAGAAGTGCTAGAGCGTGCCTGCCGAGGAGATGTCATGAATATGGCGCTGCAAAATGCTCAAACGCAATTGCAGCAGCTGTTTGCTTTAACGGGTGCTGTCGTGACGGTCAACACGCAGGGTGCAGGCGCATGTCAGTTGCCAGCAGTCACTAATAGCTAGTTTACTCTTTTTTAAATTCAGCAATGGCGAGCTTACGTGCTGATTTATGTTCGACCATCGGCACAGGGTAGTCGATATCAGCAAACTTGCCGCCCTTCGCCAGTGCTTTACGCATTTTATCCTCACTATGCAAAGTGCTCGCGGGGATGTCTTTTAGTTCTGGTAGCCACGTTTTGATAAATATCGCTTTTTTATCATGAGTGCTGCCTTGGCTAAAGGGGTTCATAATACGGAAGTAGGGTGCTGAGTCAGTACCTGTTGATGCGCTCCATTGCCAGCCGCCATTATTGGAGGCAAAATCCCCATCGATGAGCTGCTGCATAAAGTAGCGCTCACCCAAGCGCCAATCAATCAACAAGTCTTTGGTCAAAAACATTGCTGTGACCATGCGCAGTCGATTGTGCATAAATCCAGTAGCGTTTAGACAGCGCATCGCCGCATCAACGAGTGGTACGCCTGTTTTGCCCGTGCACCATGCTTGAAAATCCTCTTCATCGTATGACCAACTCACTTTGGTGTCAGTGTCCTCTTTATACGCTTTATGGCGAATCAGGTTTGGCTTATCGATCAGCACATGACGATAAAAATCTCGCCAAGCAAGCTCGCTTATCCAGCGGTCGATATCTTCATTATCGCCATCATTACCGTGTAGCTTTTCTTGTACTTTGCTGGCTTGTAAATAACAGAGCCGAGGGCTGATAGTGCCTATAGTGAGATAAGCGGATAGCTGACTGGTGGCATGCAGGTGCGGCACATCGCGGCTGACATCATAGTCATTGATATCATCAGCGACAAACTCATCTAAGCGCTGGCAAGCAGCAGACTCCCCTGCAGGATAGGCGTCCCTTGCGGCAGTGAGTTGGGCTTTTATATCGATATGCTGTAACGAGTCCTCTTTTTGCAGCGTCTTTTGATAATCACCAAGTATTTCTTCACTGAGGGCTTTGATATCGTCAGCTGTATAGGCACTATTTTTCGATGATTTTAGCTCGATTTTATCATCGCAGTCGACTGCTGGCGCGTCATGCATTTGAATGGTGCTAACGTCTAGCGTATGTCGCCATTTCTTATAAAACGGCGTGAAGACTTTATACATACTATCGCCGTCATTTGTCGTGATACTCAGCGGTGGCAAGATACATTGGTCATGCCAGCGGACAAACTCGATGTCGTCTTTTGCAAGCTGCTCACTCAATGCCTCATCACGATCAATCTCATTGCCTTCGTATTCATGGTTAGCCATGACGCAGCTGATGTCGTTGTCCTTACATAAGCTCGCTAGAGACTCTATACAGTCAGAAAAGCTTGGACAGAGCTGTACTGTTAAAGTGATATTCAGTTGTGATTTCAAATCCTTTGCTAGTATAGGTAACGTACGGGCAATATGGTCGACTTGCACCAGAGAGGTGTCATGCTGTTGCCACTGCTCGGGCGTCAAAAAGAATATGGCGGATACCGATGCATTGTCTTCATTAGCCCGCTCGCACAGTGCTGCCAATGCAGTATTATCATGAATGCGCAAATCTCGACGAAACCACATCAAATAATGCAACGGACTGTCGCTATCGCTACTGTCATTGTTTTTATTATTGCTACCATTGTTGTTAGTAGTCTTTGACATCAAAGTATCCCTATATGAATCAATCGCAATCATAAACAAAACTCGGCATAAAAGTATGCTAGGATAAGTTTTTGGATGCAATGGCTTTGCCGTTTGCGTAACAAATTCTCATCATATCTCACGATTTATCTTTAGTCTGACGCTATCTGATGCCGCTATAATCTATATCTATGTCAGATTTATGTATATAAAATCCAAGGTCACAAAATGCACGTTAAGTTTTGCGGATTTACTCAGCTTAGTGATATACAGACTGCGGCACAGTTAGGTGCAGACGCAGTCGGTTTGGTGTTTTATCCGCCAAGTCCGCGTGCGGTCACGATAGAGCAAGCACAGACATTGAGTGCTGCCGTGCCTGCTTTTGTGAGCGTGGTGGCGTTAGTGGTCAATATGCCTAAAGATGAGCTGGTCAAATTAGCAAACGATGTACCTTTTGATATCCTTCAGTTTCACGGTGATGAAACGCCCGAACAATGCGAGCAGCTGGCAAGCCTTGTCAATAAACGCTGGATCAAAGCATTGCGTATCAATGCAGAGCAAGACACGCCCGATAGCGTTCGTGCTCAGATTGCACAGTTTGCTGACGCAGGTGCCAGTAGTATTTTGCTGGATGCGTATCATCAAGCGGCATATGGCGGGACAGGGCAGCGCTTTGACTGGAGTCTCATTCCCCATGACAGCGCGCTACCAATTGTATTGGCTGGTGGTCTTGATGCGCAAAATGTCGCAGAGACATCAAATCTGCCCATCTACGGCGTCGATGTCAGTGGTGGTATCGAGGTTGATAAAGGCAAAAAAGATGCTGCCAAGATGCGTGCCTTTATGAAAGCGGTCAAGCGTGACCGATGGCAAAACGCTACGGTCACTGACGCCATTTAAGTTTGTTATCGTAGGTTATTTTCTATATATAATAGGCTTATTTGGTCGTTATTCCGATTTTTCCGTTCCAATCTTATTTCATTTTTCTCTTTATATTTATTCTAAAAAATACCACTTATTACAGTAGGAATTACCATGAGTCATGTCGCGAACAAAGATTTATCTACTACAGCACAATCTGTAAACACCTTTACCAATCCTGAAAACGTGCAAGATTTTAACCAATACCCTGATGCACGCGGCCATTTCGGTGTACATGGTGGACGCTTTGTCTCTGAGACGCTGATGGCCGCATTAGAAGAGCTTGAGACGCTTTATACCAAAGTCAAAGCAGATCCAGCATTCTGGGAAGAGTATCATAACGATTTGGTCAATTATGTCGGTCGTCCAACGCCGCTGTATCATGCCAAACGCTTGAGTGATGAGATCGGCGGCGCGCAAATTTACTTTAAGCGTGAAGACCTGAACCATACTGGCGCGCACAAAGTAAACAACACCATTGGTCAGGCATTGCTTGCCAAGATGTGTGGCAAAAAACGTATCATCGCCGAAACTGGCGCAGGACAGCATGGTGTCGCGACCGCAACGATTGCTGCGCGCTTGGGCCTAGAATGTATCGTCTATATGGGTGCTGACGATGTTGAACGTCAAAAAATGAACGTTTATCGTATGCGTTTGCTTGGTGCCACTGTCGTGCCGGTTACTTCTGGCTCACGTACGCTCAAAGACGCGATGAATGAGGCCATGCGTGATTGGGTGACCAATGTTGATAGCACGTATTATATTATTGGTACGGTTGCAGGGCCGCATCCTTATCCGCTATTGGTTCGTGATTTCCAAGCGATTATTGGGAAAGAAGCACGCATTCAGCATTTAGAAAAAACAGGCAAGCTTCCTGATGCATTGGTCGCTTGTGTCGGTGGTGGTTCAAATGCTATTGGTCTATTCTTTGATTTCCTAAACGATACCGATGTCAAAATGTATGGCGTCGAAGCAACAGGTGACGGTATCGAGTCAGGTCGTCATTCTGCGCCATTGGCTGCAGGTCGTATTGGCGTGCTGCATGGTAACCGTACTTACCTCATGGCAGATGATGATGGTCAGATTCAAGAGACGCATTCTATCTCAGCCGGTCTTGATTATCCTGGTGTTGGCCCTGAGCACAGCTTCCTAAAAGACATGAAACGCGTTGAGTATGTCGGCTGTACTGACAAAGAGGCGCTAGAAGGTTTCCATGAAGCCACGCGCAAAGAAGGTATCATCCCTGCGCTTGAGACTTCTCATGCTATCGCTTATGCCTTAAAACTGGCGAAAACCATGACGCCTGATCAGACAATCATCGTTAATATGTCAGGTCGCGGTGACAAGGATCTGCATTCAGTAATGAAGGCAGAAGGGATTGAGATGTAGTAACAAGTCATTTGATGAATGATCAATTTATAAGTTGCTAAACTCTCCTTCATAAAGAAAATTGCCTAATGCCCTTTACCTAATATAGCTTGTTAGATAAAGGGTTAAGTAAGCCAGTTTATAATAATTAAGAGACCACTATGACCAGAATTGAAAGCACCTTTGACACTTTAAAATCACAAAACAAAAAAGCCCTGATTCCTTATGTCATGGCAGGCGATCCTAATCCTGCAACCACTGTCGGTCTATTGCATGACTTAGTCAAGCACGGTGCAGATATGATCGAAGTCGGTCTGCCGTTCTCTGACCCGATGGCAGATGGTCCAGTCGTATCGCTGGCAGGTGAGCGTGCCTTAGCCGCAGGTACAAGCACACGTGATGCGCTAAAGATGGTGGCAGAGTTTCGCCAAACCGATACCCAGACGCCAATCATCTTAATGGGTTATCTCAATCCTGTTGAAATCATCGGCTACGATAATTTTGTGGATCTATGCGAGCAGTCAGGCGTTGATGGTTTATTGATGGTAGATTTGCCACCAGCAGAGGCGGGCAGCTTTACGCAGCATTTGACCGACCATTCGATGAATGAGATTTTCTTGCTGTCGCCGACCACTTTGCCTGAGCGCCGTGAGCAAGTATTGACCCATTGCGGTGGTTATATTTACTATGTATCGTTAAAAGGCGTGACGGGTTCAGCTACGCTCGATACCGATGATGTGGCGACGCAAGTGCAAGCGATCAAAGCAGAGACAGACCTGCCTGTGTGTGTAGGCTTCGGTATCCGTGATGGCGCTTCTGCAAAAGCAATTGGTACTCATGCTGATGGCGTTATCGTGGGTAGTGCATTGGTACAGAATTTTGCAGATATTGATGCCAATGATACTGCGGCTGTGGCCAAGGCTCAGCAAAACATCATGGCAAAAATGGATGAGCTGCGTGCAGCATTAGACAGTCTGAGTGCTTAATATTCATTATCCTAGTATCGCTTTTATTAATCTAACAGCGGCATGATGTTTTAAGTATCTCATTGAGGCGATTTGATAAAGGCGATAGCTGGTTTGAAGGGGTTATTTTGAGTAGTTGGCCTTGAATCGCGAAGTTAAATAATGGCAATCAATGACTCAAAAACGTTACTGAAAGATGACGTTAAATGACTTTGCTAAATTTAGTTTACGAGTGTAAACTAACATGACTATTATATGGCGTCTGATAGCCGTGGTTTGTCAGTGACTAGTTTCAAAAAGCATTTGCCAAAAAGCATTTGCCAAAAAGTCTCAACAAGCACATCATCTATCAACAAGCACCTAACCAAATGATCGACACGTAAGATTGATACATCAGCGTGTCGCATAATTGCTCATGTTATGACTGGGTTTGACGCTTTGTTTAGACAACCATTAAACTCTCAATGACAAGCGAATGAGCCAACTTGTCAATAAGCCTTTTATGATGGCAAATAATATGACTGATACAGCAACAAAACTCGATAATAATACTGCTAAAGCCGAGCCAAACAGCAACGCGGATAGGCAGTCATGGTTTAACCGTCCTATACCAGGTATCAAGCAGCAATTAACTGCGCAACTGACCGCGGTAGAGACTGAACCGTCGACCAAATGCAGCAATTGTCATTCTGTGATTACCAACACCGCACTGATTTTTAACTGCTATGTGTGCCCGCATTGTGATCATCATTTACCAATGAGTGCTCGTGAGCGCTTAAATTGGTTGCTTGATCAAGTAGACGGTGAGACAGGGCAAGAATTCACTGCCAAAGATCCGCTGAGCTTTGTGGATAGCAAGCCATATCCTGCGCGTATGAGCGAAGCACAAGAAAAGACGGGCGAGAGTGAAGCGCTGGTTGCCATGTACGGTAAACTGCGTAACCTTGATATTGTCGCTTGTGCCTTTGATTTCCGCTTTATGGGCGGCTCGATGGGGTCAGTGGTTGGCGACCGTTTTGTACAGGCCGCTGAAAGAGCGCTTGAGCAAAAAGTACCGTTAGTGTGCTTTGCTGCTTCTGGTGGCGCACGTATGCAAGAAGGTCTGTTATCATTGATGCAAATGGCACGCACGGCGGCAGCGATTGAGCGTTTAAGAATTGCTGGCATTCCTTACATCGTGGTATTGACCAACCCTGTCTATGGCGGTGTGACGGCGTCATTGGCCATGCTGGGTGATATTCATTTGGCAGAACCAAAAGCGATGATTGGCTTCGCGGGTAAGCGCGTGATTGAGCAGACCGTGCGTGAGACATTAGAAGAGCCGTTCCAACGTGCAGAGTTCTTATTAGAGCATGGCGTCGTAGATGAAGTGGTGCATCGTCATCAACTGATTGATACCATCTATCGTTTGCTTGCAAAACTGTGCCGCGTACCTAATGTAGATGCTTAATAAGATGTATGGCTCAGTATCATGAGTCAATTATTGAGTGCATAAACGTCTAGCCGCGTGCTAACATCTACTGCATATGCAAGACCCTCTAATAGCATTTATCGTCATTGCACGGTAAATGCTATTTTTGGTTTTAGCCAACACATATATTTCTACCTTTTATTAAATTTCATATAGGTTTTATTCATGTCTGACCTTTTAGCATCTGACCTCAAAAGCCCCAGTGATAACGCTGGTTTGGTCAGCTTGACCGAATGGCTAAATTATATGCAGCAAATACATGTGTCTGCAATAGATATGGGACTATCGCGTGTATTGCCTGTTGCCGAAGCGCTAGGAGTAGTAAAGTCAGCTAAAGATGACGCTTATGTCTTCACTGTGGCAGGCACCAATGGTAAAGGCTCTACGACCGCTGTTATCGCCGAAATGTGTAAAGCCGCAGGTTATAAGACGGCACTATATCAATCGCCACACTTGAGCGTATTTAATGAGCGCGTGCGTATCAATGGCGAGATGGTCAGCGATGAGACGCTGATTGATGCTTTTAGCAAAGTCGAAGCAGCACGTTTAGAGTGCGATTTGACCTTGTCATTCTTTGAGATGACAACGCTGGCAGCATTACTCATATTTGCTGAGGCAGACTGTGATGTATGGGTGTTAGAAGTTGGATTAGGCGGACGGTTAGATGTGGTCAATATTATTGATCCTGATATGGCAGTGATTACCAATATCGGTATCGATCATGTCGACTGGCTAGGTGACAATGTTGAAGACATCGGTCGCGAGAAAGCAGGTATATTGCGCCAAGGTATTTCTTTAGTTTATGGTGCTATTGAAATGCCATTTAGCGTGCAGCACGCTATCGATAATAAGCAAGCAACTTGTTATCAAATTGGGCAAGATTTTAGCTACCGCGATATTGACTCAATGATTTGGCAATACAGTAATGCGGCAGTTACCTTGCAACTACCACGCCCTGCGCTATCCTTGACCAATACTGCTAATGCACTATCGGCGGTACTTGCAAGCCCGTTGAAAGTCGATGTAAGTGCCATCGAGCAGGCATTGCAAACTGTCAAACTGGCAGGGCGCTTTGATTATCGTGAAAGCCATCATCGCCATTGGTTGTTTGATGTGGCGCACAACGAGCAAGGTGTGGAATTTTTATTAGCGCAGTTATTGCCATTTTGGCATCAGCATTTGAGTAAACACGGCAGCCAAGCTGATAGAGACCTTCCAAAAATCAAAATGTTGTTCTCTATGTTGGGTGATAAAGATATCGACAAAGTAGTACAGCGTCTGACTCAAGCAGGCTTGCCGATTAGTGATTGGTTCATTGCTGAGATTGATTATCCTCGTGCCGCGAGTAACGAGCAGCTACAAGGCGTCTTAACTCAATATGTGGATAGCGCCAACATATATCAATTCGATGGTTTGCATGCAGCGACGTATGCGGTAATAGCTGATAGTCAACCACAAGATCTAATCGTCGTATGTGGTTCGTTTCATACGATTGGCGAAGCGCTTGCTGCACTCGCCGTATGATCATTTAAGTTAAAGTGGCGCCTGTTTAGTGTTAATCTTAGTACTTGCCTGATAGCAGACAGCACGAAAAATATGCTTTATAATCAAAATGATTTGCAAGACTGGCATAAATGGGTCGGCATAGATTTTGAACACTGATGGCAGTAACTGGCGGTACGAGGTATTTATTAGCGCAATTATCTATATTGCTGTAAGACAGTCCCTGCGCCGCTCAATCAACCTTATCACCAACTAAGAGACGTAAACGGATGAACTTTTCGAGACAAGCCTTATTGGGCATTGGGATGATTCTAGGCGGTAGCGTGATGTTATACGCCATGGTGCAGCAGATTGGCGAGAGCAACCAGCCACAGCCAACATCAGCGATGATAGAGAAACCAACGACCGAGCAAGAATCTCCGCAACCGCTAACGACTGACATTGAGACAGAAAAACGTATCCTTGCGCAAAAGCAAAAAGAACGTGCTGCTCGTGTTGCCGAGCAGGAGAGACGCGCACAGGAGTTTTTGACAGAACAAGAAGTGGCTGAAGCAGAAGCGTTGGCCAAAGCCCGTGCTGAAAGCCAGCAGTATGTCAAAAATATCGCGGCGACAAATGAACAGAGTGAGAGTTTAGAAGACGTAAAAGACACAGAAAAAAGTGTCAAAAGTAAGGAAGTGCAAGATGCTGAAAAATTGGTCAAGGCAGCCGATGATGCAGTGAATGAAGCCAAAGCAAAAAAGCAGGCGGAAGATGAGCAGCAACAAGCCAAAGCAAAACAAGAAAAAGCCGCTGCTGAAAAACTAGCAGAAAGTAAAAAAGAAGCAGAAGCGAAAAGACAAGCGGACGCTCAAGCTGTGGCCGAAAAAAAGAGAGAGGCAGCTGAAGCGGCTAAAAATGAACCACCAAAAACGCCCTCTGATTATCAAGTCAAAAAAGGCGATGGGCTGATTAAGCTTGCAAGACAGTACAATATGCCTGTCGAAGTCTTGGCTCAAGCAAATAACATCTCACCATCGACCTCATTACAGTTGGGTCAAAACATTACCATACCTTCGCGCAGTCAAGTGCAACGTCTGGAGCGAGAAGCCGCTGCTGCCGAAAAAGCGGCTGAGGCTAAGCGAGACGCTCAACAAAAGCTTCGTGAGGCTCGTCAAGAAGTCAAAGAAACCGATGCGAAAGGCAGCTTTGGGGTGCAAGTAGCGCTCGCGGATAATCAGGCCAAAGCGGATCAACTAGCGAAAAAATTCAAAGAGGCTGGATATCAAGTGAAGACCAGTCCGACCAGTCGCGGTGTACGCGTCATTGTTGGTCCTGAACGTGGAAAGGTCGCCGCATTGGCACTAAAAGATAAGATCAATAGCGATTCTAACGTCAATACGACCGGTGCTTGGGTGCTTTACTGGCGTTAAGCTATAACTATAGACTCAGCGACTGTCGTCAGAGATTGATGAGTAGATAAGTGAGATATTTTCTTTAGTACTGACTTGAATTATTATTTAATGATCAAAACACGACATTCGCTGTCGTGTTTTTTGTTTTATCGTTTGCCGATTGGCGCAAGCTTGGTTACGATGAGCACCATTTTTATTACTCATTTTTGTATAACCTGTCAGCCTATAAAGGTTGCCCTGTGGTGATCAGCCGATCATTGACTCTTCAGAGTCTTGAACGATAGCCGGTCACTGTTATATTGTATAAGGTAAAACCATGTCATTTGGCGCTATATTTTTAATCTTGGCCGTTGGGTTTTTAGGGCTGATTACGTTACCAAAGCTATTGGCCAGACGTCCAGTCGCAGAGCCAGACCCAAAGCCTGTACGCGGTGATGAGCTGGCTATCTGGCCATTTGCGCCGATGCCAATCATGACCGATACTGAAGTGATTTTTTTTAATAAGTTAAAAAATGCGCTGCCAGAGTATCATATCTTTGTGCAAGTTCAGCTGTCACGAATCATTGAAGCCAATAGTGATGAGACGTCAGAGCGCAGTTTTTGGTTTAATCGTATCTGTCGCCAGAGCGTGGATTATGTGATCGTGGATGTCGATGCACAGACTACCCTGCTGGCGATCGAGCTTGATGACTGGACGCATAGCAGCAAAGCGCGGCAAAAGGCTGATGATAAAAAAGACAAAGCGCTTGCGAGTGCAGGTATAGCTATCGTTCGTTTTCACGCTGAGCGTATGCCTAGTGCCGATATGCTGAGATACGAGCTAATGCAGGTGATTGAGAGTTATTAAATGGTTCACTAAGCTTCTTTGGTTGTTAAAATGAGATAGCTATTCAAGCTATCTAGCTTAGACTATTCTTTTATTTGGCTTAACTGCCTTGGATAAATGACAATCAGTCGCTCACCTTCGAAGTACAATCCTGTTCTGAGGTTTGGCGTGTCAGGGTAGGTAAGGGGCGGCTGAAACCGACCATAGCGGTCATAAAAGTCGCGCTTAGTGAACCATTCAATATAATGCGCGGCTCGCAATGAAGTGGTGTCAATCGTCGCAAGAGCGGCTTTATCTCTCTTATCACACCATTCATGTATCGGAAAGCTGGGTGTTAGCCAATGAGGCCAATCATAATCACCAAGGTTGGTTGTGTTAATCGGTAAAAAGAATCGCCCTTTGATTACACCATAGCGCTTGTCTATTTTGACCTGCCCGTGATCTTCTGTATCTACCCAGACGGCTCGAAACTGCTTGGTTTGCATGTGCGTCATCTTACGCTGTAGATTATCATTGGAGTTAATCCCTACCCAGTTCACAGGCTCAAAAGGCGCTGATCCCATAAAAAATTTAATGGCTAGTTCCCAATGCTCCACCAGATCCTCTTCATGATTATACAAAATCAAATCAAGCTCACCGACAGTCTGCTTACCATTGTACAGCTGTACATTATTAGCTAGTGTCTCATACGGATGCAGATTACGCGCAAACCCATCCTCTAACCAAAACGATAGCAGTCCCTCAAAGTGAAACCCCAATCGATTGGGACTAGGACGCTTAAGTAAATAGCGGGTCAGCTTCTGATAGGCGGTAGTGGTGTCTAGCTCTGTTAATCGTTGCTCATACGCTTCAAACTGTGTCTGCCAAAATTGTGCACTATGCACAGCAACGGTATGTGTGCTCTGATGCGGTGCAAAGTCTAGCCACGTGGTCAAGACATTAGGACATGCCAGTACATACGCCAAATCACGCACGTAGGGCCGGCGGAAACGCTCCCAAGGAGCATCATCTATGAGGCGATTATGTGTGGGCTGATTGACAGGATCGGACATAGGATACACCAGTGTGAAGAGGTAGCATTTACCCTAATGGCTCGCTCTATAAAAGTCTATAGGATACGAGTATCGGCTATGGCAGTGCTAAGCTTTTTGGCTTCAAAATATGATATTAATGTGATGGATATCAATACTGATATCAGTAAAATTTAGCACAAAAAAAAGCCAACCATTGAAAACAATGATTGGCTTTTTTCTTTACTGTTATGTTTGGTCGGAACGGCAGGAAGTAAAGTAAACTCTTTATGCCTTGTAATATATAGGTTTTGCTATTTTATATATAAACAATACCAACAATAATACCAACAATCGTTTTTGATAATGCCCTTTTTTGGCTGTTTACTGCTTCACTCAATATTATTTTGTAATTATTTTTACTGTTTGCCGTTTCAACCTTTTTCAACATGCCAGCAACTTAGGAATACTTTTTTATACTTGCACTTTGTTTGCATGGGGTTAAATTGCTAATCACTGCACGCGCTCAATAATGGCGCTAAAATGTGTGCGTTTTTAATGCATTTATGTGCATTTTGATATTCCCACCGATGGCGATTATCTCTAAGCCGTAGATTTTGTTTAACTTCCGTCATTGGCGGTTATGACCAGCTTGTCTATAGATACGCGCTGATTTGCTCATATATCCATTTTTGGATAGATACCCCTAAAGCTGGGGGCATCTGCTAATTCACCCCATTGGGGGTTTTCTCGTCAGTAGGTTTTTACGCATTATAAAAAAGGCAGACGCGAACGCCTGCCCCCTTGTTTTAATCGCGCCTTTGCTGTTTTATTGCCGTTTACGCTTCTGCCAGTGGCTCATGGCTGGCTTTAGGGGTCAGAGTGACTTGCAAGCCCATACCATCAATAATTTTTAGCATGGTGTCAAAACGTGGCTTTTCGGACTGTAGGGTTTTATAAAGACTTTCACGTCTTATGCCTGTCTTTTCTGCCAGCTCATTCATGCCTTTTGCTCGTGCAACATCGTTTAACGCTTGAATAAAGTCACTAGGTGAGCCATCGCTCAATGCTTCATTTAAGTAAGCATTTATAAGAGTTTCATCTGTTAGGTACTCTGCTACATCAAAGCGGCTAGTTTTAACATTAGTCATTAGGTCGCTCCTTTTCTTGATCCTTAACCTGCTGCCATAAAGTGCAAGCCTTAGAAATGTCGCTTGTTTGGCTGTCTTTACTACCTCCTATCAACAATAGATAAAGGGTATCGCCTTGCTTGGCATAATAGACGCGGTAACCGTTACCTTTAAAGATGCGCATCTCATAGATACCGTTTGTGTTGGCTAATGGCTTATGGTCACCAAAGTTACCGCCTTGTGCTCGCTTGATACGTGCCAATATGCCAACTTTGCCTAAAGGGTCTTTGAGCTTGTGCAACCAGCGTCTAAATTGTTCGGTTTGGTTAATATCAATCATAGGGGTAAATTATAAGAATACTTATAATTAATTGTAAACTTTTGGATAATAGATAACAAGTTAAGATTGTATGTGGCATATATAGAAATGTAGGCAAAACAAAAAGGCAGACGTTTAACGCCTACCTTTTATTGTTTTGTCTTAATGTGATTGTGCGGACTTAACCCACCACGTTGATGTCATCAATCTGCTGCATCAGCTCATTGGTTAGGCTAAGCGCTGCGATGATATTCATATAGTGCTTAACATCACTTATATCAAGCGTTCGACCTTGACGATCTTTGAGCCACTTTTGCGCTGGCTGGTAACCTCCGATATAGAACTCCCATGCGATTAGCGGTACATTGGTAAAATACTGAGTATCGTTAAGCCAAACTTTACCAATGCTGCTATCTACTTCGTCAGGCTCAAAGCCAACGCTGGTCTTAGTCATTTTACGAGTAACGGCATTATCACCTCCTACGGGATAACCTATACCAAGCGCTTTAGTTTGTGCGGCAAGCTTTGGTGATTCTAATAAGTGAATTCGACGTAACTCGCCACCGAGTGCCACCAACTGCCAAAAGATATCGACATCGCTAGGATAGGGCACGCGTGGGAAGTCAATTTTCAGGAACTCTTTATAAGTCTCACGGTATGTTGGGCTGTGCAATACGGCATAGATATAATCGAGAATATCTATGGGGGCAAACGTGCCAGCAATTTCTTCTTTTTCATTGGTAAAGGTTAAGCCAATACCCTTGGCGATATCGGCCACAATTTCAGGATCGAGATTTGGTGTTCGTACTGGCGTTTCTTGATACTTAGAATCTGAATTTAGCAACTTCGACTGAGTTAAAGAATCTTGGTTGTAGAGGTATAAAGGCATAAAATAACCACTACCAAACCTTCCAGCAGTTCCTGTTAAATTAAAATCTCCTATCAAATTAGAAATGAAAATGTATCTCCAATTCGATACACACTGCCTAGATACAACTAGTGCATAGTTTTCTTTAAGAAATAAGTGCTGCATTACTTCATTGACGGGACGTGCATATAAACCTCCTGAATTTCCAGTATATAAAGAATACCTTATATCAAAAGGCTTGTATGAAACTGGAATAATAGGAAGATGCTTATTTTTTGCCGCATCTTGCTTTGCCCATATATACTTCCAAGATTGAGCATCTTTCATTCTATTGTATTTTACACGCCATTCTTTCTCGTCTAGTGTAAGTATGTCTTCAATTTTATTTTTTTGTTCTATCTCATCAAACGAAATATTCAAGTTGTTATTAGCTGAAACAAAACCTATGGAGTTTATTTTAACTAACTCATCTACTTTAAATCCAGTTGAATAATTCTCTACTCCCATATTATTTCTTGGCTTAAAAAAGAAATAAGGCCTATCACTAAGTAACTCATCGAAACTTATTTTACCAATATGTTTTTTACTCAAAAAATTGTATTTAGCATCTCTCTTACCAAATAAATCATAGTGAAAGACCTTACCTAGCTCCCCTTGCTTTTTCTTTCCGGTTTTTATAAAAAAGTTGATAGACACACCTTGCATAATATCAAATACATTTTCATCTTTACTACCATCAGGTGCTGCTTCTTTTTTCTTAGTATTACCATGCAAATCAATGGTGAAAATTTTGTCATAAGTATTGAGCAGGTGCCAACGCATACCGCGGAAGGTTGGATTATCCAAAAATCCATGTGGATTAATAAAAGCTAAAATACCCTCACCGTTCTTTTCAATAAAATGTTGTCCATAGCGTATAAATTTTACGTAATCATCGTTTAACCAATGTTTACGTTCATTAAAATGCTCTCCATCTACATATTTATAATCCTCTATTAAATCAGATATCCACTTCCCATTGTTTTGAGATACACCACTATACGGCGGATTCCCAATCACTACCATCACGGGTGCATCACGCTTAATGGCGTTAGCCTCATTTGCCTCAGCAGACAGCCAGCCAGCAAATAGCGTTCCTGTATCGGGGTTATGTTCTTCTAGTGAGTTGGTCAGATAGACCTGCATACGTTTAGGCTTAATAGGCTCATAGCCTGTATCAGCAAGTAGCATATCAAGCTTTAAATGCGCCATTGCATAGCTTGCCATCAATAGCTCAAAACCATGTAAGCGTGGTAATAGGTCTTGCTCAACGTAGCTGCTCCAAATGCCGCCCATGTTTTCAAACTGACTGTGAAAGATATGCTGAATAATGGCTGCAAGGAATGTCCCTGTACCAGTCGCTGGATCAAGAATTTGCACCTTATGTACCAACTCTTTAACCATCTTATAGCCTGTCTTAGTACGACTATCAGGGGTTTGTGTCTGTTTTTCTATTTCTATCTTACTGGTATCTGCTATACCGTCTGCCAAATCAAACTCAGACTTCAAAATATCATCTACAGCGCGGACAATAAACTTAACCACTGGCTCAGGGGTGTACCATACACCGCGCTGCTTACGAAGTTTAGGGTTGTACTCTGCAAGGAAAGTCTCGTAGAAGTGAATGATAGGGTCTTGTGTTTGAGTAGTCTTACCAAAATTTTTGAGTATAGCTGCTACATCGGTGGCGCGAAATACATCAGCAAGGTTATCTACCGTAGTTTTAATACGTGGGTCAATATCAATACCAGCCACATGAGAGAACAACTTTCTTAAGAATGGATTGGTTTTAGGGATAAGCTCAGCTGCCTCTTGACGACTAAAAGTGTCTAGGGTGTCATCATGCAAACGTGCGGCAAACATACCATAGGCGAGTGTTTGCGCGTAAATATCAGCAAAGTCTGCTGGGGTTAAGTCATGTATAAGTACGCCCTTAAAAGTTTCAAACTGGGCACGTAGGTCTGAATTATCGTCTGAATGTTCATCGCTGATTAGTGCCTGATAAAGCGTATGTTCAAGTAATCGCGCTTTACCCGCCATCAAGACTGCAAGACGTTGAGCAGATTTAATCGTTTGTCCGACATACACGCAGAAATCACGCAATAGCTCAGCTAAGCGCTTAAACTCACTGTCGTGTGTCTTCACCGTGCCAGCGATCAACTCACCGACACAGACCTGATGAACGCGCTCGCCATTGACATAAAACTCAAAGCGTAGATAGTCCGTAATAATCAGGTTGTCTAAGGCTGCTTTATATCTATCAAACTGTTCTTTATAAAGTTTAGAGCTTAAATCCTTGCCTACGTCTTTAGCTTCGATAAAGCCAATCGGAATCTCTTTTTTACTTATTAAAAAATCAGGGTTACCGCAGTCCGTTACTTGGCTTGGTTCATTGGTGACCATCACATCAGGCACTAGGTTGTTTATCAAATCCTCTAAATCTTTACGGAAAGTATGTTCTGAGCTATGACCTAACTTAACTCTTGAGGCTACTTTATTGACGTAATCGCTAACGTATTGATGATTGCTATCTGACATAGATATCCCTAAGTGGTATTGATGAATAAATGGGCTGGATTATAAAATTTAAAATAAGGTATGAAAGTTGTGAGGGTTCGCCTATAGGGCGCGGGTGCTATATCAATATAACGTCACTGTTTGGCATCTTAGCGATAATGCTTACCTCACCACCTAACGCTCTAACATAGTTTTGCAAAGTCGATAGCTGAATGTCTTTACCGCTTTCTACCTTTGATATGCTGGCTTGTGACACACCCATAATGACGGCAAGCTCAGTCTGCTTTAGCTGTTTGCTTTTGCGTATTTTGGCAAGCTCAATAGACTGGCTTAATATCTTAGATTTATTATTGATCGCTTGTTGTCTATCGGCTGGCAAGTCTGCTACATAGTCATTTAGTGCGCTAAAATGTGTCATAGATTAAACCTCGGTTTTTATATTCCCTCATAATACAACAATACAGTTATATTTTGTCGGGTTTTGAGCTATTGGCTTTAGCCTACTACTATAAAAATGAAAGTATCAGCCATAAAAAAAGGCAGACGCTAACGCCTACCTTATATTATTTTTGCCTGCATCTACTTTTTTGCTTGGGACACTTGGGACAACGGGACAGCGCCCGTACTTACTGGCTTTCAGCTGTCCCAGCCCTTTTTTAGCCTTTGGGACACTTGGGACAGATTAACAGATTGCGCTATTTTGTCCCAGCTGTCCCAATGGTGTTTTAACGCTTGGGACAGGCTCTAACCCTTGCTGTGTATGGGTTGTCCCAGCTGTCCCAGTGCTTTTTGTAGTTTCACAACTTAATATCTCACCTTTGACCGCATAAACACGCTGGCGGTTCTTTTTGAATGGTAAAGGCACTTTGCACGTTTTACGATTACTCTCAGTCACATTTAAAAATCCTGCTTCATCTAACACTTGTAAGACTTTGCTTTTGTTAAATGGTGAACAGACTTCATCAAAGGTACTGGTAGAGAAATAATATTCCCCTGTGTCGTAGTTATGATAGCCAGCACGGTTTGTTATCTTAGTTTCAAAGTCTTGGTACGTGTGAATATGGCAAGGCTGAAAACGGCTTGATCCGTGCTGTTCAATAAATGCCTTAATATGCTCTATGATTTGGCGCTGCTCATGCTCACCATCACGCCCGTAGTTATCGAGCCAGTTATCTAAGCAAATCATTACAGCTGTAGTTGCTTGTCCTACTTGCCAGCCCGTTATACCTGCCTGTGTTGCCAGTTCTCCAGCTGCGCTCACGATAGCGAACCGTTTAGCAACTCTATGCGCCTGTGCTGTCAGGTCGCTGTACTGACTCATGAAGTCATCTACAAGCTGCTTAGCGGTGGCGGTGGTCGCTGCCTTGTCACTGGTGATATGTTCTAGCCATGCAATGCCAGCTGATCCATAGTAAGCGTGTGATAGCTCTTTAATCCTATCGGCTTGTGCTTCGCTTGTTTCTGCCAGTACCAAACTATCAAAGGTTTTTAACCCTTTGCCAGCATCAGCATCAATATGCGCTACTCGAACCTCGATACCTACATTGGTTTTTTGTCCTGCTTGCGCCATGAAGTTTTGTAGCGACTCCTCACCATTAGACAAAAAGATAATGCGCCATGTTTTGGCTATACGATTGTGTCCCGTGGTGGTACTACGTCCTTTACCTTGACCATTAGCCAGCATATAAACGGTTTTGCCTACTATTTTGGGATCACATTCGCTGATCTCATCAAGTGGTAAAAAACTGTCGTTGTGCTCGCTTGCTGTGCCTTCTAGAGCGTTATCAGTGCTGCGCCATGTCTTAACGTACCTGTCAGGATTGCCCCATACACTAGCAGCCACCTTGAGCGATAATGACTTACCCATGCTTGATGATCCTAAAAGGTGAAAACCGCCCCCGTCATACTCTAATAGCTCCAGTAATTGACCTGCGAACGCGCAAGCAATAGAGAACACAAAACGGCTTTGCTCTGCTAGTGGCTTGCATAAGTTATCGCGCCACTGTGCTAGCTCTCCTTGCTGGGTTAGGGTGCTGTTGATACTGTTTGCAGACTGATAGACAATAAGCTGCTTACCATCGCTGCCTATGGCTCTGTCAGGTAATATATATTGCTTATCGTGCCAGCCTAACTTATCCACGCATAACGCCCGTTTGTGAATAGGGTATTTTTGAATATAGGTGTCTAAGTAGCTGCGCTGTTTGGGGTTGGTGGTAATGTTTAGTCCTTGACTGGCAAGCTCCTTGCGGTATTCCCTTGCATCACCTTGCAGTAGCGATAACGGCATTGACCACGTATGCAATACGCTGTCATCATCGCGCCATTGCAGTAACCGCCCCCATGTAGTGCTGCCTGTGTCCCGTGTCTTAGCGATAACTTCTATAGGTGAACAAACAAACGCCTTAGACTTAAAGGTAATGTTTGCTGGGTCATCATCGTTATACTTTACGAAAAACAATCCATCGTGATATAGCTCAAAACGCCCATCACTATAGATCATCGGTTCATTCAGCTGGGGATCATCGCGCCATTCAGGATAATAGGCAGTATCTTGTAAGTTGATTAGCTGGGTGTCATCAGCTGCTAGTATCGCTTTGTAGCTGTCATGCTGCAGCATAGTGACGATATGAGCCACAGTAACCAATGCTTGAGCCTTTACACCTGCTAATAGGTTTATTAAGCCCTTGTCATCAAGCGTCATAGGTACGGTAACAAGTGAACCGCTGCTCCAGTGCTGCACCATCTTTTTAAGGCATTGCTTTGTTTTGTGAGGGCTGACAATGATTGTTTTATCACTGCTCATCAGGTAGCTGTAAACATCAATACCGCTATCAAGGTCATTAAAAGCTATGACCTCATGGGCTTTGTTTGGCTCACCAATGACGATAGCGCCATAACCTGTAGGATCAATGACAATGGGCTTTGCTTTGCTGTTTGGTGTGTAGAATACCGCGCCTACAATATCGCCTTGTTTATCGGTCAATGCTAAGCCTATAGTGTTGGCTGTTGGTTCGGTTTTGCCAATTTGTTCACCATAATATATAGTAGTATTACCTGTAACGAATAGCAGCCGTTCAGGTTCTAGCATGTCATTAAGTTTGATTAAAAACGGATCGTTTGCCAGCTGTTCCTCTGTAGCTGGCTTGCAATCTTGTAAGAGAGTATGAGCGCCCATGTTGTCCGCATGGGCTTTTTCTTGGCTGTTTGTTGGTGTGGTGGTCATCTGTTCCCCCTTGCCTGCGTGTGGTTCGGCTTGCGCTCGGCTCTATATTTCTTGTAGTAGCTTTTGCGCTTGGCGTGCTTACGGCTCTGCTTTGGTGGGTAGGTTTTCATTCTGCACCTACCTTGCTATGGCCATTCATCACTAGGGATTCGTTGAGGGTGTCTAATTGCGTGTGCAGTATCTCTGCCCATGTGCAAGTAGCATCATGTGCTAAACGCGCTAATGCTTCGGCTGTATGAGCCTGTATCTTGTCATAGTGAATAAGTGCCAGTAACTGACCAACATCATGTAGAGCGCCAGCTGCACCGCTAATATCACAAGCAAGGTTTGATAAATCATGTGACGATATGATAATGACATCGGTATCGTTAGGACTAGTTAAGTCGATAACTTTACGCTGGTTAATTTGGGCAATAGACAAGCCGTCATCTAAGCCCTCAGGGGCTTGATTAGCTAGTGTTGTAGTGTTTGAAGTCGTGCTGATTGATTTACCCATGATGGATAACTCCTTGTAGTTTTTGAGTGTATGCCACGCTATACGGTAAAAGTATAGGGTGACGGGTCTTACTCTCGGTTCTACAAGAAACCGCCCCGCATATTCGCCTTACGGCTGTTTTATTTTGCAGCGTCAACCCGTCATAGTCGGTCGGTGAGGTGTTCACCTTAGATATGATGGTTTGCCCCCTTGTGGCGCATGTGTGCGCTTGTGAGGCTGTGCTAGATTGTATAGTAACAGCTTGAGAGGCTGCGCTATTATCAGGCACAAAAAAAGCCAAAATGCCACGGCTGGCTTGTCCGCTTGTAGATTTTGAGAGGCCTATATAGTAACCGCTGCTATCATCGGTTGCAATCTGTTTTGGTTGTACTTGCTGGCAAGCTACCAGTGAGAGTAGCAAGCCAATACCTGCCACCCATGCCATAAAGATAGTAAATCTTAGCAGTAAGCCACGTTTACCCGTCTGTTTGCGATTGTGCGCCCCGTGTTGGGCTTTTAGATTGGGTTTGGTATGGTTATCACTCATGATCTGTTACCTCCAGCTCAGGCAGTAAGATAAGCCCGTCCATCTGTTCGCTTAAAATGGTTGCCAGCTCACTATTAGCGAGTAGGGCAGACCTTACAGCGACTATTACGCCCTTACTGGTATCATCATCGGTACTGATCGCACTAAGCGCCATTGCTAGGCTCTCAGCATCGTTTGATAGGTCTTGTATGCGGTCATTAATGACAGACAGATAATAGCTATCTACTGCCACTAGGCGCGGTTCTAATATGTCGTTTGATTGGCTCACTTAGTTCACCTCACTGTTAGATAGTTCGCTTTCAAGCAAAGTCTGCTCATCAAGCCAATAGACAGAAAAACGCTTGTCATTGTGCGTAACTATTTCGCTTTGAATGGTTAGCCCTGCGGTTCTTAGGTCATGTATGCGCTGTGCTAGGCATGTGATTTGATAAAGGCGGTATGCGTCCCATGTGGTGATAGTTGCCCCTGTCATCAGGTGCTCTCTAACAGTGTCAATCTGTGTCTTAGGTGCTGGCTGGTCGGTCACTGGGGCGTTACTGGTGGCTGTGGTCATCATGGCTCTATATCTCGCTAGTGGTTGAGGTGTGAGAGTTAAGCCATTCGTGAACGTCTGCATAGCTCCATGCTGTCATAGTTGGTGATAGCTTTCTGCCAGCTGGGAAACGTCCATCTTTTGACCATTCAAACAAGGTGGTTTTGCTAAAAGGTAGGAACGGCAAAATGTCCTTAGCTCTGCCCATGCCAGTAGTAGGCAGTTGCATAGCTGGACTGTTTGCGCTGGTTGGTTCGGTGTCGTGAGGGGTGTTGTCAGTAAAAGGAATTACTGGGGTGTCTTGGGTTGGGTGTGTCATTGTGTATAGCTCCATGTAGTGTATTGAGCCGTAACGGACGCTACGGCTTACATGGTCTATGTTAGGGGGTAAGCATAGGTGTCAGAAAAGGGTGTCACCTCAATAAAATGGTGTCGGTAAGTGGTGTCACCTCCAAACGATAAAGGTTTGAAGCCAATTTTAAATTAGGGTGACACGTTGAGGTGTCATCTTATCAGTATGGGATAATAGGCAAGCAAATTGCTATTTAAAAAAACCACTCCAGTTATAGTTTTTCTGCTCTCTAGGTGTGGTAATAGCTGTAATTCTGTCTATAAACCTTTGGTCTTTAGGCAAATCTTTAAAATGCTTCAAGACTAGAGGAACTTTTGATGAATGAGATAGGTTTTGGTTTAAATCGTTATCTTCTAAATAAATATAGTTCCAGACATAGTGAGCAACTATTAGTTCAGGTGCTATATTCGCTTGACTAGAATCAATGAATGCTAGTTTATTATTTCTAAAGCTCAACTCTTTCTGCATCTTATAGAAGTCAAAACCTAAGTCAACATTTATATTATCAAGAGTCTTTATGCGACTTATAAAAACTTCAGCCAAATCCTTCAATCTCAAAAACATTTCCAAAGCTCTATTGTCCGCTAAGAATTTATAAAATTCATTCTGCCATTCTTCTGCTTCCTTATAGCTTGTAAATTTAATAGACCTCTTGCAAAAGTCATAATTTAAGCTCGGAATTAATGATACCAGCAAACAGCTTCATTCTAAGATCATAGCGCTGACGACGGTTGCGATATTTATGAGCCACGATTTTAAACAACTTGATTAAGCCTATTTTGTGCTCAACCACAATACGGAACTTTGCCAGATAGTGATTGGCCTGTTTGCATATCTCCAATAACTGACCACCACGAGGTTTCTTAAATGGTGTGAAAGTTTGGTTATGTAGCTTTGCTAACCCTTGATAACCACTGTCTGCTAGATAGTTAGTGTTCTCAGGTAACCAATCAGGACAAGTATCTTTATACAGCTTAAAATCGTGGATTGACCCTTTACAGGTTTGCACATCAAGTATCAAACCGGTTTGCCAATGAACGATAACCTGCGCTTTTAAGGTGTGTTGTTTTTTCTTACCGCTGTAGTAGTCTCTTTGGTTTTTTTTGGACGCTCAATTGGGGTTTCGGTGGCATCGACAATGACGACGCTCCAATTGATGTCCTCATCGACACGACTAGGCAGCTTTTTAGGCAATTCAAACTTGCCAGAGTCAATCAGTGTGTCTTCTACTTTACGAATGATACGGCTAGCAGAAGACTCATGAATACCAAAGTCCATACTGATATGATAAAGCGTGCGGTATTCACGCCAATAAGTCAGGGCTAGTAGTATCTGCTCCTTAAGACTGAGCACACTTGGTCTGCCTGATTTGGTCTTAGATGCTTCATGCTCTTGCATGGCCTCAAGCATGTCATAAAAGGTGGCTTTATGAATGCCAGTGTAGCGTTTAAAACCAGCGTCACTTTGTTTGAGTAGCTTATCTATGTTTGGCATGGTTCTTAGACAACGATGAATGTTCTTCTTATTTTAATTCCCTCTGCTACTTTTGCAAGAGGTCTATTACTTCCCATTGAGCATAAGTTTGAACCATTTTATTATATAGTTGAACTATAGATTCATTATTCACCTCGTAATTATCAGAGTAACTCCTTGATAAGCTTTCAGTTTTTCCAGTTACGGTATTATATAGAGCTTGTGCCAATTTATATGCGTTATCATCTTTAATTATTAGTTGCGTAGTGTCTTGAGTCATTATTAGTTATCCTACTAATTAATTATGATAACTCATCGTCTCCTAAGAGTTTGCTCTGAGTATTTTTTTAGCTCTTAGATTAACACACCAAGTGCAACGCTAATTAATAGAAAGATTATAGTGTTTTCTATAAATACTTTCAATCCATATAAAAACAAAAAAAGCCACCCCCTAAAGAGTAGCCTTTTCATCAATTATTACCTAAGTTCTACTAACTCACTTCTTTCATCGCTTGCTTAAGCATCGGCTTTAAAAACTCACCCGTGTGTGAGCCTTCGACCTCTGCGACCTCTTCTGGCGTACCCTCAGCGATGATCATACCGCCGCCTTTACCGCCTTCAGGGCCAAGATCAATCACCCAATCCGCGGTTTTGATAACATCCAAGTTATGCTCAATGACCACGATGGTGTTACCTTTATCGCGTAGCGCATGCAAGATGTTGAGCAGCTTATCGATATCATGGAAATGCAAACCTGTGGTTGGCTCATCCAAGATATAAAGCGTCTGTCCCGTGTCGCGTTTGGCAAGCTCGCGTGCCAGTTTCACCCGCTGCGCTTCACCGCCAGATAGTGTCGATGCAGACTGACCCAAGCGAATGTAGCTCAGCCCCACATCCATCAACGCTTGCAGGCGACGATAGATCGCTGGAATCGCCGAGAAGAACTCAGTGGCGTCCTCTACCGTCATCTCGAGCACGTCAGCGATGGTTTTGCCTTTATAGTGAATCTCTAAGGTCTCGCGGTTATAACGCTTGCCTTCACAGGTGTCACACGGCACATACATATCCGGTAAAAAATGCATCTCAACTTTGATGAGACCATCGCCTTGGCACATCTCACAGCGTCCGCCTTTGACGTTGAAGCTAAAGCGCCCAGCTTTATAACCACGTGCGCGGGCTTCTGGTGTCTGGGCGAACATCTCACGCACGGGAGTGAAGACGCCAGTATAAGTCGCAGGATTGGAGCGCGGGGTACGACCAATTGGGCTTTGATCGATATCGACCATTTTATCCAAATGCTCAAGACCGCTAATGCTGTCATGCTTATCCGCGATTAGCGTTGAGGCATTGTTTAATTGTGTGGCGGCGATAGGCATAAGCGTACGGTTAATCAGCGTTGATTTACCAGAACCCGATACACCCGTGACACAAGTCATCACCCCAACGGGCAGGCTCAGATCGACGTCTTTTAGGTTGTTGCCTGAGGCGCCTTTGAGCTCGATAGTCATCGGTACCTTTTTTGTTTTGGCTTTCGCTTTACCTTTAACCTCGACCTCTACGGTTTTGGCTTTATGCCGCACTTTTGGTATCTCAATGCGTTTTTCGCCCGACATATATTGTCCGGTGAGCGAGTCTGGCGTTGCCATCACTTCATCCACCGTGCCCTCGGCGATGATATGACCACCGTGTACGCCAGCCCCAATACCGATATCGATGACGTGATCCGCTTGACGAATCGCATCTTCATCGTGCTCAACGACCAGTACGGTATTACCTAAATCACGCAAGCGTGTTAAAGTTTTAAGCAAGCGGTCGTTATCACGCTGATGCAAGCCAATGGACGGCTCATCAAGGACATACATGACGCCCATCAGACCGGCACCAATTTGACTGGCCAAACGAATACGCTGCGCTTCACCGCCGGATAGGGTTTCGGCAGAGCGTGCTAGGGTTAGATAATCGAGGCCAACGCTAACGAGGAAGTTTAAGCGCTCGTTAATCTCTTTAAAGATCTTCTCTGCCACTTCACCTTTATGACCGTCAATCTTTAGAGTCTTATAATAGTCCGCCGCGTCGCCAATAGAGAGCTTGACGATGTCAGCGATGGTTTGTTCATCGACACGCACATTGCGCGAAATCTCGTTCAGACGCGCGCCATCACAGACATTACACGTGGTATCAGCTAAGTATTTAGCCAGCTCATCGCGGACGAGGTTACTTTGCGTTTTGGCATAACGGCGCTCAAGATAGGGTAGTACGCCTTCAAAAGGAACGGTTTTATTGGTTTTACGTCCGCGCTCATCGGTAAAGTTAAAGGTGAGCTTTTCTTTACCTGAGCCGTGCATGATCAGCTCTTGCTGCTTTTTGGGCAGCTCCGTCCACGGTGTATCCATATCGATTTTAAAATGCTTACAAACGGTAGTTAGCAGCCCAAAATAGTACGAGTGGCGCTTATCCCAACCGTTAATCGCGCCTTGATTGAGCGTCTTATCAACATGAGTAATGAGCTTTTCAGCAGCGAAATACTGACGCTTACCGAGTCCATCACAAGTTGGGCAAGCACCGTAGGGGTTGTTAAAACTAAACATGCGCGGCTCAAGCTCAGGTACAGCGCGATCACAAATCGGACAGCTGTGCTTGGCAGACATCACTTGATTATCAGAGCCGCCCTCAGTAGGGTTACCATCCATAAAGTGCAGCGTCACTAGACCTTGTCCCAAACGTAGCGCGGTCTCCAAGCTCTCAGCGACACGGTTGCCCAAGTCATCACGTACTTTAAAGCGATCAACCACCACTTCGATGGTGTGTTTTTTCTTTTTATCGAGTGTCGGTAGCTCGTCAGTATCATAGACATGACCATCGACGCGTACGCGTACAAACCCTTGACCGATCAATTGCTCAAGCAGCACTGTATGCTCTCCTTTACGCTCACGCACTACTGGCGCAAGAATCATAAGCTTGGTCTCATCGGGGAGTGCCATAACCTGATCAACCATCTCGGTCACCGACTGCGCCACCATAGGTTCGCCATGCTCTGGGCAATAAGGCGTACCGATACGCGCGTATAATAGACGCAGGTAATCATAAATCTCAGTGATCGTACCGACCGTTGAGCGTGGATTATGGTTGGTCGATTTTTGCTCAATAGCAATTGCCGGTGACAAGCCTTCGATGCTATCGACTTCCGGCTTTTCCATCTGCGATAAGAACTGGCGCGCATATGCTGACAAACTCTCGACATAGCGACGTTGCCCTTCAGCATATAGCGTATCAAAAGCCAAGGACGATTTACCAGAACCGGATAAACCAGTGATTACCACGAATTTATCTCGTGGAATGTCTAAATCAATGTTTTTTAAATTATGAGTACGTGCGCCGCGTATTGCGATATGGTCATGTGCCATCGTTTATGGGTTTCCTATTTGCTAAAAGAGTATTGGGAAATATCTCAAATGAAAAGGTAAATACGGATCAGTAAAATTATGGGTTAAAAACGCGAATGATTTCTAAATTTATAATGTCGTTATAAATAGCTCTGTTATAAAAAATATGGTTATAAATAGTGCTTTTATAAAGTGTTCATACGTTCGTGAAGTAAGGGCTATACATGCCAATTTACTGTTTTCTTATTTTGCAGTCTTTGATGCGATTGATTTCTGTTCGACTAAGCAAATCTAAATCAAACCCCTGTTAAGTAACAGGCATCGTTTGTTATGGTTTTGACCAAAAATGTCATTTTACAGAGGAGTTTGTCGTTTGAACTGTCGTTCGAGCTAATGAATAATAATGTTTATAATGCCTTACTTTATTGTTATGGCGACCGCATTATTCAAGGTGTGATTGCGCATCTGACGCAGTTGGTAACAAAATAATTGCGTAGTATGAATGGCTTGGGTTGATGCGCTATAGGCGGGGGCGTCAGTAAGACAAAAGTCTCGGCAACCAAACGGCGAATGTCTTATACTAGAGGGCTTGATTTATAGGCCAGTGTCTTGATAAACCAGTAGTGATAAATCATGGTGCAGTACAAGTACCAGCAGTGAAAAAACAGCAATGATCAATCAGTGAGGCAAGTATGAATAGCGTAGAGAAACGGGCAATCCTCGGAGTCGGTGGCATCTTTGCCTTGCGTATGATTGGCTTGTTTATGATTGTGCCGGTGTTTTCTGTTTATGGTGACAATTATGCACACGCGACGCCGTTTTTGATTGGTCTGGCAGTTGGTATTTATGGACTAGGACAAGCGATCTTTCAGATACCGATGAGCCTTGCCGCTGATAAATTCCCACGTAAACCGATTATATTTTTGGGATTGATACTGTTTGCAGTCGGCGGCATGATTGCAGCAAATGCGACGGATATTTATCAGGTCATCATCGGGCGCGCGCTGGCAGGAAGCGGTGCGGTTTCTGCGGTGCTCATGGCATTGCTTGCCGACGTCACCCGCGAGGAGATGCGCACCAAGGCAATGGCGACGATGGGCTTGACCATTGCCACCTCTATTATGTTGGCCTTTGCCTTTGGGCCGTTATTAGTAGGCTCGCTTGGTATCTCAGGATTGTTTTGGCTGACGGCAGCATTTGCTATTTTAGCGATGCTGCTACTTTTTGTCGTACCCACGCCAATGCGCGTGCTCAAGCACAATCTGGATAACAAATCGATCGGTGAGCAACTCGCTACTGTGCTCAAAATCGGCGACTTAAACCGTTTGCACTTTGGAATTTTTGCGCTGCATTTGACCATGACAGCGATATTTGTAATCTTGCCGCATCAGCTCACAGAGGTGATGGGTCTATCGGTACGTCAGCAAGGCTTGGTCTACTTGCCGCTATTGTTTGTCGGCTTTGCCGTCGCCATTCCCTTTATTATCATCGCTGAAAAGAAGCGTAAAATGCGCCAAGTCTTTCTAGCTGCTATCGCCTTAATGACTGCAGCCTTGGCATTTCTTGCTTTTGGTAGTCAGGTTGGTGTTGGTATTATTTTTGGATTGCTACTGTACTTTATGGGTTTTAATTTGCTTGAGGCGACGATTCCATCTTGGATATCTAAGCGTGCACCAGTCGCCAATAAAGCAACCGCGATGGGGCTTAATTCATCGAGCCAGTTTTTAGGTGCGTTCGTTGGTGGCGCGATGGGCGGGCTGCTATTGAATCAGTCTAACTTGCTGGCATGGGGGCTGTTGTCACTTGTCATGGGCATCGCATTGCTGCTGATTACACCCATTGCCCAGCCACCTTATCTGTCGAGCACGACAGTAACCATTCCTAAAAACATCAATATCCAAGATTGGTCTCGGCAGATGCTAGCAGTCGATGGCGTGGATGAACTGGTCGTTATGGCAAAGGAGCAAGTCGCTTATTTAAAATTAGACAAGACCCAACTGACGGATGATTCGCGACAAGCACTGTCGCATCTGGCACAAAGCCCACTAGATATTTAAACAAAAATTGGTTAAAGTAAAATCATATCATTGATAGGAATCATTTTTTCTATCGAATAATTATTCATAAGTAAAAGGACGGTATCATGCGCGGAGTTAATAAAGTTATCATCATCGGTAACCTTGGAGCAGATCCTGAGGCACGCCAGTTCAATAATGGCGGTAGCGTGACTAATATCTCGGTTGCGACATCTGAGCAGTGGACGGATAAACAAAGCGGTGAAAAAAGAGAAGCGACAGAGTGGCATCGTATCTCACTGTTTAATCGTTTGGGTGAAATCGCTGCACAGTATCTGCGTAAAGGCAGCAAGGTCTATATTGAAGGTAGCTTGCGTACGCGTAAGTACCAAGACCAGAACGGTCAAGATCGTTATATTACGGAGATTCGAGCTGAGCAAATGCAGATGCTTGATGGTATGAGTGGTGGCCAAAGCGATAATGGAGGCTTTAGTAACAATCAAGGTGGCCAGAACTCAAACAGTTACGGCAACCAAGGCGGTCAAAGCAACCAAAATAATTTCGGTCAGCAAGCAGGTGGCCAGCCAGCACAGCGAGGCGGCTACAATAACCAACCGAGTGGCGGTCAGAACAGCTTTAATAACCAAAATGCACCTGCGCCGCAAAATCAGTTTAATCAACCCGCGCAATCTAAGCCTACGGCAATGTCAGATGGCCCTGTAGACGATGATATCCCGTTTTAGGAATACAATAACCTGATAGTGTAGAGAAAAGTCATTAGAGCCTATATTTATAGGCTCTTTTTTTGTTTAAAAGATAAAGATTTGAACAAGTATCTTTGAATTAAAAATCCCGTTAATAGCGGGGTTTTTTAGTTTTTATGAATAAATTATTAGAAAATTACCTATATGTTTATATTCACGCGATATCAGAGATTAAGTATCAAATAATAGACTTGCTTATTGTTATTTTGCTAATAAAAAACAAAACTTATGTTTATTTTTCATTCTGCTATTAAAGGCTGGAAATATATGCGATTACTATTGAGTGGTTTATCAAGGAAGTGTGGTTATTCACTGTTGTATATATAGTGAATTCAGTATAAAAACGATACAGTGGGACTGGGATAAATTTTTCGCAGCCTCTGTCTGCGTAGGCACAGCACGCGAGGAAAATTTAGACCAGTTCCACCTTGATATATAATGTATCTGTTTTATTTAGGATTGACTATAACCGTTATTTTTTAAAAGCGTTGTTGCCATTATTTTTATTTTCAATTTTTATATTGAAATTTATAAAAACTACCTTCCATACCTTATATAAACCGTTTGTGCTATCCAATTCAATTAGTGCTAACAGTCTATTAATGACATTGATATACTCTATTTAATTAAATAGTATAGCTGATTTTAAGCGCCAAGGTTGCATGTAAAGCATCAGTTAACAATAAATTCAAATCTATCAGAGTTTGGCCATTCATGGCTGAAAAGAACAAAAATTAACTGGGTCGGCGTCTTATCGGTAAGATGCCTATCTTGCTGTCAATACTGAGTATAAAGCATGAACTACGGTGACGTGTTTCGCAAAAGCGATTTAGGTAGAGCAGAAATAAAATCTCAAAGTCTCGGTATATTGCCGCGAGAAGCGAGAACATTGCTGATTATGATTGATGGCAAGCGCACGTATCAAAACTACCTTGATACGCTTGATAATAGCAAAATGTTTGCTGATTTTGGCGGTGTTGGGCCTTTATTTGAATTACTTTTAGAGCTTGAGTGTATTGAACTGATTGGTGCTGCTAACGCTAGTTCGCAAATCCAAACAGCGCCTCAGGTATCTACTGTAAACGAAGCACCTACTGTTCCTCAAGTACCAGTCGCTAAGCAACCTCAATCTACAGACAACTCATTTGATATCAGTACTGAGATAGAGTTCGATCGTACTTTTAATAGCAAACCGCCAAGCAAAATTGCAGAGACTGGCAAAAAGTCTATCGGTATTATGTTTAAGGCAAAAGTTGCTGGTGCCAACTATGGAACCCTTAAATCTGACTTGGCGACCTACATTGAAAAAAATGCACTACCTGCAGAAGCTTGGGGCTATTTACTGAGTCTAGAGCAGTGTGAGGACAGCGCGCAATTATTACTGTTGGCACAAGAAGTACAAAAGAGCAGTAACGCGAATCTAGCACGTGGTATGAGCAAATTTATCAAAAAAATTCAACAGTCACGTTAGTACGGCCATTGATGAGTGATTAGCAATACCTGCACCGCCTTTTTTATAAATCTAGCAAATTAATTGGAAAAAATTATGGAGTCAGTCGATCTCTCAGAGTCAAATAGTCTAAAAATGCGGCAGGGTGAGCATATCATTTTGCGTCTGACTTATATCAGTCGTTATAACAACGATAACCTCAACGGTGAGGTAACTCGTATCCTTGAGCAAGCTCAGCAAAATAACGAGCGCAATGGTATCACTGGTGCGTTGGTGTTTAACCATAACTACTTTTTACAAAGTATCGAAGGGGCTAGGCCGGTTATCAATGGCTTGCTTAGAAAGCTTGTGCAAGATGAGCGTCATCATTCCCTGCAAGTCATAGAATGCTGTGAGGTTGAGCAGCGTCATTGGAACAAATGGTCAATGAAGTATTTGATTCCAAGCGATGAGAACAAGGGGCTTGCACTGAAGTTTTCGACAGGTAACGAATTCAATCCTTATTTGATGAGCACCAATCAGATTATGATGTTGATTGACACCTTATCAGAGCTTCAAGAGCAAGAAGAGCAGCGTGCCTCTCAAAAGAAAAAACCGTGGTATGCCCTTGGTTAATTGAGTAATGTCTATAAATGCGATCCGCTTTCATAATATTTGTATAAGAGAACAAACATGACATCAACACACGCAGATGCCCATATCTTAGTGAGCATGACCTATGCCAGCCGCGCAAACCCAAATGTATCAGCGACCGATTTCAATGAAATATTACAGCAAGCACAGATAAATAACGCTGCTAATAGTATCACTGGGATGCTAACGTTCAATAAAGATTATTTTTTGCAGACGATAGAAGGCCCAAGAGCGCAAATTAATCGATTGCTATACAGTCTCATTTCCGATGAGCGTCATCACGACCTACAGATTATTGACACACGTGAGCTAAAGCATAGGGAGTGGGCGAAATGGTCAATGAACTATGCGTCTCCGACCGAAGAGAACGCCGCAATCTATTTAAAGTACTCTACGACTATTGGTTTTAACCCTTACCTGCTAAATGCTGAATCTGCTCATGGGTTGATGAATGAGCTGAATGCACAAAAAGGCTAAATAAAAGTCGTTAGGGTTTAGACAAGCATTCGTTCGCAAGCTCATATGCTTTTGCTACAGCGCCTAGTTATCAGATGCTAATAAATCAGATTTATTAATATAGTGTATTAATGAATATTATTTTATTAAAAAATGAAAAAGTACTAATATTCAGGGAATACCGCATTTAAGAAACACTATAGAAAATAGAAATTTGTTGAGCTAAGTTTCGATAAGTAATTATTGTCGATAGCCATTTGCTATATAAGGTATAATGAATGCTTGTGTTTGCCAGCAATATTTTTATTATTCATGTTTATTAAAATAATTATGAATAATCTTTGATTAATCAAAAATCAAATTAACCCTTAAAAACTATTAATTTTTGAATAATGAATGAGTCATCATTCAGGTATCCCAATAGGCACAATGTCTCTATTGAGGTGATATTTTTTATCCGACAGTTGGACTTACTATGAGTAAAAATAACGCAATTGATTTAGATAACTTAAACGTAGATGAACTACGTGCCATCAGCGAAAATGCCCAGCAGCTTATTGCCAAAAAACAGCATCAGCGTTTGTATGATGCTTATATTCAGTTTGAGCAAATTGCAGAAGACAGCAACGCTACGATTGAAGAGATCTTAAAAGCTGGTGAAAAACTAGAGAAAAAACGCAGTATTAAGTATCGCAATACTGATAACAAGGAAGAAACTTGGACTGGTCGTGGACGTAAACCAACGTGGTTGGTTGAAGCACTAGCAGCAGGTCGTGGCCTTGAAGATTTTGCTATCTAATTAGGCTATCCAATTAGATAGTTTCGAGTCGTAACACAGTACGGGACGGAGCTTATCAGTCTTATGGATAATGGTTTATTTACAATCATTTAGTCATAAGCACTGAGGCTTTGCAAAATAAAAAAGCCAGTATCTTTATTGCCAATATTTTGGTAAAAAGATACTGGCTTTTTTTCTGTCATCTATAGGTCATTGTTTGTTATGATAATGACGTTTTTGTCTTATATAAGAGTTGTGCAACCGTGGCCCAAGTATCTGAGTTGTCTCATAAGCGTCCCCGCAAGCTTTGGTGGCTGATCGGATTTGTATTGTTTGCCTTATTTGCCCTATTGCAAATGCCAGCGGCATGGCTAATCCAAAAGTATGCACCCAATACGCCTTATGTGCAGCATGTGTCTGGCAATGTATGGCAGGGCTCTGCCATTTGGCAAATTCCTCTATCATCGACACCGCTCACAGGGATGGCCAAATGGTCATGGCAGCCATGGCAACTGCTCACAGGCAAGCTTGGTGCCGATGTGACTATCAACTCAGAGCAAACGAGGTTGAACGGACAGGTAAAGCTGGGTTTAAACTCATGGCAAGTTGATGATATGAGCGGAAAGATTGCTCCTGAGACTTTGGCAAGTGTGGTTGATTGGCAACTGCCTAACACACCCATTCAAGTCAATGGCGTTTCGTTAAAGCGTCAGTCTAGCGACAATGCATCATCGGAATCCGCTGAGAATGAGTCTGCTAAAAATGCGGCGGGATTTAGTGAAGCTGATGGTCAGTTGACCTGGGTTGGCGGTGAAGTCGGTTATCCGAGTGGTGGTAAGGTTTTTTATATCACTATGCCTGCATTGCGAGCTGAGCTGAGTGCTGAGCAAAAGAACAATAAAAATCTGCTGCATATCAATCTATTGAATAATCAAGATAAGCGCTTAGGCGATCTGTATATAGACGGGGATAACATGCTAGATGTCAGTCTGACTCAGCGCTTACTAGAAAACATGCCTGAATATAAAGGGCAAGCACCGCAGGATACACCAGTCGTTAGTTTGCGCCAGCCGCTGCTAGCTGGTCTGGGGGCGCCCTAAATGTCAAATATTGCTGCCAGCTTAAAGCCTGTCGTAAATACTCTCAATCGTTTTTCAGGGTGGTTGTTGCTACTGGCAATTGCTTGGCTATGTTGGACAGCGGCGCGTCTTTTGTGGTTACTATTAGCAGCGCCCTTAGCACCAGCATTGCCGCTAGCCCCTTTGCAAAACAATACAAAGTCTGCCAATGACTATAGTGGTTTGTTTGCGATATTTGCGGACCCTGACCCTATTGCAGCGGCAGTCCAGCCACCACCCAATGTTGAGCTTAAAGGCGTACTACTCGCTATACCGGAGAGCATGTCTTCAGCGTTGCTTAACATTAATGGTGAGGTGAAAAATTACCGAATTGGTGATGGACTAAAAGACAGCGACTATATTCTTGTCGCTGTTGACTGGAATTCGGTTATTATCGCGGATGCCAATGATAAAGAAACAGTGATTAGCATGCCAGATGCTATGTCGCTAGATCAAAGTGATATGCTGGCAGGCGGCGTCAGTAATCAGCGTCTGCCAGACAATAGTATGTTACCGACTGCGCCTCAGACACTACAAGATACGCCGCCTGAACCGACAGAGACGAATGGTGAAAGCAGTCCGCAAACGGCGATTGAAGAGGCGGTCACCGCGCTGCAAGAAAATCCTGCCAGTTATTTGAGTAGAATGGGGGTGATGGCCTCAGGTGAAAGCTATCAAGTCACCGCAGCGATGCCATCGAAGTTGCGCAATCGACTCGGACTGGAGCCAGGCGACAAAGTGTTGACAGTAAACGGACAAAACGTGGGCAATAATCCTGCTCAGGATGCAAGCGTATTGCAGCAAGTACAGCAAGCAGGCGAAGCACAAATCGAGGTTCAACGTGGTGAGCAAGTTATTACTATCCGCCAGCAGTTCTAATAAGACGGACTTTTAGCAAAGAGTGCTCGTTAAACACTCAGTACATATGACGCAATATCACTGTAGGTAATTATCAATATGGTAAGTTTTCATCAATTTTCAGCCACACCGTTACACCGTATCCTGCCGCGTTTGATGCGCCTGTGTCGTCCTCTTTGCCTAGCGGTACCCTTATGGGCTGCTAGCATGGGCCTAGCGAGTGCTGAGAGCTGGAAGGTAAACCTACAAGATGCCGATATCAAAGCTTTTATTAATGAGGTGGCAACCATCACTGATCAAAACTTTGTCCTTGATCCTCGTATCAATGGCAATGTGACGGTCATCTCAAACAAAGCCTTATCGCGTGATGAGATTTATCAGCTGTTCTTAAGTGTCATGCAGGTCAATGGGATTGCAGCGATAGAGGCAGGTACGACAATCAAACTGGTGCCAGATAATGTCGCCAAGCAGTCTGGTGTCGCCGTTGATTTGCGCGGCAATAGTGTCGGTGAGTCGCTTGCAACCCGAGTGATTTATTTGACGAATACTCAAGCAGCAGAAGTATTGGGCGTTATAAGACCTTTAATGCCGCAGTCTGCACATGCCGCCGCTGTGCCTGGTGTGAACGCGCTGGTGCTATCAGATCGCGCGGATAGCCTGAACCAACTCACGGCCCTTATCCGTGACTTGGATAGCAATATTAATGATAGTCTGCAAGTGATACCACTACGCCACGTCGATGCCGAACGTATGATGGAGCTAATCAGTGCCTTGGTGGCAAGCGCTGGTAGCGGACAAGCACAAGGTGGTAATAATCAACTCAAAGTGATCGCTGATTCATCAAGTGATCGATTGCTGGTCAAAGGCAGCCCTGAGATGATTGCCAAAGTTCAGGAGATGGTTAATCAACTAGATACCACACCGACAAGAAGACTGAGCGGTTTACGTGTCTTTCGCCTAAAGTATGCCAGCGCCAGTCATATTGCTGATATGCTACGAGGCCTTTTGGCCAATCAATCGATTAATAGCGCTGGAGCCACCTCAACGTTAGAGTCCGCTTCTTTAAATGATGCAAGCAGTACAGGGGCAACCATTAACAGTGCGGCGAGTGAGAGTATTGGCAGTAGCAGTAGTACATCAGTTGTGCCTACTAGCAATACAAGTGGAAGCGGTACAGGCGTTGGTGGAAAACCCTTTAGTATCATCGCTGACGAGACACAAAATGCCGTTATCGTCAATGCTGCCCCTGAGCTGATGTTTGAGATTGAAGATGCGGTCAATCAATTGGACAGTCGCCGCGCACAAGTCTTGATTCAAGCTGCTATCGTCGAAGTTTCAGGTGATGATGCAACCCAGCTAGGCGTTCAGTGGGCGCTTGGTAATGCCAATAGTGGCTATGGTGTCGTCAACTTCAATAATGTCGGTGCTAGTGCGACCACCTTGGCCGCTGCCGCATTGGGTGGTAGTGCTGCTGCGGGCGCCGCAGGTATTAGCTCCGCTGCCAGCTCTATCGTTGGTGCTTTGGTTGGGATTGGCGATAGCCGAAAAGACAGTCAGGGTAATACGGAATTTTATGGTGCCATTTTGCAGGCACTCGACTCTTCTACCAGTGCCAATCTATTGTCCATGCCGTCTATTTTGACATTGGATAATGAAAAGGCCAGTATCTTGGTTGGTCAAAACGTACCTTTTGTCACAGGTTCTTATACTACCAGTGGTAACAACTCAAACAACCCTTTTCAGACCATTGATCGTCAAGATATTGGTATCAATCTTAACGTTATCCCTCATATTGGTGATAATGGCACCGTACGTTTGGAGGTCTCACAAGAAGTATCTTCCGTCGTACCAGGTACTACTGGCAATGCTAGTGGTTTGACTACCAATAAAAGTCTCATTAATACAACGATTTTAGCCGATGATCAGCAGACCATCGCCCTAGGTGGTTTGATGCGTGACAATAGCACCACACGCCAGCAAAAAGTTCCGGGCTTAGGAAATGTACCAGTGATTGGCAGGTTGTTCCGCTCTGACAATGACAGTACTCAAAAGAGTAACTTGATTATATTTTTACAACCAACCATCTTACGTGATGGTGGCGCGGTTGCCAGTGTGACCGAGCGTAAATTTAACCAGATGCGTGTACTGCAATTGGTCATCGATAAAAATGGTACGATCAAACAGCTCCCGTTGAGCGGAACACAGGGCTGGGATGGTAATGTCGATGCAGACTATGAATTGATGCCGCTCAACCCCCTTATTCCTAAGCGCGATCAAACCCCGCGGTCAACCCCTCAAGGTTTCACTAAGGTAGATAGTCCCAACGATGGTATAACGACATATCCTCTCAATCGTTAAAGCAGCTATTAACCACCACTTTAAACAACTGATATATTAAATCAGCACAAGCCAATGTACGATGTAATAAACAAAAATTACATCATACATTGGCTTGCGTATTCGTAACACAGCTAAACAGAGCGACCGTCGTATTTTACGTATACTAAACTTTAGTGAGATAAAAATAGGTATGCACATTTATATCCATAAAATTGGTGCTGTATCAATAGGTAGAGACAATCATGGCAAATCATAAAAGGGGTAAAAGTTGGCTGGTCTTGGGTGCTGTGGCCACCGCCTTATTGATTATTCCTCGGCGTAGTAGTCGAAAATCCGATAAGGTGACTGACACTAATATCGCAAATTTAAAAAATAAGAATGCTCATCACGGGGATAAGGATACCCAGTAGGGGCGCATAGCGCTTTATAGTGAACGCGGCATCGCTTGAATAGGCTGTTACTACAACCATGTGTATAATATGATGGTTGATAAGGTATTTTGCTAAACACGTTGTTTTTGGAGTGTATTTATGTCTGGTCCTGAGTCATCAAATAGGGTAAATCAAGCCTTGAGCAATTGTTATCCGCTCATTGATACCCATACACATTTTGATGCGCCAGTATTTGATAATGATCGAGAGCAACAGGTGCAAAAAGCTTACCATCAAGGTATACGTCATCTTGTGCTGGTTGGTTATCTTTATCAGCATTTTGAGCGTATGTATGACACTAAGCAGTTGATCGATAAGTTATCAAAGCGTTTTGGCATAGACACTGGCGAGCATAACGAGTCTGATTTCTGTACCCATATTGCGCTAGGCTTACATCCTTTTTATATCGAGCAGCATACTGATGCTCATTTGACAGAATTGGCACAAATGGTTGCTGCCTGTCGACCATTAGCCATTGGTGAAATTGGCTTGGATACCTTTACTGACGCAATGAAAGAGCCTGATGTTTTTGATAAACAAAAGCGGTTCTTTAAGGCGCAGCTAGATATCGCTGTGACCTATCAGTTGCCAGTGATGCTTCATATTCGTAAGGCGCATGCCGAAGCGCTTGCTATATTAAAAGCGCATGAATACGATGCTCATACATTGGGCGGTATTGCGCATAGTTTTAGTGGTGGTGAACAAGAAGCCAAGGCATTTGTGAAACTAGGGTTTAAGCTGGGTGTTACAGGTCAGGTGACCAATCCGAACGCCAAAAAACTGCGCCGTGCTATTCAGGCCGCTGTGGATACATATGGTATTGAGTGCTTGGTGATTGAGACAGACTGTCCGGATATGACGCCGATTATGTGTCAAAATTCAAATAGTCAGCATTCAGCCGTTGGACAAAGCCTAGACAATGAATGGGAGGCAGCCCACGCACATGATAGGAATATTCCTGCTAATTTGCCTTGGGTATTGTCGAGTTTAAGTGAATTATTGGGTGTCTCACAGGATAAACTTGCTAAGCAGTTATGGCAAAATAGCTGCGATGCTCTAAAAGTAAACTGGGCCTACCCAACATAATTATTAAACTTATACTTAAAAGATGAAGTAAGCACAGTCAAAATATTTAAAAAGAGTATTTAAAAAGCTATGAATGAAACCAGACAAATTGAGCACCCAGTCGTAGAGCCAGTCACTACCGAATATGATAATGTACAAGCTAGCGTAGATGAAAAAAATGAGCAGTATGACCGCCGCTTCCAAGGTACGCGTACGCTTTATGGCACATCAGCTGTCAATACGTTTGCAGCGTCGCATGTTTATATCATTGGGGTAGGCGGTGTTGGTTCTTGGGCGGCAGAAGCGCTGGCACGTACGGCAGTCGGTATGATTACCTTGATTGATTTGGACGTTTTGGTGGCCTCTAATGTCAATCGGCAGCTACCGGCGTTAGACAGTACGTTTGGTCAAAGCAAAATTGAGGCAATGGCGGCACGTATTAAGGAGATCAACCCTCAAGTCACCTTAAATCTCGTTGATGATTTCTTGACCGTCGAAAACGTCGCAGCGCTACTGCCGAGTCGCCACGAAGCGAAAGCAGCTGCCGATCAAGGTAGGCCTACTGTAATTTTAGATTGCGTGGATGATATGAATGCCAAGCTGGCGATTGCCCTACATTGCCGTTTTAATAAATTAAAGCTGGTCTGTGCAGGTGGTGCAGGTGGTAAGATAGATCCAAGTCAAATAAGAGTGAGCGACTTGCGTGATAGCTATCAAGATCCATTGCTTGCCAAATTGCGTAACAAGCTGCGCCACGAAAAAGGCATCAATAGCGCGCTAAAAGAGAAGTTCGGTATCAAATGTGTTTATTCTACCGAGCCACCACATGTGGATAAGAGCTGCCAAGCAGGCGGATTACAATGTGGTGGTTATGGGTCGGCAGTGGTCGTCACATCGGTGGTCGCAATGATTATGGTCAATGAAGCGTTACAATTATTGATAAAGCAGACGAGTCACCAATCGAGCGTCTGATATTATTTAATGGAGTCGATCTTGTCTATATCTAACTCACCTAAAAGCAGCTACCCAGTAGCGGTAGATGAAGTAGAGCGTATCAACAAGTTGAAAAAATATCAGGTACTCAATGAAGATGAGGAGCCTGCATTTGATCGACTCGTTGCACTCGTAAAGCTGTTTTTTGATGTGCCGGTGGTAACGATCACTTTTATGGATGAGGAAACGCAATATTTAAAAACAGCCTGCAAATTCAACAGTGAGACTGAGAGTGTACGTACCACAACACGTGAAGTAGCCTTTTGTAATTATACGGTTTTATCTAACGAAGTCTTTGTGGTGCCAGATGCATTGGAGGACAGTCGCTTTCGTCAGAACCCATTAGTTACTGGCTTGTCTCATTTGCGGTTTTATGCGGGTGCACCGATCATTTTGCATGAGGGCAATAAAAGTTACCGGTTAGGTTCATTATGCCTGATGGATACCAAGCCCAACCATAGCTTTAGTGACCAACAAAAAGAGGTATTGGCGCAGTTTGCGATGATGGCAGCAGATGCGTTGAAGCTACAGGATAAAGAACGTGATGCCAAACACGCCAATGAGATGAAATCTAACTTTTTGGCCAATATGAGTCACGAAATACGAACACCAATGAACGGTATCATTGGTATGGTAGAGATGCTAGGTGACACCGAGCTTAGCGCTGAACAGCGAGAGTATGTAGATAACATCAAAGTCTCTAATGAGCATTTGATGGTGATTATTAATGGGATTTTGGACTTATCGAAAGTTGAGTCTGGAAAAATGACTATCGATTCTATCCCACTCAATTTATCTACATTATGTAATGAAGTGGTCAGCCTATTTTCTATTAAGGCACGTCAACGAGGTTTGACGCTAGATTATCATTATACCGAGTCATTATCACCTTATGTGAAAGGGGATCCAGTACGCCTCAAACAAATCATCGCAAATCTTGTGAATAACGCGATTAAGTTTACCCGTGAAGGCGGGAGAGTGAGTATTGATGTCAAGCATATGAATAATTGCTATCGCGAAAATATTGACAAAAATAGCATGAGGCAGGAGACGTTAGAACGTAAGGCGGATAAAAATATGACCTTATGTATTGAGGTCACAGATACAGGTGTCGGTATAAAAGCTGAGTCATTAGAGGCAATATTTGATGCTTATGATCAAGCCAATAAATTCACGCATCGCCTTTATGGTGGTACAGGTCTTGGGCTCTCCGTCTGCAAATCTCTTGTCGATCTGATGGGTGGGTATATTTGTGTCGATAGTACCGTAGGCGTTGGTACTACATTTCGAGTGTTATTGCCGCTACCGACTATTGATGAAGAGAAATACGAAACATGGCAAGACTCTCATGATCTCACAATGGCAGAGCCTAGCCACGAGCGTGCAGGTCATATCTTATTGGTAGAAGATGATACCGTCAATGCCATTATTGCCAGAAAGGCATTGACCAATAGCGGTCATACCGTCACTCATGTGACTGATGGTCAACAAGCGATTGAAGCTTTTGCCTTGTTTCCCAAACGTTATGATGTCATCTTGATGGATCATCACATGCCGATTTTGGATGGTGTACAGGCCACTATTAAGCTGCATGAGCTTTATGACCCTCAAGACCTACCACCTATTATCGCTTTGACTGCCAATGCCATGGATGGAGAGCGCGAAAAGTACTTAAAAGTGGGTATGCAAGATTATTGCACCAAACCTTTTAAAAAGGAGCAGCTAAATGCTTTAGTACAATATTGGTTGATACAAAAGCAGCTATCAGAAGAGGAGTAAGTCACAGGTCGTTATCATGATAATTGCCATGACAATGACTATTAAATATTAGGCGCGACTAACTAAATACTAGGCGCTACCAAACGTTAAAGGCGACTATGCGACAATGAATACAGCCGCTGTAAACACAAAAAAGCTTAACCGTTTATATAGCGGTTAAGCTTTTTTATTAGTGATCAACACAACAATCTCAGCGATCAATCATGCTTATTGCGCTATTAGTTTACACGAGTTTGGTAGTCACCCGTACGCGTATCAACACGGACGATTTCACCTTGCTGTACAAATAGCGGTACACGTACCACGGCACCAGTTTCTAGCTTAGCCGGCTTGCCGCCGCCACCTGAGGTGTCACCGCGTACACCAGGATCGGTTTCTGTGATTTGTAATTCAACAAAGTTAGGCGGCGTTACTGATAAAGGTGTGCCATTGAACAAAGTAATGGTGCATAGAGCATTGCTGTTCTCTTTTAACCACTGTATCGCGTCGCCCATCGCGTTTTTGTCAGCTTGAATTTGCTCAAAGCTTTCAGGGTGCATAAAGTGCCAAAACTCACCATCATTGTATAGATAGTTCATTTCCGTATCCATCACATCAGCCGCTTCTAAGCTGTCGCCTGATTTGAATGTTTGCTCCAGTACTTTACCACTACGAAGATTACGCAGCTTAACGCGGTTAAAGGCTTGACCTTTACCGGGTTTGACAAATTCGTTTTCAAGAATGGCACAAGGGTTGCCATCCAGCATGACTTTTAGACCAGCTTTAAATTCATTAGTAGAAAAACTTGCCACAAGAGACTCCTAGGGGTTGTAGATATGGTAGTAGATAGATATGAGGCTGACTGTACCAAAAGTTGCTGCCAAGCCAAGTGCTTACGTATTAGCGATATACTTTGATAGGGTAGACACTAAGGGCGTATAATATCCGATTTTGGGCACAGGTAGTAGGCTGTCATGATAAACCATTTAATCACACAAAAAAACTGGCAAACGCAATTATCGGAAGCCATTACCTCTGTTGACGAGTTGCTCAGTCTCCTAAAACTCGACTCACTACGTGCAGAGGTCTATGTGCCGAAGCATTTTGAGCTGCGTGTGCCGCGCGGCTTTGTGGCAAAAATGACTGTGGGCGACCGTGATGATCCGCTATTAAGACAAATACTGCCAGACCAACAAGAGCAAATCAACGTCACAGGCTATGTAGCAGATCCTTTAAGCGAAAACAGCCAAAACCCTGTCAAAGGAATGCTGCACAAGTACCAATCAAGAGTATTACTGACGATTACTGGGGCGTGCGCGATTCATTGTCGCTACTGTTTCCGTCAGCATTTCGACTATAGCGCCAATATGCCAACTGCTGATGCAAAAGAAAATATCATCAACTATATCAGCGCGCATCCTGAAATCAATGAAGTGATTTTGAGCGGGGGTGATCCTTTAAATGTGACCAATAGACGTCTGTTTGCATGGTTAGATACTTTGGAATCTATTCCGCAGCTGACGACAATTCGACTGCATACTCGTCTACCGCTGGTTATTCCAGCCCGATTGGATGACGCACTATTAGACAGACTGTCTCAAAGTCGTTGCCGTATCGTGATGGTCATTCATTGTAATCATGCCAACGAGATTGATGATCTGACAGCAGAGTACCTTCAACGTGCTCGCGCAGCTGGCGTGACGATGCTAAATCAAGCAGTACTATTAAAAGATGTTAACGATAATATCGATGCTCAGACAGAATTAAGCCAGCGTTTGTTTGCTTGTGGCGTACTACCGTATTATCTATATGTTTTAGATAAGGTGGCTGGTGCCGCACACTTTGATAATGACGAGCGGTCGTCAATTGAGCTTTACTGGTCGTTATTGGCAGCATTACCGGGATATTTGGTACCCAAGTTGGTCAGAGAACTGCCGAATAGGCCATTTAAGGTGCCGATTGATATTTACAAACATATTTAATGCAGGCAATATAGGGGTGCAGAAAAAACCTGTTAAAAAGAGACGATTGTTGATAAAAATTGGTCAGTGACTGATTTTTTATAAGAAGGGGGTCACGGTATCAGACATTATATTGATAGAACGCCTAAAATATATTGTCTAACAATAAAACGTCTATCGTTCATACCCATAGTCTCTTTAAAACAATACACAGTTTGCATGCTTTTTACCTGATATTGCTCTACTTTGTGTGGTTGCATACTTGCCTCTTGTCAACTTACTCAGAGTGACCAACAGTGAGTAGGAATACTGATGATAACTTTATCTAAGTTTCAAGAAGCCCTTTCTTCCAAAGAGCCACTAACAACGCCAAACCAATCAGTGAGCGGCCAAGAGCATCATTTGCTCAAACTATTGACAACGCTATCTTCACAAACCCAAGAGCAGCAAGCTGAGCACTTAGAAAAAGTTCTCTCCGTATTATGCGAGGCCAATATAGATGAGCTTCAATGCCTTAAACTGATGACGGCTGTGAGCGATGCTTCAGATCGGTTGATTGCCACGTTACGACAGCAGTATATTTATGAAACAGGCGCGCTGAGTGAGGTGCAGTTGGGTTATGTGGCTCAAGTAAAATCCTTGCATTATTTAATTATTTTGGCTTATGACAAGGTTGTACGTCGTCAAGAATTAATATCAAACAGTCCGCCAAAAAATATTTTAAAGAAAGGTTTTCCACGCTATTTTAATACCAATAAAAAGCGCGCCAATACGCTTACGGTTGCCATTTATCAGTCGTTACTGAGGTACCACAAGCTATTGTGTGAAGAGGCACTTTGCTATCGCAAGCCATCAGATTATCTCTGGTTCAGAATTAATCAGTTGTACCACCTCGCTTATCAACAGCGTGTGTCTCATCTCGAGTTGAATCGAGAAACAGTGACACCCTACACAAATAGTATTCATCAGCTTTATTGCCAAATATGTTTGCATAGTTTATTGAATGTATGTGCCATGCGTCGTCCTAATGTTCTATTGGTACAACGTTTATTGCCTGAATGGTCTTATTATATTGTTGCGACAATAGAACCAACGACGGAAACACGCGTGTTCGTAGATTTACAGAGTGATAAACCACCAACGTATCTAACGCCCAACTCTGAGATAAATCCCTATGAAGATCGCTATGACTGTTTGTTTTTAGAGCTGACTCCTATGGTGCAGTATTTTAATTCACGTAGGCAGCTATCCACTGAGAGCAGTAATGTGGGGATAGGACACGGTCTGTTGAATACAATATCAATGACAGTCAGTTATCGTTATCTACAACCACAGCTCACGCTGCCTACTAAATATAGTCTCAAACACCGTGCGAGTTTAATCGCTGGTTTTAACAGTATCCATCACCATGTTGGTGACTCAAGCAGCTTTGCTAGCTTGATAGCAATAGATGAGTTATCCATAGATGAGCGCCCTCGTTATGACACGGTTAATGCAGAGCAAAACAGTAATAGCGTATTAGACATAGAGGTGTTTGACAGCCATGACAGTTTGTCATTATTTCGTACACTGCGATTGGTGCCAACAGTAGATGTCTTGAATGAAGAGCATGTTGAAGAGGAGGCTCTTGATATGGATATGATAGATGGCGAGCTTGTTGCAACCACACCGCCATCATTACATATCATGAGTTTGTTCTTACTCTGTCAACCTGATGTGACAGAGCAGCCTGATCGGTCAATAGGGGTGGTGCGCTGGCGACATTTTGATACCAAAGACAAAGAGGTTGAATGGCAATTGCTTGGTCATCAGATTGTGGCATGCGGGTTGCGCTTGGAAGGGAGGGACCCACAGAAGCATTGTTTTGTGCCAGCGCTGATTCTGGGTAAGGATGAGCAGCTGCAAACCATGAGTTCGCTGATTGTACCTTCGTCTTACTTTCAGCCTGATGATAGAGTCATCATGCGTATCAGCAGTAAACAAACCTATCTACGTTTGGGTCGTAGATTGATGATAACTGAAGGGTTTAGTCAATACGAAATAGCAAAATAATGTCTATTTATGTATTTATAGTGAAACCATTATAAAAATGGTATAGCAAGATTAAACGCTATTTTTCGCAGCCTCTGGAGACGCAGTCACAGCAAGCAAGAAAAGTAGCGTTTAATCGAGCGCGTTTCCTATGCTGTATCAATTTTATTGAGGTTCTACTATATTGAAAGAAAGAGGGGTTGCACCGTATAAGAAAAAAGGCTGATGTTTTTTTTGATAATGATATTAAACAAACAAGGTCATAAGTTAACCTGCAGTCAATCAAATTATTGTCTATAATGAGCGATATTGTTACTCTAATTTATAAGATGCCTCGGGCGCTAGAATATATTACGCCAACTAAAACTCAGCTACTATCACAATACTTACTGAGCCTACTCTCTATAATGTTTTCTAAGCCAGATTAATTTTTGGAAACAGTATAAGGTGTCAAAAATAAGAGATAAAGATACAACCATAAGATTAAAAGGCCACCTATGCGCATTCAGTCCACCTTAAATCTATTAGTGATTAACGATGATCAGCTCTATGCTGAGCGTCTTGTACATCTACTGAGTGATTATTATGACAGCGTGAATTTAGGATTTTTGGATGATAAAGAAGAGCTACTAAAAGTACTGCGCCAGTCGTGGGATGTGCTGGTATTCGTTAGTGCTTATGATATGAGCTTTACGGATGTGGTTGGCATCATTCAAGAGCAGAGCATTGATTTGCCGATGATTTATTTGATGAAGGATGAGGCAATATCGACCGCGTGTAATGATGAGGGGTTGCCTGCGGTGATGAGCGGAACCATGGTCAAAGCACTCAAGGCTGATCAAGAGATGGCTATCGTTATGGCTATCTGCTTACAGCATGACAGCTTGCGTAGTCGCCGTGAGCTCAAGAAACTACGCCATGTCCTATCAGAAGCAGAGCAACGTGCCAATGTGCTGATTAAAAACTCGAAAAGTGCAGTTGCCTATATCGATGAAGGTATCCATATCTTTGCCAATGATCCCTATCTTCAACTGTTTGGCTTTCGGTCAATGAATGATGTCATAGGGGTACCTGTGATTGATTTGATTTCAGGTGGCGATAGTGTCAAGGACTTCAAGCAATTTCTACGTCAGTTCGATAAAGGTAGCCGTGACGAAGTCGAGTTTAACTTTGAAAGCGTGCGTACGGATGGCAGTACTTTTGAGGCAAAATTACAGTTGGCATCTGCGACTTTAGATGGCGAACCCGTTACTCAGATTATCATACAACAAAATGCTAGCAACAGCGCAGAGGTTGCCAAACGCTTGGCTGAAGCAGAGCGTAAAGATAACCTGACAGGTGTGAATAATCGCCACGGCTTTGAAGAGCAAATGGCGATAGTGCACCAGCAAGCAACTCAAGGCGTGCTGACAGCAGCATTGCTCTATGTACAGCTCGATAACATTGGAAAAACAAGAAGTAGCCTCGGTCTGCAAGGAGTAGATACGACTGTCAAACAGGTTGCCTATGCACTAGATGAACTCGTATCGGATGGACATGTCAGCCGCTTTAGTGATACCGCATTTATGATACTTGTCAAAAACAAAACTACCTCAGAGCTCGAAGAGCTGGCTGAGAACATCGGTTCGCGTATCAGTGAGATGCTCATTGAGGTAGATAAGCGTACGACGAGTACCACGGTAAGTATCGCAATCGTCAAAATCGAAAAAAATACCGCAGAGCCCGCTATAATAATAGAGCGTGCTATGGATGCTATTAGCCAGATCATGGTCGAAACCTCTAACCATGGTGGTACTTATCATCTATATGATCCAAGTGAGCATGCCAATAGTGATGATCAGGCGCTTGCTGAGTCTCTGATTAATGCTATTACAAACAGTCGATTTGAGCTGTCATTTCAACCGATATACGATATCAATCAAGATCGTAGTGACTTTTTTGAAGTGTATCTACGTCTGCCATTGGCCGATGCCGATAACACGGTATTGACTCCTGATCAGTTTATGGCTGTGGCCAGAAAACACAAGCTACTTGAAAAGATAGATCGCTGGGTACTCATTAATGCGTGCAAAAAAATCAATGATGTTCGTAAAGAGCATCCTGAAGCCAGACTATTGGTGCAGCTAACCAGTGCCTCATTAATTGATAAGAAACTGCCTAATGTTGCAAGCCAACTGATCAAGGCAGTAGGCGGCGCCGCTGGTGTCTTAACGTTGCAATTTAACGAAAAAGACATCTCGGATCATTTAACTGTGGCAAAATCTCAGTTTTCGGCCCTTAACGAAGTCAACTGTCAAATGGGCATTACTAATTTTGGTTCTTCTGCCAAATCTATCGAAATTGCCAATTTAGTGCAGCCGAACGTCGTGCGTTTGGCGCGTAACTATGTACAAGATATCAATTCAGCAGATAACTTAGACACGGTTAAATCACTTATCATGCGCATCAATGAGGTAAATGTTGATGTGCTAATGCCGTATATTGAAGATGCAGCGACTATGTCAGTCGCATGGAGTGTGGGGGCGCGCTATCTGCAAGGATACTATTTAGAAAAGCCTAGCAAAACGCTAAAGATTGCCAGTTAACATATTGCGATGCTACAAAATCTTTATCGCTAATGCTCACCAACCAAAGATTGCCAAAATGTCTATTATTAGTAAATATCAAATAAGCAGTCTTTTTGCCGCTGTTTTATTGCTCACTGCTTGTGAGCATACCCCGCCTGATCATCGCGACCCTGTGACACTACCACTATATGTCAATGGAGATGCAGATAATGGCTCGTTAATTTATCAAGATGCTTGCAGTCAATGCCACCAGCTCAACGTTGGTCTCAATAAAAAGGGCCCGCAATTAATGAATATATACGGCGCACCAGCTGCTGAGCTAAAAGATTACACTTATAGCGAAGGGCTCACAAAGTCAGGATGGGTATGGGACGCCAAAACACTCGATCCCTATATCGCGGATGCACAAAAAGCCATGCCAGATTCAAAGATGCTATCAGACCCTATGCCAGATGCTAAAGAGCGCGCGGATGTTATAGCGTATTTATCAACCCTCCGCGCTGATGCGCCGATCGTCGTAGATGATGCGAACTGACCTTACTGGTTGATCGTTATGACCCAAAAAATGAGCCGATAATTTACTATGACCCATGCCCCTAACGATAGAGCACCATCACCTACATATCAAAAAATATCCAAAACGCTTGGTCAATCCGCTCCCAGTGGCACCGATTTGCAACGCAATCAGCAGAAAATTGCACAATTGATGGCGCAATTGAACCAAATTGTATTGGACAAACCGCAAGCAGTTAAATTGGCACTCAGTGGCATACTAGCAGGTGGGCATTTATTGCTACAAGATTTACCTGGTATGGGTAAGACAACTCTGGCTCAAGGTTTGGCTAAGCTGTTAGGCCTGAGTTTTAGCCGAGTGCAGTTCACCAATGACATGCTCCCTGCCGATATCTTAGGCATGAGTATCTATGACCAAAGTAAACTGCGTTTTGAATTTCGTCCCGGTCCTATTTTTACTCAACTGCTACTTGCTGACGAAATCAACCGCTCCAGCCCCAAGACGCAAAGCGCACTCCTTGAAGCAATGGAAGAGCGACAAGTGACGCAAGATGGACAAACTTATTCTTTGCCGCAGCCGTTCTTTGTTATTGCAACCCAAAACCCACTGCAACAAGCTGGCGTCTATCCGTTACCTGAATCACAGTTAGATAGGTTCTTGCTGTGTCTGTCATTGGGCTATCCATCACCTATGGCAGAGCGTGAACTACTAAAAGGTCAAGATCGCCGTGAGCTATTAAAGGATCTAGATACGGTGCTTGATACTGAGGCTGTGCTATTGGCACAACAAGGCGTAAAACAAGTTTATGTGGCGGACGTGGTATTGGATTATCTACAAAGACTCGTTGCAAAGACTCGAGCAAGCCAAGAGTATCATGGGTTATCACCACGTGGCGTGCTATCGCTACAGCGTGCTGCACAGGCTTATGCTTATGTGTCGGGGCATATGGAGGTGACGCCTGAAGATATCCAAGCGGTCTTCGCTGCCGTGGCTGATCATCGTCTCGGGCAGCGTTTTGCCCCTGCACAAGTGGTAGGTGGGCAAGCACCGCAGACCATCGCCCAACGCATTTTAGCAGACGTGCCTGTCATCGTTTAGCTGTCTATATTTTTAGTTATCTATATTGAAGTACGAGCAGGTTTAATAATACATGGCTATATCATCGAGTCCGTTAGTCTGAGGACTAGCGACTAGAGTCAATTACATGGTAAGAATAGGGTAGTCATGAGCTTTTTACCAAAAGCCTTAACCGCGTCAATCAGGTCAGCAATGAGCCGTTGGTTTGCCTCGCGCGCACCCAAAAATGATAGCGCGACGCTCAATCTACGCAACGTCTATATTTTTTTTAGTCGTGAGGGTATGCTATTTGCTGTGCTATTAGTGATTACCTTTATCGCGGGTATCAATTATGGCAATAACTTGGTACTTGGCTTGTGCTTTTATCTGGTCAGCGTTTGGTTGATTAGTTTTCATGTGACTTTTGCGCACATATCGGGTCTGCAAATGCGTCTGCTAGAAGTGACTATGACAGAGGCCGGTACTCCTGCTTGGGTGACACTGCAACTCAAAAGTGAGAGCCGTCAGCCACGGCGGCAGTTATTATTTGAGTTTGAGCAAGTAGCTGACAAGAAGGATAAAAGTGGCACGAATCGGCAAAGCTCCATACTCGTGACGAGTCTACAAAGTGAGCAAACTATTCGCTTACCTGTTCAAACCTACAATCGCGGTCCTCTTGAGCTGCCACGACTAATAATTAAAACCGTTTATCCTTTGGGTATTATGCGTGCTTGGTCTTATGTCTATTTTGCGCGTAAGACTTGGGTGTATCCCAAACCTGAAGCATTTGACTGGCAGGTGCAGTATTCAGTTGCAAGCTCGGAGGATCTGCCAATTGGCGGACAATATCGACAAGGGCAAGACGACTTTGAGCGACTGGATAATTATGTCGAAGGGGAGTCGCTGGCCCGTGTCTCTTGGGGCCATGTGGCACGGGGTCAAGGCATGTTTACCAAGCACTTTGCAGACCCTGTCGGTCATGAGCAAACGCTTGATTATGCAGATATGCCAGGTGCTCATCATGAACAGAAGCTTGCGCAATTGGCTCATGGGGCGTTGACATTGGGTCAATTAGACGTGCCCTTTCAAATGCGTTTACCCAATGATACGCCTACTAGCGCAGCGGTGGGTGATGGCGAGACTTTTGCGCAAGCGTGCTTGCTAAGGCTGGCGAAAGCACCATGAATGAACCCAAACAGTTTTCTGCAACCGATGCCACAAAAACGGCAAGATTTGAGCAGTTAGCACTCGGTCAAAATATACAAGCGAAAAGTGGCATAGCAGCTGATAATAAATGGTATCGGCGACTACTGGCTCTACCAGCTTACTACTGGGTGCTAATTGCTCAAATAGCAGTCGTGTTGCCACATGCTGCTCACTTGCCAATATGGTTAATCGGGTTTGCGGCGATTAGTATTATTGCCCAACTACCGCGTCTCAAGAGTCGGCTAAAAAAACTCTCGCATTTAAAACGTGTCTATCAAAGCATGCAGATGCTGGGTTTTTTATTAGGCCTAGTAGGTCTGTGGCTAACGTATAACACAGCATTTGGGCTGGACATGGGCGTGGCATTTTTGGTGCTATGTCTCGCTAGTAAGCTTTGGGAGCTGTACAAGCGGCGCGATGCTTATGTGGTATTGAATCTATCGTTATTTGTACTTGCTGCATTGTTTTTAATGGATCAAGGGTTGCTGACAACTTTAGAGGTGGTACTGGGCGCTGTTATTGTCCTGCTGGCGTTTATTGCCCTAAACGACGATAGTAATGATGACGGTGATGGACGCCTGCGTACTTTAGGGGTGTTAGGGATTGGGGCACTGCCATTGTTGGTGGTGCTGTTTCTATTTTTCCCAAGACTGCCGCCACTGTGGTCTGTACAACTATCAGGTCAGCAAGCGACCACAGGTGTGTCTGATAGTATGTCACCCGGTGATTTTGCCAATTTAGGCCAGTCAACTGAGCTGGCTTTTCGCGTAGAGTTTGGCGATGAGCGTCCACCGCAACAGCAACTATATTGGCGCGGACTCGTGTTTAGTGATTTTGACGGAGTTACCTGGCGACCAAGCAATCAGGTAAGCCAATGGTCGACTAGATCGCAAGCCCCTACATGGATTCAAAATGCCTTTGCTACCGTTCCTGAGCAAGTGCAAGCCGCACCTACTCGCTATCAAATTATCCTAGAACCTACTCAGCAGAACTGGTTATTCGGGCTCGATTATCCTTTTTCTCAGCAGCCAGATATCAACATTACTTCCAACTTTACATTATCAAAAGATCAGCCTGTTACGCAGCAGCTGCGTTATGATGTATTGCAGTTTGCGCCGATGCGTATTGACCCTGTGCTGACAGAGGCATCAAGACGCCTAAATCTGGCACTACCAGCAGAGGGTAATCCGCAAGCACGCGCGCTTGCTCAGCAGTTATTTGTACAATCAGGCTCAGATCCCGTGCGCTACATGGCTGCTATCGAGCGCTGGATCAATCAAACAGAGTTTCGCTATACGTTGTCACCGCCACGACTCAATACTGATCGTATCGATGAGTTTTTGTTTCAGACCAAAGCAGGATTTTGTGAGCATTACTCTTCAAGCTTTACTTTTATGATGCGCGCAGCTGGTATTCCAGCGCGGGTAGTAGCGGGCTATCAAGGTGGTGAGCTGAGTCAAGGTGGTGATGTTTGGGAAGTGCGTCAAAAAGATGCGCATGCATGGACTGAAGTTTGGCTCGAAGGCCAAGGCTGGGTACGTGTCGATCCTACGTCATTTGTGGCGCCTGAGCGCGTTGAGCAGGGTATGAATGCGATGACCCAGCAGCAAGGCGCAGCCATGTTTGGCAGTGGTGCCAGTGCGCAAATCAGCTATCAGCAGTATCAAATGCTGCAAACACTACGTCGCTTATCTGACCAAGCCAGTTACTATTGGCAAAAAGACGTGGTTGGTTATGACCAAGACAAACAAGCAGATTCGCTACTAAAGTGGTTCAACATCAGCTCCATCATGCAGCAAATCATCTGGTTAGCGGCCAGTGCTGTTATTATTATGACTACCTTAGTATTCATCATTTGGCGCCGCCGGCGCAAACGCTGGCATCCAGCAGATTTGCCGCTTGCCCAGCTCTCAAAACATATCGGCAAGCGCGATAAATTATTGGCTCGAGAGGATCATGAAGGGCAGTTGGCATGGCTTGAGCGTTTAGCATCTGCTATCGATAGTCGCCTAGATGACGATACTCGCCGTCATGCAAGTCATTTAACAGACAGTGAAAACCCGATAGCGATTCAGACAAAGCTGGTTGAAATTAGACAAGATTACCGTCAGCTACGTTACGGGCGCCTGAGTAACTTGGATACTAACCATAGTGAATATCAAAAACTACTTAAGCAGCTGAAAAAAAATGTACGCGAATTATTGTAACGTTTTAATGGATGGCGTTGATAATTTGAGTGAGATTAAAGATGCTGACGCATGGATATGTAGCAAATATCAGTAAAGGTTGTTTTGAGAAGATAAGTAAGAGAGAGTGTCTCATGGCGGTATATGTAGATTTTGTGCAGATAAAATTCAAAGGCTATAAATGGTGTCATATGCTTGCGGATAGTTTGCAAGAGCTGCATGATTTTGCAGCATTGATTGAGGTAGATCCACGTTTATTCCACCGCACCGCAAGCTACCCGCATTATGATATTACCGTGCAAATGCGCGAAACAGCCCTTGAGAATGGGGCGCTGCCTGCCGACAGGAAAAAAATTATTGAATGTGCCAAGAAGTTAAAAGTAGAGTTGCAGTCTGAAATGTCGTTATCTGATAGTGACTGATGCAGCTTATAAGTTACACAAAGAAAAAGGTGGGTAGAGATTTTGCTCACCCACCTTTTTTTTGCTTAGATGATACTTTTCTCGTTTGGTATTATTTGGCAACTGCCGCCGTGCTGATTGCGTTGAGCGCTTTTGAGACATTATCAATAACGGTATCGCAACCTTTGATATTATGGCGTGTTTTTAGATATTCAGGATTGTTGTATGAGAGCCATACCTTTTTATTGGCATCTTCGCTAATGAGGATTTTTTGTGGTAAATCAATGGCGACGGTTTGCTCGCAATTCATCAGAGACGATCTTAATTATGGCGATATCCTTGAGCGATTCATTAGTGAGTCATGGCGAATATCCATTGTGCGTCATCAGGCAGGGGATGGCAATATATTCCAATCGATCGTTACACCAAGCGCTCTGCCAAATAGTCGACCAGTAGTCTGATTTTTGGCGATAGTTGACGGTTGTGTGGGTAGATGGCCCAAATGCTTTCTTTGGGTTCTCTATAGTTGTCGAGTACGCTCACCAACGCACCCGATGCCAGATGTTTTTGTACGTAGTAATCGGGCAGTTGTACGATACCCAGCCCTTTTAGCGCCGCATCAACCAGACTATAGCCGCTGTTGTACTGTATGGAACCAGAGACGCGCAGGTTTTTTTCTATGCCTTTTTCGACAAAATGCCAATAGTCGCGTGTACCTAGTAAGCAGTTGTGCTGGCTGAGATCGTCAAGCGTGCGCGGTACCCCGTATTGATTGAGATAAGCTGGTGTCGCACAGACAAAATTGGTGCGCAGGCTAAGCTTTTTTGCCATCATCGTAGAGTCGCGCAACTTACCAATACGAATGGCCAAATCGTAGCCACCCTCGATTAAATCAATTTTTTGGTTACTCAAAAAAGCGGTTACCTCAATGTCCCGATATTGCACCATAAAATCATTGATTAAGGGCAGCAATTGTTGCTCGCCATAAGTCACAGGCGCAGTCAGTTTGATTCTGCCTTGAGGTTTTGATTGCAAATTGCTCACCGCTTGCTCAGCCGCGTTCAAACCATCGAGCACACTGCGGCAATGCTGATAAAACACGCGGCCCTCTTCGGTGAGTGAGACTTTACGCGTTGTACGATATAGCAGCTTGATCTTCAGTCGCTGCTCTAACGCACTAATCTGACGGCTGACTTGCGCAGTCGAGATACCAAGCGCTTTTGCAGCGCGCGTAAAGCTCCCGTACTCTGCCACACAGACAAACTCACTAATCCCTTCCCAGCGCATGATTATTACCAATATGTAAAAGATATTTGCAAATATAGCATATTGTTATCTTCTCAGAAATAAATATAATGGTTAGTATCAATGTAAATAGACGGTGTTTTACTGTCATCGATGCTTGCCTATATAGGGCAGGCAAGATAAGCTCAGTCTGTCTTTATCTGTTTTAGTCACAGAAATCGTGACGATTAAAACGAGCAGATAGCCTTATTGAACAAAAATAATGATTGGGCGTGAATGACGTTTTAAGTTTACGCTACGTTACAGTCCATCAATAACAATCAAAAAGAGAGATTCCTATGTCAGATAAATTTATCAAATCAAAAGCCGCCGTCGCTTGGGGCCCAAAGCAGCCATTGTCTATCGAAGAAGTAGACGTCATGCTACCACGTAAAGGCGAAGTACTGGTAAAAATCGTGGCCAGTGGTGTCTGTCACACAGATGCGTTTACCTTATCTGGTGAAGACCCAGAAGGCGTATTCCCAGCGATTTTGGGTCATGAAGGTGGCGGTATCGTTGAGCAAGTCGGCGAAGGCGTAACCAGCGTTCAGGTCGGTGATCATGTCATTCCGTTATACACGGCAGAGTGCGGCGTTTGTAAAATGTGCCGCTCAGGCAAAACCAATCTTTGCTCAGCAGTACGCGAGACGCAAGGTAAAGGCTTGATGCCAGATGGCACGACACGTTTTTACAAAGACGGCGAGCCTATCTATCACTATATGGGTTGCTCAACGTTTTCTGAGTACACGGTTTTACCAGAGATTTCTTTGGCTAAAGTCAATAAAGAGGCCCCACTAGAAGAAGTTTGTTTGCTTGGTTGCGGTGTTACCACAGGCATGGGTGCGGTCATGAATACGGCTAAAGTCGAAGAGGGCGCTACCGTTGCCATCTTTGGTCTAGGCGGTATCGGCCTGTCAGCAGTGATTGGCGCTGCGATGGCAAAAGCCCAACGTATCATTGTGATTGATATTAACGAGAGCAAGTTTGAGTTGGCTAAAAAACTAGGTGCAACCGATTGCATCAATCCAAAAGACTACGACAAACCGATTCAAGAAGTTATTGTTGAGCTAACCGATGGCGGTGTGGATTATTCGTTTGAATGTATCGGTAACGTTGACGTCATGCGTTCAGCGCTAGAGTGCTGCCACAAAGGTTGGGGCGAGTCAGTCATCATCGGTGTCGCTGGTGCTGGACAAGAAATCTCAACTCGTCCATTCCAGTTAGTGACGGGTCGCGTCTGGAAAGGTTCAGCATTTGGTGGTGTAAAAGGCCGTACGGAGCTACCAGGTTATGTCGAGCGCTATCTGGCAGGTGAGATTCCTTTACAAGACTTTATCACCCACACGATGCCAATAGAAGACGTGAACGAAGCGTTTGACTTAATGCACAAAGGCGAGAGCATTCGTACGGTTGTCAATTTCTAAGCGTCGTTACTGACAGTAATATCAAAATCACAGTTTTAACCTGATGACGCTACAATAAAAAAGCTGCTTCAATTTTAAAGCAGCTTTTTTTATTTTATTTTTTACAATAACAGACGGTTTAGTTAGTCATATTCGCCAATTGTTCTAATATGCTGACGTAATTTTCAACCCCTTGCGCACCGCTGACCAAATGACGCTCGTTGAAGATAATCGCCGGCACACTTTGAATGCCTTGCTGCTGCCAATGCTGTTCTTCTGCTCGCACTTCTTTTGCAAAGAACTGACCCTCTAGCACTGCCAGTGCCTCACTACGATCCAGTCCAGTCTCAGCTGCAATGTCAGCAAGCACATTGATATCGGAGATGTTTCTGTTATCGGTAAAATGTGCCGCAAATAACGCTTGTTTTAACTCATGCATATATCCTTGCTGGTCTGCAAAATGCAGCAGCTGATGCAGATTAAATGTATTGTGCATGCGAGTGTCATCATTGAAATTAAATTCAAAGCCAACTTCCTGTCCAGCTTCAGTCATTCTGACTCGGCTAGCATCTGACTCTTCTTTAGTCGAGCCATACTTTTCGATAATGTGCTCACGCAAGTTTTGTCCCTCGCTTGGCATATTGGGGTTTAACTCAAACGGATGCCAATGAATGGTGTGTGCGGTATTGGTTTGCTCAAGTGCTGCTGCCAGTTGGCGATAGCCGATGACGCACCAAGGGCATACAACGTCTGAGACGATGTCTATTCGGAGTGGTTTTTCTGATGTGCTCATATATCCTCGCAGGCATTATTGTTTATTTTTTATGACGGTATTTTATAGCTAGACATATCAGCCAAAGCGACTTGGTTGAATCAGCTTTGGATAATATCACTCAGTCAATATTAAGAGAATGAGGGAGCGATTACAATGTAGTCTGCACAGTCTGCGTTATCACTTAGGTAGCTCAATTGTAACTATTATCAGTAGGATAGCCGAAATTTTTGCAAAAACGGTCTAACAACTGACGCACTGATAACAAAACCCATGACTACTTAACCAATCTGCCGTGGTCACAAAACAGGTTTTATTTAAAGTTGCTCCATTGAAATTAGCGATGATTATTTATAAATAACGCTAATAATAATTCAATAAACAATAAGAACTTAACACTCACTATGGTGTCATATATGAAAAATATTACTGAAGCAATGAAATGGCGTTACAGCACCAAAGACTTTGACACCAACAAAAAATATCAGCAGAAGACTTTCAGAGTCTAAAAAATATCTTACGTCTCAGTCCGTCGAGCACCAATATTCAACCTTGGCATTTTGTGATTGCTGATGATGAAGCGGGTAAAGCTCGAATTGCAAAAGGCACTGAGGGCATGTATGAATTCAATGATGCCAAAGTAAAAGATGCCTCGCATGTCATTGTATTCTGTAGTCGTGTCTATGCCGATGACGAGTTTTTAGAAGGCTTGCTCGACAAAGAAGATGCCGATGGTCGCTTTGCAGAACCAAAACTCAAAGAGCAAATGCATCAAACGCGCAAAATATTCTTGGACATTCGTCGTTACGAGCAAAAAGACGAGGCGCATTAGTTGATAGAGCAGTTGTATCTCAATATGGGCGCTTTGTTGCTCCTAGGCGCTGCTACTTTGAGTATTGATACTGTGCCGATGGAAGGCGCAGATTTAAAAGCACTTGATGAAGAGTTTGAGTTACGTAGTAAGGGCTATACCGCTGTTGCCGTGATATCGCTTGGTTACCGTAGCGAAGATGATTTCAATGCTGAGTTGCCCAAATCTCGCTTTGCCGAAGAGACGATTATCACAAAAGCTTAATTCAGTCATCGCTAAGAAAGCCACAAAAAATGTCTACTTGAATCAACGGACTGATAAAAAGCCCTGCAAACCATCGGTTTTGAACTGACCCCCGAAACTTGGACGGTTTAGTTTATACCAAGGACTGAGTTCTGTACTGCACAGGGCTCAGTCCTTTTAGTTTGAGTTGAATACGCTCATTATTGTAATAATGCATATACTCATGAATCTGTTGTTCTAACTGCTCAATCGATTTTGGTTTCTCAATATAAATCGTCTCGCACTTCAGCGTACCAAAGAACCCCTCCATCAGCGCATTATCCAAGCAGTTGCCTTTTCTGCTCATGCTTTGCTTAATACCGTGCTGTTTAAGCGCCTTACTGAACGGTCTCATCTGATAATGCCAGCCTTGATCTGAATGCAGCATTAAACGGTTGTTCTGGTGCGTATCTATCTTATCTAACGCCTTATCTAGCATCTTGCTAACCAAATCATAGGTAGGTCTCTTTGAGAGCGTATAGCTGATGATCTCATTGTTATAACAATCGAGTATCGGTGATAAATATAGCTTATGATCACCTACCTTAAACTCAGTAATATCAGTGAGCCAGCGTGTGTTTGGTCTATCTGCATGAAACTGACGCTTTAAATAATTCTTTGCAATTTTGCCTTGTACACCTTTATAAGAGCGATATCTTTGTCGTCGAATCCGTGCACTTAAGTTTAAATGACGCATAAGCTTAGCGATGAGCTTGTGATTGTAATGGCTACCTAACTGCTTTAGCGCTGCCGTTATTCTACGATAGCCGTACCTGCCTTTATGCTGGTGATACAGCTTAGTAATACGCTGTTTTAAGTCAGCATGTTTATCTTTATCACCAAGCTTTTCTCTATGATAGTAAAAGACGCTTTTAGGCATACCAGCGGCTTTAAGTAAGTCAGATAAACAGCAGCGCTCTCTTAGTCCTTCGATGAGCCTTGCTTTTTGCCTGCTTTTTCCTCCGCTTTGAGCAAGGCATCGAGCTTTTTTAGGTAGGCAACCTCTGCACGTAAGTACTCATTCTCACGCTTCAATTCTGCTAAGCTTTTTTCATCCTCTGGTTTGTCTGTAATGAAGGGTTTGCTCATGACGGTTCTACCTTTAGGTTTGGAGATGAGTCCAGATATGCCTTCTAGTCGATACGCTTTATGCCAGTGACTAATAAGCGCCGGTGAGCTGATGTTATACCTTAAAGCAACTTCCAATTGACTTAAGCCTTGGCTAAGCATCGTTGTAATGACTTTGTGTTTAAACTCGTGACTATAGTAAGCTTTGCTGGTCTTTGGTTTGATAGCTTCAATACCACCGCTTTGATATTGCTTAACCCATTTGATAACTATCTTATTATCTAGGTTAAATTCCTCAGCTGTAGCACGACCAGTATGTCCTTGCATATAGTATGCGATGACTTCAAGCTTAAAGTCTAGATCGTAGCGCATAAAAATACCCCATAAGTTGTGTCCAACTTATGGGGGGCAGTTCATTTGTGGGGTTTTTTTATGCCAAAAATGCTTTTGATTTATCCTCTCAGCGTATCAATGATGCTGCAGTATATAAAGGTCTATATTTAGGAGTTTGGTCAGTGATATCTAGTGATTATAAATCAATGAGCAGTATTGAGGTTTAGATAGGTAAATGATTATCAATAACTATTCAGCCATTGCCGCCGCTCACATCTAATATGCGAGTGGATTAGAAACTACACTCTAACCACTACAAAATTAACACAACATATCACCCTCGATAAGACATAATAATTTTACTGACGCCTTATCACTGAGGCATTTTATCATTCCTTTATATTCATCTGCCAGCGAGAAGCCAGCATGTCTACCTTGACGTTAACAATCAATAAGCAGGATTATCAGCTCGAGAATCTTGACGCCCGTACGACACTGCTCGACGTCTGTCGTCAGCATCTACAAATTACTGGACCCAAAAAAGGCTGTGATCACGGTCAATGCGGTGCTTGTACCATGCTTATAAATGGTCGCCGTGTCAACTCTTGTCTTACACTGGCCATCATGCATGATGGCGATGACATTACGACGATCGAAGGTATTGGGATGCCAGACTCGCTCTCGGCGTTGCAGCAAGCCTTTAAAGATAACGATGCCTTTCAGTGCGGATATTGCACCCCAGGTCAAATTTGTTCAGCGACTGCCTTAATAGAAGAAGTAAAACAAAATTGGCCAAGTCATGTGAGCACAGACTTACAACATCCTGATAGCCTTCTAGTACAAGAAATCGCTGAGCGCATGAGTGGTAATGTCTGTCGCTGCTCCGCTTATCCCAATATCATCAAAGCCATCTCACAAGTGCTTGAGAATGAAGCGTCAGCGTCTACTTCTAAAACAGTTGACAACGCTGCGCAAAACTCAAGCGTAACAGGTATTTGGTCGCCGCCGTCAAGCGAGGCTCAGTTCCATAAAGCCTCAGCGAATAACAAAACAATAACAGGCAAGGCAGGAGACCACTCATGAAACGTTTTGAATATAGCCGCGCTGATGCACCTAAGCAAGCCGCAACCTCTGCTAGCAGCAAAGACGCTTCTTTTATCGCAGGTGGTACTAACTTATTAGATCTCATGAAACTAGAGATCGAAACCCCAATCAAACTGGTCGATATCACTCGTTTAGAATTAGAGCAAGTAGAAACGACTGCCGATGGTGGTTTACGTATTGGAACACTGGTGACCAATAGCGATTTGGCCGCGCATCCTGAGGTGATTGCAAACTATCCGGTATTGTCCCGAGCCATCTTGGCAGGAGCGACTGGTCAGCTACGTAACAGAGCGACAACGGGCGGCAACTTTTTACAGCGTACTCGTTGCTATTATTTTTATCAAACAGACAGCGCTTGTAATAAACGTGAACCGGGCACAGGATGTCCTGCTATCAACGGGGAGAACCGTACCCTAGCTGTCTTAGGTACCAGTGATTCATGTATTGCTCAGCACCCATCCGATATGGCAGTGGCAATGCGCTTACTGGATGCCACGATAGAGACAGTTAAAGCAGATGGCTCGACTCGCGCTATCGATGTGAAAGATTTTTATTGTTTGCCAAAAGACACGCCGCATATCGAAAATGTGCTAGAAGCAGGCGAGCTGATTACTCATGTTGTATTACCTGCCCCTATTAAGGGCATGCATACCTATGACAAAGTGCGTGATCGCGCTTCTTATGCCTTTGCACTGGTATCTTGTGCCGCAGTCATCGATGCTGACGACAATGGCAACCTAAAGACAGTACGATTGGCGTTCGGCGGCATCGGTACCAAGCCATGGCGTAATGAAGAGGTTGAGGCACTATTAATGGATACCGATGGCAATAGCGACGTTATCACGCAGGCCGCTGATCTATTATTGCATGATGCCAAAGGTAATGGTCAGAACGACTTTAAAATACCGTTGACGCGTCGCCTACTAAAACAAGTTATTCAGCGCGCATTAGCGGGCGAGGGAGCATAATCATGGCACTATTAGAATCAATCACCCAGTCAGAACCAACCAAAAAACTGACCATGGATGAGCCTGTTGAAACGCTATTTAGCACAACGGCAAGCAAGCTAGTTGGTAAGCCAATCAACCGTGTTGATGGTTCCCTAAAGGTTAGCGGTCAAGCGAAATACAGTGCCGAAATACACTTGGACAATCAAGCCTATGGTGTATTGGTAGGCGCGACCATTGCGAAAGGTCAAGTTGAGAGTATCGATAGTGACTCTCTAAAAGGCATTCCTAATATTATTAAAGTCGTGACCGATCCTGAGCACTTTTTGCGTAACTCTCAACAAGGGACAAAAACTAAAGCACCCAAGCAAGGGGTTAGCGAGATTTTTTATCATGGTCAGCCTATTGCTGTCGTGGTTGCTGAGACTTTTGAGGCGGCAAGAGAAGGCGCTAAAGCGCTGAAAGTGACTTATAAGGATGAGACTGACCAAGCGGCACTGAACTTTACCCAAGAGCTCTCTAACGCACATGCGGTAGATGAAAAAAAAGGCTCTGATAAAAATAATGTCCAAGGCGATCCAGACCAAGGCTTAGCTGATGCGGCAGTGACCGTTGATCGCTTTTATCATACCCCAAGTCAAAGCAACTCTCCGATGGAGCCCCATGCAACGTTGGCTCATTGGGAAGGCGATAAGCTCGTTCTGTATACTTCCAATCAGATGCTCGCTTCTTGCAAACAGCAAGTCATGGATGCTCTGGACCTAAATAAAGATCAAGTACAACTGATCGCATACTATGTGGGTGGTGGGTTCGGTAGTAAGCTCGGTATTGCTCCTGAATCTATTGCAGCGGCGATTGCTGCAAAAGATCTTGGCCGTCCGGTATTGATTACCATGACGCGTTCACAAGTGATGGAAGCAACGGTCAGACGCTCAAACACGCGTCAGCGTATCGCAATCGGCGCGAACAATGACGGCGTGATCGATACATTGATTCACGATACGATCTCTAGTAATTTGCCAGGTGAGGCTTTCTTTGAGCCAACTGCTCTATCTACGCACCATCTATATAGCGGCAAAAACCGCCGTGTGAATTATGAGATGGTAGACATGAACCAAGTGTTGTCAGGTTCTATGCGTGCGCCTGGCGAAGCGGTAGGTATGATCGCGCTTGAATGTGCCATGGATGAGCTTGCCACACAGTTGGAGATTGATCCGGTTGAACTACGCCGTCGTAATGAGCCAGAGCAAGATCCGAGTCAAAATATTCCTTTCTCAACGCGCCAATTGATTGCCTGTATGGAACAAGGTGCCAAGCATTTTGGTTGGAGTGAGCGAAACGCCAAGCCTGCCAGTCAATTAGAAGGTGACTGGTGGATAGGTACAGGCATGGCGGCGGCTGCCCGTGGTAACCAATTACAGCCATCTGAAGCACGTGCAACCCTACAGGTAGATAAGTCAAAAGCACTTGGTATCAAAGCAGTTATCGAGACAGACATGACAGACATCGGTACAGGGTCTTATACGGTGTTTTCTCAGGTAGCGGCAGACCTGTTAGGACTACCTATCGACCATGTTGAGATGAAACTAGGTGACAGTGCATTGCCACCAGCATCAGGCTCAGGTGGCAGTTTTGGTGCTGCGAGTGCGGGTAGTGGTGTCTATCTTGCTTGTGAGCAGCTGCGTGAAATGCTAGCAGAAAAAGTTGGTCTGTATCCTGACAACATTCAGTTAGACAATGGTCAAATCAAGAAAACAGGCGAGCATGCTTTAACGGCAATGGAAGCTGCCAAAAAGAGTGGCCAATCATTTGCTGACAGCACTATTGATAAGCTATCGCAAACCACAGGGCTTTCGCTATCAGGACAGTCAGCATCACAAGAGTATGATTTTGATAATACAGAGTATTATGCGCTTGCGGATGTGGTCGCTGACTATGATGAGCAAAAAATCACTGCCAAAGGCCAGATAAAACCGGGTAAGAACGGTAAGAGCCATCGCCAAGCCTCTTTTGGTGCGAACTTCGCTGAAGTGGCGGTTCATAAAGTCACTGGTGAGATTCGGGTGAAACGTATGACAGGTGCATTTGCCGCTGGTCGTATTCTGAACCACAAAACTGCAACGTCGCAATGCTATGGCGGTATGGTGTTCGGTATTGGCTCAGCGTTGATGGAAGAAGTGATTCATGACAAACGTGACGGTCGTCTCTGTAACCATGACCTTGCCGAGTATCATGTGCCAGTTAATGCGGACGTACCGCAGTTAGATGTCATATTGGTAGAAGAAGATGATCCTTATACCAATCCAATGCACATCAAAGGTATCGGTGAGACGGCTATTTCAGGTGCTGCTGCCGCGATTGCCAATGCTATCTATAATGCGGTCGGTGTGCGTGTTTATGACTTCCCGATTACCCTCGACAAGCTGCTTTATGAGATGCCAGAGTAGTTTTATCAGCTTATGTATGACAAGAACCCGCTTACTGAGCGGGTTTTTGTAACTGAGTCGGTAGTATATTTTATTACTAGCAAAAAATTCACTAACAAAAAACAATTATTAAATAAGAGGCATTATGAATCAAGTCGCTGACATTCTGAAGCTGGCAAGCGAGGCTCAGCAGCAAGGTGTTGATGCTGTATTGGCCACTGTCGTTCATACAGAAGGCTCAGCGTATCGCCGCGCTGGTGCCATGATGCTCATCTGTGAAGATGGTCGTTCGGTCGGAATGATCAGCGGTGGCTGCTTGGAGCCTCACATCATCAAACGTGCCTTTTGGCTCACGCGTGACGGTGCCAATGTGCAGGTTTATCAGACAGGTGATGACATTGAGTACGCTGATAATGGTCAAGCGCAGGTAGCGATCAACAAAGAAGCTGGCGATACAGACGATCTAGACGACTTGGATGGCCTAGATGACATGGACTTTGATGAGTTGAATTTTGGGCTTGGCTGTAATGGACGTGTGCATGTGCTGTTTGAGCGTCTGGCAACAGCCGCACCATTTTTAGAGTCAGTTCGTCAGGTGCGACGTCATCAGCAGCCAGTTATGGTCGCTACTTTGATTCGCAACAACGGTTGTCAGAATACCGAGTTGCAAGTTGGCCTGCGTATCAATCTAGACGAATATCACAATTCGGAAAATTCACTAGAACAAGAGATAATAAACCCTTCGAATATAATTGCCGATATTGTAGAAAAGTTAGCAGAGTACGAGCTGTCTGAGAGCAATACTGAATACGTGACCATAAAAACGGACGAGGCAACCACCGAGTGGCTCGTACAACGCCTGCAACCACAAGTGCGCCTGCTCGTTTGCGGGGCAGGTAATGATGTGATGCCATTGGTGACCATGGCCAAGCTACAAGATTGGCATGTCACGGTCATAGACAGTCGCGCGCAATATGCGACTCGTATGCGCTTTCCTCAGGCAGATGCAGTGATGTCATTATCTTTAGAGGATAGTGATACCCTGCTAAAGCTGAGTAATAACGCAGCGGTCGCTCTTATGTCACATAGTCTGACCCAAGACCGCGCTCGCTTGGCGATATTGCTAGCACATGCGCAAAACTATAGATACTTAGGACAGTTAGGGCCGCGCTATCGTACCGAACGCTTAATCAATGAGATAAGCGCTAACATGGATCATCCTGCTATCTTGGATACTGGCGTTCAAAAACTGCATTATCCGATTGGCTATAAGCTAGGAGGAGATGGTCCAGAGGCACTCGCACTGGGTATCATGGCACAGATAAATGCAGTCATGCACGATCAAACTGCATCAGTAGAAGGCTCCTACAGTAGGGTCTCGAATTCAGAAGCAAGCGTTGGTAATACGGATGCTGATATTGTGCCGAGTACCGTATGAGTAGTATCGTCTTAGAAGACAAGGACAGACAGGTGCAAAATCATGCGGTCATCATATTGGCAAGTGGCCTCAGTCAGCGCCTTGGCCAACCTAAGCAGCTGCTCGTTAAGAATGGCGAGCTATTAATCGTGCACATGATCCGATCGGCAGTGAGCACCAATCCGCAAGCCGTTATCGTTGTGATTCCTGATAAGCATCCTGCAGTTGCTAGTGTAGTTACAGAGTTGGCTGTGCAATATCCAGCGGTTCAAGCGGTAGTAAACCCAAAACCTGAAACTGGTATGGCGGACAGTTTGCGTTTGGGTATTGAGAGTATTGCGAGTCTTGGAAATTCGTCAATCGAGCGCGTGCTTATCATAGGGGTTGATCAGGTTCTATTAGATCAGTCGCATTTAATGGCTTTGCTGGCTGGTGAACAGTCTGTGGTAGCCAGCAGTTATCATAGCTGGACGTATTCAGATGAATTAAGCGCTACAGAGCAAAAAAATATCATCGGCTTACCGCTAGTGATTGATACAGGTTTACTCAGACAATGGCAAACTGAATTGACAGGTGATAAAGGCTTGCGTCATTTAATCAGAGCATTACCGCCAAGCCAAATACATACAGTGATCAATAAGCAGCTCAGTTATGATATCGATACACCAGCACAGCTAGCGTTTGCTCAAAAAAAAGGCTGGCTTGATCAGCACTCTGAACGAATATGAATAGTAAGCGACTGACATGACAAGCATGATAGCAACCAAGCGTCTCTACCTAAGACAGTGGCAAGCAAGTGATCGTGCGCGGTTTGCCGAGATGAATGCTGATCCTAAAGTGATGGCATATTTTCCTAAACTATTAACCCCTGCATTGAGTAATACCATTGCCAATAAGTGTCAAAAATTAATTGAAGAGCATGGCTGGGGATTTTGGGTGGTGGCTCGTAAAGATGGCGCAGATAAAAGTGATGACTTTATCGGTATGGTTGGGTTAAATAACGCGCATGCTGATATGCCCTTTGCCCCTGCTGTCGAGATTGGTTGGCGTTTGCACAAGGATTATTGGGGGCTAGGCTATGCCACCGAGGCGGCGCGTGCAGCGCTGGATTTTGCGTTTACCGAGCTGGCACTTGAGGACGTGGTGTCATTTACGGCGGTCATCAATCAGCGCTCGCAAAAGCTTATGCAGCGTCTTGGTATGACTGATACGCAGGACAACTTCTCTCATCCGATGCTCGATGCTGATCATCGACTGGCTGAGCATGTTCTATATAAAATCACGCGTCAGCAGTGGCAAGCCCTTATAGTATAACGGACTCTATTTATATCATACGGCCGATCTTGAAAGCGTCAAAATATGCCCCCTTAAACAAACGGCAACGCTAGATAAGCGGTGTTTTGAGGTTTGACGTGCTGACTGCTAAAGCCAAACTCAATCATCTTATTGGTTAGCTTGTTTTTACGCCCGCGTCCAGGGTCAACGACGATGACTTCACAGGTTGGCAGCGCATGACGTTCGATAAACCCAGCCAATATCCCAATATGTTGGTCTACGTAGAGCAAGTCACTGCCGATAATGATATCAAACCTACCAAGATGGCTGTTATCCTCTGACCAGTCTAAACGCTCAAAATTGATGCCTCTGTTATTATTTAGCGTGGTATTTCTATCAAGGAAATACTCAACGGTCGGATGATAGTCGGTCGCTGTGATGTCAGCATGTCTATGATTGAGCAGCAAACTTGATAGCGCCATGCCGCAGCCCACTTCCAATATCCGTTTGTCCTTAATATCATATTCCAGCATATGATTGGCTAGTACCAAGCTTGACGGCCAGATTACCCCAAACATCGGCCAAGAAGCGGAGCAAATACCCAAGTTTAATGCCTCATCATCGGGGTCACTAAATTGTTGGTTGTCACGCAGGGTGCAGAGGTGAATGTCGGTGTTGCCAATTTCAATCGTTTGATAGCGCACGCGCACAGTGGTCAGCGAAGTCATAAACTGTCCTAAAAAATAAGCAAAAGTGCAAAGGTTGGCAAAGATTGCCACTGTCGATGAGGTAGGACGTTGGAATAGGGTATCTAAATCTTAGAAATAGTAGAAAATGAGCGTTTGTAGAAGTTATTGTTTTAGAAAAGACTAGGCAGCGCCAAGAAAAGCGTCTTACAAGTGTGAGGAGAGTATGACCTAAATGATGACAAGTTATTGTTAATTCTGAAGGTATTGTTATTGCTGGATAAAAGGGCTGGTAAAAGCGGACGGTAAAAGAAGCGTATGAGAGATGTTGAATGGCTTTTATGCTGGCATGATAGGCTTGTCGTTTATTTTGACAAGCCCATACAAGAGAGGATTAAAGCTGGCGTGTGCTGCTGAATCAATTTAGAAATTTGAGTCCAGAGGTCTTAAGTGCCCAGACCAGCTCTACAAAGGCGCGACTGTTGGTCAAGGGTTCGCCATCGATGATGAGCACATAACCTGCGCCATCGATCCATAAAAACACAAAGCTGGTCTCAGGTATGAGCAAGTCAACTTGCTGAAAAAACGAGATCGCTTGACTCTCTACTGCCCAGCCGCGTTGTTTTTGACGAAGCATAAACCCTGAAAAGTCAGCGGCGGCAACACTGAGCATGTCCGCTTCTTCTTGACTATAACCAATCCGAGCCAGACAAAACCCTTCATCAGAGCCAATTGCGGCACGGCGTTTGCCAGATAAGCTCGCGACTACGTAAGGCAAAAACTGATCCAATGGTAGATTGGGCGCTGGCAAAAGCAAAGACAGTTTTTCGATCCAGCCGTGTTCTATAAAGCGCTGTAGCCATATATCAGAATAGCGCTGCAACCAATCAGCGGCGAGTAGTGTCTGTCCATAAGACAACAAGTCTTGTAGCGCCAATTGCTCATCAGTCGGCTCATTCTGTGAAAACGCCTCAAAAATACCAGCAGGCGTTAAGGTTAGATAGGTCTTATCGGCATTCAAATAAGAAGACATAGCGGCTACCTTAGCGATGAAAAAGTGGTAAAAAGTGATAGAAGTTAAGTTATAAACGCATGACAGTTTATGATGTCGTGGTAGGCTTGATGGTCTGATCCAAATGCTGTTGGCAGTTATCCCAGCGTTGATCAAATTGCCAATCACTTTTGCCTAAGCTAAACCAAACTAAGGAAAACGCCAGACGATCATTACGCACAGTACAATAGGCAAAAAACTCATTTTCAATTTGCTCAATGGTGCCCCAGTCTTGGCTAGCACGTGTTTGCAGCAGCTCAGCGGTGATGTCTCTTGCGATCTCTCTGGCGTCATCACTACTGATACGCAAGCGTTGCTTTTGCTCATTGAGCGAAGGCGATATAAGGACACTCCAGCGAGTGGCCAGCATGCTGTTACGCTGAATATAGCTTTTTTTGTCAATACACTCGCGAAACCCTTGCTTGGCCTCAGGGGTCAAACGGTCTTTGATACGCGTAAACAAATTATTGACATCGTATGGAATGTCAAACCAGCACCCATAGAAAAAATCTGCTACCGCGCCCTGTAGGGGTTCTTTTTCGGTGAGTAATAAGGCGGCGTTGATGCGCTGCTCATGAAAGTGACGGTTGTTGGGTGCCAAAAACACTTTGCGTGAATAAAACCGAAAGACTCGGTGCGCCACTTTCTCGTTTTCTTTGATCAGGTCTGAGTCAGACATAATGGTCTCCTTGTGTCATAGCCGTGACGACAACCAGCGCCTCAGGCTATGAGATCATTCAGCAAAACAACCTCTGATAATATGAGTGTCAATGAGCCATCAATCCAGCAATGTCTGCATCAAATCAATCATAAATTCAGCATCCTCTTCACTCATTGCCTCAAACCCTTCAGGCACACCAAGCTCAGTTAAGGCTTCTTTTCCATCATCATCGCTATGCAAATCCAGGATGGCTTCTATAAAAATTTGCGCATCTGGAAAGTCGTCTTTGATGAGAAGGACGTGGCTTATGTCTGCCAGATCACTTTCAATCAATACTGAGAGCTGAGCTTTGGTCAAGCGTGAGAAGCTGTGAAAGATCTCCGCCAAGAAAAACGCCGCTTGGGCATCGCCTTTGATGACTTTGCGAGCAGCTGCTTGATAGGTCTCAGTGATATCCCAGTTGAGGTCAGATTCTTCTATATCGACAGCTTCGAGCAAACGCAAACCGATCAGCTTGACGTCTCGATTGTCTGCCATCGCAACGGTTGCGCCTTTATGGATATCTTCTAAGTGATTGATGTCGCTATTGGCCGCCGCGGCAATGACCATCTCATCAGATTTGCCAATGGGACGAGCAACTGCACGGTAGCCTTGCTCACGGATGAGGGCAGCGGCATCAAAAGGGTTGGCGTAGATAATTTGAATAACACCTGCCTCAATCAAGGTCTCTTGCTCAGCATGTGAGGCTGGGATATTGAGGTGCATGTTTAGGTTGGCACGTTTTTGAATCAGCGTATTGAACATGTGCCAGCCAGCAAAGCGCTCAGGCGAAAAATCAGGGGCGATTAACATATTGTGTGTCGTCATGATTTAGCCTTCCTCATCTTGTTTCATTTGGGCGTACTGAGCCATTGCCGCTTCGATTTTACTGCGTGATGGCTTACGGCGTACTGAAGTGTATCCTACAGTTTCGCCGCGGCGAACATTGGGCACGACCGTGGCATATACCCAGTAGTGACTGCCGTCTTTGCATAAATTTTTGACATAGCCATGCCACTTCTTTCCAGCTTTTGCTGTGTCCCACAAGTCTTGATAAGCCGCTTTTGGCATATCAGGATGACGCAGAATATAGTGCTGTTGACCGATGAGCTCATCGACGTGGTAGCCACTAATCTCAACAAAGGCGTCGTTGACGTGAGTGATAATACCGTCTAAATCGGTACGCGAGACAATGAGCTTACCATCTGGGTAGGGACGCTCTACACCTGTATCATAGACAGTTCGAGAGGTGCCATCATGATAGGTCAGGGTGATTTGCTCAGCAGGCAGGTCAGGCTTGTGTGCATCAGGGATTGGAGAACCCATGGTCATCTCCTTCGTTGGTCGTTATATTTATAATGAGTAAAATCGAGTACATAGGGCACTCGTCAAAAAGCCAAAGCCACCAATCAAATGAGTTTTGCTAGGGCTTCTGAGGCGCGCTTGATGTCCAAGAATATCAAACCAAGCTTGGCATTGGGTTTTGCCATGATAGTGAGTACCGCTTCATCGCCTGATGACGTCATGATTACGTAGCCCATCTCGCCTTGAATCATGATGCGATCGATACTACCGCGTGCCAATTCGCGGCCTGCACGGTCGCCTAATGATAGCAGTGCTGCTGACATCGCACCCACACGATCTTCATCAACGCCAGTTGGTAGAGCTGAGGCAATCATCAGACCATCGTTAGAGATTAGGGCAGATGCTTCAACATCTGCTGATGAGCTGTTTAAGTCTTCCAATATCTGTTGAAATGAATCTGTACGCATATCGCTTTCTCTATACTGTGTGTTAATTTTTATTTATGAACTATAGTTAGCCAAAAATAACCCTGTTTGAAAAAGGGTATTATAAATCCTTACTAAAAATATTGATATAGTAAATCCCTATTTAAACTAAGGTTATGATAAGTTTTTTCTGCTATTTCATAAAACTTGCAATGTAACGACCAAAAAGCCCCCATCATTCAATGATAGGGGCTTTTTTAGTGACGATAAATCAAGGCGTATTCGTTAAGCTTTATTACGCCATTGACCTTGAAACATAGTGCCTGCAATAGGGTTCAGTCCCATCTGATAGGCCAAATCAGCAGGGCGGGCGATGTCCCATAGTGCTAAATCAGCATCACAGCCCACTTCTATTTTGCCTTTATTAGATAGACCCAAAGCCTTGGCTGCATAAACGGTTGATCCTGCCAATACCTCTTCAGGCGTGAGGTAAAACAGCGTACAGCCCATATTCATTGCCAACAACAGCGATGTCAAAGGTGATGTACCGGGGTTGCAATCGGTTGAAATCGCTATAGGAACTTGATGCTTGCGAAGTGCCTCAATCGGTGGCAGCTTGGTGTCACGCAAGGTATAAAACGCTCCGGGCAATATCACCGCAACCGTGTTGCTAGCAGCCATTTTCTCTATGTCAGTTTCTGATAAATGTTCTAAATGGTCGCTAGATAGCCCTTTGTATTCGGCAACTAAAGCGCTACCGCCGATGTCAGATAACTGCTCAGCGTGTAGTTTGACCGGCAGGTCTAAGGAGCGTGCAACCTCAAAAACGTGTCTAATCTGATCGCTACTAAACGCAATGTTTTCACAAAAGCCATCGACCGCATCAACCAAGCCTTCTGCATGCAGGATTGGTAGCCACTCACAGACTTGCTCGATATAGTCGTCCGCACGGTCCTGCATATGGGACTTATATTCAGGTGGTAAGGCGTGCGCTGCAAGATACGTGGTGCTGACGTGGATGTCGTATTTTTCGCCAAGCTGGCGTGCGACGGTGAGCATTTTGCGCTCAGTATCTAAGTCAAGACCATAACCTGATTTGATTTCGATGCTGGTGACGCCTTCTTTCATCAGCGCAAGTAGGCGCTTTTCACTTTGGGTAAATAGCGATTCAATACTGGCCGTGCGGGTGGCACTCACGGTTGCGACAATACCGCCGCCTTGTGCTGCGATGTCTTGGTAACTGGCCCCTTGCAAACGCGCTTCGAATTCATTGCTGCGGTTGCCACCATAGACAATGTGCGTATGACAATCGATAAGCCCAGGCGTTAGCCATTTGCCATCGGCGTCTGTGATTTGGTTCTCGTGATAATGTGGCAGATGCGTCGTGATTTGCTCTTGTGCCCCAATCCATGCAATCTTGCCGTCTTTAATACCGATAGCCGCGCTCTCTAGCTGACCGTATGGGACGTTATTAGTATCTGAATTTTCATAAAGATTAAAACCATAGTGCGCTGAAAACGTCGCAATATTGGCATTGATAATAAGGTGGTCAAACGATGTCATAGTAGATTCGTCGAGCGTCTGCTCTTTAAAATTTTCTGATTCATTCATAGTATGCTCCTAATAATTGGGAGGCGAGCGATCTTTGTTTGCAAGACCTTTGCTTGTAAGATCTAAGTGACAAGTAAGTGCTGTTCTACAATCGTTGCCAGCAATCGAGCAGCGACTTTGCAGCTACGACTATCCACATCAAAGGTTGGGTTGATCTCAGCAATATCTGCCATTTTTACTTTGCCTGATGACACAATCAGCTTGACCATACGCTCAACAAAACCAAGCTCAATACCAAAAGCAGCAGGCGCACTGACACCCGGAACGATACTAGAGGGGAGACAGTCCATATCAATAGTGAGATAAATAATATCAACCTGATCTATGAAGCTTTTGACCTGCTCGGCAATGGTGTCCCAAGGCTTATAATGACAGTCTTCATCACTAATAACCTGTACGCCAAGTTGCTCAGCGCGATCAAAGAGCGCGGCGGTATTAGAAAAGCGACTGACGCCAATACAGCAATAATGAAAGGGCTGATCGTGTGCGTCAAGATGCTCGGCAATCTGGCGAAACGGTGTACCAGAAGTCGCCACATCAGACTGACGAATATCAAGATGGGCATCGAAATTAATAATCCCGATAGTAGGCGCTGTGTTTGTGCTGATAGTTGTATCGTTTGCCTTTTCTAAGGCCTGCCATAATCCCAAAAAGCTACCATAAGCAATGGCATGACCACCGCCAAGCCCGATGGGTAATCCACCTTGCTTGACGATAGTGCTCACTGCATCGGCATATTTGATCTGAGCTTGCTCAAGAATACTGTCGGCAAAGCCATCATTGTCATCACAATGAATGTCGCCAGCATCACCCAATAAGGTTGATAATTGACTATCAAAGCGTTGTTGCAAATCAGCGATGACTGGCAGCGTAGCAAAAGCTCGACGAATCAATGGCGGGGCAGCTCTAGCACCCACGCGTCCTTGATTGCGTCTGACGCCTTGATCACAGGCAAAGCCAATTAGCCCAATATGTTGAGCCTCATAAGGCTGAGCAAGCTGATACCAATAACGGGCGCGTGCAGTCTCAAACGGCTCTGCGCGTCCTGTCCACTGAGTCATATCAGCAGGTGTATGGCAAATGGGTGTGGTCATGTTTGTGACTGCCATCATGGCTCTCCTTTTACCAGCCAATGCTTATTTAGACTCGTACCAGTTCTGACGTAGTTCTTGCCAATGCTCAGCAAGTGTACCGTCTAGTACTAACTGCTTGGCCGCTTCGATATCAGGGGCGAGGTAGCGATCTTTATCATAGAACGTCACTTTCTCACGTAGTTTTTGATGTGCCACAGTCAACGGCTCTGATGTCTCGAGTCCTCGATGAAAATCAATACCTTGACCAGCAGCCAGTAGCTCAATACCTATGATAGTCGCAGTGTTTTGCGCCATCTCATATAGGCGGCGTGCGCAATAGGTAGCCATGGATACATGGTCTTCTTGGTTGGCAGAGGTTGGGATGCTATCGACGCTACCTGGATGGGCGATAGATTTGTTTTCTGAAGCCAGTGCAGCAGCGGTCACATGCGCAATCATAAAGCCTGAGTTGACCCCAGCGTTATCGACTAGGAATGGTGGCAGACCACCTGACAAAGTTGCATCGATCAGCAAAGCGACACGGCGCTCAGACATCGAGCCAATCTCAGCGATAGCCAATGCTAAAATATCCGCGGCAAAAGCGACTGGCTCAGCATGGAAGTTACCACCTGATATGGCGACCGGACCATCTTCATTATTAAAGATAAGCGGATTGTCTGTTACCGCATTAGATTCGATGAGCAGCGTTTTCCCTGCTTGGTTGATAATATCAAGACAAGCACCCATGACTTGTGGCTGACAGCGTAAGCAATAAGGGTCTTGAACGCGATCATCTTGTTCGCCATCGTGCGAGGCACGGATAGCACTGCCTTTGATCAGTTGACGGTGTGCTTTGGCGATCTCTATCTGACCATGATGACCGCGTACTTCGTGAATACGCGCATCAAATGGTGAATCTGAGCCTTTGGCGGCATCAATTGACAGTGAGCCGACGATAGTAGCAGTCTCAAGTAAATCACGCGCTAAGAAATAACCACGTAATGCTAGCGCAGTTGAGACTTGCGTACCGTTGATAAGCGCAAGGCCTTCTTTGGCTGCCAATGTGATTGGCTCAAGTCCATGCTTTGCTAGGGCATCAGCAGCTGGCACTTTTTTACCAGCGACAAACACATCACCTTCACCCATCATCGCAAGTGTCATATGTGATAGTGGCGCTAAGTCACCAGAGGCACCAACTGAGCCTTTGGCTGGGATATTTGGGGTGATTTGATTGTTGATTAAACCAAGTAAACTATCTACCACCTCGCGACGTACGCCAGACACACCTTGTGCTAGGCTAGCAACTTTCATCACCATAATCAGGCGCACCACGCCCTCTGGTAGCGCGTCACCTGTACCTACCGAGTGAGAAATGATTAGGTTACGCTGTAGCAGCTCAAGCTGGTCATCACTGATGCGGGTTTTGGCAAGCAGACCAAAGCCGGTGTTAATGCCGTAGGCGCTCTTATCACGCTCAATAATGGTTTTGACATTGTTATGCGAGGCGTCAATCGCCTCATACGCACTCTCAGGCAAGCTCAATACCACGGGCTGATCGTAGATGTCGCGTAGCATCTTGAAGCTAAGCTGGCGTGGATGTAGGGTAAGTTGTTTGATGTTGCTCATAAGGGTAATCCTAGTTGCATAGACATATAAGTGTTTGTCTTTATAATATTAAGGTAGTTCAAACTATTTGATCATTGGCAGATTTAAACCATAATCTTGCGCTGTCTTAATCGCCAACTCATAACCTGCATCGGCATGACGCATGACGCCTGAGCCGCAGTCATTGACCAGTACGCGTGACAAGCGTTTGGCTGCGGCATCTGTACCGTCCGCCACGATGACCATGCCTGAATGCTGCGAGTAGCCCATGCCGACACCGCCGCCATGATGTAGTGATACCCACGTTGCGCCGCCTGCTACGTTTAGCATACCGTTCAACAGTGCCCAATCAGATACCGCATCTGAGCCGTCTTTCATGCTTTCGGTCTCGCGGTTGGGGCTGGCGACCGAGCCCGTGTCGAGGTGGTCACGACCGATAACGATTGGGCCTTTTAGCTCACCGTTTTTGACCATTTCATTAAATGCCAAACCTGCTTTATCACGTTCGCCAAGACCCAACCAGCAGATACGTGCAGGCAAGCCTTGGAACTGAATACGCTCTTTTGCCATATCGAGCCAGCGGTGGACGTGGGTGTTTTCTGGGAACAGCTCTTTGATTTTTTGATCGGTCTTATAGATGTCTTCTGGATCACCTGAGAGCGCTACCCAGCGGAATGGGCCTTTGCCTTGGCAAAACAGCGGACGAATATAAGCAGGGACAAAACCGGGGAAATTAAAGGCATCTTTGACGCCTTCATCAAACGCCACCTGACGGATATTATTACCGTAATCGGTCGCTGGAATATCCATCGCTTGCAAGTCTAAAATCGCTTGGACGTGTACGGCACAAGATTGAGCAGCGGCTTTGGTGAGAGCTGCATGTTGCTCTGGATCTTCTTGAGCGGACCTCCATTCTTCGACCGTCCAGCCGCTTGGTAGATAGCCATTGATCAGGTCATGCGCTGAGGTTTGATCGGTCACCAAATCAGGTTTGATGTCTCCTTCACGAGCGCGCTTAACGATTTCAGGCAAGATATCTGCAGCGTTACCAAGTAGCGCGATAGAGATCGCCTCGCCTGCTTTGGTATGCTGCTCAATCAATTCATAAGCATGGTCAAGATCGCGCGCTTGCTTATCGACATAACCCGTGCGCAAACGGAAATCGATACTAGACTGCTGGCATTCGATGTTCAATGAGGTTGCGCCTGCAAAGGTTGCGGCCAGTGGCTGCGCCCCACCCATACCGCCAAGACCTGCGGTCAAAATCCAACGACCCGCCCAGCTGCCATTATAATGCTGACGACCTGCTTCAACAAAAGTCTCGTATGTGCCTTGCACGATGCCTTGCGTACCGATATAAATCCAGCTACCTGCGGTCATCTGTCCGTACATAAATAAGTCTTTGCGATCGAGCTCATTGAAGTGCTCCCACGTTGCCCAGCGTGGCACAAGGTTTGAGTTGGCAATCAATACGCGCGGTGCGTTCTCATGAGTTTGAAACACGCCCACAGGCTTGCCTGATTGTACGAGTAAGGTTTCGTCATCTTCTAATTCTTTGAGCGACTCTAGGATTTGATCATAGCTCTCCCAGTTACGCGCGGCGCGTCCAATACCACCGTATACTACAAGACTTTTTGGGTTTTCTGCCACATCAGGATGTAGATTGTTTTGTAGCATGCGATACGGCGCTTCGGTCAGCCAGCTTTTACAGTGCAACGTGCTGCCAGTAGGGGCGGCGATATCGCGAGACTCATCACGGCGGGTAAGTTTTTTGTTGGTTCCGTTTTCAGTAGTCATGGTCATATCCTTGTGGTAGCTCATAGGGCGATAAAATAATAAGAGTAAGTGTTTTATAGGCAGTCTATAAAGGCATCGAAATATAGAGTAGCTAGATCAAGATTTTTAGACTTGCTATAAATTGTATATACAAATTATCAAAGATGCTTTTTTCATGCAAGGATTTTTGATAAAAATTAGAATTAATGAAAAAAAGAGCATAACTGATAGAATGATATGAATAAAAGTTCGCATGATTGTCGTGATATTATGGCGCTACTCTTATTTATTAGCGGAACTGACGGTTTAAAACAAATATGACAAAAACGATTCCGGCGTATCAGCGGATTAAAAATGCGATATTAGACAATATTCACTCTGGCAAATGGCAAGCGGGCAGTGCGATCACTACAGAAATGGCACTGGCGACAGAGTTTGGTGTCTCACGGATGACGGTGAATCGCGCGCTCAAAGAGCTAAGCGAAGAGCGTGTATTGGAGCGGCGTCAAGGCTCAGGAACCTTTGTCGCGCAGCAGCAATTCAACCATACCTTTGTAGAAGTGCGTAATATCGCAGAGGATCTCAAATCTGCCAATCGCGATTATGAAGCAAAAGTGGTGAGTAAGCGCGCGGTGACTGCTGCTATGCTCGATGATGAGTTGCGCCGTAAGTTTGGTATTGAAGAGACGACCAATACGCCCGATACAACGCTAGATAACCGCAGTGATACGCCCGTTTTATATGAGGTGAAAATCATTCACGTTGCAGATGGTCAGCCTATACAATTCGAAGAGCGCTGGGTCGATGCCAAAAAAGTGCCACATTTTATTGATCAGGATTTTACCGTGGTTAATACCAGTGATTATCTGGTCGCCAAAATACCGCTAGAGAGTGGCAGCTACACCATACGTGCGCTAGCGGCGCCAAACGAGGTGGCAGATGCGTTGCAGATTGCGCCGCAGTCGCCGACATTGGTATTGCGTCGCCAGACTTATTCAGCTGGTCAAGTCGTCACTTTTGTGAAGATGTGGCATGCAGGAGATCGCTATCAATTCTCGGGTGAGCTGTAGTTTTGCGCTAATGGCGGTCATTACCTGACGCACGCTCACGGAGTTTGTACGCTTTTTTATCTAAAGTAAGATATTATATTTATGAGCAGCGATTGATCCAGTAGCAACTATGAACGTTTGATCGGCTGCCTATTGAATGATCATACGCTATAAAAATTCGAAAATAATAGGGTCGCCGCATTGAAAAATATGCTGACTAACCTCAAATCGAGCAACCAAAGCCGAATTTTGCAGGGCGATTATTATATTGCCCTCTTGTATCAGCTTTTCCCTATTTATTGGCGCTAACTGTTTTCATGTAAACCCTTTTATCTCATTTATCTACTTTTATATTTTATAAGGACGTCTTATGAAACGTCGTACTCTTTTAGCCCTTGCTGCTAGTACTGTGTTACTTGCTGCTTGTGGTCAGTCTAATACTAATGAAGCTGACACTACTGCCACTGACACCACCTCGACTGGCGGTTCTGATTTGCTGCAACGTATCAATAACGGTGGTACGATTAACGTCGGTACAGAGGGTACGTACCCTCCATTTACCTATCATGATGAGAGTGGCAAGCTGACAGGCTATGACGTCGAAGTGACTCGTGCGGTCGCTGACAAGCTAGGCGTTGATGTTGAGTTTAAAGAGACTCAGTGGGATGCGATGCTAGCAGGTTTGGATTCAAAACGCTTTGATATGGTGGCCAACCAAGTCAGCTTAACGACGCCTGAGCGTCAAGCCAAATATGACAAATCTATGGCTTATAGCTGGTCAGGCGCGGTTGCATTGGCACCGACTGATGACAACCGTTATAGCTCTTGGGATGACCTAAAAGGTTTACGTACGGCTCAATCACTCAGCAGTAACTACGGCGAGCTGGCAGAAAAATACGGCGCAGAAATCGTCCCTGTCGATGGTATGGCACAAGCGATCCAATTGGTCAAGCAAGACCGCGCTGACTTCACGATGAATGACAATCTAGCCGTACTCGATTATCTCAAAAAATTCCCAGATTCTGATCTTGAGATCAAATTGACAGCCCCACCAAGTGAACAAACAGGCTCAGGTCTCGTGCTCATCAAAGGCAACGATGAAGTGGTGGCAAAACTGGATGAAGCAATGGCCGCACTCGCCGCTGATGGTACACTCACCAAACTTAGTAAAGAGTTCTTTGGTGCTGATGTAAGTCAACAAAAGTAATGTTGGCTTCTATCACATCTGTGCTCGCAGAACTATTGGCATTATTGCCATTTATGAGTCCTGATCGAGCACAGATCGTCATCTCGTCGTTTTGGCCAATGCTCAAAGGCGGTATCTATTATTCGATACCGCTGGCATTGATCTCGTTTTCTATCGGTATGGCGATTGCCCTGACCGTTGCTTTGATTCGAATTGTACCGCGTACTGGTTGGTTCCATGAGATCATTTATCGATTGGCTCGTATCTATGTATCCGCGATTCGGGGTACACCGATGCTGGTTCAGCTGTTTATTATTTTCTACGGTTTACCAAGTGTGGGCGTCAAGCTCGACCCGTTTCCCTCAGCGATCATTGCATTCTCGCTCAATATTGGTGCTTATGCATCAGAGACGGTGCGCGCCTCGATTTTGTCGATTCCAAAAGGGCAATGGGAAGCGGGTTCAACTGTCGGCTTGACGTATTTACAGACATTTCGTCATGTGATTTTACCGCAAGCGCTGCGCGTGTCAGTGCCGCCATTGTCTAATACCTTTATCAGCTTGGTAAAAGACACTTCACTTGCATCACTGGTATTGGTCACTGAGCTGTTTAAACAAGCGCAGATCATCACAGCTCGTAACTATGAATTTATGCTGGTGTATACCGAAGCGGCGATTATTTATTGGGGTATCTGTCTGTTCTTGACCTTTATCCAAGGCAAGCTTGAGACTCGATTAGACCGTTACGTGGCAAAGTAAGTCATAGCTGAGCTGCTTGACAAGAGCGCTTAGCAACCGACCATCGTACATATAGACCAGTACAATAGGAATTTTTATGATCAAAGTCACTAATATTCATAAAGCCTTTGGTGGCAATCAGGTGCTAAAAGGCATCGACTTGACCATCAATAAAGGTAAAGTGGTCGTCATATTAGGACCTTCAGGCTCGGGTAAAACCACGTTTTTGCGCTGTCTCAATGCGCTGGAGATTCCTGATAAAGGTGTCATTGCATTTGATGATGACAGCTTAAAAGTTGACTTTGCAACTAAGCCAAGCAAAAAAACGCTGCTCGCTTTGCAGCGCAAATCAGGTATGGTATTTCAGTCTTATAATTTGTTTCCGCACAAGACTGCGATCGAAAATCTCATGCTCGGCCCGATAGTGGTACAAGGTAAAAACAAGGCTGAGATGCGTAAAGACGCGCTGGTATTGCTTGAAAAAGTCGGACTGGCGGACAAAGCTGAGCTGTACCCGTTCCAGCTATCGGGTGGTCAGCAGCAGCGTATTGGCATCGCCCGTGCGCTGGCGATTGAGCCTGATCTGCTATTGTTTGATGAGCCAACGTCTGCACTAGATCCAGAGCTGGTACAAGATGTGCTTGAGACGATGAAGCAGTTGGCGTCAGAAGGCTGGACGATGGTGGTGGTCACTCACGAAATCAACTTTGCCCGTGATGTGGCAGATCACGTGGTCTTGATCGAAGACGGTGTCGTTGTCGAAGAGGGCAGCGCTAAGCAGCTGTTTGAAGACTCAACGCATCCGCGGACGCAGGCATTTTTGCAGCGTATCGAGCAGTAAGCGATTTATATCGTTGCAATATGTTTAGTTGGAAAGAAGCCCATTGAGGGCTTTTTTTGTGTGTATAATTTGAGTTTGACGGTTTGGGGTAAATTTTACGTAGCCTCTGTCAGCGGAGATACAGCAAGCGAGAAAAATACCTTTTAATAAAGTTTATCTATTGCGTCGTTTTTTTAATCTAGATTTAGTTATCGCGCCCTACCAGACAACCAAATAACAAGGCTAGACCGTTTGCCGTCTTTTAAGCCAGCGAGGGACGCGCGTGGTCGTGCCATTAACCACTGCATTTAACAACGCCGCCAGCAAAATCAGTGTCACGCCCAGATATTGAATCCAAGACAGAGCTTGATGTAGCAGTATCATTGCCAGCGCAATCGCCGTCAACGGCTCAAAAATCGTAAACACAGATGCACGCGAGGCAGGCAATTTCTCCAGCGCTTTCATATACAGGCCAAAGGGCACGACAGTACCCAAGAGCGACAGCCCTAACACATAGCCCCAAGTCAGTAGTGGTAACGACATTAGCTGCTCATAGGTGTGATACGTTTCGGGTAGTAGTAGCAGCCCGCCCGCGCTGATGATCACAGAGGTAAAAAACACCAAAGGAGCTGGATGCGCGTCATGCATCGCGCGCTTACCGAGCACGCCGTATAAGGAGTAGCACATCCCTGCTGCCAACCCGAGCAAAACACCCCAATTGACCTCTGCTTGCTCACCCAGCATCGTCAACCCAACCCCAAAAACCGCCATGAATGCCAGCGCGATAGATTTTCGCGTGACGGACTCACTGAGCAAAAACTTTGAGAATAGCAGGCTAAACACAGGCGCGGTATACAGCAAAGCCACCGCAGGGCCCGCGCCAACATAACTGACAGCAAAAAAATAGCAGACGGACATCCCCAGTACACCAATCAAGGACTGAAGTGCCAAGCCAAACCACTGCTTGGGTCGTAGTTTGATCAGCTGTGGCCATAGGGTCGGTAACATGGCTAGCACAATCACTGCCGCTGTCACGATGCGTAATATCGTGACTTGCCAACCACTAAAGCCCATTTGATTGAGGTAGGTTGAGAATATTCCAAGCGTCCCCCAGCAGGTTGCCGCGGTAATGATTTGGACAATGCCTATCCATGACTGATGCGAGTGTATCGCCGCTGTACTGTCGATATTTGCCATAGTGGTTTCTTCTTACGATCTAAATGACATTGGGCTATTGCCAGAGCGCCTGTGATGTAAAAGCACCAAGCCATATTGCAATAAGAAAAGACAACCGGTTCAAGGGCTGTCTTTTGTTTGTTCTTTTAGTCTATCATTAAAAGATTATAAACTGCTACTAGGGCGTGGTCTAAATTCAATCGACTATTATTTAAAATGGAAGACGTGGCTGGATAGTAGCATTTACACCTGCAGTAAAAAGTTACTCAGCAACCGCTTAGCACCTTCAGTGGCAAAGGACTCAGGGTGAAATTGCACGCCTTGGATTGGGTATTCTTTGTGCTTTAGTCCCATAATCTCATCGCCCGTCAGCGCAGCTTCATCAAAGCTTGATGTCGCTCGCTCGTCATTGGCGACAACTGAGGTGATCGTTAGGCAGCTTGGGATCGTATCGGCTTTTACCACCAGTGAATGATAGCGCATGATTTCAAGCGCTTGCGGCAAGCCTTTATAGATACCCTTACCATCATGGCGAATCGATGAGACCTTGCCATGCATCGGCACACTGGCACGTACCACATCACCGCCGAACACATGCGCGATGCCCTGCATACCGAGGCACACGCCGAGTAGTGGCACAGTTTTGCCCAGTTTCTCGATGACCTCGCTACATATACCAAAGTAAGCGGGATCATCAGGGGAGCCAGGGCCAGGTGAAATGATGATTCTATCAAGATTCATTGCTTCTACCTCTGCGAGGGTAATCTCATTATTGCGCTTTACGGTGACGCGGCTCTGTGTTTCATCGCTCAATGTTTGCAAAATCTCGCCGATATATTGGTACAGATTGAAGGTAAACGAGTCGTAGTTATCGATAATTAAAACATTCATGGGTCATAAACTCTTTGATAAAAATAGGGGTAATTATGGTTGCATAAAGCTGTCTAATACGACTTTCATCGCCGACAGCTTACGCTGAATCTCTAGATACTCATCGGCTGGGTTTGAGTCATAGACATTGCCGCCGCACGTTTGCGCGTAGGCTGACTCGCCGCTGATAAACAGGCTACGAATTGGAATGGCAAAAATACAATCACCATTGAAGTTAAATGAACCCAGCGCGCCGCCATAAGCACCGCGCCCATCGGGCTCCAGCTCGTTAATCACCTTAATAGCCTCTACCTTAGGAGCGCCTGATAACGTACCAGCGGGGAAGTTGCTAGCAAGGGCACTGAACATATCTTCGTCAGGGTGCAGGATGCCGACGATCTCAGAGGAGATATGCTGTACGTGCGAGAAGCGCTTGATGTCCATCAAACTACGCACTTTTACCGTGCCAAATCGCGCCACTCGGCCAATATCATTACGATGCAAATCAACCAGCATATTGTGCTCGGCAATTTCTTTGTCATCGTTAAGTAGAGCACGGGCAAGTTTGCGATCTTCTGCTACATCGACGCCGCGCTTGGCAGTACCTGCGAGTGGGTAAGTTTCCATCTCGCCTTGACGCAAGCGAAACAGTAGCTCAGGGGAAGCACCAATAATGCACTGCTGAGCAAATTTCATAAAATACATGTGCGGCGAGGGGTTCACGGTACGCAATTTTTCGTAGATGGGCATTTTGTCGCCAGCAATACGATATTTGGACTTAAACCCAACCTCACACTGAAAGATACGACCAGAGATGATGTCTTCTTTGACCTGCATCACTACCTTGGCATGCTCCTCTTGACTCATACCATCGCCCAAAAATTCAACGGTGGGCGCTTCGTAGCTGGGAACTGGCTCATCAAGTAGGGCTTTGATTTGCTCGATACGATTATTCTGCTGAGCGGTTGGATAATAAAAGTAGAAAATCTCACCCGTCATTTTATCGAGCGTCAATCCATCTAAATAGACGCCAAATTTAAATGGCTCAAAGTCGTCACTGGCTTTGGCTGTCAGGCTTGGCTCAAAAAAATTGACGCAGTCATAGCCCAAATAACCGACGAGACCGCCACTTTGATCACGGGCAATGACGTGCTGCGGCGTGATGGCGCGGAGCAATTGATAAGGATTGTCAGTTTGATAACGAGTCGTTTCAGCCGTTTTATTGTCCGTGATAGCGAGCGTATTACGGTCAATAGCAGCGATGGTGGTCACAGGATCAAAGCCGATGGCATGGTGGCGTGAGATGTGACTGTCTTCGCCCAATGATTCGAGCAAATAACAGGTGTCAAAAGCGCTCTCGATACGTTTGAATAATGCAAAAAAATCGATATCTTGCGTGAGCTTGATACGTTGTGGTTTGCTCGGGATATCGATAGGTGCAGGTTGGATATGTATGGGCGTACTAGCAGTCATAATAAAGTCCAAAATGGTTCAAATATGTGTCAATCAACAATTAATAAAGTAATGAGGAAAAGGGTAAACGGTATTGGGATCGGTGGTTTAAGACCGTTCTCTATGAGTCGCAAGTAATGCACTCACATCATGGCTGTGCATGGCTCTAGCACCGCGTGAGACAGTCGCAATACCCACGCCCAGTTGCTCAGAGATGTCACGCTGTGTGATACCACGATCAAGCAAGTCAAAGATACGAATGCGGTTAGCAATATCATGCTGCTCTTTATCTGTCAGCAGGGCACTGAGTAGCTTTTCAATCTCTGCGCTATCAGTACAGTTTGCCAGATGACTCAGTAAGCTGTGATAAGGGTCGGTACTCATAATCGTGGTCTTAATCAAATAAAGTTTTCATCAAAAAACAGTCAGGATAGCCATGATACTTTTGGCTTGTATCAGCATTCTAGTACAGTAGTACAAGAAATACAAGTGATGAGCTAAGTTAATAGCAGGCTGCTATAGACGTGATGATAGACGTGATGATTTTTAAGATTTGTTTATATAGATTCAACTCGTCGTCATTGTCATATTTGATAGCATATTTATAGTTGGTACCAAGCGTTGCTGCGTTGTATTGCTACGTCCACCTGGAGTACTAAGTACTAGAATTGAGAACTTATTATATTAATTATTGCCAAATTGTTAATACTTAGTTATTATGCCTCTCATTATTTAAACGCTAATCATTATCATTAGTATTAATAGTGTTATTTGCACGACATGATTGAGTGTTTTTAAGGTAATGAATCTTCTGATAGGCGTTATTTTCAGGACTATTCGATGATAGGTTTTAAAAATAATTCTAATTTTTGACAGTAAATAAAGTGAGTAGATGTGTTATGCGCGAAGTAAAGTTATCTAGCAGATTGACTGTGCTATCTATGGGTGTAGCAGCGGCATTGTGTGCACAAGCTGCCAGTGCTGCAACGGCAGCAGATATGCCAAATACGACGTTGCAAACGATTACCGTGACAGCAAATAGCTCTGTCCGCGATAGTGTACAAGAAGACTCTGTCTATATAGATGACTATACGCCAGCAGCTCAAGCAAGCCATCTGAGCGATTTTCTGGACGTCGTACCGGGGGTAAGCGTAGGCGGTACCTCATCGGTCAACCAACGTATTCGTGTACGTGGTCTTGATGATACCAACCTAAAAGTAACGATTGATGGCGCACGTCAAGAAGGCGCGTTGTTCTACCACATGGGTGATGTCACGATTGATCCAGATCTGCTAAAACAAGCAGAGGTGTCAGTGGGCAATAACTCAGTGACGCTCGGTAATGATGCTATCGGCGGTGCGGTTGCTTTTGAGACAGTCGACGCGGCAGATTTACTTAAGCCTGGTCAAAAAGTAGGTGCTAAGCTGCATGCAGGCTACGGCAGCAACAATGATGAACTGCTAACCTCAGCTACTGTATATGGTACGCCAACAGAAAATATTGATTTACTGGCTTATTATGGCAAACGCGATGCTAATGCTGGTGAAGATGGTAAAGGCCGTAAAATCCAAACGGAAGATAGCGAAGGCGAAAACATCTTATTAAAAGCGGGTGCGTATGTCGGTAGTGATCATCATGTAGGCGCTAGCTTTAGCCGTACCGAAAACAAAGGCAAGTTCCCATTACGCCCAGATTTTCCTGCTGGGGGTTGGAACCCAATCATCCCGCAGGAAGTCAAACGCGATACCTATGCGCTTGACTACGCATACAGTCCTGCCAACCAGTTGGTCAATGTAGACGCCAATGTATATCAGACCAGCACACAGATTTTGCGTAACTCTGATGGCGTACCTGGGTTTGAGTTTGATGCGGAGGTCAAAACCACAGGCGGCAAAATACAGAACACCAGTATCGTTGATAGCAGTATCATCAATGGTTTGCCAGGGGCTCATAAGTTAATCGCTGGGGTTGAGCATTACAAAAAAGAATCTGAGATGACACGCGATTTTGGCAAAGCGAGCACTGATGAGGCAACCAATACCTCAGTCTATCTAGAAGACCAATGGCAAATGGGTAAGCTTAGTTTAACGCCAGGCGTCCGCTATGACCGTTATGAATCTCCAGAGTACGTATCGGCTGGCAAGACTTACGACAATGTTGTTGGCGCATTGGCCGCCAGTTACGAGATTGCACCGCGTACCCAGCTATTTGCTAGCTACACGCAGTTATTTAATGGCCCAGATCTTAGCCAAACGATTTTTAATTCCGACGGTGTTGATACCTATGTGAATAATGATCTAAAAGCAGAAGAAGGTGACAATGCAGAAATCGGTATTGCGACAACGCTGCGTGGTTTGACCATGGCTGACGACTCTTTAAAACTGAGTGCTAAGTACTTTGAAACCAATATCGAAAACTATATTGAGTTCGTACGTGCAGGTAATGGTAGAGTTGGTTTAGATTGTGCGACTGGACAATTAAACGGTAGCTGCCAAGGTGTCATTAATAATGACGAAGATTTTAAGATCAAAGGCGTAGAGTTATCAGCTGATTATCGCGCAGATAATTTCAACATGGGTCTAAGCTATGCTCGTGCACGTAGCAAAGGCGAAGATACGGGTTACAATATCTCTTCTGTCAGCGGCAGTGGCTCAGAGTCTGGTGGCAAGTACATGGTCAATCTTGGTTACGCTCCAACCAGTACCACCGAGCTTGGCTGGCGCAGTACTTATGTCGCCGATGTGACACCAAATACCGCTGGTGATGACAACGAAAAACCAGGCTATGACGTGCATGATATCTTTATGACTTATGCACCAACTCAAATCGAAGGTCTAAAGGCCACGCTAGGTGTTTACAATATCTTTGATGAGACTTATGCAAGTCATGCATCTCGCAACTCTATCGATGATGCTTATACTGATTTTGAGATGGGACGTAATATCAAAACGTCTTTAACGTATCAGTTCTAATATATAGTCAATCAATATTAAAAGTGGTACAAGGCAGACGATTGCAAGTACTACAGTAGTAGGCTAAACGAGTCTAACGCTGTAACACTTTAATAGTGGTTCGACTATAGCTTATCTGGTTTGAGTCTAATCGTACTTATAGAGTCAGCTGTCTGTACATGGGAGCTGGCTTTTTATTGCCTACTGGCTTTTGGATTGGCTATAGCAGCAATGACGCTAACGGATAAATACCTACCCAAACAACATATAATAAAGAACCAAGACCAATGATTACATTCAATCCTCGTCAAGCCTGCTTGTGGATTCACCGTTATACTGGGCTTGCTATGGCAGCCTTTTTAATCATTGCCAGTCTCACGGGTGCGCTGCTCGCTTTTCATCATGAGTTAGATGACTTGTTTAACCATAAACTGGCGCGTGTCGAGGCACAAAACACGCCGATACAGTCTGTCGCTGCGCTGCATGATAGTGTGATCCGTACCTATCCACAGTATGGTTTTTCAAGTTTGCCGACGACCATTGAGGCGGGCAAGTCAGCGGTGTTTTCGGTAGATAGATGGCGCGGCGGCAAGCCTACCACGCCTGAGCCTGCTTTTAATGAGGTTTATGTCAACCCTTATACCGGCGCGATTATCGGTACGCGTGATAAGGAGGCATGGGCATGGCATAATACCATGTGGAAGGTGTTTTGGTTGCACCGCGACTTATTGCTTGGTGATATTGGTAAATGGGTCTTGGGTATTGTCTCGCTAGTTTGGACGATTAATTGCTTTATTGGCTTTTACTTAACGTTTCCTCGAGCAGTCAAATCGAGTCAGTCAAAACAAGTCTCTAGCAAAAAACGCGCCTCGCTGTTTAAGCGCTGGCTACCTGCATGGAAAATCCGTACTAAGACCAATACCTTTAAGCTTAACTATGATTTGCATCATGCTTTTGGTCTGTGGCTATGGGTGATGCTGTTTGTCATCGCTTGGTCGAGCGTTGGGTTTAATCTAAAACCCGTCTATCAGCCTGTGATGCAGGCAGTGGTCGGACTGATGCCAAGAGAAAGAGGGCGACCGCCAACCAAGCCTGAACCGAATAAAACAGTAGAAAATCAGGGTAGGGCAGATAAGTCTATAAATTCAAATACGACTGTTAACGATAGCCGCAATACAGCGGATGCCATTGCTCAAGCAGTCAATAAGAGCAACAGCATTGCCTATCTGAGTGCCCAAGCCGATATTGCGGCGCGGCAGAATGGCACGGCTGTACAGCAGTTATTGGGTATCCGCTGGGTTGCAGAGGACGAGCAATGGCAAATGCGTTTCAAAACAGATAGAGATATTGGTACACACAGCGGCGCGTCATCTATTACGGTTGATGCTGCCACAGGAGAGGTTGCGCGTGTTAGTTTTGGTTATCAAAGCGGTTTTGGTAACAAAGTAGACCAATGGCTGTCAACGCTGCATATGGGACATGTCGGTCAAGGTTGGAGCCATCGACTGTATCAAGCATTTTTGGCAATGATTGGACTGGCAGTTGCGGTGCTATCAGGGACAGGTGTGTATCTATGGTGGAAAGGCCGACAGCAGCGTTTAAAGGCGTTGCAAAAGCTCAAATAGATATTAAAACATGAAATTGATGTGCTCAATATAGTGCTAGTACCAATGTACTAGCATTATATTGAGCTTTTTTACATAAGAAGAAGTGGGGTTTTACACCGTATCAACAATCACAGGACGACCCTGATGATTGAGCACAGTCACATCGACATTGTATAAATCTTTCATTGTCTCTTGAGTAATAACATCAGCAGGGCGACCAACAGCCATCACTTCTCCTGCTTTCATTGTAACGACCGTATCGGCAAATTGTGCTGCTTGATTGATATCATGTAGGACGATCACCACGGTTTTTTGCTGGCTGTGGCTAAGCGTACGTAGCTCACGCATGAGTCGACCAGCATGATACATATCTAGGTTATTGAGTGGCTCATCAAGCAATAGAAAGGGCGTATCTTGGCAGACAATCATCGCAATCAGCACGCGCTGACGCTGTCCACCTGATAGCGTTGACAAGAAACGCTCGGCAAGTGGCTCCAGCTCAAAGCGTTCAAGGATTTCTTGTACTTTTTGCTGATCTTCTGCGGTTGGTTGTCCTTGATGATAAGGGTAACGACCAAACATCAGCAGCTCATGCACGCGTAGTCGTCCTTGTACATGGTTGTCTTGTCCGAGCATCGCGACCGTCTTGGCAAGTGTGCGCGCCTGACAACTGACAATATCACGTTCCTCATTATCTACAGCGAAGCTTATTTGTCCAGATTGTAGCGGCTGCAAGCGAGCCATGACAGAAAACAACGTCGATTTTCCAGCGCCGTTAGGCCCAATCAAAGCAATGACCTGCGCCGTTGGTAGGGACAACGTAATGTCATGCAAGATTTGTTGTTTGCCAATATGGTGAGAGATATTATTCAGTTTAATCATAATCGTCTTATTTAAAAAGTCTTAGGGCTTTCTTTATCAACAGCATCAGCTAAATAAACAATGTCGGCTAAGTCGTTATAACGAACGGCGCTGGGACATAAATATCAATGCCAAGAACACGAGGCCACCTGCGAGCTCTATCACAACGGACAATACGCCTGCCATATCTAGCACTTGCTCAAAGAGTGTCTGACCCAACACCAAGCAAATCATAGCGACCAAACTGACCAATATCAGCCGCTCAGTATGATACATGTGTCGAGCGATACGATTGGTCAATGCACAAACCAATAGACCAAAGAAAGTCACTGGACCGACCAGTGCCGTGGCTGTGGCGACTAGCACTGCGATAACAGTTAATAGGCCAAATGCCAGACGTTGATAATTGATACCAAGGTTAATGGCTTGGGCTTGTCCGAGCATCAGCACATCGCATTGGTAGCGCCAGCGCCAGACAAACACCGCAGTGATGATACAGATAAATAGGCTAATGCCTAATAGCTGAGGATTGACCGTATTGAACTGCGCGTAGCTAGCGGACTGTACGACCACAAAATCATCGGGGTTAATCAGCCGTGCAATGAGTGCTGATAAGCTGCGAAACAACACACCAAAGATAACGCCTACCAATATCAAGCGTGTCAGATCCTGACTGCTTTTAGAAAATAATAGCTTAAATAATAACAAAGATGCCCCAAACATCAGGACAATCTCTAGCGTGAACTTGGCAATAGGATCGAGACTGGTAAAACTAATCGCCCCTAAAAAGAAAACCAGTAAGCTTTGTAGCAAAACATAGAGGGAATCAAATCCGAGTAGGGAGGGCGTTAGAATTGGATTGTGAGTCAACGTTTGAAACAATAACGTCGACACGCCAATCGCATAGCCAACCACCATCAGTGCGAGCAGTTTTTTGCCGCGTAGCGGTAGCGCAAAGTCCCAATAGCCATTGACATTGAGTGTCATAAACAAGGTTATCGAGATCAGTAGAATAATAGCTGCAATGGATTTCGGATGCGCAGCTATCCATGCCCAAAGCTTTGCCAACTGACCTTGGGCAGCAGCTGAATACTGACCATCTGCTGCAGATGAGTTATCTATCGCTGTGTTGGTTTCCGTAGAACGAGCCTTTGTGGCACTAAGCTTAGTTGATGAGAACATAAATAAATCCTATGATGCCAAGCTTAGCTAAATAAGGCAAAAAATGAACGACGGTAAGTGAGTGGTTAATCGATTAAAGATTGCTGTTTTATTATTCAGCTTTACTGCTTAGTCTTATTGCTCAGCTGGCGCGCGCAGTAATAGCCATAAAAACAGCACTGTACCGACCACGCCAAATATGGTGGCAACAGGCACTTCAAATGGATAGCGAATCGAGCGACCGATAATATCGCACAGCAATACTGCCGAAGCACCAAGTAGCGCGACTGCAGGCAAGCTACGACGCAACTTATCTCCCATCAGTCGGCTCACAATGTTTGGCACGACGAGGCCAATAAAAGGAATCATACCGACCGTCACGACGACAACGGCACTCATCATGGCCACCATCCCCACACCAATCCACGTCACTTGGCGTTTACTAATACCTAAGTTCAAGGCGATATTGTCACCCAAACCAACGATGGTTAGCTTATCGGCGATGATATAGGCGAGTACACACAGCGCGCCCGTGAGCCACAAAAGCTCATAACGACCTGCCAAGACGCCTGAGAAATCCCCAAACTGCCACACGCTGAGCATCTGTAGCGATTCGGTTTGATAGGCGATAAAGGTAGTGACTGCTTCGATAATGCCGCCGAAGACAATACCAATCAGTGGAACCATCAAAAAATCAGTCGGCGGAATACGGTGAATCAATAGCATAAATAGCATCATGCCGAATACAGCGGCGATGGTCGCTACGCTCATCTTCACAATGAGCGCACTGGCAGGAAATAGCAGACTGACTACCAGCAAACCGAGTGCGGCGCTTTGGGTAGCACCGACCATGGACGGCTCTACAAAGCGGTTTTTTAGCACCACTTGGATGATCATTCCCGCCACTGCCATCGCAATGCCCGTCAAAATAATCGCAACGGTGCGCGGGATACGGCTGACCAGTAGTAGCGAGCTATCAGAGTTTGCACTATGACTAATGATACTTTGTAAGATACCCGACCACGAAAAGTCAGCCACACCAATAGATAAGCTCAATAACACCAAAAGCCCCATGATAATGAGGCTTGCGGTGTTGATTAACCACGGTGGCATGGCAGCACGTCGATATTTCGAGCCTAAAGTATGGCTAGCGCTTCCTTGCCAATTTGATACTGGCAGAGAAGCGTTAGGTTTGAGCCTAGCACGAGCACGGTGTGAAAATAACGACATAATCTTTATTGGCTTAAAAATGAGCAAGGTTAACGGTAATAATTACCTACTTGTGCAATAATCGTTTGTATAGAGAACGACGTTATTTAGCGTTAGCAAAGGCATCTTTAATCGTTGTGAGATCCTGTATCCATTGGTAATAGCCACCAAACGCTAGGTAAGAGTCTGGGCTTAGATAAACCACTTGCTGCTTGCTCCAAGCGTTGGTTTGCGCGACCAGCGGATTGTCCAATACGGCTTTGGCACCGATACCATCTTCACCAATCGCGGCGCTGCGATCGATAACAAACAACCAATCTGGGTTGGCTTTTTGGATATATTCAAAAGAGACCGGCTGTCCATGAGGGGCATCGGCAATTTGCTTATCTGCCATTGGCACATCTAGCACTGTATGGATAAACCCGTAACGAGATTTATCGCCATACGCTGACATTTTATTGCCATTAACCATAACGACCAGACCAGTGCCTTTATCTTTAGTGACACCCTTTGTCTCGTCAATCAGCGTATCTATGTCTTGTTGCAATCTAGCGGCCTGATCGCTTTTGCCAAACAACGCACCCAAATCATGCAAACGCTGCTTACTCGACTCATAAATATTAGCCGTGTCGATAGACATATCCAACGTCGGCGCGATGTTTGACAGCTCATTATACTTTTCTGCCATGCGTGAGCCCACCAATATTGCTTGTGGTTGCATGGCGTTTAATGCTTCAAGATCTGGCTCAAACACAGTGCCGACCGCTTTTGGTTCAGGCTGCGTTTTTGAGTGTAAATTGTCCAACAGCAAACTGCCTGGCATACCGTCAACAGCCACGTCTAGTGCTGCCAAGTCTTGCATCAAGGTCATGTCATAAACCACCAACGGTGAGGGACTCATTGCCAATTCAACATCACCCTTAACCGTATTCACCGTGATTTTTTCAGCAGAGACGGCATCGTTATTGGCCACGTTTGACGACTCATTGGCCGTTTGATTGGTAGCTGTAGCATCAGCGGTGTCAGTCTCAGGCGAGCTACAACCTGTCACACTGATAGCAGTGACTAGAGCTGTCATCATCAATAATGGACGTTTAAAAATAGGATTAGTACGACGGTGTGATAATGGGGTAGTAGACATAAGGGACTCGGTATATCAGGATGTTTAAGCAGTCTGTTAATAAGACAACTGCACAGGTAGCACAATAGAAATAGAAAATGATGAGAGCAGCTGGGCAGAGTAATGCTCATATCAAAGGGGTGCCGATAGAGCGCCTGTCAGTTTTACTCTCTAGCCTTATTCTTTTGGGTTGAGCGTTTTATGGTTTGGATATTTTTATGGGTATCAGTTTTTGATCATGATACGGAAAAACCAAACAGCCGTTATGATAAAGTAGTTGAGACTCATTATCAATAATAATAATGATAATGATTTTTATTGACGATAAGTATTTATCTAAAAGACTTATTAAAAAAGCGAGCTAAATACGGGCGAGATGGCAGTAATGCTCAATAGTTATAGGACATCTGTCAGAGATAAGAGGCAATGAGTTCACAAAGCAAAAAAAATATTATAAATTATTATTGATAATAATTATCGTTTGCATTATTATCAACGCCATTCCACCTCGGATAATAAACATTAGGCTGTTATGAGTTCAACGGATTTAGAGACACCACCAACCAGATTGATACTGCTATCTCTTCTCGTAGTAGTAGGGCTGCATGTACTCACCGCAGTCGCCTTGGCGGTGATCGAAACGCCCAAACCAAAGCCTGTGCCAAAAGAAGATATCACGCCTGTCGAAATAGAGTTTGTGACGTTACCTGCTAATAATGCAGTAGCGAAAGTAGAAACGAAAGAACCGGTTCAGCAGGTCAAGAAGGTCACCGTCAAAAAAGAAGTGCAACCTAAGCCTGTACAAAAGCCAAAAGCAGAGCCACCGCCTAAGAAGCGTGTCGAAACACCTATAGAACCAGCGAAGCCTGTGGTGAAAAAAGTATCTGAAACACCGCCAATCATCGCAACCGAAAAAACATCTACTGAGAGTAGTCAAAAGCCTGTACCAAAAGAAGCAGCACCCAAAAAGATCAGCCCAGAACCGATAGTCGATACATCGGCTGCTGATGAACAGCGCAAAGAGGCTGCTGCTCGAGCCAAAAAAGCCGCTCAAGAAGCACAAGACAGAGCAGCGCAAGAAGCTAAAAGAGTCGCGGATGCTAAGGCTGCGGCACAAGCAAAAGCTGCTAGAGAAGCAGAAGCCGCCGCCCAAGCACAAGCCGCTAGAGAAGCAGCTGAGGCAGCTGCAGAAGCTGCTGCTCGAGCACAGAGTAATGAGCCTGTGAGCTTTACTGCGAGCGCTGCCAATTGGGCCTCTGCGCCAAACTTTAGCTTTCCTGATCGTGCGGCACGTAGAGCGCGTTCAGGTGATACGCTCAACGTGGTATTGGTATTGCGTGTCAATAAACAAGGTGGTATCGATAGCGTGCGAGTGGCGCAGTCTTCAGGCAATACTTTGCTGGATAAAGAAGCCCAGCGTCAAGTACGCTCTGGCAAGTTCAAACCCTTTACCAAGAATGGCGCACCAGTGGTGGGCAATGTGACCTTGCCGATCAGCTATGTAGTTCCTTAAGTATTTATATTATATAACAACGTATTTATTGATAATTTTTCATAATAAGACAAGGCATGATACTCATTTTAGTAGCATGTGATGGCATAAAACATTAAGGAGTCTGATATGGACTTTATGCAATACTGGCAGATCAGCGACATGGTGACAAAGACGTTATTCTTTTTGTTACTTGCGTTATCTATTCTCTCTTGGGTGACAGGTATCGTCCGCGTATTGCAAAGTCGCAAACTGGCGACCAGTGTGGCAGATGACTTGAGTCAACAACTACAAGCAAAGCAGGCCGATTTGGTCGGCTCCGATGCTGCCGCTCGTCGTTTGGTCACTGAACAGACGTTACTCAAGCACATAGGGCGCTACCGTTTTGCGAGCGAGCGCGGCTTACCTATTCTTGGCACGACAGCCGCCATCGCGCCATTTATCGGCTTATTTGGCACGGTGTGGGGCATTTTCCACGCGCTGCATAATATTGGTATGAGTGGACAGGCAGGATTGGGACAAGTGGCAGGCCCCGTTGGTGAGGCACTAATTATGACGGGTCTTGGTATCGCTGTGGCTATTCCAGCTGTGGTGTTTTACAACCTAGCAGTACGTATCAATCGCCGTGTGATGTATCAAGCCAATGATAGAGCACATGATCTGTTGTCCGGGTCTGCTGAGCCTGTGCCATCGTCTACTAGCCCGAATGCGGGCGCAACATCGGTGCAGGCGGTTAAAGGCAATCGCTCAAATACTATCGATGCAGCAGTAGACACGCAGCAAGCGCGCCACTACAGCAGCTCTGTGGCAGAATAAAAAAGCACCTCTTGGCGGCATGACAATAAACACAAGTATTGAGAATAATTATGGCATTTCAACTGGGTGATGATGACGTTCAAGGTATGAATGAGATGAACCTCATTCCGCTTATCGATATCATGCTGGTATTGATGATTATCTTTTTATTGACAGCGACCGTGCTCAATCCGACGGTTCCTTTAGATTTGCCAAAGACCAGTGCTGAGGTCAATCAAACGCCGCCAGAAGCCATTCAAATCAGTATTGATAAAGACGCGGGGATATTTTGGGACAGCGATCCCATCAGCATGGAAGCGCTAGAGGCGCGTCTGCAAGAGCAAGGCGCAACCGGCAAAGATCCTTCAGTACAACTGCGCGCCGATAAAGAAGGTAAGTATGATACGGTCGCTCAGGTCTTGGCGGCTGCCAGTCAAGCAGGACTTACCAAGATTGCCTTTGTCAATGAATAATAGCAGCGATAAACGGTAGTAAGTAGTAATAAGCAGCGAAATGCAACGTCCGTTACAGCAAAAAATTGGCGATATAAATCAACAAGCCAATGAATAGCACGAGCGTCATAACAATAATAAGAACGATCAAAATAATAAGCTTCTCTCCGACCTCAGTGACGACTTAAACCTCAAATTAAGTCATCACTGAGGTTTTCTTTTTACCAGCCATAGCCAAATGGACGGTAGCCAAAGCCCAGATGTCCATAACCAAACGGATAAGGCGAGCGCAAGTAATCCAGATCGCGCTGACGGATATAGTAGTAGCGTCCTTGAGAGTAAGCTTCTTCTAATTTCTCAATACCTTCTAATGGACAGACTGGCTGCCAGTCATAGCCTTCGCGACCGAGCTTATAAGCGTTCAGCTCGGTACAGTAGTTTTTGAGACCTTGCTGTCGTCCTTGCTCCCACTGTATGCGGTTGGGACTTGCGCCGCCAACACTGGCGCAGCTGTTGGTATAGTGCCCGAAGTAAGCCCCTGAACGACCTTGTAGACCATCGGCATAACCGACTTCTTGCCAGTTACTGCTTTGACATTGCTGCGGGGTCAGGCTTTGGGTGGTGGCACAGCCTGACACTGTTAGCACGATTGCGCCAAGTAATGATAAGCTTATGACAGTGTTGCTCAGGAGTTTACCTGTCAGCTTGCTAGCGATATAAGCGCTTGACGAGTTTGACTTAATAAGATAATTCATAATAAACCTGCGCGCGTTTAAAATTATGGTTTATCATAGCACTTTTTTACGCCGACCACTTTTTGTATCTGGTTTTTGTATGTGGCTATGCTACTGATGATTAGGCACGCTAAATGTCTGATTTAACAGTATAACTGACAAATAAAGAGTGAGCCATATAGCCAGTTTTTGAATAGTAGTTGAGTGGCAGTGCTTGATTTTTGCGGGTTCGAGCTCATTATAAGTCTTGCTATATCGTTATCTGTCATGTGAGTAGCAGCCAGTTCACGTTAACGATTTATAGGATAGTTATTTATAAAGCCGTTATTTTTACTGTTGGCGTAGACAGCGGTTATCAGCCGTGGCAGTTATATTGATATTGTTTAGCATCATTTTTATTTAGTTAAAAGGCCAGAGCATCATGGGAACATTGATTGGCGTTATCATTGTACTATTCGTCTTAGGGAGTATGATGGCGCTCAAACCGAATGGTATCGATCAGCGTTTAGACAAGCTGCGTATGACCGCACGCCGTTTGCAGCTTAATCCAAAGCTCGTTGCTTGCCCTGATTGGATCAAAGGTCGTGATAATGAATATGGCCGCGGTATGCTTGGACAGTATTGTCTGATATTAGAAGAGACCAAACTGCCGCACACACGCTATCAAGTGATCGATGGACAATGGCGACCAGATAGCAGTTTTGTTGATACCAGCGATGATGCAAAAACACTCCATATTCCAAGTGCCATTCGCTCTACGCAAAGCAGCAATAATGTGACGGTGAAAAAAACCGATTTTAGTTTGGACAAAGCACCATTAGAGCTACCAGTGAGCATTGAGCCGTTTGTTAAAGGGCTGATGACCAAGGCCAATAGCATTATCATTTATTGGGAAGACATTGCTTACGTGCGCCCAAACTCTAATCCCACGTATCATCAGCAACGGATTGAGGCAGATCTGTTAGTGCTCAAAGCCAATCTTGAGAAATGGGCGATACAAATGCAAAAAGACGCGAGAGGCTAGTAAAGCGCTTTTTTGTCTCCATTAAAGGGCGATATGCAAGTAGTTTTTCATATTCAGTTTATTTAAAGTTGACAGTTTATCGCTTAGCAGTGTAACGTCTTTATAACTATATCTTTATTTTATGGTTATAATTTGTTTTATAACCTTTTTTATCAGCAGCTACTATTACTATAAATCGCTGAGTCATGGCTAACCCCTGATCATCAGTACCCATAAATTACTCTGCTACTGACTGTAATGTTACTTTCAATCTACTTATACTTTTAATCACTTATATTATGGTGTCGTCAAATATGGCAAAAACCACAACCAAAAAAACCGCAGCATCAGCTGCTGACAGCCCAAAGGGCAAGTCTTTGGTGATTGTAGAATCACCAGCCAAAGCAAAAACCATTAATAAATATCTTGGCGATGATTTTATCGTACGCTCGAGCATCGGTCATGTCCGTGATTTACCAGTTAGTGCAAATAAAAGCGCAAAAAAAGCAACCACGACCAAAAAAGATGACAGTCTGACCAAAGAAGAAAAAGCACAGCAAGCACTGGTACGCCGCATGGGCGTAGATCCAGAGCATGATTGGGCGGCGGTCTATGAAGTATTGCCAAACAAAACCAAGGTCATCAAAGAGCTCAAAGCACTGGCCAAAGACGCTGACAAAATCTATCTGGCAACGGATATGGATAGAGAAGGGGAGGCGATCGCTTGGCATCTAAAAGAAGTTATCGGTGGGCCTGATAGCAAGTATCAACGTGTGGTCTTTAACGAGATTACCAAATCAGCCATCCAAAATGCCTTTAAACAACCCTCAAAGCTTGATATCGATCGCGTCAATGCTCAGCAAGCGCGCAGATTCTTGGACCGTGTCGTTGGCTTTATGGTATCGCCACTATTATGGCAAAAGATTGCTCGCGGACTATCAGCAGGCCGTGTGCAGTCAGTTGCTATGCGCTTGGTTGTTGAGCGTGAGCATGAAATTCGCGCGTTCATTCCAGAAGAATACTGGCAAATCCATGCAGATACACATGTCGCTCATGATAAAACCAAAAAAGCCTCAGATGCGGAGCAAATCGGTATCCGTTTAGAGGCTACCAAACAAGGCGGTAAAACGCTAAAGCTTGGCAATAAAGAGCAAACCGATAAAGTGCTTGAGATACTCAAGGCAAGCGATTTTATCGTTAAAGAGCGTGAAGAGAAGCCAACCCAGTCACGTCCAAGTGCGCCTTTTATCACCTCGACTTTGCAGCAAGCCGCCAGTACACGTTTGGGATTTTCTGTTAAAAAGACCATGATTTTGGCGCAGCGTCTATATGAGGCGGGTCACATCACTTATATGCGTACCGACTCGACGTTCTTGTCTGGTGATGCGCTCGCGGCTGTCCGTGGTCATATCGAAGACAACTATGGCGCAAAATACGTGCCAGAAAAGCCAAATTTTTATGGCAATAAGCAAGGCGCTCAAGAGGCGCATGAAGCGATTCGTCCTTCTAATGTCAACTTAAAGTCAACGCAAATGAAAGGCGTTGAGCGTGATGCCATACGTCTATACGAGCTAATCTGGCGTCAGTTTGTGGCTTGTCAGATGACGCCTGCCAAATATCTATCAGTCAATCTTTTGGTAGAGGCGGGTAATGTCGAGCTAAAAGCGCGCGGCCGTACGATGACTTTTGATGGCTATACTCGTGTTATGCCGCCGGCCAAAACTGATGATACGCTGCTCCCTGATGTCAAAAAAGGCGATAAGCTCACCCTAGATAAGCTCGATCCAAGCCAACACTTTACCAAGCCGCCACCGCGCTATACTGAGGCAAGTCTTGTCAAAGAGCTTGAGAAAAAAGGTATTGGTCGTCCCTCGACTTATGCCTCAATTATCTCGACCATTCAAGACCGCGGCTATGTCAAGCTCGAAAACAAGCGCTTGTTTGCCGAAAAAATGGGCGATATCGTCACCGATAGATTGACCGCAAGCTTCCCAGATTTGATGGATTATACCTTTACTGCTGCGCTTGAAGACAAGCTCGATCATGTCGCCGAGGGTGAGCAAGATTGGAAAGACGTGCTCGATAATTTCTATGGTGAGTTCAAAACCACCCTTGAGCATGCCAAAGGCAAAGATGGCATGCGTCCGAATGATCCAACCGACGTGCCAGATGTGCATTGCGATATTTGCGATCGTCCGATGCAGCTGCGTACAGGCTCAACAGGCGTATTCTTGGGCTGTACTGGCTATAACTTGCCGCCAAAAGAGCGCTGTAAAGGCACCAAAAATCTAATGCCAGTTGAAGCATTTGCCAATCTAGATGATCCAGAGGGGGGTGATGAAACGGCAGAAGTCAAAGATTTGATGGAGAAAAAACGCTGTCCGAAATGCGGCACCGCAATGAATGGTTATATCGTTGATGGTGGTCTCAAGCTACACATCTGCGGTAATAACCCTGATTGTGACGGTTATATTCTAGAAGAAGGTAAGTTTGAAGTACCAGGCTCAGATGCGCCAACCATCGACTGTGACAAGTGTGATGGTCAGATGGAGCTAAAGACAGGTCGCTTTGGTCCGTATTTTGCTTGTCAGAAATGTGATAACACCCGCAAGGTACTAAAAACAGGCGAAGCAGCACCGCCGCGTATGGATCCTATTCATCTACCAGAGCTAAAATCGACCAAACATGATGATTACTTCATCTTGCGTGAAGGGGCGGCTGGCATGTTCCTTGCGGCCTCTAAATTTCCAAAGGTGCGTGAGACTCGTGCGCCCAAGCTCGCTGAGCTACGGGAAATAAAAGACAAGGTGGAAGACAAGTTCCAATATCTGTTTGAGGGACCAGATGAAGATCCAGATGGTAACCCAACTATATTACGTTGGTCACGTAAGAAAAAAGAGCAGTACATCGGCTCTGAGAAAAATGGCAAGGCCACCCGTTGGGGTGTGTACTGGCGTAAAGGCGAGTGGGTAGAAGAGTAACCACTTTTCTACCGGTCATAAAAAAACCTCTTAACCATATACAATATAGTTAAGAGGTTTTTTTATGGCTAATATATATAGTATTAGTTCATCTCGATAATACCGCAAGCAACACGGTCGCCTGATGCGCCTGATGGCTGGCTGGTGTAGTCGTCAGCGCCAGCATGTACAATAAAGGCGCGGCGATTCACGCTATACTTACCTGCTTTATCGGCCGTGATTTTCTTGTTCACATAGTTGATAGTAGCGACGCCATCTTCATTGGCTGTCAGGTTAGGTAGGTCACCTGCATGACCATTCATGTCATCAGGATTAGAGTGTGGTTTGTTGTCAGGATTGAAGTGACCGCCTGCCGCTTTACCCATATCAGCACAGCTACCTGTCTCATGAATATGTAGTGCAACCGTTTGGCCTGGCTGTAGATTCATGAGCTTACCGTAGACTTGTACACCGCCATCGACAGGACGCAGGAACATCTGTCCGACTTCATTCTTATCACCGCTCACCGCTTTGATGGTAGATTTTAGTGCTGGCTGATTGACAGGATTGCCTGTTTGCATTTGACCTTCGACCGTTTGGCAACCAGTCATGGCTAACGCTGATCCGCATAGTAGGGCACTTGCAAGCATTGTCTTATTCATTATTATCTCCAGTTATTTTATTCATTATTTAGAACGTAGTTAAAGTCACAAATATCTGTATTTATTGTTCTGTTAGAGCGCGTATCGATATTCGTTAACATCATCGTCAGTATAGCCAAGCAAACCCTATAGTTATTCATTAAATGCGCAACAATCGGTTAATAAATGTAAGTAACGTATGGGTTTGAAAATGTATTAAGGGATTTTCTTTGGCTCATTTTTCCAAATTAACGTTTCGCCTGTTGCCATGGTTTGCAGTAGGTTATAACGTGGATAATCGCCTGTATTACCTGTTGCTGATTGTAGCTGCATACTTAACGTCAGGGTGCTGCTGCTTTCCTGCATAAAATTAAATAGCGTGGTTTCAATGCGATTGCCTGTTTCGCCGCAGCCCATCATTGTGCTGATAATCATGCCAACCTTTAGCGTATTATCGTCAAGTAGAAAATAAGGTGCACCAGAGCCATTGCAATTCGAACCAAAAGAGATGATTGAATTTTCAGATTGACTAAAAATCTCGAATGAAATGGGATAATCAGGATGATAAAAATCACTAATCGGTTCTCTATTCATCAGCTTTCCTTGCTCGTCATAATGATTGGCAACCGCGCTTTCCAAATGCCACTTATAGTTCGCTAGCAGTTTAGTACTGATTGGTAACCCTATCGGTGGTGAAAGTAGCGGTTTTGCTATCCCTGTAAAGATAAGTTGGTTGCCATTTTCCATAGTCAGTGCAAGGCGCTTTGGCGAGGCTGTGGTATCGTCCTGTGCTGTTAGGGATGTTGTAGGTAGTAACTTAATCCCAAACATATACGTACCATAGTCCTCAAACAACGTGCGAATATTATAGTCATCAGTACTGCTGTTCGTGCAGGTCGCAGGTAGCTGTACAATATAGCTGCTATAACTGAATGGGGGTGCACCAGAGAATAGGTCGATTTTATCGTGCGTACAGCCCTGATAAAAATGCAGTCTACCTGGATCAATAGCCAAACGTATGGGGTTCGTACTTTGGATAGGGATAAGCTGACCATCATCTCGCGTCACTTCTGACAGTTGCCAGTTGTAGCCACTACTCCATTGCATGACTTGATTCTTTGGAATATCGAGCGTACCGGCTTGTGTGGTACTGTACGCTACGGATACGGTATTTTTACTCATCGACTGACAGCCTGATATGGCAAGCACAGTACTGCAAAATAACGCGCTGGCGAGCATCAGTTTTTTCATGAGTGTGTCCTTTTTTCAGTGTTGAATGGCTTATTTATTTTTTTTGATATTTTTCCAAACCAACATCTCGCCAGAATCTAGCGTTTGGGTGAGTAAGTAGTTTTGCTCTGACTGCTCTATAGTTGCCTTTGCCTTATTATCCGCGTGCGTTAAGATCAGTCGACTCGTGCTATAGGCCATCATACGTCGAAGCCGTGACTCAATGTCATCAATAGCGTCACCGCAGCTCATCATTGTGGAAGGAAAACCGCCAGTGAGTAAATTCTGATTGACAGAAAGGGCATAAGGCCCACTAACGCCGTTGCAGCCAACAGAGATACCAAAGCTTTGACCATATATACCTGACTCAAAACCATTTTTTTCGTCACTTTCATCGCCACCATAGTTATCCAAACCGTAGGAAAGGGTGATGGGCTTTTCTGTCTGCGTAAATTCGCTCATGACGGCGCCTGTTTGGTCCGTCACTTGTAACAGTTGCCAACGATAGCCCTCTAATAATTCATTGGTGAGTAGTATGCCAGCTACGGAGCGTTCAGGTTTAGGCGTGCCCGTAAAGATTAGGGTTTTGCCCTTATCCGTTCTTAAAGCCAGCTGTTTTTCTAAGGTTTTGGTAGCACGTACTGACTGAGGCAGCGCGGGAACAAATGTAAAATTCGTTCCTGCATAAGGCTTAAAAGTTGCGTTTAATAGATGTGCTGTATCGCTAGGGATGATTGTATTACCGCGCCAATCTTGGGTAGTTGCTTGATATATCGCAGTGCAATCAGCAGCCGTGACTGGTGATTTAGTTGTATCTTGTATTGATGCTTGTGTATAAGGATAAGGTAGAGGCAGCCACATATCAAAGGACACGATGTATCGGTAACAGCCGTCATCAAAAGTTAACAGGTCTGGGCGAACGTCCATCATTAGCGGCGGCTGAAGGTTGAGGCGTGTGAGTTTGCCTTTATCATCACTAATCTGTGTTAATTGCCAGTTATAGCCTGTAATGGTTTGAAACAGTCTGGGTTTGAGGGTAGCCGCTGACCAGTTTTTATCGTCAATGACGGTACTGGTTTGCGCTGAATGATTGAGGTTGTTTGTTTGGCAACCTAGTAGGGCGAGAGGTAATAAGGCGCTTATTATCGCTAAAGGCATCCGTAAATTATTTGACATTATAACTTTCCAACAAATAAACATTTGTCTAAAATATATCACAAGGCTCTAGAGAGATTGTTGTTTATTATTGCCAAAAAAAAGCCGCCCATCATAGTGATGAGCGGCTTTTATGTTTTAAGCATTGACTAACGAATACTCAATTAGTTGTGTAGCGCTTTGCCTGCCGTTTTATCAACCGTTACTTTTGCAGGCTTGAGCGGTTTTGGCATATCTACCAAAGCAACCTTTAAAATCTCTTCAATCGTCGCAACTGGCTGAATGGTCAAGCCTTCTTTGACATTATCAGGGATATCAGCCAAATCACGCTCATTACTTTCTGGAATCAAGACATGCTTGATGCCGCCGCGATGCGCTGCCAGTAGCTTCTCTTTGAGACCACCGATACGTAGGATTTTGCCGCGCAAGGTAATCTCACCTGTCATGGCGATATCTGGACGAATGGCAATACCTGTCAAGGCAGAGACCAGTGCAGTCGTCAATGCACCACCAGCAGAAGGACCGTCTTTTGGCGTGGCGCCTTCTGGCATGTGCACATGGATATCCGTGATTTTGACTGTCTCATAGTCAATGCCAAGACTGTCACCGCGAGCACGCACCACACTCATCGCCGCACGAATCGACTCTTTCATCACATCGCCAAGTGAGCCGGTGAAGCTAAGCTCACCTTTACCTTTCATAGCGACCGCTTCAATAGTAAGCAGCTCGCCGCCCACTTGTGTCCACGCAAGACCAGTGACACGACCAATCTCAGGCTCTTCTTCCGCCAGACCGTAGTCATACTGGTGCACACCTAGATAGTCATCGATGTTCTTGTCATCGACAGTCACTAGCTGACGTTCCGCTTTTTTCGGAGCGCGCGCGCCATGAGTTTCAACCGAATCGCGAACGACTTTGCGGCAGATTTTATTGACTTCACGCTCAAGGTTACGCACACCTGCTTCACGGGTATAGCTTCGTACGATACTGTGTAGGGCCGCTTCAACGATTTCAATTTCACCTTCTTTAAGGCCATTATTCTTGATCGCTTTTGGTACGAGGTATTTCTGTGCGATATTGACCTTTTCTTCTTCGGTATAACCCGGCAGACGAATGACTTCCATACGGTCAAGTAGCGCAGGTGGAATATCCATGCTGTTGGCAGTACAGATAAACATCACTTGCGACAAATCTAAGTCCATATCTAAATAATGGTCGTTAAAGGTGTCGTTCTGTGATGGGTCTAATACTTCAAGCAATGCTGATGCTGGATCGCCGCGGAAGTCTTGCGCCATCTTATCGATTTCATCCAATAAGAATAGTGGGTTTTTCACTTCGACTTTTGCCAGTGACTGCACGATTTTACCCGGCATCGCACCGATATAAGTACGGCGATGACCGCGGATTTCCGCTTCATCACGTACGCCGCCTAGTGCCATACGGACAAATTTACGACCCGTTGCGCGCGCAATCGACTCACCCAACGAGGTTTTACCAACACCTGGAGGACCGACGAGACATAGAATCGGGCCACGCAGTTTTTTCACGCGTGATTGTACGGCGAGATATTCTAAGATGCGATCTTTGACATCTTGTAAGCCATAGTGATCTTCGTCTAAGACCGTTTTTGCCTTGTCTAGATTGATTGAGACTTTGGTCGTCGCATTCCACGGCGTATCCAAAATCCACTCAATGTAGTTGCGTACCACTGACGATTCGCTTGATGCAGGTGGCATCATTTTAAGCTTTTTAAACTCTTGCTCCGCTTTTTTGCGCACATCGTCTGGCAAGTCAGCATCTTCTAGACGCTGCTCTAGCTCAGCGACATCATCTTCGCCATCAAACGCGCCATCATTGAGATCTGATAGCTCGTTTTTGATCGCTTTCATCTTCTCATTTAAGAAGTACTCGCGCTGATTGTCTTCCATCTGCTGACGGACCGCATCTTGAATATCTTGCTCGATATTTTGCTCAGCACTTTGCTTGACCAGATATTCCGTCAAGGTGTTGATATGCGTTTTGATATTATTTTCTTCTAAGAACGACTGTTTAACATCCAAATCCATTGACACGCGGGTTGAGATGAAATAAACCAGTTCAAGCAAATCATCGATGCGTTTGGCCACGCGAGTTAGCTCACGGGCATTACGCAGACGCGCATCCGCATAGCCTTCAAACAGGGTGGTCAACGCCTGAATAGTGTTTTTCTTCTGGCTCTCATCCATGCTGACATCAAGATCAGCACGCTCAAATCTCGCCATCAATAAGTCGTCATGACTTTCGATATTGTCGACACGGGCGCGATATTGACCTTCGATGAGTACTTTGATGCAGTTCTCATCGCTATCGTGCGGCATGGTGCTGACGATGCGGCACACCGTACCGTATTGATACAAGTTGTCTTGATCAATGTCTTCGGTCAATGAGTCTTTTTGGGCGACGACCAGTACTTTGTTGCCATACTCAGCTTGTGCCAGCTCAACGGCTTTCACCGATGGCGCACGTCCCACAAACAAGGCAATCTGCATGTGCGGGTAGACAACCACATCTCGCAATGCCAAGAGTGGCAAGTAGCTTTCATCTTGGTTGTCGTTTACATCTTTATTATTAGAGTCAGTGTTATCAAGACCAGTGTCTGTCTCATTGGTTGACGCCGCTTTTTGTGCTGCATTCGACAAGGCCTCTGCCTCATTGTTGTTTGTAGCAGTAGATGAAGCGTCGACATCAATGTCGATATTGTCTTGGGTAATTTTATGTTCACTCATATATTTTTCCTCTTTCCCCGGACTTGTAAAGTCAAGTTCGTGGTTCATGTCTAGATAAATGGTGTCCACAGATAAAATTGCAAGTCTCATTGGCAAAGATGCACAGTTATCTTTGTTAAATAGTGCGACAAACACCGACGTTTCAATGCGGTTATTGGATTAAAAAGTTGGATTAAAAATGCTGTGTCTGCATTAAATAAGTAAAATCTCACCATTAGATAGCGAGAGCGTGTGTGAGATGCGGGTGTCTAATTCGGTTCTATGCATGGGCTTTATATCCAAAATAAGGTAAACTGGCGCCCGTCTAAAAACGCGTCTGAGAAACGAGCCGACATTAAGACGTTTTAGACAGCACAGCGATATTCATCAGTGTTACTATTCATCGGTCTCAATGAGACCAAGTTATAAAGAGCAAGGGGCAATACATGGCCATCAATGCGGTACTGCTGGCAGTTATTATTATGCTAGGACTGTCACTTTCGCGCGTGCACGTGGTGCTCAGTTTATTAATCGGGGCGCTAGCAGGTGGATTGTTAGCAGGTCTGGGTATTACCGATACGCTCAATGCTTTTCAAGAAGGTATCCGTAATGGCGCACAGATTGCGCTATCGTATGCCTTGCTAGGGGCGTTTGCCGTGGCGATCGCGCACTCGGGATTGCCGCAGTCATTGGCAGGGGCGGTGATTAGACGCATTGATGCTGCGGGCACGAGTGGCATGATTAAATATATGCTGTTTGCAGGCCTCATTACCATGAGCTGCTTTAGCCAAAACCTAATCCCTATTCATATTGCCTTTATTCCACTGCTGGTACCGCCGCTGCTTTTGGCGTTCAACCGTATGCAGATAGATCGCCGCCTGATTGCCTGTCTGATTACCTTTGGACTGGTCACCACCTATATGTTTATACCGTATGGGTTCGGTGATATTTACCTCAATCAAATTATGCTAAAAAACGTCGGTGAAGCGGGCATTGATGTTGCCAATATTTCTGTGGTGAAAGCCATGGCAATTCCTGCGCTTGGCATGCTCATTGGTCTGCTGGTCGCGGTATTTATCAGTTACCGTAAGCCGCGCGAGTATCAGCAGATTGCGATAGATCAGCAAGCGCATGATGCCGTCGTAGAAGGCGATGCATTAAGTAAAACAGCCGCTGGCGCTCAGTCGCAAAGCAAGCTAAAGACGCTGGTTGCATTGGCTGCTATCGTGACGGCTTTCGTCGTGCAGCTATACACTGATTCGCTACTACTTGGCTCGATGTTTGGCTTTGGCGTGTTTATGGCGACAGGCGTGGTGAAATGGCGTGATGCTGATGGTGTCTTTAATGATGGTATCAAATTGATGGCGATGATTGGCTTTATTATGATTACCGCGCAAGGTTTTGCTGAAGTCATGAAAGCGACAGAGCAGATTCAGCCACTCGTTGATGGGGCGGCGTCACTGTTCGGTGGTAATAAAGCGATGGCAGCATTTATCATGCTCTTGATCGGTTTGATTGTGACTATGGGTATCGGCTCGTCCTTCTCGACCATTCCTATTTTGGCCGCGATCTATGTGCCGCTATGTATCTCTTTAGAGTTTTCGCCATTAGCAACGGTTGCAATTATCGGTACAGCTGGCGCGCTGGGTGATGCCGGTTCTCCTGCGTCAGATTCGACATTGGGTCCCACATCGGGTCTTAACATCGATGGACAGCACGACCATATCAAAGACAGTGTGGTGCCAACCTTTATTCACTACAATATTCCGCTACTGGCATTTGGCTGGATTGCGGCGATGGTGCTTTAGTAAATGATTTGAATGATTGGGTTTGATATAAAAGGTGGGTATAGCAACTAGCATAAAGAGTTACTATACTCGCCTTTTTTCGTTTCTATTAATTGCTCAAACTGCCTATATTTTTAACAATCTTCATCAAAATCCTCAATCTCACCGTTCAAACTGCTCAAAAACGCATCACTTTGCGCGAGCAGCTCATTTAAGCGTTCTTCATTGACTAATCGTGTCATCTCATCAGTGCTAAACGGCTGCTCTTGACTGTAATAACGTTGCTCTCTAGCGTCCTCATTGCCTAATGTTTGCAAATATTCATCCACACTGTCTGCACTGGAAACAGCAGCGCTAGAGTCTTTTTCAAATTGTTCATCGTCTTTCATTAAAACCACCTTAAGCCACTTGGCGTAATTAAGCCATCTAATGGCACATCCCACGGCTGACGCGCTAATTGTTCAACCACTTGAAAGTCATAACACCAGCCAATTTTTAATGGTTTCTTGGCCCCTGAGCGATAGCTTTTGCCAAGCGTCGTATCATAAAAACCGCCACCCATGCCCATACGATTGCCGTGTTTATCTACCGCGACTAACGGACAGATGATCATATCTAATTCTGACGCCCAGAGCAGAGCGCGGCTATGATTTTGTTTCATGCCGAGCTGATGAATGCGAGTGGGGAGGTTGATTAGTTTTGAGTGGTAAACAGGTACAAAACGCAACCGTTTATCATCACTGCCATTACTAGTACGACCGAGAGAACCAACGACAGGTAAATAAGGAGAATAGCCTAAGCATATGCACCAATCCAGCAGTGGCTGAGTGGGTAGCTCGCCAAATCCATCATAATATAGCCCAATACGTGCATTTTTTGATAGCCGCTGCTGTAATTTGCTCAAATGCAAGCTCGCTGCTTGCGCCATATTCCTACGCGCGCCATCACTTAATTGACGACGCTGGCGAGTGAAGTGCCGTCTGGGTGGATTACTTAGCGTAGGTTCTTGTGAGTTAAGCATTTTTGACTCAGTGGGCATGGTTTCAGAGTGCATAGGTATCTTATCCAATGACATATCAGATTGATGAGGGGCGCTTTTAGACATTCGTTTTTAGGCATTGACCAAAGCGATTTGTGAATATTCAACACGTCCTAGTCATGCTATCATAATGCCACTTTATATCGTATTCTCCTTTATGTGCAGCGGATGTTGCATTTTTTAGAGCAGTCATAAAACAACAAACCATCAAAGAGGGTAGTTATGTCGACACAGAATCAGGCAACTCGTACCGAAAAAGACACCATGGGTAACGTAGAAGTCCCAGCTGATGCCTATTGGGGCGCGCAAACACAGCGTAGCCGCGAAAACTTCAAAATCGGTGGCGAGACTTTGCCGCGTCCAATGATTGAAGCGATGGCACTGGTCAAAAAAGCCGCTGCGATTACCAATGCAAGCCTAGAGCGTATCGAAGGTGACAAGCGTGATCTTATCGTACAAGCCGCTGACGAAATCATCAATGGTGGTCTGGTTGATCAGTTCCCATTGGTCGTATGGCAGACGGGTTCAGGTACACAGTCAAACATGAACATGAACGAAGTGCTTGCTAACCGTGCTAACGAAATCGCGGGTTCTGAGCGTGGCAGCTACACGCCAATTCACCCAAATGACCATGTGAACCATGCACAGTCTACCAACGACAGCTTCCCAACGGCGATTCGTGTCGCTGCTGCGCGTCAGATCAATAGCCTACTTATCCCAGCGGTCAAAGCGCTACGTGATACCTTAGATAAAAAGTCCAAAGAATTCGATAGCATTGTTAAAATTGGTCGTACACATTTGCAGGACGCTACACCTTTGACCTTAGGTCAAGAGTTCAGCGGTTATGTCAGCCAACTTGACCATGCATTGACTCGCATCGACAATGCGCTACAAGGTCTATATGAATTGCCACTAGGCGGTACTGCGGTTGGTACTGGTCTAAACGCCCATCCTGACTATGCAGTAAAAGCAGCTGAGCAACTAGCGACTTTGACGGGCTTGCCATTTGTCACATCCCCAAATAAATTTGAAGCACTAGCCGCTCGTGATGCAGAAGTATTTGCATCAGGCGCACTCAAAACACTAGCCGCTAGCTTAAACAAAATCGCTAACGACGTACGTTGGTTGGCATCAGGTCCTCGTTGTGGTTTGGGTGAGTTGACGATTCCTGAAAATGAGCCAGGCTCTTCTATCATGCCAGGCAAAGTAAACCCAACGCAGTCAGAAGCAATGACTATGGTTGTCGCTCAGGTCATGGGTAACGATACGACTATCAGCATGGCGGGCGCGTCAGGTAACTTTGAGCTAAACGTGTATAAGCCAGTGATCGCCTTTAACCTATTACAGTCTATCAAGCTACTGGGCGATGCGTGCAACAGTTTCAACGAAAACTGTGCGGTTGGTATCGAGCCAGTCAAAGAAAAAATCGATGACTTCTTGCATAACTCATTGATGCTAGTGACGTCATTGAACCGTCATGTTGGTTATGAAAACGCGGCAAAAATCGCTAAGACGGCTTATAAAGAAAACAAAACGTTGAAGCAGGTGGCGGTTGAGCTGGAGCTATTAACTGAAGCGCAGTTTGATGAGTGGGTCATTCCTGCTGATATGGTACATCCTAAGTAAGCTATCTAATAGTTTTTTAGAATAGTAAAAAGACCTTGTCGTATGGCAAGGTCTTTTTTTTGTTTTCGATTTTGGATCTGATACTACTTTTAACTATTAGTTGTTTCATTTGCTATAGAGATAATACGATTTACTTATTATCGTATTAAGTTTACTCTCAATATCAAAATTACATTCAATGAGGCAAAAAATGGCTTCCAATAAGAACCAACATTATGTACCTCAGTGTTATCTAAAAAATTTCTCCATAGATGAATCAAAAGCGGCCATCTGTGTTTATAACTTGGACAGAAAAAAGCTAATTAAAAATGCACCTATAAAAAATCAATGTTCGAGGAACTATTTCTATGGTGAAGATCTTGCATTGGAAAAAGCGTTACAGCCGATTGAAGGTCAGTTCTCTGAAATAGTTCGCAATCTTGAAAACATAAATCACGTTCTGACAGACAATGACAAGCTATTTCTCATAGAATTTTGGCTACTTCAACGTGCAAGAACTGAGGAGTTCGCTAAGTCTACTGCTGAATCAACTGAACAAGATATAAAAACCTTGCTTTCTATTGACATTAAAATGGAAGTTAAAAAAGTTGTTCACAAAGTAATACAGTCGATCTTAAAAAATAGGCATTTAATTCATGACTTAAAGGTTTGTATTTTAAAGAACAATACTAAAACTGATTTCATAACCTCAGACCATCCAGCAGTACTCACAAATCGATGGTATTTTCTCAATAAAAAAGTGCAATTTAGGTCTTTTGGATTACAGTCATCAGGAGCACTATTTATTTTACCTCTTACTCCTAGAATTCTTATGTTGGCCTATGATAAAGATGTTTATAGTATTGCTAATATAAAAGGGTGGGTTCAGCTTAAAAATAGGTATGATATAGATGCTTTTAACTATCTTCAGTTACTGAATTGTCGAGCTAATATATACACAGCAAATCCAGATAGTGCCCTATATATAGAGAGTCTTCATAACGAAGTAGAGTATTCAAAATCTTTGCAAGGTCATAAAACAGAATTTTACATTTCAGATAATTCTGATGGCAAGATAAAAGATGAAAATCGAATTGACGTTTCTGAAATTAAAGTGAACCAAAAATTCTTCAAAGTCTCTCAAACTGTTTACGCTGCACCACCAATATGGCCTAGAGTAATAAATTGGAAGCCAAATGGGTTTATAATGACAAATGACACGTATGATGATTTTGTTCGTCAAGCAGTAGTAAAAAAAACAGGGCGAAGTGATTTTTATAAAATGTCGATCCGCAAAGGCTAGCTAGAGTCAGTAAAAGTAATCTTATTCGAACAACTAAACTAAATTTCTCTGATTTCTTAAAACTCAAAATATGTTTTTATCTAAACTACCTACAAAAAAGCCAAGCAAAATGCTCGGCTTTTTCATATCAAAAATCTAATCTCAATTAAAACTTATAAAGCAATCCAAGCGTGGTCGTAGCATCAGTACGCGAGTCAACCATTGGGCTATCGTATTGCTCATTAGGTACATAGCTCACGCTTTGATTGGCAAACCCTGCCCATTTATCGTTAAAGTCGTAGTTGGCACTAACGCTGACATACGGATTCAAGCTCGAGTTAGATTTATAAGCGGCAACGCCTGTCTCCGCTGACTCTTCTTCACTGACGCCATAGTAGTATTCATTGTAGGCCGCGTCATGATACTCAAAGCCGATGCTTGGATAGACCGTCAGCTTGTTTCTAGTAATTTTGGCAAGGTAAGTTAAGCGACCAGTATTACCGCCACTTTCGTCCAACACATCGGTCGCAAACTGACCACGAAACGCACCGATAGGCGTGCGACGCTGGTAGCTTATACCTGCTTCTGCAGATAGTTTACGCTCATCGAGACCTTGCAGGGCACCATTAGCATCATCAGGATCAAACGAATTCCCTGCGAGCTGCGCGTAAGCAGAGAGCTGATTGACACCATCATTGATCAAGTACGCACCCGCTTGAGCACCGCGCGCATAGATCCTATTATTGTCATAAAAAATGCCCGGTAGCACACGCACTTCAGTGCTGTCTTCGAGATCATAGGCGGATTTTACCGCCATGACATTGACCCCAACGCTCAATTCGGCGTCTTTGTCAGTCGGTAGGTTTTTATTAAGAAAAGGGATGGCACTAGACAGGCTAGACACACTGAGTAATGCCGTAGCAGTTAACGTGCTCAGCATGGCTCGCGTAGAGAAGTGAGGTTGCGCTGCAAGTTTTAACATAATTGGGTCTCGTAAGTGAGTATAAATAACGGGGTAGTAAGATCAGGTAAAAAACGAGCAAAAAGCGAATAAGAATAAATGGTCTAAATAATTCGGCTGTTATTGGTAGTTATTTAGCAATGATAGATAAATACGCGCATTTACTCAATGGCTTTTAGCACTTGTAGGATTTGCTGATGAATATCTTGCCACCACCAGACAAAGCCAATACTAATAATCAGCATCGCAAGCCATGGCAATAGTTGCCAGATTATGCTCACGTTAACAGGCTCTGGTGCAAATTTCTTGGGATCAATATAAGTGGGGTAGTTATTTATATAGCCACCACTTTGGTCGAAATCGGCAGTATCTGCGGTGTTGTTTAAGTCTACAGGGGTTTGGATATTATTATCAGCAAATATATTGGTAAGCGGCGGATTACCGCGCTGATTATCGTGTAAGCTCGTTTGATAGCTTGGCTGATGATTGCTTGCATAGTTCGCTTGGACCGCGTTTTGATAAGCTTGCTGAGCTTGCGCCATAGCTGCTTGCTGTGCCAGCTCTCGCTTACGATAAACGAGAGCAATAGGCAAGGCGATAAGCAAGCCAGTAATCGCGCCGCCGATGTGACCGGCATTATCGATACCCGGTACGGCAAAGCCATAAACCAAATTAATCGCCATGATGATGATCAAGCTCTTGAGATTGAGTACCATGCCATTGACCGATATTTTAAACAGGGCAGCGATCAGTAACGCCGCACCGATACCCATGATACCACCAGAAGCTCCCGCTGATAGGCCGGGCTGTCCTGTTCCTTCTATGATACTTTGCCATGTGACATAGTTATTGAGCAAGTTACCACCGATGGCTGCTAGTAAAAACAATGCCAAAAACTTGGCTGAGCCAAATATCGGCTCGGCAATCTGCCCAAAAAAATACATGGCAAAGCCGTTAAATAGGAGATGCATGAGACCAATGTGCAAAAACGCACTACTCACCAAGCGCCATGGATCATCCATCATCGTTAAGGGTAAGGCGTTGGCACCCCATTTAACTAACGCTTCAGTTGACGGGTTATTGGCATCGACGCCCGTGACTAGCTGCATGACAAATAGCCCGATAAAGCTGGCTAATAGCAGGGTAGTGACGGGCGCTGTTTTTAATAATTGTTGAATGGTCATAAAGGCTAACTGTCATCAAAAAGTTATAGAGACAGTATAAAGGGTATGAGCAAATTATGTTATGTATAGCCAGTTTTAAACGTCGATCGCTAGACATTAAGCCGCTCTAAAAACGACCCACTTTGAGGTTTTCATACGTGCCTTTTACCAAGATATTATCCGTGACAGTATTGATATCGGTATGACCACAGAATGCCATAGATATATCACACTCTTTATAGATAATCTCAAGCGCGCGGCGCACCCCGTCTTCACCATACGCTCCCAATCCGTAGAGAAAAGCGCGACCGATCATCGTGCCTTTTGCGCCCAATGCGATAGCCTTTAGTACATCTTGACCTGAGCGAATCCCGCTATCGAGCCACACCTCGATGTCGCTGTTTTCGGCATGGACTGCCTGTACGATGTCTGCGAGGGCAGAGATAGAAGATAACGCGCCATCCAACTGACGACCGCCATGGTTTGAGACGACTAGGGCATCCGCGCCACTGCGAGCCGCCATAATAGCATCTTCAGGCTCCATGATACCTTTTATGATAAGTTTACCGCCCCACATGTCTTTGATACGCGCTACATCGTCCCAGCTCAGACGTGGATCGAATTGCTCTGCCGTCCAAGCAGAGAGTGATGACAGATCCTCAACATTTTGTGCATGACCGACGATATTACCAAACGTGCGACGTTTGGTGCCCAGCATATTCATACACCATTGCGGCTTGGTCATGAGGTTGATGATATTGGTTAATGTGGGTTTGGGCGGTGCGGATAGACCATTTTTGATGTCTTTGTGACGTTGTCCAAGCACTTGTAAGTCGGCGGTCAAGATAAGTGCTGAGCAATTGGCATCTCTGGCACGGCGAATCAGATTGGCCATAAAGTCTTGATCGCGCATGACATAGAGCTGAAACCAAAACGGCTTACTAGTATGAGTGGCGACATCTTCGATAGAGCAAATGCTCATGGTTGAGAGTGAAAAGGGCACGCCGAATTTTTCAGCGGCGCGTGCGGCATGTATCTCACCATCTGCCCACATCATGCCGGTAAATCCCGTTGGGGCGATGGCTACAGGCATCTTGACTGGCTCACCGATCATACTCGTTGCCAGACTGCGGTTATCCATATCGACCAATACGCGCTGGCGCAGCTTGATACGGTCAAAGTCAGTCTCGTTATTACGATAGGTGGTCTCAGTCCACGAGCCTGAATCGACATAGTCATAGAACATACGCGGCACTTTACGCTCAGCGACACGGCGCAGATCTTCAATATCGGTCATTTTTTCTAGATTTATCATAGGATCCTCACTACAAATAATGTATAGACGGTTTGATGTTATGACGTAAGCAGTTGCTGCAAATCCATCACTGAAAACGGATAATTTAATCGCTGTGATGGAGTCAAAATCACAGGGATAGACGTGGCAAAATCCATCATAAGCGCCTCATCAAAGTCTGCAATATCGACATTTTGGTAAGTGATTGGTTGTACCGACTGAAACTGTGCAAGTATTTGCTCAGCGATATCACATAAATGACAGCCAGAGGTCCCTAGTAGCCACCATTGATTGCTATTCTCAGTAGTATTGAGGTTTGGGCTTGCGGCAATAACACGCGCTCGTAATACTTCTATACTATTATTATGCATGGTGAGATCTCTGAGCTTAAAGTATGCCAAAAAATGCTGATTATTAGGCTATTTTGATAAAAAGTAAAAAATAGTTGGTTCATTATTACATCATAAAGAAGTGGTGTAAATAATGACAGCGATTGTGAGATTAGGTAAGATGAGTTCCTGTCTAAGATTATTCATTTTCTCTCAGCTTATTACTTTTTTAATCACTCGGATATCACGCATGACAAGTTTTGGTAAGTTCATAAAACGTCTGTTGTTGGCAATTGTATTATTGGTTGTGGCATTCCATATTTTGGTCACCGGACTACTGTTAATTTGGAAAACACAGCCAATCAACAATAGCATGTTTATGTTAACCCATCGTCTAACGGGCGGTACCGTTACGCAGACATGGGCTGAGTACGATGCCATCGCCAAGTCTGTCAAACAAGCAGCGATCGTGAGTGAAGATTCCACGTTTAGCCAGCACAATGGCTTCGATATCGACGGTATCAAAGCGGCACAAAAGAAAAATGAAGAAACGGGCAAAATGTCCGCTGGTGGTTCAACCATCACCCAACAGCTGGCAAAAAACCTGTTTTTGACCTCGCATCGCTCTTATGTACGTAAGGCAGAAGAAGCTGTCATTACTGTCATGATAGAAACACTGTGGGACAAGGAGCGTATCTTGACCGCTTATCTTAATGTGGCAGAATTTGGTAATGGTATCTATGGTATCGATGCCGCCGCGCACCATTATTTTGATAAATCTGCGGCCAATCTGAACCGAGACGAATCAGCGCTCCTCATTGGGATGCTTACCAATCCGAAGTATTACGAAGACAATCAAGGTGACAGAGGCTTGCGCAACAAGCAACGTATTATCAAAAAACGCATGAAAAACGCCGTATTACCGCAAGCGTCTTAATCTTTTAAAAGAAGCCTTAACAACAAGAATAACGGGAAAGAATAATATAGTTAAGTCTAAATAAAAACGATACAGGATAATAAATTCATTTGATTAAACGCTATTTTTCGCAGCCTCTGGAGACATAGTCACAGCAAGCAAGAAAAATAGCGTTTAATCTTATTGTATCGATTTTATAGTGAACCGACTATAGTTAATAACCTTTAAGACGATAGTATAAAGACGACGGCGCATCGATAACGCAAAAGGAGTAGTAACGTGGTAGAGATAAATAATAATCAGAACAGCGGTGATATGAACGAGATTATCGACGTTAATAGTGTGAGTGAAGATGGCAACGAAAACGTTGATAAAAATATGAGCGTAAGCAGTAACTATAATGATCTGACCGACATCGACTGGCAACGCTCAGAAGACGGCAGCTATTCACCCAGCAGTTATATCAATCGAGATTTGTCTTTATTACAGTTTCATCTGCGTGTATTGGCGCAGGCAGCCAGTCCTCGTCACCCACTGCTTGAGCGCTTGTTTTTTCTCATTATTTTTTCATCGAATCTCGATGAATTCTTTGAGATTCGTGTTGCAGGTATCATGCAAAAGCTCAATATCGGTGACGTATCGACCAGTGCGCATGGTATGCGCCCAAGCGAGGTGTTAAACGAGATCTCTGCGATCACTCACGACGCTATCAATGAGCAATATCGCATTCTGAATGAAGATATTTTGCCCGCTCTTGCGCTCGAGGATATCCGCTACCTAAAACGTGATGAGCTCAATGCCGAGCAGTCTGCTTGGATGAAGCGTTATTTTACCGAGCAAGTCGTGCCAGTATTGACGCCGATAAGCATTGATCCTGCGCATCCATTCCCGCGATTGGTCAATAAAAGCCTGAACTTTATTGCCACATTAGAAGGCAAAGATGCTTTTGGTCGCGACATCAACTTGGCGATTGTACCAGCGCCGCGCAGTCTGCCGCGTGTGATTCGTCTGCCAGATGAGCTAACGGGTGGTAAAGAGCATCATGTGATGCTATCAGCCATCATTCATGAGCATATCGGTGAGCTGTTCCCTGGTATGAGTGTGACGGGTTGTCATCAGTTCAGGCTCACGCGTAATGCAGATTTAGATCTGGCGGATGATGTAGAAGATATCGCCAAGGCACTCGAGGGCGAGCTTGAAAACCGCCGTTTCGGTGACAAAGTCCGTCTTGAGGTCACAACCGACTGCCCAGCGCACATCAGTGAGTATCTGCTCAATGAGTTTGAGTTGCATGACAATCAGCTGTATCGTGTCAATGGCCCTGTGAATCTGACGCGCTTATTGTTTGATTTTAATATTCCGGGACTGCGTTATCAGCCATTTACTTATGCCGTGCCAAAAGCCTTTCGCCGAGATATGGATAAATCAGATAAATCATCCAGTATGTTTGCCGCTATGCGTAAAAGCGATGTACTGGTGCATCATCCGTTTCATGCATTTTTACCCATTATTAATCTGCTTTGGCAGGCAGCTAGCGATCCCAAAGTGTTGGCGATCAAGCAGACATTATACCGCTCAGGTACCAACTCAGAGATCGTCAAAGCGCTTGCCGCTGCCGCTCGAAATGGCAAAGAAGTCACTGCCGTCATTGAGTTGCGTGCGCGTTTCGATGAAGCTTCCAATATTGCTGTCGCCAACTATTTACAAGAAGCAGGTGCGGTTGTGGTTTATGGCATCGTCGGCTACAAGACCCATGCCAAGCTCATGCTCATCGTGCGCCGTGAAGAAGATCGAATCCGCCGCTATGTCCACCTAGGCACAGGCAACTATCATGCGGCCAATGCCAAGGTCTATACAGATTATGGTTTATTCAGTGCCGATCCTGATATCTCAGAAGATGTGCATAAGATATTTCAAGAGCTCACTGGTATGGGCAAACCTGCCAATCTCAAAAAACTGCTACATGCCCCTTTTACGTTGCACGAAAAACTAATGAGCTTTATCGATGATGAGATTGCCCATGCTAAAACAGGCAAGCGCGCTCATATTATCGTCAAAGCCAATGCGCTCACTGAGCGTCGCCTGATTGACAAATTGTATGATGCGTCGCAGGTAGGCGTCAAAATTGAGCTGATCCTGCGCTCTATGTGTTGCTTGCGTCCGCAAGTAAAAGGCCTATCTGAAAACATCACTGTACGCTCTATTATTGGCCGATTTTTGGAGCATACCCGTATTTATTATTTCTATAATAATGGGGATGAGCGTTTGTATTGTGGCAGCGCAGACTGGATGGATCGTAACCTGTTCCACCGCGTTGAGGTGGCCTTTCCAATCGAAAATAAGAAGCTTTTTAAGCAGATATATCAAGATGGTTTGATCAATTACTTACAAGACAACACGCAAGCGTGGACACTGGATGGCACAGGCGTTTGGCAGCAGCTTCAGCCAGCAGCAGGGGAGACGCCACACGTTGCTCAAGAACACTTATTGAAAGTGATTAATGGTGTTGAAGAGTCCAGCTAACTGATTGAGTGCTATCTTCATCATTTGACCAAGCACTATTTAGTCAAACACTATTTAACCAAGTATTGGTACATACCAGTGCTTGGTTTTTCTGGTTAATGCGCTGTAAAAGTTACAAACTGTGTTGTAACCTCACATTTATTCACATATTGATACGGCAGTACACTGGTGAATCTCACAGTATCCTACCTATAATTAACATCAGTTCTGGTGCAGTTTATTATTTTTATCAAAAACCTCATCACTCATCTATCTAAAAGTAACTGAACAAAAGCAACTGACTAAAAGTGGCTGAGTACATAATGATGCCGCACCGGAGAAATTCTAAATTCAGTCAACAATAAAAATAGGAAATACATCATGAGTACGACGAACAATGATACCTCAGACATCAAAAAAGCAGCAGAGCAAGCAAACGGTCAAGAGATTGAGAAAAATCTAAAAGACAATAAAAAAGTCGATGCGCCTGAATCACTAAGCGAAGAAGAGCAAACAGCGTTCATTGAGGATGACCTACGCACTGACAAATAAGAGTGTGTTTGCAGCATACGTCCAAAGCACTAATCAGATAACGATAATAAATAATGCGAGGGAGACGCCATGACCATGCCAGAAAAAAACAATACTGAAGAAAAATTCCTTGTAGAGGATCCCGCCGTTACGACGCAAGAAAATCCTCAAGGCAGCTACGAAGGCCGAAAGTACCAGCCAAATATAGATGGGCCGGAACAAGCCTCACAGGAGACAGACGAGGTCTATGTCGACCCGCGCAAAGAAGAAAATCTGCCTGCGGGTGGCAAAAACGTATCGGACCTAAATGCTTATGATCTGAGTCGAGACGACTAACAAATGATAAGCACAATATGTTATCGATACGAACAATAATTATAATAAGGACAAAACAATGGAAACCAGAGATCCTGCTTTAAGTAAAACTCGAATCGCAGAAACGGACACGCATGAAACTTTAGACAGTGCTCAAACGGTGAAAAACCATGAGAAGCTCGAAGAAAACGTCAATGAAAATAAAGGTACCGACACTTTTGAAGAGGGTGTAGTGGAGTCTGAGCACGTCAATGATGGTGATAACCCAGCGCGCCAGCCCGACCGCCGCGATCAACCAGGTAATGGTTTTGATGATAATATCAATGAAAGCACCGTTGCAAGCGAAGGGCCTGATAGCCAAAAAATTAACAACATGAATCGCTATGCTAATGTTGATAATGCTCAGACTCGCACCTTAAATCCTGATGATAAAGATTAGACCGACAATAGAAAGCTGAGCAGAAGACTATGATATTTGCGTAATTATCGACTGATATCTATATTATTTAGATAACAGTTAAAGGCGCTTACAATATTGGATGAATAGTTATAATAGGGAGTAAGACAAATATGCCAAATGACAAGCCCGTCACTGATGAGTATAGTCTAAAAGATGCAGATGACAACAACGGTATCGTACCAGACGACGCTCTACAAAAAGTAAATCCAGCGGCAGCAGACAAAGCAGCAGGCGATCATGATCCGCATAATGTGGCTAAGAGTGCCAAGCAGTACGACAGCCCATTGATGGAAGATGATAAGTAATACTATTTATATACCAGTATCTCTGATCCATAAAAGTATCGCTGATCGTCAGAAAATAATCAGCATAAATAAAGAGGCATTACCGTTGTTCAAATATAACCCGAATAACGGTAATGCCTTTTTTGTGTCTATAACCTATAGATTTCAAAGTACAAATGAATGATGCCTGTCTATTAAGCAGGCGTACCACTATGAAAGCGTAGCTCCGCATCAGGACTGTCTATTAATTCTGCTTCTACTTCTTTAAAAAACGCAACGCGCTCATCGATATTATCATCTGATAATGACTGGGCAAGCGCAAGGTAATCTTCAAAATGGCGGCTCTCTGACTTTAGTAGATAGCGATAGTATTTTGCTAAACGCGCATCATCAATGACTTCCGCCAACGCTGCAAAACGTTCACAAGAGCGCGCTTCAATGAACGCCCCAATGATCAGTACATCGACCATCGCTGCTGGCTCATAAGTACGCTTATGTTTCAGCATACCCTTGGCATAGCGACCTGCACTCAAATACTTCCAGTCCTGGCCGCGTTCGTTCATGATGCCAAGCACCTGCTCGTAATGTAGCATCTCTTCACGTATGAGCTGTGCCAATTTACGTTGCAAATCATAAGAGAACTCATACCGAAATATCAAATTCATCGCAGTGCCAGCGGCTTTTTTTTCGCAATTGGCATGATCCTGAATGATAAATGGTAGGTTATCTATAGCCGCATCGACCCAAGCTTGCGTCGTGCGCGCCCCCAAAAAATTATAAATAGGGGATAGATCAACTTTTATAGGTGTGCGCAGGTGAGTGATATCGACACTGTCTTCCCCTACGTCCATACTGCTTTCGTCAACGACATTTACTGGTGAAAGGGGCGCTTCTTTTTCGAGGTTATCCTTATGAATATCGTAGTGATCAGTACCATGCGCTGATGATTGTAAGGACGAGAGGTCGGGCTGGTTTATAGTCATAATCTAAAAGGGCTTTTTTATAAATGAGAGTTTAAAGCAGCTAATTTATAGATGCTTTCAAAATAATGGGCTACAGTTACTACGGCTAAGTAAGTTGTCTAGATCATGGACAGTATTTAAGTATAGTAGAACCTCAATAAAATTGATACAGCATAGAAAACGCGCTCGATTAAATGCTACTTTTCTTGCTTGCTGTGACTGCGTCTCCAGAGGCTACGAAAAATAGCGTTTAATCTTGCTATACCATTTTTATAATGGTTTCACTATATAACTATAGATGGTAATGATTACTTACAGTTTAGTCTCAACTGAGCATTCATTAATTTCTAGATAGTATTCATGGTCTGTGAGGCTTACATCTTATACGATATCATTATTATACAACCCCAATATTTATTTTCTAAATGGCGTTTGCTTGTTTATTTTATTATTTGATAGTAGGATGGGATTTTGCTCTTTAGTCACAGTGTCTTGCTATCAATAGCACTTAGTAGAGAATGGCAAGCATTATACCAATGACAATTCTTGTATCAAAACAGAAGATTTATACAGTCTATTTTAGGGCTGATGAAAAACTCTTTAATGAATAATTATTTATCAGCATTAAATACCATAGGTTGTCGTAGGTAGCAATGATATCTTTCATTGTATAAATAATTGTTGATAAAAATAACGAGTCTCAAATAGTCGCTGTAGCAATTTAGTATTACCAATACTCACCAATAGATAAGGATAACGACATGGGCCAGTCTTCTAACGCCAATCGCATTCAAAAAGGCATTCTTGCCATCGACCAACAGTTGTATGACTTTATTGAAAACGAAGTGCTGCCAAAAGTTGGTGTTGATTCAGACAGTTATTGGTCAGGTTTTGAGAAGGTTATCAAGGAATTTACGCCACGTAATAAAGCGTTGCTAGAAACTCGAGACAAGATTCAAGCACAGATTGATGAGTGGCACCTACAACACCCTGCAAAAGATGGCGAAATCGATTATCCAGCTTATAAGACATTCTTGCAAGAGATTGGTTATCTGCTGCCAGAAGGTGATGACTTTACGGTCAGTACAGAAAATGTCGATGACGAAATCGCGCACATCGCAGGGCCGCAGCTGGTCGTACCAGTACGTAACGCTCGTTATGCATTAAATGCGACCAACGCACGTTGGGGTAGCCTATATGATGCGTTGTATGGCACCGATGTTATCAGTAGTGACAATGGTCAAGAAGCGGGTGGTAGCTATAATCCTACTCGCGGTGCTGCTGTTGTCGCTTATGCCAAAGCATTTTTAGATGAGCATTTCACACTAGCATCAGGCTCTTACAATGATGTGACCAGTTTTAAAGTGATCGATGGCAAGCTTGAAGTCGTACAGGGTGATAGCAGTACCGAGCTAAAAGATACGGCTAAGTTCGTCGGTTATGTCGGCGAGGCAGATAGCCCCTCTGGTATTTTGCTCAAAAACAATGGCTTGCATGCTGAGATTCAGATCGATAGTAATCATCCAGTTGGCAAAGATGACCCAGCAAATATCAAAGACGTGCTACTTGAGTCAGCCATGACTGCGATTCAAGATTGTGAAGATTCGGTCGCTGCTGTAGATGCAGAAGAAAAAGTGGAAGTCTATCGCAATTGGCTTGGCTTGATGAACGGCGATCTACAAGAGACCTTTGAAAAAGGTGGCAAAACCCGTACTCGCAAACAAAACCCAGATCGTGAATATAATACACCTGATGGCGGTAAGCTGATTTTGCCAGGTCGTTCGCTACTCTTGATTCGTAACGTGGGTCATCTCATGCAGAACCCCGCAATTTTGGTTGATTTAGGCAATGGCCAAGAGCAAATATTTGAAGGCTTAATGGATGGTTTAATCACGCCACTATTGTCACTCAATGATATCAAAGGCAAAAACGAGCTATCAAACTCACGCCAAGGCTCTATGTATATTGTGAAGCCAAAAATGCATGGCCCTGAAGAAGTTAAAATGGCCAATGATTTGTTCAACGCATCAGAGGACTTATTGGGTCTAGAGCGTAATACGCTCAAAATCGGTATCATGGACGAAGAGCGCCGTACCACAGTCAATCTGAAAGAAGCGATTCGCCAAGCAAAAGAGCGTGTTATCTTTATTAATACAGGTTTCTTAGATCGTACGGGTGATGAGATGCATACCAGTATGAATGCCGGTCCGTTCGTGCCAAAAGGCGACATGAAGTCGCAAGCATGGCTACCTGCGTATGAGCAGTGGAACGTTGATATCGGTCTAGAGACTGGTCTGCAAGGTCATGCTCAAATTGGTAAAGGTATGTGGGCAAAACCTGATGAGATGAAAGAGATGATGGACACCAAAGCGGCTCATCCGAAATCTGGTGCCAGTACGGCTTGGGTACCCTCACCAACGGGCGCTACCTTGCACAGCATACACTATCATCAAGTTAGCGTGGCCGATGTACAAGATACGCTTAAATCACGTGAGCGTGCGAGCTTAGATGATATTTTGACCATTCCATTGGCAAAAAATACCAATTGGACAGAAGAAGAGAAGCAGCAAGAGCTTGAAAATAATGCTCAAGGTATCTTAGGGTATGTGGTACGTTGGGTAAACCAAGGCGTAGGCTGTTCCAAAGTACCTGATATCAATGATGTTGGCTTGATGGAAGATCGTGCTACCTTACGTATCTCTAGCCAGCATATTGCCAATTGGTTACATCATGATGTGGTAAGCGAGCAGCAAGTGATGGACACAATGAAACGTATGGCAAAAGTCGTCGATGAGCAAAATGCAGGCGATAGTGATTACCAGCCAATGGCAGATAACTTTGATAACTCTTATGCATTTAAAGCAGCCTGTGATTTGGTCTTTAAAGGACGCGCGCAACCTAGCGGCTATACTGAACCATTGTTGCATCAAGCGCGCCTTGATCTAAAAGCCAATGCTTAGAGAGGCCGGCTTAGCAATGGGTATTTTAGCGTATGCTGAAGTCTAAGGTGTAGTATCTAATCTTGCTCGTTTGTAACGCTAAATATGTCATAAATACGTTGGTCGATTCTTCATAAGCGCTATTTATTTATCAATGGATAGCGCTATTTCTTGGGCAATTATTTTGTTTTTATTAAAATATTTTAATACTATAAGTAATGATATTAATCAATAAAAGCGCTATCTGCTTGAGTAGATAGTGCTTTTTTTTGTAGCTATTTGGATTTTATAGGTGACTTGTCATTTGATACTGGGGGTATCGAAAAAGCGAAAAAATATGTTGCAAATTATGTCAAAGTTGTTATGCTTGTACTCGAAGTATGAGTTTGGTAACGGATGTTACGCAGTAGGACGCATAAGACTTAAGTTTACATGGCAGTTACGTTTTTAATCCCAGTTATGTGAGTCATGGTTTTTTATCTTAACTGTAATAGAAATTCGCCATACTTGTTTCTGACTAAACTTGGTAGCCAGTTACACATTATATCTTTGAGGATTTGTGACGATACCATTATGGGCGCCAGCTAATAATGGCTTGCTCATTACTACAATTGTAAAGTGGAGATACCCCATGAAAAAGTTACTTTTAGCTACAGCAATCGCAGCCCTATCTGTATCTGCCGCACAGGCAGCACCTACCGTTTATGGTAAAGTATTCGTTACTACTGATTACGTTAATGCTGAAATTGATGGTCAGAATATGGATAATAATAACAGAATTAATGAAGACAACGGTTCATTACAAGTTAATTCTAATATTTCACGTTTAGGCTTCAGAGGCTCTGAAGCGATAACGGCCAACACTGACGTAATTTACCAATTAGAGTACGGCGTTAAAGTTGATGATAGTGGTAGCGATAACATTGGCTTCAAAAGCCGTGACACTTATCTTGGTCTAGTAAACAAAGACTTCGGTCAGTTCCGTTTTGGTCGTAACTACACAGTCATTGACTATATCAATAACGTATCAGTTAATGAAGGTTATTGGGATAATCTTGGCTCTAGTACTCTGAACAACAACGACAGCTTTGCTAATATTTTGACCCCGACCGTTGGTAACCGTATCAACAACTCTATCATCTGGTTTGCTCCTAAATACAACGATCTACCATTAGCGCTTGCGCTGATGTATGGTGCTGATGAAGACTTTATATCTGAGAGTGGTCGTGACGCAGGCTATGGTGCCTCATTGATGTTTGATCCAGGTACAGGCATTACCGCTGGTATTGCTTATGAGCAAGACATGAGTGTTAGTGGTGATATTATCCGTGGCAGTGCTAGCGTCGATTTAGGTAAATATATCGCAGCTCCTGTAAAGTTAGGCGTTCTATATCAAGAAGCTGACTATGCCGGTACTACTACTGCAACAGAGGACGGTTTAGTGGTGAGTGCTGAAATGGGTCTTTCGAATTTTGCCCGTCCAGCCTCTGTTTATATTCAGTATGACAAAACCGACAATATCAGTGGTCTTGAGAATAATGACTCAAATCAAGTCGTTGTAGGTGGCAAATATGCGTTTAAAAATAATATGATCGCTCATGCCTATGCTGGTCTAAATTCAGCGGAATTAAACAATGGTCGTTTTGGTTCGAGAGACGAAGACGGCAATGTTAATGAAATCGACTTACGTGGTGATATTGATGTACTCGCTATCGGTGGCGGTCTAGAATACTTATTCTAGTCTAACCATTAGAATCTAAATAAAAAACTCATCCTTCGGGGTGGGTTTTTTTGTTTTGTAATCAATACTGTGTCTTGAACAACAGCGTGTCTTAAATAACAGAATCCGTAAAATTAATAATAACATTTGTGTAAATTTTGGTTTTTTCACCTTACTGTAATATTTGGTTGGTAAAGTTGTGTCTAAGTAATGCTTCTAGCTCATATATATAAATGTTCTATAGGGTAGTCACCCTGCCATTATATATCTAATGATCTTAGACCATTTATCACTCAAATCGTAAAGTGGAGATATCCTTTGAAAAAATTACTTTTAGCCACAGCCGTCGCTGCACTTTCAGTTTCTGCTGCCCATGCTGCTCCAACTGTATATGGTAAAGCATTTTTAACCTTAGATTATGTTAGTACAGACTACGATGCAGCTAACAAGACAGATGAAGATACATTTAAACTTAACTCTAATCAATCACGTATCGGTTTTAAAGGTGAAGATGATCTTACTGATACCACTAAATTAGTCTATCAATTGGAATATGGTATTGATGTTGATGACGATAGCCAACAGTTTAGATCACGTAATACTTATGTAGGCTTAGCCCACAACACTTTAGGTACTGTACTAGCGGGACGCCATGATACCCCATTGAAAATTGCACAACACAAAGTTGACGTGTTTAATGATAGCTTATTTGATATGAAAAATGCGGGTGTTTCAGGTGAATACCGTGCTAACAATATGGTGGCTTATAAATCACCGACCATTGTTGGTATGCCAGTGAGTTTTATGGCAGCTACCGCATTATCAGAAACTGATGCCGACGGTGATGTTCTCGTTTCCGCAGCATCTGATACGAAGCCTGCAGTCTATCGTGATAGAAAAGTAAAAGATAACGGTTATTCTGCTTTATTAACCTATGACAAAAATGGTGTTTATCTAGCCGGTGCTTATGACAAAGACATGGGTGCTAACAATGTAAATACTGGCGTGATTGATAATGCGTGGCGTTTGGTTGCTGGTTTAGATATGGGCAAAATGAATATGGTTCCTGGCCTAGCTTTAGGTGCTCTATACCAACAAAGCCAATACTACGATAACTATAGCATCGTTAACAACAACCGTGTTAACAATGACAGTGAAGTTGAAAAATCATGGCTGATTAGTGGTAAATATAAAGTTGGTGCAACACCTTGGGCAGTTAAAGCACAGTATGTTAATACCACTGACGAGAAAGGCGTAAAAGATGCTGATGTAAATGAAATCGCAGTTGGTGGAGAATATGCATTCAATAAAGCGACCACGGGTCATATTTATGCAGGGCAAATCAGCCGTGACAATAACAAAGATGAGACTATCGTAGGTACGGGTATTGAATACAAATTCTAATCTAAACATTAGAAAACGTATTATAAAAAACTCATCCTTCGGGGTGAGTTTTTTTGTTGTATGTATTATTTGTGACAAAAGTCTACCGCTGAGGTAGAAAACAAGAGTTTCAGACAGTTTGCATTTTTGCCCTATATTTTGTGGCGTATTTTTAGTAAAATCCTTCTTTACCAATTACCGACAGAGTACTATGACCAAGTTTATATTTGTGACCGGTGGGGTAGTGTCCTCACTAGGAAAAGGTATCACCGCAGCCTCTCTTGCAGCGGTCTTAGAAGCACGTGGCGTGACTGTCACGATGACCAAAATGGATCCGTATATTAACGTCGATCCAGGTACGATGAGTCCGTTTCAGCATGGTGAGGTGTTCGTCACCGAAGATGGCGCAGAGACAGATTTGGATTTGGGTTATTATGAGCGTTTTTTACGTCACTCAAAAATGAGTAAAAGTAATAACTTCACCAGTGGCCGTATTTATCAAAATGTTTTAAATAAAGAACGTCGCGGTGAATACCTTGGCGGTACGGTACAGGTTATTCCGCATATTACCGATGAAATCAAAAACAAAATCCTCGCGAGCGGCGAAGGATATGATATTGCTATTATTGAGATTGGCGGTACCGTCGGTGATATCGAATCCCTTCCTTTTATGGAAGCTGTCCGTCAGATGCAAGTAGAGCTGGGGCGCAATCGTGCCATGCTGATGCATCTTACTTTAGTACCTTATATTGCCAGTGCCGGTGAGACCAAAACCAAGCCGACACAGCACTCTGTAAAAGAGCTACGCTCAATCGGTCTACAGCCTGACATCTTAATCTGCCGCTCTGATCATCATATCTCACAAGATAACCGTCGCAAGATTGCGCTATTCACCAATGTAGAAGAGCGTGCCGTTATCATGTGTGAAGATGCACAAAGTATCTATCAGATCCCGCGCACGCTACATGAGCAAGACCTTGATGATCTCATCTGTGAGCGTTTCGGTCTTGATGTGCCCGAAGCGGATTTGAGCGATTGGGATAAAGTGGTTGAAGCCCAGCTAAATCCTGAAGGAACAGTGACAGTTGCGATGGTTGGCAAATACGTTGAGCTACCAGATGCTTATAAGTCGATCAACGAAGCATTGCTACACGCAGGTATCACGCATAAAGTCGATGTCAAAATCGACTACATCGATGCTGAGCGTTTAGAAGATGACGACACTCTACTAGCGCAGCTAAAAGAAGCCAATGCTATCTTAGTACCAGGCGGTTTTGGTGAGCGCGGTACGATGGGTAAAATAAAAGCCATCACCTATGCTCGTGAAAATAATGTGCCGTATCTAGGTATTTGCCTTGGTATGCAGCTGGCCGTGATAGAGTATGCGCGCAATGTACTGAATATCAATGCCAACTCTTCTGAGTTTGATCGTAAGACAGCTGAGCCTATCATTGGGCTTATCACCGAATGGTTAGATGAGCGCGGCGAGCTACAGATTCGTAGCGATGACTCAGACCTCGGCGGTACCATGCGCCTAGGCGCGCAGCAAGCAGAGCTGGTTTCTGGTAGCAAGCTTGCTCAGATTTATGGTGCTAACAATATCACTGAGCGCCATCGCCATCGTTATGAGATGAATAACCGTTATATTGAGCCATTAGAGCAAGCGGGTATGACTATATCTGGTTATTCTGCCAAGCAGCATTTGGTAGAGTCGGTAGAGATTAGCGAGCATCCATGGTTTGTTGCTGTACAGTTCCATCCTGAATTTACTAGCTCACCACGCGGTGGTCATCCACTGTTTAATAGTTTTGTCAAAGCGGCAAAAAATCATAGCGAAACATAGTAATCACTAAAGCATTTGTTGTTATGTGAGAGCATGATGTTTGCTAAAAAGACTGATCTTCGGATTGGTCTTTTTTTTGCTCAACTCAGGTTGTTTGTTGTTATTAACGAGTCAATATCCTCATTAATAATCTCTAATTACGCTTGCATACTTTTTTTAATCAGGCTATCGGTTACAATATGGGATAGAGATATTAATAACAAAATAAGAGGTAGTGGCTAAATGGAAAACCTATTAACGGCGCAATCACACATTGCACTTAACACGCCTAATAATAAGACGATCAACATTGGTAATGATCAACCCTTTGTATTATTTGGTGGGATGAACGTCTTAGAATCTAAAGAGTTGGCGTTTGAGATTGCTGAGCAATACGTTGAGATATGTGAGCGCTTGGGTATCGGCTATGTGTTTAAAGCGAGTTTTGATAAAGCCAACCGCTCAAGCCTGCATTCATACCGAGGGCCGGGACTCGCGCAAGGTATCGATTGGCTCGGGCGAATCAAAGAAAAATTCCAAGTACCGATTATCACTGATGTACATGAACCTCATCAAGCAGCACCAGTCGCTGAAGTTGCTGATATTATCCAGTTGCCAGCTTTTTTGTCACGTCAGACGGACTTGGTTCATGCGATGGCAAAGACGGACGCGATTATCAATATCAAAAAGGCACAGTTTTTGGCGCCGCATGAGATGCGTCATATCGTCAATAAGTGTCTAGAAGGCGGTAATGATAAGCTGATACTTTGTGAGCGTGGTAGTGCCTTTGGTTATAACAACTTAGTCGTTGATATGCTTGGATTTGATACCATGAAGCAGATGGATATCCCCGTATTTTTTGATGTGACACATAGCTTGCAGCAGCCAGGCGCGCGTAGTGACAGTGCAGGTGGGCGCCGTGAGCAGATTACGACACTGGCACGTGCTGGTATGGCGACAGGGTTGGCAGGGTTGTTTTTAGAAGCACATCCAAATCCAGAAACGGCGAAATGTGATGGGCCATGTGCGCTGCGCATGAGCCAGCTAGAGCCGTTTTTGCGTCAGCTTAAGCAGATTGATGATCTGGTCAAAGGCTTTGAGACATTAGATACTCATTGATATTATAAATGATAAGAGGGTGATGCAATGGCGATTCAAACCGCACAAGTCAGTATAGAAAATATCGACGATCAAGATGGTCTAGATAGTGTAATGACCGCTCTTAAAAATATCTCAGGCGTGACTGCTATCGATCTAGATCCTGTGCATGATGTTGCAACGGTCAGTTATGATGATACGGATACGAGTATTCATGCTTTGACGGCGGCGATTAGTATGGTTGATTATGTGACTCAGCCATTTCCTATTGATGCGCCGCAAAATCCGCATCATAAAGACTAAGATATATGGACGATCTGAATGCTACATAAGCAATGAGTAGCGTTCAGGTTTTTATTAAGAAGTTCCTGTCTTATTAATAGCATCTCGTTAATAAAGTAACAACCAAAGTGTCTTGCTGTCGCTGATGATAGGGCTTATGCTTGTTTAGTGGTACTTTGATAGGTTTTGAGAAGTAAATATTGAAGAACAGCTATCAAGGCTACTTTTCACTAATAAAAATAAGGAGCTAACCATGGCAAGCCAAACACGTATTATTCAAATTGATGGCATGACTTGCAGCGGCTGTGTGGCAAGTGTACATACTGCTACTGCCGACATCGACGGTTTAGATACGATCACCGTTGATCTAGCTGACAATCTAGCGACGGTCACCTTTGATGATAGCAAAACCAGTGCAGAAGCGATTGCTTCGGCCATTGATGAGGCTGGATTTGAGGCGACTGTCGCTAATTCATAAATGTCGTCATCTATCTACAAAACCAGCTACCATGTTATTACTGGCATGTTAGCTGGTTTTTTAATGGTTAAAAATTCTGACTATAGATTACGTCCATGGCTGTCCTAGTTTGCTGCTATTTACTAAATGATTGAGGCTTACTTGAATAGATGATGGTTGTGACCATCTAATAGGTGCTACCTGAATATATTGCAATATGTCTGTCTATAATAACTGGGTAGCCTAAACAGCGTATTCATACTGATTGTTATCGTGTTTTACTTGTTTCATTTGATTTTTTTGTCAATCCACTGATATTTTATTATGGCTTCTATGAGTATATAGACGCTATAAAGAGTTATTTTTATGAATGATACTACCCGTACCACTAGTGATGGATCCTACGATGTCGAGACTGACATTCAATCAAATACGCCACTTGCACCGCAACGTGCGCATCTGCAATTGGCGATTGATGGCATGACGTGTCAGGCCTGTGCTTCACGAATCGAAAAGGTGCTGAATAAAAAGCCTTCGGTGTATGAAGTGAGTGTGAATTTTGCTGGTGAGACGGCAAATGTAGATTATGATCCGACGCAAACGACGCCAGAACAGGTCACAGAATGGGTAAACAAGACGGGTTTTGTTGCCAATCTACAAGCCAGCGACAGTTTATTTGCAAAAACAGATGAAGACACAGTCACCCAATATCCATGGCGATTGATTGGTTTATGGCTGTGTTTGGTGCCATTTTTGGTGGGTATGGCAGGCATGTTGGTGGGTACTGGGATGGCGTGGATGCCGCCCATTTGGATTCAGTTTATTTTAGCGACGATTGTACAGTTTGGCTTTGCGTTACCATTCTATAAGAGCGCATGGGCATCCATCAAAGGCGGTCTTGCCAATATGGATGTACTGGTGGTGATTGGTACCGTGACGATATGGGCATATTCGGCTTATCTATGGCTTACTCATGGCGATGGCACTTTGGGGAGCCTCTTGCAAAGTGGACACATGGGCGGACACGGTGCTAGTAATAGCCCAGCCGTATATTTTGAAGCAGGGGTGATGGTCATTGCGTTTGTGCGGACTGGTAAATACTTAGAGGAACGTACCAAGAAGCATAGCCTCAACAGCATTGATTTATTATTGTCATTAACGCCAGATGAAGTCGAGCAGCAGCAGCCAAATGGTGATTTTCACTCTATTGCACTGTCTGATGTACAAGTAGGTGACATCCTACGTGCCAAGCAAGGCAGCCGTATCGCGACCGATGGCATCGTCACAGATGGTAGCGGCTGGTGCGTGGAGAGTCACTTAACAGGTGAGTCAATTGCCCTTAAAAAAGAAGTGGGCGATGGATTACTGGCAGGTGCTTTGGTGGAGAATGGTAGTTTGCTCTATCGCGTCAGTGCCAAGGGTAGTGACACCAAGCTGGGCGATATGGTGCAAGCATTGAGTGATGCGCAAGGCTCAAAAGCTAACTTGGCGAGGCTGGCGGATAGAGTGACTGCTGTGTTTGTGCCAATCGTGGTCACTATTGCGTTGGTTACTTTTGGTTTGACATGGTGGCTGACTGGTATGGTCGATACGGCCTTAATGCATGCCGTATCAGTATTGGTCATTGCATGCCCTTGTGCCCTTGGTTTGGCCACGCCAGCAGCTATCATGGCGGGTATGGGGGTTGCGGCGCGTCATGGCGTGTGGTTCAAAGACGCGCAAAGTCTCGAGGCGGCAGGGAATATTGACACGGTGGTGCTCGATAAAACAGGCACGCTGACCATTGGCAGACCCACTATCGTCGATCATGTCATGGTGGATAAGTCGATCGCTGTTAATGATGTATTGCAAATTGTAGCCAGTATCGAAGCACATGCCAGTCATCCATTGGCAACTGCTTTGACCAACGCGGCTAAGGAGCGTCAACTGTCTTTGTTCGATGTGACTGATATCAGTGTGATAAAAGGATCTGGTATACAGGCAAACATCGAAGGACTTGGACGAGTAAACGTCGGGACGGCTGAATTTGCTAATATGACGTTACCTAAGCTGATGCCAAAAGTATGGCAAATTGCCAGTACCGTTGCCATTAGTATCAATGATGAGCCACTAGGCGCATTTGCCTTAGCAGATGACTTGAAAGCGGATACCCCGCAAGCAATCACTGCGCTACAAAATGCGGGTATTAATGTGATCTTGATGAGTGGTGATAAGCAGTCGGTCGTCGATCATGTGGCAGGGCAGCTGGGTATTGAAAAAGCTTACGGCAAAATGAGTCCACGCGATAAGGCCAGTCAAATTGCACGGCTGCAAACTGCTGGTCATAAAGTGGCGATGGCAGGAGACGGGGTCAATGATGCGCCAGCGATGGCCACTGCCGATGCCAGCTTTGCAATGTTTGAAGGAACAGATGTCGCGCAGCACAGCGCTTCTGCCCGTCTAATGGGCGAGTCGCTCATGCATATTGATGCGGCGCAGAAGATTGCCCAAGCAACGCTACGCAATATCAAGCAAAATTTGTTTTTTGCCTTTATTTATAACTGCCTTGGTATCCCGCTTGCCGCTTTGGGGTTCTTAAATCCAATGATTGCAGCAGCAGCGATGGCACTCAGCTCTATCTCAGTTTTGATGAATGCATTACGCTTGACACGATTTAAGACAGAGGTTGCGCTAGATAATACGGTATCTGTCCCTCACACCAATGAAACGCGTTTAGCGAAATAATAATTGCTGTATTAGCACTGATATTTCATCAACGCAGACCAAACGAGTATTTGAGATATACCTATCTATGATGATATTTATGACCGCAAGTCAGTGTAAGATAAGGGAAGTTTGGTAAAATATATGCTATGATGCCAAGCACGATAGCCAACCGTTAATCTGTTCAATAAGCCTTTCTTCATATGCAAATACCGCCATATGGCAGAAAGGCTTGAAGGGATTCTAGGTATATTGGCTATATGATATTTTTCTTTATCTTTTTTGTATGCTAGCTGCCGTTATTTATCTCACAAACTTGGCATGACCAAAGGAATTAACAGACATTATGTACGCTGAAGAAACCAACAACGTCACCGCAATTAAAGACATTCGCGCTCGTGAAATTTTAGACTCGCGCGGCAACCCAACTATCGAAGCTGATGTGATCTTAGCTGATGGCACTGTCGGCCGTGCTGCGGCGCCAAGTGGCGCATCCACAGGCTCACGTGAAGCGCTTGAGTTACGTGATGGCGACAAATCTCGCTATATGGGTAAAGGCGTCAAAAAAGCCGTTTCCAACGTCAACAGTCAGATTCGCAGTGCTTTGATTGATAAAGATGTGACTGAACAGCAGGGTATTGATGATGCCATGATTGCGCTAGACGGCACAGAAAACAAAGAGAGCCTTGGTGCGAATGCCATGCTAGCGGTGTCACTTGCGACGGCCAAAGCGGCTGCCAAGTCACAGAATCTGCCATTGCATCAGTATATTGCTAACTTGCGTAATCAGACGTCATTGACCATGCCTGTGCCAATGATGAACATCCTAAATGGTGGCGAGCACGCGGACAATACCGTTGATATTCAAGAGTTTATGATTGAGCCAGTTGGCTTTACCAGCTTTTCAGAAGCGCTACGTGCTGGTACAGAGATTTTCCACAGCTTAAAGTCTGTATTGAAATCACAAGGCTTAAATACCGCTGTTGGTGATGAAGGTGGTTTTGCACCAAATCTACGTAGCAACGAAGAAGCCATCACGGTTATTATGCAGGCGATCGAACAAGTCGGCTACAAAGCGGGTGAAGATATTCATCTTGCGCTAGACTGTGCGGCTAGTGAGTTTTACAAGAACGGTCAATACGTATTGGCAGGCGAAGGCAACAAAGCTTTCGATAGCCAAGGGTTCTCAGACTATCTCGTTGGGCTCACGCGTCAGTATCCTATTATCTCTATCGAAGACGGTCTTGATGAGTCAGATTGGGATGGTTGGAAGTATCTGACCGAGCAGATTGGTGATAAAGTCCAGTTGGTCGGTGATGATCTATTTGTGACCAATCCTACAATCTTGCAAGAAGGCATTGATAAGCATATTGCCAATGCCATTTTGATTAAGTTCAACCAAATCGGTACATTGTCAGAGACGCTAGATGCGATTTATATGGCGAAGAAAAATGGCTATGCAACCATCATCTCGCATCGTTCAGGCGAAACCGAAGACAGCACCATTGCAGATTTAGCAGTTGGTACCGCTGCCGGTCAGATCAAAACAGGCTCACTATGCCGCTCAGACCGCGTTGCTAAGTACAACCAATTGCTACGCATCGAGCAGCAAGTACGTGCAAGCTACCGTGGCCGTGAAGAGTTTATCGGTCTACGTGGTTAACAGACTGACTTGGCTTTTTAACGCGTAATATACGTCAAAAAGTCTAAGCTCAAAAGCCGAACTTATCATTGAATCTAGGCGATATATAATCATTTGTGTATCGCCTAATCATCTTAAAACTCTTATATCATTTTTTCTATGTTGTTTGGCGTTGTCACCTTATGAAATATTTTAGCCAATTTATACTACTTGCTCTAGCCGTTGCAGTGCTTTTGGGATTGCAATATCAGTATTGGCTGGGGGAAAATGGCCATTTTGAACATAACAAGTTGACGGCTCAAATTGAAGAGCAACAACGCTTAAATGATAACCAAGTGGCAGCAAACAATCTATTACGTACCGATGTGCAAGATCTAAAAACTGGACTTGAGGCGGTAGAAGAGCACGCTCGCTTAGATTTGGGCTTAATCAAACCAAATGAAACTTTTGTCCAAGTATCAACTGCACCAACGACGCATAGTAGCTATTAAGCTATAGCTATCGGTCTGTATGATGTGATATCAAGCATTATCATTTATTATAAAGCCATCCGTCATTCTTATCATTTTCACTATCTCTCTTTAAATATATCGTCATGGGTTCAACCATGAGTATCACACTATGAATAAAACCCCTAATATACACGCCATGATCGTCGCAGCTGGTCGCGGCAGCCGTTTTGGTGCATCCATTGCCAAACAGTACACAACGCTACAAGAGCAGACTTTGTTGCAGCACAGCGTGGCTAGGCTTGGTCATAGCGATTATATTAATAAATGCCTATTGGTCGTAGCAGCAGACGACAGCACAGCGCAGGAGCTAGAGTTTGAGCTTCCTATATATTACGCAGTTGGTGGGGCCGAGCGTTGGCAATCAGTGCAGGCAGGGGTAGAGGCCATCAGTGAGTCAGGCGCCGATGATACGGATTTAGTACTCATTCATGATGCGGCACGTCCCGCTGTACCGAGTGTGGATATCGATCAAGTTATTAAAGCGGCGATGAGGGAGCCTTATGGTGCTATCTTAGCGACACCGGTGGCCGATACGTTGAAGAGCTCCTATCAGAAAATCACACCTACTGAGGAAGATAGACTCATTCCTTATGCGAAATGCACTATTGACCGTAGCAACATATGGCAAGCCCAAACCCCGCAAGTTTTTCGTTTAGGTCAGCTGAAACGCGTCCTACGCTATGTATCTGAACATCAGCTCAGTATTACAGACGAAGCCAGTGCTTTTGAGCACTTAGAGCTACCTATACGTTTGGTGCCGGGTAGTCGACAAAACATCAAGCTTACGTATCCTGATGATGCTATATTACTGGCAGCAATTCTTGATATCCAATTCTCACATTAATCAAATTTATAGATTTGCTTCGTATTTATATCAGATAGCTCAAGGTAATGACTGTCAATATCGCATCAATTTCACGGCAAGTTTTAGATTCAATAAAAGTTAATATATATTAATTTAATATATATTTAAAACATGTTTTTTGTATATAAGCAAGACTATTAATTAATAAAAGGTTGCTTTGATGACCAATCTAAACTATGATGTAACTAACTTAATACAATTAATATAAAAACTTATAAAATCAATAATATATCAGGCCGATTTATTACGCTTAGTTATGTTGTCTCTATATTTTCTGAAGTTAGTATGATTGTTTTAGCGACATTTACCTGATAATAGGGAGAAGCTGATTGTCAACAATCAACGATTCAACAAATCCAGTAACGACAGATCTCTGCCAGCTTGTATATATAAGCCGGATTACCTCTACTGGTCTTTCAAGTCCTAGCACGCTTAATGACATCTCAGAGACCTCGGTCGAACGCAATCAAATAGATAATATCACGGGTATTCTTTGCTATGGCAATGGCTACTTTTTGCAGTGTGTCGAAGGCTCAGAGCAGGCACTAACCAACCTAAAAAATCGTTTGTTGATAGATGATCGACATAAAGAATTGAAGGTTTTAGATTTTTCTGAGATTACCAAACGTCGTTTTGCCAGTTGGTCATTACGTTCAATTACCCTTGAGCGTTGGATGACTAAAGAGCCTGAACTTAAAAAGTTAATGCCATTTAAGCCGTATGAGTGGGATTCTAATGAGTGGCAGAAGTTCTTGGACATATTGCAGGGCTACTATGAAGAGCAAACGAGAACAGGTAACGTTGATACGCCTCCTGTCAAATACAGTACGCTAGGGGTGACGTTGAGTAAGGTCGTTGGTCAACACCAAGCATTCTTTTTAATTCAGACGGTACTCGGCTTGATGATAGCTGCCACATTGCTATGGCTAATACTGTAATCGATAAATAATATAGTTATAGGCGTTAATTCTCTTATGATTTTAAGTATGTTCATACGATTGCTCATCGAGCTAAATACTAATTATATCTAGTTGAGCAGACAAACAAGAAAAAGCCAGCATTGATTCAATGCTGGCTTTTTCTAATTAAACAACTAGCTTGGATATTAAGAAAGAGCAGACATAAAAAACCCCAACTCATAACATATTATGAGTTGGGGTTTCGGTGGTACCATTGTTAGTCTTATTGGATGCTAACAAGTGACGCCAAATAGTGGCGTCCCCAGGGGGATTCGAACCCCCGTTACCGCCGTGAAAGGGCGGTGTCCTAGGCCTCTAGACGATGGGGACTAGTAACAACACTTCAACTGCTTTCACCATTTATGCTGAAGTGGTGCGTATTTTAGTAGCGTCTGCGTTTCCTGTCAAGCCTTTTTCTACGTCTTTTTAAAATTAAATATCTTTTTTTAATTGCACGGCGAGGATGGAGATCATTGCGCTTTAAATGATACCGAATCCATAGGGAAGTACAAACACTAATAGTTAAAGCGAGCAACATATAGCCTAGGATGGTTCCCCATAACTTAAGTTGTGGATCCATAATAAAGTCCCTCCTATTAGGCCTCGATAGTATTCGCTAACAAGGCAAAGTGAGCAACTTGAACTATCTATAGGATATAACTGCATCGCTTAGGCGCGACATTCATCATAAGTAGTCATATTAGTCGTCCAAAAATATGACATTTATTATTATACAAAATAATTCCATCTGCTTATCGTGATATCAATCATATCCCTATTGATTATCAAATCAAGATGTCAAAGTCATCAAATATTACAAATAGCACTATTATGTATGATTGGCAATATATGATATGTGACTTATTCACTATCGTTATCAGCTGATGCTTCTGTAGCTTCTTCATTGTGCATCGCATTAGCGAGCATAGGATAATTATTGAGTATGTGACAGAACAGCTCGGCTGTCTTTTGAGTGTCATACAGTGCTGAGTGAGCATTTTTACCATCAAACTCGAGTCCTGCTGCCTTACATGCCCGTGCTAGTACAGTTTGTCCAAATGCCAGTGCAGACAAAGTCACGGTATCAAACACTGAAAAATTGTGAAAAGGATTGTGATTCTTACTATTGGTACGTAGCACAGCTGCATTTAGAAATGCCAAATCGAAATGCGCGTTGTGTCCAATCAGAACACATTGACGGCACTCTTCTTCGCGGCGTACTTCTTTTAAGCCTTTGAAGATACGGCGAAGGGCCGTTTTTTCATCTTCAGCAATGGCTTTGCGCATTGGGTTGTTAGGATCGATGCCAGTAAAGGCAAGGGCACTGGGCTCTAAATTCGCCCCTTCAAACGGTTCAATATGCGCATTGAATGCCTCACCTGGGTAAAATACGCCATGCTCATCAAGTAGTACAGGGATACAGGCGATTTCTAATAGCGCATCAGTCTGAGAGTTAAAACCCGCTGTCTCGACATCGACGACGACAGGCAAAAACTTACGAAATCGGTCTTTTAGACTCAAGGGTGTTTGCTCATCGTCGCCCTTGTCTTCAGTAGCAGCACTTGGAATTACGTTCAGGTCGTCATCCGTGGAATTTGAGACATCTGCGTCAGGCAAGGTTGCTGTATTTTGATTGGTCATATCAAGTTCAATCACTTTTATCAGTCGTGCTGGTATATGGAATTGCACATCATTATTTCATAACATCGATAACGCCTTTGCACTAATGAGGTTTAGTACAAAGGTATCATTGGCATTATAGAAAAAATAATAGGTTGCTTTGTTAGTGCTAGGCTGTGTGGCTACTAAATCTTAAGCGACCAAGGTAACGTTTCACCTGCCATGAGCGGCGTTAATGATGCACCATCAAAGTAAGGGTAGTCGTTTGGTACTTGCATAGGCGTGTTGACAAGCGTAATGGTACTCTCGTTTAGAGGTAGACCGTAGAACTGCGCGCCAAAGCGACTGGCAAAGCCTTCTAGCTTATCTATTTTGCCAACGCTATCAAACGCAGTGGCATATAACGGCAGGGCAGTTGCTGAACTATAGCAACCAGCACAGCCGCAAGCGGCTTCTTTCTTGTCGGTAGCATGTGGCGCAGAGTCGGTACCCAAGAAGAATTTTGGATTACCACTCGTGGCCACATCCAACAGGACTTTTTGATGGCTTTCACGCTTCAAGATAGGTAAGCAATAAAAGTGCGGTTTGATACCACCAACTAATAGATGGTTGCGATTAAACATTAAATGCTGCGGCGTAATAGTAGCAGCAACATGGTTGCCTTGAGCCAATACAAAATCTGCTGCATCGCTGGTCGTTATATGCTCTACCACGATTTTTAATGTTGGAAATTTGACGATGATTTGCGCCAGCACTTCATCTAAAAAGCGTTTTTCGCGATCAAAGATATCTATATGGTCTTGCGTCACTTCACCATGTATCAATAGTGGTAAATTGTGCTTTTCTAGTGCTTCAAATACATCGACACAGGCATTGATATTGGTAACACCATCGGCAGAGTTGGTGGTCGCTCCAGCAGGATAAAGTTTGACCGCTTGTACGATGCCTGACTGAGCGGCCAATTCGATATCTTGAGCGGTGGTATTGTCCGTTAAGTACAGAGTCATACGTGGATCAAAGGCTGATTTTCGCTCAAGACTTAAATTGCTTGCTGCCAAAGTTTTCATGATACGCGCGCGATAGGCCTGCGCATCATGTGCATTTTTGACTGGTGGCACAAGGTTTGGCATACAGATCACACGGTTAAAGCTACCTGCTGCGTGTGGCACAGTGGTGCTCAAAGCCTGATCGTCGCGCAAGTGAATATGCCAATCATCTGGCTGAAGGATGGTTAATTCTCTAATCGAATCAGTCATAGTGTCAAAGCGCTCTATATCGTCAAATAAAGGAAAAAAAGAGGATAATACTGTGCGACTATCATAACAGATTTACCCAGTTGACTAAATATAAGGCGAAATATCTGTACATAATTCATTGAGTACTATTTAACCCTTTTTAAGATTTAAGCCAAAAGCACACGCCTTATGGCAGTTAGACTTTTGCCTATAGTAAATATGATGTACACTGAGCAGGTAATTTCTTTTTAACTTGCTTACGATTTGATCTTAGCGCGTTTACTAAAACTAAATTCTCATAACAGGAGTTTTTCATGGCTCAACTTGATCCAAAAAATATTAATAAAATCGTATTGGCATACTCAGGTGGTCTTGATACCTCAATCATCGCTAAATGGCTGCAAGAAACCTATGATGCGGAAGTGATCACCTTTACCGCTGATATCGGTCAAGGCGAAGAAGTTGAGCCAGCAAGAGCCAAAGCTCAAGCAATGGGTATCAAGCACATCCATATCGAAGATTTGCGCGAAGAGTTTGCCCGTGATTACGTATTCCCGATGTTCCGTGCCAATGCCATTTATGAAGGTGAGTACTTACTTGGCACATCGATTGCACGTCCACTGATTGCCAAGCGTTTGGTTGAGATTGCTAAAGAACACAATGCCGATGCCATCAGTCATGGCGCAACTGGTAAAGGGAATGACCAAGTTCGTTTTGAGCTAGGTGCTGTCGCTTTGTCACCAGACGTGGTAACGATTGCTCCTTGGCGTGAGTGGGATTTATCAAGCCGTGAAAGCTTAATGCAATATGCCAAAGAGCATGACATCGCTATTGATTATGCAGGCAATAAGAAAAAATCTCCTTATTCAATGGATGCCAACTTGCTACATATCTCTTATGAAGGTGGCGTTCTAGAAGAGCCGTACACTGAAGCAGAAGAAGACATGTGGCGCTGGTCTGTCAGTCCAGAAGACGCGCCTGATGAAGCGCAATATCTAGAACTAGAATACAAGAAAGGCGATATCGTTGCTATCGATGGCGAAGCCCTAAAGCCTTATGAAGTCATGATTAAGCTGAATGAAATCGGCGGTAAACATGGTATCGGCCGTTTAGATATCGTTGAGAACCGTTATGTTGGCATGAAGTCACGTGGTTGCTACGAGACGCCAGCTGGCACAATTATGCTAAAAGCCCATCGCGGTATCGAGTCACTAACGCTTGATCGTGAAGCTGCCCACCTAAAAGATGAGCTCATGCCACGCTATGCAAAAATCATCTACAATGGCTATTGGTTCAGCCCTGAGCGTATGATGCTACAGGCATTGATTGACAAATCACAAGAATACGTCAACGGTACGGTACGTGTAAAATTATACAAAGGTGCTGTGAGCGTCGTCGGTCGCAAGTCAGATGATTCGTTATTTGACGAAAAAATTGCAACTTTCGAAGATGATGCAGGTGCTTACGATCAAAAAGACGCAGAAGGTTTTATCCGTCTAAATGGTCTGCGTTTGGCTATCGAAGCTAGCCGTGGTCGCGATTTGTCTAAATAAGCGTTTCGATTATACATAGTTAACTAAGTATTTAGCTCAACAGCAATAAAAAAGAGGCCTATATAAATAGCGCCTCTTTTTTTATGGCTGATGCGTTTCTATAGTCAGATGACCACAAAAATGTTATAAAATAAATCAACTAAACGATTACCACAATAAATAACCATGACTTACTCCCTAGATTATCGCAAACAAGTCTTAAAAAGCTTAGATGAGGGCATGACCTTTGCTGAAGCTGCTGTTTTCTATGATATCAGTCCAACGACTATCCAGAAGTGGAAAAAGCGTCTTCATAGTAAAACCACTCGATATATTAAGCCCTACAAAATAGAGGATGAAGCCTTAGCTCAAGATGTCAAAGACCACCCTGACGATTATCACTATGAGCGAGCACAGCGTTTTAATTGTAGCCCAACAGGCATCAGTAAAGCCTTAAAGCGTATTGGTGTTAGCAAAAAAAAAGACACTTGAGCATCCCAAAGCCTGTCCTGTGAAAAGAGCGACTTATCTAGCCAAGCTTAACCACTACATTGCTCAAGGCTTTGCTATTGTCTATATGGACGAAAGTGGGTTTGAGAGTGAAACGATGCGTCCTTGTGGTTATGCACCCATTGGTAGCCCCTGCATTGGCAGTTACAATTGGCAAGCCAAAGATCGAACCAACGTCATTGGTGCACTATATGGCAAAACGCTGTTTGCACTCGATTGCTTAAAGACCAACATTAATAAAAAGATTTTCTATCACTGGTGCAAGTTCACGCTGATACCAAAGCTTAAGAGAAAATGTGTGATCGTTATGGATAATGCAGCCTTTCATAAGCGCGTTCAAAAGCTGCTTAACAGGCATGGTCACAGGCTTCTATTCTTACCACCTTATAGTCCTGACTTAAATCCCATCGAGAAAAAGTGGGCTCAAGTGAAGTTTTTACGCCAAGATTGGATGGAAAATGACTTATCTAAATTGTTTTATGATATTCATCCAAAACATAACTCTTTTGTAGTGCAGTGACTATATCAAGACTCTGTTTTGAACATTAGTTTATTGAAAGCACATGTCTTTATTGAGCTTGTGCTGTCTCTGCCGTATCAGACTCTTCATCGTCCACTCTCACAATAGCGACATCTTGTTGCTGCCGCTCATCAGTGATATCTTGGGCTAATATTTCTTCGGTGGCGAGCACGACGCCATCAGACTTTTGCGATTGATATTTGAGCGTAGCGAGCGCCCCCAGTACACCGATGACAAGTATAATAATAAGAATGACAGGGTTTTTCCAAAGCGGTGTGGAAGCGTCATATTCTATCGGCTTTTCGCTCGTTGTCGCTGGCGTGTTGTCATTATTGCCACCGATCAATCCTAAGCTTACCAACGGCGGCTTTGGCGGGGTGGTCGGTTCAGAATTGATACGCAGACGGTTTCTGCTGAGATAGATGTCAGAGATTTTTGCCAACTGCAGTAACCAGCGCTGATGTGGCAAGGCAATAGCATGCATCTCTTCAAATACTAGCATGTCGTTATGACGACCCTGCGGCAAGTTCTCCGGTGAGCGTCCAATAGCTTTTAAGTAATTACCCGTTGCCAATTGCATGTCTTGTACAGGTTCATGGTTTTTAGGCTCGAACCCTGTCAACTCGTACCAGTGGCTATCAAAAGGTGGCGGGGTGCTTGATAACTGCTCAGCGTGTAATAGCTTGAGTTCTACACTCTGCGCATGATTTTCCAAAGACTCTTTGTCTTCTACAGACTCTGTCAGTGTGGCCGGCTCGCTGTTAGCACGCTCTGACTCAAGAGTAGGCACTGCTTGCGTTTGTACATTGTTAAAGCGTGCTGCGGACAAAAACTGTGGCTGTAGGGCAAACCATTTATTCATCTCGTCACTATCGAGTTGACTGTATTCTGCCAAGATAGCCAATTCTCGAAGGACAATCACGCACAAAGAGGTGAGTAAGATTTGAACTTGCTGCGTTTTTGCATGAATATCTTCAGCAATATGATCACTGATTTTTATCACACGGGCGCTGTTATTAAAAACGGCATCTGCTGCATCGTTTCGGTGATATAACGTCGCCTTAAGAGTCGCAAAATTCATGGAGTTGTATTGTCGTAACTCTTTGACAGCAGCACGTCCAAATAGTCTTTTGCTGAGTGCTTGTTCTTGATGTTGCTGCTGATAGGCAAGAAGCGCGCTCACAATAGCTTGTAGACTGGCATCCATCGCCAGCCTCGCTTGTGGCAATGAGAGCTGTGCGGCATCAGCCAAAAGTGGCAGCATAGGCTTGGTATCATGATATAAAAAATCATACATCGACACACGTGTCGGTGAAATAGTCGTCATAATCTGCTAGCATCAAAAAGTGTGCCTCTATATTACGGTGCCAAAAGCATTGACACAATCCCTTGATAATAGAAATTTTGAATCAGTTTTACTAATTACCTTAACAGTTATCTTATGGATGATTGATAGCGGGAAGCATTTATGACGAATAATGAAACTTTTAATAAACATCTAGTGATTAATATTGCTAAGCAGACATTAACAATGCATAAGCAGCAAGCTGAGGTCACTGAATATACCGTCTCTACGGCAAAAAATGGCTTCGGTAGTCAGCAAGATAGTGGTTGCACGCCACTTGGTCAGCATATCATTGCAAAAAAAATAGGCGGCAGTGAGCCTATGAATGCTGTGTTTGTGGGCCGTGTGCCGACTGGCGAGGTGTATGATGCCGCTCTTAGCACGTTACATCCCAAGCGTGATTGGATACTGAGCCGTATTCTTTGGTTGAGCGGTTTGGAAGAAGGCTCGAATAAAGGTAGCAACAGTCAAGGCGGCTGTGATACTTATGAGCGCTACATCTATATCCACGGCACACCAGATACTGAGCCGATGGGTATACCGCTTTCACATGGCTGTATACGTATGCGTAATACAGATATCGTGGAATTATTTGAGCAAGTCGAAGAGGGTATGCCGGTAATGATCGTTGCAGATTAACTAAGATTAATTGTGCTTATTATTTCTATATTTCTATAGCATATTTATTTATCGGTATTTGAGCCAAAAAATCCGATGACGGCTAAGGATGGTAGTGAAAGGTATAAATATTGAACGATAAGATCAGAGAAAAAAATAAAATGGTTTATCTATAAAAAAGGACAGCTTTATTGATAAAAGCTGTCCTTTTTACTAAGCGATGTATTTTTACCGAGGTATCTTTATCGAGGTATCTTTACCGAGTAATACGTTTTACCAAAATGTTGAGCTGTCTTTAAATTTAGCCAAACGCGTTTCGATATAAATTGGGTCATCGGTGAGCATGGCAGCAAACCAACCTGCACCATATAGTGCATTAATATCTGTGGTCGATTTTAGCGCGTAAAACTGTTGATATTGATTGTCATCATTGCGTTGCTCTAACGCTATGTGCGCTTTTATCAGACGCTTTAACCAACGCTTGGTTTTCTTCTTGGCTTTTTTCTTACTTAACAAAGGCGCAGAGAACTCACTTATATAGCGTAACGCTTTTAGGTGATCGCATAGTAGCGCTTCGTCTTGATTATCCTCAGAGATATCCGTATCAACATTTACATCATTGCTCACAATCTCGGTACTGCTTACTTCATCAGTTTCTTTATCTGCTTTGAGGCACTTGTTATATTGTTTCGATAGAATTTTTGCTAGCTTGTCGAGAGCAAGTTTATCCGTTTGAGGCTCAATACTAGGGTCACTCATGGTAAAGGCAATCAGCTCTAGCAAGGTTAGCTGAAAGTCATTGGCTTGCAGTGTATTGATCGGTGTGATTTTTATGTTCTCGATATCTGTCGTCCAATCAACAGCAGGGGCTCCGAGTGCCTGTAGCTCAGGCTCGATATAGGCTTTGATATGAGCGAGTTGGTAATAATTGTCAAGCAAGGTCGAGGTTTGCTTTAGTATCGTTAGCCATTCAGGGTTAATCTCATCAGAGAATTCAGCAAATGCGGTTAATGCAGCTTGCATACGATCAATACCGATGCGTGTTTGCAAAATATGCTCGTGATCAATGCTTCCAGCGACGATAGCACTGCTATTTGGCAGTATCTGCAATAAACAGTTGTGTACGACCGCACGTATAAAGGCGGGCATGCTACTGTCTTTGTTCACATCCAGTGGGCTTAGGTCAGCGCCAACCGCTGGACTGTGGTTCTGTTCATTGATGAGCAAGCCACCGTTCTCAGCTTTGGTCACGGTAGATAGACACAGCTTGTAGCGTTTGCACCATGTTTTGGCTGTCGTAAACAAAAAATCTAAATCTCCTGACACCAACTCGAACTCTATCTCCTGAATGGTTTTTCGCTGAGAGTCATCAGTACCATGGACAATTTCTCCATGATCGTAAGCCATCTCGATACAACTATCAGTTTCGTCACCATTATCTTCTGTCAGTAAGCGCGTGGTGCGCTCGACGTCAGTGACGTACAGTCGGGTCAGGTTTTTTGCTAACTTTTCGAGTTTAAAGTCAGCCAGTGCCTCAGCGATTGGAGTGTCTTCATATATCGTCAAATCAGGTATCAGCTCGTTATTATCAAGCATTTCCTGCACTTGCTTGTCATCTAACACAGCGTTGTGCTCCAAACGAGCGGCAATGCCATCGCCACCAGCTTTGATGGTTTGTACCCAAGTATCGCCTTCTTTGCGAATACGCAGACCGATACCTGCCTGTGCAAGCTGCTGGTCAGGAGTATCGTAGTAATGTGCAGCCAGTTGCGTCACTTGGGAAGATTTAACTTTTACTTGCCGCATTAAACCCTTTAGACGTGACTCTGGTACCAAAAACTTCAGCTCTATCTCTTGCATATTGGCTCCTAATAATTCTGACTGATGGCTTTGATTGACGGTTTTGCTTGATAATTATTAGTCTACCACTCTCTGATTATTTAAACCGCAATAAAAAACCGCCCTACATGATATAGGGCGGTTTTTTAAGTACGTACTGCTAGTCTAGGGTTTATTAGAACTGGTTCATCGTGTTTTTGCCACCACCAGCTTTTAGTGCGTTGTCACCTGAGAAGATTTCTTTGTGGTCATCGCCAAGGTCAGAACCAGCCATTGCTTGGTGCTTAACACAAGAGATGCCTTCGCGGATTTCTTTACGTTGTACGCCAGCTGCATAAGCAAGCATGCCTTCTTCACCGAAGTAACCTTTAGCAAGTTCATGAACGCTAAGAGCAGTCGTGTGGTAAGTCGGTAGCGTGATTAGATGATGGAATACACCAGCTTCACGTGACGCATCACGTTGGAAGTTCTTAGCGGCAACGTCAGCTGCTGCATCAAGCTCAGTACCATCGTAGTCAGCACTCATCAAGTCATCTTTATTGTATGCAGAGATGTCTTTACCTTCTTCTTCCCATTTCGCGATGACTTGCTTACGGAAGTTAAGCGTCCAGTTGAATGATGGGCTGTTGTTGTATACAAGCTTGGCTTTAGGCTGTTGCTCTTTGATACGGTCAACCATTGATTTGATGTGCGCAACATCTGGCGTTGGCGTCTCAATCCATAGTAAGTCAGCACCGTTTTCAAGAGCTGTTACACAGTCAAGTACAACGCGGTCGATGTTGGTGTCTTCGCGGAATTGGTACAGACCGTTTGCTAGGCGTACTGGGCGTACCAATTTGCCATCACGTTTGAGCAGCATGTCATTTTCTTTTGCTTCGTCGATTTCAATCTCTTCAACTTCAAGGAAGTCGATGTACTTAGAAGCAAGATCACCTGGTTCGTTTGATACTGGGATTTTTTGCGTCAACGATGCGCCTTCAGAGTCAGTACGAGCAACGATAACACCGTCTTCGACACCAAGCTCTAAGAATGCATAGCGGATGGCGTTTAGTTTGGCGATAAAGTCTTCGTGCGGTACAGTCACTTTACCCGCTTGGTGACCACACTGCTTCACATCAGATACTTGGTTTTCGATCTGAATGGCACAAGCACCAGCTTCGATCATTTGCTTGGTTAGCAAGTAAGTCGCTTCTTCGTTACCGAAACCTGCATCGATATCAGCGATGATTGGCACAACATGTGAATCAAAGTTTTCGATTTTTTCTAGGATAGCTGAGGTGTCTTGACCCGCTTCTTCAGCAGCATTTAGCTCACGGAAGTAGTCGTTCAATACTTTAGCGTCAGCTTGACGCAAAAACGTGTAGATTTCTTCGATTAGCTTAGGTACTGATGTTTTTTCGTGCATAGATTGGTCAGGTAATGGGCCAAACTCGGAGCGTAACGCCGCTACCATCCAACCTGAAAGATAGATATAAGTTTTAGAGGTCGTACCGAAGTACTTTTTCTTAGCATACATGGTTTGCTGTGCCACAAAACCATGCCATGCACCTAGAGACTGTGTATACTGAGACGTATCATTGTCATAATCTTCCATGTCTTGACGCATGATTTTTGCAGTATACTTTGCGATATCCAAGCCCGTTTTAAAACGGTTTTGTGACATCATACGTGCGGCATCAGTCTCGCTAATGTTCTGCCAGTTGCCGTGCTTTTGCTTTAATTCACGTACTAGGTCGATCGCTGATTTATATGCAGTTGACATCTATAGTCTCCTTGGTAGGGTGTAAAAAATAATAAATTGAGCGTTAAAGTAATAATTTGCGTTATCAATAAATTTGGTAGTGGTGCTATCAATACCTCGTAAAGGTCTTCTTTACCCTAAACAAACCTGTGCATGAATACAAGAAGATTGCTGAACTCAGCAGTTGACAAATAATTACTGATGTATAGTGTTGATTCAGCTTGTCCATGTCTATCAAAGGTGTTTGAGCATTTAATAAACAGCGTTGTCATAATTAGCAACAAGAGATGTTACAATTATACTGACACTTGGTAGTGTTTCACTGTCGAGATAAACCGTTACTATGCTATTTAACTAGGTTGTTTTTTGGACGATAACCCGTTCGTAAAACTCAGGTTTGTAGTCTGTACCGCAAATCCTTTATGGAACTCACTATAACTGCCTTACCAAGATTTATCTAATTTATGATACTTATCTTTAGTATTTTTATAGGTTATAATGTAGTTATAACAGTATCTTATGGTGATGAAATTGAGTTGTGCTGAGTATCTTTTGCGGTAAAACCAATAAAAATTCGCAAAATTATGCGGTCCTAGATCGAAAATCACAATTTCAGTACTGATAACACCAAGCATGCCGTGGTGCTTATCTTTTAAAAGCTAAGAGAAATACATATGAATTTGCAGCGGGTTGATTTAAATTTATTAGTCCATCTAGATGTGTTGCTACGAGAAAAAAACGTCACTCGCGCAGCTGAGCAGCTTGGTATCACCCAGCCTGCCATGAGCAATATCTTGCGCCGTTTGCGTAAGTTATTTAATGATCCATTGCTTGTGCGCTCCTCTGAAGGGATGACACCGACTGAGCGCGCCCTTGAGTTGCAGCCACGCATCCGTGAGATACTTGCAGATTTGACTCAAGTACTAGAGCCGCGTACCGAATTCCGTCCTTATAGTACCTCTCGTGTTTTTCGAATCATGACATCAGATTATGCTGAGGCGACTTTGGTACCGAGGCTAGTGAAGGCACTACGTTCGGAAGCACCCAACGTCATTTTGGATTTTTTGACACCCTCAGATGTCTCTTATCGAGACATGGAGCAGGGACGTGTTGATTTGGCGATTAATCGTTTTAATGAGATACCACAGAGCTTTCATCAAGTATTGGTATGGCGTGATACGTTTAGTTGCCTGCTATCGTCTGAAAGCCCTTATGCCAACCGCTTTAATCTGAAAAACTACCTAAAAGCGCAACATGTTTGGGTATCTAAAACAGGGATGGGCGTGGGATTTGGGGTTAATCCAGAAAAATCAGGTGGCCTAGGATCTATTGATCAGGCATTGCAACGTTTGGGCCAAAAACGCCAAATTAGCGTCTTCACTCGTCATTATCAGATGCCAGCCATGCTTGCCGCAAATAAAGACTTGATAGCGACATTGCCAACCCGTGTGGCTCGTATGCAGGCTAATAACGACAGTATTATTATGGAAGAACCGCCTTTTTTTATTCCTGAGTTTGAGCTGACCATGGCATGGTCACCATTGCTACAGCACCATCCTGCTCACCGTTGGTTGCGTCAATTAATCATGCATGTGGCACGGCAAGTAGTGGCTGAGGAAGAAAATCCACCACAAGAAATACCTGTCATTAATCACTTGTTTTAATGAGACTTTTTACAAAGTAGTAAGTATCTTATAGTAAGTAATCAACTCATTTTGAATATTATTGTTTAACCTATATTTGGTATATTCAACGAACCAAACCAGCCACTAGGCTGGTTTTTTTGTTTAGTGTTGCTATGTAGTCTTATTCAATATTTAGCTATTCTTAATAAGAGGGTTACACTGTTAACATCTTCAACACACTTCACAATATATTGTAAAACTCTTCGCCAAATACCTTGTTATGATAAGCACAGATAGAAAACGACTTATCGATTCATTTATTGAGTTATCCTATCAACGCAATACCAAACAATTAAAAGTGCCAATAATACTGAATATATAAAATCAAATAATAAGGACATCTACATGTCAGATATTACTACTGTTAACCCAGCAACGGGTGAAGACATTAAAAATTATGACTATATGACCAACGACGAAGTTAACAAAATCGTTGATGCGTCACATAATGCATTTTTAGAGTGGCGTACGGTGAGCCATGAAGAGCGTGGCCGTATCATTCAATCTATCGGTGACAAGCTGATGGAATATAAAGAAGAGCTTTCTCGCCTTATGACCGAAGAGCGCGGTAAGCTCTATGGGCAAAGCCAGCAAGAAGTTGATCTATGTAAAGCAATTTGTGATTACACTGCTGAAAATGGTGTTGCTGCGCTTGCCGATGATGAGCGAGATATCGAAAGCATGAAAAAAGGTATCGTGACTTATCAGCCAATCGGTGTTATCTATGGTATGCAGCCATGGAATTTCCCAGCGTACCAAGTCTTTCGCTATGCCATTGCTAACTTGATGGCAGGTAACAGCGTGCTACTTAAGCATGCAGCAAACGTCACAGGTTCTGGCTTATTGATCGAAAAAATATTCCACGAGTCTGAACTGCCAAATGATTTATTCCGTACAATTTTGATTGACCATGACCAATCAGAAAAATTGATTGAAAATGACAAAGTACGTGGCGTAACGCTCACAGGTAGTGATGCTGCTGGTCGTATCGTTGGTCAACAAGCGGCCAAAGCAATCAAAAAATCAGTACTAGAGCTCGGTTCAAATGACGCCTTTATCGTACTAGAAGACGCCGATATAGAAACCGCTGTAGAGACCTGTACCCAAGCCCGTTTAGTCAATAACGGTGAAACTTGCGTAGCAGCGAAACGCTTCATCGTGGTCGATAGCGTGTATGATGAATTCCGCAAGCGTATCGTAGAAAAATTTGAAGGTACAAAATCTGGCGACCCAATGGATGACAGCTCAGACATCGGTCCATTGGCGCGTGCAGACTTACGAGATCAGTTGCATGAGCAAGTAGAACAAAGCGTAGCAAAAGGTGCAACGATTGCTGTTGGCGGTAAAGTACCAGAAGGTAAAGGCAGTTTCTATCCAGCAACTATCTTAGAAAATGTCGAGAAAGGTCAACCTGCCTACGACGATGAATTGTTTGGCCCAGTGGCGTCATTGATTCGCGCCAAAGATGACGACGATGCAATGCGCATTGCAAATGACAGTCGTTACGGCCTAGGCGGCGCTATCTTCTCAAAAGATGAAGAAAAAGCCATTCGCTTAGCCAGTGAGCAATTCGATACTGGTATGGTCTATATCAATGGTTACGGTCTTGCCAATCCTGCACTGCCATTTGGTGGTGTGAAGAACTCAGGCTATGGTCGCGAGCACGGCGGCTTTGGTATTAAAGAGTTTGTCAACATCAAAGCAGTACACGTATTTGGAAAATAACAGAGAATAATACGTAAAACTGTTAAAGACTAAAAAGAAAAACCCAGCTACTTAATAGCTGGGTTTTTTGTGCGGTTGAAAATAGGGCGTGTCCCTATTTTAAAAATGGTGATAAAAATGAGATAAATCATAGGCAAACAAGGAAAATAACGCAGGTAATATCAAGATATTGACCAGCTATTTGACACCGTTTGCCAAAGATTTAGCCATTTTTAGCCCATTTAGTCATAAACACTTGAATTAGGCGCACGCTCTAATATCTTAAAACAACTAAGCGTCAATCAATAGACGTAAGGGCAGGGCCGGCAAGATGCTAGAGGCTTGCTCACTTGGCGTTAATGACACGCCGCCAATAGCGATTTGTAATATCGTCCACGGCAATAGTTGATGCTCCAGCACTTGTACGCGCTTTTGCAAACTATCAGGCGTGTCGGTATGACGAATAAGCAAGACCCCTTGGCTTAACACTTGTCCTGCATCCAGCTCGGCGGTGACCACATGGATACTACAGCCGTGCTCACGCTCACCTGAGCAGAGTACACGGGTATGCGTATCTAGCCCTTTATAAGCGGGAAGTAGCGATGGGTGCAGGTTAATCATCGGTGCAGGCGCGTTATCAATAAAGTCTGCACTCAATACCCGCATAAAGCCTGCCAAAACGACCAAGTCAGGCTGCCACGCTTCAAGCTGTGCGGTGGCGTGCTTTTCAAAGGTTTTGATGCCCATGCGCTTGCCGCTCTCTACGTGCGAGAGTACGGCGACCTCGATGCCTGAGTCTTTGGCGCGGGTGACGGCATAAGCGTCGTCGCGATTACTAATGACACCAACGATTTCAATCGGTAGCGCACCTGCTTGCATGGCGTCTATGAGGACTTGTAGATTACTGCCACTTCCTGATACCAAAACCGCAATGCGTAATGGTTTGACAGGTTGGCTTGTCTGATCAATTGACATTAACGGTATACCACGGCATCGGCTTCACGTTTGACCATTTCGCCAAGTTGCCAAGCGTTTTCACCAGCGTCAGTCAACGTCTTGATCGTTGCTTCAGCTTTGTCTTTAGGCACCACGATGACAAAACCAACGCCGCAGTTAAAGGTGCGGTACATCTCACTTTGCTCAATATTGCCTTGGGTCTGTAACCAAGTGAATAACTCTGAGAACTGCCAGCTGCTGGTATCGATGCTAGCCGCTAGGTCATCAGGGAGCACTCGTGGCAAGTTGTCAGTGAGACCGCCACCTGTGATGTGTGACATGGCATGAAGCGCTGAGCTACCAAGGGTATCCTGCAATGCCTTGATTGCTTTGACATAGATACGAGTAGGGGCCATCAAGGCATCTTGAATAGGTTGACCATCTAGTTGCTCATCGCTAGTAGCCACGTCAACACCGCTAACTTCGATGACTTTACGCACTAGTGAGTAGCCGTTTGAGTGTGCCCCACTTGAGGCAAGTGCAATCAGAACATCGCCTTCGGTAACGTTGTCACCAGTCACGACCTCGCTTTCTTCAACCACGCCCACGCAGAATCCAGCGAGGTCATAATCGTCGTCTTGATACATACCTGGCATTTCAGCAGTTTCACCACCGATAAGCGCGCAGTTGGCAAGTTTACAACCATCGCCGATACCAGTGACCACAGTCGCAGCTACATCAACATCAAGCTTGCCTGTTGCGTAATAATCTAAGAAAAATAGTGGCTCTGCACCGCAAACCAACAAATCATTGACACACATCGCGACCAAATCAATACCGATGGTATCGTGACGATTGAGCTGTAATGCCAATTTTAGTTTGGTGCCCACACCATCAGTACCAGACACCAATAACGGAGAAGTGTAGCCTGTTGGGATACGGCATAACGCACCAAAACCGCCAAGTCCACCCACGACTTCAGGACGAGTAGTGGCTTTTGCAACGGACTTGATTCGCTGAACCAAAGCATCGCCTGCATCGATATCAACGCCGGCGTCTTTGTAGCTTAAAGAAGGCTTGTCACTCATAGTCATCTCACAGTTGGGGATAGATAATTGGAATTAAAAAGTAAGGGAGTCAATCACGCTACAATCAGCGAGATAAAGTTTAAAGGCAAAGTTTAAAGATAGTGCGCGCATTATACCCAAAAACTGACCACACTCGCAAAGCAACTTACCGATATTTGGCTAAGTTTTGCATTAAATGGCAAATAAGCGATTAAGAAACAAAAAATGACTGATTTTTTGTTGTACTCTGCGATAATAAAACACTAGATTTACGACTCCTGACGGCTCAAGTACCGCAATTTTTGTCACTATCTCAAATCAGCCCACATATAGGATTACTTATCATGATAAACCAACCAATCGACCCTTTTTTCAGACGTTTATTTATCGTCGTCGTTTTGGTTGTGGCGCTATTCCTTCTCTACCTGATGATACCAGTCATTGTGCCGTTTATATTTGCTTTTATGCTGGCCTACTTGTTCAATCCTTTGGTAAAGCGATTGTCAAAACATCTCAAACGTTGGATCGCAATTATTATTGTGTACTCTACCATCACTGTAGGGATGGCGCTGTTGCTCTGGTGGTTGGTACCGACATTGTGGCATCAGCTGCAAGCCGCTTGGGAGTATCTACCTAAGATATCTAGTTGGTATAATCAAGTGGTACGAGAGTGGTTCAACAGTAATACTCGTTTTCAATTGCCTGTCTTAGAGTCGAAGGATTTTTCTGAGACGCTGGTCGAGTATATGCAAACGAATTATAAGTTTGCTGATGCCAGTACCATGATGAGCCAAGTACTGACTTCAAGTATGAACTTTATTAACAGTGCAGGACTGATCGTGTTGGTGCCAATTTTAACGTTTTATTTTTTGTTCAATTGGGATCAGCGTTTACAGACGTGGAAGATGGCGATACCAGGAGCATACTGCAAACAAGTCATTGGCATCGCCAAAGAGTGCGATCAGGCTTTAATGGCGTTTATTAAAGGCCAGCTGTTGGTGATGGTGCTACTGGGTGCTATTTATGCAATACAGCTGCAGCTTATTGGTCTAGAGCTTGGACTTATCATCGGTATGGTAGCGGGTATTGCAAGCTTTGTACCTTACTTGGGTTTTGGCATTGGATTTGTGGCCGCTATCATCGCTTGCTTGTTTCAGTTTGGGTTGGATTGGACCTATTTGTTATTGGTTGTTGGGGCGTTTTTGGTCGGGCAAGCTGCAGAAGGTTATATTCTGCAGCCGCTACTATTAGGTGATAAAATTGGTTTATCACCATTATGGGTTATCTTTGCGGTATTAGCAGGCGCCAGTCTATTGGGTTTTGTGGGTATGTTAATTGCGCTACCAGTCTCTGCTGTCTTAAATGTATTGTTCCGCCACCTATATGCGTATTATCTTACGACAGATTTTTATAAAGGTCGTAAGCAATTGCTACTGTTTGAGAAGAAGTAAATATTTTATTATTGAATATAGTGAGCGGATAGCGTACAAATGGGAAGAAAAAAGCAAATGGTTGATCAGGCTTAGTAGGTAAAAGACTTGTCAGTCATTTTGCAAATATGTTATATATAGTCGCAGTGTTGATCGTATCAGCCGTTGCTATATTTTTTATCAAGATTAGCCTAATTAGGGCAATTCATCCATCATAAAAAAGCTATATATCCACTGCACATATTTTTATCAGGTAGTATGGATAGTACTGAATAGCAATTTATTCCTTTTTCTACTGCACTTTTATATTGCACTACGCAACACGAGTTGATGATCCATGGCAGAAGCACAGCTAAGTCTCAATCTGGACATTAAGCATGATGCAAGTCTTAGTGACTTTGCCGGTCCTGGTTGGATGTCTATTATTGATGCAGTGCGGCAATTACATGTCGGCCTGATTGGTCAGTTATACCTGTTTGGTAGCCCTGCGACGGGTAAGTCTCACTTGCTCTCCGCTATTTGTGAGTCATTTATTGAAATGGACAAATCAGCCATTTGCTTGTCGCTCAATGAATTGATCCATACCGACGTCCATGTATTATCTTCTTTAGAAAACTTTGATCTGATCGCTATCGATGATTTAGAAGTGCTTGAGCAAAGTAGTCAGTGGCAAGAAGCGCTGTTTCATCTAATCAATCGTAGCCGCGAAGGGCAGCGCCAGCTTTTATTTGCAGCCAATAAGCCGGCTGGCGACTTACCGTTTCAATTGAGAGATTTATTAACGCGCCTAGCACAAGCACCAGCTTTTAAGGTGCCTACTGGTCATGATTTAGCAGACCGTCAAGCACTGCTTCAGTCCATTTTGCGTCGGCGCGGCTGGCAGTTTGATGATCGAATTATTAATCATTTATTGACTGAAGGGCCACATCGTATCGGTGCAATGATGGAAGTGCTCAATTATATACAGCCAATGTTTTCTAACCTTGGCCGCAGTAATATATCAAAAGCGGTGATCAGTGACGCGCTGCGTACCATTGATGAGCAAACGCTTGCAGCAGAGCTGGCTGATATAGCCCAAGAGACGCAAGTAGACAATGTGACGACGGATCAAGACCAACATACGATGCCACTTGATTTTTAGTCGTAAAATTTTTAATTGTAAGACTTTTAGCAGCAAAAATACAAATAACAGTAAGAATACGAACTTTTTATCCAACCTGCTTTCACTATTAATGGAATAACCTATGAAATCGAATGCTTCTTTGCTAAAAAAATTGACTATTGGACTGTTGTTTGTGGGTGCGACCTCAGTCTCTGTGATGTCACAAGCCGCTGTGACGCTATTGGTTGATGACCATATCAAAGTGACTGCCATCAATGGACAAGAAGTTCAGCAAAGTCTATTTCAACCACTAACTAAAAAGTTTACCCTTGAGCCAGGTCAACACGCTATCACTGCTAAGTATGACCGCTTATATAACTTGCAGCGTGATGAGCATGATTACCTGCGTTCAGGTAACGTCAGCGTGACGGCGGAATTGGCAGATAACCAAACGTATCGTTTGACGATGCCGAACCAGCCAGAAGATTACGAAGCCGCTAAAGATTATGCTAAGCAGCCAACACTCGCTATTCAGCAGAACAATACAGTTATCGCAAGTCAACAGGGTATGGCTGGTAATCAAGGTGGACTGCTTTCAGGACTTGGTAAGGCGCTAGGTGGTGTGTTTGGTGGGGCGGGCGATGCAGAATTACAAAACCAACGTGCGATAGCAGCATTAGATCAACCAGCAGCAATGCCAAACAATACTAATGTTGGTACGACCAATATCAAGCAAACCACGAGTGTGAATACCTCTACCAATACCTTAGATTCATTTATGCAGATTTGGCTACAAGCAACACCTGCTGAGCGTGAAAAGATGCGTCAATGGATTCAACAGTAAATCAATCTGTTACAGATCGCTGAGCATAAAAAAGCACCCAGCTGGGTGCTTTTTTATGGTTCTAAGTTTTACTGTTATTTGGATTTATTTAAGCTAAGTGTGATCAGCTTAGTAAAGTATTAACCCAAAAAGGCATTGTACATCCATACCAGCTTTTCTTGCTCTTGTACGTATTCATCAACCAGATCAGCGGTACCCTGATCGTCGCTTTCTGCTGCTAATGACGATACTTGACGCTGCTCGGCAATGAGCGCTTGTAAACCAGTTACTACGCCTTTAACGCAAGATGTACCATCTTTGACGTTTTTGTCTTCGCTGATGCTCGTGTGTTGTGCAAAATCGCTGTAAGCGTGAAGTGGTGTACCACCCAGCGTTAAAATACGCTCAGCGATCTCATCAATCTGTAACTGTAGCGATGTGTATAATTCTTCAAACTTTGGATGCAAAGTAAAGAAGTGCTCACCTTTTACATTCCAATGATAGCCACGTACATTTAAGTAAAACACATGGTACGTTGATAGCAGATTGTTTAATTGAGCGATAACTTCGCTCATGTCAGCTTTTTCTAAACCGATCTGGTTAGTAGCGTTATTAGTATTACTCATAATATTGTCCTTATAGTGTGAGTGTTGTTATATAAAATTGAAGAAAGACGAGTAGTAGTTAATTAGCATAAAAATAAAAATATCTTAACTTTTATTAATATCTATATAAGCTCTAGCTCTTCCTTTGATGCTTATAATAATAGCAAACTATCATTAGTAAGTTAAAGATAATAAATTTACTTTTACAATTGGTTTTATAAAACTATAATTGAGTCTCTCTATCGCTTTTCTAAACGATAGAGAGAGCTGATAACCTTTATGCTGGCGGCTGCAAGTTTTCAGGATTTAAGCCTTTGACCGGAACCACTTCTTGTAGATGTTGACGTACCGTATCGATAGGGAATTTTTGCGCTTGCAAACGTTTCGGAAGAATTTGGCTACCTTGCTGGCCTTTCATCTCAAACATCATAAAGATATAGTCGTTAGTCTCGTCCCAGCTCTTGATAGCAGTCCACGGAATAACCGCTTGCTGGGTCGCACCTGCACGCATTTGCATACCGCGCATTTGCGAGTTTTTCATCATCTCAGGCTGGTTGCTTGGCATTGCCATGACCAGACCATGTTTTTGTACACCAAGCTTCATTTGACGCATTTCATCTGGCATCTCTTGATCAGCAATTTGTTTTTCAAACTCTCTTTTTACATACCATCTAAAGCCTAAAGTACGCGCCAATAGATAAATCACCACACCAACGAGCATCAACCAAAAAATGATGGTTGAGTAGCCTGTTACAAAGATCAGTCCTGCAATAGCGAGTACCACAACCACAGCCATAATGATCCATTCTTTGGTCTTAAAGCTTGACAGACCAAAAGAGGGGCTGGCACTGGCAAACAGTTCATATTGGGCTTGAAGGAATTCAGCTTCAGTTAGGTTTAAGGCGACAGGTTGGAGCGTGTAAGGATACAGGGCCATAAAGGTTTCTCAGATGCTTATGTTAAAAGTTTTGGGTTTACATCGCCAAAGCCAAGTCATGATGTACTACTTGGCTGTAGGTAAATAAAGGTATGCGCTTATCTTACCGAAAAGTACTCTTAAATGAAACATATAAGCGGATCTGTTCACTGATAGCGGCGATATTAATGGCTTTAATAAAGGTAGATGATCCTTATTAAAGTAAGTTGAACATATAGGATATGCATTTCGGGTAAGTATGACTGGCTATGAATAATGAAAGTAGTAGCCCAAAATCACGCTAAAAGCGCTCAAAAAAGCTCAAAGCATGGTCAAATCTGCTGGGTCTTGGTATGATAGCGGCACCCATATAGTTTGATAAAAAATATGGCAGCATGGCAAGGTAGTTATTGAGTTATGAAGCTTTGCAATAAGTATAAGCTGACCAATAATCATACTAATAATGTTTAAACTTCTTATTCACTTTTAGTGTTACAGGCAACGATTATGATTGATCCAAAACTCTTACGCGGCGATTTAAGCGATTTACAGCAACGACTGGCCACTCGTGGCTATACGCTTGATATGGAGTTTTGGCAGTCGATTGAATCCGAGCGTAAGTCTCTACAAGTCAAAACAGAAGAATTGCAATCGCGTCGTAACGCTGGGGCTAAGCAAGTCGGTGCTCTAAAAAAATCAGGCGAAGATGCCAGTGAGCTATTGGCTGAAATGCAAAGCGTTAGCGGTGAGATTAAAGCTGCTGAAGACGAGCTACGTACTCTGCAAGAGCGGCTGACTCAAGCAGCGCTGCAGATTCCAAATATTCCAGCGGCAGATGTACCAGTGGGTACGTCAGAAGACGATAACGTAGAAGTGCGTAAGTGGGGCACGCCGCGTACGTTTGATTTTGAAATTCAAGATCACACGCATATCGGTGAGACGCTTGGTATGCTCGACTTTGAGGCCGCAACCAAACTGACAGGCAGCCGTTTTAACGTGCTAAAAGGCCAATTGGCGCAGCTGCATCGTGCACTGATCCAGTTTATGCTCAACACCCATACCATAAAATACGGCTATCTTGAGACCTATGTGCCTTATATTGTCAATAGCGATAGTCTAAAAGGGACGGGTCAGTTGCCTAAGTTTGAAGAGGATTTGTTTAAGCTAAGCAATCACACGAATAACGATGAGATGGATTTTTATCTGATTCCAACAGCAGAAGTGCCAATGACCAACTTGGTACGCGGAGAGCGTTTGGATATCAAAGAGCTACCGCTAAAATTCACCGCCCATACGCCATGCTTCCGTAGTGAAGCGGGCTCGCATGGCCGTGATACCCGTGGTCTGATCCGCCAGCATCAGTTTGAAAAAGTCGAAATGGTCAATGTTGGCACCAGCGATCAGTCTGATGACTTGCTAGAGGCAATGACAGGGCAGGCCGAATATATCTTGCAGCAGCTTGAGTTGCCATACCGCACGGTACAGCTATGTACGGGCGATATGGGTTTTGCCGCACAAAAAACCTATGACATCGAAGTATGGCTACCAAGCCAAGATACCTACCGCGAAATCTCTAGCTGCTCTAACTGTGGCGATTTCCAAGCGCGCCGTATGGGTACGCGCGTCAAAGATGGCAAGCAAACTAGCTTAGCTCATACTTTGAACGGTTCAGGATTGGCGGTTGGTCGTACGCTACTAGCAGTGATGGAAAATCATCAAAACGCTGATGGTAGCATTACGATTCCAGAAGTATTGCGTCCATTTATGGGCGGTGCTGAGACTATTTCAGTTTAATAAATGGACTATAAGTAATGAGCTGCTTGTCACTTAGGTCACTTGTAGCTTGTTACTGATAGCTTAAATTAAAATCTATGACTGTCTATCGTTTAACAAAACTGATGTGAGTCATTGCTAAATAGAAACGGTATTGTCACCGCATTTTTGGCTAGGCTCATAGCAAATATGTTAATATTGCATTTTTATTTTATAGCCTATCCACTGAGGACGCACGCCGCGTTTTTGATGGATCATCCTCTGAGTAAACTCTCCTCTTATCTTTATACGACTCATTCGAATATTAGGACACTCTATGCCAGCTCCAATTAGCGAACGTAAACTAGCCAATGCCATCCGTGTACTGTCGTTTGACGCGGTTCAAAAAGCCAACTCTGGACATCCGGGTGCGCCAATGGGTATGGCTGATATTGCCGAAGTTTTGTGGCGCAAATTTTTGAAGCACAATCCAGCTGATCCTAATTGGCACAACCGTGACCGCTTTGTACTGTCAAACGGTCATGGCTCGATGCTTATTTATTCATTGCTACATTTATCAGGTTATGATGTCAGCGTTGATGACCTCAAAGGTTTCCGTCAGCTGCATTCAAAAACCCCAGGTCACCCTGAGTATGGCTATACCCCTGGTGTTGAGACGACGACTGGTCCTCTAGGCCAAGGTATTGCCAATGCTGTTGGTTTTGCGATTGCAGAGAAGACACTCGCAGCGCAGTTCAACCGCGACGGTCATAATATCGTTGATCATCATACCTATGCGTTCTTAGGCGATGGCTGCTTGATGGAAGGCATCAGTCATGAAGTGTGCTCGCTCGCTGGCACATTAGGTCTTGGCAAATTGGTATTCTTCTATGATGACAATGGCATCTCAATCGATGGTAATGTTGAAGGTTGGTTCACTGATGATACCGAAGCGCGCTTTGAGTCGTACGGCTGGCAAGTGATCAAAGTCGATGGTCATGATACTGATGCGATCACGCAGGCAACTGAGCAAGCAATTGCAGAAACTGCTAAGCCAAGCCTAATTATTTGCAAAACGACTATCGGTGCTGGTAGCCCAAACAAACAAGGCCTTGCGGCAAGTCATGGCGCGCCACTTGGTGATGACGAAATCGCCTTGACGCGTGATGCGCTGTCTTGGAAGCATGCCCCATTTGAATTAGATGACGAAATCTATGAAGCGTGGGATGCCAAAGCCAAAGGCGATGTGCAGCAAAAGAACTGGGATGCTGAATTTGAAGCGTACAAAAAAGCCTATCCAGAGCTTGCAGCAGAACTATCACGTCGTCTAAATGGTGAGTTGCCTGCTGACTTTGCTAGCCAAGCGAGAGCCTACATTCAGCAAACGCAAGAAGCGGGCGGTGATGTTGCTAGTCGTAAAGCCAGCCAAAACGCGATCAACAGCTTGCAGCCATTACTGCCAGAACTACTAGGCGGCTCAGCAGATTTAGCGGGCTCAAACCTCACGTTATTCAAAGGCGCTAAAGGCATCGAGAAAGACGCTGACGGCAACTATATCTATTATGGTGTGCGCGAGTTCGGTATGACCGCGATTGCCAATGGTATTGCATTGCATGGCGGCTTTATCCCTTACGTAGCGACGTTCCTGATGTTTATGGAATACGCACGTAACGCGGTACGCATGGGCGCACTGATGAAGCAGCGCGTCATCCACGTCTATACGCATGACTCTATCGGTCTGGGTGAAGACGGCCCAACGCATCAGCCAGTTGAGCAATTGACGAGCCTACGTACCACGCCAAACCTACGTACATGGCGTCCTTGTGATGCGACTGAATCTGCAAGCGCTTGGGTAGAAGCAATCAAATCAGAAAGCAACCCATCCGCATTGATCTTTAGCCGTCAAAGCTTGCCACATCAAGCACGTGATAGCGAGCAAGTCGCGAACATCACCAAAGGTGGTTATGTACTGGCAAAAGAACAAGGCGAGCTACAAGCCATCATTATCGCCACCGGTTCAGAAGTTGGCCTAGCGATGGAAGCGCACAAGACGCTTAGCGAAAATGGTGTTGGCGTCCGTGTGGTGTCTATGCCATGTGCTGAGATTTTCGTTGAGCAAGAGGCGAGCTATCGCGAAGCGGTATTGCCTGCCAATATCCGTGCTCGCGTCGCAGTGGAAGCCGCGCATGTGGACTACTGGTATAAGTTCGTTGGTCTAGATGGCAAAGTCATTGGTATGACCACTTACGGCGAATCTGCACCTGCCAGTGATTTGTATAAAGAGTTTGGTATTACAACTGACGCGGTGGTTGATGCGGTAAATAGTTTGGTGTAATTTTGAACTAAAAACCGTTTGTAAGACAGCACATATAAGATAGACTGAATGCGTTCAGTCTATCTTTTTTTTTGGGTAAAATTATGAGTGTAGCTCTATATCTCGACTTAGCAAATTATGAAGGGAAAGATGTCTATCAAGAAGTCTTAGCTGCACATATTGAGGATATTAGACGCATACTAAAAGACTGCGAGGCTTTAAAAAATTATGATGCTAATTTAACTAAAGTAATATCTACAGACATAGAAGAGCCTATAAAGAATACAGAAGATGGTCTACTCAAATCAGTATTTACTAAATTAAGTATTAAGAATAATAAGCTAAACTTTACTTTCGTAAAAGAGCGTATAGAAGAATGTAACGAGGTTGACATCCATGAAAGGCTGACATCTAAACTATGGAGTCTTTTTGCTCTCAGCGTTTGTAATGATCATCTATTGTGGTTATTGAATCGAGGGGAATTAACAGTAGCTGAATATCGTTCTTTTTTTACAGAGATAGGGATGCAAGTGTCATCTATAGACCAACCTTACTATCATCCTTTTTACCATGAAATATATTATGTTGATGACGTAGTAAGAGTAGGTGAGCATGAGCAAATAATTATCAAAGAGCAGCTGTATCCGACTATTATGTTTGGTGCATTACAGTTTTCGAGGGGTGGAGTAATTATCTACAATCATCCATGCGTAGATAAAAGCTTGGCTGAAAAAAGTGATATGTATTTCACCAATCATAGAGATAACCGATTATGTCATGACTTATCTCATGGCTGGGGACATAATTCGCGCTGGCGAACAGACTTTGTTAGAAACTACGAGACAGAAAAAGAATGGAAATTCAACGTAGATGGAGAAGAAGATCTTTCAAGTGCTGAAAGCTATAAACAACATTATCAGCAATATAATGATGAAATACCAGTATCGGTACCAGCTGCGAAAGAGTTATTAGTTAATCGGTGTTTTATACATAAAAATAGTATTCCACAAGAAATACAATCAGACTTATTTCCTTATGATTGGCATATAGACATTGCTAAAGACAACTTTAATTATGTGCAATGGAAGAAGAAACATTTAGTAGACAGGTAGTCATCGGTAGCTAACTATTAAACGACATAAACTAAAATTCAATATTTTCTAAGATGATAAAATCATGACAAGTTGCACGACTTCTATTAACTCGCAAAAGCCATTCCTTACGTCTAATCAACCGACTGTTGAAACGGTAAACGTGCTCTTAACGTTAGATGATTTTTTCTCCGATAGGTCAGAACAGGCGAATCCTGATGAGTTAGATGGTTTGACCAGACATCAGGACTTTAAATATGAAAGAGAGCTTCGTAACTGTAATCTTGATTATTCGATAAACAGTCTTAAGCGAGTTGATGATTGGTTGCTAACGGTTAAAAATAGACTGCCTGAATTTACAGAACATCGAATCTTTTCTTTAGAATACCCGCTGCACAATAGCTCGACTATTGAGATATTGAGCTATTATTTAGGTGAAGTCATTGGGCGAGCTCGTAGAGAAGTCCCAGTTTGGTACTCTGATGCAAGCGATCATTGTATAGGAGATCAGGCCGCACTGGCTGAAAACATGTTTGTCGATTTTGATAGTGATATCCAAGATTTGTGTGATTTTTTCGTTCCTAAGCAAGTGATTTACCAAGCATTGATAATAGCTAGTGACGATGGGGCATTACAAGACCAAACAATTTGGCAAAGTGTGTTGGAGCTAGTTCCATCTACTATATTAAGCAATACTGATTTCAACCAGCCTTTGCCACCCGTATCCACTATGGAGTTGAAGTTTGACAGGGAGATTGAATTTGCTAATTTAGATCGAGCGGATTTAGCTTACTTACAAATGATGCCTCCAAAATGGATGAAAGACGACGTCTTGTATGAACAAATGAATCAATTGGCTAAGCTATATAAAACAGGCAAAGTAGTATGGGCTCATGTCGTCCAAGCAAATAAAATGCTATGGTCTTTTGATCAGACATATTCTTGTCCTGCTGAAGTCTTATACGATCCAACAGGGCGAACACCAGTTTCTTATCTAGCAGAAATTGCACATGAACTTTATACTTTTAAAAATACCATTCCTGATACGGATGATATAGAAATATCAAAGTATGCCGAGCACATAACTGACGAACATACTAGAATGCATGGTTTTGACATTCCTAATAGCATCACGCCTTTACCATTAAAGTCTACCAGTATATTCGTTTGGCGGTTACATTTACCCAATGGTATTTTACAAAGCTCATTCCCTATTTTAATCAGTGATGAAACAGCTGAGGTTACTGTACTTCCTGCCAAATTTTGGGACCCAGCTTATTACGATCAATGGATTCAAGACAGTTATTTTGAAGAAGATATGTATTATGGCGTACGAAAACTTTATGAGAGTGATAATCCTTGGAAAGGATATGAGAAGCACCTTCGGCCACAAGTGACTGAGCTTATTGATGACATTCCAAGCTTAGCTAATGAAGTCACCTTCAACAGCTATAAGCCTACTTCAACCGATATAGCCTTCGTTACAGCTTCAATTCAGCAGAATTTTGCAGAAGCAAAACAAGAAAGTACAAGCTTCATGAAAATTGTCATTGGTGTAATCATATTTATAAATATCTTATATGGGCTTAAATCTTTTGTTTAGTAGATGTCAACCTAATAAGCCATGCTTTGAGAAATCCACCATGTCCCTAAAATCTAGCTTTAAAGGTTTCCTCGGTGAAACCGTCATCAACGTCGCCATGTGGCTCAAGCTTGAAAAAGACATCTATCACCGTCTAAACAATGTCACTTTGCCATTAGCCAATGGTGGTAGTACGCAAATCGATCATGTTATCGTCTCCGTATACGGCATCTTTGTGATTGAAACCAAAAACTATAAAGGTTGGATATACGGTAGCGAGAAGCAAAAGCAGTGGACACAAGTTTTCCAAAATGGAAGTAAATTCAAATTCCAAAATCCATTGCGTCAGAACTACTTGCACATAAAGACGCTCGCTGATTTATTAGACTTGGAGCTGAGCTACTTTCATTCGATGATTGCTTTTATCGGTGAGTGCGAGCTAAAAACCCGTGATGAGCTACCCGAACACGTGTTAACAGGTGGTATGGTATCTTATGTGAAGAAGAAGCAAGATAAAATACTCACCGAAGACGAGGTCACATCTATCGTCGAGCAGATCGAGAGCAATAAATTTAGCAAGTCATGGCGCACCAATCGCCAACACAAAGCCTATCTAAAAGACAAGCATAGCAATGCTAGCAAGAATACTGATAACCCTACACCTGAGTCTATAATAAAAGAAACCGTTGATAGAACTATCCTAAAGAGTAGAGAAGTGCATCGATGGTCTGGTCAAACTGAGATTGAATCTAGCGAGTTACCGATCGATAGTTTGAATACTCAGCAGACCATCACACCGCCTACCAGTATGTCGCATGACATGGCCAATAAACTGTTTATGACGCCGTTTGAGATTGTAGAATCTGAGCCAAAAGTGAATAAACCTGAGATACTTAAAGCGACAGATCATGACGCTAATATCGATCAAGCGCCAATCTGCCCAAGATGCAACGGCGAGATGATTAAGAGAGTAGCAAAAAAAGGCCAGAATCAAAGTCAGACCTTTTTTGGTTGTATCCAATTTCCTAAATGCCGCGGCGTAGTAAATATTGATTAACTACTAGTCACATTACCCGTATATCTCTTCCAAGCGCAGACAAGCCACCAATCGACCATCCCATTCGCGCAGTTGTGGCTCGATTTCGCTGCACTGCGAGGTCGCATATGGACAGCGTTTATGTAGAGCGCACCCGCTTGGCGGATTAAGCGGGCTTGGTAGCTCACCTTGTAGCGTCAAATCTTTCTTTTGGCCATTTACTGTTGGTGCGGCCGCCAGTAATGCGATGGTATACGGATGTTTTGGCGCATTATAGATCGCTTCTTTGGGCCCGTGCTCGACCGCTTGACCCAAATACATCACCATCACATCATCAGCGACATGACGTACGACTGACAAGTTGTGTGAGATAAAGACGTAAGCGGTACGATACTCATCCTGCAAATCCATAAACAGATTTAAGACCTGCGCCTGAATCGATACGTCGAGCGCGGAGGTCGGCTCATCAGCGACGACAATTTTTGGATTGAGCATCATGGCACGGGCAAGGGCAATCCGCTGGCGCTGACCACCCGAAAACATATGTGGGAAACGCCCAGCATGTTCAGGACGTAGACCCACGTTTCTCATCATCTCATTGATTTTGTCACGCTTTTCTTCTTTCGACAGGTTGGTATGAATATTCAACGGCTCTGTCAATTGATAGGCGATAGTATGGCGCGGATTCAAGCTACCATAAGGGTTTTGGAAGACCATTTGAATTTCGGTACGTAAGTTTTTGAGCGCCTTTCTACTATAGCCAGTGGTGCCTTCATCGTTGATAAAAAGCTCGCCCTGCGTCGGCTGCTCAATGAGTGTCAGCTGGCGGGCAAGGGTAGATTTGCCGCAGCCAGATTCACCAACGACTGCCAATGTCTTGCCAGCCTCAAGCTCAAAAGAGATACCGTTCAGCGCTTTGACGTGCGCTTTTGGTTTGCCCAATCCTTGTGATACCGGATAGTGCTTATGTAGATTGTCTGCTTTTAAAACCACTTTATTACTCATACTTGTGACTCCAAAATAGCAGCGTGAGAGATAGGGGTGCGAGCAGTAGGATCGGCATAAATGCAGCGCACTTTGCCATTTGGTGTGTCCAAAATAGGCGGCGGCACGTCACAAGCAGGCTCTTTATATGGGCAGCGAGGAGATAATAAGCACCCGCTTGGGCGATCATATTGACTTGGTACGACCCCAGGCAAGCTATTTAATCGTTCTTGTCCGATAGCCAGCTCAGGAATGGCTTGTAAAAGGGCCTCTGTATAAGGGTGTGCAGGATGTTGGAAAACCTCTGGCACGGTACTGTTTCAACCACTTGTCCAGCATACATGACCGCGACATCACGCGAGTTTTGTGCAACAAGGCCCAAATCATGGGTAATCAAAACCATCGCCATTTGTTTTTCGCGTTGCAATCGACCGAGCAAGTCCATAATCTGCGCTTGTACGGTGACATCAAGTGCGGTGGTCGGTTCATCGGCGATGAGCAGTTTTGGTTCACACGCAAGCGCCATCGCAATCATAACGCGCTGGCTCATACCGCCTGAGAGTTGATGTGGATACACTTTGAGTCGGTTTTTGGCGTCAGGCATTTCGACCAACTCTAACAGCTCTAATATGCGTGCCTGTACTGCCGAACCGCGCAAGCCTAAATGCTTGCGCAGTACTTCACCTAACTGCATCTCAACGGTAAAGCTTGGATTGAGGCAAGACATCGCGTTTTGAAAGATCATGGAGATGTCTTTGCCAATGATGCCGCGTTTTTCTTTGGCAGGCATACTGATCATATCTTTATTATCAAACATCACACGCTTTGCGCGGACGGTGGCAGACGGCGGCAGTAGCCCCATTAGCGCCATCATCGTGACTGACTTACCTGAGCCGGATTCACCAACGACAGCGATGACTTCACCTTGTGTGATTTTTAAAGACACATCATCGACAGCACGAAAGGCACGCTTTCCTTGACCAAAAGTGACCGACAGATTTTCGATGTCCAATAACAGCGGCGCGTCTGTTGTTGATGCACCATTCATAGAAGTATGAGCGGTAGGCGTTTTAATTAAAGTATCAGTCATCTTAGGTCACCTGCTTTAATTTGGGATCGAGCGCGTCACGCAGGCCATCACCCGTCAAGTTAATCGACAATGCAGCCAAGAAGATAGCGACACCTGGCCAAATAGCGAGCCAAACGTTACTTTGAATGTATTGACGAGCCGTACCGAGCATCGCGCCCCATTCAGCATCAGGTGGCTGTACCCCAAAGCCTAAGAAACCAATCGCACCCGCTTCTAAAATAGCAGAGGAAAAAATCATCGTTGCTTGTACGATGAGCGGTGCCATGCAGTTGGGTAGAATCGTGATAAATAATAAACGCAGCACACCAGCACCCATCACCTGCGAAGCGATAAAGTACTCACGTTGCAACTCCACCATCGCGGTGGCGCGAGTCAGACGAATAAAAGGCGGCGTACAGACCAGTGCAATCGTAATAATCGTATTGGTCATAGAGGGCCCTAAGATAGCGGCAATGATGATCGCTAGTAGTAAGCTTGGGTATGACATCAAAATATCATTGACCAGCATGACCGCTTTGCCCCAAACTTTGGGCCAAAAGGCAGCACTAAGTCCTAAAGAGATGCCGACCAACATCGCAAGGGTCGTCGCGCTCAGACCGATAAACAGAGAGTAACGCGCGCCATACATCACCCGAGACAAGGTATCTCGTCCAGCATCATCCGTGCCTAGCCAAAACATCGCATCACCACCACTTAAAAAGGCTGGCGGCAGCTGCTCTTGACCCGTAAACAACTCGTAAGGGTCATGGGGGGCAATTGCGGGCGCGAGTATGGCAACAATAACCATTAGCATGAGAATAATAAAACCCAACACCGCGCCCTTGTTTCGGCAAAAGGTCGATAAAAATAGCTGCCAAGACGATGGCGGTGTGGCAGCCATCAGATTGACATCAGAGGGGAGAACAGAAGGCTTCATGAGCAGTTCCTATAGTGGCTAGCGCAGTGACATTTTTTAGAATTTTGTTCCTAAAAAAGTACTAAGCATTGCTAAAACATCACTTCAGCGCCAATCATCACTATTTATAATATAAGTATTTATCAATGTGACATTGTGTGACATTGCAACATTAAGAGGTATGTCGAATACGCGGATTGATCAGACCATACAAAATATCAATAAATAAACTGACCAAAATCAAGGCAGTGGCGACCAACAAAATGCCGTTTTGCACAATGGGGTAATCACGAGTGAAAAAGCCATCGAGAAGCCAATTACCAACACCCGGCCAGCTAAAGATAGTCTCGGTAATAATCGCGCCTGCAAGCAAGGTTGCCATTTGTAAGCCAACCACAGTGACGACAGTGATTAGCGCGTTACGCATCACGTGTACCATGATCACGCGGCGTGGCGATAAGCCCTTGGCGCGAGCCGTACGCACATAGTCTTCATCCAACACTTCCAACATCGCAGAGCGTGTCATCCGCGCGATCATCGCGAGTGGAATGGTCGATAAGGCAATCGATGGCAAGATAAAGTGTTTGACCACATTCCAAAAAGCGCCTGGTTCCCCTGATGTGAGAGAGCCAAGCAACCATGAGCCGTACAAGGGATGGACATCCAAGAACTGTGCGACAGAGATCACACCAGCAACGGGTAAAAGGCCAAGATAGTGAGCGAATATACCTGTCAGAATAGGGCCTAGTAAGTAGATCGGCATCGAGTATCCTGCCAGCGCCCCTGACATCAGAGTATAGTCAATCCAAGTACCACGGCGTAGCGCGGCAAAGATACCCAAGCTCACACCAATCACACTAGCAATGACAATCGCACATAGCGCCAACTCTAACGTTGGAACGAAGTGCGCAAAAAAGTCTTGTAACACAGGAGAGCGAGTACGAAAGGATTGACCAAAGTCACCCGTCAATATACCCGTCAAGTAATCCCAGTATTGAACGATAAGGGGTTTGTCTAATCCCAGTCTTTCTAGGGCGCGAGCATGTAGCTCTGGATCCACCATACGCTCACCCATCATGATCTCGACTGCATCGCCTGGTACGAGACGGATCAGAGTAAAAGTCGATAGCGTGAGGCCAAGATAGACAGGAATAAGAATGGCGATACGGCGCAGAATATAAAGTAGCATGGGCTGCTCAATAGTTGTGATTCAATGAGTGGAGTAGTAGCAATGAATGAGGTCGTCCGTGACCATGACCTTAAATGACCAAGCACTTAAATCAAAAGTACTCAAGTGAAAGGTGCTCAAATGAAAAGTATGTGAGTCAAAAAGCAATCAACCCATATAAATACGGCTGGAACAGAGATTCTGAGCCAGCCGAATACAAATCAAATAATAGTGCATGTCGTACCGGACGTAATTAGCTAAGGTTATTCAACGTTCACGCCATCGAAGCGTACAGCACCAAGTGGACTGATTTTGAAATCCACAACGTTTGGTGCAGTGAATACGGTGACTACCGAATGCGCCATAGTCGTCCAAGGAAGCTGCTCTTTGAAGATCTGCTGAGCTTGTACATAGTCATCCACACGCTCATCTTGATTGGTGACCTGACGTCCTTTCATGACTAAATTATCAAAGTCTTTATTACACCAACGTGAGTAGTTATTACCACCGACCGCGTCACAAGACAGTAATGAGCCCAACCAGTTATCCGGATCACCATTATCACCCGTCCAACCTGCCAAGATCACATCAGGCTCGCCTTTCGCCGCGCGTTTTAGGTATTCGCCCCACTCATAAGTAACCAGTTTGGCATTGACGCCAATCTTCGCCCAATCTGCTTGGAGCATTTCAGCCATGAGTTTGGCATTAGGGTTATATGGACGTTGAACAGGCATGTACCATAAGTCGATGTTCATATTGTCCGCGCCAGCTTCTTTAATCAGCGCTTTTGCTTTTTCAACATCATAAGGTGCATCTTTTAAAGAGTCGTCGTAGCCCCACTGCGTAGGCGGCATTGGGTTGGTTGCCTTGAGACCTTCGCTTTGATAGACAGCATTGATGATCGCGTCTTTATTGATCGCCATATCCAATGCTTGACGTACTTTAAGATCACTTAGCTTCGGCTTTTCAACGTTGTAGCCCACATAACCGACGTTAAAACCTGGTTGATCAAGAACGGTGGCTTTACCAGATTTTTTGACCGATTCAATTTCGGCAGGCTTTGGATATGCCGATACATGACATTCACCCGCTTGAACTTTTTGCGCACGAACGGCTGAATCTTTAGTAATAACAAACACAAGGTTGTTGATGTAGATGTTGTCTTTGTCCCAATAGTCTGGGTTTTTGGTATAACGGATTTGCGCGTCTTTTTGATAGGACGTAAAGACGAAAGGCCCAGTACCAACAGGTTTGTTATTGATATCAGGCTCATTACCAGAGGCCATCAACTGATCTGCATATTCAGCAGAGTTGATATAAGCAAATGGCATCGCTAGGTTTTGTAAAAATGGGGCATTGACTTCGTTAAGCGTGACTTTGACAGTATAGTCGTCGACCTTTTCGATATTTGAGATGATATCAGGTAATCCCATGCCAACTGAATAGGGGAATTCTGCAGGGTAAGCTTTGTTAAATTCAAAGTCTGGGTTGGTGAGACGTTTTAATGTAAAAATCAGATCGTCTGCGTTGAAATCGCGACTTGGTGTGAAATAATCGGTTTTACCGAACTTGACGCCTTTACGTAGATTAAAGGTGTAAGTCTTACCATCTTCGCTAATATCCCAGCTTTCAGCGAGTCCTGGCTGAATTTCAGTCCCATCTCTTTTAAACTGTACCAAACCGTTATAGATAGGATAAGCACTCGCATCAAAATCGGTGCCGGCGGTGTACTGTGCGGGATCGAAACCAGCTGGGCTGCCTTCTGAACAATAAAGTAGGGTTTTAGCGGCTTTTGCATCTGAGCTGGCAGCAGACTCGTCAGTGGTTGTCGCCACTACAAGCACTCATACCCAAGATAAGCGTGGTCAACAGCGTCAGTTTAAAGAATGATTTTTGCATTATTACGTCCCATGTAATGATAGGTAGTTGCTTATAAATTGCTATGCCTGTCTGAGGAATTAGCAAACTTTCAACTGCTTTTGGTATATTTATTTTGAAGATATATTATTTACAAAAAGATACATATATAAAGTTGAGAAAGATTTAATTTATATAATGTAGAACATATCGTTATAAATAAGTCGTTTGAATATACTCTCATAAATACCGATAATGCAAGAAATCTTTGAAATAATTTAATAAAAAAGACGATTTCTATTATTTTAGAGAGCTAATACAACCAAAAAAGGTAACTTTTACGAATTTCGACAGTAAAATTCATAATAAAAAGTTATTAACGTACATGTATATTAATAAATTAGTTACTTTTCGGATACAAATATTTTTATTGTTGTGATGATAGACAAACGTATAAATGACAATGATTTGTGAAAATCAGTGGATTATTGAGCAGCTACTGACTATTTGGTGCGGTAGCTATTAGATGCTGTGGTTATTAGGTGCTGCTATGATTTGTTTTTATTAAATCAGCCAGTTTTTCCCCAATATCATAGGACAAGTTAAGACTGTCATATGGGGTACATTATTTAAGATTAATGCTACCTAGTTTTGCGTCAAACGTGCTTATATCGTACAGATTTCTGAGCGTACGATAAAGCGTTTGCCTTCAGGGATTTCTAACGAAAAACTCGCACCGCGACCATTGACGACATCAATGGTCAAATCGGTATGCTGCCATAGATTGTATTGTGCGCGTCCCATATAAAATGGACAGCCAACAAGCTCACCAACCAGCACATCCTGACCGCCTACTTTAAACTCTCCTAATGGATAGCACATCGGCGAGCTACCATCACAGCAGCCACCTGACTGATGAAACATCAGCTTTCCATGCTTGGACTTTAGTAGCTCAATCAACGCTTTACACGACTCTGTTGCTGCCAGTTTCATATCGTACTCCTTCTTATGGCCCATCCATGGTTTATATAATTGCTCTCTAGTATCAGTATGCCACAGTCAAATCAAAAAGGTCGCATCATCTTCAGACACATCACAACTGGCATATGACTAAAAAGATACGACCTTCGGCTGATAATTGACAGTTGGAATAACTATGTAATAAGCTTATAACACTGTCATTTTACTATCCGTTATTGATTATAGTCGATGACGATACGACCTTCGATTTTGCCATTACGCATCCGCTCAAAAATATCATTGATGTTCTCTAACGGCTCAGCTTTGACGGTCGCTTTGACTTTGCCTGCTGCTGCCATGTCTAGCGACTCTTGTAAGTCTAGGCGCGTACCGACGATAGAGCCACGAATGGTAATGCCATTTAGCACGGTATCAAAGATAGAGACAGGGAAGTCGCCAGTGGGGAGCCCGTTACATACTAAAGTACCACCGCGACGTAACATGCTTAAGGCTTGATCAAAAGCTTTTGATGATACTGCAGTGACTAACACGCCATGAGCACCGCCGATCTGCTCTTGGAGATACTCGCCAGGATCGGTGTCTTTGGCGTTGACGATGACTTTGGCGCCCAGCTTTTTGGCGAATTCAAGCTTCTCATCGTCGATATCGACCGCCGCGACATTAAGGCCCATGGCAATGGCGTACTGAACGGCCATGTGCCCAAGTCCGCCGATACCTGAAATCACTACCCAATCACCAGGCTTGGTATCCGTCATTTTTAGGCCTTTATAGACAGTGACACCTGCGCATAAGACAGGGGCAATCTCTACAGAGTCGACGCTTTCTGGGATAATGCCTACATAGTCGGCGTCCGCCAGGACATACTCTGCAAAGCTACCATTCACCGAATAACCTGAATTTTCTTGCTTTAGGCACAACGTCTCCCAGCCACCCAGGCAATGTGTACAGTGACCACAAGCAGAGTAGAGCCAGGGCACACCGACTCGGTCGCCTTCTTTGACGTGATGGACGTTGTCACCGACCGCCGTGATCACGCCAACACCTTCATGGCCTGGGATAAATGGCGGGTTTGGCTTAACAGGCCAGTCCCCCTCAACCGCATGTAAATCAGTATGACAGACGCCTGAGGCCTCCATTTTTACTAAAATCTGACCGGCACCTACGGTTGGGATGTCGACTTCTTCGATTTTTAAGTCTTGACCGAACTCATGTAATACAGCGGCTTTCATTTTGTTAGTCATGATAAGTTCTCTTTTATGGGTGATTGATAGATGTCGATATACAAAGTTGTTGCGATATTGCATTCAAAATATGCAAACACCTTATTTTGAACGCAAGACTGCTACAAATTTTTCCTGCTGTGCGCCTAAGCGCATTAGAGGATATAAAAATTCGTTTCAGTTTTTTTATTTAGATCGTTGTAGCGAGCGGGCTATGTAACACTGGTGATAACCCGCTCCATGATTAGAAATGATGGTTTAGAAGAAGCCCATTTTTTTAGGGCTGTACGACACCAGCATGTTTTTGGTTTGCTGATAATGGTCGAGCATCATTAAGTGGTTTTCGCGTCCAATACCGGATTGCTTATAACCGCCGAATGCAGAATGCGCAGGGTAAATGTGATAGCAGTTGGTCCATACGCGGCCTGCTTGGATACCACGTCCGAAGCGATATGCCTTGTGTACACTACGCGTCCAAACGCCCGCGCCTAAACCATACAAGGTGTCATTGGCAGTCTGCATGGCTTCGTCATCGTCTTTAAAAGTAGTCACGGCAAGGACAGGTCCAAAGATCTCTTCTTGGAACACGCGCATATCGTTGGTGCCTTCAAAGATAGTTGGTTTGACGTAGTAACCGTCTGTCAAGTCGCCATCGTGCTTGGCTTGTTCACCGCCGACGAGCACTTTTGCGCCTTCTTTTTTACCGATATCAAGATAAGATAGGATTTTCTCTAATTGATCTGAGCTGGCTTGCGCGCCAATCATGGTGTCGGTATCTAATGGGTTGCCCATCTTGATGGCTTCAACGCGGGCGATACAGCGTTTGATGAACTCATCATAGATGCTCTCATGAACGAGTGCCCGCGATGGACAGGTGCAGATTTCACCTTGGTTCAGTGCAAACATCACTAGACCTTCGACAGCTTTGTCCAAGAAGTCATCGTCCTCATCCATAACATCGGCAAAGAAGATGTTAGGGCTTTTGCCACCAAGCTCTAACGTCACTGGAATGATGTTTTCGCTCGCGTACTGCATAATGAGGCGGCCAGTGGTAGTCTCACCTGTAAAGGCAACTTTATTGATACGAGGGTTTGAGGCAAGTGGTTTACCCGCTTCGACACCAAAGCCATTGACGACGTTTAGCACGCCTTTTGGCAAGATATCAGCGATGCCGATGGTCTCTAACATGAACAGAATAGAAACTGGCGTTTGTTCGGCTGGCTTTAGAACGACACAGTTACCAGCAGCAAGGGCAGGTGCTAGCTTCCATACGGCCATTAGGATAGGAAAGTTCCAAGGAATGATTTGACCGACGACACCAAGTGGCTCATGAAAATGATAAGCCACAGTGTCTTCGTCAATCTGACTGATACCGCCTTCTTGTGCGCGAATGGCGCTGGCAAAATAACGGAAGTGATCAATGGCTAGAGGGATGTCGGCTGCGAGTGTCTCACGAACAGGCTTGCCGTTTTCGTAACATTCGGCAATCGCAATCGCTTCTAGGTTGGCTTCCATGCTGTCAGCTATTTTGAGTAACAAGTTGGCACGTTCAGTAACACTGGTTTTGCCCCATGCGTCTTTGGCAGCATGCGCCGCGTCTAGGGCTTTTTCGATATCGGCTTCTTTTGAGCGGGCGACTTGGCAAATAGTTTTACCATCGATGGGGCTTGTGTTATCAAAATACTCTCCATCGACAGGAGCGGTCCACTCACCATTAATAAAGTTATCGTATTTTTTGCGGAATTGGACCGGACTGTTTTCAGTGTTGGGATAAGCGTATAACATTAACCACTCCTTGTTGTGTATGATGGTTATTTAAAATATGACTATTTAGAGATAGCCATTGAAAAATAAACCCTTGGTATTCCTAACCAATTTATTATTCTATCGTACTGAACTTTTGTACAGGACGATAATGACTTTTTATAATGATATAATTTGTATCACAAAACTTTCGGTTATACGATATAGGGCGGTTAAAGTGGTTCGCAAAGCGGATGCAGCTGTTATAATTGTGAGCATCTACTTTGGCTTGCTGTGGTCAATTAATTAACCAGGGCGGCTTTCTTTTTTATACTATTTCTTTTCATAATATTGGTTGGTTTGGGTCTATGCGTCAATCTTCTGCTCTTGATATTCTAAAAACAGGTCAAAACGTCTTTTTGACTGGCTCAGCAGGTTCAGGTAAGACGTATACCCTCAATCAATACATCGATTATCTACGCGCTCGCCGTGTACCTGTTGCGGTGACGGCCAGTACTGGTATTGCCGCCACGCATATGAATGGCACAACGATTCATAGTTGGTCGGGTATTGGTATCAAAGATGAGCTGTCTGATCGCGATTTGACCAATTTATCTCGTAAGCAGTTTTTGGCAGACAGATTGAAAGACACGGCAGTACTGGTCATCGATGAGATATCGATGCTACATGCCAAGCAGCTCAATTTGGTCAGCCAAGTGCTCAAGCATGTCCGCAAAAACGACAAAGCCTTTGGCGGCATCCAAGTCGTGGTCGCAGGAGATTTTTTTCAGTTGCCACCGATTGGTAGTAAAGGCGAGAGCAATCGTGAAAAGTTCGCCTTTATGTCTGAGGCGTGGCTCGATGCCAAATTTCATATTTGCTATCTGTCAGAGCAGCATCGACAGGTTAGCGAAGCGGCAAATGGTGGTTTAGACTTAGATGATATTCTCAACCAAATCCGTCGTCAGGAAGTGACCTTTGAGGCGATTGCCGCTTTAGAGAATACTTACGATCAAAGCGTCGATATCAAGCGTACTCGCCTGTACACGCACAATCTCAATGTCAATAAGATTAATGACAAGGAGCTGGCACTGTTAGACGGTGAGATGATGCGTTTTGAAGCCACAACCACGGGCGATAGTAAGCTGGTTGAAACCTTAAAAAAGACCGTACGTACTCAAGACGAGTTGGTTCTCAAGGTGGGCGCCAAGGTCATGTTTATCAAAAACAATGCCGAGCTTGGGGTGTCCAACGGGACGATGGGTGAGCTGATTGGTTTTGCTGCGGTCAAAATAGAGGATAAGGAAAGTAGTGACGCGTTAATCGAAGACGATAGCAGCGATGACATTGATGAGGAAGCTGCTGGCGAAAAAACGGCAAAAGCTAAGAAGTCCGCTGCTAAAAAAGACAAAGAAAAGCCAAAGTCGAAGAAACCAACGACCCAGAAAATGCCTGTCGTGCGGCTTAATTCAGGACGAGAAGTCATCGCTGAGCCTGAGGAGTGGATCATCGAAGATGAGACGGGTGAGGTGCTAGCAAGTTACTTACAAGTACCGCTGTGTCTGGCATGGGCGATCACCATTCACAAGTCGCAAGGCATGACCCTCGATGCCGCTGAGATTGATTTATCGCGTACCTTTGAGTTGGGACAAGGTTATGTGGCCTTATCACGTCTCAAATCGCTGGCAGGATTGCAGCTACTGGGTATGAATGACATGAGCTTGCAACTTGATCCACTGGCACGCGGCGCAGACAAGCGGTTTTTGGTCCTGTCTGAAGAGGCTGATGCCAACTATGCGATGCTGGATGAAGAAAGTATGCAGCAGGCGCATGAGAAGTTTGTTTTAAAGTCAGGTGGTACGCTCAGTCAATCCGTGATTGACGCCTATGCCGCGCTGCAAAAAAAGCGCCGCGAACAGCAACAAGCGCAAATCGATAAAAAACAGAAATTAGGCAATCAAGTCTCTGACAAATCAGAGAGCACTTTGCTTGCAACCAGAGTGCTATTAGAAGAGAGCTTGACTATTGCGGAAATCTCACAAGCGCGTCAACTATCACAGTCCACCATCATGCGCCACATCGGCGAGCTAAAATCACAAGATCCAAGCCTTGCCTGCGATCATCTACGTCCAGAGGATGAGGTCATGACAGCGGTTGGCAACGCTTATGTCGCCATCAAAGTTGCCAATAACCCCAATGACTTCAATGATGATGGCAGTATCAAACTGCGTCCGATATTCGATCATCTCAAGCAAAGCATTGACTACAACACCATTCGTTTGGCATTGATTTTTATCACGCCATAGTTTGTTATGACAAGATAGATTTTACGACACTGTCGGTTTTTTGAACAAAAAATATTGAACCAACTGTTAGAGCACGTCTAAAGCGACAACGCCCATTCTTTATATCCCTTTATAGCGATATCTTTTATGCCTGATTTTTCTAGCGCCACTTATCAATTGACCTCTGACCCGATAGCGGCGACCTATCGTACCACTGGGGAGCACTCACAGCCATTGAGAGTGGCTATTAATGGTTTTGGTCGTATCGGGCGCAATGTACTGCGCGCCTTGCTAGAGCGCTTTGAAGTATTAGGACGTGCAATCCATGTCGTCGCAATTAATGATTTGGCACCAGCAGATATTTTGTTGCATTTATTAAAATTTGATAGCACGCACGGTCGCTTAAGCCGCTTGGGGGTCAGTGCTGATATTATCGAGAGCGGGGCCGATAACGAGCATAAAACTCAGCTCTGTCTCACCAAAAACACTTTGACTTATTGTATCAATATGCTTTCAGAACCCAATCCACAAAACCTACCTTGGCAGTCGCTAGGGGTCGATGTGGTACTAGAGTGCACCGGTCACTTTCGCTCGTATGAGCAAGCGATGCTGCACATCCATGCAGGCGCACAGCAGGTGATCATCGGTGCAGCGCCATTCGATAATGTGGATGCTTGTATCGTTATGGGGGTCAATACAGATGCGCTCATGCTTGATTTACCGATTATCTCCAGCGTTTCTTGTACCACGCAGGCATTGGTGCCGCTGATTGACACATTGGATAAAGCGTTCGGCGTCAAGTCCGCTATGATGACAGAGATTCATGCGGTTACCGCCGATCAGACGGTGCTCGATCAAGCGCATCGAGATCCCAGACGGGCGCGTGCTTCTGGCTACAATATTATCCCAACGACCTCGAGTAGTATTGCTGCGACGGAGCGGGTATTGCCAGCGATGGCGGGCAAAATAAATGGACATTCAATACGGGTGCCCACCATCGATGTGGCAGCGATTGATGTGACCTTTGTATTTGATACGCCAGAGGTCAGCGTTGATATTATCCGTGACGTCCTTCAATCTGCCAGTCAGACGCATTTACGTGACATCATGGCTTATACGGATGAGCCATTGGTCTCTAGTGATTTTATTCATCAAACTGAATCGCTTATCATAGATGGTCAGCAGCTCATGCAGGTAGGCGAGCAGTACAAGGTTTTTGCGTGGTACGATAATGAATGGGGTTATGCCAACAGACTGCTCGATATGTGCCTGCATCTGGCCTCAAGCAAGCGATAAACCAGTGGTTCAAAGGTATTTGCAAATTAATTGAATTTTTTTAGATTAGGGGCTTGCATTATAAAAGTATATCTATATAATGATGCACCAATGGAGACGTGGCAGAGCGGTTGAATGCACCGGTCTTGAAAACCGGCAAGGGTTCATAGCCCTTCGAGAGTTCGAATCTCTCCGTCTCCGCCAAATGCTAAAAAGCCCCAATCAGTGATGATTGGGGCTTTTTTTATGGTATATTTTATAAATACTGGACGACAGGCTCTATAAACCTCATAAAAGTGTAATTTGCGAATTTATTTTGCACTAATTTGTAGTTCATTCTGCACTAGGTTTTTATAAATTATTCTGCACTAGGTGTTCCATTCAAAAAAATAGTGCGATGACATAAATGCCTCGCACCACTACTATATAGTTAATAACTATAGCTCATGCCTGATACTCTTTAAATAATTCTCAAAAAGCAGCAAACCCAACGGCGCTAATTTATCCTGCCAAAGTGATTTGATAGTATCGTTATTATCTATCTTTACACTAGCTTGATCAACAACCACACCCGTGTCCCACCCATCATCTAACTGGTATAAAGAGCCACCTGTCACAACTTCACCTGCATTAAAGGCATCGGCGATAGCATTTTTCCCTTTATAAGCTGGCAAGAGACTTGGATGATAGCCTACAGCACCAAGTCTAGCCTTAGCTCGAGCATCAGCATCCACAAAGCAGTAAGCATGTGCCATTAGTATCACGTCGATGCCATCTGGTACTGCGTTTGTCATCAACGTTTTACCATGAGTAGCCACGGGAATAGCTAACCTATCAGCCAGTATCGCCGTTCTATCGTCAATACACGGTACTGATACCAATATAACCTCAATATCACCCATATCAATACAACGCTTAAGCAGCTGCTCAGCTAGCCATTTTTGACCAACTATCATCACTTTAATCATAGTCAGCCCCTAAATAACGAAATCCTTGTACGGCGCGAAAGTGGCCGCCGTATTTACCACCAGCAGTGAGCGCGCGGGAAGCTCTACCACCATGTAGCTGCCCGCTAATCTGTGTCCATTTAGGATTGCGTCTTAGAGCAGTCGCCAAGTTTGGATGGCTAGTGTGAAATATAGTACGCAATGGCTTGTTATAACGATTTTCAGCATTTAACCAGTGTTCACATACCTGATTAAGAAAACGCATACCGATGCCTGCACCTTGCCACTCAGGCATTACTACCAGTCGACATGCTCGTGCTTCGATGAGACCAGGGCGCGTTGAGACTGCAAGATGAGCAACTAGCTCTCCATCGACTACAGCCACATAGTTGGTAGCAGCAATCATAAGTGGCATTTTTAGATAGTGATGCGGCTCAAACAAGTGCCAAAACTGCCAGTTGGTTTGATAGATTTCGAATGTAATAGATGGGCGTTGCCAAAGACGCCCCCGTATAAATTCATTCTTGGAAGTGTCATATACCCAGTCAGGTTGTAGCCAGTCCAGTACGTCGTAGTGACAAGTTAAAAGTACCGCCTGTTTGCCCTTTGTGCGCCGCCAAGACTTAGCAAAAGCATTAGCACCAATGCAAGCAATTTGACGATCAACGACACTACTAAACTCGTCTATGATCAATCGCTCAGGCTCATCAGCTAATGCACGGGCAAGGTTAGCGCGAAATTGCTCACCATTACTTAACACATGGTATGGTCTTAGCCAAGCTGGTACAGTACCTAGACCGACCGCTGATAGACACGCGGTGGCATCATCAATACTGCCATCGACGGCTATCTGATCAATGATAGGTTTAGTTTTGTCCCATTTAGGATTATGGATAGATGTACCGCGCCATAGCTTCTTACCAATACTGGTTTTACCAGTACCAGAGCCACCGACAATGACGCCAATCTGCCAATCATTGTCTTCAATGGGTAGGTCGGCAGTGATATGGACGTTTGCGCCTTGCTCAACATTGAACAGGCTTTTAATACGAGCGGCTCGATAGCTATCGTGATCAGTACACTGATGATGGATATCAATCTTCATACGACCACCACCTTAAGGCTATAGCCTTGCGTGTTTAGCTGGTCGTAAACATTTTTTTGATGAGATTCATCATCACAATTTACGATGACACCAAACTTAGGCTTATATTTAAAGCCATTTTTAGCAGGTGCTTTTGGGTCGACCTTTGGAGTCTTTTTGCGTGTGGCCACGAGATATTCCTTGTTTAGTTTGAGACTCGTGGTCTTCTGTTTTGCTGAAATTAGCGGCGTTCTCGACGCTCAAGAGATTAATAGTTTTACAACGGCTACATTTGATAGATAGTTTGTCAAAATTGCCGATTTTGAGTAGTTTTTTGCCACACTCTTGGCATGAAATAAACTGCATAATTTTTCCTGTGCTTAGCGTTAGAATCGCGTTAGATTCTGTGTTAAACTCCGCTCGCTGTGTACACGGCGGCGGAGCCTCGGCTTTGCGACAGGTACTGTCTGTCAAAGAGTGGTAATATAATGCTCCAACATTTTATTACCGCTCCGTTTTCTTTATTCAATCCGTTCCCAGCAATCAAGTGTCTTAGATGGTTGCATGTTATTGTGAGCTTTATTGCCGCCAGTATCACCTATATAACCTTCCTCCTTATCACCTGTATTGTCTACAGCTCTATCGCTTTCTTGTGAATCATCATGAGCAATCTTAGTTCTAGCAGATATACCCAACGGGTGGGAATGGCTTGGCATTTCTTCTGTAGTTAACTGATGCTCACGCTCACCATATAGCTTGCCATGTGTTCTAAAGTCGACATGGTCTTCGGGATCGTCAGAAAAACCAACCGCCACACGCCCTTGTAATGCGCGCTGCCATGTGCCATAGCCCTTATATTCCGCGACTTCCGCTGCTGTAGCGAAATGCTTAGACGTCCAAAACAGTTCACCAATTTGCGTATCTTCATACTTACGGGCTTCTAGCTTATCTAAGCGATCACGGTCTGCTTTAATCAGCTTTTTATAGTCTTCGATAGCGTCCTCAAGCACTTTCTTCTCACCGAACTCCTGCACTAGCGCTTTTAAAAGCTGCCCGTTATCAGACTTATCTAATGTCAGCCCTAAGCCTTCAATAACATTGGCGACCTCTTCTTGCAGTGCATTTGACCACTCAGGCGTGAAGTAAGTAGCGTCTTGATTTGACAGATCAGCATTGTCAGAGAATCCTGTTTTACCGTCACCATTGGCGTTTTCACGCGCGGTGGCAGAGTCGATACGATGCATAATTTGTCCTTATTTAATATCAAGTCTGAGAGAGGCGGGTAAGTAGTTTTTTGATAAACAGCTCATATCTGCCTTGATCGGTTTGGCAAGTGTCAATGTCACACGAAATCGCAGCCGTGCAGTATTTAATGGATCAACACATGACCCTAAACATTGCATAGGCACGTAAGTTTGCACTGCAAGCACGGTCTGATTGTAGCGCGCAAATAGCTTGTAGAGACCCGCTAAATTAAGCAGTACGTGCCCTTCACGTTTGACACGCTCAATCTCGGCGCGTCGATCATCGATTGTATTGCCGACATCACTTTGACCACACAATAATGGCAATCCGTACTCACGCTCAAACTCATCAATCAGCTCATCTGGTATGCCATTTAATACCGCAAAAATACGCCCAGCTGACACCTTGACCAACTCTAACGCTTTACTATGTGCTACTATATCTTTATATATAACTGTGTTATGGCTGTGGTCATAAGCACCAAATGGTAGATGCTGCATCAGCACATCTGCTATTTTTTTTGTCTCACTCATAGCGTCACCGTGATGTTAGCGGGGCGTATCCAGCCGACTTGCTCCATACTGACGGTGGGATTAACATTAACGTTTGGCGTTAACTGTACGTCAATCATGCCCTCTACAGCCATAATGAGGCTGTACAGTACAGCGGCTTTGTAGCTCTCAGCGGGTATCATCGCCTTCAAATAATCATTGATAATCGCGCTAATCTCACCCGTATTAACATTAACGCCTGTGATTTTAGCGGTAACATCAAACGCAATGATGGTGGGCTTAAAAGTGCGCACGTCTTCCCAAAATGCGGTAGTGTCTTTTAAAACTTGCTCAGATTGAGCCAGTAAGCTATCACTTGGTAAAGTTGCTCCATTAGCGCCTTGTGCCGTGATAGCAACATCAACGCTGCCAGCGCCGCGCCGTAAGGGGTAAACGTAGGCGCTAGCGATACCAGATACACCCAATACTGCTTGGCGCAAGTCCTCAGTACGTGACAAACTTTTACCTAACTTTTTCTTGTTCCAGAGTCTTGAGCGCCACCGCTCAAGGCTTTCGCCGTCTGAGCCACCGCTGATTACATCTACACCCGCTACACTTTGTAGCCCTGCGACTGGGGATACCCACCTTAGCGTGCCAGTGACATTAAAGGCCGCGCCGTTATTGCTTGCTTGCACTGGTACGGCCACCTGTTTTTTAGCAGATAGAGTGATATTTGTTGTGGTTTGCCAATAGTGTCCAAAGCCATCAGTCAGTTTGCTACCAACAGGCAAGATGACCCCATCAGTGTTACCTGAAGCCCATACTTGCCCTGTCGCTGTCGAGCCACCAAGACGAGGCAAATCCAGCTCATCAGCGTGTATATAAAGGTAAGGCTCATCTGCTGTCTGAATAAAAAGCTGCTTTAAAATATATTCTTGATGACTGTATAAGCCCTCAGCAACTGCCGCTGTGCCTGATGCGCGCACGTCTGCATCGGAATCACGCTGGGGCAGTGTGCCAGTTTGATTGACATACTCTTGCATAATGACGGCTTTGATATCGCTATATTTAAGGGTCTGATACATTATCCAGCTACCTGTACGTTAATAGATGTTGTGGTCTGGCTGCCATTAGCTTGTACCAGATCAGCTTTTATCAATAAATGGCCTGACTTAACATTGCCCGCAGTCACAATAATATCGTTTAGATAATATGGTGCGCGTAATGGTTCTAACGCTTGTTTTGCCCATGCAAGCGCTTGTCTACGCATACGTGGTACATCTTTGCTACGTTTGAGCTTATACAACTCGCTGCCGAGCTGACTATCACTAAAACATGATCCTTTTGGCGTTAATAAGCGCAAATAGGCCGCTTCTGCTAGTGCTTGAGTACCTGTAAATGGTGGCAAGTTAATACCATCCAGTGTGTAGTCATTAGTGGTTTGGTCAAAGCGCATCAGCAGCTCCCATTAGTACCGTTGGTGGTGACGTACCTTCAGCTGTATGACCGTGAATATTGTATGCCCCGCGCATGATTTGCATAGAGCCAGCTTTGTCTGATACATCGCCTGTGGCTTTGATATTGCCATCAACTTCTAAGCTGACATTGCTTTTTATTTTGTCTTTAAGCAGTCTTAGTTCCACACCGTGCTGGTTGTAGACTACCGTTTCCCCCTCTTTTAGCTCAATTGCTACCGCGTCTTGACCAGCGACGATGACAAAATTACGCGCGCGACCTTGCATTGGTAGCATGACCACCTCAGCATCTTCAGGTAGCCAACTGGCAAACCCTACCTGCTGATACAGCGGTACATCATCGACCAGTTCACCGCTCAAGCCAAGCACCTGCAACGCTTTATGACCAGTACGCTTGATCGTACCAATAATTGCCTGACGGACGATTGGTGCTTGTTTAAATGGGTTCATGCCTTACTCACTTTTTAATCAGATCAGCGTACTTGACTGGTTGCATCCAGTCATCCGTGCGTTTGAGCCGCAGCTCAGTAGTTTTGCCATTGGCGCGTGACAACTGTAATGTACGCCCATAAATTACCCAGTCGCCAACAGCGCGCGTCAGAACATTACTATCAAAGCTTACTTCCCACCCTGTTTGCCACGGCTGACCGTTGTGCGTCCAACCTGATACTGGTAGCGTTAAGTCCGTCGCATCCAGCCAAGCATCAGCCATTGCTTTAGCAGCAAATTTCTCCGCTTCGGCTTGTGTATCCGAGCGACTATCGTTAATGATGCGGTGGCGTTTGAGCGCCATGCGGTCACTTGTCACTTTTGCTTTAAAGTTTTTGCCCTTGTCATTTTGACCTACGATCTCAATTGTGCTGAATGCGTTTGAGATGTCATATTGATAGTCAGCATCGAGTACGTTGTTTTGCTCATATCTATCGTCGTTGTACAGATAAAATTTAGGCTTAACGGCTGGCTGTGGTACATCAAATGGATTGCCGATCATCAACTGACCATCAGCCGATAGCCATACATACTGACCACTTGCTTGTGCCGCTGCTGTTAGTACATCCCATACGGACTCGCCAACGTTTACACCCGTCTTACTTTTGAGCCAGTCCTGTTGCACCTTGCCAATAGTGATAGGCAAATTTGCCAAATCACCGCCTGTCACATAGCGTTTTATTAGCTCAGACAGACTAAGATTGGCAGCGGCATCGATGGGTGCGTGGCAGTCGATCAGTTGCCCTGCTAGGTCACGCCCTGATAGATTTGTGCTAAGTCCATTACGGCCAACACGCTGACCAATTCGGTCTAAGATGCCTGTTAATACCGTCTCACCATTACAGCTCACTGTGCAGCTTGAACCTGCTTTCACATAATCAGGTAATACGTCTTGCTCAGCATCAAACCAACTAAAACTAAACGCATCAGCAGGTACGCCAATATCACTATCGACACTTAGATCATCCCATGTCGAACACACCACGCCGTCGATATGTAGTGCCATTTTTTCTGTGTCGTTATCGGGCATAGCATGACACCTGTATGCCTGCGTCAATGACAGATGCATCAACCAGTCCACGATTGAGCCGCGACAGCTCATCCGCGTGCGTATGGTCAGCGTATAGTAGATGAGCCAATAGACGCCAAGTACACGGCGCTGTGACTGTGTGCTTAGTTAGTGGCGGACGACTATTAATCGTAGCGTCAGTCAATGCTTGCAGCTGCGCCGCCGCTTTTTTTAAGTCACGAATGATAGGCGTAATATCTGTATTGACGACCGGCAACGATTGGTCATTTTGTGTATTATCATCAGCACGCACCTGATCGATTGCCTCTTGTATTTGTTGGCGCGCCTCATCATTGATTGCAATCAAATCACTTGGCGTTAGGGTAGGGTTGCGCTGTTCTTCCTTTAGTATTTCAATGACACCGCGACTAGTCATTGCAGCTGGTAGTACTTGCCCTGTTCTGCGTAGCGGTGGTACATCACTGTCACCAAACACATCGCCAATGGCTTTGATACGGTTAAACAGACGACGCCAGTTATTCATTGGATCATAGTCCAGCGGTAGCATCTTAACGATACCGTCCACATCACCGACGATACTGCCTAACCACACTGGTGGATTAAGTAAATCATCTACACGTACCAGATTTGTGCCAAGATTCGTCCGTACCTCACGCAGTTTGCTACGTATGGTTTCAGGGATACTACGAGATTGCGCAATAGCCGCCTCAGTGCCAATAGCATCAAGCTGCTCTTGATAAATAGCCAGCTCCTCCGCTGGCGCTGACAAGATAATGCTGTCCGCTGCTTGGCTAGGGGCGGGCATTGGTTCAGGGGTGAAGTGCTGAATATTCCGTTTTGAGCCACTTACAATAAACTGTAGCTCAATCGTACAGCCGTCTACGATGTCACTATCGTGCTTGACTCTATAACTTGCGCAAATAGCCTCTTGTGCCCCAAATACTGGATGTATTAGTTCACCGTTGCCTTTAGCATCTAGCGCGTTAAGTAAGTTTTCTAACGCTTGCTCATAGTCCGCGCCATCTATGATGGCGGTCATATTTATGTTTTTAGGGTTATTACCCATATCAAAAATATCGGCATCATTGGCATACGGTGCTTGATGAGTCGCCAGCGCCTTATCTTGGCTGTCATCAACGCCAAAATATTCAAACTCGACACCGCGAAAGGATGCGTCATATAAATTTTCTTGCCATGCCATTTATGCGCTCGCAATACTTGTCAGAAAGTAAGTTCATTATGGAACAATGGGGCAGGGGCTTATAGGTGACAAAGTTCCGAGAAACCTAGTTTTTTGTTTTATAGTTTGGGGTTGATGCGGTAGGATAAACAATTATCTGTTAAAGAGAGCGTAAATATGTCAATTGAACAATACGATCATCAAGAAGTAGTAAGACAGACTGTAGCTAAATTATCTTTGCGCTTAGCGAAGGGCGCTGATAGAGCTGGTTTGAGTCATCCCTTAGACGAAGCTAGCGCCAAAGGTTTACTAAAAGCCATGGTAGAGCGAGGCGTGATTTATTCAGCTGATGAAGTGTCTCATATTGCCCAGTATGAATTTCAATGGAATAAGAAACACGCTGATAAACTTGGCAATTTTGCAGAAAAAATTAGCAATGGTGGTAGAGTCCAAGGTGCTGATACTGAGTTAGGAAAGAGCATGGCAGCTCAAATTTTTCAAAAGCTAGATGATTTATCAGCACCTAAATAGGATTAAAGATGAATATATATGTACTTTTAGGAATTTGGTTGGTACTTTGGATCGGTGGATGGTGGATAGCAAAAAATAAAATTAAGGCTAAACAGCCGATAGGTATGGGTTGGTTAATCAGTTTGCCTTTTCTGATAGTTTGGATGTTAGTTGCAGGATATTTTCAAACAGAACAAACGTTACCAGTAGAGCCAGTTAGCGCAGCAGTCGTAGAGCCTGTGGCGAAAGAACCTGCGCCCGCTACAATCCCCACCATCCATACAGACCCAAAAATGGCACTCAATTATGCAAATAATCGTTTAGTTAGTTTGAAGAGTGATTACGCCAAAAATGCAGCGCTTTATCAAAATAAAGACGCTCAAGGCTTACTTAGTATTCGCGGTGAGTTAATAGACGCTATGAATGCCAATGAATATGAATACCCTTCTGAGATGCGCTATTTTATGGGTTGTGACCAAGCTTACCAGTCTTTAGTTTCTCTAAATCATTACTACCGAGGCGAATCTATACATCAAGACGGTCATGATTTAGAGACGATAGCAGACCATGAAAAAGACTATGAATACTGGTTAGGCTTGTGTGAAGATAACATCCAATCCAGCTCAGAGCTTTAACGATAAGGTCCAAACTTACCGCGCTTGGTTTGCTTACCAATCTCATCCATCATATTCATGGCGGTGCTGTGCCCACCAATAGTGATCGTTGGGTTAAAGGTCGGTACAGGTTTAGCGGCGATGTTAGATAAATGAGCAGTCATAATTCCTAGCTGCGTAGACATTTGCGATTGTATTTGCTTAGTTTGTGCTTGCTCATTGACCATTTGCTCTTGCTTTTGTTTTGTCTGCTGCTGCTCAGCGATCATCTGATCGTATTTAGCATTGGCATCAATAGCCGCCTGTGCCTCGTTATTACCAGCTGCTGCTAATACATGAGCGATAGCCGCTCCTATTTTATCAGCGACGACAGTGCCCTCAATGAATGTCTCATTGATACCCGTGCCAGCCGCATAACCCACAGCCCCAGCGGCAGCAACAGCTCCGCCGACTTTTGCAAATTTAGCCGCTCCAGCAAGGCCACCAGCCACGCCACCACCGCCTGCCATTCCCAATGCACCGCCTACCGTGCCAGCAGCCCCAATCGCCGCTAGTGCAAGACCTGCACCATAGGCGGCTGTCGCTAGTCCTTCATGCTTTTCCATAAAGCCGCCAAGCGATTGGTTAAAACCGCTTAGCTGCTCATTGACCTGTTTATATAAACCATAGTTGATATTAAGCTGCTCTTGCTGGCGTTCCATTGCCGTTGCCCACTCATCACCTTTAAACAGTTCATGAAGTCCATCAACTGTACCACCTGCGTTATCTAAGCCAGACTTAATACGTTCATTCTCTGAGCCGTTAGTACTGATCGCAAGCGCTGCCATTAGTGCCTGTCTATCAGCGATGACCTCACCTAAATTTGAGCCTTCCAGCATTGTGCTCATCTGTTCATAGAGCGCTTTAGCTTCTTGCCCTTTTGCATTACCCGCTTGCTTCTTAAGCGCTTGATATTGCGAGTCGCCAGCCAGTTGGCGTTCAAGTAAGCTGACAAACGCATCAATCTGGTCCACACCTTGTAATTTTTGCTGGCGTGCGTACGCCGACCAGTCGAGTCCTCCGCCTTGTGATTTTGGTAGTTGTGGGTCACCAGCCTGTGGTTCAATTTGCTTATTTATTTGCTTACTAAATTCACGCGAGCTTATTTTCTGCAATAGATTAACGACATTGTTACCTGCCTCATCTTGATTACCAGCCGTATTGATAGCAACCTGATTAAGCGCTACAATCTTTTTTAGACCATCAACTCCCCCATAACCCGCAGCCTTAGCAAGCGGTAATTGGCGGCTGAGGTACTGCGCCATAGTGTCATACTCAAACCCACCCAATTGTCCACCAGCCACAGCGATATCTTGTCCAAGCGATATCTGATTAGGGTCTAATCCAAAGTTTTTGAGCTGTAAAGTCACAGCGGCAGCGTCTGCCGCGGTCGCACCCGATACAAACGACGCACGTTGTGTGACACCCAGCACTTGTTTGACTGATGCCAAATCATACGCACCGCTTGCGATAAGCGTATCTGCCGCCTCAAGTGCGCCTTCACGTGTACCACCGCCACCGCGCACGGCTGACATAACGGTTTTGTCCAGCTCAACCTTGACTAGCTTGCGATCTGCCACCGTCATACCTTTGCCATAGGTAGCAGTACCTGAGGTACGTGCAAGCTGCTCATCATACGTGCGTGCAGGCTTAATTTGACTATTAACGATAGCGCCCGCCGCGACAGCACCGCCGACCACCGCGCCTGCTGTCTGCATCTTACCCATCAATGTCGATGACGTGCGCAGCTCACCATTAAGCCTGCGTACTTCCTCGCGCATCCGTTGGTGTGCTCGGCGAATGTCATTAGCTGATGCTGTGCCCGACGTGCGCAAGCGCCGATAAGCGCGCTCTTGATTGCGTATCTCATCGCGTATTTGTTGCTGTGTACGCAATCCCATGCGCTGCATATCATTAATCGTGCGCGTGTCACGGCGCTGCTGCGCGGCAATACGCCCCAGCTCACCCGCCGCATTACCAGTCAGCAATAATCGTAAACTAACGGTTTGAGTAGACATAAAAACGCCCTATGTAGTGGTTTTTGATTTACGACGAGCAGCAACCAATTTACGTGGTGCGGCATTGGATGCAGGAGGCGGTGGTGGTGTGGACACAGGATTCGCTAGATTGTTTGCTGGTTGTTTAGACTTAGTGACATTAGGCGATAATCCGAGCATATCTAACGCCATATCGACGGGCATACCCCACGCTTGATCGTAGGGCACGCCCATTTTGACCAGTAGCCCGACTAGGCGGACTTGGTTGCTTGCTCGCGCTCTTTTTTTTCCAGTGCTATGCGCGCAATTTCCAATCGCTGTCCGTCTTGACGGCTGGCGCTATCCAGCTCATCATATGTGAGCGCACGACCCAGCGCAGGTACGTGTGTCATTGTGGCGAGATCGACCAGCACTTGTAAGTCTGTCTCACGAGCATTCATAGACGCCGCATAGCTTTGTCCGACGGTAATAGGTGTTAGCTCAATATCGTGATAACGCTTGCCATCGACTAGGATGCCGACAGGCAGTTTGACAAACTCACACAAAGTGGTCGCGGACTGAGTTTCTTTTTCTGCTGACATGATTTATCCTTGATTTTATTAACGTTTAGACCAGCGCTTACGCCGCGCCCTCAGTGATTTTATCCATCGCGAACATCTCAATTGAGCGCATTGCTTCACCGTCAAGCTTATAACTCTCTGATACGTCCGTTGCCTCACAGCCTGTGTAAGTCGTGCGGTGACCACCGTCCAGCGACTCAATCGTAATGCGTCCGTCTTCAATATTTGCCCAATTGATATCACCTGATTCGGGGATGATGACTTCTACTGACAGCGTAATAGAGCTTGTCGTTTTGGTTTTTTTGCGGGTGCGGCCTTGACGGTTCATCGTTGCAACAGGCTTCTTACCCGTCACAAACTTAGGGCTGACACTCGCACAGTCAAACTCTCTACCGTCGACTGTGAGCACGATTGTGCCGACTACATCTGCTTCACTCATGGGTTATCCTTAAATTAATAAACGTCTAGCGTAGTGTTAATAACGTGCATACCGCGTACCTGAGGAGCGTTTAAAAAAAGCATTGCTTTTTTAGCTCCGCAAGGGAAATCCTTTAAATAGGATTTCCAAGCGCGTGAATTTAGTACACGTCCAATGTCGTGTTAATAACGTGCATACCGCGCACCCAATGCGACGGAATACGCGCATCTACCGCTGTTTTATCAGTAGTGCTTTGCATCACAGTCAGCTCATTTTTGGTAGCGGCCACGTGCTCGAGTATTTCAGCATCATCCATCTTTAGACAACGGTCAAGAAATAGGCTGCGTAAATCCCGACGAGACGCATCAGTATTTTTGCGGCGTGGATTTGCTGCTACTGCTGCATGTAGGTCACGGCGTACATAACGCAGTACGAGCGCGCCATTAATATCAAGTAGTAAGTCATCCGCTTGACCAGTCACTGGATTGGTGCGGTATGTACTGATTAATCGCACAATCTCAGGCTTGCTGTCATGACCGACGTTGACCATCGCCACACCGTCGTTTAAAGCTTGCTCGATGCGGGTTTTCGTTAAACGTAGACTGCCATCGACCACAGGCAGCGCGGGCAGTTTGCAGCCGTTAAACGGTAAAGCGGGGTCAGACTCTGCCGCGATGGTCGCGGCGATACTGGCTGCCAGCTCAGGCTCAAAGCCAATCGCACCGTGATAGCAAACCGCAATGATGCGGTAGCAGCTCGCAACCGCAGGATAAGCCGCAAAAGCGGTGGCCGCGTCTACATCATCAAACGGCACGATAAGAATGGCATCATTTTGCTCAGTTTTTGATGATACAAAATCTAAGTGTTCAACCCATGCATTTGCTGTCGCTTCGTCTATGATTGGGCTATCTAACGCAATGATTGAGTGCCCGTGTGGGGCTAGAGTTTGGTTTGGCATTAGGTTCCTCTCGGTTTATAAATACAGTTAAGTGGTAGTTATGTTTTCCCCGCGTGGGCAGGTGCCCCAAACGGGATATTTGAAGGGTGAGCTAGGTGGGTTATTACCAAGAAAAGCAACTGGTGTAGTAGTTATATTGGTTACGCACCATAGTGACAAATCGCTCTTGAGGTTGGCGCAGTCAAAAAGCATTGATGTCATGTCGGTTACTTTGCTGACGTTCCACCCTCCAATGTCTTGGTTAAATAAATGACAGCGTGCAAGCATTGATGACATATTGGTTACATTGCTAACATCCCATCCACTAATATCTTGATTAAAAAGCTCACAACCTTGCAACATGGATGACATATTGGTTACATTGCTAACATCCCATCCACTAATATCTTGGTTAAATAAATTGCTTTTATAAAACATAGAAGATAACGAGGTTACATAATCAGGCAAAGTGCTAGGTACAACCAAATTGGTATTATGTAAATTAAACCTATTATCAATAACATCGCTTGAAAAACTAACAACTTTCACGCTACCATCCACAGTGGTAGGATCTGCTGTGCGTCTTAATGTCACTGAATACGCGCCACCAGAAAACTCGTACGTCTTATTAAGCCCTGCACTTGCTAAGGTTATTTTGTGTGAGATGTTTAAAGGGTCTTCGTTATTTGTAATTAAACTTATTCCTGTAGATATAAAACCGCTAGAATCAACAACTTTAATACCCGACTCCTTGATCTCCCATTCACCGCTGGGTTTATATATAACAATATCTATCGGCAACTCATTACTGCCTGAATTTCTTGTAGTGGTAAATGCAAGCGGTACACCGACAGCCTCCTGAGGTGGGGTGATATTCTCAGGAGGCGCTACTACTTTCCCACAACCTCAACGCCCACCCCCTGCGATACGCTTAGCGCCGCGTCCATCATTCGCCCTGCATTAGAGCTATCGCCACATAGCGCGTCTGCTGATGCCGTATCGTAAATAGGTGTGGGATTTGAAGGCGCAGCAGTGTCGCCAGTAACAAAAACAATGCGATGATCTTGCGTTGGCAGACCCGTCCGCTGCGTCTGCGTATTGATGTCGGTATAGATACCAGGCGTTTTCATAGTTATTCCTTAAGCTCTTAAATTTAAAGGGGTTAAATCAATTTGGTCAGACGCTAGTACACGAGGGTCATCAGCTGCATTGCCGTTCTTATCAAAATAAATGTAGTCCATATTGATCGTTTCTATGTATGGCACATCGGCATCACGGTCTGGGTCTGAGACGGTGGTGCTCGTATGCCAGTCATACGCCAAGACACTAACCACTTGATTACTGGTCTTAGCATTAAACAGTGACGTAATTTCGCCCGCGTCCAACGGATCAATCTTAAGTCCCATACGATTGCCCAGCAGCGCATTTTCGACCAGCTCAATAAGTTGATAGCTGCCAATATTAAGCATTGTCCCATCAGCCTTAAATGCGCCCTGACGACTCGTTTCCTCACGTCGTCCAGAATTAGCAGCGACAAGCACCGTAAAGACATAATCACGCTCTCGCTTTTTTGCGCCCAGCTTTTTAGGTTTGGATGAGGATTTGAACGTTACCCAGATCGCAGGGAACGAGGCAACGACTTGCGCAAACTCATCAGGTGACTCAGCATCAAAATCGCCCGCGTAGCTCTTAATACCACGCACAAACCCACCGCCATGCGCCTTGTTATAGGCGTGTAGCGTGTCTTTGATCGCCTGTTCTATTTGAGACAGCATAATTTTCCTTAGTACAGACCATTACCAAACACACTTGGACGTCCGCTGGTCATCTGTGCAAGATTAATACTCGGTGCTGCGTTGACCTCGTTTGTGCTAGCGCCAATACCAATCTTGCCGTCATTGACGGCTTTTAGGTTTTTTACCGCCAAGTCATAACGCTTTTCATCGCGCTCGCTGACCCGTGCGTTACCTAGTGCCACGTGATAGCGCGCGACATCGCACGCCATCATTTGCACAAAGGGTGAGCCTAGCACCGTAGGTACGTTCATTTGCTTGGCAAGGTAGGCATCTACTTCTGAATTGGCAGAGACAATGGCCGCTTGTAGCTTTGACTCATTGATTTCGCCCGTGTAAGGCACTTCGGTGTCGGTGATTTCGACTAAGTCTTCTTTGCCAAAGCGCGTAATCATTGACTCTATTGTTGCGTAAGTAGACATCGTTACCTCTTAGTTAATAGCTATCCAGCGTTAAGCTCATGTTATAGGTCAGCGTTTATGCGTAGCCTTTTAACATCAACTGCCAAAAACCATAACCCGCGCCGTAGCGAGCCTCAGCCCCAAACTTATAGACAGCACGCGAAAATACATCAGGCGCGTTCAAATCAGTTTGAGAAACAAATACAGGCTTCTTACGCTCTTGAATAATCAGAGCCTTGACGGGCATAGAAGTGTCTTCTAAATACCAAGTACCAGCTTTTAAATCATCAATGACCAGCAATTCAGCCGTGTTTTTGTAGATATTTTGATCACCATTTTCTAATTTATCGGCAGTGAGCAAGGTGCGCGCAGTATCTTCAAGGTCAGGTCCGACAATCAGCAGGTTTGGTTTAACCTTTAAATTGCGGCCTTCATAATCTGTAAGCGAACGCATCTTAGTACGACCAATACCATAGCTGGCTTTTGCAGCAGCAGCAGACTCAGCAGACAGCGCTTTGTTATGTACGTTACTCATGGTCTTTTCTTGACCGTTTACAGTGACAGGATGAGCACTCGAAAAGAACGGCTTGCCGTCATAACATAGACTGGTTTGACCTTGATTGATTAACTCAGAGGTTAGCTCATCAGGCAGCTGCTTGGCAGACCAGCCTGCTTGCTGGCTCATATTGTTATACTGACCAATATTGTCGTCTTCGATATCATTACGTTTGACTTCGACTGTTACTTCAAAGTCATCATTGACGATGCTATAGCCTTGCTTGGACAATTTATTGATGACTTTGTCGCCGACCCATTTACGCATACGCGGCATATTTTGTAGCCACGCATAGGTCTCTTGTGAGTTAGAGCTTGGCACGACCATTGCCACTTTCTTGTGAAAGCTCTCAGTCTTATTAAACGTATCGTTATAGACTTTCTTAAGCCCAGCCGCGATAGCATTTAGCGTTTGTGCATTGACGTTCATAGTGTGTCCTTGATGTTAGTATTAATTTGATTCATTCGTATCGCGGTGTGGATTAAGCGCCGAGTATACCCACAGGTGCACCGCCAATCTCGACCCACACCTTACCGCTATAATCGACACCCATCAGCGTACCGACACCCAATGCCGCAGGATCACCATCAGTAAATTTGCCAACGGTATTTTTTGCGGTCAGCACCACAGTAGTACCGATATCAGCGGCAGTGACTGGATTTGTCGCATCGTTACTTAGTAAAAACTGACGATTACGCGTGATCACGATTGTATTATTGGACGCTGGTGCTTCAGGGCTAGCAGTCGTTTCAGATCGACCCATCAAGTATTTGGCCTCTGCATCAGTCGCAGGCACTGCCTCTCCCGTACTATTAACCGCTACCAGCTCACCCTCAGTGATAGTGGTGATAGCAGCAATCATTAAGGGCAATGAGATACCATCGCGGTATGGTGTATTTAGCATGATTTGTCCTTTTAATAAATTAAGTTAGCAATTTGGAATAACTACTTAAGCGTTAAGCTCCGCAATCATATCGGCGTGCGAGATACCCATACCGTTTGCAACTTCGATTTGCTCAGCGGATAGTGCCGTGATCTTGCCACCCGCGACAGGATCAGGTTTGCCAGTTGTTTGCTTTTGATTAAGTGCAGCGATGACAGGCGCGTTATCTAAAAACGCTTTAAAGCCAGCAGGATCAGATGCGGCATATGACTGTGCCCATTTTTCTTGTGCAGGCAATAAACGCCCATCAGACAGCGCAGCGGTCAATAGCTCAGCAGTAGGGTCAACTTGATTACCTTGCAGCTCGGTAATTTGTGCATTGAGCGCTGCGACGGTTTCAGTCATCGTCTTAACTGGCACATACTTAGCTGGGTCAGGCTCAGCAACGTTAGTAAACACACTAGACAATGCCGCGAGTGGCTTGTCCGCATCGATGGTGACTTTGGCATCAGTCGCTTTATTTTTAAAGTCGTCGACTTGCGCGGATAGGGCGGTCACGGCTTCATCTTCAGTCGTTGACTCTTTGAGTCCAAGCGCAGCAATAACATAAGCAAGTAAAGGGTTCATAGGTTTGTCCTGATCTTGTTTTGGGGTAAATTTGGCAGACAGTGCAGTCAGCTCATCGAGTGTTAACAGTGCGGGTTGATTAGTGATAGCGACGTTCATTACGTTTGTGACATTACCGTCCGTATCGTAAGCAATGACTGGTGATTTATAGCGGTACTCACGACCAGCGATCGCTTTTGTCGCTTTGGTTGTCCAGCTTGGTGCGCGGTTGCATAGCCCCACGCCGTCGATATACTCAAACTGTCCCGCTGCCAACCACCCCGCAGCGGGCGCAGGCTGTCCGTTTGATTGGGCGTGTAGCGTCTGATGCTCATAGTCGATGACCATATCAGTCGGGCGCGCGTTTAGCATCTGTGCCAAAACGCGACCAGACGTGCTGTTCAATTTCCAGCTATCACACTCGTGTGGTCGCCCGCTGCCATCGCCGCTTCTCGTTTCCCCATCAGGGAATACTAAAAAATATCCTTCAGGCGTACCAGTAGCGCTGGCAATAGTCAGTGATAGTGCGGCGATGTATGGCGGGGCTGTTTTTGACATAGTGTTCCATTCTTTGTTTGTCTTAATTAATCTCAGTCGTTTTTAGATGATGACGGCACTACATAACGCCTCCTGAGGCGCGTTTAAAAAAAGTACTACTTTTTTAGCGCCGTTGTCTTAAAGTCTTATCATCGCAAATTAATATCTGATTTCTCAGGGGATACAGTTCCGAGTTTTTGAGTGGACACAAAAAAACGCCCTCTTAGGAGCGTTTAATTTATAAGTAGAGTAATCACCGCGTTTTATCTTTTGCGCCTGACAGTCGTAAATCTAACGACCCTCTAACGCTATTCAATTGCTATATGTTTGATGCACTATCTGAAACTACGACGTAAATGTGCCATCAGCACCTGATTGACGCCCGTTTCTGCTTCAGGCTGCAAATAGCCATTGATATCAATCGGTATGTAAGGACGTGCTGGTATCTTAACTTTGCGGCCACGGCCTGCCATGCCACCCCATTGTTGTATAGCAGCATACGCGCCTGATTGGTTACCACCGCCCGCACTGATCGTCGCGCTCGTTGCATCGCTAAAAGTCTGTATGCTGTTGTATAGCGAATCAGAGCGCCTAAGTAGCCCCGCTGTACTAACACCCAAGCGCTCATAGTTTTTAATTGTTACCTCAGATAGGGCAGGCCACTTTGGTCGCCCTTGCATCCGAAAGTTTTGCTGCGTCTGACTGAGCATTTGCGCGCGTATAGTCCGCATCAGCGGTGCAGTATTGCTGGTTTGCCGAGCTGCTTGGTTGAGTACCCGTTGTAGCTCATCTGTAATTAATATCGTTGATATTGTCATATATCGCTCTAAGTTGTTGATATTGACAGCGATTGACGTTACGCTAGCAATAGCATTGGTACTCATAATGGTACGAGGACGGTTGCATTAGTGATTATCAGCATAATCACCAAGCCGTGTGTAGTGGGTTCAATTCCCACCCAATGCCCCTAATCATTTAGTACAGTGTCTAATAGCTTTGTATAGTTATTGCCATTATTGAGGTTATTGGCTGTATCTACAGTGATTGTGCGTATGACATTGCCCACAAAGTTTTGCTTAGCATCAATCACGTCGCGCCCTTTAATGCGCTCATTCAAATGTACAATCAACTTGTACTTGTCCAGCGCGACATCAAAGACCAGTACAGGCGATTGCTTGTTATTGTCCCAATAGAGGCTATGCGGCGCGTTTAAGTGCTGCACAATATTAGCAACCCAGCTGGGATCATGCCGTTTATGTGCCCGATCCAAATGCTGTAACGTAATACGATCATGCAGAGTAATAACCGCGTTTTCTAGCGCCAATCCTTTATCAAATGCCAGTTTTTGTACAAACTCAGGACGTACTACGCCAACGTGCCGAAACTCACCCTTTGGTCGTGTTGGATCAACACTATCGACCCATGTTTTTACATCGTCATTAAATCGGCTAAGCACTGACGCGCGTCCAAGTACAGCTTGCATACTGTTAGCGCCCAGCAAAGCAGGTACTTGACCTGCTTTATCGAGCATTGGCTGCATCGGTAGCGCATCACCTGTATGTACCCAGCCCGCGTCTGTGCGGTATACAGGCATATTAGGCAAGCGCATGACATTGACAGGGGCAGTGTAAGCCCCATAAGTACCCTGTACGATGACAGATTCAGTGGTCACATACTGGCTGATATCGTCGTATATCGTATAGCCGTCAAGCGCACCGTACTGCGCGGCTTGCTCAGCAGTCAGTAATATCTCATCACAGCGGCAGCCGTAAGCACAGCGCGGACGAATAGACTGATAGTAAGGGTCATCGCGGCGAAATATTTGCCCATTGAGTGATTGATGACTTGGACGCACGCGGTTATCGCCGCGTGATACCCACATCGCATAGGGGTATATATCGTAGTCACCATCGTGGCGGCGTGCTTTGTGATACGCTTGATTGATATTGGTTTCATAAATACGCTTTAGACGGTAGTCACTACCCAGCTGTACAGGTTTGACACTACCATCAGGTAGCGTCATATCTTTTTTACCCCACCAGCCTTTTTCCTTAAGCATCGGCTCGATAGATGCTTGCCATTGCTTAAATGACATATCACCTTCCATGGCTTCGACCAGTGACTGCTGCACTTGCTTTAGCATATCCATGTCAGTCATCTTAGCAACGACAAAGGCGTGATCGTGCGCACGCCCCTGTACTTCTAGATAATCAATACTGGCACGAGGCTTTTTGTCTTGTAGATACTGGATAGCATCATCAGGACGGCGATTAAACAGGCTTTGCAGATTAATATTATTAGAGGCAGCGTTAGAATCAGGCATTTATACATCCCCAGCGGGCAATTCTAACGGTTGCAGCTCTGATTGACGGTGCAACTTACCCCAGAGACCAGCGGCACATAGGTATTGTTCAAGATTGGCTGCCAACTCATCGACCGCCTGATTTGGCTCAGCATTGGACAGTAGCGCCAGCGCTTCGTCATAACTTGTTGCAGCCGATAGTTTATCGACCATCGCTTGTCCCAGCTTGGCACTCATATCAGCAATATTATTGTCCCAGTCGTCACCCGTAGTGGCCTTATCGATCCCGCGCTCTGCTGTATCAATATTTGCGTGCTCACGTTTGACAGGGTCAGCTTGCGCAGCTAGTACAGCTCGATGCGCAGCTAGTGCAGCAGTAAGGGCGGTAGGGGTGGCATTACTACCCACGCTTAAGATCGCCTCATCATCACCAGCCATCGGGATACTTAGCTTAGTGTGCAGCCATTCAGCACCAATCCGCATACCGTTAATACCAGCCAGTTTAGGGATTGCTTCACTGAATGTTGTGATATCTTCAGGCTCAGATAGATCAAACGCAAACTTAGGGTAGCGGCGTGGATGGACGCTCGGATAATTTAACCGCATCATTGATGCTACGATATCGCGGCTGATAGACGCTGCGAGCTGCTTAGCATCACTATCTCGTATTTCAATTCGCGCCACTTCGTGAATATTGCCAAGTGCATTGGTGCTAGATTTACCATCGCTTTGAGTGGTCAGCGTACCGCCCAGGATCGCTTTAGACTGTGACAGCTCACACCACTTAATCATTGACTCAAACGGATCACTATTGCCTTTCGCGGCTTCTTTAAAGTCGATCTTCATACCTTCTGGCACGATACCTGCCGCGCGGTGTCCGATCTCCATTACTGCGCGTAACAAGGTAAACTTCTCAGATTCGGTAGCGCCAGCAGGATACGTTCCCAGACGCATTGGCAGTCCGTAAATCTCCAAAAACTCAGCCAAATCACGCACTGAGTAATTTTTAAATACATATGGCCACGCAAGTATTCGATGCAGTCCACCACGTACCAGATAACCGCTCTTAGCTTTGTGCGTGTGCATCAAAAACGCATGATCCCACAGCGCCTCTGGCGCATCGATGCCGTTACCTAGCATCAGCGTTTTATTGTCTGGTGCAATGACAAACTTTTGCGGTATGACAAACTCAAGCGACTCGACATACCATGTGCTGCCATCGCGTATCCAGTTGATTTCTTGTCCGCTAAAGCCTTTGCCAATGGCATCCAGCGCGTCTTTAATGACAATATCAAAATCATTGATCGCGTGCATGAGCGTTTGGATAGTCGCTGCTTGTTCTTTTTCTGCTGCCGTTGCACCTTCAGGCGGTTTGATGTACCAATCAAGCGACAGGAGGCTACGCTTACGCTTATCCAACTCAGCAAAGATATGAGCGTCACGCTCTTCCATATCTTCAAACAGAGCCAACATATCATTCATATTGCCTGACTCTGCACCAGTCAATAGTTGATGCAACTTAGCAGGCGTTAGTCCTACCGCTGGGTGCGTCAACTCTGGACGCTCCCATACATGGGCGCGGTCGTCAGCTGCTTGCACTTGTGAGCCGAGCAAGCGCCTAATCTGCTTTTGGGCGATGGGTGCAGCTTGTTTTAGCGCTGAATAAAACGACATTAAAAGTCCTTAAAATAAAGTGTTCATTTAAAAGCAGCCACTGCCCAAAAAGCCACTAAGCGATACAAGCTTTTCGAACATATCACGCATACCTCGCGGCACCTCTGATCTATCGACAGGCACAGGCGTCCAATCCAGCTCAGGCGTAGGAAATTTACTGGCATAGTCACAGAGCAAATGAGCAATACCACTATCACCGTGGCGCTTACTGCCTGTACTACTGGTAGTACGCTCCGCTGGTATCCGTGCCACGCCTTTGATTTTTTTAAACAATAAATGATCGTCACGGATATCACGATCAGCGGGCATATCCTCAATCGTCCCATCCGTTAAGCACTTACCGAAATGCGGCGTATGCTCGGCATACCAACCTTCAGACATATTGACAGCATCAATACGATGCGCCCCAAATTTGATTTGTAGCTGTTCAGCTAAGAAGCCACCGTTACCCGTCGCATCATTAGCGCCCTTGCTAAATCGCGGCGTGCGCTCAATCACATGGATGCAGATGCGTTTTTGTTGATTGTATGGCGTCTTTTCCATCTCAAGTACGTACGGACAGTAGCGGCTCATATTCAAGCGCTCCGCCTGCCACCACATCGAGCTGGCATCGCGTTTACGCGCAAAATCAAGTCCATAGTAATGCGGGTGTGTCTTATCAAGCGTTAGTAATACAGGGTCGGCAACTTCTTCTAACCACTTATCTACATGGTTGTTGCGGGCGTCCTCAGTCCACAGCTCAAAGCCTTTAGGCGCGATAAAGCGGATGACCTTACTGTCTTCATTTTGCAGCTTTTCTAGCTGCCCCATTGTCAGCCAGCGTCCTGAGCCTTGCGCGGGTATCACGTCTAGTTCTTCTTCGGCATCATCACCATAGAATTTATAGACCTCAGCCATCCACGCCGCTTCCTCAGCCGCGTCATAGTCACGACCCAAGCGCAGACAGACACGCTTATATAAGCCTTGCTCGACAGCTTCCTTAAACGTGGTTTTGTGTACTGTGCCACTACGTTTCAGTGCCCGTACTTCTTGGATTAGATCATTAAAAGCATTCTCATCACCGTTATGTGTTGAGATAATGCGAACCTTACCGCCCCAGATGAGTAGTGCCAGTGCCGCTTTGATGAGTCCTGCCAAGTCTTCATGGAATGCTGCCTCATCGATGACAACCACGCCTTGCTTACCACGTAAGTTAGATGGGCGAGAGGATAGGGCAGTGATGCGGTTTTTGGCTTTTGGGAATCGGATCGTATAAGTTTTGATTTCTTTATCGCCATCTTCATCGACAAAGATACCTTCCTCAATTTCGCTTGCAGCATAGTTAAACGAGCGCGCCCACATCGCACAGGCTTCGACAAACTCCATCGTCATGTCTTGGTTATAGCCGACATAGTAGACATTTTGCCCACCAGACTTTTTATCAGATGCCGCAACCAAAGCACAGTCCGCAGCCTCTGCCCACGTAAGGCCAATACGCCGTGATTTTTCAGCGATCTTAAGTTGTGACTCGTCTGCTATCCATTTTTGCTGATACGGTAGCAGTACTGCTGGTGCTTCGATGTCAAAATTAGCACCCAGTAGCGGCGGCGCTTTAGGTTTTTTAGTCAGCGTATCAGTCATCAGTCTGCAATCCCTAGTATCGCTTTACGTATTTCTTGTACCGCCTTGCCACTCAGACCACCTTTACTTGCTAGCTGCTCAACCTTGTCAGCAGCAGCATTGGCTTTGTCACGTACTTCAATCTGATGCTTTTTTTGATTGACCGTTGCTTTGGACAGCTCAGCGACACCTTTACTAATTTTAGACAACATACCCATGCGCACCATCGGGTCAGTATCGGTATCATCTAAACTTTGCAGTTGTACCAATGCGTTAAAAAACTCTGACTGCATCATGGTAATAACGGTAGACGATAGCGCTCCCGCATCATCAGGATTGCGCTCAGCCATATAGATGGCGGCTTGCGTAGACAGTGACACGGCTTGCATCTTTTGCTCATGCTTTTTGCCAAAGCGGTGCACAGACGATTTGCTGATCTGATAGCCAAGCTCTGTCAGCCAGTCTGTTAGCTGCTGATAGTCTTGAAATCCTGAATCCTCAAGGCGTACTTTTAATAGTTCCAAATGCTCAGGACTTAGCTGATCTACTGCGCTTTCACGTGCCATAGCTTAGCTCCAGTATTTAGTAGGGCGAGCGATACCAGCGCGGCATTCCACGGTATAGTCAACGATATCGATACCAAGTGCTGTACAGCGCCCGTGCCAATGCCCATCAGGTTTTTTAGTAATTTCTACCATCTTGCGCTTTTCTAAATAGCTAAGCTGCTGGTGTAGCTCGCTTGGTGTTACCTCACCATAGATATCATCCATGATGGTCTTTAGCATCGCATCAGCACAGCCGAGCGGTTCAGCACGGTTCATAGCAACCAACAGATACCAGCGCATACCTTCGCGGCGGCTCTTTTCAATATCAATAGGCATTGTTATTCCTTATTTTTGCTGATTGTTCAGCGCGTATAGTCGATCAAGCTTGGCATCGATAACCGTAAAGGTACGGTTAAAATCCATGCGGGTCAGATACTTTTCAGGCAGCTCTGCTTTTAACATCAAAAAGTCTCTTTCAATCTGCCGCACTTCATTGGTTTGTTGCTGCACCTGTTTTGCCACATTACTGATTGATAATTCTAACGAGTCATCACGCTCACGTAAGGCCGCATCAAAACGGGCAAAAAACGCCTTTCCCGCGCCCCAAATCGACCCTGCCACCGTTAGCAGTAGCCCAATCGCTTGATAAGCTTCTAGCTCTAATATCATCGTGAGTCCTTATCATGGTAGTCTTGACACTCAGCACAACGTATGGCGTGAGGGGCCGCAGCTTTACGCACCGCCCCAATATCATCACTGCAGTCAATACAGACCATAATATTGTTGGCAGCGCGGCGCTTAATGTGCGATAGGGCCGCGCCCAGATGCACCGCCGCCGCTTTGTTGGCATGGTCTATGATATCGCCCACTTACACACCGCCTGACTTAATAGGCTGCCCAGTGACTAGCCTTAGCACCGCATTGATAAAAGCGACAAACGTAGCAATCACGCCGTACATCTCAGCACTCATATACTGCTCAAGCGCAGGCGTTGCCGAGGTTGCTAGCCCCACCGCGATGACAATGGCGTTAAACCAAATGACCTTTGATTCGTACCAGTGCTTTTCTGGCGGGGTCGAGCCGTAATCCGAATCTGACAAAAACTTAGTCATATCAAAAGACTTGTAGCCATTATCATGCTTAGGCAGATCATCGATAGTTAATACATGGCTCTCATCTGCGCCGCTTGCCTCATCTGTCCCAAAGTGGCGCGGCGGATACTGCTCGTAGTTATCAATCATGATTTATCTCTATTTAGTTTGGCCAAACGCACTAGTAGTCTGATAAACCATCTAACTACCAACAGCGCGTTTTTGAATTTTTTATATAGACTCATAGTATTACGCCAAAAACAGCGCGCGCTCTTTATGACGTCGCGTGACCAAGCCGTCGATGACTTCCAAGCGACCATTGATACGCCCTTTGTTATACAAGAGGAAGCTATCAGCAGCAGCGCTATAGCGACCCGCCTTAATGTTGCGATAAATGCTTGACGCTTTTAGCCCCATCACCCCGATGTTATAGACGAGCGAGATCAACGCATCAAACATATTTTGTGTGATTTCCCCGCGCTCAATCTCATCAGCAAACATCATATTCACCGCCGGGCTAAAGTCTTGGTTAAGTACCGCCTGCTTGATACGTGCAGCCTCTTTACGAGTCACAGGCTTATCACTCATGCGCACAGGCGTACCATCGGGGTAATAAGTCGTGCCCCAACCGATAGTTGGTTTACCGACAGAGTCGCGGTACGGCTTAGACCGAAAACCCTCAAACTCATTGAGCAGCGCCATACCTGCCTCAGATAGCTGCATCTCTTTGCTATCTGACCAGCCATTAACTTTGATTAGCACCGCTTTTAACTCATCAGGTTCGATCAGTGCGAGCAACTCATTAGCACCATTAACTTCGGTTTGACTCAAGCGCCCATCATCTTGTTGCGAGCGCATCCAATCAAAGAACGCTTTTTCGGTTAGTCTAGTCTCAGTCATAGTCAGCTCATCAGATTAATAATAGATAAAGTTATGCAATATCCCTATCATCTCAAAGCCAGTGCCCAAAACACGGGGGTAATAGTTCCGAGTTTTTTAATTATTTGCAGACACAAAAAAGCCGTTAGATACGCCAATATCTAACGGCTTTTTCTAAGCGTCTCGTGCTCTACTCGGTCATCTCACGTGATGGAGATCAGCTTGGAAGCTTGTCACGCAACGACTGCCAGTGTTTTTTATATGCAGCGCACCGCTGGTCTGACGCTGTCCGTCTTCTCTGCATAGCAGCCCTAACGGCAGGGTAGTAACTTATATTAGCAATCAAACAGCTTGTACTGCCTACGGGCATACGCTTCTTTAGCTTGCGCATCATTATGCTGTTGCACAATCTTACGTACATGACGACTTGTAATAGAATACCTTGCCGCCAACTGATTACTAGTTGCTCCTGCTTTATACTTCTCTACAATGCTTGCATTGCGCTGCTTAATTTTTTTCGTTAGCTGCATCGGTAGCGTTAAAGTAGTGTTACCCCAGTAATGGCATAAGCGGCGAGCAACATCATCACCTAGCAGCAGCACTAACCTATGATTATTTGTTAGTTTTTTTATGGGAGGAATATGCAACTCTTGACCACGGTACGCTGTCACCAGTTGATCAGCAGTCTCTTGGCCGAGCAGCATTGCTAGTTCCTGATAAGTTTTAGTATGATGACGATCAGGCATCAGCTTGCACCTCCGTAAGCTTAGCCATTTTTTGATTGTGCTTGGTCAAAGCCGTGATGATACCGCGCAGCTGACGGGGTGTACAAAACGTCAGCGCATCGACTTTGTACATATGTTTTGCCATTGACTCAGCATATTCCCACGGTTTAGCGCCATCTGTCAGTAACGCTTCAATCTTATCTACCAATGCTTTTTTGGCAGCTGCTGCGTCTGGCTTTTTGGCCTGATGTTTTTTGGCGGGTGTCACGGTAAATCCGTGCTGCTCCATGTGATCAACGACCTTACGTAGCGCCGCTGCTGTGCAGTCTTTGCTTGAGTTCTTACCTGTCACTTGATACAGCATCTCGCGATATGTGCCGTCATCCAGCCCCAGCTTATTTTTGCCGATATGCACCAGTTGCATCATCTTCTTTTTTTGGGGGGAGTACGCCATCGTAGACCTCACATAAGCACATGATTTATTAGATATTTGTCATTATATCCAAAAGGGAGTGTTTAGAGTTATGAGGCAAAATTATTTTAAACATTAGTTCTAAACACAAAAAAACCGCTATCAGGTGCGTGATAGCGGGTGCTTATGTTTATGTAGTAGGCGTAAGTTAAGTCTTTACATTCAGTAGCTTATAACCTAAATTAAGTATGAAGTGTCTCGCATGGCTAACATTTAATTTTATTGACCAATAGGACTTACTATGAGTGATGAAAACAAAAATAACCCAAATCGTGAGATTAGATCTGACAAAGGTTCGTGGCCATTAAGCAATAAGGGACAGCAACCACCGCCTCCTTCTAGTGAAATGCCAAAACTTAAAAAACCTAAAAAATAGGGTACTTACATTACTAGTAGTAAACTTAGCTATTATTATAAACTCATTAAAACTAATAGGACAAAACTATGGGCAATTCAAGTAATAATAGTTCTGATTCAGACCGCAAAATAAAATCTGATCGAGGAGGTTCTATTGGCAGACCTTTAGGGGATGCGGCGATTGGACAAAGACCAGCCCCGCCAACCAGCGCGCTACCACCCCTTAAAAAACCAAAAAAATAATACTTTTAAGCTGTTTTAACATAGCGCATTTCTAAGAGTTTGATGTCCTCTCTAGGGAAGTAAGTAACCATACTACCAAGATCATCTGCTAGCTTGACATCATCCTCTTCTACCCAATCTTCATCTTTTTTTGCAATATGCGTTACATAAAAGGCAATTCCATCGTCATCCATAGTAAAGGGTGCAAATGGCTCACCTGAAAAATCAACTGTGTTGTTACAGGCATAACAAGTGCCATCTTTATGGTATAGCTTGATTTGTAGAGCCCCTACTTTTTTATGTGAAGATAGCGTTTTCCATACGTCTCCTAAACTTAGAGTGTTACTCAAATTTCTTTTATATAAAAAATCTCTCCACTTTTCTTCACCCCATGTCAGCCATAAGTATGCAATCAACAGCCCTGAAGGTATGACAAAATAAGCGTATGGTGAATCCCATAGCTGAATTGTTAGAGCAGTTGGCAGACCCAGTACTAGTATAAGCATCCACACATCGACTAGCTTTTCAGTTTTCCTATGGTCGCGCCTAAGTAAGGCATAGCCTATATAACCAGCAACAAGCGTGGCTTGTACTTGTAGTGGTAACTGTAGTAACTCTTGCATAAGCATCCCCTAATAGTTGACTAGTATTATTGCACATACTGAGAACACAGTTTAAACAATGAGACGCAATAAAAAACCCGCTAATAGTCATCTATTAGCGGGTTTTAATACATTGGGCTAAGTGCTCTAGTCTTCTTCAACTATACTCACATTGTCACAGACTTTGTTTAGATGACGCAGTGCTTGACCGATACTAGCAAAGTCAGGTCTACGCATACCTAGATCGACTTTCTCTTTCTTCTTACTGCGTGGACTTTTTTTCACGTATCGAACAAAAGGCATATAAAACTTACTTTCAGGGTGTACATCTGGCTCAATAAGCCATTCCCCCTTAAGCCATCCATTAACCGACAGTTCTGTTCTAACTCTCCGTTTGTATATTCCGTCTCGCAAAGTGATGATGTAGCCATCGCATTTAAGCTTGAGACAACCTAATACAAACTCCTTATTACTCAACGTCTTAATCTGCTCTTTATTTAACTTACCCATAATCTTTGCCCTCCTAGACATTACTAAAATCAAGCGAGATTTGATGATAAGCGCCTTTTTCATCACGCTCATAAAAGCGGATATACTCTTTGGTGTCCGTCACTTGAATAGCGTCACTGATGGCATCCATCGCACGATCCCATTTCGCATCGTTGATATCTAGACTACGCAGAGCAAGCACGCGGCCAGTCGAAACCTTACCTTCTTTATCGACCTGAAACGCCTGATTAATCAGCGCTTTGATGTTGGCGTTGCTATCTTGTGTCCAATCTGTGAGACATTCATCAATCAGCTTTTTGGCTACTTGTAGACGCTCATCAAACACAATATTTTCAGAGACGGCGACTTGTACTTTATATTTGCCGTCGTAGCTCATCAAAGTCGTATTACCTTTTTTTCCGCCCAGCTGCACGTCATACTCTTGAGCAGACAGTGCGACAAAATCATTAAAGCTATCAAATAGCTTATTTTTAGCCGTACGCATGACAGCACGGACATCGCAAGCAGTAGCGATCATGTCTTTGACAACTTCGTCACGCAATTTATCGACGGGTTTAACTTTGTCGATGGGGATTAGATGACCTTTCGCGTTTTGGACATAGCCTTCAGGTACGACACAATCGGTAATGGTTTGGGTTTGATTACTCATAATTAGATTCCTTTTGATTATTTGTCTTGTATTTAGTGAACAGTCGGAGCGTTTGATTGCATGTGCTTAATAGCATCGAGCACATAGCTCTCCACATCTTCTATTTGTCGTCTCTTACCTATAGTGATGTTTGATTGTCTAAGTAGTAGCTGATGTCGAGCGCGCATGACACGCTCTTTGGCATCAGGTACATCAGCAAGCGCAATTGCCATCATGTTTGACGCTAGCGCAAAAATCATGGCCTCGTCTGGCGATATTTGATCTGCACTGCGCCCACCCATGACAGCGCCTAAAGTCTTACTATTTTTATTTTTTGTCATAACCATTAGTCCTTTTTTAATCAGTTTGTTTGAGTAATTGTTAGCATCACTATCAGACCTAACACCAGCCACACCATCACCTTATTCATATCAGAAAGACGGCTGACCTCGTGTTTTAGCTCAGCAATATCAGACGCCGTTTGCGCTTCAAAGTCTGGATAGCGCTCAAGCATATTTTTCTGATATTGCTGTTTTAGGGTGTCATCTGGTGGCACATCATTTGAGCTATCAACACTCAAATCTATTTCGCGTAGCTCTTTTGCGATTGCCTCAGTATTAGCTGACTTCACGGCTGTCCTCCTTTCTCACTATCAGGCTTATACGCGCAGCCTTGACAAGCGCGCCAGTGGCGCAGAGCCGCAGGGTTATGCGTCGGCGCATCAGCAAGAGCGTGCTCCGTGCAGTACTGGCGGCTGACTGTCTCAGCGGCATAAGGACACGCGACCTGCTTGCGGTACGTGACATACGCATCAGCGATAGTCTTTGTATTACCCGTATAGTTGCCCGAGAGTGCCAGTGACAGGCTAGGGCGCGCGTATTTGATACGCCTTGCAATTTCAGCGTACGAGATACCGAGCTTTTCTTTTTCCTCGTGACAGGCATCGATCCAGTTAGCAGCCGTCACTGGATAATGTTTCCAGTCTTGCGGATTTTGAGCGTCAGCAGCGGTATCAATGGTTGTAGTCTTTATAGTAGACATAGCGCACCTCCTAGTACTGCGATAGCGAGTAGGATTACCATGACAAGCAATATAAGGCGGTGTAAGCTACCAACTGCTTTACGCAACTGCTCTATGTCATCAGTAGTCGTTTTCTCAAAAGTCGGCAAACGAGTCAGAGCAGCGCGTTGACGTGCTTGCGTCAGATAGTGAGCAGCGGTTTTGTCTGCCGCGACGGCATCGGCTTTGACGGTATCAAACAGTGATTGATTAGACATGACTCGCTCCCTTTTTAGCGTGTTTAGAGTTATTTTTTTCGGCTTCATGTGAGGGCGGTAATGGCTTGGCGGGGTCGTATACGACTAACCCCAAATTACCGTCATAGACTTTTTTGCCACGTTGTATTTCAGGCGCTTTTGGTCCCGTATTATGTATGAGCTGATAAATAGCCAGTTGCTTGGCTTGTCCCGCTTGGCGTACTTGTAAATACCCCGCGCTATGCAGATGACGCAGGTACTGGCGCACACTGGCGACATTCAGTACCAGCTCAGGTGTTGAACCACTAGCAATGATTTGATTAGCATTAAATGTTCTTAGGATGCGGATGGTACGCCAGATGGCCTCATTGACAGAGGGTGGCTTTGGTGCGCCTTTACTGTCAATACGTGGTGGCTTTTGACCGATATCACGTATTAGCTGATAGCGGTAGGTTGGTAGATTGCGCGTGAGGCTAATTTGCTCACGTGAGACATAGCCTGCGCTGTTTAACGCACCAAGCCATGCCTTAGCTTTACCATAATTGATACTAGGTATCGTGCGTGGCACATCACGGATGGTCACACCATCAGTGGATGCGCGCAGCATGTCCCATAGTTGTTCATAATCGCTGCGCACGATAGGACGCGGATTTGAGACAGAGAGTAGTGGGTTTGAATGGATAGTCATACCGTTTTGACAGTTACTTTTTTTAGAGTGGCTGTTTTGACACGTATGGTTTTGACAGTTACTTTCGAGTGAGTTTTGACAACGACAACACATAAAATATCTCCTAAAATGAACGTGGTTTGGGTGATTGACCAGTGATAAAGCCATTAGGTAGTAGCTGCTCGAGATCATCCATCGTCACAGAGCGCATACCGCATTCCAGAGCGCGCTGTCCTAGCATCTCAATGTTTGTGCAAGTACGGCGTGTTGAGCCACGTACTGCACCGACCAACTGCTTAAGTACTTGATCCTCAATAGTGATTTTTGGCGCATAGACTTTTGCCAGTAGTGCTGCATCATTCGCCGTCGCAGGCTGCGCGGGCACCCAGCTATGTACCCGACCATGAAAACGCTCCCAGCGTTCAAGTTTTTTGGGTAGCATCTCCTCGCCGATGATCAGTATCGTCCCTTGTGATGACTCGTAGATATCCCGTATCATCTCGATTTTGTTCCCTTTTACCAGATGATCTGCTTCATCAACGATTAACGGGCGGCCACTTTTTGCCAGCTCCTCCGCGATTTGACCGAGCATCTCAGCAGCCGTTTTGTAAGCTGGGATGGTCATCTCACGTAGCACCGACTCAAGGAAGCTCTTTTTCGTCGCAATACTAGTCGCCTGCACGTAATAGGCATTGAGTCTGTTAGCGATATAGCTGGCAGCCGAGGACTTACCATCGCCGCTTCGACCATAAAAAACCCCGATTCCTGGCAAGCTTGGATGGCGGCTCTGTATGCGTTCTATTGCCTCAAAGCACACCGCCACGTTCGTGACTTGCGCCACTCCCACCGCCGTAGGCGTATTGACATTGTTCATTACTTCACGCATGATTTAATCTCCTATGATTGAGTATGCGTACTTGATCAGGCGGTAGTCATCGCAGTGACTACCGCCACCTTTTTAGGGCTACCTAAGTAGCTAACCCCACTTAAAAAATACTTTAGTACCGTGCTGCTCCTCATGAGCGGCTTGATACGCCTTCATTTTTATTCCAAATATTTTCGACTCTGGGTACAGCTCATAAAAATCTTGGTCGCCAGCGTCCAGCTCATTGCCAGCTTTGACTTGCTCATACAGACCCAGCCATCGCTCAAACTTCTCATCTTGTGTCATATCCGTATTGCTTTTAGGCTGTGGGATGACGACCGCTTGCGGCGATGCGAAAGTCCTTAGTTCTTTATTGTCATTATTTATGCTATTTAGCTTGTCAAACGTGGCTTGCATAGCAGTCATATCAGTCGCTTGACTCTCCACTGTGACTGCATCTTTAGCCAACCGCTCATTGAGTAAGTTTTGCGCCCGCTTAATATCAGCACTTGGCATCATCTGATCTTGCACATGCTCTAGTACGCGGTGCGGTCTCATATTTTCAAGCGCCGCATCAACATGCACTTTCGCCCGTTTCACTTGACCTTGAGCACGTTTTTCTCTCGCATCGCCCAGCGCAGATTGAGCAAAGTAGCCTTTCTTATTCGCCTCAAACTCAGCGATACAGATCAGTCGATGGGTGAGGTCACGTACCCAGACCTTAGAGCCGTCATGGATGTCATAACCGACCAGCATGGTCTCGCCGTGATATTGTGTTAAGTCCGTACTAAAGTACTTATTACTAAACAAATTGATCTCACCGCGCAGACATTTACGCTGTACATAAGGTCGATACAAGTCGTCGCGCTCAGCATCTGATACCACAACCAACCCAGTGCCAGCTTTGGTCATAGCGTCAACTTGCTCATCCCACATTTTTTGTGGCGTCAGGTGCTCACGGCGTCCTGTGGTTTGGTTGTAGCGGCGGGGCAGACCAGTGTGCGGCTCATTGTTATAAGCCATGACTGCATCACTTGCGATTTGCAAAAACTCATTCCAGCCGATTAAGGCTTTTGACTCACCAAACGTCTTAATATCTTTGCGTGTTTTCTTAAACACCGCTTGCTTAGCTTGGCTGTCCATATCGTCACCTATATAAGTAGGCAGTTTTTTGGCAAGCCGTATCCAAATTGTTTGATGCACACGCTCGATAGTCCCGCGTGCTTGTGAGTTATAGGCGATAGAGTGTTTAACCTCGACACCCATACGTGTCATCAGACCCGTTGACTCATCTTTCATCATCGTATTTTTATAGCCTGATCCGTTGTCCACATAGAATATGGCAGGTATACCGTAATCACTTGCTGCGCTGGATATCGCGTCCAGTACGGCAAGGCCAGATTCTGCCAAATCAATGCTATAGCCCACCACCATACGAGTATGTACATCCAATACAGTGGTGATCTCAGGGCGAAACGGCTTGCCAGTATCAGGGTGTGCCACCTCAGCATCGAACGTATGGCCATCAGCGGTATACACATCGGTGGGCAGCAACACACTGGCGTCACGGCGCACAAACGGCTTGATATTCTTAATCTCACGACTACCCATACGCCCGCGCTCACGCTCGACATTACCGATATGTGTTTCTAAAAAGTATCGTGCCTGATGGTAGCTTGGCATCTCGACATCACTATCAGCGTAAGCCGTTTCAATACGGCGCATGACTTCGGCAAGCTCAGGCTTAGCAGGGTCGCTCCACAGTTTTAGCAGTATCCCAGCCCACGGCGGTATTTCAGTCGTGCGGGCTTTTGGCGCTAGTAATGCGACAGCGCTGGCATTGGCATCCGCCTCGCTAGTCTCAAACGCTTTTACCCAATCAAACAAGGTACGACGACTCACATTACCGCGACCCTCTTTAACGCCGCTTTTAGCCCCACTTTTAGAATTGGCACGTTTAATAGTGGCGATAAGCGTCTCGTCTAAACGCTTCTCTTTACTGGCTTTTGCAAACGCCTCTATGGCTTTGGTTTTACCCGTCAGCTCAGCGGCTTTTAGTACATAGCGCACCACAGCAATGCGAGCAATAGCACAATCCCGTTGCCAGTCGGCAAGCACTGCCGCGCTAGCAACGACGTTATTATTAGTGGTCGCCAATTCAGTAGATGAGGTTTGAGCCACATCGCTAATATCCGCATCGTGAGCTAGTGTCGCTAACGCTTGTAGTTTCACCTCTTCAAATAAAGCCTCAGGTAAAACATACTCACGGCGTACACCGCCACGACCTGAGCTAGGAACTTCTACGTACTGCCAGCCATTTTTTTCTGCATATTTATCCATGCCTCGCCGCGATTTTGGCAAGCCAGATAGTTCGTAGTTCATAATTTCTGTCATTGCGAACTGATTTTTCATGACAATAGCTCCGCAACCGTGGTATATTTAGCGGCATACCGTGGTCTAACGCGTTCTTGACCCAATGTCCAACGTGTGGGGAAAAGCAGCTGCACAGGTACATCAAGGTATTGAGCAATAGCCAGCTCCCCTTGCGTAAATGGCTCAGCTAAGGCTTTACTAGCAGAACTTTTTGGCACACCCATCTGCGTGCATAGCTCGGCCAACGTCACACCGCGCTTACGAATAGCGGCCTTGATATCTTCAGGATGCCAGCTACCATCGGGCAGCCGCTCCAGTTGGGCAAACAATGGATACGCATCAAAGGCATAAGGTTGCATAGTAATAACTCCGATCAGCCCCGCTGATTTATTTTTTAATGGTTAGATTTAGAGTTAAGCGGCTTAACTTGTAAACATAATAGTTCATAAATAGTTCTATGTAAATAGTTCATAATGAATAAATAGAACTATTTTTAAAATAATTTACTTTCACTATTAATATCAAACACTTATAAATATGGCACTAAATAGGAGAGCCTGGCATGAGTTCCGAATTGACCGAAAATAATATGGAACTGGATACACCACTCAAAAAACGGCTTTACCAGTTAATGACTGAAGATGAAAAACAGTATCCTTTCTCATTTGCTAATCGTGTAGATATAAGCAAATCCACTTTTCACAGCATTTGGACAAAAGGCAGTACCAGTATTCATAAAGGTACAGCCAAAAAAATAGCCGACGCCACAGGTGTGAACGTCGACTGGTTACATAAAGGGATTGGTGAGCCGTACAGTGTCGCAGAGCAGCAGGTAAGTACAGAGAAGGAGAGAGAGCAGATTAAAGAAACAGCAGACGCTGGTAATATTGATATGGCAATAATGATAGAAGCCCTGACCATCGTAGATAACTATTTGACGAATTATGATAAGCGCATGGACAGCGACAAAAAGGCCGAATTGGTCGTCAGTATTTACGATTTACTGTGTAAAAGCCCAGAGGCAGGTAGTACCATTACCGCCATGCTAAAGCTTGCTGTATAGCGCGACATACATTGTCGCTTTGGTTTTAAAATACTATTGTCGATAGTCATGCTAGCGCGTAAGATAGCCCTGCCATCAACGATAAGGAGCAGGAATATATGAAGACTTTAGCATTCCCAAAGCCAAGCCAGCAGGGTGATACAAGGGATCTACAGGCACAAAAAAAGGACATAGCCGCGTTATTAAGCAACCATGTCCATCCCAACCCATCTACCAGTGTTACCTTGACTGATGCGACGGGTAAAACGGTGAGTATAAACTGCAATACTGCCAATGCCGCTGAACTGTTAGACCTCGCCATAGCCTTCTTAAATAGATAATCACTCAAAGCAATAACGCAATATAGTGTAGATACACAATAATCCTAATAGGTAAGTCTATACTATATTGTCGTAGTGCCCATTTAGTGCAGAATAACTTACAATTATCATCGCAACTCAATTCGCACCACCTATTTAGTGCAGAATAACTTATAAACGCTCTCAATTGAGATCATCAGATAAAACCTAGCCAGCTGCGACTGAATGCCCCATAACTAATAGCTTCTATCCCACTTCAACCCAACTCATCCCATCTAGTCCCACTACTTATCTAGTGCAATATAAAGTACTAACTCACATCAAATGATGCGCAGTCCCACTATTTAGCTAATGAATTGCCAAACTCAATGCTTTGATCATCTGCCAATATAAGTGTGCCTTCTTTAATCTCGATCGTCATATCCTTCGTGTTTTTAATGGCACGCATGACATTGATGTCTTCAATACTACTCTCGATAATGATCTTGCCAGATTGTTCTGGCTCGATGGCTGGATCAAATTGTATGAGAGGAACATTGAAGTCTTTGCCTTGTTTCAGGTTGGCGTCTTTCATCGTTAGTGTGCCTTTAAAACTTTGTATTGCAACGTCTCCATGGTTGGATAGCATAAACTGCATTTTGACTTGGTTTAAGCTATCGCTATCACTGGTCTTAATCGGTAGGAGAGCGACAGGATACGTCTGTGCCGTCGCATTTGCTGTTTGACCTGTCACAATAGGACTTTTCTTGCCTGTTGGATTATTAGGATGCAGCCGCTCGTACTCACGCTGTTGTATGAGGGCCTGCTTGATAGTGGTACGCGGCATGGCGCCCGATTCATACGCATCGCTAAGCTTCATGCGTAGCATATATCGACTGAGTAGCTGCTGATCGTCGGCAGGTAATTGCTCAAAAGTCTGTCCCAGTTTTTTTTGCCATTGATCAGAGTCAGTCGGTATGGTTTTTTGGTCTGGATCCGTTTGTGGTGACGAGCAACCCGGTGCTATCGCTAGCATGGCGACTGCCATAGTCAGACACAACGTTTTATAAAAATGCTGCTGTAACCCCATCATCGTACCTCTCCTTATACATTTTCATCCTCATATTGAAATTGAGGATGCACCCCAATCATTGCGACTATTTTCTTAATATACCGTGTTTGGGAACAGGTTTTGTTTAGTTATCGCTAACCACAGTCGCAAACGTACGATAAGGTCAAAGAGTACATGCGTGTCGGTATGAGGCAAAAAAGAGTTCAGAGAGCAAGGTTAATCTATAAATTGTAATCTCACCTTTATAATAGCCACAAAAAAGACCAAGCTTGCGTGAGCAGACTTGGTCTTTTTGATAAAAATAGTGACAACGTTTTAGAGTCTCAGTCAATCTCAGCCAGATCGTTATGATTAATACGACTGATGAAGGATATTATTGATCGCTGTCTTGCAATTCAGATAAAGAGTGAGAGATATTGTTGTTATGGGTCACAACGATTGCCTCATCGATGATGCGCTGGCTCACACCGCGCTTACGTAACGTCTCAATAAATACTTCGTCATGAGCGAGCGTATAATCTTGATGGTCACGATCGAGTCCTTGACGAATATAAAGACGGATAAGCCCTTGAATGCGCTTAAAACCCAATTCTGAGCTGGTTGTTTCTAATAGGGCAATCATTTCTTCAGACAACCGAATACTGATCGGGCGCATGATTTTTTGCGGATGATCAGAGAACTTATTTTTTACACGTGCAGGTATCATAATAAACCATTATTTTTAGTGAGTAGGGGTAAAACACTCAAACAAAACGAACCCAATCAAAACTAATCTTACCATACAACAAAAATGCCAAAAAGAACACCGCTGCCATGCGAATATTATGATCAGTCAATATGAAAACGGCAACAATAAAAAAACCTTCATCAAATAGTGATGAAGGTTTTTAGTATATGGCTCTCCAACCTGGGCTCGAACCAGGGACACACGGATTAACAGTCCGTTGCTCTACCAACTGAGCTATTGGAGAATAAGCTGTCATAACTGCAAGTGTTTCAAGCTTTATAAAACAGTCATTACTTGGCTTGTTCGCGTTATGTGGGGCACATTTTAGCCAAGTCGTTAAAGGCTGTCAACCTTATTCTGAGATAAATTATAAATATTATCGCAATTATTATAAATAGGCGTTTATCCCTTATCAGATAGGACGTTTCAGAGCCTCTGCTCGTTCAATAGGGGCGTAAATAGGCCGATTTGCTCACAATGATACGTACGCTTATAAAAATAAAAGACGTTACGTAGAAGAATGCGCAAAAAGCGCACGCGAGTATTTAGATCGTAAGACAAAGCAGGTAATAAAAACAGTTCTATCTTGAAATAAAAGCCATTACGACATGCTTTGTCACAATAAAGTTGCAAGACAGCCCTTCACATTGGTAACAGAACTCTATAAAATACCGACCATTTGGTTTCTTTGCTATGTTTTATTAGCAGTTGCTTAAATAAAGGCGGTGCGCAAAAGATGAGTTCTACGACGATTGCCTACGGTTGCCTAACCATTGCCATTATATGTGAGGTGGTAGGGACGACATTTTTGGTGAAATCAGAGCAGTTTACCCGTTTAGGGCCGACGCTGATGATGGGGGCGCTGTATGCGCTCTCATTTTATTTATTGGCACAGACACTCAAGGTGATACCGCTAGGCATTGCTTATGCGTTATGGGGCGGGTTGGGCATTGTGCTCACATCGCTTGCAGGTTTGGTGCTATTTAAGCAAACCCTTGATACGGCAGCAGTGGTTGGCATTGCCATGATCGTTGGCGGTGTCGTTGTAATGAATTTATTGTCTAATTCTGTGGTGCATTGATATGAGTGTAGAAATAGAAAATCCTTATAAGCGTAAAAAACAGCCAGAAGTGGTTCGCCGTGCTCTGCTCGATCAAGCAGCACGGATCACGCTTGAGCAAGGGCTATCTAAAGTAACGTTTCAGGCAGTCGCTGATGCGGCAGGCGTGACAAAGGGCGGTGTGATGCATCATTTTGCAACAAAAAATGCCCTTGTGCTTGAAGTGTTTGATGATGCTATGGCGAAATTTGAGGCAGAAGTTGAGGCCGCTATGGCAAAAGATCCTGTGAGTCATGGCGCTTTTACCCGTGCTTATATCGATGCCACCATCAGTCTGGGCGAAAAAGCGCAAGAAGAATACGACAATCAAGCCACCTTATATGTATTGATGCTAGGTGATAGTGAGCTACGTGAGCTGTGGGCCAAATGGGCCAACACGCAGTTAGAAAAACATGCCGCCACTGACGATACTGAAACCCTATGTATGGCTCGTCTGGTCGCTGATGGAATTTGGCTCTCCGACTTTTCAGGTATCAACATATCAGATAAAAAATCGCTACATGATCGATTGATAAAAATGACGCAACCTGACTTTGACAATCGTTCGGGTCAATAAATATCCGGATTGCTAACCATCCAACTTTAGAATTTTAACAATGACGATATGATTTGGTAAAACGGCGTTTTGTTGCCGCTTTTATCAATCCTCTCAAGGAGTATTTATGACAGATATCAACAATTTGACAGACATTATCGATTTAGAACAAGTGCAAACTGCCTATATTAATGGTCGCTACTTAGCGGTCGATGACACGCTCGCCACTTTTGAAGACATCAATCCAGCGACAGGTGAAGTGCTGGCAACCATTCAGCAAACCACCAATGAGCAGATTGATGATGCGGTCAAAGCGGCTCATAAAGGTCAAAAAATCTGGGCGGCGATGACCACCGTTGAGCGTGGTCGTATTCTCTCAAAAGCTGTTGAGATATTACGCTCGCGCAACGATGTGCTCGCATTACTTGAGACCAAAGACACGGGCAAAGCCTACTCTGAGACAAAGTATGTCGATATCGTCACGGGTGCTGATGTGGTTGAGTACTATGCAGGACTTGCGCCCATGATTGAAGGTCGTCAGATTCCACTGCGTGACACGAGCTTTGTCTATACTCGCCGCGAGCCGCTGGGTGTGGTCGCAGGTATTGGCGCATGGAACTATCCGATTCAGATTGCGATGTGGAAAGCCGCGCCTGCATTGGCTGCTGGTAATGCGATGATCTTTAAACCATCAGAAGTCACGCCGTTGACCGCCTTAAAACTGGCAGAAATCCTGACAGAAGCGGGACTACCAGATGGTGTGTTCAATGTCGTGCAAGGCAACTACGAAGTAGGCCAAGCACTGACCAATCATCCAGATATCGCCAAGGTATCATTCACTGGTGGTGTGCCGACGGGTAAAAAGGTCATGTCGAGCGCGGCAAGCTCATCGCTAAAAGATGTGACCTTAGAGCTTGGCGGTAAGTCACCATTGATCATATTTGATGATGCTGATATCGATACCGCGGCTGATATCGCTATGATGGCGAATTTTTATAGTACCGGTCAGGTATGTACCAACGGCACGAGAGTATTTGTCCCAAAAGCGCTACAAGCCAAGTTTGAGCAAGCCATCTTAACGCGTGTTAATCGTATCAAACTGGGTGATCCAATGGACGAGAACATCAACATGGGTCCATTGGTCAGCTTCCCGCATATGGAGCGCGTACTTGGCTATATCGAGCAAGGGAAAGAGAGTGGCGCGCGTCTGCTAACGGGCGGCGCACGCGTCACAACAGACGCATTGGCTAATGGTGCTTTTGTTGAGCCGACCGTATTTACAGATTGTAGCGATGATATGACCATCGTCCGTGAGGAAATCTTTGGTCCAGTCATGTCAATATTGACTTATGAGAGCGAAGAAGAAGTCATCCGCCGCGCCAATGACACCGATTATGGCTTAGCAGCTGGATTGGTGACGACTGATTTAAAGCGTGCGCATCGCGTCATTGCTCAGATCGAAGCGGGTATTTGCTGGTTGAACACGTGGGGTGAGTCAGCGGCACAGATGCCAGTGGGTGGCTACAAGCACTCAGGCGTTGGCCGTGAAAATGGTATCGAGGCGCTTGAGCATTATACTCAGACCAAATCTATCCAAGTAGAGTTGGGTGCGTTTGAATCGGTCTTTTAACGAGTGGTATTGAGAAAGTGAGCGCAGTTTGGGCCTGATAACGCTGTGCATTTGACCTTGCTGCTACCAAGTGATTTATATTTTTCCATATTATGGAGCATGTTATGACATCAACCACCCCTGAGTACGATTATATTATTGTTGGTGCAGGGTCAGCAGGTAATGTGCTGGCCACGCGTCTGACCGAAGACGCCAATATAAAAGTATTGCTACTAGAAGCTGGTCGTCCAGACTATCGATTGGATTTTCGTACCCAAATGCCAGCGGCGCTTGCAATGCCGCTGCAAGGAACGACCTATAACTGGGGCTACAAGACAGATCCTGAGCCATATATGAACAACCGTGTCATGGACTGTGGTCGCGGTAAAGGGCTGGGCGGTTCATCGCTTATCAACGGTATGTGCTATATACGTGGCAATGCGCTCGATTTTGACGACTGGGCAAAGATAAAAGGCTTAGAAGACTGGACGTATCTCGACTGCTTGCCGTACTTTAAAAAGTCAGAAAACCGCGATGTTGGCGAAAACGACTATCATGGCGTCGGTGGTCCTGTCGAGATGACCACCTCAAAACCAGGGGTGAATCCGCTGTTTCAAGCCATGATTGAAGCTGGGGTACAAGCAGGCTATCCGCGTACCGAAGATTTGAACGGCTATCAGCAAGAAGGTTTTGGTCCGATGGATCGTTTTGTGACGCCTAATGGTCGCCGCGCATCTACGGCTCGAGGCTATCTAGATCGTGCCAAGCCACGTGACAATATCACGATTTTGACAGGGGCACTCACCGATGTGATCTTATTTGATGGTAAGCGTGCGATCGGTGTTAAAGTTGAGCATCAAGGTCAAAGCAAAAAATTCTATGCCGCTCGTGAAGTGATCGTCTCATCAGGTGCTATCGCTTCGCCGCAATTATTGCAGCGCTCAGGTATCGGCCCTGGTCAGTGGCTAAAAGACGCTGGCGTGACAGAAATACTAGATTTACCGGGTGTGGGCAATAACTTGCAGGATCATTTAGAGCTGTATATGCAGTACGAATGTAAGCTGCCAGTGTCGATTGCGCCTGCCAATAAGTGGTGGAATAAACCTGCTATTGGAGCTGAGTGGTTGTTCAATGGCACAGGCCTTGGGGCCTCCAACCAGTTTGAAGGTGGCGGTTTTATCCGTACGGATGAGACATTCACCCACCCAAATATTCAGTATCATTTCTTGCCGCTTGCCGTGCGTTACGATGGCCGTAGTGCCAGTGATTCGCACAGTTTTCAAGCCCACGTCGGTTCATTGCGTTCGCCAAGTCGTGGTCGCGTCAAGCTGACCTCAAAAGACCCCAGTGCGCATCCAAGTATTTTATTTAACTATATGTCACATGAGCAAGATTGGCAGGAGTTCCGCGCGGCGATGCGTATCACTCGTGAGATTATGCATCAACCTGCGCTGGACCCTTATCGCGGTGCTGCCATCTCACCCACCGAAGACTTGGTGACCGATCAGCAGCTAGATGACTATGTGCGCGAGCATGGCGAGACGGCTTACCATCCCTCATGTACCTGTGCGATGGGCGAAGATAATGATTCGGTCGTCAATGGTCAAGGGCTGGTACATGGTATTGATGGCTTGCGAGTCGTCGATGCATCTATCATGCCAAATATCATTAGTGGTAATCTCAACGCCACCACCATCATGCTGGCCGAAAAAATCGTTGATAAAATGAAAGGCGTACAATTGCCGCGCTCTACGGCAGATTATTATGTGGCCAATGGAGCGCCGCTACGCGCTGAGCCAATGCGCGATTATCTCTCAACGGTGTAAATGACAAGTCAGCATAAAATATGCTGCTAAATAAAGAACGATATCAGATAACTCCAAAATAATGGCCTTTCAACGTAAAGGCCTTTTTTATCAGCGTCAATATATGAGCGCAATGTATGTCATATATGGGTGCTATTTATCATTTTATTCGCTTTTATTCATTGGTACTGCTTTGTGCGTCATGCGGTTAAGTATACGTTATGTGGTCAAAAGTCATAATACTATGCCGGACAAAGCAATATCGGACACTGTTTAATTTACTTATTTGAGGTCTTTTATGTACAGTTCGCCATCAAAAGAGGTGACGAAACCGTTGAGCCTAAACAAAACTGTGTTTTTAGGTTCGGCTATTATTTCTATTTTATTGATCATCTGGACCATTGCTTTTCCAGATTATAGTGAGACCTTACTTGGTGCAAGTATGGCGTGGGTATCAGACAAGTTTGGCTGGTACTATATGTTGGTGGTTGCTGCTTATAGTATTTTTGCTTTGTTCGTTGGTTTTTCTAAATATGGCGATATTAAGCTGGGTCAAGACCACGAAAAAGCGCAGTTTCCGTTTTTAGCGTGGGCGGCCATGCTGTTTTCAGCGGGTATTGGTATTGATCTGCTATTTTTTGGGGCATCAGAGCCATTGATGCATTATTTAACGCCGCATACTGGCCTAGAGCCTGCGAGCGCCGAGGCCATGCGTCAAGCGCTTGCTCAGACTTTTTTGCATTGGGGTCTGCATGGCTGGGGTATTTATGCGCTGATTGGTATGGCACTGGCTTACTTTGCTTACCGCAAAAACATGCCACTTGCGCTACGCTCACCGCTCACGCCAATATTTGGTGAACGCTTGATCAAAGGCTGGCTAGGTGATGGGATTGATACTTTCGGTGTTGTCTGTACGTTGATGGGTATTGCGACGAGCCTAGGTATTGGGGTGCTACAAGCCAATGCTGGCTTGACCCATGTCTTTGGTATTGAATCTAGCAAGATGGTTCAGGCGCTGATCATTGTCGGTGTGGTCGTCGCTGCCGCTGTCTCTGCGATGACAGGTGTTGAAAAAGGCGTACGTCGTCTGTCTGAATTCAATATGTTGTCGTCAATATTGCTATTGCTTGCCATCCTCGTGATGGGTAATACCGTCTATTTATTAAACACCTTTACGCAAAATATTGGTCAATATTTCCAAACCATTATCTATAAAACCTTTGATGTTTATGCCTATGACGGTACTGCCGGTGCCGACTGGAAATCAGGTTGGACGATATTTTTCTGGGCATGGTGGGTGGCTTGGGCACCGTTTGTTGGTCTGTTTATCGCGCGTATCAGCCGTGGCCGTACGCTACGTGAATTTGTCTTTGGCGTGATGTTCATTCCATTGGGCTTTATTTTTGCATGGTTCTCTATCTTTGGTAACACTGCGATAGATCTGGTTGCCAATGGCGCAACGGCGCTTGGTGAAACTGCCGTCAATGATGCCGCCATGGGCATGTTTGCGCTATTTGAATATTTCCCCTATAGCGAAGTGCTTTCATTTGCAGGTGTGATCATTGGTCTGGTGTTCTTTGTCACCTCTGCGGACTCAGGCGCGTTGGTACTTGCCAATCTGAGCTCAAAAGGCATGACTAATGACACGGATGCACCGGTTTGGTTGCGTTTGTTTTGGGCGGTGGCAACAGGTCTTATCACACTAGGATTATTGTTTGCGGGCGGTTTTGCCTCATTACAATCGGTCTCTGTGATTGCAGGTTTGCCGTTCTCTTTGATTCTGGTGCTCTACATGATGTCCATGTGGAAGTCACTGAAAGAAGAGGGCAATAAGCGCAAAGCCAGCACGATTGGTACTGCCAATGTGCTCGACAGCGGTAAGAGCTGGAGAGCACGTTTGCAGCGTATTGTGAGCTTCCCAGGTCACGCGCAAGTCGAAAAGTTCTTAAAAACGGTGGTGATGCCAGCGATGACTGAGGTCGAAAAAGAGTTCAAAGCAGGTGGTCTCAAAACCTCTTTAGATGCGCATAATCTTGCCAGTATCGGTGAAGATATCGATGCAGGCATGGGCCAAGACAGTGCTCAGGTCGACGGTCTAAAACTGCGCGTCGGTCATGGTGATGAAGATGACTTTGTTTATGAAGTTAACTTGATCAAAGCTGAACGTCCAAACTTTACCTTAAACACCTCAACCAAGCATGCTGAGTTTTACTACCGTGCTGAGGTGTTTTTAAGCGATGGCTCGCAGGAGTACGACTTGGTGGGCTACACCAAAGAGCAAGTGCTGGTCGATATTCTGCATCAGTATGAGCGCCATTTGCAGTATCTACATTTAGAGCGTTAATGGTCTAGATTATCGTGCTATATCGCGCTATCAATCTATATGTACGATAGCCGATAAGTGACCGTCTTTATAAGAAAGTGTTATAAGCAATGACCCCATAAGTTGACTACCGCTTATGGGGTTTTTTGTGGCAAATAAGGTAAATGGGAAGTAGAACAAGCCTGAGATAACATATAGCCAATATAAGGTAAAATCCATCAAACAAGCGGACAGCTTTTAACACATAGACAAAGGATATCGTTGTGAGCAGATTAAAATACATAGCGCATTACTCAGAGCAGATTCAAACGCAAGCGGCGCAAATGATAAGCGACGGTCGGATGGGTGAGTATTTGGATAAAAAATATCCCACCCAGCACCAAGTGCAAAGTGATAAGGCGCTTTATCACTATGTCAATGAGATAAAAAACCAATACATGCGCAAGATTGGCCCGCTATCAAGCGTCAGCTATAGCAGTAAGTTAAAGGTACTAAAGCATGCGCTAGGTATCCATACTACCCAGTCTCGCGTGCAAGGCAGCAAGCTTAAATCCCATAACAGTATCACGGTTGCCAGTCTATTCAAAGACGCACCGCCAGAGTTTTTACGGATGATTGTGGTACATGAGCTGGCGCATTTTAAAGAACATGATCATAACAAGGCGTTTTATCAACTGTGTTGTCATATGGAACCTGAGTATCATCAGCTCGAATTAGATATGCGTTTATGGTTGCACTGGCAAGAGCAATGATTGGACAGCAATATAAAGTCAAAACATCTCTTTGCCACCGTCTGAAAACGCTCAACGTTATCGCTAACCGTGCTAAGCTTGCCTCTACTAAAAATTTAACTGCCAAATCATAAATTGAGACACAATTTTTTTGTTATCTCACGAAAAATAGAGAAAAAAATGATCAATACTAGGGCGTGTTGAATATTCGACCATGGCACTGACAGCGACTATTTTTTAGGCGATTCGATGTTAAAAATAATAAGTTTAGTCACTCTAAGCGCCAACATCTACAAAATGCCAAAGTTGCAGCCAACAAAATCGAAGACAAAGAATTTAAGGTTGAGATAGATGAGCTGCTTGCGAAACTGGTGACTGAATGATCGACCTTGTCCAATAGGATAATGGATGAATGACTTACTCAATAAAAATACTCACAAAAACACGTGGATAGTGCCTGTTGCTTGCCTATTAGCAGGGGGTGCGCTTACTGGTATCTCGACCAACTTGGCAAAATATGCTGTCAATATCGGTCTAACACCACTCGCGTTTTTGTTTTGGTCGATCACTGGCGCGGCCATTATTTTACTAATCGTTGCTCTTATCAAACAAGAGATACCGCCTATTAGTGCCCGTAGTATCGAGTATTATTTTGTTGCCGCCTTTGTTAGCGTGGCGGCTGCCAATTTACTGCTCTTTTCGGCCATTCCTCATGTTGGGGCAGGGTTTGTTGCCCTCATTATTTCCTTACCCCCACTGCTAACGTATCTTGGCGCACTGCTGCTACGTATGGAGCGTTTTTATCTCATTCGTGCGCTTGGCGTAGTGGCGGCGCTTCTTGGCGCAGGGGTGTTGGCTATTCATAAGCTTTCTGCACCAGAATCTAGTGTCTTCTGGATTTTAATCGCGCTGTGCGGGCCAGTGCTACTCGCCATTGGTAATATCTATCGGACATTACGCTGGCCTGACAATGCTTCATCTAGTGCGATTGCACCCGGCATGCTAGTTGCGGCGGCGCTGTTGTTAGGTTTGTTTAGTGCGTTCTCTGATTTTTCTGTCGCGATATCTTTGGATGCTTGGCTGCTGCTAGGATTGATAGTCGTACAAGCGTGGGTGTTTGCTGGTCAGTTTTTCTTATTATTTCTTTTGCAAAAAACAGGTGGGCCTGTATTGCTCAGTTTGCTAGGGGCGGTTGGGGCTGTCGTTGGTGTACCGATTGCGATATTTTTGCAGGGAGAGCGTCCACCTGAGGGGTTGTTTTTGGGGGCATCTTTGATAGCTATCGGCGTGGTGCTGGTGACATGGGGCGGCGTAAAAATGGCGATAATAATAACAAAAGAAGAATGAGAGACAGCTTAGCAAGTGGGGGCTTAGCAAGTGGGAAAAAGGAGTCAGTACGTCAGTCAGTATTGTATGATCTTGCAAGTATTTGATATCTCATCTGAATGACTCTTAGGATCTATATTGATTCAATAATTGGTTACGATTCTCTCAAATCAGTTTTTGTGAATAGGGCAAAAAAGGAGTATAAGTATCGTGGTTATTGTTGTCATGGGTTCAAGCTATGAATGCAGCCGCACGTTATCGATTATTGAATAATGTTACGATTCTGATTAGTGTCATCGCGGTAGCTATTGTCTTATTGGATAGTGGCTTTACGTTGCCCATTTGGCTGCAACAAGTGTTTCATATTTTTTACTTGGTCGTTATTTTGCTCAGCTTTGTGGTGACGGTTGGCCGTTATCTCTACACAAACAAACCGCGAACGCTCAATAAAGTTGCTATTTTTGATGCTTTTACCAGTATCGCGATTGTCATTTTACTTACCGCGCATTTCACTGATTTGGTGCGTTCTGGCTTGGACGCCGCCGTTGATGGTTTTGTCGCGATAAAAATCGCCGTGTTTGTCACCTTTATCCGTGAACTCTCTGATCATAATTTCAATCTCAATCGCACCTTTTTGCATCCTGCACAGTTTTTTATTTTAAGTTTCTTAGCCGTTGTGCTGGTTGGTGCTTTGCTCCTAATGATGCCCAATGCGACAACGCAGCCGCTGTCCTTTATTGATGCGCTCTTTACCGCGACTAGTGCCGTTTGTGTGACTGGGCTTATTGTCGTGGATACGGCAACCTATTTTACGACGTTTGGCCAAGTCATTATTATGGGACTGATACAAATCGGCGGCCTAGGTATTTTGACGTTCGTGACCTATTTTAGTTACTTCTTTAAGGGCGGCGTCAGCTACGAGACGCAAGCGAGTATTAGCGAGATGTCTTATATGCGCGGCATGGGTGATGTGGTGTCGACACTTAAGTCTATTTTATATGTGACATTCGCCGTTGAGGCGGTGGCGGCGGCACTCATTTATATCAGCATTTATGATATGCCTGATATGAACTGGTCTGAGCAATTGTTTTTTTCGGTCTTTCATGCGATATCCGCTTTTTGTAATGCTGGGTTTTCTACCTTTAGTGCTGGCATGTATGACGATTCGCTACGTTTTAATTATCCATTGCAGCTTATCATTGCGATGACCTTTATCTTTGGCGGTATGGGCTTCACCATTGTGGTCAATGTGCTGCGGTATTTGCGTCATCGCGCTGAGCGACTGATATATCGCAATGACCGGCACCATATTTATCAGCCTTGGTTGCTGAATATCAACAGCCGTATTACCTTGATTACGACTGGGGCGTTATTGTTGACTGGTCTGGTTGGGGTGATGGTATTTGAATACAACAATGTACTCGCTGACCATACCGGTTTCTTTGACAAGCTTATCACAGGGTTTTTTACGGCTGCCACGCCGCGAACCGCAGGGTTCAATGTCATTGATATGGGTGAGCTGACTTTTCCAACGGTCATGCTAACGATATTTTTGATGTGGATTGGGGCGTCGCCCAACTCAACGGGTGGTGGTATCAAGACCAGTACCTTTGCGATTGCGCTATTAAATACACTGAGTCTAGCCCGTGGGCAAACAAAGATAGAAGTCTTCAAGCGTCAGATTGCGGAGATTTCAGTCCGCCGCGCGTTCTCTATTATGTGGTTGTCATTATTGGTCATCGGTACGGGTGTGACGCTGATTAGTTATGATCAGCCAGAGCTTGATTTGATCAAAGTGGTATTTGAATGTTTCTCAGCTTATAGCACGGTGGGGCTAAGTTTAAACCTGACAGCAGACTTATCGGATTTTAGTAAAGTGGTGGTGTCGGTCATCATGTTTGTTGGACGGGTCAGTATGCTGACGATATTTATTGCGCTACTCAAAAACATGCGCCAACGCAATTATCGCTATCCGACTGAGGAAATCACGATTAACTAACTTGTGATAAATAGACGGTTTTATGTGCAAAAACAGGGAAACTTAGAGTAAAAGATACTAAAAAAGGTCATTAAGGTTATGAAATATATCATCGTAGGGTTGGGGAATTTTGGTGCGTCACTGGGAGCAGCATTGACCCGCCAAGGTCACGAAGTGATTGCCATTGACAGCAGCATGCAACGAGTAGAAGCCTATAAGGAGGTCATCTCTCATACGCTCTGTATGGATGCCACGGATGAGTATACCGTGAGCGGATTACCGATTGTCGATACCGATACCGTCATTGTTGCTATTGGGGAGGATCAAGGCGCCAACGTGATGGCAACGGCGCTGTTTAAAACCCTAAAAGCAAAACGTTTGATCAGCCGTAGCATCAATCCACTGCATAAAAAAGTTTTGCAGGCCATTGGTGTCGATGACATTATTTACCCTGAAAAAGAAGCAGCCAATCGCTGGGCCAAACGACTGTCACTAAGCCATTTTGTTGATTCGTTTGAGTTAAGCGATAACTTTAGTATGGTAGAAATCAAGATTCCAAATGTGTTGATCGGCAAGACGGTTGAGGAGTTGCGGTTGGAGCAAAAATTCAATATCCGATTGCTTAGTACCTTGCGCTATGAGTATTATGAAGACAGCTTTGGTCGTACCCAGACCAAACCTAGCGTGCAAGGTCTGGCCACGCCTGAACAAATATTGCAAGACCGTGATGTATTGGTCATTTATGGCGCAAACAAACACATCAACCATTTCTTACGTAGCGTGGGTGTGAAAATCAAATAACAGCTTGCAATCGCAGTGACATGAAAAGGGACAGGGGAAGTTTATGAATAAGCGCAGTATATCCGTTCTATTGGTCGCTGTTATCGTGTTGCTGTCAGGCTGTGATCCGTCTGCGCAAGATCCGAATGTTCTTCTGTCCGAGCACCAACAAGATCCGATTGAAGCGTTAGAGGTGACATCCGATGTAGATCGCAGTCAGTTCAGTTATAAAGAAACCTTTTATGTACCGATTTATTCTGATATCTATACTGATAGAGACAATCGCAAAGTACTATTGTCAGCGACGCTGAGTGTGCGCAATACCACGCTGAAAAAATCACTGTATATTAATAAAATTGATTATTATGATACGGATGGGGCACTGGTAAAGTCGTATCTAAGCAAACCCATTGAGCTATCAGCGATGGCCACGCTAAACTACATCGTCGAAAAAGAAGAAGATAAAGGCGGGTCGGGTGCTAACTTCATTATCGAGGTCGAAGGTGTCGATGAAACCGTCAGACCAGTTATCGAAGCGGTCATGATTGGGAATTTTAGTAATAAAGGATTTGCCTTTAGTACAGAAGGTACGCCAGTAATACATTAAAGGAATGTATTCAGTGAAGTAATAAATAACAAGGAAAGTTTAATTTAATTCAAGGAAGCGTTATGTCTGCAACCAAAGAAGAAATCAGCGCCTTTATGGCGTTAGAGTTTCCACAAACCAAATGTATCGTCGAAGCAGTCAGTGAAAATGGTGCGACTTTATCACACGAGATTGGCATCGATGAGCTACGTCCTGGTGGCACAGTGTCAGGACCTGTCATGATGGCCGTCGCTGACGTCGCCATCTATGTTGCGATACTCGGGAAAATCGGTATCGTGCCATTGACAGTGACGACGAGTCTGACTATCAATTTTTTGCGTAAACCATCAGCAGATGCACGTATTATCGCTGAATGCACCTTACTCAAAGTAGGGCGAGCCTTAATAGTGGGCGAGGTATCTCTATATTCAGAAGGCTCAGACGATGTCGTGGCTCATGTCGTCGGCACCTATTCTGTACCGCCAAAGCGTATCTAAAATGCTACGTAAGCGCTTGGATACCTCATCAAAAGAGCAGCTATGTTAAGAGGTTGCTCTTATTTTATCGGTCAATGTGCTTTATAAGATAGCGAGTCTCATCTATTCACTCGGGTCTGACCCTGGTGGAAAGTCATGGCGTAATTGTAATTGCGCAACATTAGCAGTAGTGACCGTGTCAGTGAAATTGTTCAAATCGCTATGTACGTACTGTGTAACGGCTGCTATTTGCGCATCATTCATCATGCTATGGAACGATGGCATCCCGCGCAGACCATTTATTAACACCCTAATGATATAGTATTTCGATTGCATTTTACTGTTGTTGGCCAGCGGTGGATAGTAGCCAGCGCCGTATGCACTGTCACCTTTTTGCATATGGCAACCTGCACAAGAGTCGTCATAGAGTTTTTTGAGTCCTGCGCGGTTTTCGGTAGAAGGCACATTGATGACATTCCATGCCAGCATTAAGCTACGGATATTCAACGGGAAAGGCAGGTGTGTGGTTTTTTTCAGGGGGTTTGTCTACGATAGGGATGGTCTGAAAATAAGCAAACAAGGCACTGACATCGTCATCTGTTAGGCCATGATAGGACGGGTAAGGCATCGCAGGATAAATCTGATGATTTGGCGCCCGACCTTTGTGTAAGGCTTTTTTTAAATCGGCCTCAGTATAGTTGCCAATACCATAGCGCGTCGATGGTGTGATATTGGTTGAGTAGATATTGCCAATCGGCGTATCAATCGGCACGCCGCCACTATAGTCTTCACGGTAGCAGGCCATACAGTCAGCGGTAAGCGCCGCGGTTGGCAAGCGCACTATTGGCTGGGCTAACATTTGGTAGGGTTATTCTGTTAGGCAAAGTGTCTATTGGCAGGCTGACTGTATCTGCTATCGCAGCGGTAGAGAGTACGCCGAAACCGATTGTCGTGGTTAAGCAAAACAACAGCGCTGGCATAACGGCACAAAGTGGTTTCATAACGTCCTTATAGTGCTGATAAATCATCTTTAATCCCTCATCCTAATATGCCTGCAGTTCGCTAGTCGTGTCTAGCAAAATAACGCAACGTGATAACTATCATTCTAAGTGCTTGAGGTTTCAGTACCAAGCAAGCTAGTGGCTGTGTCGGCATGTTTTTTACTGGCGCTTTTGGCCTTTGCCTTTATCGAATCTTTAAAGAATAGCGTCGCAAGCGCACACGCTATCGTCAGTGATAGCAGCATCGAGACCAAAGTATGACTAAAAAAATGATCGCCAAATAGCATCTTATACAGCCCCATGCTCCAGCCTAAGAGCGTAACTATTTTTAGTATTTGATAACGGTGCTTTTTGAGTGTTGGCAAAAAAGCCAATCCATATAAGGAGAATCCTGCGCTGGCGTGAGCCGCTGGGAAGCATCTGGCAGGCGTTGCGGCAACCATGTTTTGCCACAGATTTAGATAAGGCAACTCACCGCCAAAAATTGCCAAGTCATTCGGGCAGCTCACATGGGTGACGCCTTTTAATGTGGTAATGGTAGCCGGTACAATCGCTAATACCAGCAGTAGATAGCCGATCTCCCGAATTGGTAAAGGAAACAGAAATTTATCGAATTTACAGCGATGCTGTGAGGCAAGATCCGGCAAAGGCTGTCTATATTTTATAATTAACACTGCTATGAGGTAGACCGCCAGTAGGATCAGTAGGGCTTTGGGCAAATCATAAAAGATAAACGCATAAGGCTGCGCACCTTTTTCTAGTAGCCAGTGTCCATGGCTATAAAAAAGCTCACTGATGCGTATGTCTAACTGACTATGTTCAAACACCAACGTAGCGAGGATGGTCAAACACAGTAATTTTAGCCAGTCCCAAGCCATTGAGTGGTTTTCTAAAGTCATGGATACCTCTGGCAATGTATAGTAAGTAAGAACGTATAATAAATAGGATAGCTTCTAGCTTGATTATTGATCAGTGCCTGTGATAGATGTCTTTATAAAAAGACAGACAACGCCATGAGCCATAAAATTGTTAATAGACATAACGACACGAACTGCGCCGCCGAGCCAACATCTTTTGCGATTTTTGCGAGTGGATGCTTGGCGGTTGATGTGTGGTCGACGCAAGCTTCGATACCCGTGTTAATCAGCTCAACAATTAAAGATAAAAAAGACGCGAGCACTAGCATCATTTTTATACCAAGCGTAAAAGGCATCATAATGACAGCGGCAAGCAGGACAACATTGAGCCACACGACTTGTCGAAAAGCCGCCTCAAATTTGTATGCTGCCTTAAATCCGTCCATTGAATAGCCAGCAGCTTTTATAATTCGGTAAAAGCCCGTTTTGCCTTTTGCGCTTTCTGCAAAGCTATCAGGCGTGAGCGCACTGTGATGTGCTGCCTGCTTGATAGAGCAATGCTCGGCTGACTCGTCTTCAAGATTAATAGGAGTAATTTTATTCATATAGAATTCTTAATGATCTATTAATATCAAGATGCGCTTTCGGTTTTGCGTGACCAAAAAAACAGTCAAGCAAAGTCGATATATCCTAAGTATAAGACGAGCGAGATTAAGAAAACGTTAAGAGCGTAAGCAGGAATGAGAATAAAGAATGATTCGGACAAATGGCACAAATGGCATTGCCCGCCAGTTCAGTGGGCAATGGTTAAATAGAAATTGTGGTGATAGTAAGCAAAGTACGGTTATTTATAATAAATAATAAAAGTGCTGCCGCCAGACGGATTGGCTTGATGAGTCAGCTGCCAGCCCATATGAGACATGATGCGTTGTACGATACTCAGTCCCAAACCTGAGCCTTCAACCTTGTGATTGATATCATTTTCTGGTGACAAGGCTATGCCTGTACCCTCGTCTTGATAGTCATGAGTTAGGCGCTCAAAGCGCTCATACAGCAGCGGCATCATCGCCTCAGGAATACCAAGACCAGTATCAGTTACCATGATTTTTTCGTCATCGATAGTGATGGTGACTTCGCCATCATCGGTATACTGAAACGCATTTTTTATGAGATTGCCTAGTGCCATTTTTAGTAGTTCGGGACGTACGTAAGCGCTATATTCCTGCTCAGCAATTATCTGACAAGTGACAGATTTATACCGCAGCAAATACTTCAGGCGCTGCATTTCTGCTAAGGCGATACTGTTGATAGAGGTTTGCGGTGCGTCTAACTTTTCAGGCGCGCGCGATAGTAGGAGCAGGGCGGTGATAATCTCGGAAGTTTCTTTTGCCGTGGTACTGATACGATTGGTAAACTCATTTAAGTGGCTGTCAGGGTCTAGTTGCGAGGCCAAGACCTCGGAAGCCCCCATGATAATAGTCAACGGCGTACGCAGCTCATGGCTGACATCACCAGTAAACAGTTGCTCGCGCTTGAGATATTGCTCTAACTTGTGGTTTTTCTCATCGATGGCCCGTGCCAAGACACCAACCTCAGATGGCAAGTGTGTCAAATCGCTTAAGTTATGATGATCGGTCTCGATGGCTTGCTTCAAATCCAATAAAGGCTTGATGATCTGTTTGGAAGATAACTGAGAGAAGATAGCGGCGATAAGTAAGCTTAGAATCACGGCTACTTTTAGCGTATCTGCAAATATGTCTTCTAGGTGCTCAAATATCGCCAAGACTGGGTAATTTCCCATCACCATTTCGGTGTTTTCTAGGTAAGTCAAAATATAGGTTTGACCATCTTGAGTATAGGCGAAAAGATGCAGGTTGGCATGACCTGCTCCAGAGGTTTTACTAACAGTGACAGAAGTCTCTTGTACCGTGTCATTGGCTATCGCTTGCAAACTGGCAGGTGCTTTGTCATAGCGATAAATCTTGATACCTGGTTCGGCGACATAAATAGGTTGGTCACCATACTTTTCTTGACTGAGTTCTAGCTGCTGCAATAGGCGAGCCTTGACCAAATCTTGCTCTATTCGGCTCTCCGCGTACAAGAAAATACTGACAAAAGCTGCGCACAGTAATAACGCGAATATGAAGTAAGACAGTCTGAACTTATTGGCTATCGAGTCTATATTGAGCATGGCATGGGACAACCTAATAGAAGAAGGCGATATATAACAGGGCTATATATAATAGAGCGATAAATACGATACGGTCAGTCGATTAGTAAATTGGATAAGGTTTATTCAATTCATGCTGCAATCACAACTACGCGCTTGCTGATTTGTTAGGGTCAACAACTTGGTAACCTACACCAGGTACTGTGACTATCATGGGTGTGTTAAATGGCTTATCAACCTGTGCGCGCACGCTATGCATATGGGTGCGCAGTGCATCACTACTCGGTATATCTAGCCCCCATACTTTTTCTTCAATCTCAGTTTTACTGACGACTCTAGGCGCTGCGCTCATTAGGATGTGCAATATTTTAAAGCCAGTAGGGGTGAGCTTTAGTGATTGTCCGTCGCGCATAATGGTATGCTCACTATTGTTTAAGGACAATGCTCCGACAGCAATACTGTGGGCAAAATGATCGTCCTCGGTGCGACGTATGAGCGCTTTGATACGACATTCCAACTCAACCAACGAAAACGGCTTGACCAAATAATCATCAGCACCGCTATCAAACCCAGCGACTTTATCTAAGATTGTATCGCGAGCCGTGAGCATTAGCACGGGAGTCTTGTCATGCAACTCTTCCCTGAGTTTTTTGCACAGCTGCGTGCCATCCATACCCGGTAACATCACATCGAGCAATATCACATCATAATGATTGCTTGCGGCGAGCGTTAGCCCACTGTAGCCATTATGTGCGTTGTCCAGCTCAAAGCCTTTTGGCTCAAAAAACGCATAAATATTGGCCACGATATCGGGGTTGTCTTCAATAACGAGTATCTTATACATGATGTTAACCTAAAAAATAGTGGCTACCTAAAAGATAGTGATGGCTTAAAGGATGGAGCAATATAAAAACAGATTTAGTTATTCACTTTAAAAAAGGTTGGCGCGCCTTTGACCGCATCAGTCGTGATGCCAAAAAAGCTAAGCAACGTCGGCGTAATAAAATCATGTGACACGGGCTGACTGCTCATACTAGAGATACTATCCGCATCGATGTTATTGCTGTCTGGTGACCAAATGACTGCGGGCACGTGCTTTTGAGTATCCGGGGCAAACTTATAGGGCAGACCATGCAAATAAATATTATTTTCACCAAGACTCTCGCCATGATCGCTCATATAAACCATGACTACATCATAATCTTGTTCGTAAGTTTTTAGGGTATCGATCACGTTATTCAAAAAATAGTCGGTATAAAGAATCGCATTATCATAGCCATTGATTACAGACTGGGCGTCACATTTCGATAGCTCATTGGTCATACAGACAGGTTTATACGTTTCAAATTTTTTAGGGTATCGCTGGTAATAAGCGGGGCCATGATTACCCATTTGGTGTAACAAAATAAGCGTGTCTTTAGGCGTATCTTTCGGTGAGCTGCCTGACTTTACAAGTTCATCAAAACCATCAAGCATACCGATATCTCGGCATTCGACATCACAGTTCGGATTGGTATCAGCCGTTTTGTAGTCTTCAAAAGTAACACGATCAGCCACGCCTTTAGAGCTAGAGTTGTTGTCTCGCCAAATGACATTGATCCCTTGCTTGCTTAGCGTATCGAGTACGTTTTCATTGTACTTGGCGGTATCGATATCATAATTTTCCCGATTTGCATAGCTGAACATGCAGGGTACGGAGTAGGCCGTAGAGGTGCCGCAAGAGACAGCATTCTGAAAACTATAGAGGTCTGATTGTTTTGAGAGCAGCGGTGTGGTGTTGCGTGTATAGCCATTTAAACCGAAGTGATCAGCGCGAGCCGTTTCCCCAACGACGAACACCATGAGCTTGGGTTTTGCAGTGCTGCTGTTTGTAGTGCTACTGGTAGGAGCGACGCGCTTTGCATCTGTCGCATGTAGGGTGAAAGTATCAGGACGGCGCAGCTCATTGACATAGTTTTCGACAAGTTTGATCGTAGAGTAAATAGGCGTGATTGGGTTGGCATAAGAGCGCACCTCTTTATGCTGACGAAAGAAGCTGGCGTACTGGTCACCAAAGGGTAAAAGACACGCTGCGATCAATGCGATAGACAATATCAACGTGGCTGTTTTTTGTAGAATACTGCGTTGCCAAGTAAAGCGTTTTAGACGAATTTTGCTAATGATAAATGCTGGCAACACGCCTAATATCAGCAGTCGAATGACCATGCTGGGGGCAAACAATCCCATCGCCTCTGCTTGATCGGTCTCCAGACTGTTAATCAGCATGTTGGTGTCAAATATCGTCCCATAAGCATCGGTAAAATAACCGCAAATGGCAGCAATGATCAGTAGCGCAATCAACACTGGTTTGGCAATAGGGCGATAGCAAAGCAGCTGTAACACCAGCCACATCAATCCAAACAACAAGCCTGTAATAGACAGTATAAAGCCGACGTTTTTGCTAAATGGATAGACATCTAGCACCTGCTCAAAAAAGCCAATATTGGCAGTCGCCACCAAATATAAGGCAACAATGATAATAAGATAACTGAGATTTACCTCATGATCGTAGAGCTGACTCAGATAGCTGTTTTTTTTATTGGCTTTAGGCGCATCGATTTTGGCGGCTTGAGATATGGACATATAAATACTTCTCAACAGAATGGTAGGAAACGTCATTCCTTACCATAACAAGTGTGCTGTTAAGAAGATGTTAAGGTGGCAGCTTTGATGCTGATGCTAGTTTGCGAGGTGTTGAGTGGTTTATATAAAACTTTATGGAAAGATTTCATAGATATTCAAATTATTCAGGATTCATGATTGCTTTTAACTCAGACTGATTCTTTATGGTCATAAAACCATAGTGCATATCTATGAATTCCTGTTTTTGCCAAGACTGAATGATTTTATTGATGGTTTGTCGGGTGGTACCGAGCATAAAGCCAAGCTCTTCTTGCGACAAGCGTAAGTCTATTTTGATATCGCCATTCACTTGCTTACCATAAGTACCGATGAATCCCATGAGCATGCTCGCCAGTCGCGCCGATGTATTGAGTGAGGTGGCATCATCAATCCAATCAAAGGCTCTACGAATACGCGCACAAGTGATGAGCGCGAGGTGCTTGTATAAAATTGGATACTGTTGCGCCGTTTCAATCACCACCTTTCTGGGGATAGAAATCAACGTAACCTTATTAATCGTCCATGCATCGTGGGTGCGAGGATTATCATCTATGATAGAGATCTCACCAAACCACTCGCCACTAGATAGGTGAGCGAGGGTCATGGCATTGCCGCTAGCGCTCACATTGCAGACTCTAATCGTACCCGATACGACAAAGTGCAGCGCCGCATCATCATTGTCACCAATAGCATGAATCATTTGGCTTTTTTGGTATACCTTTAGCACAGCGTTATACGCTAGTAGCGCTTGCACGTCGGTTGGCAAGTCAGCAAACCAAGGGTCGTTATTTAAATGATGATTGATATTCATAAGTGTCATGTTTTTGACAGATTTGGGTTTGAAGAATGGTGTAGAGTAATTATTCGGACTATTCACAACTGTAAAGGACTATACAATGCAAACAGCGATAAAAACGACCACACAAACTGATTCAACATCGAGTGTACACCATAATATGAGCGAACAAGAGTGGCAGATGCGAGTAAATCTTGCTGCTTGTTATCGCTTGATTGCGTCCTATGGCTGGGATGATCTGGTATTTACCCATATCTCAGCCCGCGTACCAGGGACAGAAGATGAGTTTTTAATCAATCCTTATGGCATGCTATTTGAAGAGATCACCGCTTCCAGCCTAGTCAAAGTCAACAAAGCGGGCGAAAAGGTCTCGCCATCAGCGTTCAATGTCAATCCAGCCGGGTTTATTATTCATAGTGCCGTACACGAAGCCCGTGATGATGCGCACTGCGTGATTCATCTGCATACTAGCGATGGCGTAGCGGTCTCGGCGCAAGAGCAAGGCCTACTACCCATCTCGCAGCAGTCATTATTTCCGTTATCTAACTTGGCATATCACGATTACGAGGGCGTTGCACTTAACCCAGAAGAAAAAGTCCGCTTGGTCGCTGATTTAGGCAAGGCTAACTTTATGATCTTGCGCAATCACGGTCTGCTCACTTGTGCCGACACCGTCGCTGATGCGTTTTTGAATATGTATATTTTACAAAACGCCTGCGAGATTCAAATCAAGGCGCAAAGCGGTGGCAGCGCATTGACGCCGATACCAGCACAAATATTGGCTGGTATTCAAGCGGCATCGAAGCAGGTGACCAGAGGAGCGAATGGTGATATCGCATGGCCTGCCTTATTAAGAAAGCTACGCCGTACTGACCCATCGTTTGAGGAGTGATTACATATGGGCAGCGTTAGGTGAGTATTACCATCAAGAGCGTGGTCAGTATGAGTATATAAAAGACGCTCAGGTAAGGTTTATTATCTAGTGTTTGCAATCTATACGCCATCAACAACCGTCGCACCAAAAAAAAGCAGCACATCGTTTGATGCGCTGCTTTTTTGTTTCCTGTTTTTACCTCCCTATAAGCATTCTATCTGTCAGGGTCTTATTTTGACTCCTCATTCCCTTTGTGTGCTATCACCGGTTTTTAAATTAATCCGCCTCTATCAACTTGTATTTTTTTGTCATCATATGTTCATAAATGAGCCGTATTCTTATGCCCATTATAAATAGTTGCTGTGTGTCACAGAGATTGATATCCATTAAGAGATTCATTGATAGCAGTTGATGCGTAGATAAAAGGTGTGTGTATGAGCGTTGCTGGCAGGCTTGGTAGTATCTCTACCCGTATGCTGATTATTTTAGCGTTGGCTTTTTTGCTGATTATCCTCATGGTGTACTTGGTCATTGAAACCCAAGGCAAGCCGCGCATTATGGAGATGACATCAGAGACTGTGGTTGAAACAGGTAACGAAGTCATCAACAGTATCATGGTGAGTATCAACCATGTCGATGGGCTGGCAAAAGCAAGCAGTACGATGGCGGGCGGTCTACCTAAAGAGGATGCACTTTACCAAGAAACCTTTGGCAATCTCATGCAACAAATGGATCAAAGAATCGTGGGTGGCGGGGTATGGTTTGACCCAAATATGTATGCCCAAGGTCAAGAGCGTCAGTCGTTTGTATGGGCGCGCGATGAGACAGGCAGCATGCAGTCAGTGACGCGCTATGACCAAGTAAGTCAAACGCCCAATGCTTATTATCGAGACTGGTGGTATATTCCAGCGTTGTACGCCAATCATGATCACTGCGTCTGGAGTCGGGCATACATCGATCCCACCAGCAATCAGCCGATGATGACTTGTGCTAAAGCATTGTACAACAGTACTAATCAAGCGTTTGATGGCGTGGTGAGTTTTAACTTATTATTGGACAATCTTGATGCCGCCATGAAGAGGTGGCAAGAAAAAATAGGCGGCTATGTCTTTTTGGTTGACTTGGACAATCGATTCCTAACTTTTCCTGATCAGTCGCTCGTCACTCAAACCACCGCCAACAATCCACAAGGTGAGATGATGAACGCCAGTCAGTTGGCGGCTATCAATCCGAGTTTTGCGCCTATCGCGGACAGTTTGGGTCGCATTAACGATACGCTCATTGATGATGCTACTGCCAAAGATGAAAGCCGTTTTACCTTGGCGGCGCGTAGTATTTTGAGTACGACCAATCTGGGCAAAATAAGTGAGCAAGAGTCTGAGCTACTCTCGGCGTTGCTGTTATTAAATATCGATCAAACTTTCAATTTAGTCGACAGCCATCTGGTCGATACCATCGACGTACCCAATGATTTTGTCTTGCAGCAGCCAGCCACAGCCTTCGTCTTTCGCATGCCATTTACTTACTGGAAAATGGTGATCGTCAAACCCAATAGTGATCTGCTCAGTGTTGCCAATGCGCTATCGAACCAGCTGATTCAAGCCATGCTACTGGGCTTTATCCCTATTTTATTATTAACGGCATGGGTGTTCCGTCAGTATTTTACTCGTCCATTACAACGTATGTCGCTTTTGGTGGCTGAGATGGGCGCTTTGATTGAACAAAAACAATATCAGAAACTGCTCGCACATAAGCTGCCCAGCTCAAGCGTGAGCGAAATTCAGATCATCAGTGAGCAGACCAACCAACTGATTGATCGTGTCGTCGAAAACGAAGGCGCGCTTGCCGAGATCAACGTCCATCTAGAAAAACAAGTTGCTGCCCGTACCCAAGATCTACAGCAAGCGATGGATGAGCTAAAAGCCTCACAAGTACAATTAGTGCGCTCCGAAAAAATGGCAACCTTGGGTCAAATGGTGGCAGGCGTGGCGCACGAGGTCAACACACCACTGGGCTATGTACGCAGTAATATCGAACTGGTCGGTGATAACTTGACGCGTTTCGATGAGCTGATCAGCCAGACTGACCAGCTATTGCAGGCGCTAAAAGACTCTAGTGCTGACCAAGCGCAAGTAGCACAATTGACGGCTCAAACTCTACAATGCTGTGAAGAGATCAAAGAAGATGAAGTCAGTGAGGACTTGGCCGATTTGATCAAAGACAGCTTGTACGGGGTCGATCAGATAGCTGAGTTGGTGGTAAGTTTGCGCGACTTTTCTAGAATTGATGAATCAAAAGTAAAAGACGTCGATATCAATGACTGTATCACCACCTCGCTGGTCATGGCGCGCAATAACCTCAAAACCCTAGATATTACGACCAACCTAGCGACACTGCCGCTGACTCAATGTAACCCCTCGCAAATCAATCAAGTGCTATTAAATTTATTCAATAATGCCGCTCAAGCCATAGCGCCTGATCAAAAAGGCGAGTTGCATATCACATCAGCTGTCGATGAGACGCAGTCGCAGGTAGTGGTGCAGGTCACAGATAATGGTATCGGTATCAACGAGCAGGCTTTAGAGCGTATCTTTGAGCCGTTTTTTACCACCAAAAAAGCAGGCGATGGAACGGGTTTAGGGCTGGCGATCAGCACGCAAATTATTGAGCAGCATGGCGGCAGTATTGCAGCGAGCTCAATCGTCGGCGAGGGCACAACTTTTACCATTATGCTGCCAATACAGTCAAAAACTTATGAAAATAAACCCTCCAAAGCCTTATTTGAAGGTTGAAATACTTCTCACCACTCACCTAAAGAGAGCCTCATGCAAAAACCAAAAATTGCCTTTATCGATGATGAGCCGCGCATTTTACGCAGTCTAAAAATGCATTTTCGCCAGTCGCACGATGTATTTACCACCACCGATGCCACTGAGCTTATGAAATATGTCAGCGAGCACGATGTACAAGTGGTCATCAGTGACCAACGTATGCCTGATAAGCAAGGGACGGAAGTCTTGCGTGATATTAAAGAAGCGTCACCCAATACCATTCGTATCTTGCTAACAGGCTATGCGGATCTCAATGCGGTGATTGACTCGGTCAATGACGGAGAGATTTACCGTTATATCACCAAGCCTTGGCAAAATGATGAGCTCAAAAAGATCGTAAATAAAGCCACAGAGATTGCTCAGCAAACGCAAGATATTACCCAAAATATGAAGCAAGGTGATGAATCTCAGAGTTTTATGAATGCTAGTAGCAAAAGGAATATACTGGTATTAGATGATGATGAGAGTATTTATCAAGAAATAAAAAATCAGTTTAAAAGTACTTATACAGTGAGCTGGGCAAGCAACCTCGAGCAGGCTGCGAAGTTACTACAAAAAAAGAAGTTTGGTGTCACCATCACGGATGCGACGCTCAACGAAGAAAATATTACTCCTATTGTCTACGCTCTAAAAAATATCCAGCCCGATCTGATGGTGCTGATGTTGACTGAATTTAAAGACGCTCACATGGTGATTGATCTCATCAATAAAGGGCAGGTATATCGCTGTCTGCCACGTCCTACCAACTTCTCTATTATGAGTATCAGTCTGGACCGCGCGTTTGAGCATCACGAAAGACTGGTACAGCAGCCGATATTAGCAACGCGTCATCATGTTGAAGAAGTACCAGAAGCTGAGACTTTTAATTTTTCTGAAAGATTGAAGGGTTTCTTTGCCAAGTTTAGAGGCTGGCGCATGATGATGTAAAGTATTCTGATTAAGATGCTATATCAAGTCAGCATATGATTGAGCATTATCTTTAATAAAGAATAAATAGCCGTATTTATAAGAATTTGCGTGACATAATTACGGTATCGAGTGATAGGCTTATTAAAACAGTACGTTTATGTTTCTTATAATCATTATTAGACCACTCATCACCATTAGTATCAGCAGCATTATTCTAAACTGACTAATACTGATGCCAGCCAAAAAGTGTTTGCCAATGACGTTGCCAATAACGGCACCCAGTCCTAATACCAGACCATACACACAGATCTTGACTGTGAGTATGCCAAAAAAGGCGTAGCTGACGACTTGCACAATACCGACAAAAAAAGAATTCGCCGTTTTGGTCGCAATAAGATTCTCTTTTTCTAGACCTGCGTTCATATAAAAAGGGTTAAGAATGGGACCTAGGCCACCCACCAACGTGCTCATAAAGGCAATGAAAAAGCCCACAGGATCCTTTTTATTACAAAAAGTGCGGTCAGTTTGTCTCATCTGCCGTAGAAATGCTGTTTTTTATCTCCAATCATATAGACCCTTATCTGGACAATACCGAACAAGAAAACTTGGTAAAAGTATGCCGCGTTGCTAAAAACCTAGAAGGGGACCCTATCGAATATAGAGAATCTTATGGATTGGCAGAAAAATTTAGTTATGAGGTCAATATTATTTAACCATTGGCCATTTCACCATTAGCGAGGGCAGTGGTTAAGTTATGCTCAATAAGCTATAAAAAAGGAGCTGATAATTCAGCTCCTTTTTTCATACTTTTTATCACCTGACTCTATGAACGACCAATGAAAGAAATGGTTGATACATAGAACTGCTTACTGGCTGTTAAACGTAATCGTCTGTCCGCCATTACCAGCTGGCGGTACGATAGTGACTTTGCTCGCAAGTATGTCGCCTTTGGCATTGATTTTGTAGCATTCTTTTGAGCTGCCTTCAGAGGTGCCACCAGCAAGCATGTTGTCTGAGGTTTCGATACAGAACCATGCGGTCTGATTGCTGTCTCGCGTTAGGGACCAGTTTTGGTTATAGGTGCCGATTTTTTGGCGCATACGACTGTCCGTATAGACATTTTCAGTAATCAATTTGTTTGAGTCGCCCACCGTCGCCATTTTGGGGATAGTGGTCGTTTGATTTGAGACTGAGTATTTGCCTGTGCTGTCTGTAAAACCGTGAAATACCAAAGGGTTCAAGGTGAAGTAATTGATAGCGACTGAATGGTTAGTGATTTGATTGTTCACTTTATTGATCGTGTTGATCTCAGTACCTTGTACCTTTTTATTATTGAAAACCATGTTGCCTTTAGGCGTGACTTGAATATCTGCTGAGGCCGTTTGATTGCCGATAGTGGCAACCAAATTTTCACTACGTTGTTTGGTATAGATATTGAGCATGGCGGTCTCAACAGGGTACTCGGTCACTATGTTGTTTGGGTTGGTGTTACCCATCGTTCCACCGCTCGCACAAGCGCTTAAGCCCAGTCCTGCGGCAATACATAATCCTAATGTTTTCATGATTTAATCCCTCAGTCTATGTGGATGAATGCTATTAGTAGCTACTGTAAGTAGCAGTTATTATAAGGAATATCTACTATAATCGAATTTTTTAGCAATGACATCTGCTAACCATCCTAGACCTTCTATTATTACATCACTATAACAACCAGTAATTTTCTAGTGCGTTAAGAATTGCGGGCGACGCTACAGGCGTAACCAGAATCTTCCATCAATTTGCCAAAAATAGCCCCCAAGATAAATAGGGGGAAGTATTTGACAGCAAAGCCGCCAAGACCTTGCATAAAGACTTCAGTATAGATCACCATCGTTTGGCTGCTCTGCCCACTTAATACCACTGCCAAGATAGCGAGTAGAGGTGCCAAAACTAAGACGCTCACGCCTCGATAGGCAAAATACATTAAGAGGGACAAAGACAACAAAATAGCAAAAATGCTCATGATTTTGATTTCCTTCCATGGAAAATAGGCGGTGAACTATAATGGTTGCGGCTCATTATTCTTCTTATAAAAAGACATTTTATAAAAAGGTATTGATCCATCGATGAAAACGATGGGCTGTTTTTGTAATCTTTATTTGGGTGATAGAATTAGGCCTTTAACAGTCCATGCTTTTCATAGTGGTTTTTGGATGGTAACTCCTGCTCCACGAAAAATCTAATAGACGGTTGTTCATAATAGCTATCCTTAGCATGAACTCAATATCACCAGTCCAACGATGAAAAAGAGTGATGAGAAAAGTATAGTGATAGGGTAATCACGTAGAGATAACGGCTTACTTAAATCAAACTTAGGTCAAATAAAATGATACATTATGTATCATTTTAAAATCTAACAGAGGAGTAAACAAAGGTCAACTAGTAGACCTTGAGAGTCACGGTACTGGTGTAATGGTCCATTTTTAATGAAGAGATACTAACCACTTTGAGATAAATTAGACCGTATTCAAATGTCAGACATAACTTATAAGTGTGGTGATATCAATGATAAGAGAGCTTAAAACCTTTGTGGCCGTTTGCGAGTTAGACAGCTTTGCTGCCGCTGCTCGGCACATCAACTTGACCCAGTCTGCGGTCAGCGCCCAAATAAAAACCTTGGAAGACAATCTAGGGTTATCTTTATTTACCCGCTCTGCTCGTGCCATTACGCTCAATCCGCAAGGCACGCGCGTATTACCGATCGCCAAAGAGATTTTGGCGCTTTATTCAACAATGCAGTTGTCCACAGATACCGATATTGCCAGCTATTACGGGCAGCTTAGGATTGGCTCGATCAATTCCGTGCAAGTGGGTATCTTGCCAGAGGCACTAAAAGCGATTACGTTACTTGCCCCCTTAATGCAGACGGAAATTGTCCCCGGGCGTGCTGTAGAGTTATTTGAGAAACTAGAAGTTGGGGAGATAGATGCGGCAATTACCATACAGCCAGCATTTGCCTTGCCAAAAGATATTGTGACGCAGTCCATTATGACCGAACCCTACGTGCTCATTAGCCCTAAAAAATGGCCCTTTCATAGCCTCAGACAAACGCTTGAGCAGCATCCTTTTATCCATTACACCTTACAGTCCTCAGCAGGCGCAAAGATAAACAAGTTCTTTAAACAACAGGACATCAAGGTAAATACGATCATGGAGATTAATGATCTGGATGCGATCGTTCGGATGGTGGAGTCGGGGCTGGGGGTGGCTTTGATTCCGTATGCTGGGCTATGGATTAGAAGTACGCCGCCCGTTCAAATTCACCATTTAGGGGATAACAGTTTGGTGCGCGAGGTTGTATTGGCATATCGTTATACCGATCGTCAGCAGCCACAAATCAATGCTCTAAAGCAGGTGTTGGGGCTGTAAGTGAGTCAAGAGTCTTATCAACCCTAGCTTTTCTCACTGAGGCTAGGTGTTTGCTTGTACCACTTATAATTAACAATCAATCTATTTTTTCAATCGATAAGCTTTCTCATAAAATCTTTCTTGCCATATAAATTTTTTCCAAAAAAACTACTGTAAAAGTGCTCATTCTTTTTTATAGAACAACCTAATCTGTCATATTTTTTATTAAGCAGCAAAATTTTTGGGGCTGAGAGCGAAATATTTGCGTTTTTCTTGTGCTAAATTCTCGGTTACGATGGCGCTCATATTGAGTAGCGTCAAGACAAAACACTTAACAGAGTCATTTTTGTCGGCCTACTTCTTAAATCTCTCTTATGTCTAAGAAGTGATAAAAATATGAAAAATATAGATAACCTTATCGATAATAAAGCCCATACTCGCATCGAAAAAGATTTATTGGGTGAGCAAGCCGTACCAGCCACTGTCTTATATGGTATTCAAACGCAACGCGCCGCGCAAAATTTTGACATTACCGGCGTGTCAATCAGCCATTTTCCTGATTTGATCAAAGCACTGGCAATGGTGAAAGCGGCTGCTGCCAAAGCCAATTATCAACACGGTCTACTCAGTCAAGAGAAGCTTAGCGCCATTACTGATGCGTGTAGCGATCTGATTAGTGGTGAGCATCATGAGCAGTTTATTGTGGATCTCATCCAAGGCGGGGCGGGCACGTCAACCAACATGAATGCCAATGAAGTGATTGCCAATATTGGCTTAAAAAAGATGGGGTTTGAGTATGGTCAGTATAGTCATCTCCATCCCAACAATGACGTCAATCGCTCTCAGTCGACCAATGATGTCTATCCAAGCGCGGCACGTTTGGCGATGGTATTTGCGGCAAAACCACTGCAAGAGGCCATTATCAAGCTACAAAACAGCTTAGCTATCAAAGGCAAAGAATTTAGCGGTATTCTAAAAATGGGTCGTACTCAATTGCAAGACGCAGTACCGATGACGTTGGGGCAAGAGTTTAACGCTTTCGCCAGTGATCTAGGCAGTGAAACGGCGCGAATCGAAGATGCTTGTTTACAGTTATGTGAGTTGAACTTGGGCGGTACGGCGATTGGTACGGGCATCAATGCGCCCAAAGGTTATGCCCGCTTAGCGATTAGTGAGCTCGCGGATATCAGTGGTCTGCCAGTGACGCTCTCTGAGGATTTGATCGCCGCCAGTGCCGATATGGGTGCGTTTATTACGTTTTCGAGTGCGCTCAAACGCCTAGCTATTAAACTGTCTAAATTGAGCAACGATTTACGTCTACTGTCGAGTGGACCGCGTACGGGCTTGGGCGAGATTAATTTACCAGCGATGCAACCTGGCTCGTCTATTATGCCGGGTAAAGTCAACCCTGTGATTCCTGAAGCCATGACCCAAGCTGCCTTTCAGGTAATGGGTAAAGATATGACGATTACCATGGCGGCAGAAGCAGGGCAACTGCAACTCAATGCAATGGAGCCGCTGATTGTTTATAACCTACTAAACAATGCGCGCCTGCTAGAGAAGTCGATTCGTATGCTCGATGAGCGCTGTATTCAAGGCATAACCGCCAATAAAGCTCGCTGTGCGCAGCATGTCGAAAACAGTATCGGTATCGTGACAGCACTGGTACCACATATCGGTTATGAAAACGCCAGTCGTATCGCAGGAAATGCGTTGCTGAGTGGGTCAGGCGTGGCGGAGCTGGTCAAACAAGAAAAGCTGCTCAGTGATGAGGAACTTGCAGCGATTTTATCACCTGATACGATGGTCAGTAGTATATAGATTGTGCACATAAACTGGATTGAACAAAGCAAAAAAGAGCGATATCTATCAACGGATATCGCCCTAATTCTTTTAAAGTGTCGTATCTTCATCGTTTTGATCACTATGACAGCGATGTGATGAAATTAGACAATTATTATCGCTTAGACCCTCGACCTTTTGAGGGACGTCTGCCGTTTGTAGTAGGTTTACCATTGCCTGCAGCATTCTTGCCACGACTGGACGGACGCCCATCTCTACCTTTAGAACCTGCTGGTTTTCTAGCATCATCCTTGGCGTACTTATTGCGCCCCTTTGCAGTACCTGCTGATTTTGCAGAGGGTTTTGACTTTGATTGAGCGTCAGTACGCGGTTTTTTTCGTGGTGCATTGCGCGATTTTTTGCCCGAATGATTGTCTTGCGACGAGGATTTTTCGACAGCTTTAAGCAGGACAGACAGCTCTGTTGGTGTCAGGTCTCGCCAGTCGCCGACAGGAAGCCCCTTAAGGCTTACATTCATAATCCGCGTACGCTCAAGCTTGACGACCTCATAACCAAAATGCTCACACATACGGCGGATTTGACGGTTCAAACCTTGAATGAGTGTGATGTTAAAGACGTTGGGTGCTACCTTAGTAACGGGACATTTTTTTGTCATCTTGCCCAGCATTGGCACGCCACTCGCCATACCCTCAATAAAGCTATCCGTGATTGGCTTATTTACCGTCACGAGATACTCTTTTTCGTGGTTATTGCCAGCACGCAATACTTTATTGACCAGATCGCCATTATTGGTCAAAAAAATCAATCCTTGAGAGTCTTTGTCCAAACGCCCAATCGGAAAAATACGTACCGAATGTCTCACAAAATCGACAATGTTGTTTTTTTCAGAGCTTTCCGTGGTGCTGACAATGCCCACTGGCTTATTTAAGGCAATAAAAATAAAATCATCAGGCTCGCGTGGCTCAATCAGCTGTCCGTTGACTTTTACTACGTCTCCAGCAGCCACTTGATCACCCACCGATGCACGCTTGCCATTGATGTATACATTACCTTGTTCAACAAAGCGGTCAGCATCGCGTCTGGAACAAATCCCACTTTCGCTGATGTATTTATTGAGACGAGTCGAGGAATTGTTATACATAAAGCACCGTTTTACCTGATAAAAAGCTTTTTTGCTAAGAAAAAAGCCTAAATTGAATGGTTCAGTCGTCTTGTCATTAAAGCGGCGACTTGCGTTTTACAGTCTAACGCTTACGTTCTGTAAAGCACTTTGACTACATGCCAGCCAAATTTGGTTTTTACCAAATGAGGGGTGAAAAGCTCACCGTTGAAGCAGATTTTATCAAAAGGTCCTACCATTTGGCCTTTTTCGAACTCACCTAAATGACCGCCTTTTTTGCCTGATGGACAGGTTGAGTATCGTTTGGCCAGCACATCAAATGCTGCGCCTTTTTTGAGCTTGGCCATAATATCTTCTGCCAACTCTTTTTGTTTGACTAAAATGTGCAATGCGCTAGCGGTACGAGCCATCGTATAAACCTTTCATAGAGTATCAATTATCGGGTCATTATATCATTACTTATCTTGTTTTAGCTTAGTTACTAACCTTTGTGATTCAAAGGTTAACTAAGGCAAGATTTAAGCCAATTTCTTATATTAGAGGCCCGTGTTTTCTCTTTAATATCTCTTCTTTGCAAGATAAGGAGGTTAAAGCTGATGCCAATCTTCAATCGCCTTGTGTCCAATTTCTAGTCCCACATCATAGCTATAACGGATTTTGGCTTTATTTTTGGACAATCGACTCGCCATGTTTTTTAAGTCGGGTGGACAAATCTCTAAAATTTTCTGTGATGATGGAGTCTGTAAAAATTGTACCGAGTCGTTGTAGCGTTGGGTTCGCGTCAACAAGCTTTGGGCAAAACCATATCGTTGCTTAGTATAATATTTAGCCAATAGCTGATCGCCTTTACTGCTTGTTTTAGCGTAGTTTTGCGGGCGAGTACGTATGACCATGAGCTTATCAATATTCTCTTGCTCAGCCGCCCACTGTACGGGCAAAGCATCTGCCACACCACCATCAAAATAAGGCTCACCAAATATCTCGACCGCTTGGCGGGTCAGCACTGGGATAGAGCTTGATGCCCTTAATCCATCGAAAATATTGTCTTTAGCCGCTTTGATGTAGATCGCTTCTCCTGAAATAGCATGTGTTAACACCATGTAAAACTCAGCATGATTGGCAAATAACTTTGCCTGATCCAGTGGATATTCTTGCTCCACTATATCCCACATCCACTTTAGATCCAGTAAGTCACCGCCTCTAAGGAAACGGCCATAATGAATAAATTCAGATCGAAGGGAATGATCCAAGTAAATATGTAGGGTACGGCCTTGTTGTGCGGCCAAATAGTTAGCAACGTTAGTTGAACCTGAAGAGACGCCCACACAAAGATCAAAAGGATTGAATTGTTGTTGTAAAAAGGCGTCTAAGACACCACTGCTAAATGCGCCACGCATGCCGCCGCCTTCAACCACCAGTGCTTGTCGATGTTGTTTAACCATTGAAAACCTCGAATGACGCTCGCAAAGTATACCTACAAGTACACAAAACGAGGGGATAAAAAATGTTTATAAATATAGTCGATACTAGGGAATTATATTTTTAAGCCGTTCTAAACCTATTTCTTGGATATAGACTGTAGTAGTCAACTAATTTAGGACTAATAAGAGGTTTTGATTAAAGTAGCGTCTCTCTGTCTCTAATGGTGTTAAAGAGTTGTTGAAGCTGTGCGGTATCACAGCTTGATAATAGCCCCAAATATAGTTAGTGATAGCACTTGATGCTTCAGCAATCTCTTCGTAGCCGCCCTTTAGCATCCACTGCGTCTTAAAGCTTCTAAAGAAGCGTTCAGTTGGGGCGTTATCCCAACAATTTCCCTTTCGGCTCATACTTTGAACCATGCCATGACAACTTGCGACTGACTCAGCGAATTTCTGACTGGTATAATGCGTGCCTTGATCAGAGTGAAACAGCACTCCATTAGGCTTGAGTCTAGTCTGATACGCCATCTGTAGCGCTTTGGCAGTCAAAAAGCTATCAGGAGAGTCTGAGACACTAAAGCCCACCACGCGCCGTGCAAACAGGTCTAGAACGACAGCCAAGTAACACCAACCGCCTTTGATACCGACATAGGTTCATCACCTGTCCAGACTTGATTAGGCGCTTTTGGGCTAAAGTTGCGATCTAAGATATTGTCATGGGTTTTGTGTTCTTGATCAGCTTGCTGTTATTTATGCGTCTTGAGCTGACAGCTCATTAGTCCCATGCCTTTCATAAACTTAGACGCTAGGTAGCGCGTCAACCGAATCCATGTTCATTCCACAGTATGGCGATAATGGTACGAGCGCCAGCCGATTGCTTTGAATCGTTGAATATCTGGCGTATCAGGGCTTTTAACTTAACGAGTTTATATCTATAGGCTTAGATCGTATACCATATAGTTAGATTACTATAAAATCGATACAATAAGATTCAACGTTATTTTTCGCAGCCTCTGGAGACGCAGTCACAGCAAGCAAGAAAAGTAGCGTTGAATCGAGCGCGTTTCCTATGCTGTATCAATTTTATTGAGGTTCTACTATAACTTGAATTCTCGGGTATATGCGCGGCGTTTGGTCGTCATACTAATTATCCTCTTTCGGATAGTATAACCTCTTAAACATGGGCCGATTTAATTATGCCACTACAAGATCTTGGCGGTCATAACAGTTGCCCCAACGCTTATAATTATTATCCGTTCTCGACTTAGGGTTATAAGGAATGGCGATGTATGTTTGAATTTTATTAGTGTCCTAAATTAGTTGACCACTACAATTTTTGGTGATGGTTCAAAAAGTAGGCTAACATTAGACATACCCATGATTGATGTAAAAGAAAGCTAAATCAAAGGCTTTAAAGTGATTTTCCAGCTTTTTAGAAAAGTTACAACTTCGCCTAAATGCTCGCCTTACTCGATGTCTGATAGTGCAATTATTACCTTCAATACCGACCGTGAAAAACTTGCCAATGACTTGGGTAAAGCCCTTAAAACCAGTAACAAAGCTATCCCAGGTATCACTAGCGATTTTAGCACAACTTACGCCTAAAGCTTTCAGCTTAGCTTTAAGCTTTTTGACAGTGTTAAGGTCTCGTTTTCCCCACACATAGGCAACAATTTCACCTGTGTCACGGTGATAGGCATAAATTAGCCATTGTTTGTTGGTCTTTTTACCTACGAATGTCCAAAGCTCATCTACTTCAAGACAGTCATATTGCCTTTGCTTGGGGGTTATTTGGTAGTGACACTTTTTTAGGGTGGCTAGTACTTTGCCTTTGCTAATTTTTTCAACGCAAGCGATGTCTTTTATGCCACTGCCTCGAACCATAAGATGGCGTATTTTGCTATCTTTTTGGGAGTGACAGCCTTGGTACGTTAAGGCATGGTCGCCAATAAACTGCCGTTTGCAGTCTTTGCATTTATAGTTTTGTTTACCATAGCTTTTGAAGCCATTTTTCTTTATACTGTCACTTAGACAGGCTGGGCATTTGATGTATAGTGTGATTTGCATTTCACTATTTTATCAATTTCTCAGCCTGTTTTTTTTCAGCCTACTTTTTGAACCACCACCCAATTTTTTACTTACAACACGCAACCTTTTTAACACACGTTGATTATAAATCTTTTTTTCAAGGTGCTAATATAATTGAGTAATACTTAACTTAGATAACATAAACCATTGTTTCTAATAACTTTCATCTTGTATTATCACAGATTATTGTTTATCGAGATTTTGCAAGCTTTACTTAACTGGAGAAATTATGCGTGCTTTAACTTACCACGGTGCTAAAGATGTGCGAGTGGACAATGTCCCAGAACCTAAACTGCAAGAAAAAGATGATGTTATTTTACGTGTGACTGCAACTGCAATTTGTGGCTCAGATTTACACTTATATCGTGGCAAAATGCCTGCAACCGAGGAAGGCGATATCTTCGGTCATGAGTTTATGGGTGTGGTTGAAGAAGTAGGCTCTGAAGTCACTGCTGTTAAAAAAGGCGATAGAGTTGTTATTCCTTTTGTTATTGCATGTGGTAACTGCTTTTTCTGTCAGCATGACCTAATGTCCGCTTGTGAGACTACAAATACAGGCCCAGGCGCTGCTATTAATAAAAAAATAATTCCGCCACCGGCTGCTTTATTTGGTTTTAGCCATTTATATGGTGGGATTCCTGGTGGACAAGCAGAATTTGTACGGGTTCCTAAAGGTAATTTTGGTCCGTTCAAAGTAAATGGCTCACTGTCAGATGAGAAGGTTTTATTTTTATCAGATATTTTACCAACTGCTTGGCAGGCCGTGACTAATGCCAATATTACTAAAGGTTCAACCGTAGCTATTTATGGAGCGGGCCCTGTGGGGTTGTTATCAGCCGCTTGTGCCAAAATGTTAGGCGCTGAGCAGATCTTCGTGGTAGATCATAATGACTATCGTTTGCAGTATGCCAAAGATACGTACGGGGCTATTCCGGTTAATTTCGATAAGGTAGATGCTGCTGAATTCATCATTGAACAGACCAAAGGACATCGCGGCGTTGACGGAGTTATTGATGCGATTGGCTTTGAAGCCAAGGGCAGTATGCTAGAAACAATAATGACCAATTTGAAAATTGAAGGGTCAAGTGGTGCAGCTTTACGTCAATGTATTGCAGCTGTGCGTCGTGGCGGGGTCGTTAGTGTTCCTGGTGTGTATGCAGGACCCATTCATGGTTTCTTATTTGGTGACGCTTTTGATAAAGGGCTTACTTTCAAAATGGGCCAAACCCATGTACACAAGTATTTACCACAATTATTAGAGTATATTGAAAATGGTGATTTATCACCTGAAGCTATTATTACTCACCGTATGAATTTGTCTGACGCTGCTAAAGGTTATGAAATTTTCGAAAAGCGTGAAGAAGAATGTCGTAAAGTCATTTTAACTCCTTAATTTTTCAAATTTACCCTTTACTTTTAACATTTAAAGATTAGGTCATAGCTGCTTTAACGAGATTGTCTTAAATAATGGTTATCGCTAAAGCAGCTAGTAAAAAAATCTTTGACTTGCTTTTCTCTGCACACGGCAAAAAAATCATTCCCCAACCGATTTTCATGGGTTTAGGGATTAAAAAAACTAACTAACTGTCTTAGATGGTCTTAAAGCTTAGAAGTGTAAAGCACAATAAACTTTCTTATATTTATCAGGATCATCTTTATTAGCTACAAACCCTTTGCTAACCAACTTTACCGAGTTAAATGTTTCACCTTCATCATTAGTTATCATAACAATCAAGTTTTGTTACCCAAAACTTTGGAGTTCTTTAATCAGCTCTTTAATTGTCTTAGTTCTATCTTCCCATTGCACTACACCCAAAACATAAAACCTCTAAACGATAACCTATCTATCATTTGACTTTTTTTGATCTTAAATGATAGTAATATCTTGCTATTATCAATGAACATCAATTATTAAGTCTAAGTAATAGAGGGGCATTATGTCCGTTCGTATTTATGTGAGAGCCAGCACTAAGGACCAAGACGCTACTACTAGAGCATTAGTAGATTTGGTTGCCTTCAGTAGCCGCTATGGTGATAGCTATGTTGATTACGTTGAGCACTTCAGTGGTACAAAGCTCGATAGACCAATCTTAGCTAAGTTGCTAAAGGACGCCGAGCAAGGCGATATTTTATTGGTTGAAAGCGTGGATAGATTAAGCAGGCTATCTCAAGATGGTTTTGCGATTCTAAAGCAGCGTATTAAAGATAAAGGCTTACGATTGGTGGTGGCTGATCTACCAACCACTCATACGATGAGTGACGGTATGACAGGTGAGATCCTAAAAGTGATTAACGATATGCTGATCGATTTATTAGCGACCATGGCAAAGCTTGATAATGACAAGCGTAGAGAGCGCATTAAACAAGGATTGGCCAACAGTGGCTATAAACCCACTGGTAAGAAAACCAATACCGCAAAACACAATCGTATTAGAGCATTGGCCAGTCAAAACAATATGACAAAAGAAGAGATCGCTAAGGCGGTTGGTGTTGGCGTAGCTACCGTTTATCGTGTCTTAAAGCAGGTTAATAGCTGAGGTGTTTTAAATATCGACTCAACGTGACCTTTGGGCTTTATCTAAAGGCATCACAACGTCATATAAAAATCGTTTTAATGCAATAATGCCTCATTATAATCATTATATTGCATTCATAATTGTTTTTACGCAAAATGGCTTATCTATAATCGATTGAGCCACTCATAATGAATACCCCCATCTCAGATCCTATTGGCGCAGCATGGCTTATCCGTTATGCCAGCATCGAGCTGGTTTCCCCTTTATATGTCAGCAGTAGTATCGGTGGACGCAGACAAACCTATCTATCAGCGGGCTAAAGAGCTAGGAGAAACGCCTGAAAAACGTTCACAGCGTAGTCAGCATGACGATTTCTACCTTAATGAGACTAAACGTATTTGGCAGGACAGCAAATGCCGTTACGGTGCGTGTAAAGTCTGGCAGCAGATGAAAGCTGACGAGTTAAAGGTTGCTCGGTGTACCGTAGAGCGATTAATGAAGCAGTATGGCCTACAAGGCATCTGGCGTGGCAAAGGCAAGATTACCACCAACAGCCGTGACGACCAAAAACGCGCTGATGACTTAGTCAATCGCAACTTTAGCGCTTATCGTCTTAACTAGTTGTGGGTTGCTGACTTTACTTATATCAAAACAACGTGCGGCTGGGTCTATACCGCTTTTATCATTGATGTGTTTGCCCGCGCTATTGTGGGCTGGAATGTCTCTAATCGTATGAATACTGATATGGTAATGGCGGCATTAAATCAAGCAATAGCAGATAGAAACCATCCTAAAGATGTCATTCATCATAGTGATCGCGGGACTCAGTACTTATCCATTCGCTATACTTCTAGGATGACGGATTCTGGCGTCATTGCCTCTGTTGGTACCAAAGGTGATTCATACGACAATGCGTTGGCTGAAAAGGTTAACGGGCTGTATAAAACCGAGGTGATTCATTATTTAAAGCAAAACTGGACTGGTGGGAACGATGTTGAACTGGCAACCCTTGAATGGGTCGATTGGTTTAACAAAACCCGTTTGCATAGTAAAATTGGTTATGTGTCGCCTTTTTAGTTTGAGAGACGATACTATGATAGTCTTAGTGAGTCAGACAAAGCTGACTGACTCAGGCAATCCACTCTCCGATATAGTCGGGGCGTTTCACTCAAAAAATAGGAGCTTATAGCTCCCATTTTTATGTTAGCTTGCTAAGTCTCTATGTTAATTTGAAGAATACTTCATCATAATGTCCAAATATAGTTAATCCAATTTGAGAGTGGTACAAGGCAGCCGAGTGCAGATGTATCTGTCATACTTCAAGCAAGGTTAACGCTGTAACGCTTTTATAGTGGATTGACTATACAGCTATATTTTTTTGATTTCTACAATATCACTTGATTCAATGAGCGATTGGACATTACCAAATAAACTTTGAATATAATCAGTGGCCATATGGATATCTAAATCCTCCCTGCTACGCCATTCTTCTAAGAAGAAATATCTACTCGAGTCATTTTCGCTAATATAAAGCTCATATTTCAAGCACCCTTCTTCTTGAAGCGTAGGCTCTATTACACTTTTTAAAAGCGCTTCTAACGTCTCTTTTTGATCTGATTTTGCCTTAAAGTTCGCAACTATTGAAATAGTCATTATTTCACCTTGAATTTGTTTTAGGGCTTGTCCCTATTTTAAAAATGATGATAAAAATGAGATAAATTAAAGGCAAACAAGGAAAATAGCGCAGGTAATATCAAGATATTGGCCAGCTATTTGACACCGTTTGCCAAAGATTTAGCCATTTTTAGCCCATTTAGTCATAAACGCTTGAATTAGGGACACGCTCTAGAAGTTTTCTAGTACAATTTTGCCTTTTGACTTGCCTGATTCAAGCAGCTTATGTGCCTTCTCCAAGTTTGCAGCGTTAATTTTGCCTAGATTTTGGTTGAGGGTACTTCTAATTTTTTGCTGGTCAACTAATTGGGCAACCTGTTGCAATAGATCACCTTGCTTTTCAATATCATCGGTTTCATACATTGAACGGGTGAACATCAACTCCCAATGGATAGAAATAGATTTAGTCTTAAACGGCATAATATCAAAGGTTTGTGGATCATCGATCAATCCAAGCTTGCCTTGTGGTGCAATCAGAGAAACTATTTGCTCGATATAGGTGTCTGTATGATTGGTAGAGAATACGTATTTTGGTTTTGCAATGCCTAGTGTCTCGATTTGTTCGTTTAAATCTTTGCTATGATCAATGACATGGTCAGCACCAAGTGATTCCACCCAAGATTTTGTTTCTTCACGTGACGCTGTTGCTATAACGGTCAGATTTGTTTTTGCTTTTAAAAGTTGGATAGCGATTGATCCTACACCACCTGCACCACCAATAATTAAAATACTGCCAACTTCTGTTTCTGAAATTTGAAGCCGATCAAACAGCATTTCCCATGCCGTTATTGCAGTTAATGGCAATGCTGCTGCTTCTGCATTAGATACTGTAGTTGGTTTAAGACTGATAATTCGTTCATCGACGGCTTGATACTCAGCATTACTACCATCTCGGGTTAAATCGCCAGCATACCAAACAGAGTCTCCTACTTTAAACGAGGTAACTTTTGAGCCAACTTCAATAATTTCCCCAACGGCATCCCAACCTAAAATACGATTATTTGCTTCAGACGAATTTTTTCTCACTTTGGTATCAACTGGATTCACAGAGATTGTCTGAACTTTTACCAGTACATCACGCTCTTTAAGCGTAGGCTTCGCTTTTTCAATATCTACCAATGAATTTTTAAAATCATCATGGTTGTTTATAACATACGATACGGCTTTCATAGATTTGTCCTCAGCTTTAAAAAAATAGAGTAAAAATGGGAGCGAAGTGCTCCCATTTTATATTATTCAATCATTAAAACTCTTGGCTCGTTGGGCGTAAAACAATTTCATTAATATCTACATCCGCAGGCTGTTCAATTGCATAAGCAATTGCTCGAGCGACTGAGTCAGATGGTATGGCTTGTTTGTAGAAATCAGTAACAAACTCTGAACTTTCTTTATGAGAAGAACCGAATTTTAGTTCTGACTCAATTGCACCAGGCTCAATAGTAGTCGTTCTAATTGTTTCTCCAACTTCATGACGAAGGCCGTCTGAGATGGCTCTTACAGCAAACTTAGTACCGCTATAAACAGTACCTCCTGGACTAAATACTTTTACCCCTGCAACAGATGAGAGGTTAATAAAGTGTCCAAAGTTTTGTTTTTGGAAAACAGGTAGGGCAGCTGCTATTCCATAAAGAACACCTTTAATATTAATGTCGATCATACGATCCCATTCATCAACTTTTAGCTCACTTAATGGTGCAATAGACATTAATCCAGCATTGTTTACCAATACATCGATTTGACCAAATGCGCTTAATGCCTTTTCAATAAGTGCTTGCACTTCATGTGGCTTGGTTACATCCACACCAATAAATTCAGCTTGACCACCTTCAGCACGAATGTCTTGAACAATAGCCTCTAATTTTTCAGTACGTCTAGCACCAATGACAACCTTTGCACCTTTTTTAGCAAGTAAGCGAGCAGTAGCTTCACCTAAACCACTACTTGCACCAGTGATAACAATAACTTTATTTTCTATATTATTCATACAAGTAACCTTTAACCTATCTGTCAATCATATTTGAGGGTTAAGTATTACAGCCTTGCTAGGTATAATAAATGAATAATATTATCTTTCAGAATTCCTATTTACGGAATAATTACCATAACACAGGTTTGGACATGCAGAACAAATTAGAAATGATGCTGTAACTATCCCCTAAAATAACACAGCTCAAACGTAGAATTTCTTATAAAATACCCATAAGGAGTTTTGATATGAGCAAACGAATGACTGAGACCCAAATAGTATCCATTTTAAAAGAAGCAGAAGCTGGAATACCTGCTAAAGAGCTGTGCCGTAAATACGGGATTGCTAGCTCGACTTTCTATAAATGGCGCTCCAAGTACGGTGGTATGGAAGCTTCTGATGTTAAGCGATTAAAAGAGCTTGAAGAAGAAAACCGTAGGCTCAAACAGATGTATGCTGATTTAAGCCTCAAAGCGCAAATGCAGGAAGAGATCATAAAAAAGCTATAGCGCCTGTACCCGAGCGCAAAGTCTGGGCGCAAGAATTACAGGCGCAGTATGATGTCAGCATTGCAGTGAGTTGTCAGGTGGTCTGCATGAGTCGAACCGCTTACTACTATAAGCCTAAGCTATTTGATGATAGTGAGATTGTTGATGTCTTAAATGAGCTTACTGACAAGCACAATCGCTGGGGCTTTCCAAAGTGCTTTAAACGTATACGTAAGCTTGGCTATTCATGGAATCATAAGCGCGTACATCGAGTTTATACAGCGTTAAACTTAAACCTACGCCGCAAGTCTAAAAAACGCTTACCAACACGTAACCCTCAGCCGCTAAGTGTGCCAAATGCATTGGGGCATACATGGTCAATGGACTTCATGAGCGACAGACTACACAACAATATTCGCTTTCGAACCTTTAATGTGATTGATGATTATAACCGTGAGGTATTAGGCATTGATATTGGTACCAGTATTCCCTCACTCCGAGTGATTCGCTACCTTGATCAGCTGGCTGAGTGGCATGGTTATCCTAAGCAAATTCGTGTGGATAACGGCAGTGAGTTTACATCCAGGGTATTCACTGATTGGGCATCAGCTCATGGCATCTATATTGATTATATCGAGCCTGGCTGTCCTTATCAGAACGCTTATATTGAACGGTTTAATCGCAGTTATCGCAATGAGGTTTTAGATTGCTACCTTTTCAACAATTTAAACGAGGTCAATATGCTGACTGAAGACTGGATCAAGGTTTATAACAACGAAAGACCCCATGATTCACTTAATGATATGACACCTGCTGAGTACAGGCAGGTGGCTTAACAATTCTACGATGATGTTGTGTTAAGAATGGGGTATTTACAATGCGTATCTTTTGTGTCGCAGCAGAGTCTCGAAATTTTAAAGAGGCAGCAACTCAGCTAGGGATTTCCCCGCAGGTAGTGACACGAGCAATAAAAGAGCTAGAAGAGCAGCGCGGAGAGATTCTGTTCTACAGGAGTACTCGACAAATTAAAATTACCGCTGATGGAGAGCGTCTGGCAAAGCAAGCACGTTTTGCGGTGGGATCGATCGATGCTTTGTTTGTAAAAGACACCAAGGAAAAACGAGATGAAATGCGCGGGACTGTGCGTCTTACTGTGTCGTCTGTGTTAGGGCGTAAATTGGTCGTACCTGCACTAGCAGAATTTGCCACACGTTATCCAGATATTGTCGTGGATTGTGTGCTCACAGATTCACATTCGGATGTGATCGATGAGCGGATAGATATCGGGATCAGATTTGGATTTTTGCCGGACAATCGATATGTAGCAAGGGAATTGGCGAAAGTGAACTTTTATTCTGTGGGTACGCCAGAGTTAATTGATAAGGTTGGAATGCCCAAAAAAATTATTGACCTTGATAAATACCCTCTAACAGCACTATTCGATCATAAAACAGGGCGTTACTGGCCATGGACATTCACCGAAAGTCGAAGCTTCACGCCATCAAAGCCTCGTTTTATTACAGATGATCTAGAAGCTGAATTTCAAGCGATTCTCGCTGGCGTTGGATTCGGACACATGCCTGGATTTCTAGTTTTGCCGTGGCTTAGGAGTGGTAAGCTCATTCAGATACTTCATGAGGAAAGCTCTCCCGTTTGGCGCCTGTATTTATATCGTCCACAACGGGGCCCGACACCTTTGCGAATCCGAGCATTGTTTGATTACTTAGTGGAAGTGCTGGGCCATATAGAAACCTGAATCAGATGGAACTAACCTTTTTTCTAGACAGTAGAAGTCAGATAAGACCATCATGTATCTAGGGCGTGTTGAACATTCGACCATGGCACTGACAGCGACTATTTTTTAGGCGATTCGATGTTAAAAATAATAAGTTTAGTCATTCTAAGCGCTTATTTTTAACGATGAAGCGGCAAAAAAGAGTCCTGTCCCCTGCTTTTATCGTTGGGGCTGATGCTAAAATTGCCCCATACTGCGTTACAAATCTCGCTAAGGCATCTGCATTATCGTCGCTTTGTGCCTTGTCTGGAACAATTTTAGCAATCAGCAGTGCCTATTTGCGAATGTTCAACACGCCCTAGAGTAACTACAATTTTTCCTATTTGCTGATTTGATTCAAGATAGCGCTGAGCGTTATGCATGTCCTCAAAGTTAAAGCAACGGTCGATCACTGGACGAAGATATCCTGCACCTATACTGCTAAGAATAAATCGTCTGGCTTGCTCCCTTAGAACAGGGTCATGCAGAACCTCAAGGAACAAAAAACCTCGCATGGTTAAGCTCTTGCGTAATGCAATTTTAAGGGGAAATGGTGTGATCTCAGGGCTAAGTGCACCATGCATAACCATCGTTCCTCCTACAGACATCGCTTTGGCAATCTGTTCAATATGAGGTCCTCCTACAGCATCGAAGGCGACATCAAGATGTTCTTCACCCAAACGTGAAACAAGCGCCTCATACAAATCTGGTTCATCTTCACTGGCTATAACATCTTTAACACCGAGATCCAGTAAACGTTGCTTTTTCTCTATCGTCTGTGTACTTGCAATGACCTTAGCACCCGCTGCTTCAGCTATCTGTATCGCAGCTAGTCCTACGCTACTTGAAGCTGCTGTGATCAAGATCGTTTTTCCTTTTGATAATCCACCAGCATGGATTACACCACCCCAAGCCGTCAAATACTGCATCCAGATTGAAGAAGCTTCTTCCCAGCTTAAGCTATCGGGTTTGTGAACTAAAAAATTTTCTGGAATCAGAAGCTTGTCCGCATATGTCCCATATTTGGCTAGATTGTCAGTCGGAAGAATCGATACTGCATCTCCTGGAGAAAATTGGCGTACACCTTCGCCTACCGCAAGAACTATGCCTGCTCCCTCATATCCCAGACGAGAAGGGAATACGGCCTTTTGAATATAAGTACCACGCCGAAACATTACATCAGCTCGGTTGAGTCCGATCGTTTTAATCTGTATTAGAACTTCTCCTGCGGCTGGTAAAGCAACAGGAAGTGTTTCTAATGTCAGAACATCTGTATCTCCAATACAATTGAAGCGCCAAGTCTTGGCCTGAAGTGCGTTAAATGACATCGATAACTACCTTAATATTGGCAGAGCGATCTTGAACAGCATCATGAGCCTCAATCGCTTGGTCTAGAGTAAAATGACGAGGATCAACAATAGCACGCAGTTTACCTTCCTCAACGAGACGAGTCGCGGTCTTAAGGACATCACCATGATGAGCACGGCGATTGCCTGTTAACGTCGGCATTAGGACGAATACGCCAGACACTGTGGCACTCCGTAGAGATGAATTCGCTAAATTATGATTGCCAAATGCAGCACAGCTGGTGATGTGGCCATAGTGAGTCGTCATGGAAAGTGACGCTTCGAGTACTGGACCACCCACAGTGTCATAAACAATGTTAAAACCTTGACCCTCAGGGCTTGCAGCAATAATGTCATCGGAAGATGCTGTTGTGTAATCGAGAGGTGTTGCACCGAGTTCTGAAATCAGTGATTGATCAGCTGTACGACCAGTCGCCCAAACATTTGCATCAAGTGCTTTTGCAAGCTGAACCGCCATATAACCAACGCCACCAGCACCACCTTGAACCAGTACAGTTTGCCCTGGTTGGACCTTCGCATTATCCACCAAACCTTCCCAAGCGGTGAGGAACGTCAATGGTAGTACTGCTGCCTCGCGCATAGAGATATTGCGTGGCTTTAATGCGATCAGATCAGCATCTACTGCAACATATTCTGCTAAAGATCCTTGAAGACCACGAACGCCACCAATCAGACCGTAAACTTCATCTCCGACGTTGAAGTGAGTGACACCTTCACCCACAGCAGTTACAACCCCAGCCATATCCGTTCCCAACACGGCAGGAAGCTCTGGCATAGCATATGGTGCTTCACCAAGACGAATTTTATAATCAATAGGGTTTACACCACTCGCATGAATACGTACTAGAACTTGCCCAGCCTCTGGCTGAGGTATAGGGAGCTCTACACGTTTAAATTCATGATCACCAAAATTTTCTAGGATAAGCGCATTCATCATCTTACTCATAGTTGTTCCTTATTCTTAACTGGGGGATGATATGCACAATACCAAAGTAAATTAATCCAATAAATGATATTTATAGGATTTAATAATTCCTAAATAATGAATAATAAATATTATCCGCTCACTAAAGAAGTAGGGTTCAGCAGATGCTTACCAAAAAAGAGATCTACACAGACCTCTTTTTTATTTGGGTTTAATACGTGAAATTATTGCTGAGTGCCATCTTCATTTAGAATTTGCCCTGTGTGCTTTGGTTTAATTAAAGGTGCAGTCGGACGCGGTCCTGTATATTGCAAGCCGATACCAGCATAGACATCATCTGCTGCAGTTTCAGTTCCAAAACGTTCTTTGTCTAGTTCTCGGATTTCTTGGCTAATGTCTTTAACATCACTCTGGTCAACACCCAGTTCTTCTAAAATTGCACCGCCAAATAGCATTGCCGACTCGAAGGTTTCGCGTATCATGTAATCCACATTTTGTTTTACTAAATGCAGCGCATGCTCACGGTCATAAGAGCGAACCAGTAACTTGGCCATAGGAAATTCATTTTGCACCAACTCTACAATTTTATTCGTCGTTTCTTTGTGGTCTACGCAAACAACAATGGCTTCAGCCGTATCTGCTCCAGAGGCATGTAAAATATCTAAACGAGAACCATCGCCATAATAAATTTTAAATCCAAATCTTTCAGCGTTTTGAATCATATCGATATCATTATCAATGATGGACACATCAATGCCTCGAGCAAGCAGCAATTGACTGGAGACTTGTCCAAAACGACCGAAACCAATCATCAGTACTTTTCCAGAAAGTCCTTCAGCAACACGGACATTTTCTAAAGAAGTTTGTTCTGTAGTTTGGGTAAAACGTTTAAATAGAATGCCAACAATCGGGGTCAAAATCATCGACAAGATTACAATCGCAGTCAGGTTTGAGCTTTCCTCAGCACTAATGATTTGAGCACTCAAGGCGGCAGCAAAGAGTACAAAAGCAAACTCCCCCCCCCTTGAGCCATTAGTAGTGCGCGATCAAGTGCTTCAGAGTGTGAACTTTCGGCCAGGCGTGCAGTCAGATAAATGATGGATGCTTTGACAAACATCAGCAGAATTACAGCACTTAAAATTAACATCCAGTTATTTTTTATGACGTTAAGGTCTAATGACATGCCTACGCCTAGAAAAAATAATCCGAGCAATATGCCACGAAACGGTTCAATATCTGCTTCAATCTCATGGCGAAAAGTGGATTCGGAGAGTAATACCCCTGCAAGGAATGCCCCCATTGCCATCGATAAGCCACTAACTTGCATCAGTAATGCTGCGCCGAGTACCACTAAGAGTGCTGCTGCAGTCATGACTTCACGGGCTTTGGCTGCGGCTAATAAGCGAAATAAAGGGTTAAGCAACCAATAGCCTGCAGCGATTAAACCTGCAATTGATATTAAACCAATCCCAATGCTCTGCAAACGCGCAGAAGTACTTTCAACAACATGATTCGGTGCGATAAAAGCGACAATTGCCAATAAAGGGACAATCAATAAATCTTCAAACAGCAAGATCGAGACAATTTTTTGTCCTCGTGGTTGAGCAATGTCTCCACGATCTCCCAAAAGTTGCATCACAATTGCAGTCGAGGTGAGTACAAAGCCTGCAGCACATACAAAACTCACCTGCCAAGAATAGCCATAGGCCAAGCCTACCGCCATTAACCCCAATGAACAGGCACTAATCTGTAATGTGCCTAATCCAAAAATTTCTTTTCTTAAACTCCATAAATACGATGGACGCATTTCTAGTCCAATCACAAACAGATACATCACAATACCAAGCTCAGCAACATGCAGAATAGACGCAGAATCGTAGAAAAACGCTAGTCCAAATGGACCAATAATTAATCCTGCAATTAAATATCCCAATACCGAGCTTAATCCTAGGCGCTTGATTAAGGGGACTGAAATCACTGCCGCTGTGAGCAGTATGACAGGGGATAGAAGGTTGATAGATGTGGCTTCTGCACTCATATATTTCTCAGATTTTGTATAGAGTTTGTTGACACTTCAAATATAGAAAGTAGATTCAAAACACAAGTGTAACAGGTTTGTAGTTAGTTGAAACAATTGAGTATTCACTATACCCGAATTTCAAGTAATCAATGGGATGATTTTATTACTGCATTTGAAACACTACCTAAATTTTTAAGGTTTATAAAAAATATTGCTTTTTTATACTATGGGTACTGTAGTAATAATGCTAGCAAATAAGGAGGTCTGATGCCTAATGAGGTTGAAGACAAAAAAAGATTCTTCTACGCGTCAGAAAGATCAAAGGTCCGACGCAAGCGATTGAGAAAGCGTTAGAAGACAATGTGGAATATGGTGCAATTCTGCAACAATAGCATTATGTCGAAATAAAAACCCAGATTTTGGCTCAGCTATGGGAAATTTTTTTAACTTTTATACAACAAAACTGTCTGACATGCATATATTAGGAATGTAAAAATCAATTTTCATTCTAATAATTATGGAGTTTTAGTCATGCTTAAAACAGCTTTATATGTCCGTCTTGAAGCTAAACCGGGTAAAGAAGACGAAGTGGAAGCTTTCCTTAAAGGCGGTTTACCTATTGTAATGGAAGAACCTGCGACAGTTGCGTGGTTTGGCCTACGTCTTGGACCTACAACATTTGGTATTTTTGATGCATTTCCTGATGAGGCGGGTCGCGAAGCACATTTATCTGGCAAGGTTGCAGCTGCTTTGATGGATCAGGCCGATGAGCTATTTTCAGAGCCACCGTCTATTGAAAAAGTAGATGTTTTGGCTAGTAAACTACCAGGTCATACCGACGCTTAAATGTATGAGGGTGCTGCCTGAAATTTTGAATGAAAGGCAGTACCCTCTACCATGTCAAGGTAGATCGACGAAAATGTAAGAAGTGACGTTATCTTACATACACTGATTTTACTGACCTATAGTTATTAGATCTGTTGCAAAAGTACCAGTTCATTGATTTCCACTGACAGAGTTACAAGGGCTGACGATGACTTATGCAAGAAGTCTATTAAACTAGTAAAAAAATAGGAAGTAAATTACTATTATATAAAATTTAACTCGTATTTGGGCACTGTATTTTCATAGTGTTTTTACCTCTACTCAAGCCATTCTCAGAACAAAAAAACTATGTTTGTTCGTTGAGAATCTATTCTTATTACGTCTGCTATTGTCGTTTTTGAATTTCTACGTATTGTTTCTACTGCTTATTCTCTGCATAACATAAGGAGATTACTGTTCTAATCTCTGCATATCTCTGGGGAACGTATGAAGCATACTACTTATATTCATGAGCACTCAAATTGGACTGAATGGCAATGGTCGGACAAGAAAGAAGCTATTGCCACTCGTCAGTCGTGTGCGGATATTACAAGGCCGTTTATTAGGAAAGCTACTAACACTAGGGTTCGATCTGAATGTTGAGGCACAATTAGATGCGGTGACCTTAGAGATTATCAAAACTTCTGAGATAGAAGGTGAGACGCTAAATGATGAGCAGGTTCGTTCTTCAGTTGCGCGGCACTTAGGGCTGGATAATGCCAGTATGCCAACCACTACTCGTGAGATCGATGCAATGGTAGAGATGATGCTAAGTGCCACCTATCGTTATCAACAACTGTTATTATTAGATGATCTACTCGGATGGCATCGAGCATTATTTCCAAATGGATATAGTGGGCTTTATCGTATTCAAGCAGGCAGTATCCGTGATGATAGTAAAGGACCAATGCAAGTAGTGTCTGGTGGGTATGGTCGTGAGCAGGTTCATTTTGTTGCCCCCAGTGCAGATAGGTTGCCAGATGAGCTAGACAAATTTCTATTATGGTTTAATACTTCGTCAAATAAGCAAGACGATATAGATTTGGTCATAAAAGCAGGTGTTGCTCAATTTATGGTTTGTGACTCTGCATCCATTTAATGATGGAAACGGACGACTAGCACGAGCACTCACAGAACGAATGCTGGTAAAAAGCGATAACAGTGCCCAACGCTTTTATAGTATGTCAGCGCAAATTCTTAAACAGCGCAACGACTATTACAAAATACTAGAACGTACGCAAAAAGGTGATAAAGATATCACGGATTGGCTGGTGTGGTTTTTGCAAACGCTAGAGCAATCCCTCATTATAGCTCAAGAAACCACGGATAGAATTATCAATAAGGCAGGCTTTTGGCAGACGCATCGACAGCATGCTTTAAATAATAGGCAAGTGAAGATGTTAAATATTTTGCTGACTGATTTTTATGGCAAACTCACCACTAAAAAATGGGCGACCATGACTAAGTGTTCTATAGACACGGCACTAAGAGATATTAATGATTTAATAGAGAAGGGTATGATGCAAAAATCCGTAGCATCAGGGCGCAGTACGAGTTATGAGTTGGTTTTATGATAAAACTATATTGTTCAAGTCTGCTATGGCAGCAATAAAGTATACAAATAAGCGGTAATAGAGACAACCCATTCAGTGACATAATATGAGTAGTTCCATTATGAAGGTCTAAAATATTCGATACGATAAGGAAGTCTTAACTTTATGAGAGGGTTGCATCTACAAGATCTTCTTTGTATGTACAGGGGACCAACATAGAGCCCAAGCTGATAAAAGCGCTTAGACTTTGTTATACATCTACTGTGCAGTTATTGGTTGTAGAAAATAAAGCAAGATGTCTTACTCCTATGTGATAAATGTGCATTATCATTTTAGTGTTTATCTATAAATGGTCACAAATAGCTTTTCTAGTCTTGTTTAATATCGATAACTTCCTAGCAGATATCAGTTTCATTAATTTATTAGGGAATGACAAAAGGTTTGATGAAGAATAAAACGGCCTTCGACTCTTAAAGCCAAAGGCTGCTTAAATAGTCTAGAAGGTAGCATGTGCCAGACACACAAATACCTAGTTATATTTTACGATGACATCGCTCCCCTCAAGCTCGACTTTATACGTGTCGAGTATAATGTTTTCATCATCTAAGCATTGACCTGTGACAAGATTAAAGCGCTGCTTATAAATAGGTGAGGCGACATATAGCACATTTTCAGCAGAGCCATCCTCGTTGGTAATAGTCGTGCCGCCAATCAGACCTCTAGACAAGACGTTGGCTTGACTGAACGGGTCATAATTATCAAGCGCAAATAACTGTGCCTGCTTGGTGCAAAAAATAGCCACTTGTTTTCCGTTTACGAGCGCACAGACACCTGTCTCGGGAATAATATCATTGATTTTGCACACAGTGAGCTGAGCCATCAGAAGATCCTTAATAGTAAAATATAAATGAGACCAATAACAAAAAATATTATTTAGCGTCTAATATTAATAGACGCCGACACGTTAAGATTACGCCAATTCGGTCACTTTTATTTGCGTCTTTTCCATGTCGGTTGCAGGGCGAATCTGCTCTCGCTCAGTGACGAATACCACATTGTCATCGCCTTGTTCACTATTAACAAAATGACGGAAACGTTTGAGCTTTTCACTATCAGTAATGGTGGCTTTCCATTCACAAACATAGTTGTCGATGAGTAGTTGCATTTGTGACTCTAGCTCCTCAGCGATACCTAAACTGTCCTCAATAATAACGGCCTGTAGATACTCAAGTCCACCTTCAAGGCTCTCGCGCCATTTAGAGGTACGTTGAAGCTTATCTGCGGTCTTGATATAAAACATGATAATACGGTCGATATATTTGACAACTGTATCCGTATCAAGATCCGTTGCGAATAGCTCGCCATGACGTGGGGTCATGCCACCATTACCACAGACAAAGAGATTCCAGCCGTTTTCAGTGGCAATAATCCCAAAATCTTTGCTTTGCGCTTCAGCGCACTCACGGGTACATCCAGATACGCCCATTTTTATTTTGTGTGGTGAGCGTACGCCTTTGTAGCGGTCTTCTAGTCTAAGTGCTAAACCCACACTGTCATCGACACCGTAGCGACACCAGTTGTTGCCCACACAAGATTTCACTGTACGCAGAGATTTACCATAAGCATGGCCCGTCTCAAATCCAGCATCTACCAGTTGTGTCCAGATATCGGGCAGTTGGTCTAAACGTGCGCCAAATAAGTCGACGCGCTGACCGCCAGTGATTTTGGTATACAGATTGAACTCTTTGGCGACTTGTCCGAGTATGATGAGTTTATCCGCAGTGATTTCACCGCCAGGTACGCGCGGCACGACCGAATAAGTGCCATCTTTTTGAATATTGCCTAGATAGTAATCGTTGCTGTCTTGCAGTGGCGTGAGTTCGGGTTTGAGTACATAATCATTCCAGCAAGAGGCCAAAATAGAGGCAACGGTTGGTTTGCAAATCTCGCAGCCATGACCACTACCGTGCTCATCTAATAGCGCATCAAATGTCTTAATGCCTTGTACTCGAATCAAACTATACAACTCCTGACGCGAGTAAGCAAAATGCTCACACAGATCATTATTGACTTCAAAACCAAGCGCGGTTAGTTGATAACCTAATGTGTCTTTCACCATGGGCGCACAGCCACCACAGCCTGTACCGGCACTGGTACATGATTTTACCTCTGCCATGGTATAGGCACCGTCTTCAACGGCGGCACAAATAGCACCTTTGGTGACGTTGTAACAAGAGCAAATCGTGGCGCTATCGGGCAGGTTCTCGATACCCATGGTGGGTTTTTCTACGTTGGGTAGGATCAGGCTTTCAGGATGGGTAGGCAGGTCAATATCGTTTAGAAATAGCTGCAAGAGATTGTTGTAATCCTCAGTGTCACCTACCAATACAGCGCCCAGTAGCCGCTTATTATCCGCTGTGGTTACCAGTTTTTTATAGATACCCTCAGCAGGGTTTTGGTATAAATAGCTCAAACTGTTTTCTGTTGCACCGTGCGCATCGCCGATACTGCCCACATCTACACCCATCAATTTGAGCTTGGTGCTCATGTCAGCGCCTGTAAAGGTCTGAGCGTGATCGCCTGCAATTTGAGCGGCGCAAATACTGGCCATGCTATAACCTGGCGCGACCAAGCCAAAAACGGTGTTGTCCCATACGGCGCACTCTCCAATGGCATATACATTCGGGGCATTGGTACGGCAGGCTTCATCAATCAGAATACCGCCACGGGTGCCGATTTCAATACCGCATTCAGGGTTGCTTTTGATAATGCCATCTTGCGGACGAATACCCGCACTAAAGACGATCATGTCGGTATCTAATGAGGTATCATCAGCGAACTGCATGGTTAAATGACACGATGCTTCATCCGATAGGGTATTGTCGATAATGGCCTTAGTATTTTTACCTGTTAGTACTTTGACGCCAAGGCCTTCAATTTTACGCTTTAAAATATCACCGCCAGCAGCATCGAGCTGTACGCCCATCAGCTGAGGCGCAAACTCGACTACGTAAGTCTCTAATCCTAGTGTGACTAGGGCTTTGGCTGCCTCAAGGCCAAGCAGGCCACCCCCGACCACGACACCTTTTTTGACTTTTGGCTTCTCAGCAGTACTGAGAATATCATCCAAATCTTTAATCGTACGATAGACATGACAGTGCGGATGCTCGCGCCCTGGAATTGGCGGCACAAACGGATAGGAGCCTGTTGCTAATACCAATACAGCATAGTCTATCTGGGTACCGTCTTCTGTGCTGATACATTGATTGGCGGCATCGATGTTTGTGATTCGCTGATTGAGATGCAACTGAATCTGCGCATCCTCATACCTGCTCAAGTCCACTAAGTTTAGTTTACTCACATCTTTATGTTCAAAATAGCTCGATAGATACACCCGGTCATAAGCTGGGCGATCCTCTTCAGCAAATACGTGAATCTCAAACTGATCGTGTAAGCCTTGCTCTATGGCTCGCTCGATAAAGTGATGTCCCACCATACCGTTACCAATCACCACTAATTTAGCTTTATTCATCGTACTTACTATAGTGCTACTCATATGCCTATCCTCAGTAATGGGTTTGCTTAAATACTTTCATCTAATGTCCCATCCAAAAGTCGCAAGTTAATTTTTAGATGGTTCAATGATAAATAGTCGTTAATACTTAGATGCCTATAACTATTAAGCCCTCAATAATCGTGCCAAACACAATTAATGACATTCAATTATCGAACCCTTATATAGTTAAAAAATATGTAGCCTTACCAGTTTATAAGGTCATGCCAGTACTTTTGGCGATACTATTTTCTGTTATAAGTAGTTGCTTAATATGATCTTTTTAATAGTTGTCATTTGCATCCTATGCACCAAAATAGTTGCGAAAATGCACCAAATTGGTTTGATTGTTACTTTAAAGGTGCATCGCTTACTTTACTTAATCGAGAGGTAACTTAGTTTTATCTAAGCAATACTATTTAATTGGGATGCCTTTAGAGCTATCTGGTATAAAGCGTAGCCCTATTAAAAAAGATGATGTTTTATATCTATGTCAATTTTATATTTGCAGCTGGCACATCCATTGCACTCTCTTAATGGTCACAACTGATAAGTTTCTGACTCATAACGTGTTTTTATAACTTTAATGTTAGCCATTTGAGGAAATCGTCTATGCCTTTATCGAAACCTGATGTGCCAAATAAAAACAACCTGAATATCTTTTCTTTTAGCGGTAAAAACAAAATTCTCCATCTTGGGTGGATGGCGTTTTTTTTCACCTTTTTCGTGTGGTTTAACCATGCGCCATTCTTATCTGCGATTGGAGAGAGTTTGAACCTCACCAAAGACCAGGTAAAAACTTTATTGATATTAAATGTTGCCTTGACTATCCCAGCTCGGGTCATCATTGGCATGTTGACCGATCGCTTTGGTCCTCGGCTTGTTTACACTGCAATTTTAGCCATTGGGGCAATTCCCTGTTTCACCTTCGCTTTTGCACAAGACTACAATACGCTAGCCCTATCACGCTTTTTATTGGGTTTCGTTGGTGCAGGGTTTGTGGTTGGCATTCGTCTCATGAGTGACTGGTTCCCTGCCAATGAGCTGGGTACAGCTGAAGGTATCTATGGGGGCTGGGGAAATTTCGGCTCTGCCGCCGCGGCACTGCTACTACCGACAGTCGCTATTGCGGCCGCTGCCGTCTTTGGCGGTGAGGAAGGTTGGCGTTATGCAACGGCTACCTCAGGGATGGTTATGCTGCTCTATAGTGTGATTTTTTATAAGATGGTACGTGATACCCCTAAGGGCGCCACATATTTCAAACCTAAAAAATCGGGTGCCATGATGGTGACTTCATCAGGTGACTTCTGGCTCATGATGGCATTTAAACTGCCGATGTATTTGGCATTAGCATTACTGGCTTGGAAATTATCACCAGCTGGTGTGAGTTTGCTGAATCAGGCAAGTGTCAACATTGTCTATATTGCGTTGGTGGTGTTATATGTTTATGAATTTATCAGTAGTTATCGTTTTAATAAAGAAGTATTTACCACACCTGTGCCAAAAGCTCACCGATATGACTTTAAGCAAGTCGGTATTTTGAATATTTTATACTTTGCGACTTTTGGCTCAGAGTTGGCCGTGGTATCTATGTTGCCGCTTTTTTATCAAGAGACTTTTAACTTATCGATTGTTATGGCAGGTGTCTTGGCATCAAGCTACGCCTTTATGAATCTGATGTCGCGTCCTGGCGGTGGCTGGTTGAGTGATAAATTCGGTCGTAAAATCACTCTTTTGATTCTCACCGCAGGTTTGGCTGTTGGTTATCTGTTGATGGGTGTCGTTGACTCTTCATGGCCGATCGCACTTGCGCTGTTGATTACTATGTTCTGCTCTTTCTTTGTACAGGCGGGTGAGGGTGCGGTGTTTGCTGTGATTCCTTTGATTAAACGTAGTATGACCGGGCAGTTTGCAGGGATGACAGGCGCCTACGGTAACGTCGGGTCAGTGATCTATTTGACCGTACTGAGTCTGGTATCGTATCAGGTGTTTTTCTTTGTGATTGCTGCAACGGCTGTGGTTGGCTTCTTGGCGCTGTTTTTATTAAAAGAGCCTGAAGGCGTCATCATTGAAGAGATGCCAGATGGCAGCTTTGCTCAAATACAAGTGAGCTAAATTATGCATGAGAGCGTCAAACAAGCGCCTAAACAAACAAATCAAGTAAGCAGCCATGATGCGGACGTTGCATTGTGGCTGCCTGATTTTTTTACGATGGCAGGACGCAAAGCTGATAATCAAGATAGCCTACTCATAACGACCTGCCTACCTTATGGGTTTCCATCGTTATCATCGTCAGCGTTTCATGGGGCTCATCCTTCTTTTACAGCGCCTTTATTGGTGCTGATGGCTGATGGGGTCAGTGCTTGCCAGTTTCCCAAACAAGCCAGTCAGTCAGTGATAAACACGGTGACACACCATATCACCTCAAAACTTGCAGAGATGGTACAGACAGATAGGGTGCAAGCAAATGAGATATCAAACGAATCTCAAGAGCAATCGCCAAATCCACTACACCGCTTTGATGACGATCAAGTTGCCATCGTGATTAAGGAGGCGGTGCACCAAGCCAATGATGCGCTTTATTTCCCGCAAGCGTATGAGCGCCTGCCAGCTTTATTATCGACTTTATCAGGATTGCTATGCATAGGCGACCGTATTCATCTGTTCCATACAGGCGACTCTCGTATCTATCGTATCGGTGTCGACAGTATGGTGCTATTGACCAAAGACCATCATATCCACCACGGACGGGATAAAGGAGCCCTGTCTGCTGCTATCGGTGCTGACACACGAGTGGAGCTGCAACAATCTGTGTTCACTTTGCACCAAAACGAGTGTTTGGCGCTCATGACCGATGGGGTTTATGAGTCAATTACGCCAGCAGAGCTACAGTTTGAGCTGTGTGCTGCGGTACAGGCCATGCACCAATCAGTGGCATGTCCCAATCAAATCATCGACCATCTGCAGATGAGCCAGCGTTTATGTGAGCACGCCTTTAGCGAGGGTAGCCACGATAATCTCAGTGTAATCATGCTCGGTATGAACGATGAAATCATAAAGAGTAAAACGCATCGAGAAACAGATAACGGCATTGCGCTTGATCAGGGTGTGGATAGCGACAGTAGTCACGCTCAGGATATCAATCACTATCGCTTACCAACGGGCTTGGCAGTAGGGGCACAGATTGATAATTTTGTGGTCAAAAAAATCATCGCGCGTACGGCTCGCAGTGAGGTGTATTTAGTAGAGGATAACGACCAGCATGCATTTGTTTTGAAATCGCCAAGTCTCAATGTCATTGCTGATGGGTATTATCTACGTGAGTTTTTAAAGGAACGTAAAATCGGTTTGAGCCTGTCCAAGCACAAACGTATTGGTGAGCCCGCTTACAATCAAGTGAACCCCAATAGCGTATCCTCCCATGATCCGCTTTTAACCAGTGATGTCTCTAAAAAACTGAATGCTACTTTCAATGCGTCTAATGCATCGGGGCTTTTGCGCTACTACCCAGTGCCTGCCAGTAGCACTTATTTATATCATTTAACGGAATATATCGAAGGGGAGAGCCTACGAGTTTTTATGGATCGTCAAGCCCCTTGTGATATTTGGCAAACTTACGATTTACTCACTAAGATCGGCATGGCGGTCCGTGTGATGCATCGAAACTACCTACTGCATCAAGATATCAAGCCTGAAAATATATTATTAACTCAATCAGGTGCGGTCAAGTTAATCGACTTTGGCTCTGCTAGCTCCTCCATACTAAAAGATAGTACGCGTCCTCCTAATGGCGATTTGCACTACGCTGCACCAGAATATTACACCGATGCCCCAAAAGGCGTGCATTCTGATTTGTTTTCCATTGCCGTGATTGGTTATGAGTTACTCACAGGTGAGCTACCGTTTAGCTCGCAAGAGTTGATGAACCCATCTGTCTCACTAGTTGTACCTGCCGAGCGCCTGCGTCAAAACCGAGTGCCCGCTACCAGCCAGCAAGCGTTGATGCGTGCACTACACTCTAGTACGCAGGCAAGGTATCAAGCGATTGGCGAGTTCTTACAAGACTTTAATCCTGATAATAGTAACGATACCAGAGACCCTGAACCGCTGATCATACGTCATCCCTTATTGGTTTGGCACAGTATTTGCTTTATTCAATTTGTCATTATCATATCGTTGCTGATTTATTTTTCATAAAACCTTGTTAAACGTAAATAGTACGACAAGCCATTTTACTCAACGCTGCGTGTTGCGGCTAAGGAATGATTTTCCTATGTCACTTGATTCACCAGAACCAACCCATACTGCTTTCTCTACCAATGCTTCTTCTTCTAGACGTCAGACTACTGCGGGCATCGTTATTATAGGCGCTGGGATGGCAGGCAGTCGTTTTGCCATTGAGCTGGCACGTGCTCAGCAGCAAAGCAGCCAAGAAAAAGGCGCAGCTCATTTACCCATCACGCTGATTAGCAAAGAACCGCAAGTGGGCTACAACCGTATCATGCTGTCACCCGTACTCTCAGGAGAGTCGGTTTTTGAAGAGACATATTTATACGAGCTAGCAGAGTATGAGCAATTGGGTATCACGGTATTGGCTGGCACGTCGGTAGATGCAATCGAAACCAATAAGCGGCGTGTCAAATTGAGTGATGGACAAACCCTGGATTATACCGAGCTGGTGCTTGCTACTGGCTCACAAGCTCGCGTCATCCCTTTTGCCAATCATGATGCTAAGGGGGTTCATGTATTTCGAGAGATTGCTGATGTGCAGGTATTGACGGAGTACGCGCGCCAAGCAAAAAAGGGTCTTGTCATTGGTGGCGGGGTGCTGGGTCTGGAAGCCGCTTGTGCTTTGGCGTCTCAAGGGGCAGATATGACAGTGGTTCATGTCGATAGTCATGTTCTCAACCGACAGCTTGATATGCCCGCCGCTCATCTGCTACAAGCAGAGCTCTTCAGTCGAAGTGTCAAGCTGGAGGTGTTAGCCAACACAGAATGTATTACGGTCAATGATCAACACGAGGTTAATGGTCTGTTGTTAAAGGATGGCCGCACACTGCCAGCAGACTTTATTGTCATGGCCGTTGGTGTCATCCCCAATACGACACTGGCCCAGCAAAGTGGTCTTGAGGTTAACCGAGGTATCCTTGTAGATAACTTTATGCATACGAGCTGTCCTCATGTCTATGCGATTGGTGAGTGTATAGAACTGGATGGTGAGCTGTTCGGTATGGTAGCCCCTGTCAACCAACAGGTGGATACTTTGGTTTCTGTCCTAAAAGAGTCGAGCGTCTCAAGTAGTAGGAGACTTAGTAGTGACTCACGAATAACCGAATACAAAAACCACTGGCGTCCCTTTATCAGCAAGCCTTTATCTTTAAAATTAAAAGTATCTGGCATCGCCGCTTTTTCAGCAGGTCAGATTGCTTTTGATGATATTGAAATGGCACAGATAGAGCGCGTGGTTTATCAGCAAACGAGCCTCGATCATTATCTTTGTCTCTATATTAAAGCAAGCAAACTTATTGGCACGGTACTATACGGTGATGTGAGTGAAAGCGGGTTTTATAGTCAGCTGATCACTGATGGCAGTGACATATCCTCGATAAAAGAAGACCTTATCTTTGGCGAAGCCTATTGCGATGTAGAGAAAATAGAAGCAGCTGAGCCCGAATCTGCCGTGCCAAGTGACGCACACCTAATAGGAGAGGCCTCATGAGCAGCACCATCTTAAATGACGATCAAGCCCTCAGTGTCGTACCGTCCTCTCGCATTACAACTTACACTGAGGATTTGATCAGTCCTATTCGTACCACTTGTCCTTACTGCGGCGTAGGCTGCGGCGTACTAGCAAACATCGATGAGGCAGGTGTAGTCAGCGTGACAGGCGATCCTGAGCATCCAGCAAACTTCGGGAAACTCTGCTCAAAAGGCAGTGCATTGGCACAAACATTGGGCACTGAACGCAGGTTGACTCAGCCTTATTATCAAAACAAACAGCGAACAATAGCAAAAGGACAACCGACAGATACGCAGCCTGCCGCGTGGGAGGCAGTATTGGATGATATTGCCAGTCGTTTGAATAACACTATCGTGACACACGGGCGTGACAGCGTAATGTTTTATGTGTCAGGGCAGCTGCTTACTGAGGATTACTACGTTGCCAATAAGTTCATTAAAGGCTTTATTGGTAATAATAATATCGATTCCAATTCGCGTCTTTGTATGTCCTCAGCGGTTGCAGGGCATAAGCGTGCTTTTGGTGCAGACTTAGTGCCTAGTAATTATGAAGATTTAGAGTCTTGTGATTTATTGGTGCTGGTGGGCTCCAATATGGCGTGGTGTCATCCTATCTTATTCGGACGGTTTTTAGCCGCCAAAAAGCGTGATCCTAATAAAAAACTAATCGTGATTGATCCGCGTCGTACTGATTCTTGTGAATTTGCTGATTTGCATTTACCCATCGCTGTTGGCACGGATACGCACTTATATAACGGACTGCTGCATTATCTTGAGCAAGAAGGCTGTGGTGATAAAGACTATCTTAAGCAGTGTCATGATGTTAAGCCCGCCTTAGAGGCCGCAAAAACATGGACGATTGATAAAGTGGCGACGGCATGTGGTATCAGTGCGGATCTGGTACAGGAGTTTTATGCGCTGGTTGCTGCAAATGATAAAACCGTCACGGCATTTAGCATGGGTGTCAACCAATCTGCAAGTGGTACCGACAAGGTCAATGCCATTATCAATACTCACTTGTATACTGGGCGAGTGGGCCGAGTAGGTGCAAGTCCGTTTTCACTCACCGGTCAGCCAAATGCGATGGGCGGGCGCGAAGTCGGTGCATTAGCTAACCTGCTTGCCGCGCATCTAGACCTAGACAACGAGCAGCATCGTCATTTGGTGGCTGATTTTTGGCAAGCGCCGCAACCGCTTGCCGCAGAAGTTGGGGTAAAAGCTTGCGATGCTGCTGATGCCATACTAGATGGCCGTATCAAAGCCATCTGGATTATGGCGACCAACCCTGTCGTCAGCTTGCCTGAGGCTGATAAGTTTCGCCGCGCATTGGCTACCTGTGATTTGGTGATTGTATCTGACTGCTCCGTCGACAGCGATACGGTTAAGTGTGCAGATATTGTTTTGCCTGCACAGGGTTGGGGGGAGAAATCAGGCACAGTGACCAATTCGGAGCGCCGCATCTCGCGCCAGCGGGCGTTAATGCCTGCACTCGGACAAGCAAAGCCTGACTGGTGGATACTGTCGCAAGTCGCTAAACGCATGGGTTTGACAGGGTTTGATTATCAGCATCCTAGGGATATATTTAATGAGCATATCGCTCTGACAGCTTATAGAAATGATACCAGCCAAGATCTATCAGAAAACAATCAACCGCGCCATCTTAATTTAGCAAAAGATCTTTCGCCAATGGTAGTAGGGTCGATAGCGTCGATAGAGGAAAGCCCAAACCATCTTAAGCAGCGAAATAAAAACGTATTCTCTTTCAGTCATGACGCATATGATGTCATGACACCGTTTCAGTGGGGCGGCGCACGTATTACACCTAGCAAAACGAAATTTATTGCCATTACGCCTCCCAGTCACGCCAGTATACCCCATAGGCATACGCAACGATTGAGCTCGAAAAGCGCTCATAGTAAAAAAAATAACGGCAGTCATACGTTTCATCAGAATAGCTCAGGAGCATTAGACCTACGGCTGATTACAGGTAGGCTTCGCGATCAATGGCATACGATGACGCGCACAGGACTTGCACCGCAGCTCAACCAACACGAGTCTGTACCAACGCTCACCGTGCATCCAAATGATGCCAAGCAGCTCGGTGTTGACCAAGGCGATTATGTACAGCTACATCCCTGCTATGATAACAGCTACGAGAAAAGCGAGAAGCTAAATCTATCAACACAGAACCAGCCGCCGCGTACGGTCGCGAGCACCACTACAGACAGTCAGGTGCTCGCCCAAGTTGCCATCAGCGACAGTATGAGTGCAGGCGATGCCTTTATGCCGATGCATTGGAGCAACGCCTTTGCTCGTTTTGCTCGCGTAGGCACGCTGATCCCAACAGTCGTTGATCCACATTCAGGACAGCCTGAATTAAAAAATTCTGCAATCAGCGTGATGCCTGTACCGATGAAAACTTATGGCAAGATTTTGGTGCATCCTGATCTACAAGACACCATAATAGTGCATCTGCGTGAGACTTTATTGGATTTTGAGAAAGAGCCTGAGGATCAAGGAGTGCTGATACCTTCTTCTGATACAAATACAATTTCTGAAAGATCAAACTCATTACCCGCATTGACATGGAGTTTAAGTCGTCAAACCAATAGCGTCTTGATTACTTTAGCCAGTCCTGTAGACAAAGTCATCAATAAACTGCTTGACCCTAAGTACTGGCAAAACTTTATCAATACCTATCAAGCATCTCTCACCGATAAATCGATCAATAGTGCCTTTACTTGCAGCAAGCAAGTAAAGCAGCTTCGCTTCGTCTCGACGCAGGTAGAGGCAAATAATAAAGTGATAGATCGGGCATCGATTAGTACGTCAAAGTCTGACATACCAAGCGATCAGCTACTGCTCAGCATTTGTTTTGCGCCGCAAGTGGCGCAGCTACCCAGTATGCATTGGCTTAACAATTGCTTTGCCAGTACTGATGCGATACCAGAGAATCAACGCTATAAGTGGTTGCTGGCAGGTCGTCCAGCGACAGGGTATGTTGATCCAGGTGCATTAGTATGTTCATGTATGGCTGTTGGAGAGAATATTATTATCGAAACAATTACCAAGCAGCAGTGTATGAGTGCCCACGCGGTTGGAAAAGCATGCCGAGCAGGGACTAACTGCGGTTCATGTGTGAGTCAAATTAATGCCTTGATCGATAGGTATGCGTCTTAAGTAGTGCTTGTTGCAAAGTTTGATCGTTAATATGGCATAGGGCTTGCAGCGTATTTTATATGCTCTTCTTTTCTTAGGTATGCCATTGTTAGGTGCAGAGTTGCGCGTTATTAACAGTGTTATTAGGAGTTATTACCATGACTGATTCATCTACCTTCATTACCGCATTAACTTCACAAAATTTACCCAATATAAATTGTCATATTAGAGTGAGCGATGAGCCATCAGGTATAGAAAAAAATGTGAAAACGGGCACGGTACATTTGGTTGGTGCAGGTTCTGGCGATCCTGAGCTACTCACGTTAAAAGCATTACGAGTAATGCAAAAAGCAGAGGTCGTGCTCTATGATAGTTTAGTTTCAGAGGATATCTTAGATATGTGTGCGCTGACGGCAGAGAAGATATTTGTCGGTAAGCGCCGTGCCAATCACGCACTACCACAAGAAGGTATCAATGAGCTACTGGTCAAACACGCGCTAGCAGGCAAAACGGTCGTTAGGCTCAAAGGTGGCGACCCCTTTATATTTGGACGCGGTGGAGAGGAGCTGCAAGAAGTGGTGCGTCATGGTATTCATTTTGAATCCATTCCTGGTATCACTGCTGCTAGTGCGGCCGCAAGTAGAGCAGGTATTCCCTTGACACACCGTGATCATGCGCAAGCCGTAAAATTTGTGACCGCTTGCAAAAAGTTGGGCGCACCTAATAATGACTACGATGAACTCTTAGACAGTACGCAAACGGTTGTCTTTTATATGGGGTTGAATCGACTAGATGAGATGACTCAAGGGCTAATTGCCGCAGGGCGCGACAGTAATACACCTTTTGCTGTGATTAGTCATGCCAGTTTGCCAACGCAGCAGCTTCTTATCGGTACACTTGGCAATATTGCCGAGCAGCAAGCTCAGGCAAAATTACCAACACCTGCGCTATTGATTATGGGCGATGTGGTTAATTTATATCATGAGTTTGCAAACTACAACCTTGGTGCGTTAGGCAAAAGTACCTTTATTGACGTTCAAAACGTTGTTAGCAGTCATGATTTAGTCAGTAATTTGGAGGTTGTCACGTAGGATAGAAGCATACTAGTGCCAAGCGATAATAGTGCTTAGCACTTTTATAGTATGTCAGCGCAAACACTTAAACAGGGTAATGACTACTACAAAATACTAAAACGCATGTAAAAAGTAGACGATGTAATAAAAAGAGTATGATGCAAGGTACGATGACTTTGGATACATTAAGAGTTAGTTCAGCAGACTGGTATAAGTGGTTCCATTATACCAGTCTGTTTTAAGCGGTCTGTTAATTAGTTATAAGGTCTGTTTGGGTGGTTCCAGTGGGGTATAACCCAATCGAACCTATTGAAATAGCTCATCTAGTTTTGCGACAGCATCATCATATTCTTTGCCTGGATCTAGAAATGCTGTTTTAAATGAATAGTAATCTGCCAAAAACTCCAATGAGCATCCGCCTAAAGATTTTGCTTTTTCCATAAGCTTCATTCTAGAATCAAAAGGTATATACCATGAGTCATCTTCTAATAAGCAATTAACTAACATATCGACATCGAAGCATTCTTCTACTGCTTTATCAAATTTACTGAAAACATCTCTCCATGCCCCCATATCTGCATCTACTTTTGCTTCAGACATTTTCCTAATTTGAGTACTAATGCTACAGATATTCACTTATACCTCTACTTAAGTTCCAGAAAATAAATATCCAAACATATCTAGAATATAGCTTAAAGCACCCTCAACATAAGCTACGATGGAGAGATTGCAAAAGCTAACTTAATAGTTTTCAATCAATGACCTCATAGGTATTAAGATTATATCTGAAACCTACTGTTCGATGCCTGTATAGCGCACCGATCCTGAATTAATATAAAATAATGCGACTTTTAGGAATGTTAGGAGTCATAAAGCTCAATTTCACTCGGTAATGTTTGTTCAAAAAAAATAACAACTAGATCAACTCCTTCTCCAGCTATATAAACCACAAAATCCCTATCTGGATATGTTTTTTGTAAGTGAAGCTCCCAGTTGTCCTTGATTAAATTGGCTAAGTTTTCTATGGTAGAGTCTGAAGTATTTTCAGAAGTATTCAAAAATATATCTGCAATACTACACATATTTATTTGTGCTTGAGCAATGTGTAAATCTTTGCCTTGTAATAGCCATGAATCAAAACGTTGACATATAGACTGTTTTTTATTTTCATTTTTACAACGTATTACACAGCCTTTATATATAATTGTTCTAGGTGCTAGTACTGTAATAAAGAGCTCTATATCTTCCGGATAGATCTCCCAGCTAATATAGTCGGAAATATCATCTTCTGAATATTTTTTATCATTGTTTTTCTCATTATTATCCCATTTTTCATACCGCCAGTTAATTATGCGATTCATAACCTTCTCCACTTAACTTTCTATCTTTTATCAAGATAAGATAAGCTCTATCCTGAAACCTCAAACGATATTGGAAATTGATTTATAGTGCTTGTAACTGATATCAGGTAGTTAGAATGAGTACTCCATCGCTTAATCAGTACACTGTGAAGTACACTGCTGTTACTCCAACAACTCGAACAATCGCTACCACTAGCCTACAGCCTTATGTTCAAGTCCTCACTAGGGTACTGTATCCTTTTCACTCTATAAAATCCATAAAACGCCAAACCCAGTAATAAAAGAATGCTATAAATATAATAAAACCCGTATTCATATACGTATTCATACCCTTTATAGTGTCTAAAGTCCCCTGATAAGTGATTACCTCATTAATTTCAGCTTCGACATCTTCCACATTAAGACTTACCATCTGTCTAATTCCATTATGAAACCCTAGAAAATCTTTCTGTATATACCACCCTATCACGGCTTTTTTACCTTCAATAGGTTCTAAATATTTTTTGCCAAAACAAGAGGAGTCAGTGTCAAAAGCTGAATAGCTGCACCCATATACTTCTTTACGGTTAAGGTCATTGAGATCTAATAACATAAAAATGTGATTTCCCTCACCAACATTCAAACTACCTACAATACCTTCACTATAATTAAGCTCAGACTCTAAAGGGAAGTCTCTACCTTGCCAACTCAGTATTGCCCAAGCTATTAGCGATATCCAAGTTAATAGCAGAATGACTATTTGAACTTTTCTAGTTAATGTTAATACTTTGAATTGCTTCAGTCGTCTTGTTAAGTGTCTCACTCAGTATCAAGCCCTTTTACCAAATCTGCCATTAAATCCTTATCCGTTTGTCTGCTCAAAAAATCCAACAGATTATCGGCTGTATATTCCCTTAAACCGTCTAATGAATCCTTCTCTAAAGCATCTACAAGAACAGCACCCAGTAGTATTTTTTGCTGTGTTAGCTTCTTATCTAATTTCTGTTTTTCTTCTAAATCACCACTATCCAGCAAGCTCATATTTTCCCTTAAACTAGCAAATCTATTTATTCCGATAACCAAGCTCATTTTAAAAGATTTTAATGTAAGAAACTTAACTCAAAATAGATAGCTTTTCATCTGTAATGAGCATCATATGAATAAAAAACCGTAGTAGCGGTGAGTATTGCCATTTGTTCATCTGCTCTCTATGGTCTTGACTAGCAATACCGATATGGAGAGCATTTTTCGACTCATTAGATTGCTGCTTAATGTCTTGATAGTCAGTAGATGACATAGTTTCCATCAACAAATCTTCGTTGCTGCTCATCAGCCAATGTTTCAAAGGCAGCAGTTTCTTACCAATGTCAATGAAACGCTGCAACTCTTTCTCATCTCTTTTTCCAAATGGTAGGTATGCTCGGCTACTAGAGAGTTTTTCACGACATATCTCAATAAACCAAGTCCAATCAGTCTCTGATTTTTCTCGTAGACGATAGGCATTACTTAACAAAAACGATAGCAACCTTAAATCACTTTGGTATTGAATGTTCAGTGGACTCAGTACGGAATTCTTTGAATCTGATAGCTTAACAAAGCGAGGTTTGCCGCGTTTGGTAGTGATAGCGGCAACCTCGCTCGCACGTTCTATTAGAACCTTTGCATCGTGAATAGAGATATTTGCTAACTGGGCTGCTTTACTTAAAGGCATCTCTTTATCATAGGTCTGTAGTAGCAGTTGTACTCGGTTTAGACCATAACGACCAAACAGCTCATTAGTGACTGGCGTATTGGTACTCAAGAGGAGTTTCTTATCACAGTTTTCGACCGTAAACTTCGGTGACTTGCGTTTGCCTTCTATAATATTTTTAAATAAAAGTGTACGAATACTAGGTATACTGACGCTACTATTACTAACAGTTGCATTATTCTCCTTAAGCTTTTTGTTCGTAAAACCTGTTACGTTATACAGCGTACGTTCTGGCAATGTTATATCTGCTTTACTAAGCGCATAGGTCGCCATCAGCGTGGCAAAATGGTTGTAATACTCAAAGCTCCGCTCAGGCGATAAGTGCCCCATAATACCTGATAGAGCGTACCAGCGATCCTGGGCATCTGTATGCTCCCCGAGTAGGCCTTCTTTTATACGCAATACGTCGCTTTCGTCATAATCGGTGAGTGCTTCTACGAGATCTGAATGGCCTACTAGCGCTAAAGATAGGTTGCTCACTGCCGTATGCCTAAACCCATGAAAAGTATGCTCTGCTACATTATCATCTACCGATATGTCTTTTAAGACTCGTTTGAGTAACTGCAACGGAACATGGTCATCAATAGGGCGCTGATCCGATGATAAGGTAAAGATAAATTTGTTTGAACTGTCGCCAATATTACTCTGCACAAAATTAATAAAAAAATTCAGCTCATTAGGTTTGAGGAGAGCAAATAAGGGAACGCGGCGAATACTACTTTGAGTCTTAGTTGGACGGTAGCTATTGGGCCTTATCACCACTGATGGTACAGCTGTTTTTAAGCCTTCGATGTCATTATACTTAAGACCCAACAGCTCTTTTTTGCGCATCCCAGTACGATAGACTAAGATAAATAAAAGCGCGAACATCTCCCGCTCCAATATATCTACAGAACCCAGTATCTGCGTAATAATGGCTTGGTACGCTTGCGGTGATATCAGCTCCGCACGTACACGCCGACCATTTTTGGACTGCTGGAAGTTCACGGAGGGTAGGTTGTATTTGCTCTTAGCAAAGTTGTGCATACTCTTTAATAAATTGGCAGAGTATCCAATGTCAGTATTGTTTCGTACGACAGCTTTGTATTCTAAGATGTCTTCATAGAGCTCTTCAAACTCTTCCTCTGACCAAATATCAAGCGGCTGAGCCGTTGTGAAATATAACCATTCATAGCCTATGGTTCTAATATATTTCAAAATAGACTCATTGCTAAGCGATTTTGATTCTTTTCGATTGAGTAAATTCAACACCCAATCTAATAAAATTTTTTCACTTAAGTCATCGTATTGCTTATAACGTTTTTGTACTCTTTCAATAAGAGTAGGCGGCTTTTTGCTGGTTTTTTTCTTTTTCTGTTTTTCATCCGTTTTGAAGTCTTTAGTCAGATTCATAATTAAATCAGACTTTCTAACCTCTATCTTTTTGGTAGAACTACTACTAGATGTCTCGTTTTGATTAACAGAGCTTTTGCTGATAGACAGCGTCAAAATATGTTCTAGATTATACGGCTCCTCTTTATACTGATATTTTTGGTTCAAGAACCGACCAAAGTCTTGCGTACTTAATCCTGCAGTATTATGCATACCTCGCAGCACCCCAACTGAAGCATGGTCGATACTAGCGTCATCGAAATCCTCCCAGTAATAACTGGCGTAATATAAAAACCTTGAAAAGGGAAGTGGTTTAATACCTAAAGGCTTGATCACGTCAGACAAAGCCACGGTCAAGTATCGCTTTATCTTATCTTCTGACAGCTTGGCAATGATATGTGTGGTTTCTGCTTGACTGCTGTTTTTATGATAACGCATCAGCCAACACTGACTGACCACATCTACAATGATTTGCTTGGTGTTATAAAGCTTGTCACTACCTTCTTCGCGCTCGTTACCAAAGTGCTTTTGTACAAAACGCGGCGAGACCATTATCCTTTCTTTGATGAATGGCTGATATTCTTTGGTGAGCAATGAGATAAGCCACCCTTGAAGCATTTGTACCTCGTTGATGCCGCCATACACAATTCCTGAGAATATCAGCCAGCCTATAATCTGCTCTTGGCTGTAATTGGTGTTCTGCTCCCAATGATGCTCTACTGCGCGAATAATTTTGACCAGCGCCTTACCGTCTTTTAACCAAGCTGTATTTGTAATTAGTGGATTGATTTTAGTAGGCTGTGGCGCGATTATCTTAGGATAGTGATGCTCAGCAAGCATATAGTGCTTATTTTGATAGTCAATGAACTTGACGATGATTTGCCAAACATGTTTGAGTGTTCTAGATGACTCGTAAGCTTTTGCTATTTTATTTTCAATGATTGACTGAAACTCATCAAATCCCTCTTGGGACAATGGCTCCAATTGCCTGTAAAGCTCTATCTGAAACTGGCTTAAAGATTGACTCCAAGATAGCCATGACAAATCAAAATAATCGCTAGAGCTTGGCGAAAATGAAAAGATGCGCTCATTGGGCCAAAGCGCTTGTTGGTAGTATTTATTAAAAGACTGTATGAATCCGATACTTCCAGGATGAACCCTTTTCAACGACTCCCATTCGGTTTGTAAGTCGGCGAGTAGCTTTATCTCACGTGTCCTTGCCGTGTCACTGTCTTTGAGTATAGATGGGTAAGGCACGTAGCGCTTTTTTCTACCATCAAACTTTGCTAAGTCATCAATAATTTTTGGCAGCTTTATTTCATTTATTAGCATGATCAACCTCTGCAGTGCTTGTGCCGACATGATTTGAATTAGGATAATGATTGATTGTGATATCTGATAACCCAAGCTGTGCTGCGATCTGTTCAAACACGGACGCTACACGCTTAATATCTGCTTTACTACTTGATGAGAAACGTCCCAATACTTCTTGACGAGCTTTTTCATGACCAATAACTGTGTTAATCAGCGATAAGGAAACGCCAAGATTTTCAAGCTGCGTACGAACAAAGTGGCGTGTCCAATAGGGGTTGGCGTCAATGATGTGTTTGGTCATATGATAAGCATCGCCACGCTTAATGTCTTTAAGAGTAGGGGAGTTAGCACTAGGAGCTCGTTCATACAACAGCTTTAATAGTGTTTCATCATTACCCAAACGGATATTGTCAATGATAGCGCTGATGTCATGATAACCTTGATGCTTTGCCTGATAATTAATCAAATACGCTCTATAGTCTGTTAGATGGCGTATCAGTGTCGGGCATAGCGGAATGAGACGATCACTTTTGACCTTCTTAACAGGCTTGTCATTGATGAGCAGCCAACCCATATCAAGATCAATATCGTACATTCTGCCAAGACCGTTGTTTGGTCGCACGCCGGTTAAAAGGCAAAAGACAAACCATACAAAAATACTGGTTCTGTTAAAGTGCTCCTCATCGTTTGAACTTTGATCGGTCCAGTACTTCATCTCATTTATGATGTCGCAAACTGTTTCAATCTTCAACGCAAACCCTGACCCCACCGTATATTTATGCCAGGCGGAGATATAAGTCAGGTCAAAATTACTATTGCTATTAAATATGTTCAGTGCTGATTTATAGTGAGCCATAAGTGCTTCGCTAGTGTGGCTACTATAGTACATCGCAGGAGCATGGGACGCAGGCGTGCGACAGATGATATCGGCGATATGCGCATGGCAATTAGGTGTATAACGAGAGAGCACGACATGTAGTGCGGTCTCTATACGATTGACGGACAGGTACGGCAATCCAAGGCTGCTACGCAAGGCGGCAAGATAAGCCGTAAAATCTTCTTTTGACGGCAACTCGCAAGCAAGTAAATCATCTATAAGCCATGATGGTAGTGGAACTTTGATGGTATCAGAAGTATTTTCATAATCCTTTTCGGGCAATGTTTGGCTTGTCGATCTTTTAGTAATACCTAAACTGTGTTCAATGTAGTATTTTTTACCTTTGATTTTGAAAATATTAGGATGACCGATATAGCCGGGTATTAGTAAGGATTTAACTGGCAACCCAGTAATCATAGATAACAATAAAATACCAGCACAGGTTTTATCAGTCTCTGTTTCTGGTAAGGTGCTTGCATCTTGGTTGAGCGCAGCAAATAACGCTTGGTAGCCGGCAAGGGAGAGTAAGCGCGTGTTAGAGTTAAGCGCGAGATTGCGCTGAGACATATAGTTTTGCTGTAGCGATAAATCTATAGTTTGGAGCGGTATAGAGTATTTGATTAACGGGTTTGGATATTCGCCATAGCTGACATAGGGTGCCTCATGGTGATCAATACGCTCTTCAAAGCTAGTAGTTAGATCTTCATAGGTTTCTGTATTAGGGTCTAAAAATGCAAGATCTATGGCGATAGCACTGTGTTCTATATCGTCACGTGTGCTACCCCATGCATCATTGCTGGACGTAGTATTCCAGTTATGCCTAGTTGCAGTGGTGTCTACAGGATATTTTGATGTGTTATCTGCTAGGTTGATAGCTTTAACTTTAATGTTCTTAGGTAGCTTTTTACGCTTAGGTTTTGGCTTCTGTGGCACGTGCGCGTGTTGATAGGCAGTCGTTATTTTCTCTATTTGGCTCAGTTTATCTTTTGCCACTTTCTTTTCTTCGGCATGAGTAGCTTGCTTATCATTTAACAATTCATATGCACTTTTTTGCTGCTCTAATAGATCAGTGAAAATGGTGAGTATGCTTTCCAAACTCATGGTCATTTGAGGTAAATCAGGTAGTTCACGCCAAATCCATGTTCGTCTAGAAGATCTTGAAAACTGCGCCTGTTTAAATTGCATCAGTATATTTTTGGTGTGTTGTTTTGTACTATGCTGCATCAGTATCACACTGGTGTGCATTGCTATGGCTAGCCAAATTAACCGTTTCTGTAGGTAGTCATGCTGATGTTCATTGATAGAATGTTGCATGAGAATAAGCAATTGCATGATGAGTGGTTTTTTTGCTAATTCTGATCTACTAATAGTCATAGAAAGCCGAGGAACTGGCCTTCTTTGTAATACCTGTAATATTAATCTTAGTAGATTTTGGGGATTATCATCTGGCTGGCTATAGCTATTGTGTACTGCTAAAGTGATCTCAGATATGGCAGTCGATACTGCTTCTGGATATATAAAATTCTGGTCATTATCAATTTTTTTAATGATTTCTGTTAATGCTGGCGTATCAAGCCATTCTAGCTCTTCATGAGCATTCTCAGTCATAAAACACCCTCAGAAGGTCGCTTGTAATAGGTTTGCTCACTTATATTTATAAGCCGACAAAATGTAGTAATAGCAAAAATATTTTTGCCAAATAATTTTTGGTTTATCTCTTGATCCAAGATCTCGTTTAGCTGCGTGTAAATGAGCTTGATATCTATTTCTTTATTGTATTTTGCGATGAGATCAATAAGCTCGTAAAAACTGATGTCGAAATTAAACTGATCTTTTGGGATATATCTCACAGACACTTTTTGTCCGAGTACATTAAAATCAACATCAGGACTTTTGATCAAGTGAAAAAGCTCAAAATTATTGACTAAAAACCATCTTTTGTCTTCTTTGATAAATAATGTGGTTTTAGTCCAAGCAGCGCTATGCTTAAGTTTAAAGGCTTCACTAATGAAGGGTCTGATATGACAGGTATAAAGATTATATAGTTCAAGAACGCCTTCAAATATGAGCACAGGAGTTGTCTGCAGCTTGGCAACTGTTAATGATTTTGATGGATTCATAAACACTCCACTAAGATAATGATCTAATGTGGTCGATATGCTTCATTTATTGACCTCTACTCTTATCTTACTATTACTTGCTATCAATTAGATCCCACCTCGTCAACTAGACGACAATACGTGACGCATCATTTTACTTTTAGAGTTACTTATAGAAGAGCAATGATAATTTGCTCTGAAGCGCTTTAGAAATGAGCTAGAGTTAGCAAGCACGTGGATAGGGTAGACAGAGTGGAATTCTAGGACAACGGCTTACGGATCTTAGATAGAGATTTACCAGTGTGCTGCTTAAATATTAGGATCAAGAGCTTATATGACATGGATGCAGATTGATATCTGATCTTAGGACATAAAAAGAATTTTTTATTATTTCTCACCTCTTAAACCGCCTAACACTACTCACCACCACCCCAAACAGCTCAAGCGAGCCTTTCACCACGATATCTGCATAGTTCTCATTGTGAGCTCGTAAGATAATATGCTCACCGAGTATCAGCTGCTTGGCGGTAAAGCCGTCATCGACTAGTGCAATCACGATATCTTTATTCCTAGCGCTTAATGAGCGATCTACAATCAAGATATCATTGGGGTAGATACCCATATCGATCATGCTATCGCCTTCGACTTCTACCAAGTAGGTTGTCGTTGGACTGTGAATAAGCAGTGTGTTTAGATCAATGCGGTTTTGCACATAGTCCGTCGCTGGGCTTGGAAAGCCTGCTTTGACTCTATCGCTATAAAGCGAGAGCAATACCGTCTCACCTTCATCGGTGAGCCTTCCTATTATCTTAACCGTCATTGAGTCCACCTCTGGTTTAATCTACTTTGGGTATTTGGTTAATATTCGTGGTATAGCAAGGCGATAGCATATCCCGGCTCATTTGCCATGACTGCTTGTCTTTGATGCCTTCGCTTGCGATAAACACAGCAGACTGCTGATTACTGTTTTGACCATATCTTTTATTAAGCTGATCCATAACGGCAATAACCTCTGCGCTCTTTGAGGTACTTTGTTGGTTGGTTTGATTGTCGCTACTATCGTCTGCAAACAAGTCAGGCTGTACCTCATCATGCGGGCAGATATCAAAGAGCATAACGCCTGCTTTAGCGTAGCGAACATCTTTTTTAAATATTTGCGTCAGTATTTGCCGAGCAGCGGCTACCATCACTCTAGTATCAGCGGTTGGGGTTATAAACTGACATTGTCCGGATATAGAGGTATAACTCTCTGTTTGACTAAACGAGCTATTCTTAGCAAAGACGCTTAAGTAATGACAAACACTGTCTTGTTTGCGCAGCTTGCTTGCCGCTTTTGCCGCATGACTACAGACCGCTTGGCTCAGCTCATCAGGGCAAGTAATACGAGAGGAGAAAGAACGAGAAGAGATGATCTGCTTCTTAGCCTCTACCGCCTCAATACCAAGACAGCTTTGACCATTAAGCTCTAAGCAGGTGCGCTCGAGTACCACCCCGAAGTGCTGCCTTATTTTCGCAGGCTCACAGACGGCGAGCTGATAGACCGTATGAATACCCATCTTATTGAGTCTGACCTTGTAACGACGACCCACGCCCCATACCTCACCGACATCGGTGATCTGCATGATACGTCTGATCCATCGAAGATTATCTAGCACGCAGACGCCTTTAGTAGCGGGGTGCTTTTTAGCAGCATAATTGGCAAGCTTTGCCATGGTCTTAGTACTGCCCATACCCACACATACTGGAATGCCGGTGTACTGCTCAACGATGCTTTTGAGCTTACGCCCATAGCTATCAAGATCAGTCATCGCAGTAGGATAATCGGCTAAGTATAAAAAGGCTTCATCTATAGAATAGACTTCAACGGTAGGACACAGTTTCTCGAGGGTGCTCATGACTCTGTGAGACATATCAGCATATAAAGTGTAGTTTGAACTAAAGACGGTAACGTCGTTCTTCTCGCAGAACTCTTTAACCTGAAAGTACGGCACACCCATCTTGATACCGAGCTGTTTTGCCTCACTGGAGCGAGCGACCACGCAGCCATCATTGTTAGACAGTACGACCACTGCCTTACCTCTTAGATCAGGGCGAAAGAGCTTCTCACAGTTGGCATAGAAGCTATTGCAATCAACAAGCGCATACATGGCTGTCTCAGTAGATGGATGGCATAAAGAAAGGCATATCCAATCACGAGTATTTACGTGATTAGAGATGCCTTTGATTGTAGAGACAGCGTGCTTGAAAATTCAAGAGCGAATAAAGGGTAGACGACGATGGTTGTCGTGAGGGTTTAAGGAGACATAGTAGTTTCAATCCACGCACCCGTGATGGGTGCGACGTCGATCACATCCTACCGCATCGCGGCAACCAGGTTTCAATCCACGCACCCGTGATGGGTGCGAAACGCAAAGATGATTAATAAAGGCTTGGCGTTAGTTTCAATCCACGCACCCGTAATGGGTGCGAACAGCTCACCAGTACGGGTCGCGGCGAATATGGCGTTTCAATCCACGCACCCGTGATGGGTGCGAAATTCTTAGATTCATTACCGTTCGTCATTATGATGTTTCAATCCACGCACCCGTGATGGGTGCGAAGATGTTTCCTGCGATAGCGACTGCATGGCTGTGTTTCAATCCACGCACCCGTGATGGGTGCGAATAGGTAGTGAATTAGATTCACCATCTAATGGTGTTTCAATCCACGCACCCGTGATGGGTGCGAATACGTACAACCGTGCAACACGCAGCAATGCAGGGTTTCAATCCACGCACCCGTGATGGGTGCGAACATCCGCTTACCTTTCACAAAATGCGGATTAGTGTTTCAATCCACGCACCCGTGATGGGTGCGAAAGTTTTGGTAGTCCAGACTATCGCTATACTGAGTTTCAATCCACGCACCCGTGATGGGTGCGAACATCCGCTTACCTTTCACAAAATGCGGATTAGTGTTTCAATCCACGCACCCGTGATGGGTGCGAACAGCGTTTGATTATGATGTGCTAATGGGTAAGTATGTTTCAATCCACGCACCCGTGATGGGTGCGAAGGATGCTATTTCGTTTCAGTGCAGCAGAAGCAGTGTTTCAATCCACGCACCCGTGATGGGTGCGAAGGGTGGTAACTTAGAGTGTGACCACAAGGTTAATGTTTCAATCCACGCACCCGTGATGGGTGCGAAGCAGGTCGAGAATAGCCAGCGAGGTGCTGATATGTTTCAATCCACGCACCCGTGATGGGTGCGAACTAGGCGATAGAGCTTGGGATCGATTGCAAGAGTTTGTTTCAATCCACGCACCCGTGATGGGTGCGAAAAAATATCAATGACATTTTTTAGACGATGACCTGTTTCAATCCACGCACCCGTGATGGGTGCGAAATCGTGACCATTTCGGCTTTGGTTATCGCTAACTCAGTTTCAATCCACGCACCCGTGATGGGTGCGAAGCTTAACGCCTTCAATGCCAAAAAGACGGCATCGTTTCAATCCACGCACCCGTGATGGGTGCGAAATTTGCAACAAGTGACTTGATAGAGATTTATAACGTTTCAATCCACGCACCCGTGATGGGTGCGAATTTGGTCAATGATGATTATCAAGTATGTATGTTGTTTCAATCCACGCACCCGTGATGGGTGCGAAGTTATATCAACTATAAAAACGATGACGGTACTATTGTTTCAATCCACGCACCCGTGATGGGTGCGAATTTAACTGACATCCAATTACAACAAGTTATTGTTGTTTCAATCCACGCACCCGTGATGGGTGCGAATATATCGTAATCAGTGAATGGTACTGTACAAGCTGTTTCAATCCACGCACCCGTGATGGGTGCGAAAAAGCTTCTTGAAAAAACCATCAGTATCGTTTTTAGCTGTTTCAATCCACGCACCCGTGATGGGTGCGAAGCCATTGGGCTTGTTTTCAGCGCGTTTGTGAGGTTTCAATCCACGCACCCGTGATGGGTGCGAAATACTTAAACCTAAATCAAAAAGGTACATTATGTTTCAATCCACGCACCCGTGATGGGTGCGAACTATAGTTTTTAGATGCTCTGCTACCTTAGTGGTTTCAATCCACGCACCCGTGATGGGTGCGAAAATGATGGTCACTAATAAGACAATAGCAACATAGAGTTTCAATCCACGCACCCGTGATGGGTGCGAACGTTGCAGCTTGCAGCAGACCAAGCCAAGCAATTAGTTTCAATCCACGCACCCGTGATGGGTGCGAATAAACAGCGTAACAAATACACTAACAAAGCCTTGTTTCAATCCACGCACCCGTGATGGGTGCGAATGACTTCTTCCGCTTAACTCAGATGGCACAAAAGTTTCAATCCACGCACCCGTGATGGGTGCGAATAGGCGCACCATCTATAGATAGTCAAGCAATTAGCGTTTCAATCCACGCACCCGTGATGGGTGCGAACCCTGATCAGCGCGCTTGGTACGTCGCAATCAAGTTTCAATCCACGCACCCGTGATGGGTGCGAACCCTGATCAGCGCGCTTGGTACGTCGCAATCAAGTTTCAATCCACGCACCCGTGATGGGTGCGAAAAGCATTGATATTGTTGCGTTACTCATATCTGAGGTTTCAATCCACGCACCCGTGATGGGTGCGAAAAATTAGCTGACTATTTAGGGCAATCATTGAATGTTTCAATCCACGCACCCGTGATGGGTGCGAACCTAAAGCCCCTGCTAAGTGAGTGGCTTCATAGTTTCAATCCACGCACCCGTGATGGGTGCGAACATCCGCTTACCTTTCACAAAATGCGGATTAGTGTTTCAATCCACGCACCCGTGATGGGTGCGAAAGTTTTGGTAGTCCAGACTATCGCTATACTGAGTTTCAATCCACGCACCCGTGATGGGTGCGAACATCCGCTTACCTTTCACAAAATGCGGATTAGTGTTTCAATCCACGCACCCGTGATGGGTGCGAAACCTTTCCAGTAGTCGGGCATTTCTACTTCTGGTTTCAATCCACGCACCCGTGATGGGTGCGAAGTCAATCTTTGGTTTTGATAGGTTGTCTATCCTAGTTTCAATCCACGCACCCGTGATGGGTGCGAAAATGATTATGAACGCACAGACGCATGGTGGGAGTTTCAATCCACGCACCCGTGATGGGTGCGAAAACATTATTATTTATCGTTTCCAGTTCTACATCAGTTTCAATCCACGCACCCGTGATGGGTGCGAACAGCGTTTGATTATGATGTGCTAATGGGTAAGTATGTTTCAATCCACGCACCCGTGATGGGTGCGAAGGATGCTATTTCGTTTCAGTGCAGCAGAAGCAGTGTTTCAATCCACGCACCCGTGATGGGTGCGAAGGGTGGTAACTTAGAGTGTGACCACAAGGTTAATGTTTCAATCCACGCACCCGTGATGGGTGCGAAGCAGGTCGAGAATAGCCAGCGAGGTGCTGATATGTTTCAATCCACGCACCCGTGATGGGTGCGAACTAGGCGATAGAGCTTGGGATCGATTGCAAGAGTTTGTTTCAATCCACGCACCCGTGATGGGTGCGAAAAAATATCAATGACATTTTTTAGACGATGACCTGTTTCAATCCACGCACCCGTGATGGGTGCGAAATCGTGACCATTTCGGCTTTGGTTATCGCTAACTCAGTTTCAATCCACGCACCCGTGATGGGTGCGAAGCTTAACGCCTTCAATGCCAAAAAGACGGCATCGTTTCAATCCACGCACCCGTGATGGGTGCGAAATTTGCAACAAGTGACTTGATAGAGATTTATAACGTTTCAATCCACGCACCCGTGATGGGTGCGAATTTGGTCAATGATGATTATCAAGTATGTATGTTGTTTCAATCCACGCACCCGTGATGGGTGCGAAGTTATATCAACTATAAAAACGATGACGGTACTATTGTTTCAATCCACGCACCCGTGATGGGTGCGAATTTAACTGACATCCAATTACAACAAGTTATTGTTGTTTCAATCCACGCACCCGTGATGGGTGCGAATATATCGTAATCAGTGAATGGTACTGTACAAGCTGTTTCAATCCACGCACCCGTGATGGGTGCGAAAAAGCTTCTTGAAAAAACCATCAGTATCGTTTTTAGCTGTTTCAATCCACGCACCCGTGATGGGTGCGAAGCCATTGGGCTTGTTTTCAGCGCGTTTGTGAGGTTTCAATCCACGCACCCGTGATGGGTGCGAAATACTTAAACCTAAATCAAAAAGGTACATTATGTTTCAATCCACGCACCCGTGATGGGTGCGAACTATAGTTTTTAGATGCTCTGCTACCTTAGTGGTTTCAATCCACGCACCCGTGATGGGTGCGAAAATGATGGTCACTAATAAGACAATAGCAACATAGAGTTTCAATCCACGCACCCGTGATGGGTGCGAACGTTGCAGCTTGCAGCAGACCAAGCCAAGCAATTAGTTTCAATCCACGCACCCGTGATGGGTGCGAATAAACAGCGTAACAAATACACTAACAAAGCCTTGTTTCAATCCACGCACCCGTGATGGGTGCGAATGACTTCTTCCGCTTAACTCAGATGGCACAAAAGTTTCAATCCACGCACCCGTGATGGGTGCGAATAGGCGCACCATCTATAGATAGTCAAGCAATTAGCGTTTCAATCCACGCACCCGTGATGGGTGCGAACCCTGATCAGCGCGCTTGGTACGTCGCAATCAAGTTTCAATCCACGCACCCGTGATGGGTGCGAACCCTGATCAGCGCGCTTGGTACGTCGCAATCAAGTTTCAATCCACGCACCCGTGATGGGTGCGAAAAGCATTGATATTGTTGCGTTACTCATATCTGAGGTTTCAATCCACGCACCCGTGATGGGTGCGAAAAATTAGCTGACTATTTAGGGCAATCATTGAATGTTTCAATCCACGCACCCGTGATGGGTGCGAACCTAAAGCCCCTGCTAAGTGAGTGGCTTCATAGTTTCAATCCACGCACCCGTGATGGGTGCGAATAAAAAGTGTTAAGTCATCCCCTTGCATATTGGGTTTCAATCCACGCACCCGTGATGGGTGCGAACATCATAGCGCATTGGTAGTCATCATTCACTAGGTTTCAATCCACGCACCCGTGATGGGTGCGAATCCATTATGATATGTATCAAAATATTCATTATGTTTCAATCCACGCACCCGTGATGGGTGCGAAGAAGCGGATTGGGCGCGGCATCTTAATCATCAAGTTTCAATCCACGCACCCGTGATGGGTGCGAACTATTTGAAAAGGTGGATGCTGATGCGCAAGGCGTTTCAATCCACGCACCCGTGATGGGTGCGAAGTTGAAGTCTGTGTAATTTACTTTGATGTTTTTGTTTCAATCCACGCACCCGTGATGGGTGCGAAGAGCAACTACTCAATAGAGAGACTGAGGAATATGTTTCAATCCACGCACCCGTGATGGGTGCGAAAAAAATCAAGGGTTAACAAAAAGACAAGCTCTAGTTTCAATCCACGCACCCGTGATGGGTGCGAAAAGCTATCAGCGACTTTGTGGAGGCTTTTAGCAAAGTTTCAATCCACGCACCCGTGATGGGTGCGAATATGCAAATCTTGCCGTAGTTTTCACCGAAATTGTTTCAATCCACGCACCCGTGATGGGTGCGAAACCTAGTTTTTTGCCTTTCTCATAGAAGCGAGCGTTTCAATCCACGCACCCGTGATGGGTGCGAAAATAGGTCATCGGTTTCTAATTGGTCTAATACGTGTTTCAATCCACGCACCCGTGATGGGTGCGAATTTTATCATTTCCAATATTTCTTCTGGACTCATGTTTCAATCCACGCACCCGTGATGGGTGCGAAACGTTACCTTTACCTCGGTAAGTGGCGCGAGCATTGTTTCAATCCACGCACCCGTGATGGGTGCGAACTTGATGGAGCGGCTTACATGGCATTGGCAGGAGTTTCAATCCACGCACCCGTGATGGGTGCGAAAGCCCCTAGTTTAAGTCGCTAATAAGGTTAAGGAAAAACCTTGGAATATGCGAACGTCTAAACCATGAGCGAATTTGGCAAACATCTTGCTTACCAAGTTTTTAATGTGAGAAAATAAAGATAGTGAAATCAAGTTGTTAAATAGCATTGCGATCCCTTTGCGAGTCTCCTAGAGATTTCATGTACGCTATAGGTTCGCATCGACCTTATGACAGTCAAATAGTAGGTTTAAAAGTGATTATTTATAATGATAGCGGCTAAAACAGCAATACATCGTTTAAGTCTAGCACAGGTTTTGCTCCTACGTGTTCTACTTTACTTTGCCAGTTTTTACCAAGATAGTAATAGCGTAAACTATCAACGCTATGATCGATAATATCTTCAAGCTTGGCTCTAAGCATTGTCCACTCAGCTGGATTGACCTCAATTTCAAATACTGAGTATTGTACCCGTTGCCCATAGTTCAAACAATGCTTGGCAATGTGGCGTAGACGTTTGGCACTCGATGTACCTTCTGAACTGATATCATAAGTGACCAATACCATCATAATAGCCTTCCTTGTTTATTTGTTCTTAATTGAGCGACTTATTTCCACAAAAAAGGAATATAAGCATCAATATCGCCCCTAATATGACGCGCCATAATTGTCGCCTGCAAATGCGGTAGTAAACCAAAGGGTACGGTTTCCTCAAACCATTCATGATAAATGGTTTGCTGCTTACGGTCATGCCATGCCTTAAAAAAGGTTTGCCTAGCCTCATCCTTAAGCCAAACTGCGCCATTCGCTTCAGTCTTAAAGTCTGATTTACCCAGCTGCTTTTTATTAATAAGTGATAATACAAAGCGATCGACGATAGGACGAAACTCTTCAACTAAATCTAATGCAAGTGAAGGGCGCCCAGGGCGTAGTTGATGGAATACCCCGCAAGACGGATCAAGTCCTACGGTCTCAAGTGCACTACGGCAGTCATGAGTCATTAAGGTATAAGTAAAAGAAAGTAGGGCGTTGACGGCGTCGGTCGGCGGATTGCGAGTGCGTTTAGCAAAGCTAAAATCAGGGTTGCGAATAAATTGTGGAAACACACTAAAGTAAACGCTCGCCATCTCACCCTCACGACCTAACAGGTCAGGCAAGTTTTGCGTAGTCAATATTTTATTGAGACCGCGCTCTAAGCGCTGCTGCGCTGAGTCCAAGCTTTTAATTGTAGACTCATCTAGCTGGCTTTTATAATCGCGCAGATAGCGGCGAATGACTTGGCGTTGATTATGGACTTTACCTAAGATAATACTATGACAGATTGGCTGTACGCGCTTAGGGTCGTCACTGATGCGATATTGCTCACGGCGAAGGAGTACATTGCCACTGACCGCACCTTCGATACGCGCTTGGAACTTACCATATTGATTCAGATGAGTGATGGTAATGGCGTTTTCGGTACAGTGCGCCATCAGTGCAGGTGATATCGACACTTGCCCAAAGCAGACAATCGCATCGAGCTTATGAATAGGGACGCGACCTTTGACCTCATAGTCGATATTCATAACGACGTTTTCGCCCTGTTTATTGAGCCATGCGCCTTGGGTTTGCACGAATAAGGTATTTTTTAATGAGCGCATAGGGTTTCCTAATCATTATTTTCTAGCGTTCAGCTGTGTATTTTTGAATATAGCTCTTTATTGTGCTAGGTTAAATGGACTACTTCTCAACTATTATCAAGGAATAAAACATGAGTTACTCCAATAACGAAGCTGATATGCAAAATCCTAACAAAGGGTCTGACGGTACTAACAAAGCCTATGACCAGAATCAAGGTAATAAAGGCAAGCAGTTAAATCCACAACAGCCGAAGAATGATGCGCAGCCGCAACAAAAGGATTAATAGCTTCACTGCTTTATGCAAATACATTAATAAATTAGTGATCCGTTTCTTCTAAACTGGTCACTATTTTTTTGTTTAACCAAGCCTTGGCATTTTTATTAAAAACCTTAGGATGGCAGATGTCTTTGAGTGAACAATTTCGGCATTTACTGGTACTATAACTTGGCTTTGGCGTCTGCTTAGATTCAATAATATGCCGACACTCGTTAATCGCATCTAAGGTAATTTGCCGCAGCTCCTCATCAAAACCTACCGTATGACGGCGACGGGTTTTACCATAAAACAGCGCGCCCTCACTGACGGTGCAATCATGCATATCTTCTAAGCATAGTGCTTGCGCGCACAATTGCACTTCATCCGCACGATGTGATTTGGGCTTACCGCGTTTGTATTCGATAGGAAACGGAATTTGTGCGCCTGTATCATCGGTGTGATATTCGACCACATCAGCAACCCCCTCTAATCCAAGTGCGCGATGGCCAAGCGGTAGCGTGCGCACGGTCTTTATATTGCCACGCGTATCGTGTCCGCCACTGTTGACCTTTTCGTGCATGACTTGCCCTTCGGCAGTAAAGACATTCTCCGCCCACGCGCACTCAAGCTCAATCAGCGCAAACTGACGCGGACAGAATAAGTAATGCTGCAAGCGGGATAGGTAGAGGGTTTGCATTTGTGTCCGCCTTTTTAATTAAAAAGGTGAGCAAGCGCTTATCGTTTACGCCTGCTCAATATCTATGACGATACGAAAAGTTAAAGGTTAAAACCCTTCAATAATATTAGGCTCTAATTCTGCTAAAGCTGACTTTAACGCGTCTTCATCAAATGCGCCGTGATTATCAAGCAATTCCTTTAAACTGCGATGCACCTTAGCAGATGAGTGTTGCCCTGATTTGCTGCTATGTTCCCACCAAATGACCTTTTTGACCTGCATGCTGCCTTCAGGACGAGCAGAGGAAGCGTCACCTTCGAACAGCTTAGGGAGTATCTCTTTGATCTTGTCGGCATCAGCATCACTAAAACCTGTACGTTCCGCCAGTTGCGGCGTAATCGCACCATAAGTCACATAGATGCCTTTATCCACGCGGTGCTTCATACCCATCGTATCGCTGCCTTTTTTCGTACCATCGCCTTCACCACTGACGCTTTTGGTGATTTGGGTACTGGTGATATCAACAGGCTGTAAGCTAAAGGCAGATTGAATACTGACAGGACCACGGATAGGGATAGAGACACCATCAGCATTTTTAGCATCTGCTTTAAAGGCAAACACTTGACCAAAGGCACGTACATCGAACCATTTTTCACAAGCTTTTTGCGCTGTTTCATCACGTTTGGCTTCAATGTTTTCTTTTTTGTTGGCTTCAAAGGCATTTTTACCTAAACCAACGTCTTCGTCATAAGCACGATTTTTTAAGCTGGTCATGCCATCCGTTTTTTTCTCATCCGACTGTACAAAAATAGTTTCACCCGCCTCTTGTAGTCGATCGCGGATTTTGCGTTTTAGACACACATCAGTAATCTCGCCATTCCCTGCAAAGTCAGTACGAGGACGGTTACCGTTTAGGGGGTCGCCGTTTGGATTGGCATTATTCACTTCAATAATGATGGCAAAATCAATTTTATGGTTTAAAGTATTTTCGTTGGCGCTCATGAGGTTTCCTCTTATTTGTCATTAAAAAAATAGGGTGTTGTTGGACACTGATTGGGTTATGCAGCATCGCTATCATTTTCTACTTCGGCTTTCGCGTACTCTTTGTCTAATTTAAATTGCATTTTTTGGCTGTGATATCCTAATAAAAATTCTCCCGATAATGCTGAATCATCGGTAAAACGGTCGCTGGTAAATGCACTCATAATTTCATCAATCAGCTGCTGTTTTTTAGCCAAGTAGCCGCCACGATTGGATTTTAGGCGGTTTTCATAAGGCTTTAGTGCCAGCTCAATGTTGCGCCATGTGGTAAAAGGTCGATTGGCGAACTGTTGCATATAGCGCTGGGCGGTGGTGTTGCGCTTTTCTCCAGCGACATATAGCGCGAGGCTTTCGATGTCTTCAGCAACTGCCAATAAACGTCCGTATAGATAGTCTCGGCTGGTAAGCTCAGGTTGTAGTGCCACGGTATAGCTCCTTTTTTTATCGTCTGATTGTCTTAAATAATAGCCACGGTATAAGGCGCACGCTGTACTTAGCGCCTGCTCCCACTCCCAGTGCTCAAGGGCCAGTGGGTTACAAGCGCGTTTGATGCACAGCTCGACCAGCTGTCTAGGAAAGCGGCGTGCTTCTCCTTCAACGATACAGGGCAATACTTGAGCGACCACTTGTTTCTTTAACGCATCGGACAGGCGTGCGCCATAGGCAACCTGTGCAATCTGCTTTGGGGTAGGCGATTGAATACCCAGTCGTTGTTGGTTGCTGTCATCATCTCTATAAGTGTGATACCACGCAAACTGCGTATACCACGCTTGTAAGGCGTCTATATATTCACTGGGCATACTTTCATGGTAGTACGTCACCGCCATACGTCCAGGAGTGGCGGCCTCTAAGCTAATAATAGAGATTTGCTGATGCTCGGGCAGTTGTTGGCGGTAGCCTTGTAAGGTATTGCGTAAATGTGTGGCAAAGCGATAACCCAAGTCGTTACGGTGCTGAAACGTAGGTTCTGTGTCTGATGCTTCGTCATCGTCATATTCTTCAAAGTCATTACCGTCGTTGTCAGATGTCTTAGATGCGTCTAGTACGTCCAGCGGTGCGGCGACGCTGGTTGGTTGCGGCACTTCGATACCTGATATTGACCATGCAACGATGGCTTGTCCCGCTTCTTCACGTCCTTGTCGCGACAGCAGCCATGATAGCGCGGCGTGCGCCTTTTCGGTGACCACGGCGCTAATACCTGCTGCCTGCATACCTGTTGTATCGGTAAAGCGACCACGAAATGTGTAGCCTGTCGCATCATTAGCAGAGATGAGTTTGGCATTGGTTGAGCTGCGTAAGATGCGGTTGGGGTGCTTGCTGGCGAGTGGACTGGTGTTGCCAGTGATGTAACAAAAGCCATCGGTACTGTCTAAAGTGGCGTAAAACTGCTGCCATGCGGCAAACAAGTTGTCATCACGCCATGTCTCGGTGACGTGCTGAGTAGGGGTGTCTAAGCTACTGGCAATGACATTCCACACAATAAATGCTGCGCCCTGATCAAAGACGCCTTTGTTTTTATTGAGCGCCGCTAAAATGCTATCGGGATAATCGCTGGCTTGTTCAGGGTAGGCAAGCTTGCTTTTGTTATCAGGGTCAACAATCAAAACATGAGCGTCGATTAAATCTTTGACCAGCGTGCCTTTTTTGACGTAAGTTAAGACGGACTGTGCTTTGGGGTGTGAATGTTCTGAGCTGCACCATGTAGATAATATGTCTTCATATAATGGATACAAATCTTTTTTATTCTGACTGTAATCAAAAAAATCTTTAGCGACATATTGCAACTTATCGGATAGTGGATGTGCTACTGCGCCTGATGTACGATTGGCAGAATCATTGGTCGCAGGAATGGCAAGGTATTTTGATTTGACTTTGCCATTGTCATCGCGGCACACCTCAGCACGGACAAAGTCACCTTTGTCATTAATCGTGATGACAATTTGCACGTTTTGATTGACATGATAATAAGGCATCAGCTTCTGGTCTTGCGCTTGTAGGTCGGCGTTTTGACTGGCGGCTTCATAGGTTTGGTAAAGTCGTTGTAACCAGCTCATAACGAGGCCTCCGTCTGACTTACTGACTGCATGTTATTATCAAGGGCAAAGTCTTTGGCGCTCATATTGCGGACAAAGCGGTTTGGCATCCCGTTTTGGGCATCTAGCGTTAAGTTGTCAGTAGGCTTTGGAAAATCAATAACGCCAAAGTGCATAACGGCTTGCCAAAATCGACTGTGCAGTGCGTCCAAGCCAGTCTCGTCAGGGTAGGCAAAACTATGAAACATCAAGCCATAACCCAGTTCATCAACGTCATCATAAGCACCTTTACCGCTACCAAATTCGCAAGGCTCAACATAGCCTTGGCACTCGCGTGTACCTAAAAAGATGTCTTGGCGTCCGCCTTTATTCAGCATGCGCTGGGCAATACTGTAATGTTTACCATCAATGCGGTCAGCGGCTAACTCGGGGCGGTGCATGTTCCATTCAAAGTGCGCTTGCACTTGATAGGCGACATCATGCAAATAGGTGTAATACGCCAAGTCGTTACCGCTTTCATTAAACTTAATCGGCTTGACACCTTTGGTTTGTGTGCGGATAGGATTGATGACGCGCACTCTGTCGATATACCAGATGATGGAGGGTTTCCAGTAAATAGATTTACAAACCCCTTTTAAAGCCTCATAAGTCGGCAAATGATAGCTGGTTTTTTCGCCACCAATACGAGTGATGGGGTCGGTAAACAGGGCATGACGCCCTGTAAGTAAAAATTCAATTTGGTTTTCTTTCATAGCATGTCAGTTCCTTTTATTGAGTAATGCAAGTCTCAAAAAGAAACTTGCATCAATAATATGTCTAATACGTCAGACTATTATCTAACCAGTCGATAATATCCTTTGAACCAAAACCAGAATAAGGTTTTTTCAGTGTAATTATCCAAATGGTGTCATTAGCATCTATTAAATTTTCAAATTGTGAGTAAACTTGGCTTGGAGTTAAGGAAGTGGTGATTGCGTAACTTGACTCGGAAAGTCTAGCCCAACCTCCAAAGCTTTTGATTTTTTCCAGAACTTTGGCATGTTTTTGTCCGGGCGAATTTAAATCGTAAGTAACTAATAGAGCTGCCATAAATCTTTTCCTTCTATGATGAGTGAATGTAATCAATGACTACATACTCATACTATAGCTAATAATTTATAATTACAAGTTCTATAAACTAAAAAGGCAATTTTGAGAGATATTGTTTTATGGTATAATTACTATTCATCATTTTATGATGTGGATTGAAACTATAAGCTAAATAGGCTAGAAAGCACTTGGCAACGTCTGTCTTACCACAGTCGTTGCCATTTTTGTTTAACCTACTACATTCCAAAATCCATAAAATCCAGCTTGCCATCACCTGCGATATTCAGCCCCATCTGTGCATCATAAAACGTCTCTGATAGAGTAAGAATGCCAGTGTCTCGTACTTGGTGAATGGCGTTTTCGTCCATGAGTTTATCCAACATAAATGGAAAGACATTGATACTGTACTGCTGGGCGTCGTGTACCAGCTGATAAAAGTGACTGTCACTCACGCTTGTATTGTAAAGGGCACTAATCAAATGCCGTCCTTCCTCAAGATACGGCACAATAATGGCTTTGGTTGGTGCGTCTATGGCTTTAAATGTGCGCCCTGCGTCCATAAAGGACTGCCAAAGCTGCGGAAATTGCTCAGCTTGATGCCGCTGCGCATTGTTATTATTAGTCAATGGATTGGTGTTGTTACTGCTCAGCCAGTTATATAAGGTTTCTGTACCTACAGATTTACCTTTACTGTCTTTAATGGGATATGCCATTTCTTTTATACCGTGCTCGGTCTGATAGTAGTGATGGAAAAACTGCTGCATGATGTCGGGGTGCAGCAAATGTACATCGCCATACGCGTTATGCGCCCATTGGGACAGAATGTTGCTCATGATGGCCTTGCCTTGAGCGATGGTAGGCAGTTTACTTAGGTTTTCGCTCTCTGGACGTACGATAAATACTTGCCCTTTGACAGGCTTGTCTTGGTCGTCACGCATCTCACCATGACGGTTACAGCGTCCCGCCGCCTGCGCAATACTGTCAAGACCTGCCAAAAAGCGCACGACGGAACGAAATGACACATCCACGCCAGCTTCAATCAGTTGGGTTGATATAACCAAAGTCGGTAAGCCTTGTTTTAAACGGTTTCTAATTTGGTCTAATAAGTCTTTACGGTGGCGAGCGCATTGGGACGTACTTAAATGATATAGCTCGTTTTCAGGCACGGTGTCTGATAGTTTCTGATACAGCTGACTGGCCCACGTCTTAGTATTAACGATAACCAAGGTGCTGCTAAATTGAGCAAAATTATGATTAACATAATTTGTCAAGCCATCTAAATCTTGAGGGTTTTTAGTATGGTCATGAATATCGACGCGCTGCAAAGTATCGAATAGGGTATGTAGCTGAGTGCGCTCGCCAATGATTTCGGTAGCAGAGTTCAAGCTGCCATTGTGTGCTATCGGTAAATTGTCCAGTACGGGCTGGGTGGCGGTGCACAGCACGGCGCTAGAGTTGGCGTGAGTGGTCAAAAAATTGAGCGCGCTACAAAATAGGTAGTAGCAATTCATTGGTAATGTCTGTATCTCATCAAAAATGAGCACCGCACGGCTTAGCTGATGCAAGCGTCTGACGCCTTTGGTGCCGCCGCCAAAGCAGCTTTCTAAAAACTGTACCATGGTGGTAAATACAATGGGAGCGTTCCAATTATCCATAATCAGTTTGCTCTGCCACGTCTGTACGTCAGGCTCTAGGTTTGAATGTTGTTCTAACACCCATTGACCATCAAAGACACCTTTGGGGCCTTCTTCTTCTAAAATTTTGCGCACCTCAGCAGCGTTTTGTTCAATGATGCTGGTAAAAGGGATGATATAGATAATGCGGTCGAGGTTGTGGCGTTTAGCATGCTGCACAGCAAAGCGCAGGCTGGCAAGCGTTTTGCCGCCACCTGTTGGTACGGTCAAAGTAAAAATACCTTGGTCAGACTGCGCCGCGTGTAGGCAGGTTTGAGCGATGTGGTTACGTTGTTCGTTGATTGGGTTTGGCGGGCTGTGCTCTGCTTTATCAGCGAAGCCTTGATAAAGGGTTTCGATTTTATCTATCGCGATTTGCCAGTTTGGTCGCTTATAGTCTAAAAGATGGGCTTGATTTGGGTGTTCGAAGGCGATGCTGTTGCTACGGTCAGCATCAATCAGACAGCTAAACAGTAAACGAGTCAAAAATCCCAAATAAAAGTCTTTTTGCTTGTCCGTAGCGCGACTATCAGCCATGATTTTTTTGACAATGCCTTGAAACTCTTTAAGCGTGTCTTTTTTAAAGCTGTCATCCAATTGCGCAAACAGCTGCTCTTGCTTGGCACGCTCTAGGGCTTGGGTATAGTGGGTTTTTTCTTCAGGTTTGTTTTTGCGGTTGAGTAAATATGGTTGGGCATTTTGTCCGACGACATTAACAAGACCGCTATGATGTGATGCCACGCAAATGAACATCATATCCGCCAGTAGTTGCCCCTCATAGCGGCGGATTTTTTGTTGTTTATGTGCTTTTAGATAACTTGAGCCTAATTTTTCAAACTGCTCTTTAAGATAAATAGCGCCCGCTGTAGAGTGGTCCACTGAGCCTTTCGTTGGTTTCCCTCTACGTAATATTTCAGCCTCTTCATCTTCATCTAAACCCAGTTCTTTATAGTTATCATGGATGACACACTCTTTTATATATTCTTGAAACGCCGCGCTGTATTTGCCAAGGTCATGTACCAGTCCAATCAATTCACCTGATAATGGCAGCCCGATTTTCAGGGCTAGCGCCCTACTTATTTCTGCCGTTCCTGTTAAATGATCATAGAGTAGCTGCTCAGCGCCATCACTTTGCCGTACATGCGCAATAAACTTCTGCTCAAGAGAGTCTGCTTGCTTATTTTGAATATTTAGATTTTTCATTGGTGCGCTATTATCCAAACATAAGTTGTTTAAAATATTTAGGATAACAATATCTTAATTTAGTAAGGGTAACAACATATAATTGAAGCATTCGCGACAACAAATGTCGTTAAAGATTTAAAAGGTAATAAAAACCAGACAACCTAAGTTGTCTGGTAACAAATTACTTCCAGAAACCTATCTGTCTACAATAAGCTGGCCACCAGAAAAGCTAATACACCCCTCACAAAACCAAGAGTTCAATCTCCTTGCATGAGGAATATCTGCTGGGACATCTAATTGATAGGGACGACCACAGTATTCACAGTGTACGTCATCTAAATAAACCTGACATTTTGCAAGTGTAGCAAATAAAACATCAGTCTCCGTGTTGTGTTCATAACAAAGCAGTTCTAAATGCGCTATATAATCACTGGGCGACACATAGGACCAATACTCATGGCACAAACGCTTTTTTGTATCATCAAAAGCTGAATCAAAGACGAAGTTCATGCTCATAATACCCTCCTTAGTATCCATAGCCAGTTTGTGGTAGTAGCTCGTAGAGCTCACTCTGTAGCTGACTACACATATCATCAACGACATAGTCAGGATTGACATCTAAGCGCGTCTGAACCCATATGCGCAGCGCCATATAATTATCAAAGCAACTATCAATACTTAGGAACCTAGCCAAACCAGTACCTGACTGAATACAGAGCTCACAAATGAGGTAGTTAGCAATATTATCTGCGCCATTACTGACATAGCCACTAGGTTTAAACGTCGCATGCAATATATCGTAATCAATCATCTTCATTGTGAGGCCCCTTATCGGTAGATACCTGAGCAATCTGACTGCGATTGACCAATGCTTCAAATGCACTACCATCCTGCCGAGTCATATTCGGTACATAACGACTATAGGTGTTGAATAGCATCTTGGTCGTAGCGTGCCCCATTTGACTGGCAATCCACTCAGGACTTTCGCCAGCAGCCAACCATAGCGTCGCTGCGGTATGACGAGTCTGATAAGCATTACGCTTTTTGAGACCTAAAATCTTAAGAGTAGGGTGCCAAACACGTTTATTCACGTTGTTGTAATCAAGTGGCTCACCCGTATGCGCGCAAAATACATAGTCAGATCGCTTATAAGTGATGGTCTGCTGTTCCTTCAGAGCATCGTAGACCCAAGGTGACATTTGAATCGCACGGTAAGACTCTTGAGTCTTAGGAGGAACAATTTTGCCTTTAACATAAGCTTGTTTGATCACAATCTCACGTCGATTAAAGTCAATGTTCTCCCAAGTCAATCCATCAATTTCACTCGTACGCATCCCTGTAAAAAAACGTACTAGATAATAATTGCGATAGTCTGCTCTTACACCATTAATAAATTTCCAAACCTCATCTAGTGTGAATGGTTGAATATCCGTTTTGGGCTGTTTGAGCGCATTGATATCGTAGTAAGGATTATCAAATTTATAGCGTTTAGCTGCTTCTTTTAGTATCATACCTAAAGGTACCATGATCGAATTGATGCGTGCCGCTGACAGATGTTTGTTAGCTTTTCCGTACGTTACTTTGGCGAGCGATGAACGGAAGGCTAATACATCTGTCTTTTTTATGAGATGAATGGGTTTAGTCCCAAACTTAGCAATCAAGTACATATCAATAATCTCCTTTATTTTACGCTTATAGGTATCGCGCCATTCAATTTCTTTTTCAGAGAACCATAATTCTGCAAACTGTTCAAAAGAGGGCGTATCGGTATTAATACATTCCTTGCGATCGTTTAACGCTACCATCTGTGCCGCTTTGTCACTTTTTGGAAAGTACTTAGCGTAATTGAACAGTCCTAAGATGATTTCTGCTTTCATTTTCTCAGCCACTTTCTCAAGCTTCTTGCGATTCGCTGGTGTGTCTGTTAGGTTTGTCGTCTCCCGACAGCGTATACCCATATAATAAAAATCGACAAATAGCATATTGCTCCCTTTGCGCCTTCTGATACTAGCCATCATATTTCTCCTTATTGTAGTGCCATGGCGTTGACGCTACCGGCGATACCAGTACGCATATCTTTTTCAATCTCCTCCCAAATGTACAAAATCTTACGACCACCAAACGGCCGGATGTAATGAATACCTTCGATAAGCACAGTATCTTTGAGCTCATTACGTATCGTACGAGGGTTATACTTAATGAGCTCAGAAAGCTCTTGGGTAGTTAGGTAGGTATGTGACATAATAAATTCCTTGTAAGTTAATTAGACAACTAGATTGTTTTATCGCTATAACAAATAATTTCATAAAAGTAATTTGTTATTCGATAGAATTACTTTACTAGTTATAGTAATTCAATGCAAGTACTTTTTTAGTCTATTAAGGAATTATTGATGATTTTATGTAATTTACCGGTACTACTAGCTGAACGGCGTATGAAAGTGGCAGATTTGATAAGAATGACAGGAATTAGCAAGTCGACTATGCACAAGATCTATAATGAGCAAACATCAAGAATCGATTTCGAGACTATGGATAAGATTTGTGAAGCATTAGATATTGGCGTAGGCGACTTATTTACTTATGTACCTAACGAGTCGCTAGATGAAGAAAAGTAAATTAGTTTTAGGGTGGTTTTAGAACAACTAGAGTAGAGGTCAAAAAGACTATATTGATAAATAGGAAAAATTAAGGGAAGGCGCAACTTGGGCACATTTTGGGCACACAGATTTTTCAGTGCTAATTGTTTAAATGTAGAAAGGTCTAAAGTCTAATTAATATTAATCTATCTATTCCGCCACAGCCCTTATATTACGGGCATAAAAAAAGCCCCAATCTTAAGATTGGGGCTTTTCGAATCTGGTAGGCGTAATCGGATTCGAACCAACGACCTCTACCATGTCAAGGTAGCGCTCTAACCAACTGAGCTATACGCCTATTTAGGCCATGCATTTTAGCAAGTTTTTCATACTTTGCAAGCCTTTTTTATAATTATCTTATTTTATTATCATAATATTTGACGTCACGCGTTATTATCAAATACTACAGTATGCTTTTTATGTATATTTTCTAAATATTTATTTTAACCAGTTTAGTTTTTATTGTTAATAACAGCGTAAAAATTAATGAGTAAGCTCTTATAACTGATATCATATTCCTCTAACGAATGTGGTTGTCATAAGAGCAATGATGTAAAGTCATTTGTGTCAACTAGGTATTCAACGAAAATTAGAACTAGTCGGAGGATGACATGGGCTTATTGGTAGATGGTAAGTGGCAAGACAAATGGTACGACACGGAAGAAAACGGCGGGCGATTTGAGCGTGAAGATGCCGGGTTTAGGAACTGGATCACCGCAGATGGTAGTGCAGGTCCTACGGGCGTAGGCGGGTTTAAGGCTGAGCCTGATCGCTATCACCTGTACGTGTCGCTAGCCTGTCCTTGGGCACACCGTACTTTAATTTATCGTAAGCTCAAAGGTTTGGAGCAGATCATTCCGATCTCTGTGGTCAACCCTTACATGGGAGATAATGGTTGGACGTTTGCAGAGGGCGAGGGAGTAATCCCTGATCCGCTTATCCATGCAGATTATGCTTATGAGCTTTATATTAAAGCAAAACCCAATTATACGGGACGGGTTACTGTTCCGATTTTATGGGACAAAAAGACCAATACGATTGTGAGTAATGAATCATCAGAGATCATTCGGATGTTCAATTCAGCTTTTGACGACGTTGGCGCACTAGCAGGCGATTTCTCGCCAGCATCGTTATTGCCAGAAATCGATGATATCAATGCGTTTGTCTATACGACGATTAATAATGGGGTGTACAAGGCTGGATTTTCGACCACACAAGAGGCTTATGAAGAGGCGGTGATTGAGCTGTTTGCCGCGCTAGATACACTGGAAGCGCGCCTAGCAGATAAGCGTTACCTCACAGGGAGCACTATCACCGAAGCGGATTGGCGACTGTTTACCACCTTAGTTCGTTTTGACGCGGTCTATGTTGGGCATTTTAAATGCAACCTACGCCGCATTATCGACTATCCAAACCTGTGGGGCTATCTGCGTGATCTATACCAAGTGCCTGGTATCGCTGAGACAGTAAATATGGAGCACATCAAGCAGCACTATTACACCAGCCACGCCAATATCAACCCCACTCGTATCATCCCTATTGGCCCTGCTATTGATTTTACGACAGCCCATCATCGTGATCAGCTATAGACATGTTTGCTTTATACATGTGAACAAAAAAGGCTAAGCATAAATAGAATTTCAATAAAAAACACCCCAGCGACTATGAAGCAGCTGGGAAGCAGCTGGGGTGTTTTACAATGTAAAAGGCATTTTAATTGATATTAACCATTATTTAACTGCCGAGCTGCCTCAAGTGCAAAGTAAGTCAAGATACCATCGGCACCGGCGCGGCGAAAACCAATAAGCGATTCTAGGATCACCGCATCAGTCAGCCAGCCGTTTTGAATAGCTGCCATGTGCATCGCGTATTCGCCGGAGACTTGATAGGCAAAAGTCGGTACGCCAAAGGTGTCTTTGACTTCACGGATCAGATCGAGATAGGGCTGACCAGGCTTAATCATCACCATATCTGCGCCCTCATTGATGTCCATCGCCACTTCGTGCAAAGCTTCAGCGCGGTTACCAAAGTCCATCTGATATTGTTTTTTATGACCGCCTTTTAGGTTGCCGGCGCTACCGACTGCATCACGGAACGGCCCATAATAAGCAGAAGCGTATTTGGCAGAGTAAGCCATGATAGCGGTATTGACAAGACCTTCGCTTTCAAAGGCATCACGCATGGCTTTGATACGGCCATCCATCATATCACTTGGAGAGATGATATCAGCGCCAGCTCTAGCATGGACGAGTGCTTGCTTGACCAGCACCTCAACGGTGTCATCATTGACCACATAACCACTGTCATCAAGCAAGCCGTCTTGACCGTGTGACGTATAAGGGTCGAGCGCCACATCGGTCATCACCACCATCTCAGGCACTGCGTCTTTTAGTGCTGCTACGGCACGCGCGCTTAGTCCATTCTCATCATAGGCCGCTTTGCCATCAGGAGTTTTTAGCGAGTTGTCGATAACAGGGAAAATATCGATAGTCGTCACGCCCTCGCTTAAAAGCTCTTTGGCATAATTAATCAATAGGTCTATCGATAAGCGCTCAACGCCCGGCATACTGGCGATGGCCTCGCGCTGATTACTACCTTCTAATACAAATACTGGGGCTATGAAATGTTTGGGGTGAAGCTCGACTTCACGAATCATAGCACGGATATTATCGTTGTAGCGCAAGCGGCGCAGGCGAGTCTCGGGGAATTGACGATTAAACGTATAAGACATTGTTTTTTCCTTATTATTAGTTTTAGTAAGTTTGAGGGGTAATCATTAAATAAGTAAAGCATCAGATGCAGCTAAAATTTTTAGCTTTTATATATAGCTACTATTTATATATAACTACTAAAGGTAGCACATAACAACAAAAAGCCCCACCAAGAAGGTAGAGCTAATTGTTATAAAAATAATACGCTAGCTAGTTATCAAATGTTATATAACCATCTTTATGGAGTGACAATCTGTGGCACTGGTACTTGCTCAGTAGGTGTCTCTTCAGTCAATACCCCAACCGCTGCATCAGCGTCGTTGTCATTATCGATATCGACAATCGCAGTCGGCTTAAAGTCAACCTTCACAGGCGTCTGTGCTTGTTTGATAGCGGCGGCTTCTGGTGCTGCAGCTACTCGCGCTGAGCTAGCAGCGTCGATAGCATAGGCCGCTTGCGACTCGGCATCTTTGGTTAATAAAGTACCAACTTGGGCCAAGTTAGTATATTGCGGAACCGGAATCGCGACAGGTGTATCGAGATTGGCACCGCCGCCAAGCGCTTGATATAGCTCGATTTGACTGATGATTTTTTGTAGCTCTAAGTCTAGAATGCCTTGTTGAGTGTCAAACAATGAGCGCTGAGCATCAAGGACATCGAGATAGTTTGAGATACCAGCTTTAAAGCGCGCATCAGCAATCTCATAAGTCTGATCAAAGTTATCTTGCAGGCGGTACTGAGCTGCGAGCTGCTCGCCTAGAGTTGCGCGAGTAGCGAGCACATCGGAGACCTCACGGAACGCCGTTTGAATTGAGCGCTCATAGCTGGCAAGCGTTTGTTCGCGCTCGATTTGTGCGACATCGTAGTTTGCATCCAAACGTCCAGCATCAAAGATGGGTACGCTGATATTAGGGCCAAATGACCAGCCGACTGCATCATTATCGAACAAGTCGCTCAAGCCATCGCTACGGACACCAACGCTACTGGCTAAGCTTATCGTTGGGAAATAAGCGGCACGGGCGACAGCGATATTTGCGCCCGCGGCTTTTAGATCGTATTCCGCTTGTAATACATCAGGGCGATAGCGTAGCAGCTCGCTTGGCAAGCCGGCACTAAACACCTCGTGATTGGTGATATTGCTGACAGCGGGTGCTGGGATAAGCTCAGTAGGTACCGGCGCTCCTAATAAGAACTGCAGAGCATTTCTGGAGGTCAAAATACTGCTTTGCGCACGTAGTACCGCAAGTCTTGCACTCTCTAAAGCTGCTGCAGATTGCAAGGAAGGCAGCTTAGGATCAATACCGGCTTTAAAGCGCTCTTGCGCAATAAACAACGAGCGCTCACGGCTCTCAACAGTTGCCTCGGCGAGTTTGAGCTGCGCTAAGCTATAGCTAAGATTCGCGTAGCTCTGCGCGATATTACTAATCAGACTAATTTGAATAGAGTCTTTGGCTGCCGTCGTTGACAAAAATCTCTGCAACGCTTGATCTTTTAGGCTATCGATTCGGCCCCAAAAGTCCAGCTCATAGCTTGCCAAACCGAGATTGACACTGTAGCTATCTGTCGTCTGTCTACCGCCAGTACTGCCAAAAGGCGTCTCAACGCGCGGAGAGGATTGGCTTTGGCGTGAGTATTCTGCTTGACCATTGATAGTCGGCAAATCATTAATATCAGTAATACGATACTGCGCGCGCGCTTTTTCGATAGCCAAACGGGCACTCTCAAAGTCTTTGTTATTTTCCAGTCCTAACGCAATCAGAGCTTTTAGGCGCTCATCGCTATAAAAGTCCTGCCAGCGCTGTCCTGCGATACTTGGCTGCTCAGAGGTGCTGACAGTCTCATCACCAAAAGCGCCATAAGCTTGCTCGATCGGAAGGTTAGGCTCAGCGAGAACGGGGCTTGTATCTGCTTTAGGGATAGTATTACAAGCGGCCATACTCAGAGCCAAAAAGCTCAGGCCAAGTAGGCGCGATGATTTACCAGTAGCTAGTAAAGCTTTAGAGCTTATCGCTCTTACGGCTGAGTTAGAGGTTAAGAATAAAGAACTCATTGTGTATTATCTCCAAAGCTTACAGGCTGATAACTCGCAGGAGGAGTTAATGATTGCTTATCTTCTGTAGGGGCAGATGGGACCGGATTATCACCGCCGCCGTTACCACTTGGATGGTTATCATCATCATCCCCTTTACCATTGTGAGCTTCATTGCCCTTATAAGGGAACATACCACGCACCCAAATATAGAACATCGGAATAAAGAAGATACCTAGTAAAGTGGCACTAACCACACCACCTACGACACTGGTACCAATAGCAGTTTGGCTGCCTGACCCTGCGCCAGTAGCTATGGCTAATGGCACAACACCGATACCAAAGGCAAGCGAGGTCATAATAATTGGACGTAGACGTTGTCGCGCTGCGGTCATGACGGCCTCTCTGAGACTATAGCCTTCTTCTTGGTGCTCTTTGGCAAATTCAATAATCAAGATGGCGTTTTTGGCGGACAAACCAACGACGGTGAGTAGACCCACTTGCAAGTAGATGTCGTTAGCAAAACCGCGTAACCACGTAAATATCACCGCACCCAATACCCCAAGTGGAATAACCAATAGGACAGAGAAGGGGATAGACCAGCTCTCATAAAGCGCAGCTAGACATAAGAAGACAACTAGAATCGATAGCGCATAAAGCATAGGAGCTTGCGAGCCTGATTTTTGTTCTTCAAGTGATAACCCAGTCCATTCGTAACCGATACCTTCAGGGAGCTGACTGATCATGTTCTCCATAGCTGACATGGCTTCACCAGTACTAAGACCAGGTGCCGCATTACCTTGAATATTCATCGAAGGTAAGCTGTTATAACGAGTCAAACGCGGTGAGCCTGACTGCCATTCGCTACTTGAGAAAGCATCGAAAGAGACCATGTTACCGGTTTCGCCGCGCACATACCACTTGCCGATGTCATCAGGATTGGTACGGCTACTGGCTTCACCTTGAACATAGACACGCTTGATACGGCCACGATCGATAAAGTCGTTGACGTAGCTTGAGCCCCAGGCGGTCGAGATAACGCTATTGATACTGCCTAAAGATAGACCATAAGCGGCGGCTTGTTCTTGATTGATATTGACTTTGAGCTGCGGTGCATCTTCTTGACCATTAGGACGTACGCCTGCCACATTTTCGTTTTGTGCAGCCATACCTAGCAGCATATTACGGGCTTCAAGTAACCCTTCGTGTCCAAGGTTACCCACATCTTGTAGCATCAAATCAAAACCACTGGCATTACCAAGCTCAGTAATCGCAGGCGGTACGATAGCAAAAACTTGCGCTTCATTTAACTGGGTAAAGAAATAACCCATGGCACGACCAGCAACGGCTTGCGCGGTGTTTTCATCGCCTGAGCGCTCTTCCCAATCTGACAGTCGAACGAATGCCAGACCCATGTTTTGGCCTTGACCTGCAAAACTAAAACCAGCAATGGTAAAGACAGAGGCAATATTGTCCGTCTCTTGTGTGTCGTAATAATTTCTGACTTTATCCAGTACATCCTGCGTCTCATCTAGCGTAGAGCCTGCAGGAAGCTGGACTAAGGTGAACATAATACCTTGGTCTTCTTCTGGCAAAAACGAACCTGGAATACGCAAGAACACCACTGCCATAATACCGATGATGGCGGCATAGCCGATCAGGTACAACCACTTAAAACGAATACTTTTGCCGACGAAGTTTTCATAAGAGCGGCTTAGCTTAAAGAACCCGCGGTTGAACCAGCCAAAGAAGCCTTTTTGTTGTTCAGTACTGCCTTTTTCATGGCTCTTACCACGTTTTAGCAAGGTCACACATAGGGCAGGGGTGAAGATTAGAGCCACCATGGCTGACAGCGCCATGCTCGTGATCAAGGTGATAGAGAACTGACGATAAATAACACCTGTTGAGCCGCCAAAGAAGGCCATCGGTACAAATACGGCAGACAAAATCAGCGCAATACCAATAACGATCTTACTGATCTCGCCCATCGACTGAACGGTTGCATCTTTGACCGAAATATCAGGGTTTTCTTCTAATATTCGCTCGACGTTTTCGACAACAACGATCGCATCATCAACCAGTAGACCGATGGAGAGTACCATTGCAAACATCGTCAAGACGTTGATACTAAAGCCTGCGATATACAGCACGGCAAAAGTACCTAGCAAGACCACAGGAACGGCAAGAGTAGGAATGATGGTGGCGCGCCAGTTCTGTAAGAAAATGAACATGACGATGAATACAAGCGCAATAGCTTCGAGTAGAGTCTTGACAACTTGTTCGATAGATAAGCGCACAAACGGCGTCGTATCGTAAGGAACAACAGAGCTTAGGCCTGCTGGAAAGTTGGTTTCTAGCTCGGCTATACGTGCGCCGACCGCCTCACGGGTCTCTAGCGCGTTTGCGCCTGCAGCCAATGAGATACCTAGACCTGCCGCTTCTTGACCGTTATACAAGGATCTCTCGCTATAGTTTTCACTACCGATTTCGACATCAGCGACATCGCCGAGGCGTACTTGCGCGCCCGAGGTGTCTGTTTTTAGCAAGATATCTTTAAACTCTTCAGGAGTTTGTAGATAGCTCTGTACGGTGACGGTGGCGTTAATCACCTGTTGATCGGTGTCAGCAGGTGCTTGTCCTAGCTGACCTGCAGATACCTGAGCGTTCTGTGCTCGTACGGCATTGACAACATCAGAGGGCACCATGTTATAGCTACGTAGGCGTGCAGGATCTAGCCAGATACGCATGGCGTAAGAGGAGCCAAACACTTGCACTTCACCCACACCTTCAACACGACTGATCGAATCGAGAACATTGGAGTTGATATAATCGGCAATATCGGCCCGATCCATACTACCGTCTTCAGAAATAAATGCCTGCACCATTAAGAAGCTGCTAGACGATTTATTGACGTTGACACCTTGACGCTGAACAGCCTCAGGCAACGAGCTCATCGCTGCTTGTAGTTTGTTTTGTACTTGTACCTGAGCGGTATCAGGGTCTGTGCCATTTTCAAAGGTTAGCGTGACCGATGCACCACCATTTGAAGAACTCGATGATGACATGTACATCAAGCCATCTAGCCCTTTCATACGTTGTTCAATGATTTGCACCACAGAGTTTTCGACCGTTTGTGCGTTTGCACCAGGATAAGTGGCACTAACAGAAACGGTGGGCGGTGCGATACGCGGATACTGCTCAATCGGCAAATTAACAACCGAGATTACCCCGATAAGCATGACCAAAATGGCCAACACCCATGCAAAAATAGGGCGATCAATAAAAAAACGTGACATAGTATATCCCTAGGTCTTCCTATCTTTGAATGGAATTAGTTAGTGGTGGTAGCAGTGTCCTGCTCAGAAGTGTCATCAGCTACCGTTTTCGCAGCTTGCTGTGGTGTTTTGGCGGTAGGCGTTGCAGATGCACCATTAGCGTTTTCTAACGGCTTGACCACGACCTCCTGCTCAGGCTTAACTTTAGAGCCGCCTATAACCACTAGCTTATCGCCACTACTTAAGCCATCGGTGACCACCCATTGACCATCATAAGTACCATTAATGGTAACGGGACGGACTTGGATTTGATTGTTTTCATCAACGATGTAGACTTGTGAATCGCCTTTAGGCGTACGCATTACAGCGCTTTGCGGCACTAAGGCTGCATTAGGAATGACGCTTTGAGTCAGACGCGCTGAGACATACATACCTGGCAGTAGCACGTTATTAGGATTTGGGAAAATAGCTCGTAGAGTCACCGCGCCAGTAGATTGATCGACTTTAGCTTCAGACAGCGCAAGCTTGCCACGCACTGGATACACTGAGCCATCTTCTAGGACCAGCTCGACAGAATTCATACCCGCCTGCGCTTTACCTTCAGCTATCTGCTGACGAAGCTGCAATAGCTCGGATGATGACTGACTGATATCGACATAGATAGGATCTAAGCGCGAAATCGTCACTAAAGGCTCAGATTGACTAGCGTTAACTAAGGTTCCTGCAGTAACGCTTGAGCGGTCACTACGACCAGTCAACGGTGCACGGACGATAGTACGATTGAGATCCAAAGCGCTAGCATCTAAGTTTGATTGCGCGGTTTTAATCCCAGCCTCAGCGCTTCTAATGCTCGCTTCAGTTTGTCCGACTGCAGCGCGAGCACTCTCTAGAGCCGCTTGCGCTGTACGCACTTGAGTTTGCGCTTGGTCATATTGCTGCTTGGAGATAGCGTCAATCTCAACCAAGCCTTTTAGACGCTGAAAGTCATTTATCGCTTGTGCTAATGAGGCTTGGCGACTGGCTAGCTCTGCTTTAGCATTGGCATTATTGGCGATAGCGGTTTGGCGATTAGCCTGTGCTTGCGCGACCGCCGCTTGACCACTAGCGACCGAGGTCGTGTAGTTGTCAGTATTGATACGATAAAGCGGCTGGCCTTTTTTGACGTTACTGCCTTCACGGAACAGTACTTCGTCAATTACGCCGCTGACTTGAGGGCGTACATCAGCCGTCTGATAAGCGGCAGTACGACCAGAGAAAGTCTGAACTTGAGGCACAGTATCGAAGCTGACAGTTTGGACGTTGACGACAGCGGGCGGCATCTGCTGCTGAGCGTTTTCACCCGCAGCGGCGTCTTCTTTATTGTCACAGCCGACCAGTACTGTAGCCGATAGTACAGATGCTATTACAAGCGCAAGATAAGAATGCTTCATCAAGGTCCTCGGTAGAGTAGTAAAATATAGAATAAATGGTATAGAGGTAGAGCGTATCATAATCAAAAAATAGCTTATTTTTCGAAGAGCAATAATAAACTTTATAGAAGTTTATAGCCAAAAAATAAGAAGCTATTGATAAAATTGATAAATAGGGCAGTACCGCTAGCTAATTATAGGACGTCAAGTAAATTTAAGGCGTTATTATAAACTATAGGGTTTACCCCGCAGTCAAGTGATTCACGATAGGAAAGCTGACAAAAACTGACCGCACTGTGCTCGCTGAGTAAATAAAATCCCGCCATAGTAACCGCTACACCAACCAGCAGCTAATAAGAAAACATACAACCCGCTATGCAAATTTATTGTAATTTTTTGTTATAATTGTAAAGCCATAGTGTTATTGAGGTTTTAAAACCGCCAAAAATCTGCTTTGTCAACAAATTGACTAATTTATCAACCCCTAATTATGACCTTTAAAGTATAGCGACTTAAACCAGTCAGTAGCCTCTAATGAGCGTGGTCAATCAGTATTTAACCATTAAAAAATCCTGACACAATTATAGTGCCGTCAGGATTTATGAAACTTAAAGAAAGGTAACTATTTGCTGACACACCCGTTTTAAGAGGGTGTCTTTTTAGAGACTGTTGCTTTTGATCAATGAATATTTATGGCTCGGTTGCTCAAAAACGCTGCTAAAAAATGAGCCGTCTCAATTAGCTAATAACACAGACGATTCATATGTCATTATACCAATCGCGCGCTGGCCAATTCTGTCAGTTGGTACAAGCCTTGACGATAACGGTTGTCAGGCAGTGTGCCCAGTGCTTGCTGGGCCAATCTCGTCTCCTCTAGTGCACGCTGTTTACAGTAATCTAATGCGCCGGAACTGCGTACCAACTCAATCAGCTGCTCAGCATTCGGTGTTTTACCCGTTTGTACCGCAATTCTTAGCTGCTCATAACCTTCATTGTCACTGTCTTTTAGTAGTTCGAGTGCTTTGATAGTTGGCAGAGTAGGTTTACCTTCAGCAAGATCGTCGCCTAGGTTTTTGCCCATTACGTCGCTATCGCCACTATAATCAAGGACATCATCAATAATTTGAAACGCATTACCAAAGTGCTGTCCAAAGTCGCCTAATGCCGCCATATACTCAGTTTTGTCTTGCAAAATAGCCGCGCCTTGAGTCGCCATCATAAACAGGCGAGAGGTTTTGCCATCGATAATGCGTAAGTAGTCTTCTTCTGTTGCGGCAGGGTTATGCTGATGTTGTAGCTGCAATACTTCGCCTTCAGCAATATCACAAGTCCCGTCTGAGAATACTTGCAACAATGGCAAGCTCTGAAAACCAACCAAAAGATTAAAAGCACGGGCAATCAGATAGTCACCGACCAATACGGCTGTGGCATTGTCCCATGTGGCGTTTGCCGTCGGTTTACCGCGGCGCTGTCCTGACTCATCGATCACATCGTCATGCACTAAGGTGGCAGTATGTAGCATCTCAGTAATGGCTGCTAGGTGCATCGCTTTTTCTGATGGATTGTCGTCAAACATACGGGCACACAATAGCGTAATCAGCGGGCGCATACGCTTACCACCGGCATTGATTACATGCTGAGAGACGCTCATGACGAGCTGTACTTTTGAGTTGAGACTACCAAATACTTGCTTGTCCATTACCTCAAAATCATTGGCTACAATACTTTGAATATCTGCATAGCTAGGCGTCGATTGAAAGGCAGGCACGGTATTATTTAAAGAGGTACTAGTCATAATAAATAGTCATATTAATAAGAATAAAGAGAGTTGGTATAACCTTGACTTTATCTATCTATAGGTAAGGTATGGTTTCGCTTATCATAACATAGCTGCCTTTGAAAATTGTTGGTTAAAGTACACCATAAGGGTAGCTCAGAGGTCGCTTGTGCGCCTATTATCATGCATAGAAGGCAGGGCAAACTGATGAAAGCGTTCAATAATTTGATGGTAAGAATGTTAACTTATCACGAGGTTTTGTCGTCACATAAATGATAGATAAAAGGCTGTAAGTAACTGATTGTATAAGTTATAATAGCCCCCGTTAGGCTCAAACCATCATTTATAACCATTGTTATGCTGCTTTTATCAGTATTGTCGTCTACGACGGTCTAATAATCTGTAGCGTATATAACAATGCAGATGATGGTGATTTCGTGTAACCACCTTGCAAAAACAAGACGCGCGGCTTGCTTTTATAAGCAAAAAGCCGTAAAATCTTGCCTTTAATTTTTCCCTGTCGTGTTCGTTATTGAAGCGTAGGTATAATATCTACCACGGCACACGGGTTAAACGGAGTCATACAATGTACGCAGTAATTAAAACTGGTGGTAAGCAGCACCGTGTAGTCGTCGATGAATTGCTTAAAGTTGAATTGCTAAAAGCAGAAAAAGGCGAAACAATCAAATTTGAAGACGTGTTGATGGTTGTTGACGGCGATGACGTCAAAATCGGTCAGCCTGTTGTTGAAGGCGCTAGCGTAGAAGTTGAAGTGGTTGAGCATGGTCGCGGCGAAAAAATCCGTATCATCAAGCACAACCGTCGTAAGCACTATCACAAAGAGCAAGGTCACCGCCAATGGTACACCTTGTTAAAAATCAAAGCCATTAATGCCTAATTACCCGTTTAGCAATGTTTGCTAAATAGCGCACTAAATGCTTAAGAGTTGTCGCATAAGCGATAAGTCACATTAACAAGGAGATTTTCTCATGGCACATAAAAAAGCTGCCGGTTCAAGCCGTAACGGTCGTGATTCAAACCCAAAAATGCTAGGCGTAAAAATCTTTGGTGGCCAAGCTATCACAGCTGGTAACATCATCGTTCGTCAACGTGGTACAGAATTCCACGCAGGCGAAGGCGTTGGCATGGGTCGTGACCATACTTTATTTGCATTAAATGATGGTGTGGTAAAGTTTGAGACTAAAGGTAAATTTAACCGTCGTTATGTAACGGTTGAAAACGCATAATTATCTATTTAGGTCATTTTATTCTTTGAATAAAACGATTGGATAATTAAAAAAGCCCTTACTGCCTTATGGTAGTAGGGGCTTTTTACGTTTATAAGACCTCATCAATTAATATTGGCTTTTGTTAGAGATTGGTTTTTGTTAGCAGTTTGGTCAGCAATTTTATATAGCATAAATACTCGTCACACTTAGCTCACTGGCTCTTTATGAGCACAGTGTTAATAATTTATCATGATAAATGCAAACTTTTACCGTGTAACTGCATTGGTTACAAGCGTGTATGGCAGCCGTAGTAAAGATTGCAAATCATGACTAGGCGCGTAATAAAAAAACTGGCACACTGTTGCCATTGCTGATCGATACCTGTTTTGCAGTGTTGAGATTGGTATCAACAGAAAAAATTTTAATAAGCTATTCTATTTTTAAGCGACTATTTTTAAAGCGATTGTGCTTTTTTAGAGAGGATTTATGATGAACTTATCTACGAAAAAATCAACCAAACAGAAGATGATGAGTGGTGCTTTAGCAGGTGTATTAATGACATCGTTAGGTATCGCAGCGCCAATGATGGCATTGACTCAAACAGCCACAGCAGCTCCTGCTGATAACCTAACAGCTGCTAAACGTTTGAACAAATTGCTGACCAATACCAAGAGTATGACGGCTAATTTTAGCCAGACAACCAAAGGCGCGAGCAGTGGTACGTTTAAAGGCTCTATGAGTGTCCAACGTCCCAATAACTTCCGCTGGGAAACCAAATCGCCCTCAGAGCAATTGATCGTTGCCAATGGCAACTCTATGTGGATCTATGACAAAGATCTAGAGCAAGCGACTAAACAAAATGTGGATAGCCAAGTAGGCAATACGCCAGCACTGTTATTGTCAGGTGATCCAAGCAAGATTGATCAAAACTTTAAAATCACTCAGCCGTATAGCAATAAGAACTACTATGTGTTGTACCCAAAATCTGATAATGCCAGCTTTAAGAGCCTATCCATGAGCTTTAGTGGCGGCAAACCTGTGATGATGGTACTAAACGATACGCTAGGTCAAACGACCTCTATTAAGTTTAGTAGTATCAAAATGAATCCAAGCATCGGCAGCAGTCAGTTTAAGTTCACTCCACCAAAAGGTGTTGATGTTATCAATCAATAAGGACGAGCTAATTGATGAAGCAGATTATGATGCTTTGCTATTTATCTAAGGTTGAAAGCCTCTAAGAGTGACAACCCCTAAGAGTAATAGCCAAATAAAAAGGACAGATCCTATATGATCTGTCCTTTTTTATGAGCGTAATGATAGTTTGGTCAGCAGAAAAATTAAGACATAGCTCGTATGGAGTCCATATCTGGCATTGGTGGTAGCTCGTCTAAATGACTCAGCCCAAATGCATCCAAAAATTGTGCGGTGGTGTGAAGGAGCGCTGGGCGGCCTAAGGTCTCCTTAAAGCCTTTTTCAATGATCCACCCCTTATCAAATAGCTGGCGTAGTATATTGCTTGATAACGTCACACCGCGCACTTGCTCGATGTCACTCCGTGTCACAGGTTGCTTATACGCAATAACGCTTAACGTCTCAAGTAACGCTTGGCTCAAACGCTCTTGACGCTGCGGGAAAGTCTGCTGAATCAAGCCGCTATAGGCATCGGAAATTTGCAATCGATAGCCGCTAGCTGTCTCATGTAGGTTCAGCACACCGGTCTCTAACCGTCGCTCTAGCACCTCTAAGGCTTGCTTTAATTCCTTAGTAGATAATGATAAATGTTTTCTTAACGCGTGAGCTGTCAGCGGCGCCTCTGATGCATGCAGCAGCACCTCGATGTGCTTGCTCACATCTTCAAGAGACGCCTGATTTGCCCCAATAGAGGAAGCTGTAGCGGTGCCTGTAGTTTCGGCTTTACTAGGCTGCTTTGAGTCGTCAATATCTACCATCTAAAATGTGCTCTTGTTTTAATATCATGGGATCAATAGCAGGTTTGGCGGCTAACCTGATGCTGGTTAGGCCAACCACTGTAGTGTTAGTTCTTGGGATTGATTGTCTATATCGGATGGATCGGTATCATATTTCATTAACGTGCTTGCATCATTATTGGGTTCTGTATAGACCACACCAACTAATTGCCGCTTAATCAGTTCAAGTACGGCGACAAAGCTCACGACCACGCCTATCTTACCCTGTGCTTTGTCTAGTAGCTCATAAAAGGAGCGGGCACCATCAGTACTCAGTTGCCGACTAATGCTAGCGATACGATCAGAAAGCGGCACGATATCAGTTTTGATGGTATGCATTTGATAGTCTGGCTGTAGCTGCATTTTAAACAAGCTATCGATCAGCAGAGTAGGCGAGTAGCTAGGCAGCTCAGCATTCATAACGTCTTGACTGGGCATACTTACCATCGCTAAAAAAACATCACGCTCTAAACGTATCAGATTGTCTAAGCGCTGACTGGCGGCTTTGATTTGCGCGTACTCTTCTAGGCGCTCAATCAGCTCTGCTTTTGGATCGCGCTCATCGGTAGGCGTGTCAGGGGTAGGCAATAGTAATTCGGTTTTAATAGCAATCAGCGTCGACGCCATCAGCAGATAATCACCTGCCAATTCAAAATGCTCAGTATCCAATTCGCTAATATAAGCCAGATACTGCTCAGTGATGGGTAAGATAGGCATTTGGGTCAAATCAACATTGTTCTTTTTGACCAAATATAATAAAAAATCTAGTGGACCTGCAAACTGCTCTAGCCAAATCGCAAACGCTTGTGGCGGAACATAAAGATCGTCTGGTAGATGCTGTACTGGCGTCTGATAGATGCGTAGAGCAGTCGTGTTGGATGTATCCATAAGTCTTAATGTTCCTGGCGCACTGCCATAAATAGTCCAGCACCAACATCTAACGTATGACAAATATAACGAGAATCATTGGTGAATTCTGCCAAGAACTCGCTCACCTCATTACGATGAGAGATGACATTATCGACAATAAGTACACTACCGACGTCCAATGCGTTATGCAGACCTCGGATATAATCGATATAGAATTGCCGCTCTGCATCCAAAAATACCAAGTCAAAGACATCTTCATTGCTATTTAAAAAAATCAAGGCATCTTGCACGATGAGTCGAACAGAGTCAGACAGTCCCGTATTTTGCAGATGCTGGCGAGCAGCTTCACTGCGGTTTTTGTCGATGTCTAGCGATATAAAGTCACATTCAGCCTGATGCCGCAAACCATACGCCAGCCACAATGTCGAAAAGCCCGTCGAGGTACCAATCTCTAATACCTTTTTGGGCTGTCTGATCGTGGCAATATTGGCCAAAAACTGCACCGCATCTGGTTCGACATGGCGATGACGAGCCAGCCGATTGGATTGTTCAGAGTCATACGTACTGTCAGCCTCGTATAAAGACTGACAGTAAGATAAAAAATGGCTTGGATTAAATGTCGGCATTATAAACGATCAGAAGTCATTTATTTAAGCTTCGCTAGTGGGCGAATACCAATGGCACGGCGGGCTTTATCCAGCTGCTTACGGCTATGACGACGGGCTTTATCTGCGCCCATTTGCAAGATTTCTTCCAGCTCTTTTGGATTTGCCATCAATTCTTGATAGCGCGCGCGGAAAGGGGCGATCTCGTTATTGATTTGTTGGAACAACTGCTCTTTGGCGTCTCCCCAGCCAATACCTGATTCATACTGCGCACGCAAATTAGCAATTTCTTCAGGCGTAGCAAACGCTTTATAAATCTCAAAAATTGCTGACGCGTCAGGATCTTTTGGCTCTTCTGGCAATTGTGAGTTGGTCACAATACGCATGATGGCCTTACGCATCATTTTTTCAGGATCGGCTTGGCTATTAAACTCGCCAAACAACGGAATCACGTTGTTATAGCTTTTGCTCATTTTGCGACCATCGAGACCTGTAAGTAGCGGTGTGTTGTCGTCGACCAGGGCCCTAGGCTCAGTGAACAATGGCTTGTAACGATGATTAAATGTACCTGCTATATCACGCGCCATTTCAATGTGCTGAATTTGGTCACGGCCAACAGGTACATGCGTGGCATTAAACATCAAAATATCAGCAGCCATCAACACAGGGTAGCCAAACAACCCCATGTTAATCCCTTGGTCAGGATCAACGTCTTCTTTTTCCATATTGGCATCGACCGCTGCTTTGTAGGCATGAGCGCGGTTCATGAGGCCTTTGGCACACGAGGAGCTCAAAATCCATGACAACTCCAAAATCTCAGGCACATCTGACTGACGATAAAAAGTCACGCGCTCAGGATCAAGACCACAGGCGAGCCATGTCGCGGCAATGGCTTTGGTTGACTCGTGAATGATCGCAGGATCATGGCAACCAATAATGCTGTGATAATCCGCTAAGAAGAAAAAAGCGTCGCTATCGCTGTTTTGAATAGACTGGATGGCCGGACGAATCGCGCCAACATAGTTACCAAGATGCGGAATGCCCGTCGGTTTGATTCCTGTCAAAATGCGTTTATGTGGGGCTGCTTGTCCAGAACTGTGATTGTCGCTCATGAAAAATCCGTTGTTTTGTTTGTCAAATTATTATAATGCGTGATTAAAAGTGCAAAATAGCAGTCACAAAGTATAGCAAATTTTATCAGCCCTTTTGAAAATAAAGGCCTACTTATAGATATCCGTACGACCATTTGGCCCATGTTTAAAGCGCCGATGAAACCACATCCACTGAGTCGGATCAATACGTATGAGTCCCTCTAAAACTTCATTAACCCGAGTAGCATCCGCAACCTCATCTTGACTTGGGTAGTTCTCAAGCTCTGGGGTGATGGTCAAGTGATAATGAGGTCGCTTACCACGTGGTAGATTATCTGGTGTCTGCCGATAGGTGTGTAGCGCCATCACGGCGGGTGGATGCGTTTTGCTGCCTAATTTTGCCATACGGCGTGACGCGGTGATGGTCGCTGCTGGCACGCCAAAGAATGGCGCCATAACCCCTTGTTTTAGACCATAGTCCTGATCGGGGGAATACCAAATCACATGACCTGCTTTGATAGAGGTGACTAGGCTTCGCATGTCACGGCTGGAGATTTGCTTACCGAATATATTGGTACGACCATTATAGATAAACCAGTCCAGTAAAGGGTTGTTTTGCGTACGGTACATACAATCGACAGGGAAGAATTGAGAACACAGTAAGCCGCCCAAATCCAGCATCGTATAATGCGCACCCAATAGAATAACCGGACGCTGCTCGTTTTGCGCATTAACAAGATGCTGTAATCCCGAAATAGATACCGTTCTAGTAAATATATTTGGACGGAACCAAGCACATAGGGTTTCAAACACCCCAATACCTTGATTGACAAAAACTTGCTTGGCCATCAATTCACGCTCAGCTTCTGGCTTTTCTGGAAACGCCAGCTTTAGATTAATCAGAGTGTCACGCCTACGTGAGCCTGCAGCTTTATAAATCAATATGCCGAGCTTACGACCTAGCCAAAACTGCCAACGCAGTGGCAAATATATCATGGGTAACATCACCAAAAACAACAACCAGATACCCCAATACTTTGGCAATAAAAACTGCCATTGAAAGGGCTTGTTTTCTGCTTGCGCGGTACGCTTTTGATTTTGCGTAATCGTTGGGGTGCCAGCAGGTATAGCAGGCGACTTATTGGATTGCTGCCTACTGGATGATGGTATGCCGTTAGTGTTGGAGGGTTTGCTAGGATCGTATTGTTCTGGCGCTTTCATAATATCCTTCTGCCGCACCGTGTATCACATTGCAGCTAATGATGAAAAGTTATTGATATGATGGGGTAGGCTCAAATGCTTTGCAAGTGAGAATGTTTATAAGGTTCTTAATTTGCAGTGCTAATATAAAGTACGTATATCGATAGCTATTGCAATGAGAGATATAGTGAAACCATTATAAAAATGGTATAGCAAGATTAAACGCTATTTTTCGCAGCCTCTGGAGACGCAGTCACAGCAAGCAAGAAAAGTAGCGTTCGAGCGCGTTTCCTATGCTGTATCAATTTTATTGAGGTTCTACTATAGCCACACTACCTATAGGCCAATCAGCAGGCATAAAAAAACCTTATAAGCTGTGACCAGCTTATAAGGTTTTGCAAAACGCTTCTCTTATTTGAGTTTGCTACCATCGCTCCGAGAAAAAGACAACAGCAGCAAAAAGATAAGAAAGTGCTTTGATTAACGTTTTGAGAACTGTGGACGTTTACGTGCTTTACGTAGACCCAGTTTCTTACGTTCAACTTGACGTGAATCACGAGTAACAAAACCAGCTGCTTTTAGGGCAGGCTTCAAAGTTTCGTCAGCTTCGATCAATGCACGTGTGATGCCGTGGCGGATTGCGCCAGCTTGGCCACTGATACCACCGCCTGCAACAGTGACATATAAGTCATACTGGTTAGCAGAGTCTAGTAGTTCTAATGGCTGACGAACAACCATGCGTGAAGTTTCACGGCTGAAGTATTCGTCTAGTGGCTTACCGTTAACAACAATACTACCAGTACCTTTTGATAAAAAGACACGAGCAGTAGACGTCTTGCGGCGACCAGTTCCGTAATTGCGTTCCATAAGTATATCCTTAGATGTCTAGTTCTTTAGGTTGCTGTGCAGTATGTGGATGTTCAGTACCCGCATATAGTTTCAGCTTCTTGATCATCGCATAGCCAAGAGGGCCCTTTGGAAGCATACCCTTAACTGCTTTGTATAGAACATCTTCGGGCTTATGTGCAATCAGCTTTGTGAAGTTGGTTTCTTTAATACCACCTGGGTAGCCACTGTGACGATAGTACTTTTTGTCTTGCGCTTTCTTACCCGTTACTGCGATTTTTTCTGCGTTGATGACAACAATGAAGTCACCAGTATCTACGTGCGGAGTATAAGAAGGCTTGTGCTTGCCACGTAAGCGAGTTGCGATTTGAGTGGCTAAGCGACCAAGGGTTTTGCCGTCAGCATCTACGACATACCAGTCATGGGTCACTTCAGCTGGTTTTGCACTAAGTGTTTTCATGATAAAACCTTAAAATTAGAATTCGTTGAGAGTTTAGCTGGGAACGGGGCTCTCAAAAAACAGACTGCACATTATAAGCAGTAGCGCCTACGCTTGCAAGCTGCATTGGGGTTTATTTTCGCCTTTATACATTAAACTGCAGCGTTTGGCCAGTTTTTAAGCGGTTTTAAACATTTTTACAGGTATTGAAGGGTTTACTAAATATTGCTTAACAAATAACTGCTAATGATGCGCTTAGCAATTAGGGTGTAATTATGACGGTGACAGCCGATAAAGTCCAGCGACAACTTGTCCAACTTTGGTTTGCTTTACGCATTCAAAGCATATCATTTGCTGAGTTGTCTCTAGTTGGGCGTCGCGATTTTCATTAAGCTGCTCTTCTAGCTGCTCAAGCTGAGGTGTTAAATCTTTATCCGCTTCTAAATAAATTAGCGTTGATTGGTCAATCAATGCATTGGTAATCAGCGTACTCAAAATAGGCTGCCATAGATCCTGAGCATAAGGGGGATCGATGAAGACGATGTCAAACGGGTGCTCAATCGGCTGGTGTTGACTCAGTACTTCCTCAGCCGTGCCAGTGATAACCGTGTAAGCTGCGGTATCAAGGCGTAATTGCTCAGCACTTTGACGTAGCATGTTGCTTTGTGCCGTATTAACTTCAATAAAAGTGGTGTGAGCTGCGCCGCGGGACAACGCCTCAAACCCTAATACGCCACTGCCTGCACAGCTATCGAGTACGCGTGCACCGTGAATATCGGCCAATAACCAGTTAAATAATGTCTCTCGCAGGCGGTCGGGTGTTGGGCGCAGGCCATCTGCCTCGATGAAGCTGACAATACGGCGCTTGAACTGCCCACCGATGATACGAACATCACCGGCTGCGGCACTTTTTGCTTTAGGGTTCTTTTTCGCTGTGCGTCCGCGTGAGGGTTTTTTCATGCTCGTGTCTCTTTTATTATCTTTTTTTTGAGGCATCTCTACTTATTAGACATGACGGGTAATGGTTAGAGATGTCTATCAAAATGTCGCTATTCAGAGGTGGCTGCTGCTGCTTGTGCCTCTGCCGCTTCTTGTTCTGCTAACGCTTTTGCTTCTTTTTCACGCAAGGCATCCTTCAAGGCTTTCTCAAAGGCCTTTTGGCGCTTGATGACTTTGAGCTCATCAGCGGACGGCGGCAGTACCGGATCAGTTTTGCGTTGTAGCATCCAGTAGTCAAATAGGGCACGGCCGATAGGCGCGGCAGTCGTACTACCACCGCCACCGTTTTCGACCAAGACCGCCAGCGCGATTTGAGGGTCTTCGACAGGGGCAAAACCATTGAACCACGCATGATCCCAGTGACGTTTGTCAATCGCTGATTTATCATAGCGTTTGCCTTGAGCGATAGACTTTACCTGTGCTGTTCCTGTCTTGCCAGCGATACGATAGCGCGGGGTATAGATACCGCGTCCAGTACCGTTTTCTACCACGCTTTCCATTGCATCATGCATACGTAACCAGTCAGAAGGCTGACCGTTATAGTCGATTTTACCATCAGGTTTGTCGATGATTTTGACTTCTGCTGCACCGTCACTGCTCTTGAGCAAATGCGGGGTAATATGTTTACCTTTACTGGCGGTCATGGCAGTGGCATTAGCAATCTGTAGTGGCGTGGCTAAGAAATAGCCTTGTCCAATACTGACAGAGATGGTTTCACCCGGTAGCCAGTCTTTATCATACGTGTCTTTTTTCCATTTCGGTGATGGCATGATGCCTGATTTTTCGTTAGGAAGATCAATACCAGTCTTGTCCCCAAAACCAAAGCGCACCATCCAGTCGTGTAGACGCTGAATACCCATCTCATAGGCCAGTTTATAATAGTAAGTATCAACCGACATTTGGATAGATTTCTTTAAATCAACCGTACCATGACCCCCGCGCTTCCAGTCACGGAAACGATGGCTGTCTCCTGGTAAACTAAAATAGCCAGGATCATAAATAGTGCTGTTCCAATCTCGTAAGCCATAGTGAATGCCACCTAGACCCTCAAATGGTTTGATGGTCGAGCCAGGTGGGTATGTCCCTTGGAGCGCACGATTGTACAAGGGCTGATCGAGATCTTCTCGCAGGGCATCATAGTCTTTGAACGAAATCCCTGAGATAAAAGGATTGGGATCATAGCTTGGGTTACTGACAAAGGCCAGCACATCGCCATTTTTGGGATCTATCGCTACGATGGCACCGCGGCGGCCATCTAGTTGTTGTTGGGCGACCTTTTGCAGCCCATAATCTAAGCTCAACGTAATATCGTTGCCTGAGGTAGGCGGTTTGGTATCCAATTGACGTAGGATATTGCCGTGAGCGTCTGTTTCTACCGACTGATAACCAGGTTGCCCAAGCAAAATATCTTCGTAATAGTCTTCGATACCAATCTTACCGATCAGATCAGTACCTGCATAGCGGTCCTTATCAATACGCTTAGACTCTTTATCGTTAATACGACCAACGTAACCGATCACATGAGCAAATAGCTCATCATAAGGATAATCACGCGTCAGCTTACTTTGGATAGAAACACCGCGAAAGAATGGCTTACGCTCACTGAACTGAGCCAGCTGTGCCTCTGTTAAGTCGATTTTGATGGTCACAGGGTCGTTTTTGTTTTTGTTCAAGCGCGCCAAAATATCTGTGATGTCTTCTGCTGTCAAATCAAAAATAGGCGCCAGCAAGCTGAGCGTGCGCTCAGGGTTGTCAACCTCATCAGGGCTTAGCATGGCGGTAAAAACTGGCTGGTTATCCGCCAAAATTATCCCGTTACGATCATAAATATAACCGCGGCTAGGCGGTGCAGATATCAGTTTAATGCGGTTATTGTCTGACTGGGTGGTGTACTTATCATGGGCATAGACTTGCAAATAACCATAACGCGTTATCAGGCCGCCCAAACCCAGCAATATTAAAATTCCAAAGATAATAATACGGTTGGTAAAGGTACTGTTGACCTGTTCGGTATTGGGAGTTAGTGGTTTATTCATAGAAAATCAGAGCCCAATCGGTCAGTGAGTCAATAATAAAGAGGTAAAAGGGCAGGTTGGTTAACCAAAACGCGGTGAGTCTAAAGGATAATACAAAGGATTTCAATCACATAGCGCTATATGATCTAAAATCAACGCGCATTGATTTGTACGTAGATGGTGTCTATCGTTTGACTACAAATTATAACAGAACAAATGAGTAGGCGCAGTACTCAGATGCTTATTTTGTTGTGGTCATATATTGCATAAGCGATGCGCTATCTCAGTATATTTATGGCTCAATATAGGATTTAAAAGATGTTATCTTTAGTCACAACTTGCCAAGGGTGTCCATGTGCTAAAAAATGGCAAGTATGCTAAAATCAGGCGATTTATTTTATAGTAGTGGTTAGAGACAGAGCGTCTTTTTGAGACGTTTCAATTTTGCTAGCGGCTTGTTATCAGTCGCGACCATATTAGCAACGACAATCAACCTGTCAGGAACTAGAAAAGTCATGGACATAAATTCATTGTGGCAGACGATCGCTGAGCACCCAGAGTTTTTTGCCATGCTAACTATTCCACCAGTGACGGCATTTGTTACGTGGGTGCATGTATGGATGGCGCTCAAGATGCTGTTTTATCCCATTAAGTTTTGGGGTATTCGTATTCCAAATTTTCCATTTTTTGGGTTACCAGGTATCGGCTGGCAAGGTATCGTCCCACGCAAGGCAGGCAAAATATCAGGGGTTATCGTTGATCAGACATTGTCAAAGCTCGGTTCATTAGATGAATTTTTTCAAGCGATGGAACCTGAGCAAATGGCGCTATTTGTCACTGATACGGTGGACAAAAACCTTGAGCCATTGATTGATGAGATTATGCTGGATCATTCGCCCGCACTGTGGGGCAACTTGCCTTATGCGGTAAAACGCCGCGTCTATGCTCAAGCCCACAAAGAACTGCCTAGTATCATGCAGTCGCTGGTGACAGATTTGACGTATCATGTCGAAGATCTGGTCGATATGCGCAAGATGATCGTCAATACGATGGAGAACGATCGTCGTCTGATGGTCAATATGTTCTTGAAGGTTGGGCAAAAAGAGATCAATTTTATCTGGCACATCAGTGCTTTGATTGGCTTGGTGTTTGGTATTATCCAAATGTTTATATTTTTAGTGGTGCCGCAGCATTGGACGGTGCCATTTTTTGCTGCGATTTGGGGATTTTTGACCAATTGGATTGCGATTTGGATGGTATTTAATCCAATAGAGCCGCATTTTATCCCGTATTTAAAGCTTTTTTCGGTGCAGAGCCGCTTCCCCTTTATCAAGCCAGTCATGCCTCATATCGCAAGGTATCGTCTGCAGGGCGGCTTTATGAAGCGCCAAGAGGAAGTGTCTGAAGTATTTGCTGAGATTGTGGTAAAAGATTTGGTTACCCTTGAGAACATCATGAACGAGATGATGTATGGTGATCGCTCAGCGCAAACTCGTGAGCTGATGAAGTCGCATCTATATACGGTGCTTGAGTCACCAGTTATTAGTACGACATTACGTGTGGGATTGGGCCGCCGTGATTATGGACAGCTCAAAAACACTATTATTGATAAGTCGATTGTGGCGACTATGGTGCCACTGCGAGATCCTGAGCTCAATGAAAGTCGCGCCAGTAAGATTTTTGGTCTGTTTCGCGATAGAATAAGGGCGCTGACGCCCAGCGAGTTTCAGAATTTGCTGCGTCCTGCTTTTCGTGAGGATGAGATGACGCTGATTATCTTGGGTGGTCTGACTGGGTTTTTGGCAGGGTGGTTACATCTGGTATTGGTATTTTTCCCCTCGATGCCATAAGCAATAACACGATAAACAGTATTTTCAAATAGTCAAAAACAGCAATATCTCATACAGTTTGAGTCAATAAAACAATGCAAGGCCAATGATAGGTCAGCATTTTGTATCAATCATTCAGATTGATACGTCACAATGATAGTAGCGGGTTTTAGGTGCTTCTACAGCTATCGAAACCTCAGTTTTTAACCGTAAACTATGACCGCATAAAGGGACTATTTAGCGTTTGCCAGTGGCTAGCGATGCCATCGGTGAACCCTTAATGGTATCCAAGGTAAACAAGGTTAGACCGTATGTTAATCACAGAATTGGGTTATTTTGCCTTGCTGGCCGCTTTTATACTGGCGATTTTGCAGGTGGTACTACCAACCATTGGTGTCATGCGCGACCACGTCGCTTGGCAGCGTCTAGCACCAAGTCTTGCATGGGCGCAATTTGCGGCCATGGTCACATCATTTGCTGCGCTGATGGCAGGCTTTTATTATAATGACTTTAGCCTCGTCTATGTCACTCAGCACTCCAATACGTTACTGCCTTGGTATTATAAGCTATCTGCAACGTGGGGCGGTCATGAAGGGTCATTGCTGCTTTGGATGACCATTATGGCCACTTGGTGTGCGCTGGTGTCTTATTTTAGCCGTGGATTACCGCTGTCCATGCGTGCGCGTGTTCTTGTGATATTGGCAGGCGTGCAGATGATGATGCTAGCGATGTTGATCTTTACCTCATCGCCATTTGATCGTACCTTGCCCAATTTGCCAGTTGATGGCGCGGATCTAAACCCTGTCTTGCAAGATTTTGGTTTGATTATTCATCCGCCGATGCTCTACATGGGCTACGTAGGCATGGTCGTGCCATTTGCTTTTTGCATGGCAGCGTTGTGGGAAGGGCGCTTGGATGCGGTGTGGACACGCTGGTCGCGTCCGTGGGCGCTAGCTGCTTGGGGTTTCTTGACGGTTGGTATCGCACTTGGCTCATGGTGGGCATATTATGAGCTTGGCTGGGGCGGCTGGTGGTTTTGGGATCCAGTAGAGAACGCCTCACTGATGCCATGGCTGGCAGGTACGGCATTGCTACACTCACTTGCGGTCACTGAAAAGCGCGGTGTGTTCAAAGCGTGGACCATCATGCTGGCAATCTTTGCCTTTGCACTTAGTTTGCTAGGCACATTCCTTGTACGTTCAGGGGTGATCACTTCCGTCCATTCATTTGCTGCTGACCCGACGCGTGGTCTAGTAATTCTAGCCATTCTAGGCGTCATTATCGGCGGTGGTCTGCTGATGTTTGCGGTACGTGGTTGGCGCTTGACGGTTGAGAGTCAATATCGACTGATCTCACGCGAGTCATTCTTGGTGATTAATAACGTTATTATTTTGATTTCGACTTTGGTGGTGTTGCTTGGCACGCTATATCCTATTATTGCCGATTCTTTCAATTTAGGTCAGGTATCAGTTGGCCCTCCCTATTTCAACGCGCTATTTGTACCCTTAACGTGGCTTTTGCTCGTGGCAATGGGTATGGGCTCTAATATTCGCTGGAAACAAGACAGCCGCCCATTATTAGGTGCTGGCATGGTTATCGCTGTGAGCAGTCTGGTGTTGGCGGCGATTATTGCCTATTTTACGAGTCCATCAGAGATGCTAAATATTGGCGTCACGTTGGCAGTGAGTTTCTGGGTGCTATTATGGATGGTGATCGATTTTAAAGATAAAACCAAAAATGCACCGAGTCGATTAAACGGATTACGTCAGCTGCGTTTGAGCTATTGGGGTCAACAAATCGCCCATATTGGGGTCATCGTTGCAGTTATTGGGGTGGCATTTACCAGTACGCTCAGTATTGAGCGTGATGTGGCGCTGGGACCAAATGATAGTGTCAATGTCCAAGGGTATGACTTTACCGTAAAAGGTTTCAGTGAAGTAAAAGGCAGTAACTTTGACGCCACACAAGCTGAGGTTACGGTCAGTAAAGACGGTCAAACGGTGACGACGCTACATCCTGAAAAACGTAACTATATTATCAGTATGATGCCGATGACTGAGGCGGCAATCGATGCCAGTCTTATGCGTGATGTGTATGTCGCTCTTGGTGAGCCGATCGCCGAAAACAGCAACGAATGGGCATTTCGTATCTATGTCAAACCGCTCATTCGCTGGATATGGCTAGGTGCGCTGATTATGGCATTTGGTGCATTGCTCAGTATGCTAGACAATCGTTACCGTATTAAGAAAACCAGAACACCTGCGCAAATCGCTGCCAAAAAATCAGGCTTTGCTACGGTGGCAGATTTGGAATCGCAAGCTATCAAGACAGGGGATCAGTAATATGACGACCTCAAACAATGCACCTGATAAACAGGCTCAGCAAAGCAATAAGAATACCAAACGCAAAAAGTCGCTTAAATTAGGTTTTTTGATTCCGCTGGTGATTTTTATTGGTCTGGTTGCCATGCTGTATATGCGCTTGGGCAAACCGACGGATATCGTGACGAACACAGCACTTGAGCGCCCAGTACCGGCTTTTGAGTTGCCGCTATTGTCAGATACCAGTCGTATCATGACCAATGATAACCTGCCTGATGAGCCGTTCTTGATGAATATCTGGGGATCATGGTGTCCTACTTGCATCATCGAGCATCCTTTCTTAATGAAATTGGAGGAGCGCGGTGTCAATTTGGTCGGTGTCAACTATAAAGATGATATTGGGGATGCCTTAGGATATTTGAATAAAGGCGGCGACCCGTTTTCGATGTCTATTCAGGATCTATCGGGGCAGTTTGCTTTAGATTTGGGACTGACTGGCGCGCCTGAGACTTTTGTCGTCGATGGTGAAGGGATTATTCGTCAGCATATTATCGGTGAGGTCAATGAGAGCAACTGGCAAAGCCGTATTGCGCCTTGCTTGATGGTGCTTAATGATGCCAATAATAATGGCGTCAGTTTAGAGCCAAGTCAGGTTGAGGAGGCGTGTCAATGATAGCATATCAAATAAAATCCGTTACGATAAAGTTAGCAAGCTTGCTTATCGCTTGTCTATTCAGTATGGCCAGTTTTGCTGCTATTGATGTCTATGATTTTGACTCTGTACAGCAAGAGGCACAGTATCGTGGTCTTATCGAAGAGCTGCGCTGTCCAAAATGCCAGAACCAAAACCTAGCAGGCTCTGATGCCCCAATTGCCCAAGACTTAAAGCAAAAAACCTACGATTTGGTCAAAGATGGTCGTAGCGATGGTGAGATTCGTGCCTATATGCAGGAACGTTATGGCGACTTTATCAGCTATAAGCCACCAGTGCGTCCTTCAACATGGATCTTATGGTTTTTCCCACCATTATTGCTCATCATCTTGTTAGTAGGTTGGTTTTGGCAAAGTAAACGACGTCAGCTTGTTGCCAGTGGTGCAAGCGGCATGACAGCAGATAATACCGCTGAGGCGCTATCTGTTGCCGAAAAAGCGGAGCTTGAGCGCTTATTGTCACGTGCTGATAATAAAGACGTTCACGATATTACAAGCCTTGGGGGCAAAAAATGACCATATTTTCTACGGTTGGCTTATTTATTGCGCTGAGCTTACTGACCGCCTTATTGCTTGCTGTTATAGCTATCAAACCATGGTTGAGAGCACCGCGTACGCATAGTAAGCCTTTGGACAATCAGCTATTAGGTATCAACGTTGCTGTATTTCGTGAGCGCTTAGCAGAGCTGAAAACAGATAAAGACAGTGGCATCATTGATGAGCATCACTATCAAAACCAAAAACTTGAGCTTGAACGCCAGCTTTTGGATGCTCAGCGTGAAGTCGCACCTATGGTCACGCCTGGTATCAAAAGCCGATTGATCATTGTCTTTTGGGTACCTGTGCTGTCTGCCATGGCGTACTTGATGGTTGGAGATCGCACGCCTGTTTTTGAGCTTTGGGCAAGCGAAGACAAAGTAGGTCAAGTGGCGGATGACTTATTAACTGGCAAGATTGACCAGCCACCTGCTTGGGCGATTGAAGATGGCAATCAGCTGATTAGTGCCATGCAGACCAACGTCTATCGCCATGCGTACGATTACAATCGTTGGATGCGCCTATCAGAGTTGTTCTTATCATTAGAGGCGACCGATTCAGCACTAGAGGCCTTATCACGTGCTTATCGTTTGTCACCTGATAATGAAGAGATTGCGATTACTTACGCGCAGATTAATTTCTTTGCTAATAAGGGTCAGCTAGACGAAAATAGTCGCCGAGTGCTAGAAACTGTATTGGCCAAAAACCCACAGCATGAAGGCGCGCAAATGCTCATGGCCATGGGTGAGGCGCGAGCAAATAACTTTGATCAAGCACAAGGTTGGATCAAACGCTTGCGTGACAGTATCTCAGCTAAACCAGGCGACCATACGCAGGCGCTATCCAGTCTAGATGAGCTCAGTGCCAATGTGACCATGCAGCAGCAACAAGCGTCTGAGGGCATTGAGGTGACCGTCAAGATTAATTCAAGCCTACTGCCATTGATCAAAGCCGATGACGTGCTGTTTGTGGCGATTCGTGATGTGAATGGTGGCCCGCCATTTGCTGCCAAGCGTTTGCCAATTAGTGCGATTAAGCAGGGCGAGGCTACTATTAGCCTAAGCGATATTGATGCGATGATGCCAGAGCGTACCCTAAGATCAGCCCGTTCTGATAAGGTTGAGTTGGCTGTTATTGCGCGTATTAGTCACAGCGGCACAGCTATCGCAGAGTCAGGAGACTTATCAGGTAATCCTGTTGTGATTCGTGCCGACCAAAATCAGGCCAATGTAGAAATCAATCAACAAATCCCCTAGTATTATGGCTGGTTATTGTAAGTATTTTTCATATAAATGCTGTTGACTACAAAAGGCTTAACAGTGTTATATGGAAAGATAAGTCATGGCAACTTATGACCCTAATTAGAAAAAAACTTGAGGTTTGTCAGGTCACAAGGTAAGGTGTCTTGGCAATCAGTTAATCCCTAAGTTGTAGTAATCCCAAAATCACATTGAATTCAGGAGAGTCGTGTAATGATGCGTATTATTTTGCTAGGTCCACCAGGCGCCGGTAAAGGTACTCAAGCCCAGTTTATTTCTCAGGAATATGATATTCCGCAGATATCGACGGGTGACATGCTACGTGCTGCTATCAAAGAAGGCAGCGAGCTTGGCAAAAAAGCCAAAGATATCATGAATGCTGGTGGTCTGGTTTCTGATGACCTCATTATCAATCTCGTAAAAGAGCGTATTGCAAAGCCTGATTGTGCCAACGGGTGTATCTTTGATGGTTTTCCACGTACGATTCCTCAAGCGCAAGCCCTTGCCGATGCTGATGTTGCCATCGATCACGTGGTAGAGATTAGTGTGCCCGATGATGAGATCGTTAATCGTCTGTCTGGTCGTCGTCAACATCCAGGTTCAGGCCGTGTATATCATGTGCAGCACAACCCACCAAAGGTTGAGGGCATAGATGACGTAACGGGCGAAGCACTTATCCAGCGTGAAGACGATCAAGAAGCGACCATTCGCGACCGTCTGTCGACTTACCATGAGCAAACCTCTGCATTGGTTGGTTTTTATCAAGAAAAAGCCGCCGAGGGCGCAGATTCACCAAACTACGATAAGTTTGATGGCACGCAAGATATCGAAGAGGTTAAGCAGCAGATTTTGTCTGCGTTAAAAGGCTAATGTTCGATTTTAGCTAATTAATTTAGCCAGTCGATGTGGTCGTTGAAGACCCTGTTTAATAGCAGGGTTTTTTTATGGCTAATATTTATATATTGGATAATTTTATCTTCTATAAAAAGCATTCAGCATATTGCTGACTCATGATTGAAAATCACCCACAAAAAAACCGCTTACTCATTATAAGTAAACGGTTTTCTCATCAAAATATATGACGCAATAGGCTCATATACCTTCAAGTATCCCTTACGCATTACCTTGGGCATCAACTTGTGCTTGTTGCTGGCTTTGCGCGTACGCTTGATCAAAGTTGACAGGGGCTAGTAGCAATTGCGGGAAGCTACCGCGCGTTACAATGTCGCTGATGACTTCACGGGCATATGGAAACAGCACGTTAGGGCAGTATGCACCCAAGATTTGACCGATTTGATCTTCTGGGATGTCTTTTAACAAGAAGATACCTGCTTGATGTACTTCAGCGATAAATGCCGCTTCTTCAGCATTTTTTGCCGTGACGCTAACGGTTAGGACGATTTGGTAATGATCGTCATCTAATTTTTCAGCATTGCTAGACAAATTGATATCAAGCTCTGGGTTCCACTCTTTGGTGAATACGCTTGCGCCTGGTACTTCAAGTGACATATCTTTTACATAGATACGCTCTAGTGCCAATTGTGGTTGTGCTTGTTCTTCAGCCATGATAAATCCTCTAAAATTAAATCAAATAATGGGTCAAACTACGATTTTAAAAAAGCATTGTAATATAAACCAAGATCAAATCTCGATGTTTTTTATGGTTACGTCTCACTATGGCTTTTGAGTCTGCCACTGTCCATCTTCAAACCAATAAAGACAGACAGTAAAGCAAGGTAGCAGATTAACCCGCTAATAGCTCGTCAAGTTTGCCTTGCTGGTTCATTTGGTTGAGCTCATCAAAGCCACCTACAAAGGTTTCACCAACGAAAATTTGTGGCACAGTGCGATAGTTATTGGTTTTTTTCATCAGCGCTTGACGATCTTCACTACTCATGTCATGCATGCTGATTTCTTCGTAATCAACGCCTTTGGTTTTTAGTAGTTGTTTGGCGTTTGAGCAGTATGGGCAGATAGGGGTCGTATAAACTTTAACAGATACAGTCATGGTAAATCCTTATTTATAAATTTATGAGATAACAAACTTATTATAGATAGCCTGATAAATTATCATAGTCTAAGTATTGATAGAATCTGTTATCAATGAGTAAAGTGCACATGTATTCAACTGTGCTCATTACTACAGTGGGGATGAGCATGACAAATTCAAGCCGTCTTAGTTTAAAACCCTCAGTAGCAGTATAAACAGGATATAAAAAAAGACACCTATTGCTAAGGTGTCTTTTTATTTTGCTATCGTTAATCGGATGCTTTTTTTAGTCAGAAGCTATATTTTAGCCAATCTATTATTTGCTTAAACTAGGCTTGGTCTTAGCTTTGTTTTTTGATTTAGCGTCTTTTACACCAACCAATGGCATACCAGCGCCTTGCCAGCCGCCAATACCGCCCTCTAAGCGATAAACACTGTCTTTACCAATCATCTGAATCGCAGCGCCTGCTTGCACACCCATATCGCAGATAATAATCACTGGCTGCTCAATCGCACGAATCTCTGCTAAGCGCTCTTTGAGATCAGTGAACGGGATGTTGCGGCTGCCTTGAATATAGCCTGATTCAAACTTCTTCTTGGCGCGAATATCGATCAGCTGCGCGTTTTGAGAGTTGACCATCATGCCAAGGGTGTTGGGCGATATTTTTCTACCGCTACGTTTGTTTTCAATGGTAAAAAACAGGATAGCAAGTACGGCTAATATACCAAATAAAAACGGGTGGTTGCCCACAAATTCCAGCGCACGATCCAAACCATACCTCCAAAAAAATAGGTGTTCTATTGAGCTGAGAAAAGCCAGCCCAATGATAGTGAACAAGGCGCTATTATACCGATAAGGTCATCTATAGTAAACGGGCGATGACACGGTCAATAATCAATCTATCATTTTGCCTTTGAAATGACGTTAATTGGGCTTAATAAGGCTTAGTATCAGCTTCCTCTCGTAGCGTCACGAGATTTTCAACGCGGCGCTGTAATACGGTACCGTCAGCCACGGCTTGCCACAGCGCGCAGCCTTTGCTGTTATGGGTGTGACGACAGTCACGGAATTGGCAACTGCCAGCTAGTGGTGCCAGCTCAATAAAGCCTGAGATGATATCGTCAGGTGTGAGGTGCCAAATGCCATACTCGCGAATACCTGGTGTATCGACGATACCACCTTGCGTCAAATCCTCGGGGTTAAATGGTAACAATCGGCTTGTCGTTGTCGTATGCTGACCAAGCTTAGAGTTTTGTGAGATGATATTGACGCTTTGACCAGACTCGGGAAGTAGGGCGTTAATAAGGCTGCTTTTGCCAACACCAGACTGCCCTGCAAAGATGACCAGCTTTTTATCTATGTAGCGTTTTAGCTCATCGAGGCCTTCTTGCTCGTCACTTTCGGCGATATTTTCAGGGCAATCGACCGACGTCAGGACGCTCTCATAACCGAGCGCAGCATATTGTGCCAATAATTCACTCGTATCGACGCCGTTTTCTTGTGCCAACAGATCGGCTTTGTTGAGGACGAGCAGTGGTTTGACGCCCGCGTGATGGCAGACGACCAGATAGCGATCGATCAAAGTAGGAGCGGCGGCAGGCAATGGCGCAAAGACGATGGCCAGAATATCAACATTGGCGGCAACAGGTTTGAGCTTATGATAACGGTCAGGGCGAGAGACCAATGACGTACGCGGTTTGACGGCTTCGATACGGCCAAAGCCTGTGTTGGAGTCGGCACTCCAACGCACTTGGTCACCAGCGGCTAGCATCGGCAAGTTAGTGCGTACATGGCAGCGCCAAATATCGCCGAGCTCAAGCGCTTGCCAAAATGGCTCTGGATCATCAGGCGCAATCTCTGGCTGCTCAGGTATCACTGCAGGTAGACTTGTTACCTGTACTTCTAGTTGCTTACCGTAATGCGCCATGACCACGCCATCCATCAAGCTGTCATCGATGCTGTCTTGACTTAACAATTGCTGTTTGTCGATGCGACGAATCTGTTGTTTGGTCAGTTTGCGTTGCCGGATTAATGCCATGGGTTTTAACCTATTATAAAAATATTGCTAAGTGTAGCGTGAAAATTTGCTAACATACAGCCTAAAGCGTCCGTGGCAGATAGTGGTTTTGTAATATCAGGGCTGATTTGGCACTGTTAAATCCCATGTCCTCATCTTGTCACCGTAGATAAAACGGCACTTTTTATATAAAAACTTGCTCCAAACATTATTGACCATAGGATATTTTATGACTACCGCCGACCATCCCAATAAAATCAAGATCAAAAATCAAGGCAAAAAAGGGCTGGTGTGGATTGATTTAGAAATGACCGGACTTGATACCTTAAACGATGAGATTATCGAGATTGCCACTGTCGTGACTGACGAAGATTTGAATGTGCTTGCTGAAGGGCCTGTGTTTGCGATCAAGGTATCGGATCAAGTCTTAAATAAGATGGATGACTGGAATACCAAGCAACATGGTCAGTCAGGATTGGTCGACCGTGTGCGTCGTAGCACGGTGACATTGGCGGAAGCGGAAGCTGAAACCATCAAGTTTCTGAGTAAATGGGTCGATAGTGGCAAATCGCCAATGTGTGGCAACTCTATTTGTCAAGATCGCCGCTTTATGGCGCGCCAAATGCCAGAGCTTGAGCGCTTCTTTCATTATCGCAACCTTGATGTATCGTCAATTAAAGAGCTGTGTTTCCGCTGGCGTCCTGATATTCTAAAGAACTTTGAAAAAGGGGGCAGTCATTTGGCCTTAGACGATATTCGCGACTCTATTCGTGAGCTAAAGCATTATCGTCAGCATTTCTTTAAATTGATGGATTTAAATAGCGAGCGATAAGCAGTTCAAGATTGTAGTAAAGGTAAAAAGGGTCTGTTGAACGATCAACAGACCCTTTTTATATCGAAGAAATATTGTTTAGATGCGTTGTCTAAAACGCCATTCAGCGAATAAAAAATTCAAACTCAAATAATCCAAACTCAGCATCATCACTGCTTAAATTATTACTATTCAAACGGTCATCTAAATGCTGGTCATCTGTCACTACCCCAATCACAGCGCTTACTTTCGGCTGGCGAGTGTCTTTATCTAGCAAGCGCCAATCACCAAGCACGTAGCGTTTTTTATCAGCGGTGATGTGATGAATATCTGGACGATGCGTATGTCCGTGCAATAAAGCATCGCTGTCAGTAATGGCTTGACGTACGGCCTCATCATTCACATCCATGATATAAGCCGCTTTAGTAGCATTGTTCTGCTGGCTTTTTTTGCGCATGTTGTCTGCGATGGCTAAGCGTTTCTCTAACGACTTATTAAGCAGATACCACTGAGTTAGGCGGTTGCGCATAATTTTACGAAAGAGTTGATATTTCTTATCATCGGTACAGAGTGCGTCACCGTGCTCTAAACGGTAACTCTGTTGACCAACAGTCAAAGTATACGGCTCGCTTATCAGCTCACCACCGAACAGATTGCAAAACGGCTGTCCTAACAAAAAATCACGGTTGCCGTGCATGACTAATATTTCACAGCCATTGATACGTAGCTGTTTTAGCTTTGCAATCAATGGGGTTAGCCAATGCGCCATTTGCTCGTCTTCTGACCTTTTTTCTTTTAATAGGGATAAATACATATCATCACCCAGCCATACCTCAAACCAGTCGCCCAATATAAAGAGGCGTTTGAGCGCGGGCAGAGCAAGACAGTCATCGAGCAGCGCCAAAAAAGCCTGCACTAAGGCAGGCTCCTGAGGCGATAAATGCAAATCGCTAATCAATACTTGCCGCACTTGATGAGGGCGGGTCGTTATCAGATGATTAAACGTTTGCATTTATCATAATCCTTGTCGTCTATTGTCAGACTATCAGTAACACTTACTTATCACGACCTACTGAGAAACGATGGTCGCAGAGTTGATCACAACTGGCTCTTTTGGCACATCAGCATGCATACCGAAACGACCAGTTGGGACGCCTTTCATTTTTTCGATCACATCCATACCGCTGGTGACTTTACCAAATACAGTGTAACCCCAACCTTGCATGTTTTTGCCAGTGTGGTTTAGGAAATCATTGTCTTTTACGTTGATGAAGAATTGGCTAGTTGCTGAATGTGGATCTTGGGTACGCGCCATGGCGATAGTACCTTTGTCGTTTTTTAAACCATTGTCCGCTTCATTTTCGATAGGCGCGTTGGTTGGTTTTTCGTTCATCTCAGCGTCCATTCCGCCGCCTTGAATCATGAAACCATCAATAATGCGATGGAAAATCGTACCGTCATACTGACCAGATTTTACGTAGTTCAAAAAGTTTTCTACGGTCTTTGGCGCTTTTTCTTCGTTGAGTTCGATAACGATCGCACCCATATTGGTGTCAAGTTCTACTACTGGTGGCATGTCTACCATGGGATATTCCTTTTTGATTGCAGCGCCTTAAATGACGCTGTCAAGTGGTGGTTAAAAGTTGGTTGTTAAAAAGTTACGGGTAGTCTAACGGCTTTTTTATCCCGTGTCATGTATCAGGCTGTTAATGCGTTTGCAAAAGCTGATAGAATAACGCAACTTTAGCCATTTTTGATCAGCTTTGACAAATTGTGATAATGCGGACGCGTTATCTGAGTTTTTATATCCCAATTTATTTTAATAATTTATTTTGAACGTTTTGTGATGCGTGATGGCACGTATCACAAATTGACAATTTGCGTTAGGAGCAATATCCGATGAGTGAGCACTCAAGCAACAATGCACAAAAAGACGAAGTAAAAAACGACTTTATTCGTAATATCATTCGTGACGATGTCAATGCGCAAAGATACCAGCAAATTGTCACACGTTTTCCGCCTGAGCCAAATGGCTACTTGCACTTAGGTCACGTAAAATCTATCTGCCTAAACTTTGGTGTGGCCAAAGAGTTCGGCGGGGTGTGTAACCTGCGTTTTGATGACACCAACCCAACTGCAGAAAAACAAGATTATATTGACAATATCGAAAATGATGTGAAGTGGCTCGGTTTTGAGTGGGCAGGCGAGGCGTATCACGCGTCAAGTTATTTTGATCAGCTACATGCATGGGCAATACAGTTGATTGAGCAAGGCGATGCCTATGTCGATTTGCAAACGCCTGAGCAGATTCGCGACAACCGTGGTTCATTCAATGAAGCGGGAACGCCATCTCCGCAGCGTGATGCTAGTGTCGAGGAAAACCTAGCGCTGTTCAATGATATGAAAGACGGTAAGTACGCTGAAGGTAAGGCGGTATTGCGCGCCAAGATCGATATGGCAAGCCCAAATATGAACCTGCGTGACCCTGTCATTTACCGTGTGATGCACCAATCTCATCATCAGACTGGTGATAAATGGTGCATTTATCCAATGTATGACTTTGCGCATCCACTCTCTGATGCGCTCGAAGGTATTACCCATTCACTATGTACGCTTGAGTTTGAAGACCATCGTCCATTCTATGATTGGGTCATCGCCAAGATCGGCTTTGACGTGCCGCCGCATCAGTACGAGTTTAGCCGCTTAAATGTGGATCATACATTGACCAGTAAGCGTAAGCTTAAGCAGCTCGTTGATGAAGGTATCGTGAGTGGTTGGGACGATCCCCGTATGCCGACTATCGCTGGTATGCGCCGCCGTGGTTATACGCCAGCGGGCTTGCGTGACTTTTGTGAGCGTGTGGGCGTGACCAAAGCCGATAGCGTGGTTGATTTCCGTTTACTAGAGTTTAGCGTTCGTCAATCGTTAGAGACGACTACTGGTCGCGGCATGGCGGTACTAAAGCCATTAAAAGTGACGATTACTAACTTTAGCGAGGCGGTTAGTAGCTGGGAGTCGCAAAAAGCCGATAGTGTTAATGCGCGTTTTGACGATGCCACGCAGACCCTTTGGTTGACGCAGCCGAACCATCCTAACGTCGATATGGGTGAGCGTGAGATTCCGTTTACCGAGACTTTGTATATCGATCAAGGTGATTACGAGATTGAACCGCCAGCAGGCTACAAGCGTCTGTCTCCAGAAAAGCCAGAGATTCGTTTGCGTAACACTTACGTGCTAGCCGTCACTGAGCATATCACTGATGAAAATGGCAATGTTGTTGAGTTAAAAGCGACAATTGATCCCGCAACGCTAGGCAACAATCCTGAAGGCCGTAAGGTGAAAGGGGTGATTCATTGGGTATCAGCCAGTCAAGGTGTACCAGCGACCGTGCGCATGTATGAGCAGCTATTCAGTGCTGAAGACCCAAGTGGCGTCGCTGATGTCCATCAAGCACTAAACCCGGACTCGCTCACTGAGCTGGATGCTGTCGTTGAGCCATCTTTAGCCCATGCTGATGCTGGTACGCGTTTCCAGTTTGAGCGTGAAGGGTACTTTATCACCGATAGTGAAGATCATAGCACGGATAAGCCAGTCTTTAACCAAATCGTTAGCTTGCGCGATAGTTATAAGCCAGCTTAATGCATAGCCTTTGAGCTTGCCCTTAGGGCTTAACGTCAAATTATTATGTCAAATCATTGTTCTTTTATACTCACCCATCTCTAGTGCGCTAGGGGTGGGTTTTTTATGAACTTTGCTTGTGGGATACAGGCATGGTAGTTTAATGCGCTATGCTACCTATATACTGGTTTATTTAGTGATAAATGGAATAAACGCATTACAATCCTTCACAAGACATTCATAACCAGTTTGGTACTATAAAGTGAGTTTTATTGATGCACTAGACGGGATAAGCAAATGATCAAACCGTCTCGCACATTGCAATAATCGGTTTATAATAATAGTGCGCATAAGACAGTAAGCTCAGCGCTCATCATTCATATAAATAAGGAATTTAGTATGGCACATTTACGTTTAGGCGACACCGCACCAAACTTTGATGCAAGCACCACAGAGGGTGATATTAATTTTTATGATTGGGCGGGTGATAGCTGGGTGGTATTGTTTTCGCATCCTGCCGACTATACGCCAGTTTGTACTACTGAGCTTGGCCGCACCGCTGCATTGGGCGGTGAGTTCCAAAAACGCAATGTCAAGCCGATTGCTTTGTCAGTGGACGGCTTAGAAGATCACAAAGGCTGGGTCAGCGACATCGAAGAGACACAAGGCGCTGCGGTGAAATTCCCTATCATTGCAGACTCTGATCGCACGGTTGCGGATTTGTATGATATGATTCACCCAAATGCTGATAACACCGCGACAGTTCGCAGCGTGTTTATCATTGATCCAAATAAAAAGGTGCGTCTAACACTGACGTATCCGGCCAGCTGTGGTCGTAACTTCGATGAAATTATCCGTGTTATTGATGCGCTACAACTATCGGATGAATATAACATCGCGACGCCTGTAGATTGGAAGGACGGTGATGACGTAATCATTCCACCAAGTGTCAAAAACGAAGATATTGCTGCCAAATACCCAAAAGGTCATAAAGAAATCAAGCCGTACCTACGTACGACCCCAGCCCCTAATAAATAACTGGACTGGTTGCATAAATATGATTAAATAAAGCCCCGTGACTTAAAGTTATGGGGCTTTTGCTATTTTTACCTCATGAGTAATAAGCCTTTGCCATGACGGTCAGAGTAGGCTATAACTATGGTATGGAGTATCAATAGATAGGGTGCTCATTAGTGCCACCATCATAATAAGGCGTATCAGCGCTAAATTTCTATTCAATCATTCTTACAAGGAGTTCATCATGAAAAAATTATACGTCACCCGTATAGCACCCAACCCGCGCAAAGCCCTTATTTTATTGGCATCAAAAGGGATTGATGTTGATGATATGGATGACATTGATGTGATTGATATTGATTTTGCCAAAAATGAGCAGATGTCAGACGAATTTACCAAAATAAATCCGATGCAGACAGTGCCTGTCTTAACACTAGACGATGGCACCGTGCTCAATGACTCACAAGCAGTCTGCGAGTATCTGGATCGCGTCTATGGTGAGCGTTCTGTTATGGGCAATGACGTGATACAGCGTGCCCAAGTGTGCTCGATGCGCCGTATTGCTGAGTTTGAGGTGATGTATAATTTAATGCTAGCGTTTCAGCACAGTCATCCGTCTAAAGCCCAGCGTGTTGAACAAGTGCCAGAATTTGTTGCGCCATCAATTGCCCGTGCTGTCAAAGCCATGGAGTATTTTGAGACAATCCTAGAAGGTCGTGAGTATCTGGTGGGTGAGCAGCTAAGCTTTGCAGATATCGTGCTATATTTGGGCTTAGATTTTGGTAAAGTGCTCAAAGTTGATCCGAATGAGCAAGGCAAAAACCTAGCCCGTTTTTATCAAATGATGAACGAGCGCTTTAGTATCAAAAACATGGCTAAAGCTAAGCCTGCGGAAATCAATGATTAGATAAAGAGATACATCGCAAGTTCTATTGTTTTTAGATGCTTGCTCATTAAAGATAATATCGGGGATAGCTAATATGTATTAGCTATCCTTTTTTTGTCCATGAAATTAACGACATTAGATAGCAGAGTAATAAAAGAATTTCAAACATAATAAAAATCAACATTTTATTACATAAGCTAATAATGCTCGGTCTATAGTGGTTAATTTAACGTGATTATAATAACGATATTCCAGAACAGTTAATTAAATGTTTTTTCAAAACATGCAAGACCAGAAAGTATATAGAAATAAGTAATCGAGAAAATTGATATACGCTTACTAAGAGGTTCGTAATATGGTAGGTAGAGCCAAAAAATCAGCACTGACAACGTTTTTATTGCCAAGTATTGTGGCGGTGAGCCTCATACTAGGCGCTTGTCAAAAAGAAAACACGGCTCACGACAATGAAGGATCAGGTATCTCCAATACCGGTGAAAAAATAGACTCACTAGCGATTGAGGATAGGGCCTCGGATACCAACTCAGCAACTACTGAATCTGGCTCGACGACATTTACTCCCGAAGAAAAGCTGATGAATACTTTGTCTCGTCATCGTTGGAGCTTGGTTAGGGCAACGGATGCCAATGAGCAGCCTATAAGTGAGCTTACAGATATCGATGGTCAGGGGACTCTGGTATTTAATCCAGAAACACTTATCTATAGTGTCGGTTGTAATACAATAAGCGCTGCTTATCAGCTGCAAGGACATACATTGAGTATCGAGGAAGGAATGAGCACCAAAATGTCTTGTAGCGATCTTGATATGGCAGAAAATAAATTGTATGCATTGATGCTAGGAAATAGTGAGTTAAAAATAGAGCAAGGTGACAGCCCAGTATTGACTCAGTTTACCAACGATAATGTCACTTTGGTATGGAGTGGCAAACTCACACCTCAAGCGAAATACAATAGTAAGGGCGAGACGGTATTTTGGGCAGTGAATGCCAAAGAAGTCAATTGTGATATGAATGGTGAAAAGCAGTGTCTCCAAGTTAGGCCCGTCACTTACAACGACCAAGGTGTCAAAGTTCGTGAAGGGAAGTGGAGAGTATTTGCGGGAGAAATAGATGGATACCAGCATGACGGTATGCACGAAGAAGTACTAAGATTGCAGCGCTACCGATTAGAGACTAACGAATTAATAGAGTCAGATGAGACAACAGAAAATGATAATGATGATGAAAAGTATGCATATGTACTCGATGCTGTCATTGAAAGTGCAGTTGTAGAGTAGTCCGCTATAATTTCGTCTTGCAAATGATAAAGTGACAGTGCTGGTACTCATAAAAAAACACGCATCGAATAGCGTGTTTTTTTATTGTCTCACTATTTTAATGCCTATTGGTTTTAAAGCTTGTCTGCTTTAACGCCTATCTTTAACGCAAGTTACCCAAATCTTCTTCGGTCAAACGCCAACGACCTTTTTTCTTAGAGCCACCGCGTCCTCGCATAGAGCTATTAAGTAGTATTTTATTCATAGAATGGCTTGAGTGCGCATGACAAATAGCACAGGCAAGACCATCGGCTGCATCCTGCTGTGGTACGACTTCTAACTGTAGTATGCGGCAAACCATCTCCTGCACTTGCTCTTTAGCAGCAGCACCATAGCCGCACACCGCTTGTTTGATCTGCCGAGCAGTATACTCTGACACTTCTAAATCCAAGGCGACCATCGCTGCAATAGCCGCGCCTCGTGCTTGCCCAAGCTTGAGTGCAGAATCAGGGTTTTCTGCCATAAAGACTTGTTCAATCGCCGTATAGATAGGCTCGTCAGCGTATTTTAAATGATGCTGCGTAATGCGGGTCAATCCATTAAAAATACGCTTAAGGCGTTCAGGCATCTCTTTGGTATCTGTGCGAATCGTGCCTGCATCGATATAAGTGAGCTTATCACCCGTCTGCTGGACTATTCCATAACCCGTCATGCGTGACCCTGGGTCGATCCCGATAATAATTGCCATAGTATTCCGTCTTGCTTACATTTTGTTTTATGGCTTAAAAATCAGCCGTAAGTTTGATAGTATAGCAACCAATCCCCATATACATCATATGTTAGCCATTTTAATTTGCATGGCGCTCAATTTATTGGTTTTTATTTTATAGGACGACACTTTATGGGTCAGATAGTTGGTATAGCCATCGTTTGGTTTATTATCGAGATGCTACTGTGGTATTTGCTTGCTCAATTCATGAGCGGCTGGTGGGTATTCATGTGGTTTATTGTCGCAGCAGTGATCGGTATTTCTCTTGTGCGTAAAGGTATGGCTTCTTTGAATCCAATGGCTCAGCAGATGAAAGCAGGTGGTATGATGAATCCTGCAATGCGTCCACCAGAGTCTACCATGATTAAGAGCATAGCCATGGCAGTCGCGGGTATCTTGCTACTTATTCCAGGTGTGTTGAGTGATGTGCTCGCACTACTCGTGATCTTGCCACCAGTACAAAAGAAACTCAAGGACTTTGCCAATAACTATGTCATGAACAATCAGCAAAAAATGATGGAAATGATGGCAAAACAGATGGGTGGTCAAATGGGCGGCCAAAATCCATTTGGTGGAATGGGTGGTCAGAATCCATTCGGTGGCGTAGGCGGTATGAATAACCAAAATCCATTTGGTCAGCAACAGCAAAACCCGTTTGGTGACGTATTTAAACAGCATACGACTGTTGATGGTACGGCCAAAAACATCCCTAAAGATGTGAAAAAAATTACCAAATCTGCTAATGACGAGTAACGATGATTTAGTCATTCATTAGGCATAGAAAAAGCCCCTTTCGCTAATAACGAAAGGGGCTTTTTGGTGGCAGTAAATACATTAATTATAAAGAACATATTTACAAACCGAATAAAACAACCGAAGTGCCGCTGTAAGATGGTGACCCATGAACCGTGAAGTTCAGGGCGGATGCGTCATCCTCTCTGCAGGTTTCCTGATACACCGCAAGCGGTGCAGGCATACACAATGAGACGATAGGTACCACATCCTGGTAAAGCATTATCGGCTCAGGGAATAAACATCTACTAGCCAACACTTCAGAATAGACTCATCTTAACCAATGAGATGAATGATTGCAAGTAGGATTTACAGATTGATACGCAGTATTGTTACCTAGTATCTGTGGTAGGTTTTGAGCTTTTGATAACGATACAAACCCCATCATTTTTTAGTGAAAAATTGTCAGTTTTTCAGCTATTTTAAGATATGTGTTAATATATAGGGCTTTCCATACCCTAACATAGCATTGAAGGCGTTCATTCACTCGAGGAGCGGTAATATATGACCAGTACCCAGCAAGCATCAGAATCTATTGGCGACAATCAGGCGCAGCAGCTCAGCAGTAAGCAAGAAGACGGCGCACAGAATAAAAAAACGCCGCATGTCTTAATGATATTAGACGGCTTTGGTTATCGTGAAGAAGATAAAGATAACGCCATTGCTGCGGCAAATATGCCAAATCTAGATAGGATTTACCAAAAATACCCTCATGGACTGATTTCTGCTTCAGGAGAAGATGTGGGTCTGCCAGATGGTCAGTTTGGTAACTCAGAAGTTGGCCACATGAATTTGGGTGCTGGCCGTGTTCTTTATCAAGACTCGACTCGCATCTCAAATGAGCTTGCCAATCGCGAATTCTACAAAAACGAAGCATTGGTTGACGCAGTAAAAGCGGCCAATGAGCTTGGCGGCAACGTACATATTATGGGTCTGCTCTCTGATGGCGGTGTTCACTCACATCAAGACCATATCGAGGGTATGTGTCATTCAGCATTGGTTCATGGTGCCAAAAACGTCTTTATCCATTGCTTCTTAGACGGCCGTGATACCCCGCCTAAATCTGCAGATAAATACATCAATCGTTTGCGCGATTATATCGATAAATTGAATGCTCATTATGAAGGCGGGCGCGTACAGATTGCCAGCATTATTGGTCGCTACTATGCAATGGATCGCGATAACCGCTGGGATCGCGTACAAAAAGCTTATGAGCTGATCACTGAAGGTAAGGCAGATCGCTTGTCGACACGTGCGGACGGTGCTGTCCAAGCGGCTTATAAGGCACGTGAGACTGACGAATTTATCAGCCCGACGACTGTCATCGGACGTGATGAGGTGCCTTATACCGTCGAAGACAATGATGCGCTGATATTTATGAACTTCCGTGCCGACCGTGCCCGTGAGCTTGCCCAAGCCTTTGTTTTACCTGATCATGAGTTTTCAGGTTTTGCCCGTCAAAAGCAGCCAAAACTTGCCGCCTTTGTGATGTTGACCAAGTATTCTGATGTATTGGCGGATAATCCAAAAACCAGCATCGCTTACTATCCAACGTCTTTGGCCAATACCTTGGGAGAGTATCTGCAGGATCAAGGTAAAACACAGCTACGTATCGCGGAAACTGAGAAGTATGCGCATGTGACGTTTTTCTTCAGTGGTGGCCGTGAAGAAGAGTATGAAGGCGAAACGCGTATCCTAGTACCTTCTCCAGATGTTGCCACTTATGATTTGAAGCCTGAGATGAGCGCGCCTGAAGTGACGGATAAATTAGTAGAAGCGATTGAATCTGGCCAATATGATGTGCTCGTTGTCAATTATGCCAATGGAGATATGGTAGGTCATACAGGGGTTTTCGATGCTGCGGTAAAGGCGGTCGAAGCGTTGGATGTCTGTGTAGGCCGTGTCGAGTCGGCAGTAAAAGCGGCTGGCGGCGATATGCTGATCACAGCTGATCACGGTAACTGTGAGCAAATGCAAGACTACGAAAGTGGTCAAGTACATACTCAGCATACGACAGAGCATGTACCGCTGATTTACGTAGGCACACAAAAACTACAGGTACGTCGTGGCGGTAAGCTCAGTGATGTGGCACCGACTATTTTGGCACTAATGAATGTTGATGCACCCACCGAAATGACTGGTGAGAGTTTATTGGTTTCAGCATCTTAAGCCAGTTGACTCAGATTATCCGTACATCGGATAATCTGTAAAGACATGGCTTGTTAGATGAATGATATAAACTAGAAAAGGGAGGGGTAGCTATTACCTTTCCCTTTTTTTATGATGGATTTTGCTTGATGAGTTGCAAAACTGCCCTAGTTTGAGAGAGGCCTTTGGTGTTAACTTATACGGTAATACATAACAATAACTTTATACATTCTATTATTTAAATGAGTTTTTTATGCATCCTATCTCTTTTGTGTGCGCATCTTTGTCTAAACAATTAGGCCAACGAGTGATGAAGTCGTCGCTAGCGACCATTATGTCCAAACCCGTATACTTCAAGTTTATAGGCTTTAAGCTCAGTCTAGCAATAGGTTTGCTTGGATTGTGTGTTGTCAGTATGGACGCGCAAGCAGCAGTGCCCTCAGTCGATGATGCTAGTCCGACATCAAGCCTACAGCTTATCAGTTTGAATGCCGATGATATAGTGGCTGAAGATGATACTGAGATGCTGAATGCTGCCGACGAATCATATGACTCAATAGACAGTATGCCAGACGAGAGTGCGGTAATGGACGATGATGATAATATCGATACCAGTATTCCATCAGAGGTTGCGCAAGTATCATTGAATGCAATTTCTCCTCAGACATTAAAGACCTTTGTTGCTGTTGTTGATTTAGTGCGCCGTCAGTATGTTGACGCGGTCAATGATGAGGAGTTATTTAATAATGCAATGAGCGGTATGTTAACTAAGCTCGATAGCCATGCTGAGTTTTTGGATGCGGAGGCCTATGAAAACCTACGTGCTTTTACCGAAGGGGACGTAGGTGATATCGGTATCCAAGTTACTTATGAGCCAGAGGTAGGCTATTGGATCATCACAGAAGTTATTGATGATTCGCCTGCAGATAAAAAAGGCATCGCAGTGGGCGATTATTTACACCAAGTTGGTGAATTCAAACTTGACGAAAATCGGCAAAGTAATGACGTTGAGCAGCTATTAACAGGGATTGCTGGTACCCAAGTAGATATCATCACTTCTAAAGCGGGTCGCCGTAAGCATACAACGACATTGCAGCGGAATAACAGTCACCCTCAAATTGTCGAGACAAAACTCGTCGATGGCATTGCGATTGTTAAACTACCTGCATTCCAGAACAATAGCCGTGAAAAGCTGTTGGAAGGTTTGATTAATTTAGATGCACCTATCTCAGGTATTTTACTTGATTTGCGTGACAATCCGGGCGGTGTTCTTACATCGGCGGTGAGCGTTGCCAGTTTATTTATGAATGATACCGATGTGGTACAAGTACAAGCACGTCAAGACGAATCGCGCGTACTAACCACCCAAGGGGATGCGATACTTAAGCCTCTACCTATGGTTGTTCTACAAAATCGCTACTCGGCATCAGCGGCAGAGGTTTTGGCCAGTAGTTTACAGGCACAAAAACGCGCTACTATCATCGGTGAAGTAAGCTATGGTAAAGGCTCAGTACAGTCAGTCATACCACTCAATGACGAGCAAGCAGTCAAGTTGACAGTAGCTAACTATATGACAGCATCAGGCAGGCAGATCGATGTCATCGGCGTTGAGCCTGACATTACTTTGTCAGGAAGTGAGAGCTCATGGGAGCAGCAGGCGCTGGATTTATTAAAACCCCGCGCGCTCGATTCTGGCATCCGCTTCATTCGAAAAACTACTGCAAATTAGTATATTGTTGATAGATTTAACAATATACCGTCAGACAGCCATTGAATCTCTGAAATAAAAATCCAATGGCCCGATAGAAGACTTACTCAGATTGATCTTCTGCAATTTCTAGCTTTTTCATACGATAACGTAATGAGCGAAAAGTCGTCCCAAGTAGTTCTGCTGCTTGGGTTTTGTTCCAGCCAGTTTGTTTGAGGGCTGTGATGATTAATTGCTTTTCTTGTTCCTGTAGATAATGCTCCAACCCTTGGGCTGGCAATTGATCATCAAGCGGTTCTTGCAGGCTTGTAGTCTCATTCTCTTTTGGTTGAATAGGACGATGGAGGGGTACTTTCTCATTCGTATCACTTGAGCTGGTTGATGGTTCTGTATTATTGGGCACTGAGCGCTGTATCATTGAAGGGTAGTGTTGGGTATTAGTACGATAAGGGTGCAAGTTGGTTGTTTCTTGCTTGTGCTTTACAGCCGTTATCTCACTGTCAGATTGAAGAGTCTGTTCACGGTTTTCTATTGCTTTAGACATTGTTTGGGTAGTTGGTTGAGATTGGTTTTGCTCATTTGCGTAATGGTTAGATTGTTGCGCATTGCTGTGAGCTTGCGTATCTTTAAGGTCGTGACTAACATCAGGTAGGCCTAAATGACTGATATCAATGTCCGAAGTTTCCGCCAACGTCACCGCACGCTCAAGTAAATTACGTAGTTCACGAACGTTACCGGCAAAGTCATGACGCTGCAAACGTTCGCTGGCTTCACGCGTGAGAGATGGGGGTATTTCTAGCTGCCACTCAGCAGAAATCATGGCTAAAAAATGCTCTGCTAATACAGGGATGTCATCACGTCGATCATTCAATGTCGGTAGCTTAAGCTCAATCACATTGATACGATAATACAAATCTTGTCGAAATGCGCCATCCTGTACCAAGCGGCTCAAATCTTTATGAGTAGCGGATAAAATGCGGATGTCTACTGGTACTTCTTTGGTGTCACCAATAGCCCTCACGGTCTTTTCTTGAATAGCACGCAACAGCTTCACCTGCATCGCTAATGGTAAGTCTGCCACCTCATCTAAAAATAAAGTACCGCCATTGGCTTGCTGAAACAATCCCTGCTTGTCAGCCACAGCCCCTGTAAAACTGCCTTTTTTATGACCAAAAAACTCTGACTCCATCAGCTCAGAAGGTATTGCACCGCAGTTTACTGGTACAAAGCTGCCATCTCGTCGCGGACTTAAATCATGAATCAGTCTAGCGACGACCTCTTTACCTGTACCAGACGCACCAGATAAAAAAACAGGCGCTTGTGAGCGTGCCAATTTTAATATGGTGTTTTTAAGAGGGTGCATGACCGCAGAATCACCGATTAGCCTAGCGTCCAGCATCTTTTGCTCAGGTGAGGATTCAGGCGTGGCTTGTGCCCCATTATCCTGATGAATAACCTTTAGAGCGTTTTCTACCAATTGACGTAATCTTGGTAGCTCAAGTGGTTTATTGACAAAGTCAAAAGCACCAAGCTTCAGTGCTTCAATGGCCAGATCCATACTTCCATGAGCAGTGATGACGGCTATCGGTGTATTCGAGCTGTTGCTGATTTCTTTGACCAGCTCCAACCCTGAGCCGTCAGGTAGTTTCAAGTCAGTGAGGCAAAAATCATAAGTATTGTCTTGCCAGTATGATCTTGCTTGCGCCAAAGTATAGGCCACATCACTTTTGATGCCCATTTTAGTCAAAGTGATTTGCATCAATCGGCATAGATCCACTTCGTCATCAACGACTAGCGCGCTTGTTGTCATACATTATCTCGTCAAATTCAATGGCTGCAAAGTATTAATAGCTAGGTCTAAATAGGGGTAAACTTCTTTTACAAAAAAAATTGTAAATCAATCATGTACGGTGGCTATTAGCTACCAATAGGTAATGTTCAAACATTTGTGATTAAGTAGTATTTTGATTTATGACTGGGATTAATAAAGATTTTCTTCCACGGCTTGCAAGATATTTTCAGAGTCAATAGCAGGCGAAATAAAACGAAAACACGTTTTTTCATGTTCAGGAATATAGAGCAAACGTGCCTGATTGGCTTCACAAAAGGCTTGCGATAAATATAGTCCCAAGCCCGTGCCAGCTTTGTCTGTTGTAAAAAATGGATTAAACAAATGTTTTAAATCCTCAGTTTTAATACCATCACCATCATCCAATATGTCAATTATAACATCGCTGTCTGCACAGTAAATCTCGATTTCTACGTAAGCGTGAGGATGGCTATAGCTGCTATAACGCAAGCCATTGTTGATCAAATTAATCAAAATTTGTTCTAACTGGTGAGGATCAAATGATATGGTTGGTTGGGTTTTTAGATGCAGAAAAATGTCGTGCCCTTGAAAATAATTATCCAAAAATACTGGCATCCACTCAGCCAAAACAATGGCTTGCTGAGAGGCCGCTTGCTGACGAGACAGTTTTAAAATATCTTCAATAATACGGTTGACGCGTTTGGTTTGTGAAAATATCATTTCATAGAGCTCATGATTGCCCGTCATGTTGACATTTGATGCATTTGCCTCAATTTCGGTCAAGTCTTCCATCAGTAGTTGGCTGGCTTGTGAGATGGCGGCTAGAGGGTTTCTAATTTCATGAGCAATACTGGCAGTGAGTTGTCCTAACGACGCCAGTTTTAATTGTTGGGCGCTGGCCTGCTCACGGCGTAAGTCTTCCAATAGGATTAATTTGCTATCATCTTTTAGCGGGATGATTTGTACGCGTAGCTTACCAAATATCGAAGCGTTTGCCACCTCAGGCACATCGTACGTAAACGTACGCGATTGTCCTGTTGCCACTGACAAGCAAGCTTGGAGTAGCTGAGAATGCTGTTTGCTAAGTTGTTGTTTAAAGTTAGATAGAATGGCATGAGGCGTATCGCCTCTCATTTCTTTTATATTGGTTGAAGTGCTAGATGCAGGCAATGATGAATCTTGTGTGATACTGAGCAGTTGGTGGGCCGCAAGATTTGCAAGGACGATATTCTGTTTATCGATGACAATCACACCATTGACCATTTGTGTAATAACTTCTTGATTGATGACATTGAGTCGTTCAACCTCTTTGGCATGACTTTGTGCAACTTTCTCAAGCTGTACCAAACGTTGTGAGATAGACCAACTCAAACCCCCTACTGCCAAGAAGCTTGCTGACATCAGCAAAGCATCACCCAAATTGGCCAAATTCATACTATTGGCAATGGCATAAAAAAACTGCTGATAGATAACAAAAATAATAGCCAACAAGGTGATAACTAGCGCTTGTGAACCATGCAATAGCATAAAGCTAGCGGCGACAACGACCATATAGAGCATGGTCAGTTGTAAGTCCGGCTCACCTGCTGTATACAGCAATAAGCTTAATATAATAACGTCTAATACGAGCCCAAACGCTAACTGTCGGCGCATCTGCTTTGTGACAACGTAAAACAGCCCGAGCAAAATCAAGCTCAGCATCACATAAAAGCTCAGGGCTGTTTGCTGTAAAAAACTGGGGAGAGAGGCGCTATCACCGGCGCGTGCAGATATATATACCATCAACATAGAAAATATACTGACGACAAAACGATAACTGCTGTAAATAATGCCTAGTCTGCGCAGCTGCGGCAAAGGAAGTGTATCATCGTGGTGTAAATAGCGACTGATGGCAGAAATGATGGTGGTGGCAGCAGGTTTCATAAATTGACCATGATGACAAAGGAGATACTAAGCAACTTATGGTTGAATCAAACCATGGCGAATGGCCAAATGCGTTAATTTTACATCACTATCAACGCCAACTTTTTCATAAATACGATAGCGATACGTATTGATGGTTTTGACGCTGACAAATAATTGGTCAGCAATCTGCTGCGGGCTTTGGCAATTGACCACCATCATAGCCACTTGCTTTTCTCTATCACTTAACAAATCAAAAGGCGAGCTGGCATTATCAGACAATAAGACGTCCGCCAATTGCTCAGCAACGTCTTGGCTAAAATAGCGACCACCTTGATAGATTTTTTTGACCGCGCGTATCATCTCATCAAGCGGCGTACCTTTTGTGATATAACCATTGACACCAGCTTTGATGAGCATTGAGGGGTAGGGCTGTGCAGACATACTACTAACAGCTAAAATCTTGATACCCATATCGAGCTGAATCAAGCGTTTGGTCGCTTCAAGACCACCAATATTGGGCATGTTGACATCTAGCAATACCACGTCAGGACGTAACTGCTTGGCCTGCTTGATTGCCATATCACCGCTATCTGCTTCCCCCACTACTTCGATATCGGGGCTGTCTGACAACATACGGCTAATACCCATCCGTACTAAATCATGATCATCGACCACCAACACTTTAATCATAACCATACTCTTTATCGTTTGTCAGAATGAATGTTTTTACAACGATTAAATAACAGAAAAAACAACGTTAGCATCAGCCGTTTTTTGATTCTAAATACAGTTTTTTATTTTAAATACATAGGATACGGCTAATATGCTGTATCAATATCTTCATTTAATATAATAAAGTACAAAGAATCATAACATTCTAAGTTAAGTTATATTGCTGTATTGTTAATCAGTGTTTCTAAAATATAAATCAGTTGTATCAAAGTTTGAATGAAGCTAAAAAAAATCATTAAATCAGTTTGATAGATTAAACTTAAATGTAAACCATGATACACTAAAAATACAAAAGCTCTATGTGAGTACTTACAAACACATCTATAAACGCTACGTACGTTCTTGGCGTCAGGCAGTATGTAACTGGCGTGATAGCGACAGCAGGAGGCATAATGAAGCAACTACTATTAACCAAACAGCAATTGATCGCTGCTATGATTTCATTGAGTTTGGGCAGTGTTGCACAAGCCGCACTTACAATTAATGGTAGCACTGAGACAGCTTCTAGTGCACGCTTGAGTTGGGGCGGTGCTGATAGCTTGTCTGAAGCGCGTAACATCATGTACAAGTCTAGTGGCTCTGCTATCAAAAAAGTCGACAACGGCTATGGTACGACCAATATTACAAATAGCAGCAGTTTTGCTAGCAGTAACAATACCGCTCGATACAATACGACTTATCGCGGCGCATTTGGTAGCAGTGATATGATCCCAATCAGTACAGACTCGCGCAGTGTCGCGGTGATTGATGCTGAAACGGGCGAATCTATCTACGAAAAAGACGCTGACATCGCGCGTCCTATGGCCAGTATTACTAAAATAATGACAGCCATGGTTGTGCTAGATGCAGGTCTCGATATGCGTGAAGAAATCACGCTTGATCCAGAAGACTTTGTAGGGCCTAAGCGCGCCAGCTCACGCTTAAAGTCAGGCGATCGTTTAAACCGTGCCGAGTTGCTATTGATGGCTTTGATGAAGTCTGAAAACCCAGCCGCAAAGAGCTTGGCACGTAACTATCCAGGCGGCTACAATGCCTTTATCCGTGCGATGAACAGAAAAGCACAAGATCTAGGTATGACTACTGCATTTTTCGGTGATCCAACGGGTCTTGATAAGCGTAACGTTGCTTCATCGAATGATTTGGTAAAAATGGTTCGTGCTGCTGGCAACTACGATGTGATTCGTCGCTTCTCTACCACCAAGAGCTATGACTTCTTTGTTTCAAACTACTCAAGTGGTAATCGCACTTATAAAGCCAACAACACTAGTAGCTTGGTTCGTGCAGGTGATTACCCAATCGGTATCTCAAAAACAGGTTTTATTAACGAAGCTGGGCGCTGTGTTGTGATGGAAACGCGAGTCAATAATCGCCCTGCAATTATCGTCATCCTAGGGGCAAACAGCTCAGCAACACGTTGGGGCGATGCTAAAAACATTCTAAACAGCTTGGCGACACGTCGTACCGTATAGACGCGCTGTTTTAAATATGTAAAAAAGGCTGTTATACCATATAACAGCCTTTTTATTGTGTTGAGTTTAAGATTAAGGATCTGCCTTATGAACCAGTCATCAACCTCATCTGCGATACCCAAGCTATATTTGCTGACCAATGATGATGAATTTGAATTGTTGTATCAAAAGTTAGATGCCGCCTTATCAACAGGGCTAATCGCATTGTTGCAGATTCGGCGCAAGCAAACACTTAGTCTGCCAGATGGTCACATAACGCTTTATGAAGAAGCCAAACAGATTGTTAAGCTGGCCAAAGCACATGACGTTCCAGTCGTTATGAATGATGATATTGCAATAGCAGCCAAGCTTGGTATTGGTGTACACCTTGGGCAAACAGATGGCAAAATTGGTGATGCTTTGCAGTCTCTTGAATCGACTCAAATAATTGGTCGAACTTGCCATGGGAATATTGAATTAGTCAAAGAGGCAAAGGATGATGGCGCAAGCTACGCTGCGATGGGTGCCATATTTAATTCTACCACAAAACCGAATGCTGATATTATCTCGCGTCAGAAGTTGATTGAAGGCTGTCAACAAGACATACCTATATGTGTGATAGGCGGATTAACTGCAGAAAATATTTCAGAGCTGGCAGGCATACCAATTGCGCTTGTGGCGGTAGTAGGCGATATTATGGATTTGCCTGTAGAAAAAATCGCCGAGCGTTGCTATCAATGGCAGCAGGCACTTTCTAAATGGAAAACACCTGCTGTATAAAATGTGTTCTAGATGAAATTTATTAGCTATTCAGCATGTTCCATACACAAAGTAGCGTAGGGCAGCGCTTCTAAACGTTGCTCTTCAATCGGTTCACCGCAAACCTCGCACTCGCCATAAGTACCATTTTCGATACGACTTAAGGCATTTTCGACATAGATGAGGCTCTGACGTGCCTCGCTCATTAAATTTTTGCGCATATCATTTTGACGATAGGATATAGCCTGATCTTCCCAGTGCTCATTGAGATCATCTTGTGGGTTTTGGATATGATCTTCGATTTTGTCAATGCGAGACTCGTACTCATCTTTTAGTTTTAATAGATTTTGCTTTGCAGTGTCTAAGTCGATACTCATTGTGTTCTCCTAAAAAGTTATTGTTATTGTCAACGCTTCTATCATAAAGAGCCTGACTGCTGAGTACCACCACGAAATGTTACTGATTATTGAATGAGTTCAAAGCTAGCAGTTACAACCGTTTCCTATCAATGCTGGAGTAAAATTGCCTACTCAATATTTTCATGTTTTTAAAAATCGTGAAAGTTTGCTTGTGAGCATCTCATAGAAAACTGATAGAATACACCGCCACTGATTTCTACTCACTTATCGGTTCCAGTAACTTGGTGTGATAGTTAGTATAAAGACTCAGTGATGAAGACAGAGAAAGATAGCAAGTGTGCAGTCTAATGAGGCTCATTGTTAGAGCATATATAGTAGATGATAGTTAAAAAATTATCCGTCATATCAATCATGATAGTAATCGTAAATTAATAGATATATTGATGCATAGGAGCAGGTAATGAATTTTTTGCGTATGAGCGAGCTGAACTTAACCGACAAAGTGGTATTGATCCGAGAAGATTTAAATGTCCCTATTAAAGACGGTAAAGTCACCAGTGATGCTCGCTTACAAGCAAGTCTACCTACTATTGAGATGGCGCTAGAGAAGGGTGCTGCTGTTATTGTTTGTTCACATCTGGGACGCCCAACAGAAGGCAATCCTGAGTCTATTTATTCATTGGCACCAGTTGCTGATTATTTGACAGACAAATTGGGCTCGCAATTAGCGTCACCAGTGCGCCTGAATAATGATTACCTGACTCAAGGCGCTGCTGTAAAACCTGGCGAAGTCGTATTACTAGAGAATGTGCGCTTTAACGATGGTGAAAAGAAAAACGATGCGACGTTAGCGAAGAAGTACGCAGATTTATGTGATGTCTTTGTTATGGATGCCTTTGGTACCGCGCACCGTGCGCAAGCATCAACAGAAGGCGTGACGCAAGCGATGCGTCAAGCAGAAAAAACTGTTTGTGCAGGGCCTTTGTTGGCAGCTGAGCTTGATGCCTTGAGCCTGGCGCTTGAAACACCAGCTCTGCCTATGCTTGCCATTGTTGGCGGCTCAAAAGTGTCTACCAAGTTAGAAGTGCTACATAGCTTAGCTGAAGTCTGTACACAAATTATCGTTGGTGGCGGTATTGCCAATACTTTCTTAGCGGCGCAAGGGCATAGTGTGGGCGCGTCGCTATACGAAGCAGATTTGATCGATACTGCGCGCGATATCATGACCAAGACTGAGATACTACTACCTGAGTATGTGGTCGTTGCTGATAAAGACGACATCGATTTTGCTGACTTTACTGGTTCATTGCAAAAGGCAATTGCGACAATCAAGTCTGTTGATGCTATTGGTGATAACGACATGATATTGGATATCGCGCCAGAAAGCGCGAAGGAACTTGCCGATGCTATTATCAATGCAAAAACCATCTTGTGGAATGGTCCAGTCGGTGTTTTTGAAGTTGATGCTTTTGGTCAAGGGACACAAATACTAGCAACAGCTGTAAGAGACAGCGACGGTTTTTCAATTGCGGGTGGTGGTGATACCTTGGCGGCTATTGATAAATATCAAGTCGCTGATGGCGTCAGTTATATGTCAACGGGCGGCGGTGCATTTTTAGAATTTGTAGAAGGTAAAGTGCTTCCAGCAGTTGCTGCGTTGCAAATTAACGCTTAACTAATTAACGTTACTCAGTATTTTCGTAACACTAGACGTACAACTAACGGTAAACATCTAAGGTAGTCTGTGAAAATAATATTTTGACTTTCATTTGGCTTATTTATATCGGTATAGCTAAAATTTATAGTCATCGATTATTAAGCAGTAATTATTTGTTTCTACACTGAAAATTATTATTGCATGTCTCATTCGCACTCTATAAAATAGCGCGACCATGTATCTTGACATGCATTATTTACGAGAGGTTTATTATGTTAAAACGTCATTTGTTACTTGCTAGCATACTTGCTGGTACTTTTGCAGTTACTGCATGTAGCCAACAAACAGAAGAGAACACTGAAGCTGCTGTTGAGTCAGCTGGCGATGATGCTGCTGCAAACGCTGATGCTGCTGCTGCTGAAGTAGACGCTGCTGCTGCCGAAGCTGAAGCTGCTGCACAAGACGCTGGTGCTGAAGTTGCTGAAAGTGCAGACACTGCGGGTGCAGCTGCAACAGAGGCTCTAGAGAACACTGGTGATGCTATCGCTGAAGGTACTAACACAGCAGTTGAAAATACTGCTGAAGCAGTTGCCGATGGTGCCAATGCTGTTGCTGATGGTGCTAACGATGTTGCAGTTGATGCAGAGCAACAGTACTAAGCAATTAAATGACTGACTTTTTGGATACTATTATAAGTCATCCACTATCATAGTCATTGCTCTATAAGCCTCGAAATACTAGAAAAGCCTTGGTGATTGCCAAGGCTTTTTGCGTTCTGTGCTATGAGTATGATAGATAAAATGGTTCAGTTGTCGTAGACACCAATGAGAGAAAGAGACTGATTAGACTGACAAATAGTCAGGCAACTGCTACGAAGACAGCACAATTTTTGCTATAATCACCGCGTGATAATCATATCCCAAATGAGTCAGACTTTGACTGATATATATACAGTCAGTATGGTCGAGCAGATAGCGGAATGATTGTTACAAAGCTGCATTTAAAATACTATTCAAAATCCAATCAGAGAGCGTCTTATGGCCCTAATATCCTTACGTCAACTTCTAGATCATGCCGCTGAACACAACTACGGTGTTCCTGCCTTTAACGTCAATAACTTAGAGCAAATGCGCGCAATCATGATGGCTGCGGATGCTTGTGATTCACCTGTTATTGTTCAAGCCAGTGCGGGCGCACGTAACTATGCAGGGTCGGCATTTTTGCGTCATTTGATTATTGCTGCTATCGAAGAATGGCCACACATTCCAGTGGTGATGCATCAAGATCACGGTATGTCACCAGCTATCTGCCAGCGCTCGATTCAGCTTGGTTTCTCATCAGTTATGATGGACGGCTCACTTGGTGAAGATGGCAAAACGCCAATGGATTATGATTACAATGCCAGCGTCACTCGTGAAGTGGTCAAAATGGCACATGCGTGCGGTGTCTCTGTAGAAGGCGAAATCGGTTGCCTAGGTAGCCTTGAGACCGGTATGGCAGGCGAAGAAGATGGCTCTGGCGCAGAAGGCGTATTAGATCACGAGCAGCTTTTGACCAGTGCTGATGAAGCTGAGCAATTTGTAAAAGACACCAATGTTGACGCGCTAGCGATTGCTATCGGTACGAGTCACGGTGCTTACAAATTCACGCGTCCACCGACAGGCGATATTTTGTCGATTGAGCGTGTAAAAGAGATTCATGCCCGTATCCCTAACACCCATCTTGTCATGCATGGCTCTTCATCAGTGCCGCAAGAATGGCTAAAAGTCATCAATGAAAACGGCGGTGATATTGGCGAAACGTATGGTGTACCGGTTGAGCAGATCGTAGAAGCGATCAAGCATGGTGTGCGTAAAGTAAATATCGATACCGATCTGCGTCTAGCATCAACAGGCGCTATCCGTGAGTTCTTGGCAAATAATCCAAGCGAATTCGATCCACGTAAATACTTCAAAGCCTCTATGGTCGCGATGTCAGACATCTGCACCAATCGTTTTGAAGCGTTTGGTTCCGCTGGTCAAGCGCATAAAATTCGTCCAATTAGCCTCGAAGGCATGGTCGATTTTTACCAATAAGGCTAGGCGTATATAATCAATAGAATATGCTAGTGAAAGGTGGTCTTGCATAATGAATGGCAGCGGACTTAACTTTATAATAACCAACAGAGGTGAGTGATGATTGGATTGATTACCGGACAGGTGCAATACTTAATGGCGCCAACGGCTTGTATCATGACAACCGCTGGTGTGGGTTATGATATCGAGCTGCCATTGCCGTCATTTTGTCAATTGCACCTTAACGAGCAGGCGAGTATTTGGACACATTTTCATGTACGTGAGGATGCGCAACTGCTCTATGGTTTTATTGACCGTAAAGAGCGCGATGTCTTTCGCCAATTGATTAAGATCAATGGCGTTGGGGCAAAAATGGCGCTAGCGATGCTGTCTGCAATGTCAGCGGCTGAGCTAAAAATGCATGTTGAGCAAGAGTCAGAGGCGGCATTGACGCGCATACCGGGTATTGGTAAAAAGACGGCGCAACGTTTACTTATCGAGCTAAAAGATAAGCTAAAGAATATCGAAGTGGACAACGGTTCGTTTGAGCTCATGCCTCAGCAAACCGCTGTTTCTCACGACGGCAGTATCATTGCTGAAGTAGAAGGGGCACTGATTAGCTTGGGCTACAAAGAAAAAGAAGCTCAGCTCGCCATCAAAGCGGCTAAAAGTAAGGGTGACACCTTTGTAGACACTCAGGGGTTGTTAAAAGCCACATTGCAACAGCTATCTGGTTTTTAAGCTCACGTTCCAAAGTTATCTATCGATAATAACAAAATAGTGCATTTAACAGATAAGCGACATTGAGTGTCGCTTATTTTCGTTTTGGCCTCTACTTTATGAGGTTTTGCATGACTTATGCGCAGCGTTTGGTTATGCTATTTATTACCTAATTTTTTAATATAATGATAAATTCTATGATGCAAGATCGCTTAATTAATCCGCTAGAAGGCGCAAATGATGCACCTGATGCCAATATTCGACCAGCATTATTGGCTGAGTATATTGGTCAGCCAGTGGTACGTGAGCAAATGGAGGTGTTCATCGGTGCGGCGAGAGGCCGTGATGAAGCCTTAGATCATACGCTGATATTTGGTCCACCAGGGCTGGGTAAAACGACCCTTGCCAATATCATTGCTCGTGAAATGGGGGGTAATCTGCGCTCTACCTCAGGGCCTGTGCTTGAACGTCCAGGGGATTTGGCTGCTATGCTGACCAATCTGGAAGAGGGTGATGTATTATTTATTGATGAGATCCACCGTTTGAGCTCGGTCATTGAAGAGATACTCTATCCAGCGATGGAAGATTTTCAGCTGGATATTATGATTGGTGAAGGGCCTGCCGCACGTTCTATTAAACTTGACCTGCCACCGTTTACATTGGTGGCAGCAACTACCAGAGCAGGGCTATTGACCTCACCGCTGCGTGATCGTTTTGGTATTGTCCAGCGTTTAGAGTTCTATAATATTGCGGATCTCACAACAATTGTGAGCCGAGCAGCACGTTTGATGCGTGTACCAATGAGTGAGGATGGCGCTATAGAGATTGCCCGCCGTGCACGCGGTACACCAAGGATTGCTAACCGCCTGTTACGCCGTGTGCGTGATTATGCTGAGGTAAAAGGCGATGGTAGTATCAATGGTGCGATTGCAGGTAGTGCGCTAGATATGTTGGCAGTGGACAGACGAGGACTCGATCATCTAGACAGACGCTATATAGAGATATTACACGAGCGCTTTGATGGTGGTCCTGCTGGGGTCGAAGCCGTGGCAGCGGCAATGGCTGAGGATAGAGGTACGCTTGAGGACGTGATTGAGCCTTACCTTATTCAACAAGGGTATGTATTGCGTACTGCTCGTGGACGGGTGCTAACACAGATGGCAATTGATCAAATGTTATGACAATGAGCATTAAAAATGCGCCTGCTTCTAATTAAAAGCAGGCGCATTTTTTTTGATTATTGCTTTGACTCTATGTATGTTTTGATTTCAGCCGTGTTAAATCATAGCCTGCGGCAGATTTTTTGGCTCGTGTGCCTGTTCTTACGATATCGCCACTTGCGGTCACGACTTCTAGTGCGAGTACCACATCTTTCATGGTACCGTAGCGTACCGCATTGGTGCCCGACGCACGAGTGGCGACCATACCAACGATACTGGCATTGGCGCCGGGATCTATCGGAAAAAACAGCCCTGCATCGCGCAGATAATGGTTCAGTTGCTCACGCGTCACGCCAGGCTGAACGGTAACGGTCAAATCTTCATTATGAACCTGCAAAATGGCATTCATTGCGTGCATGTCGATGCATAACTCACCATAAGGTGCATTGAGCTGGCCTTCCAAAGATGAACCGATACCAAAAGCAATCACTGGCATCTCATACTGATTACAAATCTCGACCGCCGCTGCTACTTCCTGTTTGTCCTGTACCGTTAATACTGCATCTGGTGGCTGATTGGTGAGCCACGTCATTGTATGGCCATGCTGCTCACGCACTGTCGAATTCACACTCAGTTGTTTGCCAAAACGTTCCTGTAAGGCTGTAATAGCCAAGCTATGATCTGGCTTGATAGTATTATGAGTCTGTGACAATGGTAGTGATGACATGATGAATCCTATAGATAATGCGACTATTTAGCATTAAAGCATATTCAATATCTATTTAATATGTGTCATTGACAGGAATTTGTCCTATGGTAATTAAGCTAGGATACGCCAAATGACCACCACAATAGCTAACAAATAAAAGAAAGGTGCAAACCAGCCTACTTGAGTCGCAATGCCAATATTGATTCCGAATCCTGCCAATGCCAACCAGTCGCGGCGACGGTCGTTGAGCATATCGGCGCGTATTTGTTGTATTTCACGCAGTTGGCTGTCTTGCCGTGAGCCTTGTGAGGCAAGGCTTTGTAGCCCTTGATCCAGTAGCTTTGGAATGTCGGTAGTAGACAAGAGTAGCTCAGGTAACTGTTGGCGCAACTGTTGTAAGTTACGCATCGGGTCTAACTGCTCTTTAATCCAGCTACTCAAGATTGGTTTGGCAAGTGACCAGATATCAAGATCAGGATAGAGGTCACGACCGAGCCCTTCTACATGTACCAAGGTTTTGAGTAATAGCATCAGCTGCGGCGGGATACTCATATGATGGCGACGAGCAATGTCTAAAATCTGCATCAGCACACCAGCAAAATCGATATCGTTGATTGATTTTTGTAGCATGGGGCCTACGGTACGCTTCATATCACGCATCAGCGCATGTTTATCAGCATTTGGTGGTATCCAACCTGCACGGCTAACGATGTCGACGACCGCGGTAAAGTTGTTATTCATGACTGCAAGTAACATACGTGCCACGATAAGCTGATCATCTTTTGACAGGGTACCCATGATGGCACAATCAAGCCCGATATAGCGTGGCTGATGACCCAAATCAACCGCTGCCATATCTGCATGTAATGTTTTGACAGGTGGCGTCTCAACAAACACATTGCCCGGATGCATATCAGCATGAAAAAAGTTATCCCGAAAGACTTGGGTGAAAAATATCGTCAAGCCTTTCTCTGCAAGCGCGGCACGGTCATAACCCAACTGATCAAACACCTCAACTTGTGAGATGGGAACGCCTTGGATACGCTCCATGACCATCACGTTTTTGGCAGCATCATATACTTCAGGCACATACATCAATGCTGAACCCAAGAAGTTATTGCGCATCTGGGTAGTGTTGTCCGCCTCAAGGGTCAAATCCAGCTCATTGAGCATTACTTGTCGATAGTCTTCAACAATATCGATGATATGAACAGCACGCGCCGCTTCGATACGCGCCGATGCCCAACTTGCCAGTTCTCGCAATAATTCAAAATCAGAGACAATCACCGTGCGAATATCAGGACGCACGACTTTAACCACCACTTCACGCCCATCATGCAGAGCTGCAGTATGGACTTGGGCGATAGAGGCTGCCGCTAGTGGTTTAATATCAAATCGTGCAAACAATGTATCGATGGACTGACCGAGGCCATGTTTTGGATGCTCAATTTGAGCGACAGCAATATCAGCGTCGAAAGGTTTAACTTTATCCTGTAGCTGTACTAACTGAGCGATAATCTCAGGCGGTACCAAGTCGCGACGCGTTGAGAGTAATTGACCCAATTTGAGAAACAGTGTACCCATCTCTTCAAGCGCGTACTTGATTCCATTTGGCTGATGCTTTTTACCCCATGCTGCTGGATGCGTACGAATTAAGCGTGCTAAAGGTTGCAGTTGCGGCGCTTCTTCGACAGATAAATGGGTATCAAGGCGATAAGTTGCGGCGATACGCCAAAGCTCTAGTAGACGGGCGCGGTGAGATAATAGCATGGGATTGGGTACTCTGGACAAAAACGAAAATAGGGTAGGCGCTATGCGTCATTATAGACAATGCTATCAGTAATAGCGTGTGCTCATCATTGATAAGACAAGCTACTAATAAAACAAACTACTGGTGAAACGAGTTATTGTGGGAAAGTGCTTGCTCTGCTTTGATAGCCGCAAGTTTGGCCTCTTCACGTTCGACATCAGCACGCAACTTTAGAATCTGCTGTTTGAGATCGTTGACTTCAGCGACCTCAATAGGGTCAGGCGCGCTATTGCCTGCCACATCATTAGCCCAATCGCTGACATCATCAAATGCACGTTTGGCACTATGACGCCAGCTACCTTTAAGCTGAGAGATAAGAAGATGTAATTGACTGGCCATTGGTTTGCCGATTAATGGCTCAAGCTGCCCAGCCAAATCAGGATCGAAGCCAGCCACCAGCTGTTTGAGCTGCATCAGTATTTTGTAATCGCCCGCGATTGGTAAGTTACCCTCCGCGCCGCGCATCAGATTGAGTAGCTGCGCTGGATTATCGACTGTAATGGTACAGTCCGGACGGCTATGACCAAAACGGGCGCGCTCCATACTGGCTTTTTGGCGCTCATTCATCTGACCACTTGGCTCAAAGACACTGTCTGTCGTGACTGGCTCAAAACGCAACCGTTCATGAGTGAACAACACGTCCAAATGAATGTCAGGCATACCCATGTTGAGACGCAGTACTTTACCAGCAAGCGGCGCTAACCCTGCCTTGGTAATCTCGTCACTCGCAATAGCAATGTTAATCAGCTTTTCGGCACCAGCCAATAGTAAGACAGTCAGCATAAGGCTCTCGCATCATTAAGTGAGCGCCTTTGAGTCAGCGCGTAGTATGTTTGGTTTAATATAGTATTGCTAATCGTACTTTACGCTTTAAAGCCACGATGTACAGCGACAATGCCAGCAGTCAAGTTATGATAATCACAGTTCTCAAATCCTGCTTGTTGCATCATCTGTTTGAGCGTCTGCTGATCAGGATGCATGCGAATCGACTCTGCCAAGTATTGATAGCTTTCAGAATCATTAGCAATCAGCTTGCCCATCATTGGCAGCGCTGTGAATGAATACAAGTCATATGCTTTAGATAATGGCTCAAACACGGGCTTTGAGAATTCTAAAATCAATAAGCGACCACCCGGCTTTAGGACACGGTACATCGCACGCAGCGCTGCATCTTTGTCGGTGACATTACGTAAACCAAAGCTGATGGTGACCAAATCAAAGCTGTTGTCATCAAATGGTGCCAACGTCTCAGCGTTCGCCAATATAAAATCAACGTTATTGCAGCCAGCATTGATTAAGCGCTCGCGGCCCACTTCTAGCATGGCAGCATTGATATCAGATAATACAACATGGCCATTTCTACCGACTTCACGGCTGAATACTTTGGCTAAGTCGCCTGTACCGCCCGCGATATCGAGTACATGCTGACCGGCACGAACCCCTGATAGGCTAATGGCGTAGCGCTTCCATAGACGATGAATACCAAATGACATGAAATCATTCATGATGTCGTATTTTTTGGCGACAGAGGTGAATACATCAGCCACACGTGCTTGTTTTTCGGCTTTGTTGACCGTCTTATAGCCAAAGTGAGTTTGCTCATTGCCATCAGTTTCAGGCGTATGTGGGTTATTGATATCATCACGCTGATTGAAAAGCGCTTGCCTTTCTGTGCGTACTGAAGTATCCGTGCTGGTTGGTTTTTCGGTATTTGGCATAGTCGTTTGTTGGCCTTGTGGCGTTCCAGTTGGTAGGTCTTGGACTTTAGTAAAGTCATTATTGCTGTTATCTTTATTAGATGCAGCTGTCTGCGCGCGTAATATTTGCGCGCTGATATCTTGGTTGTGATCGATACTGTCTTTTACCAATTTGTTCTGCAAATGAGCGTTGTTATTACTTGATGTGTCGGTCATCACATTATCCTAAGATTTGTTTTTATTAGGCTATGTACAGCCTGAGATATGCCAAGAATTAATTGGCTATTTAGCGTATTGATTCTATGATACACCAAACCCTACTGGCTTACCGCCATTATGTACTTCATCAACAATTAGCAGTTCACGTTCACAAAACGGTTCAATAAAACTGCTTACACTACTTAAAGGTTTCATAGCTTTGAAGCCTGCGTCGATGAAATCATAAAGTGGCTGGTAATTGCTGCGATAAGCAGCACTTTTTGCCAATGCAAAGGCCTTTTTGAGCATAAAGGTATTTAAGTGTTTGTCAGTGCGGTAACAAACGTCTTTTAGGTTGGCAATCTGTACTCGGCGTTCAGCTTCCTCATCAACCGCACGGTAGGCAGCTAGCATATTGTCTGCGTTCACTGGTAAGTTTTGATCGAGTAGCCACTCAGCCAAATGTAGATCCAGCTCAATGGCCAAAATTGCTGCTTGAATACCCATGCTGCCAGCCTCTAATGCAGACTCTTTGGCAAGACGTTCTAGTTTTTTGGCTTTTGGCAGGATACGGGCCAGTTGTTTTGCTAGTATCTCGAACTCATCACCACCATATAGCTTCGTTAAAAAATAATCTGCCATTAGCTGGTTTTTGGGTTGTTCAAACAGAGCACGATGGGTGTGACGGATACGTACTTGTTGCCATGTTTGTACTTCGTTGAGCTTGGCTCTCAATACGTCATTTTCATGGTGAGGCAGAGCCCAAAAACGTGTCAAATGCTGTTGCAAGTCGGCTAGAGCGGTCATGGCAGTAAATCCTATAATAAAAATAGATAATATTGAAAATTTGAGGCAGCGTTATTGTGGTTGTTTAACCGCATAGGCTTTTGAATAGCTATTTTAGCAAGTATTAAAAATTGTGTTCACCATAAAAGAAAATAAATGAGAATACAAATGCCAAACTGTTACATAGCAATATTATTTACTCGATTGGCGCAATGCTATGATGAAATAGCTTTATGAAATTACTCTAGCATAAAACGCAGTGTCAAAAAGAGTCTGCCGAGCGAGAGTATCTAATATTGTTCAATGGCAAAGCAGTGTAATAACAATATCATTCAATAACAATAACAGTGAGTCCAATCATGTCCCAAAAAAATGATACTACTGAACCAGAGGCACCACAAGCGGTCAGTTCGCAGTTTAGTGAGCAAGTCGTCGAGGAGCGCCTAACGCCCAATCCTTTGAGTCAGTTTTCTATGGACAAGGATGCCCTTAGGCTCGCCTTGGTTACGGCGCAGTATGCGCTAAGAGCCACCCGGCAACAGACACCGCCAACGCTCAATAAACCAACGGGGCTGCTGGTACTCGTTAATGGGATGGAGCAGGCAGGCAAGGGTACCGCTGTTAAGCAATTGAGGCAATGGGTCGATCCAAGATTGCTTAAAGTTGAGGCAACCGTCGGCCATGCGCCGCTAAGCTATCAGCCTATTTGGCAAGTTCATACCGGCGCGATGCCGCGCCATGGCGATGTGATGGTTTATTTTGGTAATTGGTATGCTGACTTGTTATACAACGTCATGCGCATAGCAACATCAAATAATGAAGATAAAGAAGATAAAAAGAAGCAGTCAAAAAATCAAAAACATATCGATAAAAATGCGCTTCCTATTGCGAAATGGCAAGCCTATTTACAGCAGCAGTTAGCTGAGCTCAAAGCATTTGAGCAGGATCTTATAGCCAATCACACTCGGCTACTGAAATGCTGGTTCCATGTGGATATGGAAACACTGCATAGCCGTCTACAAGATAGTAAGGCTGATCCGCAGTTTTTGTATCAAATTGACTGGAACAGCAAAACAGTGATCGAAAAATTTAATGAGGTTGCAGCCACTCTCTTACGGCAACAAGATGACTGGATCATCATTGATGGTGATGATAAATCGGCAGCGGCTGATGATTTTTGTCATGAAGTCTTACATGCGATGCAAATGGCGCTCGTTAGTAGTCGTACCAGTACAACTGAATCTGCAGAAAAAAAACCACCGTCCAAGACAAAAAAATCCAAACCAAAAGTTGAACAGGCGCCGTTTGAACCGGTAAAGATACCGAAAAGCTTGACCAATATTGATGATTCAAAGATCAGTAAGTCTGAATATAATGATGCTTTGGCAAAGAAGCAAACACGTCTCGCTGAATTACTACGGGCGCGTCAAGGTCGTCATGTTGTCTTTGCCTTTGAGGGCATGGATGCGGCTGGGAAAGGAGGCGCAATCAAAAGGCTAGTTGCCGCACTCGATCCACGTGAATATCAAATTTACAATATTGGCGCACCAATGTTATACGAGACTCAGCACCCTTATTTATGGCGCTTTTGGACCAAACTGCCCAATGAACAAACCAACCGTGTTAGCCGTATCGCTATCTTCGATCGCACTTGGTATGGCAGAGTATTGGTTGAGCGTGTTGAGGGGTTTGCCACCGATGAGGAGTGGCAACGCGCGTATGATGAAATCAACCGTTTTGAATCCGACTTAACAACAGCTGGAACGTTGGTCATTAAATACTGGTTGGCGATTGATAAAAAAGAGCAACTCAAGCGTTTTGAAGCTCGTAAAGACACACCGCACAAGCAATTCAAACTCACTGATGATGATTGGCGCAATCGTGATAAATGGTCAGATTACGTGCAATCTGCAGCAGATATGCTGGCACGCACCGATACAAAAACAGCGCCATGGTGTATTATCGCGACCAATGAAAAGCGACAAGCGCGTTTAGACGTCTTAGATCATGCGATACAGCAGTTATCGGAAGCATCTGATGGCAAATAGCTATCACAAAATAACTAAGATTTACAGGTTATTTATACTTTTAAAAAACCATTTTTTCCCAATTTTGCTTAGGGAAACATACGAAATTTAATCTGTCATTGATAAAGGATGAGTTCTGTGGACACGCTCACAGTTACAAATCTTGCAATATCATTATGCATTATGTGATTATATTTAATATAATAGGGCCGCAATTGTCTTTACCCTGTCATAAAATGTGCTGACAGATGCATATTTTATGATGGGTACAGATATTTAAAAGACATTATCGCCGTATCTAAGTATTGATAAACACTTTATTGATAAAAAATGTACTGATAAAGACCGTAACATCACCAGAAAGATAAGCCGCAAGATGCTGTAATCAAATGATTGGGCAATATACTTTGCGGCTTTTTGATATGTGATGTGTTTTTACAGAGAAGCCTATCAACGCCCTGAATCAAGCATAGATGAATGATTCTAAGGTACGGCAGCAAAATCCGCTAAACATTATCGTTTAGCATTCATTGTTTAAAAAGCACGTTGCGCATTTATCATCATGCTACTTTAGTGTGTGGTTTTAAAACTCACATGTATGGCTGCGCAATGTTACTAATCGCATATAATTTCAATCAGCTTACGCAGGACGTATTAACGTATGGGTATTAGCAACAGTTCTACAGGGCCAACCCAATCAGTCGGCTCTACGAAAGTAAATCTATTTTTTGCCATTTTATTGATTGCGATGACCATCTACTTTTTGTGGTGGGGTTTAGATTACACCATGCGTCAGCAAACGACGCTGTTTATTATAGCGACCGCGTTTGGTGTCTTTATGGCATTCAATATCGGTGGTAACGATGTCGCCAACTCCTTTGGTACTTCAGTGGGTGCAGGAACGCTGACTATCCCGCAAGCATTGGGTATCGCAGCGATATTTGAGGTGTCGGGCGCCGTACTGGCAGGTGGTGAAGTAACCGATACCATCCGAAGCGGTATTGTCGATTTAGACGGCCTCTCAGTCGAGCCCAACCAGTTTATTTATGTCATGCTCTCAGCGTTGTTTGCTGCTGCGTTTTGGTTGTTATTTGCTACCAAAAAAGGTCTGCCAGTGTCGACCACCCATGCGATTATTGGCGGCGTGGTGGGTAGCTCCATCGTGTTGGGTATCACGTTAGGTGGTACTGAAATGGCGTTATCAACGGTAAGTTGGAGCAAGATTGGCACTATCGCTATCTCTTGGGTTCTATCACCGTTACTAGGCGGCGTTTTGTCTTATCTACTATATGGCCAAATCAATAAAAATATCATTGAATATAATGATAGAACAGAAGCGCATATTGCTGAGCTAAAAGCCAATAAAAAAGTATTAAAGCAAAACCATAAAGAGTTTTTGGATGGTCTAACCGAGTCAGAGCAGTTGGCTTATACGTCAGCGATGCTACGAGATCAAGAAATCTATAAAGATGATGATTGCTTGGTTGAAGATTTAGAGACGGATTATTACAAAGAACTTTATAAGCTTGAAAACGAGCGCAGCAACCTCGATACCTTAAAAGCATTGAAGCAATGGGTGCCTATTATTGCGGCTGCGGGCGGTGCAGTGATGGCCTCCTTGGTTATCTTTAAAGGTTTGAAAAACGTCAATAACGGTATGACGACGCTGCAAGGCTTTTTAATCATGGGGATGATAGCAGCGTTAGTATGGCTTGCGACTTATATTTATACTAAGAGTATCCGCGGCAAGCACAAAGAGGATCTGACCAAAGCCACCTTTATTATGTTTAGCTGGATGCAGGTCTTTACCGCGTCAGCATTTGCTTTTAGTCACGGCTCAAACGATATTGCCAACGCGGTTGGTCCTTTTGCTGCGATTATGGATGTCATTCGTACCAATAGCATCTCGACCGAAGCGGCTGTACCACCTGCTGTTATGCTGACTTTTGGTGTGGCACTGATTGTTGGTCTTTGGTTTATCGGTAAAGAAGTCATTCAAACTGTCGGTACCAATCTAGCGAAGATGCATCCAGCTTCTGGATTCTCAGCTGAGCTGGCCGCTGCTGCTGTCGTTATGGGCGCATCAACGATGGGTCTTCCTGTATCAAGCACGCATACCTTGGTTGGGGCTGTATTGGGTATTGGTATGGTCAATAAAGATACCAATTGGGCGCTCATGAAACCAATCGGTTTGGCATGGGTCATCACCTTGCCAGTTGCTGCTGGTCTATCAGCAATCAGCTATATTGTATTGAGCAATATTTTTTAATCTTAAGGCGCTAGAGCTCTGCACTAAAGCTTATTCTAGAGCCATAAAAAACGCTTATCAGCATGATGCCGATAAGCGTTTTTTAATGTCATATGAATATTTACTCAGTGCCAAACTGCTGGCGTTTTTTTGCAAAAAATCGGTCCAATCTATCCATCGCATTTTCTAAATCAAGCAAGTTAGGCAAAAAGACCAAACGAAAATGATCGGGTTTGTCCCAGTTGAAGCCTGTGCCTTGCACCATCAACACGTTTTCTTCGACGAGTAAGTCCATCATAAAGTCCATATCATCCGTGATAGGGTAAACCTCTGGATCCATTTTTGGAAAACAGTAAAACGCACCTTGCGGCATGGTACAAGAAATGCCTTTAATCGCATTGAGACGTGAAACCGCCATTTCGCGCTGTTTATATAGGCGACCTGTTTCGGAGGTCAAGTCTTGCATACTCTGATGACCGCCCATCGCTGTTTGGATGGCATACTGTCCTTGAACATTCGAGCAAAGGCGCATGGATGCCAGCATATCCAAGCCTTCAATAAAGTCAGTCGCGTGTTGCTTGCGTCCAGACACCATCATCCAGCCTGAGCGAAATCCGGCAATACGGTGTGATTTTGACAAGCCATTGTATGAGAGTACCAGTACTTCATCGGTCAAGGTGCTCATCGGTGTATGTACATTATCATCATAGAGAATACGATCGTAAATCTCGTCCGCCATGATGATTAAGTTGTGCTCTTTAGCAACTTCGATAATTTGTTTTAATAACTCGTCGCTATAAAGGGAGCCTGTCGGGTTATTGGGGTTGATAACCACGATGCCCTTTGTTTTGCTAGTGATTTTAGATTTAATATCCTCAACATCAGGATGCCAGTTGTCCGCTTCATTACAGCGATAATGCACAGCGGTGCCGCCAGCGAGGTTAGCCGCTGCTGTCCAAAGTGGGTAATCTGGCATCGGAATCAGCACTTCATCGCCATCGTTCATTAGCGCTTGCATGGTCATGACAATCAACTCAGAGACACCATTACCCAGATAGACGTCACGCACATCAACTGCTGATAAGAGGCCTTTAGACTGGTAATATTGCAAAATGGCTTTGCGCGCCGAAAAAATCCCTTGTGAGTCCGAATAACCCGTTGCCTCAGATAAATTCATCGCCACGTCACGCAAGATTTCATGAGGCGCTTCTAAACCAAACGGCGCTGGATTGCCTACATTTAGCTTCAGTATGCGCTTACCCTCTGCTTCCATTCTATTGGCAGTTTGGAGTAGGGGGCCGCGAATGTCGTAGCAGACGTTTTGTAATTTATCGGATTTTTTTATGGTGTTCATAGCGTGACCCTTTGTCGGGTAGGTTTGTGAATGTTTATCGGTGTCGGGAAAAGTCTCAAGCTGAGTCTTAGCTGCCCCATTGTCTGATGAGCTAGCTGAAGCGTGAGCTGTCTCTAAATCCATACTTTGAGATAAATAGTTGTCTTCGGATAAAAGCATACTAGTATCTTCACTTTGAAGATCACCGCGCAAGAGATAGCCTTCGCTACAGCCTAAAATACGAGCCAGTGTGGGTAGCTTGGATGAGACAATACCGTTAGTGCCGCGCTCCCAGTTGGAGATAGCGCCGCGACTCACCTTTGCACCAGCGGCTGTCATTGCCTGTGCTAGCTGCTCTGCGGTAAATCCTTTGTCTCGGCGTAGCTGTACTAGCCGCTCTGCTTGCGTGCTTTTACTATTGCTATCGGACATTGTTATTTGAGCCTTTATCAATCAGTGAACGTGTATAGATGATACAAAATTGAATATTGTTTTCATAACTTACCAATGCAAGATATTATTGCATTGCAAAACATATTGCAAGAGATAGAAACGCTTTTTATGAAATGCAAGAATAACTTGCAATATTGTGTATTTTCCCCTTTGCCTTGATGCTCATATCTATAGATAAGCGAATATTATTGACTGTATTTTATTCGAAGGGTGCTGCCCAAAGCACTGTAAATCACATAGCATTGGCAGTACTCTTTTTAAATATGCCTTGAATAGTGAGTTGTAAACCTTCACATATAACCCATCGTTTTTATAATAATATGGCGATAAAATAGTTATCAATAATAAATAATCGAATAAGGGTACATTATGCAAGACAATCAATTGAGTAAAGAAGAAATCAGCCAATTGACCGAAGCTGACTGGAAAGAGCGTTTGAGTGCTGAAGAGTACCGTGTCATGCGCGAAAAAGGCACGGAGCGTCCGTTTACTGGCGTCTATAACGATGCGACTGATGATGGGGTTTATCGCTGCAAAGGCTGCGGTGCCAGTTTGTTTGATTCAAGCAACAAGTTTGATGCGGGTTGTGGTTGGCCAAGTTTCGATCAAGGGATTGATAACAGCGCGATAGACGAGCATGTTGACAACTCATTGGGTATGATTCGTACCGAAGTCACCTGTAGCAACTGCGGTGCACATTTAGGGCACGTGTTCCCTGATGGTCCACGTGAGACGACAGGTATGCGCTATTGTATCAACTCAGTATCTATTGATTTGGATAAATCTGAGAAGTAAGTCCTTTATCTGATTTTAGAAGTGTGAGAGGGGAAGTACAGAGTGCTTCCTTTTCAAGGGTTTCTAATATTCATGTGACAAAGAAAACGGCGTTATTGAAACAAATAATAAAATTCTCAATTTAAGGATAGATGATGAGTACTATTTATGACTTCACCGCTGAGCGTATGGACGGCAGCTCGCAAGCGTTTTCCGAGTATAAAGATAAAGTATTGCTAATCGTTAATACGGCAAGCAAATGTGGATTCACTCCGCAGTTCGAGGGGTTAGAATCGTTATATCAACAATACAAAGATCAAGGGCTGGTCGTTATCGGCTTTCCTTGTAATCAATTTGGCAGCCAAGATCCCGGTAGCAATGATGAGATCGGCGCGTTTTGCCAAAAGAACTATGGTGTCAGCTTTCCTATGATGGCGAAAATTGATGTCAATGGCGCAGACGCTCATCCTATCTATGACTGGCTTAAAGACCAAAAAGGCGGCCTACTGACAGATGGCATCAAATGGAATTTTACCAAGTTTTTAATTGACAGCAAAGGGCAGGTCATCGATCGTTATGCGCCAACAACCAAGCCAGATGCCATCAAAAAAGACATTGAGCAAGCATTAACCAATAAGTAAGTATCGAGTCTAAAAAAAATGATTTTTTATGAAAATATAAAATCAATAAAAACATATGCTTGCTAAAAATTTCGATATAAAATTGAAAAATATTTAAAAAATTGAAAAATAGCGTTTGACAGCCAAGTGTAAATCTATATAATACACACCCACAGCAAGAGGACTTACTTAGATAAGCCCAGCTGATTAAGTTAACATTGAGTGTGACAGCTGATGATAGCTTTAGAAGTTGAAAAGCTTGATTGCTTTAAAAGCTTCAGAAAATTCCCTTTAAGGAATTTTCTCTTGCGAACCTAAAATTGCAGTGCAATTTTTTAACGGTTCTCAGGGTGATTAGCTCAGTTGGTAGAGCGTCTGCCTTACACGCAGAATGTCGGCGGTTCGAATCCGTCATCACCCACCACTTTTTAGCAAGTGGGCTCTTTAAATAAGAGCAAGAAGCTAAGACGACCTAAGCAGCGGTAGTTCAGTTGGTTAGAATACCGGCCTGTCACGCCGGGGGTCGCGGGTTCGAGTCCCGTCCGCTGCGCCATATTTAAAACGAATTTAGACTGTAAAGTTTAAGCAAGTTTCGCCTCAAGTATTAGTTTACTTGGGGTTTTTTTGTGTTTAGGTGTTTTTGCTTAATGTCATCATATTTTGGTATATTGCAGATGAGCCACCCACGATAGCACGATCATCAATCGAAAATCCTTTTTGCCACTATTTTCAGTAATATGTAATATAAGTAAAAATTAGTCTTAAAATTATTGGATAAATAAGCCATAGCAGGTATTAATCTCTTTATTTTCGTACGCCTTACAGCGCCTTCTGTTGACAGCGGCATTTGCAGCCTGATATATCTGTTTGCCTAATAAATATAGATATATAAGGGATGCATTTTGAGTGATAGTAAAAAGCTAGATTTAGGGGTTGGACAAGATCATATTGTGATACAGCGACGTTACGATGCGTTGGGCGCAGTCAATGATTTACTTATCGCTATTTAGTTTTTGATTGGTAGGTCTTTCTTTTTAAAAGAGTCGCTCACCACAGATGGGACGTGGCTGTTTATTCTTGGTAGTGCACAGCTACTTATAAAGCCACTGATCAAGCTGATCAGCTTGATTCATGTCGGTCGAGTATACAACCTATCAAATCAGCGGTAAGTTATAGCGTTAGGTAATACCGCGCTTGTTATAACCCATAAGCTGTAACTATAAATACAAATACAATCAATTTATCCAGTATTACTCCTAAGGATAATAGCTATTAGTGCTAGAAGTAGTTTGGTTCATTGAACGATGGTGAGTGTTCTTTGATACTTCCAAAAGAAAAAATTTCATCCAAAAATCATTGAATTATTTCCATATGTCTATATAATTGGACATATGGAAATAACTACTGCTACTGCAAGCTTTGCAGCACTTTCTCAAGACACTCGTCTAAAGGCTTTTAGGTTGTTGGTCAGCCACGAGCCTGAAGGACTCCCTGCGGGTGAAATAGCCCGTCAGCTCTCTGTGCCGCACAATACCATGTCGGCGCATCTAGCAGTGCTGGCACGAGCAGGGTGGGTGGTCTCACAGCGACAGAGTCGGCAAATTATCTATCGGGCGTCGCTCTCACATATGGATAGCGTCATTCAGTTTTTACTACAAGACTGCTGTGCAGGCCATCCAGAATTGTGTGCCTCACTCATCGACAGTTTAAGTGGCTGCAGGGTAAGTGAATCTGCTGAGCAAGATAATCATTAAACCAATAATCGATTCAATAAACATACTGATAAAATAGGTAAGATGACGATGAAACCTTTAATTTTTCATAACCCTAATTGTGGAACCTCTCGCAACACACTTGCCATTATGAAAGCATCAGGAGAGACGCCAGAAGTGGTGGAATATCTAAAAAACCCACCAACACGAGCACGCTTAGTTGAGTTATTAGCCCAAATGCAAATCTCTCCAAGAGAGTTGCTAAGAAGCAAAGAGGCGATTAATGATGAGCTTGGCCTAGACAATCCTGAGCTCTCTGATGATCACATCATCGATGCCATGATCGCGCATCCTATTTTGATCAATCGTCCGATCGTGGTGACTGATAAAGGTGCGGCCTTATGTCGTCCTTCAGAGCGCGTGTTTGAACTGCTAGCAAACCCTGTCAGTAGCTTCACAAAAGAAGATGGAGAGGTCATTTATCATGGCAAACACTAAGGCCGAACCAGCATCAATAATGGAGTCTACTGCTTCAGCAAATTCTAGCTTTGACGATTTACCCAATATCGATGTCGACAATATTCAACCCATCGATATTGAGTCGTTAATCGCGCCCAATGACCCACGTCATGCGCCCAAAATATTGGTGTTGTACGGCTCTGTCCGCGCGCGCTCATTCTCTAGATTGGCCGCGGAAGAGTCGAGCCGACTGTTACGCTGGTATGGTTGTGAGGTGCGGATGTTTGACCCATCAGGCTTGCCACTGCCTGACGATGTAGATTCAGATCATCCCAAAGTGCAAGAATTGCGCGAGTTGGCGCAGTGGTCAGAAGGGATGCTGTGGGTGAGTCCAGAGCGTCATGGCAGTATCACCAGTATCATGAAAGCGCAAATCGATTGGATTCCGCTGTCTTTGGGTGGCGTGCGTCCAACACAGGGTAAAACCTTAGCACTAATGCAAGTCAGTGGCGGCAGTCAAAGCTTTAATACGGTCAATCAGATGCGTATTCTTGGACGTTGGATGCGGATGATCACTATCCCTAATCAGTCCTCTATACCCAAAGCCTTTTTAGAATTTAACGATAACAATCGTATGGATATGTCGCCGTTATATCTGCGTCTTGTCGATGTCTGCGAAGAGTTGGTGAAATTTACTTGGCTTACCCGCGGACGCTCAGCGTATCTTACCGATCGCTATTCAGAACGCGTCGAGAGCGCTGAAGAAGTATCGAACCGCGTCAATCAAAAGTCGCTTTGATACGGATACGCTAAGACTGTCACCCCAATACAATCACATTAATATTATTATCTAAGTAAGGCTGTGCCATGCTTGCGTTCGCTATTTTTGTTGTCACTCTGGTGCTGGTCATATGGCAACCGAAAGGGTTGGGTATCGGTTGGAGTGCGATGGGCGGCGCCTTGGTCGCGTTAGCGCTTGGCGTCGTGCAGCTATCAGATGTCGGTATCGTGTGGGATATTGTTTGGGATGCGACCTTTACTTTTGTGGCGCTGATCATCATCTCGCTTATCTTGGATAGAGCAGGATTTTTTGGTTGGGCAGCGCTGCATGTGGCACGCCTTGGCAATGGGCAAGGGCGACTGCTGTTTCCGATGATTGTTATATTGGGTGCGTTTATTTCTGCGTTTTTTGCCAATGATGGGGCGGCGCTATTACTGACGCCCATTGTGATTGCGATCTTGCTGCGCCTAAATTTTGCACCACCTTCCGCTTTAGCTTTTATCATCGCGACGGGTTTTATCGCTGATACAGCAAGTCTGCCCTTGGTCACCTCAAATTTAGTTAATATCGTTAGCGCCAATTATTTTGATATTGGTTTTGGGCGTTATGCGGCAGTTATGGTGCCCGTGAATATTGTGTCCGTATTGGCGACGCTACTGGTATTGTGGATGGTCTATGCCCGTCATATTCCTAAGCACTATCCAGTCGATAATCTAAGTGCCCCTGCATCCGCTATTACCGATCCATTGGTCTTTCGCGCCGCTTTTCCATTGTTGGGTTTGCTACTGGTTGCTTATTTTGCGACCGAGCCGCTAGGGTTACCTATTTCACTTGTCACTGGCGCTATCGCATTGTTGCTAATGGCCATCGCTGGTCGTTTGTGGCAAGGCGGACGCGGCGCGGTGATTTCTGTCAGTGATGTCGTACGCAAAGCTCCTTGGCAAATCGTCCTGTTTTCGATTGGTATGTATTTGGTGGTGTATGGCTTGGGCAATGCAGGTCTTACCGCCTATGGCGCGCGCGTGCTTAACTGGCTAGGAGGGCAGGGCGCAGTCATTGCCACAGTAGGGACTGGGTTTTTATCTGCTATTGTCGCCTCTATTATGAACAATATGCCAGCGACTTTGGTCGGTGCGCTTGCGATTGATCAGGCGCAAGTGCCCGCTGCGACGCGAGAACTGATGATTTATGCCAATGTAATCGGCAACGATTTGGGCCCTAAGTTTACACCGATTGGCAGTCTTGCGACGTTATTATGGTTGCATGTATTGGCAGAAAAAAACTACAAAATTAGCTGGGGACAATATATAAAAATAGGCCTGCTGATTACGCCTCCTGTGTTACTAGTGACGCTTTTGGCCTTGGTTGTTTGGCTGCCTATGCTGCCAAGCTAATTAAGACAGTAGAGTCAGTGCAGAGTTGCTTTCAAATACAAGCCATAAAAAAACCCCCATCAAACTGATGGGGGTTTTGGCAAATGCCATAATTGAATCTATAGTGACTCAAAAGGTTTACTACTAAAATGTGGCTCTCCAACCTGGGCTCGAACCAGGGACACACGGATTAACAGTCCGTTGCTCTACCAACTGAGCTATTGGAGAATAGGTTGTAAGTAACTAATCGCTTACAACGAGCCTTAGAAGTCTCTAACGAGTTCTTGCTAAGTGGGGCGTATTCTAGCAAAGATAAAAAATACGTCAAGCGTTTTTTTTCATAACTCGTAAAAAATATCACTTTAATGATGAGGGAGAGGGCTTTTACGGATAAATAGCAAAAACAACCATAAAAAAGACGCCGCATAGAAACGACGCGGCGTCTTTTTTGTTAAAGCACTTGTAAGGCTAACGATGCTTTGTGACTTATTCGGCAACGTCCAAGTCAGCAATGGCTTTTTCGATACGTGACAAGGCATCTTGCAATGTGGCTTCATCAGTCGCGTAAGAGATACGCATATAGCCACCAAGACCGAAAGCATCACCAGGTACGACCGCGACACCGACTTTTTCTAGTAACCATGCTGAAAACTCAGTACATGATGATAGGCCAGCGGCTTTGATGAGTGGCTTGATTTCAGGATACACGTAGAACGCACCGTCAGGGCGCAAGCAAGTGATCCCTTTGATGGCGTTTAGACCATTAACGACTAGGTCGCAGCGCTTCTCAAATGCCGCTACCATTGGCTCAAGTACGCTCTGATCGCCACTGATGGCTGCTTCTGCAGCCACTTGGCTGATGGAGGTTGGGCATGAAGTAGACTGTGACTGTACTTTTTTCATCGCGCCGATGAGTTTGGCAGGGCCACCAGCATAGCCAATACGCCAGCCTGTCATCGCATAGGCTTTAGACACACCGTTTAGGATAATGGCACGGTCTTTTAGCTCAGGCGCGGCATTGAGGATATTGTAGAACTTATCACCCGTCCAGCGGATGTGCTCGTACATGTCGTCTGATGCCACATACACGTGTGGATGCTTTTTCAATACTTCAGCGATGGCTTTTAGCTCATCCAAGGTATAAATCATACCAGTCGGGTTAGAAGGGCTGTTCAATACCAACAGTTTGGTTTTTTCAGTGATGGCGTCTTCTAGCTGCTCAGCGGTGATTTTGAAATCTTGCTCAGCGGGGCATTTTACGATGACTGGTACGCCTTCTGCGATGATAACCATATCAGGATAGCTCACCCAGTATGGTGCTGGGATGATGACTTCGTCGCCAGGATTGATAAACGCTTGGGCAAGGTTAAAGAATGACTGCTTACCACCGACCGATACTAGGATTTCGTTTGGCTCGTAGCTGATGTCATTGTCACGCTTGAATTTCTCTATGATGGCGGTTTTTAGCTCTGGCGTACCATCAACAGCGGTGTATTTGGTGAAGCCATTATTGATGGCATCGATTGCTGCTTTTTTGATGTGGTCAGGGGTATCAAAATCAGGCTCGCCTGCACCCAAACCGATAATGTCTTTGCCAGCTGCTTTTAGTTCTTTTGCTTTATTAGTAATCGCTAGCGTAGGAGAGGGTTTGATGCTATTGACGCGGTCAGACAGTTGCAACTCGCTCATGAGAGATCCTTTTTTATATGGGAGTGGGATTGGTAAAAATCGATATTAATTATATAACGCTTTTATCACTATCAGGACAAGATATCGGGCAGTTTAGACAATCACCTCATCTTGTCGTGAAGATAGCCACAATTCGATCATAAATGAGACGCTCATCCATGTCTGCGCGGCTATTTTAATATTGTAGCATGCTGATATAGCGCTGTCTTATTACCCCGATAACAAAACATTGCGGACTGTCTTTTAGCATGACTCACTGTATAAATATGAAGACCACAGCAAAGTTAAGATGCTTTTGTTGTGGCAATTGCGAAGACACAACAATAAACCTATAGCCGACCACTATAATTATTTAGGTTTGTTAAATAAGATGGCGTATAGGTTAATAAAAACAAGCCATATAACAGAGCACAAATACGCTCAGATGAAAGCTTGCATCCGAATTTAAAGACAGCTCTATTCAGCTCTTTGTTGAGCGATACGCTTTTCATATTATAAGAACATTTAAAAAGGATATTCACGATGACAGATTCTGCTGAAAAACAACACATTCTTATTACTGGTGCGACCTCCGGTATTGGCAATCAATTGACCAAGGATTATCTGCTAGAGGGCCATACCGTGTATGCTGTCGGCCGTGATGACGAGGCGCTGGCTGAGCTAAAATCGCTCGGCGCAGAGACGATTGATTTGGATCTCATGGATCGTGACAAAGTCATTGCAGCGTTTGAAAAAGTCGACACCATTGATTTGGCGATTTGCGGTGCTGGCATGTGTGAGTATTTAGATATGCCAAACTTCGATAGCGAAGTATTTATGAAAGTGATGTCAGTCAATATGGGCACGTTGTCTCATGCCATCGAAGGCGTATTGCCAAAGCTCATTGCGTCTAAAGGTCGCCTAGTCGGTATCGGTTCAGCGTCTGCTTATGTGCCGTTTGCGCGTGCTGAAGCTTATGGTAGCTCAAAAGCTGCTATCCATTATCTGATGAAAACATTACAGATTAGCCTCGCACCACACGATGTATCGGTGAGCTTGGTCGTACCGGGTTTTGTTGAAACGCCAATGACTGAGCAAAATGATTTCCCTATGCCGTTTATCCAGACGCCAAAGCAGGCCAGTCAAGCCATCCGTGATGGCATAGAAAGCGGTCATGAGGTTATTGAGTTTCCCAAAAAACTAACGATGCCACTAAAAGCATTGGGCACACTACCTGACTTGGTCTGGCAGCAAGTCAGTGAAAAGCTCAATAAAAAGTAATTCATCATTATTAACAAACCTATTATCCACTATAAAAACAGCAAAAATATAGAAGGGAATGCTTTTATGCCGTTTATTCGTTTCAAGCGTGCAATTAGCCAAAAAACTGACAATCAAAATACTGATAAGAGCAATCATGCCAAAAATGCTGACCATCAGAGAGCACAAAAACGTATCGCCATTATTGGCTCCGGTGTGTCAGGGCTGACCTGTGCGCATTACCTAGGCGCGCAACATGAGGTGACCGTTTTTGAGGCCAATGATTATATCGGCGGGCATGTAAATACCATTGATGTGGCACTACAGGACGGCAAAAAAGCAAAGACTAGTAACGTAGAGAGCAGCGCCATAGACACCGGTTTTATTGTTTTTAATGAGCGTACTTATCCCAATTTCTTCCGTTTGCTCCACGATCTGCAAGTGCCATTTCAGGCGACGGATATGAGCTTTTCGGTCAAAAATACCGCACGTCGTTTTGAATACAATGGGCATACGCTCAACACCTTATTATCGCAGCGCAAAAACGTACTCAATCCGAAGTTCTGGCAGTTTATCAAAGATATCTTGCAGTTTAATAAGCACATCAAGCAGCTCCGTCAAGAGTATGATAGTGCGCGTGCTGCGGGGCAAGACATTAGCGGATTTACTGAGCAGACGCTAGGTAATTACTTGGCTCAAAAAAACTATGGTCAGCTATTTACTGATAACTATCTGCTGCCAATGGTCTCAGCCATTTGGTCAACCAGTCTGGATGAAGTGCAAGATTTCCCACTGGTGTTTTTTGCGCAATTTTTTGACAATCATGGCTTGCTCGATGTGGTCAATCGTCCGCAGTGGTTCACGGTCAAAGGCGGCTCAAAACAATACGTTAATAAGTTGATTCCACGCTTTATCAAAGCAGGTGGCAAAGTGCGAGTCAATAGTCCAGTACAGTCTGTGACACGTGATGGTGAGCAAGTGCTGTTGACGGTTCAGAACAAAGGTGATGCCAACAACAGCGAGAACCTTGTATTTGATGAGGTTGTTTTTGCCTGTCATGCAGACACCGCACTGAAAATTCTAACAGATGCCAGTACCACTGAAACTGAGGTGCTGAGTCACTTCCGCTTCACCAAAAACACGGTGATATTGCATACCGATACGAGCGTCTTGCCCAAGAAGCCACTGGCATGGGCAAGCTGGAACTACCTTATTGATAGAAAGACTTCAGACAATGTGACAGACAAGAATCAAGCTAGCGTAAATACACAAGCACCTGCAAAACCCGTGCTAACGTATCATATGAATATCTTGCAACGTCTGACCAAGAAGCATAATTATTTGGTTACGCTTAACCATGAAGTCGATGATCAGCAAATCGTCAAAAGCATTGATTATAGCCATCCAGTGTTCGATCTAAAAATGATTGAGGCGCAAACCAAATGGTCAAGTATCTCTGGCACAGGGTTGCATACGCATTTTTGCGGGGCATATTGGTTTAATGGCTTTCATGAAGATGGCGTACGCAGCGGTCTACGTGTGTGTCAGGCGCTCGGCCATGATATCGATATAAAAGACGAGGTTGATCCAGCGCATTTGCCTGCTGCGGATAGCGTACATACGCCGTTTCGTTATAAAGACTTGCCAGTAAAAGCTGACACAAAGGCACGCACCCTTGATAAGCGTCAGATTAACACTGCGACCACCAACCAGGAGCTGGTTGAGTATGCTGAGCGCTTACAGAGTGCGGCTGATGATAATAATCAAAATAAAAAACGTGGTTTATTTGCTCGCCGTAAAGCCAAATAGCCTTGCGAGCAATATTGCAAATTTTTCTATCATCATGTGCCTTTACCGAAGAGAGTGTCTATGACCGTGTCCACCAAACCTACTAATGATATGTTACGTCATGAGCTAGCTTGTGATACTACTGCATTAGCGCATCAATTGCTTGAGGGCACGACATGGCATAGCCGTTTGCTACCTAGTGTGAATAATTTTGTTTATCCGTATCGCTATTGGGGCATCAATATCAGTGCATTGGCGGCAGGACAGGCACTGCCAGAAGTAAACACGGCAGCTTTTGGTGAGCATAAGGTTTTAGGCGAGTCACACCTGAGCAAGATATTACCAAAGAAGTTACTGGCAAAGGGATTGCCTTTATTTTCAGCTAAGACAAAGGCGCTACAACAATTTTGCCCTAATGATTATCTAGAGGGTTTCAATAGCCTAAGTAGTAATGAAAGCCTAAATGACAATGAAAGCCTAAATGACAATGAGAGCATAAGTGACAATGAGAGCATAAGTGACAATGAGAGCATAAGTGACAATGAGAGCATAAATAGCAACGAAGATATTGATAATGACCTACCGTCTAATCAAGCACTAGAGCAGCGTCTGAGCCAAGCATTTATCAAACATGCAGGTAGCAGTCCTACAGGAGATATGTTGGGATTACTCGTATGCCGTAATGCAGGTATGTATTTTAGCCCAGTCAATTTTTACCTAGGGTTTAATGAGCAGCAGACGCCGACGCACTTATTGGCTGAAGTATCCAATACACCATGGGACAAGCGTCATTACTATGGGTTTTTGTTAGAAGGAGAGGAGACTGAGTTTTGTCATGACAAGGACTTTCATGTGTCACCTTTTAATCCTATCGATCAGCTATACCGCTGGCAGGTGACGGTAAAACGTACACAACAACATACGGTAGATAAGCAGTCAAGCACAGGCTTGCAAGTTCGTATCGCTATTGATATCAGTGATGAGCGTGGGGAGGTCCTAAAAACGGGTATAAAGATATCAGGGGTGCCGCTGACAGAAACCACCGTTCGCAATAGCTTACGAAAAAACCCACTGATGAACATGACCTCGTTAGCGCGTATTTATGGGCAAGCCTTTAAACTCTATGCGATCAAAAAGGTGCCTTATATCAATTATGATGAAAAGCTAGCCGACAGTAATCAGAAAACATCTGCCTCTTTAAAAAGCGAAACTTTAAACGATTGATAATCTAGAAATCCAAAAATCAGCAACACATTTTATATAGTCAATTTCAAAACAAAAGAACCTAGACAAGGACAACCATACGATGTCAGTACGACCGACCGACCGAGCACCAGTGACAAAATTAGAGAAATTAACCGCTCGCATGAGTAAAGTGGTTAACGAAAGTGCCGTACTACAACCCGTCAGCGATGGGATGAATCATTTAGCTAGAAAGCTTATATTTCGCGCATTACAGCATATCCAGTTTGGCAGTCTTACTTTGATTGAGACCTTTGGTGAGCAAACAGCAAAGACAACTAGCTTTGGCAAAGTCACTCCTCAGGTAGCAAGTAGTTCAGCAGTAGGTCGACATTCTCTAAACGTCACGTTAGAGATTCATGATAGTGCGGTTTATCGTCAACTGCTGCTTGGTGGCTCTATCGCTTTGGCAGACAGGTATATCGATGGCGAATGGGACACGGATGATTTGACGGGCCTGATCCGTTTGGCGGCGCGTAATTTGGAAGTGCTTAATAAATTAGAAAATCGTTTTGCGGGCGTTAGTAAAGCATTTGAGAAAGCAAAGCATCAGCTACGTAGTAATGACAAATCTGGTTCTAAATCCAATATCCTAGCGCATTATGACTTGGGCAATGATATGTATCAGCGTTTTTTGGATGATACGATGATGTACTCATCGGCAGTCTATCCTACGCCTGACGTGACGCTTAGCGATGCTCAGCAGCACAAACTGTCGCTCATATGCCAACGTTTACAGCTGAGTGCTGATGATAGTGTCATTGAGATTGGTACAGGCTGGGGTGGTTTTGCGATTTATGCAGCTACTCATTATGGCTGCCATGTGACCACCACGACTATCTCTGATGCTCAGTATGATGAAGCGAAGCGACGAGTCGAAGCGGCAGGATTGTCTGATAAGATCACGCTACTCAAACAAGATTACCGCGAGTTGACAGGTCAATATGACAAGCTAGTCAGTATCGAGATGATTGAGGCGGTGGGACATGAGTACTTACCGACGTTCTTTGCTAAATGTAATAGCTTGCTCAAACCGACAGGTCTTATGGTATTGCAGGCCATCACTTTTAATGATCAGAATTATCAAGACTATATCGATTCGGTCGATTTTATCCAAACGCATATTTTTCCAGGGGGCTGTCTGCTATCCAATCAAGAGCTGACGACACAGTTTACTGAGCAGACGGACATGGTCATCAAGCAACTACATGATTATGGCTTTGATTATGCATACACGCTGCGTGATTGGCGTGCTGCATTTATGGCACAGCGTGCAGAGATTCAGGCGCTTGGCTATGACGATGCCTTTATCCGCCTATGGGCGTTTTATTTCTGTTACTGCGAAGGGGGATTCTTGGAGCGTACCATCGGTGTGGTTCAAGTCACTGCGGTGAAGCCTAACAATATTGACACGCTGCATTTTTCCGATTTACCAAGTGCGGTCTTAAAAAACGAAACGGTTTCGAACGATGAGACGGCCTTTAATGACGCAGATATGGCAAACACAGCGACAGTATAAGTTAAGTGATATAGATACGGCTTTTTCATAACACTTATATGGTCTCATACTGTATAGACAGTTTGAGACCCTTATGTTGAGAGGTTGTATATTGAAAAGTTTTACATTGAAAGGTTCTATGATGTTTGCAGGGCACGCTTATCAAGTAGACCTGAATAGCGTGTTACCGCTAATGCCATTAAAGAGATAACAGCACCGATCCAAGCTGTATCTTGCAGTGACATATTTTCAACCACGCTACCACCGATGACTGAGCCCAGTGCAATACCGATATTAAATGCAGCAATGTTCAATCCAGAAGCGACATCGACAGCGTTCGGTGTATATTTTTCAGCTTGTTTGACCACGTAGATTTGTAGGCCCGGTACATTACCAAAGGCAAACGCACCCCATACCAAAATAGTGAGTACAGCAGCGATCTTGGATTGCATAGTAAAGGTGAATAATAAAAGAATAATGCTTAAGGCGCTAAATATAATGCTAAGCGCACTAATAGGGCCACGTTTATCTGCAAGTTTGCCGCCCCAGATATTACCGATAGCAACGGACACGCCATATACGAGCATGATAATACCGATGGCTGATGGCGCAAATTTGGTTTGTTGTTCTAAGATAGGTGCTAGGTAGGTAAATGCCGTAAACGTACCGCCATAGCCGAGAATAGTCATTAAATAGACCAGTAGTAATTGCGGTTTTACAATGACTTGTAATTGCTCTTTGAAGGTTGCAGGGATAGATTTTTTTAGGTTTTTTGGTACTAATATCGCGCTACCAATTAAAGCGATTAAACCCAGTGCTGAGACGACCAAAAACGTAGCGCGCCAACCGAAATGCTGTCCAATCCATGTACCAAGGGGGACGCCAGTGACGAGCGCCACAGTGAGTCCGGCAAACATAATGGCAATTGCACTGGCTTCTTTTTCTTTACTGACAAGGCTAGTAGCTATCATGGAACCAATAGAGAAAAACACACCATGTGCCAGACCAGTCAAGATACGGGCAAGTATTAAGGTTTCATAACTGGGTGCTTGCCAAGCCAGCAAGTTGCCGATGACAAACAGACCCATTAGGCTCATCAGTACTATTTTACGATTCCAGCGACCAGTGAGTGCAGTAAGGATAGGGGCACCGATAGCGACACCAACGGCATATAGGCTGACGAGCAACCCTGCTGAAGGCAAGCTCACGCCCAAATCGGTGGCAATAGTTGGTACCAATCCAACAATGACAAATTCGGTTGTCCCAATTGCAAATGCGCTTAGAGTAAGCGCCCATAAAGCGAGTGGCATAACGACATCCTAATAATTAAATAATGCGCGTAGTTTGACCGATTTATAGTTTGCAAAAAACAGCACAAATGACAAAATACCTTTGTTAATTTTGTAAAGGTCATCATGATGATGGGACATGCTAAAACAGAAGATATAGAGATATTTTTGACCGTAGTGGATACGGGCAGTTTTACTGGCGCTGCCAACTTGCTGAATCAGCAAGTCGCTAAAGTGTCTCGTGCGGTGTCCAGACTCGAAGATACGCTGCAATGCACGCTATTAAATAGAACGACACGGCGCTTAGAGCTGACGGAGGAAGGACATGTCTTTATTAGATATGCGCGTGAGAGTTTAAATACGTTATATACCGGTGAAGAGGCAATTAAGCTGTTAAAACAAGCGCCGAGTGGGCATCTACGAATTGACGCTGCGAGTCCGTTTGTATTGCATCAGCTGACGCCTTTGGTTGGTGAGTTTGTGCAGCAGTATCCGCATATTACGCTTGATTTGACCTCGCATGACAATATCATCGACTTGCTTGAGCATAAGACGGATCTGGCTATCAGAATTGGCGATTTAAAAGACTCAAACTTGCATGCGCGTCTATTGGGTAAAAGTCAGCTGCGGCTAGTAGTCAGTCCTGAATATTTATATCAGCATAATGAAGTAGCTCATATTAATGATTTAAGCACTCATAAATTAATTGGCTTTAACGATGCGTCAAAGCTAAATAGCTGGCCACTAAAAACACCAGTGAAACTGAACTTTCATATGACTGGCAGTAGCGGCGAGACTTTGCGTCAGCTGTGTTTAAATCATCAAGGTATCGCTTTACTGTCAAATTTTATGATTGGTGACGATTTGAAATCTGGACGATTGGTTGAGGTGTTGCCTGAGGCTATAGTAACACCAAACAATCGCGAATCCATACAGGCGGTCTATTACAAAAACAGTGCCGTATCATCGCGTATTTTAGCATTTTTAGATTTTATTCAGCCACGACTGACATTATAAGTTTTATCCGTTTTTATTCATTTTATAAGGGGTATTATCATGGGTTACGTTTTTATTTATCTTGCCGCGGTGGTTATCTTTCTAGGAGTGGATGCTGTTTGGCTGACGACCATGAAAGGGGCTTTTTATGAGTCGCGCATCGGTCATCTATTGGCGGATGAGCCTAACATGATGGCAGCTGGTATCTTTTATATGTTTTATATCTTGGCACTCTGCATATTGATTCTATATCCACAAATCAAAGCAGGTGCATCAGTTGGTCATATTTTCTTACTTGGTGGTTTGATTGGTCTAATGGCCTACGGTACATATGACTTTACTAACTTGGCACTATATAAGGGCTTTACGCTAGATACAGCGCTCGTTGACTTTGTATGGGGCGGTGTTTTAACGGGGTCAGTCAGCGCGATTGTCGCTTGGCTGGCTTATCGTTTTCATTGGTTGAGCTAACCAAGATCGCCCTTATTCATAAAAGCTGGCCCTATATAGCTTTGATTTACATAACCTAGACCGATTAGAGACATAGGGCTGTTTGCGCTATTTGGTGTCCTACTGTATAAATGGTAGGCACAACAAATAAGTGTCAAACCATTTAAGGAACGTTATGCCGCAATACAATACCAGCTCGACTGCCAAAAAAGCCCCACTGAATCATGAACTATATATGTCGATATTGATGACGCCTGATATGGCAAATTTTATCGGTAATGTCCATGGCGGTGATTTGCTAAAGATGCTCGATCAGGTCGCTTACGCTTGTGCCAGTCGTTATAGTGGTAGCTATGTCGTGACATTGTCCGTGGACCAAGTTATGTTTCGTGAGCCTATTTATGTGGGCGAATTAGTAACCTTTGCAGCCAGTGTCAATCATGTGGGAAATACCTCAATGGAGATTGGCATTCGTGTTGAGGCAGAAGATGTGCGTGCTCGTACCGTGCGCCATACCAATAGCTGCTATTTTACAATGGTTGCTATCGATGATAATGGCAAGCCAACTCCTGTCCCTCCGCTTGTCATCAAAAATAAATTACAGCAATGCCGAGCAGATGCAGCGATAGAGCGAAAAAAACTGCGTATGGAAAGCGCACATCGTCCCAGTTGTGATATTGAAAGCTTGAATCAAAATTTTGGCGAGCCTGAAGATATTGCCAAATAGAGTCACTAGATCTGGTTATCAGATGTTGATGATATAACGGCCTTACGCTACAACGACTCACTAAAAAGACACTGATATTGTAAAGCGCTTACTTTAAGCTGATAGGTATTTCAAGCCATTCGTCCATGGTGAATATATTCACTATCAACATGTTATTCCAGTGAGTTTAGTATGAGTCTAAAGCCATCCGTTGGTAATCCCCAACATCATTCGTCAGCTTCTTCTAAAGTGCCGAGTCATCGTGCGCGTGGAGGTGGCAACCTGACAACCTTCAATGATCCTAAATTAAAGCATACCCTTAACCAAAGTCCTGAAACCAACGATGAGCACTCAGGCTCGCTCATTACGGTGTTGATTGCCGTTGGTGCCAATGTCATTATCGCGATTGCAAAAACCGTGGCTGCCTTTTTGACAGGATCTGCTTCCATGATTGCTGAAGCAGCTCATTCATGGGCGGATGCGTGCAATGGTACGTTGCTCATTGTCGCCGAAAAAAAATCTGTTAAACCTGCTGATAAGAGCCATCCATTAGGCTATGGCAAAGAATCCTATGTCTGGTCAATGATTGCTGCTTTTGGTGTATTTACGGCAGGCTCGATTGTGTCTATTTATACGGGTATTAAGGAGTGGAACGCTACTGAATCTGAGACCAATTATACGATTGCTTTTATCGTTTTAGCAGTCGCCTTTGTGCTTGAGGGGTTTTCGCTGGTTCAGGCTTATAGACAGAGTAAAAAGCACGGCGAAGCATTAGATGTGAGTGCGCTTGGCTATGTGGTAGATACCTCTAATCCGACTTTGCGTGGTGTGTTTTTTGAGGATTTAGCTGCCGTTATTGGCTTGGTGGTTGCCGCCGCCGCTATGGGCATGCATGCCTATACTGGAGAGGCTTATTGGGATGCGCTTGGTTCTATCATTGTAGGCTTATTACTGGGGGTGGTCGCGATATTTTTGATTAGCCGTAACCGTGATTTTTTGGTGGGGTATAGAGTCACTGACCGTATGCACGAGTATGTGTTGAGCGAACTGCTCAATCATCCAGATATCGATAGTGTGTCCTATCTACACCTAGAGTGGGTTGGTCCTAAAAAGATCTTTATGGTCGCCGCAGTGGATATCGCAGGCAATCAGAAAGAAGAACATGTCGCTCAAAAGTTTGAGGAGATTGAAAACTTGTTCCGAGATAACCCTGTATTCCAAGAGGCAATTTTGACACTATCGGCACCGAATGCTGATATTCTGAAATTAGAAGATATTTGAGCTATAAAGCAAGTCAATAAAAGAGAATACAGTGGACGGATTTATTGGCAGCAGGTAGATTGTTAAATATTCGATACGTCATTCATTGTGTAAGACACAAAAAAGTGTAAGGCACAAAAAAGCCGTCAATAATGACGGCTTTTTTTATTCGCAATTATGAGTCTAAAATACCCATTAATTCACGGATACTTATTTCTTTGGCGCATTCGCACCGATGAACCAAGCATCTTTATCGACGATGCGACTAGCTTCAGTGAATAGGTCAGCGGTATCTTCATCACCAGCGTCGCCAGCAGTAGCAATAGCTTCTCTTAATGTCTCTGCTACTTTTTTGTAGCGGCTAGTTAGCTCGCGTACGTGTTGATCTACTTCAGTAATATCAGTTGGGTAGTCATCTAGAATAGACTCTTTTACCACACGACTTGCCAGACCGTTTGGTTGACCACCCAAAATCACAATACGCTCAGCAATAGTATCTGATACTTCAAGGATACGATCTGACGTTTCGTCTAACAACTGATGCACACCGATGAAACCAGTACCTTGTAGGTTCCAATGACACTGTTTGCCATCTAGGGTTAGATCAATCACGTTTGCTAAGTTAGCATTTAGCAAATCAATCATTTTTTTTGCGGTATCGTCTGAAATTCCACTTGCGTAACGTTCTCTCATATTTTACTCCGTTATTTATTTAAAATTATTATATTGAATGAAAATCTCAATGTATTGTTATTAGTCTTTTACTCTTACCTGATGACAATCAATCCAAAATAAATATCAGAAATATCTCTATCTGCCGGCTGATAAGTCACCTGCTTGTTAATTCATGATCGATAATAGCAGCTTGAATCGATGTTGGAACCCCTCAGTGTTAGGCTTTGTTAGGTGGTCGTGTAACGGGTTTGTTAACCGTGAAAATCTTTGTAAATTTATCAAAGTCTATGTGCGTTTTTTATAACAACGGCAGGTTTATTTATCGATAAATAGTATCTTTACAGACTTATATTTTGTGTAGCGCGATATGGCAATATGTATAAGATAAGACTCGTCATTATCCGTTAAAAAGCCTTTAAAAACCGCTGCTCAGACTCCATATTGTTATAAACTTTAATAAGAAGAAAATTACTATGAGAATGCCTGAACCGCGCTCATCGCGTCAGTTAAACCAATTGGCCGCTCAGCTCCAAGGCGAAGCTGAAATCAGTGGTGTCAATGCGTCTGGAACGAAAATATCCAGCCGTGCCTTTGAGATGGTCACCGATTTTGAGCCAGCAGGCGATCAGCCGCAAGCCATCGAAAAGCTGGTCAAAGGTATTGACTCTGGTATGGATGAACAGCTATTGCTAGGTGTGACGGGCTCTGGTAAAACTTATACCATGGCTAAGGTCATCTCTGAATGTCAGCGCCCAACCATCATCATGGCGCATAATAAGACCCTTGCCGCGCAGCTATATGGCGAGTTTAAGTCGTTTTTCCCAAACAATGCGGTTGAGTATTTTGTCAGTTATTATGACTACTATCAGCCAGAGGCCTATGTCGCTGCTAGCGATACCTTTATCGAAAAGGACAGCGCCATCAATGATCACATTGATCAGATGCGTTTGTCTGCCACTCGTGCACTACTTGAGCGTCGTGATGCGATTATCGTTGCATCGGTATCGTGTATTTATGGCTTGGGTGATCCAGAAAGTTATTTAAAAATGCTATTGCATGTGGTGGTTGGTGATCAGATAGACCGTACCGCAACTATTAAGCGTTTGGTTGAAATGCAATACACCCGTAACGAGTTAGATTTTGGCCGTGGTACTTATCGTTTGCGTGGTGAACTGCTAGATATCTATCCTGCTGAGTCTGAGCAACTGGCGGTACGTGTGCATTTGTTTGACAATGAAGTGGAGAAAATCACGTGGTTTGATCCGTTAACGGGCAAGACCGTACGTAGTGTGCCGCGTATTACCATTTATCCAAAATCACATTATGTGACGCCGCGCAATAAGTTAGAAGCGGCCAGTGAAACCATACGCGCTGAGCTTGAGTCGCGTTTGGAGTATTTTCGCGAAAACAACAAGCTGATTGAAGCACAGCGTCTCAAAGAGCGTACCCAGTATGATCTTGAGATGATTCAGCAGCTTGGCTACTGTAATGGTATCGAAAACTACTCACAGCATCTCTCTGGTCGTCCATCAGGGGAAGCGCCGCCGACGTTGTTTGATTACATTCCAGAAGATGCTCTGCTGTTCATCGACGAGTCACACGTGACCGTCTCTCAGATCGGTGCAATGTATAAAGGGGATAGATCACGCAAAGAGAACTTGGTCAACTATGGCTTTCGTCTGCCAAGTGCGATGAACAACCGCCCGATGAAGTTTGAAGAATGGGAGCGCATTAAGCCCAAAACCATTTATGTCAGTGCCACGCCAGCGCTGTATGAGCTTGAACATAGTGAGCAGGTGGTAGAGCAGGTTGTACGTCCAACGGGTCTGATTGATCCTGAGATCGAGATACGTCCGGTCTTGACACAGGTCGATGATGTGCTGTCTGAGATTACCAAACGCCGTGAAAAAGACGAGCGCGTATTGATTACCACCCTGACTAAGCGCATGTCAGAGGACTTGACCAGCTATCTAAAAGAATATGGTGTCAAGGTCGCTTATCTGCATTCAGATATCGACACGGTAGAGCGTATGGAGATCATTCATGAGCTACGTACTGGTAAGTATGATGTGTTGGTCGGCATTAACTTGCTGCGCGAAGGTTTGGATATGCCTGAGGTCTCATTGGTGGCGATATTCGACGCAGATAAAGAAGGGTTTTTGCGTTCTGAGCGTTCACTTATTCAGACCATTGGTCGTGCAGCACGTCATTTGAACGGCAAGGCCATTCTCTATGCAGATAGCATTACTCCAAGTATGCAAAAGGCGATAGATGAGACAGAACGTCGCCGCGACAAACAGATTGCTTTTAACCTTGAGCATAATATTACGCCAAAAGGCGCGCGCCGTAGCATCACTGATAAGATTGATACAGGCGAAAGCCTAGATGCCAATGACAATCAGGCTATCCCAGTCAAGAGCAATTTGCCTGATGTCGATATCAATATCTTGCATAGTCCTGATTTATTGGCCAAAGAAATCAAACGTCTTGAGAAGCAAATGCAGCAAATGTCGCGTGATTTGAAATTTGAAGAGGCGGCGAAGACCCGCGATAAAGTGCTGGAGCTTAAAGCACATTTGAGCTGATTGTCTGTATTAAATAATATAAAAAATGGGGTGCGCACTGAGCACCTCATTTTTTTGGTCTATTCGATAAGAGGGCGCTGACAAAGATTGGAATAGAACCCAGTGCCACTTACCATATCGGTATCAATCTTATAATTCATACAGCATTCCAAAGCATTGACTCATGATGGGTTCGGTAGTTTGCCATATGCAGCGGAGTTTTTGGAATCGACACAATTTAGGCGTATTGTTTATGGTGCTTACCAATATCTACCCTCACAAGCCAGCTTTATATTTCATGAGGTAAAGGGGGACGTACAAACCTATGTCAACAGAATGCACGAGCATGGTATTGCGGTTGGTCGCGAGTTTGCGCCCATCACAGGTTTCAATCGTCTAACGCTTGGCAGACCTGATGAGATGGCAGTATTCGTTGAGGTGCTCAAATCATTTCGTGAACAAAGCTGGGTTTAATCACTATAAATAGGATAGTGTCATGATAAGACTTGAGGCAAGCTCTTTATTTTTACCAAAATCAAACGCAGTTTTACATATCGCACCTTAAAAAATCGCTCTCTATCTTATAGAATAGCCGCATAAAGCATGATCTACTCAGCATATACATAAAAGCTTTATTACAGCAATAGAAGTAGGCATGCTCTTGTATTTTATAATTATAAAGTTAGGGAAGTACTTATGTTTGATATCAAGTCGTTTTTTAAGCGGGAAGTAGAAAAAAAGCTTATCAACGTGGACGATTATATTTTTATGCCTGAGCGGGTAGAGATGGAGCTTGAAGGTGGTCAACTAAACTGTGTGTTAAATAGTGATGGGCGTGTAGATATTTTTTATAGCAAGGAAGGGGTAACTGAGGTTGGTTCAGCGTCACGCAAGCATCCTTTTACCGCATTTGAAAAAGAGCTGTATCATGGTGTTTATGATGATGTTATTACCGAATTAGTAAAAGAGGTGGATAAAATTATTGATGGCTCCTCTAAGTATTTCCGGCGCAGCCAGACATTGCCTTTTACAGCTGCTCTATCCCAAAACCCAGCTGATTCAAACAAATTTTAGGCAAATGCGATAACGTAAGTAGGTAGTAAGTAGGTAGATAGTATAAAGCGTCAAAAAAAGGGGAGTGCTATTGGTAGCGTACCCCTTTTTTCGTGACGTTTTTTATTTATTAATATTGTGCTCTATTTGACAAAACTGGCATAGCAGCTTTGAAGCGATTTGGCGACAACTCTAGTGACCAGTTGAGCGCGATACTGAGAATCGATAGCGGCATTACCCAATTCAACGATGGTCACTTGCTGCGGGGCTTGCTCACTCACGCAACCACAAACGTTACTTTTAACAGACTCTTGCTGCGCTTCCGTCATGGCGACACTTGCAACACGCCAAGCGGTTTGTTTTTCAATTTGGCTACGGCATTGGTTGTCGATCGCCGCTTTAAAGACATTCATGCCAATCTCATTTGCGGTACCAATTGCTGTGCCTGTGCCGTCATTTGTAGCACCCGTCGTGGTGCAGCCTGCTAGCGCGACAGTAGCCAGCATAACGGTCGATGCCAAAAGTTTTTTCATAAGTGAATCCTTTAAGGTATTTGATAATCTCTAAAGTGCTATATTATCAGTAAAATATAGTAATGGCATCATTAACCCGTCGCCTGAGACAGTCTACAATGCGCTTACTCACAAAAAAGCCAGCTAAAAAATCTCATAGCTGGCTTTGTAAATATAGCGTTGCCTAATGTTTATTAAACATTTTTACCATGTTCTTTTTGCTGAATGTCTTTTGCAAGCTTATAGCATTCGTTGATATGGTCAGTAGCGATTTTCTTAAAAATCGTATAACCCATGGTCGCAGCAACCAGTTGACCGCCTAATGGGACAAATTTGGTGACTTGTTTGGCGGCAATACGACCACCAAAACCTTGAATGGTTTTCTTAACGATACCACGTGTTGCCATCAATCCTGCAAAATCTACAGTGCGATCTTTGACAGCGCTCCAATGCACTTCGCGTGACTGAAGATCGATTGCTGACTGACGGTCTTCAATCAAACCAAAACGTTCGCTAATCTCAGGAATCAATTGCGTCAGCATGCCGGCATCAACCGCCACATCAAAGAACGGTACAGGCACGATGGCAACACCAGCAGATATTCTGGCGCGTTTTTTTACCATATCGAGGCATTCTTTTTTGACTTTATCAAGATCTAAGCTAGGATCGATCGTATTTGGTAATTTTTCAGCAGCTGGTGTGGTTTTCATAAAGTATCCTTATAAATAGTTAAAATATTGATGATGTAACCGTCAATAATTAGCAAGTCTCTCAGTTGTTTACTATTCTATGAATTTATAGGCGCCATACAATCATTGCTTTGTAGCAAAATGCAGAAAACTACGGTCACTATGCATCCTTTTTGTAAATGAAGAGCCACATGCGATACGTTTTCACTGAATAAATCCTTTTTCCAAATTACTTAGATTAACACACCAAGTGCAACGCTAATTAATATTATAGAACGCCTGCATAGGCGTTTTAAACCCTAATCGTTTTCTTGGTCTGTTGTTTAGTTTGTTCTCAATGTCCTGTATTTCATTATCAGAGACTTGTCTAAAGTCACAACCCTTAGGCAAGTACTCTCTGATAAGGCCATTGGTATTCTCGTTGGTTCCTCGCTGCCATGACGCATAAGCATCGGCAAAGAAGAAAGGGCTAAAGAGCTTTTGTTTCACCTTCTTATGCTGAGCAAACTCTTTACCATTGTCAGAGGTAATGGTCTTAACCTGCAACCTCACTGGCGCTAAGAGTTCTATCATTGCCTCTGATACTTGCTGTGCTGTTTTATGACCCACACGCTTCATCTTCAGCAGCCCCGTTTTACGTTCAACGAGCGTGACAATCGCTTGCTTGTGATGCTGACCGATAACGGTATCCGCTTCCCAATCTCCAATACGTGAGCGTTCTTCAACAATACAAGGGCGCTCATGAATCGAGACTCTGTCATTGATACGGCCTCGAGTCTCAGCGGTTAGACGCTGCCGGTATGGTTTTCCTTTACGTCTGAGACACTGCCACAATGTACCGCCCTGCCTCTTATCACGCCAAATATAGCGATAAATGCTCATATGACTGATACCAGCATGAACGCCAGATATTTGCTCAGGACTCCAGTTCTCTTTAAGCTTGTCTGTCACCCATGCCCAGAGGTCAGTCACAATAGTTGTGGCGTTGTTAGCCCGTCTGTCACAAGCCTTGTTATTAGCATGCTTTGCTCGGTAACCTCGTAGGCTTTTATTACGCCTAAGCTCTCTTGATATGGTACTGGGACTTCTGTTTAACACCCTCGCTATAAAATTAATACTATGTTTTGCCCCTTTAAGGGCATAAATCTGGTATCGTTCACCTAGGCTTAGATGTGTATAGCTCATGGTTGCAATCTCACTTTGGTCGGTGGATAAAAACTTTGATGCTAGCGCATCTAGGTCTTTTTTTCACCTTGCATTTGGTATTGCACTTCATGTGTTAATCTAAGTTACCATTTAAGCCAACATCTTTGGTAAATAAATGCAATATTAGCTAGTGTACAGAGACGCTATAAATTGTCGTTGTGACCCTGCATTAAAGGCAGTAAAATACGCTCATGCTAAATTTAACCCCCCGTAATACCAGCACTCGCATTGACGAGTTGCCCGCCGCGTTGCAACCACTTGCCGCACAATCATTGACGCTTGCTCGCTTATATGCAGGCCGAGGTATCACTGCACCTGATGAGCTGGAGACTGGTTTGTCTGGCCTGTTGCCTGCTGACATGCTGCACGGTATCACTGAAGCCGTGCGTCTATTGGACATCGCTATCGATGACGGTCAGCGTATCCTGATCGTTGGTGACTTTGACTGTGATGGCGCAACCAGTACCGCGCTGATGATGCGCGCACTCACAAAGATGGGGGCAGTCGTCGATTTTTTGGTGCCCGATCGTTTTAAATATGGTTATGGGCTAACGCCAGAGATTGTCGAATTGGGCATCGAAACCTATCAGCCGGACATGATCGTGACAGTCGATAATGGTATTTCCAGTCATGAAGGTGTGGCGCGCGCCCAAGCGGATGGTATTACGGTAATTATCACTGACCATCATCTCACGACCAAAGAAACACCACCTGCTGAAGCCGTCGTCAATCCCAATCAGCTTGATTGCAATTTCACCAGTAAAGCACTGGTCGGGGTAGGGGTCGCGTTTTATGTGCTCGGACGATTGGCAAAGCTGCGCCGCGACGCTGGCAAGTCTACGGTGCAGGTTAGTCAGTATTTAGATTTGGTAGCGCTTGGTACGATCGCAGATGTCGGCGTACTCGATAAAAACAATCGTATCTTGGTCCATCATGGGCTATCTGCTATTCGTCAAGGTCGCTGTTGTATGGGTATTTTAGCGTTACTTGAGCAAGCAGGCCGTGACCCCAAGCAATTACACGCACAGGATTTTGGCTTTGTGTTAGGGCCACGTATCAATGCGGCTGGACGTATGGATAATATGCGTATCGGGATTGAGTGCCTATTGACCGAAGACTGGAGCACCGCCCAGCGTTTGGCGCAAGAGCTTGAGCAACTAAACCGTACACGCCGTCATGTAGAAGGCGAGATGCGTGCGCAGGCAGATAGTATTGTACAGACATTGGCTACTGAAACTGATATTGAGGTCGATGAAAATACAAGCGACAGTGGCGATGACATTACTCAGGAAGTTAATACTCAATTCGCCACTACTCATAAGACAAGCCATACAGACACTCGTAGTATCGTTCTGTATCAGGATGATTGGCATCAAGGGGTGATTGGTATTGTCGCTGGACGTTTAAAAGAAAGTCATTATCTACCTAGCATTGTTTTTGCGCCAGCAGATACGGAGCAGACTGGTGAAGACGATGCGATTAAGGGATCAGCACGGTCAATTGCTGGCGTGCATATTCGTGATGCGATTGAGCAAGTCGCTGAGCGTCAGCCTGATCTCATCAGTCATTTTGGCGGTCACGCGATGGCAGCAGGTCTGACCCTCAAGCGTCGTAATTTTGAGCCATTTGTCGCCGCGTTTAACGAAGTTATGGCACAAATGGATGATGACGTGTTTGCAGAGCAGAAATTCACTGATGGACCTTTGCAAGCGGGAGATTTTAGCTTGTGGTTTGCTGAACATTTAGCAGATGCTAGCATTTGGGGTCATGGATTTGCACCGCCGATATTTGACGGTGTGTTTGAGGTATTGAGTTTTAAGATATTAAAAGACAAGCATCTTAAACTATCGCTGCGTTATCCAGACGTCCAATATCCAATCGAGGCAATCTGTTTTAACTTTGATAATGACGCTTGGGATTATCGTGCCAAAAAAGTGCATTTACTATTTCAGCTAGATATCAATGAATGGAATGGCAAACAAAGCTTACAGCTGATGGTAAAAGACTTGGCTGTGGTAGAGCAAGGTTAAGGCTTAAATGCTATCAGTACAGTCAAGTTTGAGTGTGCTGATAGCATTTGCTACTTTTTGACTTAACGTCAGTATTTCCACTCAAGAGTGGGGAACTGCCAATCATAACGAATAGCCAGCATACGCAAGGTAAAAATCGTACTCATCGCAGAGATATCAGCAACCCAATCGGTAACGCCTAAGTTCTTTAGAGCAAAATATAGAATACCCCCAGTTAACGCCGCAGTGATATAAATCTCTTGCTGCAATACCAGTGGAATCTCATTACAAATCATATCGCGAATGATGCCACCAACGATGATGGTAATCACCCCCAACAACAGTGCCACTGGCACATTGGTACCCATACTATCAGCGACTTTGATACCGATGAGCGTAAAGGCAGATAGACCGATGGTATCGGAGAGCTTAAGAAACTTATCAACGCGTCTTGAGTTTGGATGAAAAAATATCTGCATGGCTAGGGAAGAGATCGTAATGAGTGTCAGATAGCTCATATCTACCATCCAAAACAGCGGATGACGATCCAAAATCACATCGCGTACGGTGCCGCCACCGATGGCTGTGACAATAGACACCAGCAAGCAACCAAAGACATCAAAGTTCTTATGCTTGGCTAGTATCGTCCCTGAAACGCTACAGGCGATAATCCCAATCATATCAAAAAAATAGATCAAAGAGCGCGGATCAAAAGTCGTGATTAGGACAGCAGGATCTAATACGATAGCCAACATAAGCCATTCTCACTATTTTTGATGATTGTCAGCTTTTATGTACAAAAAGCATTGCATTTTTGATCAGCTATTTAAGCAACCAAACGGATAGAGGGCAAATGCCAGTCGAATCTGAGCGCCAGCATGCGTACCGCAAAGATGACAAACAACATAATAAACTCATTGATACCAGCGCTGACACCGACATACTGCATGCATAAATACGTTACAGATCCTGCGATACTGGCCGTGATATAAATCTCACGCTGTAATACTAATGGTATCTCATTGCAGATAATATCACGGAGCATCCCACCAATAATGGCTGTCCAGACGCCCATCATGATAGCAATAAGAGGTGACATGTCTTGGGTCAATGCGACCTTAAAGCCAATCACGCTAAATGCCGCGAGACCAATGGCATCGAAAAGCTTAAGCGCATTGTCGATCTTGTGATATAGATGAAAGAATATTTGTAATACAAGGGATGTCACGGTAATGACGATCACATAGTTGAGATCCGTCATCCAAAATAGTGGGTGACGATCTAGTGCCATGTCACGTAGCGTACCGCCGCCGATGGCATTGACCATCGAAACCAAGATGCAGCCAGCAATATCAAAGCCTTTGTGCTGAGCGAGCAATGTCCCTGCAATTGCGCAGGCGATGATACCCACCATGTCCAATAAATATAATAGAATATCAGGAAAAATTAAATCATTAACCATACTTATATTGCCAATTCTTGATCATAAAAAATGATGGGTATTCTCGTTTTAAATGGGTGTCTTGTAGATGAGCCAAACAAAATCAGCCCATTGTTAAATTGTCGTCTAGCCGTCTTTTGCAAACAGTATCAAGCCGATGATAATCAGTACAATACCGATCAAACCCATTGCCGACGGTAGCGGATTGCCCAACAAAATCATCCCTCCGATCAAGGCAAAAATGATTTCACTGGCTTGGGTTGAGTCCACACCAGCCACTTCACTTGAAGTTACCGCCTGCTCACGCGCATACAAGAACAGACTGGTCGCAGCCACCCCTGATAACAAAGCAACCAGCAAGGTATTGAATACCTGACCGCTGCCAGGTAACTCAGGGCGCACCATGATGCCTAAAACGAGCCAAAATGGCAAACTCCCTACGGTCATCAACCACACTTTGTTAAAGGCGTTCTGTAACAGATCCGTCTCGATAACAGGAATACGTCTGATCAGGGTTTGCAGTGTGGAGTTGTTCGCAGTATCACGGTCAGCGCTATGCGTATCAGTAGCATTGTGGGCACTGGCCAATAGCGCTGTTTCGGCACGCATCGGCTGCGAGTGGTGCTCACTATCTTGATGCCTATCTTGGTGTCTAGCTTTATGCTGTTTCGCATTGTAAGAGGCCTGCCAAACCAACTGATTGCCAATAGGATAGCTAAACGCCGCGATCAGTGCTGGCAGCGCGCCATACAGTAGCATTTGCGTCAGTGGTATGGCATTGGCATCACTAGGTGCGTGCAAACCTTCACTAACGTTGACCAGTACCACGCCTACGAAGACAATCAGGGCATAAAAAATGAATTTTTTATCAAAGCGTTGTCCGAATGCCAGTAAGACAAGCAAACTGGTCACGACGGTAAACATAAAGGTCGCCGCCACGACCCAACCACTGGCGTGATCACCTGCATAACAGATGCCAGTATAAAACACGCCGAAGCCAATACTACCAGTAATGCACCAGAAGCCTATATGTTGACGAAAAATCGCCCAAAGCTCTTTGATGCGTCCCATACCGTGTTGAACAGCAATCATTGCCGTCAGTAGTAGTAGCACAAATACGTAGCGCAAGCTCGCTGACCAAAACCAATGCCCACCAGCAGCGCTCATCAGCTCATTTAATACAAAGGTTGAGCTAAAAAATGCACCTGACAGTAGTCCTAGCAAGATCAGCCGAATCATGTTTCCTCCTTGAAAGTACGTGCCTGTATTTGTATTTATATTTATATTTATTGTTCTAAATGGATGTTCTATCAGTGACTAGCGTATGGTTTGTCTTTTTATTTGCCTTTAGCATCTGCCCAAATAATTTTGTGTAGTTGCAGCTGAAAACGAACGGGCAAGGCATCTGCCAGCATCCACTCAGCAAGCTCTCTTGCCAACACAGGCACCTCAGGGCTGAGCGTTTCATCGACATCATCTGCCACGTTGAACATCGGCGAAAACCAAACGGTACCGACCAATTCATTTAACTTATGCTCGACTAATTTTTCTTTTGCCCAGTCATAATCTGTGCGGTTCATGATGACAAACTTGATCTGATCGTGCTCGGTGAGATGATCGAGATTTGACCATAAGTTTTTGTCCACTTCGCCTGAGCTTGGTGTTTTGAGATCCATCACTTTGCTGACGGCTGGTGGTACATTTTGCACCGAGAGCGCGCCCGCTGTCTCAAGGGATATCTCATAGCCATCGCTGAGCAAGCGTTTCATCAACTCAATCGCGTTGGGCTGTGCTAATGGCTCACCGCCAGTCAGGCAAATGCGCTTACATGGATAGCTTTTGATCGTGTCTATGATGGTTTCTAATGACTGACGCTCGCCGCCCGTAAAGGCATATTCGGTATCACAGTAGACGCAGCGCAGCGGACAGCCCGTTAGACGTACAAATATCGTCGGCAAGCCAGAAGTCAGGGCCTCACCTTGCAAGGAATAGAAAATCTCAGTCAAACGTAACCCCGCTTCAGGGTCAGTGACGGGGATAGCGGCGGTGCGCAATAGTGATTCACTCATAATATGTCAAATACAGTTAAAGGTTGATAAGGCGATGGAGCGGTAATCAATCATAATAAAGAAGAAGGCAGGCTGTGGTATTTGTCGTTTTATGTTTGGATAAAACAAAACCAAAAAACGGATTATAACGCAACGCTCTGCATTAGGGTGCAAAAAAGACGCTGAAGTTTTCTTCAGCGTCTTTAGTAACTATGATTTATCGACGTCCGTACCGTTCGGGTACGAGGCTATAAATATTAAAAATACTAATCTAAACGTAATAGCTCATTCACAGCGGTTTTAGCACGCGTTTGTGCGTCTACCTTTTTCACGATGATTGCAGCGTACAAGCTGTGAGTGCCGTCTTCTGATGGCAAGCTACCTGGTACGACAACAGAGCCCGCTGGTACACGGCCGCGATGGATCTCGCCAGTCTCACGGTCATAGATGCGTGTAGATTGACCGATATAGACACCCATAGAGATGACAGCGCCTTCTTCGACGATCACGCCTTCAACGATTTCAGAGCGCGCACCGATAAAGCAGTTGTCTTCGATGATGGTTGGGTTGGCTTGTAATGGCTCTAATACGCCACCGATGCCAACACCGCCTGATAGATGCACGTTTTTGCCGATTTGCGCACATGAGCCAACGGTCGCCCACGTATCGACCATCGCGCCTTGATCGACATACGCACCGATGTTGACATAAGAAGGCATCAATACCGCACCCGCTGCGATATATGAACCTTTGCGAGCAACGGCTGGTGGTACCACACGGACGCCTGCTTCTTTGAACTGTGCTTCAGTCCAGTTAGCAAATTTCGTTGGCACTTTGTCATAGAACTGCACATGCTCGCCCGCTGCTTGAACGTAGTTGTCGTTCAAACGGAACGATAGTAGTACTGCTTTTTTGGCCCACTGATTGACGACCCATTCGCCATCTTTCTTTTCGGCAACGCGTAGGCTGCCATTATCTAACTGCTCAAGTACTTGCTCAATCGCATCACGCACGTCTTGTGGCATGTTACTTGGGCTGTATTCGTTGCGGTTTTCAAAAGCTTGTTCGATGGTTTGTTGTAATGACATAAAGATTCCTAAAATAAGTAAAAGGGAGAGGTGACTCGTATTTATAGTGACATAACTTGGGCGGACCGGCTTAAAATACAATACTTGTAAAATATGGACGATTGTACAAGATAACTGGGCCAAAAAACTTGCTTGCCATATTGTCGCTAATTTGACCACTTTTAGCAAACAAGTTCAGTATGTCATTGTGGCAGTGCTCGAGAAGAAGCGCTCACAAGACTGCTCAAGATGAATTGTTTATCGTGCTTTAAGCGCCTGGTGTGGTATTTTTTATCCACGCTAAAATGTCTTGGTAAACCGTTTGATTGTCTGTCTCGTGTAATACTTCATGGCGCATATTGGGATACAGTTGAATGTCAACGTGGTTAAATTTTTGTTTATGTAGGCGTTTGACCACGCGGCGAATACCGCGTCCCATGTTACCAATAGGATCATCTTCACCGCTGATAAATAGCATTGGGAAGTTTTTGGCAATGGTGGTAGCCCAGCCTTTATTTAGTCCAGTATCCATCAAAGTAAACAATGTCATAAAGCCATTATTGGTAAAGTCAAAACCAGTCTTTGGATCAGCTTCATAGGCTTCAATATTTGCAGTATTTTCACTCAACCAAGCAAACTTCGATGATGCGGTGCGATCCTTTAGTTGACTGTTCAATACCTTATTCATGGTATTGGCAAGTACTGAGTTCGGCTGTCTAGGTGCTACTTTTGCCAATACTTTATTGATAGGTAGCAAAACTTTGGTCAATGGATTGACGTCTGCTGAACCCATCAATATTGCGCCTGCAAAATTATGCGCATGATGCTTAAGTACGTTACGCACGATAAACGAGCCCATGGAGTGGCCCATCACAAAATGCGGTACATCGGGGTAACGTGCTTTTAGGCTATCTGCCATGACAATCACATCTTTTAACAGCGACTGCACGGGATGCTCTTCACCAAAAAACCCTAAATCTGCTTCGGTTTTGATGGTTTGACCATGACCAAGATGATCATAGGTTGCAACAGCGATGCCATTGTCCGCCAAGAACTGTGCAAAATCTGCATAGCGACCACTGTGCTCTGCCATCCCATGCACAATCAATAGCGTCGCGCTGATGGCAACATTTTTGTCACTTGGCTCAAAAAAGTTGTGGTGTAAGTAGTGAGTGTTGTCGGAGGAGAGAATGTTATCATTACTGGTATCGAGAGTGTTACTCATATAAGCTTCCTTGACAGGTTTTAATGGTCTATAGTCAATCCACTATAAAAGCGTTACAGCGTTAACCTTGCTTGAAGTATGACAGATACATCTGCACTCGATTGCCTTGTACCGCTCTTAAATTGGATCAACTATATATTTTTTATGGATCGTTATTTCAAAAATGTCGATCAGTTAGGTGGCGTCGTTATGATTTTATTTTACTAGGCGCTGATTGGTCGAGCATTTTACCTTATTTTTTTGTGTTACGTGACAGGGTAATGAAATCTATATTTGCTAGCACCATTTAACGACAAAAATGAATGTGATCAATATTCTCTACGCCATTTTTAAGTGGGATTGACTATACTAACTACTCCTATCCATTATAAATCTCGTAATTGCTCGATTAGCCAGCGGTGAATGCCACTGTCATTGGTACGTGGATGCCAAGCGGCTATTATCTTAAAGGTAGGCGGTAGGGCTTCTACTTTAAGCGTTTTAACTTTACTGTTTGGCAGTAGTCGCGCGGGATAAAAGGCAATCATGTCAGTGGTATGCAAAATATCTGGCACAGCTGAAAAGCTAGGCACTGACATCACAATGTTTCGCTTAAGCCCTTTTTCGGCAAACCACTGATCATGAGAACCGCGCAAGTTGGCACGCGAAGGCGATACCACCAGCTGCGGGTGTGCTGCAATTTGTGCCAGTGTTAACACCTTTGTTGCGAACTCGTTTTTATAACCTGTAATGCATAAATGTTGTTCTTCAAACAAAGTGACATAAGATAAATTATCAGGGATAAACTCTGGAAAGGTAAGTAGTAAATCAAGTTCGCCTGCCGCAATAAGCTGATTGATATTGTCTGAGGCAAAATCTCGCACTATCAATTTTAAGTTAGGCGCTTCACGGCGCGTTAGATTAAACAACTGCGGTAATAATGCCTGCGTCGCATAATCGGTCACACTAATCGTAAAAACACCTTTATAGGTTTGCGGCATAAACACATCCGGCTCCAAGAGCACCTCTAACTGTCTTAATATATCGTTAATAGGTTGCTGCATCGATAGTGCTTTTGGTGTGGGCACCATGCTATTTCCTTGACGAATAAACAGACGATCATCAAATAGATCACGTAGCTTACGCAGCTGCTCACTGATAGCTTGTTGGGTTAAGCCCATTTTACGTGCAACTTTTGATAGGTTCTTTAGATCAAGCAATGCCTGTAGCACTCTGAGCTGTTTGATATCAAGCCGATTTATACCATTCATCATCTGTACCATTAATAATTGTATCTTCAACAAGAAAACGTTGTTTCTAATTGTACCTCTAAAACTTTATGCTTACTCATATTACTTAAGTGATCAATCAAACCTTAAAACAACGGATAAATTTCAAGTAATAAGCCTATCTGTTTGCTATAAAAGAGAATGTCATGAAACAAACTATTCCTAATACCAGTGCACTGTTTTCGCCTGTAAAACTTGGGCCTTATACGCTTAAAAATCGTATTGTGATGCCACCATTGACGCGCTCTCGTAGCACGCAACCTGGCAATATTCCTAATGATTTAATGGCAAGTTATTATGCCCAGCGTGCTTCTGCAGGCTTTATGGTGACGGAGGGGACACAGATCGAACCTAGAGGCCAAGGTTATGCATGGACGCCAGGTATTCATACGCAAGCACAAATTGAAGGCTGGAAAAAAATCACGCAAGCGGTACATGCCAAGGGCGGTATTATCTTTGCTCAGCTATGGCACGTTGGCCGTGTGTCTCATACTAGCTTACAACCCAACCAAAATCAGCCTGTAGCGCCCTCTGCTATTACTGCTGATAATGTCAAAGTATTCATTGAAACAGGTCCAGGCGAAGGTGCTTTAGCTGATCCAAGTGAGCCGCGGGCACTGAGCACAGAAGAGGTGAGCGAGTTGGTAACGATGTACGCTCAAGCCGCTCGCAACGCCTTAGAAGCGGGTTTTGATGGGGTAGAGCTGCACTGTGCCAATGGTTATTTAGTGAACCAGTTTATCTCTGAGCATAGCAATAAACGTGATGACCAGTATGGTGGCTCGCTAGAGAATCGTTTGCGGTTCCTAAAAGAAGTGGTTGCTGCTGTGAGTGATGTGGTCGGTGCTGATCGTTTAGGCGTCCGTTTTGCGCCTTTGTTTGCTAGTACCGGTGAGGATCGTGTGTACTTAGGGCTGGTAGAATCAGATCCTCATCATACTTATATTGAAGCGGTTAAAGTACTTGAGAAAGCGGGCATCGCTTATTTGTCCATTGCAGAAGCTGATTGGGATAATGCACCTGATTTACCAGAGCCCTTTTATCAAGCGGTTAGAGCTGAGTTTTCAGGACGTATTATTTATGCGGGAAAATACACTGTAGAGAAATCGCTCAATATGTTATCTAAAGGTTATGGTGATTTATTTGCTTTTGGTCGTCCTTTTATTGCTAATCCTGATTTACCAGAGCGCATAGCTCATCATTGGTCGCTCAATGAGGTAGATCCAGCCACAATGTATGGAGGCACGGAAATAGGCTATAGCGATTATCCTTATTATCAAAAGTAGCTATTGAAAAAATAAGGCCATTCGTGGCCTTATTTTTTTATAAAGTGAATACTGGATTATGAAAATAATCGAAAATGGCGTAGATAATCTTAGTAGTGTTGAACATTGGGTATAAATTGATGGCAAAAAAGATATCGTTCGCTATGCCTCGCACCATGCTCAAAGATGAACACTGGACAAGACTGAAACCTATATTACTAGAACTTAATATCTATGTCATACTTCAAGCGAGGTTAACGCTGTAACGCTTTTATAGTGGATTGACTATATACAGCGTAATGCATGCACATAAACCGTGATAAAGGTTTACAACAGCATCGAAATTTGCTTAAATAAAGTTGAAACTAAGTTTCACATAGCGAAACAATATAAGTTTTGGCTATGATAAAAGATGCAAGTATTTTCTCAAAAAGCCTGAAATATAAGGCATTGAAAGCAAAAGAGAAAACAGTCTTTGGTTTATTTATAACAAAAATTGCTATATCATTACTCAGGTGTAACGGATTAATACCTATATATTAATGCCGTTTATTGTATTAAATCGATTATTTCAAGGATGAACTCAATGCTCACTTCTCTAAAATCTCCCTTACTTTTTTCAGCGATATTAAGCGCCATGCTAGGTTTAACCGCCTGCTCATCGCCAAGCTCAGAAGGCAATGAGACGGCTGCTGCGGATAGTACGTCAGCTGATGCGGCTACCGATACACTCGATACTAAGTTCCTAACCATTGCCACAGGCGGTGCGTCTGGCCCTTATAACATCATCGGCACTGCATTGTCCGAAGTCTATGTAAAAAACTTTGGGGTCAACTCAAAAACACAAACCACGGGCGCATCGGTCGAAAACGTCAATCTACTGACGCAAGGCAAAGTCGATATGGTGTTGGCGCTCAGTGATGTGGTCACGGACGCGGTCGAAGGCAAAAATAACTTTGATAAGCCCATTACCAACATTCAGCAGATTGCAGTCTTGTACCCGAACGTGGTGCAAATCGTGACGACAAAAGACTCTGGTATCAAAAATATTGAAGGTTTGAGAGGCAAGCGTATTGCCGTTGGCGATCAAGGCTCTGGTACGGAAGTCAATGCGCGAACCCTACTAGAAGGGTTTGGCATCACTTATGATGACATCACTGTTGATTACTTGGGCTTTGCTGAAGCAGCTGATGGTATGAAAGCGGGCAAGATTGAAGCCGCATTCTTTAGTAGTGGTCTGCCAAACTCATCGCTTATGGAGCTAGAGCAAGGTTTAGATTTGCAGTTGGTTACTATCGATCAAGACAAGCTAAAAGAAATCATTGCAACCAAGCCTTACTTCAAAACCTTTGAGATTCCTGCTGGAACGTATGGCAATGATGCTGCGATTCCAACTGCCGCAATCATGAATGCGCTATTGGTGAGCTCTGATCTGTCTGAATCTGATGGCTACAAATTGACTAAGGCGTTATTTGATAATCTGGACGGTCTAAAAACAGCACACCAAGCAGCCAACGATATCAGTCTAGAGACGGCTAGTGAAGGTATGGTCGCTCCAATTCATCCTGGCGCTAAAAAGTACTATGACGAACAAGCAGCCAAATAATTTATTATGGTTATCGACTGGCGCAGCATGTATTGCAGCGCTGGTTTTTTTGACCCTATGGATAGGTGTCGCGCGTCAGTCTGTGGTCGAGGTTCGCGTTGCAATAGAGGGTAGCGACGACAAGGTATGTTATTTCACTGACCCTGACTTTCAGCTGCGCTGGATACATTCTGTAGAAAAGCAGTGGTGGGAAGAGCAGTACCAACGCATAGAAAAAAGCAGCACAGAAGACGCTATGCTACTCCTCACCACCACATACTTTGAAGCATTTGGTGCTGGTACGCCTTCGACCGAACCCCTTGCACCCATACAAAAACCTGGCTATCTGGGTTATCAAGTCAATGAAAAACTACCTAGCCTAAATTGGGTAGTCTCTAGACTGACCAAAGGCGAGATCGATTATACTGGTCACCGTTTTTTGATTCATCAGTGGGTGCCAGATTATTCTGAAGTGGTGATCATGCCTAAGACGTATGGTTTAATTGATAGATTTAAAAAGGACTTGTGTCATGAACTCCCAAGTGACGGATCACGGTAGCGTGAATACCACGCCAGATGCCAATGTTGATAAAGATGCTGATGCAGATGCGATCAACAAAGCAGTACTGGAAAAATATGACCGAGAGTCAATCACACGTCATATTACGCAAGGACCAGTAAAGTATTTCATTGCTGGTATTTGTATACTCTATTCACTTTTTCATCTTTATATTACCTTTAACCCGATGCCTGCATTGCTACAGCGCTCTGTACACGTCGGTGTTGGTTTTGCCTTAATTTTCTTGATTTTCCCCGCCAGTAAAAATAGCAGTCGCAGTCGCGTCGCTTGGTATGACTGGATTTGGTTTTTATTGTCTTTGTCCGGTATGAGCTATTTGATCTACGAATATCAAGACATTGTGACCTCACGTGGTGGCATGGCCAATCCGCTTGACGTGATATTTTCGCTGATCACTGTGGTCTGTGTGCTAGAAGGCAGTCGCCGTATCACTGGTTGGATTTTGCCAATATTGGCAGGGATATTTTTGGCCTATCCGTTTGTCAGTCACATGGATTTCATGCCTGATAGATTGCTGACTCGCCCTTATGACATGGGCGATATTTTTGGTCAATTATTTCTAAAAACGGAAGGTCTTTATTCTGTTGCGATTGGCGCGTCAGTGACCTTTATCTTTTTGTTCATTCTCTTTGGTGCATTCTTGGCACGCTCAGGAATGGGACAGCTGTTTAATGATTTGGCATTAGCCATCGCAGGTCACAAAAAAGGAGGACCTGCAAAAGTCGCGGTGATTTCTAGTGGCTTTATGGGCAGTATTAATGGTTCTGCATTATCAAACGTGGTAAGTACGGGTGCCTTTACCATTCCATTGATGAAAAAGGTTGGTTATCATAAAGATTTTGCAGGCGCGGTTGAGGCCAGTGCCTCGGTTGGCGGACAGATTTTGCCACCGATTATGGGAGCCAGTGCGTTCATTATGGCGGAGACCACTGGTCTGCCGTATAGCACGATTGCGCTTGCCGCTTTGTTGCCTGCGATATTGTACTACTTAGGGGTCATTGCACAAGTGCACTTCCGCGCTGGACGTCGTGACCTAAAAGGTATCGCCAAAGAAAATCTGCCAGCAGTAAAAGCAGTCCTAAAAGCACGTGGTCATATGCTATTACCGATTGTCTTCTTGATTTTCTTATTAATCAGAAATGTACCTGTGGGATATGCAGCTGCTTATACGATTGGTTTTACCGTGGTAATCAGTATGCTACGTGCTGAGACGCGCATGAGCTTCTCTGATATTTTGGGTGCTTTAGAAGATGGCGCGCGCCAGTCGCTTGCGGTTATGGCGGCTTGTGCGGTCGTGGGTATTATCATCGGCGTAGTCAGTCTGACCAGCTTTGGTACAGTAATGACCTCATCTATCGTCACGCTAGGCGCAGGGTCGTTATTTTTCACACTCATCTTAACCATGCTAGCGTCTATGGTCTTGGGTATGGGGTTACCGTCTATTCCTGCCTATATTATTACTGCGACCATGGCTGCTCCAGCATTGGCAGGGTTTGATATTCCAATCTTGTCAGCGCATATGTTTGTATTCTACTTTGGTATCTTTGCCAATATTACACCGCCTGTGTGTCTGGCAGCTTTTGCTGGTGCTGGGATATCCGGAGGCGATCCGATGAAAACAGGGTTCTTGTCGCTCAAACTGGCACTTGCTGGATTCATCGTACCATTTATGTTTATCTATAATCCAACGATGCTGATGATAGATCCAACCGATTTGGCAGTCACGGCAAAAGACTTCCCGCTACCGCCTATTTTGGATATCATCACAGTCGTTGTGACCTCAGTGACAGGTGTGATTGCATTAAGCTCGGCACTTGAAGGTTACTTCAAAGGCGATATGAATACGGTAACGCGTGTCATCTTAGCCATTGGCGCTTTATTGCTCATTTATCCTGAAATTACGACTGGTATTGCAGGTGGCGTGATTGTCCTTGGTATTGCTGCATGGAATATGAAAACAAGTAAAGCACCGACACCAACGGTGAGTGTCTAGTCGCTAATATTAGTAGATTTTTGAACCAAAAAAAGGGTGAATAACAAAATATGTTATTCACCCTTTTATATTTTTGGCTACTATCTTTAGTACTTTGATATCGGTTTAACAATAATCAAATCAGCAATTAGCAGCCAAGTTTGCCTTCAGCTTCTAAGGCTTTTTTGCTACGGATAGGTGCTGGGCAGTCTTCGCCGTAGTATTGACGATCGGCAAAGTAGCTTGAGCGTACCATGGGACCGGCCCAAATGCTAAAGAAGCCAATCTTTTTGCCATAGTCCATATAGCGCTGAAACTCGTCCGGATGCACATAGCGATCGACAGGAGCATGATTTTTACTCGGCTGCAAGTATTGACCCACCGTAATCATATCGACATCATGCGCTTTGAGATCATCAAGTAGCGCATAGACCTCTTCTTCGGTCTCGCCGAGGCCAACCATAAAGCCGCATTTGGTCGCGATATCAGGGCGACGTTCTTTATAAAGCTTGAGCAGATCGAGTGAGTGCTGATAGTCAGAACCCGGACGAAACGCTTTGTATAGACGTGGCACGGTTTCAATATTGTGGTTAAACACATCTGGCGCAGTCTCTGTCAGTAAGTCTAAGGCAATATCCATACGGCCACGGAAATCAGGCACTAAGATTTCGATCAGGCAGTTTGGGCTTAGCGCCCGTGATTCGTTTAGCACTTCTACAAAATGCTGCGCGCCGCCATCTTTTAAATCGTCGCGATCGACTGAGGTGATCACCGCATATTTGAGCTCAAGACCTTGAATAGTCTCGGCGGTATGACGCGGCTCATCCTTGTCTAGCTCATTAGGGCGACCATGACCGACATCACAGAACGGACAGCGGCGAGTACAGATATCACCCATAATCATAAAGGTGGCGGTACCATCCGCGAAGCACTGCGGCAGGTTAGGGCAGGCCGCTTCTTCACATACGGTATAGAGCTTTTGCTCACGCAAAGTCGCTTTGATACGCGCTACTTCAGCAGGCGAGGACATTTTTACCCGAATCCAATCAGGCTTTTTCTTTGCCTCGACAGTCGGGATTACCTTAATTGGGATACGGGCAACTTTGTCATAGCCACGCAGCTTTTCACCTTGAATGGCTTTTTTGGGTTTTACTCTTGGCGCAGGAATATGGGTTTGTACGGCAGTAGTCATAATCAATGATCTCTTAACCCTTTATAGTATAAGGGTTTATGGAATTATCAGCATGCTTTATAGGTGTCTTTATTATAACAGATATTGCGCTCAGGGTTTATTATTCAACCCTTTGTGCTATGGCTTTTTGTTTAAGTTGTCAATATCTATACCCATCTCATTAAACACTTCGATAGCCGCGCGAAACGCTTCTTGCGTGGCAGGTGCGCCGCAGTATGGTAGGCTATGCATCAAGACCTCTCGAATCTCGGCGACGCTAGCGCCATTGTTGATGGCACCTCGGATATGTCCTTTTAACTCATTTGGGCTTTTTTGCGCAATTAAAAAGGCAATGGTAATCAGTGAGCGATATTTGCGTGGTAGTACTGACTCATCTTGCCATGTGCTGCCCCACGCGTGCTCTATAATCCAGTCTTGCAGCGGCTGAGTAAATCCAGTCGCCGCATCGAGTGAGCGTTTTACATGTGCTTCACCCATCACTTCTGTGCGGACTTTTAGACCTGCCTGATAGTTGGCATTACTATCATTCATATTGCATCCTCCCTAATCCTGTTATAAAAATCTATAATCGTCATATGGTGTCTGCGCACTCATAAAGCAAGTTTTTATCAATCAGTGCAGGTACGTAAATACGAGCGATTATAAGGTGTGCAATCATATTATTGATGGGACTATTTTTATAATAAATGTTGGATATGGCCTTACTATGAGCCTTTTGAAGGCTCAGCCATTAACATTTAGAGCGTTTTAAGCTATGATTGCACGGATAATTATTTTCTATAGTATATAGACGCAGGCGGTCATGCTGACTACCCACGTAATGTGCTAAATCCCAACTGACGAGGACGACTATTGTGTTAGAAGCTTATCGTAAACATGTCGAAGAACGTGCTGAGCTAGGAACGGTTCCGCTACCATTGAACGAAAAACAAGTAGCAGAGTTGGTTGAATTACTAAAGAACCCGCCAGCGGGCGAAGAAGCATTTTTGATGAACTTGCTAGAAAACCGTATCCCTGCTGGTGTAGACCAAGCAGCCTACGTCAAAGCGGCATTTTTGGCAGCTATCTTAAAAGGTGAGACGTCATCACCATTGATCAGCAAGCAAAAAGCGGTTGAAATCCTAGGTACGATGCAAGGTGGCTACAATGTACAGCCATTGGTTGCGGCACTAGATGACAGCGAAGTCGCACAAGACGCTGCTGAAGCATTAAAGAAAACTTTGCTCGTATTTGACGCGTTCAATGACGTGACTGAAAAAGCCGAAGCGGGCAACACCATTGCTAAAGAAGTCGTTCAATCTTGGGCTGACGCAGAATGGTTCTTGAATCGCCCTGAAGTACCAAAGAAAACCACTTACACGACGTTCAAAGTCACTGGCGAGACCAACACGGATGACTTGTCACCAGCGCAAGACGCATGGAGCCGTCCTGATATCCCACTGCATTCATTAGCCATGCACAAAAACTCTCGTGACGGCATTACTGCTGACGAAGAGGGCGTGCGTGGTCCAATGAAACTTATTGATGAGCTAAAAGAAAAAGGCCACCCACTTGCGTACGTTGGTGACGTTGTCGGTACCGGCTCTAGCCGTAAGTCTGCGACCAACTCAGTGCTATGGCTGATGGGTGAAGACATTCCTAACGTGCCAAACAAACGTGGTGGCGGTCTAGTACTAGGTAACAACATCGCACCGATCTTCTTTAATACGATGGAAGATTCTGGCGCCTTGCCAATCGAAAAAGTAGCTGTCGATAAGCTAAACATGGGCGATGTGTTTGACATCTATCCACATGACGGCAAAATCACCAAGCATGACTCTGATGAAGTGCTATCAACGTTTACGCTAAGCTCGCCAACATTGCTTGATGAAGTGCGTGCTGGTGGCCGTATTCCATTGATCGTTGGTCGTGGTTTGACCAACCGTGCGCGTGAATACATGGGTCTTGGTCACTCAGACGTGTTTGCGAAACCTGAAGAGCCAGCCGATACGGGTAAAGGCTTTACGCTAGCGCAGAAAATGGTTGGTAAAGCGTGTGGCCTAGAAGGCGTACGTCCAGGTATGTACTGTGAGCCTAAGATGACTACGGTCGGCTCTCAGGATACGACTGGCCCAATGACACGTGACGAGCTAAAAGACTTGGCATGTTTGGGTTTCCAAGCGGATCTCGTGATGCAGTCATTCTGTCATACTGCGGCTTATCCAAAACCAGTTGACGTTGAGACTCAGCACACACTACCTGACTTTATCATGAACCGTGGTGGCGTCAGCTTACGTCCAGGTGATGGTATCATTCACTCATGGTTGAACCGTATGCTACTGCCAGATACCGTTGGTACTGGTGGTGACTCACATACTCGTTTCCCAATGGGTATCTCGTTCCCAGCAGGTTCTGGTCTGGTTGCTTTCGCAGCGGCAACTGGTGTGATGCCACTAGATATGCCCGAATCTGTTCGTGTTCGTTTCGTTGGTGAGCGTCAGCCTGGTATTACCTTGCGTGACCTCGTCCATGCGATTCCTTATCAAGCGATCAAAGAAGGTTACTTGACGGTTGATAAGAAAAGTAAAATCAACGAGTTCAACGGCCGTATCCTTGAAATCGAAGGTCTAGAAGATTTGACCGCTGAGCAGGCGTTCGAGCTGTCTGATGCGTCTGCGGAGCGTAGTGCGGCTGGCTGTACCATCACGCTATCTGAAGAATCGGTAACTGAGTACCTAAACTCAAACATCACGCTACTTAAGTGGATGATTTCAGAAGGCTATGGCGATGCGCGTACCATCAGCCGCCGTATCGAAGCCATGCAAGAGTGGCTTGCGAACCCAAGCCTCATGCGTGCGGATGATGATGCTGAATATGCTATCGACATCACTATCGATATGAGCGAGATCAAAGAGCCTATCCTTTGCTGCCCGAACGATCCAGATGATGCCAAGACCTTGGCAGACGTGGCTGGTGATACCATTGATGAAGTATTCATTGGTTCGTGCATGACCAACATCGGTCACTTCCGTGCCGCTGGTAAATTGCTACAAGACGTACCAGCAGGTAGCCTCAAGACGCGTCTATGGATTGCACCGCCTACTAAGATGGATGCACGCCAGTTGATGGAAGAAGGTTATTACAACGTCTACGCACAAGCCGGCGCTCGTACTGAAATGCCAGGTTGTTCACTATGTATGGGTAACCAAGCACGTATCGCACCGAAATCGACTGCGGTATCAACATCAACGCGTAACTTCCCGAACCGTCTGGGTCAAGGCGCTAACGTATACCTAGCATCTGCAGAGCTTGCCGCAGTTGCCGCGGTACTTGGTAAATTGCCGACTAACGATGAGTATCAGCAGTATGCTGGCATGCTCAACAGCATGGGTGATGAAGTCTATCAATACATGAACTTCGACCGTATGGAAGAGTACACTGAAGAAGCGGATAAAATTAACGTTGCTCAGTTGACCTAATTTTGGTTAAAAATTGAGTTAGCCGTTTTTAAGTAAACAAAAACCCCGTATCGTCATGATGCGGGGTTTTTGTTATGAAGGCACCAGCTGATTTCTCTCACTATCTTCTGTATAATATAAGGGCAGGCGGAAACCGTGGCTCTGCACTTCGCTTACCTCTTTTTTATCTTTTCTATCTCGGGACGGACCGATACTTTGATATGCACTTTTTTGTTTAAATACAGGTGCTTTGGAGTTTTGGTTGATGATTACATTATCACCGTTTAGACGTCGTATTGTCTACGTAACTGTGTTCGAGATTGTCGCAATTATCTCCTCTACCTTTGTATTGATGAAGCTGAGCAATAGCAAGGCGTCAGAATCATTGCCCGTTGCGATGATGGTCTCTCTAGCAGCCGTTATTTGGAACTTTCTATATAATACTGCTTTTGAAGCATGGGAGCGTCGCAGGCATATTGCGTGTCGTACGTTATGGATACGTAGTGCTCATGCGTTTGGTTTTGAAGGTGGGCTGGTGTTGATCTGCTTGCCACTATATATGGTTTGGTATCACGTTGGCTTGCTCCAAGCGTTTATGATGGAAGCTGCCTTGCTAGTGTTTTTCTTAATTTATAATTTCGTATTCACCTTTATTTTTGACAAGATATTTACCTTACCGTATCACTATAAGTCAGTATCTGCTTCTTAACCGCAGACATAAACGAAAAGAGGGCTACCATATTGGCAGCCCTTTTTTTTGATACTATAAATAGCGAGTTATTTGGTTATGAATAAATTTAGCCGTCAAATCAACCCGCTTACTACTCAATCATTTACCTTGATAAACTGGTTTGCGCTTTTCAATAAAGGCGCTGACGCCTTCGATAAAGTCATCGGTTTTTGCCATCATGGTCTGCTGCTCCACTTCCATATCTAATGCTTCGTTCAAACCCATAAACGCGTGCACATTGAACATATGTTTCATAGAGGCTAGGGCTTTACCTGGCAGCTGGCTCAATCTTAGAGCCAATGCTTGAACGGTGGCGTCTAGCTCTTCTGCACTAACCACTTGATTGACCAGATTTAAGCGTGCCATATCTTCTGCTTTTAGCTTATCACCCAGCATCACAAGCTCAGTGGCTTTTGCTGTACCAACCAATTGATTCAATAAATAAATACCGCCTGCATCTGGCACTAAACCAATATTGACAAAGGCTTGGACAAACTTTGCATTATCCGCTGCGATACGAAAATCACAGGTAAGCGCTAAGTTCATGCCAGCCCCTGCTACGGCACCTTCTAATTTGGCAATGATTGGTTTATGGACATTACGTAGCTTTAAGCTGACTTCGCCTGCGCCTTCTACCATGCCCTTTAGTTTGTTTGAAACAATGTCCTTGTCCAATCCTTCAGATAACATCTCTTTGATATCGCCGCCACTTGAAAAATTACCACCAGCGCCTTGCAAGATAATGACTCGTACTTGATCATCAGCCGCTGCTTTATCTAGCGCTATTAACACGTTGTTTTTTAGTGGCGTGCCAAACGCATTTAAGCTTTTTGGATCGTTAAACGTAATGGTGGCAATGTGATTATTCACTTGATAATCAACGATAGACTGTGACATTTGAGATTTCCTTATTTTCAATGACTGTGTTAAGCAGCGATTTTTGGTACCCGTATAAAAGACAGCGGGACAAATGGATGGTAATAAATAACGCAATGCTGATTACTATAGCAGCTTGCGCGCATTATAAAAGCAGGTTTTGTGGGCGCTTAAGACACATCTACATGGCGGTTAGCTCTTTGAGTTGCTCGTATAAACTGCCGCGCCTGTACGAACAAAAAGAGTGTATGAATAAGATACAGATAATACGCATGGTTCATAAAAAGGTGAGTTCCTGACTTATTAATAGATTATGCTACTATGCAGGTAGCGCGTTAGGTCATGCGCAGCCCAACTGATTAATCAAAGTTTTCACCAAACAAGGAAGTGATTATGCCAACAATAAAAGTCAACGATGTCGATATCTATTATGAAGACAGCGCGCCCAATAATACGCAAAAACCCGTTATCGTGTTTGCCCATGGTCTGCTGTGGAGCTCGCAGATGTATGACAAGCAAGTGGCGTATTTTCAAACGGACTATCGCTGCATTGCGTTTGATTTTCGAGGGCAGGGTCAGTCACAGATTACCAAATCTGGCTATGATATGGAGACATTGACCGAAGATACGCTAGGGTTACTTGACGCACTCGCTATTGCTAAATGTCATTTTGTTGGGTTATCCATGGGCGGGTTTGTCGCTCAACGTATTGCGCTTAAGCGACCGGAGTTGCTGTTATCATTAACGCTACTTGAGACGTCAGCCGACCCTGAAGATCCAAAAAATGTCCCGCAGTATCGTAAGTTAGTCAAAGCCATTCGTTGGCTAGGGATGAAGCGTGTGAGCAAAAAAGTCATGCCCATTATGTTTGGCAGTACCTTTTTGGCCGACAAGCTGCGCAAATCTGATCGCAAACAGTGGCTCACGATGCTGCAAAGCAATCGTAAGGGTGGTGTCGTCAAGGCGACAATGGGTGTCATCGATCGCACTGGCACTTATGAGCAACTGGGTGATATCACGACACCGACATTGATTGTGGTCGGTGATGAGGATGCAGCGACGCCTTATGAAAAGTCTGAGCGTATGCATTTTGCTATCGCTGGGTCGAAGCTTGCTATTATTAAAGGCGCTGGCCATACGTCGACAGTGGAAGAGCCTGATCAAGTGAACCGAGTGCTCAGTCAGTTTTTGACAAGCTGTGTGTAATGCTAAGCTGCTGAGGCAAATTCGCATAAAGTCAGACTGTTTTAGCAGTAGGTTATAACAATTCATAGAAAAGCCGCTACCAGTCATTGATAGCGGCTTTTTTTTATCCTATTATGCTCAATACTGACGATTACATTCGTGAGCTGTATTGACTGTGACCATCATCGATAGTGCCAAATGCTTCTGCACGATTGACGATTTCGGTTGCCCATGCCCGGTGGGTCGCAGGTTCTAGCATGGTGTTGTTGTACTTAAACACCGCCTTGGCCTCAGAGTGCAGGATTGCTTGTGCTTCATCTAATGTACTGAGTGGCACACAGTAGGCTTGCTGCACCAGTGCAATTTGGCTTGGATGAATGACCGTTTTACCGACCAGTCCCAAACTGACATCATGATTTAGCTCCTGCATAAAAAGGGTTGGCTGATCTAAATACTCAAATACAGGTGCAGTGAGATAAAAACCATGCGGTACAAAGCAGCCAAGCAGCTGATAGGCAAGGGTGCCGATAGGCGTGTCATAGACAATTCTATTCTTTGGACGACGCAGGCGCAATGCGGCAAATAAGTCATTACCCCCGATACGTAGCGCAAACACTGGCTGACTAAACGCTTCTTTAAAGGCAATCGCCAGCTCTTGATTGTGACGCGGATTGAATAATGCAGCGGTTTCAAGTGTCGGCATCAGCAGATGGTCAGCATTGAGGTTCTGACAGGCCATGCGCCAATTGGATAAGCTATACATATCGACTTTTGGCATGACAAAACCATCAATGAGATCAATATGCGTATAATCAGCCAATTGCTGTAGCATCATTGGGCTACGCGGACGTATAAAGACCAGTGGACGCGTTGGGTGCTGTGCGTGAATAGCAGCGGCTCGGGATGGATCATTGATGCTATTGACATGCTCAGCCCACGTACCCAGTAGCGTGCGCAAACGCTTAAGTGCCAACTCCACATCTTCATTACTAACGGCATCTTCTAAACAGATAATAATACTATTGATCGTTGGTAGCTTGTCGCGCTTAATCACTTGCCAGATATCTTGGCGAGTGGCAGGCATATATAGGCTAGCACCCAGCTGGTAGGGGTGGTGCGTGTGCGGTCTGACCATCGCATGACGCTCAGTAATCAGATGCACATAAGACTGGGTATCATAGGACTGAGTGTCAAGGTAAGTCGCTGACTCGTTGTTTGTTATATCTGACATAGTTGGCATCATAAATAGAGGGATAAAGGGCAAGCGTTCAATCGCGCTAGTGGTGCTCAAGCCAAAAGCATTAACTGTCTTTGGAGCGTTGCTTGATCAGAGTGATGGCTTGATAAGGGTATATTTTATCACCTAATACCTCAATAGTGATGCCTCGCTGCGCACATAAATGACGCAGTAGTGCGGTATCGGGATGCGCCGCGGTCGCGAGCAATATACGCTCTGGATCGCGGCGTAGTATCGCGCGCGTCGCCTCGGCGATAGTCGGCTTAATACGGTTGCGATTGGTAATGTCATAGTCCGTGGCGAGCGCATCTATTAATGCTGCCGTCTGGTAGCGCGGCTGCTGATAGGTTGGCAAATGCTCTGGCAGCATAGTCAATGAGCGTCTGGCTGCATCAACATGATCGATAAATGCCAAACTATGATCTGCGTCTATCAAATCCTCATAAAAGACACTGCGGTGTAGACCAGATGACGGCTCGGTGTATAAGCTGCGTGAAATCAGTCCTGATACGGTACTATTTAACAAACCCGATGGAATTAACCAATCTTCCGCGCTCGCGGCGAGCCAAGCAACGCCCGCCGGATCGGCAAGGGTCAGTAGTGGAATGACATCAGCACCTTGATGAAAAATATTGGCAAAGCTGGTGTGAATGGGATCGCTAAATGTCTCTAAGCTACGAGCAAGCTCCTTATAAATCGCGCCTTTACCTGTCCAGCCATCGACAAATACAATCGGACTGTTTGGGTAAGCGTCAAGCAGCATTTGCAGCGCCACAGGATCTAGCCCGCGATCACGAATGATACTGATGCCATAATGTATACTTGGCAAATGATAGCTGCTATCTGTGTCAGATAACGCACGCTGCAATAGCACACCAATCGGTAGACCTGCCCGTACCAAGCTAATCAAGACTAGCGGATGCTCGTCACTGACATCATGACAAAAGACATGATGTAGGGTATGCGCTAAGCGTGCGATATCAGTTGCGGCTCTCTTGCCACCTTGCGCTAGTGCCTGTTGGTATAGCTCTTCATGCATCGCGGTAGGCGCTTGCTCCAAGGTCAACATATCAGAGTAGTGACGTTGCCCACTTTGAATGAGTGCCTCTTTTTGACTGACGGGCACATCAGCAACAGCGTCTTTATCGACGATATCGAGCAGTACGGTCACATCACTGGCAAGGTAGCTACCTGAGCCGTAATTGTTTAGATTGGCTCTGTTGGTCTGTATGTTAGGTAAAGTCATAGTATGAATAATAGCACTCGTGATGATAAAAGAGAGGTTCTGTGTCTGCTTTTTGGCTGATTTTCTGGGCTGATGTTCTAGCCCAAATAATTAGACAGATGGCTAAGGCTGATACTGCTCATGCATCTGACCGCGGCTTGGCATACCGTACCAGTCAAGCAGCTGCAAAAAAGGCAAGTCTGCCAAGCTATCACCAAAACCAAAACTGGGACGCTGATGGTCTAAATGATTGTCTAATAAAAACTGTACAGCATGGCGCTTGTGTACCGCGTGCGGTAATATCGCTAGATTGTTGGCATTCACATGCACATAAAAATCTTGCTCAAAATCGCGTATTAACGTGGGCAGTTTTTTGGCCAGTTCAACTAATGCTTGATGGTCTTTTTGCGCGTGTTTGATCGCTAGATAAATCGTTAATTCTTCATTTACAGACCCATTATTAAAGCTATCGACATGCGGCGTAAATACCAAATGACTCTGCTCACTTTTGCTATGACTAGCAAACAGCTCGCTTAGTTGGTTTAACTTATCTTGCAACGGTGCAAGCTTGCTATGCATATGTTGCTGCCACGCGCTTAGTAACTGCCCATCAGCCGTTAAAATAATGGCGCCATGGGTCAATACTTGCCAACTGTCGAATGGCAGTTTCACGCGTTTGATCTCACTGCGGTCACGTGCTGTTACTACGATTAATTCAGTGCTATTGAGTAGCCAATTAAAAAAAGTCGCTTGGCGCTGACTCATAAAGCTTAGTGGCTCATTTTGCTTATTGACCGTCGCACAAACCAAGTGTTCTGGCTCTGCAGTCGGGACTTGCCAAGCATCAATCTTGCGCTGGGTTTGAAAAAGTGTATCGTCCAAATCCATTAAGGCATAGGGTTTGATAATATCGGCGCTGGGCTTGAAAAATGGGATAGTCATGACGTCGTCCATAAACAGTTAGTATGAAAGTTAAAGAATGGTTTAAATTGTCGGACTTACCACCAACACATTATTCAAACCGCGCCACATCGCATCGACGCTATCAGCAGCTGTCTCCACACACAACACAATCAAGTCCCACTCGTCAGGGTCAACATTATAAGCAAAGTTGGTCATGCCAAGCCCATAATTATCATGAAAGCTCAGCATCGTAGTAATGGCGCCGCCAAGCGCAATCGGTGAGCGAGTTAATGCACTAAATTTCACGATAGCATTTGTGTCAGCTTTGAGGTTTTGAGATGTTGTCTCAAGCCATTCCGCCAACAAAAACGGCAACCAAACAAACTCATTGCTACCCAACACCAATATTTTTTTGGGCAATTGAGTGACATCAAAGCTGTCTTGATTATGGAAGCTTGCAAATGCAGCCTGAAAGCTCGAAAGATAGTTATTAAAGCCATCTGTGCTATTTAATGTGGGAAAACGTCCCCAGTTACCTGTAAATCCAAGCGCTTGACTACCAGCGGCAGTGGTATCAACCGATGGCATGGTGATAGGCTCTGGGTTGGGCGCGTCTGTCCATTGCCATGCGCCTGACAGTAAGTGATGGCGATGAAACTCAATACCAGTTAAGCGATCTGCCATACGCGCAGGCATAATATCATCTGTCTGCTGGTTTGTATTTTCTTGATCCAATGACCAATCAACCAAAGTCGTTAGATGTACTTGCTCTAGCTGAGTGAGCCCTGCATCACGTAAGGCCGTGACGACATTGACACAAGTATTGCCTGTTGATGCTTCATCATCGACCATAATCAGCGTTTTGCTAGCGAGTAGCTGCTCTTGCGTGACGCTATCTGTACTTTGATAAATTAAATGCTGGCTGGCATGACTATGATCTTCATTAAACGTTGTTAATAACGCTTCGGAGTTATTGTCACTATGCTGCGTGTGACGCGTAGAGTTTAGCAATAACGCATTTGGATAACGTGTTTGTAGTGCTTGATGCACGCCAGCGGATAGACCCACTGCTGTCTCTGCCATACCAATAACTAAAATTGGCTTGGGCAAATCGCTAGGAACTAAATTGGCTAAATCAGTAAACGCATCTCGCATCGTGCTGGGTGCCACGGGGATATGACGGCCCAATACTTTGGATACAAACAAAAACGCCCGTTTTGGATTAATACGCTGAGCAAAACCAAGCAGATCTTCTAATTGATAACTGTCGTTTTGTTTCAGGCTATTTTTGTTAGCCATTGAGTTGGTCTGATAGGTCAGATCAAGGGTGCCGCGAGGTAGGGTGATGCTGCGTTTATAGGTTTTGTTAGAAGTTATATCTTGATTTGTATCATTCATTATTTCTTGTTGTCCTATGTATTATCAGATTTTGTTTGTTGCTAGTGTTTACTTAGCTTTATGACGTACATAGAGCGTAGAGTTTACCGTTTTGGTTTCAAATATTCCGATATTTCTAATCATGCTAGAGAGTCTGGCATAACCGTAATTTTTAGGATCGAAATTTGGGTAGTGTGTTTTTATGGCGTTGCCAATCAAACCGAAATTCACCCAGCGCTCGTGGTCGGCTTTCGGGTGATCGATAATGGAAGCACGCAGACTATTTAATAATTTTGTATCACATTTTAGGCGACTCTCATTCCATGTTGACGTGACATTGCCGTTTGGTGCTACACTGGACATTGGCAATGTACCATTTTTTAGTTTAATAGAAATGACTTTGTTCACAGTACGGATGTCATATAACGCCATTGCTATAATTAATTCTGAAAACTTTGCATAGCCATATCTATCTAACTTGATATTTGTATGGTGTTGTTTAATCTGGCTGGCAAGATAAGATAAATTTGACCAGCCTTTGGCAGAATTTGGGTCTTCTTTTATCAGCTTGTTTAATATGCTAATAAGATGTGTCTGCTTTTGAAGTGCTTTGGTTGTCCATTTTTCGGGTGATGTTTTGGATTCGGCGACAGGCAGCAATGGTTTTGTCTTAGTATCAAAGCTAGGCGTGTCTTTGTGCTCGCTAATGGGCAGTGCTTTTGGTAAAGGTACTAGATCCTCCACGTAGTAAAAACTGTCACAGGCTTGTGTGAATGCTTTAACGGTCTGCTTTTTACCGAAACCAAAGACTTTGATACCATTTTTTCGTATGCGTAACGCCAAAGCAGTGAAGTCACTATCACTAGATACTAAGCAAAAACCGTCATAATGACCACTATGTAATAAGTCCATAGCTTCAATAACTAGACCAATATCAGTCGTATTTTTACCTTTAGCATAGGCGAAATGTTGTATTGGGTCGATAGCGTGTTTTAAGAGTGCTTCTTGCCAACCTTGAATATGTACATTGCCCCAGTCACCATAGACTTTTTTGCAAGTAACATTACCGATACTCTCTATCTTACGTAAAATATAATTAATGTTATTAGCTGAAGCATTATCGGCATCGATAAGAACGGCTATGTTGTTGAGTTTCATTGATATAACAGTCCTTGATTAATACCGTTTTTCTTTTGATCTTATCATTGTAGTATGTCGTTAACCCTGACAGCCTACCAGCCATAATGCACTGCGACTTTGCTTGCTCAGTTGCGGCGTGGTCAGAAGCGTGGCGCTTGACGAATCAGCCTTACTCTCCAAACTGATCCCAGCGCTCGCAATTAAGGCAGATAATAACTGAAATTTCACCGCATAGTTCATGTTTTGGGCGTGTTCATGAACGAGACTGGCAGTCACCATGCCGATGACCTCACCGGTTGGTAGTAGTAAAGGACTACCACTAGAGCCAGGCTGAATGGGTGCGGTAAACTGAAGATAACGAATATCATCGTTTAAGCCCGTTAGCCCTGAGATACAGCCTTGTGTGACTTGTAGTTGACTGCTTAGCCCTGATAATGGAAATCCTAATGTAGTAATGGTCTCACCCAATATGTCACTGCATTGCTGTGCCAATGGTATATGGCTGGGCAGGGGGTCACTGACTCTGATAATAGCGGAGTCGCTACCGATATCACTGAGCACGACTTGTGCCTCGCGATCAGGCTGACCTTGCTGGCGTATGCCAATCATTTGAGCGGACTCAATCACATGATAGCAGGTGAGCAAGTGGTGCGGATCAATGGCAAACGCCGTCCCTGTCCATGTCTCACCTGCCTGCACGTGACGAGGCGGACGCATTTCATTGTGAGGGCAGGCTTGCTGTTGCTGTGCTGCTTGGATACGTGCATGTGTGTTGGGTGGACGAACATCAAGACTGACTTGTACTCGCTGCTCAAGACTCGTCAAACCTTGGGTCGAAGCTTCGTCAAGCGCCCGACATTTAAACTGTCCATTCCGCTGATATATCTCTAGTATAATCGCAGCTTTGACGTGGCGTTCGCGCGCTGTAAAGTCGTAGCGAAGTGCGCCATCATTCAGTGTTAAGCAAACATTGCTTAGCTCAACCGCAGGCAAGTTCAGGCTAGGCTCATCGTAAGCATAAGCAATCAGCTGTAAAAAATGCACACCTTGTTGCTCAAACAATTTGGGTAGATTAAGCTGCCATTTGCTTGGGTTATTGGCATCATCTATCGTTGCCCAGTCTTTGGGCTCATGTAAATAAGCAGGGCTACAAACAGCCTGACGATTGGCATCTAATGGCAACCAAAGTAGCCCAAGCTGCTGTCCAAACTTAAGCGGAGAAGTGCTAGAAAATGCGACCGAGCAGCGCACGTCTGCGATAACAGCATTAGCGCCTAACACGAGTGTGGTCTGTGCTGTCATCGTCTACCTTTTATTGGATATATACTCGGTTGTCAGTCGTTCTTTATGTTGCCTGCTTATTTTTACTTATTCAGCAGTATCTTCAATTTTTACGCCTACCATAATGGAGCGTACTTGACAGGGCGTTATTTGCTGTATGATATCAGTCAATTGTGGCTTATCGGTCAAGCCAAGCCAATAGCCAAATCCGACCTGTGTCAAATCCACATCGCTATGCGTTGTGTAACCAATACCACCAGACGGGCGGCTATTGATCTCAAGCACACGGTGCTGACCGTCATCATCAGCTTTGGTCTGCACACTGACGATACCGTCACAGCCAAAGGCTTTAATCAATGGAATCACCACATCCATGACGGATTGCTCATAGCCAATATGCTGGATTTTGCCGGTTTTATAACGCGTGACGGCGGCCAAGACCTCACCGTATTCGCAGACCACATCGATAGAGTATTCCTGCCCTGATAGATAAGGCATAAGCAGCATAGGAATAGGGCGCTCACGTACCATTAGACTGTTGGTATACGCATTGATAAACTGCGCGGTATTGATTTTTTTCTCTTCGGTAAAGTACAAATGCTCAAAACTATCGTAGTGTTCATCAGGTTCTTTACCTGAGTCCAAGCGCCAAAATCCTTGAGCAAAAATACCAACAACTGGTTTGACACATAGGGGCTGATGACCGTGTTCGGCAAGTAATGCTTCCAGCTCTGTCACATTATCAAAGCGCCAAGCATCAGCGACAGGGATATTGTGTTGGTGACACTGCTGCATAAAGGCAAACTTATCTTCGATCGACTCTAGTGCTGCTACGCTGGTTGCGCCTGTAAGCAAACGAATACCAGCGGCATCAAACGCCTCACGATGCGCTTCATAATCGACCCCATTGCGCCCCGTTAATAATACTTTGACGTTGTGCTCTTTGGCGTGTTCCAAGACGAATTGCCAGCGAGGTATAACAGGCTCAGTTGTCTCTTGTGCCTCATCCTCTATGGCTGCTTTTTCTGGATATGGTTCGCGATAGACCCTATCAGCAAATTCAAAAATCTCAGGTCGGTTATGACGGTGTGAGGCAATAATATTAAAAGGGGTGCTAGATTTGCTTTTTAAGTTCTGTAAGCTCTCTAACATATCGCGCTGGCTGGATTGACCCTCAGCTAACCAAGCAGCTATTGATGTGGAGTGGACGCTATCGTTAGCAAGGTTAGTCATAATTCTCTCAGCGTTATTATCATATGTAGGGAGTTGGATGAGTGGATACGGTTATTGAAAACTGGCGGCAGTATAGTCAAAATTTGATCATTCAGCAGCATATATTATATACAAATGGCACAGGTTATAAATGCCCCTGATGAAATAGGCAAAAGGATTTGTAAGAGTGATCTTGTAGCTAGTAGCGCGGTTGGTCGGTTTAAAATGTTCATAATATTCATGCTACTATATGACGATAGTGAGCATGCCAATGACAACAACGACAACATAATAAAGAATCTAAAGGACGTATGATGAATCAACCTCAGCAACTGATCGCAGGTGCCAATGCACCATTACCAACTGATAATATTAGTGTCCGCATCTTAAGCCAAAACGCCATTGATTGCGCCGCTTATCGTCTGACGACTGATGGCAAAGTACGCGGCGATGGTGACATGATATTTTATGGTCAGAAACGTAGCGATGATGGCAATGTTAGTTTTCGTGGTCACGACAGTGACGGATTTTTTGATATCAATTTGCCCGCGCAGCCTGCGAGTATTGAAAAAATCGCTTTGGCATTCTCTAGCGAGCAAACGCTGGCACAAGTCGGCGATGTCGATATTCAGGTACTACAAGGCAGTCAGGTATTGATGACTTGTCAGCTGAGCAGTGCTGGGCGTAATGAAAAAGCCATTATTTTGGCGGAGTGTTATCGCAGACAAGGCAACTGGAAGTTTCGCTTTATCGCGCAAGGATTTAATGGCGGCCTAAAACCGTTGTCGGAGCACTTTGGCGTTGAGATTGCTGATGATGCGCCAGCACCCCAAAATACAACGCAAAATCAGGCTCAGCTGATTAATACGCAAAAAGCAGACAATACCTCTCAAGCGAGTACTCCGCCACCGATTCCTGCGACCCCGTCGGTCAACCTAAACAAAATCACTTTAACCAAAAATCAGTCCAGCATCAATCTGAAAAAGCGCGATGATTTTGGCAAAATCTCAGTGAACTTAGACTGGAACCAACGTCCAGAGAGTAATAAGTCAGCACCCAAGGAAGGCCTATTGGGTGATCTGTTCAAACAGCATCAATCAAGCGGTATAGATCTAGATGTTGGCGCGATGATTCATCTAAAAAACGGCGAAAAAACCCTGATTCAAGCACTGGGTAATCGCTTTGGTAGCCTGCAATCAGCGCCTTATGTATGCCTGCGAGCCGATGATAGAACGGGGCAGGTGAGTGGCGGTGAGTGGCTTGATATCAATGGTAAGCAGTGGTCACAGATTGAGGAGGTATTTATCTTTGCCTTTATTTATGAGGGCGCGCCAAACTGGGAAAAAACCGATGGCGTCGTGACCATTCATGTACCCGATCAGTCACCGATTGAGACCCGTTTAACAGAAGGGGCTAGTAACTTGCCGATGTGTGCCATCGCGCGTTTGGTCAATCAGCAAGGCAGTATCAATGTCGAGCGTATCAATCAGTATTTTAAAGGGCATCAGGAAATGGATAAGGCCTTTAACTGGGGGTTTAGCTGGAAGCGTGGTCGTAAATAACAGCGTTAATAATACTTTTTTATAGTGAATTCAGTATAAAAACGATACAGCGGGACTGGGATAAATTTTTCGCAGCATCGAGCAGCGTAGGTACAGCACGCAAGGAAAATTTAGACCAGTTCCACCTTAATATATAATGTATCTGTTTTATTTAGGATTGACTATAGTGTAAAAGCCCATTGATAAAAAGAGCGGCCCATCTATTGATAGATGGGCCGCTCTTTTTTGAAATAAATTATTCAACTGGATTAGTAATACTCCAGTTAAAGGCTCAACTCAGTTATGCGTGCGGCGTAATTGCAGGCATTAAATCATGGAAAGTGCGACCAGACGCAGTCTCGCCAATAGCGTGCATTTTCCATTCATTGTTATGCCGATAGACTTTTGCCATCACCATAGCAGTATGTCCACCTTGTGCCGATAAGTTGTAGCGAGCTACTTCGCTGTTGTTATTGGCATTAACGATACGGCAAAACGCGTTTTCTACCGTCTCAAACGTCTGGCCGGTAAAGCTATTGACCGTAAACACTAATGAAGTCACGTTGGCTGGGACTCTTGAGAGATCAACGTCGATGACTTCATCATCGCCATCGCCGTCGCCAGTACGGTTGTCGCCTGTATGGACGATACTGCCATCTTTTGATTTAAGCTGACTGAACCAGATAGCATCGACCGCTTGTTTGTTTGCGTCAAACATAATGCACGAAGCATCCAAATCGATAGAATCGCCGCCGCTACCACCGCCGAATAATTTACCTAAAAAGCCACCTTTTTTGTCTTGTGGATTTTGAGCGACATCCCAACCTAGACCTAATTTGACTTGAGTCAGCTCGCCGCCTGCTTCTTTGCTTAGGGAGATTTTCTGTCCCTTTTGTAGACTAACTGCCATGTGAGTATCCTTATAATAATTGTGAGTAAAACTGCTTAAACATAGTTCTAAAAAACGCTATAAGATATTATCTAAAAAACCACCGCCGCCGCCGCGACCGCCTGAGCTCGTTCCTAAGACACTCTGCAGCCAACCTTGATAGCTGTCGCGATTGCGCGAGCAAATAATGACTTTACCGCTTCCTGAAAAGTTCAGAACCATACCTTCGCCACTGGTGACGGAATTGATGATATTGCTCATGATGCCTTTTTTCTTGCTGGTCGAGACAGACAGCTTATAGTCGAGGTTCGAATCCCAGCAAACCACATGACCATTATCAATAATGACATCTTTGTCTGGGGTGACCTCAATCTCAAACAATGAGCCAAAACCAGATACCACAACCTGACCTTTTCCTTGCGTCTGCATGACCATAAAGCCACCATTATCACCGAATACCGCGCCGCCTAGATTACGCTGAATATTGGCTCTGATATCAACGCCAGTTTGCGCCGCGACAAAAGCACCATCACTCAAGGTATATTGCTGTGATCCCACCTCGATGATTTGCATATCGCCATCTAGTGTGGGGGCAAGCAAACAGTCGCCTTCGCCATGGACTGCTTCAATCTGCTGTTGAAATAACGATTCATCATTGGCAAAGCGGCGCATAAGCGATTGCATCAGTCCACCTTGTAGCTTACCTTTTAGCTCAAGGTTAGACTCCATCATTACCATTGCATTGGCTTCACAATAAATTGAATCACCTTTTTTGAGATTACAATGCAAAAAAGGCTCAATAGTACCGATTAAACTGAATGTTGCGGCCATGGGGTGCAAATCCTTATTCTAATATCTTTGATAGGTGCTCTTAATGTGGGGGGGGATAGACCTATGTGTTTTAGCGTTTTTATATTGATGAGCCTATTAAATTTAAAGCCATCAAATGCGTTAAAAGGGCACACTTGATGGCTCATAGGCGTTGCTATCAGAAAACTGATAGCAACGCTTGGCTCGCTAGATATTTACGTCAATTTAACGTTACACGTTTACGCCGTAAGACGCTGCTAATGGTCCAAGACCACCGCTGAAACCTTGACCGACGGCACGGAATTTCCAATCGCCGCTGTGGCGATATAGCTCACCAAAGATCATAGCTGTTTCAGTGCTGCCATCTTCTGATAGGTCGTAACGGGCGATTTCAGATTGACCATTATCGTTTACAACACGGATATAAGCATCGCCAACTTGACCGAAGTTTTGGTTACGTGCTTGGCCTTCATAGATGATGGCACAAATGGCAACTTTGTTTACATCAGCTGGGATGCTCGCAAGATTTATTTTGATTTTTTCGTCATCGCCATCGCCTTCGCCAGTACGGTTATCACCAGTGTGCTCAACGGCGCCATTGTCTGACTTTAGATTATTAAAAAAGATAAAATCTTGATCGTTACGGACTTTGCCTGCTTCGTTGATTAAGAAGGCAATAGCGTCCAAGTCAAACTCTTGACCGTCAGTTGCGCGTGGATCCCAGCCTAAACCAACTGTGATGTTGGTTAAACCTGGTGCTTCTTTTGATAAGTTTACGTTGCCGCCTTTTGTTAAGCTAATAGCCATACAAATACCCTTTGGATTAATAATTAAGTGGATTGGGTCGAAAAAATAAATTAAAGGTTGTGCAGTGACTGATGTGAAAGGACAACTGGTAAAGAACCTAGTTGTATACCACGTCCTGCATATCATTACGTTTTACTATACTAAGCGTTTGCTCACTAAGCAAGGCGTATTTTGTGCGCTTACTATATGCTTACTAAGCGACATAATAACCCTGCATTTTTGATACTTTTTAATCATCTTAGCAATAGTGGTTAACGTATTGTTATGCAAAGGTAAATTATTTAATGACTGTTTCCTTTGGATTAAGCCATAGAATGAAGAGAAACCTACCCTAGGTTGCAAAGACATAACCAAAAAAAGCGGGTCGTACCAGATATGTTGGTACGACCCGCTATAAGCTTGACAACTCAATAAAATTTAAACGTAATATTGTACTGAATAATCCATTAATAAAAGTATTTAGATAAAGGTTTTATTCGGCAAAAACCGACCAGCCTGTTTGCCTGCCATTATAACGCAAAAAAGCAGGCCATATCTGATGATACGACCTGCTCAAAGCTATACAGCATCATGCGAACAACAGGTGCTAATTAAGCCTTGCTGCTTCCGCTTTACGATGTTTCAGCGACGCCCATAATGCAAAACCAATAAAGGCAATACCGATAAGACCAGTAATAATTTCTGGTACATGGAACTTCACTGACAACAGCATAATGATGGCTAAGGCACCGATGGCGTAATGTGCGCCATGCTCAAGATAAATAAACTCATCAAGCGTGCCTTTGTCTACCAAGAAGATAGTCATCGAACGTACGAACATCGCACCAATGGCAAGACCAAGCATGATAACAATGACATCATTGGTAATGGCAAATGCGCCAATCACACCATCGAAACTGAATGAAGCATCGAGGATTTCTAAGTATAAGAAACCAATGATACCGCCTTTCATGATAGCGCTGGTTGCGGCTGCGCCACTTCCTTCGTTTTCTAAGTCTTCTTCGAGATCACCTTCTAGCATACCAGAGACAACCTGTACACCAAGGTATACTAGAATGCCCCAAACGCCAGCAATGAGCACAGCACTTGACTGCTCTGCACTGGCCCATGATACCGCAATCATTAAGACGATAAGCGCAACAAATACGCTCATCGCATCGACTTTGCCTAGCTTGACCAAACGGCTCTCAAGCCAGTCAAACCAATGGACATCTTTGTCATCAAAAATAAAGTTCAAGAAAACCAATAGTAAGAAAATACCACCAAAGGCTGAGATTTCAGCATGGTGCGCCATCAATCTGGCTGAGTATTCTTGAGGATTGTTCAAGGCCAAATCGATCACTTGCATCATACCAAGGTCAGCGGTAACCGCAACGATGACAATAGGGAAGACCAAGCGCATACCGAATACCGCAATTAAAATACCCACGGTTAAAAATATCTTTTTCCAAAATTCGTCCCAGCCCTTAAGGACTGAAGCGTTGACCACCGCGTTATCAAAAGATAACGAAATCTCCATGACGGCCAAAATAGCGGTAATCGATAGCGTGGTTATCATCCCACCCATACCGCCATGTGAATATCCCCACCATGCCGCTATTGCTAAGGCAATGATTGTGAAGATAATATCTAAATAAAAATGTCTCATGACACATCCTATCTGGTTGCGTAAAGCTGGTCTATTATAGACACAAGCCGCAAAAAAGTGGTTATTGCTAACCACTTTTTATGCATAATTTTAAACGAAACGTAAAGCATTACTAGTCATTGGGGCATTAAAAATTGTGACTATTTGCAACGATGCTCGCTTGATATCTTGGACGTGATAATCGGAATGGCTGATAGCCCAAATGCCAATAAAAATAAGGCTCTAGATATCAACGCCGTACTGATGACACATCGCCTGTAAGCCACCTGAATAACCTTGACCTACCGCGCGGAACTTCCATTCACCGTTATGGCGATATACTTCACCGAATACCATGGCTGTCTCAACAGAGTAATCTTCTGCTAGATCAAAACGTACCACTTCAGTACCGGTTTCTTCGTTAACAACGCGGATAAAGGCATTGGCTACCTGACCGAAGTTTTGGTTGCGAGTAGCAGCGTCATGGATAGTCACCGTCACGACTACTTTATCAACGTCAGCAGGTACTTGGGTTAAGTTTACTTTGATAACTTCATCATCACCATCGCCTTCGCCAGTACGGTTGTCACCTGTGTGCTCGACCGCGCCATTATCAGATTTCAGCTGATTATAGAAGATAAAATCATGGTCGCCGCGCACTTTACCTGCACCATTTAGCAAAAATACGCTGGCATCAAGATCGAACTCAGCACCAGAGGTGGCGCGCTCATCCCAGCCTAGACCGATTAGTAGCTTGGTCAAATTTGGATCAGTTTTCGTTAGCGATAAGTTACCGCCTTTGTTAAGTGATAGAGCCATAGTGTTATCCTTATTATTAGACGTTAGAGATTTAATGACATAAAAGGCGATGCTTACGCTATCACTGCGCAAATCCATCGCCTAGTAATGCTCTATCATAACAACAAAAAATGACCCAATCAAAGCCGATTGGGTCATGGTTATATTTTATATACATTGGGCAAAAAACTTAAGTTTCAGGCAGTTACGTTACTCATTATAGCTACCTTGTTCATGGCATTTGCCAGTATAGCAGCATTGCTCACTCATAAATGCTTATCTATAGACTCTGACGATGACGAATCTCAAAGCTTTGATGAATAGGTTTTTTGATATTAAAATCAAAGCCGATCGTCTTTTGGGTGATATGAATAATATCGTAGCGCTCGACTAACTGCTCATCTAGCTCAAAGCGAGTGAAGTTATTAGAAAAATACAAGACGCCATCAGAGGTTAAGCGGTTCATGGCCCGATTGATCAGAGCTGCATGATCACGCTGCACATCAAAGGTGCCTTGGAACTTCTTCGAGTTTGAGAACGTCGGTGGATCAATAAAGATAATATCAAACTGCTCGGTATTGTCCTTGATCCACTCAAAAATATCGGCAGCAACGAACTGATATTTATTGCGGCTGACGTCTAGACCGTTCAAGGCAAAGTTTTGTTTGCCCCAATCTAGGTAGTTCTGTGACAAATCAACGCTCGTGACTTTTTTGGCACCAGCAAGCGCTGCATGCACACTGGCGGTACAAGTATAAGCAAACAGGTTAAGTACAGATTTGCCGTGGCTGTTGCTTTTGATCCGTGCGCGCATATTACGGTGATCAATGAAAAGCCCCGTATCGAGATAGTCGGTAAAGTTGACATAAAAATACGCCCCATCTTCGCGGGCGACATGAAACTTGCCGCGTTTTTCTGTGGTGCTCTGTTTACTATACTGATCATTGCCAGACTGACGGGCACGCGTTTTGATAAAGATTTGCTCACGGTTAATATCAAACACTTCACGGATACCCATCAGTGCGAGATTAAAGCGTTTTTTGGCTGTTTCAGGTGGAATAGTCTTAGGCGGTGCATACTCTTGCACGTGGGCATAATCGCCGTATAAATCGATAGCAACCTTAAAGTCAGGCAAGTCGGCATCGTAGACACGAATGTTACTGACATTGTCTTTTTTGGCCAGTTTTTTGAGTTTGCTTAGATTTTTTTGTAGACGATTAATAAAGTCTTGTCCGTCTTCTACGTCGATCTCACGCTTTTCAAAACGGCTGACAAGATTGCCTGTCTGTCCAGCGATAAGCGTTCCGTAGCGGAAATAGACGGTGATCGCGCCATTATGACAGCGTAACGTTTTTGGTTCTTTAATCGGTAGGATATCTACTTGCTCGACACGAGCGGCCAATATGCCAAGCATTGGATCGATACCGCTGCCAGCGAAGCTGTCTTGTATAATCAGGCCAATGGCTTGATACAGTGGCTTAATCATTTCTTCATCACCCAAACGCTCACCATAAGGCGGGTTGGTAATGATTAAAGGATTACTCAAGCGACCGTCATCCACGAGCGGTTTTAGGGCGCTACCAAGTTGATCAAGCGCACGCTGTTCGATGTCTAGTAGCGGAAGCAAATCTTGAAGTCCTGCCGCGATGAGGTTTTTTTCGGTTGCGATAATCGCGCCATTATCAGCATCAAAACCCAACACAAGCGGCAGCGTATCTGGTTGCTCATTGGCAATCTCTAATGCTTCGCGAAAACGTGTCTGTGCATCCTCAATCATCTCCTGCCATAGCGTCTCGTCATGATGCTGCCACTCATAGAAGCCAAATTGATTGGCCGCTTTGTCGATACCTACAGCATAATCACAGTGCATGAGTAGAGCTTCGATAAGGAAGGTACCAGAGCCACACATTGGGTCTATTAACGCATTATAGTAAGGTGCATCGCCTGCTTCGTTTTTCTTGTGCCAACCAGCGCTATAGAGTAGGGCAGCTGCCAAGTTTTCTTTTAATGGGGCTTCTGTCATAGCCACGCGATAACCACGGCGATGCAAACTGGTCCCTGATAAATCTAAATACAGCTCGGCCTGTTTGTCATTGACGGTCGCAAAGATAGAAAAATCTGGGTTTTTGCTATCGACATTCGGACGGCTGTCGTACACTTCGTTGAAGGTGTCCGCAATGGCGTCTTTGACCCGTAACATGGCAAACTGCTGGCTGACGGCAACGCGCTTATCGACAGACAGACGGATGGCAAAGGTTTGCTCTAAGCTAAACTGCTCAGTCCAATTGACGGATTTTGCCAAACCATATAGCTGCTCTGCAATATCGTATTCTGCATTGATGTTTTTGCGTTTGATGAGCATCAATACCCGCGAAGCCACACGTGACCAAAGGCAGATGGTATACAAGTCGCGTAAATCACCCGTGACGGCAAGACGACCAGTACTCTTGATTTCGCTATCAATACCGAAACTTGTCAGCTCAGTCTGCAGCGGTGCCTCAAGCCCATCGGCACAAGTAATGATAAGATCAAGCGACAATGTGGAAGAGGGTGCAGCTGCGGTTTGTTCGGTCATACGGGTACCTGTGGGCTAAATTGACAAAAGAGGCAAATAATAAAATAGATGTTTTAACCAGTAATTTTACCATAATTCACGGTAGGATGGTTCAAAGTGGCTATGTTTAAGGTGCGATAGGTTTAAGGTGCGATAACTAGATCTCTTGCAAAAGTACCAGTTCATTGACTTCCACTGACGGAGTTACAAGGGCTGACGATGACTTATGCAAGAAGTCTACTAAATACATGAACATAAGTCAGCTACTCATTCTTTGCCAATGATCCCTTTCCTGATACAACTTGAGTGGTGGTTGCAAAAGGTTTAGTCGCGATAGGGTAGTCGACGTCTTTTGGCATGAGCAGGCGCATATGTGGATAAGGCGTTGAGATATTGGCCGCATCAAAGGCAATTTTTATCTCTTCTTGTAGCACTTCTTTGATTTTGGGTATACGTGCCACGGCTGCTGGCTTGACCCAAAAACGCACGATAAAAAATACGCCATACTCTCCGATTTCGGCCACGGTCGCTGAGGTCTCAGGACGATTGAGTACTGCATCGGTATTGCTGAGTACTTGCAAAATCTCTTTGCGTGCAAGCTCAATATCATTTTCGAAGGCAATACGCACGCGAATATCAAAACGTATAAAGTTTTTGGAGGTTAAGTTAATCACTTCTGAGGAGGCGACATTAGAGTTTGGAATAATAACAGTAATATTGTCTCGAGTTAGGATATGGGTAGTGCGCAAGGCAATAAGCACCACGCGTCCCTCATTATCATTGATATGAATCCAGTCCCCAACTTGAAACGACTGCTCCAGCAAAATAGTGATACCGGCGATAAAGTTGGCAAGCGTCGATTGAGCAGCGAAACCGACAGCTAAGCCGACAATACCCAAACCTGCAACTAACGATACGATATCAAAACCAAATTGTGCCATCACGCTGGCAAGCCCAAGTACCAATAGGAGCACCGACAAGATATTTTTGAGCAGCTGCTCTATCGAGGCATTGAGTCCATAATGCTGTAGGACTTTATGAATAATCTGACCAGACGACGCCCACAGTACGTAGTAGATACCAGCCCACGTACTTGCTTTTGCTGTCGCCTTGATGGTTTCTGGTTCAAAATTTATTTGACTCATGATCGCTATCAGACTGGCGACAATCCAAACGTAACGTAGCGTTGAGCGGGCAATCTTGGTACGGCGATCGTTTAAGCGAATCTTAGTTTTACTTTGTCTAAGAATATAATTGGCCAACCAATAAAAAAATCCCAATACCGCAAGCAGTATTAGGATCTTTATGCCAGTGCTAGCAAGCTCTACTGCTTGAGAAGACCAGTTGAGTGTCTCTTCATCGATAGAGCCGCCAAGCGCAAGGTAGAGGCTAGTATGCAGGTCACGAATGATTTCTTTAAAAAAGTCGGTAACACTAGCGATTGGCATTTTTTCGTCCATGCAGGGTGTGTTTATACAAGGTTTGATAAATAAGGTGTCTGGTTAAGCGTCACCTCAAGTTGTCTAGTCAATCAAATATAGCATGAGTGATGACTAAGCCTAACTCTATTTTTTAGAGCAAGGCCTAACTGTAAATTAAAAATTGTCTTCTTGCGCGTCTTGAGATTGATAGGGTATCTCCATTTTGTCCTGCACATCACGGAGTGCTGTACGCAGTCCTTCTAATATCGTAGGATGATAAAAAGGCGTGTCAAGCATCTCTTTAATGCTCAAGTCATTGGTAATCGCTGTGGCTAATATATGACCGATATACTCAGCATCAGGGCCCACCATGCTCGCGCCTAATATTCTGTCGGTTTTTTTGCAGGCATAGATATGTAGCAGACCACAATTAACGCCCATCACACGGCTGCGCCCTTGGTTGTCAAAACTGACGCGACCAATCACAAATTCCAGCTCAGGGTCTTCTTGAATCTCGGGTAGAGACATTCCGACATTGACGATTTGCGGTGAACAAAATACGATAGAAAATGGGGTGGCGGGCGGGCGAATATAAGCATCTTCGGTATTTTCACAGACCATGTTGCCAGCACTATAGCCCTCATCACTCGCTACATGCAGTAGAGGAATGTGAGCATTGGCGTCTCCAACGATATAGATATCTGAATCGCCAATTTGCCCTGTTTTTTTACTCAAGTTTTTCGGGCGGTTTTTGTCATCAAGCTCAACGCCTAAGTGTTCGACACCCAACTGCTTGATGTTGTTGCGGCGACCAGTCGCGACCAAGACACAGTCGCCTTGCCATTGTCTTGACTCACCAGCACTGTCTTCATATTCAATAAACGCAGTTTGAGTGTCTTTATTTACTTTTTGACCCACATCAGTAATCTTGCTTCCCAAGTGCATGGTAAGCTCATGACTTAAGCACTCGATGGCTTTTTGGTTGATGTCATTATCCTTGAGACCAGCAACTTGTTTGACTCGGTTGAGTAGCGTAACCTCTACGCCCAAGCGCGTAAATGCTTGTGCAAGTTCTAGACCAATGGCGCCAGCACCGACGACGGCCATAGAGTTGGGTAAGTCTGTAAGCTCAAACACGTTATCAGAGGTGAGCATCGTGTCACCCAGTTTGTCAGCCCAACCGTCAGGTATAAAAGGTGAGCTGCCAGTTGCCACAATGATTTGCTCTGCGGCAATGAGCTCATCATTAACCTCGATTAACCCTTGCTCATTGATATGAGCACGCCCATCGATTTTTTTGTGATCAGGCCAGCTATCTACTTGTTTTTTTATGTAGCTTGCAAAATGACTGCGCTCATCACGCACGCGCTGCATCACTTGCTTGCCATCTATTTGCGCAGTTGCATGAACCCCAAACTCAGCCGAATGATTGGTATCATGTGCACGATCAGCGGCTGCAATCAGCAGTTTGCTAGGCATACAGCCGACAGCGACACAGGTAGTGGTCCAAAACCCTTCGTTGATAATGACGACATCGTCTTTAGTTTTACTTGCTTGGCGAAAGGCATTTTGACCAGCCGTGCCTGCACCGATAACGGCAACAGAGACGTTGCGCGTGATTTTTTGCGGTGCCTTATCAGTAGTAGTACCAGACTGTTTATTCATATGATTCTCTAGTAAGAAGGGATTATAAGCGTATGTGTTGACCGGTGACTCAGAGCCTTATATTCGCGCGTTTTATCGTTTTTGCGGCAAAAATGTACTCTGTTATAACGATCAGGTTATGGTGCCAATATGCTGAGTAGACGACTGGTGTAATCTTTGGCACGTAGGTTACGCTGTGCGTGGGTCAGCTTGCCTTCTTTATCAAATACAAATGCTGATCTCACCAGTCCCAAAGTAATATTGCCGTACATGTTTTTCTCTTTAATGACTTCAAAATACTGGCATAGTTTTTCATCAGTGTCACTGACAAGTGGGATCTGTAAGTCGTATTTATCGATGAACTTCTCATGTGACTCAACGCTGTCACGAGAGACGCCAACGATGTCATAGCCTAAGTCGTCAAAGTCGTGGATATGCGCCGTGAACTCCGTCGCTTGTGTGGTACAGCCTGGTGTATTGTCTTTAGGATAAAAATAGAGAATAAGACCTTTGTCGGTATTGGCAACCATCTCTTTGAGACTAATCTCAGCATGGATAAAGTTTCCGGCAAGTTTGCGTACGATGGTCACTGGAAAGTCGGGTAGGTTGATCGTTTCTGTTGTTGGTTTTGCCATGGTAAAATCCTTATTGATTTTGGTTATGTATATTGGTTTTTTTGATGGTTTAGATAGGGTTTTATTTATCGTCTTCTTATTATAGGCAGATTGGTAGCAATAAATAATCAGTTTTACACTTTGCTTATCCATTGGTAACAAAAAAGACTGGCAATGGCCAGTCTTTTGTATATCAAACGAATAGTAATTAAGCAGGCTTTTGCGGCTGCTTCAAGTCTAAGCCGACTGTGCACTGCTGCAGGTCTTTTTGCATGGTTTTGACATAAGGCAAGCTTGAAGGGTCTTTTTTGTCTTTTGCGTAGCTTTCGATCTCCCACATCTGACCAATCGTCATGTTGCTACGCACACCGATAGTGCACTTACATAACTTTGTCGCATCACTTTTACTAGCGACTTTATATTTAACTGCGCCATCGACGCATGAGTTGATATTACTTTGCTTAATATCAGTAGCATTCGCCTGCGGCATTGCGAACGCGGCCGCTAAGGCTAGGGGGAGTAATGGCAATAACTTCATAAATATCCTCTTACAGGTAGTGTCAATTTTTGACTATGGTATTCAATGTGATTTTATAATCAACAGACAGCTGGATCACTGATATGTGAGTGACTGAATCATTGGTGATATCTCATGTAACCTATATCACATGTAATCTATTCAATTGGCAAAAATGATTGTCCATACCATAGCAAGTATATTGATTAAAATACAATGTCGACGTGCTGTGTTAATGCAAGCGAATGTTTCGCTAATGTTGATTGATGCCGCTGTTTGATAAAAAGTCAGTATCTCTATCCAGCTTGGTAATGAGTAGGGTCAGTGACGCCAGCTTGAGCAAAGCCTTGGCGACGTAGCGCACAGCTATCACAAACGCCGCAAGCAAGTCCGTTTGCATCGGCACGATAACAAGAAATCGTTTGTCCATAATCAACGCCCAATGATAGACCAAGCTCAATAGTTTGAGCTTTGGACAGCTTTTGTAGTGGGGTTTGGATAGACAAGCGATGACCGGTAACGCCCGCTTTTGTCGCCAGATTGGCCATGTGCTCAAATGCTTCGATATACTCTGGACGGCAATCGGGATAGCCAGAGTAATCGACTGAGCTGACCCCAATGACGATATGATTGGCATCAGTCACTTCAGCGACGGCTAGCGCATAAGACAAAAAGATCGTATTGCGCGCAGGCACATAAGTATTCGGAATGGCATCGTTATCGATCTCATCGTGCTTCTTGCTAGGGAATTTGTCGGTATCGCCGTCTGGTACAATCATGCTGTGATCGGTGAGTGATGAGCCACCAAGCTGGGCGATATCAATGTCGATAATTCTGTGGTTGACGCCTGCTGTCTCAGCGATAGTCTTTGCTGCAACAAGCTCACTATTATGACGTTGCCCATAGTCAAAGCTAACCGCTGTCACCGAGGCATAGCGCGCCTTTGCCCAATACAAACACGTCACCGAATCGAGACCACCTGATAAAAGCACCACGGCATTTTGGTTTTTGTGAGGAGTATCGTTGCTGTTGGACGCTTGATTCATTGAGGGATTCTGCAAAGTAACGTTAGTCATAGTGTTATCTATTATTGGTTTACGAAAACGGCTATTTTAGCAAAAATACGGCTATTACAGAACCACGAAGCGACCAATCACGTATCACTAAAGTGACAAAGCCATGCTAAGCAGTATTGCAATAAAAATAAAGTGCGTATTACTGTCATCTTTTCAATCTGTTAGCAATATTTGTTATAATTGCCGCTTTTAAAGCATCGATAACCCTACCTCATTGATCTTGCTTTATCGCAAACTACTTTATAGTAAAATCATCCTTATAAAGATATTGAGTAACTTATGACCGCAGCAACCTTATTTACGCCAAACATCCCTTCTCACTCTGACGATATATCTAATGAATCAGACTTTAATCGTTATGTTTTAGAGGCTGATGCTGAAGAGGGTAGCAATGAAGATATCGTTGATGAACAGTCTACTGACTCACAATCGCCTACTGAATCTGCGGCTTTTCGTAAGCTACAAAAGAAGCTTCGTCGCCAAGTCTCTTGGGCCATTCGTGATTTTAATATGATTGAAGACGGTGATGTGGTGATGGTCTGTGTCTCGGGCGGTAAAGACAGCTATACCTTGCTGGATATTTTGCTCCTACTAAAACGTATCGCCCCCATTCATTTCGATATCGTCGCAGTCAATCTTGACCAAAAGCAGCCCGGCTATCCTGAAGATATTCTGCCTGCTTATCTAAACGAGCAGGGCATTGCCCATTATATCTTGGAAAAAGACACGTATAGTATTGTCAAAAGTGTGGTGCCAGAAGGCAAGACCTATTGCTCAGCGTGTTCACGTCTGCGCCGTGGTTCGTTGTATGGTTTTGCTAAGCAGATTGGTGCGACCAAAATCGCCTTGGGTCATCATCGCGATGACATGCTGGCGACTTTCTTCTTGAATTTATTTCATGGCGGCGCGCTCAAATCAATGCCGCCTAAACTGCTGAGTGATGACAAGCAAAACCTGCTGATTCGTCCATTGGCGTATGTCGAAGAAAAAGACATCATCGAGTATGCCAAATTAAAAGAATTCCCGATTATTCCTTGTAATCTGTGTGGCAGCCAGACCAATCTACAACGTGCCATTATCAATGACATGCTACGCGAATGGGATGACGCTCATCCGCAGCGTTTGGCGTCTATCTTTAAGGCAATGCAAAACGTAGCGCCATCACAGTTAGCGGATCGTGAGTTGTTTGACTTTGAGACACTCAGTCTTGATCGTGATAACGACGAGCGTTTGTTTGAAGGGGATAATATTCAATCAGGGCAGACCGACAGTCTGGCTGAGATTGGTTTGCCGGTATCACCAAAGACGCAAACGTTCAATCCTAAGTTTGCTAGCGATAAGCCGTATGCAACAGAATCAGACAATGCTGTAACAAGTAGAACTACACCTCAGAAAATTCCAACAATTAACCCACTTATTTAGCATCTCATGAGCGAATACTGATCGAGTAACCCATAAAAAACCAGCCATTCATAAAGAAAAGGCTGGTTTTTTAAATGTAGATATTAGGGCATAGCTTAATAATATTAACTTTTAGCAAAGACAGGTAAAGGTTTAAAGCTAACCTCTGAGCGCGGAAGCTTGGCGACATCTTGCATACGCCAATCGTCCTTGCCATCGTTATTCACTTGCAGGTAATATTTGGCTTTTACCGAATCAAGATTTACTTGGGCGCTGTATTTATTGCCTTCAACATGCTTTAGCACGACGTCACGGTCTTTTTTGATATCGGTGGCATGCGAGATTGAAAGATTAAGCGTATCGGGATAAGTAAGTGGCTGGCCGTTCAATAGCTTGCCTGACTGCACACTTTGCTCAGGATAATTGAGATAAAACACAACATCGCCATTATCCGCAAATTGCATTTTGCCATGCAAGTCCAAGTCATAAGCAAGCTTGTCACGTGATACGTCGTGATAGAGCGTCTTGCCATCCATATACCAGTCGTCACGTACCACGCTGTCGCGGATCTGGTAAGAGTAGTAGACAAACCAGATACAAGCGATCACGACCGCAGCTGGCATGCCAATCACAAAAATCATAACCATGTAATTCTTGTACCATGGCTGAGTATCTTGATGTTTAAAATTCGGTGCTGGATTAGACATAAAATACCTATTTATCAGATACTTATTTATCAAAGATCTGCTTATCAGATATCGACAAATGGTATCAACGGACAATTTGACGGCTACCTGCTGCCAGTTTAACCATAAATCATTCACCCGATAGCCTTTGACTCTCAAAGTCGCTGACTACCGAATGACATAAAGGAAACTAAATAATCAGTTCAGTGATGAATTACTGACCTTGAGTCGTAAAGACGTTTTGCTTACTGACTTTGTACTTACCGTCTTCACTGGTCACATTTAACGTCACTGGCGTTTGACCAAATTCAATCACATCAGGGTCACCGTAAATACTGACAGGCATATCGAAGCTTTCGCCTGCTTCTAAGGGTACATCGTTGAAGCGCAGCTCTAAACTCAGACCCTCTTGCGGTGCGAGCGTTATTTTATAATTGTGTGGCTCTTGGGTTTTGTTGGTTAGCTTGACGATATAGCTGTTCTCAATCATGCCTTGGGTATTGATAGATGATAACTGGTTACGATCACGGCGGATATCAATCTCTAGCGGCACGCGGTCTGTCAACGCATAGATAACCCCGCCACATAGCACTGCCAATAGCGCCAAATAAGCAAATAATCGTGGACGAAATACACGGCTCGGTTCTTTTTCGACCAGCTGACGCTCGGTTGTATAACGAATCAGCCCGCGTGGATAGCCGACTTTGTCCATGATTTCGTTGCAGGCATCAATACAGGCGGCGCACTGAATACAGGCAACTTGCAAGCCATCACGAATATCGATACCAGTGGGGCAGACCTGCACACACATGGTACATTCGATACAGTCACCCAGCTCTTCAGGGTGTGTGCCTTTTTTACGCGCGCCGCGTGGCTCACCACGCTCATAGTCGTAAGAGACAATCAGCGTATCTTTATCAAACATCACACTTTGGAAGCGGCCATAAGGACAAATCTGTACACACATCTGCTCACGCATATAACCTGCATTGGCATAAGTGGCAAAGGTAAAGATAAACATCGATATCCATACCCATGTTGGCCAGTCAGGAAAAGGAATCAGTCCCACGGTCTGCCAGCTATGATAAAGCGAATCTGTACCTGCCACATAACTGACAAAGGTTGCTGCTGTAATCACAGAAAGTACAAACCAAATCGCATAGACTACCGTTCGCTTGAACACTTTACTCGCGCTCATAGGCGATTTATCAAACTTCATGCGCTTATTGCGATCACCAATGACCCATTTTTCAACGTACTGGTAGAGATGCGTCCAGATGGTTTGTGGACAAGCATAACCACACCAAACGCGGCCAGCATATACAGTCACCATAAACAAAGTAAACGCTGCAATAATGGCAAATGCGGCAATAAAATAAAAATCTTGAGTCAAAAAAGTCAAACCAAAAATATAGTAATGCTGTGAGGGAACATCAAACCATATTGCTTGTCTGCCATTATAACGCAGCCACGGTAAAATTAAAAAAGCGGCCAAAAGGGCATACATCGTGATGACACGAATATTTTGATAAAACCCTGTCACAAACCTCGGATGTACCCGATGCTTGGTGGCATCAAGATCGACTTGTCGTACGGGAATTTTATTGGATGATTGCTGTGCTGACATAAACGTGCCTCTTTAAAAAAGAATCAGTCTGCTGGCATGATGAACAAATACCTCTCGTCGTGAAGTATATGAATGTATGATGTTATCAATGTCAGTAAATAATGGATAGCGACTTGAATAAAAGTCCTCTAGTACACTTACTAAATAATTGATTATAAGTGGGTAATTAGATCGAGCTAAGACATCATCAGTCTGGCTCGTTAGCCATTTGGAAAACAGCTATTCTAACATTCTCCATACTAACAATGGGGTAATAATCGTAAAAAGCAATCACTATAGATCATAATAATGTCTACTGAGAAGTATCTGTGATAGCGACTATTAGGTAAATTCTGCAAAAATAAACGAAAAAAGGAGAACTGTACTGACAGTCCTCCCTTTATTAAATCTCATCCATGTACAGTACGGCAATAGTGTCTTAGTTAGCAGTAGCTTCTTTGGTCGCTACTGGCTGAGTCGCTGCAGTATTTGCCATCGCAGTTTCAGGTGCTTTGCCAGTTTTGTCCGATAGTGAGTAGACGTAAGCGGCAAGTAGCATGATACGCTCATTACCTAGCTTCGTTTCCCACTGAGGCATTACACCTGCGCGGCCATAACGTAGCGTTTCACGAATGGTCTCGCGATCACCACCATATAACCAGATATTATCCGTCAAATTCGGTGCGCCAGCTGAAATCATACCTTTACCATCTGGTCCATGACAAAGAACGCAGTTGGTCGGCTCATGAAAAATAACTTTACCTTGAGCAACTTTCGTTTGATCAAGATCATAGTCATTTTGGTTGCCTGATAGTGATAAGACATATTCAGCGACCGCACGTATGCCGTCTTCACCAAGCTGATCACGCCATGCTGCCATACCACCAACACGACCATTGTGTAGCGTGGTCAAGATGTTACCGGCTTTACCACCATACAACCAATCATTGTCAGTCAAATTAGGATAGCCTGGGGCACCCTTAGCATTCGAGCCATGACATACTGCACAGTTCTGTAAGAACAAACGGCTACCAACTTTTAAAGCATTTGGATTTTCAGACAGTTTTTCGACATAAGGCGCAAGTTCTGTGACCTTCTCATCGATTTGTGCCTGTAGATCCGCTGGTGGATTGTCACTGCGACGCATGGTCGCTTGTAGCTCGTTTAGCGTCGCTAGTGTCGCGGTTGCGCCTGCTGCATCTGCTTTAACCAAGATATTCTTTTCAAAGTTATCTGTAAATACTTTGTTGTTGCTCTCAAGCTCACTGAACAGCTCGTTTTTAGAAGTCCATGGTACATCTTCACCATCGACTTTTATGGTTGCAAGACCGTTCCAGTTTCCCGGAAGCATGGCTGGGAAAAACACCCAGTAAACCACGCCCCAGACGATTGAGCCAAAAAATATCACTAACCACCATTTAGGAAGTGGTTTATCGTATTCTCGGATACCATCGTATTCATGACCAGTGGTACCGTCTTCTTCAACCTCTGGCTTGTATTTTAATACAAACAGCAGAACGCCAAGAATGAACGCCCAACAACCAAAACTGATTAGCGTAATCCAAGAACTCCAAAAAAATGTCATCATTTATCCTTATTGCGCTGCTCTTCAGACAGAGATCTAATATCCTCGTCATCAAGCGCAAGTTGTGCATCTTCTTCGAAGCGTTTTTTGTTTTTTGGCGAATACGCCCACCATGCAACGCCTACGAAGGCAATAAAGGCAGAAACGGTCGCAATTGTTTGTAATTCACCAATACCCATTAGCGCTGTCCTTCCATTGCGGTACCTAACTGCTGTAGATAGGCAACCAAAGCATCAAGCTCAGTGGCGCCAAGTACGGCATCTGGAGCACCTTCGATATCTTCTTCAGTATAAGGCACACCGAAGCGATCACGGAATAGACGCATTTTAGCTTGAATGTTCTCACCATCGACTTCGTTCTCGGCCAACCACGGGAAACCTGGCATGACTGACTCAGGCACTAGCGAACGTGGATTGATTAGATGCTGCTTTTGCCAATCTTCAGAATAACGGCCACCAACACGTGCTAAGTCTGGTCCAGTACGTTTCGATCCCCATAAAAACGGGTGATCCCACGTAGACTCAGCGGCACGTGAGTATGGTCCATAACGTTCAACTTCTGCACGTAGTGGGCGAACCATTTGCGTATGACAAACGTGACATCCTTCACGGATATAAATATCACGACCTTCAAATTCAAGCGCAGTCCAAGGCTCCATAGCGGGAAGGGGCTTGTTCAAACCGCCTTCTTCAGGACTGTCGTTGTTATAAATCAAAGGCACGATTTCAACTAGCGTTGCAAAACTGATAGCAATGACGATGCCAATGACTAACAAGCCTGTATTTTTTTCAATAATTTCATGCGGTGTACCAGCCATGATCGCTCCTTATACGTTAGCTGTCGAAGGTTTTTCGACACTAGGTTCATGATCCGTTGGATCAGCGACATCTACAGGCTTACCTTCTGGCATTTTGAGTGTTTTATAGCAGTTATAAGCCATAACAAACATACCCGATACATATAAGAAGCCACCAAAAGCTCGGCCAATATATGGGAAATGCGAGAATTCAACAGTATCAACGAAGCTATATACCAAAGTACCGTCTGGGTTAGTAGCAAGCCACATCATGCCTTGGCCGATACCTGAGATCCACATAGACACGATATAGAAAATCGTTCCTGCAGTCGCCAGCCAAAAATGCGTGGTGATTAAGCTGATAGAGTACATTTTGGGTTTGTTATAGACACGTGGTAACAGCACATATAGCGAACCAATCGTAATCATACCAACCCAGCCAAGTGCGCCTGAGTGTACGTGACCAACTGTCCAGTCAGTGTTATGCGATAAAGCATTTACTGTCTTGATTGACATCATTGGGCCTTCGAACGTCGACATCGCGTAGAACGACAACGCCACAATCATAAAGCGAATGATCGGATCGGTACGTAGCTTATCCCAACTACCTGATAGCGTGAGTACACCGTTAATCATACCACCCCAAGAGGGTGCAAATAGAATGATGGAGAATACCATTGCCAATGACTGCGTCCAATCAGGAAGCGCTGAATAATGCAAATGGTGACCACCAGCCCACATATAGGAAGCAATCAATGCCCAAAAGTGAACGATAGACAAGCGATAAGAGTAGATAGGACGACCAATCTGTACTGGAACGAAGTAATACATCATGCCAAGGAAAGCTGCCGTTAAGTAAAAACCTACCGCGTTATGCCCGTACCACCACTGGACCATGGCATCAGTTGCACCGCCAAATAGCGAGTAAGATTTGAACGCACTAACAGGAATAGCCATGCTGTTTACGATGTGTAGTAGTGCAATCGTAATAATGAAGGCGGCAAAGAACCAGTTAGCCACATAAATATGTGAGGTTTTGCGTTTGATGAGTGTACCAAAAAATACGATGGCATAAGAGATCCATACCAAAGCAATTAAGATATCGATAGGCCACTCAAGCTCAGCGTACTCTTTACTTGACGTCAAACCTAGAGGAAGGGTAATAACAGCAGAAACAATCACTGCTTGCCAACCCCAAAAGGTAAACCAAGCCAAATATGGCGCAAATAAGCGCGTCTTGCAGGTACGCTGAACGATATAGTAAGACGTTGCGAACAAGGCACAGCCACCGAACGCAAAAATCACCGCATTGGTGTGCAGTGGTCTTAAATGACTAAAGGTCAGCCATGGAATGTCAAAGTTTAGTGATGGCCATGCTAACTGTGAAGCAATGAACACACCAAGACTCATGCCGACGATGCCCCAAACGACAGCCATGATCGTAAAAAATCTTACGATAGTAATTTCATACTCACGGTCAACTGGGGCGACTGCTGTGTTTTGTAAACTCATTGGATGATTCCTTTACAGCCCGAATTATCAACAGAATTAACCAACAGTCCGCATTATAGATATTATAAAAACTTATAAACCTACAATAGCTACGGTACATAATGTTTTTTGACCTTTTATCACCATAATCTTATTAACTATCAATTTAGGCTTTGATTTTATGTCAGTTGATACTGATGGATAAAATGAGGCGCTTCGTGCACCTTGTTTACAGCCAATCGATAGTAGGATTGTTAATACATCATCAAGATAAATAAAAAGACGCGCCGTTTTTGAGCATCAAACATCTTATGAGGCTAAATATATATCTTAATTATTACGAAAAAATCTGTACTAATGAAGATAGATACCCATATCTATAGGGCTATAAAAACGCACTGACCATAGATGTATGCTAGCGGCGGCTGACAAAAAACATGTTTATGTAATGTTTGGTTAAAACTCCCGACTCTGTTTAAGGGTATTGTAACGCAATCCTAATTAAATATCATCAGAACTATGCGGCAAAATACAAACTCTTTGGTATAAATGATAGCGAGCAACTTATTATTATTGCGCTACTTGCTTATTTTATACCCAATTTTGTCACTATTCTAGATGCGTGTTTGCATCAAACTAAGACAAACGTTGCTAAATATAATTGTGATATTCGAAAGGAATTTTGTAACAATCGTACCACTAGCGGCACAAATAGGTTTTACTTCTCATCAAGTCGCCCCTTATAATGAGCCTGAACATATTTAATGCCCGTATACTTGTGGGCTATTAATAACAGGCATTTTAATAATTTGCTAGTCAGGTTAATGCGTAAAATAGCAGCGTTAACCCAACAAAACACCCGTTAAGGATAATAATATGGCAGTTTTTTTGACAGATGAATGGTTTGAGCAAGTGGAGAAAATGGGCAGTGAGGCGGGTGAGTTAAACTTGCCACCAGCACTTGCTAATATGATTGTTAACCTAAAAGTGTCTGATACTGACAAAGATATCGAAGCCAACTTTGCCGATGGTTTATTACATCGTGGTCTAAATAGTAACGGCACGACGACTTTATTATTAGATCGTAGCATTCTACAGTCTATCATCACTGATTTTGACACCAATCAAATTATGGGTGCTTTTATGAGCGGTAAAATTCGCGTTGAAGGGGATATGTCACAATTGATGGCAGTACAGACTGCTCGTCCAAGCGCTGAGCAAAAAGAGTTGTATAAGCGTATCAAATCAATGACGACGATGGCGTAGATCTTATATTGAATGGTTTGTACTCAAGCCATTGATATACAATTCACTCAGATATACAAAAGCCCCTATTTAGGGGCTTTTTATTGTGTAAAAAACTAGGCATAACACGTAATACAATAGGCTGTTATATTCAGTAACTAGCTGGCTTTAGACTGCGCCGACGCTTGCTGATTCTCTTTATATATCGCTGCCTGCAACCAGACATTGGCTTGTACATAGTCATGCACTTTAATGCTGGCGGTCTCTGGCGTATTAAGCGCACCAATACGTACGACAAAGGGATCTGCATCCTGCTCACGTAATGTCACTACATCAAACAAAATGACAGATTTATCGTTAAATATCGTTTCTTGTTTGCCAAGCACTTGACCTTGACACCAAGCCTCATCTTCTTGCCCTAAAGTATCGCCAAATAAATAAGCACACATGTGTCCTAAGTTGATTTCGACCGGTGCCATTTGTTCTTCGGTTTCAGGTTTCCATTCACTGATTTGCGCTTGCAGATCGTCTGGAATTTTTCCGTCATTAGCCGCGACGATATCGTTAAACGCACGGTGATAGCGGATAGATTCTTGGTCTTCTACCATGATGACTTCGTTTTGCTCACTGAGCTTAATCTCGTGCGCCCATGCGCTAAAGTTAACGAAATAAGACGTATCGCGCTGATACAAGTGACGGTTGGTGGTATAGAGCTGATCAAACGCATAAATAATGCTGCCATCAGCCGTGCGTAAGCGTAATACCGCATCGTGTAAGTTGTCATTGACAATGACGCGCTCGATTTTACAGTCAAGCCCATAAGGACTATCAACACAAGGATAAGCATTGATGAAGCGCTCAGGCTTACCGTCTTTCATTGCAAGTACTTGATTGATATGGCAGGGCTTGTCTTCTGATAACAACAAACAGCTGTCTTTTGCACTGACGTTGTTGTTCAGACCTTTAGGCATTGCCGCCACTTCGATCATTTTTTGTAGCCACTCTGGCACATCATTGCTCATATCATCGGTCAAAATACGCCAATGATCGCCATGACCTGCAGACTGTTCATCGGTCAGTGTGATCTTGGTAGGAGTTTGAATGTTTTTATATTGATAATTTATGGTCATGAAAATACTCAAAATTAAGTCAGCGTGGGGTTTGTGTCTAATACTGTAGTGCGACGGTTACTTACGTACCATTCAGTATTTCAAATAACTGGTTTATGATGTCAGCGACATTACCAGCAAAGTGTGAACAAACCACAATGAGGGTTAATGACAATTGTCTTTAGCATATAATATATAGGTATTGACATATCTAATAGCAAGGCCTCTATAAAAAATAATAACAAAACCCAGTTTTTTGGTAAAAAATACTCTTAGTATCGGCTAATGACTGGCACATATTGGCTAAATTGTGTCAAACTAGCTCCCTTTTGACGGCTGTCCTCGGCTCGTCTGATCTCCTGTTTTGTGTTTGATTTATATGTGAGTAGTAGCAGCTGTATGATGCATTTACTACTGCTCGTGATGCAACCTATATAAAGTCGCACGTAGATAAGATAAAGAGTTTGAATATGTTTCGTCCTTTAGCGTTATTTATCGGCTTACGATATACCCGAGCAGAGCGTAGTAATGGCTTTATCTCCTTTATATCCCTGATTTCAATGATTGGTCTGACGCTTGGGGTTGCCGTATTGATTACGGTGCTATCGGTCATGAATGGTTTTGATCGAGAATTAAAAACCCGTATTTTGGGCATGGTGCCGCAAGCCACCGTGGTCTCAACTGAGATTATTGGTGATTGGGAGCAGCTCGCTGATAAGATTAAAGAAGATCCAGAAGTATCAGATGTCGCCCCCTTTATCCAATTGCAAGGGATGCTGACATCAAACGGTCAGGTCGCCGGGATTATGGTGACTGGCGTCGAGCCTGAATACGAAAAAAACGTCTCTATCATTAATGATCATATGGTCGAGGGCAGTATTGATACCTTGCAAAGTGGTGACTTTAGCATTGTATTGGGTGAAGAGATGGTGCAGTCTTTGGGCTTGCAGATAGGGGACAAAGTGACTTTGGTGCTGCCAGAAGCATCGCCATCGCCAGCCGGTGTGATACCGCGGTTTAAGCGCTTTACTTTGACAGGTATTTTTACCATCAGCCCAGAGGTAGACAGTCTGATGGCGTTCATCCCGATGGGTGATGCAGCAAAACTGCTGCGTCTGCCAGAAGGGGCGCAAGGCGTGCGTATGAAGCTCAATGATATCTTTACTGCGCCGATTGCCGCAGAAAAAGCCGCTGCTATTTCTCCTCAGCAGTTGTTCCCCAATGATTGGACGCAGACGCACGGCAATCTATTTGGTGCAATTCAGATGGAAAAAGCCATGGTTGGTTTGCTACTATTTTTAATCATCTTAGTTGCCGCTTTCAACATTGTCTCAAGTCTTGTGATGCTCGTCACTGACAAAAAAGCAGATATTGCCATTCTAAAAACCTTTGGTGCGTCTCCTCGTTTGATTACCCAAGTCTTTATGGTACAAGGCGTGGTCATCGGTGTGATCGGTACCGTTGCTGGTACGATATTGGGTGTGATATTCGCACTCACCGTCAGTGATATTTTAGGCTTTATTAATCAAGTCTTTAATTTGAATCTGTTTGATGCTTATTTTGTGAATTATTTGCCGTCAGAGTTGCGTTTACTTGACGTGGTATTCATTACAGGTGCCTCATTTATATTGAGCTTTTTGGCAACGATTTATCCAGCACGCCGAGCGGCTAAAATTCAGCCTGCCCAGACACTACGTTATGAGTAATTCAATCGCATAAATAAAATAAAGGAAGCGCTATGTCTGCCATTTTAAAGGCGACCAATATCAATAAAATATATGATGAGGGAGCCGTTAGTACGCAAGTTTTGACGGGCCTCGATCTGACAGTTCATGCTGGTGAGCGCATTGCTATTGTCGGGACCAGTGGTTCAGGAAAAAGTACCTTGCTACATTTGCTTGGTGGTTTAGATACGCCCACGAGTGGTGAAGTCTGGTTACATGGTCAGTTATTAAATAGCATGAATGAGACCGAACGCGGCGCGATGCGCAACAAGCATTTGGGTTTTATTTATCAGTTTCACCATTTGCTAGCAGAGTTTACCGCAGTCGAGAACGTTGCGATGCCTTTACTGATGCGTCCAGAAGTATCAACGACTGACGCTCGCAAGCAAGCGATTGAGATTCTCGAAAACGTCGGTCTAGATCATCGGTTGATGCACAGACCGGGTGAGCTATCAGGTGGTGAGCGTCAGCGTGTGGCGATTGCGCGCGCACTAGTTACCAAGCCTTCGCTTATCTTGGCGGATGAGCCAACTGGTAACTTGGATTATGACAATGCGCAAAGTGTCTTTGCATTGCTATCAGAGCTACAAAGCACGATGCAAACAGCACTTTTGATGGTGACACATGATCGCAACTTGGCGGCGCTTGCTGATCGTCAATTATTGCTACGTAATGGTCATTGGGAACAGTATTAACGTCTATATATGTTGAGATTTTCAGATGAATATAAGTGTCATAAATTGGCACTTATAAGGGTTGTCCTAACGAAATATATTGTTGTATTATCAAGTAAATATCTCATAGCAAAAGATATAAAAGCTTGATTAACTAGCTGCTATATCTATTTTATAGGACTCCGAATAATGAACAAAGATGACAATCCAATCGCCGCTTTTGGCAGTGCTGAAGAAGGCGATGAGCCGTTAAAGCCTTATATCGATCCAACCTTGTTTGACACCATCGATAGACAAGAACAAAAGGATCTTATCACCCCCGTGTTTGATGCGATCACTTTGGCTGGGGTTGACTATGATTTAAAGGTTCAAGACAGCGCGACAGGTAAGCGTTATACGCTCTGTAAAAACGACGAGGTTATTGAGATCGTCTCTATGGATAAAGATTTTACGGATAAGCTTATAGATGCCATAGAAAGAACCAAAGAAGAGTGATAGCTATTGCTTCAGACGCTGACGTTGATACTGTTTAATATTAATACCGTTTAATGATGTTAAACGGTATTAATATTTAGGCGATTTATCATCAGGTTTTTGCTGACGTTTTTGCCAACTTACGACCGTCTTGTAACGCCAAATCGCTTTAAAAGCAAGTCCACAAATGATGCTGGTTATAACCGCTAAAATCGTTAGCCCTATACAAAATGCTGTAAGCGATACAGTGCCCTTATAAGTAATAAAAGGGTTGGCGCCATCTGATAATGCCCATAAGCTAAAATCAGCAATCATTCTGCCGATAAAGCGCAAACTGATCACTGGTGCATCAATGATTTTTGCCCCGATATAATACCCAGCATAAAAGATAGGCAAGCTGGTGACTGGATTGGTAATCCACGTCAGACCGAGAGCCATAGGCACATTGGCTCGAAAAATAAGTGAGCCAATCAAAGCCAGCAACATCTGTCCTGGCAGTGGAAAAAATGCGCTAAGCACGCCAATATAGACTGCTTTATTTAAGCTATGGCGGTTGAAGTGCCATAACCGAGGATCTGCCAAATGCGGGGCGAACAGTTTTAGGGTGCGACTTTCTAGGATTTTTTCCGGTGTAGGAAGCAGGTCTTTTAGACGTTTGTGGGGCACAGTATCGCCTTTAATCGTTAACGACAGTCCGCTCAATTGTATTGATGGGCTGGTATAAAGTAATATTATGGATAAAAAATACCGATGAGAATACATAGAGTGGTGATGGTAGAAAGCCATCATTTTAATATGCCTCATCAGTATAGGGTAATATAAATATAAATGCTATTGCCTCACAGATATGATGCTTCAGTCGCTTCTAAAATGTCGATAAAAATGGCTGCTTTGGCGCCTTATTATCATCAATAACTGGCGTTAGCTGCATTATAATATTTTGCTCATCAAGCAAGGAGTGCTGGTGTATTGGTTAGTTGGTAGCCTAGTAATTATTGCTATGATGGGTGTGTTGGCAGTTGCAGATAATGTGGCGATGCCGATCGACATGCCTTTATTGAATGTGGTCAGCGCCACAGGTTTGCTTTGGTTGCTTGTCATATTTACTATTATTCTGCTTAGTGCTACTCAACTTAATAGCCCTTCAGTAAATACTCAAAGTACCAATAAAACGCGTTCTGTCAGCTCACCTAATGATGTTAAATTGTCACTTTTTAGCAAATACTTCTTATTTGGTCTATTAGCCATTGGGTTGGTCGTGGGTAGCGCGCTACAAGCGCTAGTTGCACATCAGCAAGCCGAAACGACCAAAATCACTGACTCTATACGTGTACAAGCACTCGTTCGTATCGAAGGGATAAGTGACAGTGTATATGATGCCAGTACAGATAGCGGCTATCGACAAGTAGCAGTGGTCACGCATTTAATGCCATTAGTCGCTGAGTTGACTCCCCAAGATTTGGCAGATAGTACAAGGAATTATTCGAAGGAAGAAAATAATAGCCTAAGTAAAAGCTATAGTGACAATTTTGAAAAAAAACCCAATAATCATATCGAATACCGAGTATTGCTCAATGCCTATCCAAAAAACACATCAAATAATGACTCGTTCTCAAATTTAAATGATTTGCAGCCAGGCGATGAGCTATTTATGAGCTTGGCACTGGTACCATTGTCTACCTCCAAGCAAGCAATAAGCAACCCGTCTGGTTTTGATGGTTATCGCTGGTTGCGAGGTCGACACATTGATGGTGTGGCAAATATACTGGCGGTTAGTGCGTTGACTGTCAGCAAAAGCAATAACGATGAAGCTTTACAACAAGCATCGACGTCTGACTCTTATTTCCAGCGATTTCGTACTCGTATTGATATAGGACGTTGGCAATTAAGAGATCATTTCTATAGAGATTGGCCTGCACAAACCACAGCAGAGCAGCAGGCCAGAGCTGTCACATTGAGTTTGCTCACAGGTGACCGTAGCTTGATCAATCGCGACACCAAGGATCTATATCAACTGGCGGGTATCTCGCATTTGCTTGCAATATCAGGGACACATGTACTGTTTTTAGCCATTGTATTGGGCGGCGCCGTTGTGTTGCTATTCAATCGACTGTGCCCAGTGGTTTATCGCTATATGCCACGCTGGCAAGTGCGTTGGTGGGTAATGATTGGTGCTGCTTTTATTTATGCACTATTTACAGGTTTTGATGTGCCTGCTGCACGTACGGCGTGGATGCTACTGGCTATCGGCTTGGTGAGATTGACATTGCTACCTATCAGTACCATGCGTGTGTTGTTAGCATTAGCTGTCTTGATGGCATGGCAAGATCCGTATGTATTGTGGCAGGCAGGGTATTGGTTGTCCTTCATCGCAGTGGCGCTGTTGCTCAAATACGAAGATACCTCGTATCAGCATACTACAGAGGCTTTGAGATCATCGTACGACGAGCATAGGAGTAAGGGCGATAGAGTGCTCTATCATGCTCTGCGAGCTGGACGGCGTATGTTCAAGCTACAGTTTTGGTTGTTTCTGACGTTATTGCCTATTACGCTGCTCTTATTTGGTAAAGCATCATTGTGGGGACTTATTGTCAATTTATTTGCGATTGGGCTGTTTGGGTGGGTGATTGTACCGCTCAATCTGTTAGCAGGGCTTTTTTACCTGTTATCACCCACGATAGCTGACAGCATTTGGTCTTTAGTAAGTGCCATCGTCGGCAATCTACATGAGTTGATTGGTTGGCTGACATCATTACCAGCATTAACAGACGCATGGTTGTATACGCCAGTTAATATGGCGATATTGCTCATGGTGTTGTTAAGTATAGTACCTTGGCTTTTGCCAAGAGGGCTGCTCAGTCGCTGGTTGGCACTGCCTCCACTGACGCTGTTAATGATGACGGTGTATGCCAATCAGCAGTCACTTGTAACAGTACCGACGTTATATATTTTGCCAACGGGTGATCCCTATATCAGTGCAGCCTTGCTACAATTCCCTTTACATAACCAAAGCGTTAGTAACAGTAAGGATAGATCTTCACTTGCGAAAGACAATACCAGCTGGCTATTTTTGGCCGATCATAGACCAACCGCAACACAGACCATGCCAAGCAATCTCACAGCGGATAAACTATCTGTATCTTTAGAGCAGCAACTGGGCAGTTTGTCAGTTGATAAACTAGAAGGCATCATAGTGCAGAGCAGTAGCACTGTACTGACTGACACGTTGAATGCCAGTGAGCAAAATATGGTCGTTAGCGCCAAAAATTCTGAGTTATTACCGCTGGCAGTTGCGCAGTTAAATCAGCAGCTACCTGTCAGTCAATATTGGCAAGCGGGACGCTCCGAGCGTTGGTCTGCATTCCAGCAAGCCTCTAAAATAGCAGCTCAGTCTAAAGGTAAGACGAATATCAGTGCGCAAGGATGCGAGCAAGGCAAAACATGGCAGGTGGCTAGTGGTGATTTATCCATCCAAGCAATGACAGGCTGGAGCGAGATAGGTGATACTAGCGTGTGGGACTGTACAATTGCGATTGATAGCAGCGTACCTATACAAGTTCTAAGATACAACGCAGCCGATCCGCTAAAGTCATTATCTGTAAACTCTCAAACGAAAATAGCAGATAACCAGTTAGATACGGATCACAAAAACTCGTCTCTATCACGGCTTGTTTTAGACACTGATACCCATCCACGCGTTTGGCAGATGTGGTCATTATTATGTTCAGCTGATTCGAATAACGACAGCATGAGGTTTAAAAATATCACATGGCTTGGTCATAGTGCATCACAGATGACAACTGATGTCATAAGTCGTCAAAGCATCAATGATATTATCACCTACGATGACAAACCTTTAGAAGCGTCTTTATCGCTGAATATAATGGACAACGGTGTTGACGCAGAAGCGATGAGTCCTTAAAAATATTGCTTATACTCGCAGTGTTACAATATGGTGATATTTCACAGTTATACTATTGAACCATTATCGAAATACCACCATACTTACCAGCTTATTCATACCGATAAGTGATGTGACGATAAGATATTTATCTTTTGCGGTCATTATCAGTATCATCTTTTTATTGTTTTAGATTGTTTCTGACTTAGGAAGTTATATGCCCAACTGGCCACCAGACCCAAACAAACGTCCTGATAATTCGGCAAATCAGCCAACGCCAATGCAGCAACCAAACGCGCCGAGCGGACAAGAGTGGAAAGTACTGGAAAACACCTTATTAGCTAGTGTGGTTGAGCAGCGCCGTGCTCGTCGCTGGAGTATTTTCTTTAAACTGTTGACCTTTGGTTATATATTATTGATATTTTTGACCATAGGTCGCGGATGTAGTGGTTCGCCAACAGGTATGGATGCCGTTGATACTAGCTCGCCGCATTTGGCAGTGGTTGAGCTGCAAGGTGTGATCAGTAATGATGATGTGGCCAACGCTTACGATGTCAATGAGGCATTGACAGACGCTTTTGCAAATAGTAACTCTAAAGCGGTGGCGTTAGACATTAACTCACCTGGTGGCTCACCGGTACAGTCTGATGAAATTTGGCAGACTATGATGGATCTGCGTAAAGAATATCCCGATAAAAAGCTTTATGCTGTTATCGGTGATATTGGTGCTTCAGGTGCTTATTATATCGCCTCTGCCGCAGATGAGATCTATGTCAATCCATCGAGCTTGGTTGGTTCTATCGGTGTCATTATGCCAAGTTACAATGTCAAGGGCCTAATGGACAAGGTCGGCGTAGAAGATCGTACTATCACTGCGGGTGAGTACAAAGACATCTTGAGTTTGTCGCGCCCATTGACTGACTACGAAGAAAAACATGTCGAAGGTGTGCTTGCTAATACGCACAAGCATTTCATCAATGCCGTCAAAGAAGGCCGCGGTGATCGCTTGAAAAATCCTGAACAAAACAAACTGTTTTCAGGACTGTTTTGGACCGGTGAGCAATCTATCGAGTTAGGTTTGGCAGACAAAACGGGCAGTATTACAAGCCTCAGTAAACAATTGGATCTTGATACGATCATCAGCTATAGCCCAACCGATCCGTTCCAAATGTTTATGGATCGCTTTGCGGTACAATTGGGTGCAGGCATTGGCTCTAGCATGAGCCTTGATGGGTTTTTGCCCCAAGAAGAAGGTAATGCAAAAATGCGTTAAGCGTTTAATATTTTAGATATACTGTGTATGATTGTTGAGGCTGAGCATATAATTATGCTCAGCCTCAATTGTATATAATGCTAAAAACTACCTTAATATGAAAGACAGTTGAATTATTAAAAATAATATATAAACCATCCCACGAGAGCCTGTTATGAGTGATGAAATCAATTTGCAGACCTTTGCTGCGCTACCTGTCTCCAAGATAACAAAAAAGCCTGTGCTACATTTTGCCCATGCCAATGGCATGCCAAGTGCTGTCTATGAGCCGTTTTTTGCAGGATTGTCCGCATTTTTTACGATTGAATATATTGCCATGTTGGGTGACACGCCGGATTATCCCGTGGATAATCATTGGCGCAGTCTGACGCAGCAGGTGATCGATAGCGTAAAAACTGCCTGTGAGAAGCATAGCGTCAGTCAGGTGGTGGGCGTGGGTCATTCACTTGGCGCCATGTGTACCTTGCAAGCAGTGTACCGTGAGCCTAAGCTGTTTGCTCAAGCAGTGCTCATGGATCCGCCTTGGATTTATGGCAAAGTTAGCTTGTTATGGCATTTGGCAAAGACAGTAGATAAATTGCCTCTTACGAGTAAGCGTTTGATGGATAAATTGTCACCAGCGGGTATCTCTAAGCATCGCCGTGATGTGTGGGACAGCCGAGCAGATGCGTACGAAAAAATGCGGCACAAAGGATTTTTCAAAAACTTTGATGAGCGCAGCTTCCAAGGCTATATCGATCATGGCTTGCATGAGCGCGCGGATGGTAAAGTGACACTGGCCATTCCTAAAGCTAATGAAGTAGAAGTGTTTCGTACCAATCCTTCTTGGTATTGGCTGACGCCCAATCGTGGCCCCAAAGTGCCTGTTACCTTGATTATCGGTCAAGACAGTATCTTTTTGAAACGTCGGTTTCCCCAACAGATAAAGTCGCGCTTGGGCATACCTTATGAGACTCATGAAGGGGGGCATATGTTCCCACTTGAGCACCCAGAGTCTGTATCGCAGCAGGTACTAGAACTGATTAAGCGGCAACTATCAAAATAAAAGCAACGTATCGTTATGTAGGCTTGTGTCTAATACAAGCTGACAGCGTATTTTTTAAGTGACATATATATGCCAAAAAACGTGACAGCTTTACCGGATATCGCAACCTCGTCTGAGCGTCCGCCATTATTTTCACGCGTTGGTACATTTATGCTGACGGTAGGGATGGTGCTTGCGTTTTTTATCAGTCAATTGGTAGGCGTCTATATCGCTGGCAAGCTGGTATTACCTGCGACCAAAAATGCTTCGATGGGCGATATCTTCTTTTTTGGCAGTAACGATGGAACAGTCGTGAGCTTATCAATACTCATAGGCTGTGTGCTGCTGATGACAACCAGTGTTCTCATTATTCGTATAAAAGGCGGGGAATGGCGACAGTATTTAGCATTAAAGCCGTTTTCATTTACGGTAGGTATGGGCATGCTAGGATTGCTGTTGATATTTATGATAGTCAGTCAGGCGCTGACTTATATGCTGGATATGACGCCGCTGGTATTTGTCGACCCTCTATATCAGTCTGTTAGTTCAGTGTGGCTGCTGGTCTTTGCAATGGTCGTCGTTGCACCTATTTACGAAGAAGTGATCTTTCGTGGCATATTATGGTCAGCCATCAAAGAGCAGTTCACCGCACCGTCATACTCTGTGCAGCACGGTGCGATAGTAGCAAGTATCGTGACCAGTTTGATATTTGCCACTATCCATGTGCAGTATGGCATTTATGAAATCAGTACTATTGTGGTTTTGGCATTCATATTTTGTTATGCACGTATCAAGTCAGGGTCGCTATTACTGCCAATCGTACTACATATCGTTAATAATGGCGCAGCAATGTGGCAGTATCTTGCGCAAGCGGCGTAGATAACATGCTAGCCACGACAATGGCTAGCATGTGAATTCTATCAAGCCAGTTATATCAGCATTTAGCTATGCGTCAGGATTTAACAATAATACTTCATCGGCTGCTCGTTTAATGTCATCGAGCGTGAGCTGAGGTTTGCCGCTCAATGCTTGCCGCCATTTGCGTGCACCCATCAATCCTTGAAACAATCCTAGATAATGCCGTGTCATCGTGGGTAGTGCTTCGCCTTTGGCGATTTGTTCTTGTAGATAAGGGTAGAGCTGCTCTAAAATCTCTGAGCGCTTAGGTATTGTTTCGGGTGCTGCCTCGTTCCATAAGCTATTGGCCTCTGCTAATAGATACGGGTTGTGATAAAACGCCCGACCAATCATCACGCCATCGATATGTTGCAAATGCATTTTTATGTCTTCAATGGTATCAATACCGCCATTGATCTCAATATCAAGCTCAGGAAAGTCTTGTTTTAGACGATAGACATCCTCGTAGCGTAGCGGTGGTATCTCGCGGTTTTGCTTAGGACTCAGCCCTTGTAGCCACGCGGTACGTGCATGAACGATAAAACGCGTACAGCCAGCCGCCGCAACGGTCTGCACAAAATCCACCATAAACTCGTAACTGTCAAAATCATCGATACCGATACGGTGTTTGACCGTCACGGGGATATCGACTGCAGCTTGCATGTGCTTGACCAAGTCAGCCACCGTTTTTGGCTCTGCCATTAGACAGGCGCCTATCTTGTTGTGTTGCACACGATCAGAAGGGCAACCAACATTGATATTGACTTCATCATAGCCGTATTGCTGAGCAAATTCGGCGCATTGTGTCATCTCACTGATATCTGCTCCGCCAAGCTGCAATACCAGTGGATGCTCAAGTGTGTCAAAGCGTAGGTGACGTGCGCGGTTACCGTGTATCAATGCACCGGTGCTAATCATTTCGGTATACAGGTACGTGTGCGGGTTAAATAGTCGCGCAAAGTAACGATAGTCTGTCGTTGTCCAATCAATCATTGGCGCAACGGAGAGGCGTTTGTTGGTCATATCAACCATGGTTATCAAGCCTTAATATCTGTGTCTTAAACAAATGGATAAGGTGCAATGAGATATCTCATTGCACCTTAGTTTTAAACATCGTTCGAATTAGTGACTGATCTATTATTTATAAAATAACATGATCAATCTTTTTGAATTCAGGCAAATTATAGAAATAAAGCCCCATAATAATACCGATAGAGCCCACAAAGGCAATATATAGCGCTGGCGAGAAACTGATGAGTGTCGTGGCGTAACCAAGACCAAAGGGTATCAGCACACCCACGATACCGTAGGTAATATTATAACAAAAAGAAATGCCGGTGAGACGTACATTGGTCGGAAATAGCTGCACTAAAATGGCAGGGATCATGCCCATGATACCGGCACAGAACCCTAGCAATGCATACATGATTAAGATATAGTCGCCACCCGCCTGCAGATGATAAAAGAACGCCAGTGTTTGAGCGATAAGTAAAACAGAACCAATGACCAAAATTTTACCAAAGTTCTCATGGGTCGAGATCATGCCATAAAAGACACAGCCAAGAACCATAAATACGATGCCCAAGCTATGAGAAAAGCTAAACAAATCACTGTCTAAAGTAAAGTTGATTTCTATTAGTTCTGGCAGTAGTAGGACAATGACAGAGGTGATACTAGATATCACTATAGTCAGTACCATACTGACAAAGATAGAATGTTTGCAGCGCTTGAATAATACCGTAAATGGTCTACCTAGATTCTTACCAGTTTTTGGCTTATCTAACGCCAAGAAAAACGGAGTCTCTTTAACCAATCGCCATACCAACAATGGCAGACAGGTTAGTAAGGCGCCAACAAAAAACGGCAAACGCCAGCCATAATCAGTCAGCTGTACGGTGGTCATAAAGTCAGTCAGCCACAGAAAAAACGCATTAGAGAACAGTACACCTACCAAAAAGCTAGCCGTAACGTAGCTACAAGCCACTGACAAATACTGCCGAGGGACATGCTCCGCCACAAATACCCAAGATAGCGGTGTGTAAAGACCAAATGCCATACCTTGTATGATTCTCAGCAATATGAATAACGCAGGTGCAAGCGCACCCCACTGCGCATAAGTAGGCAGACACGCCATTGCGAGCAAGCTACCTGCCGTAACGATTATGCTCAGGAAAAAGGTCGGCTTTCGACCTTTGAGATCACCATAACGCCCGAACACAATACCACCAAATGGCCGAGCCAAATAACCAATGACAAACAGCCCCATTCCTTGCAGCTTAGCAACCGTAGGATCGTTATTAGCGGGGAAAATAGCAGCTGAGACAATGTCTGCAATGTACAAATAAATCAAGAAATCAAAAAAGATTACAGCGCTGACAAAGCTTACGAATATGACTGTATTTTTGTCTTTTTTAGACATCAGGGCGTATTGAGAACGAGTCGGCATAATAGATCACGCATCCACGGAGTAAAGTGGTCATTAAGACGATCATCGTTTAGATAATCGGCCATGATAAAAACCGGCAAATCAAAGTATATAAACAATGATTCGCCGGAACAGTAATTTTGTGTATTGTAATAAGAACTTTGATTACAGGATTTGGCTTTTAACAAAAGCAAAACTGCACATCCTGCAATTTTAGGGACTATTTAGAAAAGAGTTTACATATTACAGTAGCCAGTCAATGGGTAACCAAGACATAATAGTAAGCCAGATATGATCACTCATATCGACCCGTGGCTCTGACTCGTAAACGACTTCTTTGCCATCTTCCATGGTGTGCCACTCCAAGCTACCGTTGTCTAGCAGCTTAACTTCATAAGCTTGGTTTAGTAAATCATCACTCAGCGCCCCATGCAGCTGTCTTGCCAACTCATCATCATTGATGATGACGCCCATCTCAGTATTGATATTGGCAGAGCGAGGGTCAACGTTGTAGGAACCGATAAACACTTGATAGTCGTCTACCGCAAACGTTTTTGCATGTAGGCTGGTTGATGACTGACTGCGTGCACGCCAGAGTTTATTGTCACGTTTTTCTTCAGCTGCCGTTGATTTTAGCTCGTATATTTTTACGCCTGACCGCAGCAGGCTAGGGCGCCATTGACTATAACCAGAATGAACAGCGGTCACGTCGGTCGCATCAAATGAGTTGGTTAATATTTTGATATCAACGCCAGATTTGGCGAGCTTCACCAAAGTATCGACCCCATCTTTGGTCGGGACAAAATAAGACGAGATGATGGTCAGTTTTTTGGTTGGGCTACCGAGTAACGTACGCAGTTGATGCACCAAGTTGGTCTCAGATGAGACGCTTTTGGACAGCTTGCCAACATCGTCACTCAAAAACTGCATGTCTGTCCAACGAAATGGTACACGCTTGTTGATCAGATCAGTGTCTATCGTCGAGTCTTTGATGGCGGCTTTATAAACCGTCAAGCTACTGCCTTCGTTATTTTCCTCATCTATACCCAGCTTGTCTAATGCCTTCAAAAAATCAGGCGTGACGTCATCGTCGAACTTGGCTAAAGTTTCGATGTCAAACGACAGTGGCGATGACCAGTAACTGGCAAAGCTATTATCAATGTCTGCGACGACTTTACCAATCAGTAAAACATCCAAATCCGCAAACTGGCTGCTTTGATCGTTACTCATGTACTCATTACCGATATTACGTCCGCCGATAACGGTAATCTGTTTATCAAACGTCATGCTTTTATTGTGCATACGGCGATTGATACGCGGCAAACCTGTGACGTAGTTCAATGTTGAAAACTTACGGTGCATTAATGGGTTGATGATACGCACCGCGATATTAGGGTGGCTCGCAAAACGTAATAGGTGCTGATCAAACTTTGCACTGTTATTAAAATCATCCAACAACAAACGCACGATCACACCGCGCTCAGCCGCTTCCCACAAGTCTTTTAATAGCAGTTGGCCAGCCTGATCATTATGCCAAATATAATACTGCGCATCGATATTGCGCGTGGCCATACCTGTTAAGATACTACGGGCGGCAAACGCATTTGCCCCAGTGACGATCGGATGATAGCCTGACAGATCAGGATGAATCTCATTTTGTGCTGTGATGGCGGTCACTAGATCAGTATTGTTGGTTGTAGTCGCTGTATTTTGCTCAATCTTTGGGCTGTCTTCTTGTTGGTATAAAGCATTGACTCGCGCTGATAACGCTTGGCTCTCAGGTAGATGTGGCTGTTTGGGTAGGCTCTGGCAAGCGCTCAGACCTAAAGTCAGCCCAAGTGTCAGACTCAACGATAAGCTGCTTGGTTCTATACTGAACATCGACATAACGAATTTACCTTGATGAGCCTAAATATACTGATAAATAAAATGCATGGATAAGTAATTTACTGAAATTGTTCATCTATTTTTAAGGATGATAGCATTGATTGGACGGTCTATAAAAATATCACCAACGCCAAAATTCAAATCGTCGCTAAGCTTAGCAGCTGTTAGCATATCTGCCTATTATAAATACGTTATTTTTGTTAGGTTTGACGATTGAGTTTATCGTGATTTATTGTCGGTTAAGCGGTTAAGTCTGCATAATGGCTGTCATATTGAACATCCAGTTATTTTAATAGGCAAAATTAATAATTAGAAGTTATCTGAAACCAGATGTGTGGAATAAGTCGGCATGTTATGATAACGCTGATGAATTTGCTTAATAATCAAAAAAATAAGCAGTCCTTTTATACCAACCAAAACAAAGCAACGGAACGTCTATGAGTCAGTCGCAAACGAAAGATGAGAATAATTTGAACCAAAAAAACTCAAACGATGGGTTAGATCCAAACTGGCGTAACGATGCCTTAGATTTAGGATTAGATTACGGTATGCAAACTATCGCCGTGCGCGCAGGTCAGCATCGTACCGATGAGGGCGAGCATTCAGAGCCGATTTTTACGACCAGCTCTTATGTTTATCAATCAGCCGCTGATGCTGCGGCACATTTTGACGGTACAAAGACAGGAAACGTTTACTCTCGTCATACCAACCCAAGCGTCCGTACTTTTGAGCGTCGTCTCGCCGCGCTAGAAAACGGTGAACGTGCGGTTGCAACGGCCTCTGGTATGGGTGCAATCCTGACCATGTGCTTGGCATATCTAAAAGCGGGTGACCATCTGCTCGCTGCCAATCAGTTATTTGGCTCGTCTATTGGGCTGTTTAATAACTATATGGCCAAGTTTGGCGTTGAAGTTAGCTATGTTGATTGCTTTGACAATGAGGCATGGGCCAATGCCGTTCAACCAAACACCAAAGTGATCTATTGTGAAAGCCCAAGTAATCCACTGGCGCAGATTTGCGATATCGGTTATTTGAGCACGCTTTGCAAAGCCAATGACATACTACTGGTCGTTGATAACTGCTTTGCCACGCCAGCATTGCAGCGCCCTCTAGATTTGGGTGCCGATGTCGTTATTCACTCTGCGACCAAGTACTTAGACGGTCAGGGCCGAGTACTTGGCGGGGCGTTGGTTGGTAGTGACAAACTCATGCAAGAAGCGTTTACCGTAGTGCGCTCAGGCGGTATCAGCATGAGCCCGTTTAATGCTTGGGTATTTACCAAGGGGCTTGAAACGCTAAAACTCCGAATGCAAGCGCATTGTAACAATGCCAATCAAGTCGCAGAATTTTTGGTCAATCATCCTAATGTCAGTACCGTACATTTCTCCGGCCTAAGTGACCATCCTGCACATGAGCTCGCCACACGCCAGCATCATATGAAAGACGGTTACGGTGCTATCATGGGTTTTGAAGTCAAAGCATCTGACAGCCGCGATACGAAAGAAGCGGCTTGGCATGTGATTGACTCGACTCAAATGGTCTCTATCACCAACAACTTGGGCGATGCAAAAACCACGATTACGCATCCTGCGACGACCACGCATTTTCGCCTAACCCCTGAGGCGCGTGCTGAAGCTGGCGTGAAAGACGGTCTGATTCGTCTATCAGTCGGTTTGGAAGATGTCGAAGATATTATCAAAGATTTGGCGCGTGGTTTAGACAGTTTGTAAAGATAGCGGTATAATGCCGTCAGTATTTTATTTTACACTTTAAAGTATCCCATTTATTATTATAAGACAAAGAGGCAGCTATGAACATTCAAGCATTGATGCAACAAGCACAAACGATGCAAAAGAAAGTAGAAGCAAACGTTGAAAATGCTAAGAAAGAGCTTGCGAACAAAGAAGTTCAAGCAGAAGCGGGCAGTGGTCTGGTTAAAGTCACCATGACTGGTCGCCATGTGGTCAAGCGTTTGACCATCGATCCAAGTCTGCTAGAAGATGAGCCAGATATGATCGAAGATCTTATCGCTGCCGCTATCAATGATGCGGTGCGTCAAGCGGATGAGCTATACGAAGAAACCATGGCTGGCGCGACCTCAGGTATGGGTCTGCCACCAGGTATGCAAGGTATGTTCTAAGCATTAAATACTTTAGACTGAACACAAAAATGGGGTTGTTATCGGCACGATACGACCCCATTTTTATAGCTACGATTTATAAATTTAGTTAAATAAAGTCAACTAAAGGAAAGCCACTTTGCTTACAGCCAAATTTGATCAGCTGGTCAAACAGCTGCGTATATTGCCAGGCGTCGGTCAAAAAAGTGCCCAACGAATGGCGCTACATTTGCTTAGTAAAAAACGTCCGCAAGGCATGGCGCTTGCCCAAGCACTAGATGAAGCCATGCGCGATATCGTTGAATGTCAGCGCTGTCATAGCTTTAGTGATGAAGCGGTGTGTCCTCTATGCCAAGACCCTAGACGTGATGATGGGCTGCTGTGTGTGGTCGAGACAGCAGCAGATGTGATGGCAATCGAGCAAACGGCAGGGTATCGTGGTCGCTATTTTGTGCTTGGCGGACACTTATCCCCGATTGATGGAATCAGTGCAGATGACTTAAATATTGATCAGCTGGTATGGCGAGTCAAACAAGAGCCTGTTGAAGAGATTATACTGGCAACAGGTACGACGGTTGAAGGCCAGACCACCGCACATTTTATTAGCGAGGCCGTCAGTCGTCATGTCAATAAAGTCACACGTTTGGCACAAGGGATACCGATGGGCGGCGAGCTTGAGTATCTAGATAGTATGACGCTGGGTCAAGCCATGCAAAACCGCTCTTTTTTATAAGGTTTTGCTGACATCAAAGTCTTACCCATTTCATTTCGTGAAATTGTTATAATTGCTTTATTATTGTTCTCCTTTTTCATTTTATTAAGACGCAGTATCGCGTTTTATTTTCTCCTATTTATGCAGGTATCTGCCCGTGTCCAACAACGTTTCAAACGCTTCAGTCAAATCAAACCCTTCTGAGATTACTGATAACTCATCACAAAAAGCAGCTAATACTGAGATGACATCAGTGGCGACACCTTCGGAATCAAATGATGATGCACTGGATGTTGATGCAATTGATATCGATGCACTGTTGGATGTCGCTGATGCTGTTGATGTCACATGGGTGCGTGAGCAGCACCAATTGGCTGAGGTGATCAATGCCTTGGCAACTTGTGGCCGCGTCGCACTAGATACTGAGTTTATCAAACGCGACACTTACTATCCGCGTTTGGCACTCGTACAGTTAAATACGGGTAATCACGTGTATTTACTAGATGCGCCTGAGTTGCAACTGTCTGAGCTGTGGGAGGCCTTGCGCCAAGTCGATGTGGCCATCTGGCATGCTTGCGGCGAAGATTTAGGCATTTTTTATCTGCTATCTGGTTGTCCACCATTGACCAATATTTTTGATACGCAAATTGCGTTGTCTTATTTAACCGGTCAATTACAAATGGGCTATCAGCAGGCATTGGCAGATCAGCTAGATATGCATATCGATAAAGAGCACAGTCAGTCTGATTGGCTCCAGCGCCCGTTGACAGACGAGCAAGAGCAATATGCCATCGATGATGTGCGTTATTTGCCAGCGCTGTATCTCAGTATCGAACATGCGCTTAAGGCACAAGGCCTATACGATTACGTCTGGGCGGATTGTCAGCTCTACGCCAGTGATTTGTATGACTTGCAGCACGTCGAAGATGAAGCGATGTATCTGACGATGGCAGATTATCGCTATAACTCACAGCAAATGGCGATACTCAAAGGGATTGCGACGTGGCGAGAAGAGCTGGCACGTGCGACCAATCAGCCGCGTACGTTTATCATCAAAAAGCAAGCGGTACGCGAGATCGTCACTGAAAAACCAAACAGCATGCGTGAGCTGGCGCACAAAACGACGATGCACCGTAGTATGCTGCGTCTCTATGGTGAAGAGCTGCTTAAGATAATAAGAAACGCCAAAAACCTACCACCTGCCGAGCATCCAGCTTGTCTTGTGCCGCCATATCGCTCAAAAAACAAAATCCTGTCAAAAGCAGTGCAGCAAGCGATTGATGATCACGCTAAGGCTATCGGCATGCCTAGCAGCGTTTTAATGCGCAAAAAATGGCTAGGACAGTTGTATGAAGTGATTGCTCTTGATAAAAATCTCAGCGAACTGCCACAAGGTCTCAAAGGTTGGCGCAATGACTGGGTCGTCCAGACGTTGATTCCAGTGATCAGCAAGCATAAAACTGAATTGCAGCAAGGGATGGGTATTAGATAGCAAATACAGCCAACTCAAAAAATTGATGCCTAATTTCACATTGCTTGTTTTTTAAATCAATTTTTTTTAAATCAATCAATGGCAGCATCAATTTTCTCTCTATCGATAAATGGCCGTTTTGACAATCTTGCTTATACTTTTGCTCGGTCATATCTATTCCATTATTCGCTGTCATCTAGAGCATTTTAGGTATTAAAAATATGCCCTAGCGTTCAAACTCACCATTTTCTAAAAAGTAAATCACTTGCCGAGCCACTTCTTTATCGACCAGCATGCCTGTATGGGTCACAGGCAGTACGATATGGTCGTTGGCGCAGTCAAGACGTGTTTCGCTGACGTAAACTGTACCATCATGAGCACAGTTTTCTGTGGCTGCTGATTCGCTTTCTTTATTCAGTTTGCGATTATGATATTGCAAAAAAGGTTGTCCTAAGCCGCGCGGTTTATCGCCTGCAATCACGCCTATATGAATATGTTCAGGACAGGACGTCGCTGTACCATCGAGCGCATCAGCATAAGATCGTCCTACAATCAAAGGGCTCAAACGCCATACGTAATCCGCGCAAACACTTCCCACATGCGGCGTGCCCAGCGTGACGCAGCGCCCAATTTGCCACTTGGGATAATTGGCCAAAAAATCACGAATAATCAATCCACCCAAGCTATGACCGACCAAATCTATTGGCTGATCAGGGTTGTGGTTGGCACTCAGCCACTCATGTAGTCGCTGGCTGTTGGTTTTGATACCGTCGCGCATGCTGCGATAACTGTATTGATGGGTGGCAAAACCTTGTGCTTGTAAACGCTTCGCTAAGGGACGCATCATCCAAGTCGTTTGATGCAAACCATGTATCAAAATCACAAGGTTTTTTCGTGTAGGCGCTTTTTGTGCCATGTCTTTTTGTTGCATAACAATATCCAAATGAGTAGCATTATAAGATTTTTTATCGACGCTTGTTTATAAAAATGAGCGGATAGACAGACATCTTATATTAGCGCTTTAGGGGTAAGGGTTGTCAAATTATCTGAGTTTTTTCATTTCAATATTAGCTATTTTTTCGCTGTCAGGTTGTACTACTTATAGTGAATTCAGTATAAAAACGATACAGTGGGACTGGGATAAATTTTTCGCAGCATCGAGCAGCGTAGGCACAGCACGCAAGGAGAATTTAGACCAGTTCCACCTTGATATATCATGTATCTGTTTTATTTAGGATTGACTATATAGAGTAGATAGACCACTAATTGTTAAGGTAGAGATGCCAGAAATGATAGTGGTAAGCGAACCTGTGCCAGCTAAGACACCTCTGCAAATTGCTACTTGGTCCCCAACTAAATATGATGGTCGATTTACAGCGATGACAGCGGGATATTTGACAGTTATCAATAACTGCCTTGCTTTAACTAGAGATAATGAAGAAGTAATGACACAGGACAATACTCTTTTATTAGTATTAGCGAATACTTCCTTTTCGTGGGAGGCGGATAAAGAGATTATATTATTTGAAGGTAAGTCCTATAAGATCGGCGACGAGCTTTATCTAGGTGGTGTGGCGTTTACTTATCCCAATGCTAATATTACAGATCAGATAAAAGTGAACTGGATAGACTGTGGTTTGAATAAAGGATGGTTGGGCGGCTAAGTCTCATTGATAGTGTCAAAATTTAACAATGCGTGCATAAAATAAAACCGCCAAATCAGTCGCTGATTTGGCGGTTTTTTATAAAATAAACGAGCAGTTATCGAAAATGATCATTACATATAGTTTTCGATACTTGGGCAAGAACACATAAGGTTCTTGTCACCGTACGCATCATCGACGCGTGCCACACTTGGCCAGAACTTGTTTGCACGGATGTAAGGCAGTGGGAACGCAGCAGTCTCACGGCTGTATGGATGCGTCCATTCTTCATTAGTAATCATAGCAGCCGTATGCGGTGCATTGACCAATGGGTTGTCTTCTAGCGTCCAGTTGTCTTCGCCCGCTTTTGCTTTCATCGCTTCAGCTTTGATAGATTTCAGCGCACTGATAAAACGATCCAACTCCTCGACAGACTCAGACTCTGTGGGCTCAATCATCAGTGTGCCTGCGACTGGGAAGCTCATCGTTGGTGAGTGAAAACCGTAATCCATCAAGCGCTTAGCAATATCGCTTTCAGTGATGCCAGTCTCTTCTTTTAACGGACGAATATCGATGATACATTCGTGAGCCACGCGGCCGTTTTTACCTGTATATAATACAGGGTAGTGGTCTTTTAGCTGGGCGGCTACATAGTTAGCGTTTAGCAGGGCAAGCTCGGTTGCTTTTAGTAGGCCATCGCGGCCCATCATAGTGATATACATCCATGAGATAGGTAAGATGCTCGCTGAACCATAAGGCGCAGCCGATACCGCTGAGCAGTCTTTTTGCGCGTTATGCACAGGGCTTAGCGTATGGTTTGCCATGAATGGTGCCAAATGCGCCTTCATACCGATAGGACCCATACCTGGACCGCCGCCGCCATGCGGGATACAGAAGGTTTTGTGCAGGTTCATATGTAGTACATCAGCACCAACGTCTGCAGGCTGCATCATGCCTACCTGAGCATTCATGTTGGCGCCATCCATATAGACCTGACCACCGTGCTTGTGAGTCAAATCACAGATATGACGGATGCCTTCTTCAAACACGCCATGAGTCGATGGGTACGTGATCATTAAAGCGCCCAAACGCTCGCTGTGCTCTTCACACTTGGCGGTTAAATCCTCAATATCAACGTTGCCGTTTTCATCGGTTTTGACCACGACGACTTTCATACCCATCATCATGGCAGTAGCAGGGTTGGTACCGTGCGCTGACATTGGAATGAGGCACACATCGCGATCGGTTTCGCCCAATGACTCATGATAACGGCGAATCGCGAGCAGACCAGCATATTCACCAGAAGCGCCAGAGTTTGGCTGCATAGAGACATCATCAAAACCAGTGATGGCTTTTAATTGATCTTGTAAGCTATCGATCATCGCAATATAGCCTGTGACTTGGTCACGCGGTGCGAATGGATGCACATTGGCAAACTCAGGCCAAGTAATCGGTAGCATCTCACTGGTGGCATTCAACTTCATGGTGCAGCTGCCTAGTGAAATCATGCTGCGGTTCATCGCTAGATCTTTGTCTTCAAGCGACTTTAGGTAGCGTAGCATTTCATGCTCGGTATGATGCGAGTTGAATACTGGATGAGTCAAGATGTCATCCGTACGCAGGTGTGCGCTGTCAAGTGAGATGCGAGCGGTTTCAGGTAGATCGTGTGACTTGTTGACGAATAACTGAGTCAATACGCCAAAATCTTGCTGATCACTGGTTTCACTAAAGGCAACGCTCAATTTGGTGTCGCTTAGACGCCATAAGTTGTAGCCAACGTTGTCTGCATTTTTAAAGATTTGCGTAGCTAGCTTCTCTGAACCGCAATCAACCACGACTGTATCGAAGAATTGATCGTGTACCACGCTTAAGCTGCTGTCATTCGCTGCTGTGATAGCATCAGCGAAAGCAGTCGCAAAGGCATGAATACGAGTGGCGATGCGTTTGACGCCGCCTGGTCCATGATATACCGCATACATACCAGCGAGGTTAGCGAGCAATACTTGCGAGGTACAGATGTTTGAGTTGGCTTTTTCGCGGCGGATATGCTGCTCACGCGTCTGTAGCGCCATACGTAATGCGGTATTGCCCTGTGCGTCTTTAGATACGCCAATGATACGACCAGGCGCTGAGCGTTTTGCTTTATCAGAGAACGCAAAATAAGCGGCATGTGGACCACCAAAGCCCATTGGAATACCGAAACGCTGAGTACTACCTAGCGCTACGTCCGCACCCATGTCGGCTGGTGATTTTAATAACACCAAGCTCATGATGTCACTGACGACACTGACGTAAGTCTTGTTTTCTTTTACGGCCGCGATGACGTCTGTTAAGTCTTTAACGTCGCCTTCTACGCCAACATACTGGAATAGCGCGCCGAAATAGTCGCCAGATTTAGCCGTCTCAAAATCACCCACGACCACGTCCCAACCAAAGTATTTCGCACGAGTATTGATCACATCTAGCGTCTGTGGATAGACACGCTCATCGACGAAGTACTGCGTTGATTTGCTTTTACTCACACGCTTTGACATCGCCATTGCTTCTGCCGCTGCTGTTGCTTCATCAAGCAATGATGCACCAGCCAGCTCAAGACCAGTCAAATCGATACATACTTGTTGGAAGTTCAGCAATGCCTCTAAACGACCTTGAGCGATTTCTGCTTGGTAAGGCGTATAAGCGGTATACCAGCCTGGATTTTCAAGGACGTTGCGCTGAATGACGGCAGGCATACGAACAGGAGAGTAGCCTTGACCAATATAGCTTTTGTTAACAGTGATGTCGTCTGCCATCGTGCGTAGTTTGGCAAGTGCAGCATGCTCACTCATCGCTACTGGCAAGTCCAATTCTTTGTGCAAACGTACTGGCTCAGGCACAGTGTCATTGATAAAGCTTTGCATATCTTTATAACCAACAGCGCTGAGTAGGTCAGCTTGCTTGGTTTCGTTCGAACCTAAGTGGCGATAGACAAATTCAGCTTCGTTGAACAATCCTTGAAAGGTATCAAACGATGGGTTTTGAGAGATAGTCATAACAATCCTTGGTTAAGGGAGTAATAAACAAAATAGCAATTAAGAAAACATTGTGAGCAGTTAAGGAAACACTGTGAGCGGTACGTTATACGTAATGCACAAACTGTTTTTGATCAAATCGGAATTGGGTGTTGTAAACGCCATTATCAGCACGCTCACCTGCGCCAATCATCATAACGATATGATGGTCGTCGCTAAGATTGAGCAACGCTTTCATGGCAGGCTCATCAAAGCCGCCCATAGGACAGCTATCAAAACCATGAGCACGTAGAGCCAACATTAGGTTTTCGGCGGCAAGCGCGGTGTTATTGGTTGCCCAGTTTTTGGTGTCTTCAAAGGTATAGTAAGGCGATTTGAGAGGGCCTTTGACGCGTCTGACCACTTGCGTGGCGCCCCATTTTGCAGCCGAAACCACGTTGGCTGGGCCGCGCAAAAAGTCCATCGTAACGACTTTGTTATAGTAGTCTTTCACTTTCTTAGGGACTGGCTGATCAGGGTATTCGCGCAATATTTGCTGAGCATGCTCATGCCAGATGTCGGTGCGAGCAACGATAGCGATTAAGCGCGCCGATGTTTTTGCCGCGTTTTGGTTCATACAGTTTTTGATGGCGCGTTTGCGATTATCAGCATCATCGATAACATAAAACTCCCACGGCTGTAGGTTGCTAGAGTTTGGTGCTAGCATGGCCAAACGCAGACAGTCTGCCAGTACGTCGTCAGGGATGGGCGTGTCAGTAAAACGGCGCACGGAACGGCGTGATTCTACGATATCGCGAAAGGCTTGTAGCTGCGGTGTATGGTTTGGTGTGGCGATGGGGTCTTTATTATCGGTGTTGGTATTCATATTAGGATCCATGCTGAGAATTGGGTTATCAGTTTGCGTCGTTATTGATAGCACGTATTCATTGGAATTCGAAGAGGTGATCAATACGAGTCAATGAGATAACGCTTGAGAGCAATAACATCGGACGATAATGGTTTTTGGTGGTCTATATATAAAGCTGCTTTGTTATCAAAGGCGTCATCTATGAATCAACCTTGCTGATAAGAAAGGGGTATCAAATAGGAGATGTAGATACCCGCTTTTGCCAGTATCTACAAGTTTGGCTGCTATTTTGGTTTGGCTACTGTCTTTCTGCTATACAGAGGTGGTTATTATAATTCGCTTTCGTACTCGTCAGCGGTCATCAGTGCTTCATAGTCAGCGATGTTGTCAGGCTTCACTTTAAAGAACCAGCCTTCACCATATGGGTCAGAGTTGATGATTTCAGGATCATCTTCTAGTGCTTCGTTGATAGCGATGACTTCGCCTGAGATAGGCGCGTATACGTCAGAGGCGGCTTTTACTGATTCAACAACTGAGATTTCGTCGTCAACAGCGATAATATCGCCCACTTCTGGTAGCTCAACAAACACCACATCACCCAATAGGTCTTGAGCATGGTCAGTGATACCAACAGTGATCGTACCGTCGTCTTCTAGGCGCAGCCACTCGTGACTTGCAATATATTTTAGCTCTGCTGGGATGTTGCTCATGGTCTCTCTCCTAAATGATAGAGGTTAATTAACAAAAATAATGGAGGCTGGGCGTGTCGTCGTTTTTATCATTATGTCTAAAACGACAATGCGCTCTAATAATAAGATTTATAAGACCTACGAGTCAAACTGTTGCTTGCCGTTACGGACAAAAGGCAGCTTTAATACGCGTACATCGACGAATTTACCTTTGCCGCGTAGATCGACCTGTACGTGATCATCTTCTGATAAGCTGGCAGGCACGCGAGCAATCGCAATGGAGTTTTTTAGGCTAGGGGAGAATGTACCGCTGGTGATAAGGCCAGTTTGCTCATTGTTAGTGCCCTGATTGATAGTCACTGTCATGCCTTCACGCAATACGCCGCGCGTGGTCAATAGCAGACCTACTTGCTTCATAGCGGTGTTGTCTTCTTTTGCCTGCTTGCGTTTGCTGACCAAAGCGTCACGACCGACAAAGGCGCGATCGTCTTTTAGTGCAAGCGTCCAGCCCATATTGCACTCATAAGGGCTAACATTCTCATCCATGTCATGGCCATATAGGTTCATGCCCGCTTCCATACGCAAGGTATCACGTGCGCCAAGACCGGCAGGTTTGATGCCATTTGTTTTTAGCTGCTCAAAAAAAGCAGGGGCATCATCGGCATGCATAATGACTTCGACGCCATCTTCACCAGTATAGCCAGTACGAGCCACAAACCAATCGGTGCCTTCGATATCGGTCAAGTCAGCGCCAACGAAAGGTTTTAGCCCAGCTAAGGTATCTGCCCAGTTTGGTTTGGCTTGAGCCAGTTTCTCAATAGCATTTGGCCCTTGAACGGCGAGCATGGCAAGCTCAGGACGCTCGGTAATCGCAATATCAAAGCCTTCAGCGACTTTATTAAACTGTGCTAAGTCTTTGTCACGAGTGGCTGCATTGGAGACGATACGGTACTCAGTTTCCTCTGCATTCATCAGATAGACGATCAAATCATCGATGACGCCGCCTTGCTCATTGAGCATGCCAGAGTACAGCGCTTTACCAGCGGTAGTGAGTTTGTTGACATCATTTGCGAGTAGTTTTTGGAGCCATGCTTTAGTATCTGCGCCTTTGATATCTGTGACAACCATATGTGAGACATCAAACATACCGGCATCTGTCCGTACCGCGTCGTGCTCTTCGATTTGTGAACCGTAATGAATTGGCAATTCCCAACCAGAAAAATCGACCAATTTGCCCTCACTATCAAGATGAGACTGGTAAAAAGGGGTGCGCTTAGGGGTTTGGGTGTTGCTAGAGTCTTGAGAGTGGGTATCAGTCATAACAAATCCTTATGTGTACATCAGTCGTACTCGATAGAGTAGAGTGGTGTGCAACGTAAAAGTAGCGAGAAGCAATATTGCAAGGCGCAATATTACATCAAAGGGTGACACAGAAAGCAAAGATAAAGACGTAGGCCAAACAGACGCTGAACGTCGGTTTAAGCTAAAGCCCTATCTGTCCTGTGACCTGAGATTTTCAACACGCCTCATTTGTGAGCAATTATATAAAGCTCCAATGAATGATTGCGTATTTTCTCCCCTTCGGTGGGTAAGACGTCGTCCGTTCTTACCACTCTCCAGATTTGTTATGTCTGACGTTTGATAAAGTAGTGCGCTATGAGCGTGATGCTAGCAAACACTACCAAACAACAGTGACATGTGTTTTTCAGTCCTTTTACCTGAGCGATTGGCAGGGTGGATGCGCCTTCGGTGGTCGTATGGCAGTTGTCAGTTTGTATCACCAATAGGGTTTGATACAAAATCTGTGCCGACAGACTCTCTCCTGAAAAACGCTTTTATTATGAAAGGTTCAAAGCGCTTTTACAAGTCATCACCGCCATTAAAACAAATAAATTTGGCAAAAATGTGTGCTCATTAGGACATTTGCTCACCAAAGACGCTTAGCAAGATAGTGTTTTTTATCTCTATCAGCCGTTTTGAGAATCAATAAAATGATGTATGGGCGCAAAAATTACCATAGCAACACGCAAAGCGACTACTGGTGTTTGCCTGAAATATGCTAACCTACGACCATAGTTTCTGATAGGTGGTTTTTATGCATTGCGATATTTATAAATTTCCCAAACATGACGACATGTATGTATATATTGCGCGCCCTGAATATCCTGATGATACCGATGAGATCAAAGATTGGCTTGGCGTACTGCCAAAGGACTTTCGTGCAGGGTTGGGCCGTAGCCAGTTTGTCATGCATCTTGATTTGGCGGCGACGCCCACTCTGGCGCGTGTTGATAAAGAAGAAGTACTGGCAAAGCTAGCGTCCCAAGGTTATTTTGTGCAGATGCCACCGCAAGATGTCATGCGCCGCCAAGCAGAGCTACGCGCTCGTGAAGCGCAGGACAATATCTACGACTAGATACATTTTACCACTAGATAACATTGACGATTGGTACGCTTATTGATAAGACGGTTGTGGCAAGATGATTGAGAGAATGGTCTTTACAATGCCATGGACAAAACACTCATGACACATTTGGTCACATGCATTTGGGTAGAAAGTCGTGATAAACTGACACCCCATGACATCCACATAAAAAAATACAGATAGAAACGCACATGATGTGTGCATCGATACTGTATTTGATCTTATTTTGGTACGACAGAACGCACCATACACTGCTAGGCACATAACGTGTCAACGGTGATAAACGCAGGTAGTGAAACACGTATGGATTGGTTAAAAAATATTTTGCACAGCTTACCATTAGAATCTATTAGTGACATTCTCGGTGAGATTGCTATTTGGTGGGGCCAAATGGTGAAAGATGTACCGCCCGCCGATTTGCCAATGTATGCGTATCTTGGTGGTTCCATTTTGGTATTGGTGTTATGGTTGCTAGTCGCTCGCATATTGCCAAAACCACTGGGCGGTATGAGTTGGATGATACTGTTTGCAGTGTTATTGGCACCCGGCACAGCGCTTGGTGACTCTAGTGAAATTGCACCAGCCAGTATCAGCGTCGTCTACGCTGTTATGATGAAGGACTTTGCAGGCGCGATTGCCAATATGCTGCCAATATTGGTGGTACTGGTCATCGGTTTGTTTATCGGTTTTATGTGGCAGCTGATACGCGGCGCATTCGCATCGAGCTTGGACAAAGCCCGCAGCCGTACGGCAGAGGATACGCAAGCGACAATGCAACTGACGACCGGCAGTTATTTGGCAGAAGGTTCTACGTTGACTGAGCAGTCTGATGATACGGCCCTAGCCGCTAAGCCTGAGAGCAGTAATACTAAAAGTCATGTTGACTTAAAAAAACAGAATGGCTTGTCTAAGAATACTGATGCTGACAATCGCTAAAACGCTGAAGTCTGTTTGTACGGTGTAATAAATAAGCAGGCGAGCCAGTAAAGTAATCGAGTAATGATAAAAAAAGACACCCATGCGTGTCTTTTTTTATGCCAAATCGTCTGGCAACCTTATGAATTATTGAGAATTATGAGAGGCACCCAACCATTGCTCACAAAGGCGAACGCATGAGTATTTTGGCAATGCCTCAGGCTGTGCTAATCTAATTTATCTTTTATTCATTATCAAATTTTTAGTTCTACTTATTTATAACCATATATTCATAACAATTTATCTATAACAACAATCGAGACCTGATTATGAACAAGCAAACCTTTACCGGCACTCAAAATTATATCGCCACAGACGATTTACAACTGGCAGTGAATGCGGCCATGACATTACAAAAGCCGCTCCTTATCAAAGGTGAACCTGGTACGGGCAAAACCTTACTTGCCGAAGAGGTTGCTGAGAGTCTAGGGATGCCACTGATTACGTGGCACATCAAGTCGACGACTAAAGCCGAGCAGGGTTTATACGAGTACGATGCGGTATCGCGCCTACGTGACTCGCAGTTGGGTGATGACAAGGTTTATGAGATTGGCAATTACATCAAGCCGGGCAAGCTGTGGGATGCCTTCACTAGCACCGAGCGCAGCGTACTACTAATCGATGAGATCGATAAAGCCGATATCGAGTTCCCTAATGACTTGCTGCATGAGCTCGATAAGATGTCGTTTTATGTGTATGAGACGGGCGAGACCATTACCGCCGCGCAGCGTCCAGTAGTAATCATTACATCAAACAATGAAAAAGAGCTGCCCGATGCGTTTTTGCGTCGTTGCTTCTTCCATTACATCGACTTTCCAGAAGAGCAAACCATGCGCCAAATCATAGAGGTGCATTTCCCCGATATTCAGGAAAAATTGGTCAACGACGCGTTGGATATATTCTACAAGCTGCGCAATATCCAAGGCCTTAAAAAACCACCATCAACGTCTGAATTGGTCGATTGGTTGACGTTATTGCTCGCTGATGACATGGCGCAGGATGAGTTAGAAGAAAACTTACGCGGCGAAAAATCCATTCCGCCATTATACGGTGCATTGCTGAAAAACGAAGCCGATGTGAATTTACTACAGCGTTTTGCCAATATGATGCGTCGTTAAGCGCGTCTAAGTGTTCAGTGCTTTTTTTGTTTTACGTCAATCAGTGGTGCGTCTCTTATGTTCATAAAACTATTCTATACCTTGCGGACTTACGGCGTACCAGTCAGTACGCGTGAGCTGCTTGATCTTAATGCCGCGTTAGATAAGGGCCTGATGATGCAGCCGCATCCTGAAGATCCAGCACTGGCGACTTTTGCGAGCCGTGAGGATATGTATCGGCTGATTCGGCTGTGCATGGTCAAAGACGAGCGCCATTTTGATAAATTTGATCGGGCAATGGCAGACTATTTTGAAGGGGTGGATAGCCTTGATATGGATGCGCTGTTGGCTAAGCTGACCGATGTGCCTAAAGAATGGCTCGATCTAAAGCTCGATCCAAAAAACTTAACCGAAGAGCAAAGACGCCTGCTCAAAAAATACGGCTCGCTTGAGGAGCTGATGAAAGCGTTAGAGGAGCGGTTACAAGAGCAAAAAGAGCGTCACCAAGGTGGTAGTAAATGGGTGGGGACAGGTGGCACCTCGCCATTTGGTGCTTATGGCGACCATCCAGAAGGGGTGCGCGTCGGCGGTGAATCGCGTAAACGTAGCGCGGCGAAAGTCTGGGAGCAGCGTAAATATCGCAATCTTGATGATGATAATCAACTTGGTACCCGCCAAATCCAAATGGCACTACGCAACCTACGTCAGTTTGCGCGCACAGGCAGCGCTGACGAGCTCGATATTCATGAGACCATTAAACGTACTGCCAAAAAGGGCGTGCTTGACATACATATGCAAGCCGAGCGCCGCAACCGTGTCAAAGTATTAATGCTATTTGACGTAGGCGGTAGTATGGATATCCATGTTGAAGCACTTGAGAAATTGTTCTCTGCGGCAAAGAATGAATTTAAAACATTAGAGTTCTTTTATTTTCATAACTGCCTATATGACTATGTATGGAAAGACAATAATCGTCGCCATAGCGCACTGATGCCAACGTTTGAGCTACTCAATAAATATGGGCGCGAGTATCGCGTCATCTTCGTCGGTGATGCATCGATGTCGCCCTATGAGCTGATGACCGTGGGCGGTAGTGTCGAGTATATGAACAATGAAGCCGGTATTGTATGGCTAAGGCGTGTACTTGATCATTTTGATAAAGTGGCGTGGCTCAATCCTGAAACCCCAAGCTATTGGCAGTACACGCAAACCATCGTTGAGATCAAAAAGCTATTCGAAGATAAGATGTATCCGATGACCTTGCATGGTGTTGAGGAAATGACCCAGTACATGGCGCGGTAGTATTAGTCTACATTGGACGAGTAATATGAAAAAAGCACTTAAGACGATGTGATCGTTTTAAGTGCTTTTTTATGTTAATTTAAATGCTTTTTTATGTTAAGTAGTGCCAATTTTGAGAAGGCATATTAGTGACAAATGCTATGGTGACGATAGATGCTAGCTTTTGTTTTCAACCAGTCCAATCATTACGCCCATCTCTTTTTTGTCTTGCTTATCGATACTGGGTGCATACAGTGCTGAGGCAATGCCGCCATCCAAAAACAGCGCATTTGGACAATCTAACTCGTCTTTGAATAGAGTCGCAAACTGATAAAACGTCACAGGCTCATCTGTATTGACGAATTGTATGCTGCCATCGTCACAAATGCCTGCACCATTACGCAGTTTGATGGAGGTACTATCAGGATTGAACTCGGGATGTATCTCATCATTGATGACTAGCATAGGACCAGATTGCGTCGCATACCAAGGCTGTGCGTTGCCATTGTTTATCTGTTCATCTAAAGCGTGGCTTTCGGTGATTTGTACGTGACCAGTTTTGTCCCACCACATAACGCCATTGGGTAATAAATGAAAATTGCCACCACCTTCTTTTAGATTGAGCGATTTGACTTCTTTGCCTTTGATGACGGTGTAACCAATTGGTGCATAGTTTTCGTTGTACATTCCTGCATTCATGGCAAAGTTTAGAGTTTCAGTCTTTGGTAAAGTAGATAGCAACGTATCAAAGGTTAGTAGTGATTGGTCATTAGAGGCTTGCCAAAACAGCTGCAGTGAATAACGATCGCTTGTTAATCCACTTGCATCCACGCGGCACACGCTATAAGTAAATGGCGAGTCTTTTGTCTGACATGACCAGTTGTCTGTGTCGCTATTGACAGTCTCAGTATTGGTCTGCTGGCAAGCGCTAAGGCCAAGCGCAAGCACTATCAATGATAACAATAAGGTCAAAATGGAGGTTGGCATCAATCACACGTCTTTTAACATAGTGGTATTTGTGGTTTGCTACTGATTCATATATAAATCTTGGGTACTCGCTTTTAGTCGCTACTGGGCGGATAGTCACGGAAGGTGTTATTCACATTGCCGATGAGCTGCCCGCCATCGGTTGTGATCGCATGATCGGTGCTGTATGGAGAGCTGTATCCAGCGCGATGTTCGGTTGGTGCGCCAGTCTCTTTACCTTTATCACGAGAGTCTTTGTTATAAGCAATGAGCGCATCATTATTGGCTAAGAAACTATCAGGATTGGCCATCACCCACATTTGATTGAAAATATCCGCACGCGCGCTATTGTCAAGTAATGCGCCCTTATCCGTAAAGTAGAAAAACTTAGATAGTAGCTTAATCTGCCCGTCATCTAGACGGCGGGCGATATGATAAGGTTGTAGCTGACTCGGATGCTGTAAGCCCACCGCACCGACGATACTGGCTAATGACTTGAGTGTGTTTTTATGGAAGCTTGCCACGCGCTCTGCTTTGCTAGGGACATCGAGCGCCTTTTGACGGTAAGGGTCTTGGGTAGCCACGCCTGTCGGGCAAGTATTGGTGTGACAAGAGCGCGACTGAATACAACCAACCGCAAACATAAAGCCACGCGCCGAGTTACACCAATCGGCACCTAGCGCAATCATCCGTGCAATATCAAACCCTGAGACGATCTTGCCACTGACGCCAAGTCTGATCTTGTCACGAATGCCTGCACCGACCAAAGTATTGTGAACAAGCAAAAACCCTTCGACCATCGGCATGCCGACATTGTCCATAAACTCAACAGGCGCCGCACCTGTACCGCCTTCGGCACCATCAATAACAATAAAATCAGGATAGTTGTCCGTCTCTATCATGGCTTTGACAATCGCCATAAACTGCCAAGGCTGACCCACGCATAGCTTAAAGCCAACAGGCTTGCCGCCAGATAATTCGCGTAGCTGCTGCCAAAAGGCGACAAGCTCACGCGGTGTACTAAACGCGGTGTGCGAAGCGGGCGAAATACAGTCTTGACCTGTCGGCACTTGGCGAGTATCGGCAATCTCTTGAGTGATTTTGCTCGATGGCAACACGCCGCCTTTACCCGGTTTGGCACCTTGCGACAGCTTGATCTCGATCATTTTGACTTGTGGATCGACAGCTTTTTCGGCGAAAGACTGTGGGTCAAAATTGCCTTCGGCATCACGGCAGCCAAAATACCCTGTACCCAACTCCCAAATCAGATCACCACCGAACTTACGATGATAAGGGCTGATTGCGCCTTCGCCCGTATCATGTGTAAATCCGCCTATTTTTGCGCCTTGATTGAGTGCCATAATGGCGTTTGCGGACAGACTGCCAAAACTCATCGCGGAGATGTTAAATACCGACATATCATGCGGCTGCTTACAACGCTCGCCGCCAACAGTGATACGAAAGTCTTTGTTTTCTAACGGCTGGCTAATGGCAGATTGCAAAAACCATTCTTTACCATGAGTATAAAGATTGTCCAGCGTACCAAACGCATTGGTATCGCTGACGTTCTTTGCCCGCTGATACACTAGCGCGCGCTGCTGGCGTGAAAATGGCACCTGCTCTTTGTCATCTTCAAGCAAATACTGACGAATCTCAGGACGAAAATCCTCTAGTACGTAGCGTATATGTCCTGCTATCGGGTAGTTTTTTAGCACTGAATGCTTGGACTGAATCAGATCATAAATACCGAGTCCTACGCCAAAACCGCCAATCACAATTAGCCAACCGTGCATCAGCAGCAATCCGGCTAATAATAGACAAATGGCTGCACCCAGCGTGCTATAGCGCAGCAGCAACCCGACAAAATACGGCGAGCTGGTTTTGGGTTCAGGGTGTAGATTGGTACGAGATTCAGGCATAGCAAGGCTCAACAGTCATTGTAAATATAGATAAGACGCTCAAATTTGTAGCGTATATCATACACCGATACTATCGCCACGTCGGTATCATTGGGTAACAGTATACTAATGCTGGCAAATTTTAGCAGGTGATTCTGACTAATATTTGCTCATCGTCTATAGCATCAAACGTGATCGCAACGGGTAAGAACTGCTCAATGAGCCATGCTTGGGTTTTGCTATGCTCGCTAATAACCCGCGCGCTAAACGCACCGCCGCCTGCTAAGGCTAACGGTAACAGCAGCTGATCGGTCAAATATTCATCAATCAGCGCATCGGTGTCAAACAAATAACGCTTTACTAAGCCTGACAAACGACCACCTATCTTTTCTGCTGAGCTGCGTTTTTCTCCTAGTAACGTAAATATTTCAGAGTGATATTCTTTGTGATTTTGGATACTAATACTCTCGTGAGTGACTTTTGCATAGCAGGTATTGCCTTCACCAATGCCGTATAATTTATTACCGCGTGTTGTGATAAGCGCCTCATCCATACCCGCTTCAATCAACGCGGCTTTGGCGCTGGCAAGCTCACGCAGGCAGATATCGTATTCTAGATTGAGCACGCTTGCGACCAGCTCCGTGCTGACAAGCTTACCGCGTTCCGTGAGGTCTAATCGTGAAGCATTAGCACGGCGCACAAATGGCGCAACAGTTGCTTTAATCGCGCCGCCGCCGATAGGGGCAAAGCCCGCTTGCACGCACTCAATCTCGACCTGCATGCCGAGCTTGGCAAGTAGCGGCACAAAGGCGTGCTGCAAAAAGTCGGTGGTTGGCGCTAACGGATTGTGCGTGCCGCCTATGATGGTAACGGTGGACTTGTTGCTTGAGTCAGCATTGGCAAAGAGTAGGGCAGGCAGTAGCGTCTGTAACACCAGACTGGTACTGCCTGCCGAGCCGATATCGAAGGTATAATCGCCCGCTTGCACGGTGCTTGGCGTAAAGGTGAACGCCATACTACCTAAATGAGCGCCCGATACGCTAGCGTTTGATATCTGTTGTGACGCTTGTACACACATCAAATGCTGACGCATCAATCCGGGTTTGGCGCGTCCAGCACGAATATTGGTGATTTCAATCGGTGTGCCTGTGAGCATCGATAATGACAGTGCCGTACGAATGATTTGTCCACCGCCTTCGCCTGTGCTGCCGTCGATTTTTAGGGCTTTACGTGTTGATGCTGGCATGATAAATGTCTTTATGATTTGTAAGACTATTGATTGGTAGTGTCGTTAATGGGCATAATAAAATGCTTCCCAATACTTTTCGGGTCGCATTTAAAATAAGATTGAAACCGACTGTCAGTGTCTGGTGGTAAGGTCTAAATGGTGCATTGTGCCAAGTGCCATGTGCGGGGCATAAGTGGTAAAAAATGCGCCTGCCCACAACGCGTAGCAGCCACGACAGTATATTTTCAACCCCCTGCTGTGGGTCGCGGGGTCTGACACTCGCCCAGTCGATTTCAAAAGGGTGGTCTGTCCATTATCAGACAGACAAAGCTAAAAAAGGTTTAATGAGCTAGGTAAGCGCCTAGTCCACAAGGTCAATTTGCCAGTTGTTGGCTTGAATGACAATGTTAAGCTGACGTAGCTTCATGGCAATATCGTCCGCTTGCTTTTGCAATGCGCCGACCGAGACCATCACTTGCCATTTAATCTCACGCGGGCTATAGCGATCGACCTCGGTTTCGGTCGCGGCTATCGACTCGGTCAATAGCTTGTGGCGCATCTCAAGGGTGTCGCGCTCAACGAGCAGCGCCAGCATCGATTGATTGTTGTCCGTCAGCGCCACCGCGTTGGTACGCTGGATACGGGCGATAAGCGCGGACAGCTCGGTAATCAGCTGGCTTGCGTCCATCAATAGCTGATTGGGGTCTTCGCTTGGCGTATCGCCATCTTGGACTTTTACATTGCTGCGAATGCGTCCTTTGATTTGCGCCAGCTTTTTTTGCATATCACTGCGGATAAGTAGGGCTTCTGCGAGTTTCATTTTAGTTTTCCTTAAATTCTATTTTTCATTCTAATGAAATGTTTCATAAATGAAGAGGTTATTTCAAGGATAAACTCAACTTCTTCTTCGATAACTTGAGAGTCATGTTTGACGTAATCGTTTTGATACTTAGTAAAATAATCAATTAGCTTTACAAACATATTTACTAGTTCTCGGGAGCCATTATTCCTCTTAATAAATGTACCAATATCAGTAAGCTGATTTTCTAAAGACTTGGAATTTCCTAGTATTTCTTTTACTAATAGCTCTAACGATAGTCGAAGGTCATCTAACAAGTTTCTCTCAAATATATTTCCTTTATATTTTTCTAAAGCATAGTTATATTGTTCTAGGGATTTAGTATAGTCATCTAACCAAAATCTAGTTTCATCTACTAAAATTTCATTGACCGTGTCTATGTCAGTATTCAAACCTTTAAAGCGTGTCAACAGCTTGATCTTAAGATCTCTAACTTCAGGTAAGTCTTTAATTTCCGGATGCTCGCAAAGTTCTTTTATGATTTTAAATTGTTGTTTAGGGTTAAACGAGCTTAAGTTTTTCTTTAAGGCATACCTTTTATTAGGTGTGGATACTGTAAAGGGATAACTTGTATAAGGAATATCAGTGTTATAGTCAACTGCGTATGCTGCAAATAAACTAGCAATTTTAGAGCCTGATAAGCCTTTCTCGGTGCTACCTAGAATATCACCTGCTGTTTCAATAAATGTCTGGGGAATCATATTTAGCCTTATTTTTTGGATTAATTAATATAGGTTAAAGTAATATAATTAACTGATTTTTTTAAATATTTTGGTTTAACCCTTCACACAAACCACTTGCCGCAAGGTATGTACCACTTCCACCAAGTCACTTTGTGCGCTCATCACGTCTTCAATATTTTTGTACGCCGCTGGGATTTCGTCAATCACGTTTGCGTCTTTACGACATTCTACGCCTTTGGTTTGGGCGATTTGGTCATCAATAGTAAAGACTTTTTTCGCCTCAGTGCGTGACATCACGCGACCTGCGCCATGCGAGCAAGAGCAAAACGATTCTTCGTTGCCTTTACCTTTGACGATAAAGGATTTTGCGCCCATCGACCCTGGGATGATGCCGTATTCGCCGACGCGTGCGCGCACTGCGCCTTTACGCGTGACAAAGACTTCCTCGCCGTAGTGCTCTTCTTTTGCCACATAGTTGTGGTGACAGTTGACCGCTTTTACCGCAGCATCGAACGGTTTTGGCACGATGGTGCGTAGCGCTTGGATGGCTTTTTCCATCATGATTTCGCGGTTTTTAAAGGCAAAGCGCTGCGCCCAGCCAACCGCAAACCAATAATCGTCAAAATGTTCAGTCCCCTCAGCAAAATACGCCAAATCTTTATCAGGCAGGTTAATAAACCATTTGCGCATGTCCTCACGCGCCAGCTCAATAAAGTAGCGCCCGATGGCATTGCCCACGCCGCGTGAGCCTGAATGCAGCATAATCCACACCTGATTGGTCTCATCAAGGCACACCTCAACAAAGTGATTGCCTGTACCCAGAGTGCCCAAATGCTTTAGATTGTTGGTGTTTTTTAGTTTGGGATGCTTTTGGGTCAGATAATTAAAATCATCGACCAGCGTACCCCAGCCATTCATCACGGTATCATCAGGGTTCGCCCACGCGCCCACGTCACGGCGCGAGCCGCGACCGCGTGTCTTGCTGCGTCCATGCGGAATGGCTTTTTCCAGCTCGGTGCGCAGACCGTGCAGGTTGTCGGGCAAATCATCTGCGGACAGCGTGGTCTGCACCGCCATCATGCCGCAGCCGATATCCACGCCGACCGCTGCTGGGATAATCGCTTCTTTGGTCGGCAGCACCGTACCGATGGTCGCACCGATACCGACATGGACATCAGGCATCACCGCGAGCCACTTATAAATAAAGGGCATCTGTGAGGCTTTAATCAGCTGGTCGTGGGCTTTTGGGTCGACAGGCACGCCTTTGGTCCATAGGCGGATAGGGGTGCCACCGTCTTGAATGATATTGTGATTGATAGGCTGCATAGTGTCTCCTTAGTTTTTTATAAAAATGTTCTGTCTGTACTTTATATACTGCTAAGGGTGTGCCAGTTTTTGGGAAAGATAGTTTTTATTTTTATAAGCATTTGATATTGAATAATAAAAAACATTTTAAATTCTTTTTTTATAAAAAAATGGACTTTAATCAAGTAAATAAAGATATAATTTATTCTATAAATATAGCTTTTATTCTATAAAGGAATTGTGTGTAATGGTGAAGGTTCAATATAAAACAAAGCATAACGTTGTCTCTAACAAACGCTTATTCAGCATGGCGATTTTACTAGGCGTGAGCATCAGCAGTTGTTTTGCTGCGCCGTCTTTGGCATCGCTACGCGGCAATTATCAGACCTCGATACAAGTTGCGCCCACCATGCAAATGCCATTGCCCAAGCCGCCCGCAGCCCTATTTGACAGCGTGCGCTATGACAGTGACGGCATGTCGCTCGCCGCCTTTGTCACGCCCGATCCAAACGATGGCGACAAGCATCCTGCTATCGTTTGGATAACGGGCGGTGAGTCCAACACGCTGGCGGACTTTTGGCGCAAAGGCTCAAGGCAAAATGACCAAACCGCCAGCCCATATCGTGATGCTGGCGTGATCATGATGTTTCCCACCTTGCGCGGTGGCAATGACAATGCGGGCAATATCGAAGTGAATTATGGTGAAGTCGATGATGTCATCGCGGCGGCAGAATATTTGGCGACCCTGCCATATGTCGATAGCAGCCGTATCTATTTGGGCGGGCACAGTACGGGCGGCACGCTCGCGCTATTGGTCAGTGAGGTGGCGAGCAGCACGCATCCTGAGTTGTTTAAAGAAGTGATTAGCTTTGGCGCTACGCAAGAGACGATGTTTTTGCAAGAGGTTGACTTTACTGGTGATGAGCAACGCGAAATGGATTTGCGTGCGCCTGCAAACTGGACGAATGATATTCGCATGCCGACGTGGATTATTGAGGGCAAGCGTGACGGTAACTATCGCGACCTAAAGCCGATGTGTGATAAGAACAAAAGCCCCATGCTGCACTGTGCGTTTATTGCACGGCACGAGCACTTTAGCGTGCTGTATCCGTTGAATCGTCACCTTGCGCAGCAGATTATGGCAGACGAGCCGTTGTCTATTGACAGTATGAAGTCGTGGGCAATCAAAAAGTAACATCAAAACCAATAAGCCAAGCGCATTATTATGAGTAAAAGCAACATGATTAAATGTCATAAAACCGCCGTTATCGGCTTTCTCGGTACGACCTTGGACAACGGCTTTAATGACAAACGTTGGCAGCGCTGGCGGCCGAGCGTCAGCCTGTGCCTGCATGATGACCTGCTGGTCGATGAGCTGCATATCCTCTATAGCAAGCGCGACAAGCGACTGTTCAACGTCATCGTTGATGATGTGGCGCAGGTCAGCGCCAATACCAAAGTCATTGGGCATCGGGTGACGCTGGCGAGTCCGTGGGATTTTGCCGATGTCTATGCTGAGCTGTATGACTTTGTCACAGGCTTCGCCTTTCGTGAAGACACAGACTATCTGCTGCATCTGACCACAGGGACGCATGTGGCGCAGATTTGCTGGTTTTTGCTGGTTGAGGCGGGGTTTTTGCCTGCCGATTTGATTCAGACCTCGCCGTGTCCCAAGCCTGACCAATACGACCCACAAGGGCGCTATCAAGTCATTGATTTGGACGTGTCGCGTTATGACAGTTTGCGCGCGCGTTTTGAGGCCGAAAAAGCCCAGCATTGGCAAACCTTACAAGCCAATCTTGTTACCCAAAACGCCGCCTATCAACAGCTGATTGCTGATATTGAAAAAGTCGCCACGCGCTCCAACGCGCCGATTTTATTGATGGGCGCGACAGGGGCGGGCAAGTCGCAACTGGCAACGCAAATCTATACGCTCAAGAAAAACAAAGCCAACAACAAACAGGCACTCGGCGCGTTCGTCGAAGTCAACTGCGCCACCTTGCGCGGCGATACGGCAATGAGCGTGCTGTTTGGTCATGTCAAAGGCGCGTTTACGGGCGCGGCGTCGAGCCGTGAGGGGCTACTCAAATCAGCGGACGGTGGCTTGCTGTTTTTGGATGAAATCGGCGAGCTGGGGCTGGACGAACAGGCGATGCTCTTGACTGCGCTTGAGGCGCAGCGCTTTTATCCGCTCGGTAGCGATACGCCCATTGATGTGTCGTTTCAGCTGATGGCAGGGACGAATAAGGATTTGCGCCAAGCGGTCGCGGACGGCGAATTTCGTGCCGACTTGTTTGCGCGTCTGAACACGTGGACGTTTTTTTTACCGTCGTTAAAAGACCGTATCGAGGACTTACCCGCCAATATTGATTACGAGCTGGCGCGTCTGGGCAGCGAGCAGCAGTACCAGTACCGCTTTGAGCCTGAGGCGCGTGCGTACTTTGAAGACTTTGCCATGAGTTCTGAGGCGACGTGGCAGGGCAACTTTCGTGATTTAAGCGCCAGTATGACGCGCTTAACGACATTGTGCGAGGGCAAAGTGATTCGTATGCCCGATGTTAAGGCAGAAATCACCCGCCTTAAGCATCTGTGGGCATTACCTAGTAGCGCGCAACATCAAGTGGACAAGGCGGATACGCCCAGCCTAACTGAGCAGCAAGCGCACGCAGATACGGTGCTGAGCCGCCATCTATCAAGCGACGACAAAGACGCGCTCGACCCGTTTGATGCGGTGCAGCTGGCGTATGTGATTGAGGTCTGCTATCAGCACAGCAGCCAAGCGGCGGCAGGGCGCTATCTGTATGCCAACTCCAGAAACCAGCTAAAAAGTAACAATGACAGCGACCGACTGCGGAAGTATCTGCTAAAGTTTGGGCTGAGGTTTGATGGATTAAAACGATAATATTAAAAAGGAGAGGATATGAATAACACAGGATTTGTCGCAGGAACGCTCGTTCATACGGATAAAGGGTTAGTGCCGATTCAGGATATCAAAGTGGGCGACCTCATTTTATCAAAGCCTGTATCCTCTAAGTCTGAAGATGGTAGTGGTGATATAGAGTACAAACCCGTACTCAGCACTTTTAAATCACCCAGTAAGAAACGCATCTTTAAAGTTGAGTATTTTAATGAGACCGCTGATGCGCGAGGAGAAAAGGGTAGCAATTATATCTTATGCACCAGCAATCACCCATTCTGGGTAACTCGCCAGCCTAAAGATTTAGAGGGTGAATGGCTATCGGCGGAGCGCTTGCCAGCTGGATATCTAACCTCTGCTCATGGTGATACGATTGCGCTTGATGATTACTCGTTCATCCCTGTGCGTACCTTGCCGAACTTCCCTGAAGGTACAGCTTATACTCAAAGTATTGAGGAACATGACTTATGGGAGACAGACGGTCTGGTTCAGTTTGTGAAGTTTTCAGATAGTGGCTATCAGTATGTGAGCTTGGCGGATACAAAAGAAGCATTTGAGCATGAGATTAAAACATTGAACTGGAAAACCTCTGATGCTAAGTTGCTTATCAATCAAAAAGCCCCCTTCTTAGTTGACTCGGAATTATATAAAACTTTGAACATTCGCTTAGCACAAGATACGGCTCCTCATTCTCATTCAGTAGAAAGCTATATAGAATTTGTCAACGCACCTTTAATGTTTAATGGCAAGGTAGTAAAAGACAATAAGATTTCTGATGAATCTCTATACAAAAAAGCAGTAAGTAATCTTAGAAAATATGGCAATGCAACGGGTTTAACAGAGGAAAGTATCCATGAGCAAATGGAGAACTACTATGACGCTTGCCCGAACCCCTACGAGGACTATGTTTATAATATAGAAGTCGCTGATACACATACCTATTTTATAGGAGAGCAGGCTATATGGGTACATGACGCCAGTTTAAATAGCTAACCATATCAATAATAAAAAAAGGAAAACTCATGAATAACACAGGATTTGTCGCAGGAACGCTCGTTCATACGGATAAAGGGTTAGTGCCGATTCAAGATATCAAAGTGGGCGACCTTATTTTATCAAAGCCTGTACTCTCTAAGCCTGAAGATGGTAGCGGTGACATAGAGTATAAGCCTGTGGTCAAGACCTTTGTGCATGAAGACAAAGAGATGTGGATCGTGCGTTTAGAGAAAAATCTTGAGAAGTTTAATAAAGATCGAGAGATGGTTGATTATCAAACATACAAGTCAGCTAGTCGCTTTAGTAGTTTTCTAGCGACGCTCAATCACCCTGTTTGGGTAGTCGGTGCCATGGAAAACCCACAGGAAGATATTGAGTTCTATGACCAGCCTCACTTTAAACGTGTGGATGAACTACAGCAGTATGAAATTGCTGTGAATACCGATGGCGTAATGTATACCGTTGAGCGTGTGCAACCTACCTATCAAGTCGCTAATGATAATTTAGAATTCAATCCAAATTATTACTGGTATCAAAAACATTATCATGAAGACTACTACGATGATTATGTACAAGATGCCGAAGCGCATATGCTCGACTACAGCGAAGTAGAATATAAGGGTATGGGATATGTTGATGACATTAGCTTTTATCAGGAGAAAGGCTATTTGGGCCAACATATTGAAGATAATGGAGGCACCATGCGGATGTTCAATCAATTGACCAACGCGCAAGGTGAACACATTTTATATCAGGCAACCGTCTATAACTTTGAGGTGGCAGACAACCATACCTACTTCATTGGTCGCGTAGGACTATGGGTACATGACGCCAGTTTAAATAGCTAACCATATCAATAATAAAAAAAGGAAAACTCATGAATAACAGAGGCTTCGTTGCAGGCACGCTCGTTCATACGGACAAAGGTCTAGTACCGATTCAAGATATTAAAGTCGGCGACCTCATTTTATCAAAGCCTGTATCCTCTAAGTCTGAAGATGGTAGTGGTGATATAGAGTACAAACCCGTACTCAGCACTTTTAAATCACCCAGTAAGAAACGCATCTTTAAAGTTGAGTATTTTAATGAGACCGCTGATGCGCGAGGAGAAAAGGGTAGCAATTATATCTTATGCACCAGCAATCACCCATTCTGGGTAACTCGCCAGCCTAAAGATTTAGAGGGTGAATGGCTATCGGCGGAGCGCTTGCCAGCTGGATATCTAACCTCTGCTCATGGTGATACGATTGCGCTTGATGATTACTCGTTCATCCCTGTGCGTACCTTGCCGAACTTCCCTGAAGGTACAGCTTATACTCAAAGTATTGAGGAACATGACTTATGGGAGACAGACGGTCTGGTTCAGTTTGTGAGATTTACGGATGATGGCTACCAGTTTGTCAGTTTAGCCAATACAGAAGAAGCGTTCAAAGAAGAGATCAAAACCGTTAATATGCAAACTTCCGATGCCAAGTTGGTTATTAATGAAAGGGCTGAACCGCCCCGACTATATCGGAGAGTGATTTACTTGAGTCAGGCAGCGATGCCTGACAGGGTTAAATTATCGTAATACCGCTTTTCAAACTCAAAAGGTGACACATAACCAATCGTGCTATGCAGACGTGTTTTATTAAACCAGTCCACCCATTCAAGGGTTGCCAGTTCAACATCATTAACGCCAGTCCAATTCTCCTTTAAATAGTCAATTACCTCAGATTTATACAGCCCGTTAACCGTTTCAGCCAGTGCGTTATCGTATGAATCACCAGTCGTGCCGACCGAGGCAATGATGCTAGAGTCCTTCATCTTATCAGTATAACGAATGGATAAGTACTGAACCCCGCGATCACTGTGATGAATCACATCTTTGGGGTTGTTCCTGTCTGCTATCGCCTGATTTAGCGCAGCCATAACCATATCCGTGTTCATGCGATTAGATACTTTCCAACCGACAATGCTACGGGCAAACACGTCAATAATAAAAGCGGTATATACCCAGCCGCTAGTTGTTTTTATATAGGTGAAGTCAGCTACCCATAGCTGATTAGGACGATGGGCATTAAAATTACGATTAATCAGGTCATCAGAGCATTTTTGGTCATCACGGCTATTGGTGGTGATCTTGCCCTTACCGCGCCAGATGCCTTGCATACCATACTGCTTCATTAAACGCTCTACCGTACAACGAGCCACATGAATACCATCTGCCTTCATCTGCTGCCAGACTTTACGAACACCGTAACGGCATTTACTGTCCTGCCAGATGCGTTTAATCTCGTTGATATAATAATCGTCATGCTGCTGACGCAACGAGCGCTTTTCAGGGTAACTCTCCAAGTCTTTAGTACGGTAGTAGGTTGATGGGGCAATCGGTAGTACTCTACAGATTGGCTCGATCCCGTATTTCTGCTTGTGATCATCGATAAATGTGACCATTATTTCGGTGGACGGTCGAGCTCCGCCTGGGCGAAAAAAGCGGCTGCCTTACGTATGATCTCATTGGCCTGTTTGAGTTCTTTGTTCTCACGTTCAAGATCTTTAATACGTTGCTCTTGGCTTTGAGCTTGTACCGATGCAGGGATAGTTTGATCTATATGCTTCTTGTGCCATGAGCGCAGGGTTTCAGGCGTGCAGCCAATCTTAGGGGCAATGGCTTGAATGGCTGCCCATGTGGAGGGATAGTCGTTTGCTGCTTCGATCAGCATACGGACGGCGCGTTCTTTAATCTCAGGAGTGTAGGTTTGTCTTTTCATTGTCGTATTCTCTCAGAATGTTAAGTCTCCGACAATACCGGGGCGGTTCAGGCACCTTTTATTGTAGACCCTGAGCTTTATAAAACATTGAATGTGAGGTTTAGTCAAGATAAAGATCCTGCTACACACACAATTGGTAAGTTTATAAAAGAAATGTATTCGCCTTTAATTTTTGATGGAAGGGTAGTCAAGGATAACAGTATTGGTGATGAAAAGTTATTTGAAAAGGCTCTAGCTAACATTGAAAGATATGGTAATGCAACAGGATTGTTAGAGAGCAGTATTCACGAGCAGATGCAACGCTATAACGATGTCTGTCCTAACCCTTATGAGGATAATGTCTATAATATAGAAGTGGCAGATCATCATACATATTTTGTTGGACACGATGCGGTGTGTGTAAACGCTACAAACTCGTAGGCATCATCCATGCTAACCTAACCCAAAACCACAATAACAATAATAATAGGAAAACGCATGCCCACCGACACCCGCCCGATTCTCGTCTTTGATGTTAATGAAACCTTGCTCGATATCAGTACCCTTACGCCTTTATTTAGCCGCCTTTTTAATGATGGCAGCATACTGCGCGAATGGTTCGCCCAGCTGGTGCTGTACTCGCAAACCCTGACCTTATCAGGACTGTATACGCCGTTTGGTGAGATTGGGGTCGGCGCGCTGCGGATGGTTGCTGATATTCATGGCGTTGAGATTGCCGATGCCGATATTGACGAGCTAAAGACGCGCATGGGCAAGATGCCCGCGTATGCCGATGTCGTGCCCGCGCTGACGCTGCTTAAGGAGGCAGGCTTTCGACTGGTGACCTTGACCAATTCAGAGTCCAGCGAGTCACCGCCACCGCTAGAAAAGGCGGGGTTGAGCGAATTTTTTGAGCGCTCATTTCATATTGAGGCGGTGCGTCAGTTTAAACCCGCACCTGCGACTTACAATCTGGTCGCCGAGGCACTGTCTGTGCCTACATCCGAGCTGTGTTTGGTCGCTTGCCATCTGTGGGATACGATAGGCGCGCAGGCAGCAGGCTGTCAGGGCGCGTTTTTATTGCGTCCGCACAATGCGTTATTGCCCGCCAACAACGTACCAACGCCCGATTATATGGCGGATGACTTACGCACATTAGCGCAGCAAATCATTGCGCAAAACACCGACTCATAACGCCCAAAAAGAAACATCAAACAAGCCATCCAAACAGGTGGCTTTTTTATATCTGATAAAACAGTTGGGTGTGAGGCCGCTTATAAAACTAGTGCTTTAGCAGTAGTAGGCTTCTTTGTCTTTTAGCGCGTCTTGCAAATAAGCAACCAGTTGTTTGAGCTTTTGGTCAGGCTGGCGCGCTTTGGGATACACCGCGTACATACCCATGCGCTTGCGCGTGAAGGGCTGCAAAATCTGCGTGAGGCGCTGCTCTTGTAACGCGTTATAGACCAAGGCTTGCGGCAAAAAAGCAATGCCCAAATCACTAAGCGCGGCGTGCTTGATAGCGCTTAAATGATTGCTATAAAAGCGTCCATAGACAGGCAACAGCAGCTCAGCACCATCCTCATATAACGGCCACAAGTCGCTACTGGTGTTATCAAATTTATAAATCAGGCAATCATGATTTTGCAGTTGGGCGGGGGTTTGCGGCGTACCATATTTGTTGAGGTAATTTTGGGTGGCGCAAATCACCCATTGACTGTCTATCAGGCGTTTGACAATCAAGGAGGAGTCTTCAAGCTCCGCCGTTCGGATGGCCAAATCAAAGCCATCTTCGACCAAATCAATCAAACGGTTGGTGATGTATAGCTCTACGGTTATCTCAGGATATTTTTTACAAAATTCAGCGATAGCCGTGCTGAGTAGTAAGTCAGAAGAGACCACAGGGGCGGTGACGCGGATATAGCCTTTCATGTTTTCGCCGTAGCCTGTGACAGCATTTTCCGCTTCTTGAAAGGCAAGCTGAGCCAATTTGGCTTTGTGATACAGCGTTCGGCCGGCATCGGTCAAGCTGAGTTTTCGGGTGGTTCGGTAGAGCAGTTGTGCATTTAAGTTGGCTTCTAGGCGCGCGATACGTTTGCTCACTACAGAATTGGTCAGCGCCAGTTTGTCAGCAACTTTGGAAAAAGAGCCTTCATCGACTACCAAAACAAACAAAACCATGTCATCAGCTTTAATCATACCGATTCTCTAATCAGGGTAATATATTTCGTATTATAGCAAAAAAGGAAAATAACCTTGTCTGATCATGCTGTTTATCTTTGCACTTGTAAAGCGTAGAGTGTGTGAATTCTACCCTAAGCACAATGAGGCTGTTAATCTGAGCGATTGAGTGGCTGTATGTAAGGACTGTGTTTAAGGGCGGCGTTTAAGAGTGGTGTTCAAGGATGCACAGACGATAACAGGGAGAGGGAATTTTGAATCAGACTGTCTATGGGTTACTTGCCCTATTGCCAATCATACTCAGTGGCATATTTCTTATTGGTCTACAATGGTCGGCCAAAAAAACCATGCCGATCATTTTGGCGGTGACTGCCGCGCTCGCACTTTTTATTTGGGACATGACGTTTAACCGCGTGTCGTCCTCTATTCTTCAAGGGACCGTGATTACGATATCGGTATTGTGGATCGTATTTGGTGCGCTGTTCTTATTAAATACTCTAAAACACACGGGCGCTATAGCAGTGATTCGTGCAGGTTTTATCAACGTATCGCCTGACCGCCGAGTGCAAGCCATCATCATTGCATGGTGTTTTGGTACGTTTTTGGAAGGTGCATCGGGCTTTGGCACACCGGCTGCAATTGCGGCACCGCTGCTGGTCGCGATAGGGTTTCCTGCATTGGGTGCGGTGCTTATGGGGATGATGATCCAAAGCACGCCCGTATCGTTCGGGGCGGTCGGTACGCCGATTGTTATTGGGGTGAATAAGGGTCTAGATACCGTGGCCATCAGTGCGCTGCTGGCGCAAGAAGGCATGCAATGGGAAGAATTTTTACAACTGATTACCACCCAAGTGGCGATTATTCACGGTGTGATTGGGACGTTTATGCCGCTGCTGATGGTGATGATGCTCACCCGCTTTTTTGGTAAAAATAAAAGCTGGAAAGAAGGCTTAGCCATTTGGCCCTTTGCCATCTTTGCAGGGTTGGCCTTCACTGTACCTTACGCTTTAACGGGCATTTTCTTGGGTCCTGAATTTCCATCGTTGGTTGGTGGACTGGTCAGTGTGGCGATTGTCATTCAGGCGGCTAAAAAAGGATTTTTGGTACCAAAGACCACGTGGGACTTTGAAGCCAAAAGCAGCTGGCCAAGCGATTGGATGGGTAAACTGGTGGTCAGCAAAGAAGATGTGGCGACCCCAGCAGGCAAGACCATGTCTACGCTGATGGCATGGTTTCCTTACTTGCTAGTGGCGCTGCTACTGGTGTGTTCGAGAATGTTTGCTGGCTTTAAGGACTTGCTCAGCAGCGCCACGCTAGATTTTAATACGATTTTGGGCGAGGCCGATATCAGTGCAGGTTTTAGTCCTTTATACTTGCCCGGCGGCCTGTTGTTAATCAGCGCCTTAATCGCAGCTTTTGTGCAAACTAAAAATCCAACGCGTGCGCTGGGTGATGCTTTGAGCGAATCAAGCAAAACCGTCTTAAGCGCTGGGTTTGTGCTTATTTTTACCATCCCTATGGTTCGGATTTTTATCAACTCTGGGGCCAATCTATCCGATGTCGCGAGTATGCCAGTTGCCAGTGCTGAGTTGTTTGCAGGCACGTTTGGCAGCGCCTTTCCGCTGATCAGCTCAACCATCGGTGCCCTAGGTGCGTTTATCGCAGGCTCGAATACCGTATCAAACATGATGTTCAGTCAGTTCCAGTATGAAGCGGCCATGAGCTTGCACATCTCGCCCTCACTCATCATCGCAGCACAAGCGGTTGGCGCCGCGGCGGGTAACATGATTGCCATTCACAATGTGGTGGCCGCATCAGCAACCGTTGGGCTGCTTGGGATGGAGGGCGCGACGCTGAGACGCACCATCTTACCAACCATCTATTATGTGTTGTTCAGTGGCATCATCGTTATGGCAGCTATTTATCTCTTTGGCGTTCAAGGACCGCTAACCTTATGAATGCACAGCAAGAAAAAGAGCATGTAATGAACCGTTATCGATCAACCGCCTCCTATACAAGCCAGCTACCATCAGATCAGGTGTTGGTTAAATTGACCAAAATACTGGGCGCTGCCAATATACAGGCAGATCCAGCAAAAAATGAGCACTACCGCATGGGCTGGCGCTCAGGCGGCGGTAGCGCGCTGGCAGTGTTGTTTCCGCAAACGCTGCTTGAGATTTGGCAATGTCTGGAAGTGTGTGTTGAGGGCAACTGTATCATCATCATGCAGGCGGCCAAAACAGGTCTGACAGAAGGCTCAACGCCCAGCGGTGATGACTACGATAGACCCGTGGTGGTCATCAATACGCTGGCGATAAATAAGCTGTATTTGATCAATGATAATGAGCAAATTATCAGCCTACCGGGTACGACTTTGCATCAACTGCAGAACGAGCTAAAAGCGGTCAATCGAGCGCCGCACTCGGTGATTGGCTCATCGACTTTGGGCGCGTCAATCGTCGGTGGTGTCTCCAATAATTCAGGCGGCGCGCTGGTCAAACGAGGCCCTGCTTACACAGAGCTGTCGCTGTTTGCTCAGATTAATGAACACGGTCAGCTGGTACTGGTGAATCATTTAGAGGTTGAATTGGGTGATACGCCCGAAGAAATCCTCATCAATTTACAAAACGGCTATTTTGACAAGTCACAGTTATCCCAAAGCAACAAACTGGCCTCAGACAAAGAGTATGTCGCCCGAATACAGGATGTCAATGCCGACACGCCGAGCCGCTTTAATGCGGATAAGCGCAGGCTGTATGAAGCCAGTGGCTGTGCAGGCAAGATTGCGGTATTTGCGGTGCGTCTGGACACATATCCGACAGCGAAAGCGGAGCAGACCTTTTATATCGGTAGCAACAGCGTGCGCGAGCTTGCCGAGCTAAGACGGCAAGTGTTGTCAACGTTTAAAAATATGCCTGAAGTGGGCGAATATATGCACCGCGATATATTTGATGTGTCTGCCAAGTACGGCAAAGACACCTTTTTGAGCATCAAGCATCTGGGCACCAATGCTTTGCCCAAGCTGTTTTCTATCAAAGGCAGTATTGTTGCCAAACTGAGTAAATGGTCATGGGTGCCCAATCATTTGACCGATAAAGTCATGCAAATGATCGCCCAAGTATTGCCGCAGCATTTGCCCAAGCGCATGCTTGAGTACCGCAACCAGTATGAGCATCACCTGATTATCAAAATGAGCGATGATGGCATCTATGAGGCGCAGTCTTTTTTAGAGTCGTTTTTTGCAGATTCAGAAACGGGCAGTTATTTTACCTGCACGCAAGCTGAGTCAGACAGCGCCTTTTTGCATCGCTTTGCTGCTGCAGGGGCCGCCATACGTTATGAAGTCATGCATGAAGAAACCGCCGGAGAGATACTGGCGCTCGATATTGCTATCCCGCGTAACACGCTTGATTGGCTGGAAAACTTGCCTGAGAGCATCACTCAGCACTTAGAAAAAAAGCTGTATTACGGTCACTTTTTTTGTTATGTGTTTCATCAAGATTATATTTTAAAAAAGGGCAGTGATGCCAAGCAGGTCAAAAAGATGATGCTTGAGCTATTAAACAAGCGCGGTGCCAAATACCCTGCTGAGCATAATGTCGGCCACTTATATGAAGCCGAACCTGACTTGCAGCAATTTTATGAGCGCCTAGATCCTACCAATACTTTTAACCCTGGTATCGGTCAAATGCCAAAAACCAAACGCAACTGCGCGTGCTGTTTATAGCCATTTATAATGGTGATGAAACTTGAAGTGACAGTCGCTTACTTTTACGCATCACCACCGCCAATCCGCTCCGCCAATGCCTGCAATTTTGGCACTATGATTGCCGCATAGTCGTCCGCTTCCCAGTTGGCACTTGGTACACTGGCATTAAGCGAATAGGCGTATTGCCCAGTCGCGACATCATAGACGCCAACCGCGACTGCCAAGATATCAGTAGAGAACTCCCCATCAGAGACGGTATAGCCGTACTGCTCATAGTGCTGGGCTGCTTGAGTGAGCGCTGACTGTGCGTGAATGTAATCTTCATCAGATAAATTCTCTTTCAAATTGCTAATAATCATTGCCTGTCTCGCTTGAGAGCTTACTGCATAAAAAGCCCGTCCAATGGCAGTACGTGCCACCGGCACCGCTGAGCCAACCTGCAAGTTGACCGATAGGCGTGCAGGACTACGACAGCAGGCGTGATAGCGCATCTCTCCTTCAACTTCGGTCGCTAGATTTACCGATACCTCATTTTCGCTAGCGAACTGCCGTAATAGTGGCTCAGCATAGGCCACCATGTCATGACGACCCCATGCGGTCGCGCTTAGGCGTACTGCACTGCTGCCCAGTTGATACTGTCCGTGCTCATTAGTACGCAAAAACCCAAGCGTGGTCAAGGTATGAATCAGGCGACTAATGGTCGCTTTTGGCAGTTTGGTCATCTGACATAGTTGCTGATGGGTAAGGCGCTCATGGTGTTCAAAGGCAGCCAGTATAACCAATCCACGACCTAGTGCCGTCACAAACTGTCGATCGTTCTCTTCCTTGCTTTGACCCATCAGGTGATCCATTCGTCCGAGTAGTGAGGTAGCTGCCGATGTAGATGTTGTCATTTTATCTCCATTTCTCTTAATGATTATCTCTTTTGATGCCTATTTTTTAATAAAGGTTTACAGGATGGCAAAAGTTTGTTTAAATAGTTTTATATTATGAAACAAAGTTTCGCATAGCGGAATAACAAAGTCAATAACTTGTTAAACCAAATGATGTATCAACCACTATTCGTCAGTCAGGATGACTGATATCAAGGAGAGACACATGGCAACATCGACTAGCCCACGCTTTGATTGGGAAGATCCTTTCTTATTACGCGACCAGCTCACTGAAGAAGAGCGCATGGTCACTGACAGTGCCCGTCAATTTTTTCAAAAGGAATTGATGCCTGGCATCATCAATGCCAACCGTAATGAGCATTTTGATCGTAATATCATGCGTCAAATGGGTGAGATGGGTCTGCTTGGTGTGACCATCGAAGGTTACGGTTGTGCGGGTTTGTCCAGTGTCGCTTACGGTCTGATTGCCAAGGAAGTGGAAGCGGTCGACTCAGGCTACCGTTCAGCGATGAGTGTGCAGTCAAGCCTAGTGATGCATCCGATCTGGGCGTATGGCACTGAAGAGCAAAGAGAAAAGTATCTGCCAAAACTTGCTACAGGTGAGTACGTCGGCTGCTTTGGTCTGACTGAGCCTGATTCGGGATCTGATCCTTCTTCAATGTCGACACGTGCGCGCGCCGTTGATGGTGGTTATGAGCTGACGGGTAATAAAATGTGGATTACCAACAGTCCTATCGCGGATGTGTTTGTGGTCTGGGCAAAAGATGATGCAGGCGAGATTCGTGGTTTTGTCTTAGAAAAAGGCATGAAAGGCCTATCTGCGCCGAAAATCGAAGGCAAGTTCTCACTACGCGCCTCGGTCACCGGTGAGATCGTCATGGACAAAGTGTTCGTTCCTGAAGCCAATGCTTTCCCAGATATCCGCGGTCTAAAAGGGCCGTTTGGCTGCTTGAATAAAGCGCGTTATGGTATCGCTTGGGGCAGTATGGGCGCGGCAGAGTTTTGCTGGAAAGCGGCGCGTCAATACACGCTCGATCGCAAGCAGTTTGGTCGTCCGCTTGCTGCAACACAGTTGGTGCAGTTAAAGCTTGCCAATATGCAAACCGAAATCAGCTTAGGTCTACAGGCCGCGCTACGTGTCGGTCGTTTGATGGATGAAGACAACGCTGCACCTGAGATGATCTCCATGATTAAGCGTAATAACTGCGGTAAAGCGCTCGATATCGCTCGTATTGCCCGCGATATGCATGGTGGTAATGGCATCTCTGATGAGTTCCACATCATCCGTCACGTGATGAACTTGGAAGCCGTCAATACTTACGAGGGCACGCATGATATTCATGCGCTTATCTTAGGCCGTGCACAGACAGGTATTCAGGCGTTCTTTTAAGTATTTTTAGCTAAGAAAATTTAACAAAGTGGTACTTCATGACGTACGTTACTGCTTGGCTTTTTATCAAAAAGAGTATCGACAGTGGCGTACGTTTTTCAATTGTTATTCACCATTTATTTAACAGTGTGTCATTAAACAACGCAAAAAACTAAATGATGAATAGCAATTTTCTAATCAGAAAATCGAAGAATACGCCACAGAGTAAGGGAATTTCATGGCAGATATAACTGATATGACGGATATACCAAAAGGTGCATTGCAGGGTATCAAGGTGCTCGATTTATCAAGAGTGTTGGCAGGTCCTTCTTGTACGCAAGTGCTCGCTGATCTGGGCGCAGACGTCATCAAAGTTGAGCGTCCACATATCGGTGATGAAACGCGCCACTGGGCACCGCCAACATTCAGCGATGACACCTCCGCTTATTACGCTACCATCAATCGCAACAAAAAATCGCTCACGGTAGACATCACCACGCCAGCAGGGCAGACCATAATCAAACAGCTCATCGCTGACAGTGATATTTTGGTAGAGAATTTCAAAGTCGGTGGTCTCAAAAAATACGGTTTAGATTACGACAGCCTCAAGCAAGACAATCCGCGCCTGATTTATGCGTCTTTGACAGGGTTTGGGCAGACAGGACCAGATGCCAAGCGTCCCGGTTATGATTATATTATTCAAGGGTTGTCAGGGTTGATGAGTATCACAGGACCAAGTGATGGCGAACCACACAAAGTTGGCGTCGCAGTGATTGATTTATTTGCAGGTTTACAGCTGACGATTGGTATCCAAGCGGCGCTATTGGCGCGTCAACATACTGGCGTCGGTCAACATGTCGATGTCGCACTCTTAGACAGTGCGCTGTCTATGCTGGCCAATGTCGGCATGAATCATTTGGCTTCAGATAAGATTCCACCAAGACTGGGCAATCAGCATCCCAACATTGTGCCTTATCAAGTATTTGCGGCTAAAGGGGAGGCGCACTTTATTTTAGCGTGCGGTAATGATCATCAATTTGCCAAACTGTGCAACGTATTGTCAGTTGATTGGCATCTTGATACGCGTTTTGCGACCAATCCTAATCGCGTTGCCAATCGTGGGCTGCTTTGTGCTGAGCTGACTAAAATATTTGCCAAACAGCCTCGGGCTTACTGGCTTGCAGCTTTGGATCAGGTCGGCGTACCTTGCGGTGCGATTCACAACGTCGCCGAAGCTTTGGCGATGCCGCAAGCACAAGCGCGAGAAATGATCGTGAGTTTCGCTCAGCAAGGCAGCCCCGTTCGCGCCCTTGGCAATCCCATCAAATTATCGGCATCCCCTGTCAGCTATCGCACACCGCCACCGCGTTTGAGCGAGCATACCGATAGTACGCTTGCTGATTTAGGCTACGACAGCGAGATAATCGCCAAGCTAAAGGCGGACGGCATTGTTTAGTTCAATGCTTGCCACAGTATCTTTACAGTGATAAATACTAAAAAATGGAATTTTTAAACAAAACAAGCTAAACCAAGTAGTGTAAAACAAGGAATGTTAAGCATGAAAATATATAGCCATGAAAACCTAAGTCTGTATAGACCGTTGCCCTATTTTTCTTATGGCAAGATGTTTGAGCCGCTGGAGATACCAGAGCGTATGGTGGAATTGTTAAAAGAACCAGCAGCATTGGGTTTAGAGGTTACCGCTGTCACCGATATCGGTATCGCGCCCATATTAGCCGTTCATGATAATGAATCTTGCAACTACGTCACATAAGCAATCAATTATGAGTCAGCTATAAAGCCCAAATGCCGCTCAATCTGTTCGGCCAATTCAATCAATACCGCACTGACCTCAGCCCGTTTGGACTCATACTCTCCTTGCAGAAAACTCACTGCCATGCCAGCGACCGCCGTGCCGGATGCATTACGAATATACGTGCCCAAGCAGTACATCCCATCACGCAACTGCCCATTATCGAGCGACACTCGACTTTCCTGAATCACCGCAAGCTCAGTGGATAAATCCGCAAAGTTTTTGACGCCATGTTGGGTCATGGGTGTGGGGAACTTTTCTTTATACAGTGACTTTATGCTATCCATCGACAATGTGGATAGCATGGCTTTGCCTGTCGCCGAAAATACCGCAGGCACGCGCACGCCTGCACGAAAGGTAAAACCAAGCGGGGCAGGTGATTCATGGCAGGCCAAAAACACCACTTCTCCCAAATCCAGTTTTGACAACGTCACCGTGTGTTGCAGTAGCACCGGATACTGCACGATCAAATCCTTAAACAATCGTACAACGCCTTGCTGCTGCTCGTACTTTCCCGCCCAATACATTAGATATGAGCCCAAATAAAAGCGGCTTTCAGGATCTTTATAAATGACGTGCTTGGACAGTAGGCTCTGCAAAATATTATGCGTAGAGCTGCGAGGAAGCCCCAATTCTTTGGCAATATGAGCGGCTGTCAGCGGCTGGGCGCTATCGGTAATCAAGTCCAAAATCTGAAAGGTTTTGTCTAAGGCAGGTACGGCAGTCGAGCTCATAAGTAACCTATAAAAGTAAAATAAAATGAAAAAGCACAAGATAATTATCAAAATAATGCGATTAAGGGTTGCAAATCACGACATATCGTTCTTATAATGATGTCTCGTATATAGAATACGTGTTCAGTATATTGAACAAAAAAACAATTATCAATCATTATCTCATGACTACTATTATATCCACTCTTATAAACATACCTATATGACAAGGAAGGAGCGTTAACATGTCAAATACGCTACAGTTATCCAATCCAGACCTACTCAAACAATCTTGTTTTATCAAAGACGGCTGGTATGCTGCCAGTGACGAGGCGGTACTTGAAGTCAATAACCCATTCAACGACGAGCTTATCGGTACCGTGCCTAGCCTCACGACCGATGATGTCAATGACGCCGTTGCCTATGCTCATGAAGCGCAAGTTGCTTGGGCGGCAAAAACGGCTAAAGAGCGTGCAGAGCTGTTGCAAAAGTGGGCGGATCTCATTGATGCCAATAAAGAAGATCTTGCGATCATCATGACCGCTGAGCAAGGCAAGCCGCTTACTGAGTCACGCGGCGAAATCGGTTATGCCAATAGCTTTATTCGCTGGTTCGCCGAAGAAGGCAAGCGCGTTTACGGTGATGTCATTCCTGCCAATAGTACGCAATTACGTCACGTCGTGCTCAAGCAGCCCGTCGGTGTTTGTGCCGCTATCACCCCTTGGAACTTTCCAGCGGCGATGATCACGCGCAAAGTCGCTCCAGCGATGGCAGCAGGCTGTACAATTATCGTCAAACCAGCCACCGAAACGCCATTCTCAGCATTGGCGTTGGGCGCTTTGGCAGAGCAAGCGGGTATTCCTGCAGGCGTGCTCCAGATTGTAACGGGCAAATCATCAACTATTGGTGAAATCCTAACGGGTGATGCACGTATTCATAAGCTGTCGTTCACAGGCTCTACAGAAGTCGGTCGTACGCTAATGGCGCAATGCGCGCCGACTATTAAAAAGCTATCACTCGAGCTGGGTGGCAACGCGCCATTTATCGTTTTTGATGATGCCGATCTTGAGAAAGCGGCGGCAGGCCTTATCGCTTCCAAATATCGCAATGCGGGTCAGACCTGTGTGTGCGCCAACCGTGTCTACGTGCAAGACAGCATCAAAGATAAGTTCCTAGACGTCTTTGTCAAAAAAGTCGCTGAACTAAAAGTAGGTAACGGCTTAGAAGAGGGCGTCGATATTGGCCCGCTTATCAACAAAAAAGCGTTAGATAAAGTTCAAGCCCTGCTAAAAGACGCCTTAGATAAGGGTGCCAAATTGGTCACGGGCGGTAGTGTCAATGATGCCTCAGAGCTGACGTATAACCCAACCGTTATTACCGATATCAGCAGCGATATGGATATCGCCTCTGAAGAAATCTTTGGACCAATTGCGACCATATTTACCTTCAAAGACGAAGCAGAAGTGATTCGTGCTGCCAACGATACCATTTATGGCTTGGCCGCTTACTTCTATAGTAGTGACTATGCACGCTCATGGCGCGTCACTGAAGGGTTAGAGTACGGCATGATCGGCCATAACACGGGTTTGATTTCTACAGAAGTTGCCCCATTTGGCGGCGTAAAACAGTCTGGTTTTGGTCGTGAAGGTTCAAAATATGGTATCGAAGACTATATTACGACTAAATACTGGTGTTCTGACATCAGCTAATAAATAACTCGGCTAGCATTTAGCAGAACATTCGTTTAACAAAAAACTTAACGAAACATTTTAGATGTCGAATGGTGTTTTATCTTAAACAAACATCGCTCGATATCTAAAAGGTATCAACTGAACCGCCAATCACTAGATGGCATTTATGTTACGAACACAGAAAAGGACATTCCCATGACTACCAATCAGTCATTACTTGAGCGCCGCAAAGCTGTTTTACCAACAGGACTTGGGGTTGCCTTTCCTATCTTTGCAGAAAAAGCAAAGAACTCAGAGATTTGGGACATCGAAGGCAAGCGTTATATCGACTTTGTCGGTGGTATCTCAGTATTGAACACCGGTCACAGCCATCCAAAAATCACTCAGCGTGTGCATGAGCAGCTCGACAAATTTACGCACACTGCGGCGCAAATGATCAACTATGAGTGCTATGTGGATTTGGCAGAAAAGCTGTGTGAAAAAGCACCGATCAGCGGTGATAAAAAAGCGTTCTTTTTGACTACTGGCGCAGAAGCGGTCGAAAACTGCATCAAGATTGCACGTGCTAAAACGGGGCGTCCAGGTGTGATCTCTTTTGTTGGTGGCTGGCATGGTCGCACCATGATGTGCATGAGCCTGACTGGTAAAGTACTGCCATACAAAAAGAACTTCGGCCCAATGCCAGGACCTGTGTTCCATGCATTGTTCCCTGCAGAAGAGTTGAATGTGACCGAAGAACAAGCGCTACATAGCCTTGATATGATCTTCCAAGCAGACATCGATCCGAGTGAAGTGGCAGCGATGATTGTTGAGCCAGTCCAAGGCGAGGGCGGTTTCCATCAGGTAACGCCATCATTTGCCAAAGCACTACGCGAGATCTGTGATGAGCATGGCATCGTGCTTATTTTTGACGAAGTACAGTGTGGTTTTGCTCGTACAGGTACGTTGTTCGCCACTGAACAGTTAGGCGTCGAGCCTGATTTGATGACTGCCGCGAAAAGCTTGGCGGGTGGTTATCCTATCTCTGCGGTCATCGGCCGTGCTGATATCATGGATGCGCCGCAAGTCGGCGGCTTAGGTGGCACTTACTCTGGTAACCCGCTCGCCTGTGTGGCTGCGCTTGCTGTCATGGAAGTGATCGAAGAAGAAAACTTACTGGAGCGTAGTATCGAGATTGGCGATACCATCGCGTCGTTCTTAAAAGGCTTGAACCTAAGCAGCATCGGTCATATCCGTCATAAAGGCGCGATGCTAGCGTTTGAATTGATTGATAGCGAAGGCAAACCTGATGCAGCAGCAGCAGCCAACCTAAAAGCAAAAGCATTTGAGCAAGGCTTGCTACTAGCGTCTTGTGGTATGTATGGCAATGCTATTCGTGTGATGGTGCCATTAACAGTTGAAGACGAGGTGCTACAAGAAGGTCTTGATATCATTAAAGATATCCTTGCAGCTTAATAGTTATCGAGTGTCATAAAATTTAGCGATGGATCGCTTCTAATCAAACATTGATTTTGATTGAAAAGTTATAGTGAAGATAACGGCAAGGTTGCCCTTATGACACTCACATGGAGTGTGATTTTAAACGGCGCCTTGCAAGTCAAGGCGCCGTTTTTGCTATGTGAATATCAAACAACGAGCAATCGGCTTTCTTTGGCGGAAACGATATACAGTAAATATGATGGGTATTACTCCATTAAATAGAAATAGTGTAACCATAAAAGGTTCACACGGATGACACACAGACAAGGAGTAGGTTATGTCTGAATTAAAGAAAACGTTAGGTGTGTTCGATATCATTGCGCTGGCATTCGGTGCGATGGTTGGTTGGGGCTGGGTCGTGCTGGCGGGTGGTTGGATTATCTCGGCAGGCATCTGGGGCGCAATCAGTGCATTCTTAATTGGCGGTCTTGTGGTGGTTTTGATTGGCGTGACCTATGCTGAATTGGCGGCATCTATGCCTATCACAGGAGGCGAGCACACGTATACACACCGTGCACTGGGGGTAAATATATCCTTTATCTGCTCATGGAGTATTTTATTTGGTTATTTTTCCGTCGTTGCTTTTGAGGCGGTGGCACTGCCAACCGTTGTCGAATATGTCATTCCCAATTATAGTCAAGGCTATCTTTGGAATGTCGCAGGCTGGGATGTTTATGCCACGTGGGTAGCTGTCGGTATGCTTGGCTCCATCATTGTCACCTGGCTCAATATACGCGGTATGGAAGTCAGTGCGTGGTTCCAAAAGTTGGCCGTCGTCGGTATTTTCTGCGTCGGTATCTTACTATTCGTTGGTGCGTTATTATTCAATCCTGAAACCTCCAACTCAGTACAAGCACCAAACTTTATCGGTGGTATGGGCGGTATCATGACGGTGATGGTGATGGTACCGTTTTTATTCGTGGGCTTCGATGTGATTCCACAAGCCGCAGAAGAAATCAACCTAACGCGTCCAAATATCGGCAAATTTTTGATTGTCTCTATTATCATTGCCGTGCTTTGGTACGTGGCTGTCGCTTGGAGTGTGGGCAAAACCCTGCCGCTATTGCAAGCACAAGATTCAACATTGGCAACCGCTGATGCGATGACCAATGCATGGAATGGCAAATGGGCAGGTACGCTGCTAGTTATCGGCGGTGTACTGGGTATTTTATCAAGCTGGAACGCGTTTCTTATTGGTGGCAGTCGCTTATTGTACGCCATGGGTAAAACGCACATGTTGCCACAGTTCTTGTGCAAGCTACATCCTAAATACAACACCCCAGTCAATGCGATCTTGTTGATCGGTGGCCTTGCCACACTAGCGCCATTATTTGGTCGCAAAATGCTCGTGTGGATTGTTGATGCAGGCGGCTTTGGTATCGTTATCGCTTATACTTGTGTTGCATTGTCATTTTTAGTGCTACGCTACCGTGAGCCTAATATGATACGTCCATTTAGAGTACCAGCAGGTAAATTGGTTGGTGTCATCACAATCATACTCAGCCTTGGTATGTTGGCGCTTTATCTGCCAGGTATGCCGTCGGCATTGGTTCCTATCGAGTGGTGGATTTTCCTTGGCTGGACGGTTCTTGGCGGCGCAATGTATGGCTATGCGTCAATGAAAAACCCTGGTAAGAGTAAAGAGATTATGGATCATGAGCTGCATGAGCTCAAAATCATTAATCAACAATGGTTAAAAGAAAATCCATATAAATAATAGTCTCATTTTAGTCAGTTAACTACCTTAAAAAGCCTAACGTCAAACGTTAGGCTTTTTTAGTGCATACAATCAAGTGCTTATACGATTAAGACTTATCACGGATAAGCTTATAGTTTAAGAACTCAGTGATACCAAGCGTACCAAGCTCGCGACCAAATCCTGAACGTTTAACGCCGCCAAATGGGGTATTGGCTTCGGTACCAGACGGCGCGTTGATAGTGACCATGCCCACTTCTAATTTATCAGCAATATCAGCAGCTAGGGCAGCATCTTGCGTTTGGATAGAAGCACCAAGACCAAAAGGCACATCATTAGCAATCTTGATAGCGTGATCGACATCACGAGCCTTGTAGACGACAGCGACAGGACCAAACAACTCTTCACGGTAGACATCCATTGATTCAGTGACATCTGTTAGTACCGCAGGTTTGAACCATGCACCAGGCTTGTCCTTGACTAGGCCGCCCTCGACTAGGACCGTCGCGCCTGCTTCAACGGCACTATCTAACTGCGCTTGCAGATTGACCGCGGCAGCCTTTGAAGACATTGGGCCGATAAAGGTTTTTTCATCAAGAGGATCGGCCAATGTCATACCACGTACAGCATCAGTAAAGCCCTCAACGAACTTGTCATAGACAGACTCAAGCACGATTAGGCGTTTGGCGGCGTTACAGGCTTGGCCGGCATTACCAAAACGACCAGAGATCGCGCCTTTTACGGCTTTTTTGATATCCGCATCAGCTGCAACGATAAAGGCATCGGAGCCGCCAAGCTCCAACACGACTTTTTTGAGTGCGCCGCCTGCTTCTTTGGCAACGGCTTGTCCAGCGCGCTCAGAGCCAGTGAGTGAGATACCTTGTACACGCTTGTCATGAATAATAGTCGCTGCCTGCTCGTTGGTGGCAAAGATATTGTTATAAACACCTTCAGGTACGACGACCTCTTTGAACATATCAGCGATAACTTCTGCAGTCTTAGGGCATTGAGGCGCGTGCTTTAAGATAATAGTATTACCTGCCATAAAGTTTGGCGCGACAAAACGTGCCACTTGATAATGCGGATAATTCCACGGCATGATACCGAGTAGAACGCCAACAGGACGTTTTTCTACCGAAGCTGATCCTGAATCAACGTCAATGGTATTCGGCGCGAGTAGCTGCTCAGCATTGTCTGCATAGTAACGATAGATCTCAGCGACCAGACCGATTTCACCCTTTGCTTGTGCAACGGGTTTACCCATCTCACCCGCCACAATACGAGCCAGCTCGTCTTGACGTTCCAGATAGCTATCGGCAATTTTATGCAGTAGTGCACTGCGCTCACTCAATGAGACTTGACGCCAGTCTTGATAGGCGTTGTCAGCCTGCTCGATGACTTGCTGGATATCTTGTTCAGTGGCGGTAGGGTAAGTGGCTTCTAGTTCGCCAGTGGCTGGATTGTTGATTTGATAATCGCTCATACTTTTTCCTTATTTTTAGCGTGTTTTTGGGTTTAAAATCCATTTTTGTGTTTATGCTTATACTTTCAGTTGCTGCTATGCTTTCATTCGCTAATAAGTGCGATTTATTATGGTTCATTGTAATACAATGAATATTACCGCCGCCATGGACAATCTCTTTTGTGCGTACTCCCACTACTTGATGCTGAGTAAAGATTTTTTCAAAGTGCACATACACCAATGACTTATTAGGCTCGTGTTCTGTAACTTTAAACTGAATACTCATCTTAATACAGATTGAAAATGCCACTTCCATTGCTGGAAATGGCATTTTTTTGCTTAATATATCTCATCATGACTGAGATTGGCTCCTGCACAGATAGAGGTAGGCAGTCAGCTTATGACTTTTGATCAGCGTCAGGTGCTTCTGATTTGATATCTACTTTTGTTGTTTCTTCTACTTTTATTTCATCTTCTATTTCTGGCGATTCCGCTTTGCTTGCTTTTTCTTTGATCAATTTGACTTTTGGGCGTTTGGGGATGGGTTCGACATGTTTGACCGCCGCACCAAAGGCAGGTTTATAGGTTTTTTTAAGGTTTCTTTTGATTCTTCGTACGGCGAGCGCATCGGCCTCAGCCTGTTCTTCTGCCAGCGCAGTATCGTACAATCCTTGGTATACCGCGATTGTCTTTTCGATCATCTCACGCATGGTGAATTTGTTGGTCATCTCAGGTCGCGTCACACTTTCTAATTGATTGCGCACCGCTTTACATAACGAGTTGGCATTGTGTTCTTTTACCAAACCTTGCGGATAGAGCGGTTGTAAGATTTCGCTAAAGGCGGCTTTATCCCAGCCAATGACAGGTGTGCCCAAATGAATCGCTTGCAGGGCATTAATGCCGATCGATTCTGGTTCATTGGCAAGTGCCATAACGATATTGGCCGCTGAGAGCCATTCACGCATGTCATTACGCTTGCTACCCACATAAGTAATGCGCTCAGCCAACCCCAGACTGTGAGTACGTTGACGAAAGTCTTCATGAGCGACATCACCATCTTTATCATCATCGTCCATAATGATGACATGAATATTGGGAAATTGCTCTTGTAGATTGCCCAAGATATCAATCAGCCATTCTTGACCATACTCATTGCCAATGACCGTTGGAAATACGAGCCACTTCTTATGCTCAAGCTCAGGATATTCCGCAAAGGTATGACGCAACCAATAGACCGATGGATTGTGCCGATAAGGATAGCGCCGAGTATCAATGCCGCGGTAGATACGCGTGATGACTTTGGGATCGGCTTCCTCGCGGCGCAGTCTTCTTGTTAGATATTGGGTGACGCTATCAGAGACCGTTATAATTGTATCGACATTGAGCAATGCTTGAGAGTATTTATTGATAGGATAAAACCCATACATGGTCGAGACCAGCTTTGGGAAACGCTTGACCCGCGCTCGGCGCAATGCTAAATGCAATATCCATGCAGGGGTGCGCGAATGTACATGAATGACATCAGGCTCATACTTCTCAATCAAATGCCGTAGTGCTGAAACTTGCAGCAATGACAGCCACGATTTTTTGTTCATGTGGACTTGATGATAGTGATTGCCATCACGCTTGAGCCGTCTGACCAAGTCATTGCTCTCATCAGCGCTAGAAACAATGATCGAGGTATGCCCGTTTTTGACCAGTGCGCGCCCAAGATGAAAAATACCGCGCTCGGATTCATCATGCTTCAAAGACGACAGTAGGCGCATCACTTTCATAATAACATAGGTCACAGGTTAGGAGGATCAAGCTGCTATTGTCAGTTAAAAGCGCATAAAACTCAACCATCAAGATAAAAAGATGGCGTCAGATATGTGGCTTTCCAGCAGATATGAGCATAATTTTCTTGGCTCAAAACTACTCAAATGTATTTAGCGGCGTTTTTGTAGATGCTCAGCGTTGGGCAATACTTGTTTTTCGCTTAAGTATTTCCAATATCGCTGCGGTAGATATTGCCTGTGTAGCTTGGGATTTTTGCGCTCCTTGATATTGACGTTGGTAAAGTAGCCTTGCCAAAACTTTTGATAACGCTGCTCATCAGGGCTATGAATGCTGGCAGGATTGCGTAGTACCGCATCATCAAGGTCGGTGATGGTTTGTAGCGGCGCGGGACGAGTAGGCGTGCTATTACTTTTATCATAATAAATGCCGTAGCCGCGTGTCAGATCATAAATCGCCCAGTGCTGATCTTGATAACGCTGACGAAAATGCTCCCCAATCAGTGGCAATACATTAAAATCAGGCTCGACCCGTGCAAAATAAATATCATCGGTCGTGTGCTCAAAACGTACAAAGGCCTCCATGCGATGTTTTTCACGGCCGACGGATTTGACCGTCTGTACCAGCTCTAACACATCCAAGTGACCAAGATCTTGCATGATATTTCGGCTAGGGTAGTCAATGGCATACTTAACCACACGGAATAAAGTCGTGCCGATATCGTCCTTTTCTGATAAAAACCCCCACAAGATATTGCGCATACCTGAGCGACCAAGCAAGCTATTTAGTTTAACCAATACGCGCTCTGCGTTGTCTGCATCCGTTGCGACGCTAATCGCTTGCGCAATCAAGGAGGGTATATAACAGTCTTGAGCGGTGAGTTTGAGTGAGGCGTCTTCTTGCAATCGATTGGCATAGACATAAAACACCGCGCTGAGCCAGCCCTCAAAGCTTGGCTCATACAGCACAATGCTGGGCGTTAACTGACCGATAGTATAATTGTCGTTTTGCACAAGTGCTGACATGGTTTATCCTGAAACGATGTGAAATGTATTTTGGCTCGCCATAAAATGTATGTAAGTATTGTCAAATGCTACTGGGGGATATTTTTCTTGCGTGCTGTTCGCATCGCGTGACAGAGGCTGCAAAAAAGAGTCCTGTCCCCTGCTTTTTATCGTTGGGGCTGATGCTAAAATTGCCCCATACTGCGTTACAAATCTCGCTAAGGCATCTGCATTATCGTCGCTTTGTGCCTTGTCTGGAACAGTTTTAGCGATCAGCAGTGCCTATTTGCGAATGTTCAACACGCCCTAGATTGATTTATATTTATGACAATGCCAAATTTAAAACAACGCTAGCTGTCCGCTACGTTGATCTTTAAACTTGGTCTGCGTTTGCGCCAGTACATACTGACGGAAGTTATCGCGTGTCAAATGGGCAAGGTGCTCGTTTTTGCCAGTGGTTGCGATAAAATACTTGGCACGGTTGACCGCGGCTCCCATCTTTTTTAGATGATAGAGCGTCAACTGGTTAAATTTGCGCGCTTTGACGATTTTTTTGGCCGTCTTGGTACCGATGCCAGGGATACGCACGATCATCTCATAAGTCGCTGTCTGAATATTGACGGGGAAATGCTCGCGATGGCGTATCGCCCACGCCAGTTTTGGGTCACAGTCTAAGTCCAAAAATGGCGATTCTGGCTCGACAATTTCATGCGCACCAAACCCATAAAAACGCATTAACCAATCTGCTTGATATAGACGGTTCTCGCGCACCATCGGCACAGGGGTCCCAATCGCTGGCAAGCGATTATCAGAGAGCATCGGTACATAACCTGAGTAATAGACACGCTTGAGATCGTAGGTTTTGTAAAAGTGACTCGATAGCTGAATCACTTGCAGATCCGTCTCGTTACTTGCACCGACGATCATTTGACTGGTCTGACCCGCGGGCGTAAATTTAGGCGCTTTTTTGTGGGTTTTGCGACTCTCACGGATAGTTATAATCTCTTCTTTAACCGTTTCCATCGGTGCTTTTAGCTCATCATGTGACTTCTCAGGCGCAAGCAATGCGAGCCCTGACTTAGTCGGAATTTCGATGTTGACGCTCAGACGGTCTGCATATAGTCCTGCCTCTAGCAATAGCTCTTTTGAAGCGCCAGGAATAGTTTTTAGATGAATATAACCGTTAAAACGCTCGCGAGTACGCAGGAGCTTGGCAACTTCGACCAGTCGCTCCATCGTATAGTCGCCACTTTTGAATATACCAGAGCTGAGAAATAGCCCCTCAATATAGTTGCGGCGATAAAACTGCATGGTCAAATCAACCACTTCTTCAACCGTAAAAGCAGCGCGCGGCGTGTCGTTGCTTTTACGTGAAGTACAATACGCGCAATCATAGATGCAATGGTTGGTCAAAAGAATTTTTAGCAGACTGACGCAGCGACCATCTTCGGTATAGCTGTGACAGATACCGGTTGCTGAGGCATCGCCTAGAGCGCCGCCTTGGTTTTTGCGAGTACCAGCGGAGGAGGAGCAAGAGACATCATACTTGGCAGCGTCAGCCAAGATATTGAGCTTGCCCTGTAATCTTTCATAATTGATGTTTGCCATAAGTCGGTTGTTACCAATTAATTAACGAGTAACCATTTTACCAAAATATGTATTAAGTCATTGTATTTATAAGAAAATTTAAAAAATAACACGACAGATAGTGTCGTATCCATCAAGAGGTTGTGAGCGAGCATACATGCTACTCGATATGACATACATTAAAAAAGGCCTTGAATATTCAAGACCCTTTGCAACATGATACTGTTAAAGATACGTATTTTGTAGTGAGTGCATTATTTATTGAACCTTGGCACGTATCACGACGGTTTGATTACCATTGGCATTAAGATTTGCTAAGTTCCATTTCAGGCCAGAGTAGTTTTCTTGCACAACAACGGTATTGCCAACTTGCTGAATGGTTTTATAAGTGTCGCCGCCAGTGGTGGCAAACGTTGGTAATGGGCTATTTAACGATACCAGCTGGACGCCGCTTGGCAATGAAACCATAGCATTGATGTCATTAACTGGCTGTGCCGTGGTGTTGGTGTATGTGGTGTGATACTCAATGATATCACCAGGGGCGATATGGTTGGCAGGCACCGCAACTTCACGTCCAGCACTATTCTTCATGATTTTCATGACCTTGGTGTTTGCATTGACGACACCCGGCGTGCTAAAAGTCGGGGTCAATTGCAAGGTATCTAACGTGGTCGTCGTGATTTGATTGCTCACAGATGGATGGATAGATGGCTGGTTAGTGATGACGGTTGTCGCTGGGGCATTCATCACAGGTAATGGAGTAGCGGTAGTGACAGGCAGGGCTTGTGTCACAGTGCTAACTGGCGCCGTGACGACGTCTACCTTGGTGACGCTATTGGTCACTCGATTGGTTACAGGTACGCTTGTGACAGTCGTGCTGCCTTGAACCACAGGAGATTGGCGAACGACATAGCGCGGCACAGTCGTCACTTTTGTCACGGCATAAGGCATGCCATCTTGCATGGTGATACCGTTAGGTGTCGCAGTAATAGTGGCTGTTTTGCCATCAGAGTATTGTTCAACTACCGTCGTGCTACCACCAGCAGATGAGCTAATCGCAATCTCAGGATCGGCATGGGCTGAGGATGCAAGCACCATACCTGCGAGCATTGCAGATACCGTGGTGGTTAGTGCTGATGGTGTATAAGATTTCATGGTCATAATAGACTCCTTAACAGTATCAATAAAAAAAAGCAGCAATAAGTAAAACAGCAATAATTAACGTCTAAACAAGCAAAACCCCCGCTAAATGACACCAAAAAGTATGCCAAATAACGAGGGTATCAGTACTGACGATAGTCGGTGTCTATAATCAGACCATCATTATTTTGAGTAAAAGTGCTTCAGTATAAATTTACATCGATATTATGTGGGTAATATCACCTAATATAAAAATTACGATGCACTAAAAACTCAAATAATTATGTGCCAAAACAAATCGTGTATAAAAGCTGCATTGTGTAACCGAAACGGTATAAATGCTATCAATACGTAATGTTGCTTATATTCATGTTATTGGGTAGCGAATAGCCAGCCGTATCTGTCACTGTCAAACATGTTTGCTATTTAAGAGAACTAGTATTTAAAGAGCTATTATTCAAAGCGCCTTTCATCCAGCCTTGAAAGCATCACGCCTACGGATGACCAGAAATAGTGAGTCTTATTAGTCGTAGATAACTTTCATCACTTCGTATTCCACCACGCCCTTTGGCGTTTCGATACGTACTTCATCGCCTTCAAACTTACCGATGAGGCCACGAGCGATCGGTGAGTTAACTGAGATTTTGCCAGCCTTGAAATCGGCTTCATCATCGCCGACGATTTTGTACTGTTTTTCTTCTTCAGTGTCCATGTTTTCGATTATGACGCTGACGCCAAACACGACACGACCTTCTTTTGGCAATGTTGAAGGATCGATGATTTGTGCGCCGCCAAGCTTGGCTTCGATATCACGAATACGCGCTTCGCAAAAGCCTTGTTGCTCACGGGCAGCGTGGTATTCAGCGTTTTCTTTTAAATCGCCGTGCTCGCGGGCTTCAGCAATCGATGCGGTGATGCGTGGACGGTCGACACTTTTTAACTGTTTTAATTCAGCTTCTAAAGCTGCATGTCCTTGCGGAGTCATGGGATAACGTTGCATGTTTTTTCCTTAAACCAATAACACCACACCATCTCATAAGGAGATGGTGCCAGTGTTGTTGCAATGAGTATGAAATATAAAAAGAGCGGGGTTCAGATGGTGTCGTTAGTAAATAGGCTGTTGTGTGTTAGCACCTCTACTTTTAGCACCAAGCGCACTGAACCTTACGTAATAAAAAGCATAGTCGCAGTTCAGCCACTATGCTTTTGTAGGTTTGTCTCTTTCAAGATATTGTTTTTTTAACGTATGATTATCACAAAATAATCAATAACAAGTCTTGGCTAAGCTTTTATATAAGCTTAGCGGTTATGCTTAATCTACTGAAATTATTCAGCCGCGTCAATAGACTTTGCTTGCTCATGCAAATCTTGTAACTTATAGACATCAAACGGTAAGTCAATGGCATAAGATTTACAAACCGCATCGGCTGCGCCTAACGTCGTGACATAGAATACCTTGCCCTGTAGCGCACTACGGCGGATAGAGAACGAATCCTCTTGTGCCTGCTTGCCTTCGGTCGTATTGATAATCAGGTCAATTTTGCCGTTTTTCAAGGCATCAACGATGTGCGGGCGACCTTCAGTGACCTTGTTGATTTGCTGACTTTCGATACCAGCGTCGCTCAGTACTTTTTGCGTGCCAGTGGTTGATACGATATTAAAACCGAAATCTGCAAGCTGACGGGCGATTGGGGCGATTTGTCCTTTGTCGCTATCACGAACTGAGATAAAGACCGTCTTGGTCTCGCCTTCAGTAGGCAGACCCGGCAGACGCTCATTACTACCGATGATAGCTTTGTAAAATGCTTCACCAAAGGTTTTGCCCACGCCCATGACTTCGCCTGTTGATTTCATCTCAGGACTCAAGATGGGATCAACACCTGGGAACTTAGCAAATGGGAACACCGCTTCTTTGACCGCATAAAATGCTGGAACAATCTCAGTCGTAAAGCCTTGGTCTTTGAGCGAGGTGCCAGCCATACAGCGAGCCGCGACCTGAGCTAGCGAAGTACCGATACACTTAGAGACAAACGGTACGGTACGTGCAGCACGTGGGTTCACCTCCAAAATATATACGGTTTCGCCTTTGACCGCAAACTGAACATTCATCAGACCGACAACGCCAAGCTCTTTTGCCATAGCAATGGTTTGGGCGCGCATCACATCACATAGCTCATCAGACAATGAATATGGTGGTAGTGAACATGCTGAGTCACCTGAGTGGACACCTGCCTGTTCGATATGTTGCATGATACCGCCGATGACGACATCATTACCATCACATACGCAGTCGACATCGACTTCGATAGCGTCATCTAAGAAGCGATCAAGCAGGACAGGCGCTTCGTTTGAGGCTTGTACTGCGGTGCGCAGGTAATGTTTTAGCTCATCTTCGTTATAGACGATTTCCATCGCGCGGCCACCTAACACATAAGATGGACGTACCACCAATGGATAGCCCACGTCTTTTGCTTTAACCAAGCCATCTTCTAAGCTGGTTGCTAAAGCGTTCGATGGTTGTACAAGGTTTAGCTGCTGAATCATGTGTTGGAAGCGCTCACGGTCTTCAGCGCGGTCGATCGCATCAGGACTCGTACCGATGATTTTTACGCCCGCTGATTCTAGCGCACGCGCAAGTTTCAATGGCGTTTGGCCACCGAACTGCACAATCACACCGTCTGGGTTTTCGATACGGACGATTTCTAGCACGTCTTCTAATGTGATTGGCTCAAAGTACAGACGGTCGGAGGTGTCATAATCGGTTGAAACCGTTTCTGGGTTACAGTTGACCATAATGGTCTCATAGCCGTCTTCACGCATGGCAAGCGCTGCATGTACACAGCAATAATCAAACTCGATACCTTGACCGATACGGTTAGGGCCGCCACCGATGACCATGATTTTTTTCTTGTCAGTTGGATTGGCTTCACATTCGCTATCGTAGGTTGAGTACATATAAGCGGTGCTGGTCGCAAACTCTGCAGCACAGGTATCGACACGCTTATACACGGGATAGACGCCTAAATCCCAACGCTTTTTGCGTAGTTGCTTTTGTGAGATACCAAGCAATTTAGCCAAACGCAAATCTGACAAGCCTTTACGCTTAAAGCGACGTAGGTTGTTTTCGTTTAAGCCACCAAAGCCGAGTGATTTTACCGTCGCTTCAGTCTTAACGATGTCTTCGATTTGTACCAAGAACCACGGGTCAATCTTGGTGTAATTAAATACGTCATCAACGCTCATACCGACACGGAAGGCATCAGCAACGTAATAGATACGCTCAGGCGTTGGAATGGTTAAGCGGTTGATAATCTCACTACGAGCCTTCTCAGCACTGACTTTGGATAAATCAATTTGCTCATCGAAACCATCCGCGCCAGTTTCCATACCGCGTAATGCCTTTTGCATCGACTCTTGGAAGTTACGACCGATCGCCATCACTTCGCCAACCGATTTCATCTGAGTCGATAGGATGTTGTCCGCTTGTGGGAATTTTTCAAAGTTAAAACGAGGTATCTTGGTGACAACGTAATCAAGCGCAGGCTCAAAGCTGGCTGGCGTTTTGCCGCCTGTGATGTCATTTTGCAATTCATCTAACGTATAACCGATTGCCAGTTTTGCCGCGATTTTGGCAATCGGGAAGCCAGTCGCTTTTGAGGCGAGGGCAGACGAGCGTGATACACGTGGGTTCATCTCGATGACGACCATACGTCCCGTATCAGGGTTGATACCGAACTGGACGTTTGAGCCGCCTGTTTCGACACCGATCTCACGCAATACTGCTAATGACGCATTACGCATGATTTGGTATTCTTTATCGGTCAAGGTCTGCGCGGGTGCGACAGTGATTGAGTCGCCTGTATGTACGCCCATTGGGTCAAAGTTTTCGATGGCACAGATAATGATGCAGTTGTCGTTTTTGTCACGAACCACTTCCATCTCGTACTCTTTCCAACCGATGAGTGACTCATCGATGAGTAGCTGATGATTTGGTGATAAATCAAAGCCGCGCTCACAAATCTCGATGAACTCATCGCGGTTATAAGCGATACCGCCGCCCGAACCACCCATGGTGAATGAGGGACGAATGATACAGGGGTAGCCCATCTTTTCTTGCGTGGCAAAAGCTTCTTCCATCGTTTCAGCCGTTTCAGCGCGCGGACACTCAAGGCCGATACGTTTCATCGCCTTGTCGAATAAGTCGCGATCTTCTGCCATCTCAATTGAGTCTTTGGTGGCGCCAATTAGCTCGCAGTCGTACTTAGTCAGTACGCCATGCTTATCTAGATCTAGCGCACAGTTGAGCGCGGTCTGTCCGCCCATGGTTGGCAAGATTGCATCAGGACGCTCTTTGGCAATGATTTGCTCAACCGTCTGCCACGTGATCGGCTCGATATAGGTCGCATCTGCCATGACAGGGTCGGTCATGATGGTCGCAGGGTTTGAGTTGACCAAGATGACACGGTAGCCTTCCTCGCGTAGTGCTTTACACGCCTGTGCGCCTGAGTAGTCAAACTCACACGCTTGGCCGATAACGATGGGGCCTGCGCCAATGATAAGAATGCTTTTTATGTCGGTACGTTTTGGCATAGTTAGAGCTACCTTCGTTTGATGATATTTTAAGTAATCTTTATTTTTGATAACGCTTATGGCGTTTTATACTTACAATGCGTTGTTACAGTACTGCTCAAACCGCTTTTAGCGATTCAAGCATTGACTTATTATCAAGTTATAATGAATCGTTAAGCTTGAGCAGTTTTAGCCGCTTCCATCATCTCAGCAAACTTATCAAATAGCGGACCACAATCATGCGGGCCAGGGCTGGCCTCTGGGTGACCTTGGAAGCTAAATACTGGCTTGTTGGTCAGCTCGATGCCTTGGTTAGTACCATCGAATAATGAGCGATGCGTTGACTTAACGTTTTCTGGTAGCGTGTCTTCATCAACCGCAAAGCCATGGTTTTGACTGGTGATCATCACTGTGCCAGTCGCTAGATCTTGTACTGGATGGTTGGCACCATGGTGGCCCGTTTTCATTTTGATGGTATTGGCGCCGCTGGCAAGACCAATTAGCTGATGACCTAAGCAGATGCCAAACGTTGGTACGTCTGTTTCTTCAATAATGTGACGTACGGCGTCGATAGCGTAGTCACAGGCGGCAGGATCGCCAGGGCCATTTGATAAGAAGATACCGTCTGGGTTCATCGCGAGCACATCAGCAATAGGCGTTTGTGCTGGGACAACCGTCACATGGCAGCCGCGGTCGACGAGCATACGTAGGATATTGGTTTTGCTACCGAAGTCATAAGCGACGACGTTGAATTTGGCATCGATATGAGTGCCGAGCTGCTTAAAGAAGCCGCCAGTACCACTGTCATGGCTACCCGCCACGTCACGGTTGAGTAGGGTGTCTGATAGATCCCATGTGCCTGCTGTCCATTCAAAGCTTTCTGTCGTGCAGCATTCTTTTGCCAGATCCATGCCCTTTAGACCTGCAAAGCCTTGTGCCAGCTCAATCGCTTTTTGCTCATCTTCAACGCTGATCGTCTCACCGTTTGAGGCAGTCATGATACAACCGTTTTGTGCGCCTTTATCACGTAATAGGCGGGTCAACTGGCGTGTATCAATTTCAGCGATAGCGACGGTATTGTTACGCTGTAGATAGTCGCTAAGCGACTCAGAGTTGCGGAAGTTAGAAGTGGCCATAGTGGCGTCACGGATGATCAGACCGTCTGCCCATACTTTGTGACCGTTACCAGACTCGGTATCCTCGGCATTGGTGCCTGTATTACCGATATGCGGATATGTCAAGGTCACCAGCTGTCGCGCATAACTTGGATCGGTTAGAATTTCTTGATACCCTGTCATGGCGGTATTAAATACGACCTCACCAACACGATGACCTAGGCTGCCGATACTGACACCGCGAAAAATTGTACCGTCTGCTAGTGCCAAAATTGCTTGTGTTTCTACCGATGAATTCAAGGATTGCCTCCGCTGTTATTGGTGAGTGCCATCATGTTTTGTTGGTCTAAAATTGCTCCGTATCCTTTTATTTACGGCATTTGACTGTTGTCATATAGAAGTAATAAAAGGACGACACACAAAAATTTTCCACAAAAAAGCGAGAAGACATTATTGATGAAAACTACAAAACCCACTAGATAGTGAATAGGTAACTTGCATCATGTCCGCTCGCTTAGGCACAGATTTTGCGTATTATATACAAAATAGTAACTTATGGCTAGTATCAAGGGAAAACTGAGTGATTAAAACTGGTAGTGGATAGACAGCCCGTAATAGTCAGGCGCAAGATTGGTTGTGAGGAGAAGCTGATCGTTATAGCTTTTGGTCAAATACATACTACTGGCAACCCCTAGTGCTGCACCAGCAAATACATCAGCCACATCATGTTTTTCCGCTTTAACACGGCTATAACCCACAAAAGTTGCGCCAACATAAGCTGGAATACTATATTCTAATCCATAGCGTTTATGAATGAAGCTTGCGCCCTGAAATGCCAAAGAAGTATGTCCTGATGGGAAGGAGTCATTGTCGCTATGGTCAGGGCGCTCTTTATTAATGGTTGACTTCACAGCATAGGTCACGGCAAGATTGGTAGCAAATGATTGATAAAATTGCTGACGTCCCTCTTTATCATTCATATAATGCGTGCTGCCATAAGCAATGGCAGGTATGGCAACCGCAACAATGTCACCGGCTCTCTCCAAACTTGAGGTATCTTCAGCATAACTGGGCGCGGTGATGATCACACTACTTGCCAACAAGATAATAATAGGTACGTGTGTTTCGCGAAGCATGGATGCGTCCTTAGTAGGGTAGCGGTACTTGTTAGGGCAGGCGCTACGATAGCAAAATGAGAATGTTGGCCTTGCTAATTGTACTATAAAGTGGACATACGATAAGGTATTAAATGGGATTGTATACTGTAAAATATATTTTTTATGGCTATGGTCCAAAGGTCCAAAGTGAGATGCTTCTTTGACATGCGAATCAAATAAGCATAAAAATGATTGTGGTATAACCAATGACTTACTCCAAAATAACATTATCCTTACTAAGGAAAAACGATGATATTTAAATATTTAGACAAAACCCCTGAGTTTGCTGTACCGTTCAACGGTTGGATTGCTGACTCAGCACAAGTAATCGGTGATGTGTATTTGGGTCATCAGGCCAATGTTTGGTTTGGTGCGGTGATACGCGGCGATAACGATCGTATTCATATCGGCGACTATAGTAATGTGCAAGAAAATAGTGTGATTCACACTGATGCAGGTATCAAAGTGACTATCGGTGATTACGTGACTATTGGCCATCTAGCGATGCTGCATGGCTGTGAGATCGGTGATAACAGTCTGGTTGGTATCGGTGCGGTGGTACTCAATAATGTCAAAATAGGTAAAAACTGCCTGATAGGGGCGAAAGCTTTAATTACTGAAGGTCAGGTTATTCCTGATAACTCACTAGTGATGGGCGCACCTGCAAAAGTGGTCAAGACACTGACAGATGAGCAAGTAGCGATGTTGAAAATGTCAGCGCTGCATTATGCTGAGCGTTGTCAAAAATTCAAAACAGGTTTAACAGAAATAGCGATGCCTGATTAACTAAGCGCTTATTTTTAACGATGAAGCGGCAAAAAAGAGTCCTATCCTCTGCTTTTATCGTTAGGTCTGATGCTAAAATTGCCCCATACTGCGTTACAAATCTCGCTAAGGCATCTGCATTATCGTCGCTTTGTGCCTTGTCTGGAACCATTTTAGCGATCAGCAGTGCCTATTTGCGAATGTTCAACACGCCCTAAAAGATTCATATTTTTTCGCAACCAACGATAAGGTCTCACCATGCAGGCAAATCCAGCACAAAAACAACAAAAACAACTGGCGTTATTTGATTTAGATCATACCTTACTGGATGTCGATAGTGACTATCTGTGGGGTGAGTATATCGTCAAGCACGACCTTGTCGATGAGGCTGAGTACCGTACAGCCAACCAGAAGTTTTATAATGACTATATCGAAGGGACGTTAGATGCGACAGAGTACAATGAATTCGTCGCGCAGTTTTTGAGTAGTCTGCCGCTTGATAGACTTGATAAGCTAAGAGAAGACTATATCAAAAGTGAAATTGAGCCGCATATTCGCCCAAAAGCAATGGAAGCATTGTGCCAGCATATTGAGCAAGGGCACGATGTGGTGATTATTTCTGCAACCAACGATTTTGTGGTGTCCGCTATTGCCAAGCGCTTTGGCATTGAGTCAGCCAATGTATTGGCTACGCCGCTTGAGATCAAAGACAATCGTTATACGGGCAAGCTGACTGATAAACCAAACTTTCAGGCAGGCAAGATCTACCATTTAGATAAGTGGCTTGATAAGCAGCAAGCAGCGGGCATCACCTTTGAAAAAACCTATGCCTATTCAGACTCCAAAAACGACATTCCATTGCTAGAATGGGCGGATGTGGCGATCTGTGTGTCACCTGATGAGGCGCTACATGCTCATGCCTTGGCGCATCGCTGGGCCATAGAAGATTGGTCAATCTAGATTGCTTAATCTAGTAATAGTAGGAACAAGAATAATTAGACAACCATTTATGCTTAATCTCATTTAAAATAGCGCCAAATGCGTTATTTATTTTTTTAGAAAAACAGGAACACTTATGGAAATCAATCCGTATCAAGAACAGATTAAAGATTTATCCGAGCGCGGGCAGGATTTGCGGAGGTATCTTTGACTTCGATGGTAAGCAAGAACGCTTAGAAGAAGTCAATTTAGAGCTAGAAAACCCAGAGCTGTGGAATGATCCAGAGCGTGCCACCAAGATCAATAAAGAAAAAAGCCACCTTGATGGTGTCATCGATGTGGTGCTCTCTCTTGAAACCACGCTAGAAGATGCGTCTGCCATGCTAGAGTTGGCAGTAGAAGCAGAGGATGAGTCCTTGCTAGCTGACGTGCAAAGCGAGCTAGATGATGCTGAGCAGCGCGTGGCTGATCTAGAGTTCCGCCGTATGTTCAGCGGCGAGATGGATCCAAACAACTGCTACTTGGATATCCAGTCGGGCAGTGGCGGCACCGAAGCACAAGACTGGGCGGAGATGCTGCTGCGTATGTATACACGCTGGGCGGAAGCTCATGGCTTTAAGGTAGATGTGATTGAAGTGTCTGCTGGCAGTGTCGCGGGTATCAAGTCGGCCACCATTGAGATTAAAGGCGATTATGCGTTTGGTTGGCTGCGTACCGAGATTGGCGTCCATCGTTTGGTACGTAAGTCACCATTTGATAGCAACAATGGTCGTCATACCTCATTTGCGGCGGTGTTTGTCTCGCCTGAGATTGATGATAATGTCGAGATTGACATCAATCCTGCGGATTTGCGTATCGATACCTATCGCTCCTCAGGAGCGGGCGGTCAGCACGTCAACACGACAGATTCTGCGGTACGTATTACCCATGAGCCAAGTGGTGTGGTGGTGACTTGTCAGAATGAGCGTAGTCAGCACGGTAACAGAGCCACGGCAATGAAGATGCTGCGTGCTAAGCTCTATGAGCTTGAGATGCAAAAACGTATGGAAAAACAACAAGCGGTTGAAGACAATAAGTCTGATGTCGGCTGGGGCAGCCAGATTCGCTCATACGTGCTCGATGATTCTCGTATCAAGGATCTGCGTACCGGCGTTGAAACCTTCAACACGGGCGCGGTACTAGATGGCGACCTCGATCAGTTTATCGAAGCCAGTCTAAAAGCAGGTCTATAAAATAGAATTCAAATACCAACTAACATGTAATTAAGGAAGATTATGCCAAGCGTAAATAATTATTTTGATAATAAAGTCACTTCGATTGCCTTTCAAACAGCAACCAAGCCTGCAACGGTAGGTGTTATGGAAATTGGTGAGTATGAATTTGGCACCAGTGAGTTTGAGACCATGAGCGTGGTGAGCGGTGCATTGATGGTCAAGCTACCAGAGAGTGATGAATGGCAAACGTTTAATGCTGGCGAGCACTTCACCGTTGAAGCCAATCAAAAATTCCAAGTAAAAGTTGACGTCGAAACCGCTTATTTATGTGTATACGGTAAATAATCACTTTTATTGTAAAGTAGTATCAAAATAAAAAAAGCCAAGTATTTGATGCTTGGCTTTTTTTGTGGGCATGTCATTCTCTAGCTTACCCTTATCAAGCAGATTGCGCCACATCGTCTCCGTCGTGCTTGATGGCAAACTGGTTTCATAGAACGTGAGATAGTTTTGCCATAAGTGCGCCCAAAGATCATGATCGGCGAGGGCGAGTGGCTTTATTTTACACAGGATTACACTTTGTCCGTGGCAAACAAACAGCAAAAATAAGCGCAGTTGATTATGCTAAAACCATAAAATTATTAGAAGAGTGTTTTTATGGGCAAAACAAATGAGCAGTCGACAACGCAGGATGTGCGCCATGACTATGAGCGTCTCGCACGCCGTGCCAATCTGCGTTATGTGAGTGACGACGAACCAGGTTATGAGCGTAGACGTTGGGGCCGCGGCTTTACCTATCGTGATGCAACGGGCAAGACAGTCAAAGACAAAGCGTTGCGTCAGCGGTTTGATGCATTGGTGATACCGCCCATGTGGTCAGAGGTGTGGATATGCCAAGACGAAAAAGGCCATCTGCAATCGACAGGACGCGACGAAAAATCACGCAAGCAGTACTTGTATCATCCCTCGTGGAATAATATTCGTGACCAAGCCAAGTTTGATGCAATGATAGGCTTTGCAGAGGCGCTGCCCAATTTACGCGCGCAGGTCGAGACAGATTTGGAAGCAGAATCATTGTCACGCACCAATGTACTCGCTGCCGTGGTCAAATTGCTTGAAACCACGTTGATTCGTATCGGTAATAGCCGCTATGCCAAGCAAAATAAAAGCTATGGTCTGAGTACGCTACGTAGTAAGCATGTCAGCGAAACGGATAATGGACTGGCGTTTGATTTTGTCGGAAAAAGCGCCAAAGAACACCACATTGAGCTGCAAGATGAGCGTTTGATTGACATCGTGCAGGCATGTTCTGAGCTGCCGGGCTATCAAATATTTAAATACTTAGATGACAATGGACATAAACAAGTCGTCGACAGTAGCGATATCAACGACTACTTGCGAATGCATACATGCGGTATGGACTGCGAAAGCAAATTATATAGTGCAAAAGATTTTCGAACATGGATGGCAAGTGTACTCGCGGCAAGTTATCTATATGATGAGCTACAAACGACGGCAGGCGCTAACATACTTGCCAGCGCACCAGAAAGTGCTGAGCGTCAGCAGCTGGTCACCGATATGGTAAAAAGCGTGGCGGCAGAGCTGGGCAATACGCCAACCGTATGCCGCGCGTCGTATATTCACCCCATCATTATTGAGCGTTTTTTGGCAGGGGAATTTTATGATGACTACAAACAAGCACGCCGCGGTCGTACGAAAAAATACCAAAGCTGTGAGGAGAAAGCCTTACTAGGTTTTCTCAGTGCTGATCGTTAAATATCGATTCTTGAGAAAGTACTTCAAAAATAATTTAAATATTTGATCCTACAAGTTTTTTAAGTTTACTATTAGCTATTTGATGATAAATAGTTATAGGTCATGCTTATTTATATAAAATAAAAATGATACGTTATGTATTGAAATAAGTATAAAAATACGTTACTAATAGAGCATGTTAAATACAAAGATATTAAACGGTCTATAGGATGTGACCGTTTTACAATATGAATATCATTTTATCTGCTATTGCTAAAGGATTAGCTTATGAATACCGCTTCTCAAACTCCTACCCTCAGTCACACAGATGCTTCAACGACACCAAAAAACTATACCGATTATTATAATAATTTTGACATGGATACATTGCTGTCAGAAATCTTTGGCGAACATGTCGACGATCGCTTAAATGCCTATATGGCGTGCTGTGGTCGTCATGTCCGTGATGGCCGCGCGGATAATGCTGCACTGGTACACGAAGATACGGCAGGCAATGTCACGCGCATGAGCTTTGGTGAGCTTGATAAAGCCAGTGCGCAAGTCGCTAACTTACTACAGTCGTATGGCGTAAAAGCGGGGGACAAAGTAGCGACGATGCTACCGCGTACACCTGAGCTACTGACCGTTGTATTGGCAACATGGCGCATCGGCGCGGTATATCAGCCATTATTCACCGCTTTTGGCTATGACTCAATCAAATATCGCATGGATAAAGCCGATACCAAAGTCGTTTTTACCAATGTAGAGAACCGCAGCAAGTTTGATGATTTGGCTGTGCAAACCAAAATGGTATTGGTCGGCAGTACTGAAGATGCTCAGACGTGGGGTGACGATCACTACCGTCAGTCCATGGAATCACAGGCGCAAACGATAGAACCCGTTATGCTCGATACGGATGCACCATTTTTGCAGATGTTTACCTCAGGGACAGTCGGTAAGTCAAAAGGCGTGAGTGTGCCATTATCAGCCTTACCTGCGTTTTATCTCTATATGCGTTATGCCATTGACCTACGCGCAGACGATCAATATTGGAACATGGCCGATCCTGGCTGGGCGTATGGATTGTATTACGCCATCACAGGGCCACTGCTATTAGGGATCACGACTTATTTTAATGAAGCAGGATTTGACGCGACCAATACGCGCGACTTTATGATGCGTCATCAGATCACCAATTTGGCCTCTTCACCAACGGCATTTCGTATGATGAAATCCAGCGGCGTTTTTGACAACGTTAATGAAGACAATAACGCCAAACTCGCTTTGCGCTGTGCCAACTCGGCAGGGGAAACATTGAACACCGAAGTCGTTAACTGGGTCGAGACCTATCTGGGCTGTCAGGTAAAAGATCATTACGGTCAAACAGAAACGGGCATGACGTGCTGTGCGCATCATGCGCTAAAACACGAATCACCAGTTGGCTCGATGGGAATGGCGCTACCAGGTCACACGCTGGTCGTATTGGATGATAATATGAAGGTACTACCAGATGGTGAGCAAGGACAGTTAGCAGTCGTGGTTAGTCAGTCACCTGCGTTTTATTTCCGTGGTTATAGCTGGAATGAGAAGCAAGCCTTTGTAGATGACTACTATCTGACAGGTGATGTGGTTGAGCGTCATAGTGACGGCAGCTATTGGTTCTCAGGACGTGATGATGACATTATCATTACGGCAGGTTACCGCGTGGGGCCTACTGATGTCGAAAACACCGTCTTAGAGCATGACGCAGTGGCAGAATCTGCGGCTGTGGGCGTGCCAGACGAAGTGCGTGGACATACGATCAAATCTTATGTGGTATTAAAAGAAGGCGTCGAAGGTAGCGAGCAAATCGCCAAAGAAATTCAAGAGCTGGTGCGTAAACGTCTATCCACTCATGCCTATCCACGTGAGGTCGAGTTTGTGACCGAGTTACCAAAAACACCAAGTGGCAAAATTCAACGCTTTTTGCTACGCAGTTTATCTGCCGCGTAACTACCCGATAGAGCGTTTATAGATAATTCATAGAAAACAGCTAATAAAAAATGAAGATTTAAAGGAATAATCATGCAAATTCAAGAAAACAGCTTTTTGGTCACAGGTGGTGCATCAGGTTTGGGTGAGTCAGTGGCTCGGGCAATTGTCTCTCAAGGCGGCAACGTCGTCATCGCTGATCTAAACGAATCAGCAGGGCAAGCACTGGTCGCTGAGCTGGGTGATAGTACGCGCTTTGTGCGCTGTGACATCACTAAAGGCGATGAAGTACAATCAGCGGTTGAAATGGCAGAGTCAGCTTTTGGCGGCTTACAAGGCTCAATCAACTGTGCGGGTATCGTAGTGGTACAAAAGCTACTGGATTGTGATAACAATCCGGCAGACCTTGAGTCATTTAGCCGCGGGGTCAATGTCAATCTGGTCGGTTCATTTAACGTTGCGCGTTTGGTCGCGGCTAGCATTGCCAAACGCATAGCGAATGATAGCAATGCAGGCGAGCATGCAGAAAAAAACCATGTACAAAAGAATGTAGATCAAGGCATTATTATTAATACAGCTTCTATCGCAGCCTTTGATGGTCAAGTGGGTCAAGCCAGCTATTCTTCTTCCAAGGCAGGCGTGGTTGGTCTGACCTTGCCGCTTGCTCGTGAGCTGGCACGTCATGGCATCCGCGTTATGACCATCGCGCCAGGTGTCTTTGCTACCCCGATGATGGAGAGCATTCCTGAAAAAGCTCGCGAGCAGCTAGAAGCAGGCGTGCCTTATCCCAAACGTTTGGGCGCTCCCAATGAGTTTGCCAAGCTGGTCACTCATATCATTGATAATGCCTATCTAAATGGTGAAGTCATCCGCTTAGATGGGGCAATTCGTATGGTGTAACATTTGAGTAATTCATTCGTTTTGCACAAAACTTATCTAAATAGTCTGACATAGTGCTTTGATACATATGATTAATGACAAAAAACTCATCATGAGGATCAAAGCCTATGTCATTTTTTTGCAAAAAAACACACTCATCAGATAAGCTGAGCCCATATAGCTGGCTGATCAGTATTGGCGTTACTGTCGTTATCAGCGCCAGTGTTATTGCACATCGCTCTATCCATATTAGCTATCCAAATGATGAAGACAAGGCACGAGCGAAGTCATTAGAGGTCAATCCGGGCGGCGACATTATGATTCATGGGCAAATGAATGGCTTTGGACATTTGGGCTGGTTGAATCAACGACGCGATTGGACCGATGGTTGTATCGCGGTGACCAATACCGAGATGGATGAGATTATGGTATCGGTGATACTTGGTACGCCTATTGAAATCGTGGAGTAGCATAGTCGGATTATGATTGGGTCTATACTCAATAAGTGCATTGCTTATTACCATATTCAACGGAGATTTCTCTTGAATTTACAACAATAAAATGGCATTTCTTACCTACTAATTTCCTTTATCTGGTATTAATAGCCCATTTAAATATTGTTAATAATAAATATCATTGTCTTAAGTAAGGTTTTATTGATTTGTTGTCTTGAAATAACCGTATGCATACCTTATATAAATGACAGATAACAGTGACGCCAGAGATGAACGCGATTACTGATAATACCAATTATAAAAGGATATAAACATGAGATTTGAGAAGTTTACGCAAAAACTGCAATCGGCGATTCAAGAAGCTCAGAGCCTAGCGTTAGGTCGTGATCATACGGGCATTGATCCTGTGCATTTGCTTGCGGTATTGCTACAAGATGAATCTAATTTATCTATCTGCCAACAAGCAGGCGCTTCTATTCCAGCGCTAAAAAATGGCGTTGCCAAAGCACTCGATAACCAAGCGACCATTTCGGAGCCAACAGGTGACGTCAATCTAAACCCAAACTCAGTCAAAATTCTGAACTTGGCAGATCGTCAGGCGCAAAAAGAAGGCGATGATTTTATTGCGACTGAATGGGTCATGTTGGCACTCGCTGAGCAAGGCGAAACCAAAAAAATATTTGAAAGTGCAGGTGTGACGGCAAGCAAACTAAAAGCGGTCATTGAGCAGCTGCGCGGTGATGATACGGTCAATAACCAAAACGCTGAAGATCAGCGTGATGCACTCAACAAATACACGATTAATCTGACTGAGCAAGCAGAGCTTGGCAAACTAGATCCAGTCATTGGCCGTGACGAAGAAATTCGCCGTACCATTCAGGTACTGTCGCGCCGTACCAAAAACAACCCTGTACTCATCGGTGAGCCGGGCGTTGGTAAAACAGCCATCGTCGAAGGCTTGGCACAAAAAATCATCAATGGCGACGTACCAGAAGGTCTGCGCCGTAAAGAAGTGTTGTCATTAGACTTGGGCGCGCTGATTGCAGGGGCAAAATTCCGCGGTGAGTTCGAAGAGCGTCTAAAAGGCGTACTGAGCGATTTGGCCAAACAAGAAGGCAATGTCATTTTGTTCATCGATGAGCTGCATACGATGGTTGGTGCAGGCAAGTCTGAAGGTGCAATGGATGCGGGTAATATGCTAAAACCTGCACTGGCACGCGGTGAGCTGCACTGCGTTGGTGCGACCACCCTTGATGAGTATCGCCAGTACATCGAAAAAGACGCTGCGCTTGAACGTCGTTTTCAAAAGGTTTTGGTCGATGAGCCAACGGTCGAAGATACTATTGCGATATTACGGGGTTTAAAAGAGCGTTACGAGCTGCACCATGGCGTCGATATTCAAGATAGCGCCATCATTGCTGCTGCGCGCATGAGCCATCGCTATATCACTGACCGTAAGCTACCAGATAAGGCGATTGATTTAATTGACGAAGCGGCCAGCCGCTTGCGCATGGAGATGGACAGTAAGCCTGAATCATTAGGTAAGCTCGATAGTCGCCTCATTCAGCTAAAAATGCAGCGCGAAGTCCTCAAAAACGAAGAAGATGCGGGCGCGCAATCAGAACGTAAAGTGCTCGATGCGCAAATAGCAGAGTTAGAAAAAGAGTACGCTGATCTTAATGAAGTTTGGCAGGCAGAGAAAGCGTTGGTCAAAGGCAGTCAACAGCTAAAAGACGAGCTAGATAAAGCCCGTATCGCTTATGACAAAGCCAGCCGCGAAGGCGACTACGAGACCATGAGTAAGCTGCAATACGAGACCATTCCGCAGTTAGAACGACGTATTCATGAGTCTGACTTGGCTGAGCAAAAAGAGCAGACAGGTGAAGGTAGTGGTGTCAAACTGCTACGTAATAAAGTCACCGACAATGAAATTGCAGAAGTGGTGGCAGCCGCCACTGGTATCCCAGTCAGTAAAATGATGCAAGGCGAGCGTGACAAAATGATCGCAATGGAAGAAAAGCTCCATGAGCGTGTTATCGGTCAAAACGAAGCGGTCGAATCGGTGGCCAATGCGGTACGTCGTAGCCGTGCAGGATTATCTGATCCCAACCGTCCTTCAGGCTCGTTCTTATTCTTAGGACCTACAGGTGTTGGTAAAACTGAGCTGACCAAATCGCTAGCGAACTTCTTGTTTGACTCTGAAGATGCAATCGTACGTATCGACATGAGTGAATATATGGAAAAACACAGTGTCAGTCGTCTTGTAGGGGCACCTCCAGGTTACGTTGGTTACGAAGAAGGCGGTACGTTGACTGAAGCGGTACGCCGTAAGCCATATAGCGTCATATTGTTCGATGAAGTAGAAAAAGCGCATCCAGATGTGTTCAATATCTTGCTACAAGTATTGGACGATGGTCGCTTAACCGATTCGCAAGGTCGGGTGGTAGATTTTAAAAACACCGTCATTATCATGACCAGTAACTTGGGTTCGCACAAGATTCAAGAAATGGTTGGCGAAAGTTACGAGGATATTAAAGCGGAAGTAATGGATTCTGTTGGGCAGCATTTCCGTCCAGAGTTCGTCAACCGTATTGATGAAATCGTAGTATTCCATCCGCTTGGTATGTCGCAGATGGCAGGTATTGCTGATATTCAATTGAATCGTTTGCGTCAGCGCATCCAAGAGCGTGAGATGGATATTGAGCTATCATCAGATGCCATGAATAAATTGGTTGCCGTGGGCTATGATCCTGTTTATGGCGCTCGTCCTTTGAAGCGTGCTATTCAACAGGAGATCGAAAACCCATTGTCATTAAAACTCTTGGCGGGCGACTTTGTCGCGGGTGACATCATTAAAATCGATGTGGGTAGTGATGACCAACTGACTTTTGATAAGCTTAGAATGAGCTAATGTCATTGGCTTTGACGTCTTTATGACCTCACGATACTCCCACAACAAACCCCTTATCTACAATCGTAGGTAAGGGGTTTTTCGTTTATGGTGGTATTTTGCGTTACTGTTTTTTTACCATTTAAATATCTCTTAAATATCAAGACTATGCTATAAATAAATGGATGACCAATAAAATAAATGCCAATTGGATAGAAAGGACAAAACCATGACAACCCCTATTGAACGTGTAAGTCTGCCCTTAACATCGCCGTTACTCATTGCGGCTTTATTGTTTAGTACATCAGCTTGCTCCAATCCTGCAACCGTCAATACCAGCAACAACGTACCAGAACAGAAAGAGAGCCAAACCTCTAAAGCAGATATGCGGACAAGTGATGCTCAAGTTAGCGCAGACAAGCCTGAGTTTACAACCAAAGCGGTCGCCACTTTTGATGAGCCTTGGGCTATGACAGCACTACCCAGTATAGATGGCAAAGCGCCCAAACTACTAGTGACGCAAAAAACAGGAGAGTTATTCATTGTAGACACGGCGACGGGTAGCAAGACACAAGTAGCAGGCATCCCTAAAGTGGCCTATGGTGGTCAAGGTGGTTTGGGAGATATTATATTAGCACCAGATTTTGCGACTTCTAATGCTGTATATATCAGCTACGTAGAAGCAGGAAAGGGGGGTGATAGTAATAAGTTTGGGGCAAAAGTAATCAAAGCGACACTGGCAGGATTAGGCACAAATGCGCCCACACTACAGGTCATCACGCCTATTTGGGAGCAATCTCCAAAAGTCACGGGGCAAGGTCATTATAGCCATCGCTTATTGTTTTCACCTGATGGACAGTATCTATATATCAGCTCAGGAGAACGCCAGAAAAAAGAGCCTGCACAAAATATGAGCATGAATCTAGGTAAGATTATTAGATTGTATGCTGACGGCTCGGTTCCAAAGGACAATCCATTTGTCAATGATAGCAATGACATTGCCTCTCAGTTTTGGACAATGGGCAATCGCAATGTGCTCGGCATAAGATTTGATGAAAGCGGCAGGCTTTGGGCAAACGAGATGGGGCCAAAGGGCGGTGATGAATTTAATCTGATTGAAAAAGGCAAAAACTACGGCTGGCCGATTGTATCAAATGGTCGTAATTATTCAGGTACACCAATCCCAGATCACGACACTCGCCCTGAGTTTGAAATGCCTAAAATCACATGGACACCCGTTATTTCACCGTCATCACTGAGTCTATATACGGCTGGTAGCCACAATGACTTTCCAGCATTACAAGGCGATTTTTTAATCAGTGGTTTATCTTCAAAAGCGCTTATTGTCGTAAGTGTCGATGAAGATGATAGTGCTACTGAACGCTATCGTTATGACATGGGTGAGCGTGTTCGTAGCGTGCTGGCAGTCGATGGACAAGTGTGGGTATTGGAAGATGGTGATGGTGGACGATTACTCAGATTATTGCCTAAATAACATCATGATAAAGCTGCTTTTAAATCTGTATTTATGTAGACATTTTAAAAAAACTATCAATCTTATTAGAATAAGTTAAAGGTTTTATCAAGTTTTATTTTGTAATTGATTGATAGTTAAAGCCTATTTTGTTAAGGTAATATTCCTTAAATTTTGAGACTTGCACATGGAAGAAGTAAAAGTAGGCAGATTAGGACCTTTTCCACGGGTGAGTAAACCTGTGTTTATTACATCGTCACTGTTGATCGTTGGATTTATTATTTTCGGCGCGCTTTTCACTGAAACAGCAGGGGCGGTTTTTAGTTTTTTACAGAATTTTATTACCGATAAGTTCGGTTGGTTATTTATTATCTTAGTGAATACAGCGCTTGGGCTTTGCATTTACTTAGGAATGAGTCGCTATGGTGATATTCGTTTAGGCAGCCAAACGGAGCGACCGCAGTACAATCTGTTTTCTTGGATTGGTATGTTGTTCTCTGCTGGTATTGGTATTGGTCTTGTCTACTGGGGTACAGCGGAGCCGTTGTATCACTTTATGGCACCACCAATGGGCGAGGCCGAAACGGTTGAAGCCGCAAAGCAAGCGATGAATATCTCATTTATGCATTGGGGTCTACACGCTTGGGGCATCTATACGATTGTGGCACTGTCGTTAGCGTATTTTCATTTTCGTCGCGGTTTGCCTTTATCGATTCGCTCAACTTTGTATCCTTTGCTCGGCAAAAGAATCTATGGTCGCTGGGGGCATACGGTCGATATCTTGGCCGTGTTCGGTACGATGTTTGGTGTGGTCACCTCACTCGGGCTTGGAGTGATGCAGATCAATGCGGGACTTGAGAAACTATTTGGCACGCCGAATAGTCTCACTGTACAGTTCGGTTTGATCGCTTTCATCACAGCGCTTGCAGCCGCTTCCGTTATGATGGGTCTGGATAAAGGTATTAAGCGCCTTAGTGATATCAATATCGGTTTTACAATCGTTTTATTGGTATTCATGGTGGCTTTAGGGCCAACGCTCTTTATCTTTGATAGCTTTATCGAAAATATCGGCAACTATCTGACTGTACTCGTGCCTTTGGGTACGTGGGGCGAGTCTTATAGTGGAACAGATTGGCAAAGTGCTTGGACGATATTTTATTGGGCATGGTGGGTGAGCTGGGCACCATTCGTTGGTATCTTTATTGCCCGTATCTCTCGTGGTCGTACCATCCGTGAGTTTACGTTTGGGGTACTGTTAATCCCTATGCTTATCTTGTTCTTTTGGTTCACGACCTTTGGTGGCGTAGCGATTCATATGGAGCTTGCCTCTGCTGTGACAGGTATTAGCCCAGGTTTGGTTGAAGCAGTACAAGCAGATACCGGTAGCGCAATCTTTAAGCTAGTTGAGTACTACCCACTAGCCAAACCGATTACGTTAATGATTGTTGTCATGATTATGCTTTGGTTTGTGACTTCGTCAGATTCGGCCAGTTTTGTTATCGATATGCTGACCGCTGGTGGCGATACCAATCCACCAAAGATTCAGCGTTTGTTTTGGGCAACCACAGAAGGCGTTATCGCTGCCATATTGTTAGCGGCTGGTGGATTGTCTGCTTTGCAGGCAGCTGCCATCGTAGCAGGATTGCCATTTGCTTTAGTGGTTTTTGTCATAATGTATGCGTTGTTACGCGGATTAGGACGTGATCGTCTGATTCTTTACCGTGCGCAGCAAAGCTATATCACAGATGAGTCAGCAGATCATAACTCTGCAGATGAGTTTGTTGATGAGCATTTACTCAAAGGCCCACCTAAGATTGTTAAGGGTGACTAAGCAGTAAAATCGTTATTTTAACCATTGTTCTAATCATTAATAGAAGCCCCAATTTATTTTTAAATTGGGGCTTCTTTGTGGCTACTCAAATATATTTTTTGGAATGAAGTATTCTTATGAATTAACTGCATTCACCTTTGGTATAACTAATGGCCTCAGGTATGTTACAGGCCGAGCAAGCATTACCTGCCGTACGGTAGCTTATCACTGAGCCAACTTTCGTTTTTACACAGACTGGATCATATTGCATGGTACACATGGTCTTCTCAGAGCGAGAGGTTGGACAGTGAGTTAAGGTGTTTTCAAGCATTTGACTGTTATCTGTTGCAGGTTGCGTGGGAGTAACTGCGCCAGGCGTAGCGCTGCAACCCGCCAGTGCTAATACCAAGGAGACGACAGCTAATGATGGTTTGAGGGATTGCGCCAGTGTAGGCAGTGATAATTTAGATAGCGTTTTTTGCATGATGTGATGTCCTTATTTGCAAGCGTTCTATTACCGCTCGTCACGTTATTGATAGATCGATATAGCACTTAAAGTTTTATAATAACTAATGAATGGCTATGGACTGGTAATCCCCCCAATAAATAAGAACACTTACAAATAGAGATTAACTGCTAAAATACACCAGCAGGAGAATCCTATGAAAAAGACACGCTTTAGCGACAACCAAATCGTCAACATCCTAAAACAAGCCGAACAAGGCGTCCCTATTACCGAGCTCTGCCGTGAGCATAACATCAGCCAAAGCACCTTCTACAACTGGCGATCTAAATATGGTGGTATGGACGCCACACTTATCAGCCGTCTTAAAGAGCTTGAAGTTGAAAATGCCCGCTTAAAGAAGATGTACGCTGATGAATGTCTTAAATCCGACATCCTACAGGATGCTATGTCAAAAAAGTGGTAGCGCCCCAAAGGCGCAAAGCGTTGGTTTGTCACTACATTGAAGATCGTAGCATTAGCATACGCCGTGCTTGCCGTATCTTTAACATCAGCGTCACCTGTTATTATCACAAGTCGGTGGTAACAGATGAGAACCAGCAAATAGCGGACTTACTTATCAAACTGACTGATGAGAACAAGAACTGGGGCTTTGGCTTGTGCTTTTTAGCCTTGCGTAATGTGCTAGGACTGCCGTACAACCATAAGCGGGTATATCGCATCTACTGCGAGCTTGAACTCAACCTTAGAATCAAGCCTAAGCGTCGCATTAAACGTGCTAAACCAATACCATTAGCAGTACCTGATAGGATTAACCAAAGCTGGAGCATGGACTTTATGCACGACAGCTTAACTGATGGCCGCGGCTTTAGACTGTTCAATATCATTGATGATTACAACCGTGAGGCACTCACCGTTGAAGTCGACTTCTCGCTACCGGCCGGGAGGGTCATACGCAGTCTTAATCAGCTTATTGAGTACCGAGGCAAACCTGTGCAGATAAGATGCGATAACGGCCCTGAATACATCAGCAATGCGCTCAAAGACTGGGCTGAACAGCAAGGCATCATCTTAAGCTATATTGAACCTGGCAATCCACAGCAAAATGCGTATGTAGAGCGCTTTAACAGAACCATGAGATATGATTGAACCGCCCCGGTATTGTCGGAGACTTAACATTCTGAGAGAATACGACAATGAAAAGACAAACCTACACTCCTGAGATTAAAGAACGCGCCGTCCGTATGCTGATCGAAGCAGCAAACGACTATCCCTCCACATGGGCAGCCATTCAAGCCATTGCCCCTAAGATTGGCTGCACGCCTGAAACCCTGCGCTCATGGCACAAGAAGCATATAGATCAAACTATCCCTGCATCGGTACAAGCTCAAAGCCAAGAGCAACGTATTAAAGATCTTGAACGTGAGAACAAAGAACTCAAACAGGCCAATGAGATCATACGTAAGGCAGCCGCTTTTTTCGCCCAGGCGGAGCTCGACCGTCCACCGAAATAATGGTCACATTTATCGATGATCACAAGCAGAAATACGGGATCGAGCCAATCTGTAGAGTACTACCGATTGCCCCATCAACCTACTACCGTACTAAAGACTTGGAGAGTTACCCTGAAAAGCGCTCGTTGCGTCAGCAGCATGACGATTATTATATCAACGAGATTAAACGCATCTGGCAGGACAGTAAATGCCGTTACGGTGTTCGTAAAGTCTGGCAGCAGATGAAGGCAGATGGTATTCATGTGGCTCGTTGTACGGTAGAGCGTTTAATGAAGCAGTATGGTATGCAAGGCATCTGGCGCGGTAAGGGCAAGATCACCACCAATAGCCGTGATGACCAAAAATGCTCTGATGACCTGATTAATCGTAATTTTAATGCCCATCGTCCTAATCAGCTATGGGTAGCTGACTTCACCTATATAAAAACAACTAGCGGCTGGGTATATACCGCTTTTATTATTGACGTGTTTGCCCGTAGCATTGTCGGTTGGAAAGTATCTAATCGCATGAACACGGATATGGTTATGGCTGCGCTAAATCAGGCGATAGCAGACAGGAACAACCCCAAAGATGTGATTCATCACAGTGATCGCGGGGTTCAGTACTTATCCATTCGTTATACTGATAAGATGAAGGACTCTAGCATCATTGCCTCGGTCGGCACGACTGGTGATTCATACGATAACGCACTGGCTGAAACGGTTAACGGGCTGTATAAATCTGAGGTAATTGACTATTTAAAGGAGAATTGGACTGGCGTTAATGATGTTGAACTGGCAACCCTTGAATGGGTGGACTGGTTTAATAAAACACGTCTGCATAGCACGATTGGTTATGTGTCACCTTTTGAGTTTGAAAAGCGGTATTACGATAATTTAACCCTGTCAGGCATCGCTGCCTGACTCAAGTAAATCACTCTCCGATATAGTCGGGGCGGTTCAGATTGGTTAAATCAGGAGCTGTTTGATAATCTAGAGCAGGTACGCGCACAAGCAGAAAACTGGTTATACCATTATAATCATAAGCGCCCAAACATGGGCAATGGCGGTTTTACACCGATACAGAAACTCAATCAGGCAGCTTAATTCTATTTATTAGGTGTCTTAAGTTTGGGAGGGTTACCGACTCAATAACATAATACAAAAAACCCAAGCTTGAGCGGCTTGGGTTTTTTGTTAAATACAGATGATTGTCACAGCAGAATATCTACCTAGATAAGAATAGCAACTTATTCAGCTGGCTTATCATCTTTGTTTAGCTGCACATATTTATCGAAATTTTGTGCATAATCTGTCAAATTGTCACTTAGCATCTGGCGATATTGTTTGACATAAAACTCGACGATATCGTCTTTTTCTTTGGCAAAATCATCGGCTTTCACGAAGCCAATCGAGGCCACAGAGGCGCTGTAGCGTGCGGCAGCATATAACAAAGAAGCACCTACCTGTCCTGAATGGGCATCAGGGCCTAGCTGACTATTGGCGACACCGATGATAGCATCAGCGCGTTGGTAAAACGCCTGCATTTCAGGGGTGATTTCAATGCTTGCATCCACATTGTTGTCTTGAGTGTTGCTGTCTTGAGACATAAGCTGCTCCTAATAATAAGTGTCGATAATTTTAGTATATAAAGGCGGTTTGTAAATGATTCAACGTAATGACTCTATGACCCTTATAAGCCAGCGTCTGCTTTTAAGATATCTGCTTTGTCTGTTTTTTCCCAAGTAAAGGCAGTTTCTGAGCCTTGACGACCAAAATGTCCAAAGGTAGCCGTCTGCTGATACATTGGCTGTGATAGGTTCAGCATACGAGTGATGCCATAAGGACGCAAATCAAAATGAGTACGAATCAGGCGAATGATTTCATCGTTACTGATTTTGCTCGTGCCAAAAGTGTTGACAGAGATAGACGTTGGCTCAGCAACCCCAATCGCGTAACTGACTTGTACTTCACAGCGATCAGCAAGACCAGCTGCGACGATGTTTTTGGCCACATAACGTACCGCATAAGCAGCACTGCGATCTACTTTTGAGGGATCTTTACCACTAAAAGCACCGCCCCCATGACGTGCCATACCGCCGTAAGTATCGACAATGATTTTGCGGCCTGTTAAGCCTGCATCACCCACAGGACCACCAATGACAAACTTACCCGTTGGATTGATATGGTAGCGTGTACCCGCATGTAACAGATCAGCCGGTAGCACTTGCTTGATGATAGATTCCATCACTGCTTCTTGCAGATCAGACTGCGAGATGCTCGGATCATGCTGAGTTGATAGAACGACCGCATCGATTGCAGCAGGACGGTTGCCATCATACTTCAAGGTAACCTGCGCTTTGGCATCAGGACGGAGCCATGGTAGCTCGCCTGCACGGCGCAGCTCAGATTGACGCTCCATCAAACGATGGGCATATTCAATAGGGGCCGGCATTAATACATCAGTTTCATTACTGGCGTAACCAAACATTAAACCTTGATCGCCTGCACCTTGCTCTTCAGGATCATGACGATCGACACCTTGAGCGATTTCAGGAGACTGCTTACCCAGCATATTGATGACCGCACAAGTCTCGCCATCAAAACCCAAATCTGAGTGGTGATAACCAATGCCGTTGACCGTGTCACGCACCAGCCGCTCTAAATCGATATTGGCAGTTGTGGTGATTTCACCGGCAAGTATCACCGCGCCTGTTTTTACTAAAGTTTCGCAGGCCACACGTGCGTGTAAGTCTTCACGTAAGATAGCATCAAGGATGGCGTCTGATATTTGGTCAGCCATTTTGTCAGGGTGGCCTTCGCTCACAGATTCGGAGGTAAATAAGTTGTATTCACGCATAATGGGATCGCTTAATTGAATCAATAAAGGTAGGAAAAGCAACACTCTGGGTGCTGCTCTAATTAATGTTGACCACGCATTTACGCGGCAGATAATCGGTATTTCTCAATGCTAAAAATCGGTGTTGAACAAAGTTTTTGTCATCAATTTGGCTAAAATCTAGACCTACTATCATTCAATCAATTCATATATGGAGCAATGATAATAAGCTTTTATGGCTATGGCGGTAGAGAGTTAGGTCAATGTTCGCTCTAATAGGCTACTGTCAGTGTGCAGATTGCCTTATCAGAAGCGGGGTAATTGCCAAAATCTCTTAACACAAAATAGGGTTATTCTACCCTGAAACGTTATAAAACTCTAGTGAGCAGCACTTGCTATACTATAAGAAATGCTCAACAAGTGATTCACTGTCGTAAAACGTAGGTACTTGCCAGTTCATGGCTACATAAGTTTGTCTTTGAGACAGGAGTGTCACTACGTTATAGTTCTAAAAAGGTCGCTTTATCTTTAAACATGCACTCTTCATAGACGGGGCAAGCGCCGCATTTGGGTGTACGCGCTTGGCAGGTATAGCGCCCGTGCAAAATAAGATAATGATGCGCATCAACGATAAAGTCATCGGGTATACGCTCGACCAGTTTGTTTTCGACGATGAGCACCGTTTTACCAGTAGCGAGTCCAGTACGATTGCCGACGCGAAAGATATGCGTGTCGACCGCCATGGTTGGCTGACCAAAAGCAGTATTCAAAACTACGTTGGCGGTTTTACGCCCCACACCAGCTAATGATTCTAGATCTTTGCGGTTGTCAGGGACGGTGCTATCAAACTTTTCAATCAAATCGCGGCAAGTCTTGATGACATTTTTGGCTTTTGCGTTATATAAGCCAATATTTTTGATATACGTCTTTAGACCTTCTTCGCCTAGTGCCAGTATAGCTTCAGGTGTGTTCGCCACGGGGTACAACTGCTGAGTGGCAATATTGACGCTCACATCAGTTGCCTGTGCAGATAAGATAACGGCGATGAGCAGCTCGAAATTACTGCCGTAATTTAGCTCGGTGACAGGCTCGTCAATCGTCGCCGCTAGCTTTTCAAAAAATGGACGCACATCGCGATTGGGCATTCTTCTAGAGGGCGGTGTATCGGCTGTTTTATGTTTGACCGTTTTACTCATGGTGTTTTAACTATTATTTTAGTGAGTGGTGTTGCAAAATTATATGCTAGCGATGGCATTTATATGAGTTATTAAAGTATCAATCACGTAATCACAGCACCGCTTGTAATGCGTCGAGCTCTGCTTGCAAGCCTTCAAGCTCCATTTGTTTTTTATCATTGGCGCGCACGCTGAGCTGCTTTTCGAGTTTTTTGATTTTGGTACGTAGTTTAGCCGCTGCAATGGTATTCTTTGCTTGTGCTTCGCTAATATTTAGCGATTGGCTCGTTGCATTGTTGAGCTTGGCCTCTACCATGCTGACCACAGGTTTGCTATTGCTGGTATCAGCCAGTTGTTCTGTCACGCGTTTGAGATGCGTGTGGTAGCGCTGTCTCAAGTCTTCTTGTTCGGCTACTCTCTCAAAGGGAGAAAGCTCACGCTCGACAATGACCAAGTCGATACAATCAACAGGGCAGGGTGCGATACATAGCTCACAGCCTGTGCACAAATCGGTAAAAATCGTATGCATGTGTTTGCCAGTACCGACGATAGCATCCACTGGACAAGCCGGAATACATTTGGTACAGCCGATACAGTCGTCTTCACGAATCACAGCACGAACCTCTGTTGGACGTCCTGATGTCATGTCTATCGGCCATTGTGATGGTGCGGCTGTCAGATGAGTATCTATCCCAATTGTCTGAGCGATAGCGTCCGTTACTGGCTGGCCACCAGGCACACATTTATTGTATGGCTCACCCTTTAATACGATAGCAGTGGCGTAAGGCAAGCAGCCATCTGGATGCTCACAAAGCCCGCATTGCGTTTGCGGCAGACAAGCATCAACGCGTGCAATTTTTGTCTGTACATCATTTGGCAGGGTATCAATGTGCAGCGACTTAAACAAGATCGGTAAATCTGTCAAGCGTGTCTGTTCAGTACTTTGAGGATGGGTGTCGGTTTGGGACATGGTATTACTGGCCTTAGTATCGGTCATCATTAGCGACTGTCACTTATGTCTGTCAGTGGCTAGGTAGATAAGTGACTATTGATTGCATATTTTATAGGCAAATTATGGATCTTTGTACTGACGTTCTATATCAAATAGTCAATCACCCAGCCGTATTGATCGCTGTTGCGCTGCGAAGATTAACACATTTAAAGCCGTAAAACATCAGGGTCGAAAACCTAGTCTTTAACATTAAAAATTAAAGCATAAGATCAATGATATTGTGATGCATTTATTCTCGGTGAGCGTTTGCGGAATGTCTACTTACCAAAACGCTTGAGGATAAAATCAATTAATAGATGCATGCGATGAGGCATGTTATCACGGTCGCGATAGAGCATCTGGCAGCCTCTAGGTTGGTTATTCCAATCAGGCAATACTTGCTGCAAACCGCCTGATGTGATCAAAGGCTGTGCATCATAATCGGGGATGAAACCTAGACCGATACCATCTGCAATAGCCCCCGTTAGTAAACTAATATTATCAACTTTTAGACGGATATTATTTGTTGGCTGATGCGTCTGTACCTCGCCCGTTATACGATGCTGTAGATGCCAAGTAGACATAGGGGTGCACAGTACCGTAGGGTAGCCTGCCAAATCATTGGGCGTTTGGATATCGGATACATCGATATCGCTGGCTGCACAAATGATAAAGCGAATATTGGTCAGCTGCCGCCCAATCCAATGATTGGCACTGTGTTCACCAATACGAAAAGCGACATCAATAGCTTGCGCGTCAATATCAATGGTCTGATTGGACAGACGCAAATCTAAATGGATATCTGGATATTGTTTTAAAAAAGCATTGAAATGCGGCGCTAAAATATCACTACCAAAATTGACAGGGGCGCTGATTCTGATTGTGCCTTTGGCCTCATTTTTATCTTGTAGTAAGCAACACGCGACGTTTTCTAATTCATCAAAGAGATGGGCGCTGCTCTTATAATATTGTTGCCCTGCATGGGTCAACTGTACGCGGTGCGCATCTCGGTTGAGCAACCTAAGTGCCAGATCTGCTTCTAGTTTGGCAACTCGGCGACTCAATGTCGATAGGGGCATGTCAAGCATTATAGAGGCTTGGCGAAAGCTGCCGTAGCGGACAACCGCGCAAAAACTGCGCATGTCATCGAGGGAGTAGTTAAATTTCATATTCAGAATCTATGCTCTCGTTATTGCTTGTTTATACCGTATTTAAAATATATACACTGGTGGTTATCTTTTCGCAAGTTTTTTGGGTGCAGTATGAGCCGTTCAGCGAACACCACCGCCGTCCTATATTTATTACTGTGTACGTTTCTCTGGGGCGCAAGTTTTCCTGTCGGCAAGCATGCCTTGAGTGAAGTAAATGCATTAACCTTAGTCATGTGGCGTTTTAGCATTGCCTCGATGTGTCTGTACCTTTATACAAAATATAAGCACATGCCAATCCCTAATCTCACACCCAAACAATGGGCGTGGGCGATTGGTGTATCCATCATTGGTGTTGGTGGCTTAAACTTGGGGCTGTTTACTGGGCTTGAACAGACCAATGCTAACAATGGTGCGTTGATTATGGCGCTTAGCCCGCTGGTGACTTCTTTGATTGGTTCTATAGCGCAGCGCCAGTTTCCTACCAAAGGCGCGCTGTTTAGTTTGGTGGTTTGTCTCTCTGGCGTACTGCTGGTACTGACCGATGGCGCATTTGCCAAACTGCTAGGGTTTGAATTTAACCATGGCGATCAAATGATTTTTTTAGGTATGCTGTGCTGGAGTCTCTATACTTATCTGACTCAAGGTATCAGCCGCTGGATGCCGATGATTCCTTATACCTTGGTCGGTATGCTGTCAGGTCTTGGGGTGATATCGCTCATGGTGTTATTTAGTGCAGAGGTACATCCATTGCAAGAAAGCTTAGCCATCAGTCGCAGTGTCTTTGGCGACTTGATATTTATTGGCGTCTTCGGCACGGTTGGCGGTTATCTATTGTGGATCTCTGGCGTCAAGCAGTTGGGCGCTGCTAATGCGTCATTATTCTTTAATTTTGTGCCAGTGTTTGCTGCGCTCACGGCCTTTGCTTACGGTCAGCAAGTGACCGCTTTGCAATTATTAGGTATGGCGATTGTGATTGCAGGGCTATTGATACCCAGACTTGTCAAATGGCAACATCAGCGTCTGACCGCCCATAATGTCTAAGTGAGACGCAGTAGGCACTGACATTAGCCGCTAAAATGAGCTGCCAGTGACAGTGTCATTTAATTTCATAATAAAATGCCTTGTTCTTTGGCAATCTGATCGATCAATTCTCGAGCGATACTGCCCTTTGGTGGAATCTTTGGCAGGTTAGAGAGATCAAAAAAATCAGCATGCGCCAGTTCGTCTTCTTGAATAATAATATCGCCACTGGCATAAGAGGCACGGAACCCAAGCATCAAATTGGAGGGAAATGGCCAAGGCTGGCTACTCACATAACGAATATCTGATATGCTGATATTGACCTCTTCTGCCACCTCACGTACCACCGCATGCTCAAGGTTCTCACCCACCTCAACAAACCCAGCGATCAAACCATACATGGGCGGCAGTTTTTGCTGTCCATGTCGATGGTGGTGCGCGAGTAAGATTTGCATTTCATCTGTTACTGGGTTTGGGCGGGTAATCGCCGTAATCACACATGGCTGGACGCGAGGATACTGGCGCAGCTGGCATACTGGACAAACCATAGCGCGCTCGTCTTGGTCAGCATGTACGGTAGGACTGGCACAGCGACTACAGAACTGCGTATCTGCTTGCCACCTTAATAACTGTATCGCTTGACTGATCTGGTCAGATAGGGCAACAGGTATGTTATTTATCAGCTGTCGATAAGGGACAAAGGTATCAGTACTGCTTTCGGCGATGATAGGCAGCGTCACGTTATGAGCGACTGCGTAATCATAAGTCATGGCAGTGGTGGACGGCGCAGTGAAGGTTTGGGCAGTGTTTTCATTGATCAAATCAGATGAAAGGCTATCCATATTATTATTATCATCAGATTGCCAGTGATTTGGCGATAGACTCTCATGTAGCGTCACGTGACCGAGCCGATAAGCTTGCTCGTCTGAACCAGTACGACTCTGTGGTAGTTGGATTTGTAATGGCCACCAACCATCTGGCATTTGACGGCATAAAACAGTGTCATCACTCAATATAAAAGCATGGGCCATAAAAGATTCCAAACAGTTTGAAGCAAATCCGTATCGATTTAGATACAGACTTATTTAACGTGAAGTATTCTGATTAAGTTTTATCGCCGCAAAATGACAAAATGGCGACGATAAAACCTGTGCAAGCAGTACTAAGCAGCAAGTAGATGACTTAAGCTTTGCTGGCCAACGTCAAGCGCTTGTTTACTGACAGGACGATTGTTCTCAAAACCATCCAGATGATGATCGACCGCCATAATCACATCAGCGATGCAGGCGAGTGTAGGGTCTTCGATACGTTGTCCACTCTCTATACGTTTTTCGATATAAATGGCTAATTGACCAAGCATGCTGGCGGGTGTTGGCAAATGTAAAAAGCGCAATGCACCTGCCACTTGGCGCATCATTCCCGGTATATTCTGAATATTAAGCATGTCGCGTTCAGGCTCTGCCAAATAGTCGTTAATTGCTTGCTCGGCACTTGCAATGGCGGTACGGCTTTCTTGTATGAGGGTATCGTATGATGTATTGAGCTGATGCAATGAGATATGCTGATTATTCAGTGGTAAGTAGATCGCCCCTGGGGTATGCATCTCTGCCATTGCAATTGTAGCATTCTCTGCATGCATCAATGCCAGTAATAAGTGATCAAAGTCATCCGGCGAAGGCGCCTGCCAATGGCTGACCGCACCCGCCGCTGTGATAAGACTATCAGCTGCATTGGACAATCCTAGCAGGCGCAGTGCTGAGCTCAATTCAGTCAAATCTTCAATGATCTGGGCAGTTTGCATATCAACAGGATTGATGGAGTCGCCACGTGCATAGCTGTCGACATTTTCTTTAATATTATTGATTTGAGACTGAATAATGTCATTTAGTGTATCGGTGAGTGCGCGATTGGGACCAAACAAGAAACGCTTCATCTCATCAAGCTGATCGCCTTCTAGATAGTTACTTGCGTACTGCTCACGTAATTGCTGCGCCTCAACAGTATCACGCTGACAGGCAAAATTAACTAAGTCTGCAAAACGTGTATCCATCACAGGTAAGTAGCTTTGGAACTGCTGCTCCACATAAATCAGCGTATGCTTTTGGCTCACGTTCAACGGTAAGACCGCGGCAATATCTGTCACAGCAGTCGCTGCTGCTTGCCAAAATAGGCTGTTACTATTTGATGCGATCAAAGCGCAGGCAGCACTCATGGCATCGAGTTTTTGCTGATCGTTTGAGTCAATATTGCCATCTTGGTTGAGTAGGGCAACGCCAAGACCGCTACGATAGGCATAGGTCAGGAGTTTTGTATCCAAATTGAGCGCGCTTAGTGGTTCAAAGTTTTGCTCTGGGTTAGCAATGATGACGCTACTGCTCCCAAAAGTAGAAAAGTCCTCGACCGTCATTGGTGGTTTTTGTCCATGCGCATTGAGATTGTTAACCACTGGCAATAACAAAGTAGGCTCTACCGACTCAGTCAATAATACAAACTCGACATAGCGTTCTAAAGTCATAATGGCTTCTGATAAATCCATGATGAGAGCCATGTCATTGTTGTCGCCGTTGTCATAAAGGCGCTGTAGACCGTCAACGATCGCATTGTTTAACACTTCTGCACCAACAAGAGAAATCAGTTTAAAAATACAAGACAGCTGCTTTAGAACATCAATAGAATCTGACAATAAAGGTGCTTGGCTACTATCGTCATTGAATTCGCTCAGATGAATCTCAGTATCTTTGAGCGTTGCGATAATCTCATCATGCAATAAGTGGAGTGACGGTAGGTTGAAATCAGTAACACTAAGCGTGGGGGCGGTTAACTTCATTTGCGCAGACTGGTCCATAAGTATTTTTCCATAATGTACTGATGAGAATGACGATGGTATCAATGGGGTAGTAAAAATATTGGTTAATGATGTTTTAACGTTTTATATGATAATAATCAAGGCTATATTGTACAAATGTTGGTGTAATTCAGGCTTGATGTAGCGGCTACATATTGGCTTTTAGCTCAGGGTAGTCCTCTGCAAGAGAAGCGTACCAGCTTTGATTGGTAGTCTCATCTGACGTCGATGCTAGCAATAAATTGGCCAAATTGGCAAAACTGGTATGGGCAGTTTGCCCGCCCTCTGTGGGTGCGTCTTCTTCAATGGCAAGCGTCACTTGACCGCCAGTCATCGCCAAGTAAACTTCGGCTAAAATCTCTGAATCCAGTAAGGCGCCGTGAAAGGTACGGTCTTGCTTACCAACGTCCAGACGACGTACGAGGGCATCCAATGTGTTCTTTTGTCCAGGATATTGCTGCTTTGCCATGACCAGTGAATCGGTCACTTGTACGCGCTCAGCAAAGTCATTGAGACCGACTTTCGCAAACTCCATGTTTAAGAAGTTCATATCAAAGGTGGCGTTGTGAGCGATAATCTCAGCACCATCCATAAAGTCGTATAATGACTGGGCAACTTGATCAAAGGTGGGCTTGTCCGCCAAAAATGCCTCAGAGATCCCATGAATACGAATAACTTCATCATCCATGCCACGCTGCGGATTGATATAGACGTGTAGTTTTTCACCAGTAAATTTACGCCCAACCATCTCAACAATACCGACCTCAATGATACGGTCGCCTTTTAATGCGTCCAGTCCTGTGGTCTCTGTATCCATGATGAGCTGACGATTTGCTTCATGACGATGTATCGGCTTTGGTAGTAGCGGCCTAAAATGAGGATTGGCACGACTCGTATCCCCATCAAACTTGGGTGTATCAGTATCTATAGTTGGGATATCACTAGTCATGTCGGTATCATTCATGGGTACTTGGGCTTCTGGCATGGCTTTATTACTCATCATTTTGGGTGCGTTGTCTGGATGGTGAGGAGTCTCTACCATGACATCATTATGCATCATACGTGCTTCATGGCTATGTTGACTGTCATTGATTCGTAACTCATCTTCTGACACATCGTCAAACTCGTCATCTACCATATCTAGACCCAATGGGTCGAACTTTAGCCAATCATCATTGGCGACAGGTTTTTTATCAGTCGCTATGCGGTCTTTTTTTTTAGGGGCGTCTGATTCGTTTATCACAGGTTTTTGTGCCACAGATGCTTTTATCATAGAGGAGTGACCACTGTTTGACGTAACCCCTAAGTTTGCCAGTTCGTCTGCTTTTTCATTACCGGCATGTCCAGCGTGACCCTTAACCCAGTGCCAATCAACATCACGCTGTTGACATAGCTTATCCAATTGTTGCCAAAGATCTTGATTGGCGACGGGCTTTTTGCTCGCTGTTTTCCAGCCTTTTTTCTTCCAGCCTTCAATCCATTCGGTGATGCCTTTTTGGACGTAGCTGGAATCTGTCCAAATCTCAAGTTTTTGCTCATGTGAGCTATGTGTTAGGGCCTGTATCGCACCCATGAGCTCCATGCGATTATTGGTGGTTTCCGTATCACCGCCATATAAATCCTGCGTGCTACCATCGCTAAATATAAGGTGCGCGCCCCAACCGCCAGCGCCGGGATTGCCTTTGCAGGCACCGTCAGTATACGCTACCGTTATGTTTTTCTTGGCGGCTAACGGATCAGTTGCGTTGCTTGTATTAGAGTGTGGCATGGCGTTACGGTTGTCTGACATAGAGATGTATAAACCTGATAAATAGTAAGCATAAAAGTAGTATTAGAGCATCGCGCTCATACTAATTGAACGATGCTAGTGCCGCTGTGAGTATAACAAATCTATCGTAAATATGGGTGGTCGTGACAAACAAAATCACAAAACTAGCGATGGCAACGCATAACACAATAGTAACCTGATTGTTTTCTGTTAAAATAGCTTGGCTCGCTAAAAAACGTCTACTTTTTAGCGAAAATGCTTTTAAAGAAGCCAATACCAGCGCGCTGTCTTTGTCACATTTGTCACAATAGTATCCACAGAAAATATTTGTAGATAGCTATTTGATAGTTTTCTTATGACAACGCGCTCAGTGCAAGTCTCCCATACATGACCGCAGGATAGCTTTATTATGTCTTTATGCTCAAGTATTTTTTATAAGCGACTGACGTATCTGATGCTCAGTGCTACGGCCAGCACAGTGCTCCTTTTGAGTGGCTGTAGTGATAGCAGTGATGCTCAGGCAGATACTGAGGTCGCGGCAACCGATTTATCTGTGTTTGCAGGCTGTTATACAGTGAGTCAAGACGAGCCTGCGCAAATAAAGGTTAGCCAACAAGAAGGCGCTTGGGTGATGCAGATGAAAGAGCCTGCAAGTGCTAGGCGTGTGTGGGATGAGCCTGAAGCGTTAGAAGTGATTAAAAATAGTGATATACCGCAGTTTTTTTCTATTGATCCAGATAATGTCGATGCGGTGATCGGGCGTCCTGATCGAGTGCTAGTATTGGCGCATGTCAAGCCTGCCTATGCCAATATCGACCCACTCTTAGACAGTGAGTATCTGTCTTATATTTACCGAGGTGCTAACACCATCTATCGAGTAGCGTGTGATGACGTCAATACCGATATATTGGCCAATCCACACGCCAACATCATTATCGATAATGTGAATGAGAGTAGTTAGATAAGTATTGCTCATAGGTAGCATAAATATCGTTGATGATCAATTGTATTTGTCCAAAACGATCTTGCTACAAGCCTTTAAATCAGTAGAGTCAAGCTATATGAATTTTTTTAGTTATGTTGTGTTAGGTGGGTTTTCTTATGCCGCGGGTTGGGCGATAAGAACGTATGTATTAGAAAAGCAGCCGAAGACTGACCAACCTTATAATCTCAAGCATCCTGCTATTTTGGCGTACTTGGCTGGGTTTTTTATCGTTATGCTGATTGTCTCTTGGTTGATTGGTCGCTATATTTTAGGTCATGTGGTGATTGACTTACCGTTTATCATCGTCAATAGTCTGGTTGCAACTTTCGTGTACTCGTTTGGCCTTAATCCAGAAAAAGCAAGCTACGATGTGCCTAATTAAAATCTGACGTTTGGAGGTTTAACCGTTCAGCGTCAGATTGATTAAAGCAACAAAAAAGCCACAACCAAGTGAGTGGCTGTGGCTTTTTTTAAACTGCTAATTATCGGTTAAGAAATAACTAGTTACGAAGCCTTTTTGAGATCAGTACTGGTTTCATTATCATCTTCTTCATCAGTGCTGCTTTTATCATGACTGATCTTGTCTGTGTACTTGTCATTTTCCGATGTGCTTTTGGTGTCTGATTGTTCTTGTTTCCATACTTTATATTTTTGCAAATCTTTTCTGGCCTGTTTTAGGCAGAACTTGAGCACAAGCGCATCATCGATATAACCGATAAACGGAATAGAGTCTGGGATAAGGTCAATAGGATTTAGTGTGTATATTGCCCCAACCACACCAGCTGAAATGGTTCTAAAAGGAATCTTGCGATAATCCCCTTTGTAATAGTCTTTGATTAGACTCATAAATAGCATCAAATCATAGCTAAAAGGTTCAAGATAACTATTGTCTTCTAGCTTTTCTTTAAGTTTGTCTTCTTTTCCAATCAAGTATTTCAAATTAGAAACGAGTGTTTTTTCTTTATCATTTTTCTTGGTAAACATAATTGTTGCCTTTATTTTTGTGCGATGAATTTGTATCTACAGTAACAAACATACTCGCCCCATGTTGTATGTCTCGGTAGCGAAAAAGTAAATATAGGTAAAGGCTTGGGTAACTTGACTGCTGGCAAGATGCGTTACAATGTTTGAGTATGACGGCTTCATTTGTGATGTGCGCTACTGCAAAAGATGACAATGTATAAATCATAAAAACAAAAATGTATAGGTAGTAACAACGTATGGGTTCAAAAATACCGTCCATCCAGCAATCAATAGAGGATAAAAACCTACAGTCAAACCTAGCTGATGAGCTTAATGTTGGCCTAAACCGTCGACAGTTTTTGCACCGAATAGGTGTTGGCGCAGGTGCTGCGGCATTAGCAGCGCAAAGTATTCCTCACGCATTGGCTGCCAGCCTCATTGAGGCAGATAATAGCTCGCAGCTGACCAAAGACGATCTGCCGACTGCATTGTTGGATGAGCGCTCAGCGCAAACTTCTCTAATAACAAGCTGCCCTACGCCCACGATTGAGACCAAACTGTTTGCCAGCTCCAATGTAGGCGGCAGTGATGAGCGCAATCAGTTGGCATTAGATCGCATGAGCTGTGCTGGGTTTAAAATAAGTAATCCCGATATTACCAATCGTCAATATTTGCGCTTTGCAGGTACGGACTCGCAGCGTGCCAGTGACTTCCAAAACCTCGCGACCGGAGCGATAGCAGCGCCAAAACTGCTTTTGGGTGTGCGCGGTGGTTATGGTGCTATGCGTATATTACCCATGGTTGATTGGACGACGCTTGGGCGTATTATGAAAGAGCGCGGCACAATACTCGCAGGGTTCAGTGATGTGACTGCGATCCAATGTGCGCTATTGGCGAAAGGGTCTATGAGTTCACTTGCGGCACCGATGCTTTATAGCGAGTTTGGCAAAACTGTGCCTGATAAGGTCAGCTGTCGCCAGTTCGCTGAGGCCTTAACCAATCCCAACCTCACGATCACCATACAAGATGCGTCTTTAACCAGTCAGCAATTGCCTACCATACTCACAGCGGGCGAGTCCAAAGTGCTCACTGGTACGATTTGGGGTGGTAACCTAAGCGTGGTCTCTGCGCTGGCAGGTAGCGAGTATTTACCGCGCATTGAGGGCGGTATTGTGTTTTTAGAGGATGTGGGCGAGCAGGCGTATCGTATTGAGCGTATGCTGTATGATTTGTATTTAGCGGGAGTGTTTAAAGGTCAACAAGCGATTGTGTTTGGGGCGTTGTCTGGTTCAGGTGAGGACAGCTATGACAAGCGTTATGATGTTGCCACAGTGATTCGTCAATTACATAAGCTGACTGGATTACCAATTTATAGTGGCTTGCGATTTGGTCATATTGGCAAAAAACACAGCTTTCCGCTTGGCGCAATGTGTCAACTGACGCCCAATACATCAGGCGGCTACCAGTTGTCCTTTAGCGATTATCCAATCATCAAGGCGGATGCTATCCATGTCGAAGGCCTATGGCAGAATATGTAAACATGCATGACCACTAACTAACAGACTCTAAATCGCCAGCCGTGAAAACTTATCTTGATATTCCTTAGGCGTCAACTCTGTTGCCCGTTTGAACAGGCGTGTGAACGAAGAGATATCATCATAGCCGACTTGATCGGCAAGAGACTTGATACTCACATCTCCCAATTCGAGCAAGCGCTTGGCTTGCTCAATTCTGACGGCCTGAATATATTCAACGGGTCGCATCGCGACGCTGGCCTGAAAGCGTCTATTCAAAGTGCGCGGAGTGATATTTGCCATGGCAGCTAGGCTGCTGACTTGTATTGGCTGTTGAAAATTCTGCTCGATGAATTCTTGCACTTGTTTGACCAACTGATCGGAATGCGGCTTATGCAAAGTCACGTTGGTATAGCTATTCTGATTGCCTCGTTTGCTATCAATAATCTGAGTTTTTGCCACTTGTGTAGAGATCTCTCGCCCGCAGTAGCGCTCTATTAATAATAGCCCCAAATCATAAAAGGCGCTGCCGCCTGCTGCACAAAATATACTACCCAGCTCATCGCTTGCATGAGTGACAAACTGGTTCTCTTGTAAGTCCACCAGTGGAAAGTCTGCCTTAAATTTATTGGCATAGCCCCAATGGGTGGTGGCGACTTTATGATCTAATAGCCCTGCCTCCGCCAAGAAAAAAGCCCCGCTACAGTTGCTCGCTATATCGGCCTTGGTATTGGCAAGCCGTACTAAATGTGGCAGCAGCCCATTATTTTGCTTCAATACCTTATCAATAGAGTCGCCAATGGTGGGCACCAGCAACAAGTCGCACTCCGTGACATCTTGGATATCGCAGTGCGCTCGCATCATTAAGCGGTTGCTACATCTGATATCACCGCCGCCTAAGCTTGCGATCTGCACCTTAAACCTAGGTTCAACCGCTTCATTTGAAAATCGCTGCCAGCTAACCCCTGTAAATGAAAACAAATCTAAGGCACCAGCGAGCACGCTACCAAGCACACCATCGAAGCCAAGAACGATTACATTAAATGGTTTGAAATAGGGCATCAGTTACTCGCATCTGTTATTTTTCTCACTAATCATAACGTCCATAGGAGAAATTATTTCCAAATTTATGTCACATTTGACCATGATTATGTCATAAATGACAATACGGCAGTGCGCTAATTTAGATTAATATCAATTGATAAGCATTAAACCCCTTTGTTTTGCCTTCTCAATAATGCGGTAAATAGAAGAGATAAAGCCATTACAGGTGGCAGTAAGATAAACGGATTTTCATGATTGACGATATTTGAATTTTACTAAAAGAGACGACTATGGCAGCAGACACCCTTATCAACGACTTTGAATTACCTTTTCAATTGTATGATGTACTAGGCACGGAATCACTCACCAAACACGCAAAGTTCTCAGAGCACAGCCGCGAGACCTTTGATGCGGTATTAGATACCGCAAATAAGATCGCAACGGATTTATTTTTGCCGCACAATCACTTGGCAGATAAGAACGAACCGCAGTTTGATGGCAAAAAAGTCAGCATGATAAGCGATGTCAAAGTCGCTTTTGATGCGTTTCGTGACTCAGGTTTTGTCGCTGGTCGTTATAGTTTTGAAGATGGTGGTATGCAGCTGCCTGAGACAATCATGACCGCGGTGGCAGGCTATTTTATGGCAGCCAACCCATCAACGACGGCCTATCCATTTTTGACCACTGCAGCCATCAATGTCATCTCTCACTTTGCCAGTGAGGATATCAAAGCCGCCTTTATGCCGCGTATGCTAACAGGCGAGTTCACTGGTACCATGGCGCTGACAGAGCCGCACGCGGGCTCGTCACTTGCCGACATCAAAACCACCGCGGTTAAACAAGACGACGGCTCGTACCGCATCAAAGGCAGCAAGATTTATATCTCAGCAGGGGACCATGAACTGTCTGACAATATCGTGCATTTAGTATTGGCCAAGATTCCAGGTGGCCCTAGTGGGGTAAAAGGCATCTCCTTATTTGCGGTGCCAAAGTATCGCTTGAACGATGATATGTCTGTCGGCGAGCGCAATGACGTGCATCTGACAGGACTGATTCACAAACTTGGCTATCGAGGGGCAACCTCGACGGCATTGAGCTTCGGTGACGCGGGCGATTGTCACGGCTACCTGATCGGTGATGAGCATTTTGGCCTGCGTTATATGTTCAAGATGATGAACGAGGCGCGTATTGCAGTTGGATTTGGTGCGGCGATGATTGGCTATCGCGGTTATCAGTATTCGCTTGATTACGCCAAAGACCGAACGCAGGGGCGCATTGCACCGAATAATAAACCTGAAGATGATGCAACTGCTATCATCCAGCATGGTGACGTCAAGCGCATGCTGTTGGCACAAAAAGCCTATTCTGAAGGTGGTATCTCCTTGTGCTTATACGGCTCAAACCTAATTGACCGTATCAATACTTGCGAAGACGACACCCTAAAAAACGAGCTAACCGAATTGTTAGATCTGCTAACGCCCGTACTAAAAGCATGGCCGTCTGAATATGGGCCAAAAGCCAATGATTTGGGTATTCAAGTATTGGGCGGCGCTGGTTATACGCGTGAATATCATGCTGAGCAGTTTTGGCGTGACAATCGTCTCAATCCTATTCACGAAGGGACAAATGGCGTACAGGCACTAGATTTGTCATTTCGTAAGTTATGGCAAAAAGGTGGTCTTGGCATTCAGATTCTAAAGCGTGAAATCACGCAAGATCTAGAAAATATCACCACGCCTGAGACTGCGGCACTCGCGGGTAAATTAACGCCTTACATGGGTCAGCTGCATGAAGTGCTGGTGCATCTAAGCAAAGTGTTGCAGACAGAAGAAGCCATTACGCTTACTGGTAACGCCCAAGCGCTGATGAATATTTTTGCCTCGATCGTGCTGAGCTGGATTTGGATTCGCCAAGCCAGTAAAGCTGAGCAGCTATTAAGCACGACGCAAGATATTGAGCAACAAAACTTTTATAAAGGCAAGATACAAGCGGCGAAGTACTTCATCGATTGGGAACTACCGTTGATTAACCGTGATATAGCCATTTTAAACAATGACAACGCTGTTTGCACCGACATGCAGGCAGACTGGTTCTAAGAACAACGCTAAGGAAAGAGCAATGACAACCATAAATAGACAATGGCGACTAAAAACAAGACCAGTTGGCGCACCAAGCACTGAGACTTGGGATTATACTGAGACAGAAATACCGACTATCACCGATGGTCAATTACTGATTAAAATTGATTATATCTCGATAGATCCTGCAATGCGTGGCTGGCTAAATGATGCCAAATCATATATCAAACCTGTCCAGATTGGGGAAGTCATGCGTGCCGGTACGGTGGGCGAGGTGATTGAAAGTAAGCATGAGAAATTTGCCGTTGGGGATTATGTCGCAGGTCACGATGGCGTGCAGTCATATGCGGTCAGTGACGGCACAGGATTGCATAAAGTTGATCCAAATCTTGCACCGCTACCTTATTATTTAGGCGTACTTGGGATGCCGGGCATGACAGGGTATTTTGGTTTGCTCAAAACAGGCCAACCAAAAGCAGGCGAGACCGTTGTGGTATCTGGTGCTGCGGGTGCCGTTGGTAGTTTGGTCGGTCAGATTGCCAAAATCAAAGGCTGCCGCGTCGTTGGTATTGCAGGCGGTAGCGAGAAATGCAAATTCTTAGTTGATGAGCTTGGGTTTGATGCAACGATCGATTATAAAAACGAAAACGTCAAAAAAGCCTTGAAGCAAACTTGTCCAAATGGCGTCGATGTCTATTTTGATAACGTTGGCGGTGACATTTTAAATGACGTACTTACTCAAATAAACCTACATGCGCGTATCGTCATCTGCGGTGCGATCAGTCAATACAACAACACGGAAGCCGTCAAAGGCCCATCGAACTATTTATCACTCCTGGTCAACCGCGCCCGTATGGAAGGCATTGTGGTGTTTGATAATATCAAAGAATATCCAATCGCCATGAAAGAGATTGCAGGCTGGATTCAGTCAGGCGACATCAAAGTAAAAGATCATATCGTTAAGGGGATTGAGACATTCCCTGATACGCTTATGATGCTCTTTAACGGTGAAAACTTCGGCAAACTGGTACTTAAAGTAGAGGAATAACTCATGACACTGAATACAAACGGAATTGCATCAGATGTAACGGGTAAGCGTATTTTGATCACAGGCGGCGCATCAGGCATTGGTGCGGCAAGCGCGCTGCTACTGGCCAGTCGCGGCGCAAAAGTCGTGATCGGTGATATGGCAGAAAAGATGGGTGAGTCTGTTGCCCAGCAAGGCCGAGATGCGGGCAACAGTATCGTCTTCAAAAAAGTAGACGTGACCAGTGGTGATGAAGTGCGTGCGTTGTTTGACTTTGCGGTAGAGACGCTAGGCGGTCTAGATGTGGTGGTCAATAACGCGGGTATCGACCACAAGCCTTCGCCCATGCATGAGCTGAGTGATGAGGACTTTGATCGCAATATCGCCGTCAATCTAAAAGGGGTCTGGCACTGCATGCGTGCCGCTGTCAATTGTATGATACCGAATGGCGGTGGTCATGTAATCAATGTGGCGTCTATCGCTGGTCTGCGTTCTGCGCCCATGTTATCGGCTTACAGTGCCGCCAAACATGGCGTGATGGGTCTGACCAAGTCGGCAGCCCACGAGTACGCCCGCGCCAATATCCGTTTTAATGCAGTCTGTCCAAGCTTTATTGATACGCCAATGGTACGCAATACCATGGCAGCCATGAATGAACGCGCACAGCAAGCAACCGTCAAAGCCAGTCCGCTGCGCCGTTTGGGTGAGGTGGACGAGGTGTCTGCCGCGATTGCATGGCTCGCTAGCGACGAGAGCAGCTTTATGAATGGCCATGCCTTTACCTTGGATGGCGGCATGTTGGCATAATTTGTGCGAAAAACGTCTAGAATATTTAAAACTATAAGGAATAGTGATGAAGGATTTATTTGATTTAACCGGTAAAATTGCCCTAGTGACAGGTGCGAGCCGCGGTATTGGAGAGTCTATTGCTCGTCTGCTGGCCTCAAGAGGGGCACACGTGATTGTCTCTAGCCGCAAAATCGATGCTTGCCAAGCAGTCGCAGATAGCATCAAATCTGACGGTCATAAAGCCAGTGCCTTTGCCTGTCATGTGGGAGATATGGAGCAAATTGACGCGATTTTTGAGCATATTAAAAGTGAGTTTGGTCAAATTGATATCTTGGTCAATAACGCTGCAGCCAACCCGTATTATGGCCATATTTTAGATACAGACTTAGCCGCTTTTGATAAAACGGTGGAGGTCAACATTCGTGGTTACTTCTTTATGTCAACAGCCGCTGGCAAAATGATGAAAGAGCAAGGCGGCGGTGTTATATTGAATACCGCGTCAGTCAATGGACTGGTGGCAGGTGATAAGCAAGGCATTTACTCAATCACTAAAGCGGCAGTTATTAGCATGACCAAGGCCTTTGCCAAAGAATGTGGTCCACTTAATATCCGTGTGAATGCGTTATTACCAGGCCTGACGGATACCAAGTTTGCCTCAGCGCTAACGACCAATGATAAGGTCTTAAAAATGGCGCTACATTCGATCCCGCTAGGGCGAGTGGCAGAGCCTGATGAAATGGCAGGTACGGTGCTGTATCTGGTGTCGGACGCTTCAAGCTATACCACAGGCGCGACTATCGTTGTCGATGGTGGTATGCTGGCTTAATTAGCTAATCTATAAGACATAGGTTAGATAAGAAAGTAATTGTTTAAAACTGCATGAGATAAATTTTCATGCGGTTTTTTTGTTTTCATTTTTAATGAATTGCATAGCTACTCTTCCTACTTTGTCATTGAATAGACTATTAGTGCGAAGTAAAAATGGGCTATACCGTGGCATAATTAATTTAAATAACCAAAAGGAGTCAAATATGGACTCATTGACCAATCATAAAATAAATACTATTTCTCAAAATAAAACATGGCTATTTGTGCCAGCGACTCGCATCGATAGGATAGAAAAAGCCTTTGCTAGTGGCGCAGATGCCGTGATTGTGGATTTAGAAGATGCCGTTGCCAAGCAAGACAAAGCGGCGGCTCGAGACGCATTAAAAAACTACTACGATGAGCAAAATGCAAAGCAAACTTATCGGCCCATTTGGCTGCGTATCAATCAAGCGGGTAGTGAGGAGTTTTTCAAAGACATCGTGCTTTGTCAGAGAATGCCTAACTTGGCTGGTGTGTTATTGGCTAAGGCCGAGCGCGCCGAAGATATCGACAGCATACATCAGCTGACAGGTTTACCTGTAATCGCTTTGATAGAGAGTGCCATCGGGCTATACCAAATCGATAGCATGGCAAAAGCAGTAGGTTTGGCCGCTTTTAGCTATGGGTTTTTGGATCTGTGTAATGATCTACAAGTACAAGTAGGGACGCCATCAGCCGAGATAGTTGCCAATCAGATTCGCTATCAGCTTATTTTGACCTCAAAAGTACATCAGCTATCGCCGCCAATCGATACGATTTATCCTGATTTTAAAGATGAGTCAGGGTTAAGTAATCGAGTAAATTTGTGGTCACAAATGGGTATGGCAGGGATGTTATGCATTCATTCTAAGCAAGTTGCCACTGTGCAACAAGCCTTGCAGCCGATAGACAAAGCGCTTGCGTTTGCAACGCGGGTGATAGAAGAGTATGAGAAAAGCGGGCAAGCGGTGTTTAAAATAGATGGCGAGATGGTCGATGCGCCAGTGATTGCGCGCAGTCGTCAACTTTTGGAGAAGCAGCGGTTATTAGCAAAGTAGCAGGCAAAGCTATAATGCTTTATTATGAGCCATATCTACTCGTATATAAAAGCACATTATGATTTTTATCAATAACCAGATTAGCCTCAATGATAATGAGGTAGAGATTAGTGCCATACGCGCACAAGGCGCAGGCGGGCAGAATGTCAATAAAGTCTCCTCTGCCATCCATCTACGTTTTAATATTCACACCTCAAGCCTAAGCGATGCGTACAAACAACGATTGCTAGACAGTAAAGACAGCCGTATCACCAAAGAGGGCGTACTTATCATTAAAGCACAGCAGTTTCGTACGCAAGAGCGCAATAAAATCGATGCGCTTGAACGGCTGCAAAGCTTTATCAATAAAGCCACGCATGTCAATAAAACCAGACGGCCCACCAAACCAAGTCGGAATGCCAAACGCAAACGGGTGGATCAAAAAACCCAGCGCGGCAAAACCAAAGCTTTACGCGGTAAAGTAGATTTCTAGAGAATTTGTGATACTAGCTTTTGTCATTGAGAGGTTTTGCGACACAACAGCTATACAGCAAAAGTCATCGTAGATTATGGCGGTTTTTGAGTTTATAGTGGTATAGGCGAGAAATTATCACCTATACCGTTATGCTAGATTAAATAGTTATTTAGAATGCGCCATTAAGTCCAATAAATAGGATGGTTGAGTCATCGTCATCACCTTGTGAATGTGTGACACCAGCATTAGCGTTTAATAGACCAAAGCTTCTAGACACTCCAAGTGTCATGGCAACGTTATCATCATCAGTTTCGACCATAGGTGTCTCAAAACTAATATTAGATAGCGTATTCAAACTTGCTGTTACCGCTTTGCGATTGTCACTCAGCTGCTTTTGATAATGAATATCACCAAATAAGTTGAGGTTCTCCATCAAGGTATGATTGGCTTTGATACCAATCTTGCCGTATGTCGTAGAGTACTTCTGCTCATCGAACTGCATGGCAACGCCAGACATCTCTTTTTCTTTGAGTCCGTCAATTTTTACGCGGCTCGCTGTTGCACCGATATAAGGTGTGACGGCAATATTACTTACCTGCAATGGGTAGCCTGCCTGCAGGTTGGCATAATAACGTTTACCATCAGCATTTGACTTGAACTGTTGTTGGTTGCTACCAAGTGTGACAGCACGTGTGACATCGACATCCATGTTGCCAAATCCTGCAGCACCATTTATCTGTAAACCACCAAACTTGTTGCTATGATAGACACCAAAACCAACTTCTCCCAGATCAATATCACTTAAACCTGTGCCGACATCTGAGTTTTCAAAGTCTTTTTGGGTGATGTTACCGTATAAGCCTGTCACGGCATTGGCTGAATTAGGATGAGCAAAATCTACACCAAGTAATACTTGGGTATTATTATCACCATCAAACCCTGCAATGTCTTGATTGGCGACTTCACCGACAGCCCATAGTGTACGGGCAGGTTTTTGCTCACTGCTTTGGATTTGGTTGACGTGTGACTGTAAGCGCTCATTGGTTGCAAGTCCGGTTGTCGTTGCAATATGTGGCAGCACACCGATTAGGCTGGGGGCAGTGACAACAGCATTTGCATAGTCAGCAATCATTTGATGCGCCTGACCGGTCGGGTGAATGCCATCAGCGAAAAAGTAGGTTTCGTTGGCATCAGGTGTTTCTAGATTGCTTGACCCGCAAAATAGTGAGCTATCAGTAACCAAGTCTTCAGTACAGGCTGGCGTGGTCATATTAGTAAATCCATAAGCCGTAGGATTACTAGCGATTTGTTGTAATAAGCTAAAAGTGTCTAGCGGTATGATATTTGCCCCAGTATTTGCTGCAGCACTAAGCATAAATTGATTATATAGACTAGTAGCGCCAGTACTTTGCGCTTGTGCCACAGGCCCTTGATCAATAGCTCTAGGCGTCAGACCGATATCAGGAATATTAGGTACTAAAATGTAGTTTGCGCCATTGTCTTTTAGTGTATTAATTGTTTCGGCCTGGCTCGCTACTGCGCCAAGTATCGTAGCTTGGGCATTAGCAGGATCTTCAGCCGCCGCAAGCAAGTCATTTGCACCTGCCCACACGACATAAAGTCCATTAGGATCTACTTGATTATTATCAATATAATTATTAACTTGGCTATTGGCAGAGGCCACCGGAATACCAAAAGCAGTGACATCTACGCCTGCTCTTGCACCACCAATTGCATAATTATTACCTGTCTGACTACCATCATAAGTATTGGCGACAGCAGTAGTACCTAGTTGTTCAGCGAATGACGCTGCCCATGTATTATCAGGGTTAGTAGTAAATTGACCTGACTCTTCAAGCCCAAACGCACCTTGAGTGAGGGGGCTAAAATATCCGCCATCCGTTAAACTGTCGCCAAAAAAGGTGACACTGTCATAAGCATTTGCGTGATAAATACCAGCGATAGATAGGCTGATGGCAAGCATGCTTTTGTTAAAATTTTTGAGAGTAGTATGACCAACTATGGAGCGAGCGGTATTACGGGGCATAGCGACATCCTTGTCATTAATGTAATAGATTGTCAATGGAGTGTAACTATTTTTTAGAAGGCTAGCAATCATTTTGATTACAACATCAAAAGAATATTGTCTTATTTTTACAACTTTTGTATAGTCAATCAATATTAAAAGTGGTACAAGGCAGACGATTGCAAGTACCACAGTAGTAGGCTAAACGAGTCTAACGCTGTAACACTTCAATAGTGGTTCGACTATATCCTTAGAAGAAATCTAGCAAGCCTTGCAAGGCTGTACTATTACCTAACCATTTTATTACATACATCACTACTTTTAATCCTTCACAAAGCATCGGTATCAATAGATAGATTACACTTAGCCAAGTCGCCGACTCAACTCAGGGAAGCGTTTTATCATAAATAACATTAGGAGCAGAGCGATACTCGCAATAGCCGCGCCGACATAACCCACGCTTGATATCGAGATATGCGTCACTGCATAGCCACCAAACAAAGCGCCTGTTCCAATACCTAAATTGATAATACCTGAGAACATCGCCATCAGCATGTCTTGTGCATTGACATCGACCATGATGACTTTTGCCTGCATTGAGATAATCAGTAGCATGAGTGCCGCGCCCCATAGCAGTGCACTAACACTAAGCGCCCATACCGAGGTCACGACAAACAGCAATGTCAGCATAGAGACAAGTATTAATATCGTAGATACCAGCATCAATTGGGTGTTATATCTATCACCCCAACGACTGAATATCACACTGCCCACAATGCCTGCTGCCCCAAACAGTAGTAGCACAAAAGTAGCTGCGTTTTCGCTGATATTACCGACCTGACGCATAAAGGGTTCTATGTAAGAGTAGGCCGTATAGTGTGCGGTAAAGACGAGCAAGATAAGCAAATATAGACAGACTAGTAAGGGGTTCTTGAGTAGTTCTGGAATCTTTCTAAAAGATCCCTCAAACATACTTGGTAAGGTAGGTAATAGTTTCGCTTGCAAAATAAAGACGACAAGCGCAATGACACCAATGCCGCCAAATGTCGCGCGCCAACCAAACCATTGACCAACCAACCGTCCCAACGGCACACCGAGTACCATTGCAAGCGACGTCCCAGTTGCGAGCACACTCAGCGCCATGGCTTTCTTGCCTTCGGGTGCCACACGTATGGCGATTGCTGCTGTAATGGACCAAAATATCGCATGCGACAGCGCAACCCCAACTCGGCTAATGAGCAGTACATCAAAGCTCCATGCAAATACAGATAGCATATGACTGGCAATAAAGACGGCAAACAGTCCTAAGAGTAACCGTTTGCGCTCAAATCGACTGGTCAATAGCATCAGCGGCAATGACATCGCTGCCACAATCCAAGCATAGAGCGTCAACATCCAGCCCGTTTCTGCTGTGGTAATAGAGAAATCTTGGGCGATATCGCTCAATAGCGCCACAGGGACAAATTCTGTGGTGTTCATAATAAAGGCACTAACGCCCATCAAAAATACTTGAAAATACTGAGTTCGGCGAGCGTTCGCGCTCGCCTCAAGGTTATGTGTCATAAAATCCAATACAAAGCAGGTGCTAGGGCGTGTCCCTAATTCAAACGTTTATCACTAAATGGGCTAAAAATGGCTAAATCTTTGACAAACGGCGTCAAATAGCTAGTCAATATCTCGATATTAGCCAGCTACTTTCCTTGTTTGTCTGCGATTTATATTATCTTTATCACCATTTTTAAAATAGGGACACGCCCTAATACAGCGGGTGACAAGTCAAGGTGGGGCAGGTATTCTTGGAATACAAGCGTCGCGAGGCAAGATAGCAAGCCAAAGTCGATTGTAAAAGATGTTTTTTGATAAGGATTGTTAACCTAAAGCTCAGCATGAAAGGCCTAGGAAAAGAGAGTTAATAAAAATACGCAATAGATATAGGAAAATAAAACTCAATATTAGGGCGTGTTGAACATTTGCAAATAGGCACTGCTGATCGCTAAAATGGTTCCAGACAAGGCACAAAGCGACGATAATGCAGATGCCTTAGCGAGATTTGTAACGCAGTATGGGGCAATTTTAGCATCAGCCCCAACGATAAAAGCAGGGGACAGGACTCTTTTTTGCCGCTTCATCGTAAAAAATAAGCGCTTAGAGTGACTAAACTTATTATTTTTAACATCGAGTCGCCTAAAAAATAGTCGCTGTCAGTGCCATGGTCGAATGTTCAACACGCCCTAGTTTTTTTAATCTAAAAACCTAACCATTTACTATTGAAAAATAGACTTCTTGCATAAGTCATCGTCAGCCCTTGTAACTCCGTCAGTGGAAGTCAATGAACTGGTACTTTTGCAAGAGTTCTAATAAGTAAACATATCGGTATTTATTTTCTGCTATCTGTTGTGCTATCATCATTGAACGATCTATCGTGGGTTTAACAGTTTTGTTATTGCCGTCCGTGACAACCGTTTCATGGCAGCGTAATAAACCTTGCAACTTCCAGCACGATATAAAATAACCTTGGTAAAGCGCATGAGCCTGTACTCCGACAACCTCATTTGTGCCTGATTTTTTGCCCATTTGGGCGTATATCAACCTTTTTCGTCGGAGTTATAGGAGTCTAAGGTGTTCAATATCATGAGCCACATTGCCAACCAATCTCAATATACCCGCCGTTATCACCCACGCCATCTCTTAGCACAATATGCGATCAATCAGATAGCCACACTTGAGCTACGTTCGCAAGATATTGTCAGCGCCATGGGTTATCCTATCAAGCATACCATTCCTGCCTGTGACCGCCTGCGCCATGTACTGTCGCATAGGTATCTTGGACTTGATAGCAGCTATATGGACAAATACTTTACCGCTGATGAGTTTTTGGCAAAGCTATTTGTCGTGCTTGAGATACCGTATCAACCATTCGCAGAAGATATTGCTCAGATTAAAAATGACTTGACGAACCACTCTAATACGCTACCTAAATATAGCTTACGAGCGCAAGTGGATTTTACCTTTACGAGTGTCGATAATTGGGTGTCTCGTGGTAATGCTGCACGTTTGGCTCACATACCTCTCCCAGATGGATTTGCCAAATTAGACGATGCTCAACGTAAATCAGTGATTCAAGACAGCATCTGCGAGCATTATCAGCAGTATGAGGGCAGTTTGCCATACGATGGTGTTATCAAAGGTTATCGACTGACGATTGAACAAAACAACCATGTGGTTGATCATGCAGATTATGGCTTACCAAAATCCAGCAGTATCTAAAATGCTGTGAGTATATGAAGAGTATAATAATCTAAGCTCATCGACTAAGAAGCCTTAGTATAAATTAGAAGACTCAGTATAAAAAAGCCTCACTTTATCTGAACTGCCCCCCATAAGTTGGACACAACTTATGGGGTATTTTTATGCGCTACGATCTAGACTTTAAGCTTGAAGTCATCGCATACTATATGCAAGGACATACTGGTCGTGCTACAGCTGAGGAATTTAACCTAGATAATAAGATAGTTATCAAATGGGTTAAGCAATATCAAAGCGGTGGTATTGAAGCTATCAAACCAAAGACCAGCAAAGCTTACTATAGTCACGAGTTTAAACACAAAGTCATTACAACGATGCTTAGCCAAGGCTTAAGTCAATTGGAAGTTGCTTTAAGGTATAACATCAGCTCACCGGCGCTTATTAGTCACTGGCATAAAGCGTATCGACTAGAAGGCATATCTGGACTCATCTCCAAACCTAAAGGTAGAACCGTCATGAGCAAACCCTTCATTACAGACAAACCAGAGGATGAAAAAAGCTTAGCAGAATTGAAGCGTGAGAATGAGTACTTACGTGCAGAGGTTGCCTACCTAAAAAAGCTCGATGCCTTGCTCAAAGCGGAGGAAAAAGCAGGCAAAAAGCAAGGCTCATCGAAGGACTAAGAGAGCGCTGCTGTTTATCTGACTTACTTAAAGCCGCTGGTATGCCTAAAAGCGTCTTTTACTATCATAGAGAAAAGCTTGGTGATAAAGATAAACATGCTGACTTAAAACAGCGTATTACTAAGCTGTATCACCAGCATAAAGGCAGGTACGGCTATCGTAGAATAACGGCAGCGCTAAAGCAGTTAGGTAGCCATTACAATCACAAGCTCATCGCTAAGCTTATGCGTCATTTAAACTTAAGTGCACGGATTCGACGACAAAGATATCGCTCTTATAAAGGTGTACAAGGCAAAATTGCAAAGAATTATTTAAAGCGTCAGTTTCATGCAGATAGACCAAACACACGCTGGCTCACTGATATTACTGAGTTTAAGGTAGGTGATCATAAGCTATATTTATCACCGATACTCGATTGTTATAACAATGAGATCATCAGCTATACGCTCTCAAAGAGACCTACCTATGATTTGGTTAGCAAGATGCTAGATAAGGCGTTAGATAAGATAGATACGCACCAGAACAACCGTTTAATGCTGCATTCAGATCAAGGCTGGCATTATCAGATGAGACCGTTCAGTAAGGCGCTTAAACAGCACGGTATTAAGCAAAGCATGAGCAGAAAAGGCAACTGCTTGGATAATGCGCTGATGGAGGGGTTCTTTGGTACGCTGAAGTGCGAGACGATTTATATTGAGAAACCAAAATCGATTGAGCAGTTAGAACAACAGATTCATGAGTATATGCATTATTACAATAATGAGCGTATTCAACTCAAACTAAAAGGACTGAGCCCTGTGCAGTACAGAACTCAGTCCTTGGTATAAACTAAACCGTCCAAGTTTCGGGGGTCAGTTCATATCGTGGGGCTTTTTGGTTCTTTGCATTAAATTTTTTGTTTAATGCTTCAGGTTTAGAGATGGCGCGCCATAAAATTACAAATAGCGCATCAAACTCTGCATTTAATGGCGTCTCTGTTTGGCGAATGGTATGCATTAAGCCAAGTCGACTAATAAATCCCATAAACACATCGAAGAGTATGTGCAGTGGGACAGTGTCATTGAGCACCCCACGATTTTGACCATCTTCTAATACCGCCAAAAACGCGCCAATTAACTCTTTGTTTTCATAGATTGCGATATTACGTATACGCGAGGCCGACACAGAAGACAGCACCATCACCGCATCTGGATGCGAGTCTACAAAATCAAAGCAGACCCACAGCGTCTTACGTAGACGATCTTGTACGCTATCAATCCCTTGCAGATGATCCATGATGCGAGCGGCTAATCTGCCGAGCACAATATCCATAATGGTATAAAACAGCGTTTGCTTGTCCCCGAAGTACTTGTAGAGCGTTTGCAAGGAAACGTTTGCAGACTTTGCAATCTGCGCCATCGTCACCTCATTAGCGTCAAATCCTGCAAAGACCTTACGAACGGCTTGCTCAATTTTATCCAAAGTTGCGGGCCGCATATCGGATAGGGGTGCTAGCGATCGCGTTTGCGTGGGGCTATCTGACTGATTAAAGGTTTTCATATTTATCGCTTCTTAAAGTATTAGCTATTTGATATGTCCTACCAACTGAATAAATTGCTGACTAATTCTCATCATTAAATTAATGAGTAATTTGAATTACCATTTTTATTTAATGGATTGCGAAGTGGTTTTTCATAGCCTAGTATAAGACTCGTATATTAATAAATACAAAGAATTTATGGCATATCTATAACGGTAATATAAATTACCATAATTTAAAAAATGACTTGGATATAGCTGTTATTCATTCAACCTTGTCAAGGATAGACATCATGAGTATCGAAAAATTTACCCCAAACTGGATGACTGAAGAGCATGAGATGGTATACGACAGTGCCTTAAAAATGTTTCAATCTTGGGAGCCAAAGGATGAGCAGTGGCGCAAAAATGGCATGATCGATCGCGATGCGTGGGAAGAGGCAGGCGAGATGGGATTTTTGTGTGCGGCAATACCAAGCGAGTATGGCGGCGGTGGTGGCGATTTCGGTCACGAAGCCGCGCTTATCTACGCACAGACTGAGGCCAATCAGTCAGGATTTGGCGGTATGGTGCATTCAGGTATTGTCGCGCCTTATATTTTAGCCCATGGTACTGAAGCACAAAAACAAGCATGGCTACCAAAAATGGCAACGGGCGAATATATCGGCGCTATCGCCATGACTGAGCCTGGCACTGGCTCCGACCTACAAAACATCAAAACCTATGCAGTAAAAGACGGTGATGATTACATTATCAATGGCTCTAAGACTTTTATCACTAATGGGCAGCACGCCAATCTTATCTTATTAGCATGCAAAACAGATCGTGAAAAAGGCGCACAAGGTGTCTCACTTATCATCGTAGAAACGGACAACGTAGAAGGGTTTGAACGTGGGCGCAATCTCGATAAGATTGGCCTGACCTCTCAAGACACCTCAGAGCTTTTCTTTAGCAATGTCCGTGTACCGCAAACCAACCTGCTGGGTACGGTGGAAGGCATGGGCTTTATACAGATGATGCAGGAGTTGCCACGTGAGCGCCTCATCATTGCGCTATCAGGGGTCGGTTCGATGAAGCTGGCTATCAATCTAACACTAGATTATGTAAAGGGCCGTGAAGCCTTTGGCAAACCTATTTGGAAGTTTCAAAACACGCGTTTTAAGATGGCTGAATGCTATGCCGATTATCTCGCTGCCAGTACCATGTGTGATGCGGCAGTCGATGCGATGTTAGATGGCAAACTGTCTGTACCGCATGCGTCATTGATCAAATACTGGGTCACCGAAAAACAGTGCGAAGTAATCGATGAATGCGTGCAGCTGTTTGGTGGCTATGGCTATATGACCGAGTATCCTATCGCCCGCTTATATGCTGATGCGCGCGTGCAAAAAATCTATGGCGGCACCAATGAGATTATGAAAGAGCTGGCTTCACGCTTTATGTAAACGCTTATATTATAAGATTACAATAGTTATTGTTTATTTAAAAAATAAAAAAAGGATTTTTTATGACTGAGACTGCTTACATTTATGATGCTATCCGCACGCCACGCGGCAAAGGAAAAAAGGACGGCGCTTTGTATCAGGCGTCACCAATCTGGCTGACACGTACCTTATTAAAGGAGATGGAGCAGCGTCATAACTTGGATACCAGTTTGGTCGATGATGTGGTGCTTGGCTGCGTGACCCCAGTGGGCGAGCAAGGCTCTGATATTGCGCGTATCGCCGTCATTGATGCTGGTTGGGCACAAAGTGTGGCAGGTCTTACCTTGTCTCGTTTTTGTGCCTCTGGTCTGGAGTCTATTAATCTGGCAGCGGCCAAGATCATGTCAGGTATGGAAGACATGGTAGTGGCAGGCGGTGTGGAGTCAATGAGCCGCGTGCCGATGGGCTCTGATGGCGGTGCTTGGTACATGGATCCGCGTGTGAATGAAGCGACGCATTTCGTACCGCAAGGGGTGGGCGCGGATACCATTGCAACGCTTAAAGGCTTTAGCCGTAGCGATGTCGATGCTTTTGCCACTGAATCACATCGCCGCGCAGCAAAGGCTTGGGAGAACGGCTATTACGACAAATCTGTTGTCCCTGTCACCGATATCAATGGCATGATGCTATTGGATAAAGACGAAACCATCCGTCCTAATACCAATGTCGAAACCTTAGCGGGTCTTAAACCTTCTTTTATTATGCCGGGAAAAATGGGCTTTGATAGTGTGATATTAGACCGATACACCACGATTGAAACCGTGAGTCATGTGCATCATGCGGGTAATTCTTCTGGCATCGTTGATGGGGCGGCGATTTGTTTGGTCGGTAGCGCGGCGGCTGGGCAAAAAGCAGGACTAAAACCACGCGCCAAAATCACAATGGCCTCAGTCATTGGTTCAGAGCCTGCCATTATGCTGACAGGTCCAACGCCAGCTTGCCAAAAAGCCCTCGATAAAGCGGGCATGCAAGCCTCTGACATAGACCTTTGGGAGATTAATGAAGCATTCGCTGCTGTGCCGATGAATACCGCTGATGATTTTGGAATCTCGCTTGATATTGTCAACGTCAATGGTGGTGCAATCGCTATGGGTCATCCGCTTGGGGCAACGGGCGCGATGCTAATGACGACAGTCCTTGATGAGTTGGAACGCCGCGACTTACAGACTGCTATGATTACGCTATGTGTGGGCGGTGGTATGGGAATTGCCACTATTATCGAGCGTGTTTAACCTTTCTCTAAAATAGACTGAAAACCAATTAGACTAAAACGCAATATACAAAGAATCATTTAAGGGATAAAAATGATGACAAATAACCAAACAGTAGATAGCGTAATAGCCATTAACGCATTAGATGACTTCTCCGCCCAGCGTGATGACGAGGGTGTCGTCACCGTTACGATTGACCAAAGCAAACGCAAAATGAATGTCATTGGTGATGGCTTTACGGAGGCATTCGCCACGATAGTTGATAGTTTTATCAATGATGACGCCGCCACAGGCTTAATTCTCACATCGGCCAAAGACACCTTTGTGGTTGGCGCAGATATTGATCAATTGAACCAGATAGAGACAGCGGAGCAAGCATTTACATTGACCGAGGAATTAAAAGGGAGTTTGCGTACGCTTGAGACCTCAGGTAAACCCGTCGTCGCTGCTATGACAGGAACCGCATTAGGCGGTGGTTTAGAGTTGGCACTTGCCTGTCATTATCGTATTGCCATTGACATGCCTAAGACCAAGCTTGGTTTGCCTGAGGTGAAACTGGGCTTGTTACCTGGCGGCGGCGGTACTCAGCGCTTACCAAGGTTGGTCGGTATTCAAGTAGCACTGGAGCTGATGACGCAAGGCAAAGAATTGCGACCAGCAGCGGCAAAAGATATTGGACTTATTGATGCAATAGCCACTGATCGAGCAGATATGCTGAAGCAAGCAAAAAACTGGATTCAAAACAATCCAAGCGCTCAGCAGCCATGGGATGAGAAGGGTTTTAAAATTCCTGGCGGCGATAGTAAGCATCCTAGCGTTGTACCGATATTCTCTATCGCCCCAGCCATGGCCAATCAAAAATCTCACGGCAACTATCCAGCGATTACTCATATTATGTCTTGTGTGTTTGAAGGATGCCTAGTGGATATCGATACAGGGCTTGAGATCGAGTCGCGTTATTTTGCCGCTTGCGTACTGTCAACTGAATCTAAAAACATGATTAACACTTTATGGACGCAGCTGAATAGCATCAAAAAAGGTCAGTCTCGACCTCAAGGGTTTGAGCAGACCCAAACCAAAAAAGTCGGTATCTTGGGGGCTGGCATGATGGGCGCTGGCATCGCCTATGTCACTGCCAAAGCAGGTATAGATGTCGTGTTATTGGACACGGAAATTGCCAATGCAGAAAAAGGCAAAGCGTACTCTGCTAATATTTTGGATAAAGCCATCAGCCGACAGCGCGCTACCGAAGAGAAAAAACAAGCTCTCCTAAAACGTATCACGCCAACCGTCTCTTACGATGATTTAGCTGATTGTGATCTCATCATCGAAGCGGTGTTCGAAAATCGAGAAATCAAAGCTAAATGTACCCAGCAGAGTGAAGCAGTGATTTCAAACACGGCTATTTATGCGTCTAATACCTCAACATTACCGATTACTGGACTAGCAAAAGCCAGTACACGACCAAACCAGTTTATCGGTCTGCATTTTTTCTCGCCAGTAGATAAGATGCCGCTCGTTGAGATTATCGTAGGCGCGCAAACTGATGATGAAACGTTGGCCAAAGCTTTTGATTATGTTGTGCAAATAGGCAAAACGCCTATCGTCGTCAATGACAGTCACGGCTTTTATACCTCGCGGGTATTTGGCACCTATGTATCAGAGGGTATCGCAATGCTAGGAGAGGGTGTGCATCCGCGTAGCATCGAAGTTGCCGGACTAAAAACAGGTATGCCGATGCCGCCCTTAGCATTACAAGATGAAGTGTCGTTAAGCCTAGCGTTGCATGTCAGCGAGCAACAGCAGGTAGATATGGCAGCCGAAAGCAAGTCCGTTGCTGTGCGCCCTTCTTACGAGATACTAAAGACGCTGGTCAATGAGCATGGGCGCGAGGGCAAGAAAAATGGCAAAGGGTTTTATGATTATCCAGAAGACGGTGATAAGCATCTATGGCCTGAGTTGATAAACTTATATCCGCCAAAGTCAGAGCAACCGTCGCAGCAAGATTTGGTTGATCGTTTGATGTTTATTCAAGCCAATGAATCTGCCAAATGCTATGAGGAAAACGTCGTGCGCTCAGTTGCCGACACCAATATAGGGTCTATCTTTGGCTGGGGGTTTGCACCGCAGCACGGGGGCACGCTACAGTTTATCAATGCAATGGGCGTGAGTGCATTTGTTAAGCGGAGTCGTGAGCTGGCTGCGAAATATGGTGAACGGTTTGAGCCTGCCCAGATATTGTTAGACATGGCAGCCAAAGGCGAGGCGTTCTCCGATGACTGATACGCATTTATCAAATCATGATCAAATGGCAGATTGTCTACAAGGGTTACGAGTGATCGATCTGACTCGTAACCTACCTGGGCCATTTGCCACGCGCCTGCTTGCGGATTTGGGTGCGGACGTTCTTAAAATCGAACCCAAACAAGGTGATCCTGCTCGCGTATTTGGTGAGTTATTCGCAGCTTTGAACCACGGTAAGACGACTGAAAAGCATGATTTTCATGATCCCGAAGCGATTGAAGCTATTAAGGCACATCTCAAAGAAGCTGACCTGATGCTAGACAGCTTTCGCCCAGGTGTCTTAGCAGAAATGGGATTAGATACTAAAACCCTGCATGTCATCAACCCAAAGCTGGTAATGGTATCTATTACTGGCTATGGTATCGCAGGCAGTTACGCAAAAGAAGGTGTCTACTTAGAAAGTGCTGAGCCAAAAAATAGCTCTCAAATAAATCATAATTGGTCTGATAAGGCCGGTCATGATATTAATTTTATGTCTATGAGTGGTGTGCTTGATCAGTTAAAAACAGCTCAGGGTGAGCAGGCTATGCCCAATGTCCAGTTTGCGGACTTGGCAGGTGGTAGTGATACAGCAGTGATAGCACTGTTGGCTGCTGTATTTGCCGCGCAACGTACCGGAAAAGGACGACATATTGCGATTAGCATGACGCACAGTTTGTACAATCATATGGTCATGCCAAAGGCGACGGGTAAGCTAATCAGTCGTTTTTCAGGTGACAATTCAAATAGTGCTTCAAATAATACTTCAAGTACAGCTCCCATGCCACAGCATGACTTTTTAGGCGGTGCATTACCATGTTATCGACTGTACCAAACCGCTGACCAGCGACATATGGCGGTTGGTTCGTTAGAGTTGAAATTTTGGCAAGGTCTATGTGAGGTATTGGAGTTGCCAGCGCTTAAAGACGTACATTGGCAGCTTGGCATCATGCCCAATAGGCCTGAGAGTCAAATAGCGACTAAAACAATGGCGGAAAAATTCGCCAGTCAAACGCTTGAGCATTGGCAAGGCGTATTTGCGGCAACGGATGTCTGTGTGACCCCCGTGCTGAATTTACAGGAAGCCAAGGCTCACCCTTTGTTTGCGCATCAAGATGAATATCAGGCAACCTCAGGATGGCAGCAAATTAGCTAGTCACTGGTATGGAGATGCCTTTTTAGTTTGTGTTATTTAGCCTGTCTGTCTAAATCAGAGTGATTGAACTTGTATATCTGTCTATCTAAAATTGCCTAGATAAGAGACAATATGCGCATAAAATCTAGAGCGCCGTGATATTAAGAAAGTATCATGTACTAAGGCTCTTAAAGATTAAGCCACACAGACATTTCACAAATTTAACTCAAGCAAAAAGGCAGTCTCGAATGACCAAAGATAATCCATATAATTTCCTACCACTACAGCCCACTGGCAGAAATGAAACCGACACGGCGAATACCTACGCGCCTGAAGACATGATTAAAATATATGAGCAGCAGTTTCTCATTCAAGTACCTGAAGAGGAGCTGACAGGGTTTTTGCCTGCCCTAAAAGCATTTTATGATATTGATAATCATACTTTAGATGTCAGCGCCGTTATTTTTGAGGCAATTGCAGACTCCTCTATCATTTATAATCACAAAATCAAAGTGGGCGGCTATCAGTTGCTAGGCGGATTGGTAGAGGAAGCGATTGAATATGATGAGGATACTCAAAATGATGACAGTACTGACAGCGAAGAGATTCAGGCCTATACACTAGAGTGCCAACGTACCTTCTTCATCAATGATGTAGAAATACCTTATCATTTTAATCTGTTCATTTATGGCGATGGCTATTCTACGTTGACCAAAAAAGAAACCGTGCTAGAAAAAATGTATTGGTTTGTCAGAGGCAGGTTTGAAGAAGAGTTGTTGGACGACTCCAAAGATAATGATAGCTTGGAATCAATCAATGAGCAGCTAGCCAGCTTGGGCATTGCGGCCATGGATCTAACGACTGTAGATGAGATCGTAAGTTATATTGAAGCCAGCATCATAGATGACGCAATGGTTGATGAGCTAAATAAGCTATTGGATGATGTCGAGTAGTATTGATGGTAAGCGTCTTTCAAAAGGACGAGCTTCTTCACGATCATAAGTTTTTGAAGTGTAACGGCTTTATTTGTTTCTAAAATGGCACTAAGCGAAATAACTTTAATCCTAACGAGATTATATTATGTTCAAAATAAAAGTAGAACGCATTGTCAAAAAACCGATTGATGAGGTATTTGAAGCACTGAGCGACCATGCCAGTTATGGCTCATTTAAAGCGGTGGGAGTTGCTAAGTTAGTCGCTGAAGGTAATGAGGAGCGCAATGGTGTTGGCGCTTTACGTAGCATTCAAGCGGGACCTGTTAAGTTTTGGGAGCGGATTACAGCGTTTGAGCGTCCTACTCATATGCAATACCAAATCGAAAAAGCTAAACCTGTCAAAATGCGACATGATAAAGGCGTCATTGATTTAAAAGACTTGGGCGATGGCACCACACACGTGACTTGGATATCCGAGGGTCGATTGATTGTACCGTTGCCATTAATCGGTCGCCTACTTGATCGTCAAATGCAGAAACAAGGAACCATAGGATTTAGTAGTATACTCAAATCTATAGAAAGCCGCTAATCTAGCGGCAATATTGTCTTCTTCGATATAATTATATCATGGTGGCTCTTTTATTTGAGCCACTACTGTTGGTTTTAATTCGTTTTGTTCTTGGTAGCTTCAATTTCGTTAAAACGTGCTAACTGTTCTGGTGTTGCTTTTTGCTGGTACTTCGCTTTCCACTCAGCGTAGGGCATGCCATAAACAAGCTCGCGCGCATCCTCGTAGTCGATTTCAATACCACGCTCTTCACCAGCAGCTTTGTACCATTTGGATAAACAGTTACGACAAAAATCGGCAAGGTTCATCAGCTCAATATTCTGTACATCTTTACGCTCGTCTAAATGAGCCAATAAGCGACGAAATGTCGCCGCTTCTAATTCGATGTTTGATTCTAATTTTGCCATAATATTTTTCCTAATTGTCATTGAGCCATCTAAAACTTAGTTAATACTAACCAGAAAACTCATTATAGTAGAGGTTCGCTAATTTAAAAGCTTTTAATCATAATATTAAACCACGCTTCATTTTTATCTGCTCTAAAAATAGCTAGGTTGGGGGCAATTCAGTATTCGCAGTTTTAGGGCAGGGCACGGTTTGGGCACCAAATGGGCACCGCACCAAAAATGAGCTTTTTAATTGAGTAGATAAACTTAACTATATTAAAAAATATATTTCGAGAATCTCTCTACAAGCCCCGAAAATTGGACAAAAAAAAAGCCTCACTGCTCATATAAAGAGTAGTGAGGCTTTTTAAGTATTTGGAGCGGGATAAGAGATTCGAACTCTCGACCCCAACCTTGGCAAGGTTATGCTCTACCACTGAGCTAATCCCGCTGATTCATCTTTTGATTAACTATCATCAGATGATGAAGGCGTATTATACGCAGTTTTTTTTATGTGTCAACACCTATGACGAAAAAAGTTAAAGTTATTAAAATAGGCATGTCTTCTATCTACAAATGTGTGTTATAACGGTTCATTATAATATGTATTCCAAAAGCTTTGCATACATAAATAAGCTGGTATACATATTATGATTTAATTACATTCACAATGATCAATACTTACGAAGATAAGTTATAAGGATGAAAAATGAGTCAACAGTATACTATCGCTGATTATTTGTTTGATCGTGTCGCAGAAGCAGGTGCCTCTGAGATATTCGGCGTACCAGGCGATTTTAACTTAACCTTTTTGGACAATGTCCTTGCTTCTGATAAGCTGCGCTGGGTGGGTAACACCAATGAGCTAAATGCTGGCTATGCGGCCGACGGTTATGCACGCGAGCGTGGGTTTGCCGCCATGGTGACGACTTTTGGCGTAGGCGAGCTATCAGCGATTAACGCGACCGCAGGCTCTTTTGCTGAGTACGCGCCAGTATTGCACATCGTAGGTGCACCAAGCACAGCTTTGCAAGACGCAAAACGCCGTATTCATCATTCGCTTGGCGATGGCGTATTTAATCATTTTATTAAGATGGTTGAGCCCGTGACGGTAGCACGAGCGCAGCTTACTCCTGAAAATGCCGCCTCAGAAATTGATCGAGTGATTCGATTGATTCTCAAAAAGCATCGCCCAGGTTATCTACTGCTATCACCTGATGTTGCGCGTCAGCCTATTTATCCGCCAACAACTAAGCTGATTGATAGCCAAGAAGACATCACCAGTCAAGCGGCATTGGCAGATTTCAAGCAAGCGCTCACCGAGTTTTTACCAAACAAAACCACGACGCTCATGGCAGATTTGATGGTGCATCGTTTGGGGTTGCAGTCACAGCTCAAAGCACTGATTGCTGATACAGACATTCCTTATACCACGCTATCGTGGGGCAAAACGCTGCTTGATGAAAACAGCGAGCGCTGGGCTGGGACTTATGCAGGCGTTGCCTCGCGTCCCATTGTCAAAGACGCGGTAGAAAACTGCGAATGTCTGATCAAAGTAGGGGTGCAATATACCGACACGACCACCGCGGGATTTAGCCAAGATATTGACGAGAGTATAGTAGTAGACTTGCATTATGAGCGTGCTTCTATTAGTGGTAAGAACTTTGCACCGATTGCCTTGCAAGATGCATTACAGGCCCTGCACGAAGTCATGACATCTGGTATAAACATCGTACCAAAGCCTTTTTGTGAGCCAGTCAAGCCGCATGAGCAGAAGGGTAGAGATGATGAGGCGATTCTCCAAGATGACCTATGGCATATCATTGCTGATTGCTTAGATCGTAATAATTTGGTGTTCTCTGAGCAAGGAACTGCCTATTTTGGCATCAGTGATGTACGCTTGCCAGAAGGGGTGGCCTCCTATGGGCAGCCAATGTGGGGCTCGATTGGCTACACATTACCAGCCAGCTTAGGTGCTGCTATCGCGTCACCGAATAAACGCAGCGTTGTACTGATTGGTGATGGCTCGGCGCTCTTGACGGTTCAAGAAATGGCGGTCATGATTCAAGAGCGTATCAATCCAGTCATCGTCCTAATCAATAACGACGGCTATACCGTAGAGCGTGCGATTCATGGTGAAAACCAATACTACAACGATATCCCAAAATGCGATTGGCAGATCATGCCAAAAGCGTTTGGCGCAACCGAAGCGAATAGCTTACTACTCAAAGCAGAAACAGCAGGTGAGCTAAAAGCGGCTTTAAACAAAGCTGCCGAGACTACCGATAAGCTAGTAATGATTGAGGTCATCGCAGATAAGCATGATATACCCCCATTGCTAGCAGACATCAGCGCGGCACTAAAGCCAAAAAAGGATTAAATAATCCGTAAAAGCTTTCTTAATAAAAGTACTAGCCCCATTTAGCAGCGTAGCTAAATGGGGTTTTTTGCGTTTTTTTTATCACACGGGTCAATTAATCAGCGATGCCTCTTATGTCAATTTGTAGACTCTAGTATGATGGCTGATTGGGCTATGTTCAGCCCGTCATACTCAATAGGAGAGTGATTCATCATGATCTGGCTAAAAATGCTCATTGGCGCTTTGATGGTATTGGCAATTCAATTATTTGCACAAACGCGATTTTTTTATCTGGCGGCGCTTGCACCTCTTTTCCCCACGTTTACGCTCATCAGTCACTTCATTGTTGGTACTGATCGCAGTCCTACTGATTTAAGGGTTGCCCTGATATTTAGTATGCTGGGTGTGATACCGCATTTGATTTATACCTTGGTGGTATTTTTTAGCATCAGTTATATGAGCTTATATAAGGCATTATTGTTAGGCGTTGTCGCTTGGACAGTAGCTGCCACTCTTTTGGTGCTGACATGGCAGTATATTCAGGGCTAAATAGTCAAGCGTAACTATATAGTCAAGCGTAACTATTTAAATTTAATTGTGTAGGCCTAAATACTGTCAAAAGTTAGGATAAAAAATAGTTAAACAAAGGTCATAAGTTCATAGGTACGCGCTGGTATATTCGATAACTTTTTTCGAAATACTGTCTATAAATTTAGTCGCAGATGTTACTCTTAATGCCGATATAGAATCAGTGTAAATTTCTTGTGTTAATGGCTCTGACAATGTTAATAGCTCTGACAATCGTTGCTGATGACAAACTCTCTGGCGTGATATCTAATAACAGTGCGATAACGGAAATATTTTCGCAATCAAGTACTATTATGCTTCATTCAATATTGATGCAATAACGATAAAAAACAGGGCTTTAGAAAATGGATACCTTGAATATCCTATACCTCGTAGGGGCAGTACTTATTTTCGCCAGTATCATGGCGAGCACGTTATCGGCGCGTTTGGGTGTGCCCTTGCTATTGCTGTTTTTGATCGTCGGTATGTTGGCAGGCGAGCAGGGTATCTTGGGTATTGAGTTTTCTCAATATGGGCTGGCCAATTTTGTGGGTCAAGCGGCGCTGGCTTGTATTCTATTAGATGGTGGTCTACGTACGTCTTTTAAGTCGTTTCGGGTCGGTCTAAAACCTGCGATTACCTTGGCTACTTGGGGCGTACTGGTCACGGTTTTGGTGCTCGGAGTATTTGTTACTTGGCTACTCGATGTTGATTGGCGCTTTGGTCTATTGATGGCAGCGATTGTTGGCTCAACCGATGCGGCCGCTGTATTCTCTCTACTGCGTAATGGCGGGGTCAAGCTCAACGACCGCGTCCAAGCCACGCTTGAGTTAGAGTCTGGTGCCAACGACCCCTTGGCTATTTTATTAGTAACGGGTTTGATTGCTCTAAACGTTGACCCTGCTGGTCAGACAGCATTTGGCTTTTTGGTTTTACTGTTTCAACAGCTGAGCTTTGGGTTGGGCATGGGCTTGCTCTTTGGTTATTTGCTCTCTCGGTTATTGCCCAAGATACATCTGGCAGAGGGCATGTATGCCATTTTGATACTCTCAGCGGGCTTGGCGGTATTTGCTGCGACCAACTTGATCGGCGGCAGTGGGTTTTTGGCGGTGTATCTGACAGGGGTGCTCATCGGTAATCACAAAGTGCGCTCAACCGAGCATGTCATGCGCGTGATGGACAGCTTTGCATGGTTGTCGCAAGCGGTATTGTTTGTGGTGTTGGGATTATTGGTCACGCCATCAAACGTCCTCAACGTCTGGCATTATTCGGTGGCGATAGCGGCGTTCATGATCTTCGTTGCCCGTCCTATCGCGGTCTATACTAGTGTGAAACCATTTAAATTTAAAGATCAAGAGATTGGATTTATCTCTTGGGTTGGTTTGCGCGGAGCGGTGCCCATTACCCTTGCGATTTTGCCTGTGATGGCAGGGATTGATAATGCCTTTATGCTCTTTGATATTGCCTTTGGGGTCGTGGTGTTGTCGTTGATACTGCAAGGTACGACCATTCCTACTATGGCGAATTTATTTAAGGTACGTATTCCAACCAATAAAGATCCCAAAGAAGAGCACGAGGTTTGGGTATCGGATAAGGCGAGTATTACCTTATACGAGTTTGAGGCGCAATCAGGCGCATTTGCTATTGGCCGCCATCCTATGGGTATCTCTAAAGGCATTAGCCCTGATGAAATCAGCGTATTTGCGCTGGTGCGCGGTCAACAAATCGTCGTCGTCGATGAACAGACCAAAATAAAATTTGGTGATAGTGTTTGGTACGCCATGCGCGGCAATCATGCGAGCAAAATTGCCAAGATTTTTAATGACACAACGTTAGATCGTAAGGCTATTGATGACTTTTATGGTGATTGGTTGCTATCACCCAGTGTAAAACTCGGAGATTTGCCATTTTTTTCAGAAGCCATGGTCGCCAAACCTTTGGTAAAAACGCTGAAAACGACCGAAGCAGACAGTACCAAAGATATGTGGGAGCAGACAGTCGCTGAGTATGTGACCTCACATTTAGGTACCGCACCCGTTTCAGGCGATACAGTTGTGGTGAACGATGAGTGGTCACTGGTCATCAAAGAAGTAGGCGAAAAAGGTAAGCTTAGAAGCATTGGTCTCAAGCATCAACGACCGTCCGTAGCAGTGCAGTGATATTCGTATTCTTTTTATAGCAAGTTCATCATTTTATGTAGAAAGTCAGCGGTTTGTTTTTGCTGATTTTCCCGATATGCCCAGTGGGGCTCGACGTCGTAGCTTGCTTCATTGGGCAGGAGTATTTTCATCACTCCCATGCCCTCATATCGTCTCGCCAGATCACGCGGTAAGTACCCCACATGATGGCCTGCAAGGATAAGCTGCGCAGTTGCTTCCATGTGATAAGTGGTGGCGCTTAGGGTTTTTGGGCGGATATGATTGATATGATGCTCGACCACGTAGCCCCTTTTTATCCACGGATAATTCTGCTCTAAATCCTCAAAAGTCAATCCTTCTGAGTTATAAAATAGCTTATGCTCACGTCCGCAGCAGACCACTTGTTTTTCGACAAATGCTGGCTGAAACGTCAGTAACGGCGGAAAGCTACCAAAATACCCCACACCAATGTCACTCTCGTTACTTAAGAGCTTTTCTAGCATGCTCTCAGGGCTTTGCACATTGATAGAAAAGTGTATCAGTGGGTTTTCTCGGTAGCTGCTGGCGAGGCGCTGTCTAAGCGCATCATAAAAAAAACTTGGGCATCTGATCAATTAAGCAAGGCCTAATATGTCCACCGTGTACTGAGTCTAGTTGCTTAATATAGTGCAGCTGGTGCTGAAAGCTTGCGACCGATTCGGTAAAGCCCAAACAAGCCTCATAGACAGCCGCACCATCCTCTGTCAGCTTAAATCCTGCTCGACCGCGATGGCAAAGTGTCATGCCCAAGCGGTCTTCTAATTGCTGACTGATTGAGTCGCTCTTAGTTTTATTGGCTGTTTTAGAACTTCGTACCTAGCTGTTAATATCGTTATTGATAGCTAGCGTCCAAACCTGTTCTGCAAGTCAGGTTGCTTATCGGTAAATGCCTAACTAACCGCGCCGCCATGTGTGGTATTTTTCTAACCAGTTCAGTACCGTGTCGGGGCGTGATTGCGTTTCCATTCACCAGCGACGTATTTGTTGCCTTCCGCCCATGTCGGGTAGGTATGAATTGTACCCAATATTTTATTGAGCCCCAAACCATGTTTCATCGCCAGTACAAAATCGCTCATTAAATCGCCAGCATGCTCAGCCACTATCGTCACTCCTAGGGTTTTATCTTTGCCTTTCGCGGTGATGACTTTAATAAAATCCTTAGCTACGCTGTCTGTAATGGCGCGATCTAACTCTTTAAAGTCATAACGTGTCACTTCAAAATCAATGCCCTTTGCCGATTGCTTCTTGCTCATTCAAACCCACGCGAGCGACTTCTGGATCAATGAAAGTCGTCCATATAATTACTCGGTAATCGACCTTGAATTTCTTAAAGTGACCAAACAAGCCGTTAACCGCTGCGTACCAGCCTTGATGCGACGCCACATGTGTAAACTGATAGGGCCCAACGATTTGATAGTGTCGCGCAGCAGGTAACGTGAGGTCAAAAAAGCCAGCGTTGCACCGGTACTGGAAGCAAAAGAGGCAATGAGTAAGCCTTGAGCTAAGCCAAACAGCGTGCCTGCGGCCAGCGTCAAAATAGTGGCGCTAGGTAAGGAAAGAGCAGTGACGACCACATAAAGTAAAAATAATCCACCAATAATCAATAATCAATAATGGCGACTGCGTTTTATACGCATCAAACTGCGCCATCAATCCTTTTAAGCCCTCAAGCGTCAATAATTGATTGAGATCAAAATAAAAAAAACTGGCCACTACGATCAGTAGAAATAGTATTAAAAATATTCTTTTCATCATGATTGGTCTGGCCTCATAGTCTGGTGAAGGCGACCGTTATCGCTTTATGATCCAAATGCTGACGGTGTGCGCTAACGGCGGTATGCGCTAACATAGCAATACGAATATGGATGACGCGACTGTGATAACAGTCAGAGCGCTTGCCTTTATAGTATAGGGCTTGGGCTGCGTTGTCTGGTATTTATATCAGCATCTCACAAATAAAAGCAGCCCTTCATAGAACGGATGCTCCATGAAGGGCTGCTGTTTGAATGCTTATCTAATCGCTGCATGAAAAGGCGAGAGATTACCACATCAAATCGTCTGGGATCACATAAGCGGCGTAAGGATCATCTTCTTCTGGCGTGTCTTCAGCGGTATCGTTGGACACGACCATAAACCCTTCCATTTTTGTATCGATACGATCGGCGAGTGGGCGCGGCAGGAGCGCGTAGCTATCCTCTAAGCGTGCAATCACCACGTGACCGGCGACGATTTGATCGTATAGCTTTTGCGTGATGGATATTTTTTTCACTTTAGACGCATCGACGAATTGATAGCTAACGTCACCATCCGTATCGGCTATCTGATGCTGCTTAATCATTTGAATGATGTTAGCCCTCAGCGCCTTTTCTTCTAAAGCTTGCTGTTTTTGCTGATTGAGCTTTTGGTCTTTCTCAAGCTTTTGCGCTTGAGCCTCTGCCAATGCTTTTTTGGTCTCTAAACTCTCTGAGTCGCCAATACGCTTAGCATGCTGCGTTTGCTTGCTGATTTTTTTGGCTTTTTTACTATCGACCAATCCAGCCTTTAATAGTTGAGCCTGTAGGGCGTTCTTTGCCATAATTCAATCACCTAAATAACGATACGTAAGTCTTAAATACTGCATCATAAATACTAAAAGAGGTATTGTAGCAAACTTTACTAACGCTTGTGGTTAGACAATGACCAGAGTTCATCGGGGTGTTAAAACAATACTCTTGTAAACTATATAAAATAATAGTGCTAGCACGTTTGTGATTTTACAAAAGCGTGTACATCGCTGGATGAAACCGACCAAATTGGGTATCATCAAATTAAGAGAGCAGTTTTTATAAACATCTCTCAAACAATGGGCATAGCTTGGTCATATATAACAAGCTGTATGGGATTAAATAACATATCTAAGGACAGATTATGACAACATCACAGCACATTCTAGCCTGTATTGACGGCTCAGCAGTGACTGAATCGGTTTGTGACTATGCCGCATGGTATGCCAGCAGACTGAATTTGCCCGTTGGATTGCTGCATGTCAGTGATATTCCTGCCTCAGTGAGACGAGATCTGTCAGGAGCGATAGGGATCAACAGTCGCCAGTTCTTATTAGATGAGTTGTCCCAGCTAGATGAGCAAAGGGCAAAAGTCGTCAATAGCTATAGCAACGCCTTAGTACAAGATGCAAAAAGCCATATCAAAGACAGCTTTGCGGATGTCAATGTGCGCATTTATCAACGTCATGGTAAATTGCTTCCTAGCATCGAGTATTTCAAAGAAGAAAATCGCGCGATCGTCATGGGACGCCGCGGCGAAGACCACAAAAATAGCCGCATCAATATCGGCAGCCAAATCGAAACGGTAGCTCGCGCATCGGATATCCCTATCCTGATTTGCTCAGAAACCTTTAAAGAGCCTAGCTCATATATGATTGCTTTTGATGGTAGCAAGACCTCTATAAAAGCGGCATGGATGGTCGCAAAAAGCCCTTTGTTAAAAGGTTTGAAAGGCCACATCGTGATGGTCGGCAATTATAATGAAGCCGCCAAGCAAAGCATGAGCGCGGCTGCTGCAAAATTGGAAGATGCAGGTTATATCGTTGAGGCGCATCATCTGTCTGCTTCTGATGCGGTCGATGGGTTATTAACGTTTCAAGTCGACAACGATATTGACATCATGGTGGTCGGTGCTTATGGACACTCTAAATGGCAGCAGTTGTTTCTTGGTAGTACAACGACAGAGATCATTGCAAGTACCTTATCCCCTGTAATTTTGGTACGCTAATGGATGCATTAATAAATTGTCATGAGTCGCTTGTTTTTCGATAAAGCGACACTAAATTAAGGCCGTGCCTTGTTCGAGACACGAGCGATCAGTGTATCGCTCTCAGCAGCGCAATATTCATAAAGAGGGTTGGTTATCGATATTTTAGATAACCAATCTATATCTCATAACGGCTCACTTGCTGACGCCACTCATTCTATCTTTGGAACCCCTTATGCGTATCAATGCAGATTTTTCACGTCGTGCTTCGCTAGCACCTGAAGACCACGGGTGGGTCAAATCACCACAGAATGGCGTGGAGCGAGTGATGCTTGACCGCATCGGTGAAGAGAAGGCTCGTGCGACGAGCCTAGTACGTTATGCACCGAACTCTTATTTTCCGCACCACTTGCATCCCGGCGGCGAGGAGATACTCGTACTGTCAGGGACTTTTTCTGCAGACGATACCCATTATCCGGCAGGTTGGTACGTGCGCAATCCACCAGCATCCGGTCATAGGCCTTATAGTGATGAAGGCGCAGTGATTTTCGTTAAACTACGGCAGATGTCACCTGATGAAGCGCATCATGTGGCCATCGACACTCACGATAGCGCCAATTGGCAGCGACAAGGTGACCGTGACGTTTGTCCTCTTTTCTCAGATGATGTCGAGCAGGTGAGCTTGCAACGTATAGAGGCAGGAGAGTTGTTATTCAATGAGCCAATCCTTAATGGCGCAGAGCTGTTAGTCATTGCAGGCGAGCTGGTAGATGATGACCGAGTCTATCAGCGTTGGGGGTGGTTACGTCTGCCTGCAGGTGAGTACGCGCAAATCACAGCAGGACGAGAGGGCGCGACGATATATCTAAAAACAGGGCATCTCAGCCAAGTCATCGGAGACAAGCCAGACGATGCCTAAAGACCTATGATCAATAACACTGCGCTGATTGCTAATCACGGATTGAGCCTGATTGCTTATTAATTTGACTCATCAATTTGAATGGTTAGCGCCAGCATGAAGTGACCTATTTAGCTGATTTATATAACGTATCACCTCGTCTCAAGCCAGATAAACGGCTCTATATCAATACAGCCCTTTCTTATACAACATCACAAGTCCGCTTCTAAAAATAGTCGATTTCTTCTATCCATGTCTTATAGTCAATCCATAATAAAATTAGCACAGCTCATATCATTGAACAGTTTAGGTAGTTTATTCTTTATTCACCCTTGTCGTAGAAACTTAGCCTGTGCCCACTTTTTTTCAATAGGGTGACGATTACGCATTTCGTTTTGAGGCATGGTATTAGCGTGTTTTTACACCATTGGCAGAAAAGGCTCTACTATATATTAGTACACGCGCAGAACACCTCGAGGTTATCAAATACTAAGCATTATTGGTATAAAGAATTTACTCAGTCTGTTGAACTATCTGTTTGTAGACTAAGCCTCTTTCATCGGAGCTTCATGCTCAAAGTCAGCCAGCATCTCTGTGATCAGCTGGTCTTTTTTGTGCCATACCTGCTCAACCCAGTCAAACATCTGCGCTTTTACCGTGTCATCTGTTTCATAACCACCATTTTTAATTGCCGTAAATAAGTCTTCAGGTATCTCGATATGACGCACATCGACGCCTAACCGTTTGATGTTGCCTTTCCATAAGTCACTATAAGTGGGTATGCCATCAGGGTAGACAATCGTCATGTCCAAGATACCGTCGATCTCTGAGCCTAGGGCACTCAAAGCAAGTGATAATCCGCCAGCACGGGGCTTGAGCAAGTGCTTATATGGTGAGTTTTGTTTGTCACGTTTGCTAGGGGTGAAGCGCGTTCCTTCCAAATAATTTAGCAAAGTAAAAGGCTTGTCCTTTAATAGCGCACAGGCTCGTTTGGCCTCTTCGATGTCTTTACCCTTTAAAGCAGGGTTTTTGGCAATGGCTTCTTTAGAATGTCGACGCATCATAGGGAAGTCGAGAAAGTAGAAAGCCTGCCCAATCACTGGAATATAGATGAGCTCAAACTTGGTAAAAAAGCGCGTCAATGGTAGGCGCTTTTCACTGATATATTGCATGATGCTGGTATCGACCCACGATTGGTGGTTGCTGATCAGTAGGTATTGACCATCTGTGTGTACATCATCAGGCAAGCTGATACGCCAGTCTTTACGTGGTAGGATATTGTCGATGACTGCATTATTGCTATTGATCCAGTAATTGGTGACATCGATAACGGCTTTGTCAGCGATAGCAGCACCCGTGAAGGCTTTGGCGGCGCCCATTATCCATACAGGAGGTCCTGCCAAGATGCTATTAAAGGTAATCACACCCGTGGCTGTGGTGAGTGATGCGGCTTTACCCAATTTTGGGGCGCGTTCATGTAGTTTTTGAACGACTGATTTCAATCGCATAGTAAGTCCTTTTTCTTAGACCAGTGATGAGGTATTGATAATATTACTGCATGATTTTAGCAGAAATAAATCTTAGTGTACGAGTGTTAACAACAAATAATACACAGCACCTTTAGTGAAAAGTATTATTTTTGCCATAAAAAAGCGTACCAAGGCATGACCTTGTAAATACCCCATTCTTAACACAACATCATTGTAGAATAATTAAGCCACCTGCCTGTACTCGGCAGGTGTCATATCATTAAGTGAATCATGGGATCTTTCAGTGTTATAAACCTTGATCCAGTCTTCAGTCAGCTTACTAACCTCGTTTAAATTATTAAAAAAATAACAGTCTAAAACCTCATTGCGGTAACTGCGATTAAACCGTTCAATATAAGCATTCTGATAAGGACAGCCAGAAGATCGTAGCGAGATGCTCTCATGGTTGATGTTTTTAGCAACTGGTCTGGGCCCTTATTATGGTCAGTCTGTGCATTTTAGACACAAGGCGCCAGAAAAAATCCCCTATGCGATGAACCGCTATCTTCGTGAGGCTGAGCGTCATTACGAAGTGCTCGACACCCATCTGGAAGGCTGTGAGTATTTGGTTAGAGACGAGTATTCAATCGCTGATATCTCCGCATGGGGCTGGATCGATAAAGCATCAGCCTGAAATGACAGGGCTCTTTTTTGCCGCTTCATTGCTAAAAATACACGTATAGAATGACTATACTCACTATTTTTACCTGCGAATCGCCTAAAAAATAGCCTCTGTCAGTGCCATGGTTGAATGTTCAGCACGCCCTAATAACAGCAAAGAGACGTAAAAAGCTTTATAATAAAAAAGTGATTAAAAACAGCAGCTAATATTGGTTCTACAAACTTTGCCTTAAAATAGATTTTGAGGCAAAGTGATTAAGGTAAACACTATGAGTGCTGCGATAAAGTTCAATCGCGAGGATGTGAGCGAAAAAGCAAAAAATCTCTATTGGGAAAAAGGCTATCACGCAACCTCGATGCGCAATCTGCAAGACGTCATCAATATGCATCCTGGTAGTATTTATGCCGCTTTTGGTAGTAAAGATAAGCTCTTTATATTGAACTGCGGTGTCTCTTGCGAGAACTACTGCCATAATAAGGTCTTGAATAAAGACTATAGCGTACAATGCTTTGCTGCTACAAACCTTAGTCATGAACAGGTCAGTGGTGAATGCTAGGCATAAGAATGCTAAAAAACTGTCCTCTTCAGCTCGATTGTTGCGGTCAACAAGCCATATCTTATGGATTTAATCCTGACGCCAATAAACCTTTATCACCACCTCTGCGCGGCTAAGATCAAGCCGCTCTCTAAGCATGGGCCGTAGTGCCTTGACAGTGCTTGCCTCTAATGCACCCCAGACTTTATCAATTTTTATAGGTTGATCTATCAAATAATTGCCTATCGTATTATCGATTAAGGGTGCTAAATGCTGTCCTGAGCATTGCTGATCGGTGACGATGGGAAGGACAGTAAAGTTGTCTTTAACGGTATTCTTGGTAGTGCGCTCACTATTGCTGTCAATACGATTAGTTATGCTGCCATCAATACCACTACGTATTTTTACGGTATCAAAATAACGTTGATCCGCCGCGTTTTGTGTGACACTAACAACTAACGGCGGTGTTGGGTTTTCCCATAGCTCGAGTAATCTCGCGACAGTTGGCATAGACGTTTCATCAGCGATCAGTAACGCTTGACCGTCACGCAAATGCTCAATTTTTTCAGGAAACTCCCTTTTGGTCACTACGGTATCACCTGCTTGTAGTGAGTTGGCCCAATTACCGCCCGGTGTATTGCCATGCAAGAAAACATCGACCCACGCTTGTATGCCAGCAGGGGTATGCCATGCTTTTCTTAAGGTGTAATAACAATGAGATCGAGCAAGGCGTGAGGTATTTTTGCTGTCATCAATATTGTCAGCTGTTGTGTCTTTAATCAATGCATTGTGCTCTAAATCAAATAAATACGCGTAACCTGCCTCGTTGATGGGTACTGAGGTCGGGTTTGATGTGCCGTTAGTATTATTCAACGTGGGCATGTTCAGTTCAAGGCGCAGCATATTTTTGCTGACTCTATAACTGTCTTGCACATCAAATACTTGCTTGGTCAGTTTAATCGTTTTTTTACCCAGCTTTTTATCCGCTTTTTGTTTGAGTGCAATATATTGAATTTGTAGCTCATCAGGATGCGTAATGGCTGCAGGAAAGGCAATAAAAAAAGTCTGACTCTGTTCAGGGTGATTTTGAGCATTGGTAGATGGAGATTCTGTATTTTTTGTCTGTACTTGTAACTCAAGGCCTTCAGCGTAAACGGTGGTTAATTTCACCTCTATATTATCCAATTCAGCAGTGGATATAGGAGTAAATGCGTTTAAAAACCCTAATAGTTCATCTAGATGCTCTTCGTTGATATAGGTGATGATGTCGTTTAGTTCAGGAGTGTTTAAGGAAGTATATGGTTTGTCTTGATCATAGGTATTATATGCAGAAGATAGGAAGATATTAGCCATATTGATACTCATAAGCAGATGATAAGTGAGGAGATAAAACGTCTAGTTGGTTAATGATAATTGTTTTTATTATCGTTTACGAGTAAAATCCTCTTTTATTGTCGCTTTTGTTTCAAAACTATAAGCATCATCGACGCCAATTTTTTACTTTTTATCAATTTTGATTTTTATCAATAATGAGTGCCTATATGTTACGTGCAAACCAACTGACCATCAGTCGACAAGGGAATACTTTACTAGATAACGTGAGCTGCGAGATTGATATCAAGCAGTTGGTGGCGCTAGTTGGACACAATGGTTCAGGAAAGTCGACTCTGATTAAGGCATTGGCAGGGGAAATGGCGAGTAGTAGCGGTAGTATTACCTTAGATGATACTCGCATCAATGATTACGGCAGTAAGGAGCTGGCACGTCATATGGCTTATCTGCCACAGCAACTACCTGACGCCGCTGGATTTACCGTGCGTGAGCTTGTGATGCTCGGACGCTATCCGCATCAAAAGTGGCTACAAAAGCCAACCCAAATGGATAGAGATAAAGTTGATCAAGCGCTAAAGGTAACCCAAACCGAAGCATTTGCTGATCGCATTACATCGACGCTATCAGGCGGTGAGCGTGCCCGTGCTTGGCTTGCGATGTGCTTGGCGCAAGATACCAAGTATCTACTGCTTGATGAGCCGCTCGCTGCATTAGATATGCATTATCAGATTGAGGTCATTCAGCTTATCCGCCGCTTGGTAGATGAGCAGGGCTTGAGTGTGGTGATTATTATTCATGATATCAATCTGGCAGCGCAGTATGCGGATCGAATCATTGCGCTAAAAAACGGCCGAGTTTGCCACAATGGCACTATCAAAAGTACGATGCAATCTGAGGTATTATACGATATTTTTAATGTGGATATGCAGCTGCTCAGTCATCCCATTACTGGGCAGCCTGTTGCAGTTGCTTGACATCAGATCGCTTCTCTTTCACCCAAACTCGCCTAAAAAGATATGCTCCTATGTTTTCTATTTTTTATCAATACGAATCATTCAAGCGCTCGATACTCATGCCAGCGTCAGTGACGCCAATAACAGTACGCAAGTGGCAGACGCTTTTAGCTTTTATAATATTAGTCTGTCTAACGTTGACCGCTTGTAGTCACTCAGCATCTGACAAAGCTATTACTCACTTTGACACATCACCTCCCAAAGATATTACCGAAACAGCAAACAGCCATAGTGACCGTATTGATAGTGACCGTATCAATATCGTCTCCCCTGATTGGGGTAATGCTGCAACGCTGACGGCGATGGGTCATGCACCGATTGCCACTGGTGATATCAGAGTGTGGGACAGATGGGTGGGGCGCCCCCATCTCCCAGCAGCAACCACCGATATTGGGATTCGTTATCAGCCCAATGCTGAGCTGGTTGCACAGCTTCCTGTTGATATGGTCATAGATAACGCTTTTTATGAGCATGCCCGTAGCTTATACGGTGATGTGCCTGCGCAGTCGGTGATGTTTGCGGCAAAAGGAAAAGCGGCAACGTGGGCTGACTATACGGAGCCGACGCGCGCGCTTGGTGCATTGATTGATAATCCCAAGATGGCTGAAGACTATATTGTACAAAGTCAAAAAGACATACAGCTTGCCAGTCAGCAGTTTCAGCAGCGCTATCCAATAATCAAAAAGTTCGCGGTCGTCCAGTTTGCGGATGCCAATAACATGCGCATGTATGTTGATAACAGCCTGTTTAAGGTGGCATTAGAACAGATGGGCAAAGAGCTTGTGGTTTTAGGGGAGGGCAATCAGTGGGGGTTTGTACCGATACGAATGGGTGATTTGGCGCAGTTAGATGATGAGACTTGCCTGCTGATCATCGACCCACTCAGTCCCATCACCAGAGCTGAGATTAATGACAGTTTGGTATGGCAGCGTTTGGGCTATGGTGAGCGCCGCTGTATGGCGGAGTTGCCGCCAGTCTGGATATATGGCGGGATGTCGTCATTGGTCAGCTTGGCCAATAATTTATCCACGGTTTCGTTAACAGGTGGCGCGATATAATGACTATTCATACCAATCATGCGAGCAGTGCCAGCAACACCAGTAGCGCTAATAGCCTAAGCTCCACGTCCTCCTCACATACGGCAACTGTGATGACCTCATCGCCCAAGCCACCACCACATCCATCTCAGCCTCCGTCGTCTGTCGTGAGCAGTGCGTCTTGGCGATTGTGGGTGATTTTTATAGGATTGGTGGTTTTGTCCGCATGCAGTGGCTGGGCACTATTAGAGCGAGAATGGACACGCCCACTCAGTGAGCTATTTTTACCAAGTTTGCAGCTTGATATTGCCAGTATGGCGACTCAGCTTCATTTGGTTGCGACCAGTGTGGTGGCGCTATTGGCAGGTGGATTATTAGGCGTAGTCAGTATTTTATTACAACAGTTGGTCAAAAATCCATTGGCATCAGACACCACTTTGGGAGTCGGAATCGGTGCTCAGTTGGCTATGTTGATTGTGACGCTATTTTTGCCGAGTTTGGCTATTTATGGTGGTCTCTACGTGGCCTTTGTCGGTGCCATCATGAGTATGGGCTTGGTGTTTGCCTTGTCCGCGCCTAGTCGCTTCAATCCGCTGATTCTGATACTGGCAGGTCTGGTCGTCAATATCTTGCTTGCCGCTGTTGCCAATGTATTGGTGTTATTTTTTGCTGAAAGAAGCAACGGTATGTTGTCATGGGCGGCTGGGTTTTTGGCACAAAGCAGCTGGGATAGCAGTCGAGCGCTGATGATCACAGCGACCTTGGCGGCGATAGCCTGCCTGCCTTTATTGAAGCCGCTGACACTGATGAGCTTAGACGACTCACAAGCCAAACGTTTGGGCGTGCCTATCAATGGTATTCGCGCCTTAGTGGTCGTCATTGTGGCGGTGGTGACCGCACTAGTCATCAGTGAGGTTGGGCTGATTGGTTTTATAGGGCTTGGTGCCGCAAGCTTGGTCAATGCGCTAGGTATCTCGTCCATTGGTAAGCGCTTGGTCACGGCATTTGGGCTGGGTGCATTGTTATTGCTATTGACCAGTAACGTTGCCTTATTGCTTGAGCCTATACTGGGGATGCAAATTCCCGCTGGTGCCATGACGGGAATCTTAGGAGCGCCACTGATTATTTGGCTGATTTTGCGCCAGCGCCGCGATCGGATAGAAACCATCACCCCTATGATGAGCGGTCAAAATAAGACCGTTGTGTTTTGGCGATGGAGCGTTGGAGTTATCATCACGATAATGTTGGCTTGTCTTTTTGTACAGGATATCAATGGTTGGGGAATTAGTACTGATTGGGCGCTGACACAGCAGTATCGTCTGCCTCGTAGCTTGAGCGCGGCGGCAACAGGGATGATGCTTGCGGTCGCAGGCGTATTATTACAGACGCTAACGCGTAACCCTATGGCCAGTCCTGAGGTCTTAGGGGTCAGCTCAGGCGCGGCGCTTGGGGTTATTTTAGGATTTTTATTATTACCCATTTTGGGACTCTCTGCTGGCGCAGGTACGTTACTGATTTCAGGACTGTCAGGTGCGATGGCGGTGCTGCTGTTGATTATGTGGCTGGCACGTAGAGTCAGCTCAGGCTATTTGCTGTTAGTCGGTATTGGTATCGCTGCCATGATGGATGGGGTCATGCACATGGTCAAGCTCTCAGGTGACCCGCGTCTTGAGGCGATGCTCAGTTGGCTATCAGGCACTACCTATAGTGCGCAGCCTAGTACAGTATGGTATCTGATGGGCATTGCGCTTATCTTATTGGTACTTAGCTTATTGATTGTCAAACCCTTACGTGTTCTTGGTCTAGGGACGGGTGTGGCACGTAATTTGGGTGTGGCAGTGACCCCCGTGACATTATCACTACTGGCGCTCGTTGCTGCCCTTAGTACCGCGAGCACGCTTGCGGTGGGTCCTTTGAGTTTTATTGGGCTGATGGTACCGCATTTGGCGACGTCTCTTGGCGCTGTCAAACTTGAGCGCCAATTGCTGCTGGCTGCTCTCTTAGGCGCGGGGGTTATGGTAATGGCGGACTGGATCGGGCGGTATGTGATGTTTCCTTATGAGCTGCCTGCTGGTACGGTTGCCGCTATCATTGGCGGTGGCTATTTCTTATGGCTTATTCGTAAAGTGCCAACCACCGCTAATGGTTAGTTTGTCTTTTTATGAAACGATGAACCAACAATCAAGCGCTTATGAATGACGCTCATAAAAATAGCAGGGATCAGCGCTTGAGCGATGAGCAAGTACGGCGGGTACTAGTGACCTTATTGCTCGCTGGTACGGTCATCAGCTTTAGTAACAGCGCGCTCAACCCAGCCATTCCTGTATTTATGTCAGTGTTTGACGTCGATATCGTGCTTGGCGGCTGGGTACTAAATGCTTATGTGTTGGCCATGAGTGTGGGGCTCATGCTGAGCGGTTACTTAAACAAAAGGTTTGCTTCTAAGCCAGTCTATTTGGCGGCAGTACTTGGGTTTATGCTCGGTTCGGTCATGGGTATGATGGCGTTTAATATGAGCTTTGTCATCATGGCGAGAGCCGTACAAGGGCTGAGTGGTGGGCTGATTATTCCGCTCTCAATTGGTATGCTGTATCAGATTTACCCAAAGCAGCAGCACGGTAGGATAATGGCGCTATGGGGCATCGTTATTATGATGTCCTTGGCATTTGGTCCTTTGATTGGTGCTTATTTGGTTGATCAGTTTGCATGGTGGACACTGTTTGCCGTTACATTACCCCTTAGTGTGATCGTTATGGCGATGGTGTGGCGATTGATACCTGAACTTGATAGAGGCACGCATGACACCGCAAGCCCTTTTGATACGGTAGGGTTTGTCAGTTTGATCATCTGGCTACTGGCGATGATGATTTGGCTGAGCACCCTCAAAATAGATTTTACTCACGGTATCTCAAGCCGCGATGATTTGTTAAAAATAGTGGCATTAGGCGCATTGTCTATTTTATTTTTGCTGTCAGCCGTGGCTTGGTGGGCGTATGAGCGTCGTCAGAGCCATCCGTTGCTAAATGTGGGTTTGTTCGACAATAAAACTTATTTGCACAGTAATGTCATTAGTATCACCCAAACAGTAGGCTTGATGCTGTGTCTTTTATTATTGCCGATATTGATTCAAGAGGTGATGGGTGAAAGCGCTTTATGGACAGGCGTCGTTCTGATGGTTGCGACGCTCGTCGCCAGTATCACCACGTATTATGCTGGCAAGCGGGTAGACAAACGCGGTGCGCGAGGGGTTGGTATGGCGGGTATCACGATTAGTGCGCTGTCTACTTTGATGCTCGCATGGTGTTTGTACCAGCCCACACTTTGGCTACTCATATTGACGATGAGTGTGCGCGGTGTCGGCGTGGGTTTGGCGTATCTGCCAACCACCACAGTGGGTTTTAGTAGCTTACCTAAAGACTCGGTCACTGAGGGAGCTGCACTCAATAATATCAGTCGCCGTATCATCTCTACCATCGTTATCACGTTGACAACCCTTTATATCCATAGTCGAAGCGCGCAGCTACTAGCCGCAGGTAGTGATGTTGGCATAGCAAGCGCTATCCAAGAAATACTGGTAATAATCGCGTTGATGCTATTGTTCACACTTCCTTCTGCCTGCAAATTACCCCGCGCGCCATAACGATCAACTTCATAGTTGGGCAGTATGTAGATTACCGGTGTCAATGACGATCTGCTTGAAGGCTTATCCCTTTTATCTATTTATTTGAACAAACTTTGAGACAAGCCGCTTATGTCACTGTCTAACCATTTCGCCAAATTTACCAAAGAAACGGACGGTAATTGCAGTAAGTCAGTCAACATGGTCACTCGCTACTTATAAAAACCTATTTGTAAATACTTATAGAAATAAAAATCATTATCATTTAGAATATCATTTACAAAGTTAGTACACACAGTATCATTTGCTAAATATAACGCATATCACTGTCCACCTATCCAATTAAGTGAAACAACCTAAGTGAAGTAATTATGAAAAGCCACCATCACGTTGCTCTATCTCTTCTTACCCTTTGTATCAGCCAGCAGTTATACGCCCAAACCAATGCCAATTCAGTGCAAAGTGCATCAGGTGTGCAGGCCACCGCTGCGGCGACCTCGAATGCATCATCAAGCGATGTACCTAGTGTGACTTTAGATGCTATTACAGTTAGTGCCAATGCCAAAACAGGCACAGCGCTGGCACAGAAAATTAGTGAAATGCCTGCTGTCACGCAAGTGATTTATGAGGCGGACATTCAGGCGCAGGCGACAGGTAACCGCACGGTTGGGGACATCTTAGCCCAGCTCGTGCCCAGCCTTGGCGTGAGTAGCGGCTCGGTCAGTAACTACGGCACGACCATGCACGGGCGTCCTGTACAGTATTTGCTCAACGGCGTGCCATTATCTGGCTCGCGCAGTTTATCACGCGAGCTAAACAGCATCGACCCTGAGCAAATTGAGCGCGTCGAAGTGCTCTCAGGTGCGACCAGCATCTATGGCGCGGGGGCAGCAGGCGGTCTGATTAATATCGTGACCAAATCAACGGCAGGTTATGGCTTGACAAGACAGACGCGCCTTGGCATTAACAGCAGCCGCGAGTTTAAATCCGACTCGCTCGGCTATCATGTGGGACAAAGCATCGGCTACGGCGGCGAGCGCGTGTATGGTAATGTCGATGTAGACTACGAGACCACAGGTGGCAAGTTTGACAGTCATGGCGACCGCATCAGCCCTGATGCCAACCAAACCGACAACCAAGACACCGATACTATTAGCGTCAACGCCAACCTTGGCTTTGATATTAGCGATACCAAGACCATGAATCTTGCGGCGACCTATTATGACAGCGAGCAAGACACCGATTATGGCGTTGATTATGGGGATAATCTATCCGTGCTCCAAGAAGGAACTACGCCTTCATTGCGTGCTATTGACGGTGCTAAAATCGAAAATCAACCCTACAATACCAAAAGCTCGGTCAACCTAAACTATAATGACAGTGACTTTTTGGGTTCTAACCTAAGTCTGACAGGCTATTATCGTGACGAAAAAGCACGTTTTTATCCGTCAGGAAAATCATTTACCAGTCAAGCCAAAGACGTTTGGGTAAATAATGGTTTAACCGATGCAGACACTTTAGGAAAGCTATTGGGTGCATCGGTCGTAGTTACGCAGTCTGAAGCGGATATTGAGGTGATTGGACTGCGCGCCGCTATGCAGACTGAAACCGATGTCATGGGTAAAAATACCTTGTTCAGCTATGGCGTGGACTTTGAACGTGAAGAGAGTGAGCAGACCTATTATGGCCAAGACCTGACTACCTTCCTTGCAAGTAATGGCTTGACTTCAACAAGTAATGGTCTGAGCTATAACGGCGGACCAAAAACCACCATCGATAAATGGGGCGCGTTCGTCAATGCCGATGTGGATATGACCGATAAATGGCACACCAGCGCTGGCGTGCGCTATCAAAACATCAAATCAGATACCGACCGTTTTGTGCCCATTTATGAGCAGCTATTGGCGGATTATTTTGCGACCAATGGCATCAGTGATATTGCTGACGCTTACGGTATTGATTACGAAGCAGGCGCGGTTGAGGCGGGTAGCAGTAAGCACGACAAAGTGCTGTTTAACCTTGGTACCAGCTATCAGTTGACCGATGACGACCAAGTCTTTGCTAACTTCTCGCAAGGCTTTACCACGGCTGACGTGCAGCGCGCTTTACGTGACGTGCGTGCTGGATTTGTGGTCAACTCAGACAATATTCAGCCGATTTCTATCAATAACTATGAGCTGGGCTGGCAAGGTAAGCGCGGTGATACCAGCGCAAAGGTTAGCGGTTTTTATAACGACTCGGACAAAACCGTGCGCTTTACCAACGACTATACCGTCGAAGTCGTCGATACGGACGAACGTATTTACGGCGCTGAAGCCTCGCTCACGCATGATTTGAACAAAGACTGGCAGTTTGGCGGCAGCCTTGCCTATACCCGCGGGCAATACAAAAAAGACGGCGACTGGCTGGAGCTGGATGCAGTACGCCTGACGCCACTCAAAGGCACGGCATACGCGCAGTATAACTTTAGCGAAGGCAGCAATATTCGCTTGCAAGCGCTGGCAGTCGGCGGTAGCGACAAGGCTTATAAGGACCAACAGAACGACCCAGACGCGAGTGCGCAGCCATTAACAGGCTATGCGACCTTTGATGTGCTTGGGCAAGTCAAACTGCCTGTCGGCCGTATGGGCTACGGCGTGTATAATATCTTAAACAAAGACTATCAGACCGTGTATCATCAAACGACCTTTGGCGATTTAAACCGTTTGCCTGCTTCAGGGACAACTTACGGCTTGAGCTATACCGTGGATTACTAAAAAGCGCCACGCATTAAAAAACCCTTCATGCTATGAAAATTTAGCGTGAAGGGTTTCTTTATGTTCATAACTCTCTAAATCATTCATCTGCTCCAAGAGTATTTGCTAGCGTTTCCAACTTCACGCTTTATCAGGTGTAAAATTCTTCTTTAGTATTTTATGATTGACTTATAGCGTATCAATGCTAATCTAAGCACTCTTTGGGGAGTAGCCTGCTTTCGTACTGCGAAAGCGTTCGTATCAACACACTTGGCCACATGCCATGGTGCGAACACCTCTCGGTTGGCGAGACCATCGATATATCTACACTGCAGGTCGGGGGTGTGGCTATGTCGTGGACTCTATACTCGACCAGAGAAAATCACATGAATCCTATCGCACTTCTATTACTTGCTTTTTCTATGTCTACGGATGCCTTTTCTGTGGCAATCAGTAAAGGAGCAATTCTTAAAAACCCTCGTTTTACCGAAGCCTTCAGAATGGGTGTTATTTTTGGCACCATTGAAGCGATCACGCCGATTATTGGTTGGTTAATTGGTCACTCTGCCACATCCTTTATAGATGCGTCTTTTATTGAGGCATGGGATCATTGGGTCGCGTTTGTCATACTTTTTACGCTCGGTCTGCACATGCTGTATGAGGGACTGAAGCCAAGTGATGAAACGGCAGAAGTGCTATCGAGACATTCTGTTTTCAAACTTGCTTTGACTGCATTTGGTACCAGCATCGATGCCATGGCTGTCGGTGTGAGCCTAGCATTTGTCAAGGTCAATATTTTGCTGGCGGCAGGTCTGATTGGTCTAGCGACTACGATAATGGTCACGCTAGGGGTGATGTTAGGAAAGGTGTTGGGCTCCATAATCGGTCACAGAGCTGAAATATTTGGTGGTGTGATGCTAATTGCCATCGGTACATGGATTTTATTTAGTCATCTTTAGTCACTTGATAGATATGAGCTACTTGATAAATATAAGCCTAGCTATTGATATAGCTGGGCTTTTTTATGTCTATAATCAGCACATAACACCATAACTCTTGCTAAATGAACGGAACATCTCAGTACTACAAAAATTGTTAATCATCAATAGAATAATCATGATGAAGATAAAAATGCCAATGCCCCACATAGGCAAAGTGAGCATCCAATTCGTCAAATTTTGGTTACCACAGTGGCTACAGCTCCAATCAGAACGTTTGAGGCTAGTATCACATTTCGGACATCTTTTATGATTAATAAACAATTTAGCCTCCCTTACAAATATATGCTTTTATAAGAGTATATATCTGCTATATCAATTGGGCAATTGTTTATCAAGACAATTATATATTGTCAGCGATTGGATGCGAATCAGGATGGAATGCATAATGATAAAGATCTCTAAAAAAATACATGTTTAAAATGATTTTGTTACATATTGTTAAATAGCAGTCGATGCTATGTATAATGCAGCCCTAATACAGTTTTCATTCATATGCCCTTAAGAAGAATATTTTATCATGTCAAATAAGCGTCCCTTATATATTCCCGTTGCTGGCCCCGCTCTTTTAGAGACCCCTTTACTCAATAAAGGCAGTGCCTTCTCAGCAGAAGAGCGCAATAGCTTTAATTTAACTGGGTTACTACCGCATAATATTGAGACGATTGAAGAGCAATCATTGCGTGCTTATCATCAGCTGCGCTCATTCACGAGTGATATGGACAAGCATATCTATTTGCGTAATATTCAAGACACCAATGAAACCTTGTTTTATCATTTGGTTGAGCAGCACATTGAAGAAATCATGCCGCTCATATATACCCCGACAGTTGGTCAAGCGTGTGAAAAATTCTCGCAAATCTATCGCCGTAAACGGGGGCTATTTGTCTCATATGCTGAGCGCCATCAAATTGATGATATATTGCAAAATGCCACCAAACAAAACGTCAAAGTGATCGTTGTCACTGACGGCGAACGTATATTGGGCCTTGGAGACCAAGGTATTGGCGGTATGGGCATTCCAATCGGTAAGTTGTCTTTATACACGGCGTGCGGTGGTATTAGCCCAGCGTATTGCTTACCAATCTTGTTAGATGTCGGCACCAATAATCAACAGCTCCTTGACGATCCTATGTATATGGGCTGGAGAAACCCACGTATCTCTGGCGATGAGTATAATGAGTTTGTGGATTTATTCATTCAAGCCGTTAAACGCCGTTGGCCAGAAGCGTTATTGCAGTTTGAAGATTTTGCACAGGAAAATGCCACCCCATTATTGAATAAATATCGTGACCAGCTATGCTGTTTCAATGATGATATCCAAGGGACAGCTGCGGTATCGGTCGGTACCTTGATTGCTGCTTGCTTGAATAAAGGTCAAAAATTAAGCGAGCAAAAAATCGCGTTTTTGGGCGCAGGCTCGGCAGGTTGTGGTATCGCCGAACATATTGTTCGCCAAATGCAGCGTGAAGGGTTGACTGAAGCGCAAGCACGTAGCCAAGTATTTATGGTGGATCGTTATGGTCTGTTGACCGACAGCATGACCGAGCTACAAAAATTCCAAGTACCATTGGTACAAAAAGAATCAGACATTGCGCATTGGGACAAGAGCAACAAGCTCGGTTTGGCACAAGTCGTTCAGCAAGGCGGTGTGACGGTATTGTTCGGTGTCAGTGGCCAAAAAGGTCTGTTTACCCAAGAGGTCATCGAAGCGTTATGCGCCAATACGGAACATCCAATTGTATTACCGCTGTCAAACCCAACAACTCGTGTTGAGGCAACACCGCAAGAAGTGATGAACTGGAGTCGTGGCAAAGCCATCATTGCAACAGGCAGTCCTTTTCCTCCCACGACCTTCAATGGCCAGACCTTTGAGGTGTCTCAGTGTAATAACAGCTATATATTCCCAGGCATCGGTCTTGGCGTTTTGGCGGCTCAGGCGACAAGTATCAGTGATAATATGCTAATGGCGGCAAGCCAAGCCCTTGCAGATATCTCTATGGAGTACCAAAAAGCACCGGGTGCTATACTACCGCCAATCAAAGTGATCAGAGAGATTAGTGAAAAAATAGCCTATGCCGTAGCAGTGCAAGCGGTTGAAGATAAGCTGGCACTACCTGATACCGCGGAAAACTTACAACGCAGAATAGAGGCAAACTTTTGGTTACCTGAATACCGTCACTATCGCCGTACTTCTTTTTAATATAGAAAAGATATAAAAAAATCCTAATACCACGATGAAAAGTGGTATTAGGATTTTTTGTTTGAGCAAACAGATAAGGCTTATACTCGCAGAGATGCAAGAAAATTGGAAGGATATCGATAGTATAATGGCAGCTTAGTTCTACTTATTTGGTGTTTTAAATTTGGGGGGTATTTCCGTTTGAACTGTAGTAAAACAGGCATTCATCATGCCCTAAAGCGGCTTGGTATCAGTCAAAAAAAAGACTTTAGAACATCCAAAAGCCTGTCCGATCAAAAGAGCGATATACCACAGTAAGCTTTATAGCTTTAGGCAGCAAGGCTACCCCATCGTTTATATATACGCGCGCGGCTTTGAGAGTCAGACCATTCGCTCTCATGGTTATGCACCGATTGGTAAGCCTTGTATCGATAGCTACAACTGGCAAGGTAAAAAGCGAACCAACGTTATCGGTGCTCTGTATGAAAAGATGCTGTTTGCCCTAGATTACTTTGAGACAAACATCAACAGCATCGTCTTCTATCACTGGTGCAAACACAAGCTAATCCCAAGTCTTAAAACCAAATGCTTGATTGTGATGGATAATGCCAGATTTCATAAGAGTAAGCGTATTCAAAAGCTACTGAATAGGCATGGTCATCGTATTCTATGGCTGCCACCATACAGCCCTGATCTGAATTCCATTGAAAAGAAATGGGCACAAGTAAAGTTTCTACGCCAAGGCTGGATGGAAAACGACTTATCCAAATTGTTTTATGATGTTTGTCCTAACCATAACAATTTTATTTTGAACTGACTATATAAATAATTATAAAAACTCGAAGTATGATTTCAAAGCTTGGTTACCTAGAGTAGCCAAGCTTTTTTAGTATTTAATAACGAGTACAAAAACAGTCATGCTTTTAAAGACTTAATAAGTACGACCAAGATTTATTGCACCGGTAAGTGCGCCGTCTATTTTTGTAACACTGCTGCAATTTAAAACGTTATTGTTAAATCTATGTTTTGTTTTGTGTGATTAGTCCGCTATTACTTGAGCCTTTTACCGTTTTTGCTATGGTAATAGCTCAACAGCAATCATATAGGAAAGACTTATGAGTAAAAACAATAATAAAGAGCGGATTATCGATAATTCAGAAGATCTGAAAGATAAAATCACTGAGTCTATGGATGCCTTTAAACTGCGGGCAGATCTGTTAGTGGCGAATTTAAAAGAGGGCGGCAATGATGGTTATGATCACTCAATCTCTAGCGCCGGCGAGAAAGGTCTAAAGTCAGGCAAAGTATCCGAGCTTACCGTTATCGCACCGCTAAAAGACGGCGGCGCTGCCCGTCTCAAAGAGATTCTAAAAATAGCAGGGGGCAATCTAAAAGGCGCGACAAGGGTAGGCACTTTGCACGATTTGCGCTTCGTCTTTTTAGATAATGATACAAGAGTGCTTTTTTGCACCGCTTATGACGGCGACTGGGATCCTTATATTGATGATTTCGCCACCAAAATTCCTGAACTCATGGATATTTTATTCGGCAATGTCGAGGGCTGGCCGGGTATCAAAGACCCAAGTGTTAAGCAGTTTATTCTTGATCATCAGATTACTGCTGCAGGCTGGTACGTAGGCGTCCCGCATCTGACGGTACAAGATATTCGCCGTCATGAGCGTATTGTTAAAGGCATCAATAAAGCTTTAGATGAAGCGCAAACAAACTAATTTTCTAGACATTGTATTTTTAAACGCATAAATTTCAAGGCTTTGATACGGTCATACTTTAATAACGATAAAAAATGAATAGGGCGATGTATGAGTAATGATGATAACAAACCTTTAACGGGATTGACCGATAAGTTGCAAGACTTAAAAGATGAGTTTGGCAATCGCATCGAAAACAGCGATTTTGAGACGTGGCTTAAAGGCGTGAAAGAGGAAGTCGGTGACGGTATTGAGATGATGGCTCGTAGGGCGCGCGGGGTCTTTAACCCCAATCTCGTCACCATGCAGCTAAAAGATATTCAATCTATCGTCCTACGTGAGCGTCCCGCCCCATATTTTGGCACGGTAGTAGCACTAAAAATCAATAATGCTGACGTTGGCAAACAAATGCTAGCGCAGGTGTTGCCTCATGTAACCGGTAGTGAAGACTGGCACAAAGACATGCAAGCCACGCTGTCTATCGTCATGACTTACGAGGGTCTACAAGCGTTAGGTGTACCGCAGTCATCACTTGATAGCTTTCCTGAGTCTTTTAAAGCAGGTATGGCAGCGCGTGCTGAGCAGTTGCGCGATTTTGATGTTAATGCCCCTGAGAATTGGATGGCACCTTTTGGGGATAAGGGTGATATCCATGTGGGCGCGGCTATTATCGCTGATACTAAAGATAAATGGCAGGCCAAACTTGACGAGCTTCGAGATAATCTTACCGATCATATCGATGTGGACAATCCTGCTAATGGTGATGTAGAAATCCTAATCGAGCAGGACTTTGGTTCAAATGACAACGTCAAAAACGTCTTTGGGTATCGTGACGGTATCAGTAATCCTGAGATTCAAGGCAGTGGTATTCAGACGCCTTCGAACCATGACGGCGATCCTATTGCCGCAGGGGAGTTTGTGCTCGGTTACGAAGGGGAGGCAGGGCTGGTTGCGCCTATGCCGCAGCCTGAAGTCTTAGGCAAGAACGGCTCGTTTATGGTGTTACGTGCTTATCATAGCCATGTTGCTGCTTTTAATAAATACCGCAAAGATAATACCGACAGCGAAGAAGAGGCGGAGCTGCTAGGTGCAAAAATGTGGGGACGCTGGCGTTCAGGCGCGCCGCTCGTTTTGTCTCCCGATCATGATGATAAAGCGCTTGGCGATGATCCTAGCCGCAATAACGACTTTGGTTATAAAGACGATCCTTACGGTAAAAAGTGTCCGTTTGGCGCGCATATCAGGCGTATGAACCCACGCGATAGCGAAGATTTTATTTTATCCGATGTGCGTATTCACCGTATCGTTAGACGTAGCGTGGGCTTTGGTGAAGTTGTGCCACCCGATGTAATAGAGGACGATGGCAAAGATCGCGGTCTGTTTTTTATTGGTATTAATGCTCATGCCATGGAGACGGTTGAGTTCTTGCAATCGCAGTGGATCAACGATGGCAACTTTATGAGCTTAGGCGAAGAAAAAGATCCTATGGTTGGTTTGCACTTTGGTGATAAAGGAGGAAGTGATAAAGACAGCGATGCAGATACCTTTACTGTTCCGGCTGATCCAATTCGCAAACGCTACCATGGTATTGAAACCTTTAATACCTTGCACGGCGGCGAGTACTTTTTTATTCCGAGTTTATCGGCGCTAAAATGGATTAGCGAGCTGTCTTAACTCTCAGTACCATTTGTAATAGTCACCACTTAACAATAATAATCATGAATAAAATTAGGAAATATAATGCTAAAAAAATTATTTAAACCCAAATACGTCCCCTACGATCCAAAATATATCGAATTAAGTGCTGAGGACGAAAAAAACATTCGTACTATTACCGACGATATCAAAAGCTATATTTCGCGTAGTGATAAAGCCAGTAATATCGATTATCACACGCGTGATGCCCATGCCAAGGGGTACTGCGCACTAAAAGCCAAGTTTGAGATATTAGATGATATTCCCAAAGAGTACGCGCAAGGTTTGTATGCTAAAGCGGGCATTCATGATGCGGTGATTCGTTTGTCCAACGGTTCATCTCGAGTATTCGCTGATCGTAAGTTGGGCTTTGCTCAAGGTCTCGCGATTAAAGTTTTTGACGTACCGGGTAAGAAGCTCGCTCCCGGTGAGGAGGACAGTACGACCTTTGATTATAACTTTATCAATCATCCGGTGTTCTTTTGCAATAGAATTGAGGAGTATACCTATCTCTCAAGACTGTTTTTGGAATTACCTAAATACACGGAGAAGGGCGCGATCGGTAAAGCGCAGTTGGCGTTTAACTGGCTGACCAATTACGGCTCAAGATTACCAACCAAAGAGTCGATTAAAACCTTTAAAGCTATCGGCGGCTTTACGAGGATTGAACCAAAAAATACCTTGTTATACGACTTTCATTCGCAAGGTGTGGTGCGTCATGGTGATTATATGGCAAAGATACGGGCAACGCCAACAGCCTCTTCTGTCAAAAAAGTCACGCGCCGTGATGTCGATGTCGACGCCCGCGAAGAGGCGCTGCGACCGCTTATCGTCGAGGAGATACGCGAACATGATTATCAGTTTGATATCCAGATTCAGCTATGCCGTAATCTCAAAAAGCAGCCGATTGAAGAGATTACGACGCAGTGGCAAGAGTCGGATACGCCCTTTGTCACCGTAGCGCGTTTAACCCTTCCTTGCCAAGACGTACCAGATGACGGTAATTTTGAGATTATGGAGAATCTATCCTTTACCCCATTTCGCTGTCTTGAAGAGAACCGTCCTATCGGAAACTTACAACAGTCGCGTCTCAAGGCCTATCAAGTCGCCTCCGAGACTCGCCATAAACTCAACGACGTCAAGCGCCGTGAGCCAAAGAGTTTAAAGGAGACGTTTGCTAAGTCTTTTTTTTAGACTAATTGTTTTTGGGGCTGTCCTAGATAAGTAAAATTATTTAGGATAGCACTATGAGAAAGAGTAAACTAAGTTGGTATAAACAAAACAGACTCATCGAGTTATTTGTTGCTGGTTCTACCGCGAGAACAGCAGCAAGCCTAATCGGTGTTAATAAAACCACAGCCAGTTAAAGCGTAATGGCAAGGTCTACGCTTGTATTATACCCAATGCTAAAGCAGATACTTTGATCCCCATCATAAGAGAAAAAGTGAAGCCTGATAGCATTGTTTATACTGACTCATTTAAAAGCTATAACGCATTAGATGTCAGTGAGTTTACTCATTATCGTATCAACCACTCCAAAACCTTTGTTAATGATAAGAATCACATTAATGGTATAGAGAACTTTTGGAACCAAGCTAAACGGCATCTACGTAAGTTTAACGGAGTTCCAAAAGAGCATTTTCACCTCTATTTAAAGGAATGTGAGTGGCGTTTTAATCACAGTGACCCAAAGTCGCAATTACTACAATTAAAACAATGGGTTAAACAGGGTTTAAACTAGTTATCTAGGACAGCCCCTAAAAAAATCCTAATACCACTTTTCATCGTGGTATTAGGATTTTTTGTTTGAGCAAACAGATAAGGCTTATACTCGCAGAGATGCAAGAAAATTGCCATGCGTGCTGAAAAAACGGATGAGTCGTTTGCTGCTAATATCTATTTAGCAGCGACGATTATCCATTGACGGTAATTGTCAACACACCCTAGTTAAATCTACAATTTAGAATTAATACCTTTAAAGTATCGGTGGTGTTCTAAAAAGTATGCTGACATCAGACATAGCCATCATTGATATAAAAGAATACCAAATCAAACACTTTTAAGTGATTATCGAGCTTCTTAGAGAAACAACAGGTTCTTCTAACGGCTCGTTTTAGTCGGTGTCTAAGACGGCAATTATTGCCTTCAATACCTATCGTATGCTGTTTGCCAACTTGTTTGTTATCTGGTTTAAAGGACGTTATGAAACTGTCCCAATTGTCCATGCTAATAGAGTCATAGCTCACTTTAAGTTGCTTAAGACGCGCTCTTAGTTTCTGAGCTGTTTTTAAGTCGCGTTTGCCCCAAACATAAGCGACAATCTCATTAGTAGCCCGGTCATAAGCATAAATAAGCCAGACTTTACGCTTCTTACGATATACGTAAGTCCAAAAATCATCAACTTCTAAGCGTTCATAGTAGCGCTTATTAGGCAGGATCTTATAAACGGATGAGCTTATGGTGCTGAGCACTTTACCAATACTCACCGAGGTAATGATGGCTATGTCTCTAACACCGCAGCCTCGAGCAGTCATCAGCCGTAAGATGTCTTCTATTTGAGAGTAACAGCCTTGGTAGTTTAAGACATGGTCATCAATGAATTGTCGTTTGCAGTCCTTACATTGGTAGTTCTGCTTGCCATAGCTTTTTATACCATTTTTCTTTAGACTAAGACTGTGACTAAGACAGTCGGGGCAATTGATCTGTATTTGTGTCTTCATAACCTCAAATATATCATCTTGCTTCGGCTGTCACCCTTCCTTTATTACCCCAGCATACTTTTTGATACACCACCCCCATTTTTATTGGTTTAATTTGGCCAACACATTTTCTGCTAAGTCTTGCAACGTTTCTTTGACAGGGCGTTTGGTAGGCTTTAAATTAATGGCGACATGAGATAAGCCTTGTTCTTTCTGCTCTTGCCAAAATTCCAGCAAACTATGTGACCCGCCTCGTAGATAAATATTGCGAGATAATTGAGCAGGCTCATTCGGCTTCTCACTAAGTTCGACAAAATTGGCATAACCAAAAGGATGCCAAGCGTCATCTTGATTTAAATCCGCCAAGGTTTGCACAATGTTTTTGGTATCTTTTGGGTTTACCCCATGCCAAATCCACGCATCGGCAGTATTAGCAAGCCAATCTAGTTCCTGTCTGGCACGACCAATAGCAACCATCGGTAAGCGTTGTTCAAGGGTAGGGATAAAGCCAATATTGCCTGTTAAATCCCCATAATGTTGCCCTTTAAACTGCGGAAATTTTTGGGTGGTTAAGGCACGAATCATGTCCCAACTTTCTCGAAAACGCTCGGCACGATTGTCAAAGTTTTGCTGAAACACAGGGTATTCCACAGGTCTATCGCCACTCGACATCCCCAAAATAAAGCGATTATTGCTTAATACTGCCGTACTTGCTGAGGCTTTGGCGATATGAATGGGACTCCGCAAAGGTGCAACGATGCCTGCTGAACCTATCGCAATTCGTTGGGTTTTCGCAGTCAAATAGCCCATGGCAACCATGGGGTCAAATGCTTGTCCAACATCGCCAAAACTTGGGTCATAAAATGGCACATCTCGCAACCATAGTGCAGAAAATCCAAGCTGTTCTGCCAAGACAGCGGTTTCCCCAAAGTCTTCTAAGCTCGGAATCGGACTATTGGGATAGCCTTTAAACGGGGCAATCAATCCCAAGGTGAGTTTATCCGCTTGAAACACCTCACTAAATGCAGGGTGATTGGCAAGATGAGGGGGTAGTTGTTTTTGTTGCGGGGTTATATTTTCATTCGTCTGAGCGGTGTGAAGTAATTGGCTATTGTCTTGTCCAAGAACAGAGAGGTTTGGTACAGCAGTTTGTGAGCTTGTGGTCATGAGAGTTACTCCGTTAAATTAAGCATTAAAAAATATAGCCCTAGTATAATGCTTTTGTTTTTAATGATAATTGGGGTAAAATTGGAAACAGTTTTGCTTTTTTTGCAAAAATATGTTTATTCAAAAATACACTTAACTGCTAACAAACCCATGACCATCAATTACTTCTATGCCCTCACTATTTTTCACCATGTGGCGAATACTAATAGCTTTACTGCCACGGCAAGTCAGCTTGGGCTGGCGGTGTCGTCTGTCACTCGGCAAATTGATAACTTAGAACAATCCTTGCAAGTTAAGCTATTGAATCGCTCAACCAGACATTTGGATTTGACCCATGCAGGGATGCGTTATTTACAACAGACTGAGCCGATATTAGCTGAATTACAACAGGTAAATGAAGCGATTAAAGAGGAGCAAATTGAGCCACAAGGGCGATTGTGCCTTACTTTTCCCAGTGCCTATGGGATTGAAAAAATCGCCCCATTGCTTGCCGAATTTGCCCATTTATACCCAAAAATTGAATTGGAGCTATTTGCCAGTGATGAATTTGTAGATTTATTTAATGAGAAATATGATGTAGGGGTGCGGTTAGGGCGTGTGGAGGATGACCGCTTGGTAGCAAAATTTATTGCCTCTCAGCAACGGCTGTTATGTGCCAGTCCCGATTATCTACGATTGCATGGAATACCACAAACACCGTCACAATTAGCCGAGCATAATTGTTTGCCGTTTATGTATCAAGGCTATGCGTCAAAGTGGTATTTCCATCAAACGGGTAAAACGCAAAGTTTGCGGGTGACAGGGAATTTGATGGGTAATAATATAGAAATGCTGAAACAAGCCACGCTTGATGGACAAGGGATTAGCCATTTACCTAATTGGCTGATTGAGAAAGCGTTGCAGTCTGGGGCGTTGGTACAGGTGTTGTCTGATTGGCAAGTGACCCCGTCTTTGGCGACCGATGACGGGATTTATTTGGTGTATCCGCCCACTAGCCGTAATGTGGTAAAAATTGGCGTGTTGGTAAATTTTCTAGCACAGCGTTTGATAGGTTAAACTGTAGATGGTGATATTGTGAAAAGCAGTAGAATATTATGCGTATCTAATTTAGGGAGGGTTTTCTTCATAAAAGTAGTCTAGCATAGTGCTTATCTACTACAGCCCCAAAAATTAATTACATCCATGCAGTCACATAAATTTTAGACAATAAAAAACCCTTACAAGTCAATGACTGTAAGGGTTTGAATATGGTGGGCCCAGTATCAACCATACTTATTGATTAAGTTTTTGATATTAAAAGATATTTATAAATATTAATTTTATTATACCAACATTTATACCAACAATCTTATGAGTTAGATAGCTGATCCTGAAGATATATTATTCATAAAAAATATTGTTATCTTTTGTTATATTAGGCTGCTAATTTACATTTATCAGGTTTGAGCTGCTTAGTGTTTACTATGAATAATATCATTAGTTGATATAATCTAAAAAAGAAGTCTTTTGTCTGGATGAATAAATGTATATTAATGAGTTAAGAGTAAACAGTTATTATGACTGGGAAGTTATTTGTAAATATTTAGCTAATATTTACACATTAAATAAATATGGGTAACCCTCCCAAACCTAAGACACCTTATAAATGGAATTAAGCTGCCTGAGCTATGCTGAATAAAACGTAGAGCTAAACTTGGTAAACTAAGCACAATAACAGGAGTTTACCATGACCAAGAAAATCAGAACTTATAGTGACGAATTTAAAGCCGAAGCTGTCAAGAAAATAGCAGATAATAATGGCAATATTTCAGCGACTGCAAAGCAGCTTGGTATTGCCATGCAAACGCTCTCAAACTGGAATAACAAATCCAATCAAGGCAAGCTTGTCGGCACAGAGCAATATGATCCTGACCTTATGAGTGCTCTTCAAGAAATAAAGCAGCTCAAGCGTCAGCTCAAAGTGGCTGAAGAGGAGCGTGAAATACTAAAAAATGCGACGGCGTACTTCGCGAATGAGGAACGTTAAGAAACAGTCTGGGAGACTGTTTTAGTGACGCAAGGCGTAGGGCTATGCCCGAAGTGGCAGTTAGTAAAGTACGCCTTTATCAAACCCCCATATCAACAACATCACCTAAGAAAACTAGACTTCATAATCTAGCCTTATACACTATATGAATAATAGCATTCAGAGCCTTTTCGACTTATCAAAATAAAATAGACCTATAGTAGGTCTACATATTATTAATATTTTGAACACTAGGATATTGAGGTGTATGCTACTTAGCAATCAATAATCCTACAGTAACTTCAAAACAATACTCATCTTTGATAGTGATATTGACCGTCCCTTTATGAGCATTAGCAATAGCCTGAACGATAGATAAACCCAAACCTGAGCCTGAGTGGTGCTGGCTAGTTTTATCATGACGATAAAAGCGCTCAAACAATCGATCTGCTTCGCTTTGGTTTAACGGTTTTTCTAGAAGATTAGTAAAAGTTATCTCTAGCCAAGATTGCTTCGCGGTTTGAGTGTTACTTTGATCGTCTTCAAGCATCTTATAAGTATTAACGGAAGTATTTGGAGTGTTGACAGTGGCTGATATTGTGATGACACTATTACTAGCGGCGTAGTAGATCGCGTTTGATAGCAGATTAGCAAATAGCCTTTGCAATAAACCTTCATCGCCTAATACTGCCTTAAAATCTCCTAATTTTACAAAAGTTATTTTACGATCCTCGGCAATCATTTCAAAGTAATCTAACAGCTTATTGATTAGGACCTCAGTATCTACAGTAGTCACTTGCGAATCACTCAGTCCTTTTTGGGTTTTTGCTAGCAGTAGCATGTTGTTAATCATCGCCGATAATTGCTCTAAGGTGTCATGTTGCTGATGTAATTGTTCGACATATTCCTCTTCCTCTCTAGGCTTATTTAACATGACTTGCGTTTGCGTAATCAGCGTCGCTATTGGCGTGCGTAGCTCATGCGCGATATTGTCTGAAAATCGCGACAACGACTCAAAATTGCTTTCAAGCTTAGCCATCATCGAGTTATAGGATTCTGCTAAAGGTCTTAGCTCTAATGGCATATCACTAACTATTACTCTTTCGCTCAATCTTTCAGGATGAATACCTTTCATCCTTTGCACGATAGTGGATAAAGGGGCAAAACCCCAATACACGCTTAAGGCTGCTATTGAAATCAACAGTAGTGTGATGGCAAATAGGATCAGACTAAGTTGACGGTTAAACTGTAATAAATACTGATGATGCACGTCAATGGGTAAGGCGATAAGGGCAAGCATGTCATCGTCTCCAATAACCATAGCTCGATAACGTCTGTCTTTAATATTTATTACAAACTGTCTGTCATCATGATTTTGCTGTAATGATAATAGGTTAAAGTCGGCACTTAATTCATTAGCAAAGTTTTTGGGAGTACTAGATAGCAATCGCCCCTCTTTATCAGCAATGATAGTTTTTAGATCGTAATCTAGCGCTGATGAATGCAGGTGATCATCATTTTCTGTGGCTATTGTAGGAAGTAGATTTGAAGAAGCTTTCGAGCTTAGCGGTTGTTGAGTGTTTGATGGACTTTGAGGCTTAGGTAGTGTCTGAGAGGCTATTTGGTTATCCGCCTCTGTTACGCGCTTACGCAGGTTAAAAGCTGCATGGGTAATAATCTCTGAGTCCATTTGCTCAAAGTGCTCGTTAACAGAGCGCTGAACCCATATATAAATAACAACTTGAGAGATAACAACAAATATTGTCAGTAAAAAAACAGTACGCCATAGTAAGGGTAAGCGTCGATTGTCCAATCTATTTATCATATTGGCTATCTTCCGTTTCGCTGGCAGCTTTATTACTAGCTGAAACGTCGACAGCATCTAATCGGTAGCCCATGCCACGCACAGTATGAATTAGCTTGGTATCAAACTCATCGTCTATTTTTATACGCAGACGTCTTATTGCCACATCAATCACATTAGTATCGTTATCAAAGTTCATATCCCATACTTGTGAAGCAATGATTGAGCGTGGTAATACTTCACCGCGGCGCTCTAATAGAAACTGTAATAGGGAGAACTCTTTTGCGGTTAGTTTAATGGGCGTGTCTCCTCTATGTACAGTGCGCTTGGCAATGTCCATTTTGAGATCCGCTATTTGCATGAGCGTACTTTTATAGTCGGCTTGATTGGCGCGTCGTAATAAGCTTTTTATCCTGACTATTAACTCTGCAAAGGCAAAAGGTTTGGTCAGATAATCATCACCGCCAATCTCAATCCCCTTGATTTTGTCATCTAAATCATCTTTTGCGGTTAGAAATAACACTGGCGTATGCTTGCCAGCCGCTCGGTAATTACGTACTAGCTCAAAACCGCTAACATCAGGCAGCATAACATCCATGAGTATCACGCTAAACTCTTCAGTCATCATAGCATGGTAGCCATCTAAACCTGTCAGCTGATGATCAACAATGAAGCCTGCTTCACTTAAGCCTTTTTTTACATATTCGCCGAGTTTTAATTCATCTTCTACTAGTAGTACTTTCATAGTAATCCTTCAATATAATTATGATTTTATAATACCCAAATCAATATAAATGACAAAACGGACTGGTATCTGACAAAGATGTCATGCGCTCGTCATCAAATGGTCAGTCTTCGTTTGTTAATCTATACCTATAGTACATAGCGGCTCATTCTTGACATTCTTGATACGAGTAGCTACTATGAATTATTACTACAGGTAATTAGTTTCAATATTTAATAATTTATTAAGGATGTTATATGAAAAGCTATCGTTCATTCAAAAAAGTGGTGCTGCTATCCGCTTCGATGCTTATCGGTATATCAGCAGCTAATGCGCATACTACCAATCTAAGCACTTCAATTATCGATAATTGCGATAACTTAACTACGTTTGCCAGAAATCTAGATCACAATAACGCGCAGATGTCTGATGCTCAAATGAAAAGCTATGTTGATGCACGAGTCGCTTGCGAAGTTCAGCATCAAAATCAACATCTGCAGTCTGAAAAGTATTTTATAAAAAAATATGGTAGCGATCGTGATAGAAATGCTGATGCCATACTAAATGAATACGTGCCGGATTAAAATATAAAAGTAGCAAGATGACAATATTGTCATCTTGCTGTCATCTCTCTGTCAGAATCAATAAGTTATGCTTTAGACTGGTTATGCTTTAGACTGAATTAATATCCTAAAGCTTTATGTACCCTCAACTAAATCAATTAAGGATTAACCATGTCACTCTTTAAATCAAAGTCTTTACCTAAAGCAATCGTAGCCACTGCCGTCGCTCTAGTCGTTTCAACCTCAGCTATGGCGCATGATCCAAAAATGCATGCGCAAAAAGATCAGATGAACTGTGAAAAAATGCAAAAGCATATGCAAATGATGCAAAAAATGGATCATAGCAAAATGGATATGAACGATCCTGCCATGAAAGCGATGATGGCTAACATGGGTAAAATGAAACAAATGTATCAAAAGCACTGCGTAACAGATAAAAGTGACTCTTAAACATTGATTTTATAAATCCTTTATTACTGCTAGATAGTTTCATCAATCAGTAATAAGGGTTTGTAGGAAATATTTGTAGACGCTAAGAGTAGGGTATTAAAGAAAATGGATTATAGGATAAACCCATGAAGTTTTTACTAGGAGTACTTTTCACTGTCGTGGTCGCTATTGTTGGTGTCTTTACTGTGGTTATGAGTGGTGTCATTAATATTGGCGCTGATCAAGGACATAGTCCATTGGTTTATAATTTCTTGGAAACCGCTCGCAATCGTTCCATAGCAAATGCCAGTAAAGATATTGTGGTACCAGACTTAGAGAAGGTCGATATCAGCTCTGGGGGCGCGGACTATAAGGATATGTGCGCAGGCTGCCATTTGTCTCCTGGGGTAGAGAGCACTGATTTTAGTGAGAGCCTATACCCTAAGCCACCTAATTTCACTAATGCGCAAGTAGTTGATCGTTATAAAACGGATGCAGGAGCTCAGCAAAGTTTTTGGGCGATTAAGCACGGTATTATGGCATCAGGCATGCCAGCATGGGGTGCTTCTCATGACGACGATAGAATGTGGGCAATGGTCGCTTTTATTAGATCACTACCTGAGTTAAATGAGAATCAGTATACCATGCTAACCACTAGACTGGATGATGACATGATGGATATGTCAGAAGGTGGAGCTGGAATGCAGCATTAATTCTTCCATATTCCTTTATAAAAGCGCAGTGCTAAATAGTGCTGCCTTTTGGGATTTAAACTTTGCCTATACTACACTTAGTTATAGGGTATAAATCTTTAGAAGGTTCAACAGATAAGCAGACGCTTAGGAGTAAGTTATGAGACGCTATATAAATATAATGGGCAATGGACATAAAAAGGTATCAGCTTCTGCTCTTTTACTAGTAGCAACGTCAACAGTAATGGCTTGTAGTCAGCCCGATACTAGTGTTTCAAATTCTACTCAAACTGAGCCAGCGTTTGCCACCAAAAGTGCTCAAATAGAGCAACCACAACCGCAAATGATGTCTGTCAGTGCTAATTCAGGTACTGGGTCGACAATTCTACAAAACGTCTCGGCTACAGTTTACAAAGATGCTAATTGTGGCTGCTGCAAAGAATGGGTAGGCTATGCCGAAGGTCATGGTCTAAGCGCAACTGCGCAAGACGTTACAGATTTATCTTTATTTAAAGAGCGTTACGGTGTCCCGCAGCAAATGCGCTCTTGTCATACCACCGTCACTACTAATGGTTATGTTTTTGAAGGTCACGTTCCTGCCAAATACATGGCACAGTTTCTAGCCAATCCGCCAACTGATTCCATCGGTCTTGCGGTACCGAGTATGCCAGTTGGTAGTCCGGGCATGGAATATCAAGATAAATTTATGCCCTATAAAGTCATGCAATTGAACAAGGATGGCAGCACTCAAGTGTATGCGGCTATTGAGTCGCCAGCGCAGCAGATGTAGTTCTATTAATAAGTTATCAGATATATAAGTTCAACTCTCATTTCATGGATTAACTTAGGTCAATATTATGAATAAAAACAGATTTAACCGCAGGCGTTTTTTGACAGGGTCATCCACCTTGCTCGGCGCGTCGATGCTATCCACACTACCGACGATGGCTAATAGTGCTTTAACTAAAAGCCAAAATGTTGTAGTCAATAGTGATAGAGCCGATCACATTGTACCTATACTAACGGGTAATGAATTTGATCTTTATGTCAGTGAGAAGATGATAACGGTCAACGGCAAGTCAAGCATGGCAACGCTGATAAATGACTCACTGCCTGCACCAACGCTTAAGATGCAAGAAGGCGATACGGTCACCATTCGAGTCCATAATCAGCTGAATGAGTCGACCTCTATTCACTGGCATGGCCTCTTAGTGCCGTTTGAGATGGATGGCGTACCGGGTATCAGCTTTGATGGTATTCCTGCGGGTAGCACCTTCACGTACAAATTTAAACTGACACAGTCAGGCACTTATTGGTATCACTCGCATACTGGCTTCCAAGAGCAGACCGGTATGCGCGGGGCTATTGTGATTGAACCTAAAGGGCGCGAACGCTACCCTATCGAGGAAGATCACGTTATCCTGCTTAGTGATTGGACGCATCGCGATCCGCATAATCTGCTAAAACTGCTTAAGCAGCGTGCTGACTTTGATAATTACCATTTGCCAGATTTTAAAAAACTGTTATCTGATATTGCAGCAAAGGATTTAGAAGCCGCTTATGATAAGCGTAAAATGTGGAACCAGATGCGCATGATGCCGACTGATTTTACTGATTTATCTGGTGAGACCACGTTTACTTATCTTATGAATGGTAAAACGACAGCGGCTAACTGGTCGCAATTGGTCAAAGCCGGTCAGCCGGTCAAACTACGCTTTATCAATGGCTCCGCGCAGACCATATTTGATGTGCGCATTCCAGGGCTCAAAATAAAAGTGGTCGGCACCGATGGTAATGATGTCGCGCCCGTTGATGTCGATGATTTTCGCATCGGTGTGGCTGAGACTTATGACGTCATCGTCACCCCAACCCGTGACGCGCATACCATATTTGCCCAAAACATCGATCGCACCGGCTTTGTCGCAACCACGCTTGCCACTAAAAGAGGCGCTCGCGCTGCCATACCTGCTATGGATGATGTTGAGTGGCTAACTATGTCCGATATGATGGGGGCTATGGGTGCTAATGGCTATGATTCCCGTCATGCTAAGACCGAATATGACTTTAAGACAGATATGCGCGTCGATAGTCCACGGATGAATCTCGATGATCCGGGTATTAATTTGCGTGATATTAATCGTAAGGTTTTAACTTATAACCAACTGCATTCTGTTGGCAATGAAATAATGGCCGAGCAGCGCAAACCTACCAGAGAGATTGAAATACATCTAACCGGTAATATGGAGCGCTATATCTGGGCGTTAGACGGCATTATGTTTAAGGACGCACCGCCTGTTAATATCAAACCGGGCGAGCGTGTGCGTATTACCTTAGTCAATGACACCATGATGAATCATCCCATGCATCTGCATGGTATGTGGAGCGATTTGCGCGCGCCTGATGGCGATTTTCAAGTTCGCAAACATACGATAATGGTGCAACCAGCTCAAAAAATTAGCTTTGATGTCACAGGAGAAGCTGGTCGCTGGGCATGGCATTGCCACTTGCTCTATCATATGGAAGCCGGGATGTTTAGAGAAGTTGCCGTTGTTTAATAAACCTTCGAATATGAGCCTTATTATGAAAATATATAAAGTAGGTCTACCGTTTATTGGCATGTCATCTTTGATGCTACTAATGTCACCTTTAGCAAACGCTGCTGAGATGTCGAACATGGATCATGGCAGTATGGACATGTCTGGTATGGATATGTCAGATATGGATCACAGCAGCATGGATATGTCGGGCAATATGTCAGATATGGACCATAGTGGCATGGATATGTCAGGCGATATGTCGGATATGGATCATAGTGGTATGGATATGTCAGGCGATATGTCGGATATGGATCACAGTGGTATGGATATGTCAGGTGACATGTCAGATATGGATCATAGTGGCATGGATATGTCAGGTATGGATCATAGCAGTATGAATATGGATATGTCTGGAATGCAAGGCGGCGAACCACCTCCTAATGCTCGTAGTCCCGACTACTCAAATGGTGTTGACTATGGACAGTATGGTAAGCCTGTGATGATGGATAGCTTACCGTTATGGGGTGTGTCAGTAGAAACTTTGGGCTATCAGTTTGAGAATGACCAAATCGATTTTGAGTTTGATACGTGGTACGGTACTGATAGTAATCGTGTCACTCTACGCAGTGAGGGTAGTGCTCAAACTAACGATGATAAAGAAATCGATAGTCTGACCTCGCTCGCTTACTGGAAGCCTCTCGGTATCTATTGGAACGGAGAAGCAGGTGTCGCTTATAATACTGAAAACGATAAGTCCGCAATCATGGCTGGCATTGTCGGTACAGCGCCGTACTTTGTTGAGACTGACGCAAGAGCCTACGTATATACTGATGGACAAGTCCAGCTTGATCTTGGTACAGCGTACGAGTGGCGCTTAGCTCAGCGTTGGGTGGTCAGACCAGAAGTGCAGTTGACTGCTTTCAGTAAAGATGATACTGACAACGGTATTACTAAAGGTTTTAATGAGCTTGAAACTGAAGTTCGGTTAGCTTATGAAACCCTAAGTCGTCAATTATCACCCTACGTTGGTTTTAGTTATGCATCAGCCTTAGGGGATGCACGAGACTTACGCCGCCAAGAAAACGTAGCCGTTGATTCTAATAGTCTGACTGCTGGTGTGATGTTTTGGTTCTAGTGTTAACCATGTAAGTAACAACAGTTTATAACACTAGCTCTAAAAAAAGGCACCTCTTTATTTAGGTGCCTTTTTACTAAATTAAGGACAAGAATATGAATAACCATATGGATAATAAACAGAAGCAAATGAACCCTTATGTAAAGTTCACAATCATGATTTTAACATCGACAGTGGTGATGTTTATCATGATGTATTTTAACACCTATCAGTGGGATCACGTTTATTTTAGCGAAACCAGAGCTTATATGGCGTTATATATGGGCGCTATGATGGCAATTATCATGCTCGCCTTTATGACTAATATGTATAAAAAAACCAAGATAAACTTGATGGTTTATGGGGTTAGCGTAGTTTTATTTGCCTTTGGTCTTTGGGGCGTTAGATCACAACAAACGGTCGATCAAGTGGATTGGATGCAGGCGATGATACCGCATCACTCGATTGCTATTTTGACCAGTTCGCGTGCTGATATCGAAGATCCACGTGTACGTCAGCTTGCTGATGACATTATCGAAGCACAAAAGCGTGAAATCGGTGAGATGCAAGCACTTATTGATGAGTTGGAATAATATATTATGATACCAATAAGTAAGCTCTTCTTTAAAAACTATTTACTATATCGCGTCTTTTAATTCTAACTATACCTACTCCTTACTTCAAAAATAACCTGTAAAACTGAAGTTCTACGAAGAAATAAATTAAGGTCGAATAAGTATGAAGCAAGATAGAACGACTCGCTATCAGAAGGATAGTTTGACATTATCAGGAACAGTTATGCTAGGTACCGGTGTCATGATCGGTGCTGGTATTTTCGCTCTGACCGGTCAGATGGCTCAGATGACGGGTTCGCTTTTCCCACTTGCTTTTCTAGCCGCCGCAATCGTTGTTTCTTTTAGTGCCTATTCTTATATCAAAATCTCTAACGCTTACCCGTCGGCTGGCGGTGTTGCAATGTACCTGCATCAGGCATACGGAGATCGTTTACCGACTGGATTTAATGCCATGCTGATGTATTTCTCCATGGTTATAGCGCAGAGCTTTTTGGCCCGGACGTTCGGGTCATACACTATGCAGTTATTCGGTGGCGATGACAGCGGTCGCATGGTATCCATCCTTGGCGCCGCGCTTATTCTTGCTGCGTTCTTTATCAATTTACTTGGTAATCGTTGGATTCAGGGGGTTGCATCGGTTATCGGTATTATAAAAATTGTCGGTATTCTTATATTCGGGTTGGTTGGTATCTGGCTAGCTGATAGCTTTGCAGTTGATTCTTCTACATTAGATGACACTAATACTGTTGGTGACTTTCTTGGCGCAACGGCGCTAGGCATACTGGCATTTAAAGGCTTTACCACGATTACCAACAGTGGCTCGGAAGTAAAAAATCCTCATCGCAACGTCGGCCGTGCCATTGTAATATCAATCGCAATATGCGTAGTTATTTACACTCTAGTCGGTTTCGCGGTGTCTAGTAATCTATCTCTTGCCGAAATCATCGAAACTAAAGATTACTCCTTGGCTGCCGCCGCACGCCCAGCACTTGGCGACTATGGTCTATGGTTCACAGTTGCAATCGCAATGGTAGCTACCGCTGGCGGCCTCCTTGCTAGCATCTTCGCAGTCTCTCGTATGCTTGCTATGTTGACTGAGATGAAGCTGGTGCCTCATCGTCATTTGGGAATGCCGGGAAGCGTTCAAAAACATACGTTGGTCTATACTGTGGTGTTGGGTTTAGCTTTTACGACGTTATTTGACTTATCACGAATTGCAGCGCTTGGCATTGTTTTCTATCTAATTATGGATATCGCCATTCATTGGGGTGTTTTGCGATACCTTCGTCAGGATATAAAGGCGGTGATGTGGGTGCCTATAGTGGCCATACTTCTTGACCTGTTGGTTCTCGGCGGTTTTGTCTGGATTAAACTAAACTCAGATCCATTCGTACTTGGCGTAGCAGTCGTCACTATTGTAGTGATTGCTGTGGCTGAGCAGGTTTACCTGAAATCTTCAGCGAGGAAAAAAGCTATCGAAAAAGATACGCTTGCAGACCATCATTGACAGTAACATCAAAGAGTTTACAGAAAAATTGTTTGGTTAAAAATTGCATAGATTTAAGCGTCTGCTTACTATCTTCAAGAATTGATTTCATGCAATACGATATTCATAAAGACAACAGGGAAAGTAAGCTATGAATGAGTCATTTAATCACGCTGGAACTTGGGGTCTCGCACTAATTGTTATTGTTCTGATTTCTTGGTTCTTTTACCGTTATTTCGCACCAAAGAACTGGCGTGAATGGGCGGGTGCTGGTGTAGTTCAGGCTTTCATTATTGCACTTTACGCAGAAATGTATGGCTTTCCGCTCACTATATATTTATTAGTACGGTTTTTTGGTTTGGACAGCCAATATGTCAGCGCTAGCTTATGGTCGACCCTTGTTGGTTTAGGTGAGACAGGCATGATGATCTCAATGCTACTCGGCTATGCTATTGCATTTTTAGGAGTCGGTCTTTTTGCTCAAGGTTGGCGCCAAGTCCACAAAGCACGAGGGGAAAATCGTTTAGTAACTGATGGACTCTATGCCTACGTACGTCATCCTCAGTACACCGGGTTGTTTATTGCACTGTTCGGTGAGGGTGTGGTGCATTGGCCAACTCTGTTTTCAATCGGTCTGTTTCCAGTGATTGTGCTTGTATACACATGGTTAGCTCGACGTGAGGAACGGCATATGTTTGAAGAGTTTGGTAAAGACTACCTTGCTTACAAACAGCAAGTGCCAATGTTTATTCCTCAATGGGGTCAATGGCGTCAACTTGCCGCCGCCGCACGAGTTAAAAAGTAATATCAATACAGGATAAAGCTTTAATTCATACAAATCCTTAGAGTTAGCATGGTTAGATACGATTGGTTATGTTGAGCTTGAACCACATCATACAATAGTGAGGATTACTAAGATGGTCAAATCAAACTTAACAACAAGTACTTTAAGGATTGCCCCTGTTGGCAATAGTGTATCGTTGTTTCTACTTATTAGTTATCTATTATGCATAGGGTTTGGTTTACTCGCACCCGAACAGATAGCGATGCACGAAGCTTGGGCACCTCTACTACCTGGCTTTGAGTGGTTAACATGGACAGGTTTTCTAATTGGACTTGTAGAATCATATCTTTACGGTTGGTATTTCGCCATCTTGTTCGTGCCACTATATCGTTGGTTCGCCAAAGTGCGCTAAAGATATTGATATATTAACAGTCAGTAAACCTCTTCGGTTCGAGTAAAAATTAATTGAAGAGTTGGAGTGATCACAGTTTAGACTGAGGAGAAATCATAATGAATGGGTCAATGCATGGCATGATGAACGGCTCAATGATGTATGGCATGGGCTGGGTTATGATGCTTATCTGTTTGTTATTCACCCTACTATTTTTCGCAGTACTAGTACTAACAATCATGGCACTGCTCAAGTATTTGCGTGATAAAAACTAAATTCCAATTGAAAAGTATAGAAATTATTTTTTAGAGGTTTTTAGATTAATGACTAGGGCGTGTTGAACATTCGACCATGGCACTGACAGCGACTATTTTTTAGGCGATTCGATGTTAAAAATAATAAGTTTCGTCATTCTAAGCGCTTATTTTTAACGATGAAGCGGCAAAAAAGAGTCCTGTCCCCTGCTTTTATCGTTGGGGCTGATGCTAAAATTGCCCCATACTGCGTTACAAATCTCGCTAAGGCATCTGCATTATCGTCGCTTTGTGCCTTGTCTGGAACAATTTTAGCGATCAGCAGTGCCTATTTGCGAATGTTCAACACGCCCTAGATGAATAGCAATCGAGGATTGATGATAGTGCTTTAAGAGTTGTACTTATTATAAATATTTATTATCTTCAAGGAGTGGTTTTATGAAACATATTGCCGATGAAAAATCTATCAAAGGTGGTCAGTACGATAAAGTACCAGAAAATTATAGTGGTACGGTTTATATCTGCCCGATGCATCCTGAGGTTAGAGATACTGAAAAGAGCGATTGTCCGATATGCGGCATGTTTCTTAAACCTGAAGACGAGGTTGCTGAATCCAACAACCATGAAGATAGTCATGCGCATTGTCATGGAGCGGATGCTAATAATAGTAATGAGGTAAATTCTGTCGAAGGCAATAAGTACGACAAGATACCGGAAAATTATAGCGGTACGGTCTATATTTGTCCTATGCATCCAGAAGTAAGAGATGTTGAAAAAAGTGACTGCCCAATATGTGGCATGTTTCTTAAACCTGAAGACGAAGTTGCTAAAGATGATAGTCACGCTAGCTGTCATGGAAAGGATACTGATAGTAGCGGAGTAAAATCTGTTAAAGGCGGTAAATACGATAAAGTACCTGCTGATTACGATGGCACGGTATATACCTGTCCTATGCATCCTGAAGTGAGAGACGTTAGAAATAGCGGTTGTCCGATATGTGGTATGGCGCTTGAGCCCGAAACGCTTACTATCGGTGAAGAGGACACCTCAGAGCTTGACGACATGACTCGTCGTTTTTGGATATGTACCGTGTTGACTGTACCGCTATTAATATATGTGATGAGCGGTATGTTTGGAGTTGACTTTAGTCAGTATGGTATACCTTCACAGGTTTTACAATGGGCTGAGTTAGTGCTCGCGACCCCTGTAGTGCTTTGGGGCGCCGCCCCGTTTTTCGTTCGTGGCTGGCAGTCTATAAAAAGCCGCAATCTAAATATGTTTACTTTGATTGCGATAGGCGTAGGCGCTGCTTATATTTTTAGTATTGTCGCGACCTTTTTTCCCGATATTTTCCCAGACAGTTTCAGAGATGCCTCTGGTCAAGTCGGAGTCTACTATGAAGCAGCAGCGGTCATTGTAACCTTGGTGCTACTGGGTCAAGTATTAGAGCTCAAAGCCAGAAGCCAAACTTCAGGTGCGATTAGAGCTTTGCTTGAGCTCGCACCACCAACCGCAAGACGTGTCGATGAAAACGGTGAAGAAGTCGAAGTCTCGCTTGATGAGGTCGTCACTGGCGATAAGCTACGGGTTAAACCAGGTGAGAAACTACCCGTAGATGGTACAGTGATCGATGGTAATAGTAGTGTTGATGAATCAATGGTGACGGGTGAGCCAATCCCTGTATCAAAAGTAGCAGGAGATACAGTGACTGGTGGTACGGTAAATGGCACCGGAACGCTATTAGTCGAAGCGGTCAATGTTGGAGCAGATTCAGTATTATCTAAAATTGTACAAATGGTTGCTGAAGCCCAGCGTAGCCGCGCGCCTATCCAGCGCTTGGTAGATCAAGTGGCGGGTTGGTTCGTACCTATTGTTATTGTCAGCTCTATCATAACCTTTATTGTCTGGGCGATATTCGGCCCTGAGCCCGCTATGACCTATGCTTTGGTTAACGCGATTGCGGTACTGATTATTGCTTGTCCTTGTGCCCTTGGTCTAGCGACGCCGATGTCCATTATGGTTGGTACCGGCAAAGGCGCGCAAAACGGCGTCCTCATCAAAAATGCTGAAGCGTTAGAGAGTATGGAAAAAGTCGATACCATTGTCGTCGACAAGACTGGCACATTAACCGCTGGTAAGCCCGAGCTTACCGCAATTGATGCGCAGGTAGGTCAAGATGAAGACGAGTTCCTCGCATTGGTAGCCTCAGTAGAAAGCACTAGCGAGCATCCTTTAGCAGAAGCTATCGTTAGAGCAGCTCAAGAAAGATCACTCATTATTCCTAAAGCTACTGACTTTAATTCGACTACTGGCGAAGGCGTACAAGCCGTGGTCGATGGTAAGAAAGTCGCTATTGGTAACTCTAAGCTTATGGAAAGCCTAAATAGTTTTGATAATGAGCTGTCCACTAAAGCTGATGTCCGTAGAAAAGACGGTGAAACGGTAATGTTTGTGGCTATAGACGGTAAAGCTGCTGGTATTATTTCAGTTGCTGACCCTATTAAACCAAGCACTAAAGAGGCTATTTCACTGCTTCATGACGCAGGTTTAAAAGTTGTGATGCTAACCGGTGACAACGAAAAAACCGCGCAGGCAGTCGCCAATAAACTAGGTATTGATGAAGTTCATGCGGATGTCTCACCAGAGGATAAAAACCGTATCGTCAAAGAAATGCAAGACAGCGGTAAATTGGTCGCTATGGCGGGTGATGGTATCAATGACGCACCAGCGCTAGCGCAAGCTAATGTTGGTATCGCTATGGGAACCGGTACCGATGTGGCGATGGAGAGTGCGGGCATTACCCTGCTAAAAGGTGATTTAATGGGCATTGCCAAAGCTTATAAGCTTAGCCGCGCCACCATGCGCAATATCAGACAGAATCTGTTTTTTGCCTTTATCTACAATGCACTTGGTGTTCCTATTGCCGCAGGTGTGCTCTATCCCATATTTGGGCTTCTGCTCAGTCCGATGATAGCAGCGGCAGCGATGAGCTTGTCGTCATTCTCGGTGATTGCTAACGCGCTGCGATTGCGCCGTTTGAAACTATAATTCTGGTACGGTAAAAAGTGTTCTAAAGCACACTGACACATACTGGTCTAAACAAGATCACAAAATATAAGGATACCGTTATGGGCAGCTTTTCTATTACACATTGGCTGATTTTATTGGTCGTAGTGGTGGTCGTATTTGGTACTGCCAAGCTTAAAAATGCAGGTAAAGATTTAGGCGGTGCGGTGAAGGGTTTTAAAGAAGCGGTCAAAGATGAAGAACCCGAGAATGCTCGCAAAAATCATGTGCTTAGCCATGAAAATAGTACGCCAGCTGCAAGTAATGATTTAAATACGCGTGTAGGTAATCAGGCTGATGATATGGAAATCAGCCCTATTTCCACTGATGACCAGCCTAAAGTATGAAGCGCGCCGCTTATAAATAGCGGCACTAAGTAGTCTATTAATATATGTGACTGTTATGTTTGATATTGGGTTTTCCGAATTACTCTTGTTTGGCGTCATTGCTTTAATCGTATTGGGCCCAGAAAAACTGCCGCAAGCCGCACGTACCGCTGGGCAATGGTATGCCAAACTGCGCCGTACAGTATCCACTCTACAATCTGAAATAGAAGCTGAGCTTGATCTAGCTGAGACACGAAAACAGATGCAAGATGAGCTGGCAAAGATTCGTCAGACTGAGACAGACATGCGGCGTGAGTTAGCCGAGATGCGCGGTAGTATGGATAAGTTTGAAAACTCGCAAAACCAAAGCTTAGATACTTCCTATCAGTCAAACACTCCTCAGCAGCAAAATCATCAGCCAGATACTTCCTCTTCTTCAGCTATAGAGAAGGGGGATAAATGAGCTTATTTAAGCGCCAAAAAAGTCGCCAAAGAAAGTTAGCAAATACAGATGCTAAGGCGTCAGATGCTACCCATAATGTTGAGACTGATAATGTGCTGAATGTGCTGAATGTGCTTAGCGACATGCCTATTACTGAGCATTTGATTGAATTACGCAAGCATCTCATCAAAATATGCGTAGCCGTTTTGATCGTCTTCTTAGCATTGGTAGGGTTTTCGCGTGAGCTCTACAATCTTTTATCAGACCCTCTGGTTGCGCAGCTGCCTGCGAATTCGACTATGATTGCTACTGATATTACCTCGAACTTTATGGCACCTATTCGCTTGACGATTTTCGTTGCTGCCTTTGTAGTGATGCCGTATATTCTGTATCAAATTTGGTCATTTATAGCGCCTGGATTATATAAAAAAGAGAAAAAAATCACTATTCCAGTGCTGATATCTTCGATATTCCTATTTTATTCTGGTGTCGCTTTTGCCTACTTTGTGGTACTCAAAGGCGTATTGAAGTTCTTTATTTTATTCGCTCCGCAAAACGTTATACCTATGACCGATATCGACAGTTATTTAAGCTTTGCGCTAAAGTTATTTATGGTATTTGGACTCACTTTTGAGATTCCAGTGGTTACTTTATTATTGATAATGGTCGGTATCATATCCACTCAGAGTCTAGAGAGTAAGCGCCGATATATCATCGTCGGTTGTTTTGCTGTGTCAGCGGTAGTCACACCGCCCGATGGGGTGTCAATGCTATTGCTCGCGATTCCAATGTGGCTACTGTTCGAGTTAGGTTTGTTTTTAGCGAAAGTACTCATTAAAGAAGAGCGTAAAACCGTATAACCTTGCAAAGTAGCTAATTTATAAACTAGATATATTGCAAATTAAGTATCTTGCAAAATGACTATTTCGTAAAGTAACTATAAAAATAACCTTATCTTAAACATTTAAGACACTTTTTTTATTTTGGCTGTCCCCTAAACCCTATCAGTACATTCAACTTAGTAATGAGATTTAAATGGAATCCCTAATTAATAATAAAAACAAAACGAATGATAATCTGGCAAATCAGCTTAATCAAGAGTGCTATTGCCGTACTTTAGATCGTAAAGCGCTTAATAACAGCCTGCAAGATCAATTAGTAAACACAAGAGATAATCCACTAGGAGCCAATGAGCTTAATAAGCTGTTTTCAGCGACACCGGTGTTCGTCCCTAAGACAGAGATAGAAGCAATGGTGCGAATCATCGCAGCTATTGAGTCGACTGCTAGACTACCGTCATATCAACAGCAAGTACTGTCGTGGGCACCCAATATCGCGGCTTTCGATCCGGGGCCAATAGGGGCCTTTATGGGTTATGACTTTCACTTAGGGAGCGATGACCCCAAGCTTATTGAGATCAATACCAATGCTGGAGGCGCATTTTTAAACGTAGCACTTGCCCGCGCACAAAAACACTGCTGTCGCCCCTCAGAGCAAAGTGTTGCTACTACTAAAATGCTTGATGGGTTTGAAGAAGCGGTCGCTAATATGTTCATACAAGAATGGCAGCGACAATCGGCAACTAGCATGCCCAATCGCATTGCTATTGTGGATAATGAGCCCAAAAGCCAGTTCATGTATTTGGAGTTTCAGCTAGCCTGCCAACTACTTCAAGCTAAAGGCATTGATACCGTTATACTCGATCCGTCTGAGCTTAACTATGCTGATGGTGTACTGACAGCTCATAGCAAGCCCATTGATATGATCTATAATCGGTTAGTCGATTTCGCCTTTGAAAACCCCAACCACGCCGTGCTTAAAAGTGCCTATTTAGAGGGTGCGGTAGTAGTAACCCCCAATCCGCATGCCCATGCTATATTCGCTAATAAGCGCAACCTGACTTTACTATCCGATACGCAAACTTTGCAGTCGTGGGGACTAGGTGATGATGATGCAGAATATCTAAAAAAGTCAGTACCAACTACCAGAATGGTTACAAAAGAGGATGCAGCAGAATTATGGCGTACTCGGAGACAATTGTTTTTTAAGCCAGTAGCTGGTTATGGTAGTAAGGGCGTTTACCGTGGCAGCAAGATTACCCGCCGCGTATTCGAGACTATTTTAGATGAAAGCTATATTGCGCAGACCTTTATCCCTGCTACAGAGCGATCAATAAAGATTGATGATGTGGTGACGACTAGAAAGGTAGATATACGTCTTTATACCTATGCAGGACAGCTGCTACTAACTGCTGGGCGTATCTATCAAGGCCAAGCGACTAACTTTCGCACACCAGGGGGTGGCTTTGCGCCTGTTTTTCAAGTCTGAACATAGCATGAACATGTAGCTTTGGCTTCTTAAGTAACGTTTACTAGTTTAATTATTCTGCATACCAACTTATCAATAAAACATCATGCTGAATTGGAAAGATGATGATCCAAACCGTTATCCACTACTTCCTGCATTTTGGCATGCCGTTGATTATTGCCTATACTTTTTTTCGTGATGATTACAAACGAGTATATTTGATTCTTTTAGCAACCATGCTGGTAGATTTAGATCACTTGCTAGCAACACCTGTTTTCTTACCTGATCGCTGTAGTATTAATTTTCATCCATTACATACTTACTATGCAATGGCAGTTTATGCGGCTATGCTATTTCTACCAAAGCCCTATAGAATAATTGGTCTAGGATTGTTACTACATATGCTGACTGATTCAAATGACTGCGTAATGACCTATCTGAATAGACTCTAGTGCTTATGCGTAGTCGTTAGCTATAGTGAAAAAATTATACAGGATTAGTTAAAATAAATAGGGTAATCTTCCTTTAATGTCGTTCCTTCCTCAAAAAGGATAAAAAGTGATTCTGGCAATTATAATGGCAGCGATTCTAATCGCTGTCTGCACAGCAATACATTATGGCGTATTAAAATTCTCGTCACAGTTTGTGACGCCGTCGCGCCATCTGGGACACTGCCTTGGGGTCGCAGTTGCCTCAATCGTGCTGGCTCATATCCTTGAGGCACTGCTTTATGCGACTGGCTTTTGGGTTGCTGTGCATAACTTTCAGGTTGGTGACCTCGTCTCGTCCTCATCCAACGGCAGTGCCTCCCTTACCTTTATGGACTACTTTTACTTCTCGCTAGTTAACTACACAACGCTTGGGCGAGGTGACCTCATGCCTAACGGACATCTTCGATTTATGACCGCGATGGAGGCCTTCCATGGTTTCCTACTGATTACAATGTCCGGAACCTTTGTGCTGCAGATCATGAATGGTAAAAAACCCCTTGCAAATTAGCTAAAGACTATTTAGCTAAAGACTATCTCGACTATGTGTAGCATAGGGCTGCATAAACCTATGTCAGGATACTAACGTTATTCTGGCATAAGAAAAATAGTTCAAGTTGTTATAAGGAATAAAGCTATGAATCCAAACAATAATAACTACCATCAGGACATTCATCAGTCTGATACTTCTAATAAAACATTAAATACTAATGACAACTGGATTGAGAAAATATGGGCGTGGGCAGATGAGTTTGAGCTCAAGCATTCTGAAATTCCTCGTAATAAAGAATCACTGTTAGCCCTAAAGAAGCTAGAGATCTTAGAGCCTGAACATGATGAGCAACACTCAAAAGACTGACCTCTGCTGTCAACAACGGAGAAAAACACTTGGTAGATTTCATCAGGCAGCCTGACGGTAAAAGTCTTGGAATACTTGAGCAGGCGACTTAAATCCTAACCCTTTTTGTATCCGTTGACGGTTGTAAAAAATCTCAATATATCTTGTAACATCAGCGATGGCTTGCTGACGAGTTTCATAGACCTTGTGGTAAATCAGCTCATTTTTTAGCTGACCCCAGAAACTCTCAATCGGGGCATTATCGTAGCAATTGCCTTTTCGGCTCATAGAGCCAGCTAAGCCATGCTTTTGAATGATTTGGCGGTACTGATAACTGCAATATTGGCTACCCCTATCAGAATGCACGATAAGCCCTTTAGCGGGTCGTTTATACTTGATGGCATTGTTTAACGCTTGGCATACTAAATCAGAGGTCATGCGTTTATTTAGGGCATAGCCCACGATTTCTTTGCTATACAAGTCTTTGACCGCTGCTAGATATAACCAGCCTTCATTGGTCCAGATATACGTTATATCGCTGACCCAGGCAATATTGGGTGCTACCACGTCAAATTGCTGTTCTAGCAAGTTTGGATAAACAGGCTTGTTGTGATTTGAGTCAGTAGTCGTTTTAAATCGCTTGTGACGCTTGCAGTAAATACTATGTTCTTGCTTAATTTGTCGCACCATGTAAAGGCTGATGTCATGTCCTTGGTTAGTTAAATGCTGATGTAAGCGTTCATGACCGTAGCTTTCTTTGGTATCCATGTGAGCGGATTTGACCAGTAATTCACAGCGGTTGTGGTGCTGTTTTCGCTTGCTGATGCCTCGCTTTAGCCAGTCATAGTAGCCTGATAGGCTGACTTCAAATAGGGTCGCCATACGTTGTATGCAGTATTTTAATCGATTCTCTTGCATAAAGGCGTACTTGGCTACTGGTTCTTGGCAAAGTACGCCGTTGCCTTTTTTAGAATTTCTCGTTCTTCTTGAGCGATTTTTAGTTGTTTTTTAAGGTCTTTGATTTCATCCAAGGCGGCTATGAGTTCAGGGTTATAGTTTTGTGTGCCTGCAAGTACGCCGCTTTCTGCTTTCCTGTGCCAGTTCGCTAGTGTGTTCATGGGTATCCCTAGCTCCTTAGCCGTTTGACTGATGTTGCCGTTATTTTCTTTGATTTTGGCGATGGCTTCGGCTTTGAAGGTGTCGCTGTATTCTACTCTTTTCTTACTCATGGTAAACTCCTGTTTAGATTACAAGTTTACCAAATATTTTTGTCCGTTTTTTTCAGCATACATCAGACGTCTATAGAATAGCCTATCTACCCGATGAGCTTACCAACCTTACAAATCTAGTAGATATAACTATCAGTGGCATATGTTCAAGTCATTTACTGCCCAATATCGGTAAGCTCACTAATCTAACCAAACTGTCTATTAGTCACTCTAAACTTGTCGCATTACCTGAGAGCATCGGGCAACTGAGTTATCTTACTGAACTCTTTATTGATCAAAGTGAACTCGAAGCGCTACCTGATAGTATTGGACAACTTCATAACCTTACTAAGATGTTCATTGGTCGCTGTCAGATTCAATGTTTACCTGACAGCATTGGACAGCTTACTAAGCTTACGGTACTTGATATAGTTCACTGTGAGATTGAAGAACTGCCTGACAGCATAGGGCAGCTTATTAACCTCGCTAAGCTTTTTATTAGTTATTGCCCGCTCAAGCACTTGCCTGACAGCATAGGGCAACTCAAAAATTTAAATGACCTTGATCTTATTAACTGTGATCTCAAAGACCTACCTAGTAGTATTGGACAGCTTACCAACCTCAACAAGCTTTATATTAATCGTTGTCGTATTAAAGAGTTGCCCGCCAGCGTTGGACAACTGAGCAGTCTTACAGAGCTTTTTATTACTCATTGTGAGCTTGAAGAGCTACCTGATAGCATAGGCCAGCTTTTGAGCTTAACTCACCTTGACCTGCTTCACCTTGAACTAACGGAGCTACCCGATAGCTTTGGACACCTCATTAACCTTGCTGAGCTTAATATTATCAACTGTAAACTTAAAGTATTGCCTGATAGCATCGGACAGCTCGTTAACTTAACTAAGCTCAATTTTAATCACTCTAAGCTTGAAGTCCTACCTGATAGCATAGGGCAGCTTATTAGCTTAACTGAGCTTTTTATTAGTCATGGCAAGTTTGACAAGCTACCTGATAGCGTAGGTCAACTTACTAATCTAGAGAAGCTTTATATTAACCATTGTAGCCTCAAAGAGCTGCCTGAAATCATAGGGCAACTTAAGAGTCTGACTGAGTTTTTTATCAGTTATTGTAAATTGGGCAAGCTACCTAATAGTATTGGTGAGCTTAATAATCTTGTTAAGCTTGAGCTTGTTTATTGTAATCTTAGAAACCTGCCAGATAGTTTTACACAGCTGAATAGTTTGAGATGTATCAATCTTACTGGTAATCCTCTTGATAGGCTTTCTCCGAGGGTGAAATGTTATTTACGTTCTATTGATACAGTCTACGGTTGGGATAAACAATCATACTCTTAGCGGTTGTGCGATATTCACATCATACTCTTAGCAAACTTCAAACATTAAGTTACGAGACAATGCCACAATAGCATTGACTCGCCTTCTACAAAACCATATTCATGTTGCGGTTCAATTGCTATCAACCTTTCAAGAAGTAGATGATCCTTATGTGTTTGAGCGTGTTTTAGCTTCAGTGTATGGTGCAATATTATCGTCACAGAGCCATGAATCAATAAATGAGATATCCAGTTTTATCCTTAGCAATATTTTCGCTAAAGAAGAGGTGTATCCTAATGTTCTTGTAAGAGACTTTGCTCGAAATATCATTGAATATGCTAATAGTCATAATTTAGTAGGTTTTAGCGAAAGTGAGCTGAAGTTAGCTAGACCATCATATAAAAGTGTGTTTCCTAAAACTATTCCTAGTAATGAAGACATTGACAATGAGTACGCGAATGATTATGAAGATAAAACCATTCCTAAACATCGTTTTGCTCAAGATAAAATTATAGACTCAATGACGACAGAGTATGGTAGAGGTACAGGTTGGTACGGTGATTTTGGGCGTTACGTTTTTCAGTCTAATTTTAGTAACTGGAGTAATATAAATATTGATAAGCTTAGCAATTATGCTGTAGAAATAATTTTTAATAAATTTGGTTATGATGCAGAAAAACATGGTGAATTTGATAGAAACACTCCCTATACAGGTCGTGGTGAAAATAGAGTTGAACGAATTGGCAAAAAATATCAGTGGATGGCAATGTATGAAGTGGTAGCTAGAGTAGCGGATAACTTTGAAATGACAGACCCATCAACACGTTGGAAAGATGATAAGAAATATCTATGGTATAACGGTTCTGTAGAGCCTTCTTTTAGAGATATTGACCCTACATTCATACCTCCTGATTCAACTAACATCCGTCTTATAACTCCCCCTAATTACAATGGGTGGAGTGATGATTTTGAAAATTGGGTAGTTTCAAAAAATGATTTAATTGATTCAAAAGAAGTCATCTTAAACCATTTTCAGAACGAAGACTGGTTATCCCTAGATAGGCATATTGAATTTGAGCCTAATAAGAAGTTAGGTGATGGTGACCATTCTGGCTCATATCAACGTGTATGGTATATGATCAACGCATATTTGGTAAAAAATGAAGACTTTGATCTGGTCGTATCAAATATACAGAATAAAAACTTTATGGGTCGATGGATGCCTGAGTCTGTAGAGAGGTATAACGATATATTCAACTTAGAGTATTACTGGTCACCTTTACTTGAAATCTATGATAATGAATATTATGGTAATTCTGGGTGGCAAAACATATATGAACGCCGAGTTGGTTCAGATGAAGATAGTTTAGGTGAAGTTTACGTTTGTTCAGAAAGTCATATTTCAGAAGGGATAAAAAATCGTGATTTAGGCTATAACATCAGTGCACCTGCTAGATTATTATTCGAAACTTTGAGTCTAAAAAATGATAAGTTCTCTGGTTCATGGGTTGATAAGCATGATGAATTAGTGATGTTCGACGCTTCTTTTTATGGTAATGAATCTGGTAACAACCTAATGGTGAAAAAGGACGCATTAGAAGAGCTGCAAAAAAGCACTGGATGTAGAGTGATCTGGACAATACTTTCAGAGAAGATTGCGATGTACGGAGGTACCAAATCAACTGAAAAAAGGTTAAATATTTCGGGTGTATATTACCTAGAGGATGGTGAGTTGGTCGGTGAGGATTTTTTCTTTACAACTTGATTTTTATAAGTTATTTACAATTAATTAAACGTTACTGTAGTTAGTGTGGCTCTCTGACTTGAAATAAAAAAGCTACTTAAATGTAAGTAGCTTTTTTATATGCCTATTTCTAACCTTAAAATAAGTTTATGAAATATGAGTTTATTCATGAAAGAGCTAAAGAGTAACTATTGTCACTAATCAAAAATTAGATGTACATTTTTTCTCACATTTATCCAGATAAGCATCCAAATTCTTACGCCGATATACAATGTGGCCACCAGTTTTACTGTACGTTATTGCATCAGACTTATGACAGCGCATATACTGCAGAGTGTTCACGGATTTGTTTAGATAGGCCGCTGCGTACTCAGGCGAAAATGGAGTGTCAGCAGATGCATTCGCTACAGTTTCTTTCATTAATGTGAGCTCATCATGTGTGTAATCAGCCCATTTCTTTTTCTTAATAGACCTCTTGCAAAAGTCATAGTCTAAGCTCGGAATTAATGATACCAGCAAACAGCTTCATTCTAAGATCATAGCGCTGACGACGGTTGCGATATTTATGAGCCACGATTTTGAACAACTTGATTAAGCCTATTTTGTGCTCAACCACAATACGGAACTTTGCCAGATAGTGATTGGCCTGTTTGCATATCTCCAATAACTGACCACCACGAGGTTTCTTAAATGGTGTGAAGGTTTGCTTATGTAGATTTGCTATACCCTGATAACCACTGTCTGCTAGATAGTTAGTATTCTCAGGCAACCAATCAGGACAAGTATCTTTATACAGCTTAAAATCGTGGATTGACCCTTTGCAGGTTTGTACATCAAGTATCAACCCTGTTTGCCAATGAACGATAACCTGCGCTTTTAAGGTGTGTTGTTTTTTCTTACCGCTATAGTAGTCGCTTTGGTTTTTTTTGGACGCTCAATAGGGGTTTCGGTGGCATCGACAATGACGACTGACCAATTGGTATCCTCATCGACACGACTAGGCAGCTTTTTAGGCAATTCAAACTTGCCAGAGTCAATCAGGATGTCTTCTACTTTACGAATGATACGGCTAGCAGAAGACTCATGAATACCAAAGTCCATACTGATATGATAAAGCGTGCGGTATTCACGCCAATAAGTCAGGGCTAATAGTATTTGTGCTTTAAGACTGAGCACACTTGGTCTGCCTGATTTGGTCTTAGATGCTTCATGCTCTTGCATGGCCTCAAGCATGTCATAAAAGGTGGCTTTATGAATGCCAGTGTAGCGTTTAAAACCAGCGTCACTTTGTTTGAGTAGCTTATTTATGTTTGGCATGGTTCCTAAAAAGTTATGAGTGTCTTCCTATTTTAATTCCCTTTGCTACTTTTGCAAGAGGTCTAATATACATAGTTAAATCTTCATCTTTGTTAATGTCATTCAACAATACAATGATTAGAATTAAATAAATATAAATAGCAATGAAAAAAAACTACTATAAAGTGTGGATATAAGCAAAAACTCTAATTTTTGCTTATGTTTACTTTTAAACTTACATATCAGTTACAATTTCTAAAAATAAAAAATTGCTACGGGGAGAGTAGATCAGTATGAGTAACTTCAGTAGTTTTAGAGGCTAAGTATTTTGAGACATAACTACGATAAGGAAATAAATTAGCTGAAAGATATTATCAATCGTAGCGAAATCTCAAATAATTGATCTTTTAAGCTAAATAGCAATTATGAAGAATATGGAGTAGGCTTATCGAGCCACTTTTCCAATGCTTGTTTAATATATTCGCTTGGAAGTCTTTCTTGTTCTAATCTCTTAAAGCCATATATTCCTCGGCGCAATTCTGTAAATAATGTTAACTCGTCATGAGTTAAGTGTGTTGGCTCATGATTTATAGAGTCCGGCTCATCTACCATACGATTGATAAACTGTTTTATCGTTTGGTCGTCCATCATGATAGCGGTCAACTTTGGACAGTATTCTCTGGCGCGGCTTAATATCATTAAACCTTCAGAGTCAATATCGCCCCAGTACGCTACTGTCTTTTTCTGTAACCAGCCAGCATTCATCCAATTAATATTTTTACCACCCCCTGCAACTGCAATCGTGTTTTCTGTTTCTGGGAGTGCTAAGCAAGATTGCTCATTTTCTACGACTAAAATATGTTTAGCAGGCAGCGCTTGGCTATGTAGAACATGTATCGGTAATCTTAAAATAGGCAAGCCAGATAAAGCATATCTTGTATCAGGGCACAAAGGTCGTACCATTAACCAGCCTTTAGGCTTATCCAAGCATCCGAGCCAATAAGCTAAGCCTTGTTCTTTGATTTGCCCAGGATAAAAAGCTTCCAATAAGGTCTCGATAAGCTTGTGATAGGTTTCTATAAACTTGGTATCAACGTAACATACTGGCAAAGCGCGCAAGTATAGCCCGGCACCCATTCCTTTTTTTAATTGCGGTATAAGCGCGACCAGTAACTTTAGATCATCAGCACTCAAGTTATCAACAACTTCTAACATATCAATGAGAGCAAAAAATAAATTCTCATGCCAGCTATCTGCAATCTTATTTGTACTGTTAGCAGATGACATTGTCATGCCTTTAGCGATTTCGGTATGAAGGTAGCTTAGTTTTTTTTGCCAGTCTTTAAGCTGCTGGCGTGCCGATGCGCCTAATATTTCAGACAGTGCTTGAATATTAGGAATAGTTAAAGTGATAGGAAGGGTCTGTTCAGAAAAATGTCGAAAGCTATTATGCTGCCATTGCACCATATCAGCGAAAGCAAAATTACGCCACGCTTGCACAAATTCGTGGAAATGCAGTGTATGGTTGAGTAATTCATTACCTGTTTTGGGAGGCTTTAGGCTTATGACAATAGGGAAGGCTCTTTCATTTTTTAAACGGGCTTTAAGGCGTGGTAGATTGTCCCACTCTCGCTTTTTTAGTTGTGTGATGACGGCTGCAGGCATCAAACCCCAATTTGGTGTTTCTGTAGTTATCATCTCTTTAGTCATGAAGCTCAATACCTAATTCTGCAATTTCTTGGTTGTCTTGGGAGAACTGTTCAAGCTTATTCTTTGCCAGGATGTTATCCACTTCTTTCCAAGTAACTTCGCATAATCGGCTTTCATGATGTTCTTGGTTACGCTCAGCAATCAGTAAGCTTCTGGCAGATTCACGTGCCAAATTTAGGTTCTTAAATGGGGTGATTAAGTTGACATGAATGTTTAGCTTTTTGAATACTTTTAGTACGCGGCGACTAACTTGTTCGGCAGTATTTGAAAAAGCTTCGTCCAGAAACACAGTACTATATATTGGCATATCACAGCCATCGGGCGTTAACACATAAGCGAGGCTTGCTGCAACAATCATACCCGCAAAAGATTCTTTTTCGCCGCCCGATTTGCCACTTGATGAGCTGAGCACGTCCAAGACCTCTTGTGTATCGTTATCAATTTCTTCAGCAAAAAATGCCAGCTGATAGCGAGGGTCTAATAAACGTAAACTTTCAAGGGTAGTACTCGAAGTGGAGCTAGTAGCTTTATCCAATATGTCGATGACCTCTTTAAGTAGGTAAAACCTTCTTGTATGGTTATCGTCGTTCACCGCAGAGAGGGCCTGATTGAGTTTTTGGTTAAAGGTTTGTACATGCAAGAAGTTTTCACGTTTTAAACTGAGCTTAAGATGAGAGTCTTGCCTAAACTCAGTTTTCTTTAATACCTCATTGATATGTCCAATACGCCGACGAATATCGTCATGCACCATAGATAAGTGATTACTTAGACGTGCCAGCGATTGAGTGGCATGTTTGTTTAAGCGTTTTTTAAATTCATCCAGTAACTCAGGTAATCCCTCATTGCTTAATTGGTTCAAATGGGCGATATAGTCATCCATACCATTCAGCCCTGTTTCCCATTCAACCGTATAAGCCTGCCATTGTGGTTTTGATTTATAGCTACTCATAATGCCGATAGCTGTATGAGTATATTTGTTGAGCCTACTTTGGTTTTCGTTTATTTTTTCTTCAAGCTGTTTGGTTATTTGCGTTTGATAGCTAGAATTGTCAAGCTCGATATTACCAACCAACGCCTTTAGCTGCTGTTTTACCTGCTCATCTAACTCTACTTCAGCTAATCTCTTAGATCTATCAAGCTCCTTTTGCACAGATGATAACTCTTGCTCTTTTGCACCGTTTTGACGCACCTTCTCTTTTTTATCTTGAGCGACTTTAGATAAAGCTTCTTCAGCATTATCAAAGCGTACTTTAGCTTGTTTTAAATCGCCTTGGGCGTTTTCAATAGCGCTTAGCTCATGTTCCTCATGCTCCAGTCTTTGTTGCCAATACGGTACATTGATTTGTGACCATTCAAATTCCTCTAACTTCTTCCATGAGGATATTTGCTCACTGACACTACGCATGGCTGCGCGTGCATCTTTCCAGTGTTTACTATCTTCTTGCAGCTTTGTTTTGAGCTGCTCTATTTCTACTTGCAGCAATGCGAGCTTGTTTTTGTTGCTAAAGCCCAGTTGCCAATGACGCCTATCATTAATACTCTGCAAGTCTTTTTTATCAAAGCGGCCTTTTTCTTTATGAATTAATCCTTGCCGAGTCATTGAAAAAGCAGTGCGGTCGAGCTGTTCGGTGTTAGCCACACACAGCAAATCATAACGAGATAAAAATGTTTTGAGCCAGTCACGATAAGAGTGAGTACGCCATTTTAGCTTACATAAAAAACCGTCAGCTTTAAATGCAGTATGGCTCTTAGCTTGTTGATTATCCAATACTACTTGTACACGGACATGTAATCCTGTGTGCTGGCTATTAAGCCATTTAGTAACAAGCGAGTAATACTCTTTTGGTACAAGTAATGTGGTTTTTAATCCTCCAAGTGCTCGCTCGATAGCGCCTTGCCAATCTTGTTCATCTTCTTCTATATCGACCAATTCACCGATATACATGAGTGTATTAGGATCAATGCCTAAACTACGGGAAATTGCGTCTTTTAGTTGGTTAAACTTCGGTGGAATATTTGAGTTAGGTTGGCTTTTAAGTGCTTCAATCTCATTTGATAGCTCTCGATGGTGTTCCTCAGTTTCATTTAAAGCAATGGCGCAGTCACCAAATTCACGTTCACGGTCTGCTTCTTGCTCAGCGAGATGCTCTTGAATATTATTGGCTTGAGTAATATTGCTGTGAAAAGTCTGCTCATCTAAAGTGGTTTTAATACTTAGGTTACGGCATAGTATTTGGTAACGAGAGGCGTTCGCATTGGTGCGGTTAAGGGTATCTTTAGTAGCTTGGATGTCTTTTTTTAGGCTATCAATGCGATTGCCGCCGAGGTTCATATATTCATCACGGCAGCGGTTTACTGTTTCAGTAGCATCACGCTCTTGTTGTTCGATTTGCGCAAGATCGCGCTCTAATTGCTCCAGCTGTTGTGACAACTGCTGTTGCTTTTGCTGATATAGTTTGGCGTAGCACTGAGCAAAATAGATCGGCAGCGCTTGTTTTTGCTTAGAAGTGTCATTAATAACTAATTGTGTTTTTACGATATCATCAGCAAGCTTTGGTAAGCGTTCAAGGTGGGTAACTTGCTCTTTGGCATCTTGCAGGCGAGTATGAATGGCAACCAAGTCACCGAATTCTTTCACAATCTCTTTGGCGTCATCACGAACGCCACTTGGCTCAAGTACCAGCGTACGAATCAGCTCAGTTAAGTCATCAATCTTTTTTAGACCCAGCGCTCGCGAGAGAAGGGCCGGCGCGTTTGGGTTGTCCATATAGAGCATGCGTCGGTACAGCTCTTGATAGTCGCCAAAATTATCATCACAGCAAGTTACTTCTGGCTGCATGCTTAACCATTGTTTTAATTTACGGACATTGCCTTGAGCAAACTGATCTAAGACCTCTGACAGTGGCAACTGTTTTTGAGCGACGACATACAGTCTTTTCACATCACTTAACGAGTTACTAGCGACAGTCGTCCAAAATAGTGCCAATAAAGTCATTTTTTGACCATCGTCACTGAGATATTCAGCAGATAGTCCTGTAATAACACCTTTATCGCGCTTACTTTTTACCTTAGTGTTGATACCATCGTGCGCTGAGCCAAAACTGCCACGCATGTAGCTGATTAGTGAGCGGTCACTTTTGTCATTTTGTGCTGCTGCGACATTAAAAGTTGCTCTACCAGCAGGCATGAGCAGTGCCATTAATCCATCAATTAAGGTGGACTTTCCTGAGCCATTATCTCCTGTGATGAGGGTTCCTTCCACGTCGATATTTGCCGTATGTAACCCATGGAATGACCCCCAATTAAATACAGACAGTTTGGCTAAGCGTATTTGGCTAAGTGGCGTGATGTTCAGAGTCGCGTCATTTGATGATTGTTGCATTATATTCATCCTCATTCGCCAAATAAATCGGACTGATTATCTATAGATTGATTATTGGAAGTTTTTTCGGATTTTACTTTGTTTGTAGATTGATTGTTTAAGGAGTAATCCTGAGAATGTTTGTTATCTTCGAAATCGTCATCTTCAAAAGTAGGTGATTCTACTCCTGTGTTTGTTGTACCTTGTGCCAAGCGCAGATATTCACCCAGCATACTCTCTAAAAAATCAGCACTGACCACATAACGAATCAAAGGCGTTATCTCGTAACGATCATCATTGCCGCGAATGCTACTTAATAAATGGCGACGGCTAAGCTCTTTGAGTCGCGCGCTCAATTTTTTAAGATCTCGGCTGGTATGATCAGTTAATGGTAAAAAAGGGATGAGTAGCGATGACAGGCGTTCAATGTCGATGATGATTTTTTGTTCGCCACTGGTTTCGCGCTCTTGATAATATTTTCGCAACATTAACAATATCAAGGTGTCATATAAGCTCAGTGTGCGTTTGCTAATCAGCGAGTGAGTGTGCTCATCATCATTACTATCTATAAGCTCATCTGCTAACAGGTCTTTAGGGTGGCTTGTACTTGCTGAATCAAAGCTATCTTGGCTGTTGCCTGCAGTCTCACTATCAGAACGAGCAATAAAAGCAATACCTTGCCGCTCATCTAAAACTAAGGTTAAGTAGACCTCAGACAAATGGCGCTGAATCATCGACTGATATCGGCATAATGAATGATATAAATTAGGTTTTTGCGCATGAAAAATAACCCCATGGCGCATGATATGTACTAAGACGCGACTGGCATCGCCAGGCATAGGGTCTAGCATAGTATTTTTAATCGCAGACTCATCGTTAACACTTTCGCTATCAGGACTAATAGTTTCGTTCTTACTCGATGATGTAGATTTCTTATCGTGATTACTACTAACGGCAGTGTCACTGTTGGTACCAATGACCATGTCAAAAAAATGATTGGATACACTCATTCTAATCCTCTATATTCAGTCCGTTGTCATTAGTCTTTTATAATTAGTCTTATTAGAAGGTATGGTTACAGCGATAAGTCTTCAATATTTTCAGGGAATAAAGAAGGCGTTAGTAGCATTGTTGGTATGCTGGCACGTAACATATTGCCTTGATGGTCATTGATGATAACTTCCTCCACTGATGCAAGCTCAGTAGCTTTTACAGCACGGGCAATACGAATGTAAGCAACTAATTCTTCAAGCCCTTCACTAATGGGTAGTTGATGAATAAGCTGAGAAATGGTTTGTGGACTGTTTTGCATGAGCATAGACTTTACTTTTATGGCCACTTCTTGCACTTTAACTGAGTTTAGACTCGCAAGCATCTTGACGCTTGGCTCACGGCTATTAATATGAGGTGTTGTGAGGCCCATTTGTAGCCGCTCATCGGGTTGTTTTAGTCTGATTGAGTCTGGAGATGACAACTCAATCTTACCCACAGACAATGACAATGAGGTGTTTGATTTTAAGTTGCACTCTTCATTACGTAAGGTTACCGCCAACTGCTCAAGCTTGTTGATGAGTTTGCCTACGGTACGGTTTTCGCTCATTGCGCCACTTTCAATATAGGCTCTTAATTCTTGTTCGGTACGTCTGCGAATGCGAAGTACTCTTTCGCTCTCACGGCTCAGTTCTGCTATCAAATCCGCTAAAAACTGACGTTGATGTAAGCTTAAATGCTTTGCTGCAGGTGTTTGTAAGACATACTGCAATTGCTCACGAAACTCTGTGACACGGTTGTAATCACATAATAGTTGAAAAAACCCTTCAAAAGCACTGCCAGCTTCGGTCTCTGATAACACATTTTCTTTTTTCATAACTTCATTTAGCAGATTGCCTCTTGAAGTAGCGTCGTCGATCATCTGTATGCGAACGTCTTTATCAAGCTTACGTATTTGTTCTTCTAATAACCTAAAATCACCGGTGAGTTGTGACGCAAGCTGGTATATTTCACGGATATATTCACGCTGTTCATTGTCGCTCAACGTATGTACCACACCTGCCTGCAAATCGTCTATTTGACGCTGAATGGCTGTTTTTTTTTCTTCAAGTAACTTAACTCGGCTCTCAGTATCTTCATTGGTAACGACCACAAAATCTCGAACAGCTTCTTGTACGATACGCAAGTGTGAGGCACTGACACCAATACTACGTTCTTCTAGCCCATGACAAAAGCGTATCACCATTTCTGTTGCATCAGTTTTGGTCAATAGATCATCAAGTTCACGAAGCCAGCCCTGAGCTATCCATTGATTAAGGTAAGTAGTAGCGTTGGTTTGGGTTTCCCAAATACCAAGATTACGACTGTGTTCAATTTGCGCCTCTAATAGTAATTTAGCTCGGTTATAGGGCACTTCGCTACGTTCACTGAATAGATCAGAGATAAACGCCATTATGTGCGGTGCATTGTCTGCTCGCATCAATCGCCATCCTGCATGCTCTTGATATAAGCGCCGATACTTAGCAGATAGGCCTTGAAAACTCACAATAGACTCCTTATCGGATAGAGGAAATTAACCCCAAATTTATTTAATATGGCAAATATGCTTGTCAGTCTATTTTTATTATTATCAAACCCCGATTTTCACAAAGCCACCTGACAAATATTATGATTAGCAAGTTGTAGTGCTAGCTTTATATAAACAGGCTTAGATGAATTATCACCATAGTATTTTCATATTGTGGTTGATAATCAGTATTTCTATAAATACTATTTATAGACCCGTAATATTATAGGTAATCACATCTGATAACTTTTAAACATATGGATATAAGTTAATGCTGCAAGAGCCCATCACTTCAAAACCACCTTGCCAGCCGCACCATCCATGCGATAATTTTTGATATCACCAGCGATAACTAAGTTAATGGCTTTTTCGATTTCATCTAAAGGAACGTTGAACCATTCGGTCGCCTTGTAAAGATTATCATCTACTGCTTTTAAGGATACTTTCACTCTCTGATCATAGAAGAAGGCATGCAAGACCCTTTCCACACTACGAGCATTGGCATCATAGACTTGCCATTCAGCTATGATATCTACGGGCTGTTGCAAGAAAGCGGTATCCCTAATCGAGTGTTTAGTACGCGCTTCTCCTGTAAGGGTTGAGAAGCCAATTTTGTGCAGATGTTTATAGTGCGCTAAATCACTTGGGGTCTCAGTCAGCTTAGCAACATAAATGACACCGGTAAGTTGTCGCTCGTCCCCAAAGTTTTTGGCCAGTTCATCGTCCATCCAGTCGGGATCAGTAATTAACAGCTGATAGCTGTTTTCGTATTTATACTGCGCGGTAGCCAATGAGTGAGTGAGCATATTGGACTCTGTACCATTAGAAAATATTAAGCGTAATCTCTCTTGGCTACGGGTGTTTTTTCTGGCCTCTGCTTTATAAATATTAGCCACATAGCAAAGCATGCCATTTAAAACAAAGACGCTGCCAATGTTGATATCTTTCACTGATGAAAAGTTGGTTTTAGTAAAAGCACCCGTTTGAATGGCTTTAGATATACGCTCAAACGTCGCTTCAAATTTATAAAAGTCCTTACATTTGAACCGGCTGGCTATATCTTCGTCGTTATATTGATCATAGCTGGCACGTGTACTGGCCTTATGATCACTGATTAGGATTTCAGAATGAATATTGTCAAAAATCCCTAGGTCGTCACTGTTAAAAATATCATCTAGACTATTAATCACAGGAGGCTCGCTAACAACCTCAACTACCGGCTCAGCTTTTTCAGTGCCAGCGCTATTTGTCTTTTCAGACTCATTATTCTTATTACTTATACTTTTGTCTGAGAGTGTCGGTTTTTCGTCAGATAGGGTAGAGGCCGTACTTTGAGCAGTTAATAAACCATGTCTATCTAAAGCTAGCAGTTCTTGCGAGTCTGCGTGGTTGGTTTGTATAGTCGCTAACAGGCGAGCTTGTATCTTTTCATTGATATCGTTGGCACTGCTACTAGGCACGTGTCCCTGTTGGTCGATAAAAAGGTTGATAGTGTCAAACTGCTGCGCTAAAACACTATTAGTATCTGCGCTTTTGGTAGTAGGCTTAACATCATCAAGTAGGCCAGTACTGTCATTGATAAAAATATCGTCTAGCGTTTTGTACTCACGACTTTGATAGATCTCATCGAGTTTAATCATGACTATTGGCGTCTCGTTTTGCTTTTTGGTTTCTGACATAAGTGATAACCTCAGCCATACGTCGCTCGATAGCGTCCTCTGAGTTTTTATTAGGTTGACGATTTTTATCTTTCATAAATGCAACTATTTTTGGCCACATCAGGACCGCTTCTTCCTCAGTGACAGTAGAGCGGCTGGCATAGACGACGTCATTGATGGTTTGCAGTACTTCTTTATCGACGGTTCTAGAGAGAACTTCATACGCATCATGAAAGGGGTTGACTGATTTCACAAGGTCAATGGGAAGGTTGTTTACATTGACGAACTTACTGCCCACCTTCACAAAACCGTTGCTAGGGTTCGAGTCGTTGCTACTGCTTGATTGAGTTTTGGGGTTATAAATTTTTGCATCAGCTGGCAGGTGGCGCTCTTTAATAATGTCACTTTCATTGAGCTGACCTTTCCGTTCAGCGTTTAGAGTGGCGATATCGACATATTCAGTGCCTTGCTTAATAAAAAAACGCTCATTTTCGATGACCGCATCCTCAGGAATATCCTTACCTTCAACCACGCCGCCTTGGCGGTTGATGGCCATATACTGCATGACGCCTTCTTGTACTTGCCGTACTTCATTGGTATCTAGCGCTGGATACTTACTACGAATAATACTAGGGATGACGGAATCTGATACGGCTTCTGTTTCTACGTTATTGGTCTCAGCAGCGATATACTTTTTGATGTTCTCTGTATTTTGGGCTAACTGCGCCAATATCTCATCACGGTCTTGGTTGAGTATCTTCATGACTCGATCGGAGGGAGGGTTTACTGTATCGTCAATGACAATGGTACCTGCCGGCAAGTCGGCCTTGCCTAATATATCCAGCTCACTACGACGTTTAAAGTTGATGTTAGGTTTGAGCACTTGCTCCATCAGTAGCGATAGAGTAATGGCTTTTAATAAGTCATTAACAGAGCTTGTCACCTCAGACTTATCTGCTTCTGGTTCAGCGATTAGGTTAGTAAATTGAGCATGGTGTTTGCCCGCGCTATCTCGTGTTGAACGGCCAATAATCTGCACCACTTCAGTCAGCGAGCCTCGATAGCCAATGGTCAATACATGTTCGCAATACTCCCAGTCAAAGCCTTCTTTTGCCATGCCAAGAGCAATAATGATATCCATCTGATCGCGAGAGGTAATATCAGCTAAATAAGCCTGAGTGTTCGCCCGCATAGCGTCATCAGTCACTAGGTCTGCGAGTAGCAATTGCTTACCGTCATGTGCGCGTATTGTCATAACACCAGTAATATCATCACGAGACTCAACTTCACCAATGACATCTATGATACGGCCAACGGTCTCATACTTGTCTGTCTCAGCAGTGAGACTGTTGACGTTAGGAATGTGAATGATGGTCTTCTTACTGGTGTCCAAGCATTCATCTAAGGCATCAAAAAATGATTTTTTATAAAAGTGATAGCCGAGCCCTAATGATTTTAAGTATTCATAACCATTCAGCTGTTCGTAGTAGGTGTAAGTTACCTTATCGAACTTCTCTTCGTCGTTGTCTGACAAGATGGGTACTGAGTCACCACGGAAATATGAACCCGTCATTGCCACAATATGCGCGCTAGTCTGTGTCATAATGCCATCTAGTATGGCACCCAAGCGATTAGAGTCATCCGCTGACACGTGATGGAACTCATCAATACCGATCAGCACATCGTTAAATAGCTCAATACTGCCGCCATCTTCAATCACTTTGTCAAACCCATATCGAAAGCTATGATGGGTGCAGACTAATACTTGGGGTAGGGCGCTGTCATCTACATCTTGGGTAATAAACTCTGAGAATATCGCAGTCTTGCGCGTATCACTTTGGGCGAGACTTAAGCATAAGTTATAACGATCGGCCACTTCCCAATCAGCAAAAAAACCATAGTCGCTTAAAGGCGTTGATTTAAAGGATTTACCGATACTCATCTCTGGCACGGCAATAATGACCTTTTTGATACCTTGATTGATCAGCTTGTCGAGTGCCAAAAACATCATGGCACGTGACTTACCAGAGGCTGGCGGCGATTTGATGAGCAAATACTGGCTATTACGTTTCTCGAACGCACGTGCCTGCATTTCACGCATGCCAAGCGCGTTGTTCTTTTTGCTTTGACCCGTGCGGGCATAATTTTGGTTTAAAATATTGACCGTTTGAGACATGGTTTACTCTACTTACTATATGCAAAAAGCTTAATTTTGGGTTTTACTGCTATGGTTTATAAGCTAAAAGCTACTTAACTTTCTTTTGGGTTTTCTTTTTACCCTTACTCTGCTTTTCAGCTTCGATTAGCTGCTCATAACGTGCCAGCAAATGTGCCAAGCGCTCTTCGGTATTGGCAAAGCCTTGCGGGCGATACAGCTTGTCCACTGCTTCATCGAGATTGCTATGCGCTTGTTTTAAATCTTCTGGCATCTTATCTGGATCGTACAACTCAGCTAAAGTCATGCCAGCATTGCTGGCTCGAGCAAGTAGGATTTCTTCGGCAAGACTTTCAATGTGCTGTTTCTGTTCGTCAGTCGCATCAGGGAAAGGGAAGGTATTGTAGACGATGGTTCCAGAGTATCTATAGTCGCTTTTTAGGCGGCCAGCAACTAGGCGCATCCAGTCGTTATGTGCTAACGAAGTGAGCATACCGAAATCAAAAATATTGCCATCAGGAATTATCTGATTTCCATCAGAGGATATTGTGGATTTATTAAGAAAGCCAACAGGAATATAACGTCGGCGTTCTGAGGATACTCTAGGAACAAGAATATAGTTTTTAGGATTTCTTGTATCTCTAAACTCGTGAGGTCTTTCAGCCAGTTTATTTGCCCCTCCATCCTTGCTTGCTAGGCGCATTTCCTCGGTTTTATTCACTCTGTTTTTCACCAGTGGTAAATTATCTAGTTCTTCGTCTGATATATTAACTAACCAAAGGCAATAACGTTCTTTAGCATTTAAAAACTCAGCAGAGCCAAGTAGCTTTTTTATCCATTTTTCAGATGCTGGTTCTTTACTGATTAATTCATCTTTTTCTTCAGAACTTAATATTAAATTTCCTCCATCAACTGGCTTATTACCATAAACCATTTTTGAACCATCATGGATGGGAGCTCGTTGGCTTTGAACAGCGATATTTGACCCTTTAATTAAATAAGGGCTAATATTAGAAACAACTTCACTATGCCAAGTTTTATCAATTAATTTAAAGATTAATTTTTTGCTATTAGGTTTTGCGGATAAGCCAATAATCACTACGTGTACAGCCGCATTATGTTTGGCATTATTACGCCATGGAAATGTTTGATAAGCAAAGCTAATATGAATGCCCAAATCAAATATATATGGAAATAACATTGCCACTTGCTCACCTTGCGCAATTGAGTTGGTTGATACCAAGGCAAGCTCAGCATTAGAGTTAGCAATATATTGTGAGCCTTTCCAAAACCATGAAGTCACATAGTCAAGCGATTTAAAGTTTTTAAGCTCTTCAAACACCTTTTCCATATCTTTTGACTGTTCATCACTACGACTCCCAGTACCACCAAACGGCGGATTACCAATAATATAAATCTCATCACTGCCGTTATTTGGACAGACCTCATTCCAATCAATACGTAAGCTATTGCCATGAATGATATGCCCACTGTCTTTCAGCGGCAGCATTGGCTGGGATACACCGAACTCCTGCTCGCACAGCACATTCATTTGATGCTCAGCGAGCCATAGTGACAAACGCGCTATTTGACTGGCAAAGTCGTCATACTCAATACCGTACAGGTTATCTAAGCTGATCGCGCTTTGAAAGCCTAAACCTAACAGATTATCCTTAGAGCCTTTGAGTAGCTCACGCTGTGCTTTTAATACCTCAATCTCCAGCTTACGTAGCTCTTTATAAGCAATGATCAAAAAGTTACCTGATCCGCACGCTGGGTCAAATACTTTGATTTGGCTGATACGCTCAAGCAGGGCATCTAAGCGCTCGGCTTTATTATTCTTATGGCGATTGTCATAACTTAATGCTCTTACCGCGTCTAGCTCTGTACGTAGCTCGTCTAAGAATAATGGCTGAATCACCTTCATAATATTGCTAACACTGGTGTAATGCTGTCCTAAGCTGCCACGCTGCTCAGGGTCAATCACCGCTTGAAACATAGAGCCGAAAATATCTGGGTTAATCTCGGCCCAGCTCAAACGTGCGCACTCTAACAAGATACGGCGGGTGCGTGCATCAAACTCCGGGATGGCAAAGGGATATTCAAATAAGCTACCGTTCACATAGGGGAATGCACTTAGGTGAGTGGGCTTGGCATCGCGCTCGGTGCTAGACTCAGGTAAGTTGAGAATGTCAAACAGCTCATATAAGACGCTATCGACATCGCTACCATCTATATTGGTAGTGCCATCGATCACATCATGGAACTGATCTGGCTTAAAGATACCCGTATCTTCGGCATAAAAGCAGAACAGTAGTCTCGTCAAAAATATATTAAGCGCATGTAAGTCATCAGCAGTATTAAACTCATTGAGCTTGCGGATGTGGTCAAACAAGCGCCCCATTTTCTCTGATGCTTGCACATCAGCCGGATGTTCTGAGTATTCGCGAGCACGCTCTAGGCCGGCAAGTGGCAATAGGAAATGGTAGTTCTTATAAAGATCAGCAAAGTCGCAGTCGAGCGTCTCATCATACTTAGTGTCGTTAATCAGTACTGTATTGAAGTCTGTCACCATTACCATACGGATTTTGTGCTGATTGATGATTGGGCTGCTTATCACCTCACTTAGTGCTTTATCAAGGTCTTGGCCTTCAGCGACAGGCTTAAAGTAGATACGATGCTTATTGGCAACCTCACCAGCTTCAGGGTTGGCGGCAACGTTAAAACGGCTATCGTTCTTTTTAAGTGCCGTTATCGTGGTTTTCGAGACATCGAGCAGTTTTAGAAAATCAAAGATAAAGTCGTCTTTTTTGTTCTTATCAATGACTTTGGACGTTAATTTTTCTAAATCTTCAAAAAACTGGGTTTGGTTAAATGCCATGGAGGTCTCTTTCGATGAATTACGGGTGTAAATTAGCAGGCTAATGTGCAATTATAGCGCTATCTTATCGTATTTGAAGGCTTAAGTGTTCTGAAAAATAGGGTGGATATGGTGTTTTATTGCTCAGGTAATCAAACCCCAATATTAACAACATCACCTGAGAAAATCGGATTTCATACCTCAGCCTTTCATGCTATACAAGTAATAGTATGTAGGGGTTTTTAGACTCATCAGAGTAAATAAATCCATGGTATATGGAGATGTTATTGATATTTTGGACACCATGGTTTTTGGGGTATATGCCCCCTGCTAAGGTATAGTTTAAATTAATATTTGGTCTACTCTAGCATTGAATAATTCTTCGCTATCGATATTAATTTTAAAACTATACCTTAATAAAAATAAACTGCAGATCAAAATTTCTTAAAATTATAATATCCCAAGTTAATGTCTACTGATTTGACAGCAAAGGTCATTACTCAAAAATCCTATTTACCAAAACTCGCAGGTGACCGTTTTATTTTTAGAGTCGTATTCAGCCCCTCTTTTTTCCATTTCACCCCAGTATTCCATGGTTCGAGTTTGAAAATTCGGCATAATGGTAGGTACAGTCGCAGTCGATGCAAACTTTAAAACGTTTTCACCACCTGATGATTCAGGTATAAAACTGAATGTATACTCGTCTAGAGGCTGACCGCGGTAGGTAACGCCTTTGTTAAAAATAACCCGATATTCAGTGTATGGTTCACCTTTCTTCATTTTTACATCTTTTATCATATTTCGATATTCTGATAACCATTTCGCCTTCGGCTTTACAAAGTCTCCAGAGGCCTTTTAACCGCTAATACTCTCTATAAATGCTGTGTCTTTAGCAGCAATCTTTTTATAAGGCGGTTTTTCACCAGAACAAGCATCTTCCATCCAACCAAATACATGGACCATATCATTACTTTTATAGCTGCTGACACTTTTAGAAGAGTTAGGAGCAGCTAGAGTAATAGTAGATAGTAAAGATGCAGTCGTTAATAAGGCCAAAGAAGTTATAGATATGGATTTCATAAGTGCTCCAGTAGATAAATATAGGTAGTTAAAGTAGAGAGTAAAGAACTCATTATAGCCGAATAATTATTAGGAGATGCTGCTAATAAATTCATAAGGTACGCAGAAAGCAGTGTCTTTTTTGATGTACTTGAAACATTGCAAAACATCAGAAAAATTAGGACTTTTCTTTTCATAGCGACTTTCTATTTCTTTATCGGAAATTTTTTTAAATGTCTTATGATGTAAATTTATTATTTCAGCTGCTTTACCATTGACTGAGATACTTTTTTTAAATTTTGGACGTTTCCATTTTTATCAAAATCAAACGTAGCATTATTGACGGTACGATAAGTACTACCATTAGGCAGTTTAAAATTTAGTTGGCTAATGGCATAACTCATGCTCCCTCCTACTGCACCATCGTAAGTACAAGACTTTGCAATAACCTTCTTCTTACTAATAGAGTCAACGATGGTGCATTTGGTGTTACCATTAATATCACCCATGCCGGCAATAGCATTAATAGAAAGTAATAACAATGGAGTAACCATCAGTGTTTTTTTGAGCTTCATGACTATATCCTTTTATGGTTTTTAATTTCAGACAAAGTAAATGATAGCCTTGCTGATGAGTTGATTATAGCGTCTGAAATACTGATTATTTTTCTAACCGATGAACGGTTGCCAATCGAATTTGAATTCCTAATGCATATCCCCGTTTTTAGTAGTTAAGGCTATTAGTCGGTTTCAGAGCTTAAGAGGTTAAGAACAAAAATAATAAAGTAAAAACCCAAACCCCAAGACCCCATCTTTGAGCTCATCATCTAGTAAAATTCTAAAAAATAATGACCTCTTAAAGCCATATCAATTGTGGCTTTAAGAGGTTTTTTTGTGCTTAAAATAATCTGAAATATCTAAAACTAGTAGCTATTCTCCAATTTTAAGCACCACAACGCTAAAGCGTTTAACACCTACGTTATTACTGGATAACATAAATTATATTCACTATTTTTATAAAAATGACGAAAAATAATAAAATTAAGGTTAGGCAAAAACTTGTCAATCCTATTAAGGATGATTTGTATGTACATTCGTATGCTAGAGTCTCTTTATGTGTTTGGCAGGGATTGAGACCTAAAACGTCTTATATCAAAATTCGACATTAATAGCGTCACATAAGAAAATTAAGTTTCATAGTCCAGCCCTATGCACTATATAAATAATAGAAGCTAGAAATAGAGATTAACTGCTAAGCTAGCAGTATGATTCACCTATGAAAAAGACATGTTTTAGCGAAAACCAAATCGCTAATGTATTAAAACAGGCATAACTCTAGTGGTCAACTAAGTTAGGAGCGCATATGGGTAGTTAAACCATAATTAACTATGTTACTAATACCTTGGAGCTGTCCTTCCATTCTGTTGGCGTAATACCAAACCAGCTTTTGAATTGTCGGCTAAAAACAGACAGCTCAGCATAACCCAGCTGAAAAGCCACGTCCGTTAGGCTGACGTCGCCAGTATTAATAATTCGCACTGCTTCCTTTTTTCGCACTTCCTCTAATAAGTCTCTGTAAGTAGTCCCTTCGTTTTTCAGTTGACGTTGGACTTTTTTGGGATGCTGTCCTACGCATAACGCAACATTTGCCATACTACAATCAGCAGTAGCTAGTAGCATCTTCATAGAGCTTTCTATCAAAAATATATCATCATGAGTACAGGTACTGTTTTCATTTTCTAGCTGTTGCACAATCAGTTGATTCACCAAATTATCTTCAAAGTAGTGCGGTTTGTAGCTTAAATAAACAGTAGAAAAATATATCGCATTCTTTTTGGTATTGAACTCGACCGGGCATCCTAATACTTGGGTTAATAACTTTTTTGATTGAGGTGATGGATTTTGTTTTAATCTTACTTTTTCTGGACGCCATTTTGGACCAATTAAATCTTTTAAAATATTACAAATTAAGCATATAGATAGCTGTGATTTCTGTGCTCTATCTATGTTCTGTGCATTTTGACGCACCACATCAAGCTCGCATAATTTATCAGAGACCTCATTGATCTGGAAAACAAAACTTTCAGCATGACTATAAATATATTTTTGTGCCACAAGTAATGCTTTGGCTATGTCAGTTTGTTTAGACATGTAGACGCCAATCAACCCTATCGTCTGGATACTCTGCTTGGCGCCAAGCTTTAAACCAAAACATTCCTCGTTACAGACAATCGCTGCCAGCTCTAATAAATTAATATATTTATCATGATCAATCAGAGAATTTGGTTCGCGTATCACAGAAGGTATTAAGCCTATCCTATCAAAGATATTTGTAGGGTCTTTTCCATAGCTGCGAACCAATTCTTCAAAACCGTTTAGACCTGCCGCTCTGATGTAGCTACCCATATCACCCTCTATTTTGTCTCAAATAGTTAAATTAATGTTCTATATAATCAATAATTTGTCCTAAAATGTCAAGAATGTATTAGAAAACCTTGTTAAAGTAAAGTGAATAAAGATTCAATCAATCTATTAAAATCTAATTGAATCATCACGATAGCGGCTGTACAGGGAGTTTTTATGAAAGCCAAATTTGATTCTACAGACATGGAAGGTGAACTACACTACTGCCTGCAACAGCAGAAAAGCTATGCAGAGAAACAAGGTATTGAAAGCATTGCGGTTAGAAAAGCACATCTATTAAATTTAAAAGCAATCATTAACGATCATCGTGAAGCATTAATTGAAGCCGTCAATCAGGATTATGGCAATCGTTCAAGACATGAGACCTTGTTAGCCGAAATTATTACGGCAACAGATGATATAAATAGCAGTATCAAAAATCTAAAAAAATGGACTAAAGTACAAAAGCGTAAAGTAGATATGAGTATGTACTTTGGCGCAAAAAACCGTCTGGTTCCGCAACCCTTAGGCGTTATTGGCTTAATAGTGCCATGGAATTTTCCTATTAATTTATTATTTTCTCAACTTTCCGCCGTTTTTGCCGCAGGCAATAAAGCTATGGTCAAGCTATCAGAGAACTCCCGTCATCTAGCTGCCTTGTTGATTCAACTGATCCCGCAGTATTTTGAGCCTGAAAAACTACAAATTTTTGATGAAACGGGCGGGGTAGGTGTTGCTTTTTCTAAGCTATCCTTTGACCATCTTATATTTACCGGTTCTGGCGCTACAGGCAAAAAGGTTATGGCAGCGGCGGCAGAGAATTTAACAGCAGTCACTTTAGAGCTAGGCGGTAAATCACCTGCGGTCATTGATCCCAATTATCCTTTGACAAAAGCAGTTGAGCGCCTCATGTTCGTCAAACAATTCAATGCTGGGCAAATCTGTACCACTATCGATTATTTATTTGTACATAAGTCACAAAAAGATCACTTTATCCAAGCGGCTAGTGAGTGGGTAGGAAAGCATGTCCCTGATATTCATCATAAAGACTATACCTCAATTATTGATGATCGCGCCTTTCAGCGTTTGTGCCACTGTGTGGAGGAAGCAGAAAATAAGGGCGCTACAGTCATCAACTTAAATAATCAACAAGCAGATAGCTCAGCGCGTAAATTTCCACTGACTTTGATTTTTGATAGTACTGATGAGATGGAAATTGATACTAGAGAGACCTTTGGTCCGATTCTGATGGTTAAGACTTATCTTCAGCCTGAAGAGGTCGTCACTTACATCGCTCAGCGCGATCGTCCGTTAGCCTTTTATCCGTTTAGCCAAGATAAAGCTCTAGTTAACTTTTATATCAATAACGTGATGTCTGGCGGCGTATCGGTAAATGATGCTTTATTTCATGTCGGTCAACATGACTTGCCGTTTGGCGGAGTTGGCGCTAGCGGTATGGGCCATTATCACGGTTACGAAGGATTTTTAAACTTCTCAAAGATGCGACCTGTATTTTATCAAGCTAGCTTTTCAAGCTTAAAGTTTTTGGCACCGCCCTACGGTAACCTTGCCGATCGAGTTCTGAAGTTTTTGACCCATGCCAAATCTTAGTGTAGAGAGCCATACTCAAATACAATCCTACACTTCAATCTTTAAATTATCGAAAAACTATCTGTATCAACTAAGTGACAAAACGCAAACTATTAAAGGAGTTAATAGCATGTTAAATAAGGATGTTAAACCACAGTCAGAGCCACATTTTGATTTTGATCAAATCATTATTGGTTCAGGGTTCGGCGGTTCTGTCAGTGCATTACGCCTAAGTGAAAAAGGTAATAGCGTGTTAGTCCTTGAAAAAGGATTGCGCCGAGAAGATCAGGATTTTCCCAAAACCAACTTAGATACCAAAAACTACCTATGGGTACCTGAATTAGGTATGCAAGGTACCTTGCAGATGAGTTTTACCAACAAAGTCACTGTCGTGCATGGTGTAGGCGTTGGCGGTGGATCGCAGATATATGCCAATGTACATCTTATCCCTGATGATGAAGTCTTTAAGTCTAAGGCTTGGACGCGGCTGCGTAGCGATTGGAAAGAGACGCTGTTACCATATTATGGCTTAGCACAGCGGATGCTTGGCACTGCCAAAAATACCTATACCAACATCGCTGATGATACCTTACAACAAGTCGGCCAAGAGATGGGGTACGGTGACAGCTACAAAACGGTCAACACTGGAGTATTCTTCCCGCTACCAGACGGTGAGAGAGGCAAGATTGTAAAAGACCCTTATTTCAATGGCGACGGTCCAGATCGTCGAACCTGTCAGTATTGTGGCAACTGCATTATTGGCTGTCGATATAACTCTAAAAATACCTTAATGAAGAATTATTTGTATTTTGCCGAGCGTAATGGCGTTGAGATACGCCCTAGTTCTGAAGTCGTCAAAATCATTCCGTTAAATTACGATGGTAGTGATGGCTATGAGCTTATTGTGAAAGAAACGCTTGGTAAAAAAGTGCGCCAGTATAAATTACGTAGCCGAGGGGTTGTGGTATCTGGCGGCGTCATGGGCACAGTGCCGTTGTTACTCAAAATGCGGGATAAATATAAAACGCTGCCAAACATCTCATCCGAATTAGGACAGGAGATTCGCACTAACTCTGAAACCTTAACCACTGCCAATGACACCCGTGAAAAAGTGGACGATGGAGTCGCTATTAGCTCATTTATATCTGTCGATGAAAATACCAATATGGAAGTCAATCGATTCCGAGAAGGCTCAGATGGTACTTGGCTATATGTGCCTTACGTGCCGATGGTCACAGGACCTAGGTTTATAAGGATTGTGAAGTTCTTGATTAATAGTTTAATTCATCCGTTAAAGACTGGCAGAATGCTGCGTCCAAAAGGCAAAGCTCGTAGTTCTATTTTGTTTTTGGTGATGCAAAAATCTGAGGCTTTTATTCATTTAGAGTGGCGACGCAAATGGTATCGCTTTTTTAAAAATGGCATTACTGCTGTACAAAAAGCCAATGACACCCCGTTGACAGTCTCTTTTCCATCAGCTGAAAAAGCAACTCGATTATATGCTGAAAAACTAGGCGGGGAACCAGGATCGTCATTGAGTGAAGTCCTACTAGGAACACCAACGACAGCGCACATCATGAGTGGGGTTTCAATGGGAACCGACGCTTCCAATGGTGTCGTAGATTTTTCAGGGGAGGTTTTCGGTTATAAAAATTTGCGAGTGCTCGATGGATCGATCATTCCAGGAAACCTAGGAGTTAACCCATCTTTGACCATTACCGCCCTCTCAGAGTTTGCCATGAGTCAGATTCCTGTGTTTTCGGAAGAAAAAGCTTCTAAGGTTAAACGTATTCAATTCAGTGAACCGCTTGTAGGACAAACCTCTCATATCAAAGGGATAGGAGATTTAGCAAGTGACTTAAACCGAGTAAAAGAAAAGGAGTTCGTATAATGATTAAGAAAATTTTAGTAGCCGCAATTTCGGGCACATTAATAATAGGGGCTGCACAAGCAGACGATAGTTTGAGTAGTAAACCTGCAAGTAAATTTACTATGCAGCAAAACTATGCCGTATTATCACAATTGCCATTTAATGACAAACAGGATTTTGAATTTGCTGCTAAAGGACTAATTGCAAAGCCTGAGTCGAAGCAAATAAAAAACGCAAAAGGAGAGGTTGTCTGGGATCTAGCGCAATTTGATTTTTTGGATCAAGGTAAGTTCATGGCTTCAATCAATCCAAGTCTACAACGTCAAGCCAAGCTCAATATGAACTATGGTCTCTTCAAGGTAACCGATCGAATTTATCAAGTTCGTGGTTTTGACCTGACCAATATTACATACATTCAAGGTGATACAGGTTGGATTGTTTTTGACCCACTAACCGTTCCAGAAACAGCAAAAGCCGCACATGCTTTGGTGACCAAGCATTTAGGAGATCGGCCAATTAAAGCCGTCGTTTATAGTCATGCTCATGTGGATCATTTTGGTGGAGTGGAAGGCATTATCAGCAAAAATCAGGTAGATAAAGGCGAGGTGCAAGTCATTGCACCACGTGATTTTATGGAGCATGTCGTTAAGGAAAGTGTACTTGCAGGCAATGCTATGGCGCGGCGTGGCTCATATCAATACGGCATCATGATACCTAAAAATCAATATGGCGTGGTGGATGCAGCTTTAGGTAAAGGAGTGCCTACTGGTTTGGTGGGTTTGATTGCGCCAACTTATATCGTAGAAAAAGATCAAGAAACTTTAAATATTGATGGTGTAGAAATGGTGTTCCAAAATACACCAAATACAGAGTCCCCATCAGAGATGAATACATGGTTCCCTCAGTTTAAAACCTTATGGATGGCAGAAAACACCGTCGCAGGTATGCATAACTTGTACACCATACGTGGCGCAGCAGCTCGGGATGCCTCTATGTGGAGTAAAAGCATCAACGTTGCATTACAAAAATTTGGGGTGAAGGCGGATGTGTTAATGGCTTCCCATCATTGGCCGCGTTGGGGTAAAGAAAATATTGTGAAGTACATGGAAAAGCAACGTGACATGTATGGTTATTTGCATGATCAGAGCCTACATTTAGCAAATAGTGGGGTAACAATTAACGAAATTCATAACGAATTTAAGATGCCTAAAGCTTTGGACCAAGAGTGGTATAACCGCGGTTATCACGGTTCAGTCAGTCATAATGTGCGAGGTGTAGTCAATAAATATATAGGTTATTACGACGGTAATCCAGCTACCCTAAACAAACTCAGTCCAGAAGAGGCAGGTAAGAACTATGTGGCTTTGGCGGGTGGTGGTGAAGCGTTATTAAGAAAAGCGAAAGTGGCTTTTGACCGTGGTGAGTATCGCTGGGTTGCAGAACTGATGAATCATTTAGTATTTGCAGAGCCTGACAACATAAAAGCAAAATCCTTACAAGCAGACACTTTGGAACAACTAGGCTATCAGGCTGAAAGTGCAGGATGGCGAAATGCTTATCTATCGGCAGCTTATGAATTACGTCATGGTGTGCCTAAAGAGGTCAAAACGACTCAAGTTGGTCCAGACCTCGTAATAGCGATGGATACAGAGTTGGTATTTGACTACATGGGTGTGCGCTTAAATGCTGAGCGTGCGCTAGACCAAGCGTTTAAAATCAACTTTGTACTGCCAGATCGCAATGAAAAGATCGCCTTAGAATTAAAGAATTCACATTTAAATGTGATGGCCAATACTCAAGCACCTGATGCTGATTTGACTCTCACTTTAAATCGTGAAGATTTTAATAAATTGTTAATAAAAACAGCCTCTTTTGAGACGTTAGTGGCACAGGGGAAAGTACAGCACCAAGGTGATTTAAAATTGGTTCAGCAGTTTTTCTCTATGCTAGATGACTTTGAGTATGGGTTTAATCTGGCAACACCTTAATAAGGTGAAAAATAACTTAAGTTCACTAATAAAATTTAGATAGTTCATAGTAATGGTTTTCGTAAAGTGATATTTATCAGCTTTTCATGGGTATGTTCATAGCTGTTTTTTAAACTGCTTTGTAGTATTGAGCGAAGCACTTTATTACAGCAGATAATATCAAATGGCTGATTGTTATTTGAAATAAGGATATTTTATATGTTAGGAAATATGATGTTTAAACCGCTGCTGATTAGCAGTTTAATTGAACATGCTGCACACTACCATGGCGATACAAAGATTTTTTCTAAAGAGGTGGATGGTCACATCGTTGAAACCACATGGCTAGAAATTTCTAAAAATGCAAAAAGGTATGCAAATGCATTAAAAAGTCTAAACCTACAACCGAATGATAGAGTAGCTACAATAGCATGGAACAACCATCGTCATCTAGAATCTTGGTATGCAATTTCTGGCTCAGGTATGATATGTCATACTATTAACCCACGCCTATTTCCTGAGCAATTGACGTATATTATTAATGACGCGAATGATAAGGTTTTAATGTTTGATAAGACATTTGTGGCTTTAATTGCATCTATCCAAGAAGAGATTCCAAACGTCCAACACTTTGTTTGTATGAGCGAAGCAGATCCTGAGATCACTAAGGTTTTGCCAGGCGTAAAATTCTATGATGAGTTAGTTGCAGCACAAAAAGCAAGTTTTGAGTGGCCTGAGTTTGATGAAAATACAGCAAGTTCATTATGTTATACCTCTGGAACTACAGGGAACCCAAAAGGAATTTTATATTCACATCGATCAACGGTTCTACATAGTTTTGTAACCTGCTTCCCTGATACTATTAGTTTATCTTCACGCGAAATTGTCCTTCCCGTAGTTCCGATGTTCCATGTAAATGCATGGGGTATTCCCTATGCATCTGCAATGGTTGGATGTAGCTTAGTACTACCAGGGCCAGATTTAGATGGCAAAAGCTTAGTTGAACTCATTGATCGTTATGACATTACTATGGCTTTGGGTGTACCAACGATTTGGCAAGGGCTTTTAACATATGCTCGAACTTCAGCTACCAAGCTTAAGAGTTTAACAAGAACTGTCGTGGGTGGTTCTTCTTGTCCACCATCAATTATTTCAGAATTTAAGGATCGCTATGCTTGTGACACTATTCATGCATGGGGAATGACTGAAACAAGTCCGCTAGGTACGATTAATCAGTTGAAGGCAAAGCATGGTGAATTGTCTGAAGATGAACAGCTTAAGATCCGTTTATCTCAAGGGCGCCCACCTTTTGGTGTTTCTATCCGTATTACAGACGAAGAAAATGGAACTAATCGTTTAGCTGAGGATGGACGACAGACAGGACACCTACAGATTAAAGGACATTGGATTATTGAGCATTATTATAACAAAGATATGGCCTTACTAACTGAAGACGGTTGGTTTGATACAGGCGATATCGCTTCAATCGATAGTGATGGTTATCTCAGTTTAAGTGATCGTGCCAAAGACTTAATCAAATCAGGAGGTGAGTGGATTTCATCTGCTGAACTTGAAAATATTGCATTAGAACATCCAGGAGTTGCGATGGCAGCTGTAATTGCTGCTGTGCATCCGAAATGGGATGAACGCCCAGTTTTAATTGTAAAAAAACATAGCGAGAATCAAGCTACAGAAGAATGCGTTCTGCAGGTTTATCAGGGAAAAATTGCTAAATGGCAGATACCTGACAAGGTTATCTTTGTTGATGAAATTCCAATTAGCGGTACTGGAAAAATGGTAAAAAAGGATTTACGTGAGAAGTATAGTCGAATTTTATTTGAATAGCTAAGAGGCATGAAACTCCAAGTTTAACCTTCTCAGCTAATAAAAGTATAAAAATCAACAACCTCTTAAAGCTATATTCTTTATAGTTTCAAGAGGTTTTTTTATGCCTTAGATTAACACACCAAGTGCAACGCTAATTAATATTATAGAACGCCTGCATAGGCGTTTTAAACCCTAATCGTTTTCTTGGTCTGTTGTTTAGTTTGTTCTCAATGTCCTGTATTTCATTATCAGAGACTTGTCTAAAGTCACAACCCTTAGGCAAGTACTCTCTGATAAGGCCATTGGTATTCTCGTTGGTTCCTCGCTGCCATGACGCATAAGCATCGGCAAAGAAGAAAGGGCTAAAGAGCTTTTGTTTCACCTTCTTATGCTGAGCAAACTCTTTACCATTGTCAGAGGTAATGGTCTTAACCTGCAACCTCACTGGCGCTAAGAGTTCTATCATTGCCTCTGATACTTGCTGTGCTGTTTTATGACCCACACGCTTCATCTTCAGCAGCCCCGTTTTACGTTCAACGAGCGTGACAATCGCTTGCTTGTGATGCTGACCGATAACGGTATCCGCTTCCCAATCTCCAATACGTGAGCGTTCTTCAACAATACAAGGGCGCTCATGAATCGAGACTCTGTCATTGATACGGCCTCGAGTCTCAGCGGTTAGACGCTGCCGGTATGGTTTTCCTTTACGTCTGAGACACTGCCACAATGTACCGCCCTGCCTCTTATCACGCCAAATATAGCGATAAATGCTCATATGACTGATACCAGCATGAACGCCAGATATTTGCTCAGGACTCCAGTTCTCTTTAAGCTTGTCTGTCACCCATGCCCAGAGGTCAGTCACAATAGTTGTGGCGTTGTTAGCCCGTCTGTCACAAGCCTTGTTATTAGCATGCTTTGCTCGGTAACCTCGTAGGCTTTTATTACGCCTAAGCTCTCTTGATATGGTACTGGGACTTCTGTTTAACACCCTCGCTATAAAATTAATACTATGTTTTGCCCCTTTAAGGGCATAAATCTGGTATCGTTCACCTAGGCTTAGATGTGTATAGCTCATGGTTGCAATCTCACTTTGGTCGGTGGATAAAAACTTTGATGCTAGCGCATCTAGGTCTTTTTTTCACCTTGCATTTGGTATTGCACTTCATGTGTTAATCTAAGTGCCTAAAATAATACTAACTACTTAATAATACTAATTATTTTATGATATTAAGACCGCAATAATAAAGCGTTTGACACCTAAGTGTTCATTAGATAACATGAATTATATTCACTATTTTTGTAAAAAAGATGAAAAATAATAAACTTAAGGTTGGGCAAAAGCTTGCCAATCCTAGTAAGGATGATTTGTATGTACATCCGTATGCTAGAGCCGCGTTATGTGTTTGGCAGAGATTGAGACCTAAAACGACTTATATCAATACGAAGTTTTTGGATAACTTCTACCGTCCACCACTGCGCTTGGTTGATGGAGGAAGCGGTACTTTCTATTTCTTTAATGATTTCCAAAGAGTCGATCAGGTCTTAAGGTTCGAGAATAATAGGGATTATCCATGCTTGATAATCCCTGAAAGTATTAAAGACGTTCAGCAGCTCGCATGGATGGAGGTCATAGACTTGATGTTCTTGAAAGGCATTCATCATCCTGATTTGTTTAAAGCGCTTAAAAGCACTGCACCTCAAAGTGTAATATGTCAGCTTATGGGGGTTAGGCAACTGACTGTAAGGGAGTATTGCCATTTTGCAGGTATTAGCCAGAGTAGTTATGAATATCGCCAATGTAAGTTTGCACTAGAAGAGCGTGTTCTAGGTATTCCTCAAAGTATGAGCTGGTTGAGTGGTGCACCCTAATGAATATAAAGCAGTTTGATAACAGCGAATTACAGAGGGTTTTAGATCATCTAGTGCCACTTGATTCACCGTACTGTATAAAAGTACAAACCTTGATTATTAATACTCTTTATATTAATCCAGGCTTCTGCCTACATATTGGTAAGCAGGCCAACATAGATATGCCAGTATTTGCATCGTCTGAATGTGAAGCTATTGCCAGGGAAGTCGTCAAAGAGAAAAAGATCGAGGCTTGGGCAGTCACTTATATGCTGGTCTTGTTTTACCAGATGTATGGCCAAGCACGTAGGGATGATGAAGCATGGCAGTTTATGAGTGCATATCTGCAGATAATTATAATGATTGCTATACGTAAGGATGAGCACTCTGCCAAAGTCAGTCAGCTAAGTGTGCGTCTAAGGATGGGGTTAAAGGACAATAACCCACAGTCTGAGATTGTTAAAAAACTGTTTGATATCCATGCTCAACGTGCTTCACTGAAGAATGCACTAGAAGCATTACGCGTATATGAAGCTAAGATAAGAAGTGATGAAGAGTCAGGCAAAGTGGTTAATCAAAAGTTGGCGGGTAAAATTGGTCAAATAAGACTTGCCTATGAAGTGATTGCAGATAATAAAGCGTTTGTGGGTAAAACCTATACCAACTCACAAAACAATAAATTTAGCAAAGAACACACTAATAAGCGATACCTTGATTGTACTGATGAACCATTAAGAGCAACAGTATTCGGCAAACCCCATAAAAATGATAACGTGGCGGACGCTGAAAATACTGCTGATGATGACCCGCCTGCGCTTCTAGACAATGACTTTAAGCCTTCCAGGACAACCGCTAAATCCTCAGAATTACAGCAATGGAAGCTAAAAAACAACTATCGACATGCCCGCCGTAACCAGTTTTATTTTCCTACTAATTTACGTCAGCTAAGTCTACTGAGCTATCAGATGTTATTTGCTCGGGTGTGGCAGATTTTTGGCGTTGTCAGCTATAAACAGCGTCGGGTTTATGCCGTTATATTACTATCAATGCTAAGTGGTCGGAAGGTCCAAGACGTGATTTATGAGCTGGCGTTGGATAAAAGTCAGCGCAAGTGGTTGAGTCATGAGAGCGGTTCGGCTGCTGATAGTTATGCTATGAGTAATACTATTAACGTAACTTCAAATCGTAGAAGCCACTTATTGCCACATCGTCAAAGCCATGATAATGAATTTAAATTACCTCTGCCAGCGAGGCTACAAGCAGTTATTGAAAATAAGTTTTCGGTGGATGGCGATGAAGTGTCTGAAGTGCTGGCAAGCTTGAAAGTGCAACTAGAGCTACCGGTGTTATCAAATCAGCATATTGACGCTTGTTTATATACAGTTATAAAGAATGAGCTGCAAGAGTCATTACATGCCGACATGATTACTGGAGTTGATGTGAAACACAGCTCGCCCTTGTACTACACCAGTATTGAGACAATAAGCTTAGAGAAGACTTACTACAGCGCCATACAACTATTGACCGAATACTGTACTGCGGACAGCCAAGGTGAGCTGCGACAGCTTAGTATGTCTAGCACGAAAAGCAATCGTTATAAAAAATATATTGGTAGTGACATGACTTTAAATATTGATATCTGCCAAAGATTTTTTGATGAGCTTGCTGAAGCAACTGAGAGTTATAACGGTCGATTAAAGCGGAACGTAAGCATAAGGCAGGACCGTTATATTGAGCAGTTCAATGCTTATGGTATCTGGCTATGGCATATCATCTTTATTCAGACTGGGATTAGACCCGTAAAGCACGCACCTGGGCTTTTAAATCAGTTTGACTTTAGGCAGCGGCTGTTATGGGTATCGGATAAAGAAGAACGTCAGGGACAAGGGCAGGGAAGGCTTATTCCTCTTAGTGATTTCTTAATCATAGCGATTCAAAATTATATTGAATATATCAAGCAATTTGCGGTCATGCATAATTCTATATATCCCAATGATCAATTTCCTATAAATAACATTTTGAACTCTAGTCAGCCACTCATTCAGCTATTTAGCCAAAATCCAAAAGGCTTTACCGGTATTACGCCTAGTAAGGTTCGCTATCAGATAAAACACTTTTTTAGTCATCAAGATAATTGGCTTAGACATCAATTACGCTCACTACTAACGAATAAGTCTCCTGAGCATTTGATCTGCGCCCTATATGGTCATGAACATCCAGATCAGGAGGCTATGCATCCCATGTCGTCATTATCCATTAATGAGCTAAAAGCGTTATCCGCTGACTTAGAGAAAGTTGCAGTTGAGCTTAATCTACGACAAGTTGAGGTGAATATATATGGATAATGCCGTTGCTCATCAGTTAAGAGAAGAAAATAAAAGCAAAAGTCATGAGAGTATCAAAAATGAGGCGAAAGTTTTGATAGCGTCTTATGTTGATGACAATCACATACCCACAGGAACAGACCTAACTGAATACTATCAAACCATTGGTAGCATACTTGAGGTGCATTTTGATACTGCGCATAGCTATCACTTAGCCAGACAAGGATTTTTAGAATACATACGGAGTTATAACAAAGCTCATGAACTGAGTATGGATGAACCAGTTGTGCCAGTCATAGCAGAGCGTGATCATTTAACAATATCCTATGATTGGATGGTAAGTGGTGCTCAAGTAAGCCTTGCTAGCCAGCAAATAATTGAGATATGGCAACGGAAAAGAAGGTTCTCAAACAATGATTTGATTGAGTCAGTGCTCTACTGTAGCGTGATGTATGGGGGATTGAATGACATAGATGTGTTAAAAGCACTGTATCAATGGCTCCTAGGCGAACGTGACATATATCAATTGCAGCTACCAGCAACTGATGAATTACCAGATTCAGGTGTCAGCAGCGAGAGTTTGGCGCTAATCTTGCTCAGTATTGATGATGACAATTACGGTTGTTCTTATACGCAAAGTCATACCTCAGAGGATGTATCTGCTACAAGCTTACAGCGCTATGTAGAGTACATACCTGATGATATGACACTTTGCTTTTTATACGCGCTAAAAGATAAAAAGTTAAAAAAAGAAAATGTGAAGTCGTTTGAAACCATTATCAGTGATATTTGTAAGAAGCTAAAACTACAAAATAAAGATAAAAGTAAACCGCATTTATCACAGTTAATAAAATACGCTGACTATCATTGGCGGCAAATGAAAGGAGGCGATATAGACACTGCACTGGCTATTGTTAGACAGGGCAAGATTAAAACGACGGGCTTAACCACAAATAAGCTTATTAATTATAATCAAGAGGTGATTAACTCAAATCTACAGCCGCTCACTTGGGAAGAGTTATTTGTAGCAAGCTTTTCAGAATCTGACGAAAAGGGTACCAATAGTAGGGAGTATCCAAATTTTAGTAAGAATCTCATTAAAGAGGTTCAAGATGCCCTTAAAGGCAGTAAAGCATCAGCTATTACGCAAGTAGAGTTGTTACAACAGGGGTTTACCCAGCCTAATGCCATGCGTCTCTTAGGATGGGTCAGAAGCTTGTTGAGTGATAGTAACAACAGGTTAGATACCATTAGTAAATATCTGGGATGTATTGGTCGGGATTGGCTGATGCTAACAATGGATGAGAATCTTGATGAATGGTCTGGTGAGGACTTTGAAGCTGTATATGAGGAGATCATTCAAAGTAAGATTAAGGATGGAAGAAAGCAGTCTATTTTAAACAAAGAATCAGACTTTGGCGAAGACAATCTAGATACGGATGATGATTTAGTTGGCTGTGCAGACGATGTGTTAAGTCAAGGTAGTCTCAATGTCTTGAATAATGTGTATTTAAAGAAAAATAAAGTTTCATATCTGGATAAGCTCAAAGATACTCAAAAATTTACTTATGGCAGACTACGAGCTTTCCATGATTATCAGCGAGCGCACTATAATGCGCCATTTGTGTATTTCCCGTGGGGTAATAAACGCCAAGTGGTAAATGCGAACATGATATCACCTCGGATATATCATGCGATGAAAGAGTATCTGGTCAACTCGGATTTAGGCGATGAACAGAAAAACCTGTGCTTAGTAGTCTTAAGTCTTGCGTATCGGACAGGGTTGCGAATCAAAGAACTTATCGGTGTTAAAGTTCGTGATATAGCTGACATCTATATTGATGAGCATGGACAACGAATAGAGCAGCCACAAATATGGTTAAGACCAAATCGCTATCGGAGATTGAAAAGTAGCAGCGCAAGCCGCCTTATACCCATTAACTGCCTACTTAAGAAAGACGAGCTAAAACAACTTATTCAGTTATATCGTCAGCAGAAAAGATTGAAGCGTCGTTACTTTTTTTCTCAAGGTTCAGGCGATCAGCCATTACCCAGTGTGGTTTTTAGTAATCTCATGAAGTTAATTTGGGACAGATTGCTAGGAAAGCACGACTTCACATTTCATAGCTTTAGGCATACTGCGATTAGTCAGCTGGCGTTAGTACTAAGTAAGTCGCCATTGGCACAGGTGATGACTGATTATGATAATGAGCAGTGCGAAAAAGTAATAAAAGGCGTCCTTGGCTATCACAAGGATCAAGGCTCCTGGTTTGGGCTGGCTAGCTTTGCAGGGCATTTAACGTGCGACACAACCTTCGAGCATTATATTCATACTGCTCATCTGCTGGCAGGGGAACAGCTCAGTAACGCTTACTTAGAGCTACCTATAACCGTTTTAGACTTAATAACAGGACTAGATTATTCTGTTATATATAGACAAGACAAAACTGCTTATGATGCAACGACAAAGACGGTGCAGCTAAATAAGATAAGATCATACTTTGTTAAAAAAACAGCTGTTAATAAAACACGATTATTTAAGAATATAGATCAACCTGATAACAATACTAGCCAGCAACTGTTGAATAGTAATTTGGATGACTTTAAAGAGTCGAATGCAAATTCAATTTTCATTCATCCTAAATATGCGGACGTCATAGGTTTTCTAGAGCAGATGCAGGAGTTAAAAGAAAACTCTCGAGATCAGCTGTTACCTGAAGTTGCTATTAGACATGGTATAAGTCTAAATGACTCTAAATGTTTATACCTGCGCGCTAGTGAGCTGTTCGACGATGACAGGCTATTACTAGGTAGGCCTAAAGGTAGTAAGAATCAGGAAGTAATAATTAGAGCATTAGATAGAGCATATCAGATGTCTATAAAGGATCCTGAGAAGTTGAGAGTATTTATTGAGATATTTGCGCATAAGCATAACTTAAATAACTCATCGATCCATTTTGGTATTAAGGAGACCCAGATTGAGATGCTACAGAGTTTTATGCTAGTAGGTTGTCAGCTTATTGATGCCAGTCATTGGCAGGTGAGGGCATATAGCGAGCAAGTTGTAAGTGATGTTAAAAAAGACTTGAGTCTGAACAGCTCAATACGTGTCGGTGCACGTGAGAGTTTTCATGGCTATGAAGTAAGGGTTGTACAGAAAAAACGTAAACACTCTGACAAAAACTTGGCTACCACTAATCACTATTATGCGTCATCGGGGGTGCTTAAATATCTAGGATATCTGTTGATGGTACTAACAAAAAATAAAGTATAGAGTTTAGAGCTATTTATAGCTAGCTTATTCAATTAACCTTGATGCTTCTAAACAATTCGCTTTGTTGTAGTGAAGCACTTCGTCTATCACCTTGGTCAATCAGCCAGTCAATAATTCGTAAGAGCTTCTTACCAGTCTCTAAATCTAAAGGATTGTCCCTTTCTGCAAGGAATTGCACCAGTTCAGCTATACGAGAATACAATGTGCTACCTTGCCAGCCTACAAGCTTAGGCTTAGATATGACGGTTAAGACTTGATCTGCGAAAACTTCAGCAGGATAGTCATTTTTGGCATGGTCGCATAATTGCACAAAGTTTTGCATTACAGCACCAACCCAACCAGCTTCACGAACCAATTTATTAATTATGGGCATTACCAAATGAATGTCAGTCCAGTTACCATTTGCGAATCGTTTAGCACTATCAAATTGAGTGATGCGAGTAAACATTAACGTCTCTATGTAAATACCCCATTCTTAACACAACATCATCGTAGAATTGTTAAGCCACCTGCCTGTACTCAGCAGGTGTCATATCATTAAGTGAATCATGGGGTCTTTCGTTGTTATAAACCTTGATCCAGTCTTCAGTCAGCATATTGACCTCGTTTAAATTGTTGAAAAGGTAGCAATCTAAAACCTCATTGCGATAACTGCGATTAAACCGTTCAATATAAGCGTTCTGATAAGGACAGCCAGGCTCGATATAATCAATATAGATGCCATGAGCTGATGCCCAATCAGTGAATACCCTGGATGTAAACTCACTGCCGTTATCCACACGAATTTGCTTAGGATAACCATGCCACTCAGCCAGCTGATCAAGGTAGCGAATCACTCGGAGTGAGGGAATACTGGTACCAATATCAATGCCTAATACCTCACGGTTATAATCATCAATCACATTAAAGGTTCGAAAGCGAATATTGTTGTGTAGTCTGTCGCTCATGAAGTCCATTGACCATGTATGCCCCAATGCATTTGGCACACTTAGCGGCTGAGGGTTACGTGTTGGTAAGCGTTTTTTAGACTTGCGGCGTAGGTTTAAGTTTAACGCTGTATAAACTCGATGTACGCGCTTATGATTCCATGAATAGCCAAGCTTACGTATACGTTTAAAGCACTTTGGAAAGCCCCAGCGATTGTGCTTGTCAGTAAGCTCATTTAAGACATCAACAATCTCACTATCATCAAATAGCTTAGGCTTATAGTAGTAAGCGGTTCGACTCATGCAGACCACCTGACAACTCACTGCAATGCTGACATCATACTGCGCCTGTAATTCTTGCGCCCAGACTTTGCGCTCGGGTACAGGCGCTATAGCTTTTTTATGATCTCTTCCTGCATTTGCGCTTTGAGGCTTAAATCAGCATACATCTGTTTGAGCCTACGGTTTTCTTCTTCAAGCTCTTTTAATCGCTTAACATCAGAAGCTTCCATACCACCGTACTTGGAGCGCCATTTATAGAAAGTCGAGCTAGCAATCCCGTATTTACGGCACAGCTCTTTAGCAGGTATTCCAGCTTCTGCTTCTTTTAAAATGGATACTATTTGGGTCTCAGTCATTCGTTTGCTCATATCAAAACTCCTTATGGGTATTTTATAAGAAATTCTACGTTTGAGCTGTGTTATTTTAGGGGATAGTTACATCTAGTGCATTATTTTTGAATACATCAAACTCTCCAATGCGATAGCTATTTGTGTTCAACTCTTCGACCTGCAAGAATCTTTCCATACAGTGTTCAAGTATTCTTACAATATCTTCTGATGCAACGATCTCGTCATATAGATTGCAGCTGCAATAGCTGATTAAAGGTTCTATAAGTTGCCAACCTTCTTGAGATTTTAGGTTCAATATAGGCTTTACAAACCTATGATAAGTCACGTTGAATGGCAATACTCCACAGATTGTACCAATGATATTACATAGAGCATCTGAGAATTCATAAAGACTGCCATGGTTGCCTTTGTGATTAGACTGTTCAGACCATGAAGGCTCAATTAGCTCAATAGTCCAATTAATTAAATTCTCTATAAAACTTAGAAGTTCTTCTTTGAATTCTGACTGTAGTAATTCCTTAATAGGTAGCTGCTTTAAGATATGACTCAAAAAAGTAGTATCCCATTGTTCATCAGATCTTTCCCACTTTATAGCGTCAAAAGACTTATTTAAAGAATAGTTCAAAGAAGGTCTATATTTTTCCTGTTCCAACTCAACCCAAGGACTTCCACATTTTGGAAGTTCAATGAATTGTTTATCAGACTCATAATATTCAGCTAAAATAGATTCTATACTCTGTAACTCCACATTTATTTTAGCTGTATCATCTGAGTTACAATTACGATATTTCAAATGATTATGACTCATTGATATAGCTATGAATATAGCGGAGTAACTGAGTTTTCTATCAACTTCATATAATGAGAGACATTCGTTTAAAGCTGATATGGATATTTCATTTACTGGACTCGCAATAATGCATAATATTTGGATTTTTGAGTTATCATCAGCTGTATCAAATTTTATTTCAGAAGCTAGGGCGTGTCCCTATTTTAAAAATGGTGATAAAGATAATATAAATCGCAGACAAACAAGGAAAATAGCTGGTTAATATCGAGATATTGACTAGCTATTTGACGCCGTTTGTCAAAGATTTAGCTATTTTTAGCCCATTTAGTGATAAACGTTTGAATTAGGGACACGCCCTAGTGCTTTACTAGCAAATATCTTTGGATGAAATGTAAGTTTTGCTTCTGGGGTGCTGCACTCATATGAGTTAAATGGTAAATCTAATATTTTATTTATTACCTCGCGTGCCCATTCTAAATCTGTATCAGCTAGCGCTTCTCTAAAGCATAAGGCCATCGTTGCTACGGCGACAACAGCATTTTGTTTCATGCGTTTATGAGTAGATTCCTCGGTCCATCCTTCACAACCATCTTCAAAGAGCTCTAGCTCATCGTATTGTTTCATAAACTCTAGAGCAGATTGAATAGAATATCCTTCTACAATGGAGTCTGAACCGCCCCGACTATATCGGAGAGTGATTTACTTGAGTCAGGCAGCGATGCCTGACAGGGTTAAATTATCGTAATACCGCTTTTCAAACTCAAAAGGTGACACATAACCAATCGTGCTATGCAGACGTGTTTTATTAAACCAGTCCACCCATTCAAGGGTTGCCAGTTCAACATCATTAACGCCAGTCCAATTCTCCTTTAAATAGTCAATTACCTCAGATTTATACAGCCCGTTAACCGTTTCAGCCAGTGCGTTATCGTATGAATCACCAGTCGTGCCGACCGAGGCAATGATGCTAGAGTCCTTCATCTTATCAGTATAACGAATGGATAAGTACTGAACCCCGCGATCACTGTGATGAATCACATCTTTGGGGTTGTTCCTGTCTGCTATCGCCTGATTTAGCGCAGCCATAACCATATCCGTGTTCATGCGATTAGATACTTTCCAACCGACAATGCTACGGGCAAACACGTCAATAATAAAAGCGGTATATACCCAGCCGCTAGTTGTTTTTATATAGGTGAAGTCAGCTACCCATAGCTGATTAGGACGATGGGCATTAAAATTACGATTAATCAGGTCATCAGAGCATTTTTGGTCATCACGGCTATTGGTGGTGATCTTGCCCTTACCGCGCCAGATGCCTTGCATACCATACTGCTTCATTAAACGCTCTACCGTACAACGAGCCACATGAATACCATCTGCCTTCATCTGCTGCCAGACTTTACGAACACCGTAACGGCATTTACTGTCCTGCCAGATGCGTTTAATCTCGTTGATATAATAATCGTCATGCTGCTGACGCAACGAGCGCTTTTCAGGGTAACTCTCCAAGTCTTTAGTACGGTAGTAGGTTGATGGGGCAATCGGTAGTACTCTACAGATTGGCTCGATCCCGTATTTCTGCTTGTGATCATCGATAAATGTGACCATTATTTCGGTGGACGGTCGAGCTCCGCCTGGGCGAAAAAAGCGGCTGCCTTACGTATGATCTCATTGGCCTGTTTGAGTTCTTTGTTCTCACGTTCAAGATCTTTAATACGTTGCTCTTGGCTTTGAGCTTGTACCGATGCAGGGATAGTTTGATCTATATGCTTCTTGTGCCATGAGCGCAGGGTTTCAGGCGTGCAGCCAATCTTAGGGGCAATGGCTTGAATGGCTGCCCATGTGGAGGGATAGTCGTTTGCTGCTTCGATCAGCATACGGACGGCGCGTTCTTTAATCTCAGGAGTGTAGGTTTGTCTTTTCATTGTCGTATTCTCTCAGAATGTTAAGTCTCCGACAATACCGGGGCGGTTCAGTCTTGTAAAAGAGATTTATGAGCCCAATAGGCTATATTATTAAAACTAAGAAAATCTACACTTTTCTTCTGTTCTTCTATGTTTTTGCTATTATTCAAAGAAGGGCTATGATGCGAAATAGTGACTATACTTTCGTTTTCAGTAGGCTGAACTATATAAGTAGCTTCATCTGCATATTCGGCATAAAATTTAGCTCGTTCTATTAATCTTTTAGTAACTACTGCATTATCCATCTGTTCTTCGAAATTGTATGGTAGAAAGTTTGCAAGTCCAATTAATCTTTTTTTGATCTCCTCACTAAATTTAGAAAAAACGAATGCACTTAGTAAATTTGACAAGCAAAATTTATAGCTTTTCCTGTCTGACGATGAACCACGTATATCTTGAGTAAATCGATAGTAATCTAGATCAAGCACCTTTTGATTCGTCACCAAAGGAAATACAGTTTTGCTAATGCACTGTTGTTCAAGAGCAAGTACAGATACAACACTTAGGATAGCTACTGATTCATGATCTTTAGTTATTTTTTGAATTAACTCGTCTAGATTCGCACCCGCTTCTAACTGCTCAAAACACCACTTTTCTAAGGTCATAAATGCTGATGACAATGTATCATTTATCCAGTATGGACGTGACCAAATATATTCTTTCTCATTGCCCCAGAATGCTTGAGATCCCCAAGGAAATTCTAATGTAATAGGAATTGGTGTGAGCTTTTCATCTGATAGCTCATGAAGCTGTCGCCAAGCCTTATTAGCATGGTTTGATAGCGCTGTAATTAGTCTTAAGCCAGAGTCGGGAGCATATTTTAATAATGAATGGAATGGCTCTTTGATTGGAGAGGAAGGATAGAAGCCAATAAAGTCACTGTTAATAGCAAGGCTTTTCCAGTCACTGTCGCTAACGACTTCAGTTGGAAATGGACTTAAAAACATTGCTCTACGTTGAAGTAGTTTTTTTTGCTTATCAGTAAGCTCTTCTTGTGGAATGCTATTTAATTCCAACCAATACTCTTGAGATCGTTTTCGTTCTTCACAGTCACGTTTATATTTATCTAATGGTAATTCACACAATAATTTTTTTAAGCAAAACTCAACAATTAGGTCAGCATGTTTTTGTACTATAAATCCAGATAATTGGATTATATGTTTGAAAATCTCATTAGGTATTTCATCTAGATCGAGTAGCCTATTCAAATAGGTTTGAATGAAAGTTGGATTAGAATTTGCTGAAACTATAATCAAATTACGTAGCGCATCTTTAAATCCTGTTATGTCATTAACTAATTGCCAGTTATGAGTACTAGGATGATCTTTTATCCCTTCGATTTCAGATAGCCAATCTAAAGCTATTTGTAATATTTTGGATGAAAACTCAATAACAACCTGTGAAGGCTGTGTAGCGTTTTCAAAATTTATTGCTAGGTTTTGAAAAACTTTAAAGACATCGACAACTCTTGGATATATGTTTTCTGGCAATGAAGGAGTATCTTCTAATATAAAAATAATAACTTGAAACCATAGGGTTAAATCAGTCGGCCACGCAAGAGAGGTAGCAACTTTTATATCTTTGGAAGTAGCAAGTATCAGCGGGTTTGGCTGTGTCTTTTCTGCTTGAAACCAAACCAATAACTTCTCATAGAGATCATAGTCGTTTTCAGCCAGTTTGCCTCTAAATTGACCACTGTATTGTGCTGTATTTGGATGGCTGATAGCACCTAATAGCCAAGCTCGCAACCATTGTGAACGAAGTGTTTTAAACTTTGGGTTTTCTATTGCTATAGACCACTCTTCGTCCTGGAGCTTCTGCTGAGCCAATAACTCAACAACTCTAGCAATAGCAGGAGGTTGACCGAACGCTTCAATTTTATCAAGCCATGCATCATCAGCTTCAAATAGGTTGTACAATAATGACCATTCAAAAAAGATATCATGAGCAAAATCTACTACAGATTTTCTATTATCGACTCTAATCACACCGTCGCTGTTTAGTTCATCTAATTCCGAATTGCTATTAAGCGATCTTCTTTTTACGGGCTTACTAAGATTTTTTACCTTACGCTCAGCTAATTCTAGTAAAGCGTTCTGTCTATCTATAACTTTTTGACTCGTCGCACTATATCCACCACGTTTCCACCATTCATGAATCAAATCCAGTTCAGACTCTGGGGATGTATCGTTTGATAAACTTAGCGTAGATAGAACCTTTGCAAAAAATGGAGTTCTAGTGACATGCTTCACGTTTTCAGAAGAACTAAAAAGTAAGCTTCTTAAATTTGGAAACTGTGTTGAGAGAATATTGGCTTCATTATCATCTAATTTATTGACAGTGACGTTACCAATTGAAGCCTGCTTAAGAACAGACCCAAGCCATGTTCTTAGCGGCTCTAGCCCTGTCTCACGTAAGGTAACGACTATTTTCCACTTTATTAACAATGGGTCATTTAAAATTAAGCTTATTAACTCTTCGATAATTGGTCGATGCTGATTGTCTACACGGTCAATACCATCAATAAATAAGATAGGTGTGCCTGCTGATTGAATTTCAACTAATAGATCTTTTAAATTATGAGTTGAAGGTATCCCAGAGCTTTGAGCGTATTGAGACCAATTTTTACCGACCAATTGATTAGACTTTAAAAACAACACAAACGAGCTATTCAAATAACCTTCAACTACTTGACGTAGCAGAGCCGACTTGCCAGTACCCGGCATACCAGTTATTTGAATAAAGCGTTTTGATTTAATCTTTTCAGTAAACTCTAGTTTTAAACCAGTCCTATCTAAACTATACCCATCAATATCGCTTTGAATTTGATGCAAGTAAGTATTCGTAAGCTCTTTTATCTTTGCAATCTGCTCTTCAAAAGTTCTACCTTCTTTGAGTTTAACCACCTTACTTAACTCGTGGACCAACCGAACCCTATCAAACTGACCCGCTTTCCCTGCAGACTCTCTTCCTAACTCGTAAACATAAGACCAGACCAATACGGGCGATACAATACTATTGGTAGGTAACTGTGATTGAATCTGCTGTTCTGCTATATGTGCATCAACTTCACCATCATGTAAGAAGTCAAACCTGACAATAATAAAATGTTTTAGAAAGTCATGCTTTTCAGTAGGTGCTAACGGGGCAGCAGAGAACTCATCCAATAGCTGATATACCACTTCTTTAATAGCTTTAATATCCGCACTGGCATTCCCATTAGTGCTAAACCGTTGCTCAAAGTGCTCAATATCGCCACTTTCAACAGCTATATGACAAAGAAACCCTAAATCACGAAATTTAGCAGAGGATATCTCATTAACCGCCACTCCGTACTTATCTACATCATCATTAAAACTAGCATCTTGGTAGCTGGCAAGGCTGTCACGAATAATATCTCTAAAGTTTTTATTGCTTTGAGCAGAGCTAATCGTGAGGTCACGTTTGACCTGTAAACTAGTGGTTCCAATTCGACCTGATGCATCTTTCCACTTTATTATGACGTCATCTAAAGGGTAGCCAAAGTCTCTTTGCTGGCCAGCTACATTTACTACCGTACCATCACAGCCGGGCGCACTCGCTTCAGCTAGTAATGCAGTTAAATAGAAAGCCATGACATGACCTTCATAGGTAAAGCCATCACCACCGGCAAGCTCTGGAGACTGTGAAGTGTTTTTATTTTTCATCTATACGAATCTTACCTCTGGCAGTGGGTCTGTTTTGGCTTCTTCAGTTATCCTTTTTAACTCACTGTTTGAATTATTTTTTAGTAATTCACGAGCAAGCTTTATACATTCAGATCTAACCGAAGTGACGTTAATGGCTAAATGACTGGTTGGATTTACGTTTTCGTAGGCAGTACCATCAAAAATGATTGGAACCACTTCAATTAATGTTGAGACGTTTTCGTTACTTAAGTATTTTAGAGAGTATAGGTTATTTGCAGTATATATTAGTGTTGTAAGCCCATTAGTACGGCTCAAGTTTATTGAATAAATTAATTTTGAGATCAATGGCTTTAATGCATCGTTAAAGTCAAATTTACACCAGTTCAGTAAAGCATTTGCTGACGATACAACTTTTCTTATATCTTCTTTATAAAAACCTTCACGTATATCTTTCATAAGAGTATCAAAAGCCGTATCAAATTTCTTAGAGAAAAATATGAATGAAGACAATACCTCAAAGGTCTCCGTCTTCTCGTAAAAATCAAGTAACTTATTTAAGTTAGCTTCATTTAAATTGGGTTTTCCTAAATAAGGTGTTATAGCATGGTGAGCTATGCTGAAGAAACCGTACAACTAAACTTGGTAAACTAAGCGTATTAACTGGAGTTTACCATGACCAAGAAAGTAAGAACCTACAGTGACGAATTTAAAGCCGAAGCTGTTAAAAAGATAGCAGACAACAACGGCAATATTTCAGCAACTGCAAAGCAGCTTGGCATTGCCATGCAAACCTTATCGAACTGGCAGAACAAAGCCAATCAAGGCAAGCTTGTTGGCACAGAGCAATATGATCCTGACCTTATGAGTGCTCTTCAAGAAATAAAGCAGCTCAAGCGGCAGCTTAAAGTGGCTGAAGAGGAGCGCGAGATCTTAAAAAAGGCGACGGCGTACTTTGCCAAGCACAGTTAGTGAAGTACGCCTTTATTAAAGACAATCAGCAGATATTTAGCATCACCACTATGTGCCGTGTGTTAAGGGTTAAGCCATCAAGCTATTACGACTGGATTAGTCGTGACATCAGTGACCAGCAGATACATCGCAACCATTGTGAAATATTAGTTAAAGCCGCGCACAGTGAAACGAAAGAACGTTATGGCGTAGATCGACTGCATGCTCATCTAAGCGAGCAAGGGCATGACATTAGCCTATATATGGTAAGAAGCATCAAAGAGGAACACGGCATTAAATGTCGTCGTCATAAGCGCTTTAAAGTCACCACTGACTCTAATCATCACAAACTGGTCTATCCAAACGTGCTCGATCAGAAGTTTGACACCAGTCGCCCTAACCAAGCATGGGTAAGCGATATTACTTATATCTGGACACATGAGGGCTGGTTGTACTTAGCAGGAGTGAAAGACTTATATACCAAAGAGTTGGTCGGCTATGCGATCAACAAACGCATGACCGCAGATCTAGTATGCAAAGCATTGAACATGGCCATCAGGAATAAACGTCCAAGCAAAGGGCTAATCGTTCACTCTGACAGAGGCAGTCAGTACTGTAGCCATGCCTACCACAAGATCGTTAAGCAGCATCAATTTACAGGCTCAATGAGCGCTAAAGGTAATTGCTTCGACAATGCTCCAATAGAAAGCTTCTGGGGCATATTGAAGAATGAGTTGGTATATCATAAAGATTATAAAACTAGATTTGCCGCCATTACCGATATCATTAGATACATCGAGCTATATTACAACCAGACTAGGATTCAAAAGGGTTTGGGCTATAAATCGCCAAGACAGGTGTGGTTTGACTTTTATCGTCAGGCTGCGTAATCAAAATCTCCCAAGTTTAGTTCTACGGGATTGACAGCAGGGGTCATGGTTCAAAGTGTATGCAATTTCTTTGGCCAAACGTTCTTCCGTATTATCTATAAAAAACTCAGGAACATCAGTGTCTTCTGCAGTGAACCGCCATGCAGTTAAAGTATTGAATATCTTGTTAGACTGTTTCTTCGTAGGCAGTTCTCTATGTTTTTCATTCAAAACAAGATTTTTAATCGCTATAAGCGTATGGATATTAATTAAATCATTACTTTCAAAAAGATGTTTTCTAACAACTAAAGCTAACGCTTGACTATCATCGCCAGACAGTCCTAACAAAGCATGGTCTAAAATACCTAGTTTAGGAATGAAATTGTAGTTGGCTGGATTTCCCCATATTTTCCATTTTATAGATTCTAACTCGTTAGCATTCAAATAGTTATTTTCAATTAAAGGAAATAGCTTTATTAAAGCATGGACGCTGTCCTCATTGTTCGGAGAAATATGGTTTATGATTTCATCTAAACGTGAACTGATTTTAAGACTATCATTTCTTACGGGAGGTAATTTTACAACAGGGTTTGGCCATCTCTGACCAAAATCATTATCAATATTCACTTCGGTAGCTAAAGGAAATATGAGGGCATCTTCAAATATCTCTGATTTTCGATTATCTGATATAGCTAGTAAGCTGTATTCTATGAGATGACTATAAGGTTTGGACAGCCAGAAATGCTTTATTCCATCTATGATTGCAATACTGCAACCCCATTTAAACACTTCTATAGCCTTGTCTGGCTTCGCCCGTATAACGAACCTAGCTAAAGCCTCCATAAAAACTTGTAATCTACTAAAATAATAATGTACAGACTTATTGCTAGTTTGAATAATTTTTTCTAGCCAATAAATACAACCTTTATACGTCTGATCTAATAGATACTCTAAATCCTCCTCTGTTAGCTTTGCAATATTAATTCTTGATAGAGTTGTTTTAAGTATATCTGTAGTATCTGAGGTTGATGCTCGTATAGCATATATGAAACGATTTTTATTTTCTAAACTCTCCAGCTTAGCTAAATTCTCTACTATATCTTTAACGAAATTGACATCTCTCCATCTAATAGGAACTCCGACAGTGTTAGTTAACCCCTCTACAAGTAATAAAGGGTGTAACTCATTACTGAATGAAAGAGATTTAGAATGGTCTGTATAGCTTCCAGGGTCAAAAGAAGGCTCTATACTATTATTCTTAGCTTGTTTATCCAATGCTTCTGATAATCTCTTCCTGATATGTTCAAGATAAGTCCAAGGATTTGAATCCATATAGTCAAAATCATTGGGCTTAACTTCTAAATCATTACGGTTAAAGAAATCAGCTCCTTGAAGAAGAAAACTAACCCAAGCTAAACGTGATAAAACGTAAACTGAGGTTGGATCATTTCTAGATTGTAGTTTAAGATTTTTAAAAGCATCCTTTAAAAGAAACTCACCTTCATCAAACCTTCCCAACTCGGCTAGAAGTGATGCTTTTTTCATGTTCCATGATGGGTCTATGGCTTCAATATCTTCAACTAATTCTTCTAAACCAGAGTAATCGAAGCTTTCTCTAGCTAAAATAGCTTTATGATAGTTTATTTCGTTTTTTACTTCTGAAGAAGTCAGTTTAACTGTGTCTAAAATATGAGCTACTCTTGAGTTAATATTTTTATAATCGTTATCATCAAACCAGCGTGTACTTCTAAAAAGCCATAATGCTATTTCAATCTGCTGTTTGCTAGTTAGTCCACTAAGTTGAGAAGGATCACAAATTTCTAGAAGTTCTTCAGCTAAATGAATAGCATCCACACTAAAAGTAATGGTGTTACGCCATACGATTTCGTAAAGCATCCTTGATCGCAAATCAGGTTTCATTTCAGCTAAGTTTTTAGAGTTTGGAAAAGGATCGGTAATTTGATTTTGTAAGCTCCACCGTATATTAGATGGGCATACCAACCATACTGGATAAGACTCCCTATCTTTAACAAGTTGATCTAACTGAGTCTCAAGTAAAGCTGCTGCGTAGCTATGCTCCTTATGTACTTTACCTATTTCGTTTTCTGGGATAGTTTTACGAGTAATCGAAGTTGGTTCCCAATCCCAGCTATCTTTAGGCTTAAGTATCTGAAGAGCATTGAGAAACATTTTTGTTGCTTCACGATGTCTTTGATCATGGTTATCCAAGTGTTTAACTAGACTTGATAAATCAATAGGTGCTACATTGATTGACTCTAAATATTTGCGTTTAGCTGGACTTAAATCTAACGCTCCTACCAAGTATATTCGACGAGCATGACTTGCTAAATGATCTCTTACCCATCCAACCCATTGTAAGAAATTAGGATCATCACCTGAAAATCCTAATAAGCAAAACTCGTTTTCGATAAATATTTGACGGGCTAAATTTACAAATGCCGCATGAGTCTTGGGATACTGGCGATAATCTTCTTGAGTAAATATTAGATTATGAGATATTTGTACTGTTCCATGTAATTTTACGATTCTAGGAGAGCGAGAAGAGGATAGATCTTCAGGTTTGTTAACGATACTATAGATAGGTTTATAAATATCAGATGCTGCGCGTTCTAACAGCGTGTCCCAATTAGTTGTAAGCACTTCTGTCCAAGGTAGCTTTAACAGTGAGCCATACAAGTCGCTTGGTATCCATGCAGGGTCATTAACAGTTTGTTCGATTAAATCCCTCAAAGCTTGTTTACCGAAATAAGAACTATATTCTTCAGCGATTTGTAGCGGGTCGCCCCATGGATCGGATCCTAAATCTTCTGATAGTATTTTTAGAAGATCATTCCACAAAGGTAACTTACTATTTATATCACCACTACTAGCAGCGCTTCTACTAAAGCCAGAGCCTACCATTATAGCAGCGCCTTGATATGAAGTTTCATTTCGCCAAAGAGCTTCGGCGAGCTTTTTTAGTAATGGATAGTCGGGTAAGCTTTCAATACTCATAATGGCTACTCGTAAATAGTTAAATATTTATCATTATATTTAGTCAAACACAGCGTACCCGAAACTGAACGTAAAGCACGATCAAACAATGACTGCTCTCACAGCTATGACAGTCCAATTTATCATACTAAGAAGTATACTGCTTATAAAATAGAGTAGTAGTAAAACCCATCACAGAGAAGCGCTAATTGCGTTGGTTAAACTCTTGCAAACAATCATAGAGCTATTACAAATGAATATAGGTAGTGTAACTGGTCGCCATCACGGCTCGTTCTTACTAAATTAGTTGACGATATTTTTAGAGTACTCTTCTTGAAATGTTAGTAGGTTAGTAATATTTACTGATGATTTCATCTTGTGTCATGCCAGCAAGCCGACAATAGAAAGACTCTATTGAATTTGAAGCGTCTCTTAGTTGCCGCTGTGACACTTGGATATATTGTAGGGTAACATCATCGGTTGATTTAGCTTCACGGTGATTGAGCAAGCGTTTAAGGACTGGATAGCTGATGCTTGAGTTATTAGCTACCGTTCCAAAAGTGCGGCGCAAATCATGTGGTGTAATATACAAGTTTGTTTGATTACTTATGGCCTTATAACTACGGCTTAAATCTTTTATATGGTCATCGCTAGCTTTCAAGTTGCTCGGGAATACCCATTGCTTGCCAGCGCTTAATCTGAATCTTTCTTCAAGCAGAGCTTGTAAGATATCACTAGTAGGCATATGATAATTAGAACCATTTTTTGTAGCTTTGAATACTATCCTGCCAGCTATAAGGTCGACGTCAGACCACTTTAAGGGCTGCGCTTCATTTAAACGCACACCAGTGAACATAAAAAGTAGCATGATATCTCGTGCATTATTGCTATGGGGCGCTTGCAGGTGTGAGCTTCTATCAACATAATTTAAAAGTGTTTTGAGATACATACCTAAATATTCTTCTTCAACATGTTTAGTACGCGGCTTAATTATATTCCAATCTTTCTTGGCGTTAAGTATGCGTACTGGTTGCTCTTTAATTAAAAAGTCTTCGTTATCATCTAAAAAGCTATCACGACAATAATTCCAAACTGACCTTAGAGCTCTCATAGTTGCGTTAGCCTGAGCTTTACTATGCTTGCTTATCTCTTTATGCTTATCACTTATCATTGACTTAGATATATCATTTAAAGATATATCTAGCCAATCATCTAGCTTGTTTAGTATTTGACCATCATAAGTGTCAATAGTGCCTTTAGCTAAGCTAGTCTTTGCTGATTTAAAGTAGGTATATGCATCTCTCAGTGTTGGTACATTATTGGTCTTATCTTTCGGCTCTTCCAAGACCTCATGAAGCCCGTCATAAACATGCAGACCTTTTTTTATATTAGCCATCATTATGCTGGCTTTTTCACGTGCTTCGGTTAGCGTAATCAAGTGCGTTTCTTCCACTTCATCTCTATATAGCTTTCCGTTAATACGCTTATGTAATGTATAACGTTTGGATTGTTTGCCCACGCGTAGCGCAAAACCAGTTAACACATCGTCCATATAGATTTCAGTACCTTTAGCGGTATAGTCTACTGAATCTATAAATTTTTTGGTAAGTTTAACCTTCATATATCACCCATGCAGCAGTATATAACCATAGTGTTAGTAATATCATACTTTAATTACTATAAGGGTCAAAGTATCAAGATAGTATCAAAAAACCAACTAAGTCCATGCGTTCGCATAAATTTTAGACAATAAAAAACCCTTACAAGTCAATGACTGTAAGGGTTTGAATATGGTGGGCCCAGTAGGACTTGAACCTACGACCAAAGGATTATGAGTCCTCTGCTCTAACCAACTGAGCTATGGGCCCTAACGTTAGACGCACAATGATACCTGATTTTTTGAATTTTTCAAGTAAAAGATAGCAAGTAACCAATAAATTTTTAATCGGTTTAAAAGCGGATTAAAAGCCACTACCAGCCAAAGTCAGGCTACGCCCCCCATCGATTGTGATAATTTCACCTGTGACATAATGCGCCTGTACCAAGTACAGTACACTATGAGCAATCTCCTCAGGTTTGCCGATTCTTTGCATAGGGATTGAATCGATAATATGGGTTTGTTGTACTTCATCCATGGCTTGGTCGCCATTGGGTTCGGGTAAGATATTGACGCCAGGTGCAACACCATTGACGCGTATGTCTGGTGCCAGCTCTAACGCTAGCGACTGAACCATCATTCGATGCGCAGCCTTTGCCATGTTATAGACCGTATAATTGTTAAACGGTCTATCATGCGCGTGAATATCCAATAAGCTCACAATACAGCCTTGCTGACGTTTGAGATAGGGCAGTAGTGCTTGACTCAAAAATAGGGGTGCCTTGGCATTGGTTAAGAAAAGCTCATTCCATTGCTCATGATTGATGTAGCCAATTGGGCTTGGGTAGAACCGTGACGCATTATGTACCAGTACATCTAGCTGTCCAAAGGCTTCTATGATATTTTTAACAAAATCCTCTAACGCTGCTCCATGATTGACTACTGCCAAATCCGCAACAATAACCACTGCGCTATTAGCACGGCTTTTATTAAGTTGGTCAGCTAAGCTATTAGCTTCTTTTTCGCTACGATGACAATGAATAATGACACGGTAGCCTTGAGTGTGCGCTGCTCTGATAATTGCCGCACCGATGCGCTTAGCGCTACCGGTTACCAGCATCACCGGAGGTTGGATGTCAGTATTCTTTGATAGCAGAGTGTTAGGTTCTTGGTTCATAGTGACAATATTGACAATGTTTTTTAAAATGTTTTTTAATAGGTGTCATGCGCTTGTAAGTGTTCAATTCTGCTTTGACGTAAGGCTGCCCCGATAGCTGGCCCTTTAAGATCTGGTGCAATATCTGTCATGCCGATTGCATGAAAGCTATTTAGTGCTAGCATCATCTGACGGTGCTGTGTTGCCAGCTGTAAGACGTGACTGCAGACAAGGAGCTGTGACAGCTTATCTGGCTCTTTATGAGCACCACAAGCTTGTATAAGGTCAATCTTTTTGGCAGCGCTCAGACTGTTTATCATGCTCAGCGTTTCGGCTTGCTGAGCGAATAGGATAGCAAACTGCGTATGCGCTTTGGGGACTTTAGCTTTATTACCGATATCATTGATATCTCTTAGCGCTTTTGATTGGTCATGCGTATGTTCATTATTAAATAGTGACGGGGTCAGGCTGACCATTAACAGTGCCCAACGCTGTGGCAAGTTTAGGCGCATTTGGCCTGCAAAATATAATGCTGTCTGAACCGTCTCTCGTATATGAGTGTCCTCCCAAGCATCATGCAATGGGGCAAAGTACTCTGTAAGCGCACCAATCTCAAACAATTGCTGCCAGTATACTTGCGGTGATAGTTGCATCGTTGCACGGCTCGACTCTTGCCAGATACGCTCCGCACTCAAATGAGCAAGCTCTCCTGAGTTGACCAGTTGACGCATTAGGGTCAAGGTGTCTTCCGCAATGGTAAAACCCAAATCATAATAACGCCCGTAAAATCGAGCCGTCCTCAGCACTCGTAATGGGTCTTCGCTAAAAGCGTCAGATACATGACGTAGCGTTTTGTTCTCTAAATCTTGTAATCCTCCGTAATAGTCAATGACATCGCCACTGACAGGGGTATCATCGGTGAGACTCACAACCTCGATAGCCATTGCATTGATAGTCAAATCACGACGTTGTAAATCGTCCTCTAAGCTCACATCAGGGCTGGCATGTACGCTAAAGCCTTTATATCCTGAGCCTTGCTTGCGCTCCGTGCGCGCAAGGGCATATTCTTCATGAGTGGTGGGGTGCAAAAACACAGGAAAGTCCGCACCTACTTGTTGAAACCCTGCATCAAGCATCTCTGAGACAGTTGCACCAACGACGACGAAGTCTTTATCTTTGACAGGTTGTTGTAATAGTTGATCTCGAACCGCACCACCCACAAGATAAATTTGCATAAAAGCCTCTTCTTATTGAACCGATATCAGCGGCCCAATCGCAATAAATCAAAAAACCGCCCATGCGTGAAGTGCATTGACCGGTTTTAGTATAGCAGAAGGGCTCTGTCAATGGATGACAGAGCCCTTCTTAATATAGTCAATCCTCTATAAATTGGCTACGGTGTCAGCCTCGCTCAGTCTACTATTTGTAGTACTGTCACTCGGCTTCCTTGTATCCAAGTTATATTGAACCGACTATAGTGCATTCATACTGTGTATGGTGAATGACTATTTTTCGTTTTCTAGGTCTTGAGCTTCCGTGACCGTAAGCGCAGTCATATTAACGATACCGCGAGCAGTCGCTGATGGCGTCAAGATATGCACTGGCTTATTCGTACCTAACAAGATAGGTCCAATAGACGCACTGCTGGTTGCCGTTTTAAGTAAATTAAAGGCAATATTTGAGGCGTCAAGCGTTGGCAAGATCAGCAAGTTCGCAGCGCCTTTTAGTGGGCTTGATGGCATATCGTTTAGGCGGATATGTTCATTCAGTGCGGCATCTCCTTGCATCTCGCCTTCAAAATCAAAGTCGACATTCATGTCAGTTAGTAGCTCATGAACCTTGCGCATTTTGACCGCGCTGGCAAGATTTGAAGCGCCAAAGTTTGAATGAGAGACTAATGCAACACGTGGCGTGATACCAAAACGGCGGATTTGATCGGCAGCCAGAACGGTCATTTCAGCCAACTGTTCAGCGGTTGGATCTTCATGCACGTACGTATCAGCGATAAAGATGTTGCGATCTTGCATCAATACGGCATTCATCGAATAAAAATCATTGATGCCTTCTTTTTTGCCAATGACGCTTTCGACATACTTTAGGTGCATCTGGTAGTCACTAAAGGTACCACAAACCATACCGTCAGCATCACCGTTGTCAACCAATAAAGAACCAATCAACGTGGTTTTACGGCGAACATCACGACGAGCAAGCTCGATACTCACGCCGCGGCGCTTGTTTTTCTCGTAGTAGCCCTGCCAGTAGTCTTTGTAGCGAGGATCATCATCTTGGTTGACGATCGTGATGTTTTCGCCATCTTTTAGACGTAAGCCCAACTTATTGATGTGATCGTTGATGACTGCTGGACGACCAACCAAGATTGGCTGAGCCAAGCCTTCATCGACGACCACTTGTACGGCCAATAAGATATTATTGTCTTCGCCTTCACAGTATACGATACGCTTTGGCGCAGACTTAGCGCGTGCAAAGATAGGCTTCATAACAAACGCAGAGTTGTAGACAAACTCAGACAGACGCTGACGATATGCCTTCATGTCTTCGATTGGCAGTGTCGCTACGCCTGAGTCCATTGCCGCTTTGGCAACCGCAGAGGCAATCTCGATGATTAGGTTTGGCTCTAGTGGGCCAGGGATTAGGTAATCACGACCGAAGCTTTTCATCGTCTCGATGTTTCTGACGTTGGTCGTAGGGGTTGCTTCGACGTGTGCCATGGCAGCGATGGCTTTTACGCAAGCGACTTTCATCTCTTCGTTGACGGTTGTCGCACCAACGTCCAATGCACCGCGGAAGATGTATGGGAAGCATAGTGCGTTGTTTACTTGGTTTGGATAATCTGAGCGACCAGTTGCCATGATGACGTCTGGACGTACCGCATGTGCCAATTCTGGCATGATTTCAGGTGTTGGGTTGGCAAGTGCAAAGACAATAGGATCTTTTGCCATACGGCGAACCATATCTTCTGATAGTGTACCGGGCATTGATAGGCCTAGGAACATATCCACATCGTCCATCACTTCTTCGATAGAGGTAGCGGTTGTCTCACGAGCATAACGTTGTTTGGTTTCATCAAGGTTTTCACGACTAGTGCTGATAATGCCACGTGAATCTGAAACAATAATGTTGTTTTTATTAACACCAAGCGCGCAAATGATGTCTAGACAAGAGATGGCGGCTGCGCCCGCGCCTGAACAGACAACTTTAATTTCTTCGATTTTTTTGCCAGTAATCAACAAAGCGTTTAGCATCGCTGCGGCAACAATGATTGAGGTGCCATGTTGATCATCATGGAACACAGGAATGTTCATACGCTCACGTAATACGCGCTCAATTTTGAAACATTCTGGTGCTTTGATATCTTCTAAGTTGATACCACCAAAGGTAGGCTCAAGAGAAGCAACAGCTTCGATGAACTTATCTGGATCATCTTGATCAATTTCAATATCAAAAACGTCGATACCTGCGAACTTTTTGAATAGAACGCCTTTACCTTCCATCACTGGTTTTGATGCCAATGGACCGATATTACCCAGACCTAGTACGGCAGTACCGTTAGTGATGACACCAACTAAGTTGTTACGTGCCGTATATTTAGAAGCGAGCTTTGGGTCTTTTTGAATCTCAAGACACGGTACAGCCACACCTGGAGAGTAGGCGAGTGCCAGATCGCGTTGGTTAGCCAGCTGCTTAGTTGGAGTTACTGAGATTTTACCTGGGCGTGGAAATTCATGGTAATGTAAGGCAGCTTGTTCAAACTGCTCTTTTTCTGTACTGAGGTTATCCGTATTCGAAGTGGTATCGTCATTCATAATAATTGCCATGGTTGGAATAAATTGGAATAAATTAAATGGTGATAAAAAACGTCTAACCCTCAGAAATAATTGAATGATTATAATCATCAGCAAAGGGTTTTGAACGTTAAATGACTAACGACCATCGGAATCATGGTCGTTGATCAAAAATCAGGTCAGAAAAGCAATCTAGCAAAAATAGTCATTCTACCATTATTGGCAATTCGCTGCCTAGTCGACCGTATGGAAGCGTGCGAATAATATAATAAAATGATATTCGTTATTTATCTGGTTGATAATGCCAAAAAACACCGACCAATATCAACCTTAATTTGATAATACTTCAAAATATTACAGTATACATCCATATTAAGATGAGCAGCTAATAGGCATTTGCGGTACGTTTGGCGCCGGTGTACTCGTATCGAGATCAGTCGCGATATCTTGGACGTGATAAGGATTAGCTAGCAGGCGATAGACACGATCGACTTCTTCAAACTGACCTTGCTCTGCGGCAGTAATGGCACGCTGCGCCATACTATTACGCAAAACGTACACAGGGTTATTGGTCTGCATATCATTGATTGCTTGCTCAGTTGATGATTGCTCAACCTGTGCCAGATAACGTATAGACCAATCTTGCCACACTTGCTGTGCATCACTGCTTAATTCAGTAGTCATGGTAGTCAGTAATTTTTGCTCATATGGGTGATCGTTCGGCGCGACCAAACCGAGGAGCGCACGGAAACTATTGGTATAATCGAGCAAGTTGTCTTCTAACAACGTTAACCATTCAAAAGCCAAGCTCAGGCTGTCGCTTTGGTGTGGTAGTCCAAGCTTGCGGCATAGACCTTGCTGATAATGCTGCATAAAGGTTGCTTCGTAAGGTGCCAAGCACTCAGAGAGCGTCTCACGGCTAATACCTTGCAGGCGCATAAAATGCGGCAGCCAAACGTTCAGATTCCAATGACCGATAGCAGGCTGGTTTTGGTAGGCGTAGCGACCCGTATGGTCTGAGTGATTATTAATCCATGCAGGATTGAAGCGCTCCATAAAGCCAAACGGCCCAAAGTCCAAAGTACTGCCTGTGATAGATAAGTTATCTGTGTTCATCACACCGTGAGCAAAGCCAATCAGTTGCCAATCAGCAATCATCCGAGCAGTGCGCTCAACGACTGAAGTCAAAAAAGCTGCTATGGGCGCATCGCTATCGCGGCACTCTGGATAATAAGTATCAATCATATAGTCGGTAAACTCACCGAGTAAGTCAGGTGCAAAGCTGGCAATCCATTCAACATGACCAAGGCGAATATGGCTATCAGCGACACGCATCAATGCCGCACCCGCTTCGATACGCTCACGGCGCACTCTCGTATCAGAGACAACAAACCCCAAAGCATTAGAAGAGGAGATACCAAGCTGCGTCAATGCGTGACCGCATAAGTACTCTCGAATCGTACTACGTAAGACCGCACGTCCGTCACCCATGCGTGAGTAGGGCGTCAGGCCAGCCCCTTTGAGGTGCAAGTCTTGTAATTGTCCGTTGCTATCGAGCACTTGCGCCATCAGCAAACCGCGTCCGTCACCCAGTTGCCCAGCCCATTGTCCGAACTGATGACCTGCATATGCCATTGCCAATGGTTTAAAGTCAGATGGCACATATTGGCCACCCAATATCTCAACCCAATTGGTCATCAGATCTTCATTGTCTGCCCAACCTAATTGCTGTGCGACTTGGGTATTGAAGTGTCCAGCACGTGGAGTGTCCAGTGGCGTGGGCGGCTGCTCATGATAAAGGCGCGTGTCGAGATTGACATAAGTATTTTGATAACGCATACAGGCCGTTTCCATTAAAATATAAAAGTGAGAATGTCACTATAACATAGCACTCATATGGCATCGTTGCACTCTGTCCATCTCTTGTAATATCCAGCCAAAAAATAAAACTAGCTACTTTGGGTGAGCTGAGTTTAGTGGATTATAGTCGAACCACTATTAAAGTGTTACAGCGTTAGACTCGTTTAGCCTACTACTGTAGTACTTGCACTCGTCTGCCTTGTACCACTTTTAGTATTGATTGACTATAGTTGGTTACTGTCTCTAGGTTGGAGGTTGCAACGATTGAGCCTATATATTTCATCATTTACTACGAGGATAAGATTATTAAAAGTAGAGGTAGTGACATAAACCATAAATTATAAATTATAAACAAAAAAATCCCCCTATCTAGGGCAGATAGAGGGAAGGAGAAACCTGACAATTACGATAGCTTATAAAAACCAGTTAGGCGGCTTTTTTGCTGATACTAATAGAGCGAAAAGCATTTTTCAAGTTATTGTTATGCTCAAGAATTTTTTGCTCAATCTTAGCATAATCATGCTTCAATTTATCATCAGCCTCGTGCAAGCGATCAGCGAACTCTGTCTTTTTAAGTTCAATTGTTTTTGCTTTTAGCGCTTGCCACTCTTCAACTGTCTGCGTAAAGGCATCATATTCAAACTTAATGCGATCTTGGAAGCTCTTCATCGCATGAGTTAAGTCAATACCGCCACCAGTCGCGGTATCGATTTTCTGCTGAGCTGCTTTAAATTGCATTTGAACTTCGGCATGCTTGATGGTCGTATCATCGACCGTGCGCAGATCAGAGGTCAACCCAAGTTTTGATAAGCCAGCAATCAACCATTTGGTTGGATCATACTGCCACCATTTTACGCCATTACGATAGTCGTACTGGAAGAAGTGATGGTAGTTGTGATAACCCTCACCCCATGTAAATATCGCTAAAATGAAGTTATCACGAGCAGTATTGGTATCGGTATAAGGACGGCTACCAAACATATGACACAATGAGTTAATGAAGAAAGTAAAGTGATGCGTCAATACCAAGCGCAGCAAACCTGCCAACACAAGCGTGCCCCAAACATCACCCAACAACCAACCAACAGCCGCGACCAAACCAACGTTGGTGGCTAGTACCCATAGGCCATAATATTTATGCTGTATCTGTAGGACTTTGTCTTTGGTCAAGTCAGGAATGTTTTTGTAGTCAAAGTTGCCGCTAGGATAGTTACGTAGCATCCAGCCGATATGGCTGAACCAGAACCCACGTTTTGCTGAGTACGGATCGTCCATTACATCATCGACATGACGATGATGAACACGGTGACCTGAAACCCAGTCAAATGCAGACCCTTGTACCGCTAGGGTAGCTCCTAGCAATAAAAAGTTTTTGACGATTGGATGCGCTTTGTAAGCACGGTGTGCCAACAGGCGATGATAACCAGCGGTGATACTAATGCCAGTCCATACCATAAAGGCACCAAATACACCCCAGACAGGAGCGCTTACATCATGAGTAAACAAATACCATGGTGTAATGATAGCAGCAGCAATCGGCGTCGTTACCAAAAAAGTCGCTGGAATCCAGTTGATTGGCGCTTTTGTAAATTCAAACTCACGCATATCAATGCTTTGCTCTTTTGTCAGAACATCCGTTTGCTCAGAAGCGTTAGCGTAGTTGCGTTTTGCCGTAGGCTGCTCGTCAAGAGCCATTTGCGCTTTCTTTTCATCAAAACGAGTCTTGAAACGCGTGACTTGAGTGCTGGCGTTCTTTACAAAGGTATCGCCAGATTTGATAGCGAAACGTAAGCCTTTAAGCGGTAAGCCAAGTGCTTTTTTTGCAATCATATAATATCCCTAACGGTATTAATTTAAGTCCCCATAGTACCTGAAAAATCATATAAAGTGAACACTTATACACTATAAAAATATTGCTAAATAACAATAACTTGTATGAATTATAGACTGTATGAGTCAAAAATGCCGATAACTTGTCAGGCATTAAGGGGAAGTGTAAGTAACGCTATAGATATGTAGGGACTGTAAGGGTGAAAAAAGAGATTTATCTAAAAGTGAAAAAATATAGATAGACAGTTCAAGGTAATAATAAATGACGTGGAAAGTCAGTAATAATCACGTCGGTATTCCAGCTTATAAGCTGTTCAATCGTATGGACATCATTGACCGTCCAAGCGCTTACAGGCAACCCATAACGGTGACTGTGTTTGATAACGTCTTGGGTCAAAAGCGGATAATGAATACCTAACTGAATACAACCAAGCTGCAAAGCGGTGTTTGTCGCTTTTGCCAAGGCAGTTGGCGTGCGAATCAATAATCCTCGCGGTATGCGAGATAATAGTTTGTGGCGTTGCAACCGATTATGCAGCTCCACATCAAAGCTGGTCAGCACCACTGGTAAGCTGGCAAGCGGTGTATCGATAAGCTCTTGCGCCAGTGCATTGATCAATACTGCATAATTGGTTCGATTGTGTGTTTTAATCTCAAGCTCAATCACCCTAAATCCTCTCAGTACAGGCGCTATATTGGCTAAAGTCATGATTGGCTGCCCGAATTGTAAGCGGCACTGAATCTCTGTGAGCCCGAGCTGATCAATACGCGACTGTTGACCGCACATACGCTCCAAATCATCGTCATGGAACACAATCAAGTGACCATCGGCATTCAGTTGAATATCAAATTCAACCCCTGCCAAGCCTTGTGAGGTTAGATTTTGAGAATACTTAAAACCTGAAAAGGTATTCTCTAAACTCTCTCCGCGAGCGCCACGATGACCTAATAAACGCGTGTTTTTGAAATTTACCATATCACATGACTACTGACTGATTTTACGACTCATCATATATTGTCATGACATCAACGTCTAATAGAATTTATGGCGTGAACCAATATACTTTGCGTCTGATGTTTCTCTAGTATTTGTTATGTTTTTGCAACCAAACGCAGGTTTTACCCATAATGAGGGGCGCTATTTGTATATCCATGGGCTACACTAATGACCATTTCAACCAAACACCGTATAATGATGTGGTTTTCAAATCTATCACAGACCGTTAATGACACCATTGTTTTATAAGTCTGCCATGCAGTTTGAGTGTTAAATACTGTCTATCAGTGGCGGTAAGAACCAGTAAATTGGGAGTGAAGTAAATATGAGCGTAGCAAATATAAGTTTGAGCAAGTGGCATAAAGTGGCTGGAATCGGAATAGTATGTGGTTTGGCGCTTGCAGGCTGTGATCGCTCAGAGAAAGAAGATACTGCCGATACGGCAGAGATGACGGAACAAGAGCCAGTAGCGACCGAAAGTGCCGTCGCTCCTGCTATCAATTGTGATGACCCGATGGTACAAGACCGTCTCAAATCTGCTTTAAAAAATACACTCAACCAACAGGCACAAGCGTTGGCTGCTAATTATGCCAATGATGCCGAGATTAGTCTAGAAAGCGGCGTTGTCACTGAAAAAATCAATGGCGTGGTTATCGATGTACAAAACGCTGCCATACTACAAAAAGCCAATGACAATGGTATGACAACGTGCCAAGCAAGTGTCAGCATGACATTGCCAAGTGAAGACTTGTATCAAGCCAGTCAAGTGCAAGCGGCTAACAATCAGCCAAGCCTGCAATCTCGTTTGGCGCAAGACAATATCCGTATCAATAACAACATGCTCGTTGATGACGCCTTTACTTACGTTGTCGGTACTCAAGGCGGGCAAGTGCGCACGCGTATTGCTGGACAGCCAGCGTTGATTACTGTGGTTTCAGATGTGATGGCAGGCTCTGTGTTGAAATCTGCGATGGATGAGGAGCGTGCTGAGCGCCGTGCAGCAGCCCAAAGCAGAAACAATAATACTCAAGCAGCACCCGCTCGTCAGCAGCCTAGAACCATCACGCCAGTTGAGCCAATTCGTCCTACTGAACCTGCGACGCCGCCAACCATCAATAAACCGACCAGCAACCAAAACAGCTCGACAGAAAACAATCAAGCAGCGGCTACTACTGAGACCAAAAAACCAGTAACGCCAGCGACGCCAAAATCAGTGCCGAAAGATGAAACCATCGATATGGTCATCATTGAAGATGATAGCGCCACTTACTAATTTGCAATTTTATGAGTAGTTAGCAACTGGTAGTCGATAGATATTGCTAAGTAATAAAAACCCCGTAACATGAGTGCTGCGGGTTTTTTTATAATCGAAAAATCAACCTATAGTTAAGTCTAAATAAAAACGATACAGGATAATAAATTCATTTGATTAAACGCTATTTTTCTTGCTTACTGTGACTACGTCTCCAGAGGCTGCGAAAAATAGCGTTTAATCTTATTGTATCGATTTTATAGTGAACCGACTATAGTTCAGAGAATGCTAGCAAGATTAGGTTTAATTCACTAGCGATTGTCAGCGAAGTTTTGCAAGACTTGACTGTCCCATAGTACTTCAGAGACTTGTTCGGGATCTGTACAAAAGCGCGCAGCGACAAACAACCAATCAGATAAACGATTGATAAAGCTGATGGCAGTGCGGCGTATGGCTGCTGGGCGCTGCTCCTGCAATAACACAGCTTGGCGCTCAGCTCGGCGACACACACTACGTGCGACATGCAACTGGCTCACCAGTACAGAGCCTGTGGGTAAAATAAAGTCTTTTAGTGGTGGCAGCGTGGTATTCATCATATCGATTTGTTGCTCTAGCCACTCGATATGGGTGGCATTGACGCCCTCATATTCTGGCATGGCAAGCTCACCGCCGATATTGAACAATAGATGCTGAATAATAACTAAGGCTTGAGAAAAATCCTTACTAATCGATTGGCCTTTGTTTCTTTGTAGTTGAGCACGCACCAGTCCGATATGTGAGTTGAGCTCGTCGATATCACCCATGACACCGAACAGATTGTCAGCTTTACTGAGTCGACTGCCATCAGCCATACCCGTGCTGCCATCATCTCCAGTACGCGTGTATATTTTGCTTAATCGATTGCCCATCTTTATATCCTTAACGGTTTTTATGATTGAATGGTGGTAGTTGCCTGCTCATTGTAGTATTTTACGCCTGTTTTCGCTAAGATAATGGGTTACGTTAAAATTATAATCATATCATCGGTACGGCTTGCTTACTTGCTGCGGCTGATATTTTCAATTTATTTATTTTATTTATGCTAAAAGGCTCTTTTATTATGACCACACCACTTGCAGATGCGATGTCTCAACTTGCTATTTATGACTCACTGACTGGCGGCAAGCGTCCGTTTGAACCGCTCAAAGCAGGGAAGGTGGGTATGTATGTGTGTGGTATGACCGTCTATGACTATTGTCATATCGGGCACGCTCGAATGATGATTGGATTTGATATGGTGGTACGTTGGCTCACCCAATTGGGTTATGACGTCAATTACGTGCGTAATATCACTGATATCGATGACAAAATCATTGCGCGCGCCGCTGAAAATGGCGAAGAGATTGGGGCGTTGACCCAGCGCTTTATTACAGCGATGCACGAGGATTTTGCAGCCCTTGGCTGCTTGGCACCTGATGCTGAGCCGCGCGCGACTGATCATATCGATGATATGCAGCAAATGATTGAGACGCTGGTCACAGGTGACTATGCGTATGCAGGCGACAATGGCGATGTCTACTATGCTGTTGATAGTTTTGCGAATTATGGCAAATTGTCTAAGCGCAATCTTGATGAGATGCAGGCAGGTTCACGTGTCGATGTCGAAAACGATAAGCGCAACCCATTTGACTTTGTGCTTTGGAAAGCGGCGAAACCTGATGAGCCGCAATGGGCGTCACCTTGGGGGCAGGGGCGTCCGGGTTGGCATATTGAATGCTCGGCCATGTCGACCAAGTGCTTGGGCAATACCTTTGATATTCATGGCGGCGGTCACGACTTGCAGTTCCCGCATCATGAGAATGAAATTGCCCAGTCTGAGGCAGCGACGGGTTGCGAGTACGCGCGTAACTGGATGCACGTCGGGTTTATCAATGTTGACGGCGAAAAAATGTCCAAGTCGTTGGCTAATTTCTCAACCATTCGCGATGTTATAGCAAAATACTTGCCTGAAACGGTGCGTTTTTTCTTATTATCTAGCCATTATCGTAGCCAAGTTAATTTCTCTGATAGCGCATTAGATGAAGCCCATAATAGCCTAAGCAGACTGTATAATGCGTTAAAACTGGCTGAACAGCAAAAAGGGCAAACAATCGTAATCGATGACAACTTGACGAGCGAAGCTTATCGTACGGCTGCTGGACAAGATTTTATTAAAGCCATGAATGATGACTTCAATAGCTCAACAGCGATTAGTGTTTTATTTGGTCTGGCACGCGACATCAATAAAGCCATCAAAGCTGAAGAAGTCGAGACAGCATGGCAGTTGGCACAGCAATTAAAAGCACTGGCACAGGTGTTGAATATCTTACAACAACCTGTGCAGCAGTTTTTGCAAGCGGTGATTGGTGATAAAGCAGAAGATGGTTTGACTGATGCGGCTATTGACGGATTGATCGTCGAGCGTGCCGATGCCAAAACCAACAAAAACTTTGCGCGTGCTGATGAAATACGCGAGCGGCTAAAAGAGGCTGGTATTGAGCTTGAAGACAGCCGCGCTGGTACAACATGGCGCCGCGCATAGATATATAGACGCTGTGCATCAGATTACATACGCATGCTAATAAATTAAGTCAGCTCACGCTGGCTTTTTTTTGCAGAGTGCATTAGGTTAAAGCATACCGAATGCACTTTTTATATCCATTCCTTTTATATCCGTTCCTTTTGTAGACCAGTGGCTTTGAAAATATGAATACTCTTAAAAATAGTAATGCTGATGATCGTGGCATAGCAATGGATATTGACGGTGGTCACCGCCGCGATGTAGAGCGTAATAATATCCGCTACAATGCACTGCAGGTAGTTTTAGGGTTTCTTATTATAGCCATCAGCGCTATCTATATACCTGCCAGTGCAGCAAATGAGGAAGGCCGCTCACAAGTCGCTAGCAAACCTGACAATTTGGCTGAGTACGCTGTCCAACAAATAAATACAATCAAAGACGAAAATATTAGCGTCTCTGGTATTACCGAAGAGATATTTGATCCCACTGAGCGTAGCGCAGTACAGCAAGCAGGGACGTTGCAAGGTGATGTGGGACTGACAGGGGAGTATAGCGAGAATTACTACTTACTCAACAAGCTCAATGTCGGGTTACCACCATTAGCTGAGCCACCAAATTTGGCGACGCCGCTTGCGACTTTGGGGTTTTTTCAATCTGCGGTGATGAAGCAGCAGTATGATTTGGCCGCTTATGCACTCAATATGAATCTGATTGATGAGAAAAACCAGCGTACCCGTTCGCTTGATTTGACCAAGCAGCTTGATTTTTTACTATCTGAAAAAGAGCTATACGTATTTGATGATATGCCCGATCGTCCTGATGGTCTGATTGAACCACCATTGGGTAACGATAGTAGTGTCATGGGTATCCCTAGACGCTCTATCCAGCTGGGTTATATCGAGTACCGAGAACGTCGTGTTCCTGTTTACTTGGAGCGGGTAAGGGTAGGTGATCAGGCGCCAGTTTGGATGTTCTCTGCGCAGACAGTGGGTAATATTGAAAATCTTTATAAACAATATCATCCATCGGAGTTTGAGCGTTATCTACCTACTTGGTTAAAATTCCAGTTTTTTGGTATTGCCTTATGGGAGTTTTCAGCGCTCATCCTGTTTTTCTTATTTACCATGGGCGTAGGTTGGATACTAAGTAAAAGCACGGAAAAACTCATCAGCCGTTATGTTGATAATGAAAAATACAACATCTCTGCTGGCAGTGCCAATGGCGTGGCAGATTTGGCCAATAAGCTAACCGTGCCTTTGACCTTTACCATCAGTTTTTCGCTCGTTTTTACCTTAGTTTCTGGTGGTTTTCCTTATCTAGATGCAGTGGCTTCATCAACCCGTCCGCTGATTTGGACGGGGTTGGTATTTAGTGCGATGTGGCTAGGCATTCGTACTATTAATTTTTTTGCCAATCGTTACCAAGACATGCAGATTGAAAACCTAGGAGAAGAGCATTTTGATAAAGTGCGCCGTCGTCGCACTTATGTGTCGATATTCCGCCGCGTTTTCATTTTTGTCATGATATTGGGTAGTATCTGGATAGGACTGAGTGAGTTTGCCAACATGGAAGGTCTTGGCAAAACCTTACTGACTTCAGCTGGTATTGCTGGCGTGGTTATTGGTATCGCCGCTCAGCCTATATTGGGTAACATCATTGCTGGGGTGCAGGTGGCAGTGACGCAGCCTGTACGGATTGGCGATAGCGTGATAATGGATGGTAATTTCAGCACTGTGGAAGACTTGCGTTACACTTATGCGGTACTCAAAACATGGGATGAGCGTCGATTAATTGTGCCGATGCGCCAGTTGATCACTGAAAGGGTAGAGAACTGGTCACATACAGAAGTGCATCAAACCTGTCCTGTGTTTTTATACATTGATTATGGTGCAGATATAGAGGCCATTCGCCAGCAGTTTGTCTCAGTAACTAAAGATAATGAGCTTTGGGACAATGAAACTGAGCCCGAAATATTTGTTGTTAAAGTGACAGAAAACACCATTCAGCTGCGCGGTGCTGTTTCAGCAGTAGGTCCCATAGAAGCATGGACGCTTGCTTGCGAAGTGCGTGAGCAGATGCTTGGCTACTTGCATCAGCAGCAAAACAAGTATTTGCCGACAGAGCGTTTTACGTTAACAGAAAGTCTGTAACGTTCAAGGAGAGCTATTCGCTATAAAAAAGCGCCATTAAACATATAGTGCATGATTATCATCGACAAAGACGTATTTGTGTAAAATAATCTGATAAATATAGTATGTCAGAGAGGTGCTTATTTGTTATAATGTGGCGTTATTTTTATAGGATAACTGAGTGGTTAGCCATGAGTCAGCACTGTGTATGCAGTTGCAATGATTGATATGCCTAACTCTGAGCTCCTACCCATCAAAATAACCACCACTAGGGGTCTGTATGTTGCGAATTGTCGATGAAGCCTTAACCTTTGATGACGTTTTATTATTGCCAGCCTATTCTGAAGTTCTGCCAAAAACTGCCGATCTGTCTACCCGTTTGACCAAAAACATCACACTAAACCTTCCGCTGATCTCTGCGGCTATGGATACCGTCACTGAGTCTGAGATGGCCATTACCATGGCACAGCTTGGTGGTATGGGTATCTTGCACAAGAGCATGGACATCGAAAAGCAGGCCACACAAGTACGCCGCGTCAAAAAGTTTGAAGCGGGTACGGTTGTTGACCCAATCACCGTACATCCAGAGATGACGATTGGTGAATTGCTACGCTTGACGCAAGACAATAATATCTCAGGCGTACCTGTGGTCGAAAAGGGTACAGACAACGTAGTAGGTATCGTGACTCACAGAGATTGGCGTTTTGAGACCAACTTGTCATTGCCAGTTAGTCAGATCATGACACCAAAAGAGCAGTTGGTCACCGTACATGAAGGTGAGAGCAACGAGAATATCAAAAAATTGCTACATGAGCATCGCATCGAAAAAGTCATCGTTATCGACGACAACTTCCGCTTACGTGGTTTAATTACGGTCAATGATTTTGCCAAAGCCGAAAACAATCCAAATGCGTGTAAAGACGAGAAAGGTCGTCTGCGTGTTGGTGCAGCGGTTGGTACAGGTGCAGACACGCAAGCACGCGTCGAAGCATTAATCGCTGCTGATGTTGATGTGATCGTAGTGGATACGGCGCATGGTCACTCAAAAGGCGTAATTGAAAAAGTCTCTTGGATCAAGAAAAACTATCCGCATGTTCAAGTTGTCGGTGGCAACATCGCAACAGGCGAAGCGGCACTTGCACTACGTGATGCTGGCGCTGATGCGGTAAAAGTCGGTATCGGCCCTGGGTCTATCTGTACCACGCGTATCATTGCCGGTATCGGTGTACCACAAATATCAGCTATTGATAATGTTGCTAGCGCATTAAAAGACAGCATCCCATTAATCGCTGATGGCGGTATCCGCTATTCAGGTGATATGGCAAAAGCGATTGCGGCTGGTGCATCGTGCATTATGGTAGGCTCACTAATGGCTGGTACGGAAGAGGCACCAGGTGAAGTTGAGCTGTTCCAAGGCCGTTATTACAAAGCTTACCGCGGTATGGGTAGTCTGGGTGCAATGTCTGGATCAAACGGCTCATCGGATCGTTATTTCCAAGATGCCAAAGATGGCGTAGAGAAGCTCGTACCAGAAGGTATTGAAGGCCGCGTTCCTTATAAAGGACCTGTCGCTGGTATTGTCAACCAATTGGTTGGTGGCTTACGCTCATCAATGGGCTATACAGGCTCTGCGACTATCGAAGATATGCGCACCAACCCACAGTTTATCAAAGTCACATCAGCAGGCATGAAAGAGTCGCATGTTCATGATGTACAGATCACGAAAGAAGCGCCGAACTACCGTGTAAACTAATCGGTATTTTATAGCTCTGCACTGTTTGAGAACTGGCCCAGTTGCAGAGCTGTAGTGACGTTAAGATACAAACAGCCAACAATGCTTTGTTATTGTTGGCTGTTTTTTTTGTAGAATATAAAAGCATATTATTACAATAGCAGTATTGCCTGCGTATACGCTTGGCCTTTTATTTTTAGACTTGAGGAATATAAATAATGAGTTACTTTGGCACTGATGGTATCCGTGGAAAATTTGGTGAATTGCCTATTACCCCTGACTTTATTTTAAAACTGGGTTATGCGACTGGACAGGTGCTCATAGAAGCCAACGAAAATTCTACGCGCAAACCAAGTGTGGTCATCGGCAAAGATACTCGTCTCTCAGGTTATGTCATTGAAGCTGCTCTGCAAGCAGGTTTTAACGGGGCTGGCGTCGATGTTTATATGCTTGGTCCATTACCGACGCCAGCGATTGCACATTTGACTCGCAGTTTTAATGCCGATGCAGGTGTGGTTATCTCAGCGTCACATAATCCTTATTATGATAACGGTATCAAGTTCTTCTCAGGTAGTGGCAAAAAAATCAGTGATGAGATGCAGAATGCCATCAACGAAAAACTAGCAGCGATTATAAATGACACGGATAGTAAAGAAGCAGCGATGCCGATTCTTGATCCAGCAAATTTGGGCAAAAACCGCCGAATTGACGATGCAAAAGGTCGATACATTGAATTTTGCAAAGGCAGCTTCCCATATCAGTATGATCTTAGCCATCTGACCGTCGTGGTTGATTGTGCCAATGGTGCAGGCTATAGCGTCGCACCTAGAGTCATGCGGGAGCTTGGTGCTAATGTTATCGCTATCAATAACACTCCAGACGGCATCAATATCAATGCTGAGTGTGGCTCTACCCATCCTGAAGGTCTGCAAAAAGCGGTGCTTGAGCATGAAGCAGATGTTGGTATCGCATTAGATGGTGACGGCGATCGCATTGTGATGGTTGATGAGACAGGTAAGCTGGTTGATGGTGACGGTATCTTATATGTGCTCGCGACCCAAGGACTCACCAAAGCGCAAGGCGTCGTTGGTACGCTTATGAGTAATATGGGATTAGAGTTAGCACTAAAGGCGGCTGACATTGATTTTACTCGTGCAAAAGTAGGCGACCGCTATGTCATGCAAGACTTGGAGGCCAATGGTTGGATACTAGGCGGTGAGCCATCTGGACATATTCTGTGCCTGGACAAAAGCCGTACAGGCGATGCGATCATAGCAGGGTTGCAAGTATTGGCTGTGATGCAAGCGCAAGGACGTGCACTGAGTGAGCTGGTCGAAGGGTTTGACGTACTACCACAGAAGCTGGTCAATGTACGCTTGTCTCAGATGCAAGACCCATACAAGCATGAAGAACTGGTCGCCGCTTTTGACAAAGCACAGACGACTTTAGAAGGTCGTGGTCGTCTTCTTATTCGCCAATCAGGTACAGAGCCTATGATTCGAGTCATGGTTGAGTCTGATGATGAGATAGAGTGTGATGTGATGGCAAATGATTTGGCTGATCATATCAAGTCGGTATTAGGCTAATAGTATTCAAAGCTTAATATTCAAAGCTTAGCACTCAAGATTACAATGTTGAGATGTCATAATTTTATAATAAGGAATGACCATGAGCATGGACTTTACCGACCAGCGCCTTTCATATGAAAAAGGCGCGCTTGATCAACAGTCAGTACCAGCGTCACCATTTGAGCTATTTAAGGTTTGGATGGATGAGGCAATAGCGCAAAAAGTGCAAGAACCTTATGCTATGAGTTTGGCAACTTGCGGTGCAGACAATAAGCCTAGCGTCCGTATCGTGTTACTGCGTGAAATTACGGATACAGGTATTATTTTTTATACCAATTATGACAGCGCGAAAGGACAGGACGTTGCAGCAAACCCCAATGCTGAAGCGCTGTTTTTTTGGCATGAGCTGGAGCGCCAAATTCGTATTAGTGGTCGTATTGCTAAAATTGACGCTGAAAAATCTGCTGCCTATTTTCAAAAACGTCCACATGATAGCCAAATAGGTGCTTGGGTCAGTCAACCGCAAAGTGGTGAAGTCACCAATCGTGAGGTGATGGAGCAAACGTTCGAGCAACTTCAGGCCAAATATCCAGAAAACACCACAGTGCCAACGCCAGCGTTTTGGGGTGGGTATGAGATTATGGTTGAAAAAATCGAGTTCTGGCAAGGTCGCGCCAACCGTATGCATGACCGCATCGTATATACGCAAGATGGTGATAGCCAAAGCGCTGAAAGCTGGACGACCAAGCGTCTACTACCATAGTGTTTGGCTGATTTTGAAATCCTAGCTCATTTAAAAGTATAAAAAAGCCACTCTATATCCAGTCTCTCGGGTATTTAGAGTGGCTTTTTTATATCAGTTATTTGCTTTATTTGGCTTTATTTGTCATTGGTATCGACATCCACAGAGACGGACATACCAGGACGCAAGCGTGCAAGCTCAGGTTGGTTCGGATCCAAGTCGATACGTACTGGGATGCGCTGCGCAATTTTTATATAGTTACCTGTCGCAGGATTGGCGGCACCTGCACTAAACTCACTGCCAGTGGCTGGTGAGATGTTGCTCACATGACCTGTGAATTTGGCACCGCCAAGCGCATCCACATGAATAGTAGCTGGTTCGCCGATTGCCATACTAGCTATTTGGGTTTCCTTAAAGTTTGCGATAATCCAAATGCCTTTTGGCACGATATACATGAGCTGGGTGCCCGCGCTAACGTACTGGCCTTCTTTGACACTGACTTGGCTCAGCTGACCGGACTCAGGTGCTGTGATGATCGTATTATCGAGATTGATTTGTGCTTGCTTCACACCTGCCTCAGCACTTTTGATATTTGCGTCCAGCGAGGGTTGGGTGCCACTGGTTTTGGCGCGGTTTTGTTGCGCGGCTTGTAAATTGGCTTCAGCCTGTTGCACGCTTGCCTGTGCTTGAGCCAGCTTTGCTTTGATATGAGCCACTTCTGCTTTTGATACCGCACCGATAGCATCTAAGCCCTGATAGCGATTGACGTCTTCACGAGCGCTCTCGACATTGATTTTGGCGCTATATAAGTCTGCTTTGCGTGCTTCGATTTGTGCTTGGCTAGATTGCGTGTCTTGAACATTGGTAGAGCGGCTGGTGATCGCCACTTCAGTATTGGCCTCTGCTTGTTCAAGTTGCTGTTGAAACGTTCGGTCGTCTATTTTTATCAGTAGATCGCCCGCTTTTACATCAGCAAAATCCTGCACCGCCACTTCGGTGACATAGCCGGAAACTTGCGGACTAATAATAGTGGTTTGACCTTTGACAAAGGCGTTATTGGTTTGTTGCACCGTAGGCGTAAATGGCGGCAGTTTCCAAGCATATAAAATCAAGGCCGCACCAATGACAATCAGCGCAATCAATAATCCCAAATTTAGATAGGATTTTTTCTTGGGAGACCAGCCAGCCGTATTTGAGATGGGCTCTTTTGGCGGCATAGGCGTTTCATTATCATCGTCTTGATTTTCTATAGAGCCTTCTACAGAGTTATCCTCACGCACGCTATCAGGCGTATCAGTAGCTGCTTGTATCTCGGATGTATCCGTTTTCTTTTGCGTAGCGCTTGTAGCGGTCTCTACTGGAGCCGTAGCAGACTCTGTACGTGTGTCTGTTGCTGGAGCTTCAGTTGACGTCTGAGGTATTTTATTAAGCTCATTTGGTTTTTCTTGGCTCATGACGTGATCCTAAATGTTAATAAGCAGATATCTGATGGGTCTGACTATAAATGAATATGATAAAAAATCACTAAGATAATAAGTTGAATTATTTTGTTTCGCGCATCTTGGCGATGACGGCGAGCTCTTTGGCCAGTGGATTGCGCTTGTGGTAGCGGTTATAAAGATAATTGATGAGCAAAATAATCGTAACGGCAGTAGCAAGACAGGCCATCAGAAAAAACAGGTCGCTGTATGCTGCGACCGTTGCTTGGCGCTGAATGCCTTGCAGTACTTGGCTCATTGCACCGATATTTGCTTGGGCCGCGTCAGTAGTCTGATTCGACAGCATGTTACGAGTGCCTGCCACCTGGGCGCTAAATGCAGGATCGCCCAAATTCAATGAGCTGACCATATCTGCATAATGCATTTGTGTACGAATGGTCGTAAATGCCTGAATGGCTGCCGCACCTGCCAGTCCGCCAACTGTTTGGGAGATGCCAAAAATCACTGAAAAACTAATAATATATGCAGGGCCACTGCCAATAGCCCGCAAAAACCCTTCAAAAACCAAAGGCCCCATGAAATACACCGCGGCAAAGGCAATCAAAAACTGGCTGAGATAAAACATATAGGGTGCTGAATTAATAGATACACCAACATCCATCCAAGAACCTAAGGCAATCAATGCCACGGCAAAAATAACAGGTCGGCGCAAATCCATCGCATTGGTACTAAAAATACTAATAATCAAAGCCAGTGCACTGGCGGCTATAATAACAGCATAAAAAGTAACCAGCTGATCGTTACCGTAGCCGAGGTTAGCGAGCAATCCTGCCGCTCCGACGTTTTGCTCAGATAGCAAAATCCGCATAACAGCGCCCGTCACCATGAAGGCAATAATATTGCGGCTACGCATCCAGCGCACTTGTAGCATCGGATTTTTGCGATGCGTCTCAATCCATAACGCGATGCTAATCCCGACGATAGCAATCATCAGTGGATAGACGAGCCAAGGTGTCGTCCACCATAAAATTCGACCTTGTACCAAAACGACAGCCAATGCAGCCAGACCACTAGCAAAAAAACCAAAGCTTACAAAATCCAATTTCTCAAATACTTTTTCTGTATTCCCTGGTGGTAGCTCTAATATATTAATCAGCCCAAAACAAATCAGCGCCAGACCAAATTGAAATAAAAATAAGTTTTCAAGCTGACCGTCGATGGCGAGGTAGGGCGAGATGACACGTGATAATGGAATACCAAACTGTACCAGACCAAATCCCAATATCAGACCACTAGTACGTTTGACGGTTGGCATACCCTGAAGACAATAAAACAAGCCCAATACGGTCATACCACTTGCCACCATACCACTAAGTCCCCTAGCGACAATCTCTAAATAATAGGGCTCAATGCTAATATTAGGTGTGTCTAACAAGTGACTGCTGATCAGCCACTGTAGACTGGTGGCGGCTAACAAAAATGACAGGGTGATTTTGCTAAAAAGCGACATGCCAAATTGCTGACGAATTTTGTACAGCAGAACGGTGATACAGGCATTGGTCATATTATAACTGACCGATATCCAACCACCTTCAGCTGGCGTTAAGCCTAGCTGACCCTGAATTTGCGTCAGGTTGGCGACAAGTAGACCATTTTGGAAGCTGGCTGTGAGACCCACAAAAATCCCAATGAGCAAATAAAATACTTTACGGCGTGCCGGATGGTCAGGATTGGCTGGAGAGCCTACCATTATTGGCTGTTCGTGGGGCTTAAACTGGTATTCGTTACTCATGGGCGTACCACAATCTATATAAGGAAATAGAGTGAAATAGGACAGATGCCAGGCGGGGAGTCAGGTCAGTGCAGTTAGCATTTATAGCGTGAAACGCCAGTCAACTCACTGATGGTATCTGAAAGATAACCCAGAAAATTCAGAAAGGATTTTATCATAAATTTTATCGTGCTTTTGTCATCGACACGTAATTGATGGATGGTGCTGAGCAATTTATTTGCTCTACAGCTTAATTTTCTTATGTAACATTGATGACTATAATTCGATGGTTATTCATGCAATCGTAAAATAAAGCACGCATAAAAAACAGCTCTATACAGAGCTGTTTGTGTGTATCGGAAAATTGGTCTGTCAATTATGATGCAATGCTAAACAGATTGATCGTACTTAGCCTCTAGCTGCATAGCGCGCTGATAGCTATCAAGACGAGCCAGCTGTTCGGCATACTGTCTGATATTTGGATACGCGTCAAGCTTTTGGCGCTTAGCAAGAATGATTAAGTCAAATGACAGCATAAAATCAGCACCACTTAGTTTATCACCCACAATGAACGACTTACCTTCAACCGAAGCATCCAGATATTCAAACAATCTGGTTTTTTCTCTATCGATATAGCCATTCAAAAACTCATTGTCATCAATGCCTGCTTTTTTGGTAAATAGTTCAAGCATTAATGGCAACATCAGCGAGCTTTCTGCAAAGTCAATCCACTGTAGATAATACCCATAGTCCGAGCTGTCTGTCGCAGGACGTAGACGCTCGGGCGCAAATCGCTCAATCAGTAACTCAGTAATGGCCCCTGATTCAGCATAAATTTGGCCGTCCATCTCGATAACTGGAGATTTACCGAGTGGATGCACCGCTTTTAAAGAATCCGGTGCCAAATGAGTTTTGGCATCACGTTGGTAACTAACAACTTCGTAGGGCACACCTAGCTCTTCTAAAAGCCAAAGCGTACGTAATGAACGTGATTGATTAAGATGATGTAAGCGAATCATAATATCGACCTTAGGCATGGCTTGATTTATCGGTTTCTGAGTCCTAACCTTTTAGCTTGGCAACAAGGCGCGTAGCCGCTTCTTCTGAAGATGCTGGGTTTTGACCAGTGATCAATAAACCATCTTCCACGACAAACGATTCCCAATCGGCCGCTTTTTCGTAGTTACCACCATTAGCTTTTAATACGTCTTCTACTAGGAACGGTACTACGTCTGTTAGACCAACGGCATCTTCTTCTGAGTTGGTAAAGCCTGTGACTGTTTTGCCTTTTACTAAGTACTCGCCATCAACTTTCACGTTTTTAAGCGCGCCAGGTGCATGACAAACAAACGCGACAGGCTTGTCTTGCTTGACGAAATTCTCGATCAATTCGATAGAGTTCTTATCTACTGCCAAGTCCCACAATGGGCCGTGACCGCCAGGGTAGAAAACTGAATCAAAATCTTCTACTTTCATGTCAGCAAGTTTCTTGGTATTAGCCAAGTGCTCTTGCGCCTCTTTGTCGTCTTTAAAACGCTTGGTATCTTTGGTTTGCGCGTCTTCTGTGTCACTACTAGGATCTAGTGGTGGTTGACCGCCAGCAGGCGAGGCCAAGGTTACGTTGACGCCTGCATCAAGAAATGCATAGTAGGGAGCTGCAAATTCTTCTAGCCAAAATCCTGTCTTTTTACCAGTATCGCCTAGACGGTCGTGTGAGGTTAGTACCATTAAAATATTCATGATTATCCTTATTTATTGTTTATATGTGAGTAAAGCAAATTATTGACAGCCACATTTTTATTGATAGGGGATTCATTCAAATGAAAAGCCAGATGACCAAAACGTTATCAGTATAATAAGTGGTGACCGCTAATATTATTCCTGCTTCAGACGTAACTTTCAGTAGTGATTTTAGCAAGTTGTGTTGTTAAGTTGTTGTTAACAATAGTTATTACCTATCGTCAATTATTTAACAGTCAATTATTTAACATAAGTTACTGAACGTCAGAGACCTTAACCACTGTTTTACCAAAGTTATCACCGTTTAACATACCGACAAAGGCTTCTGGTGCATTGTCTAAACCATCAGCGATGTATTCTTTGGTTTTGACGTCGCCTGACTCTACCCATTTGCTCATGGTTTCTAAGAACTCTGGGAAGTGGTCGCCATACTCTTCAAAGATAATGAAGCCTCTGACCGTGAGACGCTGACGGAGAATGAGTCCCATCAATTGACCTAGGCGGTCTTTGCCATCAGGTAGATCGGTTGCATTGTATTGTGAGACCAGACCGCATACGGGAATACGAGCATGATCATTTAATAATGGCATGACAGCGTCAAACACGTGCCCACCGACGTTTTCGTAATAGATATCGATCCCATCTGGGCACGCGGCTTTTAGTTGCTCAGCGAAGTCATCAGCTCTGTGGTCGATACAGACATCAAAGCCAAGCTCGTTGACCGCGAAATCGCATTTCTCTTTCCCGCCTGCTACACCAACAGTGCGAAGACCATATTGATTACCCACTTGACCGACCGTAGCACCGACAGGTCCAGTGGCTGCAGCGACAACTAACGTTTCGCCTTTTTGCGGTTTGCCGATATCAGTCAGACCCATGTAACCAGTGAAGCCGGGCATACCTAACACACCTAAACCATAAGAAGGGTTTGCCATGTTTTTGTCCAGTTTCAGGACGCCTTCGCCATCACTGACACTGTAGTCCTGCCAGCCGGAATTTGATACGACCAAATCACCGACAGCAAATTTATCGATATTAGACTCAACCACTTGCGCGACTGTGCCCCCCATGATGACGTCACCGACTGCTAATGGGTCTGCATAGCTTTTTGCATCGCTCATACGTCCACGCATATATGGGTCTAATGACAGATATACCGTGCGTAATAACATCTCGTTATCGTTTGGCGTTGGGATGTCGCTGGTTGTCAGATCAAAGTTGTCAGCGGTTGGCTCGCCGTTCGGGCGGCTGGCAAGTTTAATTTGACGGTTGGTTTGTTGATTCTGCTCTTTATCGAAGCTCATAGTAGGACTCCTTTATATTCATTGTCATTATTATAGAGGTATTAGATGTAGTAACTACTCAGTATTGAATTGAATATAGTCGAACCACTATTAAAGTGTTACAGCGTTAGACTCGTTTAGCCTACTACTGTAGTACTTGCACTCGTCTGCCTTGTACCACTTTTAATATTGATTGACTACAACTACTATAAATAGCATAACGTTATGTAGTTATTGTTACTGTCGCGATTTTTCTTATAATTCTTCTGACAGTTCTTGCTATATCGCTTATTAAGACGCTTTGCTAGTTACAGCACGCTGTAAGATACGACGTGAGACGTCCAAATCATTTTTACCGTGCTCACCAAGTTCGACCATGTTATGTGCATCAAGTTGCTTGATAATTGGATCAATCGCTGACTCAGTCAAATCGACGTCTTCTAGGCTCACTGGCAAGCCAAGTTCGCGGAAGAAGTTTTCAGTATAGACAATGGCCGTCTCGATGATGGCATCGTCGTCTTGGTCAGTATCAGTGATGTTCCATACGTTACGTGCGTACTGGAGTAGTTTTTCTTTTTTGCTTTCTTTTAGCTCACGCATGACCGATGGCAAGACGATGGTCAAGGTACGTGCATGATCGATAGCGTGCAAAGACGTAAGCTCATGACCGATCATATGGGTTGTCCAGTCTTGTGGCACACCAGTACCGATCAGGCCGTTCAATGCCATGGTTGCTGTCCACATAATGTTCTTACGTGTTTCTAGGTTCTCTGGATCTTGCTTAACGACTAGACCTTCATCGATAAGGATTTTGAGCAAGCTTTCAGCAAAAGCGTCTTGAACCTTGGCATTGACTGGATAAGTTAAATACTGTTCCATCACATGGACAAAGGCATCAGCAACGCCGTTCATAACCTGACGTTCAGGTAATGTAAGGGTTTTTACTGGATCTAGGATTGAGAATTTAGGGAAGGCCAGTGGGTTACCAAATGGTAGTTTTGCTTGACGTTCGCTATAGTTAATCACGCCGCCTGAGTTCATCTCAGAACCCGTTGCTGGGATGGTCAATACCGCACCTAGGTCAATAGCAGAATCGATGTTCTTGCAATAGCCCGTTAGCGCGTCCCAAGCTTGATCACGTGAGACCGTACCATCTTCTTCAGTTAATGAAGATACGAGTGCCACAAATTTACTGCCATCAATCACTGAACCACCGCCAACTGCTAATAAGAAGTCGATGTTATGCTCATTCACCATGTCGGCTGCTTTTAATAGTGTGGTGAATTCTGGATTGGCTTCGATACCACCAAATTCAAACACAGTACGGTTACCGCTTGCCGCTAATGCAGTTTTCACTTCATCCAAAGTACCGGTACGCTGTGCTGAACCACCACCGTAAGTAATAAGAACGCGTGCATCAGTAGGCACTAGGTCTGATAACTGTTCGATTTGACCTTCACCAAAAACGATGCGGACTGGGTTGTAGTATTGAAAGTTATTCATAAAATTCCTAATGTTGATAAAAATGGTTCCGTCAAATATGTTGACGTTAAACAATGAGTGGTAAGCAATGCTTGTTTTATATTTGCTCTAAATGCTTGATGCGCATTGTACACCAATTAGACCAGTCGTCTAGTGGTTGTTTATAAATGATTACAAAACTCTCATACAACGTTTTTATCAAGCATTGGGTTTTTAAATAACAATATGATGTGTGGGCGCAAACATAAGCCGCCAATTTAGGGGCTCTAATACCGAAAACGTTACTGTTTATTATCTTATTATCTTATTATCAACGTCCCATCTGAGTCGTCGTCATTTGCCAAATTTCCGCTAGGGGCGTATTCGTTTGGCTGATCTTAGCCATTAGGCTGGCGCCAAGCCACGCGAAATACCAACGTTTGGCCATACTCTCAGCTGATATATTATCGTGGCGAGGTACAGACCCATCTATCCAGCCTGCCTTGATCTGCTCGGCGAGCCACATGGTCGTTTGTTGATAGCCAGTATCAAGTGCTTTACGCATGGTTTCTGATATATCAGCCACTTCTGCGCTTAGCTTCACTACCAAGCATTTATCGTGATCACAGCCGTTCTGCTGGGTGTCGTACCAGTTTTGGAAGTAATCATATAGCTTTTGCTGGGCGCTCACATTTTGTGCATCGATGATATCAAGACGAGCTTTATATAAGCTGAAGTAATGATTGATGATGGCCTCACCAAAGGCTTCTTTTGAGGCAAAATAATGATAAAAAGAGCCTTTAGGCACGCCAGCTGTGTCTAATATTTGTTTGAGGCCGACAGCGGTAAAGCCTTTTTTGGCTATTAATTGGTAACCAGTGGCAAGCAAATGAGCTTTGGTATCGGGTGTGGTGCCAGTGTCTATGATATTAGACATAAATAGAATTTTCTCCCTTGATAATCGTAGTAATAGGGTCGTCAGGTTTCATTTGAGCGTCATGTCGATGGCATATTCTAATGCTATACATTTATATGTGTTACGTTTTATCGACAATATTGGCTGAAAAAACAGTCCTGTTTTACTAATATCTATGGTAGCATTAGACCAGTCGGCTATCAAGGTAGGTTTTGTTCTTATCAGTTATCATAAATGTTCGATTTTAATTTATGTCAATTTGTGATTTAACCATAACTGTGAGTATCTTACCTATAAGACAGCTTCAACTATTTTATTCAAAGTACTGAAAATAAATTTTTATATAACAAAGCAAAAATAAGGATAATTATGTCAAGCAATGATAATAACAGTAATGCCTATAGCGATTTTCATTTGCAATTCATTGGCGGTGAATGGCAAAAAGGTAAAGATGATAGCATTAATACTGATACCAATCCCTACAATGGCGATACGATTGTAGAAATTCAGCAAGCGACTAAAGACCAGCTTGATGAAGCATACGATGCTGCCGACCAAGCGCAAGCCAAATGGGCAAAAACGACGCCAGCTGAGCGTGCAGCTGTTATGTATAAGGTAGTCAGTATCCTAGATCAGCGCCAAGATGAAATCGTTGACTGGTTGATCAAAGAGTCGGGCAGTACACGCATTAAAGCCATGGTTGAATTTAGCTCGGCACGTGCCATCACGCTTGAAGCAGCGTCTTTTCCTAACCGCGTACACGGTGAGATTCGCCCCTCTAACACTCCTGGCAAAGAAAACTTCATTTACCGTGAGCCCATCGGAGTGGTAGCAGTCATTAGCCCATGGAACTTTCCGCTGCATTTAACCCAGCGTTCTATCGCACCAGCATTAGCCCTTGGTAATGCGGTTGTATTAAAGCCAGCAAGCGACACACCAGTGACAGGTGGCTTACTACTAGCAAAAGTGTTTGAAGAAGCGGGTCTGCCAAAAGGTCTATTAAACGTCGTGGTCGGCTCCGGTAGTGAGATAGGCGATGCCATCGTCGAGCACAAAGCGCCAAGCTTAGTATCATTCACAGGCTCAACCTCAGTAGGCCAGCACATCGGTGAGCTAGCAAATGGCGGTGAGTATATCAAACAAGTCGCGCTTGAGCTTGGCGGCAACAGTCCATTTGTGGTACTCAAGGATGCTGACATTGAGCAAGCAGTCAAAGCAGCTGCCTTCGGTAAATTCTTGCATCAAGGCCAAATCTGTATCGCGATCAATAGGGTTGTCGTGGAAGACGAGATATATGATGACTTCGTAGAGCGTTTCTTGGCACATGTCAAAACATTGAATGTCGGTGATCCTAATAAGCAAGATACGGCTGTTGGCCCTATCATCAACGAAAAACAACTCAAATCGCTCAAAGATAAAATCGCCAAAGCGCAGGACGAAGGCGCGAAAATGATACTCAGTGGTGAGATTGAAGGCCAAGTCGTACCGCCGCATATCTTTACTGAAGTCACTCGCGAGATGGATCTATCCTGTAATGAAGTATTTGGCCCATTGGTTGGTATCATTCGTGCTAAAGACGAAGACGATGCATTATCAATCGCCAATGACTCTATGTATGGCCTATCTAGTGCGGTATTCACTGCTGATATGCAAAAAGGTTTGCGTTTTGCTCGTGGTATCAGAGCAGGTATGACCCATATCAATGACATCTCGGTCAATGACGAAAGCAATACGCCATTTGGTGGTGAAAAAAACTCAGGTATCGGTCGCTTTAACGGTGAATGGGTACTAGAAGAGTTCACCAGAACACATTGGATTTCAATGCAAAACGAGCCACGTCAGTATCCGTTCTAATAGCATTGCACTACGATAAATAATAAAAAAAGACCGCTTCGATAGCGGTCTTTTTTTGTGATGTTCGATGGTTGTGCTTGAACCTACTTATATGACAATTAGTCTATAGTCTAGTCATCTATCTAGCATGAAAGCCCAATAACCCTTCAATCTCTTCGATACTCATACGTCTGACCAGCGCTTGCTCTTCTACTGACAAGCGATTGGTATGTTCTTTTATCATGGTATGGATGCTCCGAGATATCTCAGAGGTGGTGGCATAATACATTTGTGGCTGCTCTTTTGTCAGTCTCATCAAGAATTGATTGATAAGTTTACGTTTTTCATCCGATTTGTTCTCTTCAGCGATATTTTTTTCAGTCATGGTATTCTCCTAGAGGTAGGCCATTTAAGCAGTCCGGAGCATGAGAGTCAATGGCGATAAGTAGATTTTAGCTTGGATAATTACTACCTTGCTAGTAGGTTATTAATGCCATGAGTCAATACCAAACTTGTCGTAAGCAAGATATGCTATTTTATAATAAAGCCCAATAAAAAAAGAGTATTGAGATTAGGGCGTGTTGAACATTCGCAAATAGGCACTGCTGATCGCTAAAATTGTTCCAGACAAGGCACAAAGCGACGATAATGCAGATGCCTTAGCGAGATTTGTAACGCAGTATGGGGCAATGTTAGCATCAGCCCCAACGATAAAAGCAGGGGACAGGACTCTTTTTTGCCGCTTCATCGTTAAAAATAAGCGCTTAGAATGACTAAACTTATTATTTTTAACCTCGAATCGCCTAAAAAATAGTCGCTGTCAGTGCCATGGTCGAATGTTCAACACGCTCTAATTAAAAGCTATCGAACAATAAGAGGTTTATGCCATGTCCCATCAGCTATCTGGTAAAAATGTATTGGTTCTCTTTCACAATGACCTGCGAGTAATGGATAATGCCACGTTATCGAAAGCCGCCAAGCTCGCGCGTGATGGGCGATTATTACTGGTTTATGCCTCATCCTTGATGGATATATTGGACAATCAAAACTCTCAGGCTGCTTATCATTATGACACGATAGGCATCGCCCGCCAGCAATTTTTGCAAGAGAGTTTGGCGGACTTAAATACATCATTAGAGCTGCTTGGTAACAAGTTGCTACATCTACACAAAACCCCAACGTCACCGAATACCTTCATGCAGTTGAATGAGCTCATTGAAGCGCAGCAGGTGACAGATATCTGTGTGAGTCAAACGGCTGATTATTATCAGAACCAAATATATGTACGACTACAGAATAAACATCCACAGATATGTTGGCATATTGAGACAACGGCTACTTTGTTTGATGAATTACCGCTAAATGATTTGCCCAAAAGCTTTACGCAGTTCCGCAAAAAAATTGAAGCAGATTATGATTTATTGCATGCAGCACAAGACATCACTATTTGCGCGACGCCAGAGCGATTGGCCCCAATACCTGAGAGTCTGGTGGATAGGTGCGAGTACTTCTTTAAAGTAGGCGAAGATAATGCGCAGGCAATCTCCCAACAAAAACAGCAAGCGCCTAATTTCAAAGGTGGTGAGTCGAACGGGCTAAATCACTTAAAGAATTATTTTAATTCCGACGCGCCAAGTACTTATAAAATCACACGAAACGCGCTTGATGAATGGACGCATTCCACAAAATTTTCTGCTTGGCTGGCGAATGGCTCGTTGTCTGTCAATACTGTATTGAATCGACTGCGCCATTATGAGCGTGATGTCATCGCAAATGAATCCACTTATTGGATATGGTTTGAGCTGCTTTGGCGTGAATATTTTTATTGGTACGCTGTCACCCATCAGCAAAAATTATTCTGGTTTAAAGGTATTGGTCAGCACACGCCATCAACCCAACTGGATCAGAAAAAATTAGAACAATGGAGAAATGGTGATACAGCATATCCTATTGTCAACACCTGTATGCATCAACTGAAGGCAACAGGATATATGTCAAACCGTGGACGACAGTTAGTCGCCAGTTGCTTTATCCATGAGTTGGGTCTTGATTGGCGTTATGGGGCGACTTACTTTGAGCAGCATCTTATCGATTATGACGTCGCCAGTAACTGGGGGAATTGGCAATATCTGGCGGGCGTGGGGGCGGATCCAAGAGGATGTCGGCAATTTAATCTTGATAAACAAACCCAGCAATATGATCCAAACGGTGAGTTTATCCATCAGTGGCAAGGGGTATTAAAACAAGACAGCTAATCATAAGCGACCACTATCTTGGTTGTCTCTTTAGTCGTGGCAGCGCTTCAATGACACATCATGCTCTTTTGCATTAAACATAGCGATACTAGAGTATACAGATAGCGACCGCCAGACTACTCTCATGCGACTTAATAAGCACGTGGTAAAAAGGGGCTATCTTTTAGCCCCTTTTTTATCATTACGCGATATCAATATAAGAAGAGATTAGGCTTTGATAAGTTTGGGTCGAGCTTTATCAATGGCTTTTATCAGTGCCTTCTCAAACTCACCGTCTTTGAACCTAACAAGATAAGAGTGTGCGGCACAAAAATTTCGAACATCGCGCCACTCATGTGCTAGGTTGGTTGCCCAGTCGCAATATTGTGCGCCTGCATTTGGCTTGTCTTTGAGTGCTTTTTTGGTGGTAGGGTGCAATATCAGCTCAGGCAATACCGCTTCTAGTAGCTTGATGGGCGGACTCATAAACGTATCATCAACGTGTAAGCTTTGGCTGGCAGGATGATAGGCCAACAAGGAGCCTGCATGAATCATCTCATTAGGCGATATATAGTAAATGCCCTCTGACATTGAAAATTTAAGCTCAGGATAGCGTTCAGCAACCGCGTCACTCTCTACCAAATCGTCAGCCCAGCGCACTTCTGGTATCTTTTTATGATGGCGACTACTGCCGTAAAACGTGGCTTGAGGGAAGTCTTTTGCCATTTGCGCACAATATACAGTATGGAATGGATGAACGTTTAGCACCGCCTCGACATCTTGACCATTATTGGTGAGCGCCATGACTTCGTCTCGAACGTCACCTGTTAAGGCGTAGCTGTCCAAAAAGACAAAGCGTCCTGAGGATAGCTTGACCAGTGAGCACTGGGTACCAATGTTTATCACACCGCCGATACGGAATGACCCGCGTATGTTCCAAAATCCTGCCCCTAAATCATGAATTTTATCTGACATTTATCGTTTTCCTTATGTAATAGATTGAATCAACAAGTGATTGTTTTTCTTGTCGAAATTTTTATATTTTACGTTTTTCTTAGAGTCGTTATTTTGCCTCAAGCTCGCTACGCGCGTTATCAATAGCAGATAATAACGCTGCTTCAAATTGGCCTTCTTCAAATACGACTAATCCTGAATGTGCACCGCAAAAATGATGTACGCTGCGCCATTCGTGTGCAAGATCTATCGCCCAATCACAATAGGCTTTGCCAGCGTCGGGCTCATCTTTTAGTGCTTGTTTGGTGGTGGGGTGTAAACCTAGGTTTGGCTGTACGGCATCAAACAGCTTAGAAGGTGGTATCTCAAACGTATCATCGACATATATACTTTGGCTGGCAGGATGATAGACCAATAGTGAGCTTGCATGGACTGACTCATCAGGGGCGATGTAGTAGATGCCCTGAGGTAGGGAGAACTTCAGCTCAGGATAACGCTCAGCGACCGCATCGCTTTCGACCAAATCCTCTGCCCAGCTTACTTCTGGTACTTGTTTTGGGTGTCGACTACTACCGTAAAACGTGGCTTGCGGAAAGTCTTTGACCATTTGCGCACAATGTATCGTATGAAATGGATGAACATTTAAGACGGCTTCGACATCTTGACCATCATTGGTCAATGCCATCACTTGCTGACGAACCTCGTCTTTTAAAGTATAGCTGTCCAAAAAAATAAATCGGCCTGATGATAGCTTTATAAGCGCACATTGGACGCCGATATCTATAATGCCGTTTTTTATAAATGACCCTCGAATACTCCAAAATCCTGCACCTAAATCGTAAATCTCATCATTCATTGACATGACTCCTTAATCATTTAGTTGTTCAATTATTTTGCTTATTGATAGGTAGCACCCTATGATTATTGATTTTTGAGCGCGTAAAGTCTGTAATAGAAAAGATATAAGCAATATAGATGTGTAAAAATAAAAAGTTGTTAGGTAAATGTCATCATTGAGGGTATAGATCCAAGTCTTTATTCTAAATGGAGAGTCTAACCAAGCGCCAATAACACATTTAAACCTGAGTATATCGGTTGGTGTGCTAACATGCTTTTCTGGTCATTATGATAAATAGATATCCTGTATGGCTGTGCACCTCCTTCATAGTTTCACATTATATTCTTTCATTATCCAAGCCAATGACGCCTCCTTGTCATAGCATAATCAATTATAGTAAGCGCCCTTGTGAATAATTCTAAAGATAAAAATCAAAATTTTGCACCAAAGGCAGTAGCCTCATCCAGTCACTCTACGTCGTGGATATTAAAGCTCACGATTGGCCTGATTGGTATGTTTGCTTTTTTACAGGTGTACTCTATCCAAGCCGTGCTGCCAGTCATGATGGTGGACTTTTCTGCGACGGAAGTGCAAGCGGGCATGATCGTTGGCGCTACTGTATTGGCCATTGCCATCATGTCACCATTTTTGGGTATGCTCTCAGATGCCGTCGGGCGCAAATCCTTTATCGTCGGTGCTTTGTTATTTTTGGCCATACCAACAGCGCTGATTGCCCAAAGCTCGAGTATTGAATGGGTCGGTATTTGGCGTTTTATGCAAGGACTGTCTGTACCCGGTATTACGGTGGTGACGATTGCTTATATCGGTGAGGAGTTTGAGGGCCGAGCAATGACTGATCTGATGTCCTTTTATGTGTCAGGAAGCGTGCTTGGCGGCTTTATGGGCCGGTTTTTGATGGGGCATTTGCATGAGCTGATTGGCTGGCGTGACGGTTACTATGTGATGACAGCGATGACGCTGCTGGGAGCGATATGGGTTGGCAATATGCTACCATCGTCTCGTCACTTTGAGGCCAATCCTAATTTTCGCTCAGCGATACAGACGTTAGGTGAGCATGTCACCAATCGTTATGTGGTGACCGCTTGTTTGCTTGGCGCTTGTGTGCTGTTCTCCCTTGTAGGCTGCTTCACTTTTATCAACTTACATTTGGCGGATAAGCCTTATGAGCTTGGTACAGGTGCGCTCGCCAATATTTTTGCCGTGTATTTGCTTGGTGTGATTATTACGCCACTATCAACGACCTTGCTGCGCCGGTTTGGCTCAGCACGTACGGTTCGGGTAGCCATCATTATCTCCATGATTGGAGTTCTGTTGACCTTGGTGACCCCACTATGGGGGGTAATCATAGGACTTGCTGTTATGTCATCTGGTGTGTTTATTACGCAGTCAGCGACCATCAGCTATATTGCTGTTAATGTCAAAAAAGGTCGATCATTGGCATCAGGCTTATATTACATGGGCTATTACACAGGCGGTACACTTGGAGCGTGGCTGGGTGGTATAGCCTATGCGCGAGGGCAGTGGTCTCTTACCGTATGGTTGTTATTGTTTGTTCAGGTATTGGCACTCTTGATAGCCAGTTTTGGGATGATTAAAACGACAAGACGCGCCACTTAACGGTATATCAGGTATTATCTATGTTTGGTTACCCGTCTTATGATACGTAATGTAAGGTCGCTTTACATGGTGATGGTTTTTTCTTACTATCAAAGAGGTATTCAATCTTATTGCGGTCAGTGAAGCTTGTTGCTTTTACTGCGCCAAAACCGATTGGTATTCAGCAGGACGCTATCAACAGTAATAATGACTCTATATTATAAAAATAGTGTGGTTATAGCGGTTCATTCTGTATTAGTATGTCTTATTGCTACTTATTTATTACTATCTATAACTTATAAGCGCGACAAACAAGGAAATTAGGTCTATGTCAAATATGTACCATGGTGCCCCCTCTGCCTATGATTATCCATTACTGGTCAAGCAGCTCTTAAACCGTGCAAAAACAGTGTCACAAGACCAAGAGATTGTCTATGCGGACAAAAAGCGACTCACTTACAAGGACTTGTTTGAGCGTATCAATCGCTTGGCAAACGTACTTGCTGACCTGAACCTTGATGCAGGCGACATCGTTGCCGTTATGGACTGGGACAGCAATCGCTATCTTGAGTCTTATTTTGCGGTACCGATGTCAGAGTACATTCTACAAACTGTCAATATCCGTCTATCACCAGAAAAAGTCCTCTACACCATCAACCATGCCAAGCCTAAAGTGCTGATGCTAAACTCTGAGTTTGCGCCATTGGTCAAAGACTATCAATTTGAAAATTCTAGTATCGAGCACATTATTTGGCTAGACGACAATGGTTTGACCGCTGAAGGGGTTTTTGGCAGTAATCAAAGCCGCGTGACAGGCGAGTATGAAGCATTGCTAGAAGCTGCTGATAGTCATTTTGACTTTCCAGACTTTGATGAAAATACCATCGCGACGACCTTTTATACCTCAGGTACGACAGGGAATCCCAAAGGCGTTTTCTTTAGTCACCGTCAGTTGGTACTGCACAGTCTAGCGGAAGCGGCAACATTGGGTATGCTACCAAATAAGCAAGGTGTTAGCTACGGTGATGTCTATATGCCGATGACGCCGATGTTCCACGTACACGCATGGGGTTTCCCATTTACAGCAACGATGGTGGGTCTAAAGCAAGTCTATCCAGGACGTTATGCGCCTGATAGCTTGCTGGATTTGATCCTCAATGAAAAGGTGAGTATCACACATTGTGTGCCAACGATTTTGCAGATGGTGCTCAAAGAGGCGCAAGATCGCGATGCCAGCTTTAATGGGCTAAAAATGATCATTGGTGGTTCAAGATTGACCGAAGGGCTAGCAAAAACAGCAATGTCTCAAGGCATCGAAGTTTACACCGGCTACGGTATGTCAGAGACGGCACCGCTTATCAGTCTGACTGAATTTAGTCTCAATGAGCCTGAAATGACGGAAGATGAAGACATCGCCCGTCGCTGTATGACAGGTAAGCCAGTGCTTATGGTCGATGCACAAGTATGGGGTGAGGGCAACAAACCAGTAGGTAAGGGTCAAGAGAATACGGGTGAGCTGGTGCTACGGGCACCTTGGTTGACCCAAAGCTATTTCAAAAATGACGACGCTGGTAAGGAGCTGTGGGAGAGTGGCTATATGCACACTCAAGACATCGCTTACATACGTCCTGATGGTTATATTAAAATCACTGATCGCCTAAAAGATGTGATCAAATCAGGGGGCGAGTGGATCTCATCGCTTGAGATTGAGACGATTTTATCACTGCATCCATCCGTAGCGGATGTCTCAGTGATTGGCGTTCGGGATAAGCAATGGGGCGAGCGCCCGTTGGCTTTGGTGGTACTAAAACCAAATGCTCAAGAAACCAGTGCTGACGATATTAAAGCCATTGCAGAAAAAGCGGTAGAGCGCGGTATCATTCCTAAATATGGCGTGCCAAGTCAATTTAAATTCGTTGATGAACTGCCAAAAACCTCTGTTGGCAAGCATGACAAAAAAGTCATGCGTGAGATGTATGCCAATCAAACTCAAGTATAATATTATCTATCGATTGAATGTCAAAACGCTTGTGCTCATCAAAATGTAATGCGTGTTGCACGCTTAACAGTTGACCTTTGTGATGGGCTCTGCTACATTTTAAACCGATACATAACGTATCGGTTTTTTAATTCTGGCAAGGATGACCAGTATTTATCAGGACATTGTTTACCGCAGTCACAACAGTGTAGCGTTGATAAAGCCAATCGCGTACAAAGATCATATCACGCGATACAAGTGCAATAACAACTTACCAATGCGCCGATTATAAAAAATCTTATCCCATTTCTCGTTTATGCTAAGGACAGCTACTATGAGCGACCACGCCCAACACCCAGTCTCTACTCTAGCGGCAGACGTGCCCACGTTCGCGGATATTTATCATGATTCCATTATGGCTCGAGAGAATTTTTGGGCTGAGCAAGCAAAGCGCATCTACTGGCATAAAGAGCCTGAGCAGATTCTCGATGACAGCAATCTGCCTTTTGCGAAATGGTTTGTTGGCGGTGAAACCAATCTTTGCTATAACTGTGTCGATCGTCATCTGCCAGACCGTGCAGAGCAAGATGCCTTTGTGTGGGTGTCATCAGAGATCAATCAAGAGTTAATAGAAACCTTTCCAGCGGTCGTTGATTCGTTTAAAGATCTGGGCAATAACGTTGAGTTTTATACAGATTATGCCAAGCGCCGCCTGACTTATAATGATTTATACAAAGAAGTGAATTACTTCGCAGACGTGCTACAGCGTCATGGTATTGGCAAAGGCGACTGTGTCATTATCTATATGCCAATGATTCTAGAAGCAGCATATGCCATGCTGGCTTGTGCTCGCATTGGTGCTATACACTCAGTCGTATTTGGCGGATTTGCCGCGCATAACTTGGCGATCCGCATGGATGATGCTGAGGCAAAAATGGTCATTACAGTGGATGCAAGTCTGCGTGATGGTAAGGTTATTAACTATAAAAATCTCGTCAATCAAGGCGTTGAACAAGCAGCAACCAAGCCTGAGCATGTATTAGTTGTCAATCGTGGTATTTTACCGTTTGAGCCGAGAGGTGTTGACGTCGATTATGCGACTGAACGACGTCACAGCTGCGAGGCCCATGCAGTTGTGGCACCAGTTTGGCTTGAATCCAACACACCGTCCTATCTGCTTTATACCTCTGGTACGACTGGCACACCAAAAGGGGTGCAACGTGATACTGGTGGTTATGCAGTCGCGCTGACGACCTCGATGGATTATGTCTATGATGGTAAGGCAGGCGAGACATTCTGGGCGATATCAGATATTGGCTGGGCGGTTGGGCATTCGTATACGATTTATGCGCCACTGCTAGCGGGTATGACCAGTGTTATGTACGAAGGCTTACCACACTTACCGAACCCAGGTATCTGGTGGCGTATCGTTGAAGCTAATAAAGTTAATATTCTATTTACGGCGCCTACAGGCGTACGTATGCTCAAAAAGCAAGATGAAAGCTGGATGACGCGCTACGATGTGTCTAGTGTCAAGTCGTTCTTTTTGGCAGGTGAGCCGCTTGATGAGTCAACGGCTAATTGGTTATCTCAGCATTTAGGCGTACCGATTCTAGATCACTATTGGCAGACAGAGTCTGGCTGGCCGATCTTGAGCCATACACCAAAATTCAATCATAAACCGCACAAGCAGGGCTCGCCCGGCTATCCTATGTATGGCTATGAAGCGAAAGTCCTCAATGAGGAAACAGGTGAACCTTGCAGGGCGGGTGAAAAAGGGTTGCTTGCGATTAAAGCGCCACTACCACCTGGCTGTCTCACCACGGTATGGCGTAACGATGAGCGCTTTGTCAGCAGCTACTTTGGTCTGTTTGATGGCCAGCAGTATTCTACCTCAGACTATGCAGTGACAGATGAAGACGGTTACTTTTACATCTTGGGGCGTACCGATGACGTGATAAACGTCGCAGGCCATCGAATAGGTACGCAAGAGATAGAAGAAGCAATTAGTACTCATCCAGAGATGGCAGAATGCGCTGTGGTAGGCATCCAAGATGAGCTAAAAGGCGAGCTACCAATTGCGTTCTGCGTCCTAAAAGATCAATCGCAAGTCGAAACCACCGAAAACCGCTTCCGCATTGAGCAGCAAGTCATAGGTGCTGTGGTCAAATCCTTAGGCGGTATTGCAAGGCCGGCGGCCATTTATTTCCCGCAGGCATTGCCAAAGACGCGCTCTGGCAAAATCCTACGCCGATCTATTCGGGCGTTAGCAGAGGACAGGCCTACCGGCGACATGTCGACGCTTGATAATCCAGCCGCTATTGATGCGATTAAGCAATCGATGAAGGATTATTAGTTGGTATAGGCTAGCAAATATGTTGGTTCCGCCTAAAAACTAGGTTGATCTTATTAGAAGCTCATGAGCAATCATGGGCTTTTTGTTTCTACTATTTGGATAAATCGCCTTTAACAAAACAAACTTAGCGAAAATTTTGATAAAGCGCTTGACCGTAAAATTGATTTATTGTTATAGTCAATAACGATACAAAATAAATCATTTTAAAATTTTATTTTCTATAAATATTTTGCAAATAACTATTTATAGCGCTTAACTTTTAATGAATACTCAGATACCGTCACACGGTAGTCTCGCAAAAAAGATAAGGATATCTTATGCACCACGTTCAGCAGCTCATCAATGGTCAGTTCGTACAATCAAATACCGACGAATGGATTGATATCACCGATCCAGCAACTCAAGAAGTCATCGCAAAAGTCCCTCAAACCACCAATGATGAGATTAATCAAGCGGTTGCCGCCGCACAGACAGCGTTTGAAACCTGGCGCAAAACGCCAATCACCACACGTGCGCGTATTTTTTTGACCTATCAAACACTTATTCGCGAGCATATGGATGGGTTGGCAGAAATCTTGACCGCAGAGCAAGGCAAAACGATTGCTGATGCGCGCGGTGATGTGTTCCGCGGTCTAGAAGTGGTAGAGCATGCCGCTGGTATCGCCAATTTGCAAATCGGCGACTTTGTAGAAAACGTCGCATCAGGCGTTGATACTTATAGTATTTGGCAACCACTCGGTGTTTGTGCTGGTATTACGCCGTTTAACTTCCCCGCGATGATTCCGCTATGGATGTTCCCAATGGCGATTGCTACGGGTAATACATTCATCCTAAAACCGTCTGAACAAGATCCGATGGTGACTATGCGCTTAGTTGAGCTAGCGATTGAAGCGGGAGTACCAGAAGGCGTGCTGAACGTAGTGCACGGTGGCAAGGCTACCGTTGATGCTATCTGTGATCATCCAGATATCAAAGCGGTTTCTTTTGTGGGTTCTACCAACGTTGGTAAACATGTCTATGAGCGTGCCAGCCAATCAGGTAAGCGCGCCCAATGCATGATGGGTGCAAAAAACCACGGTGTTATCTTACCTGATGCCAATAAAGAGCAAACGCTCAATCAGCTAGCGGGCGCGGCGTTCGGTGCCGCTGGTCAACGCTGTATGGCATTGTCAGTGGTCGTGCTAGTGGGCGCAGCTGGTGAATGGATTGACGAGATTAAAGCCAAAGCAGAAAGTTTAGTTGTCTCAGCAGGTAAAAATGACAAAGATTTAGGACCATTGATTTCTCCTGCTGCAAAAGCCCGTGTCGAGCATTTGATTGGAACTGGGGTAGAAGAGGGCGCAAGTTTACTACTTGACGGTCGCGGAATTACTGTTGAAGGGTTTGAGAACGGTAACTTTGTTGGGCCGACTATTTTTGATAATGTCACAAGCGACATGCAAATCTATAAAGAAGAAATATTCGGTCCCGTACTGTGTATTATGCGCGCTGATAGCTTGGACGAAGCAATTGCACTGCTTAATGCCAATCCACATGGCAATGGTACCGCGATATTTACCCAGTCAGGAGCGGCAGCCCACAAATTCCAACAAGATATCCAAGTCGGTCAAATCGGTATTAATTTGCCAATACCTGTGCCACTTCCAATGTTCTCATTCTCAGGTTCACGTGGCAGTAAACTTGGCGACCTAGGTCCTTATGGCAAGCAAGCCGTACAGTTCTATACTCAGACGAAGACAGTGACGGCACGTTGGTTCGATGATGAAGCGAGCCGCGGTGTTAACACGACGATTTCGATTTAATCGTCGGATTACTGTATTTTCGGTATAACGTTAATACGACTTGCGGTACTATTGAACGCAATTTTATTATCGTTATGCCGTTATCATATAGCGCTAATGTCCTATAAAATCTCTGACCAGCGTTTTTATTAACGTTTATCTGAGATTTAAGCCCTCTATTTGATCTATAAGAACAAGGATGACCCTATGGATTTTTCATTGACCGATGACCAAGTTGCTTTTCGTCAAACAGCCCGTCAGTTTGCGCAAAAAGAGCTTAAACCGAACGCTGCTGAATGGGATCGCACCTCGCATTTCCCAGTGGACATCATCAAAAAAACGGGTGAGCTTGGTTTTTTGGGACTATACACCAATCCAGAATATGATGGCTTGGGCCTGCCAAGACTCGACTCAGCAATGGTATTCGAAGAGCTGGCATGGGGTGATACGTCCGTGGCGGCTTATATGAGCATTCATAATATGGCCGCCTGGATGATCGGTGAGTATGGTAGCGAACCCTTATGCAAAAAATACTTGCCCAATATGGTCAGCGGTGAGTGGCTTGGCAGCTATTGCTTAACAGAGCCAAATGCAGGCTCTGATGCGGCCTCACTCCGTACCAAAGCGGAGAAGCAAGGCGATTACTACGTATTAAACGGTGAAAAAACCTTTATCTCTGGCGCAGGCTCGACCGATGTATTGGTGGTGATGGCGCGTACTGGTGGTGCTGGGCCAAAAGGTGTATCAGCGTTTGTTGTAGATGCCAATAGTGCTGGTATCGAATACGGCAAAAATGAGCATAAGATGGGCTGGAAAGCACAGCCGACACGAACGATTAGCTTTAAAGATGTCAAAGTCCCAGCAGAAAACCTGATAGGCGAAGAAGGTCAAGGTTTTCGTATCGCGATGAAAGGTCTAGACGGTGGTCGTATCAATATCGGTATTTGCGCGGTAGGAACGGCGCAGGCTGCATTAGAGACGGCAACCAGTTACGTACAAGAGCGCAGTCAATTTGGCAGTCCAATTGCTAGCTTACAGTCGGTACAGTTTAAACTTGCTGATATGTTGACTCAGACCATCGCTGCACGGCAAATGCTGTATCTTGCAGCGAGTAAAGTCGATAACAATGATGGGCAAGCGTCTACCTACTGCGCAATGGCCAAGCGTCTCTCCACCGACCTTTGTTTCGATGTTGCCAATGAAGCTCTGCAATTGCACGGCGGCTATGGGTATTTAAACGAGTATCCGCTCGAGCGTCATGTACGAGACTTACGTGTGCACCAAATTTTAGAAGGCACCAATGAGATCATGCGCGTGATTATTTCACGTCAAGTCTTGCAAGATGAAGGATTAAGCCAGCTACGCTAATTTATCTCGATCTACTAAAACAAGGATGTTTTATGACAGATTATACCAATCTACAGCTATCGATCGATGGTCATACCGCAACATTGACGTTGAACAATCCACCTGCACATACGTGGACGATGGACAGTTTGCATGCGCTTAAGCAGCTCATCACAGATCTCAATGCCAATGACGATGTTTACGCATTAATCGTGCATGGAGATGGTGAAAAATTCTTCTCGGCTGGTGCAGATTTAAACAATTTTTCAGATGGTGATAAAGGCCGTGCGATAAGTATGGCGATTGCATTTGGTGAGGCGTTCGAAGCCCTGTCTGCCTATCGTGGTGTCAGTATCGCCGTCATCAACGGCTATGCGATGGGCGGTGGACTGGAGTGTGCGCTCGCGTGTGATATCCGTATCGCAGAAGCGCACGCCCAGATGGCACTGCCAGAGACAGGTGTGGGATTACTGCCCTGTGCAGGCGGTACGCAAAACCTACCTTGGCTAGTGGGTGAAGGTTGGGCCAAGCGCATGATACTGTGCGGTGAGCGCGTTGATGCAGAGACCGCATTGCGTATCGGTCTGGTTGAAGAGGTCACGGCAAAAGGTGAAGGTTTGCAAGCCGCTCAAGATTTGGCAAAAAAAGTCGCTAAGCAATCACCCGTCGCCGTCAGTTATTCTAAAGCGCTGATTCAAGCGGCTAGAGACACGCCACCTGCACAAAATCTTATTCATGAGCGTGAAGCTTTCGTTAAGCTATTTGACACAATGGATCAGCGTGAAGGGGTGCAAGCCTTTTTAGAAAAGCGTCAACCCAATTGGCAAAACAAATAAGCATTGCTTAAAATGCTTGGGTCATAACACTCATGACATTATTTAACTTTTTAACTTTGTAGGTCACTTTTATGACAGCAGCTACCGACGACACCCAAAACTCTTCGAACAATACCGAGCAAGAGGCATCTGTATTGTTCAATACTGAACCAACAGATTGCGGACATCTAATCGGGATAATGACACTTAATACCCCAAAATCGCTTAATGCGCTCAGTGTTGATATGTGTCAACTGCTAGCAGCGCAGTTAGAGGAGTGGCAAGCGGATGACCAAGTAGTGGCGATTGTGTTAAAAGGTGCAGGCGATAAGGCCTTTTGTGCAGGCGGTGATATTCGTAAGCTCTATGACAGTATGTCTACTAGTGCGCCGATACCAAACCCTTATGCCACTGAGTTTTTCAGTCACGAGTATCGTCTATATCGTCAAATGCACTTTTACTCAAAACCATTAATACTTTGGGGTGATGGCATCATCATGGGCGGCGGTATGGGGCTGATGGCAGGATGCAGTCATCGTCTGGTCACTGAGCGCACACGTTTTGCTATGCCTGAGATTACCATTGGCCTATTTCCTGATGCCTCAGGCAGTTGGTTTTTGCAGCGAATGCCCGCCAAAACAGGTTTGTTCTTAGGCTTGACTGGCGCGATGTGTAACGCCAATGACGCGCTGTTGGCCAACCTAGCAGAGTATGCTGTTGCAAGTCATGATTATGATGCTGTCATACAACGTCTTAAGCAGAGCGACTGGCAAACGCTCGATAGTGCCAGTAGTTCAAACAAGTTCCATCATAATAGTGCGCATAGTATCGTCGGCCGTGCACTTGCTGAGCTGCCAGTAGCCGAGTTGTCTGATAGTAAGCTTGCGACCTACTGGCAGCCTATCCAAAAATTGATGAACAGTGGCGGTTTGGCAGATATCGATGCATTGCTACAAAGTGATGAAGCGCTAGTACAGTTAAATAAAGACTTTTCAGAAGACAGTTGGACTCAGCGAGCAGTTGCAACCTATCGTCATGGTTGCCCAGTGACAGCAGCGTTAACCTACGCGCTGTATCACAAAGTCGCTGATTTATCGATAGAACAAGTTTTATATTTAGAAGCCAACGTGGCGGTACATTGTGCAGCCAATCCTGATTTTAAAGAAGGTGTGCGTGCGTTATTGATTGATAAAGATAAAGATCCGCAGTGGTCGCGCTCGTTGGCAGACTGCGTAAGTGTAGAAGGCCAAGCGTATATCGATAAGCACTTTGCCAATCCTTATCCAAAAGGTGAGCACCCTCTAGAAGATTGGCTGGGTGAGGAAGCTTTGGGCAGTCAGTATGTGCGCTAATTATCTACTAACAAATATTGTCAAATAGTATGTAGCAATGGCTACATCATAAATCATCAAGGAGTGATGAGATGGGTACAAAAGATACAGTGATGATGGATAATAACTCTAAACCAAATATTGCCTTTATTGGGCTTGGTAATATGGGTGCGCCTATGGCAGAAAACTTATTAAAGGCAGGATATACACTTTCTGTCTTTGATTTGTCTGATGCAGCAACCCAGCGCCTAGAAAAAGCAGGTGCTCGCGTGGCACAGAGTCCTAAAGATGCGGCGAGCAATGCTCAAGTTGTCATTAGTATGCTGCCGGCGGGTCAGCATGTGCACTCTGTGTATCTGGGCGATAGTGGCGCTAATGGTCTGCTGGCAGAATTACCAAAAGGCACGCTTGTGATTGATAGTAGTACAATAGCGGCTGCTGATGCTAGGACAGTGGCAGACGCTGCAAGCCATCTTGGCATCGACTTTTTGGATGCCCCCGTGTCTGGCGGGACAGGCGGGGCGATTGCTGGTAGCTTGACCTTTATTATTGGTGGTGATGACGACGCTTTTGCCAAAGCTGAGCCGATACTCGCTGTAATGGGGAAAAATATTTTTCATGCAGGCGAACATGGTGCAGGACAAGTTGCGAAGATTTGCAACAACATGCTGTTAGGTATCCTAATGGCAGGCACGGCAGAGGCGATTAATTTAGGGGTGAAGAACGGTCTAGATCCCAAAGTATTATCAGATATTATGCTACAAAGCTCAGGCCGTAACTGGACGTTAGAGGTCTATAACCCTTATCCGCAAGTTATGGAAAACGTTCCCTCTAGCAATGGCTACCAAGGTGGCTTTATGAGTAAGCTGATGCAAAAAGATCTCAATCTTGCTATGCAAACGGCAAAGGATACTCATGTAGACACGCCAATGGGTGCCAAGGCAACAGAGTTATATGCCACGCATACGCTTGAGAACGGTGATAAAGACTTCTCTAGTATTATGGGCCGTCATGATGCCTCGGTATTGTTTTAGAATTACCTTAGAAATAACGACTCATATACTCAATCACTCTTACTATCGTGAATAGTGAGGACTGATTAAAGAGGGCTTGTTAGATGAAAAAAGGTTCATGCTACATTTATAGCATGAACCTTTTTTTATTTGATCATAGTAATGAATGAGCAATGACTCTATTAGCTTTGTAAGTCATACACGAGAGCTTGAATATCTTGCGCTGCTTGCTGTAGTCGAGGTACATGAGTCAGTAATTCGTCGAGCGATACGCGTATCGTTGGTGCATGCAGGTACAATGAGGCCAGATAGCGCGACTTTTTATCTAATATAGGCACCGCCACCCCCACCATTTCAGAGATAAACTCCTCGTTATCAATACCAATGCCAGTGGTAGCGATACGGTCGAGCTCGGCATTCAAAGCATCAATATCGGTGATGGTGTTTTTGGTGAATTTGTCTAATGGTAAACCCTGCAATATTTTATTGCGACTGGTGGTAGACAGTTGGCTCAAATACAATTTACCAGTTGCCGTACACCACATGGGCGACTTTGCACCTACTGGGAGGTATATCTGCAATGGTAAGGTCGTTTGTGCGCGGTTGGTATAAATCATATTCATATGATAAGGAACACCGATACCGCAAGTTTCTTTAAGCTCATCAACCAGTTTTTGCAAAATCATCTGGCGCTCATTAAAGAATAAGCGCTGCTGCCAAAGCTCAACGCTCAGATTGCGAACCCGTTTACCAGGAACAATACCGCCACCGATATCAACGGTCAAAAAACCATCGTCGACCAAATTCTGAATTAAACGGTGTATGGTCGGTTTAGGAATATCCAACTCTTGCGATAGCTCAAGTGGAGAGAGAGGTTTAGAAGCATATGACACGGCTTCTATGATCTCTAACACACGGGTGATCGAGGATACTTTAGGCATATAAAAGGCTCAGTAGTAGTAAAAGGGGGTGAGGCTGACGAGACTATAATGTTTTCATAACGAAGATAAATAGTAATAAATCTGCATTCCCACAATAGATCTATTTCTATGTCTAATTTAGCACAATATCAAGCTGAGACAAGGCTTGGTGACACTATATAAGAACATTTGTACTGTTAGCTTCCATATTTACAATTTTTTCTAAGCGAAACAGTAGATACCTCAACTCACACGTTGCAATATTCTGTAGTAATAAGCTATATAACTGCTGTTGAGTTGAGTGGCTTACTCAGACATTATGATGAAACATTTTGTAATACCCTCACATGAACATTAAGCGGATCAGTATTCATGTCTACCCTGATTAATTGCTTTGAGAGAGTTGTGTAACAGGAATTCAAAGTTTTGCAGGTTGGTGTAGCAATTATTACAGTAACTATGCAATCTTTACATAACGGCAAATAAAAAGCGCATCCATGGGGGTGACTTTTTGAGTCAAAATTGTTTTAATCTCTTCAACAAAATGGTGGTTTAAAAAAGAGCAAAATTATCATTTTTTACGGGCGAGTTACTTTACACTTTAGGAGAATAATTATGAAACTTATTAAACTTACAGCTATCTCTGCTGCTGTTCTAGCATCAACTGCTGCATTAGCCGCTGATCCGGTTATCGTTGTTGATAATAACGATGCGGTAGTATACAAAGCTGAACCAGTGGCTGTTGCCTACCAAGCAGAACCTGCTTATGCATATAACTCTGATGCTGGTATCGTACGCAACACTACTGGTGCTGTAGTTGGTGGTACTAAAACTTTCTTCCAAACAGCTGTTAACCCAGCATCTGTTAGTGCTGAAGTTGGTACTCTAGGTTATGGTGCTAACATCGGTTGGTCACTTAACGAGAAAACTGAATTACAAGCTGGTTGGGCAGGTGGCGACGCTGCTGAGCTTTTCGGCGGTGATTTTGATGCAAACGATGTAAACTATGATGTTGACACTGACTTTAGCAACCCATATCTAGGTGTGCAATTGCGTCCTGCTGGTAACTGGTTCACTATGGGCGCTGGTATCATCGTTCCTGATAACGAAATCACAGCGACTGCTAATGCTAAAGATGCAGGTGATAATGGCTACTATCCAGTTGACGGCGCTCGTTACTTCGTAGGTACGCCTGATGCTGATCAAATTGATATAGAGCGTGGCGATATTACAGAAGTTGGTGGCGTGCAAGCTGATCTTGAGCATCGTAACAAGCTAGCTCCTTACTTAACTATTGGTTTCCGCCCTAACATCACTAACAACTTCGGTGTATTTGGCGAGCTAGGTGCTGCGTATCTTGGTAAGACAACAGCAACTGTTAATGCTAACGGTACTAACGGTGCACTTGCTGAAGATCAAATCAAGAAAGAATTAGAAGACGAGAATTATCTTGAGTGGATGCCAATCGTTAAACTTGGTGCAACTTACCGTTTCTAATCTAATCACAGTGTAAATACTGTCATTAGAACAAAAAAAACGACCCTTTTTAGGGTCGTTTTTTTATGTCTAGAAGAAAGCGAAGATAATAACTGCGAGAGCATTATCAGATATGATCAAAAAACGACGACTGTTTGATCTGCTTGCAATACTGCAATTTGGTGATTGGATTGATCGTTAGTATGACTGATAGTAATAAAGTCTTTATTCATATTATCAGTCAAGGCAGGAATGACATCAGAGTAATCTATACCTAAACCTTGTGCCAACGTATACTGATGGATCTTGATAAAGCTTTCTTTGATTTGCCATAGTAACTTTGCAATATAATCACGCTGATTTTTTGGTAATGTCTGTAAGATAGTAACTTCATTATCTGAGTAAAAACGCTTGACGATATGCCAAGCAACATCATTGTGCTCGATATCGATGCCAGCAGGGCGACGACGACTGATGACCGCTGCTATTTTGCTGTATGAAATAGCAGGGATATTTTGATGAGATTTTTTATTAAATTCGTCTTTGTTATGAGCGGCTGTATGGCTAAAACAGACGTAATACTTGCTTTTGCTAAGGCGATAGGGAAAGCTCGACTCATCTAAGGTATCGCTGATTTCTAGCTTGTTAAGTAGCGCTTGTAGTAACTGTCTTACACCTTGGCGCTGCTGTTGACGTTGCCTATGAGCAATACTACGTTTTGATATTGGTTTTTGTACTGCATGATAATGCCATTTGAAATGACGAAGCTCAGTAAAGACTATATGTGATGATGGATATACTGATAACCAGTATAAGTCGTTCCACAAGTTGCTCATTCCTACAGGACTGGATAAATCACTTACTTGAGCAGTCACGCACCAAGTTTCATGGTCGAGTTGAGTAAGTTGGACGTTAGTGATATTTAGTACTGGTATTATCATGAGTGGTCATTAGTATTTTTAATTGAAAACAAAGTTTTTTTAGAAATGTAAATAATATACTTAAAATTAGGTATCTTACATTTGAGTTTGAAATATTTATATCTTACTTATAGTGAAACCATTATAAAAATGGTATAGCAAGATTAAACGCTATTTTTCGCAGCCTCTGGAGACGCAGTCACAGCAAGCAAGAAAAGTAGCGTTTAATCGAGCGCGTTTCCTATGCTGTATCAATTTTATTGAGGTTCTACTGTAGCTCAATAGAATATAAAAAGCCCAGTAATATAACATTACTGGGCTTTTTTAAAGCAAATGATTTTTAATGACGCTTAGTAAGACAGCTCAGCACGGCGGTTTTGTGCATAGGCATCTTCGGTGTTGCCAGCCGCTGCAGGACGTTCTTCACCATAGCTAATGACACGGATGTTGTTGGCGGCGACACCCTGAGCAGCAAGATAATTACGTGCTGCTTGGGCGCGGCGCTCACCGAGTGCCATATTGTATTCACGGCTACCGCGCTCATCAGTATGACCTGCGATAACGACACCAGCTGCTGGGTTTGAGTTTAATAGGCTCACGTGTTGGTTAAGGACACTCGCCGCTTGCGCAGTGATTTCGCTGCTATCAAAAGCAAAGTAGACAACCGCTTGTAAGTTTTCAGCACCAGTAATGACAGCGGCTGAGTTATCAACAATGACGGCACCATTATAGCCAACTTGACCACCTGGAATACCTAGCGGCGCGACCACAACCTCTGAAGTAGCACGTTTAGTCGCACAACCTGTAGTGAGTGCAACGGCGCTTGATAGTACAGCTAAAAAAGCGATCTTAGAAAAACTGATTGACATGACGAGCTCCTAAAATTTTAATTAAATTTATTTTTTAAACTGCTTACGATAAAACTCAGGCAATCTTTATCCATCATATACTAGGGCGTGTCCCTAATTCAAACGTTTATGACTAAATGGGCTAAAAATGGCTAAATCTTTGGCAAACGGTGTCAAATAGCTGGCCAATATCTTGATATTACCTGCGCTATTTTCCTTGTTTGCCTTTAATTTATCTCATTTTTATCACCATTTTTAAAATAGGGACAAGCCCTAACTGTTAATTTATGTAAGTATTTTTACTGTAAATAACGATAGATAGATATGTAACGTATCACCAGCGGTGTTTGCCCCAGTTTTCAGGATTGGCCCAGTAATCAGCATTGAGCCAATTCGGTAGCTGTTTATAATCATATAAATTGAACTGCCAAAGCGCCGCTGATACAGTGGAAGATGTTATGGATTCAATATCACTAATATCTAAAGATGGCTCGCTTAAGACATCAAATGGCGTAAACCCATAAGGTTTCAAATCAATGGAACTATCAAGCGCAACCAGCAAGTGTGCTGCATAGAGATCACGATAACGCATGAGGGCAGGGATGTATTGATGTAACAGCTCTTGTGAGAGGGTGGGTAGCCAAAAGCAAGCAAGCTCGTATCGTTCAAGCACAGGCTGTTTAGCAAGCTCTGATAAAGTGGAGACGTGCCATGCTTCAGCTGATACGTTATTATCATCTTTAACATTCGTATCTTTAATATGTGTAGTTTTCTTGAGCTGTGTTTGCAGAGTTGATAATTCTGTTTTGTCGTGTGCTACCCATAACAGCTGAGTAGTGTCATCAGTCTGTCTAGTCATCGTTTGTGCTTGTTTATCAAGTGAGCTATCAAGCGAAGGCATGAGAGCATCAACATACTCTATCAGTAGAGGTAACGTGATCTTTGAGTATTTGGCAGTGTGTGTTGTCATATAATAAGCCGTTTATGAAAGGTGAGTTATTAGTGCGCCTATTAAATCATTTTCATCGGCATTATCCAATTGATAACGTGAGCCAATTGTTGATTTAATCATTCATATAGAGGCTAACCAACACACATGAATGTATACGAGGAAATGTATATGAAGGATAAACTCAGTTATCTCGATGCCCATACTTGAAATATAAGGATTTAGGTCAATCTACCTATAAGCAGGAAACCATATATAACATGCGCCCGTTGTGACTTTCATTGTGACTTTGAGCGCCATAAACGTTGCTATCAAGACGAAAGCTATAATGCGAATAGCAAAACAATAACACTCATAACATATCATCAATAATAATAGGAAATTACCATGTCTACTGCTGAAACCGATGCTCAGATCATCAACCCTGAAATGCCAGATGTACCCCCACATGCACCAAGTAAAATTAATCTAAAGGATTACCAAAAACCAAGTTTTGATGTGGAAACGGTCCATTTGGACATCAAGCTGTTTGAAGATTATGCTCAGGTAAATAGTACGCTTAAGATGGTACGCCAAACCACAGGGGATATTGTCTTATTTGGCGAATCGTTAGAGCTGCTGTCTATTATCATGAATGATAAAGCGTTAACATCTGAGCACTACCAGCAAGAAGATGGCAAGCTAACGATTTATGAAGCACCTGATGAGGTTACCTTAGACATTCAGGTACGTATCTGCCCGCAAACTAACACCGCGCTTGAAGGTCTATACATGGCAGGTAGTGGTGACGACACGATGTTTGTGACTCAGTGCGAACCAGAGGGTTTCCGTAAGATTACTTTTTATCCTGATCGCCCTGATGTACTCGCGATATTTACCACTCGACTGGAAGCCGATAAGCGCTATCCGACGTTATTGGCTAACGGTAATTTAGTTGAAGCAGGCGAGGTTGCTGATGCGCCAGAGCGTCATTATGCGATTTGGCAGGATCCAACCAACAAGCCGAGTTATTTATTTGCCTGTGTTATTGCTGATTTGGATGTGTTGACAGACTCTTATACGACCAGCGAAGGTCGGGACGTATTACTTGAGGTGTATGCAAAATCTGCCGATATCGATAAATGTGATGTTGGTATGCAAGCCTTAAAAGACGCCATGAGATGGGATGAGGTCAATTACGGCCGAGCCTATGATTTAGATCGCTATATGATTGTGGCGGTCAGTCAGTTCAATATGGGCGCAATGGAGAATAAGGGTCTTAATATCTTTAACACCGCTTGCGTGTTATCGAGCCCTGAGACCACTACCGATGCGCGCAGTTTTAGCGTAAAAGCCATTATTGCTCACGAATATTTTCACAACTGGACGGGCAACCGTATCACGTGCCGTGATTGGTTCCAATTGTGTTTGAAAGAAGGTTTTACGGTTTACCGTGATCAGTCGTTTTCAGCAGATCAGCAATCAAGTGCGGTACAGCGTATCGATGATGTGGCGACCTTGCGTGCGCATCAGTTTGCAGAAGATGCAGGCCCATTAGCACATCCTGTACGTCCAGAGAGCTTTGTTGAGATTAATAACTTTTATACGACGACCGTCTATGAGAAAGGCGCTGAAATCGTACGAATGATTGCCAACACATTAGGGCCGGATGATTTTCGCAAAGGAACAGACGAGTATTTCCGTCGTTATGATGGACAAGCGGTCACGGTAGAAGACTTTTTATCAGCCCTTAGCATCACTGATGACAAAATCGAGGACTTTATCGACTGGTATCGTCAGCCAGGTACGCCAGTGGTATCAGGCTCTCAAACTTATGATAGTGCAGCGCAGACATTAGCGATTACTTTGAATCAGCAAACACGTCATGTGAAAGGCTTTGATGCACCAAAACCGTTGCCGATACCTGTAGCAACAGCATTGTTTGATAAAGACTCAGGCGCTATCGTCGCTGAGCGTATGTTATTGCTTGACGAGGCGACGCAAACGTTTGTGTTTGAAAATGTCGCAAGTGAGCCTATTGTGTCTTTACTGCGTGATTTTAGTGCGCCAGTACAGCTCAACTATGATTACCAAGATGCAGACTTAGCATTTTTGCTCAAGCATGAAACCAATGGGTTTAACCGCTGGCAAGTCACCCAAATGCTGGTCAACCGTATTTTACTGCAAAGCCAAGGTGCGAAGAGCAGTCCTGATGTGTATTTAGAAGCCTTGGCACAGACGTTGCCCGTTTTAGCAGCTGATGATGCGATGCTGGCCGCACGATTACTTGATATTCCATCAGCGCAAGAGCTGGCTTCTGCTATTCCTCAAGACTACGATCCGGTACTAGTGAAAGAGCAGCGCGATGGACTATATCAGCAAGTAGCAGATAAATTAAAAGATCAATGGGCTACGTTATACAATGATCTGCCAATGCAGTCTTATGAAGACAGTGCTCAAGCTCGAGGCATTCGTGCGCTGCGTAATGTGGTGCTTGATATGGCACTGACTGCTAACGTTGAAGGTGCAGCCGATTGGGCACAACAGCAATATGATAATGCTAGCTGTATGACAGAGCGTTTTGGTGCGTTGAAGGCGATGGTCAACCATCAGCTGCCAAAAGCCAATCATTATTTGACCGATTTCTATAAGCGTTTCCAAGCAAACGATCTGGTGATTGATTTGTGGTTCAGTGTGCAAGCCGCCGCTGATGATGTGACACCTGATGTTATCAAGTCGTTAATTGCGCATACCGATTTTGATTGGAATACCCCTAATCGTGTCCGTTCAGTTATCGGCGCCTTTAGCTCGCAACCAACAGTACTATGGACAGCAGAGGGTCTGAAGATGTATACAGACGTGATCAAAAAACTCGATGATGCCAACCCTGTATTGGCGTCGCGACTGCTACAAGTGCTGGCACGCTGGAATACCTTGGCTGAACCACGTCGTCAAATGGCACATGAGCAGCTAACAGACTTACGCAAGAACGTTTCATCTAAGCATGTGCTTGAAAGTTTAGAGAGTGTATTAGGTGCTGCAAATAGCTGATTGATAATAGCTAGGAAATAATTTAGCTGTAGTATTAACTTTAAAATAAAGCCAACCTCAAACTAGAGTTGGCTTTATTTAATTGAGCGTATAGCATTAATGATCATTAAGAATTAAGCTGCTCAAGAAAATGTTTTTCTTAAAATTCTCTCAATAAAAAGCCCCTTTCGTATCAGTACGAAAAGGGCTTTTTAGTTTTTGCTTGACGATATACTATCGTTAATGGCTATTAGCGGTTTGGTAGCACATCTTTTACCATATCACGCAAGCCGCGCAATGCGGTGACAGTGCTATCCCAGTCTAGACAGCCATCAGTGATAGATTTACCGTACTCAAGCTGACTTAAATCAGCGGTTAGTTTTTGATTGCCGCCTTTTAGGTGACTCTCAATCATCATGCCAATGATTGATTTATTACCATTTTGAATTTGCTCAGCGACGTTTTGGATAACCATCGGCTGCAAGTAAGGGTCTTTACCTGAGTTGGCATGGCTTGAGTCAATCATGATTTTGCCATTGGTTTTGCCTTTTGCCAGTTCGTTCTCAACTTGAGCAACTGCCGTTTCATCGTAGTTAGGCTTGCCATTACCACCGCGGAGTACCACGTGTGCGTAAGGATTGCCTTTCGATTTGATGATAGAGACCTTACCATCTGAGGATAGACCTAGGAAGCTATGCCCTTCTTTAACCGCCTGCATCGCATTGACAGCAACCGTCATACCGCCGTCAGTACCGTTTTTGAAGCCAACTGGGCAAGATAAGCCTGAGCTCATTTCACGGTGTGTTTGGCTCTCGGTAGTACGGGCGCCAATCGCTGACCAGCTAATCAAATCCTGCATGTACTGCGGCGTATTTGGATCAAGGGCTTCAGTCGCACAAGGTAAGCCTTTTTCATTGAGATCAAGCAATAACTTGCGCGCCGTACGCAAGCCCTTTTCGATATCAAAGCTGTCATTCATGTCAGGGTCATTAATCATACCCTTCCAGCCGACTGTGGTACGAGGTTTTTCAAAATAAACACGCATGACCACAAATACGCTGTCTTCGATCTCTTTTGCCAATACGGCTAAGCGATCGGCATACTCATGGGCCGCTTTAATATCGTGGATAGAGCAGGGTCCAATGACCACAAACAGACGCTTGTCTTTACCATCCAAGATATTTTGGATCGTTTGGCGACCGTTTAGTACGGTTTTGTATGCATCGTCTGACAGAGGTAGCTCAGCTTTTAGCTCAGCGGGAGTAATCAAAGGAATAAATTTTTCAATATTCACGTCGTCAATGTCTGCATTATGGGTAACTGATGTTGTCATGGTTATATATCGTCTAGCTGATTTATAGGAATATTCATTATGCGGACAAAAGTGTTGGTTGACAAGGGTAGTCCGGTAGTTAATTGACTGATAACTGGAATGAGGAAACTAAAACTTAGTTATACTTACACATGATTAAGGTTATATTTGAATTCGCAAATGCACGTTTGGTATTTCGTTTTTCTGTCTATTAATAAGGATGAATTAAGTGCTGGGTGCTCAACGATCAGATTTTATGCGTGAATTTAGCTATTTGTATCATCGTCACGTATGATAGCGACCGCGATGGCTTTATGATTGCGCACTAAAACGATTGCACACTAACACATGAACGCCAAAAAATAGACACAGATAAAATGTGTATGTCATCAACCTCTATCATTGACTTACTGTGTTATATTTTACAACAACGATTTATTTTATTTGTATATCTTCAATATTGAGAGCTTGTCATGACAGATTCTGCTACGTCTCATCCACATACTGATTCCATCAGCCAAACAGAGACGGATTTTAATAAACCTAAAACGACTGCCACGCCGCTAGTGATAGCCATTGTCGCAGGTGAAGTGTCAGGTGACAGTTTAGGCGCAGATTTTATGCAACAGATGAATAATCTGCGTGATGACATCGTTTGGGTAGGCGTGGGCGGCACTAAGATGCAAGCGCAAGGATTGCAAAGTATTTTTCCATTGGAGCGTTTGGCAGTGATGGGTCTGGTTGAAGTCATGGCGCAGCTACCAGATTTGCTCAAAGCACGCCGCGAGCTGCTGAGCGCCTTTGAGGTAGCTGGTATCGATTGGTTTATTGGTATCGATGCACCTGATTTTAATCTACGGGTCGCCAAGAAACTAAAGCCAAAAGGCATCTTTTGCGTGCAGTATGTCAGTCCTTCTATTTGGGCATGGCGTGAGTCGCGTATCCATAACATTAAAGCGGCGACTCATCTGGTATTGTGCCTATTCCCATTTGAGCTACCGGTTTATGAGCGTCATAATCATCCGGCGATCTGTGTGGGGCATCCGTTGCTACGAACCATTGATCAAGCACTGATAGACACGCCAATCAATCAGCGCCGTAGCGAGCTGGTCTGGCACAATGATGGTTTACAGCAGTTTTTTATTGAACGGTTTGATGATGTCAGCCAGCTTATCTGCGTGATGCCTGGCTCTCGGCGTGGCGAGATTACCGCTATCTTGCCATTGATGCTTGACGGCATTCAAAAGCTCATATTATTAGACCCAAAGCTGTGTTTTATCATTCCAACGGTTGATCAAAATCACCAATATATTGTGCAAGAAGTCATTGATCAATGCTCAGAGCAGCTGCGGGCGGCTATTGTCGTCGTTTATGATGATACTCAGCCAGAGTTTAGTCAGCATGCGATGGCAGCGTCAGATATCGTGATGCTAGCCTCTGGGACAGCAACATTGGAGGCAATGCTGCTTGAGCGTCCGATGGTGGTGGTTTATCAATTGAATCAGATCACTTATCAGATTGCCAAACGTCTGGTAAAAGTGCCTTATGTGGCACTACCTAACATTTTGGCTAATGCGCCGATTGTGCCTGAGCTTATTCAAGAGCAGGCAAGTGGGGATAATATTTGCCGTACGGTGATGCGTCTATTACAACCGCGTGCTTATGCTGAGCAATTAAAAGATCTGCTCGCGACAAAGCACACGTTGCAGCAGCAAAGCAATCATGAGCCAGCGAATAGCGTGATTGAACAATATTTTATGAGCGATAGTAATGCCTCTAATCTTACCTAACCTAGAAAGACTTTCTAATATTATGCAAATTCAACCTAGCACAAAAAACCTAGCCCAGATAATTGACGTCAGTACTGATCATATTGATGTCAAAGGGCAGTATATTCAATTGGCGGCGCCTATACGCTTATATGGACAGTTGAATACCTCTAAGCTGTTTGCTCAATATGAGCGCGATGAAGCGCAACGCTTAGAACAGTCAATATTAAAAATTGGCGTTGATGAAGCAGGACGTGGACCGTTATTAGGTAGTGTCAATGTGGCCGCCGCGATATTGCCTGCGTCTTGGTCAGGATTGATTGAAGAACAACCACTCAAAGACACACCATTGTCGATACTGACAGACTCCAAAAAACTGAGTGAAAAAAAGCGCGATATCCTTTATCCACTGGTAAAGGTGCATGCCCTCGGTTATATCATCGCTGATATACCCGCAGCTGTCATCGATCAAGTCAATATTTTACAAGCAACGATGCTTGGTATGCGCTTGTGTACGGAGGCACTGCTAGATGCCGCTCTTACATGCTTGGTGACTAAAAACAATGAGAATACATTGCTTAAACAATTACAAATTGAAGTATTGTTTGATGGTAATCGCTGTCCTGATTTGAGCCATGCTACATTTCACGAATTGGGCATATCGCCATCTTCTGTTGATTGCCAAGCATGGGTGAAGGGTGATGCACGTCATACCAGTATCGCAGCGGCTAGTATATTGGCAAAGGTGAGCCGTGATGAGACCATGTATGCCCTTGACATGCAGTATCCAGAATACGGTATTGCCAAACATAAAGGCTATCCAACTCGCGCACATATGGAAGCCATTGAGAGACATGGTGTCTTATCAGCACATAGGCGCAGCTTTGCGCCAGTGAGAAAGGCATTAGAGAGCTAATTTTAAACGACAATATCTCGTCTAGAAATCGTCTAATAATAAAGATTTAATGTACCAGCAGAAAGAAGATATATACCTATGTTAACAAATAGGCAAATTTTCGGAAAAATAACGAGCGAAAATTTATAAAATGTAATACAATATGTTGCTCTTGGTATAAAGTGCTGTTAAATCAATAACTAAGCTTTTATTTTGAGTTTTATTCTCACTATGAATTATATATATTACTATTTTATAGGATAAGAAATGATGGCTCATCCCCCTCAAAAGAACCTTGCTGTAGTGCTTTTCTTAGCGGTATTTTTAACCGCCTGCGGTGGTGGTGGTGACTCTGATAATGGTTCTACATCCAATAATCCACAGAGCGAAACACAAGATGAGCAAGATAGTAATCCTATTAATGAAAGCAATGCGCCAACTGAGAATAATCCGCAAGCAGCCTTAAGTGCTAATAATCAATTTAGTTTGGCAAGAACCAGTTGTGGTTTAAGTGGCTTATCTGTCGATACGGCGCTTGATGATATTGCGATTAAGCACGCAAACTATATCAAATACGTCTTTGCTAATAGCACGCCGACCAGTTTTAATGCCCATGTCGAAAATAAAATCAGCGATATTGCTAGTTTGACAGGTAGCAATAACCCATTCTTCGGTGGATTAGATTTCTCAGATCGCTTATTAAACGCAAAATACAGCAACGCACAATATGGTGCCACAGAAAATATTGCTCAATCTGTCTACTTCAATTCAGCAGGAAGCTTTCTGAAAACGGATGTGGTGGCAACATCAATGGCCAAGTCGTTGTTGGCAGCACCCTATCATTTGCGTTCATTGATGCTACCCACCTCAAGCGCTGTTGGCTCAGCCATGGTTTTATATAAACCGGATGCCAAAAATCCAGCTCTTAACCAAGGTTATGTCTTGGTTAGCCATGCCTCAGCGACAAAAGCGACCAAAGATACAACCGTGTCAGGTGTTTTTACTTATCCCTGTCAAGGTGTGACTGATACAGTAACTGCTCTGTATAGTGAGTCGCCAAACCCTGTTAAAGGCACAGGTCGCGATTTACGTACCGATCCTATCGGACAGCCTGTTTATGTGAGTATGCCATCAGCAAACAAAATCAAAGTCAGCAACATCAAGTTCCGAGATACTCAGCGAAATACTAATATACCGATTCAATTGATCGACTTTGATAACGATCCGTATGTGAACACCAACTACGCATTACCAGCGAATGAGGCATTTATTTTGCCATTAACAGATGCACTAAAGAGCTGCGAAGTTAATCGCGCGGCAAATCAAAGCCAGCAATGTGGTCTGTATGGCAATACAAAGTATCAAGTAAGCTTTGATATCTTGATTGATGATAAAAACTTAGAAAGTAAGTCATTCACTTTTACGACGGGTAAGGTAAATTATTAGTTAAGCCGTTTAATCAATTGTACAAACAAAAGGACTGAACCAGATAACTGGCTCAGTCCTTGTTTTATATAAAGACACTATAAGAATGTGACAAAGTAAGCAGACTGGATAAAACCTACTTTAAAATGAAGAATTTGGCTGTTGCAAAAAGGCTTTTTCATCCTCAGTTGATTTGCGCCCTAGTGCCTCATTACGATGTGGGTAACGCCCAAATTGATCAATAATTTCTTTATGACGATATTCAAAATCTAGCGTAGTGGCATCATTTAACTGTCTAAATAATGGCAAATAGCGCTCATGAATTAAGGCAGATTCAGAGTGCATAAATGGGATAATCATAAACTTACGCCATTGCATCGGTAAAGTGTCAAAATAGGGCTGCTGAGTGGCTTCTTGTGCTAAAACTAATGCCATACCGTCTTGGGCAAAAGCACAGGCTTGTTCGCGACACAGGTTTCGTGAAAACTGATCTAAGACAATGATTTCTGCCAATCGTCCTGCTAGCGCTGTTATTGAACTATTGCCATCTAGAGAAGATTCTGCGAGGCGCCATTTAACGCATTCACCTTGCTTTGCTGCCTGCCAAATGTCACCAAACTTGTCCTTTATCTGCTTATCAAAACGATCGTTTTGTTCAAACCAACACGCTTCATTATCTTTATCAAACCAAAAATCCAATACTGCACGCGCATCCGGGTGGAGGTGCGTCAAGTCTATATGTTTTGGGTCTAATTGAGAGGCATGGGATCGACTGGCAGAGGTGGAATAATCGGTTGAGAGTGCCATAAGATATTCTAATTATGATGGATTTAGTCTACTATAGCGCAAATATTTATATCTGTCTGTCAAGATACCAACAGCAGAGTGTCTATTAGGTAACCTATTATGAATGCAAAAAATCTAGAGAATTCTATCAACGTATCGTTGCCACCAACGCCATACTACGTGCTTGATGAAGCGGCGATCGTTGCCAATATGAAAATCATCGCTAGGCTATGTGAGCTGTCTGGTGCAAAAGCATTATTGGCACTCAAATGCTTTGCCACATGGGGTGTTTTTGATGTGATGCAGCCTTATCTGCATGGCACGACTTCGTCTTCACTTAACGAAGTGAGATTGGGCTATGAGACCTTTGGTAATAACGCTGATGCCAGTAGCAGCGATAAAAAAGAAACCCACGCTTATAGCGTCGCCTATAGTGCAGATGAAATTCCTGAAGTACTCAGTTATGCTGATAAGATTATATTTAACTCAATCTCACAGCTAACTGCTTTTAAAAATCAAGCGGCAGCGCAAGGTGTTCCAGTAGGCTTACGATTAAATCCAAAAACCAGCAACTCATCATTTTTGATTGCTGATCCTGCACGTCCATTTAGCCGCCTTGGTGAGCACGATAAAGATAAAATCGCAGCGGTACTAAGCGATATTACAGGCGTTATGATTCATAACAATTGCGAGAATGACAGTTTTGAAGCCTTTAGTGAAAGTTTGGCAGATATCGAATCTAGATTTGGCGATATTTTGCAGCAACTTGAATGGGTAAGCTTAGGCGGCGGCATTCATTTTATCGCGCCTGATTATCCATTAGAAAAGCTGGCTGACAGATTAAAAGTATTTAGTGAGACCTATGGCGTGCAAGTTTATTTAGAACCAGGCGAAGCAAGTATCCATGGCGCGGGCACGTTGGTCACGACAGTGTTAGACACCATGCACAATCAAAAAAATCTCGCCGTCGTCGACGCTTCGATTGAAGCACATATGCTCGACTTGCTTATCTATCGTGAGTCCGCACCGATTGTCGCGATCAATAATACTGCTAGCAATATTGCACCTACTGGCAATCCAGCAGAAGCTGCGCCGTCTGAAGCCAATGCTGAGTCGGCAGACCATACCATTATTTATGGTCGTTCTTGCTTGGCAGGTGATATCTTTGGTGAGTATGCATTACCGAGTAATCTTCAGATAGGCGATAAGATCGCCTTTGGTAATGCTGCCGGTTATACGATGGTCAAGAAAAACTGGTTCAATGGGGTTAATATGCCAGCGATTGTGATTCGTCGTTTGGACGGCAGTACCGATATCCAGCGTGAGTTCGACTATGAGGAATATAAAGCCAGCCTATCTTAAGCCTTAGTAGCCTTAGTTTTTAAGACTATGTTATTGTCGGGTTTTGTATTTTAATGTTTAAAAAACAAAGGCTTAACCTGTATTAGTATGCATTTTAATATCTCTACTTTTTATACATATTTTTTACCGATAAGGGAATAAAAATTGTTATAATCGCGTCGGGCAAATAATGGAGTATTATCTGCCCGACGGGTGCGTGGGTTTTCCTCGGTCTTCCTTTTTAATTCACGCATATCATTCACTCGTTTCTGTTTTGCATAGCCAAAATCAATGGTATCGACAGGGACACAAAGGAGGATTGTTCATTGAACACAAACCAACCAGCCAAATCTAACAAAAAAGACGTACTTATCATCGGAGCAGGCGGCGTCGCTCAAGTGGTCGCGCATAAATGTGCGATGCACAATGATGTGCTCGGCGAGATCCATATCGCCTCACGTACCAAAGACAAATGCGATGCCATCGCGCAGAGCGTAAAAGAAAAAGACAGCTTTAAGCAGGCTGCAGTCTTGCATACGCATCAGGTCGATGCGATGGACAGCCAAGCACTCGTGCAGCTGATACAAGACACAAAAATACAGATACTTATTAATGTTGGCTCGGCATTTATCAATATGACCGTACTAGAAGCTTGTATTGAAACAGGCACGGCATATATAGATACGGCTATTCATGAAGATCCACGCAAGATTTGTGAGACGCCGCCGTGGTACAACAACTACGAGTGGCAACGCAAACAGCGCTGTGCAGACAATAATGTCACTGCTATTTTAGGTGCAGGCTTTGATCCCGGTGTGGTCAATGCGTATGCACGCTTGGGTTATGACATGATGGATGCAGGATCTGTGACTGATATTGACATCATTGATATCAATGCGGGCAGTCATGGCAAATATTTTGCGACTAACTTTGACCCAGAGATCAACTTCCGTGAGTTCACAGGGACAGTTTACTCTTGGCAAGATAGCAAGTGGCAGTCTAATAAAATGTTTGAAGTCAAACGTACAGATGATTTGCCAGTTGTGGGTGTGCAGAACAGCTATCTGAGTGGTCATGATGAAGTGCATTCATTGTCAGCCAACCTAGATGTACCAAACATTCGTTTTTGGATGGGCTTTGGTGAGCATTATATCAATGTATTCACCGTGCTACAGAGCTTAGGCCTACTGTCTGAGCAGCCAGTGATGACGGCTGAAGGCCAAGAAGTGGTGCCGCTAAAAGTCGTGAAGGCGGTACTACCAGATCCAAGCTCGCTTGCACCAGAATATACAGGCAAGACTTGCATTGGTGATAAAGTTAAAGGTAAAATCAATGGCGTTGAGACGGAAGTGTTTATCTACAATGTCTCAGATCATAAAGACGCTTACAACGAAGTGGGTAGCCAAGGTATCTCGTATACTGCAGGCGTGCCACCTGTTGCTGCGGCAATACTAGTCGCGACTGGCGAATGGGACGCAGGCAAGATGGTCAACGTCGAAGAGCTAGATGCCAAGCCATTTATTAATCTATTGAATAAGATTGGTCTGCCAACGCGTATCAAAGATAGCGAAGGTGATAGAGCGCTTGAGTTTGATATTTAATTAGCAAATGTTATTTAGAAAAGCCTATCTTTTATAGATAGGCTTTTTTTATGTCTAGTTATATGAATAAAGGGGGCTAGCGGTGACATGGCGTTCTTGCTACTATCACTGGTAGCTACCATTTTATTTTCTACAAATGCTCTACTTTTTATACTCATTAGCTTTCACTTTAAAAAAATATTAAGGACAGTAAAATTGAGAGTCAATAAATATGGTTTAAAAGATACTATATCCTCTTTAGTGAAAAGAGAAGTTAGGCAGCGCTGTGGGTTTGGTTGTGTTAACTGTGGTAACGCCGTATATCAATATGAACATCTTGATCCTACTTTTGCTGAAGCAAAGGAACACAATCCTGAACATATTGTTTTGTTGTGTGGAGGCTGCCATGATCGAGTCACTAGAATAATTCTATCTAAAGACACTATCAAAATGCGATCTTTAAATCCTATTTGTAATCAGAAAGGATTTTCTTTTGGTCCTTTTGATCTTGGTCTTGTAGAACCTACTATAAAATTAGGCACCTTGATATGTAAAAATGTAGATTCTTTAATTAATATTGATGGTGAAAGTATTTTCTCTGTGAAAAGACCTGAGTGCACAGGATCACCCTTTAGAATTAACGCCTATCTTACAAATTTTGATGGTAAAGAAATACTGAAGATTGTAAATAATGAATGGGTTACTTCTACATTAAATTGGGACGTTGAAGTTATTGGAGCAAAAATTACGATTCGAAAAAACTCAGGAAATATTTCTCTAGTATTGAGGTCAGAGGCTCCTCACACCCTAATTATCGAAAGACTTGAAATGATGCATCATGGAGTAAAGATTAGCTGTCGAGAAAATGAAGACTTAAAAGTAGTGACTCGAAGTGGTCAAGTTTTGAGCTCTTCATCTATGAGTATATCAGGTTGCAAGGTGGGGTTGGATATATTGGAACACTCGCTTTCAGTAGGTGTTGGCGGTGGTTGTGTGGAAATAAGTAATATGGAAATTAGTTATCAATCTGCAATTAATCGTTACCCTGTACCTTTTAATGAAGTGAAAAAAACTATAAAAAAAGAAAAGATAGGTCGTAACCAACAGTGTCCATGTGGTAGTGGTAAAAAATATAAAAGGTGTTGTGGAATTATATAGTCCAGAGTTTCAGGATATTTATATTGCATTTGATCTTAGGATAAAAATGATGAGCAATGTTTGATCAAGCCTAGTTGCATTGGTTCGTATAGTGAGTCTATATTTTTAAACTATAAATTTTGCTATATTGACCAAAATCAAGGTATAACCTACAGATCACTAGCCCAATTTAAAGGTTGTGCTTCTAGCAATCAATAATGAACCAAACAATCCATCACCTTTCACTAGGATTATATTCTCTCAACGCCGCAATACGATCATCCAATGTTGGGTGTGAGCGGAACAGGTTGGCAATACTAAAGCCTTGAGATTGTCCAGACGAGATTGCAAATGCTTTCATACTCTCAGGCATTTGATCTGGTCGCTGTGCAGAAGGACGCAGAGCATCAAGCGCACTGATCATTTTTTCGCGGCTGGCAAGTTTGGCGCCCATTTGATCCGCACGGAATTCACGTAAGCGTGAGAACCACATCACGATAGCAGACGCCAAAAACCCAAGCAAAATATCCATCACAATACTGGTGATAAAGTAACCGATACCTGGGCGATCACTGGTGTTTTTGAACACAGTACGGTCCACGAAACTACCGATAATGCGCGCAAAGAACATCACAAACGCATTGACCACGCCTTGAATGAGGGCAAGGGTTACCATATCACCGTTGGCTACATGACCAATCTCATGCGCTAGTACCGCTTCGACTTCATCTTGATTCATATTTTGTAGTAGACCAGAGGATACCGCTACCAGCGCTTTATTCTTATTCCAGCCAGTTGCAAACGCGTTTGGCTGCGAGTTATTAAAAATACCAACCTCAGGCATACCGATGTTTACCGCTTGCGCTTGTTTTGCCACTGTATCGACCAGCCATTGCTCAGTTGGGTTGCGTGCGGATTCTATTACCACCGTACCCGTGGATTTTTTGGCCATCCATTTCGACAGAAATAGCGAAATCATTGAGCCGACCATACCGTAGATACCGCACATAATTGCAAGGCTGACATAATTTAGCCCGCCTGCCGTATATACACCGCCAATCCCAAAAAATCTGGATAGTATCCCAAACACAATGCTAAAGACCACGATCACGGCCAAGTTGGTCAATAAAAACAATCCAATACGCATCATGACGCTAATTTCCTATTTAAATTTAAAGTGTTGGTATGGCCTAGATAGGCGGTTATTTAAGAAGTTTGTTTGCCATGATAGATTTTACTGGGGTTTTGTGTGTCATACTATTTCAATATTGTCAAAATGCTAAAGTAATTATGTTGTCCTAGCTATAGTGAGATTTTTTGAGACAATTAGCGAGCTAGGTATATTAGCTCGTTGCCAAGACCGGTTAGCTACAGTACAACATCATTGAAAGTATTGCCTATTGATCTAAGTATTAAGTTTTGGTCAACTATTTCTTATTTTGATTTCTCCTAAGATAATGATGACCAAGATTAATCTTTAAAAAATTATAAAAATGAGAACATCACATGCAACTAGAAATAAATATTATAGACGCCTTCACTGACACGTTGTTTAAAGGCAATTCTGCGGCGGTTATTGTGACATATACATGGTTAGATGATGCTTTGATGCAGTCTATTGCGTCTGAAAATAACTTGTCTGAGACCGCTTTTATTGTTGCTGATGGCAAAGGTGTTTATCATATTCGTTGGTTCTCACCATTGACCGAAATTGACTTCTGTGGTCATGCGACCTTAGCCGCTGCCTATGTATTGTTTAATAAAAATTCAAACGTACAGTCGATTAACTTTTCAGCCAAAGCGGTTGGTATTTTGACAGTCGCAAAAACGGATTCTGGCAAAATGCAAATGGATTTTCCCAATAGAATGCCTGAGAGAATCGATGAGATTCCTGATAGTTTATTAGCAGGTCTATCCATTGGGCCTGCTGAAGTCTATCGTAATACTCAAGCGTATTTCGTCATCTATGATTCTGAATCCGATGTGCTGAATGTCGCGCGTGATAATGAAAAGTTGAAGCAGCTAGCGCCCTATGATGTGGTGGTAACTTGTCAGGCAACCTCAGAGAGGTATCATGATTATGATTTTATCTCTAGATACTTTCGGCCAGCAAATGGTGGTGATGAAGACCCAGTAACAGGTTCGATTCATACTGGACTTGCCCCTTTATGGGCGAAGCGTTTAGCCAAAAATGAATTAGTCGCTTATCAAGCATCTAGTCGCGGCGGTGTGCTTGACTGTACCGTGGCAGACGATAGAGTGCTTATTTCTGGCAATGCCGTACAATACCTGACTGGATTTATTACCGTTGAGGAGTAGGTAAGTTTGACAGAATTAAAAACCGTTGGGCTTTTTGCGCTGACCGCATTGGCTGAGATTGCAGGGTGTTATTTGCCTTATCTATGGTTACGAGAAGATAAATCTATCTGGCTATTAATACCTGGCGCGCTGAGTTTGATCGCGTTTGTCTGGCTGCTGTCATTACATCCGACTGCTGCAGGTAGGGTCTATGCGGCCTATGGTGGCGTATATATTTGTATGGCGATTTTATGGTTATGGACGGTCAATGGGATACGACCAACCATGTGGGACATAGTGGGCTCAGTAGTTGCACTATTAGGAATGGCGGTTATTATGTTTGCGCCGCGCAGTGCCTAAAAAAAACGAGTGGCCAACTCAAAAAAACGCCAATCAAACCACTAGGTCAGATTGGCATATTGATACGAGAAATATTAATGTTTACCTAAGATGCTACCATTGTCGTCTTTTTTCGCCGCTTTCTTTTCTTTTGCTGTCAAAAGTGGTTTCTTTTTGACATTCTTCTTACTGTCTTGACTTTGCTCATGGTAATTCCTTTGTAGATAACGCATACAACCAGCTAAGCCAATTGGGCTGACTTAAGGTAAGTATGGTGACGACTAACATAGTCGCTTACTAAATCGAGTATAGGCTTAAGCATTAGTAATAGATAGTACTCGCACAATTCAATTCGCCTACGATTCAGTTCTCTTGCTTCTTTCCTTTAGCGAAATCATTGCTTTAGCCAAGTTATGCGCTAATCGATTCGTTCAATTAATCATGGTATTCATAAGTGCTTACTTACGGATACATGGCGATTTGCTATAATTAGCCATAAACCGATTCATAAACGCGGCAAACTCTTATTTATTAACATTTAGCACCATCGTGCTCACTGTTTTGGTCAAATTATTATGCGTATACGTAAACTATTCAAATTTGAAAACGCTCACATCGTTCGCAACTGTAGCTCTGAGCGTTGCAAGCACTCCATCCATGGTCACAGCTATCAGATTGAGCTGATTTTAGAAGCCACCCGTCTAGACCATGGGCAAATGGTTTATGACTTTGGGCTGCTAAAATCTTCGATCAAAGACATTATCGACAGCTTTGATCATGCGATTTGTTTTTGGAACAAAGACGATCCTGAATATGTCGCAGCGTGTAAGAAATTTAGCGCACGTTGGATCAGTCTGCCAGTCTCACCATCGGCAGAACAGTTTTCACGGGTGATTTTCTTTTGGGCGCAAGAAATACTGCGACAGACGCAAATGCAAAATGGTGAGGCGGATGTCAGTGTGTATTCAGTGATTGCTCATGAAACCGCGACGGGTTACGCGCAGTGTTTCGCCGATGATGTGGCAAACGAGCAAATGGGTAAGCTGGTTTTAGAGGATTTCGAATTTAGTGAACAAGTTCGTGCTGAGTGGACGGACTCTGAGCTATACGCCAAGCTGATTCGCGGTGAAAGCTTCACCAACCCAACGGTGACTATGCAGGTACAGCCAGAGCAAGCACAGGCAGGTTCAGACTGATGCATAATGATCAATCAATAGAAAACAGTGACAGCGTGCAAACTTTGATACTGAACTCTGAGCAAGATACACAGTTATTGGCTAAGCAACTGGCAGCATTGCCGCTGACGGGTAGTGTGTGGCTGGCAGGGGATTTGGGTGCAGGTAAAACCACTTTAACGCGTTACTGGTTGCATGCTCTCGGTCATACTGGAGCGGTAAAAAGCCCAACGTATACCTTGGTTGAGCCTTATAGCATTGAACAAAACAATGGCACGACTAAGCCAGTTTATCATGCAGATTTATATCGTCTCCAAGATCCAGAAGAGCTGTCTTTTATTGGCTTTGATGAGTATTTAGATGAGCCTGAAGCGCTCGTTATCATTGAATGGGCGAGCCGTGCTGATGGTTATCTACCGATGCCAACTTTGTTTATCGATATTACGCAAGTTGAAAACGATGATAAAGGTAATGAAGCACGCCAAGTGCACTTAAGAGTATCAAAAGCAGGCCAAGCGCAAGGTCTGGATTTATCAAAATTTAATATCTAAATCACACCACTTGCCATTCTTTTAAAATATGACATCTATCAATGCCAGATAATCACCCCAACACCCGTATCAAAAAACTATCGCCGCTGCTGATTAATCAACTAGCAGCAGGTGAGGTCGTGACACGTCCAGCAGCGGTCGTCAAAGAGCTGCTCGAAAATGCCATTGATGCAGGTGCCACCAATATTGAGGTACGTATTACTCAAGGTGGTATGGGCATGATTGAAGTGGTGGATAACGGTGTGGGTATTCATCCTGATGATATGGTGATGGCGATTACTCGTCATGCGACTAGCAAAGTCGCTGATGTTGCGAACTTGCACGGCATTACGACGCTCGGTTTTCGCGGTGAAGCATTGGCAGCGATGGCGGCTGTCTCTCGTTTGACCTTGACGAGTAGCCATGATGAGAGTGGTATAGGCCGTCAACTACAGGTGGCTGGAGTATTAGATGATACACCGAAGCTCACACCAGTCGTGCATAATCGCGGCACCACAGTCACGATTAAAGATTTGTATTTTAATGTGCCTGCTAGGCGCGGCAATCTAAAGTCTATCGCTACTGAATTTGCTCATATTGAAACCATCGTCCGTGAGGTTGCACTGGCGCGAGCTGATGTCGCACTGACACTTTTTCATGACAATAAAAAGCGGTTATCATTGTCTGCAAATGCTACAAACGTTAACGATAATGATGCTAACCGTCTACCGTTACCGCGTCTCGAGCAAGCGACTGGTATGCCATTAACGGACAATGCGCTAGCAGTATCGATAGATTTATCGAGTCTTGTGCAGTCGTCTGTAGCGTACGGCGCTAGCACAGTTGATCAGGCAGCAATCAGTGGCTGGTTATGGCCGATGACTGATGAGCAGATAGCATTGCCAAAGCTGATCTATGTGAATGGTCGCTTGGTAAAAGAGGCGTTGATCAGTAACCAAATGCGTCAACTGGCTCAGAGCGTACAGCTAGCAGGTATGGGGTATGCGCTTTATTTTGAGTTGCCAACCCAGTGGCTCAATGTCAATGTGCATCCATCGAAGCAGCGTATCAAAATCAGTCCGCTAAACAATATCATGGCTCACTTAAGCCATACGATTCGTTCACAGCTAAAAATAGTCAATGCTACGCCAAAGGTTGCTAGCCCCGATAATCCAGAAGTGTCAAAAAAAGACGTCTCTGTAGATAATTTGTCTGACACACATTTGCCCAATGATATGCCTATAGATCACACAAGACAGAGCAGACAAGTGCAAGCTCCTAGGCAGTCATATCAATCTGCTTCAAGCAAATCATTTTCACATAAGTCGCCAGCTAAAGAATCAACACCATCTTATGTCGATGAGCCGTTACAGCAAAGTCGCCATACTTCGTATCGTTCATCCGAAGCGCCTACAGTTTCATCCTTACCAATCTGCTTGGATATTATTAATGATGCAGAGGCTCTTGTTATCGATTCAACCGCAACTGATAAAAACCTACCTTGGCTCTTATTTCATCATCAAGGGCAATGTCTATTAATAAGTACTAAAGACTGGCAGTCAAAGGTAAGCCAGTTGTTTGAATCATCTATATTTAGCAATAAGGTATTTAATAAAGATAAAATGTCAAACAGTGCTATGGAGATCAATCAACAGCTTACAACAGCAAGCTCGCAAATGACTGCACAAGACTCAGCAGTTTTTGTCGCAGATCTCGCTGATATACTGACAAGAAATGCGATCAAAATCTTAGACAGTCATCGTTTAGTCACACTAATGTTATCTTCTACATCCGAATAAATATCAAGCTGACTACTATTTTAGTCAACTACATATTGAGAAAGGCAATTCTATGCAATATTCGTCTGATAGCGTCTCTACTAATCTGCCTGATAATAGTGTCGTGTGTCTGATGGCGCCCACTGCCAGCGGAAAAACAGCATTGGCATATGAGCTATATGACACAGGGAGATATGAGCTTGTTTCGGTAGATTCAGCGCTGATATATCGTGATATGAATATTGGTACCGCAAAACCAACAGCAGATGAGTTAACGCGTTATCCGCATCATTTGGTTGATATTATTGATCCCATGCAAAGCTATAGCGTCGCTGAGTTTGTTGGTGATGTAGCACGTCTTATTGATGAGTGTCATGAGCGCAAAAAGATACCGCTGTTAGTAGGCGGCACTATGATGTACTACATGGCGCTACTCGATGGCCTGTCTTCAGTGCCTGATAGCGATGACAGCGTACGTGCACGCGTAGAACAATGGCGTCAAGAGGAAGGTATCAGTGCTTTATATGATTATCTTGGCAATGTTGACCCGATAAGCCATCAGCGTTTGAATGCGACGGATACTCAGCGCATTACTCGGGCAATTGAGGTTTATTTGCAGACAGATAGGCCCATAAGCGACTGGCAGCGTGAGCCAAAACAAGCTTTGGCCCATCATTCAGAACAGCAGTGGCATGCATTGTCAGTGATACCAGACCGCCCGTGGTTACATGCGCGTATCGAACAGCGCCTTGATATCATGTGGCAAGAAGGGTTAGTGGCAGAGGTTGTTGGCTTACTTGAGAAGTACCCGCTGACCCCTAATATGCCGTCGATGCGCTGTGTGGGTTATCGCCAAGTATTGGAATATCTCGTTCGTACGCAGCATCCAGTATTGGATAAAACCCATTTGGACAAAGCCCAATTTTATGAAGCCTTCGCAGACTCTAAAAGCCTAATGGCCATAAATAAGATACAAGGCGAGGGCGTTTACACAAATGCTCAGCCAGATGTATCCTATGCTGAGACCGAAGCGCTTGCTTGTCAGGAAATGCAAAATAAGGCATTATATGCCACAAGGCAGCTGGCAAAGCGTCAGTACACATGGTTGCGAAAAGTAATACAGCTCCCTAATGCTTCTTCAGCATTGGCAATGGGATCTGATAGTACTGCTACTAATAACACCATAGTACTAAAAACATTTGCGAAGATGGAGCAGGCAAGAAATTATCTGTATTGAAAAGATGTTTCTTGCTTTTTACTTTATAAGAATCAAACTTAATGTGGATTATTTTCGTAGAAAGCTCTATTCATAGATGAAAGCATAATCACAATTAGTTTCAAAAATTAGCATAGATAGCTGTTATAATTTAAATTATCTGAAAATGCAGTAGGAAGCGAATATAACTGCTTCGATAATAAGCATTAGTCGACATTTATAGATAAAATAATTAGTGAAACAAGTAGTTACTTAATTATTTACAATAATAACGTATTCGCGATAAAGTGGAATAACTTAAGAACAATGAATATTTATTTAGATACGTTTTATAAAGAAAACATATTATTGTATCTACCTTTTAGCCACTATAATTAAATTGACACTTAGAATAATTGGCACTCAAAACATAACTATATAATATTTAGGAGAGATTTCATGTCAAAAGGACAAACTTTACAAGATCCATTCTTGAATTCGCTGCGCAAAGATCGCATTCCTGTCTCTATTTTTTTGGTTAACGGTATCAAGCTGCAGGGCCAAATTGAATCGTTCGATCAATATGTTGTACTCCTCAAAAATACAGTTAGTCAGATGGTATATAAACACGCCATCTCAACCGTAGTGCCAGCTCGTAACCCGCGTAGTAGTACAACTACTACAGGTACTGGCGCTCAACCTCAAGGCTTAGCGCAAACTGGCTATCAAGGTGGTGGCTTTGAGCGTGGCAGCAATCCTGCTGCGGGCGGTTTTGAAGAGCGTGGTTTCGTCTCTAGTCGTAGTGGATTTAATCGCGGAGGGTTTAGTCAAGGTCAAGAACGTGGCTTTGAGCGTGGTAGCTTTGGACAAGGTCAGGAACGCGGTTTTGAGCGCGGCGGCTTTGGACAGGATCGTGGTTTTGATGCATCGACAGACGGTACGGGCTTTGAAGAAAAGCCGGACAACGGATCGAATGATACCAATAGTTAATTAGCTGCACGCATTGAGTGTATTATCCAACTATACATTAAAAGACATGATTTATACGATTAAGACCTGCTAACATAGTGGGTTTTTTTTTATATAAATAAGCAGATAGTTACTGTAAAAAATAATGGCTGTCTCCATTATATAAATGGTAGGCCATTATTAATATGAAACAGAGTATAGTAAAATACTAGGTTGATTCATTATAAAAATAGAGCAGATCCATGAGCGATACTACAACTGATTTGACCCATGAGCAATTTATCACAACGGCTATTGACGCGATTAATACTGAGATATCTGCATTAGCATTGTTGACAGAGCAGATAGATGACAGGTTTGCACAAGCATGTGACGTTATTTTGGCTTGTCAGGGTCGAGTGGTAGTAACGGGCATGGGTAAATCAGGATTGATTGGACGTAAAATAGCAGCGACTTTTGCCTCGACGGGTACGCCTGCTTTTTTTATGCATCCTGGTGAGGCAGGTCATGGCGATTTGGGCATGCTGGTCAAAGGTGATGTACTGCTTGCTATCTCGAACTCTGGTGAATCCGATGAGATTAAGATGCTACTGCCAGTGGTCAAACGCTTACACATCCCTCTAATTAGTATCAGCCGAGATAAACGCGGTATGCTGCCACGAGCGGCTGATATTGTTTTGACCCTTGGCCACTCACAAGAGGCTTGTCCGCTCAATCTTGCCCCTACATCGAGTACAACGGCTACCTTAGCGTTAGGGGATGCTCTAGCGGTCGCCTTGGTACATGCTCGTAACTTCACTTCTGAGGACTTTGCATTATCGCATCCAGCGGGCGCATTAGGTCGTCAACTATTGACGCGTGTCGAAGATTTAATGCATACCAAGTCAGAAGACTTACCCTTGATTCACCAACAAGCACCGCTACAGCAAGCACTATTTACGATGTCTGCTGGACGCTTAGGGATGACCGTGGTGACGGATGATAGTGATAAAGTCGTTGGCGTATTTACAGATGGTGACTTACGCCGTGGTCTTGAAAAAGGTATTGATCTACAAACGCCGATGAATGAGGTAATGGTCAGTAACCCACGCCATATCAGTAAAACAATGCGCGCATCGGATGCCTTGAGTGTCATGAATGAAAATGGTATCAGTCAATTACTAATTATTGATGATGAAGATCGTTTAGAAGCAGTCATCACGGTTCATGATCTATTACAAGCTGGTGTAAAGTAATTCATTAATAGTTGATAGAACGATTGGTTTTTCATATAAAATAGTTAGAAAAATATTCGTCAAAAAGAGACAAATAATGCAAGATTTAATAAAAAAAGCCGGACAAGTAAAGCTATTGATCATGGATGTCGATGGGATTTTATCTAATGGTCAAATTATCTACGACGCAAATGGTATCGAAACCAAAGCGTTTTCAGTACAGGATGGCGTCGGTGTTAAGTCTCTAGCGCGTTATGGCATTTTAACTGCTATTATTACTGGGCGTAGCAGCGCTATGGTTGATAAACGTGCAACAGAAATGGGTGTCAATCATGTGGTACAAGGACGGGATGATAAGCTCATTGCACTAAAAGAGTTATTATCGTCTCTTGACCCTGCGCTCAATATTACTGCTGCCGACTGCGCTTATATGGGTGATGACTTGCCAGATATTAAAGCGATGCAAACGGTAGGGTTTGCAGCAACCGTACCCAATGCACACGCGGAAGTCATAAAACGCAGTGATATGGTCACCACTCGAGCAGGTGGTACCGGCGCAGTACGTGAAGTATGTGATCTCATCTTAAAGGGGTACGGACATTATCAAGACTTTATTGCACATTATACGCTTGATGAAACTCAAGCTCAGGATGAACTGTCGTGAATACACGTGTTCTCATTATATTAGCGTTGATTATTGCTGGTATTGCGGGCTGGTTTTTCCAGCAACAAGGGGATGTGTCGCCACCAGTCAATATCGAGACGACAGATGTCGATTATGAAGCCACTGATATCAAAGCAGTTCAGACAAATGAGCAAGGTGAAACTGAGTATGAACTTACTGCTGAGTCTTTAACGCATAATCCTGAGACCAATCAGGATGAGATGTCAGGCATCACGATGAATTGGGAGCCGTCAACAGAGCAGCGCTACCGTATTCAAGCAGGTAGTGCAGCCATCAGTCAGCAAACAGGGGAGTTGAGCTTATCAGGTGGCTTTACACTGGTTAGCGAAGGTAATAAAGAGGCGTCTGATATTGAGCCAATCAAAGTGACTGGTAGTACCCTAAAAGGCAATACAAAGTCTGGTCAAGTGTATAGCGATGAGCCCGTCAAAATTGAACAAGGGATGAATCGTTTTGAAGCATCCAGCATGACTGCCAATCTGGAAACGGGTGAATATGAGTTTGGGCAAGTTGCTGTCGCTTTTACGCCCGCTGATCGTCAAGACAAAGCATTATTTTAAACTAGCGTTTTCTACTACATTAAAACAGCAGCCATCATGAAGTTTGCAAATCCTATCAACAATTATGAAACGAGTTATTATATGAAATCTAAATTTTTGCCTACTTTATGCGCATCAATCTGCTCACATAAGCTACGTGTTGTTCCAACGTTTATGTTGTTAGCCCTACCATTGTATGGCCATGCACTGCCATCAGATGCCAATCAGCAAATCAAACTGCTAGCGGACAAGGCCACTTATAGTGAGCGTACTGGCGTCACTAGTTACTCAGGTAATGTCATTATTACTCAAGGCACTTTTAAAATGACTGCGGACAATATCACAGTCAATCTCTCGCAGCAGCGCAGCATTAATTCAGCGGTAGCGACGGGTCGTCCAGCAACTATGCAGCAGGTTGTGACGCAAGAAAAAGGCTTGGCAAAAGGTCAGGCAAATAAGATTGATTATAACGCGGTATCTGGCATTATCACTCTAACAGGAAATGCCAAGCTGGTTCAGAATGGGGCAAGTTTTGCCGGTAATGTTATTCGTTATAGTCTAAAAGCAGGTGATGTAGAAGCGACCGCTGGTGGTAATCAGCGAGTAGAGTTGGTATTTCCACCAAATAATAATACCAACCAAAGTGGCGTTCGCTAACCTAGCCAACCAAAGCATGAATAGGTTTTTGGTAGTATACGAATATCGTGAAAGCAAGAGTAAGCTATGAGTGACAATAAAAATATAGATTCTTCAGTATCAAATAGCAATACGGCGCCTGTCGCTCGCTTGACTATGCAAAATTTGGGTAAACGTTACGGCAAGCGCTGGGTAGTCAAAGATGTCTCGTTTTCTGTTGAGCAAGGCCAAGTTGTTGGACTGCTAGGCCCGAATGGTGCTGGTAAAACGACCAGTTTTTACATGGTGGTGGGACTGGTCAATATGGATAAGGGCCGTGTCACTCTAGGAAAAATGGATCTGTCTAAATACGCTATGCACGAGCGTGCTCGTGCTGGTATTGGTTATTTGCCGCAAGAAGCGTCGATTTTCCGTAAATTATCTATCGAAGACAATATATTGGCGATTTTGCAGACTCGTACAGAATTAAGTAAAGCTGAGCAGCAGCAAGAGCTTGAAAAGCTGATTGGCGAATTTCATTTAGAACATGTACGTACCTCACTTGGAATGAGTGTGTCAGGCGGCGAGCGTCGTCGCTGTGAAATTGCTCGTGCGCTAGCGGCGGATCCTAAATTTATCTTATTGGATGAGCCATTTGCCGGTGTAGACCCCATTTCTGTTGGCGATATCAAGGATGTTGTTTTGACACTGAAAAATCGTGGTATTGGTGTCTTAATCACTGATCACAATGTTCGTGATACGTTAGCCATCTGTGAAAAGGCTTATATTGTTTCAGAAGGGGCTATCATTGCCGAAGGTACTTCATCGGAAGTCTTAGAAAATGATCTGGTCAAATCTGTTTACTTAGGTAAAGACTTTCAAGTATAGCCCGCTGTGCTAAATCATTTTTTACTCATATTCTTATCTACACGAACTGCTGATTTTAGCATTGCAACTAACTGATAAAGCCAGCAGTCAACATTTTCATTATATTTAGAATAACCTACGCTTAACGCTCTCCCTTCTATCAGATACAGCTTTCGATACTCACAACTGGCTGATCGCGACAAACACTCTTACATTCCTACTCATCAAAGAGCGTACGATATTTTATTCATTATTCTCGACTAATCATCTGGATAAGGCTCATCATTTATGGCAAAAAATAAAAGCAGTTATGTCTGTCAGAATTGCGGCGCGCATTTTGGCAAATGGGCAGGGCAGTGTACAGATTGCGGCGAATGGAATAGCTTGGTAGAAGCGCCAAATGTCAGTATGCCGCATCACAATAAAAATACCGCCAAGCCTAATGCCGGCCGATCCACTTCTCGTAGTACTGCTGCACCAGTTGGTAACTACTCTGGCACTCACAGCGCAGTTATGCCACTTAACGCAGTCAGTGTGACGCTAGACACACGCTTGCCAACAGGCATTAGCGAGTTTGATCGTGTGCTGGGTGGCGGATTGGTAGCTGGTTCTGTCGTACTAATCGGTGGTGACCCGGGTATTGGTAAGTCAACCATATTGTTGCAGACAGCGACTAATATGGCACGTGCCGATTCTTTGGCAGGTAGCGCGCTTTATGTGACTGGCGAAGAGTCACTTGCACAAGTAGCTATGCGTGCCAAACGCTTAGATTTACCTGCTGATAGACTTCGCGTACTCGCAGAAACCAATGTAGAAACCATTTGTGCGGCCTTGACCCAAGAGCAGCCAGCCATCGCTATTATTGACTCTATCCAGACTATTTATACTGACGCCATCAATTCTGCACCAGGCGGCGTCAGTCAAATCAGAGAGTCTGCCGCGATCTTAACGCGCTATGCAAAGCAAACAGGTACAGCGCTATTTTTAGTGGGACATGTGACGAAAGAAGGCACTTTAGCAGGCCCACGTGTACTTGAGCATATGGTCGATACGGTATTGTATTTTGAAGGTCAGTCTGACTCACGTTTTCGGATGATTCGTGCAGTCAAAAACCGTTTTGGTGCGGTTAATGAGCTGGGTATTTTTGGCATGACTGACATGGGACTCAAAGAAGTTGCCAACCCATCAGCGATATTTTTGAGCCGTTATGATAAGCCCGTTGCTGGATCTGTTGTTATGGTTAGCCGTGAAGGGACTAGGCCATTACTGGTTGAGGTGCAAGCGTTGGTGGATGACTCCCAAGGACAGCCTAGACGCATGGCGTTGGGTTTGGACTTCCAGCGTTTGTCCATGCTACTAGCAGTGATGCATCGTCACGGTGGCATTCATACCAGTGGACAAGACGTCTATGTCAACGTTGTTGGTGGCGTCAAAGTCATAGAGACTGGATCTGATTTGGCAGTGTTGTTGGCATGTGCCTCAAGCATCAAAGAAAAGCCATTACCATCGTCATTAGCAGTGTTTGGTGAGGTCGGTTTATCTGGTGAAATCCGTCCAGTACCCAACGGTCAGGAGCGTTTAAAAGAAGCGATGAAGCATGGGTTCAAACATGCGATTATTCCAAAGGCCAATGCACCTGCTAAAGATGCGCCTCAATTTAAAGGAATCAATGTGATTGCTGTTGAACGTCTTGACGATGCCATCGAAAGTGCGTTTGAGTTATAACCAATCTTGAAAAGTATAAAAGATTTGATCAAAAAAGCCCCTAACTCATGATAAGTTAAGGGCTTTTTTATATGCTATAAGTTTTAAAACTAAGGTCCTGAAACACGCTCAATAGCGACATTACCGACACCTTTATTAGTGATACCTAGGCGCTTAGCTGCACCATACGATAAATCTAATACGCGGTTGCCATGGAATGGACCACGATCGTTCACTTTTACTACAACGCTCTTGCCATTCGTCTTGTTGGTCACTTTGACATAGCAGTTGAGTGGTAGTGAGCGATGTGCTGCCGTCAAACCATTCATATCAAAAGTTTCACCACTAGCAGTTTTTCGGCCATGAAACTTACGACCATACCAAGAGGCAAGACCAGTTTGCTTAAATTTACTAACAGAATTAGAGGCTACTGCGGTTAGACGCTCTAACACATCTTCATCATTAGTGACTTGAGTGGTATCACTCGCTAATAGTGAACTACTAAGTGCTAATGAAGTAGGCTGACGTGCTGATTTGACCAAACTTGATGCACCATCATGCTGACGGCTAAGCTCACCAAGTACACGATCGATATGGGAGGCGTTATCTTGTGAAATCATTGCAAGGGAGGTTTTTGCTTCTACAGCATTTACATTTGTAGCAACTGCAGAGCCAGCGAATAAAACTGCCGACATAGTAAGTAAACCAGATAAACGCTTATTCATAAATACCTCTATAACTTATACACCAAAACCTAACTCTAAATTTTTAGATTAAGTATGACAGCGTTAGACCAATCTAACAGTGAATCAAACTCTAGAATCTTTATATTAATCTATTGTTTTGATAGCGATTAATATTTAGGGCGAGACTCTTATAGGTTTCAATATATGGTAATTTTTCATTTTATGATCATAAGTAGCGGTAGTAATGACCGTAGTTACTTAGGAAATGCTTAAATGATAGTCAGTGATATTCATTGAGTACTTATTTTTAACTTGGAGAGTAAGTACCAATGTCACTATATGTCGTATCTATAAAACTTCCGATATACAAACTTTCTGATATTGCTAAAGTAATGAAGGGTTTAAAAGTTTTTGCGTGATGCTTTGTTATTAAACCGTTAATTAAGTAGTGTATTTGAAAGTCTGAAATCTACAAGATGCTAACTATACGACCAATCTACAACCAAAGTATAATTAAATGCAAATTTTGTTAGTGGCTATGTACGGGTTATGTATCAAAGTACAGTAAAACGAGGTTAACGCAATTTTTTGTAAAAAACAAGAAATAAAATATTTCAGCCCTGATTTACAATTCATTTTGGTTAAAAAAATCACTGTTAATGACAGTATGATACAAGTAATTAAATAACAATACTTTATGTCTCATGACAGCATTTTGATAGTCTGGTCATGACTGGGGGTTATGTAGTATCTATTAAAAGTAACAAAATATTAATAGTAGCAAAATCGCTGATACTTTGATTTAATCTAAACTTTGTTGTCATTAGTCATGCGAGAGTGCTTTATTTTATGCTCAGTGTTTTTGAGAGATATAAATGATGTGTGTTTGTCATATTTCAATGATAATTTACTGATGTTTTATATATAAGGTATTGTTTATCAGTGTTTTTAACCAGATTTGTGAGTGTGAATCGACATCAATAAGCCAAAACCTGCCATCAAAGTCACGATAGCGGTACCACCATAGCTGATGAAAGGAAGGGGTACGCCAACAACAGGTAAAATACCGCCAACCATACCGACATTGACGAATATATAAACGAAGAAAGACATGGCAATAGCGCCCGCAAGCAGCCTGCTATAAATGTCAGGATGGGTGAAAGCGATATACAAGGCACGCGACAAAAGGCAAAAGTAAATAAACATCAGCAGCATGACACCTAGTAAACCAAATTCTTCAGAGAAAGCTGCAATAATAAAGTCAGTATGACCTTCTGGTAAAAAATGCAGATGCGACTGTGTGCCTTCTAAATACCCTTTGCCAGTGAGACCACCTGACCCAATGGCTGTCTTTGACTGAATAATATTCCATCCAGCACCTTGTACATCGGCTTCAGGATTGAGTAAGGTTAGGACGCGCGTACGCTGATAATCATGCAACAAAAAGTTCCAAGCAAATGCAATAAAAGGTATCGCTAAAACCACAGCAGCAGAAATCAGACGCCAAGATAGGCCCGCCAAGAACAGCACAAAAATGCCACTAGCAGCGACTAAAAGCGAAGTGCCAAGATCAGGCTCTTTTGCAATCAGCAATACAGGAACGATAATCAATGCCAGAGTGATGGCAATACTGGACGGTGATGGCGGAAGATCACGCTTGGACAAAAACCAAGCACACATCATCGGCATACCAAGCTTCATAAACTCAGACGGCTGCACACTACCAAACCCAGGTAAGTTGATCCAGCGCTGAGCACCCATACGCACTTCACCAATGATATCAACCAATACCAATAATATAAGACCTAATACATAAAACACAGGCGTAAAGGTACGGTAAAGGCTTGGCGGTATTTGTGCCATCGCAAACATTACGGTGAATGCCACACCGTAACTTACCATCTGACGTATGACCATGCCGATGTCTTGACTGGCAGCACTATATAAAATCGTCAGGCCAATGCAGCAAACCGTTAACAAAAGCAAGGTCAACCACGGATCGATGTGAATACGTTGCCAGATCGTCGGTGCATGACCTTGGCCTAAGTGATGGCTCTGACGTGAAAAACGGTATTGCGGGTTAGAAGACATAGGCAAAGTTTGGCTAGCAGTTGGAGTAAAAGGGAGAGGTTCTCTAAGCTGTCTTATATAAAATATGTGATGAGTATTTGACGGTCTCTATTCTAATAGAAGCTCACGGACAAAAAAACAAGCAGATACTTAACATCTAGGCAATAAAGTCACGTAATTATAAAAGTGATAAGGATAAGTGTTAATTACGAATATCCTGCCTCAGATTAGAGGCGATAGTTTAGCCTGCTTGCTGAAAATTTGATAGTATCGATAAAACGTTTTTAGCGGTAGATTCCTGCAATGATAAAATCAAAAAACCATAACTATGGACAAATCCAGAAGCCTATTCTTGCACTGGTTGTTTGTATGAGTAGCATCAATGTTCATGCCGCTATTATAACTGATAGTAGTGAACGCCGTATCGAAGTGCGTCAAGGCAGTGGCGACACTAGCAATGCTTATATATCGCCTTCTAACAATGTCTCTAGTCAGCGCCCTGGTGTCACTATGTTAAGTGGCGCAAATGCATCAAATGGCGATAGTATGCAAAGCTTGATTGCACAAAAGCAGCGTGATTTTGAAATTGATGCCAGTCTGTCTATCGAGGAAAACAAACGCGTCAATGTGAATCAACGAAGACCGACTTATAATACAACTTACCGTAATAACAGCTACAGCACAACGAATAACACCTATAATAGTGCTAATAACGATCTTACGAGCATGGACTTTAATGCATGGCTCAACAGTAACAGTTACCGTGCTAGGCAAGTAGCCGAATATCAGCGCTATTTGAGCGCACGTGTGGGTGCACAAAATGTACCACCACTGTCTCAGCTACTTACCACCGCGCGCAGCTGGGACAAATGCGGTTATGAGCCTTATCAGCTGCCACCGCGAGAGTTGTGGGCCAATATCGTGCCAACACTACACCTCTATAGTGAGCTAAAAAATCAAGGCATTTTGCCTTTAAGTACTGAGATACGCTCGGTGTATCGTAGCCCTGGGCTGAACGACTGTGCTGGCGGTGCTGGCAGTAGCAAGCATATGAATGCAAGTGCCATGGATATTTGGGTGCCAGAGTACGAAGACAACCTATGGCGCCTCAGTACGATGCAGGATGGCTTGTGCCAGTTTTGGCAGTATCAAGGACAGTCTTACAACTTTGGCTTGGGTTTATATGCCACAGGTGCGATTCATCTCGATACCGATGGTTATCGTAAATGGGGTTTTAACCATACCAGTAGTAGCTCTTCTTGTCGCTATTAGATATAGTCAATCCTAAATAAAACAGATACATTATATATCAAGGTGGAACTGGTCTAAATTTTCCTTGCGTGCTGTGCCTACGCTGCTCGATGCTGCGAAAAATTTATCCCAGTCCCACTGTATCGTTTTTATACCGAATTCACTATAGCTAAGGGTTAACGCGTCATAAGCAAGCGCACACTCAAATTAGTGACAATAAAAAAACGAGAAACAGTATAATATCGCTTATAAATTTTACAGGTAAATGATTAATAGGATGAGCTGGCTAGACGCGCAAGTTCACTAAAAAATTGTTTGGAATTTAATATTTATGTTCTAATATGAATATTTCCATTTACTATCTTTATATCCTTATCACTCTTCAAGGAAGAAGATTATGGTTATTATAAGCGGGATTTATGACAAAGCAGCATTCAGCAGTTGCAAGATGCAGTAAATCGAATGAAAGGAAACAACGTTTTTTTCGCTCAAAATATATTTACACCACGTTAATAGGAATGGCATCATTTTCCATATTATTGGTGAGTGCCTGCAGTCCAGAACCCTATCCTGAAAACAGCTCGCTGGTGACAGATAAAGCTGCGCTAACACGTGATAGCATCGCACAAAATTCTGAAAACATTGAAGACAGTATTAGAAACTCTTATGCTCGTTTGGCCTCAGAGCGCGCTGATGTATGCCCAAAGTTGATAGAAGAACAGGGTAGTCAGGTTATTGAGCGTGTTGCAGAAGTAATGGTAAACGATTATTGTGACTATTTCCTATATCCTCGAGAAGGTCAGCATATTTCAGTCGCCACAAATAATCGCCAAATCGAAGCCTTACTTATAGTCCCCGCGCTACATAACTTTGCTAATGGTGGTTATAAGGTCATGTCTTACGACAAGCATATCATTCGACTGAGCTATAATGGTGCCACCTATAAGCCTCAAAACCTCAATTACGACATCGTAATGACCATTTCTGATAACTCTGATAAAGAGTATTCGTAGTCTTTTTTGATAGCACAAGTCAGTCACAAGATAATAAGCACATGAGTGATGAGTCGGGCATACTGAATCGCTCATCACTCACGCTATTTGTTATCTAACTGAGTGAATTTAACCTAGCTTATTTCCCTCTTGTTATTTGGTCGTTTTTGTCGTAGCTTCTATCCCCTTCCAAGGATCGTCTTGCCCAACTGTCACGATTAAAAAGTTATCCGGATTTAAGGTATCGCGCAGCGTTTTGTTGACCCCTGACAGCGTGACTTGATCAATACGGTTGACATAATCGGCCAAGTAAGTGTTTGGCAATTGATAGAAATTCATCATTCCTAACAACCCATTGATCCCTGCGTTACTTGCAAAACCCATCGGGAAGCTATTTTTGAGATTGTCTTTGGTCAGGCGTATCTCGTCCTGAGTGACTCCTTTTTCTAACGTGTCATCGATAACCGCTAAGCTTGCATCGATTGCCGCACGTGCTTTGTCATTGCGTGTTGAAAAACCAATCTGATAAGGCCCGCGTGCTAGCATCGGATTCATTGATCCTGAAATACCGTAGGTGTAGCCGAGGTTTTGTCTAATCTCAGTCATCAAACGGGCATTAAAGTCACCACCTGCCATTATCTCGTTACCAACCGCAAAATTGGTTTGCTGCTGCTGGGCTGTTGGATTGGTTGCACGTTTACTGCCTAATTGTCCCATCAATACGGTAGTTTGGGTACTTGGGAAGGGAATATGAATGTGCTGTGATTTAGTGAGAGGTTTAGGCTCAGGTAAATCAGCGGCAGCTTGACCAGCAGATAGTTTAGTCGTGATATCTTCAGCCAGTTTTTTCGCCTGTACCAAGGTCAGATTGCCTGTCATAGCGATAGAGGCATTTGCCGCCACTAAATACCGATTTTTAAAGTCTATCAGCTGTTGCTTCTGGATAGTTGGCACGCTCTCTAGCGTACCGACTGAGGGATGAGCGTAAGGATGACTGCCGTATAAAGCCTTATCAAAGGCAATACTGGCAAGACTGCCAGGGTCTTGTTTTTGCTGCTGTAAGCCAACGAGTAATCGTGACTTGTTACGTGCTAATACCTCGTCATTAAACGTAGGCTCACTCACCATTTGCGTCATCAAATCAACAGCTGGTAACAGGTGTTTATCGTCTGATAAGCTGCGTAGCGAAACAATGAACATATCCTTATAGGCACTACTGCCCAGATTGATGCCTAGTGTTTCAACAGCACGCGTGAACGCATCTTCATCTAAGCTTTTGGAGCCCTGCTCAAGCATCGTTGCGGTCATGTTGGCGATGCCAAAACCGTCTTTACTGATGCTGCCATCACGGGCACTACCAGCGTTAAAACGTATGTCCACATCGACGATCGGTAAGGCTGTGGTCTGAACGAACATGACAGGGACGCCAGCTTTGGTCTTAAACTCTTGAATCGTTGGCACTGTGACTTTTAAAGATTTGGCATCATCGATACTGGTAAGTTTAGATAAGGCTGCAATCGGCGCACTTGCATCAACAGCAGTAGGGGCTCGGTAATCTTCAGCGCCTGTAGTGTCGGCTTGGGCAGTATTAGCCAATATACTCAACGCAAAAACTATGCTGGTACTAAGGTATGATAGCTTTTTTAATGAGAGATTAGATGATGTAGAGGGCAAAGCATTACTCAAAGATTTTTGTCTTGCTTGAGAGTCATATTTATTCTGAATCATGATGTTCTTCTTATTAAGAATACGGTTATATCGTCGCTTTTATGGGACGTTCTGATAACAGGCAGTATTTATTGTGCTTTGGTAGTGTTCTCTTTTGGGGGCACAATATGCATCACCGTTAAGTTGTCCTTAACCAAATACTTCTTACTGGCAGCCTGAATGTCAGCGACACTGATACCATCTAGTTTGGTTGGTAACTTAGCAAGTAATCTGTCATCTAGCCCGATAGACTGTAGTGAGCCGATCATACGAGCTTGTCCTTCCATGCTGTCTTGTGCATATACTAGGCCAGTGACGGCATTGGTCTTGGCGCGACTGATTTCATCGGCAGCAATCGGGTCTTTTTTGAGTTTGTCTATCTCTGATATTATGGCTTGTTGCGCTTGTTCTAAACTGACACCTTCACGTGGTGTCGCTTGAATCATAAATAGTCCATCGCCGCGATCTAACAAATCGTAAGAAGTACCAACCGTGGTCAGTAGACCTTGCTCACGTATCAATCGACTCTCCAAGCGTGCAGATAGACCACCATCGAGTACGTCTTGAGCAAGCGAGAGGGCGTAAGCCTGTTTTTCATTGTTTGCGCCTGCTGTCACTAGGCTAGGTACGTTGTAACCCATTAGCAAAACGGGCACTTGCACCGCTTGCTCAGAGTCTACTTTTTGATAACCACGAAAGCCTTTTTGAGTGACAGCGTTACGCTTAGGTACGTTGCTTGGCGCGAGCTTACCGAAATATCGTTTGACTTGAGTGAGTACTTCTTGTGGTTGCACATCGCCGACGATGACTAAAGTAGCATTATTGGGTGCATACCATGTCTTGTACCAGTCTTTTAGATCCGAGAGTTTGATGGATTCTAGCTCACTCATGGGCCCAATGACAGATTCACCCTTTGGACTGTTAGGCAATGCTAGCAAACGAAAGGATTCGTAAGCTTTGGCAAGGGGATTGTCATCAGTACGCTGACGTCGCTCTTCCATGACGACTTGGTGCTCTTTGGCAAACTCTTTGTCATTGAAGGTGAGGTTTTTCATTCGATCTGCTTCAAGCTCTAACGCCAATGGCATACGATTGGCAGGAAATAGCTCGTAGTAGCCCGTATAATCATAGCTGGTAAAAGCATTGTTAACCCCGCCAAACTTGGCAATCAACCGCTCATAATCATCACTTGAAACATCAGGAGTGCCTTTAAACATCATATGCTCAAGTAAGTGAGAGATGCCGCCTTTATCCAGCGGCTCATCTGCCGAGCCCACCCGATACCAAATCTGGGTCATGGCGACGGGTGCACGGTGGTCTTCTTTTACGATGACTTTTAGGCCATTTTCTAACTGGTATTCATGTCGACCTGACATATCCATTGTCAACGCAGAGGGCTTTGCCTCATCAGTTGTTTTATTTTTACTAAATGCGCTTTGAGATGACCCATCTGTCGTGACCGTATTTTTTGTGGTGGTAGTCGTGCTAGAAGGTAATGCGGTGGTTTGACAGGCAGAAAATAATGTTGCCATCGTTAAAGCACATGCAATGCGTAATGGCGTAGTAGGTAGTGGTAAAGACAATGGCATGGTATGGTCTACTTATATAAAATAATGACTGAAGTGATGGACGTAATCATAGCAATACAATGCATCACAGTGATGTCTGTGTGCCAATCATGACACTAGCGGTCGGTCTGAACTCTTGCGTAGTATTGCAACCTGCCACAGATAATACAGTTGTCGTTAGCAAAATCGCCACACTGATATTGGCAATGCTTTTATAGTGTTTAGAGAGTGATGACATAAGCGTTTCCTAATAAGAATTTTTAGATGAGTCTTGGTAGAGTAGGCGAAGTCTTGCAAGGAACAAGTCAGAATTTTGTGTCCAAACCTTAAGCAAAACTCTCTCAAATCATTATGTGATTTTTTGAGCAGATAATTTTTGATGACAGTCTGCTATGGTAAGGGCTGAGCGCGACTTGAATTATGCTAAAATAGGCTAAAATCCATGGTCATGTCGCTGGCAAGCTTATGACAATCTAAAAATCCATTTACAATAAACAAACCCCACTCTCAACTTATTTTTCTAAGGTATTGGTTTACTTAGTTTTTAAAATTTCAGTTAAAACAATTAGAATTTTAAATTCTATAAAAATCAAAGGCCTACGATAAGTTGAGATTGGCGTAATAAACAAATAATTAATAGCGATAACTTTTAGGGCAAACTTATGAATAACCCAAACAATAGCAACCGTGTGGTCATCAACCTTGATGATGGTCTTGATGACTTAGATGACGATGATATTACCTTACCCAGTTTACCGGCGCAATCTGTACCCATTATTGATGAAACAGAGAGTGCTGCGCCACAAAGGGATAATACGGCAAATCCAGACGTCTCAAACAATCAGGCAGCAGAAAATATTGCTTTGGCCACGCCAATTGTTATGACAGAAGAGCATAACGTCCCTAAAGGTGCCTCTGAGAGCTTTTCGAGCGCTAAAGAGACAGGCACTACGAGCAAACCTAACACTGCGACAACCATTCCTGCCATGCCATTACAAGAGCAATTAGGCGATACACCAAGCGTGAGTCCAGTCGCTAGCAGTAATGTACAAGCGACTACGCCGCAAGAAACTGCTGAAGAGTCACCAGAAAATAAGAAAAAAGGCAGCTGGTTTAACCGTATGAAGACGGGGCTGAGTAAGTCACGTAAAAATTTGGCCGAAGGGATGGTCAGCATACTTATCGGTGGTAAAGAGATCGATGACGAGCTGTTAGAAGAGGTCGAAGATCAGCTATTGGTAGCCGATATCGGCGTCAACGCGACCAACCGTATCATCAAGAGCCTGACCGAGCAGACTGCTCGTGGCGACTTGATTTATGCCCATTCATTATATAAAGCCTTGCAAAGTGAGCTGGTTGATATCTTAACGCCAAAAGTTGAGCCGCTGGTGATTGATACCAGCAAAAAACCATTTGTTATCTTAGTTGTGGGCGTCAATGGTGTGGGCAAAACCACAACCATCGGTAAGCTTGCCAAGCGCTTACAAGGTGAGGGTAAATCAGTCATGCTCGCAGCAGGTGATACTTTTCGCGCGGCTGCCACCGAGCAGCTACAGATTTGGGGCGAGCGTAATCATATCCCAGTGGTGGCACAAGGTCATGGCTCTGATAGTGCTTCTGTCATTTTTGATGCGATGCAATCTGCCAAAGCAAAAAATATCGACGTACTCATAGCAGATACCGCTGGCCGTCTACAAAACAAGACGCATTTGATGGCAGAGTTAGAGAAAGTGGTGCGCGTGATGCGTAAAGCTGATCCAAGCGCTCCGCATGAAGGTATGATCGTACTCGATGCTGGCACGGGTCAAAATGCCATTAACCAAGTTGAGCTATTTAACAGGATTGTACCATTGACAGGTATCACCATTACGAAGCTAGATGGTACGGCAAAAGGTGGCGTGGTGTTTAACATTGCCGAAACGACAGACGTGCCTATCCGCTATATTGGTGTGGGTGAGTCGATTGATGACTTGCGCGCCTTTAGTCCGAAACAGTTTGTCGCCGCTTTGTTTGAGACAGATGACAAAGAATAAAAATAGCCAGTTTTATTTGGTAAATCATTTTTAAGATAATATGGAAGTAGACGCTATGATAGTTACCACAGCAGCTTTTGGGTCACATCAATTAACACTGATTGCCCGTGCTAATGCGCATGTCAGCGAGCATAGTCGGCCTACGCTTGTTGAAGCCAACTGGCTGCTGCCCGGTAATACTTGGCACAGCTCAAAATCTGTCCCTAAGCTTAAAAAATATTATGGCCTGACAGATGAAGACTTTACCTTTATAGACAGCAATAGCCTAAGCATGAAAGAGCCTACTCAAGCTTTACTGATAGAAACGATTTTCCAACTCAAAGATTACGCTGCTGGTAAGCGTAAGACACTGGATTTACCTTTGGATTTTTCTATGGGTACTGAGTTTCAACAAAGCGTATGGCGGGCACTACAAGAGATTGGCTATGGCGAAACCATCAGCTATGCCACCCTCGCGCAGCGTGTTAATAGCCCGAAGGGGTTCCGCGCGGTTGCACAGGCTAATGGCAAAAATCCTTTTAGTATCATTGTGCCTTGTCACCGAGTGATTGCGAGCGACGGTAAGCTTGGCGGTTATACAGGTGGATTAGATAAGAAGGAATATCTGCTGGCGCTTGAAGGGGTTAGGTGTAGAACATAAAGATAAATATAACGTTTGAACTATTGAATGAGTGAGCAGAAAAAAGCACCAAACCGACAATTGATTGGTGCTTTTTCTGGGGGTGTTCTTGCCAGTATTTAGTTATTAAGCTGGCTATCCCTCAAGCTGCGCTATGACGTCAGCAGAGAAGTTCACGTTAGTATAAACTTCTTGCACATCATCCGCATCTTCTAACATATCGATCATCTTTAGGATTTTTTCAGCATCTTCCACATTGTCGATTTCAGCCGTGGTAGATGGTGACATGGTGACTTCAGCATTGTCAGAGACAAGACCAGCAGCGTTAAGCGCGTCTTGAACTTGACCGAAAGTTTCCCACTCAGTGATGACAAGCAAGCTTTCACCATCGTTTTCGATATCAACGGCGCCCGCATCTAGTGCAGCTAGCATGACTTCATCTTCTAGGCTCACATCATTAAAGGTGATTTCGCCGCGTTTGGTAAACAGATAAGCCACTGAGCCTGAAGTACCAAGATTGCCATCACATTTGGTAAAGGCGTGACGTACTTCACTGACCGTACGATTGAGGTTATCAGTCATGGTTTCGACCAGTACCGCTACACCGCCGACACCGTAGCCTTCGTAACTGACTTCTTCCATGTTTTCATTATCACCGCCGCCTGTACCACGGTCGACAGCACGGTTGATCGTGTCGCGAGTCATATTGACTGATAGCGCTTTTTCGATAACAGCACGTAAGCGCGGGTTTTTGTCAGGGTCGGGGTCGCCTTGTTTGGCAGCTGAGACGATTTCACGAATAATTTTGGTAAATATTTTACCTTTTACTGCATCCTGACGGGCTTTACGGTGTTTAATATTTGCCCATTTTGAATGGCCTGCCATATAACATCCTTAAGGTTTACGTATTATTTTTTATGTGCAAAAAGGCGATGAATTACAGCCTTCGATGTCTGATCACCTTGTTTTATACTATCATTACTTTGTCTATATCAGGTAATAGCGCTACTTGCACGTTAACGATTTGTATGTTGTTGAGAGTGCTTTTTTGCTACACTGTGGCAAATTATAGATTGTATTCACTGTGATAAGTGAGCAATATTATAAACCAGTTTTAACTATTTTGACCAACTTGCCCTTATCCATCACATTTTAAGTCATGGAACGCTATCAAGCCATTGATTTTATAAAGTTACTGATTCTATGAAGCAACCAACCGCTGAAGCCCTAACACACTTGCGTAACCGTACGCATATTATTATCGAAGGTACAGATACCCGTTTGGGTAAGCTCTTTGATATTGTATTATTGATTGCGATTTTGGCCAGTGTGGCTGTCGTCATGCTTGATAGTGTGTTGTATATGCGCTTGCAATACGGCACGTTGTTTTTTTATGCAGAGTGGTTTTTTACGATTCTATTTACGATAGAGTATGCGCTCAGGCTATTTTCAGCACCCAATCGCTTGCGCTATGCGTTTAGCTTCTTTGGGATAGTGGATTTGTTGTCTGTTTTGCCAAGTTATTTGAGCCTAATGTTTGTGGGTGTGCAGTATCTACTCGTGATACGAGTACTGCGTATCTTACGTGTATTCCGTGTCCTAAAACTTAAAGCCTATATGCAACAGGCAGGTTTTTTGGCCTCTGCACTTAAGACCAGTCAGCAGAAAATCACGGTCTTTTTCTTATCGCTTGTGCTATTGGTAACCATCTTTGGTTCAATTATCTACGTAGTAGAAGGGCCTGAGAACGGGTTTACCAGTATTCCATTGTCTATCTATTGGGCGGTCGTCACGATGACAACGGTGGGTTATGGTGATATGTCGCCCAAGACGCCGTTAGGCCAAGCGATTGCAACCATGGTTATGATTACAGGTTATTCGATTATTGCCGTACCGACAGGTATTTTTACCTCTGAGCTGGCTCGTAATATGCGCCCACAGCTTAATCCTGTCACTTGCCCAAACTGTGGTAAATTCGGTCACGCAGTGGGCGCGGACTTTTGCGATCGCTGCGGGCACGCGCTCCACATTTAATGATAGGTAGTGATAGGTTTTATATCACTACCGATTGCTCTCTTATCTATACCTCAATGTACTCATCAACGAGCGGCGAGAGGTCAGTCTCAACGCCAAGATTGACCAAGTTCCAATATTGTCCGGATATAGTGCGATCTAGCATCATGGTGGTGGCAGAGGGCTGAAACTGACCGAAGTATTTTAATGAAGTGCGCATTTGGGCAATCGCCTCATGGTGTATTTGACTGCTACCAAAATCAAATGGCCCTTCTTGGTATGGGCCGATAGATAGTGGTTTTAGACCAATAGATAGCCATTTTTCATAAAACTCGCCAGGGATGTTTTTGTCATCATCACGGCGAATGTCTAAGGCGACGAGGTCTTGCTCAAGTGCGGTCACATCGCCTTTGATAGCGTGTTTTGCGAAACGACGAAACAATTGAACTTCGCTATCACTATAACTACGGATACCGCCGAAGTCATACGCCACAACACTACCATCCTGCCGAAAAGCAAAGTTGCCTGGATGCGGATCACAATGCATACGGTACAGACTAAATAGTTGTCCTGCGGTAAAATGAAACAAGCGCTTTGCTATTTTTTGCTTAATGGCATTGTCCCATGTTGCAGCGACGGTCAATGTCTCTCCTATCTCCTCAGTCAGTGTCAAAATCCGTCTAGAAGAGTGGCTGCTAATGACTTTTGGGATAATGAGACCTTCATCATCAGCATGAAAGGCACCAAATACACGCAGATTGTGCGCCTCTTTGGTATAGTCCAACTCGTCGTGTAGACTCTGTCGAATCTCATTAAATAACTGCTCTTGCAACTGCTTACTCATATTGAGCACACCTGCAATTTTTAGCGCCATGCGCACCTGTTTGAGGTCGCTATCACAGTTTTCATCGACATCAGGATACTGGACTTTGACCACGACCCTTTGTCCAGAAGGTAGCACAGCTTTATGGACTTGCCCAATAGATGCTGCGGCAAATGGCGTCTCGTCAAACTCACTGAACAGCTCTGCCATCGGTGCTTTAAGCTCACGCTCAACTTGTGCACGTATTTGCGCATAAGGCATGGGCGGTGCATCTTTTTGGAGTTTTTCTAGGGCAGTTGCGACCTCAGGCGGGAACACGTCTTTGTACTGTGAGGCAATTTGTCCGACTTTCATCACCGCACCTTTCATCTCACCCAACGTCTCGGCAATCTGGATACCCACGTCTTGCATCAAGTCTGAGCGAGCTTGTAGGCGCTTTTCTTCGTCACTCGAGAGATGCTTAAACGAGTTTTTAGCGGCTTTGCCGGCGATGCTTGCTGTCATGCCAGCGAGTTTCATAAAGCGCTTTCCGGACGTTTTTGCCATTCATATCACCATATAGTGGATTGTTTTGCTCAGTCATAATTCTATTATTTTCATCAAACAATTACTGTTTAACTAATGTGTGAAAAACAAAATGTGTGAAAAATAAGAAGTTTTACTTTATTAACAAAGCTAGTAATCTATAAAATTAGAAAACACCTTAAGTGCTTGTATTGACTGAATAAATATTGCTTAGCCAGTAGTCTAGTGCCATCTCATACCCTATATGACCCAAACCACAGATGACACCGACTGCGACATCGCTCAAATAGGAATGATGCCTGAAAGGCTCACGTGCATGGACATTGGATAAATGGACCTCTATAAAAGGCTTCTGTGTCGCTAGTAACGCATCGCGTAGGGCAACTGAGGTATGGGTAAAGGCAGCAGGATTGATAATAACGGCATCAGCTTGGGCAGATTTTTCTGCTAATAAACCATAATATTGAATCTTATCTACTAGATCGCCTTCATGGTTTGACTGTACACAAATTAATTCAATGCTGTGCTGAGCGGCTCGTTCGACCAAGCGTTTTTCGATATCTACCAGCGTCATATGGCCATAAATTTCAGGCTCACGCTTACCCAATAAGTTCAGGTTGACGCCATTCACCAATAGCAGTTTGTGATTGAGGGTCTGATCGATGTGTTGGTCAGCAGGATTTTCTGCTGCTGTAGATGGAGAAGAGGACGTCATAGTAATCTCTATCGCTGTTTAAATATGTGAATGATTTATTATAACGAATAAGGTATGCATGACAAATAGGTTGCACACGCTGATCCAGCGTATCCCTTTATAATAGCAGCTTGTAGGCTGGGTTTTAAAAAAATTACAGGAAAAACTCACCCATGCCTTAAAAAGCGTGTTAAAAGTCTTTATGTTGCTAAAAACCCGTGCTATGATATTTTTTATGCAATAAGTATTGCAAGTTTGTTACTGTCATTGATATGAGAGATAGTTTGCAAGATTGGCTTTCTTTTATATAAGCGCTTTAAAGATGACTGTGGCTAGATTAGTACTCTTAAGTTTTTGATTTCATCATCTTAGATCCCGTTTGTATGCAATGTTGCAAAGGAATTTGGGGCTAAGCGAACTTTTTTAGGAAGTAATATTATGTCAGCTCGTGAGCAAGGTATCGTTAAGTGGTTTAATGACTCAAAAGGCTTTGGTTTCATTCAACGTGACAGCGGAGAAGATATTTTTGTCCATTTCCGCGCGATTCAGGGTGATGGCTATCGTTCTTTAAAAGATGGCGAAAAAGTTGAGTTCAGCGTAGTAGAAGGTGAAAAAGGCCTACAAGCTGAAGAAGTCAGAAAGTTAGAAGAGTAATCTATCCAGACATTAAAGCAGTTTAGTTATAATGTCTGTACGAACTACTGATATACTACTGAGTCAAGCCCGTATTGTCTTACCCATGTTGAGTGAACAACAGCATATTTGGTAGGTCAGGTATTGGGCTTGGCTTTTTTTGTACCCGTATGTCTAGCGGTCATCTATAGATATAATGTTGCGACTGCTATTGGTCACGCTTATGTCAGTATAAAATTTTATTGTGAGCTGATTTGTGATTGATAAAATACAAGCAACTAATTTAAAAGGATATTTTTTTGAGTCATTTTACAACGTTTACTGATTTGCCACTTTCAACCGCGACCCTGCGGGCAGTGAATGATTTGGGTTTCACTGATTTAACGCCGATTCAGGCAAAAATACTACCGCATACATTAGCAAATCAAGATGCCATCGGACAGGCACAAACGGGAACCGGTAAGACAGCAACGTTTTTGCTGACTATTATGGAAGCGTTACTTAAGCGTCCTTTTACGCATGACGAAACGCGCTATCTTGGTGAGCCGCGTGCCGTGATTATGGCGCCAACTCGCGAGCTGGCTCAACAGATATTTGATGATTGCATTGCACTGACCAAATATACGTCGCTGCATAGTGTCTGTATCATGGGTGGGACCAATTACGAAACCCAGCAGCATGAGCTTGAGCGCCAATACGTTGATATTTTGGTGGCGACGCCTGGCCGTCTAATTGATCTTGCCAATAAAGGCATGGTGTATTTAGATCGAGTAGAGGTGTTGGTATTGGACGAAGCAGACCGTATGCTGGACATGGGTTTTATCCCTGATATCAAGCGCCTTGTGGGGCGTATGCCCGCCAATACCGACCGTCAAAGCTTACTGTTTTCTGCTACTTTTAACCAAGATGTGATGAATCTGGCGTATCGCTGGTTGCATGAGCCGCAGTTTGTGGAAATCGAGCCAGAACACAAGACCAGCGAATTGGTTGATCAGCACTTTTACTTACTGACAGAAGATCAAAAACTCGAAGCCCTTCAGCGTATTATTAGTGAGGAGGCCGTTGAAAAGGTCATTGTATTCGCCAATCGCAAAGATCAAGTCAAGCGTCTCTATCATAAACTGCGTCAAGCGCATAAGATTGTCATGCTCTCAGGTGATGTGATTCAGCAAAAACGTGAGAAATACTTGCAGCGCTTCAAGGATGGTCACGCGTCTATCTTGGTGGCGACAGATGTTGCAGGGCGCGGTATCCATGTTGATGATATCAGTCATGTCGTTAACTATACCTTGCCCGATCAACCAGATGATTATGTCCACCGTATTGGTCGTACGGGCCGCGCTGGGCAAACAGGCATTAGCATTAGCTTTGTCAGTGAAGATGACGCATTTAATATACCAGCATTAGAGAAGCATTTAGAAACCAAGTTTACGCTTGAGCAGTGGCAGGAATAATTGCTATAAATAGGTATCACTTAACCAATAAACCCCTTAATATCATTTTTGATATTAAGGGGTTTTTGTACGCTTGGTAAAGTCCGCGCAGTACTCGAGTTATGTGTTAGAAATTATTGACCATGATGCATGGAGGTGGCGTCATCACCCATATCATGCATGCTATGATCCATATGATTATCCATGTCTTGCATATCATGATCCATAGCTGGCGTCATATCGTGATTCATCTGATCTATATTATGAGCATCTGTCTCAGACATCATAGCAGAGTGGCTACTATGATCCATCTGTGCGTGTCCACCACCATGCCCGCCATGCATGTTTGCCATGACCATAGGAACGACAGCAACTGCCAAACCTGAGAGTACCATCACCGCGCCATTTAACTGCCTTAAGCGAAAACGACCAATCTTGTCACGTAACAAGCCGACTGTCTCGTGCGTTGCAACTAACATCGGTATGGTTCCTAAGCCGAATACAAACATCAATGCGGCACCGCTTAATGGGTTGTGAGCGACGACAGCAATGAGTAGGGCGCCATAGACCAAGCCGCAAGGTAAGAAGCCCCACAACAATCCAGCAGTCAGTGCGCGCGGAAAAGTATTGAGTGGAAACACTTTTTGACGTAGCGGGCTGAGGTATTGCCAAAAGCGCATACCAAAACGCTCGAGCTTATTCAAAAAAGGTGCGCCAAGCATGGTCACACCCACAAAGACCAACACTGCGCCCAGTAAAATACGTGGCAAGCTATTGCCTTTCATGAGTGGCTCTAACACCGTCGTACCGATAAATCCTGCCAGCAGACCTAACAGTGCATAACTGCTCAGACGGCCAAGATGATAGGTGGCCACCAGCGCGCGGCGTTTAGTAGGACTGACATCTTTCATAGACAGACCAAATGCCGTCACAAGACCGCCACACATACCCAAACAATGCGGCGAGCCAAAAAACCCCATCAGTAATGCCGCAGCAAGTAAAGCCATGGTCATGGATGCATCTCCTAAAAGTCATAAAGGCCGTATCTATAGACACGATTATTATCTAACGAAAGCTCATCATTACACGATGAAAAGAGAGAAGAATAAAGGTTAGATTTTTGTGTTTTTCTCTACATCAGTACGAACGAGCGCATCTTTATCAACGTTATCATCTGACGGCTCGGTATCAGCAGAAGGCTGAGACTGCACCGCGCGCTCATGAGCCTGCATGGTTTGCCTGCGCTCTTGACGATCATCCAATATGATACGCTGTGATGCATTGTCCAAATCTTCGAACTGGTTTGATTTTACCGCATAACGCACCGCCCAGATGGCAACCACAAATAGCATGAGACTTAATGGGATTAATAAAAATATACTGAGCATGGTAACTCTCTTCAATAGCAGTGTCTTTTATTATTATACACCCATCGCAAATGCAGTGGATGATCTGTAGCGATTAGAATGAGGCGTAGCATCATATGACGATATTAGCTGCGCGTTTAGTATAAAAACCTATTCATCAGATGCTTTTTTGGCACTGCCTCGCGGTGTTAGGAGCTGCTGTGAAGTCACATCATCGGCGTGACGACAGTTCATTTGCGGACGTATCACATCCCGTAGATAGGCGGCGATTTCATAAACAGCCCGCCGTGAATGACTTAGGTTTTGCGCAGGTTTCATCCAGTCGCGTCTCACTGGCAATGGTGCGCTAAGCGGTGTGCTATTAATACCATTCAAGGCAAACTGTCTGCGCGCACGTGCCATATGATAACTATCAGTAATAAGGTAAACGTGATGAAGCGGAATACGCTTGGCTGTAAAACGGGCGTTTTCGCACGTATTCATACTGGCATTTTCGCTTATCAGCCCATCGATACCATGCTCAATGAGCCATTGACCTAGCCAAGGGGCTTCAGCGCCGCTTAGTACAATAGGTAAGGGAAGATCGTGATAGGCCCCAGCCGCGGTACGGACACGATTCAGGCTATAGCGATTGAGGATGATTTGATTGTTATTATCATTAGTTAGACCACCGCCTAATACCACGTAAGCAGTCGGCGGAGAGCTCATAGCAGCAGAAGGCATTTTTGGTAAAGGAAGAAGCGCAAATATATAGACAACGGCTTGTGAAAATAGCGGTGTGAACAAACTGATTAGGACTAAAATAACAGACGTCGAGCCTAATACAAAGGTAATATTGATGATACGGAATAGCTTCACCATTCGTTCGGCTGAACGCAAATAGTTTCGCCATAAGCGTTTAGACCATGATTGTTTAGACCACATGCTCAGGATATCCAATTGAGCCATCAGCATTCACCCAAACTGGCTCACGTGATAGCTGAATTGCAAATTTCTCATAGACGATGTTGGCGATATAGCGCTGTGCTGTTTCCACATCTTCTTGAGTTGCTTGATAAGGAGTATGATTGGTCAGTACCAGCGCCTGATGTTTATGAGTCATGATAGGTGCGATGCCGCCCCCTTTTAATCCTGCTTGCTCGATGAGCCAACCTGCGGCAACTTTTACCATCGCGTCAGGCATCGGATAACCAACGATAGCTGGATAAGTTGTTTGCAGCGCCGTAAATTGATCTTGACCAATAATAGGATTTTGAAAAAAACTGCCACAGTTAGGTAGCTGTTTTGGGTCTGGTAGCTTTTGTTGTCTAATATCTATAATGGCTTGCATAACGTCATGAGGATTGGCTTGCTCGCGCTCTTGTTGTTCCGCATAGCGCTGCGCCACAGTCTGTACATCTCCATAGCTGGCTAAAATATGGGTGGGATCTGTATGCAGTCTAAAAGCCACGCGGCTGATCAGCCATGTATTTGGCGTGCGTTTAAAGATACTATCACGATAGTCAAATTGACAGTCGGCCGCTGATAAATGGTGCCAAGTTTGTGTCGGTAAATGATAGGCGCGTACATATTGTAAGCAGTCTTCTAATTGCACACCGTACGCACCAATATTTTGTACTGGCGCTGCACCAGTTAGGCCAGGTATGAGCGCAAGGTTTTCTAACCCATACCAGCCTTGATTGACTGTATGTACGACTAGATCATGCCAGTTTTCGCCCGCCATTACTTCGATATCAACATAATCGTCGGTTTGTGCAGTCAAATGAATACCGCGCATTTTGGGTTGCAATACCACTGCATTTAACGCTGCTGGTAATAAAACATTGCTACCGCCAGATAAGACAAATAATGACAGCTGATGCTCTACATCCTCTGCATAGGTTGCCATAAAGTCATCAAGCTGTGCCTCATTGGTCAACGTCACTACAGAGTCAGCGACACACGACAGTGCCATCGTATTGCTATGTGCCAAATCGACTGAATTACTGACTAACAGAGTCGCTGATGAGTCATTTATAGTCATGGTCTGAGCGTCGAGATCAAGGCGTGCAGCTTGGGTCATAACATAGCCTATGGGGCAAAAGGATAATAAATAATAAGGTAGCTATAGTTGATTCAATTTAAAAGAGATACAAGGCAGTTGAGTACAGACGTAACTGTGTTACTTCAAGCACGGTTAACGCTGCAGCTCTTTTATAGAGGATTAACCATATTATAGAGGATACCGGATGCAAGAGTAGCAGAAATATAGAATTTATAGCTAGCAAGCCTTCCAGCTTTCGATCCAAGCTTGGGCGCTTGATTCGATGCGCTCGATCACCTCTTCGAAATCATCGTTATCGCCTTTATATGGATCTGGCACATCACTGCCGCAATAGGTAGGGTCTTCTTCACTAAATAGGGCCAGCTTTGCCAAGTCCTCTTCTGACTCTGCCATGTCGTCTTTAATGGCTTGTAGGTCAGCCAAATTCTGTGAATCCATGGCTAAGATCAAATCAAAATCACGGAAGTCATCGGCGCTGACTTGGCGTGCAACCAATTTATTAATTTTGTAGCCATGTGATTTCGCATGGCGCTGCGAACGTGGGTCAGGTTTGTCGCCGACATGTGAATCACTGGTACCTGCTGAGTCTATCTTTATTGAGAGTCCAGCAATCGCCGCTTGCTGACGGAAAACTTCCTCAGCGGTAGGGGAGCGGCAGATGTTTCCTAAACAAACCAATAATACAGACGAGGGAGTACAGGCTTTCATCAGCATAATATGACCTTCTATAACAAAAAAACATGCTATAAGAAACCAGCACTGTTAATGCGGCTTTTATTAGCATGCAATCGATTGAACCAACGACTAGCGTAACGCTTAATCGCTTGAATGGCAAGGACAGAGACTAGACAATAGCGTCACTTAATACTGGGTTTATGACAATGCTATAGGTAACTGGGTGATGCGAGGGTAATGCTGTATCAATCTTGATTGCTTTTGAAGCGCTGTAAGTCACGGCGCTCTTTTTTGTTGGGCTTATTATCAGGACGAGCAAGGTTGGCCAGTTTGCGCTGTTCAGCATAATAAGCACGCCGCGTTTCGCTCTCTTTGGTCTCTGAGTATAGCACCTCAGCGGCGGTCGCATTGCCCCGCTGTGCAGATAGCGCCTCAACAATGACAGTCTTTTCAGTCATGGCGGTCGCTGAGCCTTGACGAATGGTTAGCTCATCGCCGACTGAAATCTCTTTACTGGTCTTGACGCGGCTGCCACCATAATGCACACGTCCGCTTTCAATGGCTTGCTTGGCAAGGGTGCGTGTGCGGTAAAACCGAGCGGCCCATAACCATTTATCGAGACGAATTTTGACCAAACCTTGGGTGTTATCATCAGTATTTTTTTTCATAAAGCTCACTCTGTATTTGTTTTTATATCAAATAATATGAGGGCATATTTGGTATTTACAAATAAGGTTTTGTGTTCGTCGCCGTCTGTAGCAGATTATAGAAAGTAAAAAGCGACCCATCATATGACAAGTCGCTTTTATAATAAGGTCTAAATATATCCCGTTAAGTCATTATTTCAAAAATAACTGATAGCCAATATTGTCATTGACCGTCGTGCAGTCATAGCCGATGTCTAGTAAGGCGTCTTGTAGCTGACGAGAGTTGCTTTCTGAGGCTTGTAGACCAACCAGTACACGGCCTTCAGCGGCACCATGGTTGCGGTAATGGAATAAAGTGATATTAAAGTCATCGCCCAATTTTTCTAAGAAAGTCAGCAGGGCGCCCGGACGCTCTGGGAATATCACTTGTAGTAACTGCTCGTTTTCGACCTTAGCGTGACCACCAATCAAATGACGGATATGTGACTTGGCGATATCATCGTCAGTCAGATCGTGAGCGGTATAGCCATCATTTGCCAATTGAGTACTAATAGTTTGACGCTCTTTTTCACCTTCTTTTAATGCAATACCGACAAAGATTGAGGCAGGCTCCATTGAGTCTGGTGACTTTTTGCTATCGGCACGGTAGTTAAACTCAGTAATATTACGACCGTGCAGACTGCGGCAGAAGTTCAAGAAAGCGCCAGTTTGTTCTGGTATAGTAACCCCAAAGATAGCTTCTTTTTTCTCGCCAATCTCAGTGCGCTCAGCAATATAACGCAGACGGTCAAAATTCATATTAGCGCCGCAAATGATGGCCGCGCAGTTTTTGCCTTGAATATTGTTCGCTGTGATATATTTTTTCATACCAGCAACTGCCAACGCACCTGCAGGCTCTACGATACTGCGGCTCTCCTCAAACACATCTTTGACTGCTGCGCAGACTTCATCGTTGCTACAGGTGACGACGTTAGGCTCCACGATAGGGCCTGAATTGTCACTTTTCTGAGTACGCACGACGTCAAAAGGCAGTTCACCAATTTGCGCGACTGCCACGCCATCGACGAACAGTCCGACTTGCTCAAGTTTGACACGTTCACCCGTTTCAAGTGCGGCTTTTAGGCAAGCTGATTGTTCCGCTTCTACCGCGATCACTTTGACATGCGGTGCCACTTCTCCCAAAAATGCGGCGACACCTGAGATGAGACCGCCACCACCAACGGCAACAAACACATAATCCATGTTACGCCACTGTTGGGTCAACTCAAGCGCGATGGTTCCTTGCCCAGCAATCACCAATTCATCATCATAAGGCGGTATAAAGGTCAGGCCCTCGCGCTCAGCACGATCTATTGCATAGCGGTTTGCTTGATCAAAACTATCGCCATGCAGATCGACATTGCCACCAAGCGCTCTGACGGCTTCTACCTTAATATCAGGCGTAGTCGTTGGCATAACGATGATGTTGTTTAGTGACAGTTTGCGCGCAGAGTAAGCCACGCCTTGAGCATGGTTGCCTGCTGAGGCGCAGATAACGCCGCGCGCTTTTTGCTCATCGCTTAGCTGACTGATACGGTTGTAGGCACCTCGTAACTTAAAAGATTTGACAGGTTGTAAGTCTTCACGTTTAAAACGAATGTCATTGGCAAAACGTTGGGTCAGCTTGGGCGCCGTTTCAAGTGGTGTTTGAATCGCAACGTCATAGACGGTGGCTTGTAGTATGGCTCGTACCCAGTGTGACAGCATAGTAATCCCTAAACAGAATGAATATAAAAATGAAATAGATTAGCCTATGCTGATTTTGAGTATCTTGCAAGACTCAATTGCAGTTTTCTTGGGATTTTATGCCTGAATGAATATAAAGTGAAAGCGTGTGGTGAAGAACGTTGTGAGATAAGTATTATATGACTACCGAATTAGAATTGTGATTGCGCTAACATCGATCAATATCATCGGTTATAATAGCCACGCATTTTATTTGTTTTAGCCTTTTACTTTTTTTAAGACCATACGTTTATTTTCCAAGGATTTATGATGAGTGATCAGCAAGCACAAAAGCAAGCCGCCGCCCGCGCTGCCCTAAGCTATATCGAAGATGATATGATACTTGGGGTGGGGACGGGTAGTACGGTCAACTGTTTGATTGAGTTGTTGCCACAATTGAAGCTTGCTGGTGCGGTTGCCAGCTCACAGGTGACTGAAGACAAACTGCGTGCGCTTGGTATCGAAATTGTTGATCTAAACTTTGCTGGTACGCTTGATGTTTATATCGATGGTGCTGATGAGGTCAATGAGCACTTGCAACTTATCAAAGGCGGCGGCGGTGCATTGACTCGCGAAAAGATCGTCGCGGCTGCTTCCAAAAAGTTTGTGTGTATGGTTGATGAGAGCAAAAGCGTTGAGATCTTAGGTCGCGCGTTTCCAGTGCCGATTGAAGTCCTGCCGCAAGCGCGCTCTTATGTCGCGCGTCAATTAGCAAAATTGGGCGGTGAGCCTGTCTATCGTGAAGACTTTGTCACTGATTACGGCAACGTTATTCTAGATACTTATGACTTGGATGTGAGTAATCCAATCGCGCTTGAAAAAGAGCTGAATAATATCGTGGGTGTGGTCTGTAATGGTATCTTTGCGGCAAACCAAGCGGATGTGCTATTAAAAGCCAGTGCAGATGGCGTAACAACGCTTACGCGCTAATACAGTCTCAAGAATACAGTCTCAAGCCATTTTTACAGATAAAAAGCCGTCCAAATCTGAACGGCTTTTTTATTTATGAACGGACTAATAACTTATCTTACTGTTTTTTACACGGTAAGTTAGGCAGGTAGTTTGATTTTGTCTTTTAGCAAAAACTCCATCAAGGCTTTTTGCGCATGTAGACGATTTTCGGCTTCATCCCACACAACAGAGCGCGGATCATTTAGCATATCATGAGAGATCTCCTCACCACGATGGGCGGGCAGACAGTGCATAAACACCACTTCAGGGTCGGCTTTGTCTAGTAGAGACGGCGTCACTTGATAAGGGGCAAAACGACGTGCGCGCGTATTTTGCTCGGACTCTTGACCCATACTTGCCCATACATCGGTGACAATCAAATTAGAATCTTTGGCTGCGTCTTGTACGTTTTCGACCAAGCTCACGCAATGTGAGAAGCGTTCCATAAGTTTCGGATCAGGCTCGAACCCATAAGGCGCTGCCACGCGTAATTCAAAACCAAACTGATTGGCGGCTTGCATAAATGACGAGCACATATTGTTGCCGTCACCGACCCACGTGACGATCTTATTTTCGATGCTACCGCGATGCTCATAATAAGTCTGCATATCAGCAAGCAATTGACAAGGATGGTATTCATCGGTCAACGCATTGATAATAGGGACGCTTGAGTATTCAGCAAAGGTCTCGACTTTTTCGTGCCCAAAGGTACGAATCATAATGATATCAACCATGCTGGAGATCACGCGTGCTGAGTCTTCTAATGGCTCACCGCGACCGAGCTGCGTATCGTTGGGTGATAAAAATATAGCATTACCACCAAATTGACCCATGCCGGTCTCAAATGAGATACGGGTACGCGTTGAAGATTTTTCAAATATCATGCCAAGCGTACGACCAACGAAAGGCTGATATATCTCGCCTGCGTGTTGCATCTTACGCAATTCGCTTGCGCGTTTGATTAAGTTTTCTAGTTCTTGTTTGGTTAAATCAGATAAGGTTAAAAAATGGCGCAAACTCATAGTAATCCTAGCAGTCGATCGCAGTCAGTGAAACGTCATCAGTCTTCAATATCATCGCGTCAGTGCGTATACTGGGTTGACAACAAACTTTTAGTATAGCGTATTTACTTTCAATGTAAACGTGCAATTTTATCAAGATCGAATGGCTTGCTAAATAGACCGAAATCGCATTAGCAAGCCATAGTACTCGTATGCTAATGCCTGTGCCGTTAATGATTATGCCTGTGTACGGTTTGGACGTATGCTGAGGCGACATAACAGCTCATAGCTAATCGTTCCAGCATGACCTGCCACTTCATCGACACGCGGCGCATCGCCCCAGAGCATGACTTTGCTATCCAAAGCAAGGCTTTCAGGCGTTTTGCTGACATCAATGACGATCATATCCATTGCCACACGCCCAATCACAGGACAACGGTAGCTTTGATTGTCGTTAGTATCGATGACGGTGACATAAGCGTCGTCACTTATTACACGCGGGTAGCCGTCTCCGTAACCCACACTCACGAGAGCGGTTCTGGTGTCTTGCTGCGCACGCCAGCGGCTACCATAGCCGATCGCATCATTGGCACTGACCGTTTGTAATGCCATAATTTGAGCACTAAATTCCATCGCGGGCTGCAAGTCTAACTCTTGTGCGCTTTTATCGACGACAGGCGAGCTACCGTATAAGATGATGCCTGGGCGTACCCAATCATAATGGTACTCTGGGAAGTTGACGATGCCAGCAGAGTTGCATAATGAGCCTTTGATATCTAGGCTAATGGTATCTTTCAAAGTCGCAAGTACGCTTGAGAAGCGCTCAATCTGCATGGCATTTAATGGATGGTCATGATCATCAGCATTGGCAAAATGGGTGGCTAGGATCAGCTGATAACCTGCTTCATGCAAACGCTTGGCTGCTGATAGCACACCCTCAGCATTGAAACCCAAACGGTTCATACCTGTATTATATTTTAGCCAAACCACATTAGTTGCACTACCAGCTGGCGGGAAGTTTTGTAGTGCCCATTCTAACTGTGGTCCGTGGTGAATCACGCAGCTAATATCATGATCAATGGCTTGTTGCCACTCATCAGCGCTAAATGCCCCTTCTACTAGACCAATGGTTTTCTCCCAACCTAATTGTCTGGCTTCTAATGCTTCGGTTAAAGTCGCAACCCCAATACCATCTGCTTGCTGCAGGGCTGGTAATACCGCCGCCACGCCATGCCCATACGCATTGGATTTGACCATCGCTAAGACTTTTGCTTGCGGTGCGCGTTGTTTTACTTGATTGAGATTATGAGTAATGGCTTTTGGTTTTATGGTAATGGTGCGCATAATCGCCTTCTTTATGAGTAGAATTATGAAGTGATAAAGCCAGTACAGCATCAATGGAGTTGATACTATACTGGCTATGTGGTTAAAGCTACTTACTAACTTGTGAGTAAGCCAAAATCGGTATGGGCTTACATTTTACTAAGACTTAAATGTTATAACGCTGATTACTCATCATTCTCAAAACTGACGCCTTGATAGTATTCTGGCGTTAGATTAATGAAGCGGGTGAATTGACCTTCAAAACCCAAGCGTACGGTACCAATAGGGCCGTTACGCTGCTTGCCGATAATAATTTCCGCCACACCTTTGTGGTCTGAGTTTTCATTATAAACCTCATCACGATAGATGAACATAATCAAATCGGCATCCTGCTCAATTGCACCAGACTCACGTAGATCCGACATAATTGGGCGTTTATTTGGACGGTTTTCTAGACTACGATTAAGCTGTGACAACGCAATCACGGGACATTCAAGCTCACGTGCGAGCGCCTTTAGACTGCGCGAAATCTCAGAAATCTCGCCAACACGGTTGCCATCTAGGCTCGGCACTTTCATCAGCTGAAGATAATCGACCACGATAGCACCCAAGCGCCCATCATGGTTTTTGGCAATACGTCGACAGCGTGAGCGCATCTCGGATGGCGGCAAGGCGGTACTGTCATCAATATATAAATGCTTAGACTGTAGATGCTGAATGGCGTTCATCATCTTTGCCCACTCATCTTCATTCATTTGCCCAGAACGTAGATGCGTCTGGTTAATCGCGCCCCATGAAGACAGCAAACGCATGACAATAGACTCTGCCGGCATCTCCATCGAAAACACCACAACAGGCAAATCTTCATTAAATAAAATCCCTTCTGCCAAGTTCATTGCAAAAGTGGTTTTACCCATAGAAGGACGAGCGGCGACGATAATCAAGTCGCCTGATTGTAGCCCTTGCGTTTTATTATTCAGCTCGACAAATGGCGTTTGTAAACCAATCATGCCATCGGGGTTGGATTTTAACTCTTGAATCTGATCGATAACATTGGTTAAGACCGAAGTAATACCGACAGGGCCACGCTGTTCCGCGCGTTTGTTATGCTGCTCATTGATACTAAATATCTTACCTTCGACATTGTCCAAGATATCACTAACGCTTTGGTCTTTCGGATTGTAGGCCAGCGCTAGCATATCATTACCCGTGGTAATGAGCTGACGCAGCGTTGAGAGCTCACGTACGCGCTGAGCGTAAGCGGTCAGGTTAAACAAGGTCGCCGGACTTTGGCTCAAAATATCAGCTAAGTAGCTGTCCCCACCTGCACCTTTGAGTAACTTTTGCGCCTCTAACCAGTCGTGTACCATGACCGTATCATAAGGCTCATTAACGGCTGCAAGGTGAGCAATCGCATCAAAAATATATTGATGTCGCCCCGCATAAAAGTCATCTTTGGTGACGATATCGGCAATCTTGTCGTACGCCTCTTCGATACTCATCAAAGACGCGAGCAATGCCTTTTCAATATCGATATTGTGCGGCGGTGTCTGATTGAGTAAGTCGTCGGTTTTGTCGTTTTCTGCCATGAGTGCCTAATGAGTCAAAATGGGTATAAAAAAAGATGTCGATGGTAGCGCAAAACAGATATGGTACATCTCTACGGTAGATGTACCAAAACGTGGTTTTAGATTTGCCTGCAAATGCTACAATCAGAAGCGAAAGTTTAACACATAATGTGATTTTTTAGGCTGGGTAAGCAACTAAATCTACAGTGATTGTTATGCATAAAATAAGAGACCGCATCCATTGTCTAAACGTAACAACTGAAAATATTGACGATAAATATAATAAAATCAAAAATTTAAATAAAATAAGGCTATTGCTATGACAGAACAAAAACGACCATTATTAATCACGACAGGTGAACCTGCGGGCATTGGAATGGATGTCGTATTGAATCTGGCGGCAGAGGGCAAGCTGCAAGATTTTGACCGTCCCATTTGGGTAACCGCTGATGCGAGCACGATGCAAGTCCGTGCAGAGGAGTTGGTTTCAGCTGGCGTGTTGACAGAAGTGCCTATTTGGCAAACCATTGACAACGAGGCTGGTGACTTTGATATGGACGCGGCCGAGCAGATAGCACAGCAGGATATAGATGCTGATAGTGCTTTTATTTTGCTTAACGTCCCTTGTGCAGGACCAGTTACTGGCGGACAAATCAATATTGCCAACTCAGCGATGGTGGCTCAGCAATTAGACATTGCTCATCAGTTAGCAGTAAATGGAACAGTTGCCGCTATCGTCACAGGTCCTTTACAAAAATCAGCGCTGATAGATGCTGGTATCAAGCTATTGGATGGCACTATGTTTAGCGGTCACACCGAGTTTTTTATGCAGCAAAGTGGCTGTGAGAAAGTGGTGATGATGCTTGCCAATCAAGCGATGAAAGTCGCGCTTGTCACTACCCATTTGCCATTAAAAGACATACCTGCTGCCATCACCGCGGATAATGTACGTCAAACAGTACAAATCGTTGTCAATGACATGAGAGAAAAGTTTGGCCTCACGCAGCCTCGTATTTTGGTGTGCGGTCTCAATCCACATGCAGGCGAGGGCGGGCATTTGGGTATGGAGGAGATTGAGATTATCAATCCAGTCTTACGAGAGTTCACCGATGCAGGCGTCAATATTTCAGAGGCGATGCCAGCCGATACGCTGTTTACCCCCAGACACTTAGCAAACTGCGATGCAGTCATCGCCATGTATCACGATCAAGGGTTGCCCGTACTCAAATCACACGGCTTTGGTGATACGGTAAATCTCACCTTAGGACTGCCTTATATTCGCACCTCTGTCGATCATGGTACGGCGCTAGACTTGGCGGGACGCGGCGGCGCAAGTGCGACGAGTTTATACCAAGCATTGAAGATGGCTAATGAAATGGCGGATAAGTCGCTTACTAATTGATATATTTGTTATGGCTCATCGCCGTATAGGTATTGTTCACGTCGTACTTGATTATTTTAGTGTGAATAATACCTATTTATAAATAATCAAAGACGACTTAATATAAGTGGTTCCATTATACCAGTCTGTTTTAAGCGGTCTGTTAATTAGTTATAAGGTCTGTTTGGGTGGTTCCAGTGGGGTATACTCATGTAGAACTGCATGTAATAACACTAATTTGGACTTTGATAATGAAAAAGGATAAACCATACATTGTTGTGGTTTAATATTGTTGTAACAACGGTAACTTTACTTATTTAATAGAAGAAAAAACAAAATCAATTAGCGATGTTTAAACTGGTATTCATTGATGGTCACTTTAATTAGATATAAAGTAAGTAAACAAAAAGTCAGTAAGGTAATTGATAACGTGTCTAAACGAACCATAAGTATGTTGGCTAAAGAACTGAGTGTAAATGTCGAAACAATTCGCTTTTATGAACGCAAAGGCTTAATTAAACAACCACCAAAGCCTATGCAGGGCTATAGACATTACCCGAAAGAAACGGTAAATAGAATACATTTTATCAAGCGTTCTCAAGAATTAGGTTTTACGCTAAATGAGATTGAAGGGTTACTTGCGTTAAACGATAGTCCATGTAGTAAAGTACAAGAATTAGCTAATAAAAAACTGATCGCAGTACAAAAAAAGCTGGCTGACTTGTTGTTGTTAGAACACGCTTTGGAAGAACATTTAGGACAATGCCAAAATAATGATGACGATAGCCACTGCCCAATAATTGATTCGTTGCAACCGAAGTAAATGATTCACTTAACTACCATTTCCCACTAAAACAGCATATCCAATTTTACTTCTGCGCCTTAATTCAAGTTAGCTTATTCCCCGTATCTGTCGTAGCAGATTATCAAAGATAAATTTTTTATAAATCACCCTTGACTCCGTACTTAGGTACATGCAATACACTTGCATTATCTAATGAGGTATCTATATGAATCAAAAAGAATCAAACCTTCCAATGATAGGAGGCATCATAGCAGCATTAGGCGCAGGCGTATGCTGTGTAGGTCCTTTGCTCCTGTTATTACTTGGGGTAAGTGGCTCATGGATTGGTAATTTAACTGCATTTGAACCCTATAGGCCATTATTTATCGCATTTGTAGTGTTGTTGTTTGGTTACTCAGGTTGGAAAATTTACCGTCCTGTAGAAGAGTGTGAGCCGGGAACGGCCTGTGCAATTCCTAAGAAACAGCAACAACGAAAAGTCATTTTCTGGCTGAGCGCTATAGTTGCGACAATTTTAGTGACCAGTAATTATTGGATACTTTTGTTTGCTTAATATACAGATCAAGAAATTTATAACATTTTAAAATTTGGAGCTAATTATGAAAAAATTATTATTAACCGCACTGCTTTCACTTTCTAGTTTTGGTGCTTTTGCTGAAGTAAAAACAGTTACACTGGAAGTGCCAACGATGAACTGTGCGACATGTCCAATCACAGTTAAAAAGTCATTAGAAAATGTTGATGGCGTTGAAAATGCGAAAGTTACCTACAAGCCTAAGCTAGCTGTTGTTTCTTTTGATGACACTAAAACCAACATCAATGCATTAATTGCAGCGACTACCAACGCTGGCTACCCTTCAAATTTAAAAAGTGAAAATAAGTAATATTTAGCCCCTTAGAACTAGTTACGCGTATCGGAGATAAAGCAGGCTCTATAGGTGCACTTGTTTCGGCAATGGGATGCGCCATGTGTTTTCCCGCGATAGCTAGTCTTGGTGCGGCAATTGGGATGGGATTTCTTAGTCAGTGGGAAGGGGTATTTATCAATACGTTGTTACCACTGTTTGCAGTATTAGCGCTGGCAATGAATATCTTAGGCTGGTTTAGCCATCGTCAATGGCACCGTAGTTTTATCGGTTCAATTGGCCCCATTTTGGTTTTACTCTCTTTATACCCTTGGTTCCAGTACGGGTGGAGTTCATACGTTACTTATACGGGGCTAGGACTAATGGTTGCTGTATCAATTTGGGACATGGTTTCTCCTGCGAATAAACGCTGTGATGATGAAACTTGTACCGCTTAACTTTTTAAGAGGAATAAAATATGTCAACGAATAGTTGTTGCTCGCCAAATGACATCCAGCCAGAACAATTACATGTAGCCATTATTGGTAGTGGTTCAGGGGCCTTTGCCAGTGCGATTAAAGCAGCAGAAGGCGGAGCAAGAGTTACTATCATTGAAGGAGCCGATGTAATCGGAGGTTGCTGTGTAAATGTCGGCTGTGTTCCTTCAAAAATATTGATCCGTGCTGCGCAATTAGCGCATCAGCAACGTACTAACCCGTTTGATGGTTTAGAAAATATTCAGCCACAACTTAGCCGCTCCTTATTAGCACATCAGCAAAACGCTCGCGTCGAAGAACTACGCGATGCTAAATATCAACGTATTTTAGAGAGTAATCCCGCGCTATCTTTACTTAAAGGTTATGCACGTTTTAAAAATCAAAATACCTTGCTAGTTCACAAGTCTGATGGTAGTGAAGAAGAGCTGGTTGCAGATCGCATTTTAATTGCAACAGGCTCTACACCAAGCATTCCGCCAATTAAGGGTTTAGTTGATACACCTTATTGGACATCAACAGAAGCCTTATTTGCAGAAGAGTTACCGAGTAGTCTAGTTGTCATCGGCTCCTCCGTTGTTGCTCTGGAAATTGCGCAAGCTTATGCCCGTTTAGGTAGCCGTGTGACAATTCTAGCCAGACATACCCTTTTATATGCTGAAGATCCGTTATTAGGTGAAAAACTGGCAGAGTGCTTTGAAAAAGAAGGTATTAGGGTACTTAATAATACGCAAGCAAGTCATGTTTCTTATGATAGCAATGGTTTTTCATTGGAAACTAACGAAGGAACATTAATCGCTGAAAAATTGCTTATCTCTACGGGTCGCCATGCAAATACTGGAAAGCTTGGTTTAGAAAATGTTGGTGTTGAAACAGATAAAAGTGGTGCCATTGTTGTTAATAGTATGATGGAAACATCAACAGCTAACATTTATGCCGCTGGAGATTGCTCCAATATGCCACAATTTGTTTATGTTGCTGCTGCTGCCGGAAGTAGGGCTGGAATTAATATGACAGGTGGAAATGCGCAACTCGACTTATCTACCATGCCTGCTGTTATATTCACCGACCCACAAGTTGCTACGGTAGGTCTAACCGAAGTACAAGCTTCAGCGGTAGGAATAAATACGATAAGTCGTGTACTTGATATGGAAAACGTACCAAGAGCTTTAGCAAATTTTGAAACGGATGGTTTTATCAAGTTGGTAGCTGAAGAATCCACGGGAAAACTGATAGGCGCACAAATTTTAGCCCATGAAGGCGGAGAACTGATTCAAAGTGCGGCTCTTGCTATTCATAATAAAATGACAGTCGAAGAATTGGCAGGTCAACTATTTCCGTATTTGACGATGGTTGAAGGATTGAAGTTATGCGCTCAAACCTTTAGCAAAGACGTTAAAGAGCTATCTTGCTGCGCAGGGTAATCATTTAACGGTAATGTACTTACAGAAATGTTAATGGAGTGCCATTAATAGCTGTTATTTCAAATAATTTTCTAGCGGTTTTTTCTCAAAATCTTCAGGATACATAGTAATAAAATTCTTCATTTCATTTCTGAATGTGTCTGTATCCCGCTTACCCTCGCCTGACAAACGATGGTAATTATTATAGTCCGCTTCAAATTTCTTTGAGCGCACGATAGGAGGCTGCGCAAAATTCATCCCAGTAGTGCTATGACATTTTTAGAGTGTATCGACTATATAAGGGTAAGACTTTTTAACGCTGTCTCTTGTTTTTTTTCTAAGGCTGTGAATTTTTTCAATAGTTGGCTGAGTCTGTGACACTGTATTTTCCTTTTGTTATTATCAATAAAGAATTTATGGATTATTCAATTTCTCTATAATAATGGCTCTACGCAGAGCTTTTAAGTATTGAGTTTTAAGACCTAAAATGAGTGAGTACCTATACCAGTCATACATTACCTTCCAGTTCACATTTTATAAACATACTCAAGTATAAAAAGTATTTTTCCGTATAGAGTGACTATGACGCTAGTTCTTTTTATTTGTACTGATCAATATTCACTTGTTTATTCATTACGCTTACTTTCCAAAAATATCATATCAATTATAATCAACGCTACACCGACACAGACACCTATATCTGCAACATTGAAAAGAGGATAATTCCAGACATCAGCATAATGCACATGGATAAAGTCAACCACTTTACCAATTCTTAAACGATCGATTAAGTTGCCAATCGCACCACCAAGCATTAAGGCCAACCCCATAGATAATAGCTTGGCTGCACGTGGCGCTTTGATTAAATAAACCGTTAAAAAGATAGCCATTACAAAAGCTAAGCCTGAGAAAAACCATTTCTGCCAACCGCCAGCGTTGGCTAAAAAGCTAAATGCTGCCCCATAGTTATAAGCGAGTGTCCAGTTGAGAAATGGTTCAATGACCGGTACGGGGTCATTGAACGCTAATGTGGTTTGGGCCAACCACTTAGTCCATTGATCAAGTATTAATACCATTATCGCCAACAAATACCAGATAAAAGCGCGACTGCCATTGGCAACCATTTTTGGCATTTTGTCCAACTTATCTTTAGGTGTTATTGAGTTGCCTGAAGTCACGTACATAGCTTTAGGCGTATGATTCATGGTTTTAGAGTCAATCGATTGATGAGTACTACTCACAGCTATAGGTACTTTATTGTCAGCAATATTAGTACTAGCCGATTCAACGCTATTCAATTTAGTACTATCTAATCTGTCGGTAGATTCAGTCATAGTTGTTTTCTTTATCTGTGTTTATACAATGAACAATGTTAAACGTATATGTTTTTGGTATACGACTATTAATCGCGCCACTTTTATAAACGGCTCCACTTACCGCTCTGGTGTTATGAAACTTACGGTAATAATTTTTGGGGCTGTCCTAGATAACTAGTTCAAACCCTGTTTAACCCATTGTTTTAATTGTAGTAATTGCGACTTTGGGTCACTGTGATTAAAACGCCACTCACATTCCTTTAAATAGAGGTGAAAATGCTCTTTTGGGACCCCGTTAAACTTACGTAGATGCCGTTTAGCTTGGTTCCAGAAGTTCTCTATACCGTTAATATGATTCTTGTCATTAACAAAGGTTTTAGAGTGGTTGATACGATAATGAGTAAACTCACTGACATCTAATGCGTTATAGCTTTTAAATGAGTCAGTATAAACAATGCTATCAGGCTTCACTTTTTCTCTTATAATGGGGATCAAAGTATCTGCTTTAGCATTGGGTATAATACAAGCGTAGACCTTGCCATTACGCTTTAATAGACCAAACACGGGCACTTTGCTACCAGCACCTCGCCCTCGCTTGCCTTTACGAGTGCCATCAAAGTATGATTCGTCTACTTCGATTTCGCCTTCAAATAGACCAGGGTCTTGACTATTCTCGTAAATAAGCAGTCTTAGCCTATGAAAGTAATAACTGGCTGTGGTTTTATTAACACCAACTAAGCTTGCTGCTGTTCTCGCGGTAGAACCGGCAACAAATAACTCGATGAGTCTGCTTTGTTTATACCAACTTAGTTTACTCTTTCTCATAGTGCTATCCTAAATAATTTTACTCATCTAGGACAGCCCCTTCTTTTTAATCTATTCAAACAATCTTTATTCGATATAAATATTAAGCATTTAACATGCCAAGACGTATTTAGAACCAATTCTCCATAAAAAAATCCTGCCTTGAAGTAAGACAGGATTTTTTTATCGCAAGGCTAATTTTCTAGCCTATGCTATTTACAACTTAGAATGCTTTAGTAATTGTAAATACAGCACCAGTCTCTACACCACGTTTGTACGGGTTGGTGTCGGCGTCAATATTTGTGCCGACAGCAGCAAGCTCAGCTGACAGGTCTTCAACAGAAGCAAAGCTGTAAGTCACACCAACTTTCCAGTCGATGTAGTTATCATCGCCACTAGCGTTATCACTGAAATCATAATCGTCAGCAGTGGTATAACCTAAGCTTGCTACACCACCGAAAGATGCGCTCAATGGCATGCTATAAGTCAGGTTTAAATACCATGCATCAGTATCTAAGCCAAAAAAATCATTAGTGAAATTCACGCTTGCAAGCAAACTGTCACCAACAGTGATGGTGTCTGCAAAACCTAGACGTGCATACAGCTCAAGCCAATTCAAATCAGAAGCACTTGGATAGCCGTAGTACCATAAACCGACATCTAAAACTGGTTTAGACGCCAAAGAGCCAAGTTCAGTGCTATAACCTACATATGGATCGAGCTCTAATGAGCTACCAAAGCCGACATTCGAGCCCCAGACACCTGCGTATAAGCCAGAGCTATGGGTTAATCCATAACCAACTTGAACGGCAGGGTCGCTTTCAGTTTGTGTCATACCACGATAGCGGTAATCTGAAGTCATTGCTGCAGTACCAGAGAATGATACATCGCTTTCAGCTGCCATAGTCAAGCCACTTGCACAAGTGAGTAAAGATGCAGCCACTAATGTAGAAAGTTTAAAGTTCATGTTGGTATTCCCCCAAGCTGTTTATTACAAATGTTCAAATCGAAATGATTTGACTCTGAACTTGTTATTGAAATAGCAAAGGGCGTGCCAACTTTATTAAGTTACTGTTTTATCTTATTTCTTTGCAATAAAACTGCAATAACTTACAAAACCAACTTTGAAGCATTATTGTATTGCACAAATATTGGGCGATTTATTGATTTTGCACCAAAACAAATCAAACTGTATCAAATTGTTTGTAAATAGGAATTATTCTTATACAGTTTATATTCTGCACGATGCAATAAAAAAAACCAACCGCAGTTGGTTGGCTTTTTAAGTATTTTCTTCTGAGCAAAGCATGAAAAATTATTTTTCCATATTTGATAGGATTGATGTTCTGACATCATCCAATGTGGCATTGATGGTGAGCATCACGGCATCGGCACATTGTTTGATCGCAGTGTCAGGATCTTTTAGACCATTACCCGTCACTGTGCAAACGATCACCGAACCTTCAGCGATTTTACCTGCTTTAATATCACGGATTGCACCGCCGATTGAAGCCGCCGATGCAGGCTCAACGAATACGCCTTTTACTTCTAATACTCTTGGATTAGGTTTGGTCATTTTGGGGCTGTCCTAGATAACTAGCTCAAACCCTGTTTAACCCATTGTTTTAATTGTAGTAATTGCGACTTTGGGTCACTGTGATTAAAACGCCACTCACATTCCTTTAAATAAAGGTGAAAATGCTCTTTTGGAACTCCGTTAAACTTACGTAGATGCCGTTTAGCTTGGTTCCAAAAGTTCTCTATACCGTTAATATGATTCTTATCATTAACAAAGGTTTTGGAGTGGTTAATACGATAATGAGTAAACTCACTGACATCTAATGCGTTATAGCTTTTAAATGAGTCAGTATAAACAATGCTATCAGGCTTCACTTTTTCTCTTATAATGGGGATCAAAGTATCTGCTTTAGCATTGGGTATAATACAAGCGTAGACCTTGCCATTACGCTTTAATAGACCAAACACGGGCACTTTGCTACCAGCACCTCGCCCTCGCTTGCCTTTACGAGTGCCACCAAAGTATGATTCGTCTACTTCGATTTCGCCTTCAAATAGACCAGGGTCTTGACTATTCTCGTAAATAAGCAGTCTTAGCCTATGAAAGTAATAACTGGCTGTGGTTTTATTAACACCAACTAAGCTTGCTGCTGTTCTCGCGGTAGAACCGGCAACAAATAGCTCGATGAGTCTGTTTTGTTTATACCAACTTAGTTTACTCTTTCTCATAGTGCTATCCTAAATAATTTTACTTATCTAGGACAGCCCCTTACTTGAGCCTATGGATGAGGTACTACTCAATCATCGCTCTTTGGTTGAAACGGTGTTTGGGGAGCTTAAAAACTTGTGCCAAATCGAACACTCACGCCATCGTAGTGTCACGGGGTTTATCACAAACTTGCTGTCAGGTTTAATTGCTTATTGCTGGTTTCCCTATAAACCCACCATCAAAAATATGCCTCAGCAGGGACAGGTAGCAACATTGTAAATAGTGTCAATGAGTTACAATGTGGCTTATCCCGAACTGGGGTTGTAAATAGACAAGTCCATACAGACAGTGAATTGGTCAATTCGAATATTGGAAATAATAGGTAGCCCTTCATGTCCCTTAAGAGCGCAGAAAAGTCTCCGTCATTAACGCAAAATAAATCGTCGAAAAAATCTTATCTGTTGGCGTTCGCTTTCAGCGCGGGTTCATTATTGACAGGGCTAGCAGCGACTGGGCTGACGGCCGTGCCAGTGGCATCGCAAGCGGCAGGATTGGGCGATTTATTTAGCAGTGATAAAAGCGCGACCCAACCGAAATTTTTGCCTGTTGATGAAGCGTTTCAGGTCAGTAGCAGTAGTAAACCTGTCAATAATGGCACGCGCTTAGCCATTAACTTTGACATTACGCCTGAGCACTATGTTTATAAAGACCAAATTAAGCTAACGTTGCCTGCTGGCGTGAGCGCTGCACCTTTTAGCTTTAGCCAAAAGCCTATCTCCATAGATGATCCGACCTTTGGTCAAGTATTGGTCTTTGACCAAGCCAATATGGTTGCTACTACCATTTTGAGTAGTAGTAATGGCAAGGCGATAAATAATGCCGCCGTGACAATAGGTTGGCAAGGCTGTGCCAAAGCGGGTCTATGCTATCCACCGGAGAAAATAAAAACCACAGTCAATATCGCTGCTGCTTCACAATCGGCAGCCAATAGTTCAAGTAGTACTGCTACAGTTTCTGCGAGCAATAACAGCAATGTAGAAACTGCGCAAGCCTCTACAGATGGGACAGTTACCAATAGTCTTGCTACAGAGCAAACTACGCCAGATGACGAGGTGATTGATTATGCATTGTTAGATGACGAAGCGTTAGATGCAGAGCTTGGTGCAATCAATACCATCTCTGGAGCCGATGAAGAAGTGGTAGGCGATAATGTCACAAGTGAAGCAGCGAACAATGACGCTGTCATAAATAATGCTGCTGCAACAAACAATACCGTTGTTGGTGATAACACGATTGATAGCGACCCTTTTGGCTTAGCTTCGCATCCGTGGTTGGCATTGGTGTTATTGTTCTTGGCAGGGTTGGTCTTGGCATTGACGCCATGCGTGTTACCGATGCTACCGATTGTTGCCAATATCGTCGCGCGTGAAGACAATCCAACGGTAAAACGCGGTGTTATTTTAACGACCAGCTACGCTATTGGTGTTGCCATCGCTTATGGTATTTTAGGCGCGGTCATTGCGGTATTTGGCGAATCGTTAGGCATTATCGGTTGGCTACAAAATCCGATTATTTTAATTGGGTTTGCCATCGTTTTTGTCTTATTAGCCCTTTATATGTTGGGCGTATTTAGCATTCGTCTGCCGAGATTTATCAGTAGTAAAATGCAGGGTCTAAGCCAAGCGGGGGATAGCAAGCTTGGTAGTACGGGCGGCAGTTTAATTGCGGGATTCTTATCGGCGCTCGTGGTATCGCCTTGTGTTTCGGCACCCTTATTTGGGGCGCTGCTTGCTGTATCAACGATTGGAAGTCCATTACTTGGCTTTGCGGCTTTATTTATGCTCGGTTTTGGTTTATCAGCGCCGCTTATTTTAATCGGCGCGACCCAAGGTAAAATCATGCCAAAAGCGGGTGAGTGGATGAACTGGGTCAAGCAGGGCTTTGCTTTGTTGCTTTTTGCCGTGGCATTGTTATTAATTGAACGCGTCTTTATCTCGCCTGTGATGCTGATGGTTTGGGCGCTGTGGTTTATGGTCGTGGCGATGTGGGCGTGGAGCTGGCTAGGCAAAGGTCGGATGCTGACCCAAGCGCTAGGCTTAATCGCTGGTATTTGGGCGACGTGTTTAATCGTCGGCGCCGCATTGGGCAATGACGACAGCTTGCATCCGCTTGCCTCCCTAACTGCGGTTCCGGTGCTGCAGACAACTGCTGGTCAACCAGCCACCAGTAATGCAACCGATAAGACGGTCACGACGCTGGCTGAGTTAGATGCCATTGTCGCCGCCAATCCTAAAGTGCTGGTCGATGTCACCGCCGAATGGTGTGTTGCATGCCGGACTATGGAGAAAAACTTATTTCATAATCGCCCTGCGCAAATGCAAGATTGGCAATTGGTCAGACTTGATATCACGGAGACTACGGCTGATTCAAAAGCAATCTTAGCGCGTTATAAACTATTTGGTCCGCCAGCATTGCTGTATTATCAAGACGGGCAATTGGTCAATCAGCAAGTGGGTGAAATCGGGCGCGCAGCGTTTGAGCAAACCTTAACCGCGCTAAATTAATCGTTTAAATGTAGATAAATTCCACATCATTTCTACCCATTAAAAAGCCAACGTCCTTTGATAATAGGACGTTGTCTTTTTCAATCTTACTAAATAGCCTTTTTAATATAGACGCTAAATCCTTGGTTTAACGTTATTTATTACTATTCATTTAACTACTTAACCCCAGTTCGGGATAAGCCACATTGTAACTCATTGATACTATTTACAATGTGGCTACCTGTCCCTGCTGAGGCATGTTTTTGATGGTGGGTTTATAGGGAAACCAGCAATAAGCAATCAAACCTGACAGCAAGTTTGTAATAAAACCCGTCACACTACGATGGCGTGAATGCTCAATCTGACACAAGTTTTTCAGCTCCCTAAACACCGTCTCAACCAAAGAGCGATGATTGAGTAGCGCCTCATCTATCGGCTTGAGTAATTGGGGTTTCATATTACGCCGAAGTTTGGTTATCAACGTGGTATCATTGTGTTTTGTGAGCCACTCGTTTAGGGCTTTACTGATATAGCCTCTATCCCCAAACACCTTGCCAAACACAGGCGTTGCCATATCCTTAACAGGCACTCTGTCATCCGTATTACCCGCAGTGACTTTAACAGATACAAGCTCGCCCTTATGATTGATAATGGCGTGCAGCTTAAAGCCATAGAACCAGCCCATGCTGCTTTTGCCTCGGGTTGCAAGTCCCTTAACGACTTTATGACGGTAGATACGCTTGTTATGACAAACTGCTATCTTGGTTGAATCAATATAGCTGATGCCCGTACAGTCGCCCATCATGCTTTGCAAGTAGCTGCACAGTGGCATGATACTGCGCGGCACAAGCTCTATAAATCGCGAGTAGCTCGGCAGATTTGGAAACGCCCGTTTCATCATGCCAAGCATGTGATGGTAGTAAAACGCCTTAAACTGTCGATACCGCAGTTGATGAAACAGTACCAAGATGGTCATAATCTCTGCTACACTTATCTGGCATGCTCTTAACCTTTGGTGTCCCGTTGCGATTAAATGAGCGTCAAACTCAGGTTTGAATTGCTGATAAAAGTCGTCAATATGGCAGTATAGTTCGGTTAGGTTGTCCATGTAAGAAGTCCTTGTTGTGAAGTTTGTCTTGGTAAACTCACTTTAGCAACTTCGGACTTCTTTTTTTATCTTTTTTTATCTTTTTTTTCAGCCTACTTTTTGAACCACCACCCGGATATAAATGTAGCTATGAATAAAACAACTTTTAAAATATCGAAGATGGACTGCCCTTCGGAGGAAAACCTAATCCGAATGAAATTAGAGGGCCACTCGAATATTGAACATCTTGAGTTCGACATTCCTAACCGTCAATTAACTGTGTTTCATCATGATAATATAGAAGGGATAGAGACTGCTATTCATGACCTAAAATTAGGAGACACCCTACTCTCGACCGAAACCATTGACCCCTCTGATCCCAACAATAATTTTAAAATTGATGCTGACTCTAGTCACAAAAAAGATGCTGAGCAAAGAAAGCTACTATGGATAGTGCTGGTCATTAACTTTGCTTTCTTTATTATTGAAATGAGCACGGGACTGATTTCTCGTTCGATGGGGTTGGTCGCCGACAGCTTAGATATGTTAGCAGATAGCTTCGTGTACGGAATTAGCTTATTTGCGGTCGGTGGAACGGTCATTAAGAAAAAACGGATTGCTAGAATTGCCGGATATTTTCAAATTACGCTAGCGATTCTTGGTTTTTTAGAAGTACTAAGACGTTTCTTTGGCAATGAGCAGTTACCTGACTTTTCTACCATGATAGTCATATCGATTCTTGCGCTAATTGCAAACTTGATTTGCCTCTATTTACTACAAAAATCGAAAAGCAAAGAAGAAGAAGCCCATATGCAAGCCAGTATGATTTTCACTTCAAACGATGTGATTATCAATTTAGGGGTAATTGTTGCAGGGATTTTGGTTAATTGGTTACACTCTAGTACGCCTGATTTGATTATTGGTAGCATCGTATTTGCTTTAGTTATTCAGGGCGCCTTTAGAATATTGAAGTTGAGTAAGTAGCCAAGCCTAATAACTGAAGCAAATAGCTCAAGTAAGTAGCTTAATTAAACCGCTAAGTGTAAAGTAACTGGGTTTGAAGCAAATAAACATCATAAGGATATGAGACCTCAAGCAATGATTGAACAAACTTTAAATCTAGTCACCACCAAAGACCATCAGCAAGTTGCCGTTTGGCGAATAATAGATGATGAAGTCTTTGATAAGAATCTGGGAGACCTTCCTAAATTTTGTGTAAGTATTTAATCTAAACGTCAGTTACACAGAATCTGGGATGGTCTCTTCAAGTCCTCACTAGCGCACCGATCATAGATAGAATATCTATGGTAAGTACATCATGAAGTACACTGTGGCTATCTCAGCAAGTTGAAACCTTAATACCATTAGCTCACAGCCAAGAGTTCAAGTCCTCATTAGGGTACCATCCTTATTCCCATTATGGGTCTTATGCTAGATGGTTCGAGAACAAAAAAGTGCCATGTCGGTTGTGATACATTTTAGATGACTTATAGATAAACTACCTCAAAAACACAGCCTAATTATGAGCTGTGTTATAATTTGCCATTATAACACCAGCACATTGCTATCATCTCTCATTTATCTTTTATCCATTAAGACTCTCTTATGTCCAACTCTACATTTGATGCTCAAGCCATTTCTAACAGTTTACGTACAGCCAAGCACCAACCGCGTAAGCGCTTTGGTCAAAACTTCTTGCATGATACCAGCGTCATTCGCGAAATCGTGGAAAGCATTCGTCTCGAGCGCGATGACAATTTGATTGAGATTGGGCCTGGTATGGGCGCATTGACCGAGCCTTTATTGGCAGAAGTAGATGCGATGACAGTCGTAGAGTTGGATCGCGATTTGGCAGACAGCTTGCGCATTCGTATTGGTGCCAATAGCCATCCAAATTTTACGATTATTAAAGATAACGCCATGCATGTGGACTATCGTGAGCTTTACAGCGAGGAGCGCGGTAAGCTACGTGTCGTCGGGAACTTACCATATAACATCTCAACGCCTATTTTGTTTCATTTGCTTGAGTTTGCTGATGTCATTCAAGACATGCACTTTATGCTACAAAAAGAAGTGGTTGAGCGCATCACAGCCGACGTTGGTAGCAAAACTTACGGTCGTCTGTCTGTGATTATGCAGTATTACTGTGATACAGATTATTTGCTGACTGTGCCTCGCGGCGCTTTTAATCCACCGCCCAAAGTCACCAGTGCCGTTTTTCGCCTAACGCCGCATATTGACAAACCGATAGTAGCAGAGGATGAAGAGTATTTTGCCATTGTGGTACGTGAGACCTTTAACCATCGTCGCAAGACGCTTCGCGCTATCTTCAAAAAATCAACCTTGCTGCCGACGCTGAGTGAGGATGATTTTGCCGCTTGCGGTATCGACCCACAGGCACGTCCTGAGACGTTGAGCGTTACAGATTTTGTCAATCTAAGCAATCAGGCTCGTCAATAGACGTTTAATGTAAATAATGACCAATTATTATATAAAAATCATAGAGGGATTATGAGTTTTCGCCATCAATATGTCATTGGTGACCTACAAGGTTGCCACGCGGCTTATCTACAATTACTAAAGACATTAGATTTTGATCCTAATCAAGACAAGTTATGGTTCGCCGGTGATTTGGTAGCGCGTGGTGAGGACTCATTAAATACCTTACGCGACGTCAAAGCGTTGTGTGAGCAGGGCGCTGCAGCAACGGTATTAGGCAATCATGATATCAATTTAATTGCAGTCTGGCGCGGCGCTGCAAAACTCAAGAGCAAAGACAAAACTGCGCCAATTTTTGCAGCGGATGACTGTGATGAATTGCTTGAGTGGTTACGCAGGCAGCCGATATTGGCGTATCCAGATGAGCATACGGTGTTGGTACATGCAGGGATTCCACCACATTGGAGTATTGAGGCAGCAGCAACATATGCAAAAGAGCTAGAATCGCAGCTGCAAGGGAGCTTAGAGCAGCTTGATGAACTACTGCCAAATCTCTATAGTAAAAAAGCCGATAAATGGCATTCAGGTATTGAAGGCTTTACCAGAATGCGAGCAATTGCCAATTACTTTACTCGTATGCGCCTGTGTCAGCAGGATGGTTTGCTTGAGTTTGATTTTAATGCTGGGCTAGATGAGCCTATGCCAACCGATTTTTTACCATGGTTTGAGTGGCAAGTACCGCGCACGCGTAAGATACTATTTGGTCATTGGGCCGCGCTACAAGGCGAGATTGATTTACCACATGCGCGTGCACTCGATGGTGGGTGTGTATGGGGCAACTGTCTGTTGGCGTATCGTCTCAGCGACGGCAAGGTAATAGCCTCAAGTGCACAGTGCCCGAGTTCATAACGTAGGCTACAAATACCCGGACTACAAATACCTTAGTATAAAAGCCTAAATAATCTTTTTAAATAGGTCCGCAAAAGCCGTCTGTTTCAAGTGGGCTATTGATTAATTAACAGCCCTGTTTTGATGGTTCTACTGAGATATACTCAGATGATTGAGTTATGCTCAAATGATTCATAAGGTGTCTAACTGAGTCATTAAGGAATAACGTCGTACCTGAATAATAGGACAGCGGCGGTTGACGCGACCAGTAGCCCAAGAAATATAAATAATAAGATATTATCTTGAGTTAACTTTTCTTCAAGCTCAGAGTAACCTAAGTCATCAAAGGTGATGTAGTTTGTGTCATGACTGATGTTAGAGTATTCGAACTTCCTCACACATTCAATAAAGTATTCAATAAACCAGTATGGCCAGTGTTCTGGTTTGAATGGTGAGATCTCTCCTAACTGCGCATGATCAGACAGTCTATGCCAATTGCTGGCGCTTAAGTTAAGACTGTGCATACGCCAATCTTCAAAGCGGCATTGACTGACCTGCTCAACAGCAACGACGTCTACTTTTTTATGGTTCCTATCTTTAAATATTCTTTGCATAAGAGAAAATACAACGTCTTTTGCGCCTTCTAAGCATTGAAGGAAGCTTTTTTCATCATTGCATAGAAAACCTGCAATTTTATTATTTTTATTGTAGACATGCGAGTGTCTTTGGATATGCTCAAATACAGATCTATCGGTGGTATTAACTCTACTAACATAGATGAGTCTTACAAGGGAGGTTGATGCAACGTCCTTCATAGATTCTTCCAGTTTGCTATGGCTGGCTATATTCATTCTTGTCCTTGTTTAGTGATCTATCCCAATATCTTATTGAGCCCGCTCTTCATTATTTTAGATGATTTTTGAATCCTAAGTTTGTTGAGCTGTGCGAGAGTTTTGCTTCTACGTCCATATTTTCAAGATTAAGGGGTAAAAGCTTTAGCTAAGTTGTGTGAGTGTTTCAGGCCTTGTACCAAATAGTTTTAATCTCAATAATTCACCAAGCATAAAGCCGCCCAAGCGAGCCTTTTAATCAGGCAGCTTTGGCGGCTTTTTAGGTTTTGGCAAAGGTGTTTTGGCATCGACAGTAGACTTGCCGTCAGCATCCGCATGATTTGACTTGTGACCAACAGTATCCTCATTATCGATGGTATTGAGCGTCTTGGTGACTTTGTCATATTGGATATCGTCGGTATAAGGCGTGCTATTTAGCTCTTCATCTGCCAGACCATCATCAAGATTGACAACCTTCTTAGGAGAGTTGTGAGGTTGGGTGTGATCGCCTTGTGGTTGACTGTCATAGTATATGTCTGTACTCGCTTCCGCGTTTTGCGCTACTGCTTGCTTAGACTCGGGTAATATTCTGACATCAGACAATCGGCGTACCACATAATTGCTTGGTATGGCTTTTCCATTTTTTTGTGCTGAAGTGTCATCAAATATCATGTGACCTTGACTATCGATTCGTGCATATTTCATTGGCTTGTCGCGTGGCCAGAAAAAGTCAGAAGGATGGCTAATGATATGTCCAAAAACTAGCTTTGTGAGACGACTCCATTCAAAGAAACGCACTTCTTTTGAACGTAAAGCAACAAATAACGCCAGCGAAAAACTGACTATCAAGTTGACCATACCAATAAGCGCCACACCCAATATAGAAATCAGAATGAGGCTCCAGCTGATGTCATCAGCAGATATATTGAACAATCCGTGTGCCAAGTTCGCTGATGCAAAAGCAATGTGGCGAATATCAATTGGTAAGCCGAATATGTAGCCGATGGTTGCTGTACTACCTAAGAAAACCCCGAATAAAAAGTTACCCATGATAGCGCCCAAGTTCGCTTCTATAAAGCCGCCTAAGCGCTTAAGCCATGATACAGGCAGTATATATTGTAGTAGTTTATGGCGTTGAATACGCGCACCTACTTTGTTATAGACCGCTAAATTGTCGTAATAACCGGCGATCAAACCCGCTAAGAACAAATATACGCCAGCGATAGCCGCATGAGGAAGCGCTAATGAGTGAAATGGATCCAAGTCATGGAGTAGATGACCTGCTTTTTCGGTACCAATCATCGGTGCGCCTGTGTACTGTAACCAAGCAAAAGAGATGATAAGTGCAACGGGTATCGCTAACATAACGTTGCCCATGATAGCGATGAACTGAGTACGTAAAATATCAACGACCAACTCTGATAGCTTATTTAGCTGATGAGACTTCTTGCCAGAGCCTTCAGATATAGTAGAAGCAATAGCAGCAGCGGTCATGGCTGGTTGCTTGGTAGCGACCGTTCCGCGAATCACGTGAATGAACACAAAGCCCAAGCCATAAATCATACTGTTAATAAATGCTCGACCCATCGGTGCGAGCGCCAATTGGTAAGCCAGTATTTTTATGGTGGCCATAAAGGCAATGACAAAACCGCCAATAGAGGCCTTTTTGAGCATCTTTTGATAGCCAGTCTTATCGGTGCTGATATAGTGTTCACCCACGCGACTGGCATTTTCAGTGACTTTACGTGACAGCAGTTTTGTGTTGTTATCAATCAAATGGCCAATGCTATAGCGGCGATTGGTAGTGGTGATCAGGGTCTGGATCAACTCAATGACGGCGCGATCTCTTCTTTGATTGTCGTCTGTGACAAGTTCTGTCAAGATACGCATGCGCTGCAAGCTTTGATCTAAGCGCAGCATCATATTGGTCAAACGAATAGAAATACCTGTTTTGTAGATCCGTTTGCGGATAGTCGCAACGATATCTTCGCATTGCTCAATCATAACCAGCAATGGCGCTGGATCAACGGCTTGCTCTGGGGTAATGTCGGTTAAGGTATCAAGCTCGTGCGCTTGTCTATATTGATTAACAAAGAGCACCGCTTCTTGGTTTTGAGCAACAAAAGAAGCAGAGTAGTTGAGCATCTGCGGATAAGAATCCATCAAATCAGGATGTAAGCCAAGACCGCTGATGCGATAAGACAAAATAATAATCGCATTCAAAATACTGTTTTTTGCCGTGGCAACCAAGTCTAGGTGTTTTTCTTCCACCCTCAGAAGCTGCACGAGTTCGTCCCATTTTTTTGTCTCAATATTGGCAAGCCAGCGCTCATCAGTACGCTTATCAAACAAGTAACCAACCAGTTCAACGACGGAGTCATCTTGAGGGAGTATCGGCAAAAACCGATGTCCGACCAATCGTCTTAAGCTATTAAAGAATCCTTGATCCGACATAATACCTGTATCGGTATATAGCGAGATTTGACGATATTGGATAATCAATTTCAGGACAAAGCTAGAGAGTCCATCGCCGTATTCTGGATGTTGATGGAGAATATCAATAAGGGTTTGAATGTTTTGGTTGGCTAAAGCAGGTTCTTTGTCGCTGACTCGTAGTTCATCGATCAAGCGTTTGAGCACCGCAGGATCGGGCACATCACTTAGGGCTGTAATCTGTTGTAATATGCGTTTTAATTCTGACACGTCGCACCCTTTATTGTGGTTGTTTCAATCGTTTTTATTATTTAACACTGTGCATGATATTGTTAGGAATCATGGCTTTTTATGGCACTTAAGTGACACCTTATCTTGCGCTATTTTAATCGTAACCACGCATCGATAGTGAATTATTTTGTTAGCAGTTATTTTGCCAAAAAAAAGGACAGTCATTGAACTGTCCTTTTTTCATGGTTTTATCGGGTCTTCATAATGAGCATTTAGCTGGCTGGTACATCAAAGTAGTCAAGATCAAAGTTCATCATCGGGTCACTACCAGCTTTGACCATCTGTGCATGCGCATTGATACGTGGCAAGATACGGCCAACGAAATAATCAGCAAGCTTGGCTTTGTTGGTGTAGAACTCACCCTCTTTGCCATTGGCGGCCTCGACCATCAACGCAAACATGTATGAGTAAGCAAGGTAGCCAAACGCATGCATGTAGTCAACCGCGCAGCCATTGATTTCGTTTTTGCGTTCGCCAATATTGTTCAGCACCGTTGTGGTGAGCTCTTCAATCGTATCCGCTGCATCTAAAGTAGCTTGTTTGATACCATGATCCGCTTGCATATTGTTAACAAAATCACGAATCTCACCCAAGAAATGGGTGACATATTTGCCGTTATTTTTTGCCACTTTACGGCCTAACAGATCAAGTGCCTGAATACCGTTGGTGCCTTCATAAATCTGCGCAATACGAGTATCACGAACGATTTGCTCCATACCCCATTCGCGGATATAACCATGACCGCCAAATACTTGCTGGCAATCAACCGTGGCTTCTAGTGCTTTGTCGGTTAAGAAGGCTTTGGCAACTGGCGTCAGTAGGGCAACGCGCGCCGCCGCGGCTTGAGCGGCCTCTGGGTCAGTACTAAACTTTTCTTCGTCAAGGTTTTTGGCGACATACATGGCAAAGCAGCGTGACGCTTCGGTGTTGGCTTTGGCATTTAGCAGCATGCGGCGCACATCAGCATGGTGGATGATGGCATCGGCAGGTTTTTCTGGGCTTTGGATTTGAGTGTCACTGCGACCCTGACCACGGTCATTGGCGTATAATGCTGCGTTTTGATAAGCCAGCTCAGAGCCACCAAGACCTTGCAGACCCATGGTCACACGCTCATAGTTCATCATAATAAACATAGAAAATAATCCGGTGTTTTCTGCGCCAACCATCCAGCCTTTGGCGTTATCAAAGTTCATCACGCAAGTGGCAGACGCTTTGATACCCATTTTGTGCTCGATAGAGCCAACCGCCAAGGTGTTGCGCTCGCCCAAGCTACCATCTTCATTGACCAAGAATTTTGGCACGACAAACAATGAAATGCCTTTTGAGCCTTCTGGCGCATTGGGGGTTTTTGCCAATACCAAATGAATGATATTGTCAGTGAGGTCATGCTCACCACCAGTGATAAAGATTTTGGTACCAGAGATATTATAGCTACCATCATCGTTTGGCACGGCTTTGGTTTTGATGATACCGAGGTCAGTACCCGCATGCGGCTCTGTCAAGCACATGGTACCAGACCATTCACCGTTATACATTTTTTCTAAGTAAGTCTGTTTTTGTTCTTCAGAGGCAGCGGCATTCAGACACAGCGTTGCACCGACGGTTAGGTTAGGGTATAGGGCAAACGATTGGTTGGCCGTAAAAACCATCTCTTCGGTGAGCATGGTAACCATTTTCGGGAAGCCTTGACCGCCGTATTCAGCGTTACCGCTTAAGCCAACCCAGCCTGATTCAGCATACTGTTTGTACGCGTCTTTAAAACCTGTTGGCGTAGTAACAACGCCGTCACCCTCAAAGGTTGCACCTTCTTCGTCACCGCTACGGTTGATAGGCAACAAAACGTTTTTTGACAGTTTTGCCATTTCTTCTAAAATCATATCGACGGTTTCGGTATCGACATGAGCTAGGTTTTCGTTATTTTGCCAAAATTGTGGCGCTTTAAATACATCATTTAATATAAAACGCATGTCATTAAGAGGGGCGTTATAAACAGCCATAAACATTCCTTTGGTTTAAATAGATAAAATTGGAGTTGTTAAGATTATCAACTGTTCTCTTGATGTAACCTTAGCGATTCATGTTCAAAGTTTAACAAATAAGCTTGTAGGCGGGTGTATTTCTTCGTGAATTGTGCGTGCACCAAAAGTTAGCAGCCACTATTGCAGTCATTGAGTAGGTTTTGGACAGAGCAACTACTTATAAAAAGCACGCGACTGGTTGCTATCAACGATCATAATCAGCATAGTAAGACCCATACCAAAAAAATCGGCAACACAGCTTGGTATGTTGCCGATAAAAATACGATATGAGAGGGATTTGGGGCTAATTAAAAAGCAAACTGGTCTACATCCATGCTCATGTATGGCTCAACGCCTGTGCTGATACGCTGTACATAGGTCGTGGTGCGTGGTAGTAGTTTAGTGAAATAGAACTGAGCCGTTTTAACCTTGGCATCATAGAATGCTTTTTCACCAGTGCCGTCGGCAATAGCGGTTTGAGCAACCAATGCCATACGCGCCCATAAATAAGCCAAAGTTACATAACCACTAAAGTACATGTAATCAACCGCGGCAGCGCCAACAGCGTCTGGGTTTTCGGTGGCTTGCATGCCAATACGTGATGTTAGATCACCCCATTCTTTGACATGTTTGGCAAGCGGGCGGATGAACTGACCCATCTCGTCATTGTCTTTGTGCTCTTGGCAGAACGTCTGGATAATTTTGACAAAGTTTGCAAGTAGTTTGCCTTGCGAGCCCAGCACTTTACGTCCAAGAAGATCAAGAGCTTGGATCTCAGTGGTGCCTTCGTATAGGCAAGCAATACGGGTATCACGGACGTTTTGCTCCATGCCCCATTCACTGATAAAGCCATGACCACCATACACTTGGACGCCGTGATTGGCAGCTTCGAGCCCCGTTTCAGTCAAGAAAGCTTTAGCAATCGGTGTCAATAGTGACAGCATTTGGTCAGCAAACTTCAGGTCATCGCCTTCGCCTTTGGCAACGGTATCGGCAAAGTGTGAGAGGTAATAAACCAGCGCACGACCACCTTCGGCAAAGGCTTTTTCGGTCAACAGCATGTTGCGAACGGCTGGATGAACGATGATTGGGTCAGCGACTTTTTCTGGCGCTTTGGCACCTGATAGTGAGCGCATCGCTAGGCGGTCTTTTGCGTAAGTCAATGAGCCTTGGAACGCGTACTCTGCTGCAGTCAAACCTTGAACTGCTGTACCGATACGAGCGACGTTCATAAAGGTAAACATGCACTGTAAACCGCGGTTTTCTGGGCCAATCAAGTAGCCTTTTGCACCATCAAAGTTCATCACGCAAGTCGCTGAGGCTTTGATACCCATTTTGTGCTCAATAGAGCCACAGACGACGTTGTTGTTTTCGCCAAGGCTGTTGTCTTCATTGACCAACACTTTAGGTACGATAAACAGTGAGATGCCTTTGGTGCCAGCAGGCGCGCCTGGTAGACGGGCTAGAACGATATGAATGATGTTGTCGGTGAGGTCGTGCTCGCCTGCTGAGATGAAGATTTTTTGACCGGTGATGCTATAAGTACCGTCATCATTTGGCTCAGCTTTGGTACGGATAATACCCAAGTCAGAACCCGCATGGGCTTCTGTCAAGCACATGGTGCCTGACCATTCGCCGGTGACCATTTTTTCTAGGTAAGTTTGTTTTTGCTCATCAGTGCCATGATGCTCGATGGTTTGAATTGCGCCATGCGATAGGCCAGGATACATAGAAAATGACCAGTTAGCCGTACCGACCATCTCATTGATGACCGTTGATAGTGAGAACGGCATGTTTTGACCACCAAACTCTTCTTCAGCAGATAAAGCAGGGAAGCCAAGCTCACAGTACTGCTTATAAGCTTCTTTAAAGCCTTTTGGCGTGGTGACCTTACCATTGTCAAACTTACAGCCTTCTGCATCGCCGCTTTGGTTCAGTGGTGACAACTCGTTTTCAGCAAAGCTTGCAGCCATTTCAAATAGGCTGTCCATTAGCTCGCGGTCAGCTTCTTGGAACGCTGGTAATGTTTTGTAGTGGCTTTCACTATCGAGTAGTTCATGCATCACGAACTGAATATCACGTAAGGGCGCTTTGTATTGCATAACTTCCTGTCCTTTTTAGAATGTAACCGATCATAGCCAACAATGAGCATATGGCCGCACTATCCTCTAGTGTGTTATTCTTACCTAGCCAGTCTGGAAATCTAAATAAATGATAAACAGTGAAGCAGGTCAACCATGCTATCGATTACATAAAATAGTGTTGAAAAGAGTGGTGATTGTCAGAGTCAAAGAAAGATTAAATGTGCTCTAACAAATTCACTATAAAAGATAGGCTTTCATTAGCGATTATACAAGTTTGGTGAAAGCACTGATAAGTCATGAACCTGTCTTGCATCGATTGTGCAATCAACGTTAGGCCTCAATCTGAATCATTAATAACCCTATGAAACATTGACCGATATACAATAGGACAGATCAAAGATTCAGAGTTATATCAGCCAATTTTCATCATAAAAATAACGTTCACATAAAGAAAAACCGCTTCAGAGGCAAAGGCGCCAATAAGCGGTTTTATGATACCCAGAAAACAAGAGCTATTCGGTGGCATACTGTTTGACCAGCATCTCAGTGGCCACATCAGCGGGCACAGGTTTGCCAAACCAATAGCCTTGTCCATTTTTGCAGCCCATATCGAGCAACACATCGCGCTGCTGTTCGGTTTCTATACCTTCTGCCACCACATGCATGTTTAGAGCATCTGCCAAGTCTAGAATGGCTTTTACAATGGCATGCTGAGTACGGTCGGTATCAATTTTTGAGATAAAACTTTTATCAATTTTGATAAAGTCAAAGGGGTAGTCTTGCAGATAACTCAAGGATGCATAGCCCGTACCAAAATCATCTAAGGCAAGACGGACGCCCAATTCTTTGAGAGAGTTGAGTTGTTTTCTGACATCATCATGGCGCTGAATCAAAGAGGATTCAGTCACTTCGATATGCAACTGACACGCCGCAATATTGTGCTCTACCAATAGGCCGCTCACCATGTCAAAAAATTCAGGATGACTAAATTCGGCCGCATCGGCATTGATGCAGATATGCTGACAAAACCCTTGCTGTTGCCATTCAGATAACTGCTTGGCAATCTTGTTAGCCATCTGTGAAAACAGCTCAAACGAGAGCTTATGGGTCAAAATAGCATCGATAAAATGTTTTGGTTTTAGTAGACCGCGAGTGGGATGTTGCCAGCGAACTAGGGCTTCAAACCCTGTGATAATCCCCGTATCCAATAAGAATTTTGGTTGATAATACGGTATGAACTGTCCTTCAGCCGATGCTGCTCTCAGATCGGCTTCTAACTGTAGGCTACCTGAAGTGGCTTCCTCAATCGTTTTGTCATACCAACGGATATCATCGCCGCCGTGTTGTTTGACATACTGTAAGGCTTTTTCTGCTTTGCTCAACAGTCCTGTTACCTGAGCATCATTTTTGGGAAAGTAACTGACGCCTACAGAAATATGGCAGTAGATATTTGAATTTGTGGCCGCGTTTCCATTCATTGTGAAGGGTATCTCGCACATCTGCATGAGCGTATCTAATTGATGACGTACCATATTGCCATCTTGACACTCAAACAATAACGCAAAGTCATCCCCGCCAAAGTGGGAAAAGCAGCGTAAATGCTCTAAATGGAGCTCTTTGATACGTTTCACAAACTTCTGTATTAAAGTGTTTATTCCCTCAGATCCCAGCAAGCTTGCCAGATTGCGATAGCGGTCTATATTGAGACGTACAATCACAACTTCTTGATAGGTGTCTAATAAAACGTCACTGGCCTGACTCAAAAACACTTTGCGATTGGGCAATCCAGTGAGTTGATCGTAGTTGAGTAAATGAGCAACCTGCTTTTTGTCTTTAACGACGGCAGACATGTCACGTAGCATACCTACATGAAACACCGTTTGGTCGATACAAATTTTACGATAGGTGATTTGGCAATCGATCGTCTCACCATAGCGATTGGCCATGGAAAAATCCAACTTGTAGAAACCTGACTCTCTTAAATTATCCTTAATCTCTTTTAGGATAAGCTGCTCTTCTTCTGACAAAAATTCAGCCGCGTAAATACCGAGTGGACGACCGACCAAAAAGGATTCTTTATAGCCAATCATAAGCTCATAGCTGGCATTGACAGATAGATAGCGTAAATTACTGTCTAGCACAAAAATAGCATCTTCGATCTGCTCACACAGTTGGGCCATGAGTCGCTGTTTAATCGATACTGGAATGGGGTCAAAGTTGCTCATAATAATGTTTCACAAAAAATAAAGGCTTATAAAAAATAAGTACTGTGATTCAATTTACTAAATTAAAACTAAGATCACTTTTGATTCTACAGAGTATAAAACAAAAGTTCTATTTTAAAGTGTCTATAAATGATAGTAAATCTCATTAATAATACTGATTTTAACCATACAAAGCGAGTAAAGTAGTCAATGCAACCACGGGTGCTGTCTCTGTACGTAATACCCTACTGCCAATTTGCCAAGGCATAAAACCTACAGATTCGGCTTTTTGACATTCATCGTCACTGAGACCTCCTTCAGGACCAATCAATAGTTCAATATAGGGAGACTCTTGCTTGAGAACTGAGGCCAGTTTCTCGGGTTTTGCAGGTTGTCCTGCTGCTGGCACACTCATCTGCATACGTAGATTTGCAGCGCTACGTAGCACTTGATAATAAGTGTCTTGGCTGAGTATAGAGACGATAGGACTGACCAATGTTGCTGTATTCAACGCATCAGACGCAGGTTGATTCAGCCATTCATTGATAGATAGTGGGGCAAGTATCAGAGGTGGGCGATTCAGGCCGCATTGCTCGCAGGCTGCTATAGCGACTTGTTGCCAGTGAGCCAGTTTTTTCTCGATTTGTGCAGGTTTCAGATTGACCTCGCCATGATGACTACTAAGCAGTTGAATAGCCGTGACGCCAAGCTCGGTTGCTTTTTGTACCGCATAATCCATACGCTCGCCGCGACTCATTACTAAGCCGATTTTACTAATAATAGGCGCCGTACGATCATCCTTTAGATGAGTGAGGAGGGTAGCCGTCGCGTTTTTTTTACTGATTGCTTTTAGCTCTACTTTATATTCACCACCAAATCCATCGAACAAGATACCTTGATCACCGATATTTGCACGCAGCACTCGGCACCAATGATGGACGATGCTGTCTGGCAACTCAACGTGGCTCCCTAGAGGTAGGTCACCCAACTTAGGTAAAGGCATAGCATCAATATTGTCGTTATTAATGGCATAAAAAAAACGTCGCACTTGGTCTTATTCCTATTATTTGATTGTGAGTGGTTATTATTGACCCAATAGAATATCACTTGATGCCACGAAAGGCATTCCTTTTATGATACTTACTGCCAGATAACAGCGCTCAACGGATAAACGACATTATCATATAGTCAGAAAAATTTAAGAAATACATTAAGATGAAATGTGTTTTTTGATACATGAATGTCCAGTAGATAAAATTTTCCAATAAAAAAACTGGCACTCCGAAGAGCGCCAGTTAGTTATAAATTCATTATATACTTGTTTAATTATCAAGATTATCAAGTATTAAACAGTAAGTCCTAATGCTTCAACCAAGCGTTTATTTGGCTCAACTTTGTTCATGCTATAAAAATGCATGGCTGGCACGCCTTCGCTCATTAAGCGCTCACATAAGCGATACACCACATCAAAACCAAACTCGCGAATAGATTTGCTGTCATCGCCAAAATCCGCCAATTGCTTGCGCACATAACGCGGAATATCAGCGCCGCAGCTATCAGCAAAGCGTATCAGGTTACTAGAGTTGGTGATCGGCATGATGCCAGCTACCAATGGCTGGGCAATGGTATCGATACCGCGTTTTTCTAACGTGTCACGCAAATACAGATAGCTGTCTGCATTGTAGAAAAACTGCGTAATTGATGCATTGGCACCAGCGCGGTACTTATTCACCAAGTTGTCAACATCAAACTCAAAGCTACGCGCTTGTGGATGCATCTCAGGATAGGCCGCCACTTCGATATGGAAGTGATCGCCTGAGTACTCACGAATGAACTTGACCAAATCTACTGCAAATGGCAGCTCACCCATACCCACCTGACCGGATGGCAAATCGCCACGTAGTGCGACAAGACGTCTGATGCCTAGGCTTTTATAAAACTCAAGTAACTCAGCGATTTGCGCTTTGTCATCGCCGATACAAGACATATGCGGCGCAATTTCAGTCTCACTGCGCGCACTTAGTGCTTGTACGATGTCTAAGGTACGGCTACGAGTTGACCCGCCCGCACCGTAGGTCACCGAAAAATACGCCGGTGACAACTTATTTAGCTCATCATAAGTGCTAAGAAGCTTTTCGTGACCTTGCTCAGTTTTTGCAGGAAAGAACTCAAAGGAGAAAGCAGGCTTACTCACAGTCAGGCTCCTTTTAGTATTTATAAGTGTCAGGTTTGAATGGACCTTCGACAGGCACACCCAAATATTCAGCTTGCTTTTGGGTCAGCTTAGTCAATGTACCGTTAAAGCCTGCAACCATAGCAGCGGCCACTTCTTCGTCCAACTTCTTAGGCAATACTTTTACGTATAAGTTATCAAAGCGCTCATCAGTCGGCAGATCAGCGAACTTTTCTTCGAACAGATACATTTGAGCCAATACTTGGTTGGCAAATGAGCCGTCCATGACGCGTGATGGGTGACCAGTAGCATTACCTAAGTTCACTAGACGACCTTCAGCAAGCAAGATCAAATAATCGTTTTCATCGTCTGAGCGGAATACTTGATGCACCTGTGGCTTGATCTCAACCCAGCGCCAGTTATCACGCATAAACTGAGTATCAATCTCGGTATCAAAGTGACCAATGTTACATACAACCGCACCAGGCTTAAGAGCAGCTAGCATATGACGGTCACAAACGTGATAGTTACCAGTCGTGGTGACAATCAAGTCTGTGTCTTCAAGCAAGCGTTTATTGATATTGTCCGCGCCGCCAGTGTTGTCACCGTCAATGTATGGTGATAATACTTCGAAGCCATCCATACATGCCTGCATGGCACAGATAGGATCCACTTCTGAGACACGGACGATCATGCCTTCTTGGCGTAAGCTTTGCGTAGAACCTTTACCTACATCGCCGTAACCGATAACCAAAGCGCGGCGACCAGCAAGGAACATATCGGTAGCACGTTTGATAGCATCGTTTAAGCTATGACGGCAACCGTATTTGTTGTCATTTTTAGACTTGGTAACTGCATCGTTGACGTTGATGGCAGGCACCTTTAATGTACCTTTATTCAACATCTCAACCAAACGGTGTACACCAGTGGTGGTCTCTTCTGAGATACCATGGATAATATCGAGCATTTGCGGATAGTCATTGTGAACAAGAGCTGTCAAATCACCGCCATCATCTAAGATTAAGTTGGCATCCCACAGCTGACCTGAGGCTTCGCCGCCAACGTGTACTTGCTGGCGTAGGCACCATTCGTACTCTTCTTCTGTTTCGCCTTTCCACGCATAAACAGGGATGCCAGCAGCAGCAATCGCAGCAGCAGCATGGTCTTGGGTCGAAAAGATATTACATGAGGTCCAGCGGACTTCCGCACCTAGTGCGACTAGTGTCTCGATGAGGACAGCAGTCTGAATAGTCATGTGGATACAGCCAGCGATTTTCGCGCCTTTTAGCGGCTGGTCTGCTTCGTAGCGACGACGCAAGCCCATTAGGGCAGGCATTTCAGCTTCGGCAAGGGTAATTTCACGGCGGCCATAATCAGCAAGGCTGATGTCAGCGACTTTATAGTCAGTAAAAGAGGGATCGATCGTATGGGCAGAGGGTGTAGTAGACACTGCGTCCATAATATGCTCCTATCAGTGGTTAACGAATGATAAAAAGAATAAAAACGCAGGTGCCGTTGTTTGCGCTGTTGATGACCAAGAATAGGTAGCCAACAGTTAACCGAGCCTAACATAACCTGTGACTGCATAACGATAGAATGTTAATGCGGTAAATCACTGTTATGGCGCAACACCTCTCGGAGGTCGTTATTGTAATAGATGAGTGGTTAATTGTCACCTTTTGCTTGATATAAATAGTAAGCGTTTGGAGTATTTACTCATACAAAAAAAGGCCATCGATTGATGACCTTAATTTATTTTGATAATGATAGGATTTTTATACTGCTAGACAGGCTTAGAACCAGTTATAGGTTAAAGAGGTGAAAAAGTTAGTACCGTCAGTATTATAGCCAATATCTGTTATATAATCTTCGTTAGTGATGTTGTTTAAGCGTGCCGTCATAGACAAGTTATCAGTAAGCTTATAGTTACCACTGATGTTCAGCAATCCATAATTGTCTACAAATTGAGCGTCAGTATTGGTAATTCTGCTGTAATAGTCTCCCACATACTGATATTCAGCGCGTATATCTAAACTTGGTAAACGGTAGCCTATGTAGACTAATCCTTTATGTTCAGGACGATAAGGAAGGTGGTTACCACTGTAATCTATGGCATTCTGACTAAAATCTACTCTGCCAGTATAGTCACTCTTATCTTTAGCATCTTGATAGTCATAGCTACCACCAAATAAATAGCTATCAATAACCCAATCAGATGTTAATGATACACCTCTAATTTCAGCTTTATCTACATTGACAGCTGTGCCTTCTGGAAACGAAATTAGATCATCAACATCATTATAATAGCCAGTCAGCCGTGTAGCTTGTAATGGTGTGCTGTATTCAACAAAGGCTTCATAGTTGTCGCTGGTTTCCGGCTGTAGATCAGGGTTGCCACCATATCCAGGGTATATATCATTGAACGTAGGTGCGCGGAACCCTTTTGCGTAGCTGGTACCAATACGCCATTCAGGGTTAATATGGTAGGCGCCGCCGAAATTATAAGTGGTTTCATCACCATATTGTGAGTTGTCATCAAAACGTATATTAGCTTGGGCATCGAACTGGTTAGTTGCCAAAACATAGCCTAAAAAGGTACTGGTCACATCGCGATCATCAATGTCATATTCACTACTATCTAGGCTTTGATTTAGGTACTCAACGCCGTAAACGCCTTGGCCGACCGCAAGTTGATGTTGACCTACTAAGCTGATTTGATCTTGTTTGCTGTCAAACACTCCACCGTATTCGCTAGAAGAGTCACTTTTATCAATTGAGTGACCATACTGTAATTTAAGTGAAGAGCCTGGTAGATAACGCCAATCTACGTATGCTTGAGCGCTACCGTTTTCTTGATCAGCATGAGCATTCTCATAATCACCATCATCAAAATCGGTAGTGGATTTACTGTACAAAGCACTGGCGCCTGCCAACCATTGATCATTAATACGTTGATTTAAAGCAATACTTACGTTGTCGCTTTCAAATCCATCTTCATCTTTATTATAACCAACTGCATTAGGCAGCTTGGCGCTAATGCCGTCATCTTCATTGTGACTAGCTGACAAACTCAATGTCGTGCCAGTCTCGTTAGCGAACTGTGCGCTAGCACCGTATAAGTATTGATCATTTGAGCCGACACCAGCGGTAACTGACATACTGCTTCGATTTATATTGCCGCCTTTAGTGAATACTTGAATGACACCGCCCATCGCATCCGCACCGTAGATGCTAGAACCTGATGCTCCATAGAGAACTTCAATTCGATCAATTTGATCAGCAGGTAGCAAGTTTAACGCGGCGCCGCCCGCACTTAACGAGCTATACCGTATACCATCAATAAGTACTAATATTTGTTTATTATCATAACCGCGCATATAAAAATTTGAGGTAGTCCCTGAGCCGCCATTGGTGTAATGACTGAACCCTGGCTGACGTTTTAAAACGTCAAGTGCCGTCTGACCTTGATAACGCTGTAGCTCTTCCTTATCAATCACGCGAGTTTGTGCAATCACATTACTGGTTTTGGTAGGCGTACGCGTGGCTGTTACGACAATTTTGTCAAGCTCAACTTGGGGCATCTCGCTATCGTTAGTATTGATTATCTCAGGGGTCGCCGCCATTGCTGTGTTGACTGCAAATAAACCAAGCGTGCTTAAGATACTTAGGCGAAGATAGGTACGTGAAGATGAACGTGATAAAGACATGGTCAATTCCAAAATAATCAAATTAAAAAATACAGACATAAAAAATAACTATTAAGACGTAAAAGGTGTCAAAAGTTACAAAAAACAGTATATAAGCAAAACTGCGCTCATTATCTACAAAAGTTCCGCCTTTATAAACCACTTTAACCTAATGTTTCTTCACGGTAGGATGAATATAATTCATGATGAGATGCTGATTATTAATTAGAGAGCTACTTTTTTATTAACGCCTATTATTTTAGTAAGCGGAATGGATTGCACAGAGCGCTAAAAACAACTGACTCACACAGTTAGCGACAAAAACCTATAATCAAAAGCACTGCTGTTATAAATAATTGTTATCATAGTGCCGATATTATGTGTTCTTCATTGTGCCACTCATAAAGTTAAGAGGTTTGTTTTGTCTACTCAGCATAATCTGACTCCCAGTACCGCGTCCTCTCTCCTAAATTCCATCATCAAAATATCCTCTATAGTCATAGCGCTGGTGCTGGCTGCCGTGTTGAGTATGGTGGTGCCGCATACTGCTTTTGCTGTGGATGCGGGCGCGCTTGGCGTGAATGGTGATAGTAGTGAGGAGACGGTAGCTACACCTTTACCTGATTCATTTGGGCGAGATACACCGCGTCATACTGTACAGGGTTTTATCAGTGCGCTGAGCGAAAACGACTACTTGCTGGCAAGTAACTATCTAAATTTATCCAAGTCCGATAACCCAACGACTGTCGTACGTCAGTTTAAACAAGCGCTTGATGCGGGTGGGCGATTCCAACCTGATTTGCAAATCAGTAATACCCCTGAGGGCAATCTCACCGATCAACTACCACCAAGTCAAGAAAATGTCGGTGTGATTAACATCGGTGAAAAAAGTGTGTCGTTGTTACTAGAAAGAGTGGTCTCCAAGGAGAACGAGCAGTATTGGCAGTTCTCGAGTGAGACGCTGAGTTCTATACCGGAAGTGATAGAAAACTCAGAGCCGACCTTGGTATCGCGCTACACGGTGGATTCATTAGATGGCAAAAAGCTCTTTGGTTATCAGCTGGCTGATTTGGTTGCTGCGCTATCCATGATTGTGAGTAGCTTTGTCCTCACTTATATCGCAGTATGGCTGTTATACCATCTATTGAGGATTGTTTATCCTCGTGTGCGCGGCGTGCCTTTGCCATTACCTGACAAAGTGATACTGCCGCTTTCTGTGGTCATTATGGCGCTGATCTTATCTGAAGTGATGGTCTATGCAGGTGTGTCCGTCACGCTGCGCGAACCAGTCAATCGCTTTACTGATATTGCTTCTTGGCTTGCGCTAACTTGGCTGCTATTACGAGTTATTGATGCCATATTTACTCGAGCGGTCAACCTAAGCTATAAGAAAAACTATACTGAGCGTGTCTCAATCTTGGGACTGCTCCGAAAAGTCGTCAAAGCGCTACTCTTAATATTTGCGGTCATTGTCATTTTTGGTAATTTGGGTTTTGACTTAACCACAGGTATTGCTGCACTGGGTGTGGGTGGTTTGGCATTGGCACTTGGTGCACAAAAGACCATTGAAAACCTTGTTGGTAGTGTCGTAGTCGTCGCGGATTCACCAGTACGTATCGGTGATTATTGCAAATTTGGCACTTATGAAGGTACTGTTATTGACATCGGTATTCGCTCATCACGTGTGCGCACATTGACACGGACCGTTGTCACGGTGCCAAACGGTGATTTTTCATCGATGCAGATTGAAAACTTTACCTCGCGTGATATGTTCCGCTTCTTTCATCAGTTGTATCTGAAGCGTACTGCGGATATCGATGTGGTCTTCAAGATGGTCAAAGACTTAGATGAGTTTTTAAAAGAGCATGAGATGACCAACCAAGAGTGGAATCAAGTTAATATTTTAGAGCTACGCCAAGACTGCTACGTCATTCAGCTACAGGCATATATCAATGCCAATGATGTGATGGAGTTTTATGATAAGCAAAACGTGGTGTTCGTTGATGTATTAAACCAAGTCGCAAAATATGATGTCGAACATGCATTGCCAACCCAGCAGCTGATTGTCAATCAAGCGGAGCTTGAACATCATATGGAAAACAATATTGTTAAAACAGAGGATGACGCCTCAGAAGACCATAGCGATACGAATAGCAATGAAACAAATGTCAGTTTAGAAGACAATGATGATAATAATTCTGATGATGTGACTATCAACAAAGACACCGACAATGCTAACGATGATATGGCAAATAACCAAAAGTCATCTATGGCAACTGTCAGTAGAAAGGGTGCGCTCAAAGCGCTCAAACACAAAAGTCGTATGCTAAGAAAAAGCAAATTTAAGCATACTAAAAACAAATTTAGCTTGTCTATATGGAATCAGCCTTAGAAGTGATTTTTCCATATAGGCAATTATTCTACACGGTCAGCTATAAAGGTACTGCGGTTTTATTGCGTAATAAGCCGTAGTATGACCAGAGCAGTAAGCTGGCAGCGCTGCGATACGGTGACCAGTGCTGAGTGAGGTTGTTAAGCTGCTTGGGTGTTGGTCGTTCTGCTAAGCCTAATAACTCCATCGCCGCAACCTTGATGGCCAAGTCGTCAACAGCAAGCACATCTGCGCGTTTTAAAGAAAAGAGCAGGTACATCTCAGCGGTCCAGCGTCCGATACCAGTGACCGCCGTAAGCGTTTTGATGGCGTCTTCATTAGGCATATTTTCTAAAGCTGCAAAATCGATATTATGATCCACTAAGGAGCGGATATAGCGAGTTTTTTGCTTAGACAATCCCTGAGCTTTTAAAGCCTCGTCAGTTGCTTCACCGATTTTATACGGCGTTGTCAACGCAGCATCAACCAACCGCTTCCAGATACTTGCCGCCGCCGCAACAGACAACTGCTGACCGACCATTGCTCTCATTAATTGCTCAAACCCACCTGCATTGTGCCTAAGATCAGGTAGACCAACTTGCTCGTAGATAGCCGCGAATTTTGGCTCAATTGCAATCAATGCGCTGATGTTTTCGGATAGCTCTTGGGGTGTCTCAATGGTTTGTATGCTCATATTGATGTCACTTTGGTAGTTAAATAGTGAGTGGATAATTCAATAGTAAAGGCTGATAGGTGAATATCAAAGGAATAATCGTTAAGGATTGACAGGTGGATAATCGATAAAAAAAGGACTGCAAGTAAGCAGTCCTTTTTTATTTAATAGAGTTATCATAAGCGATGACTTCTATTCGCCATCTGTTTTAGGCTTTTTGAGCAGTACCAATACCGCGCCATTGCCACCGTCTTTTGGCGGTGCAGAGCAAAATGCCAATACTTCTGGCAATTGACGTAACCAACCATTGACACAGGTTTTTAGAATTGCTTCGCTACCTTTACCGTGGACGATTTTTACCATGGTTTCATTTTTTTGCTTCGCTTGACTCAGTAGCTGAGTCATGGCGTCACGTGCTTCTTCTATCGTACAGCCATGGATGTCTACCGCATCGTACCAACGCAGCTTGCCTTTTTTGAGCTGGTCAAAGATTTTGTTTTGCAAGGTTGGCTGCTTATATGACAGGTAAGCTTCAGCGGCGACAGGGTTCAGTAGGGCTTGCATGTCTGACAAGCCTGCGCCTAAATCGCTGGCTTCACTGCCTTGAGCGGCCGCACGTTTTGATAGTGTTGCGGCATCAGGTTTGCCTACTCTTGCCGTGCTAGTAGGTGAGCGTACGTTTTTGTCTTCTAGCTGAATGACACCATGCATAGCTTGCATGAACAGTACTTTGTCATCGTCAACATGTTCACTGTCTAGCTGCTTGACGGTCTTTTTCACTTGCTTTTGCGTTGGCAAAGTAACAGGCTCAGTGGGCTTTTGGTTTTCACCTTCAGGTGAGTTGGTATCACGGCCTTTACTCAATTGGCCTTTTAATTCTTTAAGTTGGTCTTGCATTTCTTTTGAAAACAGAGAGTTTGACATAAAAGTTAACGTATCGTTGGTTGATGAATGAAAAGTTGAGTCATTTATAGGGTAAATATTTTATTCAAGCTATCTGATTCTATTGAGGCTTGAACTATTGAGTTACTTTACTCGTCTACTGCGACGCCCGCAAGTAAGGATTGTAACGCTTGTCCCGGATGATCGGTTTTCATAAATTGTTCACCGATTAAAAAGTGCTGAATATCATGACTTAGCATAAGCCGAATATCATCCCTGCTATGAATGCCGCTCTCGGTCACGATCAGTGGTTTTTGATCGGCATTATCAGCATCAGCAGAGAGTGCTTCGATTAAGATATTTTTCAAATCGAGCGTGGTTTGTAGGTCCACATCAAACGTGTTTAAATCACGATTGTTAATACCGTAAATATTGTGCGCTGAGCGTGGTAGCTGTAGCGCCCGATCAAGCTCAGACTGTGTATGCACTTCTATCAACACATCCATACCAAGCTCAATACTGAGCGCGTGCAACTCTTGTACTTGTGTGTCATCTAGGCAGGCCATGATGAGTAAGATGCAGTCAGCACCCATTAAGTAAGATTGATATATCTGATAGACATCAATCATAAAATCTTTGCGAAGTATTGGTAAGCTTGAGACATTTGCCGCTTGAATAAGGTACGTATCATCGCCCTGAAAATAATCGCGATCAGTCAACACTGATAGACAGCTGGCACCCGCTTGCTCGTACTGCTGCGCAAATAGAGCAGGGGTAAAATTATGATTGATAACGCCTTTAGATGGCGAGGCTTTTTTGATTTCAGCAATAATGCCAACACCATTATTTTCAGGGCTAGCAGCACGTAGGGCAGCAGCAAAACCTCGGCGCGGTTTGTTAGCAGCTGCGACTTGCGCTTTTAAGTCTGCAAGGGATAGCGCCGCGCGAGCTGCTTTTACTTCTTCTACTTTGGTTGCGACAATGCGCTGTAGTACCGAAGGTATGTCTGAATGAGTTGTGGTCATGCTGTTATCCGAATATTGTTAAAGGTAAATAGGTAGTGATATATAGTTTTGCACTGTATTGGTGCGTATAAATCAACCCTCAATCACTAGCTGCTGCGTGTATTTGGCCAAAGACTCAAGCTTGAGTAAAGCATCACCATTTTGGATAATTTTTTGAGCTCGGCTAACGCCATTAGGATAGTTGCTGGCAAGTCCGGCGGTATATATTGCCGCACCTGCGTTCAAAGCAATCATATCGCGGGCTTTAAGTACAGCACGGTCATGGGTATCAGCACCAGATAGAGCAGCGCGGATCAGTGCAAGGCTTTGTTCAGGAGAGTCGACATCGAGACCAATCAGGGTTTGCGATTCGATACCTGCATCTTCTGGCATCATCTCATAAACGGATATTTCACCATCTTTTAGTTCAGCAACTGTGGTCGAGGTTGCTAGACTGATTTCATCCAAACCATCTTTTGCGCCGACGACCATGACATGCCGTGCGCCTAGGTTTTTCATGACTTTGGCAATTGGCTCACACAGCTGCGCGGTAAAGACACCAATAACTAAATTGGGCGTACCAGCAGGGTTGGTTAATGGGCCTAAAATATTAAAGATGGTACGCGCTTTTAGCTCACGACGTACAGGATTGGCATAACGCATGGCGCTGTGATGGTTGGGCGCAAACAAAAATCCAACCCCTTCATTCTCGATACAATCTTTTGCTTGTTCTGGAGTCAGCGCAAGACTGATGCCTGCTTGCTCAAGCAAATCTGAGCTACCAGATCTGGTTGAGACACCACGATTACCATGCTTGGCAACTTGTGCGCCAGCCGCCGCGACAACGAATGCCGATGCAGTCGATACGTTAAATAAGTTGGCACCATCACCGCCAGTACCAACGATGTCGACCAAATAGTCGCAGTTTTTTGGCTCAATATTGGCAGCCAGCGCACGCATCGCACTGGCTGATGCGGTGATCTCATCGATAGATTCACCTTTCATACGTAGACCTGTCAAGATAGCGCCCATCATCGCGTCGCTACATCTACCTTGCATGATGATCAGCATCACTTGATACATCTCATCAAAGGTCAAATCGATGTGCTGAAAGATTCTACTCAAAGCCGTCGTCAATAATTGATGTATTTGGGCATCAGACAGTTTTGCAATATCCTCTGGCGTGTGAGCTTCTTCTGTTTTTGTCGTACTCATGATGATCTCGCTTATGATTGTTTTTTATGTGAATCTATTTTTTATGTGAATCTATCTATGATTTGAGATAGAGTAATGAAAGCAGGTTCTTAAGTCAAAACTAGCCTACCTGTGGTAGCGCATCTGATGCTAGTTTTGCCAAGCCATAAGTGTGTAAAAAGTTATTAAGTAGTTGATAACCTGCTTCGCTCAAAATGGACTCAGGGTGAAACTGGACGCCTTCTATGGCAAGTGACTTGTGGCGAATACCCATGATCTCTTCAATACTACCATCAACGTTCTGCGTCCATGCGGTCAGCTCAAAGCAATCTGGCAGGGTATGCCTATCAATGACAAGTGAATGATAGCGTGTGACTTGCGATGGGTTTGGTAGTCCGGCAAATACGCCTTGGTCATTATGATAGACGGCTGATAACCGTCCGTGCATAACTTCGCCCGCTTTGACGACTTGTCCACCAAACGCCTGCCCAATCGCTTGATGACCCAAACAAATACCAAGTATCGGAATAATGCCTTTGAATGTCTCGATAACTTCGAGCGAAACACCCGCACGATCAGGGTCGCATGGACCTGGGCCAATAACAATCACGTCCGGTGCTAACGTTCGAATCTGCTCGATAGTAACTTGATCATTACGCCAAACGGTGATGTCCTGCTGCAATTCACCAAAATATTGTACGATATTGTACGTAAAGCTGTCGTAATTATCGATCATCAAAATCATGAAGGTTTCAACTTATCAGTTTTATTCTGTTTGTAATATGGGATATACGCCTACCGTTGTTCAAGGCTTTAGTTACCAAACAAAAGCAGCTATGATAACGACAGAGGGCATTATGGCGCGCGGTTATCTTACCACTATTTTGTCCTCTATCAAATGCAGAGCATGGGCTAGCTAAATAAGCATTACATAAAAATAGTTTTCTCTCATCATAATGATTTCACGAGCAGAGAAAAATCAGCAAATCGATATTTTATTATTGCACCGTAAAAGAACAATATAATAATTATAAGATTTTCTTAGCACCAATATAGTGCAAAATTATCACAACTAGTGCGTCGAATAACCTCTCAACATAAAGGTTGTTAGCAAAAATATATTTTTATATAAAAATTATTTGGCGTAAGTCACTGTAATTATTGTAAAATATTGTTTTAAGTGAGGTAAATAGTAATTTATTTGAGATATTGGCATAGCCTTTGCATTGAAGTTGGTATGATTATTGATGACCATAAAAACGGGTCTAAAAATAATTATTCATAAGTGCCAGAAGAGTTCAGCATGACGAGTTATATATTGCTAGAATGATATGAGAATTGACTTAAGATGTTTGTAGACCATTGAGATGACTATTGGGCTAATTAAGAAAGCGTCTTAGGTGAGTGTCTTGACTAATCCGACAAATAGTGCTGATAATAAGCATAATATCGAATGCGCTGTTTGGTATTGGAAGGACATCTGGAATTCTTGCACAAGAAATGGCACCAACAATTTTAAATTGCAATAACGTGACCAACACAACGGAGATTATGTATGTCGAACAAATTATTAGATCTTATTCAATCCTCTAATGCTAAATGGGTTGACTTTCGCTTCACTGATACGCGCGGTAAAGAGCAGCACATCAGTTTCCCAGCATCGACTGTCGATGAAGATGTCATGGAAGATGGCAAAATGTTTGACGGCTCATCTATCGCTGGTTGGAAGGGTATCGAAGCGTCTGATATGATCTTGCGTCCTGATCCAGAAACGGCGTTCGTTGATCCGTTCTTTGATGCGGTTACTGTGGTCGTGACTTGCGATATTATCGAGCCATCAACACTACAAGGCTATGATCGTGACCCACGCTCTATCGCACGCCGCGCTGAAGAGTACTTGAAGTCGACTGGTATCGGTGACACGGCTTACTTCGGTCCTGAGCCTGAGTTCTTTGTATTTGACGATGTAAAATGGTCAGTTGACATGTCTGGCGTCAGCCACAAGATCACGGCTGAAGAAGCGGCTTGGTCAACTAATGAGACTTATGAGTGGGGCAACATGGCTCACCGTCCACGCGTCAAAGGCGGTTACTTCCCAGTACCACCAATCGATAGCTCACACGATATGCGTTCTGTCATGTGTGAACGCATCGAAGAAATCGTTGGTGAAGGCCGCGTAGAAGTTCATCATCACGAAGTGGCTTCTTGCCAGTCTGAGATTGGTGTTGCATTCAACACGATGGTACGTAAAGCGGATGAAGTTCAGCAATTGAAATATGTTGTCCATAACGTGGCGCACCAGTTTGGTAAAACAGCGACCTTTATGCCAAAACCAATCGTTGGTGACAACGGTTCAGGTATGCACGTGCATATGTCAATCTCAAAGGACGGCGTAAACACGTTCTCTGGTGATGAGTATGCTGGTTTGTCTGAGACCGCATTGTACTTCATCGGTGGTATCATCAAGCATGCTCGTGCGCTGAATGCGATTACCAACCCATCAACGAACAGCTATAAGCGTCTTGTACCGCATTATGAAGCACCTATCAAGCTTGCTTATTCAGCGTCTAACCGCTCGGCGTCTATTCGTGTGCCACATGTGAGCAGCCCGAAAGCGGTACGTATCGAAGCGCGCTTCCCTGATCCAACGGCGAACCCATACTTGGCATTTGCTGCGCTATTGATGGCAGGCCTTGACGGTATCCAGAACAAGATGCACCCAGGTGAAGCGGCTGACAAGAACTTATATGACTTGCCACCAGAAGAAGAAGCGCAAATCCCAACGGTTGCAGAGAGTCTAGATGTTGCGCTACAAGCACTAAAAGATGACCATGACTTCTTGTTAAAAGGCGATGTGTTCACTAAAGACATGCTAGAAGCGTTTATTGCATTGAAAGAAGAAGAAGTACAACGCCTAAACGTGACTGTACACCCTGTCGAGTTTGACATGTACTACAGCTGCTAATAACGAATTAGTCCGTTAAGTTAATTCGATAAAAAAGAACCAGTCAAGTGAATTTTGGCTGGTTTTTTTGTACCTGTTGGAAAAGATAGTGGTATAAATGGATGATATTTTTTTAAATACCATTGATTTCACATCAAATCCTACTGATTTTGCACCAAAAGTGTCGCATAATAGTTCTTATAAAAGTATATTAATAGTAAATACTAATTAGGTTGACTGACTATGAGTTTGTTATCAAAGCGAGATTTGTTACGAGGTAATATACAGTTAGGAGCATTGGCTATCATGGCTAGTCTTTGTGCGCCTCTCAGCAACGCAGCACCCATCTATAAAGTGATTGATGAGCAAACAGGGCAAATCACCTTTACCGATCGTCCGCAGTCTTATGAGGAGCAGGCAGGAAAACAAGTCAGCCAGACCAGCGTTAATACCGGCGAAAGTAGCGCCCCCAAAGGAATGCCAAGTGAGGTCAGAGGCAATACTGATCTTCCAGCTGCCGCTGCCACCAAACCTGCGGTGAATATCAACTATCAGTTGAGTATGATTGAGCCGAGTACAGAGCGTGCCTATCAGCGCCCTGCACAGAGTATCGTCATCGCGCTTGACGTAAAGCCTGCATTACAAAATGGCGATCAAGTGAGTATATATTTGGATGATAAAGAAATTGCTCAAGGTCTGAGTGCCTCTGTTGCGACAGTTGATCTGCAGCCAGGCCCACATAGTATTCGCGCTGTCGTAAAAACAGTATCAGGACAAACCCGTCAGCAAGTCAATCGTACGGTACATGTCATTCAAAACACCTTGATTCTACAAAAGAAAAAGAAGCTTGCCGAGCAGCTGCTTGCTTACGAGCGCTTGCCATGGCACCAAAAGGTCTTGTTAAAAATGCGCGGTAATGACGCTGTATCTCAATAGCAAAGTCATTAGTAATATATAAATAAAAAGGGCAGACGTGATCATCGCGTCTGCCCTTTTTATGTATTGCTTCTACTGAGCTTTAAATAAGCCTGTTGTCATTTACTTATTTGGTCAGCTCAATGGTACCATTGGCAGTCACTGAGATAGTGCTATTACCAGACTCAAAGCTTTGGCTTGGTACCGACTCGTCTGCCATGCCTGATTTCATGCTCATAGCGCTATACATTGGGCGTGGATAGTTGCTACCGGTATTCAAATTAACATTCACGACGCGATAGCCGCGTGCATTCCAAGCGCGCGTCAGGTTTTTGGCCTGCTGCTGGAAGGCGCGAGACGCTTCTGTCATTAGTTTTTGCTCTAATGCATCTTTTTTGGTGTCTGAAACCCCAAAATTAAGATTATCCATGACTAAGGTTTCTTGTAAATCCGCAATCAGCTGACTGATTGCTGCAAAGTCTGTACTTTTCAAGTCTATGTTTGCTTGACCTGTCCAACCAATGATTTTGTCGTTTTTGTCATAGCGTGGATAGGTACGCTGCTGCCCAGTGCTCACAGTCACGCTTGGGTAGCGTTTGGCAATTTTCATGGCATTATTGATTGACGTATTAAGCATCGTGGCTAAAGTTTTGGCATCCGTTGTCTGAGCCTTTTTATATAAGCTGGCACGTACTTCATCGTTTTGGATTTCTTCTTTTACTTCTGTCTGAAACGTCAGTTGGTCATAGCCTGTTGGCTCTGCATGGGCGCTACCTATCATGGCTGTCATTAAACAAGCAGTACCAGAAGCGATGGCCAGTTTATTCAATAGAGCATTTTTCATGGTTATCTCCTAAATCAATGTTAAGGGTATTCATATGAATACTTTCAAAAGGTATTTACAAAGGAAGTTGTACCTCTTATTTTTAAGTGTTGACATGTGTGCAACTTCATTCACTAAAATAACAAAATCTGTATAAGTTGCTGTGAGAATTTTGTGAGCTAGGTTACTGGGTTATTTTTCGATTAAAACAAACAGTTTTGAGATAGGGGTTGTAAAATTAAAAAATCCTTGTATAATCTCATCCGGTGGCTCCATTGGTAGCCTCGCAACATTGTTCTATGAATCCCGCCAGGACCGGAAGGTAGCAACGGTAATAGATTTGATGTGTGCCGAGGATGTGCTGATGGAGTCGCTTTTTTTTGCCTAAAATTTGATAGATATTCTAATAAAGTACCTAATATACCGGTATTCTGTATTAAGCCCTTCATTGTAAAGGGCTTTTTTTTGTCTAAAATTTCATTCGATTTCTTATTTAAATTAAAAGCGTCATTGATTAATATGCGTTAAAATACAATGTATTAAGTTTTAATAACATTCTAGACACTTTGAGGTTTGGTTATGAAGATGTTTGTTTGGCTGTTCATTATATTTGTGGTGCTAATCGTTATGTTTGGGGTGTCCATATTTAATAAATTGGTGCGTGCACGTAACCAAGCAAAGAACGGCTTTGCGCAGATAGATGTGCAGCTCAAACGTCGCCATGATTTGATTCCAAATCTAGTCGAAACAGCTAAGCGTTACCTGACTCATGAGGAAGAGACACTGACACGAGTTATTAGCGCACGTAATCATGCTCAAAACCTACAAGACTCGCATAAGCATCAGCCAGACTCAAAAGAGCACATGGCACTATTTGCCAAAGCAGAAGGCATGTTGTCCAAAGCGTTGAGTCAGTTTTCGGCAGTGGTAGAAGCCTATCCTGAGCTTAAAGCGGACAGTATGATCAAAGAGTTGATGGATGAGCTGACCAATACCGAAAACAGAATCGGTTTTGCTCGTCAGCACTATAACGATAGTGTGATGTTTTATAATAATGATCGTGAAGTGTTCCCTAACAATCTTGTCAGTACAACCTTTGGTTTTCGTCCGCTTAGCCCCTTGGTATTTGCAGACAGAGATGTCATTGCTAAAGCACCGAATGTTAATCTGGGCTAAGATTTAGATAAATTTGGCCAAGGTTAGGCAGCCCAGTTAATGGATTTTTTTGGTGAACAGCGGATACGTACACGGCGCAGTCTATTACTGTATGGGCTGTTTTTCCTTATTGTGCTCGCCCATATCGTGGTGGCACTGGCTATCATGGGACTGCTGTTAACGATATTCACGGGTGGTATATATCATTGGGTATTGATGCTAGTCATTCTCTTTATAGTAGGCAGTTTCGTTGGTGGGAGTTTTTTAGAATATCGGCGCTTGCGAGCGGGGGGACGCGCTATTGCCCAGCGAGTAGGGGCGGTCAGACTGTTTATTGATAACAGTCAGGAACCATGGGAGCACAGTCATGGGGTCGCGCATCAATATGAAATCAAAGAAAAAGTTCACTATCGCTCACATCATATAGCAGTACGAAGCGAGCGTGATTTCCCACCAGTCTATCGTCGTTATTATGAGATTGCCTATCAGTTAGCGATTGCATCAGGTTTGTCTGCGCCTCTCTTATACGTACTACCCAATGAGCAAGGAATCAATGGCTTTGTCGCTGGTCGCCATCGTCAAGATATGGTGCTTATCGTGACCCAAGGCGCGCTAGATAAATTGTCTGATGAAGCATTATATGGGCTGATTGGTCATGAGTATGGTCATATCTTGCATGGGGATGCCACGTTCAATCTACAGCTGATGGTGGTACTGGCTGGTTTACAGATACTATATGATTGGAGCGATCCCATTCCTAATACTCGCTATGCTGATAATCACAATGTATCGCATAAGCTACTATCACAGAGACACGTTGATGGACGCGCGCGCAATACCGAAGCTCAGACTACTCACTTTACGACCCACAGCGAGTGGGTAGCGTACTGGCAACAGCAGTCTCACCAGCATCAGTCTAGATGGGTACAAAATACACCAGCGATGCCTCACAGAGCACCCCGTAGTGTCTGGACACTACTGCTCCATGGTTTGAGCTTCTCAAGTATGGCCAGTGCTCAGTTGATTAAGCATAGCTTTAATCGTGAGCGTGAGTTACTTGCTGATGCAACCAGCGTACAATTAACGCGCTCGCCTGCGATCCTAGAAACCTTAAAAGCCATTCATCAGGACCCGATTGGGTCACGATTATCGAGTGTTGCTGATATCAACGGACTCAGCCATTTTTTCTTTGCCAGTAGTGGCACGGACTTGGGGGATGTGTCTTGGTTTGCCACTCATCCAAGCTTGACGGAGCGTATGAGTGCTATTAATGCTGATGCCTATCGTAAGTTTGCCGTACAAGTCGTTAAAGAAAAGCGGATCAATCAGCAGAAGATAAAAGAAATATATCGGCAGCGCCATCTAGGTGATTGGGGAGCTGTAATAAAAAATAGCCTAAGCAAAAATTCACAGAAAAAGTCTCAAAAGTCTCAAAAGTCTCAAAAGTCTCAATTGCCGCATCGATCATTGTTCGATATTGATGCAGAAGAAAACCATAAGCAGAACGCTATTTTTGATAACACTGCAAGTAACAGTGAAAGCCAGACAGATAAAGGTCTCGAGTTCACTAAAGAGGTAGATACAATTATCAATGGTCGCTTGCAGGTAGAAATAGCACCTATAGATACCGATAATTTGCTGAAGCCTTGGCAGGCCAAACCTGACGCTGACCTACCAGAAGATACATTAATTGAAGCGAGCGATATTCAAAAGGTGTCACTCCCGCAATATGTACTCGATCATATTTATCATCCACTTGGTGCACAAGCGCTAATAGAAGCGGTCATGCTTTGCCATCAGCATCAACCATTATCAACAAATGCATTATATGGTTTGGCAGATATTTGGGGTGAGGGCTTTTCTATTGAAAGTGACTCTACTAGTCATAAGCAAGTATTACCCCATAGGATAGATGCTAAGCTACTGGCCATAGTGGCCAATTTGGATAGACGTTTGGACAGTGCTTTGATTGTATTCGCATTAGCCCAGTTACGTCGTCATGACTTATCTGAAATACATATCAAAAAATTAAAGCTTAGAAGTGACAGCGAACACAGTCACGAAAGCGATCAGTACTATAAAAAACAAGCAAAATGCCGTACGATGTTGTTGCGTTACCAACAAGGTATGGTTGAGTTATTTCACCAACAGCTGACATCTGACTTAACTAAAAGCTTAGCTTGTGATTCTGTAGATCAAAAAATATCGAGTGATCGCTCTTACTCGGCAGCGAATTCATTTAATCATTCATTAGCTGTAGAGAGGCAAAAATCATCCATACTGTCATTATGGCAAGCGTTACAATTACAGCAGTTACTACCGATATTGTCTGAGGTTTTACACGATACGGATACGCAAGCTCTATCATCACAGACACTCAAAACTGGTATAGAAGGCGTAAGGGTACAGCTAGATCCTTCAGGGCAAGTATTTGAAGCACTGAGCGATGCTCAGATATCGATGGTGGTTTTACTGGCGTATCGGCTATCAAAAGACGCTAAAGGCCAGATGATCTCAATATATGAGCGCTCATTATTGAGTGAAGGTGATGAGAGTGTGGCGCATTACATTGTAGATTTAAGACGTCATGCGCGTTTGGTTGATATTGATTTGACGACAGTGAGCGATGTCAACTTGCAATGGTTGTTATTAACGGCACAACACTTAAATAGTATTCAATTATTAGCGATTATTGCTGCGGTTCCTATTTCTACTATTCATTCTATCAAGCGGCCCATAAATACTTTGGGTAGTACTAATTATCCAGAGAGACAACAGGATGGTAGTCAAATAGATTATAATGACGATAGCACGATAAGACCTGCTCATCATGAGTATCGACAATGGCTAAGTACATTGCATACCGTGATGTTACACGATACGATAATCAGCCAAGATGAATATGATTGCCTGATCGCAATGTCAGAGCGTTGGCTAGGCGTACGGCAGCTTTTTTGATAAGAACTACCAAAATCATCTAAAAAACTATATAGACAACATAATTAGGATAGTAGAGTCGTATGAGTGATATCCAAGACCCGCTAAATGTATTGCAGCGCCGTGTGCAGCAGCGCCAAATCCTAGCGATGATGGGTATCAATCAATGGGTGCGGCCTGAGTCAAGTACCGTAAATATAGCGGATATCACGATAGATTCGGTTGAACACTCAAATACTGGCTCTATTGATACTGAATCCGCGAGTGCTGGAGCTGCTATAGAGACAGTCGTTCAGCCGACCAGTGGTTATGATACGAATGACTCTTATAGCAGCAACCATGACAATGTGAATAACGATGCTCATGGTCTAGGTATTCATGAACAGGCAGCCACCGAGCAAAGCCCAGTCACCTATAGTTTTGATAGTATGGGCAATGAGATATCTGCTACTTCAGATGCACCTCGTCTTCACAATAGTCCAGATATCGAATCAAACCAAACCGCCGCATTTTTTATAGATGAAGTGGTGCAGTCAACAACTGCGCCTATTGCGCCACAGCAATTATCTCAAAGCAGTCATAATAGTGATAGTGTAAATGACGACAGCTTGAAAAAGGTAGCACCATTTAGCTTACAAGGTGGACGCTATGGAGATTGGGTGATATTGGTTGATATTCAGGCACTTAATAGTGATAGCCAAAAGCTATGGAATAATATCACTCAAGCACTCTCAATGACTCATGAGACGACCTCATTTCCGATTTGCGCCGGTATGGACACAGTAGAGCTTGCCAATGCCAGCCTTGCTGGATATATCTTTAGAATTGGTCTGCGCGAAGAGATAAAAGTTGCTGCTTTAACAGTACTACCTGAAGGTCTTCAGCACCCCAACCTTATGACTGTGCCTACATTAGATGACATGATTGCAGATAGTGATGCTAAACGTCAGCTGTGGGAGCGCATATCTCATTGAGTGATATTAAAACTGATATCGATGTAAATTTTTTTATCAACAAACTGAAATAAAGGTCGCTTCTTTATTTCATCATACCTAGGACTGTGATTATGTCTATAACCCAAACGTCTACACCCACTGCTAATAATAGTACGCCGCATCGTCTGCCAAACTTCTGTGCTGGCCCTGCCACCATGCCAACATCCGTATTGGAGCGTGCTCAGAGCGAATTGCTCGACTGGCAAGGTCGCGGCCTATCGGTCATGGAAGTCAGCCACCGTAGTAAAGAGTACATGGCAATTACTGACAAAGCAGAAGCTAAGCTACGCACGCTTATGGAGATACCAGACAACTATAAAGTGCTGTTTTTGCAAGGCGGCGCTAGCTTGCAGTTTTCTGCCATTCCATTGAACCTGCTAAATGGCGGACGCGGCGATTATTTGACGACGGGTGCATGGTCAGGTAAGGCGATTAAAGAAGCCCAGCGCTATGAAGCACTTGGTCTGGGTAAGATAAACTTGGTCGCGACTGGCAAAGAGGACAACTTTACGACTGTACCCGCCCAAAGTGAGTGGACTGTGAGTGACGATGCCGCTTATTTTCACTACTGTGCCAATGAGACTATCCATGGTCTACAGATATTTGAGCCACCACAAGTAGACGCGCCAATCATTGCCGATATGTCATCTTGTATCTTGTCACAGCCGATAGACGTGTCTAAATTTGGTATGATCTATGCAGGTGCCCAAAAGAACATCGGTCCTGCAGGATTGGTCATTGCAATCATCCGTGATGATCTGTTGGGGCAGGCTAGCGCATGGTGTCCTATGCTACTGAACTATGAGCACCAAGCAGACAAAGAGTCTATGTCTAACACGCCAGCGACGTACTCTTGGTACTTAGCAGGACTGGTGTTTGATTGGTTGGAAGCGCAGGGTGGTGTGGCTGCTATTGGCAAAATCAACCAGCAAAAAGTCGATTTACTTTATAAGACAATCGATGAGAGTAGTTTTTATCACAACCCAGTCGATCCTCAGTATCGCTCTATCATGAACGTGCCATTTACTTTAGCAGACAGCAGCCTTGATAAAGTGTTCTTAGAAGAGTCAGAAAAAGCTGGTTTGTTAAATCTAAAAGGCCATCGTGACGTAGGCGGTATGCGAGCCAGTATTTACAACGCCGTGCCACTTGAGTGGGTACAGCAGTTGGTTGATTTTATGATAGCGTTTGAGAAAAAGCATGCATAGGTCATACTAGACTTTAAAATAAAAGACGCCGCTTTTATAAGTTGCGTCTTTTTTTATGAGTATATTGATCGATGCACAGTTTGAGTAAAAAGCGTTCAATATCTGCTGCCATTACATCTAATATAGTAGAACCTCAATAAAATTGATACAGCATAGGAAACGCGCTCGATTAAACGCTGCTTTTCTTGCTTGCTGTAACTGCGTATCCAGAGGCTGCGAAAAATAGCGTTTAATCTTGCTATACCATTTTTATAATGGTTTCACTATACCAATGATGTCATACTGATGGATGTCGCACTGACGCCGCGTAACATGGCAAAATATTAGGTTAAAAAACCTAAGTTTGTTATGATGAAATTTTGCTATCAGGCTATTTTGCCGTCAGCGCTTAATTTTTGATACTCGCATTGGTTAGCATAGAGGTTTGTTATAACGTTATGATAAGAAAAAATGCTCTGCTAAAAGCTGTTTTGCTAGCCATCACTGTCAGCTGGATATCGAGCAGTATTGCGGCGCCTATCACAACGACAGCGCTTGGACATAACAGTCCTACGAAATACATCAATGCGCCTTACATGCCCTATGCCAATCCAAAAGCGCCTTCAGGAGGCACGCTTTCGCTAGATGCGCGTGGTACCTTTAATAGTGCCAATAAGTGGATGACCACGGGCGTGCCAATGATCGGCACCGACTATCTGTATGATACCTTGATGACAGGTTCGTTAAATGAAGCGTTTACCATGTATCCACAGCTGGCAAGTAAGGTAACCTATGATCCAGACGATACCAGCTGGATTGTCTATCACATCAATCCTGCTGCCCGTTTTTGGGATGGGACGCCTGTGACCAGTCATGATGTCAAAGCGACTTTTGATGCAATATTAAACAAAGGTCCGATGTCTATTCGTAGCTATTTGGCTGATATCAAAGCCGTTCAAGTCATCGACGAGCAGCAAGTCAAATTTGTCTTTGCCTCCGCTGAAAACAAAGAAATCCTACTGACGGTTGGGCAGTTTCCTGTTTTTGCCAAATCCTCAATTGAGGCTGATTTTGAAAAGATCAGCCTGACACCCTTAATGGGTAGTGGGCCTTATAAGCTGGGACGTGTCGATGCGGGGCGTTCAGTAAGCTACATACGTGATCCCAATTACTGGGGTCGTGATTTGATGGTCAATCGTGGTCGTTATAATTTTGACATGATTAAGTTCGTTTATTATCAAAGCGATGAGATTGCCTTTGAAGGATTTAAATCTGGCCAGTACCGTTTTCGCCCCGAAAACAAAGCATCAAATTGGGTGAGTGGTTATGATTTTCCTGCAGTGAAAGCAGGTCTTATCAAAAAAGAGACCATAACCAGTCAAAACCCAGTGCCCATGCAGGCATTGGTGATGAATTTGCGCCGCCCAATCTTTCAGGACATTCGGGTGCGCCAAGCCCTAACGGCTGCTTATGATTTTGAATGGATGAATAAGACATTATTTCATGGACAGTACGAACGTTTGCAGAGCTTCTTTCACGGGTCGGAGCTTGCGGCAACTGGTACACCGTCTAGTGAAGAGATGCAGGTGTTAACGCCTTTATTGTCTGAGCTTGAACCGATTCAGCGTAAAGCCGTCTTAGCAGAATGGCAGCTACCCAGCAGTGATGGCAATGGCTTTAATCGACAAGGATTACTAAAAGCGCGGCAGTTATTGCTAGATGCTGGATTTTATTATGATGATATGAAGCTATATCAACCGAATGGTCAGCCCGCCCAAATTGAGATTTTGATGACAGGCGAGACCATGGGCCGTGTCTTGTTGCCTTATATTCGTAATTTAAAACGCTTAGGGTTTGAGGCAACCTTGCGCCAAGTGGATGGGCCGCAATATTATGAGCGAACGCGCCGTTTTGATTATGATATGGTCGTCGATGTGTTTGCCCAAAGTCTATCGCCTGGTGCTGAGCAGGCTGCATTTTGGGGTAGTGCGGCGGCTGATGAGCTTGGCAATCACAATAGTGCTGGTATCAAAAATGCAGCCGTCGATGAGGTGGTTGCTAATCTTGGTAATGCCAAAAATCGTGACGAAATTGTGTTATATACGCAGGTGCTTGATCGGTTGTTGCGAGCGGGTCATTATGTCGTACCATTGTATGGTAAGTCTGGCACCAACGTTGCTTATTGGGACCAATACCGTCATACAGACACATTACCGACCAACGCCGTCGGCATCGATTACTGGTGGGTGGACAAAGAAGCAGAAGGACGCATCAACAAATATTTGAAGCAGTAAGTAGTACCTTTTGACAGGATTTGGTCTAGTAATAGCTGACTGCCAAACGCATAGGCTGTTACCACGCAGTAAAAGCGAGAAGTAAAATCAAAACGAAATAATTCAAAATAACGAGTAAAAAAATAACTACTGGTAAGGATTTGACATGAGTATCCGTATTCACCCCATTAAAGCGTTTAATGATAATTATATTTGGGCCTTAATTAATGAAAATAATAAGCAGGCGATCGTCATTGATCCAGGTCATGCCCAGCCGGTTATCGATTATCTAGAGACGCATGGACTAGAGCTAACCTCGATTTGGACCACGCATCATCATCATGATCATATTGGTGGTGTCGCAGAATTGCAGGAGTCGTATCCGATGACCCATCTGGTGGCGCATAGTGAGCATGGGGTTGATGAGGATCAAACCATTAAAGATGGCAGCACGGTGAGTGCATGGGGCTGCTCTGCACAAGTCTGGGATGTATCAGGACACACCGCCAGCCACATGGCCTATATCTTAGATATTGATGGGCAAAAACATTGTTTCTGCGGGGATACGTTGTTTAGTGCTGGCTGTGGACGTGTCTTTACGGGTACGATTGAGCAATTGCATGATAGTTTTAAACGTTTGAACGGCTTGTCTGATGAGACACTACTTTATCCTGCGCACGAGTATACGGCTAGTAACCTACGCTTTGGATTGTCTATCGAACCTGACAACGAGGCAATGCAACAAGCACTAGCGCAAGCTGAAGCACAAACGGCACAAGGTGTGCCGACACTGCCAGTGACGCTAGAGCATGAGCGTGCGATCAACGTGTTTTTGCGTACCCAAGAGCCAAGTGTGATTGCAGGGGTTAAATCAAAAGTAACTATCGACTATGATAACTCTTTGACGGTATTTGCAGCGTTACGCGAGCTGAAAAATAATTTTTAATGCAAGTTTTTAATACATGGACATGTTTGTGTAGACCTTTAGCACGAAAGAATCACTGCTGTCGTCATCGCCCTCTCTCTTTATTTAGGAAGTCGCCATATGGGTCGTTATATCTTAAAAAGACTCCTACTGATATTACCGACACTATTTTTGATATTGCTTGCCAACTTTGTAATCGTACAAGCGGCACCAGGCGGACCTGTTGAGCAGCAGCTTGCCCTTATTGAGCAGGGCGCAAAAGATAACGCACTTGGTGGTAATATTGGCGCGGGCAGTGCAGGTGGCAATGACAGCACTTATCAAGGAACGCGCGGTCTCTCTGAGGAAATGGTCGCTGCTATTAATGCTCAGTACGGCTTTGACAAATCCGCTCCAGAGCGATTTTGGCTTATGTTAAAGAACTACGCTCAGCTAGATTTTGGTGAGTCGTTTTTTAAAGGACAGTCGGTGACCGATCTCATTATAGAGAAGCTACCAGTCTCGATATCGCTTGGTCTTTGGAGTACGCTACTCATTTATCTGATTGCCATTCCTTTAGGGGTGTATAAAGCGATGCATCATGGCTCAGGCATTGATAAATTCACTGCTATGCTGCTGGCTATTGGACATGCGATACCTGTGTTTGTCTTTGCAGTTATTTTATTGGTATTTTTCGCAGGTGGCACCTATTGGAATATTTTCCCGCTACAAGGGCTCACGTCCGAAAATTTTGACCAACTCAGCGCGCTTGGTAAGGTGAAAGATTACTTTTGGCATTTGGCACTACCGCTGCTAGCCAGTACCGTAGGTGGTTTTGCGGGCTTGACGTATCTGACCAAATTTAGCTTTTTAGAAGAGTTGGGCAAGCAGTATGTATTGACCGCTCGCGCAAAGGGACTGGGTGAGGGTCAGGTGTTGTATGGTCATGTATTTCGCAATGCTATGTTGATTATCATCGCAGGTATCCCAGCCGCTATCGTTGGTATTTTCTTTGCCGGTAACTTTTTGATTGAGATTATCTTTAAACTAGATGGGTTGGGGTTGTTAGGTTTTGAGGCCATTCAACAACGCGACTATCCAGTGATATTTGGCACGCTATTTATCTTCACCTTGGTAGGGCTACTACTGCAATTAATCAGCGACTTAAGCTATCACTTAATTGATCCCCGTATTGATTTTGAGGGGCGCTAATGTCAAATAATCAATCTTCATCAAAGAGCAGTACTATTAATAGCGAACCAGATAAAGCGCCAATGCCTGAGCACAATCCTCAGGTAGCGCTACCGAAAAAGCAGCGCTTAAACCCCATTTGGCAAGCGCGTTTAAATCGCTTTCGCCAAAATCGTCTTGGGGTAATATCACTGTTTGTTTTTGCAGTGATATTTGTCATTTGCATGGCAGCTAACGTCATTGCCAATGACAAACCTTTACTGGTGCAATATCAAGGCGACTATTACTTTCCGGTATTAAAGGCCTATCCTGAAACGACATTTGGCGGTGTATTTGAGACCGAAACCAATTATAAAGATCCTGCAGTGCAGTCGCTGATTGATGAGCAAGGGTTTTATATAATGCCGCCTATTCCGTTTGCTGATCAGACACCCAATGTCGAGCTTGGTCTGCCTTATCCAGCGGCTCCAAACGCTCAGAACTGGCTTGGCACTGATGATATGGGACGCGATGTGCTGACACGGATACTTTATGGTATGCGCGTCTCATTGTTGTTCGGTCTGGCGCTGACGCTCGCTGGTGCTCTCATCGGTATTATTGTCGGTGCAATACAAGGCTATTATGGCGGCTGGGTAGATCTGGCAGGGCAGCGCTTTATGGAAGTGTGGGGCGGTATGCCTCAGCTATTTATGATTATTATCTTAGTCAGTTTATTTAGTCCCAGTATTATCATGCTATTTGCCATGATGCTGTTATTTGGTTGGATGGGGCTGGTCGGTTTGGTAAGAGCAGAGTTTTTGCGTGCTCGTAATTTTGATTATGTGCGTGCCGCGCGCAATCTCGGTGTGTCTGATAGCCAAATCATGCTCAGACATATTCTGCCCAATGCGTTAGCCTCAAGTTTATCTCAGCTCCCTTTTATATTAACAGCTAATATCATTGCGTTGACTGCGCTGGATTTTTTGGGTTATGGGTTGCCGCCTGGCTCGCCGTCTTTAGGTGAGCTGATGGTACAAGGAAAAAATAACCTTGATGCCCCTTGGCTGGCTTTATCAGGGTTTTTTAGTTTGACCTTTATTTTGTCATTGCTCATCTTCGTTGGCGAAGCACTGCGTGATGCGTTTGATCCGAGGCGCTCTTGATATGACCGATAATATTATGGCTACCGAGCAATACAACGCGCCAACTGAAAATCTTAATCGCGCGCAAGACAAGCTCGTGCTGACAGTAGATAGTCTTAGTATCACAACTGCTACAGGCATCCAGCTGGTCGATGAATTATCTTATGAGCTAAGACAGGGGCAAACTCTGGCTATCGTTGGTGAGTCAGGATCTGGCAAATCGATTGCCAGTCTTGCACTACTAGGTCTGCTACCAGAGAATTTGACGATTAAGGGTGAGGTTCAGCTGGCAAGCACGGCAGGCATGTCTCAACTACCGATAGCGAATGACAAATCGCGTAATGCCGCACTACGTGCTATTCGTGGTCAGCGGATCGGTATGGTATTTCAAGAGCCGATGACAGCGCTAAATCCGCTACATACCGTTGCAAAACAAATCGCTGAATCACTGCGTTTAAGCGGCGTACCCAAAAAACAATGGCGAGCCACCAGCATTGCCTTGCTAAATGACGTCAATATCACGGATCCCTCTGACAAGTTGAATCGTTATCCACATGAGTTGTCAGGTGGTCAGCGTCAGCGAGTAATGATTGCGATGGCATTGGCTCAGCAGCCTGATATCTTGATCGCTGATGAGCCAACCACCGCACTTGATGTGACATTACAGCATGAGATTTTGGCACTACTGAATGATCTCAAATACCAGCATAATATGGCGATGATATTAATCAGCCACGATCTCAATCTGGTCAGGCGCTATAGTGATGAGGTCATCGTGATGCGCCAAGGCCAGACGATTGAGCAGGGTCAAACGTCAGCGGTATTTGATCAGCCTAAAGCCGATTATACTCGCACGCTCATTCAGCAAGACTTCGGTCAAGCGCTACAGCCAGTAGCAGATCATGCAGATGGACCATCAACTGTATTAAAAGTGAGCAATCTCAACGTACAATTCCCAATCGAAAAAAGTCTATTTGGGAGTACAAAACGTTGGTTTGATGCGGTCAAAGCTGTTGATATGACCTTGCAAAAAGGGCAGGCATTAGGGATCGTCGGTGAGTCTGGATCTGGCAAAACCACCATTGCACTGGCGCTGAGTCAGCTGCTTGGCAATCAAGCACGAGTGCATGGACAGATAGTGGTGAATGGGCAAGATATCTCAGCACTGTCCAAAAAAGTGCTACGTAACTTTCGCTCGCAGATTCAAATGGTGTTTCAAGACCCTTTTGCCAGTATCAACCCTCGTATGACGGTCATGCAAATTGTGGAAGAAGGACTGTTGGTACAAGGCGTGGATAAAGACGCGCGTCAGCAGGCGGTGATGGAGAGTTTGGCTACCGTCCATTTGCCTTTAGCATTCGCGCAGCGTTATCCGCATGAGCTGTCCGGCGGTCAACGTCAACGCGTGGCATTGGCGCGCGCACTCATCATGAAACCGAGCCTACTTATATTGGACGAGCCTACCTCTGCGCTTGACAGTACCACGCAGGTAACGGTGGTCAGTTTATTGCGTGAAATTCAACAAAAGCTGCAAATAAGTTATGTCTTTATCAGTCATGATCTCAAAGTAGTCCGCGCACTATGTCAGCATATTATGGTACTAAAACAAGGGGCATGCGTGGAATCTGGGCTCACAGAAGATATCTTTAGCCAGCCACAGCATCCGTATGCCAAGCAGTTATTAAAGGCGAGCAGTACACAATAATAGCGACATACCAAAAAAGGCAGTGGTACAATCATGCTAGACAGTGGTTTGCTTTATTCAAACATCCTTGCTGTACATATACTTATCTACTCTGCTATTGGCAAACGTCGTTTAGCCTTTATCAACTAGCTCAAACTATTGTTATCGCGGTTAAAATCATCATTAAAAAGGATTTTTGTACCCATGAAAAAACAAAACAGTATTACTAAATTAGTAAAGAATAACAGCTTGCAGTATGCTGGTTATTTGGCAGTGGCTAAGACACGCGCTAAAGTGCTAAAAGCAATCTCTTACGTGATACCTATCAGAAGACCGATGTTGTTTGTCGGTGAGGCTGCCTGTAATGAGCTATGCGACATGCTCATCAACGAAGGCAATACCAATGTCTTTATCGTCACTGATGCCGTGCTAAACAAACTCGGTATCCCTGCAAAAGTCACTGATTATCTAGATGCAAAAAATATCAGCTATCATGTCTATGATGGCATTACACCAGACCCTACTTTTAACGTAGTCGAAGAAGGACTGCGCCAATCTATAGCAGCAAATTGCGACGCTATTATCGCCATCGGCGGCGGCTCAGTGATCGATGCTGCCAAAATGATCGCTATGTCTCAAGGCAATAAATGCAAGCCTCAGCAACTGATCGGGATCCTTAAAGCAAGAAAGCCGTCGGCGCCATTATATTGCGTGCCTACAACAGCGGGTACTGGCTCAGAGGCAACCCTTGGTGCAGTGATATCTGATGATAAAACACACCAAAAAGCATTGTCTATTGATCCAAGAATGGTGCCGCTCGCCGCAGCGATTGACCCCATTATCATGAAAGGTATGCCAGCACACATCACCGCTGATACGGGTATTGATGTATTGACCCATGCATTAGAAGCATGGATGAGTGCCAATGCCAGCGTGGAGACGGACTACTATGCAGCCTCTGCCGTCAAATCTGTCATGCATTATCTACCATTAGCTTACAAAGATGGTGGCAATCTAAAAGCAAGAGAAGAGATGGGAATTGCCGCCCATTATGGTGGTATCGCCTTTAACAAAGCGGGCTTGGGTTATGTGCATGCCATTGCTCACCAATTAGGTGCCTACTATAGCATTCCTCATGGTCGTGCTAATGCAATCGTGTTGCCTTATGTGCTTGATGTTAATCGTAAAGCAAGCAAGCAGAGACTGGCCGCACTGGCAAAAAGAACGGGTATGGTAGCAGACGGCCAAGCTGGTCATGATGATAAAGAAATAGCAGATCATCTCATCGTACAAGTCAGAGCGCTTATCGCAAATTTAAATATCGATCCGACCGTTAGCGGTATGCAGGCCAGTGATTTTGATGATATTGCAAAAGCAGCAGCAAAAGAAGTCAGCGATACTTATGCCGTACCAACCTATCTCTCAGCAGCTGAAATTAAGGAAATCTTAACGAAAATTAAGCAAGTAAGTGATGAGAGTGCTGATAAAGACACTCAGAAAGCATCATAGCATTGTACTTGTACTTGTACTGATAGACTTATGATAGACAAAAAAAGCCTATGACTCTTTTGAGGATAGGCTTTTTTAACAGGTTTAAAACAATATAAGATATTGAAATAAAATAGTTTATCTCTATATGTTAACTATCCTAAAGCCTGTGTCATGATCAAATCATTTTGTAATTTATCTTGTGCTACGACTTAATTAATAAAAAATAACTTAATAAATTGTAAGTATATAACAATACAGGAATGTGTTATTGATATAGTCGGTTCACTATAAAATCGATACAATAAGATTAAACGCTATTTTTCGCAGCCTCTAGAGACGTAGTCACAGCAAGCAAGAAAAATAGCGTTTAATCAAATGAATTTATTATCCTGTATCGTTTTTATTTAGACTTAACTATACATAAGCGTTACGATAGTTAAATGATATTATGTTTGGGAGATTTTTATGAATCGCATATTATCATCTACAATGATTGGCCTAGCTATCGTAACAATCATTGCAAGACTCTGGCGTATACGGCAAAGACTATGAGCTTGATTTGCTAAAACTTGAAATCTTACTTTGTATAGCTAAAACAAAAAGGACGCATTAGCGTCCTTTTTGTTTGTTGTTACTCATAACAGCCTAAAATATTAATAGTTTAAAACGCCGGTTGGCGCTTAGGGACGGCACCCAAAAATTCATTACGGGCTTGATTGTTGTGCTGATACTCACCAAGCATCGCGGTACTACGCGTGGTTGAATGCTGTTTGCTGACGCCGCGCATCATCATACACATGTGCGAGGCATCCATGACTACCGCCACGCCGCGACAGCCAGTAACATCCATGATGGTTTGTGCAATCTGTTCACTCAGGTTTTCTTGTATTTGTAGACGACGAGCAAACATATCGACAATACGGGCAAACTTCGACAGTCCCAGTACTTGGCCGTCAGGCAGATAGCCGATATGCGCCACACCATGGAACGGTAGCATATGATGCTCGCACAGTGAATAAAACTCAATGTTTTGCACCAGTACTAGCTCACGATTGGCTGATGGAAAAACCGCATCATTGACCACCTCTTCAATGCTTTGATGATAGCCTTTGGTTAAGTGAGCAAAAGCCTTTGCCGCACGTACAGGCGTGTCTAATAAACCAGGACGATCTAAGTCTTCGCCAGTCGAACCAATCAGTTGGCGATAGGATTCGATACTTTCTTTATAATCTGGGGTTATTATTGGGGTGTTACTCATAAGTTTGGCAGCCATCCAAAATGTGGGTGTAGCTTAACGTTGAATCCTATCATGTCAGGATTCTTATAAAATTGTGCAAGCTGGGAAGGGCTGTGATTATACTCGAAATCTGCTGAACTTCATACTGCTGTGGTGAGTAGTTCGGAGTTTAGTCATTATAGGGCTGTCAGAGATGCAATTAGAGCGGTGACCATGATGATATTTCGTTAGTATTATTGCGATACTAATGATAGTAACCAAGTACAGTTTACGACTGTTTACTTAAACTAATTCGTGTATAATAAGTCATCTTTTGATTTGCATCATTTCATGACGCGTCACTTTCTGATTACTCTAAATAAACCTATATTCTAAATCATCTCGATTGATTCAAAAGGAAATCTTATGCTATTGCAAGGACAACGATTTGTCGTAACTGGCATCGCAAGTAAACTCTCTATCGCTTGGGCTATTGCAGAAGCGCTACATCGCGAAGGCGCCTCACTGATCCTGACTTATCCGAATGATAAAATCAAAAAGCGTGTGGACATGGCTGCCGAACAGTTCGAAGCGGATTTGGTGCTAGAGTGTGATGTCGCCTCTGATGAGTCGATTGCTGCTTGTTTTGAGCAAGTAACCGCGCATTGGGGTGATGGTATTGATGGTGTGGTACACGCCATTGGTTTTGCCCCAATGGATCAGCTCGATGGTGACTTTGTGAGTGCCACCACGCGTGAAGGCAGCCACATAGCACATGATATCTCTAGCTACAGCTTTGTGGCATTGGCAAAAGCAGCTCGTGAGTTGCTTGCAATGCGTCATGGTTCTATGCTGACATTAACTTATGAAGGCAGTATCTCAGTATTGCCAAACTACAATGTCATGGGTATGGCAAAAGCCAGTCTTGAAGCCAGCGTGCGCTACTTAGCGACTTCTATGGGCGGCGACGGTATCCGTGTCAATGCGATCTCAGCAGGTCCAATTCGTACGCTAGCTGCTAGTGGCATCAAATCATTCCGTAAAATGCTCGATATCAGCGAAAAAATCGCACCACTACAACGTAATGTCAATCAGATGGAAGTAGGTAACGCAGCACTATTCCTATTATCTCCGTGGGCATCTGGTATCACGGGTGAGATCATGTTTGTTGATGCAGGCTTTAATACCGTCGCTATCAGTGAGCAGTTGATGATGCTGGATGAGCCAGCGCAATAATCATTTAAGTATTTTTTGCGTTGATGGTCATTACCAATGATTCACTCAGCTATTGAAATTGAAAAGGCAGCCAATTGGCTGCCTTTTCTCGTTATACTATGAGTCTTTTTGGTAGTAGACCTTTAGGTGACGAGTATGATAACCAAGTTACCAAAGTGGATATTGTGGGGTGGGGCAGTATTGGCATTTAGCGCCGGCTGCGTGAACACAACCGCATTGATGGGATTTGCCAATTTATCGGTCTCGCATGTCACTGGCAACGTTAGCTTGTTTGCAGCAGCTATCGCTTATTCAGACGCCCACAGTATTTTGTACATCGGAGCGCTACTATTGTCTTTTTTGGCAGGAGCGATATTGAGTGGTTTTGTCATTGGGCAGACATCCTTAACGCTAGGCCGTCGTTACGGGCGTGCGCTATATTTTGAAGCAGCATTACTAATAGCTGCCTACTGGTTATATCAGCAGCATGACTATCTCGGACAATTGGCAGCAGCGATGGCCTGCGGATTACAAAACGCGATGGTAGCCACGTATAGTGGAGCAGTTATTCGCACAACTCATTTGACAGGACTGACTTCTGATATCGGTGCAGCCATTGGGAATTGGCTGGCGGGTCGCTCAATCAGTAAGCCGACATTGGGCTTTCAGGCCGTTATTTGGTATTGCTTCTGCGGTGGCAGTACAGTAGGGGCTTTTTTGTTTGCGAAAGTTGGCTATGATGCGTTGCTTGTACCCATCGCAATCGTTCTAACCGCAGCATTTATATATAACTATGTCTCCAATCACTTGCCAGAACAAAGAGAAACAAAACTAAAAAAGCGCTCATCATCATGACAAGCGCTCCTTATTTTTGCTGTTAATACTAGATAACTGGCTTTATCTGCCGTTCTACCATCTTTTATTTTGCGCCTTCTTCTTGATGATCTTCATGTTCATGCATACCTTGCATCATATCTAGCGCTGAGTCGTCAGTACGCTGTTGATCTTCTTTGGCCAGACTATCTTGATTGATGTCTTTTGGCGCCATTTTTGTGGTTGCATCGGTTTTATTTGCATCTGTCATAGTGTCATTCCTCTTGTTTTTATTGATGATTATCTATCTAACCCTAAGATTATGTGGTATCGGTTTTTACTTGTATAGCCCCAAATGATAAATGTTTGAATGCTTTATGTAATTTTTATCAACCAAGGCGTCCATTCAAAGCAGTGAGAACAAAGTAGTGAGAACAAAGTAGTGAGAGAGTTACTATTGAAAAATCTCACAAAGTCGAGAGGTGATTATCATCAACGAATCAAACAGACATCCTAAAAAAACAAAAATAATCAAAATGTATTCATATATAAGTTATTCTGATATGATATTTTCGCGCGTAATGTTCGCTATATGAATATCATGATGTCTTATAATAAGTGTGTTGCAATAACTTTGACTTCATACTCACTTTGGATGCGATAAGGATAATTTATGTCAGAGAAAAAGCTGGATAGCCATATTCCTGATGATGGTAACGAGTATTTATTTACGGATACATTCCCAAAGGGAACGGGAAAAGGATTGATCGTGGTCGCCATTGCGGCAATCATTAGTTTTATTATTTACAGTGTATTGCCATTTGAGGTCAGTGCTAACAAAGGGCTAGCAATGCTGTTTTTTATCGGCGTGCTATGGCTCACTGAGGCGATACACGTCACAATCACTGCGATCTTGGTGGTTGTGGTTGGGACATTAATTGGCATTCCTGATTTTAATGCTGAAGTCGGTCTGCAAAGCTTTGCCAGTCCCATTATTTATCTCTTCTTTGGTGGTTTTGCCTTGGCGGCCGCGTTACATGTACAAAAGCTTGATAGAAAGATTGCGCTAAAAATTCTTTCGTTATCAGGTGGTAAGCTAAGTACCGCTGTACTATTGATTTTTGGCGTGACTGCGTTTTTGTCAATGTGGATCTCAAATACGGCGACAACGGCAATGATGCTACCGCTTGCCCTCGGTATTTTGACGCAAGTCGATAGTAAAGAAGATCGCGGTACATTTGTGTTTGTACTGCTCGGTATTGCGTATTCAGCAAGTCTCGGTGGTTTGGGTACGATTGTTGGCTCGCCACCAAATGCGATCGCCGCAAAAGCCTTGGATATTGCGTTTGTTGATTGGATGAAATTTGGTATTCCAATGATGCTAATACTATTACCAGTATTGTTGGGCGCGATGTACCTATTTCTAAAGCCTAATCTAAACCGCACGATGACCCTACAGCAAGATGAAACTATTCATTGGACCAAACCGCGCGTGCTGACGATTATTGTCTTTATTGTGACAGCGATGAGCTGGATACTCTCTAAGCAAATTGGTGCTGCAGTTGGTATCGAAGATACAGATGCCGTTGTTGCATTGCTTGCAGCAGTGGCGGTCGTGAGTTTGGGTCTGGTGTCTTGGAAACAAGTATCAGACAACACAGATTGGGGTGTATTGATGTTATTTGGTGGCGGTATTGCGCTATCAAATGTTCTAAAAGTATCAGGTGCGTCATTAGTACTGGGTGAGACGGTTGCTAATGGCTTACAAACTGCACCGCTATTGGTTGTGATGCTTGCAATCTCAGCCTTCATTATTTTCTTAACAGAGTTTGCATCAAACACGGCATCAGCTGCGCTCTTAGTCCCTGTATTTGCGGCAATTGCCGAGCATATGGGTATACCGAGCGAAGTCTTAGTACTTATTATTGGTATCGGTGCGTCCTGTGCCTTTATGCTACCAGTTGCGACGCCGCCAAACGCTATCGTGTTTGGTACCGGTTTGATCAAACAAACAGAGATGGTACGTACAGGTGTCATCCTTAATATTATCTCTACTGTTATCGTTGGGTGTTGGGCGTATTTCTTCCTACTATAAGTCTAACGAACCATTAGCATTACCATGATAAATAAAACCTGATGTCCCAATATTAATGAGGCATCAGGTTTTTATTTTTTATACTCTCTTAATTTATTACATCATAACTTATGGGGGATAATAGACATTATGACGACATTCAATAATAAAAATTGCATTACAATCGCTGCTATAGTCAAGTCTAAATAAAAACAATACAGGACAATAAATTCATTTGATTCAACGCTATTTTTCTTGCTTGCTGTGACTGCGTCTCCAGAGGCTGCGAAAAATAACGTTGAATCTTATTGTATTGATTTTATAGTAATCTAACTATATTTCAGATATTCATAGTAATGTCTTCGCGCTTGACGCTGTGCTTGCCGATATCAAAAAGCGCAATTACGCGCTGATAACCTGTATAGAGACACCGCGAGGTAAACGCTGGCAGACTGAGCATATTAAGATCGCTTATGATCATGAAGCAGCAGCAGAACTGGCGCTCAAAAATGAACGTAGAGATTGGGCATTTGCTTTAAAAACAGGGCGGGTATTGTAATAAGACGCGCTCGATATTATGTTCAATTAAAATTAGCTACAATGAAAAATTTATAAGGACGGCGTTACATGTTAACTTTATATATGGCTCAACTTGGTGGCCGTCCTAAAGGTCGCCTGATTGAACAGCATGACATCTTTTTTGGCGTGGCCAATCACGTCAGCGAGCTGGTAGAGGATATCAATCAGCATTGGCCAGAAGTCAAAAACAAATGGCACATTGATTCGTATCGAGCGATTACTAAAGTTGATGGCTATGCGATCAAACTGGTTAAATCAGGTGAGCAGGTAAGCAAAGATGCTAACTTAAAGCTGTTTTTTATCAATTTGGGCGGCTATCAGCAGGGAAGTTTTGAAGAGTTTCATTATAAGCTTCTGATCGTTGCCCCCAGTCAAGCCGAGGCCATTAAGCAAGCCAAACAAAGCGAGTTTTATAAACAGTTCACTTTTAAAGATAATGCATCGCCGTTCGACGCCGCTTCACATATTGATGATAAGTTTGAGGTCGATATAGATGATATCTATAACGTGAATGATCTGCTCTCAAATGCTCAGCTGTTGATTGAGCCTATCGTTGATGCAGGCGGTGTCGATATCAAAGAAGATAAAGAATATGTGGGTTATCTGAGTATTAAAAATCTAAGGAAATTATCCTAATATGTCACTAGATATGTATTATAAAAGTGGTCTAATCCGCAAAGCGCGCTGTCAGATATCTGATGATATGCTGCCCATCCTTTATCAGATTCACGATAACGCAAAATTTCCACGATTAACGTGGTTGATTGACAATATTTATAAAAACCCGCAGATTCGTCCTGACGTAGCGAAAGAGTTAGCTAATGAGATGTTAGGGTTTGAAAAATTGTTACTGTCACTACATCTTCCTTTTCCTAGGCTGGCACTGCAAAAAATGCATACCTTTTTTGTGGGGGCTGCGACTCACCAACAGGTTATTTATACTGTTAGTCATTAGTTTTCTCATTTAGACCATTTCTATGCCTTTAATGGTGTGAAATTTAATATTTATGGTCTAAGTGTGTCTTGATTTAACACTGATTATTAGATAGAGGCATTATCGTCCTCATAGCCATAGAAAAAACTTCAGCTTTGCAACTAAGCATCATACAAGCATCATAACTACCTTGAATCACCCTGCATTTGCCTCCATAATCTAACCACTTATACATAATAAATAGCCTAAGCAAATATGTCTGATACTTTTGAAAATACCAGTCTAAAAACATCTACCGTAAATGAAAATAACAGTACAAAGCAACCAGCGGAATTACTGAGTGATTTACCAGTACTTGCTAAAGATAGCTATTATTTAAGCCGTCTCGAACGAGAGCTGGCGCGCGCTGCGGTGTCCAAAAACAAAAAATCTAATCATGATTCTGAGCAAAAAAACAATCACGACGAGGTCCTTACCAAGAAGCGTGCCCAATACGACAAGATAAAAACGCGCTCTCAAAAAGCAGTGCAGGCACGTATTGATAGCATCCCAAGTGACTTACCTGCCAAATTAAATCTTGACCTGCCTGTTAGTCAACGCGCAGAAGATCTGGTACAAGCGATCATTGATAATCAGGTCATTATCGTGGCGGGTGAGACAGGTTCGGGTAAAACCACACAGTTGCCTAAGCTCGCCATGCTGGCAGGACGCGGTATTACTGGACAGATAGGGCATACGCAACCAAGGCGATTGGCGGCTCGTAGCGTCGCAAACCGTATTGCCGAAGAGCTGGGTGAGCCTTTGGGTAATACGGTTAGTTTTAAGATTCGCTTTAATGAGCAAGGCTCCGCCCAATCGATTGTTAAGCTGATGACCGATGGTATTTTGCTGGCTGAGCTGGGTCACGATCGTTTTTTGAGTAAGTACGATACGATTATTATCGATGAGGCGCATGAGCGTAGTTTGAACATCGATTTTATTATGGGTTATCTCAAAAAGATGCTGCCTAAGCGCCCAGATTTAAAAGTCATTATCACTTCAGCGACCCTCGATACCACGCGCTTTAGTGAGTACTTTAGTCATTATGATGCCAAGCTAAAACGGCAAGTCCCTGCACCTATCTTTAACGTCGAGGGACGCAGTTTTCCAGTAGAAGTTCGTTATCGTCCGCTGACCGATGAGCCAGTAAACAGCTCAGAAGATGACAGCTATGATGATTTTGAAGAGAACCTGCCGCGTGCGGTGGTTGCTGCTGTCGAGGAATGTTTTAGCGACGCGCAAAATAAAGGCCATGCCGATCAGGCTGATATCTTGATATTTGCCGCGACTGAAGCAGAAATTCGTGAAATGCAAGAAGTGCTTGAGCGCCATGGCCCACGTCATACCGAGGTGCTACCGCTGTTTGCACGGCAGACGTATGAAGAGCAGCAGCGTATCTTTCAGCCATCAGGTCGAGGTCGACGTATTGTCATTGCGACCAACGTTGCTGAGACTGCGTTGACTGTACCGGGTATTCGCTATGTGATTGACTTGGGGTTTGCGCGGATTTCGCGTTACTCGTATCGCTCACGTGTGCAGCGTCTACCGATTGAAGCGATTTCGCAAGCGGCTGCCAACCAACGTAAAGGTCGTTGTGGCCGTGTCGCGCCAGGTGTCTGTATTCGCTTATATTCTGAGGAGGACTTCAACGGTCGTCCTGAATTTACTGAGCCTGAGATTCTACGTACCAATTTGGCATCTGTGATATTGCAGATGGCCAATCTGCGTCTGGGCAGTGTCGATGACTTTGATTTTATCGAGCCACCTGATAGTAGGTTAGTCACAGATGGTCACAAGTTGCTTGATGAGCTAGGAGCCATTACGTCCAAAAAGGACAGTACTCAAGATAAACGAAACCCATCAAAACGGCAAAAGGGGCTTGATCACCTGCGCTTGACCGCAACAGGTCAGAAAATGGCACGTATGCCAATCGATCCAAGGCTGGCACGTATGCTGGTGGCTGGTTCTGACTTTGATTGTATACGTGAGATGCTTATCGTGGTGGCGGCGCTCGCTGTGCAAGATCCTCGTGAGCGCCCTGCCAACAAGCGTACGCAAGCGGATCAAAAGCATGCGGTCTTCCGTCAAGATGATTCAGATTTCTTGTTTTATTTGAGTCTATGGAAGGCACTGTTTGAAAAAGACGAAGACGGCAATAAACTGTCTGGTAATCAGCGTAAGCAGTTTGCGAAAAAGAACTATCTGAGCTTCCCGCGTGTTCGTGAATGGCATCAAACGCATCGTCAATTGCTACAAATGGTGACAGATCTTAAGCTGATAGATACCAGTGATGCACAAGCATCCGATAAAAATGTCGCTAAGAATGACCCGACTGCAATCGAAGACGAAGCGTTAAAAGCGGTCAAATACGCCAATTTGCACCGAGCGTTATTAACAGGACTATTGTCCATCATTGCGCATAAGACTGAAAGCCGCGGTGAGTATTTGGCGGCGCGTCAGCAAAAAGCCAAAATATTCCCAGCGAGTACGGTATTTAAACAAATACCGCCTTGGGTGATGGCGTTTGAGATGGTTGAAACCTCGCAAGTCTTTATGCGTACCGTTGCCAAAATTGAACCCGAGTGGATTATTTCAGCGGCAGGAAACTTGCTCAAATATCATTATTTTGAACCGCATTGGTCCAAGAAAACTGGGCGGGTCAAAGCATACGCGCAGATTAGTCTATTTGGCTTGATCATCATTAGCAAGCAGCTGACCAATTATGAGCAAGTAAACTTGGTCGAGTCGCGAGAGATTTTCATTCGTGATGGGTTAGTGACTGGTAACTTCGGTCGTAATGCGCCATTTTTACAGCACAATATGGACAAGATTGCCCATGTTGAGCGCATCGAAGATAAGCTACGTCGCCGTGATCTATTGGTTGATGAAGAAACGCTATATCAGTTCTATGACAAAAAGATTCCTGAACACGTCGCCAGCCGCAAAACGTTTGAAGACTGGCGCGCAGAAGTAGAAAAAAACGATGCTAAGTATCTGTTTTTTACCGATGAAGACGTACTTACTAGCCAAGCACCGACCACGGGCGATTTCCCAGAAGTATGGAAGCTGGGTGATTTAAAGCTGCCACTGCGTTATGTCTTTGATCCAGCAAGTGATGATGATGGCGTGACCATACGCGTACCGCTTGCTGCATTACCACAGCTCGACGCGATTGAGCTACTATGGGGTGTGCCTGGTTGGCGCTATGAGCTGGTGTTGCAATTGCTCAAATCATTGCCAAAAGATATCCGTCGTCAGATCGTCCCGATACCTGATACCGCAGATAATTTGTTTGATGAGTTGCAGCAGCAAGGTGGACAAGGGCTGTTAAAACAGCTGTGCCAAGCGCTCAATCGCCGCGGTATTATGTCGGTGACGCCAGAGAGCTTTAGCCCTTCCACGATTGATCGTTATCTGCAGCCACAAATCTGTGTGGTCGATGACAAAAACCGCATTATCGAAAAAGGTCGTGATCTACAAACGCTACAGATTCGTCATGCCTCTGAGACCAGTCAAGCGGTGAATGAGCAACAAGGCGCGCATACTGAATTCCCTGAGCATTTTACCTTTAGCAAAAATCATCATAGTGCAGGCGTGGTTATGAAGCAGTTTGCGGCGCTCGTGGCTGATGAAGCAGGCGAAGCGGTATCGATCCATCAGTACACCGATGTCAATGCCGCACTACAAGCGCATCGTATCGGCGTATTAACCTTAATTAAAGGGAAGCTTGGCGCAAAGAAAAAACAGCTCACCAGTCAAGTGGATAAAATATTCAAACTGGCATTTGCACCGCTTGGTGACATGGAAAAGCTAAAAACAATCGTCATTGATGCTACATTGGATGCGACGCTTGAAGAGCATTATGTGTTATTTGATCATACCGAGAGCCTGCCTGAGAGCGCTGACGATATCGCAGTTGGATTGAGCGAGGAGTTACCCTTTACGCCTGAAGAGTATGCACAGACGCTAGAAGTTGTGTTAAATAACTTCTTATTGACCGGTCAAAGCGTCATAAAAACGCTGAAAAATGTTTATACGCGCTGGCAGCGTATTCGCCAGAGTCTGTTGATGTTAGACCGCGAGATATTTGGGGAATCTATCGATGATATCGAAGATCAATTAGAAGATTTGTATTTGGCTGATTTTGTTTACCGCATGGATTATAGCCATTGGCAGCAGTATCCACGTTATCTTGAGGCACTAGAGATTCGCTTAGAGCGTCTTGAGCATAATTTGGATGCCGACCTTGATGGTGTCTACGCGCTTGACTTGCATATGGAGCGGTTAGCAGGGCGTGCGGACAAAGAAGCCATTAGCGAATATCGCTGGATGGTGGAGGAGTATCGTATCCAGCTATTTGCTCAGCCGATGAAAACTCGTGTGGCAGTTTCGCCCAAGCGTCTTAGTAAAATGTGGGATAAGGTGGGCTAGAACTAAAAGTTTCTTTGAATGTTAAGGCCGGATCAGCAATTGCTACTCCGGCCTTTTATTTAAGTAGGTTTTAATGACTCATCTTTTCTGTGAGCACGCCCATACTATAAAGCATGAACGCAATCACTGTCAGTGCTACGATAAATGGTGTCAGTATCCAAATCACCACGTTAATCAGAATTGACGGCAGCAATCCATTAAATAGTTCGAGATCTGGGGTAAAAAAATCTGTCATCACATCCACTGCACGCTTGGCAATGGGGAAGAGTAGAGTGCTGAGGGCCAGCATATAGATATATTTGCCAAAGCCTGGGTCACTCATAACGACCATAAAGTAAAATACTAAAAAATAAGTAATGGCTAGCGCCCAGCATTTGAGAGTGTAGCTTAAACGAATCATATCATTTCCTCCCCAAGCTTTTCGATAAATGTGCATAAAAAACTACGCTATATCCAATATTTTGAATATATTATATGTTATATATCGAATATATAAGAGAAGTCAATCATTTTTTATCAAAAAGCACCATAAAGCCACGTCTTTTTAGGGCGTGGATGTCAGGTATCAGTCATTATCTCCCAACATTGGGATTGTCTTGATTGCGGTTGGTACAATAAAAAAGAGCCAGTAGCTTCACTACTGACTCTCATCATTCATAAGTGTAAAAACACTAGTCAATACATTATTTATAGTCAATAACTATAGTTGGCAGTTTACTTGATACTGTTGACCATTGTCTGAGGCGATGGTCATAATGCCAAAGTCTGCTTTGGTATGCCAGTCATAGGTGGTCTTTGGGTTTACATTGTTTACATAACGTACGCCAGAGCCTGATACTGCTTGCTCTAGCGTGATTTTTGCGTCTTGTAGACCTACCTTTGGCAAGGTGACGTTTAGGTTGGCCGCTTGACCATCCGCTGCATAGGCGGCAGTAATCATGCCGTTGTCTTCACAGGTAAATGACTGAACGACTGGTTTGGCAGCAGTGGTTGGGGCGGTGGTGGTCGGAGCGTTGGTTGCACAAGCGGCTAACAAAACGGTAAAAGGAGCAACAGCAAGTAATTTTTTCATAAACGATATTCCTCAAGTTGGTAAGTGAATGTGCGTTGTTATACTGAGCAATATGATACATGTTCGAATGTAATTTCGTGTTATGGTTAGAGTCTACTAAGGTAATTATTTCTGTCTTTTTCGTGATTTGCTAAGTCCTGGTCGTTTAAGTGATTGAGCGATATTTGGTTTTTTGTTTACACTGTTTTTTTGTTTAACATAAATACCAGTACCGCCCCTAAGATGACTATACTGGCGATCAGAAAGTTGAGCGTCAGCTGCTCAGATAAAAATATCACGCCTAGTACAGTCGCAATCACAGGCACACACAGCTGAACGATCGCCGCTTGTGTGGTTTTTAACAATGGCATCGCCGTATACCAAATACTGTAACCCAGCCCTGATGCGATCGCTCCTGACGCACAGGCGAGCAATATCCCTTCGCTGGTAATACTTTCTAAGCTGATGTTTTTTAAACCTATTTCATCCAGATACATTAGGCCCACCAGTAGTAATATCGGAACGGCCACCAAACTCCGCACAAAGTTAAACCCTGTCGCTCGTAGCGGTGAGATGCATGATTTACCGCGTATGCTGTATACTCCCCAAGCCGCACCGCTCAGTGCCATCAATGCTGCAGCGTTGGATGATGGAACGGCCGCTGATGGCAACATCAAATACACAAATCCTGCGACTGCGACGATAAATGCCAGCCACTGTACAGCACTAAGCTGCTCTTTTTTGTAGATACTCCAGCCAATCATCGTAATCTGAACGGCCGAAGACAAAATTAAAGCACCTGTACCAGTATTAAGCTCTACATAGGCAATCGAAAAACATAACGCGTAAATGACCAAGCTGACACTACTAAGCCAACTGCCTTTGTCATTTAAGATAGCATCAACAGAAGGCTTGTCAGAGGCGAGTACTTGACGCTGTAGTTTGTAGGCGTGAATCGTCATAATAAACACTAAGCAAACAGTCGCACTGAGCAGACGAATGACCGTAAAACTCCAAGCATCTATATAACCTTCTGCCAACGCCATCCGGCAAAACAGGGAGTTTGCGGCAAATGCGATCAACGCAATAGTAGTATAAACAATGGCTTTCAAAAATAATTCCTACAATGAATAAGGGAGCATAAAACAGGCTTGCATAGCGTTTCAATGGTGAATTTAGAATATAACGATAACGTATTTTTGAGCAAAAACAATTGCCGTCTCACAAGACAGTATATTTTGTCGTACTTGTGACAAAAAGTCTTTCTTAAATACGAATAACGATAGTTGTATTGACGATAAGGTCTGAAAATAGGGATGATGTGCTTCGCATCAAACGAACTATTAGAACATCATTCATTAAACACAATACATCAGATAAATAAATTGGAAATGAGAATATGGATTGGGCAAGTATTTTTATTCATGACACAACTTGGTCGTTTGCCGTTGAAATCTTAATACGTGTCACCGTCATGTTTGTATTAATTATCACGTTCTTGCGCTTCACTGGCAAGCGCGGCATTCGTCAGCTTTCTATCTTTGAGCTGACCATCATCCTATCACTTGGCTCTATCGCGGGTGACCCTATGTTTACTGAGGATTTGCCGATTATTCAAGCCGTACTAATCATGGGTTCAGTCATTGTTCTTTACCGAATCTGTACGTGGGTTATGATGAAATGGCAGCCTTTTGAAGACTTATTGGAAGGCAAGTCACTTTATATCGTAGAAGATAGCATGCTGGTGCTCGATAAAATTAAGAAAGGCAAAATGTCTCACGATGAGTTTTTTGCTGAAATGCGTCAACAGGGCGTTGAGCATTTGGGTCAAGTGCGCATCGGTTTGCTTGAGACAGACGGCAACTTTAGTATTTTATTGCATTCCTCTGAAAATACAGTTTACGGCATGCCGCTGTTTCCCAAGCAATATCAAGCTGTTGAGCAAGTAGAGATAGGGGCTCATTACGCCTGCATGTATTGTGGTTATGTCGAGCAAATATTAGAAGCTGATAAATGCTGCCCGCGCTGTGAGGATGATTGCAATAATTGGGCTAAAGCGTTAAACAATCAGATCGTCAAGTAGCGTAACGACTAGGCTAATATATAGTGAGTTCAGTATAAAAACGATACAGTGGGACTGGGATAAATTTTTCGCAGCCTCTGTCTGCGTAGGCACAGCACTCAAGGAAAATTTAGACCAGTTCCACCTTGATATATAATGTATCTGTTTTATTTAGGATTGACTATAACGATAATGCTGCCTTATCAACCTAAGGCAGCATTAATTCAAACTATTATCAGTTTATGTGACTTTTTTCATACAGCGCTTGGCTTATTGCTCAGCAAGTGGTAGCAATAGGACATAAAAAACAATTTGGTTAATATTGTTTTTTGCATGTTGACGCCTCCTAAATGTCTTGAATCCACAGCTGCTGATACAGTTGGCTGCGGCGTTAATAGACATCATAGAGAGGAGGTAGCGAGAAAATATGTAAGGAAGATGAATAGTATGTGGAAAACCATTCTAGGGACTACCGAGATGAGCGAGCTGCGCGATTACTTGCCGGACACGTTCTTTTCTATCGCCACTAATACGCACAAAGGGTTTTTGATGCTTGCTTAATTGACTGGCAAAATAGGCGCTTATCTCATCACGTTGGTACGGACTGTCTCGCAGGTCATCAGCCACCCAAGGTATATCAACCTCAGTCAATAGTATCAAATCATAATGGTGCGCCAATGCTGCTTGCTCAAGAGCGGTGGGGCAGTTACCATAATACCAATGAGAGTAGACCATTAGCTCAAACAGACTGGTATCACAAAACAAATAGCGATTTTCATTAGACGTTTGGGTGACTTGTTTGGCCAGTTTGTTCTCTAACGCAATCTGACCTTGTGCGATAGGTAGCAGGTCATCCCATGTACAAGTAAGCTGCTCATCATCCCACTTCGCTTGCAAGTAAATACGCATATATTCTGACACCCACAGACTATCGAAATGCGCTGCCAAATCACGGCATAGGGTTGTTTTCCCCGTACTTTCTGCGCCCAAAACTGCGACAGTAATGACAGATTCAGGCGTATGCTGTTCGAGGTTGTACACGGTAGCGTCGTTGCCATTCATAATAGGCCCAGATTGCAATGAGAGTGAAGACTACATATTGTAGCGCGGTAAAAGTAAAGCCTTTATAAAAGTATAGTGGTACTGATATCGCATTAGCAATGATCCATAGTATCCAATGCTCAATTTTGCGCCGTGCCATAAGCCACATGGCCATCAGGAACAAGGCTGTAGTGAGCATGTCGGTATAGTCCACCCAAGTGAATAAATGTACACCAAGAACGGCACCGTCAAAACTAAAGCCGTTATTAATCACCGGACGGAAATAGTATATCAGCGCCACAAAAGACATGGTTGCTATTGCCAAAGCAGACAAGATAGGTACATCGCCTGCATGCAAATGCTCAATACGGACGTTGTTTGACTCATGTGTCTCTATAGGCTGATTCTTTTTGTTCTTTGACCAGTTAATCCAACCATATAAACTCATCACCGTATAGTAAGCATTGATGAACATATCGCCAAACAGCTGCCATTTCCATAGTAAATATACAAATATCGCAGTGCTGATTAAGCCAATTGGAAAGACTAAGATATTGGTTCTGCTGGCAAGCAAGACACTTGCCACACCAAAAACCACGGCAATCAACTCTAAGACGATAAATGTCGTGGAGTAATCCGCATATTGACCAAATAACCAAGTAAGAAGTTCTGCCATTAGTATTCCTAAAGATGAGCGTGTATCGATGTGTTTGGGTGGTTATACAGAGCAAAATGGCGCTAATTATAACGTAGCTATCAAAGAATGACGTGAGTCTTTGCTTATTTATCGCCAGAAACAGATTATTTGTAACAAAGCATTAGAAAAAATTTAATATTCAGGCATAATAAACACACTGATTTTAAGTTTACAGTTATTCACTGAATTTGAATGGCTATTATTTTCCACTTTTATGCTTATTCCAAGCACCACAGTAGTAGACAAGGAAGCGTATCATGACGACTTGTATCACAGGCACTGGTCTTTATATTCCACCTTACAGTATTAGTAACGAAGAGCTAGTTGAGTCATTTAACCAGTATGTTGAAAACTATAATACCGAACATGCTGAAGAGATAGCTGCAGAGACAATGACGGCACTTGAGCCTTCTTCAGCTGCTTTCATCGAAAAAGTATCTGGTATCAAATCACGTTATGTGATGGAAAAAGACGGTATTTTAGACCCTGAAATCATGGCACCAGTCATTGCCTATCGTAACTTAGGTGAAGAGCTGTCTGTGATGGCAGAAATGGGCGCGGCTGCGTTAAAAGACGCATTGGCTGATGCTGGACTTGAGGCCAACGATCTAGATGGTATTATCCTTGCTTGCTCAAACTTCCAGCGCACTTATCCTGCGGTTGCTATTGAAATCCAAAATGCCATTGGTATGGTTGGCGGCTTCGCTTATGATATGAACGTTGCGTGTAGTGCGGCAACGTTTGGCCTATCACAAGCGCATGGTTCTATCATCTCTGGTCTTGCCAAACGTGTGGCTGTGGTCAATGTCGAGATTACCTCGGCGCATCTAAACTGGCGCAATCGTGACAGCCACTTTATTTTTGGTGATGTAGCAACGGCGACTATTGTTGAAGAATTAGACACGCCAAAGGGTTATGAGATTCTAAACGCTAAGCTATTTACTCAGTTTTCGACCAACATCAAAAACGAATATGGCTTTATGGATCGCTCAGAGTATCTAGCCGCGCAAACGGAGATGTATCCAGACATCAAAGCGCCGGTCACTGATAAACTGTTTTTGCAAAATGGTCGCAAAGTATTCCGTGAAGTTTGTCCAAAGGTGTCTGAAGTTATCACTGAGCATCTGCAAGAAAATGATATACCGACCTCTGATGTTAAGATGATGTGGCTACATCAAGCTAATGCCAACATGATAGATTTGATTTTACGCACTGTCATCGGTAAAGATGCTGACAAATCAATCGCACCAAGCGTGATTGCTGAATTTGCCAATACCAGCTCAGCGAGCCCAATGATTGTATTCCATCGCTATAAGGATGAGCTAGCGTCAGGTGATCTAGGTGTTATTTGCTCATTTGGTGCCGGTTATTCTATTGGCTCAGTATTGGTTCGTAAAGTCTAACGTTTTAATACGATGTTTTTGATAGATAAAAATAGCTAAGAGTCTTCTTAGCTATTTTTTTGTCTACTAATGGTATCAGAACCAAGTATCTTTATTTAAGAATAAGTAGAGATATTTGAGAGTATAGTGACAAGATTGCTGCGAATATTGAGAAGAATGCTTAGAGGTTTTAATTTACCCCAAAAAATTTGCTATAATCACGAGCTTATTCCTCTTATCCAATTAAAAGTCCTTTTATGAAAGAATCCTTACGCCTGCGTTTAGACCAGATGGTAGACCGTTATGAAGAGGTCACCGCCTTGTTATCAGATCCTAGTGTCATCAGTGATAATAATAAATTTCGCGAATTGTCTGTCGAGCACAGCGACTTGATGGACATCACGACCTTATGGCAGAACTATCTGAATGCAGAAACGGATCAAGCCGATGCAGAAGCGATGCTAGCTGACGCGACAGATCCTGACATGAAAGAGATGATGCTCGATGAGATTGAAACGGCACGTGATACCATTGTAGAGATGGAAGAAGCGCTTAATGTCATGATGCTACCAAAAGATCCTAACGATAAGGTGCCAGCATTCTTGGAGATTCGTGCTGGGACGGGCGGTGATGAAGCAGCGATTTTCTCTGGTGATTTGTTCCGCATGTATCAAAAATACGCGCAAACCCAGGGCTGGACTGTTGAAGTTCTATCCGCGAACGAAGGTGAACACGGCGGTTATAAAGAAATCATTACTCGCGTATCGGGTAATAGCGTCTATGGACGTTTAAAGTTTGAGTCTGGCGCTCACCGTGTACAGCGTGTCCCTGAGACCGAAAGTCAAGGTCGCGTGCATACGTCAGCTTGTACGGTTGCAGTCATGCCAGAAGTTGAAATCGATGATACCGTTGATATCAATCCTGCGGATATTAAGATGGACACCTTTCGCTCAAGTGGCGCGGGTGGTCAGCACGTTAACACCACTGACTCAGCCGTACGTTTGACGCATATTCCCACGGGTACTGTGGTAGAGTGTCAACAAGAGCGTAGCCAGCACAAAAACCGTGCACATGCGATGAAAATGCTGGTCTCTAAAATCCAGCAAGCCAAAGTACAAGCGCAGGTCGATGTAGCGGACTCTATACGCCGTGACTTGGTCGGTAGTGGCGACCGCTCAGAGCGTATTCGCACCTATAATTTCCCGCAAGGGCGCATGACCGATCATCGTATCAACCTTACCTTATACAAGCTTGACTCCATCATGGAAGGTGACTTGGATGAGATTCTTGATGCACTGTTACGTGAGCATCAGGCTGACTTGATGGCCAGCATCGGCGGCGAAATGTAAGCCATAGCGGTGAACTATGCGAGTGAGGTTAAGAAGGGGTATAGCGATTAGCGTTGCCATATTCCCAAATTGGGAATATAATTGGATACTATACACTAAGTCATATGAGAGTTATTGCCAAAAGCAGTTTACGTAAATTCTGGGAACAGCCTAACAATGGTGATGCAAAAGGTCAGCTAGAAGCTTGGCATGATTTTGCACTAAAAGCCAGTTGGCAATCGCCGCAAGATATCAAAAACGATTTTAAGAATGCGAGTATTTGCGCTAATAATAGAGTCGTTTTTAATATTGCAGGCAATAAATACCGATTGGTGGTTGAGATGCAGTATCAGGCTGGTATTGCTTGGGTCAAGTTCATCGGTACTCATAGTGAATACGATAAAATTGATGTGGAGGTTGTCAATGAATATTAAACCAATTCGTAATGATCAAGATCTAGCACATGCATTTGCTCAGCTACAAGCTGTGTTTCAAGCTGATGAGGGTACACCTGAGGCTGACGAGCGTGAAGTGCTAGTAACCTTAATTGAAGCTTACGAAAACAAATATTATCCTATCGAACATGCCGAAGCTGTCGATGCTATTATTTTTCAGATGGAAAATCTAAATTTAAGTAGAAAGGATTTGACACCTTATTTGGGATCGGCAAGTAAAGTATCTGAAGTATTAAATCGTAAACGCCGATTGAGTTTGCCAATGATAAGAAAACTACATGAAGGGCTGCACATTCCTTATGAAAGTCTTATTCACTAGGTCTCCTCTATTTGAGATACTATTGTTTTGAGTATCAAATATTAACTAAAGATAGTTTACGGCTATCGTATTATGAGAGTTTTATGTCAACAAATAACCAAGACCAAACCCAAGCGCCAGAAGACACCAATGAACTGATCGCGCAACTTCAAGCCAAGCTAGATGATATCACTGCCTCAGATAAACAGCCGTACCCAAATACCTTTAAACGCACCCATTATGCAAAAGATTTGCAAACGGCTTTTGATGGTGTGTCAAAACAAGAAATTGAAGAAAAAGCGGCGAATGGTGACAAAACACAGGTCAATGTGGCGGGCCGTGTCATGTTAAACCGTGGCTCATTCATCGTTATCCAAGACATGACAGGTCGCATCCAATTATATGTGGCACGTAAAGAGCTTGATGAGGAGATGCGTGCAAGCATCAAATCTTTGGATTTGGGTGATATTGTTGGTGTGTCAGGCTATATTGGTCGCTCAGGTAAAGGCGATTTATATGTGCATATTGAAGAGATTACGCTGTTGACTAAGACCCTACGTCCGATGCCAAATAAGTTCCATGGCCTAGCAGATGTAGAAGCGCGCTATCGCAACCGTCATCTTGATTTGATGACCAATGAAACGACTCGCGATACCTTTATGGTTCGTAGCCAAATCATCAGCGGCATTCGTCAGTTTATGCTGAATGAGCGTTTTATGGAAGTTGAAACGCCAATGATGCATCCCATTCCAGGTGGCGCGGTGGCTCGTCCATTTGAGACACATCATAATGCTTTGGATATGCCATTATACTTGCGTATCGCGCCTGAGCTTTATCTCAAGCGTTTGGTCGTTGGTGGGTTTGAGCGAGTATTTGAGATTAACCGTAGCTTCCGTAACGAAGGGGTCTCAACCCGACACAACCCTGAATTTACCATGATTGAGTTTTATCAAGCCTATGCTGATTATCATGATTTGATGGACTTGACTGAGCGCATGTTTAATCAGCTAGCGATAGATGTCTTGGGTACGACAGAGATTACCTATCAAGAAGAAGCCATCAGCCTAAAAGCGCCATTTGCTCGTCTATCCATGTCTGACGCCATTGCAAAATATGCCAAAGACTTTGATATGTCACGTATCGACGATCGTGACTATCTGGCACAATACGCCTCAGTGACCCTTAAACAGCAGGTCAAAGAGGTGTTCGGTGTGGGCAAGCTTAAGACCATCATCTTCGAAGAAACGGCTGAGCACCAATTACGTCAACCAACGTTTATTACTGAATATCCAGCTGAAACGTCACCATTGGCACGTCGTAATGATGACAATCCTGAGATTACCGATCGTTTTGAGTTGTTTATTGGTGGTCGCGAGTTGGCGAATGGTTTTAGCGAGCTCAATGATCCAGCGGATCAAGCTGAGCGCTTCCGTGGTCAGGTTGCCGAAAAAGATGCAGGCGATGATGAAGCCATGCACTTTGATGAAGAATATATCGAAGCATTGTCTTACGGTCTGCCGCCAACCGCTGGTGAAGGTATTGGTATTGATCGCCTTGTGATGCTATTTACTGACTCTGCCAGTATCCGTGATGTGATTTTATTCCCACACATGCGCCGCAAAAATGATTAATGAGTCGTTAAACAAAGTCGCTTATTAAGCGTGGCTGAGTCATAATCAAATCAGCAAGAAGCCAGACGAATGCGCTGGCTTTTTGCTATAATGAATACCGAAAAATCGTATTAAAAATAAGAACATTAATTACTTGGCACAATGGATAGCTATGTCGCAGCAATATCAAGTTTTAGCTCGCAAATACCGACCCAAAAACTTTCATGAGTTGATTGGGCAGACGCATGTCTCGCAAGCGCTGATTAATGCGATTGATTATAATCGCTTGCATCATGCGTATCTGTTTACTGGTACCCGCGGTGTGGGTAAGACGACGATTGCGCGTATTTTATCTAAATGCTTGAACTGTGATACGGGTATTACTAGCACGCCGTGCGGGGTTTGTGATAATTGTGTGGCGATTGATCAAGGACGCTTTATTGATCTTATCGAGATTGATGCCGCCTCTCGTACCAAGGTCGAGGACACGCGCGAGCTGCTTGACAATGTGCCTTATGCGCCAAGCCAAGGCCGTTACAAGGTCTATCTTATTGATGAAGTGCATATGCTGTCGACCCACAGCTTTAATGCGCTTCTCAAAACGTTAGAAGAGCCACCTGAGCATGTAAAGTTTTTGCTAGCAACCACTGATCCACAAAAATTACCGATTACGATTATTTCGCGCTGCTTGCAGTTCGTATTGCGTCCATTACCACAAACATTACTTAGCGATCATTTAGCAAATATTTTAACCAAAGAGCAGGTTGGGTATACTCAGCCTGCCATTTGGCAACTGGCAAGTGCGGCTAAAGGCTCTGTGCGTGATGCATTGTCACTGACAGACCAGGCCATTGCATTTGGTCAAGGGTCACTTGATGATGCCACTGTCAATGCAATGCTTGGTCTTATTGACTCTGCCGACTTGGTACGCTTGATTACAGATATTTATAATCACGACAAGTCTGCCGTCGCGACTCATATTGAGCAAATGCGTGCGCAAATGGTTGATGCAACGAGTATGTTTGATGGACTTGCTGAGCTACTCCATCAATTGGCATTGACCCAGCTGTTGCCTGAGGTCGCTCTCAATGTCAATGAGGCGCAAGCCAAAAACATCTATACACTTGCCCAGCATATTAGCCCTGATGTGCTACAACTATACTATGAGATTGTTGTGCAAGCACGTGAAGGTGTCAAACTTGCAAGTACGCCGATGCAAGCGCTTGAGATGTGCATTTTGCGATTACTGGCGTTTCGTCCATTACCAGTCGATGAAGTATTGAGTAACACTTATGATGGTGAGGTTCCTTCTACAGAAGCGACAACTATAGAGCCGACTACTTCGATGCCGCCTTCAAGTGCTATTACGCATGAAGCGTCAGCGCCATTACAGCCTTACGATATTGACTATCAAGTGCAAAGTCATAATGAGTTACAAAGCCCCATTTATGATGACAGCTTCAGCATAGATGACTCTATTGGACAAAATGATAGCGTAGCACACTCAGCTACTAGCTCTGAGCCAATTGTTGAGCCTGAGCCAATTGTTGAGCCTGAGCCAATTGTTGAGCCTGAGCCAATTGTTGAGCCTGAGCCAATTGTTGAGCCTGAGCCAATTGTTGAGCCTGAACCAATTGTTGAGCCTGAACCAATTGTTGAGCCTGACGCAAATGATTCTCAGTTAGCAGTACCATCAGATGAAGATCCTCGTACTTTATTACGCTGCGCCCCTCAAGAGCTGACAGGGGAGTGGAACTCGGAAAAATGGGATTACTGGCTACAGACAGCTCGTGAGGCAGAAGTGTTGGCACAGGACGAGCTGGCACTTGCCCGTCAAGGTACGATGGTAGGTCAATGTAATGGCACAGCCACTTTTTTGACCAGTGTCGATAGTAGACATTTACAAGCGACTTTCCAGCAGTTAGCTGCTAAGCTGCAGCAACAGTTCACAAGTGCAGAGATTGATTTAAAAATTGATAGTAGTATTATGCAAAGCGATAACAAAACACCAGAGCGTCGCCAGCAAAAACGTTTGGAGCAAGCCAAAACGGTTGCTGAGATGAAGTTGCGACATACACCCGTCATGCAATATTTGACTGAGCGCGGTGAAGGAAAAATGGGTAAGGTACAGCTATATTAAGTTTCAAAAAAAGCTGTTATTAACATCATTTAAAAATATAGATATGTTTTAGCAATGGTTTTATATAAAATATCAAGGTGATATTGTGCTATCGCCTTGATATTTTTTTGTTTTTTTTGAATAAGCAATTTGCCTTCTTAAAAAATGAAAAATATTTAATAACGATAATATAAATTAAAATTCGTTATAATGGTTAAGTTATATTAAAAACTGAAATGAAGTTTAGGTGAGAATATGTTGGATAATTTACGCGGTATGGCTGTGTTCGCCAGTGTGGTCGGACACGGCTCTTTTAGTGGTTCTGCTCGCGAGCTTGGTATTACTACTAGTGCAGTCAGTCAGCAAATTCGTTCACTAGAGAATGAGCTTGGCGTTGTGCTATTGCATCGCTCGACTCGTAAGCTCAGCTTAACGGAAGCTGGTGAGAGCTTTTATGAGTCGGCAAAAGATGTGGTCAGCGCGGCTGAGCAAGGTCGAATCAAAGTTAATCAATTGCGTGATGAGCTAGCAGGTAGTCTACGGGTGTCGACGACGCCTGAGCTTGGCGTAAATCATATATTGCCAGCGCTTTCTACATGGATGGCTGCGCATGATGATCTGAGTGTCACTTATCTCGCAGACAATCATTATATCGATATGATTGATGAACGTATCGACATCGCGATTCGCATGAGTCCATCGATTAATGACTCGAGTCTAAGTAGCTATCCGCTCACCGATGTGCGCCAGTTACTCGTGGCTTCACCCCAATATCTGCGTCAGCATCCTAAGATTAATACACCAAAAGATTTGGCTGATCATCAATTAATTTGTATTGAAATCATGAAAGATGCCAATCAGATTGATATGATTCAGACAGAGACCAACAAAAAAACGCGTGTAAAAATGAACTCACGTATCTACACCAACAATGTCTTCATGGCGACAACCTTAGCTAAAGAAGGTCATGGCTTGGTGAGAATGATGGAAATGGACATCAAAAAAGAGCTTGAGAGTGGAGAGTTGGTAGAGGTATTGACTGGTTATCAGTTGCCGAGCTTTGTACTATATGCCGTTACCTTAAACCGCGACCAACAACCAGCTAAAATCACTCGTTGCCTAGAAGTACTGAAGAAATATTTTCATGCAAACTAAGTGTTATGCAGACTAAATATTGGTTGTTTCAATAATCGGTCAGCAAAAAGCCTATGGATAGAATTGTCCATAGGCTTTTTTATTACATGCTACATATTCAAGCAAGCTTTAGAATGTTGGCTTTAATAAGTTGATCAATCGTTCAGCGACTTGTGTGCTTTCATCACGGCTCATATTGAGCGGTGGTAGCAAACGTACCACATGGCCACCTGTCACATTGATGATAAGTTTTTGCTCGTCACGGGCACGATCTACCAATTGGCTACAATCCATGTCTTCAGGTAGCGCAATACCAATCATCATACCAGCACCGCGGCTACTTACGCCGTGTTGTCCTAGTGCATTGGCGAGACTTTCTCGGATAAACAATCCTTCCGTCACCGCATTCTCCATGATGTCGCTATTTGCAAGTACATCGTACACGCTATGTACCACGCGACTGGCTAATGGCGTACCACCGTAAGTAGAGCCATGGCTCCCTGCGCCAAATAATCCATTGGCACGCCCACGTACCATACAAGCGCCGACTGGAAATCCATTGCCCAAGCCTTTGGCAGTGGTTAATACATCAGGGCGCGCATTGCTATGCTGATAGGCAAAATACTTGCCAGTACGACCATTACCGGTTTGCACCTCATCAAGCATGAATAACCAGTTATGAGCATCACACTCTGCTTGTAGCTCTTCTAAATAGGTAAAGCCATTGGCCGCAGTATTAAGACCACCTTCACCTTGGATCGGCTCTACAAAAATGGCGCAGATGTCCTCATGGTCTAACGCCGCTTGCTTTACCGCGGCAATGTCACCAAATGGCACACGGATAAAGTCGTCATCTAGCGTATAAAACCCTTCGCGGGCTTTTGGGTTAGCAGTGGCCGATAGTGATAGCAATGTACGGCCGTGGAATGACTGCTCCATCACGATGACTTTTGGGCGTGCAAAGCCTTGTTGCGACGCATACAGGCGTGCAAGTTTTAATGCGGCTTCATTGGCTTCAGCGCCACTATTGGCAAAAAAAACACTATCCATTTGAGCTGACATACATAGTATCTCTCCTGCGCGCTCTTGCCAGTCAATACCGAACAAATTACTGGTATGAACCAAGGTCGCTGCCTGCTGCTGAATAGCATCGGTCACTTGTGGATGGCAATGTCCTAATCCACATACCGCGATACCAGTTAAGGCATCTAAGTATGGCGTATCGTCTTTTGTATAGAGCCAACTGCCTGCACCGCGGGTAAAGCTGATGGGTTGACGATTATAAGTGGGCATTAGGTAAGTAGCAGACATGTAAAACATCCTTGGTATAATAAATTGAGTAAAGAGGTAGGTTATAGCTCGTCAGAAAAAGGTGTGGTTTCTGCAGGTAACGTATAGTCTTCATTTGCCCAAGCACCTAAGTCGATCAGCTTACAGCGACCACTACAAAATGGCTTATATTTGTTGTCTTGCCAAGCAGTTTGAGTGCCACAACGTGGGCAAGGGTAGGTTTTGGGTGCAGTGTTGGTATTAGAGTCAGTCATAATAAAGGTGGGAGTATCCTTGATGTTATTAGTATCATTTGCGCACGATAGTTATTTATTATCATATAAATTGTGATGAATTGAGGAGTACTAGTTGTCGGTATATTACTATTCAATTAGATTGGCTATATAATAGCATGGGGCAGAATAATGACAAAAGACAAATGCTTTAAGGATAGTAGATGACAGACAATATCGAGTTCACACATCAGCAAGCGCGTGCCTTTCAACCACAACGACTCTCCGCACCGCGCGACTTTATGATTCCAAAAATCATCAGTGATAATAAAGACGAAAAGCCGTTAATCTTGGAGATTGGAGCAGGGAAGGGCAAGCATGCACTTAGCTTTGCCCTGCAAAATCCTGATAAGCATTTGATCGCCATTGAGCGCACACGCAATAAGTTTGATGCTTTCTCAAGGCTGGCTACACTGCAAGATCTACCAAACCTAGATGCGATCCATGCAGATGCGATTGCTTGGACGGTGCATGCGCTAAAACCCAATAGTGTGGCTAAAATATTTATTCTTTATCCCAACCCTGAACAGCATAATCCCAATCAGCAATGGCTAAATATGCCCTTTTTTGAGTTTCTACTATCTCGCTTGCAAGTAGGGGGAGAGATAATACTGGCCACCAATATTCAATCCTATATGGACAATGCAGAGCATCAAGCAGCTAAGCTTTGGTGCCTACCAAATACTCGCTACCGAGTGCCTGTCGACAGCCAGCGTACGCATTTTGAAGTGAAGTACCTAGCGCGGCAAGAGGTATGCTGGGAGTTAAGCATCCGTAAGCCAAAATGGTATAAAACCCGGTTTGATAATTGGCAAGCTTAATAATAGACGAAAAATAGCCTAAGTAATAAAAAATTAAGTAATAAAAAATATAGTTAAAAGTGTGTCATTACAATATTACAATATAATGCGAAAATTAAATATAAAATAGCCTAAGCAGAAAATATAAATAAAAAAATCCTTCACTAAAAGACAGCCAAAATTTTGCACTACTAAAAACTATAAATAAGGTTTGACCAAGGTACTAGGGTTGGTATGTGCGTCAAGCACTGTTAAAAAAGTATATGCACCAATAAATTTGCGGCTAATAAACATGAATTCTTTTGGAGGAAGGTTAAATTCAAAAGATTGCATCGCACGAGTAGCTTTAGTGGATAAGCGTGAATGCAATTTGCTATTGGCCCAAATATAGCGATTTTGCTCATCCAAACAATCTGTAGGGATGTCATCATTTTTCTCAGGATCACTGAATGGCTCGGTAGCCAATAGGAACAATGAGGCAATATCAGAGCGTACTTTATCACTCATACTATCGAAGAAATCATAACCCGTCATCGCTAGAATCATCGCCTGATGGTTGTGGTGATATCCTGCCCTCAATAGTCCACGGGCAATCGTAAGCAAATTACTGTCAAATTGGCGAATAGCACCAAAATCTAGCAAAACAAGTTTATCCATATCATCTGTACTTTCACTAACTCGAACTAAATAGTTACCAAAATTAGGGTCCGTCTGCATTTCACCCCAGACAAAAATCTCTTGCATCATAATTTCGATGGCAGCTTGACCAATTGCACTGCGGCGCTCGTGAGGCAATAGCTGTAGTGCTTCAGACACGACAGTGATACCTGGCTCATATGACATACATAGCAGACGTTTTTTTGAGTAATTACGATTAATTTTAGGCACGATATAACGTGGATCATTGCTTAGACGATCGTAGAAACGCTCTGTTGTTGCTGCTTCTGCTTCATAATCGACTTCATGGTGGAGTAGGTCCCGTATTTCCTCAAACCAAGCATCGAGCGCGCGCGTTTGGGGGACGATGTTACTTACCTTTAGTAGTCGCTTAAATAGGGCGAGATCAGAGTTGATGGCATCGGCCACCCCCGGATACTGAATTTTCAACACGACTTGTTCACCAGTTGCTAATACTGTCGCCCGATGGACTTGGGCAAGAGAAGCCGTTCCAATAGGAACAGGGTCAACATCAAGCTCATTTAGTTTTTCACCCAATAGCTGGCGCAATGTTTGCTCAATTGTCGGCCAGGTAAGCGTCGCCGTATCATCATTGAGCGTTTGCAAGGCACGCGTAATCTCTGGTGGCAATATATGTTCACCATAGATGGCTAGCATTTGACCAATTTTGACAACTGAACCTTTCAATTTACCAAGCTCTGATGCCAGATAACTCGCTTGAGCTTCCATAAATGCTTGGTTACGTGCGGTCCGTGCTTCTTTATTCAAAAACATGCCAGACACACTATTACCCGCCCAACGACGACCAATATTTAAGGAGGTTTTAGCAATCGACATGCGGCGATCAAACCCTGAGGTTTTTAGACTATCGATTGATTGCTTATTGTTAGAAGGTTTAGACGTATCATTTGCCATAAATATAATCATTCATCCAGTTGGTATTGATTTGCGGGTTCGAGACCTACAATACAAGGGAGATGTGATGCACGGGTATAAAATTGTATCATATAAAGTGCATGGGTTTTATGAGCGCACACAGGCTGTTGATAGTTACTTTGTAAGTCAAAATAATTGCGTGATATTTTACCGATTTAATGTTGAGAGTTGTGCTCATGTTTGGTCTATCGTTAAGCCGCTATCTCATTTTTTATGAGCATTTCATCAAAAATAGACCTAAAAATGACTGTCAAAAAATAAGACCTAGCATGCATGATGCTAGGTCAAATAATGTATATCGTATCAGTCATATTTGCTTAATCAGACATATGGAGTGAAAAATTCACGTTATCTGACAAGGATTAACTCATCAAGCATTTTCACGAGCAATGGCATGATGCCCGATATCACGGCGATATTGCGCACCATCAAAGCTAATCGCAGCAGTGACTGCTAGTGCTGCTTGCTGAGCTTCAGAAATATTATTTGCTAAAGCAGTCACGCACAATACACGACCACCGTTAGTCACAACTTCGTTCTCATTGTCATTCGAGAATGCCGTACCAGCATGAAAGACTTTAACCGCATTATCGTTCGTAGTGTCCAGCTCTGGCAAGCCAGCAATCACATCGCCTTTTGATGATGTTTCAGGATAGCCTTTCGATGCAACTACGATACCTAGAGCAGGGCGGTTGTCCCATTTGGCTTCGCTAGGCAGTTGACCTGCCAACCCTTGTGCAACCAAGTCTACCATTGATGACTGCAGGCGCATCAAAATAGGCTGCGTTTCTGGATCACCAAATCGGCAATTGAATTCAATGACATAAGGATCGCCTGCTTTATCAATCATAAGACCAGCATATAAAAATCCAGTATAAGGGTGTCCTGCGTCTTTCATCGCATCGACGACTGGCTGAATGACTTGTGACATCACTTTGTCATGAACGTCTTTGGTCACGACTGGCGCAGGTGAATAAGCACCCATACCGCCAGTGTTGGGACCCGTATCCCCTTCAAAAGCACGTTTGTGATCTTGGCTGGTCGCCATTGGCAAGATATTGTCACCATCAATCATGCAAATAAAGCTGGCTTCTTCACCTTGCAAGAACTGCTCGATGACCACGCGACTACCAGCATCACCGAATTTGTTGTCCGCTAGCATATCGTCAATCGCTTCATGCGCTTGCTCAATAGTCTCAGCAACAATGACGCCTTTACCAGCAGCAAGCCCGTCAGCTTTGATAACAATAGGCGCGCCTTGCTCATCAACATAAGCTTTGGCAACAGTAGCGTCTGTAAATCCTTGATAAGCAGCCGTTGGAATATTGTTTTGTTCCATGAATTCTTTGGCAAAGGTTTTCGAACCTTCTAATTGAGCGCAGTAGGCTGTTGGACCCCATGCTTTGATACCAGCATCACGGCACGCATCAACGATACCAGTGACCAAAGGTGCTTCTGGTCCGACGATGACCATGTCAATATCATTGTTTTGGCAAAATTCGATAACAGCGCTGTGCTCACTGGCATCAGTAGACGTTAAGACAACGTTTTGGCATTTAGGTTCAAGGGCCGTGCCAGCATTACCAGGAGCGATATAGACATTTTCGACATTGTCATCTTTTGCACACTGCCATGCCAGCGCGTGTTCACGACCACCTGAACCAATCACCAAAATATTCATCATACCTCTTGCCCTTAGCATTAAAGTTAATAATGAGCTATTCGTACGCTCGTAGATATATCGGCATATTCTAACAAAAAAACAGTATTGATTACTATGAGTATCCACTTGCCAGCACCTAATCTCGAATGCTAATGCTAATGCTAATGCTAATGCTAATGCTAATGCTATGGCATTGAACATCATTGTCTCATTAGCAAAGGTTATCGACATGTCGTTGATTCATGAAATGATGTTGTACGCTTTAGCTCGCGCCGCAGGTGCGTTAAACTTCACTATATTGATGGCATTAAATCCTGATGGCTACATATTCATAAAAATAAGAGTAAAAAAGGAGAAAGTCTTTAGACGTCATAATAAAAGAATAAGTCGCGTGACTGGATATATTGCCATTGCATCACAAGTTATAGTCGAACCACTATTAAAGTGTTACAGCGTTAGACTCGTTTAGCCTACTACCGTAGTACTTGCACTCGTCTGCCTTATACCACTTTTAATATTGATTGACTATATAAAGCCCTATATGCAATGACGGTAATTAACACAGATTGATAAACATAAATAGATAAACCAAACCTATAAAAAGGACGAAGGACAATGCCAAACTCCCTCAGTATCGCAAAAGAGCGCATTAGCCAGATAAGCGATATTGCTACCAGTTATGTCCAAAAAGACAAATCGCTATTTGATCATTTTATCCATAGCTACTATGAGCCGCTGCATGAAGAAACTGCAGAGGCGATCAGTAATGCTGATTTGGCGGGCATGGCGCTACATCACTTTACATTGCTCAAAGCCTATGATTGCAGCAAACCACAACTGGCAGTATTGAATCCCTTAGCAGAAGAGCAGCACTTTCATAGCTCGCACACGGTCATTCAGATCGTGGCATATGATAGACCATTTTTAGTCGATACGATCTTGATGAGCCTTGAAGCTGAAGGTATCGATGTGCATCGTACTTACAATATCATCGTAAGTGTTAAACGCGATGAGGACGGCCAGATTACTTATGTTGAAGGCGCACATGAAAGTGCCACTTCTCATATGTCGTTGATTCATTGTGAAATTGCTTATCAAGATAATGAAAGCTTGGAAGCATTACAACAAATGCTTATGTCTAAAATTGACACGCTTGATACCGTCGTTGGCGACTGGAAACAAATGCGTGCGCAGTTAAATGACATTAAAGCTGAACTGTCTAGCAAACCACTGCCAGAAGTGTTCTACTCACAACAAGAAATCCAAGCATTTTTAGATTGGATATTAGATGACCACTTTATCTTCTTAGGTTATCGCGAGTACCGTTTAGAAGGCGGTCACGAAAACGAAGTCACCGAACCTACTAATTTGGATTTATTTGCCATTGGTAATAGCGGTCTTGGTCTATTGCGCGGTTCAGAAGAAGACAAGATATCAGAAAGCTTCAATCAACTGCCTAAAGGGCTAAAACAATTATTAACTGAGCCGCGCGTGTTGATGCTGTCTAAATCAAGCCGTGTATCTCCGATACATCGCTCGGTATATATGGACTTTTTGGGTATCCATAAGTTCGATGATAATGGTAAATTGATTGGTGAGTATCGCTTTATCGGTTTGCTGACATCGCAAGCGTATCAGCTTACCGTACAGCAAATACCGCTACTACGCGAAAAGGCCAACCAGATTATGGCCATGGCAGAATTGCCACGTGATGGTCATGCTCATCATAAATTGATGCATGTGATTAATACCTTGCCACGTGATGATCTGTTCCAAGCCAGCGTCGAAGAGCTGTACCCAATTGTCTCAGGTATTAGCCAATTACAAGACAAAAAGAGCTTACGCTTATTTAGCCGTATCGACCATTACCAACGTTTTGTCTCGTGCTTAGTTTATATTCCACGTGATAAGTTCAACACTGAGCTACGCATCAAAGTACAAAACGTTCTAAAAGATGCTTATAACGGTTTGTCTTCAGGTTTTACCACTGAATTCAATGAATCTGCGCACGCCCGCGTCCATGTCCATGTGCGCACAGTGCCAGGTCAAGTGAATGACGTTAATATCGCGACACTTGAAGCCAAATTGTCAGCACTTATGCAGTCATGGGATGATAATTATCAAAAAATGCTACTCGATAATGTGGGTGAGCAACAAGCCAACGCTTTGACTCGTCGCTTTTTAGACTATATTCCTGCTGCGTACCAAGAGCGTTTTGATGCTCGTACCGCAGTCGAAGATACGAAGCGTCTGGCGGGACTGACCGCAGAAAACCCAATGATTTGGCATTTATACCAGTCGACAGGCGATGCACGTAACCAACTTCACCTAAAGCTATACGGTCGCGAGCAGCCTGTTATCCTATCAAAAGTGCTACCAATACTTGAAAACTTTGGTGTATCGGTTATCTCAGCACAAACTTATGAGTTTGATTTGCCAGAGCAGCCTATCTGGATGCAAGAGTACGAGCTGACGCTAGAGCATGTCGATACGGTCAATATGCAAGTCGTGCGTGGTCAGTTCGAAGACAGCCTCAAGCAAATTTGGGCAGGCCGTGTTGAGAGCGATTCGTTCAATGAGTTGGTACTAACGACCAAGCTCGACACTTACGATGTCGTCGTATTACGTGCGCTGTCTCGCTATATGCTACAAGCTCGTGCGCCATTCTCTAGCGCCTATATCCAACAAACTGTCGTTAAAAACAGTGATATCAGTGTGGCATTGGGCAGCTTGTTTGATGCGCGCATGAACCCTGAATATAGTGATGAGACGCGCCAAGAAAAAACAACGAAAATTCAAGAGAAAATCACCGCTGCGTTAGCAGATGTCGATAGCCTAGACGAAGATCGTATCTTGCGCTGGTACTTGGATCTGATTAATGCCATGGTTCGTACCAACTTCTATCAAGTAGATTGCGACGGTCAACGCAAAGATCGTTTGTCGTTTAAGTTCTTGGCAGCAGACATTCCAAATCTGCCTAAACCAAAGCTCATGTTTGAGATATTTGTGTATTCACCGCGCGTTGAAGCGGTGCATCTACGTGGTGGCAAAGTCGCCCGTGGTGGTCTGCGCTGGTCAGATCGTATGGAAGATTTCCGTACCGAAGTACTTGGCCTTGTCAAAGCACAGATGGTCAAAAACGCAGTAATCGTCCCTGTTGGCTCTAAAGGCGGCTTTATTGTCAAAACCAAAAGCATGGCTGATGGTCGTGAAGCGTTCCAAGCAGAAGGCATTGCCTGTTATCAGACATTCCTACGCGGTATGCTTGATGTGACTGACAATATCGTTGATGGAACGATCGTCCCGCCAGCCAACACTGTACGCTATGATGAAGATGATCCGTACTTGGTTGTCGCAGCGGACAAAGGCACAGCGACTTTCTCTGATATCGCCAATGCACTCGCAGCAGAGTACAACTTCTGGCTGGATGATGCTTTTGCTTCAGGTGGTTCAGTAGGTTATGACCATAAAGCCATGGGTATCACAGCGCGCGGTGGTTGGGAGTCGGTCAAACGTCACTTCCGTATGCGCGGTATGGATATCCAAAACCGTGATGACTTTACCGTGGTCGGTATTGGTGACATGAGTGGGGATGTATTCGGTAATGGTATGCTGCTCTCAACGCATACTAAGCTCGTTGCTGCCTTTAACCACCTGCATATCTTTATTGATCCTAATCCAGACACGGCGGCCTCATACGCGGAACGCGCACGCTTGTTTGAGCTACCGCGCTCATCATGGGCAGATTATGAAGCATCATTGATCAGTCAAGGTGGTGGGATATTCTCGCGCCAAGACAAGACTATCGCTATCAGTCCTGAGATGAAATCGCTCTTTGATATCAGTGCAGACAGCCTTACACCGAACGATTTGATCAGTGCGTTATTACGTGCGCCTGTCGATCTGATTTGGAATGGTGGTATCGGTACGTATGTCAAAAGTGCAAATGAGACGCATGCCGATGTTGGCGATCGTGCCAATGATTCGCTACGTATCGATGGTAATGAGCTACGTGCAGCCGTCGTTGGTGAAGGTGGTAACTTAGGTCTAACCCAGCAAGGTCGTATCGAATACGCTCAAACGGGCGGACGCATATATACAGATGCCATCGATAATTCAGGCGGTGTAAACTGCTCGGATCATGAAGTCAATATCAAAATCTTACTTGGCAAAGTGGTCGAGCAAGGCGATATGACGCTGAAGCAGCGTAATGAATTGCTTGAGAGTATGACTGACACCGTAGCAGAATTGGTACTACGTCAGAACTACTTGCAACCACAAGCCATTGAGCTGAGTCATATTCGCGCCGCAGCCAATCTAAGCGATCATCAGCGCTTCATCCAAATGTTAGAGAGTGAAGGGCGCCTGGATCGTGCAATTGAGTATCTACCATCAGACGAAGAGATTACGAAGCGTCAAAAAGCAGATACCGGTCTGACCAATCCTGAGCTCGCCGTCGTCTTGGCTTATGGCAAAATGTGGGTCTATGACAATCTGTTATCATCTGATTTACCAGATGATCCGTACTTCATTAACGAGCTACGTAAGTACTTCCCAGATGAGCTTGCATCACGCTTTTTTGATGAGATGACTGAGCACCGCTTGCATCGTGAAATCATCAGCACTTACTTGACCAACAGTGTGGTCAACCGCTTAGGTATTGAGGCGCTATTCCGTCTGTTTGAGGAAACCGATCAATCCCTAGCGACTATCGTGCGTGGTTATGCGATTAGCCGTGATGTATTCAACGTATCGCGCGCTTGGCAAGCATTAGAAGCACTAGATAACCAAGTTGAAGCAACACTACTGCTGAACCTTGAGCTGCGTCTACGTGATGCGCTTGAGCGCGGTGTGGTCTGGTTCATCAACGCCTTCGGTCAAAACTTGCAAGTTGCTGATATGATTAGCCGCTTTAGCGATAGTGTTGAAAAACTGACTAAGCAAAGTGGCTTTATTGAGCAGCAGTTTGCACAGTATCTGCAAGAAGACACCGAGCGTTTGATGCAAAAAGATCTGTCTGACAACGATGCTACCTTATTTGCGATGCTACCGTATCATGTCGATGCGCTTGATGCTGCATTGCTAGCTGAGCAATATGAGCGTCCTGTTGATGAGATTGCAACCCTATACTTTGAAGCCTATCAAGTGTTGCAGTTAGATTGGATGATGGACAATATTGCCAATTTACCGCAGCAAGACTACTGGGATCGCCGTGCACGCCATGCGTTAGTGAACGAGTTGTCACGTAGCTTGCGCCTACTAATGGATGCGGTACTGTCTAAACCAGATGCCAAGCAAGCATTTAGTGAATGGAAAGCAAGACACGTCGATCAGCTTGCAGCAGTCACGACAGAGATGAATAAGTTAGATGAGCTGCATAGCAACAATGAAGAAGATCAAATTGGTCTGTCAACGCTGTCAGTACTAATGAGTGAGCTGAGTGGTTTAGTCACTAAATAATCAGTTACTCATTAAGAAATAAATATCTGTAAGTTCAAAAAAACCACCGTTCTTAATGTTTGGTGGTTTTTTATTGTCTAAACAAAATCGTTTAATCGAAAGTAGAGTAGAAAGTAGCACACTGACTAGCTTAAATTACGAGGCTTTTTCACTGACAACTTTGTGACATCCTTGACCACTAATTCGGCTAAAGCCGCCCGAGAGCTTTTCGACCTTAATTTGGGTTAAGATACGATCTTTTAGCGCCTGTACATGGGATATCACCCCGATTAATTTTCCTTCTTGTTGCAAGTTGGTCAGCGTATCTAGCGCAATATCCAAAGACTCTTCATCCAAGGTACCAAAACCTTCATCCAAAAATAGCGAGTCCACGCGGATATTTTGGCTCGCCATTTGTGACAAGCCTAATGCGAGCGCCAGACTGATGATAAAGCCTTCACCGCCTGAGAGATTTTTGGTACTACGAATCTCGCCACCTTGATAATTGTCAATGACGTTGAGCTCAAGCGGGCTATTGTCATCACGAGCCAGCAGGTAGCGATCACTCATTTTTTGCAGCTGAGTGTTGGCATGATTAACCATCAGATCAAAGGTAAGTCCTTGAGCAAAGGTACGATACTTTTTGCCATCAGACGAGCCAATCAATTTATGTAGCTGTTGCCACACTTGTAACTTCTCTTTTTGGGCATTGATGGCATCAATCTGTGCCTGTTGCGTGCTTTTCTTATCCTCATTGTCTCGTAACTGCTGACTGATTGCACCAATTGACTCAATGCAGCTATTAAACTTCTCTTGGACTTGCGCTTGCTGCTGGATAAGCGTTTCTTTATCGTCTGTTGTCAGCGGATTAGCTTGCTTATCTTCTAATGCTTTCTCGGTTTCTTTCAATAAGGATTGCGCTTGCTTGTGTGCATAATCAATACGTTCTTGCTGCTGTTTGAGTGCATTACGCTCATCCATAGGCAAGCGCGCCGCCAAAAATTCTGCTTCCGTATCAAAGCTGGAGGAGGCAAGTGCCGTTTGGAACTGGTTTTCTAGAACCTGCACGGTATCAGCTGCTGCTTTGATTTGCTGGGTGATCTGCTCTCGTTGGTCTTTTAGCTGCTTGAGCGTGTATTCAGCACTGTCTAGTTGTCTTTGGGCAACGGACTGATCGGTTTTCGCTTGTTCTAATGCCTCGCGCAAACGCTGCTCTTCTGCATCGGGATCTTTGTCGGCGAAGACATTGACTCTGTGTGTTTGTAGCTGCTCAAGCGCCTTTATTTTTTCAATCACGAGTTGAACCAGACTATCAAGCTCCTGTTGGTCTTTATCCAACTGGGTTTGTTTGGTATCGATCTGTATTTCTAGACCGCCTAGTTCTGTCGCTAGCTTTTGCTGATGCTCTTTATAATTATTAAGCTCATTTTTTATGGTTATAAGCGCTGCGTGCTGCTGACGCAATGTCGTGATATGCGTATGATAATCCGCCTCGTTTAGGATAACTTGGCTATCAATACTTTCCATCAGGGGATGTAAAGTTGGCTTCGAGGCGCGTATCTGCGCGATTGCGTTTGACTGAAACGTGCCAGCCGCGTATCTTTCTAAGAGCTGAATGATGTCATTTTTAAGGGTGGTTAATTCAGAGAAATTATCGTGAATGTGTTTATCTGTATTATTTATACTCACGGATGTTATTTTGATATTCGTCTCAATCCCATTAATATCGCTTGCCAGCTTATGCTGCTGTTGTGCTAATGCGCTAATGTCCTCGCGCATGGTAGCGAGCTTCTCGCCAAGCCTCTGATAATTGGACAGCGTGCCTTTAAGTGATGCTTTACGTTCGGTCAATTGATGTTGAGTGCTCTTTAACACCGGTATTATATCTACATGTGTCTCAAATTGCTGCAATGGTTGTATCATTGCCGCGATAAAAGGTGAGTAGTTTTCCTTCAGGACTAAACTCACTGACTGCTTGATATCAGCTGCCAGTTTTTGTGCTTGATCTTGTAGTAGGTTTTTCTGATTTTGCTGTCGCTCAAGCTGCTGCTGTTTGGTTGCTTGACTGATACGATGTACAGATAAGCTGTTTTCCAAATCGGATATGGTGGTGTCCAGCTCTATCATTTGTTGCTGAATCTGATCTGCTTCGGTATCTGATATCAAATGCGGGTGGTTTGCGCCATAAGGATGCTCAAGCGATCCGCACAGCGGGCAAGGATGACCGTCTTTTAGATCAGCAATGTGGCTTTCTAGAGTGGCTACTTTTTGTAGTAGATATAACTGTGTTTGTTTGTCTTGCCGCTTGTCTTTAGTGGATTGGATAGTGGATGATTTATTAGTAATGATATCAGCCAGCACTACCAGATCGTCTTGTATTACTGGTAGCTCAGTGTCTATATCTTTGATCTGTGCGCGAAGCTCATTGAGCTTATCTGCTTTTGACTCTATTTGTTCAAGCTGACGATCGAGGCCATCTATCTGTTCTTGTTCGCTGTGTATCTCAGGTAGAGACTGTCTTTCAATTAATTCGGCTTGCTTTTGTTGTAATTCCTCGATCTGAGCTTGCAGAGCTTTTTCTTTAGCCGCTTGATCCTTTTGTAGTGGATACAAGGTTCTAAGATGGCTTTGATACTGGTCTGTATTGTGTTTTTGGTTGGCCTTGTTGATATTTAAATCAGCATTGTCTTGGAGTAGTGCTTTTAAACTGGTGCAATAACTCTTAAAATTAGCAATATCGCCGTCGATGTCATTTAAGTCATTTGCACCATTAAGATTGCGCGCTATATCTGCTAATTGGGATTTATTTTGTACTGCTTGTTGTTGATGGTGATCAATCTCTAGGCGTAAGCGCTGAGTATGGTCCGATAAAGTATTCTCCCTTTGCTGCGCTTCTTTTAATCCCTGCGTTTGCTGCGTAATGTCGATATCTAGCCTACGCGCTTCTCTAATATTAGGTAAGGTGGATCGCAGCGCCTCATCAGCGGCTTGTACGCGAGTTTTTACGGTATCTAGCAGCACGTTCGCTTGGTGTAAGTTATTCTGTGTTTGCGGCAGCGTATCGTTAATTCCTTGCTGTTCATTTTGTAAACGTTTTAGATTATTGCGGTCAGAGGCAAGCTTTCCGTATTGACTATCAATCTCCAACGCCTTATTGGCAGCGGTTAAGCGGGTAGCGTCATGGATAAAGTCTTGCTGAGCTTGCTGAGCCTGCGCTAGATCATTTTGATAAGTGTTCAGTTTTTCTTTTGATTCTGTGACGCTATCTAGCCACTTTATCTTTTCGACCAAATCTTGAATTTCTCGCTGCTGCGTACTCTGGGTGCTTTGATATGACTGCAAATCGGCTCTTAATTGACCTTCTTCTTCGGTATCTAAAAGTGCCAAGCCATCTAAACCATATTGCAGTTTACTCAATATCTCTTCTTCAGTGCGCTTCTTATTATGAACATGTGTTGAAATGGTGGCATAAATATCAGTGCCTGTAATTTTTTCTAAAATATCGGCACGCTCGTCAGCTTTTGCCTTCAAAAAAGCTGAAAAACTGCCCTGAGCCAGCAATATAGAGCGAGTGAACTGCTGAAAGTCCATCCGAGTCAGTTCAATTATTTTATTTTTGGTATGTTTTAGCGTGCTCTCTAACAGCTCATCTTTTTTTGATGAGTCATCAACGTTTATCTTAGCAATTTCATGAGTGGCGTCTTGCAGATTGCCATCTGCCTTATTATAAGCACGGCGCTGTCCCCAACGGCAGCGGTACTGCTCACCATTTAAATCAATCACGACTTCAGCGAAGCATTCCGCTGTTTGCCGCGTCATTACTTCATTGCTGCTTTTGCTGATACTGTTGATCCTTGGTGTTTCACCATATAGCGCCAGACAAATCGCATCCAAGATGGTGGTCTTGCCAGCGCCAGTCTGTCCTGTGATCGCAAAGATACCCTCATTGGTAAAGGCGGTGTCAGCAAAATCAATATGCCATTCACCTTTGAGAGAATTGAGGTTTTTGAGTCTGAGTTCGATTAGGCGCATGGATATATCTTATTATTAGTGATAGCAGCAACTGCAAAAATTTAGAAAATAGAAATGCGATAATGATTCACACTTATATTATTCTGCCTGTTTGTCCTCATGATGTAAGTGATAAAGTATCTGACCATAGGCATCACGCAACAAGTCTTTTTGTGACTCAGCCACCTCATTAATCGTCAAGCAGCGCTCAAATACTTCCATCTCATTCAAGTCTTGCAAATTCTCCGAGGTTTGCTGTTGGTTAAGCACTTTATTATAAGTGCGGGTGTTCTTAATCTTTAATACCTCACATGTCAGCCCATCTACCATCGCTTGTACTTGCTCACGTAAGTCACTGACAATCTCGTCACCCGTATAAACCACCTCTAACCAAACAGAATCCGTTGGTGTGAGTGATTTTATCGTTTGTGAGATTGTGGTTAGGTCACCAGATATCTGCGCTAGCTGTTGGAACTTTGGAATGGGTAGAGAAACTACTTGCATCTGATTGTGGTCATCATGATGCAAAACTTTGTTAGAAGTAATGGAGTCGTTAGGTTTGGGTTTATGCTGTTTTTGATCGTCAGTGTTCGCTTGAAGAGCCGCTGTTGTTATCTCATGATTATCAGCTGGCGCGTCAAATCCAAATAAGTCATCCATATAGACAGTGGCTTGACTCGCTATTTTCTTAGCAGTCTTTTCTGCTGATTTTTCAACCTTAGTAACCGTATTAGATAGATGAGGTACAACGCTATCAGATGTGATGTTTACTTCTATGATTTCATTATCAACATTAGCTATAGCACCAAACTGTACCAGCAATACTTGTTTTTGCTGTTTTGCCTCCCCAAAGCCCATTGCAATGGGTGAGCCTGAGTAGCGAATACTCTCACGACCGCCAACGCGCTGTGGTACGTGCAAATGCCCAAGGGCGACATAGTCAAAACCCTCATCAAACATATCAGCGGAGATTTTGCCAAGTAAGCCAACATAGAGATCGCGCACGCCGTCATCATCGGTTGTTTTGCCACCAGCGGCGAATAGATGACCTGTGGCAATGATAGGGATATGCCGTTGATGAGCTTTTATTAATTTGGCCTGCTGTTCTCTAGCAATCGCTGCTACTTCATCATAGTGGGCGTGAATACCTTTGATAACATTGGCGTCTTTGCTATCCGCAGACTCGCCAGCGCTACTGCTACGTACATCACGGTCGCGCAGGTAGGGTACAGCGGCGATAATGCAATGAGGATTGTTATCATCATCACCTAAGACCAATACCTCATCTTCTAAATCATCACAAGCAGTCCCAATCACATGGACATTCAAAAATTTGAGCACATTGCTTGGCGCATCCAAAAACGTCGGTGAGTCATGATTGCCTGCGACAATGACCACATGCTGACAGCAGGAACGTGAGACCTTACCCAAAAACTCATAATATAGCGCTTGGGCTTTATTGCTGGGCGTCATGGTATCAAAGATGTCACCTGCGACAATCAATATATCTACTTGCTGTGCGCTAATGGTGTCTTTTAGCCACTGCAAAAATGCCTCAAACTCTTCATAACGCAGACGACCATAAAGCCTGCGCCCCAAGTGCCAATCGGACGTGTGCAATATTTTTAAAGGTCTAACAGAGATATATTTAGAAGCAATAGATAGGGGCATAGTTTGGCTTATCATTAAACGTCAGAACATTAATTAGGTAGCTTTCATTCTAGCAAGAATCGTTGAGATTTTCTCTGTTGCCAAAAGAAAACCCTACCAATAGATAATTGACAGGGTCGCTTTGCGGTACAGGTAATAATAAAACACAGAAGATTAATCGATTTAATCGATGATGAGCTGCTCTAGATCGTCCCCTGAATTTGTCGCAAGATTTGCAATCATCGATAGCGCATGAGCTTGTTGATCTATGGGCTGTTTGACTGCTTCACCTCTTGAGCCTTCACGTAACCAGTTTTTAGCTATGTCATCGCTGCTTTGGTTGTGCTGCTGATTTTGTAAATTGTACCAAGCCAAATCATGATGCAAGCTGACCACGTCGCCCATAATAAGCAGGGCAGGCGTCGGCAGCTGAGCGGTTTCTTGCTGATTGACGATGCTGGCAAGCGTACCTGTTAGGACTTGCTGATTGGGCATACTGGCATTAGAGACAATGGCAATTGGCGTATCAGCGCTACGACCAGCGTCAACCAAGCCTTCAGTCAAGCGCGCCAGCGAATGCAGACCCATATAAAATACCACCGTCTCATCGGTGTTCAAGAAGTTTTTAAAGTTGTTGTTGGGTGCACCTGCCTTCAAGAATCCTGTCACAAAACGTACGGACTGTGAGTGGTCACGGTGAGTTAAGGGTATGCCAGCATAGCTAGCAGCGGCATTGGCAGCGGTGATCCCTGGTACGACCTGATACGGCACACCATGAGCGCGCAGGCTTTCAATTTCTTCACCGCCACGACCAAAGATAAATGGATCGCCACCTTTTAATCGAACCACACGCCGACCTTCTTTGGCGCTATTGACCAATAACTCATTGATGCCAAGCTGCGCGACAGTATGGTTACTGCGTTTTTTACCGACAAACACTTTGTCTGCATCACGGCGGCAAAGATCCAGCACTTGTGGAGATACCAAGGCGTCATAGTAGACAATATCGGCTTGCTGCATCAAACGCAGCGCTTTAAATGTCAAAAGCTCTGGGTCACCAGGGCCTGCGCCAACGATATAGACTTCGCCGACGGGGGGTGATTTTTTTTCTGACTCGTCTGATAGCGTAGGCGTTGTATTTTCCGCAGCATGGGCTTTATCATGAATAGCAGCGGCAGTACTATCTAAATCCGCTTGCAACTGAGCAGCCGCTTCGGTTTCATTACCAGCAAACATCAACTGGCTGACTTGACCTTCAAACGCACGCTCCCAAAATTGGCGGCGTCCAGTCAGCGTTGGTATTTTGGACTTTACCTCACTGCGAAAATCCCCTGCCAACTTGGCCAATTTACCATAGCCTTGCGGGATTAAGGTCTCAAGGCGTGCCCGTAATAGCCGTGCCAATACAGGCGCTTTACCATTTGATGAAATGCCGATGACAATAGGGTTACGATCAATAATGGCTGGAAAGATAAAATCGCACAATGGCGGCGTATCGACCACATTGACCGGGATATTTAGCTCAGTCGCATCTGCGTGAATCTCATGGTTAAGCGCTTCATCGTCAGTCGCGGCAATGATCACGCGAGCGCCTGACATATAGGATTTGTGATAGTTTTTTTCAATCAACTCGTGCTTATTGTCACTCAGTAACTCTCGTATTTCGTGGCTGATATTAGGCGCAAGAATCGTAATGCACGCACCCGCACGGCTGAGCAAGTCCGCTTTACGCAGTGCCACTTCGCCGCCGCCCACGATGAGCACTTTACGGCCTTCTAATTTAAAAAATAGCGGGAAGGTGTTCATAGTGTCACCATATATTGAATTATTTATTATATAGTCGAACCACTATTAAAGTGTTACAGCGTTAGACTCGTTTAGCCTACTACTGTAGTACTTGCACTCGTCTGCCTTGTACCACTTTTAATATTGATTGACTATAAAAGTAGAAAAGATATAAGGAATGCCGCCATTATGAGGTATCACAGACACACTCTCACCTAATGAATTGGCATTAGTATATTTGTTTTTTGAATATTAATTGATATTTTTCTTGCTAATAGGAATAGATTAAATGATTTTCTCAAATCAATAAATTCTCTAATACACGCTAACATATCCCAAAATTAGGGTGTGCTAGCATGTCTTAAGGTAATTAATCGTATATCAATAATTCACAATATTTAAAAAGAGTAAGCATACTATGAAACTATAAGACAGAGTGGCGATTATATTTGGTGGCGCTTCAGGGTTGGGCGAGGCGACGGCAAAGGCGTTTGCTAATGAAGATGCTAAAGTCGTCGTCACAGGACGCGATGAGGAAGATGGCAGAAGATGGCAATCGAATCGTCAAAGACATTACAGATAACAATCAAGATGCCATCTTCGTAAAAGCTGATGTAACACAAAAGAGTGATATTCAAGCCGTAGTTGATAGCGCATTAACGACTTACGATAAAATTGATATTTTGTACAATGGTGCTGATATTCATGATGGTTATGACAATGCTGTTGAGCTAGAAGAAGATTTTTACGATAAATTGATGGCGATTAATATCAAAGCGCCTTATCTGGCTTCAAAAATGGTGATTCCGCATTTATCAAGCAAGGTGTCGGTGCTATTATTTAGGTCGCAAATAGCTTTAGTAGTTGCAAATATGATCGTCAATCATAAAAAAAGCCCTCTCTTAAATTAAAGAAAGGGCTTTTTTCATTCAGAAAACACTAAAATTAAAGCTGAGTATGCAGACCGCACTCACGGCTTTCTTCTACTTTAGTTGGATCAAAGTAGTCATGCTCGTTTGGCAAGTTGTGCTCATCTAAGTACACATCCAAATCTGCATCGGTTTTTTCAAACAATGGCGCTACTTTCAATACACCGTCTTTTGATAAGCTAAGTACATCAAGCCCTTGACGGAACTCAGTTTGGTCTTTACGAATCGCGTTAAACCATACGTCAGGCTTTAGCTCAGCAAGGGCGCGGCGGAATGGCTCAAGTTTCACTTGTTCAGTGAACTCGCCATGTTGCGGGTTGTCAATGCCTGGGATACCATTCATGGTTGAATCACGGTGTGCAGCGGTTTGTTTTGGGATATAAGTCACAACGTTGAGATCAAGATCACGAATCAATTTGTTGGCAAATTGATAGGTCGCATCGGTGTTATAGCCTGAATCTACCCACAATACCGTGATGTCAGGGCGCTGCTTGGCAACCAAATGCAAGATCGCTGACTCATAAGGACGGAAGTTGGTGGTGATGATTGGGTTTTTGGCTTGCGTCAATGCCCACTCAACGATTTGCTCAGGTGATTTACCTTGCAAATCTTGGTTTGCTTGGTCTATATCTAGGTTTGGGTGTAATTGGCTCATAATACATTCCTTAATAATTGTTAATATAAAAATAGCGATTTGATAGTGAATAATAAAATCAGTTTTTTGAGAACATCGGTAATGCTGAAGCGTCTCGACCATCATAGCTACTGGCTAGGGCAGTGAAGGCTTGGCTAATATCAGATTTAGCATCATGCTCATTGAGTACAAAGCTGGTCGCACCAGCGCGCAGCAAATAAGCGATTTGATCACGACCAAACGCGCCTGCCATGCGAATATCACCTTCATAACCAAGCTGACGCAGGGTCTGTGCAAAACTAAAACCGCGACCGTCCACAAAACTTGGGACATGAATGACGATCAAGTCTTGCGTCAATAAAAAGTCTTTTACATCAGACAGATCATCAGCATCGGTGTTGGACGTGATCCACACACCCAATCGGCTGCTGTGCTGCTTGAGGATATCCAATACTTGCGCGAGCAAACCGTTTGCCAGTTTTCCATCAGCATTTAATAAATCTGCTAATGGAACAAGTACATCAACTTTTTCTTGTTTGTGTAACAGCTCAAGTAAGGTCAGGTTTGATAACGCGATACCGTCAGGCAGCTGCGCTGTCGCTAGTGCTTGCCAAGTATCTTCGCCACTGATGTCTGCGCCATGGCTATCGAGCACATGATGATTAGCCATAGACCTTCTCCTTAAAGGGGGCGATACCAACGCGGTCAATCACGTCACCAAAACCCTCAACATCTTGTTCGTTAGTGCCGCGTATATCGAGATACACATCTAAAATGGTTTGTAAGGTGCTGGCCACATCATCCGCTGGCACCGCTTTTCCTAAGATTTTGCCCAATTTGGCGTCATTACTAGAGTTACCGCCAAGGCTAATCTGATACCAGTGCTCGCCTTTTTTGTCCACACCCAAGATACCGATATCACCTGTGTGATGGTGAGCGCAGGCATTCATGCAGCCTGACATGTTTAGGCGAATATCACCAAGATCATACAAGTAATCCAAATCATCGAACTGCTTTTCGATTTGCTCAGCAATATTATGCGTAGTCGCATTGGCCAGTGAGCAGTAATCCCAACCTGGGCAGACAATCATGTCGGTTAAGGTGTTGATATTGGCGCGTGCTAAATGCAAATCTGATAGCTGCTGCCACAATTCATAAAGCTCATTGGTTTGCACATCAGCGAATACCAGATTTTGCTGATACGTACCGCGCAACTCACCAAAGCTATAACGATCAGACAAATCGGCAAGCGCATCCATTTGCGCATCACTCAAGTCACCTGATGGCACATAACGACCGTCCACCAGTCCGGCTTTTAAAGAGATCACGACCGCACGGTAACCGTCCACCTTATGTGCCACAGTATTCTGGTTATACCAGTTGGCAAAGTCTTTATCAGCGTTTAGTTGTTGTTGTAGCTCAGACTGTACTGCGAGCGCATCAAATGACTGATAATCAGGCATGCTAAAGTAGCTAGCAGCGGTGTCAAAATTGTCATCCGTCAAGGTCAGCGGACCGTCTTTGGTGTGTGCTTCCCACTCAGCTTCTACCAGTTTGGCAAACTGATCGCCGCCTAAGCTGTCGACCAAAATTTTAATACGGGCTTTGTACTTGTTATCACGGCGACCGTGCAGGTTATAAACGCGCAAAATGGCATCGAGATAGCTGAGTAAATGCTCACGAGGTAAAAACTTACGAATCGTTTTACCAATAATAGGCGTACGTCCTAAGCCACCACCAACGATCACTTCAAAGCCAAGCTCGCCTGCGTCATTGGTAACGACGTGCAGACCCACATCATGTACTTGCGTTGCCGCACGATCCGCTTCGGTACCGATCACTGCAATTTTAAATTTACGCGGTAAAAAGGCAAACTCAGGGTGGAAGGTTGACCACTGACGAATGATTTCGCAATAAGGACGTGGATCAGCGATTTCTTCCTTATAGATACCCGCATAAGGATCGGTTGTGGTGTTACGAATACAGTTGCCTGAGGTTTGGATGGCATGCATCTGTACCGTTGCCAATTCTGCCAAAATGTCTGGCACTTCTTCTAGTTTTGGCCAGTTCAGCTGAATATTGGTACGAGTCGTGAAATGCCCGTAGCCTTTGTCGTATTTGCGGGTAATCTCAGCCAATTTGCGTAGCTGATAGCTGGCAAGCAAGCCGTAAGGAATGGCAATACGGAGCATCGGTGCATAACGCTGGATATACAAGCCGTTTTGCAATCGCAGTGGCAAAAACTGCTCTTCTGGCAGCTCACCTGCCAAAAATCGTGCGGTTTGGTCGCGAAATTGGGCAACTCGTTCGTCTACTAACGTCTGGTCAGCGTAATTATATTGATACATGACGTAATCTCAGTTTTGTTTTTGGTCTTAAAAGCAGCGATGGCAGCAATCTAATATCTGTGCTCGTAGGTGATAGACTTTACCACAAATCGCAATTTAAACAATTCAGGGTCACATCATATAAGCTTCTATCTATAAACATAAATTCCTTTCAGACATATCCATATCCAAACACAGCATAAATTTTCATAACGAAAGTTAGGTAGCCTATGCTTATCAAATTTAACGCCTGATCACTAGTACGCTACTTCTTATCTATCGACGGCTTTCTTCTCAGTTTTGTATATTTAATCACTTTCGTATTTTTGCTCATCTCTTCCAACCATTCTTTCTAATAAGAGGTTTTAATAACGATATGTCTCAGACCCAGATTCAGACCCAAAGCCAAACTCAATCAAAGTTGGTTCCACCACATGGCAGTGCCGAGCTAAAGCCACTGTTGTTAGAAGGCGAAGCACGCAAGCAAGCCCTAGAGCTTGCCAGCACCTTACCAACCATTACCTTAAGCTCACGCGAGCGTGGTGATCTGATCATGTTCGGTATTGGCGGCTTTACACCATTAAATGGCTTTATGAATAAAGCTGATTGGCAAGGTGTGGTTGACAACATGCGCTTGCAAAGTGGGGATAATAAAGGTTTGTTTTGGCCCATTCCGATCACCTTGTCTGCACCAAAAGCGACGGCGGATAGTTTGAGTCAAGGCGACAAAGTGGCATTGGTCGCACAAGATGGTGAAGTTATGGGCATCTTAACAGTAGAAGAGACCTATACCATTGATAAAGAACACGAGTGTCAGCAAGTATTTACCACCACAGATCCAGAGCATCCAGGCGTCCAGCAAGTGTTGGATCAAGATGAGGTCAATATTGCAGGTAGCGTAGAAGTACTGAGCGAGGGCGAGTTCCCAACGCGTTATCCTGGTATCTATAAAACGCCCGCGCAAACGCGTCAAATCTTTGAAGAGAAAAACTGGAAGACTGTGGCGGCTTTCCAAACGCGTAACCCGATGCACCGCTCACATGAATATCTGGCCAAAATCGCAATTGAGATCTGCGATGGCGTGATGATTCATTCATTGCTCGGCGCACTAAAACCAGGTGATATTCCAGCAGAAGTGCGTCAAGAAGCCATCAAAACCTTGATTGATAATTACTTCAAACAAGACACAGTCATTCAAGCGGGTTATCCATTAGATATGCGCTATGCTGGTCCACGTGAAGCCTTATTACATGCGTTATTCCGCCAAAACTATGGCTGTAGTCATCTGATCGTTGGTCGCGATCATGCTGGTGTGGGCGATTACTATGGCGCGTTTGATGCACAAACCATTTTTGAACAGGTTGGCAAAGACGATCTCATCACCCAGCCGCTAAAAATTGGCTGGACCTTTTGGTGTAATGCGTGTCAAGCGATGGCCTCTGATAAAACTTGCCCGCACGATGCAAGCGAGCACGTCAAAGTCTCAGGCACTAAACTGCGTAAAGCGCTATCAGAAGATCTGGAGGTACCCGACAACTTTAGCCGTCCAGAAGTGCTAGAGATTTTGCGTAATTACTATGCCGGTATTGCTAAAGAAGAACGCGCTGAGGTTAAGCTGACTGGCGCTTCTGCAGTTTAAGATAGTTTTAAAATCTTCAAGCATAAAAAAGGTGTCAGACTTATGGTCTGGCACCTTTTGTTTTTGTCATTTTTAGCATCTCTCACCGCAGTTAGCGTGAGCTATCAAATCGCTAAATCTTCTGTCAGTTTTTGATATTCTCCCGCAAGTGAGGCACCGCCTGAGCAAAAGTAATTCAGCGCATATTTATTTGGGCTATCAATCGTCAGCATATTGTCTTTAAATTGAAAAAAGACGGTGCTGTCATTTGCCTGTGCCTGAAAAATTGTACCGTGTGCCGCGTCTTGCCCCATTAATGTCGCCTTACCATCAAACTGACAAGTCTGTTTTTTGATATCGCTACGCGAGCGAACTTTTATATCGATTTGTTGGTCACTCTCTGCACGCACCATGACGCCAACCCAGTCATAGCCTTGTGCGCGTTTGTCATAATCCGCAGAAGCATAATCACCAGAAATATAGTCTTTCATAACATCCACTGGAATTGAATAAACCGCTACAGCATTGTTCGCAGAACTCTTCACCGCGGGCGTCACATTATGACAACCTGTTACGGCAGCTAGGGTAGTGGCTATCAATGTTAATGCTGCAATAGAATGTAAGCGATGGGACGAAAGAGTCATAAAAAGGCCTTTGGTTAAATAAGACGGTAAAATGGATATAGCATTGGCGCATGGGCCCTACCATATAGAATGAGGGTACAGCCTAGCTAAATTATAGCCTATTTAATAAGCCTGCCTGCAATGATTTACCTCACGTTTCCCATAATTTCCTAAAAGCACATGCTAAGTGCTTATGCCAACATCAAGACTTGATAAGCGGATTCGTCACTAAGCGTTTGCTATTTATGCTGCTAGCATAGCTTTCATCATCCGAAAACCGAAATCAACAGAGTAAAAGTCAAAAGAACCAAGCTCAAATGATTGTAAGCCCTATGATGATGGTCAAAATTTTAACAACACGCTTCTACCACCTTTATCGAGAGCATCATGCAAAAAAAATTCCAAAAATTCCGCATGGCTAGCATCCAGCCAACCAATAATAAACATATAAAAGCGCGGGTACTTACCACTAGCGGCATGCTCGCAGCAGCGATCATGATGACAGGTTGTAGTCCAACCGAAGGGACGCAAAACGAGGCAGAAAACAACGCTAATGGTGAGACGCAGGATGTCAATCTACTCAATGTCTCCTATGATGTATCTCGCGACTTTTATAAAGAATATAACGCGCTATTTAGCACTGACTATCAAAAAGCCCAACCAAACAGCAAAGTAAATATCAATCAGTCGCATGGCGGTTCAAGCAAGCAGGCGCTCTCTGTTGCCAATGGTTTGCAAGCAGATGTGGTCACCTTTAACCAAGAAAGTGATATGAATCTGTTGGTGGAAAAAGGTTTAGTCGCTTCTGATTGGCAGCAGGCACTACCCAATAATGCTGTGCCGTACACCAGCACTATGGTGCTACTGGTTCGTGCAGGTAATCCAAAAAACATTCAGGATTGGTCAGATTTAGCCCGTAACGATATCGATGTGGTCACGCCCAATCCCAAGACCAGTGGTACAGCGCGTTATGCCTTTTTGGGTGCTTATGGCTATGGCTTGCACCAATTCAAAGAAAACAGTAGCGATAAACCAGTTCAAACCAATGACTTTATCAAAAAGCTGTTGGCAAACGTGGTCACTTATGACAATGGCGCACGTGCTGCGACGACCAGTTTTACCCAGCGCGGCTTAGGTGATGTACTCATCACCACCGAAAATGAGGCGAATTTGGCCGCTCAGCAATTTGCCATGGGTCAGGTCGATATTGTCTATCCCAGTTACACGATTACGATTGCCAACCCAGTAGCAGTCGTTACGGCAGTGACTGATAAAGCGGGCAAGACCGAAGCGGCAAGTGCCTATCTAAAAGGATTATGGGACAAGCCTGCCCAAGAGCTGATGGCAAAAATGTATATGCGTCCGAGTGATGAGCAAATACTTGCCGCCCACAAGGACACATTACCTGATATTGAAACGTTTGAGCCTGTCGCCGTCTTTGGCCCATGGGCAGAGATTATGGATACTTTCTTTGTAGACGGTGGTCGTTTCGATCAGCTGGCAAGTACTAAGTAGTCGTTAATTTCTGGCTTGTAGAATGATCTGTCTTGGCCGTTATCAGTGAAACACGGACAAGATAGATAAGACGTATCCAATGCTAAAATCAGAAAACAGTTGGTTATGCGTATATAATTTTCATAAATTATTGATATGATTGGCTTTGCCTGCTTGTTATTCCCTTTTGGCAATAACATACGCATATTCATCATTAAACATAATAAGATGGCGCTGTTAGCATACTTGCATTACACAACAGACATCTTTGAGGTATTTATGACAGACGTAGCTCGTTATCAACAAAAGAGTAAAACCCTTAGTGCCTTGAGCATTGCTGGCGTTGTTCTGACATTGGGTCTAGCTGGCTGTAGCAACAGTGAGACGACTGAGGCGGCAGCTGACGGTTCAGCGACGACAGAAGGGCAGAATATTGAGCTACTCAATGTCTCATACGATGTGGCACGTGACTTCTATAAAGACTACAACCCTTTGTTTGTTGAGCATTATAAAGCGGAACATCCAGACAGCAAGATTCTAATCAAGCAGTCACATGGGGGCTCAAGCAAACAGGCATTGTCTGTGGCTAATGGTCTACAAGCCGATGTTGCCACCATGAACCAAGGCTCTGATATCGAGCTACTTGAGAAAAAAGGCTTGGTTGAGTCAGATTGGGAAAGCAAATTCCCTGACAACGCAGTGCCGTTTACCAGTACGATCGTATTTTTGGTACGTAAAGACAATCCAGAAAATATCAAAGACTGGGAAGATTTGACCAAAGACGGTGTTGAGATTGTCATGGCCAATCCAAAGGTCACAGGTAACGGTCGTTATGCATTCTTAGGCGCCTACGGTTATGGTCTACATGCTTTTAATCAAGATGAAACAAAAGCTCAAGGCTACGTCAAAGACATGCTAAAAAATGTCAAAGTCTATGAAAACGGCGGACGTGCCGCGACAACGACTTTCGTACAGCGCGGTATCGGTGATGTATTGGTCACTTTTGAAAACGAGGCCAACCTTGCAGCGACTGATTTTGGTGCGGGTCAAGTAGATATCGTTTATCCAAAATACTCAATCAAATCAGAAAGCCCTGTGGCAGTTGTGAAGACGGTAACAGACAAAAAAGGTACCACAGACGCGGCCAAAGCGTATCTTGATTACTTGTGGAGTGAGCCTGCTCAGCAACTAGCAGCCGATTTATACTTACGTCCTAGCGTTAAGAGCGTTCTTGACAAAAACAGTGACAAATTGCCACCTGTTGAAACTTTCCGCCCGAACGATGCCTTTGGCACATGGGATGAGATCATGAGCACCTACTTCAGTGATGGCGGTGTGTTTGATCAGTTGGCTGTTAATGCGCCGCAGTAATCGCCTGCTACGTATATAAGAACTGCTAGTGCGCTAACCACTAAAACTGGTTGAAGCAGTTAATCGTACAGTCAGTCATTAAGCACCCCATAAAGGACATGGTCGTATGCACTATGTCCTTTATATTGTAAGCCGACCAATAATAATTTTAATAACAGTTGTGATAATAATGGTCTTACGGTGAGCACCCTCGCTAAGTACCATCAGTTAGGCAATAGGACATCACTATGAGTGCAACATCTTCTTCTGCCAGCAAACCCACCAACAAAAAAGGGTGGTTGACACGCTTGCGTCAGCGCAATGTGCTACCTGGGTTTGGTCTGAGCATGGGCATCACTGTCTTTAGTTTGTCATTACTAGTGGTGCTACCGTTTGCCATGATGGCCTATACCACAACTCAGATGGGTTGGACGGGTTTTTGGGAAACCATCACCCAGCCGCAAGTCACTGCTGCAATTAAGCTCAGCTTATGGATGTCATTTTTGGCGATGCTGACCAATATGGTCTTTGGTACACTGGTTGCGTGGGTACTTGTCCGCTATGAGTTTTGGGGTAAGTCGTTAATTAATGCCTTGGTTGATTTGCCATTTGCACTACCAACCGCCGTTACAGGTATCTCGCTTGCGACGCTATACGCGCCTAATGGCTTGATTGGTCAATGGTTTGCCAAGTTCGATATTCAGGTCGCCTTTACGCCGATAGGTATTTGGCTAGCATTGGTTGTGGTGAGCTTTCCCTTTATCGTCCGTGCAGTACAACCAGTACTCGCAGAGCTATCGGTTGAGTTTGAAGAAGCCGCAGCCGTATTGGGTGCCAATCGCTTAACCACTTTTCGTAAAGTGATTTTGCCAGAACTACTGCCTGCACTACTAATGGGTGCAGGTATGATGTTTGCCCGTGCTACTGGCGAGTATGGCTCCGTTATTTTTATCGCGGGTAATATTCCGATGCAGTCTGAGATTTTGCCGCTCATCATTATCAGTAAACTTGAGCAGTTCGATGTTCAAGGCGCTTCTGCGGTTGCACTGTTTATGCTACTCATCTCATTTGTGATTTTATTGACCATCAATATCATGCAGTGGAAACTGTCACGCCGCGTAGGAGCTCGCTAATATGCAAATATCTAATAGCTACGACTACCAAAGCAACGCTGCGACCAAAGACACGCCATGGATACGCCGTACCTTTATTGTGATCGCTGTGCTGTTTATGGTCTTAATGCTGGTGGTGCCATTATTGGCTGTGTTTTATGAGGCTTTTAAAAACGGCTGGCAGTTATATCTTGCGTCATTGGTTGACCCTGAGGCATTACAAGCGATCAAACTGACATTGATCACAGCGGCGATTGTTTTACCGATCAACATGGTCATGGGTATTGCGATTGCATGGTTGGTCACACGCTATCAGTTTAAAGGTAAGCAGCTGGTCACCACCTTACTTGATTTACCATTTTCCGTATCACCTGTCGTTGCCGGTGTGATGTTTGTGCTGCTATTCGGACTGAACTCTACGATTGGTGGCTGGCTTGAGAGCATAGGTTTTCAAGTCATCTATGCGGTGCCTGGTATTATTCTGGCGACGCTATTTGTGACCTTTCCGTTTGTGGCACGTGAGCTGATACCATTGATGCAGACACAAGGTGACTCTGAAGAGCAAGCAGCGTTGACCTTAGGCGCGACTGGCTGGCAGACCTTTTGGCATGTGACATTGCCTAATATTAAATGGGCGCTGCTATATGGTTTGATTTTGACCAATGCACGTGCGATGGGCGAGTTTGGTGCGGTCAGTGTGGTATCTGGTCACATTCGCGGTGAGACCAATACCATGCCGCTATTGGTTGAGATTGCCTATAATGATTATAACTTTACCGCTGCATTTGCCTTATCGAGCTTACTTGCCGCACTTGCCTTAGTGACGCTACTGATTCAGCAAGTCATGACCAAAATGCAAGAGCGAAAATTTGCTAAGTCTGAACGTTTGGCGGCTGCCCCTGAGCTACCAGTGAGTGCCAATGCGACGACGTCAACGGCTGAGAGTGCTAGTAAGCTATAAGTTGTTTGGGTAAGTATTCAGGATTGTTCAATCATATTGACACAGTCGTTAAGACATCAGTCTCAATACGACAAAAGATATTATAAGAGATACCATTATGAGCATTGAGATTCGCAACGTTAATAAAAAATTTGGTGACTTTACGGCTTTAGACAATATCAATATTACTGTGCCAACTGGCAAGCTGACGACCTTGCTAGGTCCATCAGGCTGCGGTAAGACCACATTGCTACGTATCATTGCGGGTCTGGAATATGCCGACTCTGGACAGGTACTGTTTGATGAGATGGATGTCACCAATACGCCAGTACAGAAGCGTCATATTGGCTTTATGTTTCAGCATTATGCGTTGTTCCGTCATAAGAACATCGCAGATAACGTTGCCTTTGGATTGACGTTACTACCAAAGAATGAACGTCCTAGCAAAGCGGATATCGATAAGCGCGTGGCAGAGCTGTTAGATCTGGTACAGCTCCCACAAGTTGCCAATGCGTATCCGCACCAACTGTCAGGCGGTCAGCGTCAGCGTATTGCGCTAGCACGGGCACTTGCGGTCAAGCCAAAGCTACTATTGCTGGATGAGCCATTTGGTGCGTTAGATGCCAAAGTACGTAAAGAGCTGCGCACTTGGCTAAAGAATATCCACCACGAGCTTGGTATCACAAGTATCATGGTGACCCATGATCAAGAAGAAGCCCGCGCCGTCTCTGACGAGATCGTCGTCATGAATCAAGGTAGAGTAGAGCAAGTAGGAACGTCAGAGGAGCTGATACACCAGCCAGCCAATGCCTTTATCAGCGACTTCTTAGATTTGGCTTAGCGGCTCAGCTTTTATCTCATTGTCATTCATAACTGATGAGCCAAAAAAAATCCTACTTAGGTAGGATTTTTTTTGGCTTGTTGAATCATACAGAATGCAATTAACTACACTTGTCTATCTATAACATTTAAGCAAGTCTCGATTCATCTTTATCTGAATCACTTGGAGAGAGTTGATCATAAGTGATATTCAAGATGTCTTGACACCATTCTGGTAAGTCATCAGCGACTTCATACCACATCCATGTACCGTCACGTACACAGCTTAAGATACCCAGTTTTTTCAAATGGTTCAAATGACGCGATATCGTTGGTTGCGGTTGATCAAGCATGTCTACCAAATCACCCACGCAACGTGCTTCTTTTTTAAAAAGAATTTGAAATATTTTTAGGCGTGTTTGATCAGATAGGACTTTGAACAAATCGATAGGTCGTATCGTAAAATTATTATCAGACATAGGAAAATTCCAATGGACTTCGTTTATAGGGGTTCAATATAATAGCAGTTATCTAGAAAATCGATTAAAAAATAAGCAAAATTACAGTTCGTCGTTAATTTACTACCTTCTATAATATTCGGTTACATGGACGCTTATAGCCACTTACATAGGTGAATGGTGCGAAATACAACTGTACCATCACGACCAAAAAAGTTCCGAATGTTATTGAAAATGATAACAATTATCGTTATTATACTGCATGTAATCAGCGTGATGCTAAGCAAGTAGTCGCTATCAAATAGTGGTAATCAGAGGAGCCAATCCATGTACGTATGTATCTGTAATAACGTCAAAGAAAAGCAAATCCAAGCAGCCATTGCTTCTGGTGTAGATACCCTTGATGGTCTAAAAGACACTCTCGACGTTGCAACTTGCTGTGGATGCTGTGAGCCTATGGTCAATGATTACTTAGACGAACATCACGCAGCACTCGATGTCTTAGCGTATGCAGTATAACTACTTTTAGCTTAGTCGATCTTATCTCTAATCCAACCAAATATATTCAATATATTGCATCTATTCTTTTATTATACATAAGGAGTAAATAGCAGGCGTCCATATAACCTCATAGATATGCCAACATCGCTGCTATCAATATGTATCAAGTATCGTAACTGACAACTGTAGCTAATTACAATTCTCAATTAGCATCTTATTCTTAGTTCACAACATTACATGCCAGGTGACGACTGTATGCTACTATATCTGTCAAAGATTGTAAGACGTTTTATTGATTTGACCCTTTACTGATCAGTTTACGTATTTAGGTATCTTTATATATAAAAATATGAATATATAGATCGGCAAAAACATATAGAGGAGTGTGCATTATGAAAGGCAGTCAAAAAGTTATTGATTATTTAAATTTCTTGTTAGGCGGCGAGCTGGCGGCACGTGACCAGTATTTTATTCACTCAGAGATGTATGCTGAATGGCATTATGGCAAATTGTACGATCGTATCCATCATGAAATGGAAGACGAAACACTACACACACAAGCAATTATTCGTCGCATTCTCATGCTGAGTGGTACACCTAACATGACGATCGATCAGGTCAATATCGGCAGCACGGTTCCTGAGATGCTACAGATTGATCTTGATTTAGAATATAAAGTACAAAAACATCTAAAAGAAGGCATTGCGCTTTGTGAAGCAGAGCACGACTATGTCACACGTGAGATGCTTGTTGAGCAGCTAAAAGATACGGAAGAAGACCATGCGCATTGGCTTGAACAACAGTTACGCTTAATTGACATGATTGGTCTGCCTAATTATCTACAGACCCAGATGGCTGAAGTCACTCCTAATCTTGTTTGATATCATCATAGATACGAATAAAAACTATAGTATTTAATATAAATAAGAAAGGGAGAGAGATTATGAAAGGGGATAAAGAGGTCATTCGTGCATTAAACAAGGTACTTGGTCAATCATTAATTGCGATTAACCAGTATTTCTTGCACGCACGTATCGTCCGTCATTGGGGCTTAGAAGCGCTTAACGACTCACTTTATAAGCAGTCTATCGCTGAGATGAAATGGTCAGATGATTTGATTGCGCGTATCTTGCTGTTAGGTGGTTTACCTAACTTACAGGAATTGGGTAAGGTATTGGTCGGCGAGGATGTGCCAGAAGTGATTGATTGCAACTTGCGTTTAGAAAAACAAAAATTCAGTATCATTACGGATGCGATTACCCTATGCGAGACAAAGTCTGACTATGTGTCTCGTCACCTACTGGTTACGATAAAAGATGGTAATGAAGAATACCAGGATTGGCTAGAGACGCAAGAAGATTTGATAGAAAGTATGGGTGCAGAACGCTATATTCAATCACAAATCAGTGATGATGACGAGCCATAAGTAATTTGTCTTAATTAGCATTCGTCTCAATCAGCAATGAAACAAACTTGCCAGCGTGTGATTGGTTTTTAACCAAAATACACGCTGGCTTTTTACGTTTAGAAACCACTAAAGGCTTATATGCGGCAATCAGCTTTTAAGTATTTACCGAGGTAGTTAGTACAAACCACGCCCATCTTCTGGTTTTAACCGTAAAAAGCCCAATCCTGAGAGAATAGTAAAGCCGCCCAGTATCCAATAAGTGACCTGAAAAGCAAGTAAGGTATCTACTTGAAACCGATCACGTAACAAGTTGAGCAGTGCGGCACCAAAGGCAATACCCAATCCGATTGCCATTTGCTGATTGACGGCCATTAAGCTGTTGCCACTACTGGTCTGTGCCCCTTGTAGATCGCCGATAGTGATGGTATTCATGGCACTGAACTGGATTGAGTTACAAACACCAATCACAATCAGCACCGGAATCATCCATGGCCACTGCGCCGCATCTGAGAACTGTCCTAGTACAATAATCAGTAAACCCAAAATAAGGGTGTTGTATACCAATACCACGCGATAGCTGTAACGCTGGATAATTTTGCTAACAAAGGGTTTTATCCCAAGTGCACCAACTGCAATGGGTGCTAATAACCAGCCTGCCTGCGAAGGTGTGTATTCAAACATGACTTGTAATAGTAATGGTAATAAAAAAGGCACGGCACTGATGCCAATACGCGTGGATAGATTGCCAGTAATACCAATACGAAAAGTGGGCACATTAAAGAGTGTCAAAGAAAATAGCGGCGCAACATGGCGTTTGGCATGCCATACATAGGCTAGTAAAAAACCAATCGATGCGGCAGCTAGCAATAGCGCATTGTAACCGTGACCCACTTTTGAACCCACCTCAACTGTCAAGGTTAAGGCGCACGCACCCAATGCAAACAGCCCAAAACCGACCCAGTCTAAAGACTGCTTATCCCCAAACAGCGCAGGTATGAGTTTTTTGCCAATGACAAACCCCACCACACCCATCGGAATATTGATCAAAAATATCCAGTGCCAACTGGCATATTGGACCAAATACCCGCCAAGCAAGGGTCCAACTAGCGGCGCGACCAAGGCAGGAATCACTGCAAAATTCATTACCGTCAATAACTGATTACGCGGGTAGGACTTTACTAAAATCAAACGCCCAACTGGAGTCATCATAGCGCCGCCAATACCTTGTATCACCCGTGATGCGACCAAAAAATTTAAAGTAGAGGCCATCGCGCACAGCAGTGAGCCGATGCAAAATATCACAATAGCAGAGAGAAAAACGCGGCGCGTACCGTATTTGTCTGCCAAAAACCCACTAATTGGAATAAAAATTGCCAAGGTCAATGCATAGCTGATAACGGCCCACTGCATTTTTAACGGTGACTCATCTAATGCCAAGGCCATCTGCGGCAGTGCGGTGTTCAGGATAGTGGCATCCAGAATTTGCATGAATAGCGCCACTGCTAACACATAGGGTAGGTATTTATTTTGAGCTGGGGTGAGCGTCAGCATGTCAATCCCATTGGATATCTTATTATAAAATCGTGAGGTTCGCGTCTTTACGAACAGATTGCGCGATATAAGTTGAGTAGTATAAGAAAGCTTAGAGGGTAATTAAAGTGCCTCAAGGTAACGAAGCATTATGGCGGGCTTGGGTCATTGAGTGGTATGTCATTAATCACAGCAAAATCGTAACATTGATTACAAGAGAAGACTTTAATATCAGCAGAGGTTATCGTTATAGTAAAGCCTAGCTAACAAATAGCATGGTAATTAATAGAGAAATTAGCATGGCTATAGTGAATTCAGTATAAAAACGATACAGTGCGGCTGGGATAAATTTTTCGCAGCATCGAGTAGCGTAGGCACAGCACGCAAGGAAAATTTATCCCAGTTCCACCGTGATATATAATGTATCTGTTTTATTTAAGATTGACTATATCAAGAAAAACAGTACTAAGATAAGTAAAAGCTAATATGACCAAAAATAATGGCAATAATAACTAAGGATATTTTATGAGTAATGCATCAACCAGTGACACACAAAACGATAAATATGTACCGCCTAAAGTTTGGACACAAGACAAAGACAACGGCGGTAAGTTCGCAAACATCAATCGCCCAACCTCTGGCGCTCGTTATGATAAAGAGCTACCAGTAGGCGATGCTCCGCTACAGCTATACTCACTGAACACACCCAATGGTGTTAAAGTTAATATCTTATTAGAAGAGCTGGCAGAGCTTGGTATTAGCGGTGCTGAGTACGATGCTTATAAAATTGATATCTCGCAAGGTGAACAGTTTGGCTCAGGGTTTGTAGCGATTAACCCTAACTCAAAAATTCCAGCGTTGGTCGATCATTCTGCTGGTACCGCTGGCGAGCCGATTGCTCTTTTTGAGTCGGGCGCTATCTTGATGTATCTGGCAGAAAAATTTGATAGATTCCTACCTTTATCGCTGGGAAAAGCGAGAGCGGATTGTCTGTCGTGGGTGATGTGGCAAATGGGTAGTGCGCCTTTTTTAGGTGGCGGCTTCGGACATTTCTATGCCTATGCACCAGAGCCGTTAGAATATCCAATTAATCGTTACACCATGGAGACTAAACGTCAGCTTGATGTATTAGATACCCATCTAAAAGACAGTGAGTATTTATGCGGTAATGATGAAGCTGATTATAATATTGCCGATATGATTATTTGGGCATGGTATGGACAGTTGGTACTCGGTAAGCTATATGATGCGGCAGAGTTTTTGCAAGTACAAGACTACAAACACATACAGCGCTGGGCGAAAAAAATTGCTGAGAGACCTGCCGTCAAGCGTGCTGTGGAGCTAGAACTAAAGCCAATCGATTAATTATTAGCACGAGCATCATTTAATTATTTTCAATGACATTTAGGCTGGTAAGTTTAAGTTACGCACTTATCGGCTTATTTTTATTATATTTAAAATAATAAATATAAAATTGATGACCACTTTCTTTTGTATTTACATAATGGTACATTAGCACAACAGATAGAAACATTAAAGCGTTAAGATAACCGCTTATCACCGTGACAGACAGGTGTTTATACTTATTTGATTGATGAGTAATGGATTATGAAACACAATAATAAAATGCGCTTACCTATGCTTGCAGCAGTTAGTATGGCTTTGTTTGGTACAGCGAGTATGGTGAACGCCAAAACTGAGTTTACCAGCCAAGATTGGCAGGTGGTCTGTGATAATACCCGTACTTGTCGGATAGCAGGCTATCAAGCAGAAAATAATAGTGAATTTCCTGTCTCTGTCTTATTGACCCGCCGTGCAGGGGCAAACGCCGCTGTAGATGGCAAAGTCAAGCTTGGTGGTACCAAAGACAGCTCCTCTAAAGCCTTAATGCAATTAGGTAACCGTCACCGGATATCACTATTTATTAACGATCGAAATTATGGTGAAACCAAGCCGTATTCTGCAGCCGCAGGCAGTGCTGAGCTAACCCAAGCGCAAGTTACCGCCTTAGTTAGCGCCCTTCAGCGATCAAGCAAAATCACATTCGCATTACGTAACTCGCGCTGGCAACTCTCAGACAGAGGAGCTAGTGCGGTCATGTTAAAGGCCGATGATGTCCAAGGACGCGTGGGTACGCCAAGTGCGCTGATGAACCATGATAATGCGACCAAATCTAATAGTAATGTCTTACCCCCTAAAGCAGTACCTGTACTACGTTTTGTAGAGCCTGCCGGAAAATCTGATACCAATAATAGCAAAAAGTTTGTGATGAGATCTTCTCAATTGGTATCCCTAATGAAACGAACCATGAAAGATGCCGATGCTGACTGCCCAAATCTATCAGACAAGTCACCTTGGCGTGTCAGTCGCCTAAATGATTCACAGCTGCTCGCACAGCATGATTGTTGGACAGCTGCTTACAATGTGGGTAGTGGGGTGTGGGTGATCAATGATAGCAAACCTTACAAGCCGACATTGGTCACGACTAGCGCCACCAATTACGACAAAGGTAAGCTTAGCTCAGTACAAAAAGGTCGCGGTATTGGCGACTGTATGAGTCAAGTCGATTGGGTGTGGACGGGCCGCGCGTTTGAGAAAAGCCATGAAAGCACCACTGGACTGTGCCGTCTTATTGAAGCGGGCGGGGCATGGCAGCTGCCGACTTATGTCACGGATGTTAAAGTAGTCAAATAATCACCGATTTTTTGTTGAATGAGACGTTTAGCATGCTCAATAGAGGACTTATTCGGGCTATTTACTTAGTAATTGAATAAATGGCTACACATAATTTTTTATTGTGCTATACTGCGTCGCCACGCAAGCTTAGGCTTTCGTGAATTATGAGATTGATAACATCGCCTGCGATTTTGGGTCTAGGATGACCATAAGTAATTGTTGCCGATGATTTTGTGTACTTAAATAACGTCTTAAACATATCAGTTATTTTTGACTCATATCTTATCTACTGACCTATATAGGGTCTAGATTGGTTGCTGTTTGCGATTATCTGCTTTGGACAAAGCATTGATAATGCGCGTATATCAAGCATGGATAAGACACTCGGCACTACCACCAAAATACGTCAGACAGCACGAACGCATTTATTATAAAGACGCTAAGCTCTAATGGCTTGGTTTCTGATTATCGACACTTTTATGTTGCTCGGTAACCTTTAATAAAAGCAGCGTAATGAACGGTTATCAGTGGTATGCATCAAGTTTGCTGAATTTACAGCAGCTTATACTTACCAAGGATTCCTATGACTGACATCTTATCTGCAATTGCCGCTGAAAACGGTATCATCGAAAGCAACGACACTACTGCAAACACTGACACCTCTAACAATGACGCTACTGCTCAAGCAGCAACAGATGCGGCCTCAGAAGACAAAACAACCTTTAGCGATCTTAATATTGCCAAGCCGATTTTGACCGCGCTTGATCGCATCGGTTATACCAATCCAACCCCTATCCAAGAACAAGCCATTCCGTTTGCACTAGCCGGCCGTGACCTTTTATTGTCAGCGCAAACAGGTAGTGGTAAAACAGCAGCATTCGTAATCCCAGTACTCGATCGCTTAAGCCGTGCCACCAGCTTTGATAAACTGACCAAAGCACTTATCCTAACGCCAACGCGCGAGCTTGCTCAGCAGGTGCATGACAGCGTACGCACGTATTCAAAAGACATGCGCGGTTTGTTCTGCGTGCCCTTGGTCGGCGGCGCGCCTTACAACGGTCAAATCACCGCCCTACGTAAAGGTGTACAGGTCATCGTCGCCACGCCTGGTCGTTTGCTTGACCATATAAAAGCAGGCCGTGTGGATTTATCAAACCTTGAAGTGTTGGTACTAGATGAAGCGGACCGTATGCTAGACATGGGTTTTGCTGATGACATCAGTGATATCTTAAGCGCCGCGCCAATCGATCGTCAGACGATCATGTGTTCAGCAACTTGGGATGGCCCAGTCGGTAAAATCGCTGCCAGCTTCACTAAGAACCCTGAGCGCGTATCAATCAAAGTAGAATCTGCACACATCGAAGAAAAAGTGTACTACTGTGATGATTTTGATCACAAAAACCGCTTGCTTGACAAAATCGTTTGCCAACAAGAGATGGATCAAATCATTATCTTTGCTGCAACCAAACGTAGCACTGAAAAATTGGCAAAACAACTACAAGAAGCGGGTCATAAAGCAAGCTTCCTACATGGTGACCTGCCACAGAGCAAGCGTAACCGCATCGTTCAAGATTTGCGTAATGGTAAGGTAAAAATCTTAGTAGCGACTGACGTTGCTGCCCGTGGTCTTGACGTGCCAGCCATCTCGCACGTCATCAACTATGATTTACCACGTCAGACTGAAGATTACGTCCACCGTATTGGTCGTTGTGGCCGTGCTGGCCGTACTGGTGTGGCTATCAGCCTATGCAGCATGGACGATCGTCCACAATTGGCCGCCATCAACCGTTACTTAGATCGCAAGATGGAAGTGTGCGTTATCGAAGGCATGGAGCCTAAGAAAACCTACGTACCAAGCGAAAACAAAGGACGCGGGCGTGGCCGTGGTCGCGGACGCTCAAGCGGTGGTTATGCTGGCAAGTCTACTGGCGGTGGCCGTGTTCGCTCAAACGATCGCGCAGCAACAGGCCAGCGCGCCAGCAATGATAGTGGATACCAAGGCCAAGGTGCTGGCAAGTCACGTGATTCATCAGGTAAGCCAAAAGACCGTTTTGGTGGTAAACCATATCAGGGCAAGCGCGGTGACCGTGCAGCTACAGGCCGTGGTCGTCCAAGTGGCAGCCAAGGTCGCCCAGCAAATCGTTCTGACAGCCGTGGTCAAGGTCGTCCAAACGGTGGCAACCGTGGTAAAAACTCATAATATCGCTATAACGAACGATTAAAGCTACTAATTACTAATTCATTAATCGTCTAAAGTAGTAAAAAGCCAGATACTTGTTATCTGGCTTTTTTGTGTGTGACCCATTGTTCGCTGATGGTATAGTTAAGCTTTTGCAGGCATGACTAACTATGATTCGTTTAGAGCTCAGCAGTTATTAAGATCATTGACATGGCTGCTTGCACGAGTTTTTTAGCTTGTCTATACTGATTCACTTTTGCCAGTTGTTTGCCTCGGAGCGCCTTGATGCCTACTACCTCCTCTTTAGCAATTGATAGCCTGCCATTAGCTTTCGGTATCATTATGGCAATCATTGGCCTAGTATTCTATACCCAAGGTTTGCCGGGTAAATTCTGGCGACGGTTTTATGCGGTATTGCCCGGTATTGTGCTGTGCTGCTTTATACCTGCTACTTTAAATAGCTTAGGGATGTTCGCCGATGGGGTGGGTTCACAGATTTATGGATTTACCGCGACGTATCTGCTGCCAGCCAGTTTGCTATTGATGACCTTATCCATGGATGTTCCCAAAATACTAGGATTAGGTTGGAAAGCGATTGCCATGTTCTTTGCCGCCAGTATCGCTATTGTTATTAGCGGTCCCATTAGTTTAGGAATAGCTAAGTGGGTATCGCCTGAAATGTTCCTCGATGATACATTATGGCGTGGATTTTCAGCCGTGGCAGGCAGTTGGATCGGCGGTGCAGCTAACCAAGCGGCAATGAAAGAGCTGTTTGGGGTCAGTGATGATTTGTTTGGCATGATGATCTTGGTGGATGCCACCAATGCCTCATTGTGGTTACTCGCAATCTTGGTGATGGCAAAACACAGCGCAAAGATCGATCGATTCTTGCGCGCTGATACCAGTAGTATTGATAAAGTCATTAAAGCCGTCGAAAGCTATGAGCGCGATCATGCCCGTCCAGCCACCATTAATGATTTGATGGTGATGTTTGGCTTGTGCTTTGCCATGGTAGGAGTGGCGCACTTTGTTGGTGGACAAATTGCTGACTTTTTTGCCCCATATAAATGGGCGGTGCAATATAGTTTTGCCAGTTCATTCTTTTGGATGGTGGTCATTATTACTCTGTTAGGCGTCATTTTTTCTTTTACTAAGATTCGCAGACTCGACCATGTGGGCGCGTCCAAAATGGGTACCGTATTTATCTTCGTGCTGATTGCCGCGATTGGTATGCAGATTAATTTGGCAGGTATTGTCTCGCAGTGGCGGCTATTGCTTATCGGCTTTTTATGGATGAGTATCCATGTGGTGATTATCTTTGGGGTTGCCAGACTTATCCGTGCGCCGTTTTTCTTTTTGGCGGTAGGTTCTAATGCCAATACAGGTGGCGCATCGTCGGCACCGATCGTCGCGACGGCTTTTCATCCATCGCTTGCGCCTGTTGGCGTGTTTTTGGGTATTATGGGCTATGCGGTGGGTACGTTTGGCGGGTATATCAGTACCCAATTGATGCGCTTGGTAGTGGGTTAGTGTTTAGGTTATCCATATTCTGATAGCATTTTTTCCTCAAAAAACCTGCAATGATTGCGGGTTTTTTTATTATAAGGTGCCTAATGACTTAAGTTGTCGTTTTGTCTATCGATGCTATTGATACGTAAGCTTTGCCACACCCCTGCATGAGTACGTGTTAACCTTCCTGCTACTCAGATGAATAATAATAAATACATTAGCAATAAATAGTGTCTCAATAGGAAAAATAGCGTCATGGCCAATCCAAAACAATTAGAAGCAACAGAAAATAAGACAAGTATCGTCAAGAACGCTCTATACAACCCTAATCAAGAAAATATTCAGGTCAGAGGTGCGCGTGTTCATAATTTAAAGAACGTCGATGTGGATTTACCGCGCAATGCCTTAGTGGTCTTTACGGGTATATCTGGATCGGGAAAATCATCACTGGCATTTGGTACGCTATTTGCCGAGTCACAGCGGCGCTATCTTGATTCAGTATCGCCTTATGCCAGAAGGCTCATCGATCAGGTTGATGAACCCGATGTCGATACTATAGAAGGGTTACCGCCAGCAGTTGCCTTACAGCAGCAGCGGGGTACGCCGTCAGTACGCTCGTCCGTCGGTAGTGTAACAACCATATCTAATGGTCTTCGTATGTTATACTCACGAGCCGGAGAGTATCCCGCCGGCCAAGAGATGCTGTATGCCGATGCGTTCTCGCCCAATACGCCAGATGGTGCCTGTCCCACGTGTTCAGGTATCGGCCGTGTATTTGAGGTCACCGAGGATCTGCTGGTACCAGATAATACCAAAAGCATTCGCGAGCGAGCTATTGCCGCATGGCCACCGGCATGGCAAGGTCAAAACCTGAGCCGTATATTGACCACGCTCGGCTATGATATTGATAAACCTTGGCACACCCTGCCAAAGAAGACCCGCGACTGGATCTTGTTTACCGATGAGACACCAACAGTGCCTGTTTATCCTGAGTATGATATAGAACAGACACGGGAGGCCATTGAGAAAGGGGAAAAGCCAAACTATATGGGTACGTTTACCAGTGCCAAAAACTTTGTTTTGCATTCTTTTGCCACCACTCAAAGCCCGCGCACCAAGAAACGCGTGTCGCAATTTATGCAGATATCCGAGTGTCCAGAATGTCACGGCAAAAAACTTAAGAAAGAATCACTGTCGGTTAAATTTGCAGGACTCGATATCGGTGAGCTGTCACAGCTTACATTGACGGACATGGCCCAAAAACTTGAGAAAACAGCGCATACCAAGATAGCTGATGATACACCAAACCGCGAAAAAGCCATCGTTGCCCAGCGTATTGCCAGTGATATTCTCTCTCGTATTGAGGCACTAACAAGGCTTGGGCTCGGTTATCTGTCACTTGAGCGTACCACACCAACACTATCGCCTGGTGAGCTACAGCGATTGCGATTAGCGACCCAGATTCGCTCGCAACTGTTTGGCGTGGTTTATGTCCTTGATGAGCCATCAGCAGGTCTGCACCCTGCTGACACGCAGGCGCTACTTGGGGCGCTAGATGAGTTGATCGCATCTGGTAACTCGGTGTTTGTGGTTGAGCACGACGTGAGTGTGATTGGGCATGCTGATTGGGTGGTCGATGTCGGGCCACAGGCTGGCACGCATGGCGGCGAGATTGTCTATAGTGGGCCTGTAGAAGGGCTACGTGAGGTTGCGCAGTCGCATACGGGTCAATATCTCTTTGCTAACGACACGGCGAATCATCAGTCAAAATCTGACACAAGGCAACCGACAGCGTGGCTGAAACTCGCAAATATCGAGCGCAATAATATAATCGGCTTGGATGTTGAGTTTCCGCTTGGGGTGATGACTAGTGTCACGGGTGTCTCAGGGTCAGGTAAGTCGAGTCTTATCAGCCAAGCATTGGTAGAGCTTATCAGTGAAGTATTGGGGCAAAAGACGGTTACTGAAGCGCCTGTAGGTGAGGCAGATTTGCTTGAGCAAGAGCTTGAGACAGTCACTGGTGGTGAAATCGTCGCTGGCATGGAGCAAGTCCGTCGTCTTATTAATATCAATCAAAAGGCGATTGGGCGGACACCGCGCTCAAACCTAGCAACCTATACAGGATTGTTCGATGATGTGCGTAAGCTGTTTGCCGCAACTAAGCAAGCAAAAGCACATGGCTATGACGCTGGACGTTTCTCGTTTAACACCAAAAAAGGCCGCTGTCCAAATTGTGAAGGTTTGGGTTTTGTCAGTGTGGAGCTGCTATTTTTACCAAGTGTCTATGCACCTTGCCAGGTCTGTCACGGGCAACGCTATGATGAAGAAACACTTACCATCACGTATCGAGATAAAAACATTGCTGAAGTATTAAATTTAACCGTTGAAGCGGCTCATGAGTTCTTTGTTGATGAAGCGCCTATCTTGCGCGCATTGGATGCGTTGCTGCAAGTGGGGCTTGGCTACTTACGTTTGGGGCAGCCCGCCACTGAGTTGTCAGGGGGTGAAGCACAGCGTATTAAGCTTGCCACTGAACTACAACGCACGCAACGAGGCGATACGCTCTATATCTTAGATGAGCCAACCACAGGTTTACATCCTGCTGATGTATCCATGCTGATGACGCAATTAAACGGTTTGGTCGATGCGGGGAACACCGTCATCATGGTTGAGCATGATATGCAAGTGGCCAGCAATAGCGACTGGGTGATTGATATGGGGCCAGGGGCAGGTGATGAGGGCGGGTTAATTGTCGCTCAAGGTACGCCAGAAGACGTGGCCCAATCAGAAGACAGTCGCACCGCACCGTTTTTATTGGTGTGATTTTATTGATGTGACGACCAGTTTTCAAATTGGGTCTAAGAGTGAAGGGTATCCCCAATAATTATCAGGGCATTTGGGCAATTCAACTAACGTGCGACGCAACGCATCTGACCATTGATGACGGATGGTATTAAAGTACTCATCACCCTCATCAATACGGCGACCTTTGGGTAAGATTAAACTGTCATTACAGTTAGGCTTACAATATCAATTTTAAAACATAATGTATGGATGACAGTCTGCGCCGCTCAGTAATGTATTTATGAGCGGCGTTTTTATACATTTTAATATAGTAATTATCATGGCGTGCTACTGGTTATCGCTATAATATACGTAGAACGGCTGGCCTATATACTAAGAAGAATAGGGATAAAGTGTATGTTTGACATCATAAAAGACTGGCGTGAGCAGCGTATATTGGACAACAGCAAGTTCACGCATGAAGACTGGGCGCGGGCGGCTGAGTGTATCATGATATTGGATAGGTTGACTGAAGACGAGCTAAGCCGCTTGTTTGACTTGGCGACTTTGTTTTTGGATGATAAGTCGATTGTGGGTGCACAAGGTTTTGAGATTACTAATGCGGTCAGACAATCCATTGCACTACAGGCGTGCTTGCCTATCTTAAACCTCAGCCTTGAGTGGTATAGCGGTTGGTCATCTATTATTATTTATCAAGGTTCGTACAAAAGTGAGAGTACAACGGTAGATGAATTTGGTATCGTCCATGAGGGCAGTCAGCACCGTAGTGGGGAAGCATGGCAGCGAGGTCCTGTCATTCTCTCATGGAAGGATGCCAAGCACTCAGGTGAGCGTGACGGACACAATGTGGTGATTCACGAGTTTGTGCATAAGCTTGATATGATGAATGGCCGCGCTAATGGCTTTCCACCGATGCAGCCTGACATGGATCCTGCACGTTGGACACAAATCATGTCGCGAGATTTCGAAGACTTTCAAACGCATCGTAAGTCAGGTTTAGATCGTTATGGTGCGACCAATCCTGCCGAGTTTTTTGCGGTATTGAGCGAAGTATTTTTTGAGACGCCGCAAAAGCTAGTGGATGCTTATCCTGACATTTACGATATTATGGTGAAGTTTTTTAAGCAAAGTCCACTTCAGCCAAAAGCATAAAGTAAAATATATATCAAAAATTAAATATAATTCAATATGATAAAGAGACAAAAAGGGCAGTGCTTCATATATGACGCATTGCCCTTGTTTAATATAATTTATCTGACCATAAAGATGCTTACGCTGTTATTTAAACCGTCCACTGATCGTTAACGACAGCGACGAGATAACGCTTACCCTGATACTCATCAAACACCAAGCGCAACACCCGCCAGTCTAAACCGCTGTATTCATCACTACCTTTATAGTAAAACTCAACGACATCAGAGTTTTGATATATTTTATTTAGGTTATTGATGCTATTGCCACTTTTTTGAAACTCATTGACGCTAAGGGTAGCGTCATTAAAGGTTTTGGCCTTTACCCAAGTGTCTAGGTACTCTGGTAGCGGTATGATTAATGGCTCACCAGAGCCGTCACGTTCACCCCAAGTAAAGCGGATTTTGGACTGCTGCAAATACTGTGCATATTGCGCGCGGCTAAAAACCTTGTCTGACTCAGGGCGCACGTAGGCATACATCGAAAAACGGACGCCACGTGTGGGATGAATATCATCAGTAATTCTAGCAAAATCCTTATTGGCGAGTGCCCGCTGTATACGCAACGCTTGCTGCTTTAGGGTTTGTTGACTGATATCAGTACTTATAGCCGTTGCTGAGGTGCTGGTAGGTTGAGCGACAATCGCTTCGCTGGACTCAGAAGCGGACTGGCAGCCAGTCGCGGTCAAAGCAAGCAATAAAAGGCTACTAGAGGCCAATGCCGCAGATTTCTCCTTGAAAAAGGTAGGTAGTATTATCATAAAAGCATCCTTACCACAGTTATTAGTGAAATAAACGTCACGATAAGCCACTAAAAGTTGTCATCACAATAGATAAAAGAGCATAAAAGCGCTATGTAATCGGAATTTTGATGAGTGAACCTGAATGATACGATAATACAGCAGAGTCGTTATATGGCTATGATGTAATAGACCGTAACACTTATAAGATAAAAGCTCGTAGAGAACGACATGCCAACATACAAATCGCTGATATTACTATCAACCATAGCACTGACAACTGTCGGTACTGCCACAGCAGATGTGACAAAAGCATTTCAGAAACAAGCTGCTGTGGCTGATATGAAAATCACGACCATCACAAAAATGTACCAACAAGATATCGATGACCAAGGTATGAGTAATCCTATAGTGCTACAGCAATATGCCAATGCTGATTTACAAGCAGCCATGCAGCTAGAACAAGATTACTTTGATAAAAATCAAACGTCCTGCAATGTTGATTATGATGTGCTGTGGGATTCTCAAGACCCTGATTATACTCAAGACAAGAAGTTTTCGATGACTGATAAAGGATTGGTTAAAGTCAGCTTGGCGCAAGGTAGCAATATTTATTATGATTTGACATGCAATGATAAAGATTGCCAAATCGCAGATGTTAGCTTAAATGAAGATGGTGGAACTTTGAGTAAGCATTTGCTTGAAACTTGTCGTTAGTAGAAAACTGAATTGATATTAAAAATGTCAGCGCCAAGCTATTTTAAATTTAAAAATACGCAGTTAAATATAGAAACGATATGACGCAGATTGATATTTACTCTTATACTGAAACCGCCGGTATGTTTTCGCATAATGTATATTATGTTAAATAAGACATCTCGAGTAATTTATTTATGGAACCCATGATACTATCACAGCATAAATAAACTCTTATTTGATTAAGTTGTTAGCTATTAGAATTTAAAGATATTCTATCTAGCACTGCTCAATAGAATACTTTCTTGCTCCACATAAACAATCACCGTATAGAAAGACAGACACTATCCTTAATATCTGTCTTTCTATACGATGATACGAATCACAAAATAAAGCCAATCATAGTTATAATCGTTATCAGTTTTCTAACGACAGCATATTCATAATTAGCTTGATCAAAGTTTCTTTTTGACTGGGGTCAGACTCAGCAACCAATAAGGTTAACGCGGCAAGTCCAGTATCATTAATCACTGTATCGCCTTTACTGTCAAGTAGGCGCTGATTGCGATGCAAAAAGTCGATAAATAAAAATGCGCCGCTACGCTTATTACCATCAGTAAAGACGTGATTTTTGACCATAAAATAGAGTAAATGCGCCGCCTTGCTCTCAATTGTCGGATAAGCTGGCTCACCAAACACCGTTTGCTCTAATGTCGCCAAGATACTGTCCAAGCCATCGCCGCGCGGTTTGGCAAACAATACTGTCGCCTCACCTCGTGCTATCAGCTGCGCCTTTAGATGCGTGAGCGCTGCCATGGCCTCAACTGTACTGGGCAGAATACCGCCTGCCTGTCCTACTGGCGCATTGAGCAAGCCTTCGTCATAACGCTGTAACCACAAAAACGTCTGTGTGTAGCGGCTGATAATCTCAATGAGTCCGCGCCCTTCATCGGTGTGTAGCTCGGGGCTTTGGGCAGTTTTTTTGATGAGGGCTAGGGCTTGCTGTAGCTCGGCGGCGTTTTTGTCAAAGCGTTGTTCATTGATGGCATAGCCTTGTAGTAAGTACTCACGCAAACGCTGAGTCGCCCATATCCGAAACTGCGTGCCTTTTTTGGAATTGACCCGATAACCCACCGAGATAATGGCATCTAGATTATAAAAACGAATCTTACGGCGTACTTGGCGCGACCCTTCTTGGCGAACTACCGAGGATTCCTCGGTAGTTGCTGTTTGATCTAATTCGCCTTCTTTGTAAATGTTTTTTAGATGTAGTCCTATGGTATCTGAATCTTTGTCAAACAAGGTTGCCATTTGCGCTTGCGACAGCCACAGCGTCTCCTGCTCTAGGCGAATCTCAATCTGCGTTTGCCCATCATCGGTGGTGTATATTTCAAACTGATTGTCAGTGTTGGTGATGTCCAATTATGCCTCCTTTACCATGGCGACAGCATCTGTTCTAATACCGATACTACCAGCCAATACCTAAGACAAGCTATTTTATTAATTCTATAAAAAGCTCATTATTCAGTGGCAGTGGTTTTTTGATCGGTTTGCGCTGTCACAATAAGGCCTTCACCCCATACAAATAAAGTATCGGCTTTCTGCTGAGGGTGATGAGCGCCTACTCGCTCAAACTGAGCAAATAACCATTGTCTAACCTCCCTTTTGTGTTGATTGGCGATTTGATGCGGCATAGACTCAGCAGCTTAATATTCGGCGCACGCATTGATAAACATACATCCGTGAAAACCCTCTGATGAGCTCCAGTCGGTCAAAAATCCCAAACAGCTCCTAGCAACGTCTTCTGCTGGTTTGACATCCCATTTCTCACAATAACCTTTTAATTGCATCATAAACATCTGGTGATGATAGTGGCTTGGTGGCACACTTGCTACTGCATCCTTGCAGTGGTACGCAATAGTTTAGCACTGATGATGTTTCTAGGATCATTCGGTGCCAGCTATTTACTTATCTTTGCCTATTCTGCCAGCCCCTTTGCATGGCCAAGAAATGTCATCGGTGGACATGTTATCGCAACCTTTACAGGGCTTGTATTTATGACACTATTTGGTATTCAATGGTGGAGTATGGCAATGGCGGTCGGTACGGCCATTGCCATAACAACCTAGGTAAGAATAGCCAGTATCCAACCTATTGGTGGTAAATATTCACTGTAAGTAAAGACATCGTAGGCTGAACAGACATAGCAGGCAGGCTGGTATTGTCAATGATTCAAATAATCGCCCAGCCAAGCCAAAAATGCATCACTGCTCGTCGATACGTTCAGGCGCAGATAGGTTGAGGCACTGGCATCTGGATGAAATAAATGCCCCGGTGCCACTAGCCAGCCATCGCTATAGGCATCTAGTGCCAGCTGGCTGGTGTCTTGATGCGTATCCACCCACACAAAGAGGCCTGCCTGCGTATGCTCAGGATAGACAAGTCCGATCTTAGGCAATGCTATGCGCATCCGCTCATGCGCACGATATAACTGCTGCTGGACTTTTTTGATTTGCCTGCGGTATTCACCATGCGTCCATAAGTGGTGAATCACGCGCTCACCAAACTCTGGCGTACTCATATTACTCAAGGTTTTGATACGCAGCACATCATCAATGAAATGATCGGGACAGACCAGTAAGCCAACGCGCCAGCCTGATGACATCGACTTTGAAAATCCTGTCGCATAAAACACGCGCTCGAACTGGTCAAGACTAGCATAACGCAGGACTTGACCACTCGGCAAAAACGCGGCGTATAAGTCATCCTCAAAAATATACGCGTCGTATTGATGAATAAGATTAAGCACTTGATGCGCCCGCGCAGGATGCAGATTATAAGAGGTGGGATTGTGTAGCACGCTGTTGGTCAAATACAGCTTTGGATGATACGTTTCAAACAGCTGTTGCATCTGCTCAATATCGGGGCCTTGGTGATCGCGCTCGACCGCGACAACATTGAGTCCCTGCTGTTGTAGACAGCTCGATAACCAAAACCAGCCCGGCCCATCGACCATCACCGTATCACCGACCTCAGTCAATAGTTGGGCAATCATAGTAATGGCGTGTGATATGCCTGCGGTGGTCATGACATTGTCTGTATAGGTCTGCATACCTAGCACATTCAGCTGCTGCACCAGTTGCTGACGCAGCGGCAAATAGCCTTGCACCGCGCTATAGTCATAGATGAAGCCGTCTGCTTGCTGGGTGACCTGCCGTATCGCCCACTCCATCTTGTCATTACGTATCCAGTCTCTAGGTAGCGTGCCCACGCCTGGGGATCGGTGATGCGGAATATCGCTCGACACTTGCTGTACCAGCCAGCGAGTATCTATGACTGGCTGCTTGGGGGCAACTTTTTTGTCACGGTTGGGCGGTACTAGTCTTGTCTGCTCATTCACATAATAGCCTGAGCTTGGCTTGGCGACCAAGACATTGGTTGCCACCAGTTGCTCATAAGCTTGCACAACGGTGAAGCTCGATATACCCATGAGTTTGGATAGTTTTCGCACCGATGGCACACGCTGGTTGGGCAAGTAAATTTGCCAATCAATGCGCTGCTTTAGCCATTCAGCGACGGCAGCAGTCTTTGTTAAGTTAGGATTGAGCTTGTAGTTTTCGACCATGATAAAAGTACTTATCGTTGATAATAAAAATCTAAAAAATTGTCACGCTAAGAGCGACTATACACTTTGTTCATCATAAGTGAAACTGTATCGGGTTTGTTGTGGTCATATAAACTATAGTTGAGACATTCCATATGGATCGTCATTATTTAGGATGACACTATGAACCCGATATACACTGCACTGGCTGTACTGGTTACCTTTATTTGGGGTGTGAACTTCACCTTTATTGCATGGGGATTAGAGAGCTTCCCGCCACTAATGCTCACTGCCCTACGCTTTTTCTTTACCGCAGTGCCCTTGGTGTTTTTTCTTAAACCGCCTACCTTTAACCGTACCTTACTCATCTATGCTATCGGTACCTTTGTCATGCAATATGCCTTTGTATTTACGGCCATGCATCTAGGTGCGTCACCGGGTTTGACGGCGTTGTTGCTACAAATGCAAATTTTTATCACTGTGTTGTTGGCGTACTTTATCTTGGGTGAAGCAGTCAGTCGCATGCAAGTCATCGGTATGATGGTTGGGGTATTGGGCCTTGGTGTGATTGCGCTCAATCTCGGCGGAGATATGCCTGTGGCTGGATTTGTCTGCATTTTGATTGCCGCAGTGGGCTGGAGCTTTGGCAACATTGCATCCAAGCAAGCCTCAGCACAAGCGACCTTAAAAGCGGCACAACAAAAAACAGCAACAGCACCTACCACCGTTAAAAACAAAACCTCTGCTTTGTCTGCTCTTGCACTGGTCGCATGGGGCGCTCTGATCGCTTGCGTGTTTTTGACGTTATCTTCGCTTATATTTGAGACCGATGCATGGCAGCTGGCAACCTTTACCGAAGCGTCGATGAAGTCGTGGCTGTCGCTTGGGTTTATCGTGTATATCTCAACCCTAGTCGGCTTCGGACTCTGGGCACATCTACTCAGTCAAAATACTGCCTCCAAGGTTATGCCATTTGCTCTATTAGTGCCGGTATTCGGTATGACAACGTCCGTAGTGCTTACGGGCGAAGTTGTAACGTGGTGGAAAATGCTGGCAATGATATTGATATTGTCGGGGTTATTACTAGCAAATGTGAAATTTGGGATAAGGAAAAAACCTGCTCATAAGTACGGAGTCTAATAGTTCACTCTTAGATAAATGGATAAACGATAGTTAGTGATCTTTAAACTAAACGGACTCAGCGGAAAGCTCAGCTTATTGCCAGATTTACTGGATAACTCCAAAACATGCTTAAAACCGTATTTTTTACGAATGACTTGATGCATATCATTGGTAGATTTTTTCTTTTGTCTGGTCGCAAATCCCACATGGCGTTCAAATCTGACCATGTCTGTTTTTACTAGATTGTCGCTGTTGACTCTCGGCATAAAGACAGGCTTATGCTCTACCCCATTTTGTCTGTGTGCCATAGGGTGATTTTTTTTGCTCCATAATAGGCTGCCTTATATCCATCGTCTTTTATAAATTTTCAGTTATCTTTTCGGTCATCGCTACTTGGTTTATAGATGCTAAATCCAAACGCCGCGCGCACAACGAGAACGAGGCAGTTTATCTTATTATGCATCATTTATCTGCCCTATTTTAAATTTACCAATAGACTTGCTGAGTTTTGTTTTTATGAATACTTAGAAAATTGGCTTTTAGTCGTTTTACGTGCCTGCACTGATATTAGACCTTAAAACAGTACCTTCCAGATTTGCACAGAATAGTACTATGACCCTGATTTTTATATTCTGTGCGTGTACGCGACCGTGTTTTTTTTAATAAATCCGCGCTATCGTTTACCAAATGGACGATTCGCCTTATAAATCCCTCCAAGTATGTGCTGAAATGATGAGCAAAAAAACGGTGCTCAACCCAATAAGCGTATGATCTACTCCTTATTTCCCCAATATGCTACAATTATCCCCAAGTGAGCCTTGGGGATAAATTAACATTGTATGCCTTTAGAATAAGGACTTATTTTGTGTATTAATAAATATCAGTGTCCATCGCGGTGTCCAAGTATTATGTAGATAATTGCCCCACTAAACAAAGCAGTTATCACTGATTATATTTTTATCGTATCTCTCTCATTTTTTATTATAGTAATTACGGATAAGAACATGGCTGTCGACAACATAAATGATATCAATAAACTTGAATGTCGAGATAAGGATTACTCGGTCAGTGTTTCAGGTATCGCGGGTCTAAGTCTACGTGTCTATCCAAACGGTAAAAAAGAATACTATCTGCGCTACTCTCATCCACATATCGATGGCAAGCGGCCCAGAATGATGCTCGGCAAGGTTGAGGACATCAGTCTATATGAGGTCAAGTACAAAGCAGAGACCATACTTAATACAGTCGCAAACGGCTCTGACCCTAAAGCCATACAGCAAAAAGAGCAAGTGAATAAGTATGCTCACCTAAAGAACGCCACGTTCGCTGACATTGCGCAAGCATGGCGAGATCACAAAACATCCAGTCGTCAGCAAAGCAAATCAAAAAAACCTGCGTTTAGTGAGTCGACACTCAAATTTTGGGATTTGTGCTTGGGATACATGTGCCGTGATATTGGCGATTTAAGGATGAATGATATCACCAGTGAGATGATATTAAGTGTGTGTGAAGCAATCCAACATAACGACAATCAAGCGACCTTCGTTGGCGCCAGTACTCGGCTGTATACGGAAAAAGTATTTTCATTCGCTGTCGCACGAGGATTATGCGATAAAAATGTAGCGATTGACACCCGTGGCGAGTTGGCACCTGCCAATTCAGGCAATCACTTGCCAGCTATTACCAAGCCCGATCAGTTTGCGACGCTGTTACATGATATGTCCAATTTTAAAGGGGCAAACAAGCTTACATTAGAAGCCATGAATTTATTGCCTTATGTGTTTGTCCGTAGTATTGATTTGCGCTCTATGCGCTGGCAGGATATCGACTGGGATAATGATACATGGGCATTCTCCCCGACCAAAGGCGAAGGTCGCGACGACATGGTATCGCACTTAGTCGTGCCATTAGCGACGCAAGTGATTGCGCGATTACGAAACATTCAATCTATCACAGGACATAAAGAGTATGTCTTTGCCTCAATGCGCGGTTCAAGCAATGCTTATATCAGCAAAGCCACAATGGTACAGATATTTCACCGGCTTGGATACAAAGACGTGCAATGCGCGCATGGCTTTCGGGCCTCGGCCAAAACCTTGCTTATGGAACAGCCAGAGTTACGCTACTCAGACATCGTTACAGAATTACAGCTGGGTCACAGGATAAAAGACACGCACGGCGGGGCTTACAACAGACTTGATGAAATCGATACCAGGGTACAGATGATGCAAGATTGGGCGGATTATATAGATAAGCTGCGAGATTACGCTAAGACGTAAGCCAAGTGAACTTGCGCTAAGAATCGTTTGAAAAATAGACGGAGCGTTAAATACACTATAATATGACGAACATCAATTGATAAAAAATTGCTTTGAGCGTCAGACATAACTACCCATTCATGTTAAATTGTAAAAAACGGTAAGGATGTCTGTAGAGATAAAAAATCTATGATAGCCCTAATATTATACTCGTTAACACTGTACTCACTCATTTAATAAGAAGGTTGTTAAGGATGACTTTAGATAATAACGTACTACGTAAACGCACCAGCTTATTGGGTTCATTGCTAGGCGATGCCATTTCTCGCCAATCTGGAGAGCAGACAATAAAGACCATTGAGACCCTGCGTAAAGGTTTCATTCAACAGCGCCGTGAGCCAAATGAGGCACATAAACAGCAGCTTATCGACTTTATTGCGTCTTTGGACAATCAAACTTTAAAAAACGTCATACGTGGATTTTCTATCTATTTTTTCCTAGCCAATCTAAGCGAAGAAAACTACTTGCGTGAGCAGCGTCATGAGCTGCGTATGCAATCGGAGCAAAGCTGGGAGGGGTCATTTCGCCGTACTTTACTTGAATGTCGTGAACGCAATATCGAGCCGGCTCAAATGCAAGAGCTTATTGATCAGCTCAAATTTATACCTGTATTTACGGCGCATCCTACCGAAGCGCGTCGCCGTACCACAATGAATATCTTACAAAGTCTATTCACGCACAGCGAAGCTTTAAACAATGTGTCTGAAAACAGTTTCGCCTACGAACAAGCCAAAGAGCAAACCGCACAGACGATTGATCTACTATGGTCATCAGATGAGGTGCGCACCCGCAAGCCGCTGGTCTATGACGAGATTAACAACGGCCTGCATTACTTTAACGCCAGCTTATTTAATGCCATTCCCAAAGTATATCGCAATATCAAAAAAGCCATTGTCGATATCTATCCAGAGCTCACCGACTATCCACTGCCTGCCTTTATGAGCTTTGGTTCATGGATTGGCGGTGATAGAGATGGCAATCCTTTTGTGACGTTTGAGACCACAGAGCTTGCCGTCTTAATGCATGCGGATACCGTACTGCGTCACTATCAAGTACTACTCAAAAAACTGCGCCGCCAGCTCATTCATAGTGACACTATTGTCACCGTGTCTCCCGACGTATATGCCAAGATCAAAAGTTATGATGAGCTCGATCAGCGTGTATTTGATTACAACCTCGATGATTACGGCAACGAGCCATACCGCCGTCTGCTTTCTTTAATACTCACTAAGGTCAATGCCACCAATCGCCGCATTCAAAGCAAAGGGACTGACATCGAGGCTGAAAAAGACGCATACGCCAATCCAGAAGAGCTGCTAGAGGACTTACGTATTATCCGCCAAAGTGTCGCTACTCACGACAAGGCGCATGCAGATGGGTTGTTGCTCGATGTGATTCGCCTGGTAAAAACTTGCGGCTTTCATTTGGCGGCGCTCGATATCCGTCAAGAGTCGTCTTATCATGGTGAAGTGATTGCAGATATCTTTGCGAGTGCTTCCAACCTGCCTGATTATCAAACGCTAAGCGAAACCGAACGTCAAGAGTGGCTCACACGCTTGTTAGAAAAACCGGGTACGCCGCTCATCTATACTGATAACCTAACAGACAAAACGCGTGAGCAATTGTCATTGATGAATTCGGTCGCCACCTTACGCAAATTGGTGGGACAGGCGACTTTTGGCAGCTATGTTATCTCAATGACGAACAATGCCAGCCAGCTACTAGAAGTGTTGCTGTTAATGCGATTTGCAGGCTTATGTACGATTGATGCTGACGGTCAATTGTCTGCTGATCTACCTGTCGCACCGTTGTTCGAAACCATCGAAGATCTTAAAAACATCGATAAAATCTTGCCTGCTGTGTTAGACAATCCACTATATCGCGGATTGCTACAGAATACAGATAATACGCAAGAGATCATGCTAGGTTATTCGGACTCATCAAAAGATGGCGGTATCATCACCTCGGCTTGGCAGCTGTATAGTGCGCAGCAAACCATTAATAGTATTGCTGAGCAATATGGTATAAAAACACGGTTATTCCATGGTCGCGGCGGTTCGGTGAGTCGCGGCGGCGGATCAACGCACAAAGCCATTGCGGCACAGCCGGCTGGCACGTTACATGGTCAGATTAAAGTGACCGAACAAGGCGAAGTGCTTTATGCCAAATATGCCAATACGGATACTGCCGTGTTTGAGCTGACCATGGCAATCACGGGTACACTCAAAGCCTGCTCGACAAGATTTGTCGTGCAACCGACTGAGTTACCAGAGTATGAAGCCTTGTTTGCACGGTTAGCAGAAGCAGGCGAACAACGTTATCGAGAGCTGACCGATCATACGGAAGGGTTTTATAAATTCTACTCACAAGTGACCCCAGTACAAGAAATCTCCTTACTGAACATTGGCTCACGTCCTGCCCATCGCAAAAAAGGCTTGCCAAGTAAAACCACATTGCGAGCGATTCCTTGGGTATTTGGCTGGTCGTTAGCACGCTTTACCCTACCTGCTTGGTATGGCGTTGGTAGTGCTCTGCATAGTGTCAGAGACAACGAGATTTTGATGAAAGAGATGAATGCGCGCTGGCCATTTTTTAGTGTCTTTATCAGTAATATCGAGATGGCTTTTACCAAATCTGAGATGAATATTGCACAAGCATATAGCCAGTTGTGTGATGACGAGGCGCTACGCGAACAGATCATGAGTGAGGTGCTCGATGAGCATGAGCTGACTTCTTCCGGTCTGAATTCTTTGCTAGATCAAGAAACGCTTTTATCTGGTCAGCGAAACCTTGCGGCATCTCTGCAGTGGCGAGATGCTTATTTGGATCCTATCAACTATATCCAAATCGAGCTGTTGAAGCGTGCTAGACAACAAAATGAAGATACGACAGATAACCACAAAGATGGCGATCTCAATGTAGAAGACCCATTAATCCGTAGTATTAACGCACTGGCAGCGGGTTTACGTAATACGGGGTAAGAGACGATACGACTGACCAACGAGAATATTCTGATAGATTGCTACTGTCATAGTTATTTTCAGTGTGCTTGCCAGCACGATGGTGATAAAAAAATGTACCGTCGCCCATTATTTTTCCGTGGCACGGTACAAGGTACTATATGCCTCTGCTGTAATTAAAATGCGCCTAAACCTAACTATTCTAATCGTTAGTCTCACGATATAACGTGGTTTGTGACTCTTGCCTAAAGTCTTCATAGGTAATGGCAGCATCACTCTCTGGAGCTGGAGAGGGTTCTATAGGCTCAACTTCAGCTGCGGGCACGTTTTGTTCGCTATTGTCTGCATTAATCGATTGTGCTGACACTAACGGCTCCTCGACCGTATTGGCGTCATTAGGTAATGGATCGTCATCGCTATTTACTACAGGTTCGGCGCCGACCACTGGCGTGCTAGTGGTAGCCGCAGGCGCTGTCCCATTTAAGCCACTATCATTGCTAACAGTAGTATCAGAAATAGAAGTCGATAAAAATCCTGTAAAAATAAGGATAAGTACGACGATAGCAATAAGTAGTGAACCAAAAATCATACCAATAATGAGAGGTTTTTTACTACTGACCACTTTCTTTTGTGGTTTTATAGCATCCCTATGATCTGGTTCCAATGGGTTGGATTTAGTATCTAAAGGATCATCGATCGTTGTGTTAGATAAAGGCATCGCTTGATCGAGAACGACAGAAGATGGCTTTTTTTCTTCATTATTCTTACTTAAATCACTATTTAAGTTATGGTCAACACCAGCATAATTATCCATTCGTGTATCTGACACCTTGTTTTGTGTCGATGCATTTTGACCTAAAAAATCAAAAGTAGCGTTTGTTGTGCCGATGTCGACAAACTCTAATCTTGGCTCTTTATCGTTATTTTCATCTTCGAATAGTTGCAACTCTTCTACGCTTAGAGGCTCAAAAGCAGGTAACTTACTTGCCGTTTTTAAGGATGTTGAATCATCACTGTCATTATGGGTGTCATTTTGGGTATCATTTTCAGCGCTTTGGACTCGACTGATAAAACGTTCGTAAATATTGTTTTTGACACGCTTACGCGATTTTTTATGAACGAGTTGAGACAACTCTTCGTCAAAATCAGTACCGATGTCTTTTTTTTCGTCGTTCATAAAATAAAACCAAGCCAGTTTATGCTACTGACAGTAAATGACTGATAAAATGAAGTTGTGATTTTTATTGCTAAAATGTAACAGCATCACTAGTCCCCAATATAGTTGCTCACACCCCTATCTTCAAGCACAATTTATTTTAGGTCGCTAATATTTGCACAGCTCGTCTTAAGTAATGAGGTAGAAGCTTATTAAAAAAGGTTTGTATAGAGACAACATATACCATAACAGGCTTAATAACATGGATTTAAAACAGCTCAATGCATTTATTGCTGTCGCGAATTTGCGCAGCTTTAGTGCAGCCGCAGAAAAGACAGGACTGTCACAGCCAAGTTTGAGCCGCCTGCTGAAACAGCTTGAGACCGATATGGATGTCGTGCTTATCGATCGTTACCACAGGCCATTACATCTGACTGAAGCGGGCGAATTTTTTTACGATAAGATAAGCACCATACTGACAGAAATCGAGACCGTCACGAGTATGACCCAGCGTTTATCAGCGCCAAGTAGTGCGCTAAACATCGGCTTTGTGCCGTCAGTATTATATGGGTTACTCCCTGAAATCATCGCCATGCTCAAGCAGTCCAATTCTGATATAGAGGTCAACCTCAAAGATATCAGCTCTTATCAGCAAATGGAGGCACTCAAATCTGGTGAGATTGATATCGGTTTTGGGCGTTTTGCCCATCAAGATCCATGGATTCAACAAATATTACTGCGTCATGAGCGCTACGTGGTGGCCTTACCAAAGTCGCATCCTCTTGCCCATGTAAAGGAGCAGCGTTTGATAGATTTGGCAAATAATCGCTTGATTTTATACCATCAAACGCATTTGCCGATTGCCACCACACTACCAACATCAGAGTCCATCAAAGCAAAGCAGGAAGCCAATACAAAAACCAGACGTGTCATCAATGAAAAATCTGCACTTAGCGAGCCGATTACGGAGCCGTTGTTACATTTGTTTGCACAATACGGTATCTCACCCTTTGTGACCACCACGGTGAGTGACTTGCAAGTAGCTCTAGGCTTAGTCGCTGCGGGCGAAGGTATCACGCTTGTACCTGCCAGCTTAACCACCGTACGTACAGAACAAATCAGCTATCAGCGTTTGGTACACGAAAACGTCACCTCTCCTATTTATTTGCATACTCTCAAAGACTTTGTGCATCCAAGTATCTCTGAGTTATTGAATGCTATCTATCAGGTCTATGAAGAACGAGGCATCACCTACCGGCGACAAAAATTTGTGTAACGTCCTTAAATGACCAGATATTGCGTGGATATTGTGTTATAAAGAAACGCCAAAAATAATCTGCCCTAATACTTGATATTATCAGATTAATATGCCAACCAAAAAGAATGGCAATGCAAACAAATAGTAATAACTATCACTGTTAATAAATAGAATAATCATTCTCCTGAATCGTATTGGTGTGCTAAAGTCGATACAAGATTAATCGTTTTATAAAAAAGCACGTATAAACATGTCTAAAGCGGTTGTCTAGTGATCACTGGCAAACTGACACAGGTAAGTGATGTTTTGCCGTTTTAACCATTTCGAGGTATTCATGTCCACACAACCACTCAACAACCCAAGTACCACTGACGATATCGTTACTGAGCAACAAGAAGGCTTTAGTTGGCGTATCTTTGGCCCCGGTATTTTGATGGCGACCGCTGCAATCGGTGGCTCGCATCTGATTTCATCGACGCAGGCTGGTGCTATATATGGCTGGCAGTTGGCGATTATGATTGTTTTAGCCAACGTATTTAAATATCCGTTTTTTCGCTTTGCAACCGATTATGTTTACGATACGGGCGAGAGCTTGATTGCAGGCTACGCCAAGCGCTCAAAAGTGTATCTTTGGGTATATTTTATCCTCTCTATCTTATCAGCGGTCATCAGTACGGGTGCGGTCTCGCTAATTGCAGCGGTGATTTTAGGCTTTATGCTACCCGCCTCTCTTGAGTTATCGACGATGGTGCTGTCTATGATCATCGTAGCCGTCTCTTGGTTCTTTTTGATAGCCGGTCATTATAAATTGCTCGATGGCGTGACTAAATGGATTATGATTGCTTTGACGGCAGCTACCGTTGCCGCAGTCATGATTGCCGCTGGCAAGCCCACGGTTATGGCAGCAGATTTTATTGCTGTGTCTCCTTGGAACCTAGCGACACTCGGTTTCATCGTCGCACTCATGGGCTGGATGCCAGCACCGCTTGAGTTTGCCGCGATTACTTCTATGTGGACCTCTGCCAAAGTCAAAACCGATCACACCACGCACAAGCAAGGCTTGCTCGACTTTAATGTCGGTTATGCCGTTTCAGCGATTCTAGCCTTGTTTTTCTTATCGCTTGGTGTGTTTGTCCAGTATGGTTCAGGACAAGAGATTGAGTTGGTCGGCGGCGCTTATATCAACCAGTTAATCAATATGTATACGGCAACTATCGGTGAATGGTCACGATTGCTGGTAGCGTTCGTCGCCTTCATGTGTATGTTTGGCACCACGATTACTTGTGCCGACGGCTACGGCCGTGCCAATGCTGAGTGCTGGCGTTTGCTAAAAGGCGAAAGCGAAATCAATAAAAAGCAAATCGCTTTTTGGACGACATACGCTATCGGTGGCGGGCTTGTGATTATTACGTTCTTCACGGGACAATTGGGTGCAATGCTTAAGTTTGCCATGATATCGGCGTTTGTCTCTGCGCCTATCTTTGGCTGGCTCAACTACTCATTGGTTAAGAAACATAAAAAACTGTCCGCCGGTATGAACGCTCTGTCTATCGCAGGCTTGATATTCTTGGCAGGATTTGCCTTATTGTTCTTAGCCAATTTGGCAGGTTTATTTGCTTAAACTTAGTCTTTTTTTAAGCTCATGATAAATAAAGCCCTAATAGCTCAGCTGTTAGGGCTTTTTGGTAGGAACAGGACAATTTGTAGAGCAATATGCCCGTTATAATTGTAACTAAATGTAAATTATAAAGCCTCTTAATATTTGAATATTTGGCTAATATGAATACTTATGATAGCGAAGTATTGAAAAATACATAATGCTATTTGTTTTATGAATAATATTAAATTAACTACAATTAATCATTAAATATAATAAACAATAATCTACAAGCTAACCTTTGCAGACGTGGATAATTGGGTATAATCAGTGACAACAACGAGATTATTTTATATCCATACAAGCTCATGAAAGGATACTCACATGACCTCACTCTCAGCAGGTGCACGCTTTCGCAGTGCGCTTAAACAAAAAAATGATAATAACCAGCCACTACAAATTGCAGGCGCGATCAATGCCTACACCGCGATGATGGCGACCCAAGTCGGTCACCAAGCGCTGTATCTCTCTGGTGGCGGTGTGGCAAACGCGTCATTTGGTTTACCTGACTTGGGTATGACCAGCCTTGATAACGTGCTAGAAGACGCTCGCCGTATTACGGATGCAGTCGATACCCCGCTACTTGTCGATATTGATACCGGCTTTGGCGGTGCGTTCAACATTGCTCAAACCATCAAAAAAATGGAAAAGGCAGGCGTGGCAGCCGTCCATATCGAAGACCAAGTCGCGCAAAAGCGCTGTGGTCACCGTCCTAACAAAGAAATCGTCAGTATCTCAGAAATGGTTGATCGCCTAAAGGCGGCATTGGATGCGAAAACGGATTCTGATTTTGTGGTGATGGCTCGTACTGATGCGTTATCAGTCGAGGGCTTAGACGCTGCTGTTGAACGTGCCGTTGCCTTTGCCGAAGCAGGTGCAGACATGATCTTTGCAGAAGCGCTGACCGATATCGAGATGTATCGTAAATTTACCGATGTACTCGACATTCCCGTCCTCGCCAATATGACCGAGTTTGGTCAAACCGATCTGTATACCACTGACCAGCTGTACGGTGTGGGCGTCGATATGGTGCTGTACCCACTATCCGCTTTCCGCGCCATGAATAAAGCGGCATTGAATGTCTATCAGCACTTGCTCGATGACGGTACGCAAGAAAAAGTCGTCGATACCATGCAGACGCGCATGGAGCTTTATGATTTCTTAAACTATCACGAGTTTGAGCAAACCTTAGACAAGCTGTTTGCGGACAATAAATAATCATAATAAGCAGTATTTTCACTTAACAATATAAAAAGCTACCCACAAAAGGAATGTAGACATGGCAGCACAGAAAGAACTTTCAGGTGCAGGACTTCGCGGACAAGTCGCTGGCAAGACAGCATTATCGACCGTTGGCAAATCGGGCTCTGGTCTGACCTATCGCGGCTATGACGTATCAGAGCTGGCGGATAAATGTATTTTTGAAGAAGTCGCGTATTTACTGCTATACGGTAATTTACCTACGCAAAGCGAGCTTGAGAATTATCAAGCTAAGCTCAAAAGCCTGCGCGGCCTACCACAAGCATTAAAAGACGTGCTTGAACGTATTCCAAGCGATGCGCATCCAATGGATGTGCTACGTACTGGTTGCTCAATGCTGGGCAACCTTGAGAGCGAAACGGATTTCGCTCAGCAAAACGATAAAACTGATCGTATGCTTGCCGCATTCCCCTCAATCATCAACTACTGGTACCGCTTTAGCCATGATAACGTGCGTATCGAGACTGAGACGGATGATGCGACCATCGGCGGTCATTTTTTGCATCTGCTCAAAGGTGAAAAACCAAACGAGCTGCACGAAAAGGTCATGAACGTGTCGCTTATCTTGTATGCAGAGCACGAGTTCAACGCCTCGACCTTTACTGCGCGTGTCTGTGCGTCTACTTTATCTGATATCCATTCTTGTATCACTGGCGCAATCGGTTCACTACGTGGTCCATTGCATGGCGGCGCGAATGAAGCGGCGATGGATATGATTGAGGGCTTTAGCTCAGCTGATGAAGCCGAGACAGAGATGATGGCCATGCTAGCACGTAAAGACAAAATCATGGGCTTTGGTCATGCCATCTATAGCGAATCAGATCCACGTAACGTCGTCATCAAACAATGGTCTGAAAAACTGGCCGCTGATGTTGGTGACGAGGTGCTCTACCCTGTGTCTGTGCGTGTTGAAGACGTGATGTGGCGCGAGAAAAAATTGTTTGCCAATGCTGACTTTTTCCATGCATCAGCCTATCACTTTATGGGTATCCCAACCAAACTCTTCACGCCAATATTTGTCTGTTCACGCTTGACTGGCTGGGCCGCTCACGTATTTGAGCAACGTGCCAACAACCGTATCATTCGCCCAAGTGCCGAATATACGGGTGAAGAGCTGCGTCCTGTACCAGATATGAGTGCGCGTTAATATTTTTAAAATAGAAAAGATAAGTAACCCCACTCTCAACTTATTTTTCTAAGGTATTGGTTTACTTAGTTTTTAAAATTTCAGTTAAAACAATTAGAATTTTAAATTCTATAAAAATCAAAGGCCTACGATAAGTTGAGATTGGCGTATAAGTACTATTTTTATTTTAGCTAAGTAGAGCATTTTTCTAATTGTGTGCTCAACTTAGCTGTTTTGACGAGAACAATATATGCAAGAAACTAATAAACCTTCTGTTGATCAGTACATAATCGATAACTATAGAGAATTTATTCAAAGTAAATATCCCGATAAGTTAAGTTATTGGCCTATTATTTCTGGCTATAACGCAAAGATAGGATATTTTGATAATAATTATATTATATTTTTCCGACATTCTGGTAATTCCTCTATGAGGACAACTAGTGGTATAGGTGAGCTTTCACCCGGTCTAATCGGTTTTAATTCAATTGATTCGTCAAACATTAACCAAATTCGAGAAAAAATAGGAAAACATTTTCAAGCTACCCCTAGTGATGCAGTTTTCATTATGAGTGATGATGGATCCAATTTAGAAAGTGAAATTAAAAATATCACTCAAAAACATGAGTATGCATTAGGATTGACACCAATGAAGATTTTTTTAAGCCACAAAGGTATCGATAAACCTACAGTGCGTCAATATAAAGAGCTGTTCACTACTCTAGGATTTGAACCATGGCTAGACGAAGATGCGATGGATGCAGGAGTTGAATTAGAAAGAGCTTTGTTACAAGGATTTAAAGAATCCTGCGCTGCTGTTTTTTTTATAACCCCGAACTATGTTGACGAAAATTATTTAGCAGCTGAAATAAATTATGCAATTGCCGAGAAAAGAAAAAGAGGCAATAAGTTCTCTATAATTTCAATTGTTATGAAAAAAGACGGTCTGAAGGGTAAAGTTCCCGAACTACTTGAGCCATATGTATGGAAAGAACCTGAAACTGACCTCGAAGCATTTAAAGATATTGTAAAAGCCCTTCCAATTAGTGTTGGTAATGTATATTGGAAATATTAAATTAATAATAATTCTCATTATTTATCTATTAAAAAATAGTTTTATGTGATTTGCACTCCAACAGCCAAAGGTGACTTATGGACAACGCCCTCGTACAACCCATGAACGATGAATTCAAAAAACCACTTCCTGATACTGACCTTTACTACTTTGACACCCGCGAAGCTGTCGAGCGCATCGAAGCGGGTGCTTATGACAAGCTACCATTTTGCTCAAAAGTATTGTGTGAAAACCTTGTGCGCCGTTGCCCACCTGAGGATTTAACGGCAGCACTAAAGCAGCATATCGAAGGCAAGCAAGATCTTGATTTTCCTTGGTACCCTGCCCGCGTCGTTTGTCATGATATCTTGGGTCAGACGGCCTTTGTTGATTTGGCAGGCTTGCGTGATGCCATCGCTGAGCAAGGCGGTGATCCGTCCAAGGTAAACCCTATCGTGCCCACTCAGCTTATCGTTGACCATTCATTGGCCGTTGAGCACGCAGGCTTCGAAGACGACGCCTTTGAGAAAAACCGTGCGATTGAAGAGCGCCGAAACGATGACCGCTTTCACTTTATCAACTGGTGCCAGTATGCCTTTGACAATGTCAACGTCGTACCACCGGGTAACGGCATCATGCATCAGATTAACCTAGAGAAAATGTCACCTGTCGTACAAGTCGTACATAATAAAGCCGGTGAGGAAGTCGCGTTTGCTGACACGTTGGTTGGTACGGATAGTCACACGCCGATGGTCGATGCACTAGGTGTGATCTCAATCGGTGTGGGCGGCTTAGAGGCCGAAAGCGTCATGCTGGGTAACCCCTCTTATATGCGCCTACCTGATTATGTGGGGGTCAAATTAACAGGCAAACTGCAAAAAGGCATTACTGGTACGGATCTCGTACTGGCGATGACTGAGTTCTTACGTGATGCAGGCGTGGTCTCTACTTATATCGAATTCTTCGGTGACGGTGCCCGTCAGCTAAGTGTTGGTGACCGCGCCTCTATCTCCAATATGACGCCTGAATATGGCGCCACTGCTGCGATGTTCTATATCGATGAGCAAACCATTGACTATCTGCGTCTGACGGGTCGTTCTGAAAAACAGATTAAACTGGTTGAGCAGTATGCTAAGCAAACGGGTCTATGGGCTGACGGCATGGAAAAAGCCGAATACGCACGCGTCCTTGAGTTTGATTTGTCATCAGTTGGTCGTAACATGGCAGGCCCATCGCGTCCCCATGCGCGTGTATCTACCGATGATTTGGTGGCCAAAGGCATCGCCCACGCGCCTGATCAAAAACTCCCTGAACCAAAAGACGGTCTGATGCCGGATGGCGCGGTTATTATCGCTGCTATTACCAGCTGTACCAATACCTCAAATCCACGAAATATGGTAGCTGCAGGCTTAGTTGCCCGTAACGCGAATGCCAAAGGACTATTGCGTAAACCGTGGGTTAAGTCATCCTTAGCACCCGGCTCAAAAACGGTCAAAATGTATTTAGAAGAAGCAGGTCTAATGCCAGAGCTACAAGAAATCGGTTTTGATGTAGTAGGCTTTGCCTGTACGACATGTAACGGTATGAGCGGTGCGCTAGACCCTGACATCGAGCAAGAAATCATCGACAATGATTTGTTCACCACGGCAGTGCTATCTGGTAACCGTAACTTCGACGGTCGTATCCATCCGTATGCCAAGCAAGCATTTTTGGCATCACCGCCACTGGTGATTGCTTATGCCATCGCTGGTAACATCCGTTTTGATATTGAAAAAGACTCGTTGGGTAAAGACCAAGACGGCAATGATGTCTATCTAAAAGACATCTGGTTTGATGACGAAGAAGTGGATGCCATTGTTGCAGCTGCTGTTAAGCCTGAGCAGTTCAATGCCGTCTATATTCCCATGTTTGATGAAGCCAAAAAAGATACGGGCAAAGCGTTAAGCCCATTGTATGACTGGCGCGAGATGACCACTTATATCCGCCGTCCGCCGTACTGGGAAGGTCAAATGGCAGCGATGAACAAACTAAAAGGTATGCGTCCGCTTGCCGTATTAGGTGATAACATCACAACCGATCATATGTCGCCATCAAATGCTATTCTTGGCTCATCAGCAGCTGGCGAGTATTTGGACACTATGGGCTTGCCTGCCGAAGACTATAACTCATACGCGACCCATCGCGGCGACCATTTAACCGCGCAACGTGCCACCTTTGCCAACCCTAAACTATTGAACGAGATGGTACGCGATGAAGATGGTGAAGTTATCCAAGGCTCACTGGCGCGTGTTGAGCCAGAAGGTCAAGTCATGCGCATGTGGGAAGCGATTGAGACCTACATGAACCGTGAGCAGCCGCTGATCATCATCGCAGGTGATGGCTATGGTCAAGGCTCAAGCCGTGACTGGGCTGCAAAAGGGGTACGTCTCGCTGGCGTAGAAGCCGTCGTTGCTGAAGACTTTGAGCGTATTCATCGCCAAAACTTAGTTGGCATGGGCGCGCTACCGCTACAGTTTGAGGAAGGCGTGACTCGCCATACGCTAAATATCGATGGCACAGAAACTTTTGATGTCACGGGTGAGGTCTCAGCTGGCGGGCTCATGACCTTAACCATTCATCGTAAAGATGGTAGCACCACTGAAACATCTATTATCTGCCGCTTAGATACGGCTGATGAAGTCAAAATGTACAATGCTGGCGGTATGCTACAACGCTTTGCTAAAGAGTTTATCGAAGGGACTTTAGATATTGTCTAAGAGTCTCTTGTAGGTTTTAGCATGATAAATAGACAAGTATAGAAGTCGCCGATGTTGTATAACCTTATATGACATCGGCTTTTATTTGCTTTTTCGTTCTATACACTGAGTTTTGTCACTTACTCCTAAGTACTAGATAGTAGCTAAATATTGAGTTTACTTAACCAATGGCGTAATATGTACTATATATTGTACAAGTCATGCAGAATATCATGAAGGGAGTAAGCCATGAGAGTCGTTAGTTTTTCAGAAGCAAGAAAGCACCTAAAATCTGTCCTAGACACGGTAAACGATGATGCCAACGCTACTATCGTAACTCGCCGTGACGCTGATGATGCGGTTGTGATGTCGCTTGATTATTACAATAGCCTGATGGAAACCGTCTATTTGCTCAAATCTCCTGCCAATGCGGCGCACTTAGCGGAATCTATTGCCCAATATAAAGCTGGCAAGACTGTCACGCGTGACCTAATTGATACAGCAGAAAGCAGCGATGACAATGAGCATACGGATAGCGATATTGAAAATGCTTGAACTCAAAGACTTTAATCAACCCAAAGGGTCTAATAATGAGTGAGCAACTAGCTTGGACAGATGCTGCGTGGAAGGACTATCTGTACTGGCAAACGCAAGACAAAAAAACACTCAAACGTATTAACAAACTCATCACCGAATGTAAGCGTAATCCGTTTGAAGGTATTGGCAAACCTGAACCCCTAAAAGAGAACCTATCCGGATTTTGGTCAAGACGCATCGATGATGCCAATCGGTTGGTATATGCCGTCGATGACAATTATCTGACGATTATCTCTTGTCGCTATCATTATTGACGAGCGCCCTTAGTCGTTCATACTTACTGATGGCATCATATCCAATCTTATAACAATACAAAAAGGACTTAATACAGTGGCCCAAAATAATACTAAAATCAATTCTAAATCTAAGCTCTCTTTCGCCCCGCAATTATCTGTCCCAGCCACCTATATGCGTGGCGGAACCTCAAAAGGCACGTTTTTTAAACTGTCTGATTTACCTGAGCGATGCCAAGTCGCTGGCGCGGCACGTGATCAATTTTTGCTACGTGTCATCGGTAGCCCAGATCCTTACGGTAAGCAAATCGATGGTCTCGGCAATGGTAGCTCTAGCACCTCAAAAACGGTCATTTTATCAGCCTCTGACAGACCAGATCACGATGTGAATTATCTGTTTGGACAAGTCAATATCGCCAAGCCTATGATTGACTGGGCGGGAAACTGTGGCAACTTAACTGCGGCCGTTGGTGCCTGTGCCATTAATATGGGTTTGGTGGACGCTGGCAAGATTACTAATAGCATCGATGACAACGTAGATAGCGGTATTTGTGAAGTACGCATTTGGCAAGAAAATATTGGTAAAACCATTATTGCCCATGTGCCAGTCTATAAAGATGCAAATGACAAAGTACAGGTTCAAGAGACGGGCGATTTTGAATTAGACGGTGTCACCTTCCCAGCAGCTGAAGTCAAAATTGAGTTTATCGATCCGGTTGATGCCACCAGCGACATGTTCCCGACGGGCAATTTGGTCGATGATTTCGATGTATCAGGCTGCGGTCTAAATGCTGATAGCATCAAAGCGACCTTCATTAGTGCAGGTATCCCAACCATCTTTATAAACGCAGAAGATTTGGGCTTTACGGGTACTGAGCTACAAGGCGACATTAATAGTGATAGTGAGCTACTTACCAAGCTTGAAAAAATCCGTGCCACAGGCGGCGTGGCGATGGGATTATTTAAAGATGTGAGCGAGGCGCAAACCAGCCAACACATTCCTAAAATCGCATGGGTTGGTAACGCACAGAGCTATAGCGCCTCTAGTGGTAAATCGGTCGATGCAGACGAGATTGATCTAGTCGTCCGTGCCATGAGTATGGGTCAACTGCATCACGCCATGATGGGGACAGCAGCAGTCGCTATTGCTGCAGCAGCAACCACGCAAGGCACGCTTGTTAACAAAGCTGCTGGTGGTGGCGACTTGTCAGAGGTACGTTTTGGTCATCCATCAGGGACATTGCTCGTTGGCGGAAAAACCGAACTGGTCGATGGGCGCTGGCAAGCCAAAAAAGTGTCGATGAGTCGTTCAGCAAGGCGTATCATGGTTGGTGAAGTTTTTGTGCCTGCGGATGCATTTTAAGCGTCGTCATGGCTTATTTCAATTTGTGATAGAGTTTTATGCCGACATCTCCCCAACCTCGCCGCGCACAGTTAGACAAAAAACCGCCAGTCGAGAAAAAAGAACGGCGGGCGCTGCTGTGGGATATCCTCAAAAAACTGGCGGTATTTGCTAAGCCTTATCGCTTACTTATTATCGCCACCTTAGCGCTGACTGCTCTAGGCTCCTTTACCGCGCAGGTCAATGCTTTTGTGTTGCGTTATGCTGTCGATACTTTGACTGAGATTGCCACGCTTGCCGAGCCATGGCAGGCAGGTCTGCGTATGCTGACCATTATCAGTGCGGTACTCTTAACCAAAGAGATATTATCGATATTCATCTCGTTTGGGCAACGCTTCTTCGGCGAAAAGATTCGTATCAATCTATCACGTGATTTATCGCAAAAAATCATTGAGCGCATCTTGACCTATCGGATGGCATTTTATACCAGTAGCGAAAACGACAGCGGCAAGTTGCAAACCCGTATTGATTATGGCGTCAGCAGCTTAACCAGTTTGGTGCAAAACTTCTTTATCGATATGCTACCGCTGTTTGCCAATGCAATCGTGGCGCTTATCATCATGTTTTCGACCAATTTTTGGATAGGCTTGGTCGGTCTTATTATCATTCCCATTTACTTTTTCATCAGCCAAAAACAAGCCAAGCGCCTACAAGGGTTTCGTCGGCAAATGCGCGGGTTTCGCGAAGCCAAAAGCGGACTGGTTATCTCGCTTATCAACTCAATTAGTGTGGTGAAATCCTTTGTCCGTGAGTCGATAGAAGCAGAAAAGCACTTAGCCATTCAAAAGGAAATGACCGATAATCAGCTGCGTATTCGCAGTATTGGTTTTGTTTATGATGCCATCAAAACCTTTATCGAGCAGATTGGTGTGGTGGTTATTATCTTGCTCACCGCGTATTTTGTCCTACAAGGTGAGATGACCATTGGTATGATTTTGTTTCATGTCATGCTGTTTCAAAATGTCGCCGCCCCTATCCGTCAATTACACCGCATCTACGACCAGATAAATAATGCATTGACCTATGCCGAAGGTTTTTTTGATATTTTAGAAGATGACAGCCAAGTCGAGAGCATCGCTGGTATCAGTAGCGACAACCTAAAAGGTCATATCGAGCTTAAACATGTCGACTTTACTTATCCGAATGGGACGCAAGCGCTCAAAGACGTCAGCTTCACTATTAGGCCCAACCGTATCACGGCGCTGGTTGGCCTCTCTGGCGCTGGCAAGAGCACGATTATCAATCTATTGGTCAAATTCTACGCCCCAGACGCTGGCACGATCTGCCTAGACGGGCATGATTTGGCTGACTGTGATACTCATGAGCTGCGTCAAAACATTGGTCTGGTGCTACAAAGCAATCATATATTTTCGGGCACGATCAGTGAAAATATCCGCTATGGCGATATGAACGCTAGCATTGATGACATCATTGCAGCGGCAAAAAAAGCTTCGATACACGATCAAATTATGGGGTTAGCTGATGGCTACGAGAGTACTGCCAAGTCGTTATCAGGTGGGCAGCAGCAGCGTATCGCGCTGGCAAGGATGTTTTTAAAAGATCCACCGATTGTGTTTTTGGACGAGCCGACCGCCAGTCTCGATGCTATCGCCAGTCAGCAAGTCAAAAAAAGCCTTGATCTGATCAAAAAAGATCGTACCGTTATTATGGTTTCGCACAATATTGCTCAGATTATCGACGCCGATGATCTGGTAGTCATAGAGAATGGCGAAGTGGTTGAGACAGGTACCCATGAGGTACTTTATGCCCAACGCGGCAAATACTTTGAGATATTTAGTGCCATGTCGGACAGCCTAAACTTGGACAAAATAAGTCAGACTTTAAAGGGTTGATAGTCGCACAAAACATAGTATCATGGTGCAACTTTTGTATTTGTTATCGAACAGCGGAATTGAATATGGCAAAAACACAGTCAGTAGAACCTAACATCGCAGATTTAGCAAATGGTTGGTTAAAGAGTTATAAACTAGATTATAAGCTCGAGCAAGAATTTTTAAATACTGAGATAGAGAAAGCGCTGTCTGATTATTTTACTAAAAATGGCGGCACAGGTGCGAATCGCCCTGACGCTAAACTTTTATTGCAAGATGAGAATGCAAACTATTTTCCTATTCTTATTGAATACAAAGGCTACAAAGGAAAGCTAGAAAAGCTTAATGCAGACAATCAAGTAGATAATCAAACTGCTAAAAATAAGCCAAATTTTAAGAATATTAACTCATTCGCAGTGAATGGCGCAGTACATTATGCTAACGCCTTATTACATCATACCAGTTACACCGATATTATTGCTATTGGTATGACGGGCTATAAAGATGAAGGTGGAGAGATACAGCATGAAATTGGGGTCTACTATGTCTCAAAAAGCAATCTTGGCGCAGGGCAAAAGATTGGCGAGTTTTCAGATTTATCATTTTTGGCACCGCATAATTTTGATAGTTTCATAGAAAAAGTAAAAACACTGACCCTATCACAAGCAGAAATTGATAAATTAAAGGCTCAAAGAGAAAAAGAGATTGATACGAGTTTAGTCCGACTTAATAATGATATTTATCAAAATGAAAAAGGCTTAGGTGAAAATGACCGCGTTTATTTGGTGGCTGCCTCAATCATCGCAACACTTGGTATCCCAGGCAAAGTTACCCCACTTGAAAAGTCTGATTTAAAGTCTTCTATTGAAGAAGGTAGTCGTGATGGTGACATCATCCTAAGAAAGATAAAGGCTTTTTTGAATGAAAAAAAGATACCTAAGGAAAAGAAAGATCTGATTGTTAGAACATTAGAGAATACTTTAACCACAGAAAATATTAATAAAGTCATCAATGGTGAAAGCCAGCTCAAGCGAGTGTTTACTAAAATTGTCGATGACTTAGGCATATATTATAAAATTGGCTTAACCACTGACTTTACAGGTAAGCTATTTAATGAGATGTATGGTTGGCTTGGTTTTTCGCAAGACAAACTCAACGATGTAGTACTTACCCCTTCTTATGTAGCAAATTTGTTAGTTAAGCTTGCCCGTGTCAATAAAGATTCTTATGTGTGGGATTTTGCTACTGGATCGGCAGGCCTATTAGTTGCCGCAATGAATGAGATGCTTGATGATGCCAAAAACACTATCACGTCACCAGAAGCATTAACTCAAAAAGAAATCAAAATCAAAGCAGAACAGCTACTCGGGCTAGAGTTGCTTTCAAGCGTGTATATGCTCGCTATCCTAAACATGATATTGATGGGCGACGGCAGCTCCAATATTTTGAATATGGATTCATTAGTAGATTTTGATGGTAATTATGGCTTTGGTAAGACTGAAGACAAATTTCCTGCCGATGCGTTCATACTAAATCCGCCCTATTCAGCAAATGGTAATGGTATGAACTTTGTAGAACGTGCCCTTAGCATGATGAATAAAGGCTATGCGGCTATTATCATTCAAAACTCAGCAGGTTCAGGAAAGGCTCAGGAATATACCAAAAAGATACTAACTAAACATACACTTATCGCCAGTATTAAAATGCCGATAGACATATTTATTGGCAAAGCCAGTGTACAAACCAATATATATGTATTCAAAGTCAATGAAAAGCATCATAAAGATGAGCCAGTCAAATTTATCGATTTCTCTAACGATGGCTACACGCGTACCAATCGTAAAAAGGCAAGCAATAATTTAAAGGACACAAATCAAGCCAAAGAGCGTTATGAAGAGCTGGTCAGCTTAGTACGCTTTGGTAAAAGTAAACTCAATATTTTCACTGAACAAGAGTACTATGAAGGCACAATTGACCCCAATAATGGCGCAGATTGGAATCAATCCGCTCCTATAGATACTAAGCCTACTTTGCAAGACTTCAAAAAAACAGTCAGCGATTATCTAGCGTGGGAAGTGAGCAATATTATCAAGCAACGAAACGAGGATGATGCGCCGGGAAAGTAGATACCTCACTTAACGAGCAGTTAGATAATGTTGAGTGGGGTGAGTTTAAAATTGGTGACTTGTTTGAGATTGAATCTTATAAGAAAAAATTTGACTCTAATAAAGTACAGGTTTTAGATAATGGTAAATACCCTTATATCGTTAGAATGGGATCAAATAATGGACAAAAAGGATTCATAAACGAAGATGAGTCATTTTTAAATGATGGTAATACCATATCTTTTGGACAAGATACAGCGACAATGTACTATCAAGAATTACCATATTTTACTGGCGATAAAATTAAAATAGTAAAGGCGAAAGATAAGAGATTTAGTAAAAAAAACGCACAGTTTTTTTTATCAACAATGAAAAAATCGTTCAGTGCTTTCTCTTGGGGTGCGTCAAGCTTCAACGTAGACATCATCAAAGCGCAGAAAATAACGCTACCAATCTTAAGTAATAACAAAATAGATTTTGAATTTATGGATAGTTTTATAGCTGATATTGAAGCTGAGCGTATATCAAAGCTAAACTCTTATCTTGTGGCGACAGGACTTAAAGAATACACTTTAACAGCTAAAGAACAAAAAGCATTAATTGATTTTGAGCAAGCAGAATTTAAAGAATTTAAAGTCACTGATATATTTGATGTAAATAACTCTAAAAGCATTTTATCAAGAGATATTATTGCAGATAGTGGCACTACGCCGTATCTTTGCGCCAGTGCTGATAACAATGCGGTAAGTACCTATATTGCTTACGATAAACAGCATATAGATACAGGTAATTGCGTGTTTATTGGTGGGAAAACCTTTGTAGTGACCTATCAAGAACATGATTTTTATTCTAATGATAGTCACAATCTAATTTTACATCTAAAAGATGCTGAAAAAAGTAAATCAAATCAGTTGTATCTTGCAACCTGCGTCAAAAAAGGCTTGTCACATAAATACTCTTGGGGAGATAGCATCAGTAATAGAAAAATTCAAAAAGATATAATATCCTTGCCAGTAAAAAACGAACAGCCCGATTACGCAATCATGGAGACGCTCATATCCGCCATGAAAAAACTGGTGATAAAAGACGTAATTTTATATGTGAACAATAAAACGCAGCAGTATTCTCCAAATATTTTGAATAACTCGTCAGAAGCTTGCCCATTATGAATTGTGAATTTTCTATCAAAACCTTTGATGAGCTGACCTCAGTTGACCTTTATCATATCCTAAAAGCACGCTCGCAAGTGTTCGTCGTCGAACAAAACTGTGCCTATCAAGATATGGATGAAGTCGATTTTGATTGCTTACACTTGATTGCTCATCAAAACGCAGCATTAGTGGGCTATTGCCGCATTGTTCCGCCTGAATTCAATAAACTAAAATCCAATCTGTCGGTCGCCGACCCTACGATCAAGACCAACCACACTGCCATGCCTGCTATCGGTAGAGTGCTTGTGCTATCAGAGCACAGAGGTGATGGCCTAGCACGCCAAATAATGACTCAGGCTATTGCTCATTGCCGCAAAAAATACGGTAAAAAGCGTCCGATTATTATCTCGGCACAGGCTTACCTGCTTAGTTTTTATGAGTCTTTGGGTTTTGTGCCTGAAGGTGAGCATTATCTTGAAGATAATATCGAGCATGTGAAGATGGTGCTATACGTTGCTAAGAAAAACAAAGTAAGAAAAGAAAGTGTGGATACTGCATCAACCACGACCAAAGTTTTAAGCTTCCTGCTGTTTATTATAGCAGCGCTGTTTATTTTAGGTCTGCTCTATTTGATGATTTAAACGGCCTACAAAGTTTTACTTCTTAACACAATTCAGTCTGGTTGTTCCATATTGAGTATGCTACTTTTGAATGATAACCGCTTTAAAAGGATGACTGCGAGCATGGGTCAACAAAGCGAAAAGTTAGCACACTCAAGGAAGAGGAAACAACCATGTCAAATACCAATTCAGATACAGCCCATTCAAATACAAATGAGGCAACGGTAGAGAGCAATATCCGTCCAGAATATGACGATGAAATCCAAAAAACCGCCGATTATGTGCTCAATTATTCCATAGATAACGAGTCGCCTAACCCTGCGGAGGCATGGCGTACTGCACGCCACTGTCTCATGGATACCATCGGCTGCGGACTACTGGCACTGCGCTTCCCTGAGTGTACCAAGCACTTGGGGCCTGATTGCCCTGATCAAATAACGCCGCATGGCGCTCGCGTCCCTGGCACATCCTATAGACTAGACCCAATCAAAGCCGCTTTTGACATCGGCTGTATGGTGCGCTGGCTTGACTATAATGATACGTGGCTCGCTGCTGAGTGGGGTCATCCGTCTGATAACTTGGGCGGCATCTTGGCGGTCGCCGACTATATCAGTCAAAAAAATATCAGCCAAAGGCAAGCACCTCTGACCATGAGGGCCGTGCTCGAGGCGATGATCATGGCGCATGAAATTCAAGGCGTCATGGCACTCGAAAACTCATTCAATCGCGTGGGTCTTGATCATGTGTTTTTGGTAAAATTAGCCTCAACTGCGGTCGTCGCCAAATTCTATCAGCTGCCACGCGAGCGCATCATGGCCGCCATCTCACAAGCCATTGTCGATGGTCAGGCACTGCGTACCTATCGTCACGCACCCAACGCGGGCAGCCGCAAATCATGGGCGGCAGGTGATGCAACCAGCCGCGCGGTTCGGCTGGTAGATATCACTGCACGTGGTGAAATGGGTATCCCTGGCGCACTAACCGCACCGCAATGGGGGTTTTATGATGTGCTGTTTAGCCATACCAATAAGGATCTTGCGACCAAACCCGAAGACGAGCGTCGATTTACCTTTCAACGTGACTTTGGCAGTTATGTGATGGAGAATATCTTATTTAAAATCAGCTTTCCCGCTGAATTTCATGCGCAGACTGCTTGTGAAGCGGCGGTTATTTTGCACCCACATGTGAGAGGTCGAATTGATGAGATCGAAAAAATTGTTCTAACCACGCATGATTCAGCAATTCGCATCATCTCAAAAGAGGGCGCGCTTGCTAACCCAGCTGATCGGGATCACTGCTTACAATATATGGTGGCTGTTCCCTTATTGACAGGCGATCTGATGGCGGAGAACTATGAAGATGACTATCATGAAGAGCATTTATCAATCGATGAGCTACGCGAAAAAATGGTGGTAGAAGAAGACGCACAGTATTCAAAAGATTACCATGACCCCAGTAAGCGCTCTATTGCCAATGCCATTCAAATATTCTTCAAAGATGGTAGTAGCACAGAAAAAGTCGCCATCGAGTATCCTATCGGTCATAAACGCCGCCGTGCCGAGGGCATTCCTATACTTGAGGCAAAGTTCCGAGCCAGTCTGGCCACCCGCTTTATCGACAGTCGTTGTCAGCAAATCATTGAGCTGTGTAACGATCAAGAAAAATTGGAGCAAACGCCAGTGAATGAGTTTATGGACTTATTTATGGCTTACTAATGACTCAGTGACTAATATCTCATTCTGTTGACGTATTGACTACCAAGGTATCGACTCTCCTGCCCAATCGACAAAACTGCCTGATTGGGCAGCCTTCATCCCTGATAGCACTTCCAATAAACACTCGGCGCTATACGCTGGCGAGAATAGATGTCCTTCAGCGACATTGCCTTGAAACGGCGCGGACAGTTGAGTATTCACGGTTCCCGGTTGCATAACGACTACGCACACCTCTTTGAGTGATCGGCCCCATTCGATACTCAAGTTTTTCATCCCCATATTGAGCGCCGCCTTGCTCATTCTATAACTATACCAGCCGCCTAGCTGATTGTCCGTGATACTACCGACACGAGCTGATATGGTCGCAAAAATAGCTGGATGCTCAGCGCTGCGTTCAGCTTTGGCGAGCAACGGTTTGATATGCTTGGCTATCAGCAAGCTTGCTAGTGCATTGATTTGCATGTTCTGTAAAAAGAACTCCGTTTCAATCTGCCTCAAGGCCTTTTCTGGCTGCGCCGTCTTGGTATGGAGTAATCCCACGCAGTTGATTACCCAATCGACATGACCCATTGTCTGCTTGATGGTGTCGGCCGCTTTTTGGATGCTGTCTTCGTCACTGATATTCATGGGTATCCAGTGTAGATTTTCTGCTTCAAAGTTCGGCTCACTGCGATGATAAGTGGCGAATACTTGTGTACTATGTCTTTTAGCAGATGCGCCGTCAGTTTGATCGGCAGCTGACTCTTGTACCAGCTGCTTGACCATGGCCTGACCAATACCGCCCGTTCCGCCGATGATAAGATAGGTTTTATTATTCATATGCTACCCTCACTCTTTTTATACAGCTCTTAGCACGTGTTGGTTTGTTTATTCATTTTGGCTGATTTTACGAGTGTTTACTATGATAAAAATCATAGACATTATTCTCATTCTATATACGCTACAATACTTTTTAGCGATTAAACCCGCATTTTTTGCTTTCCATTATTTATATTGACGTTCTTATACGGATATCAGCGCCTTATGCTATCACCCCAAGACCAACTGACCGAGCTAGTACGTGCCTTAGAGACTGATCAGCACGTCTTTGCCACTGACCCGTTACTGATCACGGAAAAGCTACAGAGTGAGGATGGCACACCTATCCAAAAGCTGCATCGACGGGCCTCACGCATCGATAGCAATGGCGCGCTTGCGCGGGTACTGGGCAAAATAGATGGCCGCATAAAAGGCATCATGATCGTCATGAGTGTGGTGTGGTGCATCTCGGGATTTTTGGGACTGTTCACGCTATTGCAGTCCAATGTGGTGAACTTCTTTTATGTCTTGGTTTGCTTGCTTGGTTTTCATACTATTATGCTTGGTGGCTGGCTGGTGATGACACTCATCAATCGAGACCAGCGAGACCAGCAAGCGCCCAGTTGGTTTGCCAGCTTTGTCAGTCCCAGCTATCTCATACGCGGCAAAGACGATGTGACCAAAGCGGCCGTCGATCTGTATGAGCGCCAATTACAGCATAGCGGTATGCGCTGGTATTTGGGCCGGTTTAGCCATCAGTTATGGCTTGCGACGTTGACTGGCATGCTGCTTGCGATTATATTTTTATTGATTGTGCGTCAGTATAGCTTTAGCTGGGAGTCGACCCTACTCTCTGATCAGGCGCTGGTGAGCTTAACGCAAATACTCGGCTGGCTACCAGGCATGGTTGGTTTTGATGTGCCAGATAGTACAGCGATTGCGCAAAGCAGGTTGGTCACAGAAGCGATGCCATTGTCTGTGGCGCGGCAGTGGGCAGGATTGCTAGTCGGTAGCTTGCTGATGTACGGTATTGTCCCGCGTGCGATAGCGTGGGTATTTTGTGCTTTGATGTTCCGCCGCAAAAAAATGCGCTTGGATATCAAGCAACCGTATTATCAAAAGATCATAAATTTTTGGCAGCGTCAGGTGGTTGATGCAGATGACTTTACGGAAGCACCCGCACCTGTCGCGCCCAAAGCGGCGGTAAGTGCAGGCAAGAAACTGGTCGCCTTGCTTGAATATCCTTCAAATCAGGATAAATGGTGGCAGTCAGGGTTGACTAATGACCGTCATGATTTTTCAGAATCAAGTGAGATTGAGAATTTTGGTATCGTTGATGATCGTGAGGATATGGCACGGCTAAAAAACTACTTAGACGAGCACCCTGTGCAAGTCCTATTAGGTATCCATAGCAAAGCGCTGCCTGACCGCGGTACGCTACGCAAACTTGATCAAATCGCCGCTCATGCAAAAGATGGTCTTATTGTACAGCTGCTTAGTGATGCTGATTTGACACATGAGGATGAACCAGTGGATAAGCAAGCTGTACGCTATCAGCAGTGGCAAACAGCGCTCTCTGCGCGAAAAATTGGCTTGGTAGATATTGATTCTTAAAGTTTTTGAATGCGATACTTAATAAAAATTATTTTTATAAAAAGGACAAAATAAATCAGTAATATAGAAAATAGTTATCTCTTGGGTAACAAGGATGTTTTATAGTGGCTAGGAGCCAAATATGTCAACAGACAACACCCTCTTAACATCAGGTGAGTATGGTCAGATATTGGATAATTACAAAGAGGCGTTAAACCAAAGTATCTTAACCGCTGCACCAGAGTCATGGCAGCCAATGCTGGCAAGTATCTTACCTGCTCACTGGCAAGAATGGCTGTTACCGCTAGCTGGTGGCCCATTTTTCTTATTGTTTTTGGCAGAGTGGTTTTATCAGTCTAAGCGTGGGAAAAATGAAAGCTTTAGCTGGCGCCGTGCGATGACCAATTTTAGCTTGGGCGGCTCTTATCTCGGATTTGAATTGATTGTCCAAGCACTTATTGTGCTGCCTATTTGCCTGTGGCTATATCAATACCGACTGTTCACTATTGAGGTGAAATGGCTGACAGCCATACCCATATTTGTCGCGGTTGAGTTCAGCTATTACTGGTTTCACCGTGCCTCACACCGCATGAATTGGTTTTGGTCAGCGCATGTCGTGCACCATTCAGATGATAAGATGAACCTATCCACTGCCATGCGTCAAAGCTTGCTGTACTCGGTGACAGGCTGGTGGTTATTTTTCGTCCCGCTGATGTTGTTGGGTGTGCATCCTATCTGGGTATTTTTCTTTTATGCGTTAGATTTGATTTATCAGTTCTTTATCCATACCGAGACGGTGGGAAAATTTCCAAAATGGGTTGAGTATATTTTTGACACCCCATCCAACCACCGCGCCCATCATGGTACTAATGACGAATATATTGACCAAAATTATGGCGGCGTTCTTATTATTTTTGATCGCTGGTTTGGCACTTATGTAGAAGAAGACGCCGTCAATAATCCCGTCAAATATGGGGCTGTTGGTGAGACCAGTCACGATAATATTATTGGTCTGATATTTGGGGTGTTTTACCGAATGTGGCAGCGGTTTTTTCGTGCCAAGGGCATTAAGAAAAAAATTAAGGTACTGCTGCGCCCACCTACAGCAATCTCATAGCGTATCATGGATACATAAAATACAGTTTACGATATGGACACTACGCATCCAGAACCAACATACCACCAAATTTGTATTACAATAAATGGCTAAATTTCGATCTTCAATAACAATAAGACGCGACTATGAATAATGACAATAAAAAAGAAAATTACGAGCATCACACGCCTACAGGTCTTTTTGCAGACAAGGCGTTGCCCAGCGACTCAAATAATAACGCCAAGACCTCGCATTCGACAGTGTCAAAAACGGCCGCCCAGTCTAGGGTAACTCATGATAATCAATCCATATCAACTGAATCAGTACCGCCAGCTACAACCACAAAAAACCAAAATGTGACAAAAAAAACCATCGCCAGTGGTGAGGCGCTAAAATTGGCGGTCGTGGGACACACCAATACCGGTAAGACCTCCATATTGCGCACGTTACTGCGTGATGTCTATTTTGGTGAAGTCAAAAATGAAGCGGCGACCACGCGTCACGTCGAGCAAGCCAAACTCACAGATAGCCAAACCGGTGAAGACTTGGTCATACTATATGATACCCCTGGCCTAGAGGACGCTTCAGGGCTGATGGATTGGCTAGAATACAATACGGCCAGTCGCCGTGATGGTATTGAGCGTTTGAAGCAGTTTTTGGCATCAGATATCGCTCAAGGTGCAGATAGCAGTGTTCTAGACAGCTATGATTATAGCCAAGAAGCAAAAGTGATTCGTCAGCTGCTGGCAAGTGATATGGCCATCTATGTGGTAGATGCTCGTGAGCCAGTATTGGGCAAGTATAAAGATGAGCTGGCGATTTTATCGTGGGCAGCCATTCCGGTGATGCCTGTCTTTAACTTTACCGACAGTCAGAATGCCAATATTGATGATTGGCAAACCATGCTGGCTAGACGCAATCTACATATCTCCACACGTTTTGATTCCGTTGCTTTTGAATTTGAAGATGAGATGCATCTTTGGCAAAACCTCGCCACCATGCTCACTCATTCTGAGATGCTCGAGCAATTGATGCAGCGCCGGACTGAAGATTGGGCGCAGTTGTATGATGAGGCCAATATTATTATTGCTGACTTTTTATTGAATGTCGCTTCTTTTGTACGCGAGATCAATGAAGATGACGATCCGATGCCTGTCTTAGCGCAAATGCAAGAAGCGGTGAGGCAAAGTGAGCGTGCGATGCAGCACAATTTACTTAACCTCTATAAGTTTTATGACAATGCCGTTGCAGCAACCCCGCTTGAATTGCAAGCCTATCAGCAAGACCCATTCGACCCTGAGTTACTCAAGAGCTATGGTATCCGTACCACTTCTGGCGCAGCAGCGGGTGCGCTGTTAGGGTTGGGTATTGATGCAGCAGCGCTAGGTACGACATTGGGCTTGGGTGCAGCGATAGGTGGTATCGCAGGCGGGTTACTATCTAACACCAGTAGTATTGCCGATAGGATCACTGGGGTAAAACGCTTATATATCGATCCTGCGACGTTGACATTGCTAGCAACGCGAGCGATCGACTTGCTCACTGCCCTACGCCATCGCGGCCATGCTGCGACTGATGCCACCCAGCTATTATATAAAGGCGAGAAAAGCAGCCTTGAGACATCGTCAGATGATGGTAGTTACCACAATGATAGCAACAGCAATACTGATGAAGATAGCAACCCGATTACCGTATGGCCTGCGAATAAATTACCTAGTGAGCTAAAAAAGGCTCGCGGCAAACCGCAATGGTCATCGCTTAGCAGTGGTAAGTCTGAACAGGCGCAGCTGCTGCGCGCAGATATGGCATGGTCGCTATCGGGTAAGCTGCAATCGTACAAGCGTGAGTCGTAGTTATTTACCGTTCTATCGTTTGCTGCATCTAGCCTAGCAATGTACTCAATGCCTCTGTGCCACGTACGTCTGTTTGCTGCAGATAAATTGGATACAGCGGATATTTAGAAAAATTGTTTTCAATATCCTGCAGCAAATCCTGCTGACGCTCAGCACGGCGGCGCCAAAACTCATCCGACTGCGTTGTTGATATCAACTGATTGACTACTATTGCTGCGGGCGTGAGCTTGCTGTCCTCTAGCTGTTCGATAGCCCGTTTGGTCTCAGCCAACGGCAACACGTCAGCCGTCATAACCAACATAATTGCTGTTTGTGTACGATCATGCAGCAGCAGTCCTGCTTGACGAAACAACTGCTTGCGCTTTTCTAGCACGGATACCGCTTGCTCCCAGCGATCAGGCTTTTTTGCGGCAAACGGATTGGCCACATGGTTCTTTTGAGCGCTATCCGTTTGACTGCTTTTTTGATTGTGACTGTCCAAATGCGTCGCTACTGAGCGCAGCTTGGCTTGCCGTCGTTGCTGAGCAAGCAGTCCATCTGTCCATGCACCCATCATCTCTGGTAGTACTAGCAACCGTAGCGTATGCCCTGTCGGTGCAGTATCAAAGATAATATGCTCATAGCCTGCATCTGCCGCTTCGACTAAATGCTGGCACATGGATTCGAGCATCGCTGCTTCTTGGGCACCGGGTGCTGATTTTGATAGTCTCAGATGCTCACGAATTTTGGGCATCATATCTGGATTGGCATAGGAATTAATCGTACGCTCAACTTGAGAAAAGTGCTCGTCAACGATTACATCAGGATTTAACTCAATGGCATCTAAATAAGGTGATATTGCTGTTTTTGCGTTATTAAGCTGTGTATCCAACACGTCGCCCAAGCTGTGTGCTGGATCGGTTGAGACAATCAGCGTCTTTTGCTGCTGGCTTGCGTAATAACTGGCAAGTGCGGCGGCAGTCGTGGTTTTTCCCACACCGCCCTTACCGCCAATAAATATAATCGGTTGTGCTTTTAGTTGTTCTACTAATGTATGTAGAGGATGTAATGCCATATTTTTATCTCATTTCTTATATTATTTTTATTTTTCAATCATAAATAAACGATTAGCAGCAGCCAACATGGTCAAATGGGCATCTATCCATACCCATGCGCGTGTGCCACTCGTGAAAGTTTTCTAAAAATAACGGCTGTAACTCTAAGGTATAAAAGCTGGCAGGATTATCAATGCCTAAGCTTTCAGCAAACATCAGCAGCATAAAGAAATCTTCTTCATCACGGGCAGCACGTGCCATCGTTTGGCGATAAGGTGCATGATAAAACTCATTGAGTCCTGCCACAAATCGTTGCCACCATGGTTGAGTACTCTCTGGTGGTTGGGCGTTTTCTATATCATTTGATGTGTTTTTATTTTCCATAATTCGCTTATACCCTACTTATTTCTTATTACCTATCATGCCTATGTGATACAAAAAACGCCAGCAATTGCTGCTAGCGTTTTTAAGTTGATAAATATTTAGTATGGTTTAGCGTTTAAATGTCACCGCTTTTGCCTTTGTGTATCGACCATTCTTTGCGTAATACAGACAGACTCTCAAACGTTACTAAGATGGTTGCTATCAAGATAATGATATCCATAATGATAAGCAGCCAATTGCCATCAGTGAAGAAAGTTTTGAGCTGAATAAGTAGTGCAAATACCGTCATGACTAGCAAGAACGACAATGGCGCTAAAGTGTACCAAACTGTTCTGCCTTTACGTAACAAGATAACCGTTACGATCATTAGTGTTAACGCCGCCATTAGCTGATTAGTCGTACCAAATAGTGGCCAGATAATCATACCACCAGCACCATCAATACCGCCCGCGCCGAATGCTAATAGCAAGCAGCTGCCGACAGCAAGCAATGTTGCGACCACGCTTTTATTGAGGACTGGCAGGTTATAAAACTCACCGAACTCTTGGAAAATATAGCGTTGCAGGCGTACACCAGTATCCATAGTGGTACCTGCAAACAAGGCAGCCATGACCGTAAGCATCGTCTGTGATAGTACCATGTCAATGCCAACACCCGCATTTAATATGGTCGCACCACCATCAATGAAGGCACCGATAGAACCGTCGCCAAATTTTTGATAGACCGCTTGCCAATCACCAAGGGTAGCAAAACCTGCGGTTGCTGCTAGAATTGCGCCGAGTGCCAGCATACCTTCACCTAGCGCACCAAAATAACCAACGAAACGCGTGTCTTCTTCTTTATCAATCTGCTTAGACGTCGTCCCTGTCGCAACCAATCCGTGGAATCCTGATATCGCCCCACAAGCAATCGTCACAAACAACAGCGGCATTATTGATGGCGTGCCAACTGGCAGTGCTGTGTTTATTGCTGGCGCGACAATATTTGGCGTGCCGATAAAGATAGCTGCATACAATAAAATCAAACCAACGAACAGCTGCAAACCATTAATATAATCACGAGGTTGCAGCAGCATCCATACGGGCAACAACGAAGCAATCGCCGCATAGGCGAATAAAATAAGAATCCATACAGCGTTATCAGGTAAGCCCATTACGGTCTCAGGTAACACAATCGGGAACATAGGGCCAAGATAGATCAGCCCATATAAAGCGCTTACCCCGAGAATAGATACCCAAACCAAATTCATCTTGTAGCGATAAATACACTGACCGATGATAAAGGCAACCACTAAGGCGCCCCAAACAGGCAGTACAGCAGATGGCGTTTTGATCATCATATTAGCGATAGCAACACCAAACACCGCGTTGACCATCAATAGTAATAAGAAAATCACAACCATCATCAAACTGCGGACACGTGTGCCCATGACTGTACCCGCAATAGAGCCAATTGACTGTCCCCTATTGCGCATACTTGCCCAAATGGCCGACATATCATGTACACCAGCCATAAAAATCGTACCGAGCACCACCCAAATGATGGCAGGTACCCAGCCCCAAATAACCGCAATTGCGGGACCGATAATCGGTGCAGCGCCTGCCACCGAGGTAAAATGGTGCCCCCATAGTACATATTTATTGGTAGGAACATAATCGACCCCATCTTTCATCGTATGCGCTGGCGTGGGGCGACTGTTATCCAATGCTAAAACTTTAGTAGCAATGAATTTTGAGTAAAACACGTAGCCACAAAGCATAGCAGCAACGCCGAATATCAGTACAATAGCACTATTCATCTTATCTCTCCCTAGACAAGTAGTAGGTAGTCTTATAAGTTCAAGCTTTTTAAATCAAAATATAAAAAATATGCTAAATTAGTGTGCAGCGAGTCATTCATATAAACCGACCCGTCACCGAATAAATTGTAAAAATCATGTGTGATAAATATTAGCCAACAAATTTTCACATTGTACAATTAAGGTGCGTCACTAAGTAGCATATAGCGTGGTGAGTCTTTGTTTCAAATTCCGGTTAAATGGTAACCGATTTCACGGCAAATGTAACGCAAGTAAGACATGAAAAACAACAAATAAAGGAAGCATAATGGCACATTATTTTGGTTTCGTACCTTCAGATAAATTAAAAGTATTAATCAGCGAGGCCGAACAAGTCGTTGCTTCAAATGAGCAAGTAGAATATTACCCTTACCGAGACGCGCTCACTCATCAGACTGCACGAGATCTAACGGACAATTTGTTAGTCGGTTTGGTTGAGATTATTCCAAATCCTGAGCGTCAAGCGGCCATGCGCAAGATTGTTGCCACCATTGAACGTGCCACAGATACCCTACTCAATATCTTGTTAGGTAAAGAAAATAACGAAGATGTGCTGCCAAGCTTTCACTTTCTAAAAGATCAGGCAACTTTTATTGATAATGAAGGCGTAAAACGTATTGGCTTTAAGTTGTCAGAAGCAGATGCTAGAACTATCGTTGAAGGCTTTGCTGCTATCACACCAGAGCACGTAGATAGAGCCAAGTTTAAAACAGCGCTCGAAACCATGAATGACGCGACATTAACCCACTTCGTCAGCCGCTACGCTGAAACGTTAAAATTAGGTATGATCAAACGCAAATCAGTGCCAGTTGCCAAATCTGCGATTGATAAAGGAATGAATATGGCGCTTAACAAGCTACTACCTGATCTACCAAATGACTCTCTCAATCGTTTGGCGAATTATTACCGTCCATTTATCATTGAAAAACCAGAGTAATTGCTAAATTTTGATCAAATGGTCATATAACATTGGGAAAATTTACCAAAACTTGTTAAAATACTTGGCATTTTTCACCAAAGGTGCGCCCGATGACCCAAATCAGCAATCAAGAAATCGAAAAAACATTACGTAACTCAGAGTGCCTGATCAGCAGCATTGAAGTTGCTGCCGCTTATGAGCGCTTGGCCGCTCAGCTTAACCTACACTACGCTGGTTTGAACCCAATTGTGATGGTTGTTATGAACGGTGGATTAATTCCCGCTGGTCAATTATTGACGCATCTGACATTCTATCATCGTATGCATTATATCCATGCGACACGCTATCGTGACAACGAAGGTACTGACGATCTTGATTGGAAATTCAAGCCTGATGTGAGTATCGAAGGCGAGCATGTCTTGTTGATTGATGATATTTTTGATGAAGGCATTACTCTAAAGGCTGTTGTCGAAGAGCTAAATAAAGAAAAACCATTATCTCTCGAGTCTTGTGTGCTGCTAAACAAGCAGCATGACCGCAAAGTTGCCGATTTTGATGTTGATTTCGTTGGTATTAATGTCGCAGATCGTTATGTCTATGGCTGTGGTATGGACTTCCATGGTTACTTGCGTCACCTGCCAGGTATCTATGCTATCAAAGAAGATAAGGTTTAAGTCTTACCTCTAAGTGACTAACAATATCTAAGTTCAAAAAAAGCATCCAATTTGGATGCTTTTTTTGAACTTAGAATGATAATCATAAGTACTCAAACTGTAGGGACAAACCGGTATGTCTTTCGGTCGGTGTTTGGACAGCTTTCTCAAAAGCGTGTTTCGTACTGTATATCGTCACTTGTTTTTTGGCACGAGTCACCGCTGTATAAATAAGCTCCTTGCTTAATAATCTTGCATGACTATCATCAAACGTAATTGCGACATGATCAAATTCAGATCCCTGCGACTTATGAATCGTCATAGCGTATGCAGTAGCAACTACCTCCTCGTTGAGTAGATTGACCGCAATCCCTTGGGTCTTATTTTCAAAAAATACTTCCAATTGATTTCGTTCATCTGATGTCTGTAAGCAAAAACCAATATCACCATTAAATAACCCTAATTCATAGTTATTCTGCAAAATCATAATAGGGCGACCGTGGAACCATGCGTTTTGACCCAGTGGGAGCTTTAGTTCAGTGAGATGCCATTGGGTGAGATAATTATTGATGTAATGATCGCCCCACTCACCATTGTGACCAGCAGTTAATATTCTGAACTCACTAAATATTTCCATCAATGATGCAATAGTGTTTTTTATTGATTCTGGCATAGATTTTTCTATTGGATTTCTTAGTAAATTTTTAACTATTTCTATATATGGTTGATAAATTTGGGAGATCTTTAAGATATTTTTTTCATTGCTTAGGCTATTTTTTATTTGATTGCTTGGTACAGAGTCTACTTGCAACGTATTCACGTATTGGAAACTCAAGGCATCGTCTTGCCTTAATAATTGCCAAATAGTTTGAAGATTTGTCTCTGCTCTATTGATTTGGATAGCCAGCTTGCCAATACCTGAGTCCGCGCCAAATCGGCGACTCTCAGTCAGCTCTGCATGAATGGATTGTAGCAATGGTATGCAGCATAAATCCGCCAATACCGCCCCTGCATCGACTGCTGCCAACTGGTTAGCATCACCTAACAGTATGAGCCTTGCGCCTGGTTTCACTGCACTCACCAAGTAATTAGCCAACTCAACCCCTAGCATCGACGCTTCATCAACAATGATAATATCTTCGCCAAGTGGATTATCGGCATTGTAACGAGGTCTGCCCGTCCGCCCAATACCTAGCAAACGGTGAATGGTTTTGGCTTCTTGCAGCTGCAAATTAATGCCCGCTGTATCCAAAGCAGCTTGTAAAGACTCTTGCATACGCTGTGCAGCCTTACCAGTAGGCGCTGCTAGTGCGAGACTCGCACTATCCGTACTAAATCTAATATTTTCAGAACCCTCTCCTCCACTCTCTGTCGCTTGTTGCAGTGCAATAACTAACTGAGCAACGGTGTATGTTTTACCTGTCCCTGGACCACCGGTAATGATACTAAACGCGTTGTTATTAGCGACATTAATTGCTTTTATTTGATTTTCGTGAAGGCTTTCAGGTATTGTTATTGGTAAAGGCTTTACTTTTTGATTCAAGATATTGTTAATATTTTTTGCCAAATTAAATTCGGCCTGCCATGCGCGATGTAGCCAAAAAGTAATAGATTCTTTTGAATTTTGGCTGTTAGTTATGTCGTAAATGATAGGTTGGTTATTATTGCTTAGGCTATTTTCTTCATTGTTACTATTAGTGTTAGCCTTAACCTCAGCAAACAAAGCATGCTTATTAACTAGATTTATGAAAAAATTAAAGTCGGTATTTTTTAGTAGCTGAAATACCTTGGCAATTGTATCAAAACGCTTGGTTAGCATGTCCTTTTCATGATTACTCAGCGCCAACTGTATCCATAGCTGATTCCGCTTATCAAATAATGTGCTTAGCAATGTAAATATCGACGTTTCGGCGGTAGATTGATCTTCTGGTTGAGTATTTGATTTGGTATCTATGAGCGCAAAGATTGGCATTGCTAGCACCTCTAATAACTGTTGCTGCCAAGTGTATAATGTGACTGACTCATTATTGATTTCACCTTGCAATACCTCTTCATGCTCAGAGGACTTAATGGTCAGTACGGTATGGCCCTCTTCTAAATGCGTCGCTAACATCATGAACAATGCGTTAAATAAATAATCGTCTTCTTTCTTATCAGCTTGTTTGCTCTCATTATTCGCTTTTGCATACGTTGCGTCGTACGCTATACGCGTTTGCTCACGGCGTAGCAAAATATAATCACTGATATTACTGGCCCAGCTTTCTTGTAAGCCCATTGCTGCACTGCTTTTATTATTATTGCTCATGATATATTTGTCTCTATTTTGACCTGTTTGATCTTTTTAGAATCTTTGATTAATGATAGTCGTTAGGTATGATCTACTAATCAGGTACACCAAATAGCGCATCTAAACCTTTGATAAAATCGATTGGTATATCCCACGTCACAAGTCCATAACGGCCGTTATGTGGTGATTCGCTCGTCTTAATAGCCTCTTGTGATACGGTAGCAGTTGCTTGAGCGTCGGGGCTATATACCCCTCTTAGAAAGACATATTCTACCGCCCCTAAATACCTAGACTCATTGCCTACATAATCAGCAATTCTCATCGAAAGGAATCGATGCAAAGCTACTTGATAAATTGCTGCTTGTAGCCAGTAGCCTGCTTTTGTCATAGCCTTTCTGAGTGTATTTTCATTGTAATCGCTTAGGCTATTTCCTAAAAAATTACTCTTATAATCGACCACATAGTACTTGCCAGCATACTCATAAACCAAATCAATCTCACCACGCAAGTAACGATACAAGTGCGTTCTATTTTGCGGTACAAGATTGACATGCTTGTCTGTCTCATCAGGTAGATACTGTTGAAATAACTGACTGATATCCTCTGCTTTAAAGCGCTCTGACAGCCCCATATTGAACTCTAATTCAGCAAAGCGTTGCTCTTCGTTGAGAGAATAAAGTGGCTGATTGGACGCTAGCAGCGGAGTACGCAGCACTTCTTCAATCCAAGCAATCAAGGCCTCATGCTTTGTCGTATCTATTGCATCAGCGTTAAATGAGACAGAACTCTCTTCTCGGTTACCTTGTGCTCTACGGCTTTGGTGTTCAGCACTGCTATACATCAGCGGTAATTGATAACTACTGACCGCTCTATCGATCACCCCAGACCACTGGGATTTATTAGTGAAATCGATTTTTTCAAATATCTCATGTAAAAACGTACCTGCATTAGCACCTTTTACAAAGGTAAAGCGAATATCCTCTTCTGACTTGAGACTTAGCTCATCAATTTTTTCGAGAGACGTATTACTATCAAGGCTACTATTAGGATAAGGCTCTAACGACATTGCAGCGTCTGCCATATCAATGTCTATCGCATCATCAATACGCTCATCAACAACAGCCATTGCTTGTGTTGATTCGTCTAGCTGACGAGCCAAAGCTGTAAAGCTGGTCTTAGCCCAACCATAAAAATAACTCGTTTTCATGACCTCAGCAAAAGGAACATACTCAATCGCTTGTGTCGTGGGTTCGATGGTAAGTTTGGTATCTGTTGACGTTACTGTCTTAGTATAGTGACTATTATAGAACTCATTAATATTATGACCTCTAAGCATACCTATCGTGCCTTTTAGCCTATCAGGTAATTCAAACTTTGCGTCTGGAGAATCAAACCAATAAAATACCGGTTTTAGCTCAAATCCTGTTTTGTTGCTTGGATCTCGCAGCACGATATAAAGCTGCTCGCTAGCCCGCGTAAATGCCACATAACCAAGTCGGCGCAGCTCATCAAAGCCTTCTTTTGTTTCGATATCAGTATAATAGTCCTCTACCGTAGCAGAGCCTTGCAATGGTGAGAAGCGGCGCTGATTACCTATAAATTGATCCTTTGCTGATTGCTGCACTAACGCTGAAGGTGCTTGCTGAGCATTATATAGATACAGACCATACTTCTCATTATTACCTGATTTCCTACTGGCATCTCCCATACCCAGTACATAGACTATCGGAAACTCAAGCCCTTTTGATTTATGAATGGTCATGAGCTGCACGCCAGACTCTGTGGGTAGCGGATACTGCTTCGCCCAATCGCTGTTGGGTGCAGCCTCTATGTGCTGCCTAAACCAAGCTAATAGCTCATGCTCACCCATGCCTAGGCCATACTGCGCCAACACATCCATGATATGACGCAAATCCATGATATGTCGATCGCCATCTGGATGAGCGGCTAGTGCTTGCCAAACGCCTTGTGTCTGTATGGGGCTTTTATCTAGTAAGTAATGTAGCGCCGACAAAACACCAAAATGCTGCCAGCGCTGTGCCCCTTCCTTTAGATACGTAATAAAATCTTGATAGCTCTTTTTATGTTCTGTATTTTGAACATCGCTACTATTTAGATTGATACTATTAAGTCTATCGTCACTCTCAGCCACGCCTGACTCATGATCCGTCATCATGGCTTTGATATCGTTGATACTTAGGCCATATAGATGACTGGTTAAGACCCGATTAATCATGTCATGACGATACGGATAGAGCATGGCGCTCAGTAGCGCTGCGACATCTTCTGCCATAATCGTCTCGAAGATACTGACGTCACTGGTGGTCAGGGTTGGGACGCCTAGTTTGACCAACTCGTCTTCAACCTGCTTTAAATCTTTTTTGGTACGTGCCAACACTCCAATATCACTAGGCTGAATCGGCCTATCTTTTAATGTCTGACCACTACTGAGCAAGCTAGCAATATGACGAGCGGTGATTTCATACTCATCATAATCAAGCTCACCATCTTTACCATTAGGCAGGTGCAAGATGCTCACCGGCTGAGCAGAAAGCACTTCCGTCACCAAGCTACTATCTTTTGCGTCTGAATCCCTAAACCAAGATAGTTTACTCTTGGCTTCCTCACCTTCTTTTTCTTTCCTAGCTTTCGTATGCTGGTAATAAATATCACTGCCCAACTGTGCCAGCTTGTTGTCAGCAGTCGTTGCTGTCGGCATACCAAACCAGCAGTTTAGTGCATGAATCACCCCTGCATTTGAGCGACGGTTGGTGTTGAGCGTCCAAATGGTACTTTTGTCAAACTGCCCTTTCATATAATTATAGTTGGTCACGTCACCGCCACGGAACCCATAGATCGCCTGCTTTGGGTCACCAACCAGTAGCAAAAACTCATGGCTGGATTTTTTGGTAGTGGATTGCTTGTCATTATCCGACTGTTTACGTTTACGCTTTGGCAAATAGATACTTTCGATCATAATGGCTTGCTCGCCATTGATATCTTGCGACTCATCAATTAATGCAATGGGGTAATGGTGACGTATATAACGTGCTAGCTTATCGCCTTGCCGACCTGTTAGTGCTTGGTTTAAGCGCACCATCTGCAGACTAAAGGTGGTCTCCCCTCGCTCCTCTAAAATCACTGGCAGTCTATTGCGTACCGCAAGCACGATATGACGGTTGAGGTTGGCTAAAATCAATAAAATATACTGATTTAACCTTTCGATCATATCCAAGAGCGCCATTAATGTACTAATGGTCTCTAACTCAAAAAGGGTCTGGTGCTCTTTCTCCCTATTCTTATTAAAGTTTTTAATTTTGCCATCTTCATTTGGATATCTGGCATCCTGCAAAGACGTCAATATCTTGTTTTCACGCTCATTCAAGTAGCTGCTAAATGTCAGCTGATATTGGACTACTTTTTGATGAACATCGACAAGAGCATCAAAATGATTGGTTAAATTAGAGTTTCCACGAAACCCTTGAGATTTTCTATAATCGGGGTTTAGATAGGGCTGAATATCTGCCAAATCTAACTGGGCAAACTCATCAATCAATTTCTCATACGCATCAAAATCAAATCCTTGCTCTAGTTTTATCTCATCAATCGGCGCAGAAATAAAATTCAGCGAGCGAGAAACAAAATTTTTATGATCACCTACTGCTGTCAGCTTACCTTGCTGATCCATAAGCGCATACAGTTTGGGCTGCTCATGATACAAACGGCTTTGAAACTGACGCAGCTCATCATGGATAATACTATCGGTAACCTGCTCGATACTACTGTCTTCTATAATCGCCATGCCTTGCTGATGACCGGTTTCACTACTGTACTCGGTCAGCCACTTTTGCGCCAAGCTATCGAGCGTCCCGACAAACAGCTTATCCAACGTGGTTAACACTAATGCAGTACGCCGGATCGCCTCCGCCATCGGATAGCTATACACATGATCTAATAGATAACCGACTAAATGTAGGTTAATGGGATCGTCCATAATAGCGTTTAAGCGTGCATGTTTGGCTTGCTCTTTTAACCAATCTTCACGCGCTTTTTTGACTTGCGCGCGCTTTTCTCGAGCCACCTGCTGAGCATGTTTATGGTCATGGTCAATATCTTGATTAAACTCATCAGCCTCTGTTTTAGCATTTGATTCGATACTTGAGTCGTTGCTTGTTGGCTTATCCTTGTTATTCTTGTTATCGCCCCTATCAGGCAGTACCTGCAATATATTGGGATATAAGTTATCTTTGTTCTTGGTATCTGCACTCAGGTTATTGACCCATTGTAATAGCTGATAAAACTCTACCAAACGATCATGGATACGCTGACGCATCTCGGCAGCGGCGGCTCGAGTAAAGGTGGTGGCAATGATTTGCTCTGGCGCACGCCTCACTTCAATCAGGAGACGCAGCACAATGCCTGTCAGCGTCCACGTTTTGCCTGTACCTGCTGAGGCTTCGATAAGATGCCTTCCCGTTAATGCAACAGCAACCGCCGGTGTTACTTCTTCTTTTTCCTCAACTATAGCCCCTGAGTCACCCGAAACATCTGGATGATCGTCAGATAAATTTGGTTGTACAGTAGGTTCGATAATGTCGGTTGTGTCAGTAAAATCTGTCATATAAGCGCATACTTTTAATTATTATCTATAAAATCTAGAGGATAAAAAGAAAACTAAAAACAACTGCTATAGCTAATTGTCTAACCCGTCTAATGCGGTAAACATCGGCCTATACAGTGGTTGCGCCAAGGTGGTCAACGCTGCTGATAAGGCTCTAAAGGCATCTTGGTCACGCAGTACATATTGCCAAATAGCATGCTGAGAGCAAGTATCGTATACCGTGTCTGAGTTATAATTAGGTCTTAGCCAATCTGAGAAGTCTGCCCGTTTTGGCCAATAATTGCTATTTTCATTATCATCTGCTTGCGATTTTGAGCACTTAGCCAGATAATTGAGCGCATACTCAGGCAGTAATGTGATGGGGGTTTGACCCGATAGATTGCCAAAAATCGCCCATTTCATCAGTTCTATCACTGCATCTTCATAGACGATTGGGCTTAGCTTAAATGCGATGACATTTTTGTAGGCATCTACTTTTGAGCTGGATTTATTAAAGCGCCAAATACTCACGCCATCATTTGCTGCCACTTGCTCAGCCGTGGTGCATCTGGCTACTTGCCAGTATAGATGGGACAACCAAAACTTAAGGAGATGTTTTGGACTGGCAGAATTAGGCAGTATATTTAACCATTGCTTAGGTGATTGCTCGGCATAGGTCATGCCTGCCTGAATATGAGCGTTTTTATCATCGTTATCTGATGATACTGATATTGGTGATAGCCTTGGCGTTAACAGCGGCACTAGGCCTTTTATTTTGATAGATTTGGGTAGGATTTTTAGCCATGCGTCTGTGTCTATTTGACTGTTTGCGTCGCTATTTACACGATTAAGTATAGCTGCCAGCTCTATCTGAACGGGGTGCTCTGCGGTGGGTGTCAGTAAATGCAAAGCTGGCATGTCCTCTGTTCTACCTGCATTAGGTACGACACATTCACCAAAACCATTAGTGATCAACTGCTCTTCAAACTCTAGGCACTGCTGCTGTAATTGTTGTTGCTGATTGGGCAACGTGGTTTGGCGTGCTACCCCTGCTGGTATGATTTTTTGATACATCAACGTTGAGCTATCTTGCTGGACCGTATTGTCAGTACGCTTATCGGCGGCCAGCCCTTTAATCAAATGATCTTTAATCTGATAAGTTGTCAGGTGATCCAAAAACAATGGCTCTTGATGCGTCATCGCTTCCTCACCTTGTACCACATGCACTTTTTGAGACCGTAAAAACGCTTTGGCAGGATGGCGCACTTGATACACCAGCATACCCTCAATATCTATCTCGCCAATATTAAATACGGTATCACGCACCATTCGGGTGAGCGCCTGAGTCCTATCGTTCATATCATTAGCAGCAGTAGTATCGAGTCCCAGCATATTGGCTAATGTAGACACGATTTGATGATTTATGTTCCCCAGTCCACCCAAGCGATGACCCAGCATTTGAGCAATGGCTTCGTACTGTGTTTTTGTGGGTAAGTCAATCAGTTGTGGAAGCTCGCTAGCTCTTCTTTTCTGTAGTGTCTCAAAAACAGCCTGCCATAGCGGCGCCGGAGGAAATTGTTTTTTCTGAGCCAGCTTGGTTTTGCGCATGGCTTTATTTAGCAACCTATCTAGCTCATCGGCTACAGCAGTATCAGGGTTACTATCGCTAACATCATCAGACGTATTGCTAGGATCAACATTGATATTGGACGTATCAGCCTTTTGCTCAGAAGCTCCTTCAATATCTGCTTCAAACAAGCTCTTGTGAAAAGGTAGTGCTGGATGCTCAGTGACCAGCCATTGCTTTATGAGCTTTGGTAAATAACGCTTAAGGCTTTCTGCCGTTGAATCAATACTTTCAGGCAAAGTATCAAGCGAGTTGACCTGCCACTGCACCTCACCTTGCAAAAACTGTAATAATTCACTCACAGGATTCGCTGGCAGATGCTCGTGAGTGTCAGTCAAGCTTTGACCATTGTAGAATATCCAGCATGCACTACGCGCACATAGTAGCGCATCCAAAAATGCCCCATTATCATCGTCCTCGCTGACTCTATCACCGCGCCGTGAATTGGTCGCTTTCATCAAATCATATCGGTTGTCTCGGTCGCGTCCAGGAAACTCAGAGAGATCCATATTGAGCATGACCACCAGCTCAAAAGGGACGTTCCGTAGTGCACCAAATCGACCAAAAGTAATCACGCCTGTCGGCTCAGCACTGACTTGCTGGCTTTCAAGCTCAGCTTCGATACTGTCTAGCATAAAGCTCAGCTTGAGCGGTAATTGCTCGACCCCTGCCAGCCTTTGCTCCACCTCTACCCTACTGCTATCACCACTAGAATATTGTCTATAATGACGATTGGCACGTAAGCTTGATTTAAAGCCATTCATCGCATTATAAATAGCGCGCATCGTACGCGTTTGATCGACATCGCCAAAGTATCGATGAATCACTTGGGTCTCAATCTGATCTAGCCAATCTTCCGCTTTCATTTTTTGTGTATGGTCATCACGTCGTGCCACCAGACCAGTATAAATACGGCAAAGCGCTTCTACAATCATGGCGTCATTTAGACTCACTTGCGCGAGTGGTAAGCTCATCTCAGGTACAGCTGTACTTGGCCATTCATCTTCATGCAAAGGGTATAAACAATCACTCAGACCCGCCTCTGGCATAATTAATCCCAAAGTCAGTCTGTCTAACGCTTGTGCGAAGCTAAAGCGATAATCATAGTCGTTGACGTCTAGGGTCTGCTTTAGATGCAGCTCATCAAACCCGCGGATAAATCCAGCTTCCACCAACAAATCACAACCACGGCTCATTTGCTCATGGGTCAACCCAAAACTCTCAAATAAGGGTGGCAGCATCAGCCAGTCCAACACCTCAGCCGCTTCAAAACGAGCGCTATGACTGCCAAGCAGCTTATAAAACCCAATAATCGCTTCCCATAACTGGCGAATATCAGCATCGACAACACCAGTCACCTTCGCAGGCAAGGTCAGGCCATCTTGTCCCCTACCATTGACGAAAATAGAGCTAATTAGCGCATGATGACGCTCAACATCAGGTAGCAACACCACAATGTCTGATATATGGCGTTTTTTCTCACCAGATTTGATGGGCTCATTGAGCCAGCGTCCAATCATAATGCGCAGTACTTCAAGTTGGCGCTGTAAATTATGACAAGAATGAATGCTTAGGCTATTATCTTGAGAAGAGATAGCCCAAAAACGGTCTTTTTCAAAGCGCTTATTCTCTAGTACCTCATCGTCGTACCATGACGTTTCTTGCTCAAAGTCCAATGCTATCTGATTGCTAACAGCTTCTGAAACTTTTGCGGCTGTTGCTTGTTGGGTTGATTGCTCGTCAAGCATCAACACATCGTTTTGCAAACGGTGCAATAAACTTGGGCCGTTTTCTACTGCTTGCAACCTATCATCATCACTGTTACTGGCACTGCCATCGATGACGCTACCAGTTTCATCATCAAACCTATCACTAAAGTTATCTTGCCACTCCACCAGCGCCTCTTGGTATTGCTCATTACCTGACAAATTGGCCAACATGGCAAAAGTATCACGAGACTGCTTGCCTAAACGCGACAGCAAACTGTGCCCGTAATCACGTAAAAACACGCTTTGGGGATTAATAATCTGCTGACGCTGTAGCCACGCTTTATCAACAATATCTGCCCAAAATAACTTTGAGGGATTGTAGTGTAGTAACGTGATGTCCATATATTTTGACAAGCGCTGCAAAAAATCAAGCTCAGTCTGTGGCAATTGCTGAATGGTAAAAATACGCAATACTTTGGGCAACTGCTCACGTTCATTTGCTTTGTTATCTTTTAAGGCTGACCAAAAAGTATTCTCAATGGCCACGCGGTGCTGATGTACATCCGCAAATAGATGCGACCACAAAAAGCGCTGCGCAATCTCAAGCTCTACATAGTGCGCCACTAACCATTCAGGCGTACCGCGTGCATACTGATCAAACCGTAGGGACAACGCATCTTTATCTGCGATCAGCTTGTCTACATCAAGTGGCTTGTTATCCGACCATAGCGCCAGCCAGTCCTCACGATGAGTCAAGTAACGGTTAAACACCCTTGCCAAGTCACTTGCCAGCTGCCAAATGCGCGCGTCTTGTTGCGCCTTATCTTGCTCGACCCCTTCTTGCGGCTCGTCAATCAAAGATGCCAACAATGGGTTCACAGGATGCGTGTCATCATTGACAATCAACGCTTGATAGTAAGTTAGGTAGCCGAACAGGCGCCACTGCATCACCGTTGGCGACAGCACGGCAACTTCAGGTACATTCAAGGTTGCTGCTTCAGGATTAACCTCTAACAAATAGGCATTATGGCGAGTTAGCACATCCTGCATGAGTGTCCACTGATACTGACCCCAAAATTTGGTACGTACCAATGTACTGATACCAGCACGGCTAGCAATGGTTTTATCCAACCAGTCGCCCAATACCATTGACGGTACAATAACAATAAAAGGTTCAAAAATGTTCTGACTCTTTGACTGATATTGCACCAGTAGCTGGTCAACGAGATTTTCGGTACGATGTGACTGAATGATAGTAAACATAGACAATAATCTGATTAGAATAAGCGTAAGCGTAAGCGCTGAGGGCTACTGTTGGTTACAGCTAACCTGTCAATCACTACGCTTGTAATAAAAGTGCCACAGAAAGTAGCAATGAAGCCTGAATTGATACTCATCAATACATCTTTGGCAGTCGTCACTGTAATGCATTTCTGCTAGCATTATATGATGTACAATACGCTTTTATAAGCCACGTATATGCTCTGTCAGTGTGCCACTGATATTCGATGTTTACCAGTATAGATATCAGCATTATACTATCTTGCGACATCTAATGTCGTTTTGTGGCACTGCTTATAATTATGATAATAAAATATACATTGCCGCTCTTTTAAGTTATTTTCTATACCTTATCTAGACCTAATATCCATTATCACGAGATGATTTAACATTATGCCTTTGCGTCCTATTGATGCCGTCTTTGTTCATCCGAAACAACGTTTATACGTTGTTTACTATCGTGGTGAGCTATGGCAATTACCGCGTATGAAAATCGATGATAAATCATGGCAAAACAGACGTCCTTATACTGACGATAGTAGCTCCCTTTATCTGAGCATTCACCAAGCCATCAGCGATCCTGTATTGGCACAAAAATTACGTACATTAGATTTGCCTATTGCAGTGCGTGGTAGCACCTTATCGCGTTTTGAAGCGTGGTGGGAGGCGCATGGGTTTAAATGGCTAAAAGACAAGCTTATGATCGGTCAGTCGCCATTGGCTGCACATCAAGCGACAGCTTATACAAAAGCGATTGATAGCCAGCCTGCATCGCCCGGTCATAACCGTACTGAGAATAAAACCCCAGCGTCTATGTCTTCTTTTGTGAATACAGATGTGTTTGCAGAGATGCTGACTGAGTTAACCAATGAAGTACTCGATCAAAAGCTTTGACGCAAGCCATATATCACCTATAGTGTCTTATGTAAATTTTGAACTGAATCCATTAATAAAAGAGCGGTAATATATGAAAGACTACAAGCTGCTACTGGCTGGGCTAATTTTATTGCTGCTAGCAATTTTTATCGCTCTGATTGCATGGTTGTGGACCCACAATCGTAAAAGTATAGATCCGCTACCTATCATGGCAAGTGAGAATGAATCTGCCGCTGCCAAAGGCGATGAGACTGCCAAAACTGTGCCTGATAGCATCCTGTATGTCCGTGCAGCAAAAAGCCTGCAAGTGCCATTGGACGATATCATTGTCAGTTTTGAATCTCGTTATCCTCATATTCAAGTGTTAGCAAGCTATGTGGCACCAAACACACTTTTAACCTTATTAGATAATGATATCAATGCTAACAATGACAGCGACGCCGCTTTTAATACAGACATCATTATCGCAAATGATAGGCTATCGGCAGAACGTCTCGCGCAACTACAAGCAAAGCTGACAGCGTCTCAACACCAAGATAACCAGAGTAAGGCAAACGCCAATACAGTTATTACAGAGGATGAAACCGATAGCGAAAATACTGATAGTGAAAATGCTAATAGTGAACAGGCAGCTACCGAGAACGATAATAAAGAGGCACGTACACTAACCTCCTTTAATTATGCCTTGAAAGATAAGCAAGAACTCGAAGGCGTTATTTTGACAGACCGTACGGTTGCCGTTAGTTTTCGCAACTTCTTACTCTCAAGTACGGGCCAAGGTATTTTAGAGAAATACGATTATTATAATATTAATGGTTATGAGAATAGCGTAAACGACTTGTTTCAACCAACATCACGGGCAAAAAAAGCATCAGGCGATAATCCAGTAGATGTCGCTGATGCTCTTAGCAATGGAGATAAATGACAAATTGCCTCTATTTGTCTTTTGTTGATTGCTTTTATGACTGCTTTTTCCTACAATGTCACCCCATAATGCGCCTATAGCTCAACAGGATAGAGCAGTTGCCTCCTAAGCGATCGATCGGGGTTCGAGTCCCTGTGGGCGCACCACATGAATATACTAAAATACCCCTTAACGCCCCTCCAACAAGGCTTTTAGGGGTTTTTTATTGTCCAAACCTTGCTTTATATACCCATAATTACCCCCTGCTTACTGTAAAAATGGTAAAAAACTGTCAAGCCCCTTACCAATACTCAAGTCGATAAGGCTAAGCCTTTGGATAAACCCTATACCTTAAACGATGGCGGTGGTCTTTATTTACATATCAGTAAGGCCGGCACAAAAGCATGGCGCATTGACTATACGACACCTATCACAAGAAAGCGTGTCACAGTAACACTAGGTCAATACCCAGAGATCACTTTAGCAACTGCAAGACAGATGCGGACTGATATTAAGTATCATCTTGCTAACGGTGATGATCCACGCGATATCAAAAGAGATGAAGAGCGCAAGCAATTGCTTGAGTCTAAAAATACATTCGCTATGGTTGCTGAAGAGTACATGAGCCGCAAGACTCATATCGCCCCCCTCTACTATCAAAAATAACTATAGGCAGATGAAACGGCTAAATGCATACCTTGGCACCATGCCTATAACTGATATCAAGCCAATGGATGTATTAGAAGTTTGCAGATCAGCTGAGGCGTAAGGATATATTGAGACAGCGGTAAAGATGCGCTTAAAAGTTTATTATGAGCTATGCTGAAGAAACCGTAGAGATAAACCTGGTAAACTAAGCGTATTAACCGGAGTTTATCATGACCAAGAAAGTAAGAACCTACAGTGACGAATTTAAAGCCGAAGCTGTTAAAAAGATAGCAGACAACAACGGCAATATCTCAGCCACTGCAAAGCAGCTCGGCATCGCCATGCAGACCTTAACTAATTGGCATAATAAAGCTAATAAAGGCAAGCTAATCGGTACTAAAGAATATGATCCTGAGCTTATGGCTATACTAGAAGAGAATAAACGTCTTAAACGTGATCTCAAAGTTGCTCAAGAAGAGCGAGACATTCTAAATGAGAAGGGATAAAGCGAAGCACCGCTTCGCCCTGACGCAAGATGAGAGCTATGCTCGAATGAGGCGACGGCGTACTTCGCCAATGAGGAACGTTAAGAAACAGTCTGGGAGACTGTTTTAGTGACGCAAGGCGAAGGGCTATGTCCGCAGTGACAGCTAGTCAAGTACGCCTTTATCAAAGACAACCAACAAGTCTTTAGCATTAGTAGCATGTGCCGCGTACTACAGGTTAAACCCTCAAGCTACTATGACTGGCTGGGTCGTCATATCAGCTGTCAGCAGGTACATCGCAATCAGTGCGAGTTACTGGTTAAAGCCGCTCAATGTGTAAAGGTTCAAACAGCGATATCAATACCCTTTATTCCAGCTCATCAATCAACTGCTTCATTTCATCAATTTCACGCTTTTGTGCTTTTATAATATCGTCAGCAAGCTGCTGCACACGCGGATCTTCAATATCAGCACGACTACTGGTGAGAATAGCAATCGAGTGATGCGGTATCATGGCCTGCATCCAATCGACTTGATTAACCGTTGCTTGCGATCTCACGCCCCAAATGCCGACAGCAAACATCAATACGCTCAGACCGTAAATCATCAAGTTAATCTTGGTCTTCTTATACATATTAGTCATAAATGCCAACATGACGACTGCCATACCGGCACCCATGTAGAGCGCCATATAAGCCCTGGTTTCACTAAAGTAAATGTGATCCCACTGGTAGGTATTGAAGTACATCATGATATACATCACAATCGTAGACGTCACAATCATCAGAGTGAACTTTACATAAGGGTTCATGCCCTGTTGATGATTCATGTTGTTTTGATCTGAAGCATTCATAGTATATCTCCTATTATTTTAATAATATTAAAACCAGAATTTAACCCCCGTTGTCAAACTACTGCTATCAACCGGTTCATTATGTTGACGTCGTTGACCACGAGCCTTGCCAAGCGCTGTCTCATAACTCATACCGATGTAAGGCGCGAGTTGGCGACTGAATGTCTCATAAGTAAGCCTGACCTCAGTTTCCATCTCATTAAAGCCCTTGGTAATGTCATTATCATGGTCATCTTTACTAAAGGCAGTCAACCCCACCTCCGGTATAACTACCCAATGCTGATCCAAACGCTACTCGTATTCTGCGCCCAAATCAAGACGAATCTGACCATCGGTATATAAGTACGCCCTAGCGTCCGTTTCGATAAAATATGGCGCGGTACCGACAATACCTGCCATCACTGCAGATTTGTCGTTTTCAGTATCGTAAGCGACACCGGCCTCACCGTTCCAAAAGATACTCAGTGGTTTCCAATAAGCGAGCGAGCTCAAGCTATCGATTTCTTTATCATCTTTGGTCTGAGCACTACCTTCGGTACGTAGCCTTATACGATTACTATCCGTACCGTACCAACCCGTCGCTTCGAAGTTGATTTGATCGTCATCAAACTGATAGCCCAAGTCGTCTACTGACACTCCCCATAACGGCATGCTGCCCATCATCATTGGCTTACCATACTGCCCGTAGGGAACCCCATTTGAATAGTCTGGACTACGAGCATCGGCTGGTGGTTCACCACCCTGCATGCCAGACATGTTCATACTGCTATGATCCATGCCAGACATATCCATACTGCTGTGATCCATGCCAGACATGTCCATACCGCTGTGATCCATACCAGACATATCCATACCGCTGTGATCCATATCAGACATGTCCATACCGCTGTGATCCATATCAGACATGTCCATACCGCTGTGATCCATATCAGACATGTCCATACCGCTGTGATCCATGCTCGGCATCTCAGCAGCATTTGCTAACGGTGACATTAATAACATCAAAGACGACATGCCAATAAACGGTAGACCTACTTTATATATTCTCATAATAAGGCTCATATTCGAAGGTTTATTAAACAACGGCAACTTCTCTGAACATGCCGGCTTCCATGTGATAAAGCAGATGGCAATGCCAAGCCCATCGTCCAACTTCACCCGTCACATCAAAGCTAATCTTTTGCGCTGGTTGAACCACAATCGTGTGTTTACGTACCTGAAAGTCTCCGGATGGCGTTCGTAAGTCACTCCACATTCCATGCAAATGCATAGGATGATTCATCATCGTATCATTCACTAAAGTAATGCGTACACGCTCATTAGGCTTAATATTTACAGGCGTTGCATCTTTAAACATAACCCCATCTAATGCCCAGATATAACGCTCCATGTTACCCGTTAAATGTAGCTCGATCTCTCGGGTAGGCTTGCGCTGCTCCGCAAATATTGCCTCATCGACAGAGCGCAGCTGACTGTAATTCAAAACCTCTCTGTCAATATTACGCAGGTTGATACCTGGGTCATCAAGGTTCATACGTGGACTGTCGACACGCATATCAGATTTAAAGTCATATTCGGTCTTGGCATGCTTTGCTTTGTAGCCTTTGTCACCCATCGCACCCATCATATCAGCCATGGTCAGCCATTCAACCTTGTCCATCGCAGGTATCGCAGGACGAGCGCCTTTCTTGGTCGCAAGCGTGGTCGCGACATAGCCTGAACGATCGATATTTTGGGCAAATATCGTATGTGCATCTTGAGTAGGCGTGACGATGACATCATAGGTCTCAGCCACGCCAATGCGGAAATCATCAATTGCAACGGGTGCGACATCAATACCATCGGTTGCCACTACAGTCATTTTGAGACCTGGTATGCGCACATCAAAGATGGTTTGTGCTGAGGCATTGATAAAGCGCAGTTTAACAGGCTGTCCTGCTTTCACTAACTGCGTCCAATTGGCGGCTGTCGTCTTACCATTCATCAGGTACGTAAAGGTCTTTTCACCAGATAGATCGGTAAAATCTGTGGGCATCATGCGCATCTGATTCCACATTTTGCGCTTATCATAAGCCGCTTCTAGGTCTGTAGCTGCAATATCAGACAATAGCTTCTTAAAATCTGGTAAATGATAATTGTCAAAATCTGCACGTTGTTTTAATAGCTTGAGTAAATTATGTGGGTCACGGTGTGTCCAATCACTTAATAAGATAACATGGTCTTCTGCGACTGGGTGACGCTCACGGCCTTTTGGCTCAATGACAATAGCACCACGCATACCAGTTTGTTCTTGAAAGCCACTGTGTGAGTGATACCAATAGGTGCCTGATTGTTTAAGTTTGAATTTATAAGTAAAGGTACTGTTCGCGGGAATACCATCGAAGCTGATGCCTGGTACGCCATCCATCTCAAAAGGTACGAGCAGACCATGCCAGTGAATAGAGGTCGACTCATTCATCTGATTATGGACACGGATGGTGACAGTCTCGCCCTCTTGCATCTTTAGCGTTGGCGCTGGTAGCGAGTCATTAATCAGTGTCGCTATACTCGACTTGCCATTGACGGTAATCGGCTTTTTACTGACATAAAGGTCAAACTCATTACCGGTTAAGATGGGTACGATATGGTCGGCTTTGTCACTATTGACGGCGACGTTTTGTTGACCTTTACCGAGCGCACTATTGGCAATAGACGGCAGTGTGGACAACATGGATGCCCCTAACAAGGTAGAAGATCCTGTCAAAAAACGCCTGCGGTTAAGCATAGTTTTATTCATAATTATTCACCTGATTTATATCCATAAAGTGAGAGTTGAGTCTATATTTATCAGCGAAGTCTATGCCTTTGGCCGCTTATTAATAGAGCTTTATAAGCTATTTAAACGATAACCAAGCTAGATTTGCTGCTGCGGTGTGTCAATAGTTGCATAAATAGCTGTTGAGCCATCTTTGTTAAGCTGCATCACTTTATAGGGCATAAATTTATCTTGGTATTCCATACCTGGGCTACCGACTGGCATGCTCGGTACAGCAAGTCCGATCGCATCACTTGGCGGGTTTTTTAGGAACTGCGCCATATACTTAGCAGGCACATGACCTTCGAAAACGTAGCCATCAGTAGTGACGGTGGTATGGCATGAGCGCATTTGCTGGGGTACGCTATAACGGTCTTTAAATAACGATACATCTTCAACATTTTGAGCAGTTGCATTTAAGCCATAGCCTTCAGCATGACTAACCCACTCTTTGCAACAACCACAATTGGCATCTTTATAAACAGTGGCTGAAACATTGTGCAAAACCGCTGATTGAGTGTTTGAATGAACGTTAGCGGGTGCTGTTTTGCTTTCTAGCTTCACCTCTGATGTACTTTGCGTAGCACTGGCTGATTCATTTGCAGGCTTTGATTCAGCTGCAATATTAGGCTGACTGCAAGCAGCTATCGTTAATGATAATGGTAAAACAGCCATTTTTGTAAGTATATGACTTGATATAAGACTATTTGTATTTATATATCTATTGATATAGCCTCTCATAAAATCACTCCTAAGCGCCTATCTAGCGATCAATCTATAAGCATTGAAGCCGTAATATTGACCAAGTTATACCGATAAATTTTAAAACTTAAATCATAAGAACAGCACTATGCAGCACTGTATACTCACGAATACTCAATGCTGCATATCAGACTCATTACCTGACATGCCCATATCACTATCAAACGACATATTTAGCGTTTCATCATCTAGCCGAGTCGTTAACATCGTGTACTGGTTTTTGTTCAAATCCGGTAGCGATCTGATAAAAGCCATCATTGCCCACATCCTATCATCATCATGAGAAGCACCCCATGCGGGCATACCTGATGCCATAATGCCGTGTTTTATTGCCCAAAAACCTTTTTTGGCACCGTCTTCACTTTGGTATCGTTTAACGACATCTGCGTCAGTAAAATTTGGTGGTTGTGGATACAGTCCTTTACTCAGGTCTGTACCCGCGACTCCCGGCGACAAGTGACAACCAGCACACATCTCTTTGTAATCTGCGCCACCTGAACTGATCATTTCTGCCTTTTGTAAGTCTGGCACCAAAATATCTTTACTGGCATGTTCAATTGAACGACTACGTGCTGTCTCTAAAAAGTTATAGACTAAGGGGCTATGGGCTTGATCAGCACCGATATTTATCACGCCGCTAGTTATTACAATAAAAATACCTATCATGATGATACAGACGGTAAAAAGTATTCCTAGTAAAAACTTCATAGGTCTGTCCTAAAAATCCATTTTTATTCATATCCGCTTATTGCTCGACCACCTTGTCCAACAACATCAACACGCTATAAACATCTTTAAGAATCATTTTTGCTAGGGATACAATGTTTTTGGTACATCTGCTTCATTTTGCTCATATTGGTCATCATAGCTTTCATGGCCGGATCGTTCATATCCATTTTGCTATGATCCATTTCCTTCATCATTTGCATGTGCTTTGCTATTTTTTCGCAATTCATTTGGTCTTTTTCGGCATGCATTTTTGGATCGTGTGCCAGTGCAGAGGTTGAAACGACCAAGGCTACAGCAGCTGCTACGATTGATTGAGACAGTGGCATTGATTTAAAAAGTGACATAACTCATCCTTGATTGGCTATGAAGTCAGTAGGACTTCAGAATATTAAGTTGCCTTAGAGCATACTGTAGCGATTCTGACAGAGACATGACGACAACATTACAATTCTGTCATCTTGGAAATTTAGATATCTAAAAAGCATTATGCTTTACTATGTTAAATAAGCTGGACAGGAGTAAGAGAAGCTACTATGAAAATATTGCTAATAGAAGATGAGCTAAAACTTGGTGAGTATATAAAAAAAGGCTTAACCGAAGCTGGGTTTATTGTAGATCATCAGCTCACAGGCTTAGATGGCTATCACGCATTGATGACAGAAGAGTTTAGCGTGATATTGATGGATGTCATGCTACCAGACGTTAGCGGCTTTGAGCTGGTACGTAACTACCGAGCAGCAGGTAAGCATACACCCGTATTGTTCTTAACCGCAAAAGATGACTTGAGCGATAAGGTAAAAGGAATTGAAATTGGCGGCGATGATTATCTGACCAAACCTTTTGCTTTTGCAGAACTAATAGTGAGAATAAAAAGTCTATTAAGACGTGCCAATCAAATCGACTACCAAAGTACAACTATGCAAATAGCAGACCTCAAGATGGATATTGCCAAGCGTACGGTATATAGAGGAAATAAGGCAATTAGACTAACAGCGAAAGAGTTCGCTTTATTACAGTTTCTATTAGAACGCCAAGGTGAAGTCCTACCACGCTCAGTTATTGCTTCTCAAGTATGGGATATGAACTTTGATAATGATACGAACGTCATTGATGTGGCGATAAGACGCCTTCGCATAAAAATAGATGACGACCATGATATAAAACTTATTCATACTGTACGCGGTATGGGCTACCGGCTAGAGGCTATCGATACAGCGCTTGATAGCAATCAATCTGACGACACTGGCACTATTTAATATGAAACATCGATTAGATAATCGACGATTGCCTCTACTGTGGCGCACCGTTTTTCTACTCACTGTATTCGTGATTATCTCTCAAGTGATTATTTATGCGTGGGTGCAACGTTCTGTTAGTGGGCACTTTGAACAAATGGACTCTGAGATTCTCACGCATGCAGCTTTTAACCTGCGCAGAAGCATCAATAATGTTGATGCTCAGACAAAGTCAGCAGCAGCTTCAAAATCTCAGTCATTAACTGGCACCAATCATCTACATTCTTCTCAGCGTGATTATGACTTAAAGACTGTCATCGCAAATAAAAACGGTGCGCTATTATCTAGCGATCCAACCAGCTTTGCCAACGACCTACCTTCAGATTTCAGCTTGCCACAATTGTGGCAAGTCTATCGTGATCAACAATTCACGGTTGAGATAAAAAATAGAAATTACAGAGCCATCATCATCGAACACCAAGAGTTGTTGGCACTTATTGCCCTCCCCATCGATGTCCATCACCACTATCTCATGCACTTTAATCGTCAGCTTAGTATGATTTTATTCGCGATCACCTTACTACTGGTGTCAGTAGCTGCATTCAGTGTGTACTGGGGGTTTGCACCTTTAGCCACTATCGTACAAAAAATGAAAAGAATTAACCCTGAAAGACTGGATGAAAGAATAACCGTCAGTGATATGCCTTTAGAGCTACGATCACTAGCACAATCTTATAATTCGATGATGGTCAAACTTGAGAGTAACTTTGAATCTTTGTCTCGGTTTTCAGATAATATTGCCCATGAACTCCGTACCCCAATAGCGACGCTTAGTACGCAAACGCAAGTCATGTTGAATAAGCCAAGAGATGGCAATGAATACATTGAGCAGCTACATCATCAACATGACACGTTAGAGCAGCTATCGGCTATGATTAATAATATGTTGCTGCTGGCAAAAACTCAAAAAGGCTTAAGTGAGTCGCAAATTGGTAATGTAAATACTGAGCGCTTAATGACTAAGCTCGTTGACTACTATGAAATGCTGGCCGAGGATCGTGAGATCACTTTTGAAAAATCGGGTGAATTTGTGACAGTAGTAGGTGATGAAGGTTTGCTTCAGCGATTATTTGCTAATCTGCTGTCAAATGCCATCTATTACGCTGCTAGTGCCAGTACTATCACAGTATCAGCTACCATCATTACCTCAGGCATCGGCCTTGATGGTTCAAAAGAAGAAGCTCTAGCCGCAAAACAACGATTGTTAAAAATCGTCCTAACTAATCGCTTAGACAAACCACTAGAGCAGAGTGAAGCTGAAAAGCTGTTTGAACGATTCTATCGTCATGATAAGACAAGCAGTCAACATTCAGGGACAGGACTAGGATTGTCTATTGTTCGGGCTATCACTCATGCCCATAAAGGCAAAGTAAATATTGCTATCAAAGATGAGTATTATTTTGAGGTCACTGTAGAGTTATTGATGGCCTAGTATTGACTATCTTCTATGAAGCTTGGATTTTATGAACTTTAAAGATCGATGAATTAATAGAATGTTCAGATAGTAATAACAGTACCCTAGTGAGGACTTGAATATTGAACCGCCCCGGGATTGTCGGAGACTCAACGCTCCAAGAAAATACGACAATGAAAACATGAAACTATACCCCTGAAATGAAAGAGCGCGCCGTCTGTATACTAATTGAAACTAAAGACGACTACCCATCCACTTGGTCAGCCATCAAAGCCATAGCGCCAAAGATAGGTTGCACGCCTGAGACCCTACGATGAGGCAAGTGGGCACAGCAAGCTTTTGCGGTTTGTCTCGCTTAATACGGCGTTTAGGCTTTATTCTAAGGTTTAATTCAAGCTCACGGTAGATGCGATAAACACGTTTATGGTTATAAGGCAGTCCGAGTACATTTCTTAGATATAAGAAGCACAGCTTAACGTCAACAATTTATTCAACCAAAAATATCTTGCTGGCGAAAATTTTTTTGGATTAACGTATGGCGAGCCTTTAAATGTAGTCGGTAGAGTGACGTATCGCTTTTAGTCTAAATATTAGAGTGTGTTGAGTTTGAAAGTTAACATCTAACAAATTGACATTCAGGGTCGGCTTATAATACCATTGATAATTACTTTCATTCATCTCAACGATGGTCCTATAATAACTTTTTGGAGCAATCCCATGCAGTGGACTAAACCCGCTTTTCAAGACATCCGTATCGGTTTCGAAATCACTATGTATTTTGAATCACGCTAAAAACTCATAGACCTGAATACATTAAAAGCCCTAGATGATTAGGGCTTTTACTTTTTTTGACATTTGGAAATATTGCGCTATGTATATTCACGTTTTAGGCTCAGCAGCGGGCGGCGGTTTTCCGCAGTGGAACTGTAACTGCGAAAACTGCCACGGCGTACGTCAAGGCACCATCGAAGCAAAGACCCGTACCCAGTCCTCGATCGCCATATCAGAAAATGGTGTTGACTGGATTTTGTTTAACGCTTCACCAGACATTCGCCAGCAGCTATATGACTTTAAAGCGGCTCAGCCAGCGCGTCAATTACGAGACACAGGCATCACCGATGTGGTATTGATGGACAGTCAGCTTGACCACACCACGGGATTGTTGACCCTACGTGAAGGCTGCCCCATCTCTGTTTGGTGTACGGACATGGTGCATGACGATCTCAGCACAGGATTTCCGCTGTTCAACATGCTAAAGCACTGGAATGGCGGCCTACAGTACAATCAAATCGACCCAAAGCAAAGCTTTCAAATTGACGGCTATAGCAATTTAGAACTGACACCTTTGGTGATTAGAAGCTCAGCGCCGCCGTATTCGCCGCATCGCAATGACCCTCATGATGGCGATAATATCGCGCTGATTGTGAAAGATTTAAAAACACAAAAGCAGCTGTTCTACGCGCCAGGCTTGGGCAAAATTGATGACGACGTGATGCAAATCATGAAAGCGTCTGATTGCGTGATGATTGACGGTACACTATGGACAGACAACGAGATGCAAGAACGCGGCGTTGGCATCAAAACAGGCCAAGACATGGGGCATTTGCACATCAGTGGTGACGATGGCTCACTGCATTATCTCGATCAGCTCGACAATGCTCGCAAAGTGCTCATTCATATTAATAACACCAACCCGATATTAAACGAGCAATCAGAACAAGCCGCGACATTAAAACAGCACGGCGTTGAAGTGGCGTTCGATGGCATGCAGATAGAACTGTAAGACACACGGTAAGGCAATCCTATGACAACAATAACAGAAGACAATATCGCCTTAAGTCCAGAAGCGTTTGAACAAGCGATTATGGCAAAAGGTCAGTATTATCATATCCACCATCCTTTTCATATCATGATGCACGAAGGGCGCGCCACGCAGCAGCAAATCCAAGCGTGGGTCGCCAATCGGTTTTATTACCAAATCAATATCCCGCTAAAAGATGCGGCGATTATGGCGAACTGTCCCGATCAGCGCGTGCGGCAAGAGTGGATTCAGCGCATGATTGACCAAGACGGCGTGTATCCTGATGGTGGAGGACGTGAGGCGTGGCTCGGTCTGGCAGAAGCGGTCGGTCTGACGCGTGAGCAGGTGATTTCGGAAGAATTGGTATTACCCGGTGTGCGTTTTGCTGTTGATGCTTATGTGAACTTTGCACGCCGTACCTCATGGCGTGAGGCCGCTAGTAGCTCATTGACCGAGCTGTTTGCCCCGCAGATTCACCAATCACGCTTAGAGTCTTGGCCCAAGCACTATCCTTGGATCAAAGAAGAAGGCTATACCTATTTTCGCTCGCGCCTCAGCCAAGCGCGCCGTGATGTTGAGCATGGCCTGACCATTACCCTCGACTCATTCAAAACGGCAGAGCAGCAAGAACGCATGCTTGAGATATTACAATTTAAACTCGATATTTTGTGGACGATATTGGATGCCTTGAGCCTCGCTTATGTCCATGACCAAGCGCCTTATCAAAGCGTCACCACAGATAATGTCTGGCATAAAGGATTGTTCAAATGAGTATCCCTACTAGTTTACCTAAGCTGGATCAATCTCTGGTTCCCACATGGCGTCATGGCTATCGCTTTCAGTTTGAGCCAGCGCAAGACGCGTATGTCCTGCTCTACCCCGAGGGGATGATAAAACTCAATGACAGCGCCAGTATCATTGGACAACATATCGATGGCACCGCATCGGTTGCTGATATTATCCAAAAGGTGCAAGCCATGTTTGGCGACGTGCCTGAAATCGAGCAAGACATTATCGAATATATGCTGGTCGCCCAGCGTGAACATTGGATTGATTTAGTATGACTGCACCCGTCGGACTGCCGCTATGGTTACTCGCTGAGTTGACCTATCGCTGCCCCTTACAATGCCCGTATTGCTCAAACCCCATTGATTATGCTCAGTATAAAGACGAGCTGACGACACAGGAGTGGTTTGATGTGTTTGATCAAGCGCGGCAAATGGGCGCGGTGCAGCTGGGGTTTTCTGGCGGTGAACCACTGGTGCGTCAAGACCTAGAAGAGCTGGTCGCTTATGCGCATAAGCAAGGTTTTTATACCAATCTCATTACTTCAGGTATGGGACTGACTGAAGCACGCATTGCCAGTCTAAAAGAAGCAGGCCTACAGCACATTCAGATCAGCTTCCAAGCCAGTGATCCATCGGTGAACAATGCCTTGGCAGGTTCAAAACATGCTTTTGAGCAAAAGTATGAGATGTCACGTCTGGTCAAACAATACGACTATCCGATGGTACTTAACTTTGTGATTCATCGGCAAAATATCGATCAGATTGACCAGATTATTGATCTGTGTTTAGAGCTGGAAGCGGATACGGTTGAATTGGCTATCTGCCAGTTTTATGGTTGGGCGTTTGAAAACATCGAAGGCCTACTACCGACCAAAGAACAAGTCGTGCGCGCCGAGCGTATCACCAACGAGTACCGCAAAAAAATCGCCGAGCTGGGCATTAAGTGCAAATTGATTTTTGTCGTCCCTGATTATTACGAAGAGCGCCCAAAAGCGTGTATGGATGGTTGGGGCAAGATTTTCTTGACCGTCGCGCCCGATGGCACCGCGCTTCCCTGTCATGCGGCAAGACAGCTGCCGATAGCATTTCCGAACGTCAAGCAAACACCGCTAAAAGACATCTGGTATGACTCGGCGAGCTTTAATCAGTATCGCGGTGATGAATGGATGCCTGACATGTGCCAAAGCTGCCCCGATAAAGAACGCGATTATGGCGGCTGCCGTTGCCAAGCGTTTATGCTGACGGGCGATGCCAAAAACGCCGATCCTGTGTGCGGCAAATCACCTTATCATTATTTAATTGAAGAGGCGCGCATCAATAGTGAAACGCCCGTCGCCTTTGAAGACTTACGCTTTAGGAACCCCAAAAACTCTAAGCTACTCAGCAAAGAGGCGCGCATCCCAACGCAGACGGTGACAGAATGAATAAAGCGACCATGACCCAGCCTATAGTCTTTGATGGACACAATGATTTATTAACCCGCCTTTGGCTCAGCTCAGCGGCTGACCCTGTGCATGATTTTATTTATGGCACACTACCGGGACATTTAGATTTAAAGCGTTGCCGACGAGCAAGATGGATGGGCGGCTTGTTTTCTATTTTCTTACCGCCCTACGCTTATGTAAAAAACAACCATCCTGATAAGTTATCCAACCCGTCAAACTCAGACTTCACCGCGCAAGAAATCGTTGATATTTGCTGTGCGCAACTAGAACTTGCCCAGCAATTGCAGGCGCGATCAGACGGTCAGATTCAGATCTGTACGTCTGTTGCACAAATAAAAGCCTGTCAGCAGAACCAGCAACTGGCCATCGTTTTGCATCTTGAAGGCGCTGAGTTTTTAGCTATTGAGCCTGACTTGCTGGATGTGTTTTATGAGGCAGGACTCAGAAGCATTGGCCCACTGTGGAATAGAAAAAGCCTGTTCGGTGATGGCTTAAATGCGTCTTTTCCGCATTCGCCAGACACAGGCTCTGGACTCACCGAGGCAGGTAAAGACCTTATTTTAGCGTGCCGTGATAAGCATATGCTGATTGATGTGTCGCATATGAATGAGCGGGCGTTTTGGGATACGTTAGAGATTGCCGATCAGCCGATTGTCGCAACGCATTCCAATGCGCACGCCTTATGCGCGCAAGCAAGAAACCTGACTGATCGACAACTGGCTGCCATTAAACAAAATGGTGGTCTGGTTGGGGTGAACTTCGACGTGGCGTTTCTACGTGCGGATGGGCAGCGAGATACGCATACCTCACTTGATGTGATCGTCGATCATCTTGCTTATCTGATTGACCATTTGGGCGAAGATCACGTTGGCTTTGGCTCTGATTTCGATGGTTGTCTATTACCTGATGAATTGTCTGATATCAGTCAAATCTCTAAGCTGATTGAGCGGATGCAACAACGTCACTTCTCTGATGCGCTTATTGAAAAGATCACGTCAAAGAATTGGTTTAGGGTGTTGGATGAGATATGGGAGTGATGGTTTATATCTTTGGATACCACGAAATAAAATATCTATATCGATGCGTATTGCTCTAAGAGTTGGATATAGTCGAACCACTATTAAAGTGTTACAGCGTTAGACTCGTTTAGCCTACTACTGTAGTACTTGCACTCGTCTGCCTTGTACCACTTTTAATATTGGTTGACTATAACGGGTATGAATTTTTCCTGACTCCCAAGGTGCTTTTTCATACTATTTACTATTAAAAATATAAAGCCTAACTGATTACCTTAGGCTCTATGATAAAAATCATCGAGCGTTAAGCCTCATTTTCATCGGTCAAGTACCACTCCATAAACTCATAGAAGCTATCCCAATGCGGTAATGTACCGTCCGCTAGTTGCTGTAGCTGTCCCATCTGAAAATCCCATACACTGTCATCTTCTATATTGTACAGATATCCCCCTTCACCTTCGCCTGTACTAAATAAAATGTAAGGGGCTGTCCTAGATAACTAGTTCAAACCCTGTTTAATCCATTGTTTTAATTGTAGTAATTGCGACTTTGGGTCACTGTGATTAAAACGCCACTCACATTCCTTTAAATAGAGGTGAAAATGCTCTTTTGGAACCCCGTTAAACTTGCGTAGATGCCGTTTAGCTTGGTTCCAGAAGTTCTCTATACCATTAATATGATTCTTGTCATTAACAAAGGTTTTGGAGTGGTTGATGAGATAATGAGTAAACTCACTGACATCTAATGCGTTATAGCTTTTAAATGAGTCAGTATAAACAATGCTATCAGGCTTCACTTACGCTTTAATAGGCCAAACACGGGCACTTTGCTACCAGCACCTCGCCCTCGCTTGCCTTTACGAGTGCCACCAAAGTATGATTCATCTACTTCGATTTCGCCTTCAAATAGACCAGGGTCTTGACTATTCTCGTAAATAAGCACTCGTAGCCTATGAAAGTAATAACTGGCTGTGGTTTTATTAACACCAATTAGGCTTGCTGCTGTTCTCGCGGTAGAACCGGCAACAAATAGCTCGATGAGTCTGTTTTGTTTATACCAACTTAGTTTACTCTTTCTCATAGTACTATCCTAAATAATTTTACTTATCTAGGACAGCCCCTATTTTTAATATAACGACTGTAACACCTGCTGTGTTTGGCTTTCTAGCTCTGCAATGGCTTCTTTGTCTAACGCATCGGCATGCGGTTGACCAAATTCGCCCCTAGCATCGCCATGTGTACCATCTTTGATATCGTTGTCAAAGTATTTACCCGTGTCGTCCGCGAACTCGTCCGAGACCGCCAATGCCGTTAAGATATTTGCGCCTTTATCTGCTGATGACCAGTGATGACCGTAGGCTTCATCAACCATCTTGGTGTTCAGCAGTGAGCCTGGGTTAACAGCGATCACATTGATACCATCGCTAGCGACTCTGTCTGCCAAATCCATACTCCACATCGTGAGCGCCAGCTTACTTTGCGCATAGGCAGCTTTGTCATCGAGACGCTCTTGTCCTACAAATGCCTTATATGATATTGGTGCTTGAGCAGCCGAGCTCAGATTCACAATACGCGCTTTACTAGATTGCTTGAGTAAAGGTAATAAAGCATTGGTCAGCTCATAAGGCGCTAGGTAATTGACCACAAAGCGTACGTCCAAACCATCTTTAGTCATCGCTGATGCCGTGGTATAAATCCCTGCGTTGTTTATCAATACATCCAGCTTTGGTAGCTTTTTATTGACGTCTGTGGCCATCTTGAGTACAGCCGTTAAGTCAGAGAAATCAGCGACAAATCCATCAATATGATCTACCGCGTCGCCTGTTGCCACTGCTTGAACTTCTGCAATGACGCTGGCAAGTTTGTCAGCATCGCGGCCATGCAGGTACACTTGATGCCCAGCCTCTGCTAGCTTTAAAGCAGCCAACTTACCAATGCCATCTGTGCTACCGGTAATTAAAATTGTTTTAGTTTTACTCATGATTGCAACCATCCTGATTATTTAACTTATGGTTATATTATTAGGTACACGCTACATTTTATCCGCCGTCATGGTATCCATTGTTATGAAAGTGTTGTACTTCATACAGCCACTATTGATCATTTTTCAGTATTATTTTAAAAGTGGCGAACGCTTTATATAATTGTTTACTCTGCACACGACAAAAAAACAAAAAAGTCTGTTAAAGCAAAGGCATAATAGTAATTTTTAAGACGAATAGACCATGCCAAACTTTAACAGACTTAGTGAGACTTTAACCCAAAACCTGAGCATGAACAAGGCAAGAATCAATTGTTTGAGCCTAATGATAATAGCCCTGATTACTGCTCAAAGCAGTAATCTTAAAAAAACAGCAAGACACCTTCCTAAGGGTGGCAAGACCGACAGTCACTATCGCAGACTACAGCGATTTTTTGCCGAAGCGAGGATAGACTACGATCAACTGGCTTTAATGATATATCGACTATTTGGGCTAGGCGAAGTCACCTTAACCATTGACCGCACCAACTGGAAATGGGGTAAAAGTAACCTCAACATCTTTATGTTAGGGGTGGTATATAAAGGGATAGCCATCCCCTTATACTGGCAAATGCTAGATAAGCGAGGTAATACAAACCATCTTGAACGCTGTGAACTTATTGAGCGGTTTATCAAACAATTTGGCAAAGATAACCTTGAGATGATAGTAGCAGACAGAGAGTTTGTTGGCGAAAAATGGTTTAACTGGCTCACCAATAATCACATACCCTTTGCCATACGGATTAAGAAGAACAGTAAAGTTAAGAATCATCATGGCAAGTTGGTACAGATTAAAGAGTTATTGCGCCATGTTAGCCATCAAGAAACATATCGACATGGGCGAATACTGACTGTCGATGGTTGTTTGGTTCGAGTATTTGCCAAGCGTGATAAAGACTATGGTTTAGTGATTGTCGCAACCAATCAACTAGAAACAGTGGATGCGATGACAAGCTATGCTAAGCGTTGGGAGATTGAGACTTTATTTGCTTGTCTAAAGGGCCGTGGCTTTAATCTTGAAGATACCCACTTAACCCATCTTGATCGGGTCAGTAAATTAGTCGCAGTGAACGCCTTAGCATTTTGTTGGGCTTATCATGTCGGTATTTATAAAGACAAAGATAAGCCGTTAAAGCGCAAGTTAAAGTCAAACGCTCGACCTCAAGCCAGTTTGTTTGCGCTTGGCCTGGATGTGTTGATTGAGGGCCTTCACTTGGTGTTCTTTAACAATGATAAGACTGTATTTCGACAGTTAGTTAGCTTTTTAACCCCTAAACCTATGAAAATCGGGTGGGGATGATTTTTTTGTCGTGTGCAGAGAATTGTTTACTATAGGAAAATCATAACTATACACATAAATATCTGATAAATAAAAAACGCTAGTAAGTGAGTACTTACTAGCGTTTGAACAACGACTGTCTATCTAAATCTTCAGTTAGCGTCAATTAACGTAAATCGTCAACGACGGCTAGCATAGCGATAAGCGATGCTTCCCCTAACTGAATAGAACGCTCTGGTGACCAGCCCATCTCTGTATCAGGTAGATTATCGTTGTCTTTAAATGGCATCTCTAACGTATTGGCAAGACAATCAAAACGCTCAGCGACCCAATGGGTTGCAAGCGTCATGTTCGCCTCACCTGGCGCATCAATCTCATAGCCGACCTCGGTCTGAAAATCGGCATTGGCTAATTTCAATGCGTCTGAAAACCGATCACGTAGATGTGCGAGGCGCTCATTATAACTCGGCGTGCCTTGAGAGCCCGCAAGGAATGCATACGGCAATGCTTCATCGCCATGCACATCATAAAACAGATCAACGCCCGTCTCTTCCATCTTCTTAATCACATAAAACACTTCAGGGCTTTTGTCCAAGCTTGGACTTGCCCACTCACGGTTTAGATTCGTACCTGCGGCGTTCGTACGTAGATGCCCGCGTACACTGCCATCAGGATTCATATTGGGCACAATATAGAAATTGGCTTTATCTAATAACAGCCTGCTATTGGCATTGTCGCTGTCTAACAAGCTATAGAGCAAACCTTCGACCAGCCATTCCGCCATCGTTTCACCCGGATGCTGACGCGCAGTGATCCAAATATTGCGTTTATTAGTATCGCCATCACCAATTTTGACCAAAGTCAAATCACGCTTATCCAGCGTGTCACCCAAATGCTCTAGCGTCACTAGCGGATGTGTCTGTACAGCGGCTAATAAATCTTGATGACGCTCATAGCTATAAGGGGCAAAATAAGCAATTTGAATGGTCTCGCACGCCAGCTCTGCCACGATGGTTAATTTGCCATCTTGGTAAGAAGTAGGCAAACGAAACCAATGCTGACGATCGTAGGAAGCGACTGCTTGATAATTCTCCCACCCTTCGAGATAGGAAGCCTCACCTGCATTCATAATATTGAGAACGTACTTCCCTCCAACCTCGCCAGAGAGACGGAAGTTAAACCATTGAAAAAATTCTTCGCCAACGTCTGGACGAATGGCGAGCTGAATATTATTTTTATCTTCTATATTAAGTACGTCAATATTACCTGCGTCAAAATTGGCAGTGATACGCATGATCGCTCCTTGATGGGTTGTGATGAGTGGATTTGATAAGCTCAATTGAGGCATAAAGACATATGATAGTCTGTTTTATGCTAGATATGGGCCAATCTAATACAGTAGAACCTCAATAAAATTGATACAGCATAGGAAACGCGCTCGATTAAACGCTACTTTTCTTGCTTGCTGTGACTGCGTCTCCAGAGGCTGCGAAAAATAGCGTTTAATCTTGCTATACCATTTTTATAATGGTTTCACTATACAGTAGCGTATTATTTTATTGGTCATCACGCCCTCTTTTTCAAGTGATCAGCTGAATGGCGCTCTCTACTTGGACTTTATCCAAACTGAAAAGCAGATAGCTGCGTTTTTAGCACTTGCTCAGAGTAAATTTTATCCCCTTTATCATTGCCTGCTGCACCTGCTGCCACCATCAGCGGTAGCAAATGCTCCTCTGCGCCTAATGGATGTGAGGCTGTTGCATAAGGGGCTTTTGACCAGTTAGCCAGTGCTGACCATCGCGTCTCCCAATCCGCTGCGACAGTATCGGTCAGCCAGTCGTCAAAAACTTCAGACGGTGCGGTGAAGTTTGCATCACCATAGCCGCGCATATTATGAAAACTCATACCGCTACCGATGATCAACACCCCTTCTTGGCGTAATGATTGCAGGGCTTGACCTGCTGCCAGATGCGCTTCTGGGTCGAGATCATTACGTAGTGACATCTGTACCACGGGAATATCTGCCTCAGGGAACATTACCTTTAACGGTATAAAGACGCCGTGATCAAATCCACGCGCCGCATCTTGCTCATTTGGAATGCCTGCCGCTGTCAGCAGATTACTGACTCGCTCAGACAACGCGGGCGCACCTGATGCCGGGTAAGCCAAATCATAAGTATGCTCAGGAAAGCCATAATAATCGTAAATCAGATCAGGTTTTGCGCCAGAGGTGATACGAAATTCAGGCGTCTGCCAATGGCCGCTAATGATCAAGATAGCTTTTGGTCGCTCAGGTAATCGAGTGGTAATGCTCGCTAAAAAACTTGCCATACCGTCCCATGTATCCGCAGGTTGCCAATCCATAAAAAAACAAGGTCCTGCGCCATGCGGTATAAAGAATACAGGCAGGCTTACTGCCTCGTTAGATGTGTATATGCTCATCACTTTCTCCTTGTCACTTTTATAAGATGGTTTTATTGGTTGATATAAAGCGGTTAACGTGAGTCATGACGATCTTGAAGGTGACACTTTTTTAGTGTTACTGATAGCCATTAAAGGTAACTATTACACAATCCGCTTAAGCTCGCCCTAGATTTTTTGATAATACCTTATCCATACTTATCGCACCGCCACCTTGTACCACCAGTGCCAGCAGCGCCACCATCAAGGTCAATGCATATTCGTAGCCGCCATTGGCAATGAATAAGCCACTACCGATATGGACAGAAAAAATAGCAACTAACATCGTAAAAGCGGCGATCAATGCTGCAGGTCTCGTTAATAATCCTAATACTAACGCAAGACCACCAAAAAACTCAGCACCGCCTGCTAAGATAGCCATCAGGTAGCCGGGCTCCATACCCATACTGCTCAACCAGCCTGCCGTACCTGCCAGCCCATTGCCGCCAAACCAGCCAAATAGCTTTTGCGCGCCATGTGCCATCAAAATTAGGCCCACAGGTACACGAAGGATTAAGGCAGCTGTGCCAGCTTTCGATGTTAAAACTCTATTGAATAATGAGGATTGCATTGATGAGTACTCCATAACGTAATAGTAAGATAAAGTGTTTAGATATTGGTATAAACATACTTTACTATCATCGTTATGGAAGAGTAAGCCAAGTTATATTGAATAATTATCAACGTAGTGTTGTTAATTGGTTGGACACCAAGACTATCAAACATAGTAAGGGTCTGAAGAAAAGAGTCTGGTCAGTCATCTCATCAATGGGGTTTTTCTGCATTGACACACCGTAAACAAAAGCAGACAGCAATCATCAATAGGTCTGCTACAGTAGCAGCCGCTTCTGATTTAGTATCTGGTATTTGATATTCGGCATTTATTATTTGGCGCGTTGCCAAGCCACCTCCATCTGTCCCATTTTTATGACGCACGACACAAAGGCTTCTCTGTTCATGATCGCATTTATACAAGAAAACCAGCAGTTATTCAGTTTGGCGATGGCGCTATTGTGCATCGTTGTTTTCTTGTGGGTGCTACAATATGTATTGATTCATTATGGCAAGCCCGCGCTCAGTCTGATCTCACGCGGTGAGCTGTGGCTGCGTGGACATATCGCCCGCCTACCCTTGATCACACGTTTACAGGACAAATACCCTGTATTGTTTGGCTTTATCGCCAAGCGCTTTGCCCGCGGTCATTTTTCTGGTCTGATACTCACGGTTTTAACGCTGCTCAATGTATATATTTTGGCAGTGTTTGCAGGTTTGGTTGAGGATGTGGTGGAGGCCGACTCTATCGTGACCACTGATTTGTTTGTATCGCAGCATATGAGCGTACTGCGCGAGTCTGGCATCATAGATATCTTTGTGTTGATCACCAGTTTGGGCTCTACGCCCGTCACTTGCCTGATTGTCGTACTGACTGCCATTTTGTGTATGGTGGTGCGCCGGCCTTACGTCATTATAGGACTACTGGTCTCGACCATCGGCAGCACAGCCTTTACCTTTGTGAATAAAATGGTGTTTCAACGCGCACGCCCTGTCGATATTTTGTTGCATGAGCATACCTACTCATTCCCAAGTGGTCATGCGACGGTCAGCATCGCGCTCTATGGGTTTTTGGGTTATATGGCGATTCGTTTTAGCAGTCGCTTTGTTCGTCAAGTCCGGCTGCTCTCACTGGCTGTTTTGCTGTGTGTGCTGATTGGACTGAGTAGAATCGTGTTAAACGAGCACTATCTGAGCGATGTGCTAGGCGGGTTTTTGGTGGGGTCGCTGTGGCTGATCATTGCGATCAGTGTGACGGAGTGGCTGACCGCAAGGGGTAAGATTAATTGGCACATGTCATGGTCAAAAGGACAAATCTCACTGGTATGGCTGGGCGTCATCATGGTGTTTGTGGCCACACTGATTTATGCCAATATGTATCAGTTTCCACTGCTTGGGTAGTGGTGGAAACTAAATTGGCTTGGAAGGTATAAAACGCTCAGCGCTTATAACTGGCTAAATGTACTCTTTGATGTCATCATGAAATAAGTTAGGCAATGATCAGAGTTATACCCACGGATCATTAAGAAAATCAAATAGCTCCTGAAATAAAAAGTTAAAAAAACAGCCATTTTTTGTATATTTTAATGGCTTATTATAACGATTAGTTGAAGCCTTGATGAACACTCCCAGTAACTTCAAATTGATTTTGCTGAAACTCTACCGATGGAATATCAATATGGTCTTTTAACCAAGGCCACACTTCATTAGTTTTACCATTAGCCTGATGAGCTACGTAGAAAAATGATATTACGGGCTCTATAGTCAATCAATATTAAAAGTGGTACAAGGCAGACGAGTGCAGGTACTACAGTAGTAGGCTAAACGAGTCTAACGCTGTAACACTTTAATAGTGGTTCGACTATATGCAGTTGATAATATTAAAAATAGAGTCTTTGAAATATGCTTTATAAAACTCAGTTGCATCGATAGATTTCTGGTGGATTATCTCATTTCTGTACTCTTCAAGAGTAACAAAATGTCCCCACCATTTTTGCTTTTCTACAGCCTTAGTTTCGTACAACTCAGGAAGAATGTATTTAATCTTAGTTTTTAAACTAAGCCACCGCTTAATGGCTACTTTATCGTATGACTCTATAATACCTTTTGAGTTTTTCTTAGCTTGGTAAATGTGCCCATGAGGAATACTAAGATTAGCAAGTGCTTCTAAAGCAGTATAAGCAAAGACGATTGCAGATTGAATTTCTTCAAGGATTAAATATCACACCATTTTCTCAAGGTTTTCAGCTGATTAGATGGTGAACCATAGTTGAATCTAAACTCACACTCTTTTAAAAATAAATGGAAGTGCTTCTTATCGATTCCATTATACTTTCTGAGTGTTCATTTAGACTGATTCCAAAAGTTCTCAATGCCATTGATGTGATTGTTTTTACCGCAAATAAACTCTATAGAGTGATTGACTCTGAAATGTTTAAACTCGCTCACATCCAGTGCATTGTAACTTCGATAGCTATCCGTATAAACAAAGCTGTCAGGCTTGATGTTACGCTTAATGGCAGGCATTAGCGTGGTCTGCTTGGTGTCTGCTACGACCCCGCGACCTCTTTTACCTTTGTGTACACCGCCAAAGTAACTTTCATCTAATTCGACCTCACCATCAAAAAGCTCATCAGCTTCTAATGAGAGATGGTCATCTATCACAAGTCTTATTTTATGATAAAAAAGTGAAGCAGTATTAGGCTGAATATCAAGCAAATCTGCGGCTGTTCTAGCAGTCACTTCAGCTGTGAAAAACCCTAACAGCCTTCGCTGTACTTTTTTACTTAGTTTACAACGGGTTATCTTCATAAAAGTAGTCTAGCATAGTGCTTATCTACTACAGCCCCATTATCATTTATATTAAATAGAAACATTTTAGATGAAAAATCAACGCTGCTATCCAAGGTCAATAGAACGCACGACTTTACTATCGGTGAAGCAACAGCGTAAGATGACTGACGAGAGAATATTGATAACCGCTGGAAGGAAAACCTGAATAATGGATAGAATTGATGCGATGCGGGCGTTTGTATCAGTGGTGATTGAGGGCAGTTTTAGCAATGCCGCTACAGCCATGCAACTGTCGCCGCAGTTGGTGAGCAAATATGTGTCAAAGCTAGAAGAGCGACTGGATATACGCTTACTGAACCGCACGACCCGTAAAGTCAGTCTGACGGAGGCAGGTACTCACTATTTCGAGCATGCACAGCAAGTGTTACTCAGTATCGATGATATGGAGTCCAAATTAGGTGGGTTTCAGCAGAACCCAAAAGGCACATTGAGAATAAGCGCGCCTGTGTCCTTTGCCCTCAAACATATGGCAAAATTGGTGACGGATTTTCAGACACGTTATCCTTCGGTCAATGTCGATTTGCAGCTCAACGACCGCAAAGTAGATATCGTTGAAGAAGGATTTGATGTGGCGCTGCGCATCGGTCAGCTCAAAAGCTCGTCACTGATTGCTAAGCAAGTTGCGCCTGTCCGCGTCATCTTGTGTGCTTCCCCTGCCTATCTAGAGAAATATGGCGTGCCCAGCAAACCTGAAGACCTAAAAAACCATCGGTATTTGCATTACAGTTATATGGAAAAATACGGCAAAGAAGATATTTATCAGTGGCTAGATGCGACCAATCAGCTAAGCCCAGAGCTGAGCAGTAATAACGGAGATTTGCTTGTCAATGCGGCAGTGGCTGGCGCTGGAATAGCATTACAGCCCACGTTTATTGCAAGCGAAGCACTGAGTAAAGGGAAGCTTATGATGGTGTTACCTGATTATGAACCCGAGACATTGGGGTTGTATGCGGTGTACGCCCATCGAAAGCTGTTGCCGCACAAAATCAGATGTTTTATCGATTTTATCGAAGGGTATTACGGTTCACCGCCCTATTGGGATGAATCGATACAACACTTGTAGATAACTATTAGCGACCCTCACCAAAACACCCCATGCATTGATAAATGTCTAGGGTGTTGTTTAATGCGCTTGGTAGCATGACAAGTCTATCGTGAGCTATATTATAAATATCATTAAAAATAGCACCCCTCTCAATTCATCACTCTCAAAACTCGTATTTGGCCATTATTTCAATTTGCTGACCTGCTGGCATCCATGGAAAGGTCGTCGCACTTTGCTCTCGCCACTCAATCCCCAAGTCTAAATCTGGCAGATACTCATAGATAAGGTTGGCGCTTTTGACATTGGCAGAGGTATTTGCCGCGTCATCGACATTGACCTCACCATAACGCAAGTTGCCACGCAGTTTTTGAGAGAACTGATGCTTATAACCAACACTATAACCTGTCTGAGAGATCAGTTTGCCATCTTCAGCGTCACAATCGGCACCGCCATTCATAATAAGCGGCCCGCCCACACATATGGCAGAATAAGCACCCATGCCTTTACCATTGAACACACTACCATGGAGCGAATGCTCTCCCAAAGCCAGCTTGCCTGCTAAAGACACGCCGACGCCCACATCCGAGTCCTCTCCGTTCTCAGCCTCACGCGCCGTGACAGCGACATTATAGTCGAGATTGGCTATCTTATCTTTGTAGCTGACCACCATGTCAGGCAGGCTGGCATCGTCATACACGGGGTCTTGAGCGGTAAAACGCAGCCCCTTGTAAGTGTAATGCACCGTCAAATCTGGACGAATGTATGAGCCGCCACCGGAGGCTGTGCCGATACCTGTTCCCCAAAAATCAAGCTGCTCGGTGGAGAGGGGTGCAACGGCCAAAAATTGACCGTTCCACGTTTTACCCACTGTCAGATCATCCACTTGCACATAAGCATGGCGCAAGCGCAGGTTGGATCCGCCCTTGGCATAATCCCCATAAAAATCGCCTTCAATAAAACCTGTGAGCTTTTTATCCTCCACAGACTTGGTCGTCTTCATATTAATACGTGACTGGCGTAAGTTTCCTTTAAATTCTGAATCTCCCTCATCAGGCGAATTAAATGCCCCTTCTGCTTTGATATAACCCCCGATACTCAATGTTGTATCGCCCGTTGTCACAATATCGATCGCTTGCGCAGATGCGCAGGTTGCTACCATAGCCAATCCTATAGATAGCCTTTTTGTATAAAGCATCATTCCTCTCTTCCCTGTTATATGTTGATATCCTTATCAATGCCAATGGCGATTACGCGCTCTTTACTTCATAACCATGAATGCGTTTTTTATAAATTGCCTCCTACCTATTACCTGCTGTCTCATCAAAGAGTCAGTAACGAATTGATGTTCTATTGGGTGTTATGCTTCTTGGTCGATACTCTCTAATGCTGCAATGGCTTCTTTTTGCGTCTCATCGATTGGCTTTTTTTGTCCGCTCAATTTATCGAGATAGACCAAAACCGACTCACCGATTGCAACGACTTTTTTTAGTGCGGTACTATAATAGGTGTATTCGTGCACCAGACTTGAGTTGCCGATTTTTTTGACCTTGACGCCGATCCACAACGTATCAGGATAAGCAACTGGAGTAAGGTATCGACATGACGAGGCCGCCATCACCGAAAACGTTTTTTCATTAAATAAACCAAGCCGCCTGTTGTAGTAAATACGAGCATTTTGAGAGTATTCGTAATAGACCACATTGTTGACATGACCAAAGGTATCCATATCACCCCATTCCACTTGTTGAGGGTAGATCACCGTAAAGTCGTGTAATGGATGACTGTCATCACTGGTGACAGCTTCTTGTATTTCTGGAAATGTAGGAACCGCTTCCATAGCTTGTCTCTTTTTATTAGGTAGGTTTTGTTATATAGATGATGCGTGTGACTCAGGGTACTCATGACACACACCTCCTCCATCCCTAGCATTTATGCAGATACTAGGGTTTATATACGTCTTTTCTGTTAGTAAACTCGCTGTGATGGTGACAGGTCTATTTGGCTAGATGAGGTTTTCTGAATACATCGAGCGCATGCGTTTTTTATCGAGTTTACCGACGCTGGTTTTTGGCATCTCGGATAAGAACCTCACTTCACTTGGGACGCCATATTTTGGCAAATGACCTCTCTCAACCGCTTGATGACCCAGTGCCAAAATATCTGTCGACGTTGTATCGGCATAGTCTGGTTTTAGCACGACCAATGCAAGAGGGCGCTCGCCCCAGCGCGTATCTGGGACACCAATTACCGCGATATCAGCAACGCTTGGGTGAAAGGATAGAATCGTCTCAACCTCAAGCGAGGACACCCATTCGCCACCAGACTTGATAACGTCTTTTAGTCTATCGGTGATGCTCAGCGTACCATCGGCGCTTATGCAGGCAATGTCTTGCGTATGCATCCAGCCGCCTTTCCATAACGCATTGCCTGCATCGGGATTTTTAAAGTAGCTTTGCGTTAGCCACGGCGCTCGTATCACAAGCTCGCCTGTCGACTCACCATCCATCGGTTGGGGTTGACCATTTTCGTCCCAAATTTCCATCGATACCAGCATGATGGGCGAGCCTGACAGACAGCGATAATTGAGATTGTCCTCTAGGGTCATTGACTCGGTTTTGTCATCGAATACCGCTCGAGACAGCACAGGGCAGGACTCTGACATCCCAAACCCTGACATAAACTCAATACCGCACTCGATAGCGGCTTTAGCTAAGCCCTCATTGAGCTTTGAGCCCCCTAGCAGTAGTTTGAGATTCTCAAACTTACGACCGCGCGCGGCCATTTCTTTGAGGAGCATCTGCAATATGGCGGGGACGCCATGCGATAGCGTGACTTTATGCTGCTCAATCAAATCGACAAGCTTTGGAGCTAGATAGCGCCCCGGATATACTTGGTTTAGCCCTATCATTGTTGCGCCATATGGCCAGCACCACGCATGAACATGGAATAAAGGCGTCATTGGCATATAGACATCGTCGTAGCGCGCGCCTTGACCTTCGGCATTGAGCGCTGATGCCAAAGTGCTTGCCATCGTCTGTAGTACGATCTGGCGATGGGTAAAGAAAACTCCTTTTGGATCGCCTGTCGTCCCACTGGTATAAAAGGTGGTCGCGATGGTGTTTTCATCAAAATCTGGGAAGTCAAACTCGTCACTAGCAGCTGCTAATAGCGCCTCATATTCACCGTCAACATAGTCAGGCAGCTCAGCTTTCTCACTACTTGCATTGTCATCCTCTGCATCGTCTGCCCAGATGACATGCTCAATAGACGGTGCATCGTCACGATAATCTTTGATCATCGGCGCAAATTCAGCATTTAACAGCAGTGCTTTGGGTGCAGCATGGTTGACGGTGTACAGCACTTTATCTTCAGATAAGCGCACATTGACCGTTTGTAAAATCATGCCCGACATCGGCACGGCAAAGTATGCCTCAAGGTAACGATGACTGTCCCAATCCATGACCGCGACCACATCACCTGCCTGCAAACCCATGTTTTTTAAGACATTGGCCAAGCGATTGATACGCTTAAAAAACTCAGCATAAGTATAAGTCACTTTGTCCGCATAGCTAATGGTTTGGTTGGTGGAAGCGATTTTGGCACGGTTGAGTAGCTGCTTAATAATTAACGGAAACCCATACGCTTCTTCGGCCTGATGGTAGTTGTCGTGTTCGTTGAGTATGGTGGTCATAGTGTCATCCTTGATAATAAACTGTTCTTGATAATCAGTAATGTGGCGCGTGCTTTTAATATCAGACGCGCTCTATCACCATGGCAAGCCCTTGCCCGATGCCAATGCATAGGCTAACCACTGCATATTTACCGCCCGTACGCTGTAATTCTCGAGCGGTACTCAAAGCGATTCGTGCACCAGATGCGCCCAGCGGATGCCCGACCGCGATGGCGCCGCCATTAGGATTGACGCGCTTATCATCAAAATCAATATCCAACCCTTTTAGACAACCCAGTACCTGTGAGGCAAAGGCTTCATTAATCTCAATGACAGACATGTCATCTAGCGTTAAATCCGCACGCTTTAATGCCAGCTTAATCGCCTCAACAGGACCCACGCCCATGATATTGGGTTCAACACCCATCGCACCCGATGACAAAATTTTGGCAATGGGCTTAAAGCCTAGCTTCTCTTCTGCTTGTTTTGAGCCGATGATAAGCGCAGCTGCGCCGTCATTGATACCGGAGGCATTACCTGCCGTAACTATGCCATTTTCATTTAAAGGTTTAAGCTTTTGTAGCGCTGCAATATCGGAGCTGGCACGAGGATGCTCATCATCGGTAACGACTTTTTCGGGCAACTTTTTACCTTGTGGGACGGTGATAGGCGTTATCTCATCGTCAAAGAATCCTGCTTGCTTGGCAGCTTGATATTTGGATTGCGATGCGGCGGCAAACTTATCGGCTTCCTCGCGCGTAATGCCATATTTATGAGCAACATTGTCACCCGTCTGCGGCATGGTATCGCTACCGAACTGCTCAATAATCTTTGGGTTAGGAAAACGGCTACCGATGGTCGTATCAAATACTTTAAAGTCACGGCTAAACGGCTTTTCTGTCTTGGCAAAGACAAAAGGCGCACGCGTCATCGACTCGACCCCACCCGCCAAAATAATATCCCCTTCATGACACGTAATACTGCGAGCAGCATCGACCACGGTAGACAGACCTGACGCACATAAGCGGTTGACGGTCTGACCCGGCGTGGTGACATCCAGCCCTGCTAACAGAGCGGCATTGCGCGCGATGTTACGAGAGTCCTCGCCCGCTTGGTTGGCACTGCCTAGCAGCACTTCATCAAACACATCGCTCGGCAATTGATGTTTTTCGACCAGCGCTTTTATCACGGTGGCAACCAGATCATCAGGACGCACCGTTGCCAATGCACCGACATAGCGACCAAAAGGGCTTCTTAATCCATCATAAATATAGGCATCTAACATAACGTGTCCTTGTTGTATTTTTTCACTTTGAATAAATAGTTTTATAACGATATTTTGTTGTTTGTACTAATAAATGGCCTGCTGAGTGAACAATGACACAGCCAGCTTGGCGCGGCGCTGTAACCAAGGGCTTGGGCGATAGCGTGGGTCGCCTGTGAGCGCGTAAATACGCTCTAAAATGAGCAGCACACGCGAGGCACCAAGATGATCGCCCCAAGAGATCGGGCCATACGGATACCCCAGCCCAAGCTTGACGGCATTATCGATATCCTCTGGCGTGGCAATTTTTTGCATGGCGATATCACAGCCGAGATTGATTACCATGGCGACCACCCGCTGTGCCACAAAACCTGTACTTTCGGCAATCAGCGTGGCACTACCCGCCTCCTGCGCATCTGCTTCACGACTATCTGAGCCTTTATTACCCGTGCTACTGCCAAATAATGCATAAGCTTGCGCCACGAATCGTTCTTGCGTGACGATGCTTGGCATCAACGTACGATGCTTTGTAAGTTCGGTGAGCATATCAATGGCAACGGCTTGCTTGGGATCAACCTGATAACGAATCGCGGCATTGGTCGTATCTTCGCCATAGATGGCGAGTAGCACCAAACTATCAGGGTGTGGTGTGTCGTTGTCATCGATAGTGACGTCATGAGCATTTAGGTAATCGACCAGCTGCGTCTTATCTTCTGCCAAATCAGCGCCAATCCAAACTGAGCTAATAGTGGCATCAGCTATAAGCGCCGCCGCCTTAGACGATTGATTCTGAGCGCTATCTACAGAAATCTTTTGACCTTTTTCGTATTGATAAAAACCGCCGCCAACTTTACGGCCGAGCTTTTTGCCTACCAGCATTTGACGAGTTAATGGATGCGGGCGATAGCGCGCTTCATGATAAAACTGGTCGTAAATTGACTCCATCACGGGGTGTGACACATCAATGCCCGTCAGATCTAACAGCTCAAACGGCCCCATGCGAAAGCCGGCGCCCTCTCGTAAAATGCGGTCTATTTGCTCAAAACTTGCGACGCCTTCACCCAGTATTTTTAACGCTTCGGTGCCATAGGCTCTGCCACCATGGTTGACGATGAAACCCGGTGTGTCTTTTGCGACCACGCCCAGATGTCCCATCCGCTTGGCCAAATCAGTGAGCGCGTCAATAACTGATTGCTGAGTAGAAAGGCCCGGAATAATTTCTACAATTTTCATCAGTGCTACGGGGTTAAAGAAATGAAACCCTGCCACGCGCTCTGGATATTCACAGTCAGCAGCAATTGCCGTGACTGATAATGAGGAGGTATTGGTCGCCAAAATAGTATCGGCGGTAACCACACTTTCTAACTGGGCAAAAAGCTGTTTTTTGATGTCTAAGTTTTCGATAATGGCTTCAACCACGATCTCAGCGGTCGCGATTTGGTTTAACTCTTGAACGACGGTTAAACGGTTTAGCATAGCTTGTAGCTCGTCATCGCTGAATTTGCCTTTAGCGGTGAGCTTTTCGAGCATGGCTTGCAAGGAGTGTCGTCCTTGCTCAGCTGCGCCTGCTTTGGCGTCATATAAAAGGACTTGGATACCAGCTTGGGCAGCAATTTGGGCAATACCCATACCCATAATACCAGTGCCAACAATGGCAAGTGTATTCACGGTCATAATGATTCTCTACATAGTTTGCGATAGGAGTTGGTCGGCGTGGACAAAAGAGATAAGCGGCATCTGCCCCTTAATAGCCTTTATACTCTGCAGGGCGCTTTTCCAAAAAAGCTTTGGCGCCTTCTTTTTGGTCATGCGTATCAAACAGAATCTGAAAGGCTTTACGCTCCAGTGCTAACGCGCCTTCTAAAGGCATATCAGCACCCAGCGTTGCCACCTCCTTGATTTGCGCTAAGGCAATAGGAGAATAGTTTGATAGCTGCTCAGCAATCTCAATGGCGCGAGTGATGGTAGCCTCATCGTCGACGACTTCAGAGACCAGCCCCATTGTGTCCGCCTCATCAGCACTGATCATATCGCCAGTCAGTACCATCTTCATGGCCTTGTGTTTGCCAATGGCACGAAACAAACGCTGCGTGCCTCCTGCTCCTGGCATCAGTCCTATTTTGATCTCGGGCTGCCCAAATTTGGCAGATTTGCCAGCGATGATGATGTCAGCATGCATGGCCAGCTCACAGCCACCGCCAAGTGCGTAACCATTGACAGCCGCGATGATGGGCTTGCGGCAATGAGTGATGGCATCCCAATAGCGCTCGCTACGACGCAAATACATATCTGCTGTGCCAGTCGTCAAAAAATCATTGATGTCGGCACCAGCGGCAAACACCTTATCACCACCCGTCAGCACGATCGCCTTGGTGTGTGGATCATCATTTAACTGAATGAACAAATCTGCCATTTGTTGGCGTAGCTCACTGTTTAGTGCATTGCGCACTTTGGGTCGATTGAGCGTGATGACACTCACGCCCTCTTTTGGTTTTTCACAAATAATGAGTTGCTCTTCCATGATCCACTCCTTAAACCTCATTCCGATATAAAGTACAAATACATAATAAAGTACAAAAACATATTAAAACGATTATTTTGAAATAAAAATATCGCTATGCGGTATTTAATATCAATATATACTGTTTATTTTGGTTTGTGAAGGGCAAAAATTGGTTAAATGAGAAAAATTATAGAGAATAATTATCATATTTATAATAAAAATACCGCAATGCGGTTTTTTAAACCAAAACTATTGTAATTTACTTATTCATCGATTATGCTAATCATCCAAGGACGTCACATGACTAACATCGTCAAAAAGCCGTTATGACTATCAGGTTAAAAACCATTATGACTATCAGTCATCAATCAAACAGGCATTTATCCAACAAGGAAGACTCATATGATTAGAGATAAAGAAACCCTCGACCATATCACTCATACCATCCGCAACTTCGTTAATGACCAACTCGTTCCTCTGGAGCACTGGGTGGCAGAAAACGATCGCCTACCAGAAGAGATCATCGAGCAGATGCGCGAGCTTGGGCTGTTTGGGCTAACTATTCCTGAAGAGTACGGCGGACTGGGTGTCACGATGGAAGAAGAAGTGACCTTGGCATTTGAGCTGGGACGCACCTCCCCCGCGTTTCGCTCATTAATAGGGACAAATAATGGTATTGGCTCATCTGGTCTTGTGATTGATGGCACGGAAGCGCAAAAGCAGAAATATCTGCCTCGCCTTGCCAGCGGTGAGATCATTGGTTCATTTTGCTTGACCGAGCCTGACTCAGGCTCAGATGCGGCCTCATTAAAGACAACTGCTGTTAGAGATGGTGATACTTATATCATCAACGGTACCAAGCGCTATATCACCAACGCCCCGCAAGCGGGCATCTTCACTGTCATGGCACGTACTGACCCACAAAACAAACGCGCTGGCGGCATTTCGGCATTTATTGTGGAGAGTGACACGCCGGGTATTACCTTGGGCAAAATTGATAAAAAAATGGGTCAAAAAGGCGCGCATACCTGCGATGTCATCTTTGACAACTGTGTCGTGCCAGCCGATGCGCTCATCGGCGGTGTCGAGGGTGTTGGGTTCAAAACCGCGATGAAAGTCTTAGATAAAGGACGATTGCACATTGCAGCAGCCAGTACTGGAGCTGCGACTCGCATGCTAAATGATGCATTACATTATGCCGTCGAGCGTAAGCAATTTGGGCAGCCTATTGCCAGTTTTCAGCTCATTCAAGGCATGCTCGCTGACTCAAAAGCAGAGATTTATGCTGCCAAATCCATGGTACTAGATGCGGCGCGCCTGCGTGATGAAGGCAAAGATGTCGTAACCGAATCCTCATGTGCCAAAATGTTTGCCACCGAGATGTGTGGCCGCGTGGCTGATCGAGCGGTACAGATCCACGGCGGCGCAGGCTATATCGCAGATTATGGTATTGAGCGTTTTTATCGTGATGTGCGTCTCTATCGTCTGTATGAAGGTACGACCCAAATTCAGCAAGTCATCATTGCCCGCAATATGATCAAAGAAGCCAGCGAGTAATCTATCTCGCAGGCGTGCTCACCAAAACACAAGGCGGTATTTGCTAGGATGCTGATGCCGTTCCCTTCTCTTTATAACTCAGACTTTAATTCTCACAACGATAAGGATATACATTGTGAAAAGTGTCGCTATAACGTCAGACCCAAGCGCAAGCGCGGTCCAAAAACAGCCTTGGAAGCTGGCCTTTGTTTTTTGTTTTTTGGTATTGCTATGTGATGGCGCTGACATCGGTATTCTTGCTTTTACCCTCTCTAGTCTCAAGCAAGAATTTGGATTGACCAATGTACAAGCTGGCGCGCTGGGCAGCTGGTCATTGTTTGGCATGGCTATTGGCGGGGTTTTTGGCGGCTGGGCCTGTGACCGCTTTGGACGGGTACGCGTGATCGTTCTGGCGACTGGGATGTTTTCTATCCTATCTGGTTTTAGTGGGCTTGTGCAGAGCTATGAGCAGTTTGTGGCACTACGATTTATTGCTTGCTTAGGGCTTGGCAGCTTATATATCGCCACCAACACGTTGATGTCTGAGATGGTGCCGACGAAGCATCGAACCACGGTACTTGCCGCACTCATGACAGGGTTTACGCTCGGATCTTTGGTGATTACCAGCGTTTCAGCATGGATCATCCCTAGCTATGGCTGGCGCACTTTATATCTATTGACGTTTTTGCCACTGCTGCTAGCCATCTCCATGTACTTCTTAGTACCTGAGCCACAATCCTGGAAAGAGGCGCGTGCGCGCAAATTAAGCGGCGAAAAAGATACAACCAAAAAAGCGGAAAACCCTTACAAGGCTATCTTTGAAAACCCCAAGCATCGCATTATGTTTATATTGTGGTCGATGAGCTCAGGGTTGTTACTGTTTGGCTATTTTGGGGTAAGCAACTGGTTGCCGTCTTATTTAGAGACCGAGCTTGGAATTAAGTTTAAAGAGATGGCGCTATATATGGCGGGCACTTACTTGACCATGATGTTTGCCAAAGTAGTGGCAGGATTTATGGCGGATAAAATCGGCCGCAAGATCGTCTTTGCCTTTGGTACCATGGGTACTGCACTGTTTATCCCTATTTTGGTATACACGCACACCCCGGAGAACATTGGCTGGTTAATGATTACTTTTGGCTTCTTATATGGGATTCCTTATGCCATCAATGCTACTTATCTGACCGAGAGCTTCCCAACAGCTATTCGAGGGACAGCCATTGGCGGCGCCTTTAATATCGGACGACTTGGTTCTGTGATTGCCCCTGTCGCTATTGGCTATATGGCCATGCATAACTCCATCGGTGCAGGTCTGCTGCTGATGGCAGGTGCTTACTTCTTATGTGGTCTGATCCCAACTTTGTTTATCAAAGAAAAGCAGTATGATCCACAAGAGGCCTCATAAAATCTTTTATAATGCCGTTGACTCCCTATATTACGACCGTTCATACCGCATAGCGAAACAATCTCCCCATATCATGCTATGCTGAGAATATAAATGTACGGTAATATAGTATAATGAACAAGATAAACTGCCTTTGGTATGTGACCGTGAGTCAGTGATAAAGCCTATAATGAGTATTTGCTAAATACTTGTTCTATAGAGCAATACTGGCTCACGGTGACGCTAGGTAGTGATAATTTTACTATGCTTGTATGGACTGAATTGGGGATAATAGACCGCCTATGACGAACGACACCCTTGCCAATGACGACCCTAATAATGAGATGCATATGGAGCTTCTAGAACCCATTGCAGAGATGCAGGGCAAAAACGACAGACAGTTTGTCACCGCGTTGGCTCGTGGTCTTGAGCTACTGCGCTGTTTTACCCCGAAGCGACCTTATCTGGGCAATCAAGAGCTGAGTCAACTGACAGGGATTCCTAAGGGTACCATCACTCGCCTCACCTATACCTTGGTCAAATTAGGCTATCTCAAACAGTCTACTACAAGCAGTAAGTATCAGCTCTCAACCGGCGTGCTTGGGTTTGGCTATACCATGATGACCAACATCTCTATCAATAACCTCGCGACCCCTTATATGGAAGAGCTTGCAGATTATGCCAATAGTGCGGTGGCTATGGCGACGCGCGATCGGTTGATGATGGTCTATCTCAATGTGGTACAGGGCGCTGGTAGCACGACCATGCAGCGCAATATCGGCTCATACCTCCCCATTCATTTAAGCTCAATGGGACGAGCTTGCCTCGCCAGCATGCCGCCTGCTGAGCAAGAATTTATCCTAAATGCGATTCGCAATAAGTACAAGGATGATTGGCTAAAGATCAGACGAGGGCTGGACAAAGCCTTTCAAGATTATGAAGATTACGGCTATTGTTTTTCTATCAGTGAATGGCAAAAGGATGTCAATGCGGTTGCCATTGCGCTGATGCACCCGACGGAAGGGTTGCTCACGTTTAACTGCGGCGCGCCAAGTTTTATCCTGAGTCGCACCAAATTAGAAGAAGACATCGCCCCTCGCCTGCTGCATATGAAAAACATGATTGAGAGTAATCTATATATCAGCTAGCCTCACTTAAATGTACCCTATAAAAAAAACCATTCATCCCCATCATGTATTCAAGCGCTAATTATATAAACCATTTATATCGATTTTTCCTGTTATTTTCCATGCCTTTAAGCGAGGCGCGTTTTTTTAAGGATTTACCATGAGCCAGCTTTTTTCGCCTTTGACACTTGGGCAACTCACCCTAGATAACCGTATTATCATCGCCCCCATGTGCCAGTACTCTGCCAATGACGGCGCGGCAAGTGATTGGCATACGATGCATATCGGTCAGATGAGTTTGAGCGGTGCAGGGCTACTTATTTTAGAAGCGACGGCGGTCAATCCGCAAGGGCGTATCAGCTATGCTGATTTGGGATTATGGGATGACAGGACACAAGCGGCACTGGATAAAACGCTCACTGCTGTCAGACAGTACAGCCCAATGCCGATAGGCATCCAGTTAGCCCATGCTGGGCGTAAAGCGTCAACCAAAAAACCATGGGACGGCGACGGCTCGATTGCCCCTGATGAGGTAAATGGCTGGCAAACGGTGGCACCATCAGCGCTTGCGTATGACGAAAACTCTACTGTACCCACAGCAATGGATCAAAATGACATTGATACATTCATCAGTGATTTTGTGAATGCAGCAAAACGCGCAGATACGCTGGGGCTTGACTTAATTGAGCTGCATGGTGCGCACGGCTATCTATTGCATCAGTTTTTATCGCCGCTTTCTAACAAGCGTGATGATCAATACGGCGGCAGTCTTGAAAACAGAATGCGCTTGTTACTTGACGTGTTTACAGCGGTTCGGGCTGAGTTTTCAAGTGACAAGCCAGTGGGCGTGCGGGTTTCTGCAACCGATTGGGTCGAAGGCGGCTGGGACCTTACCCAAACGATTGAGCTGGCTAAAGCCTTAGAAGCATTAGGCTGTGATTATATCCATGTGAGCACCGCAGGACTGAGCCCAGAGCAGCAAATCCCTGTAAAGGCGAGCTATCAAGTACCTTTTGCCGCAGCCGTAAAAGAAGCGGTCAATATACCCGTCATTGCCGTGGGCCTAATCACCGAGGCCGAGCAGGCAGAAAGCATCATCACCGAGCAGCAAGCGGACGCGGTTGCCTTGGCACGCGGTATCCTCTATGACCCGCACTGGCCGTGGCACGCGGCGGCCGAGCTTGGCGCAACCGTCAAAGCGCCCAAACAGTACCTACGCTCAAGCCCGCACGGTAAGCCGTCTCCTATAGAATAAGTGTAATCGAACTACGAACATAGACTGAAGACAACATTACTTGCTTCAGTCTATGCATTCACTCACTTTAATTCAAACTAAAGTAATTATGGCTTACAAGTTAGATAGTCATCAGTGTATTCAACTTGGCAAGTGGTAGTGATATCAACGCTGCCATAATTTACCGGCTGAAGTGTAGCGCAGGGAGGTCAACTTACGGTCTTGTTAGGCCTGCTAAATGTTCCATAAGCGGAATTACCTCATTGTAAATACCCCATTCTTAACACAACATCATCGTAGAATAATTAAGCCACCTGCCTGTACTCAGCAGGTGTCATTGTAGTGGCATAATGAAATAGGACAGTAGATAAGAGGTTATACTATCACCAAAACTGGAGAGAAGATATGACCACCAAACGCGGACGCTACAGCCAAGAATTTAAGCTAGAAGCCATTAAACTGGTTGAAGATCAAGGCAGGAAGATACCAGAAGTAGCCAACTCATTAGGTATCGGCAAAACCACCTTAGAGAATTGGGTATATAAATACCGTAAAGAACAGCAAGGTGTCATGCCATCAGAAGGCAAAGCCCTAACGCCTGAATTACGGCGTATACAAGAGCTTGAAAAACATGTGAGGTTCTTTAGAAGCTTTAAGACAGAGTGGATGCCAAAAAACGGCTATGACAATATTGATGAGGCTTGGCAGGCAGTAAATGATTATATTTGGGGCTATTATCAAAGTGTAAGACCACACAGCTTTAATGAGTATTTAACACCGAGCAAGAAAGAGAGACTTTATTTCAACAAAAACCTCTTAAGTACTGTCTAAAAATATTTGACCACTACAAGTATACAATGTGTATTCTCCTACGTTCTTTCAAATCTATACTTTACCTACCACTCACCACTCATGTGATCATATAAATAACTTCAAATATAGTCGGTTCAATATAAAATCGATACAATAAGATTAAACGCTATTTTTCGCAGCCTCTGGAGACGTAGTCACAGCAAGCAAGAAAAATAGCGTTTAATCAAATGAATTTATTATCCTGTATCGTTTTTATTTAGACTTAACTATACTAGATATTAACAAGGAAAAATCACCACCTCATCGCCTTCTTGCCATGGTTCAAACTTAGTCATAACTTGCAAAAATAACGGATGCGCAAGCCAATCTTGTAACCACTGCTGCAATTTAGGGTATGGCAAACCATAAAACACCTCACGATCAACATGCGCAAATTGACGAACAAACGGCATGATACCAATATCCGCTGTGGTCACACTGTCTCCTAATAGATAGACATTTTTTGTCAATAGCGTCTCCAATACCTGCAAAAACACCTCGCCCCGCTGTCGATACTCGCTCTGCGTCATCCCAGGATACCGATCTGCATATTTGTATCGATCTAGCCAATATTTAAACTCATTGTCATTTTGTGCAATCAAGTCATTTGCTTGCGGTAATGTATTTTTATCAAGTAAGCCGTGTGGGTCATTCTGCGCAAGTGCCCACATCATAATCTCGTCACTTTCTTCAATGACGGTCCCATCCGCCAACTGTAAAACGGGTACTGTCCCTTTTGGGCTAATCGCTAGCATTTGCTCTGGTTTATTCTTCAGCATAACCTCCCGCAGCGCTACAGACTGCTCGGCAAATAAAAGACCGAGACGGGCACGCATGGCATAGGGACAGCGGCGAAAAGAATACAAGCGGTGAAGCGGTGAAGTCATAATTATTTTCCATAATTGAATAAAACTAAATAGCATATCAATAAGAACCAGTAGGCTCAAACACACTGATATGGTTTTTATTAGGGAGTAGGTAAATATTATTAGACGATACTATCTTAAGGTTCAGTTAAGGTTGCTCCTTTATGATGCTTTCATGATGTTAATCGTGCTAAAAGCTTTTAACCATTTGGAGACAGCTGATGTCATTATCTATTGATAGCACTCATACCTTACAGAATGTTCTAAATACGACCTTTTATATTGAAGCGGTTAAGCCAATGTCAATATTGGAAGTGCAAGGCATACCCTCCTCCCTCTATATTCGTGCCAGTACACAAATGCCAATAGCGACATCGCCTGCTTCCTATGCCCAAAACCAAGATGCCCAGGCATTTATCAAACGCATATATGCGTATATCCATCACGCCCGATTAAGCTACTTTATGCCCATTTTGTTTTCAGGTTTTGCCGATATGTCATCCTATGGCGATTGGTTATCCACTGATGATAATGCGTTACCTGCATTTAAAGGGACGAGCGTTGCTATCGGTCTAAAGCCTATCTGTGAAGATAAGATATTTTTAGAGCAGTATCTGAACACGCCGATACAACATGAGATCAGCAGAGTGGCAGGCGAGCCAGTCAGTCGCCAGCGCATTTTTGAGATTGGCAATTTGGCATCAGGTTGTGCGGGTAGCGCGCGGCTTATGATAGCATTTTTGGTGTTTTATTTATCCACCCCCACCCTGAATTCTACGACTCATGAATACCAAACCAAAGCAGACTGGGTCGTGTGTACTGGCACCGATGCGGTACGGCATATATTGGCACATATGGGCATTCGCAGTCATGTCATTGCCAAGGCCACGGCAGAAGCGCTAGAAGACCCTGAGCAAGTATCCTCATGGGGCCATTACTATCAGCACAATCCCTTGGTCGTCGCTATCAATGTGGCCGATGCTAAGCGGATATGCGCCCCACATTATCGCTATACCGAAACGTTAGAGATGAATGCTACCACGCGTTTGACGCTAAATAAGATAGCCGTTTAATACGCATGCATTAACAACCAATAACACTGCACCACCACAAGACAGTGAGAATAACATGACCCCCATTTATACCGTGATATGTCAGCATGCCCGCCAAACTCCCAAGCAGGTAGCGATACAAACGATAGCTAACCATAATACGACCAGCCTAACTTATGGTCAGCTGCAACGTACATTATCAGCGCTTCATCAAACATTAGAAACATGGCAAGGCAAGCGTGTCGCCTTATATGCGCATAACGATATAGATTGGATCATACTCGATTTGGCATTGAGTACCGTCAGCGCGGTCGTTGTGCCAATCCCCTTATTTTTTAGTGCCGCGCAAATTGCGCACTTACTACAAGATGCGCAGATAGAGATGGTATACGTTGGCGCTGGTTTACAACTGCCAACCATAGACAATACGGATAACTGGATAATTGCTGATACACCAGAGACAAAAACCATCAAGTCTGAGCAGGCGACTCATATCACAGGTAGTTTTTATCAACTTGCTGGCACCATCACTGACCATACCTTCACCGCTCAAAATTCCTCTACTGCCAGCGATTTTTGCAAAGTGACTTACACCTCAGGCAGTACGGGCATGCCAAAAGGCGTGTGTTTGGGTCAAGAGACATTGATGCGTATTGTCGAGTCGTTATCGGGTTCGCTCGCTGATACCTTGACAGATGATGATACTCACGCGCCAAAAGTGAGCAATGCCACAAGCAATTTTAGTCATTTAAGCGTGTTGCCTTTTGCCACTTTATTAGAAAACGTGGCAGGTATTTACGTGAGTCTATACATGGGGCGCACCTTAGTGACGGGGCGTATTGATCAATTGGGTTTGTTATCCAATCAAGCATTTGATGCCAAGCGCTTGATGACAACGGTACAAACATACGACATCGCCAGCGTTATTTTATTACCGCAACTGCTAAAAGCCATTTGCGAGCACATGGCAGACAAAGGAGCAACCAAATCCAGCGCCAATGCTGCTGTGCCATCATTAAAGTTTATGGCAGTCGGCGGCGGCAAAGTCTCCCCTCAATTACTACAAGACGCCAGTGCCTTAAGCTTGCCTGTTTATGAAGGCTATGGCCTATCTGAATGCGGCTCGGTAGTCAGTCTCAATACGCCAAAAGCGAAGCGCGAAGGCAGTGTGGGCAAACCTATGCCTCACGCCTCGGTCAGCATCGCAGATAGTGGCGAAGTAATGGTTAAGGGCAATGCGATGCAAGGCTACTTAAACCATGACAATAGTAAGGATGACAATGGCATCATTGCCACAGGGGATATCGGTCATTTAGATGACGACGGCTATTTATACATCACGGGTCGACGCAAAAACGTGCTCATCAGTAGTTTTGGCCGTAATATCTCGCCTGAATGGGTAGAAGCGCAGCTCTCAACGCAGCCCATTATTTATCAGGTCGCGGTACTCGGAGATAATGAGCCGCATTTGTCTGCGGTGATAGTCGCCAACCCCAACATGGTCGCAACGAGCAATGATCCACAATCTGCGATTGCGCAAGCGATAGATGTCGTTAACCAAACCTTGCCTGACTATGCGCGTATCCGACAGTGGCATCTCGCCGAGCACCCTTTTAGTACGGAAAATGAATTATTGACTGATAACGGTAAGCTACGACGCGCGCACATTTTTACCGCTTATCAATCGGTACTCGGCTTATAACGGACGCTTTTACCAGCAGTACAACAATAGGACCATATTATGCAAACCACTCTTATGCCAAATGATTTGATAGAAAACGACCTGATACAAAGCAACTTGATAAAAAGCAACTTGATAAAAAGCGACGTTATCGAACTTGACACTTTTAAGGCACCAACCTCCCACGCGTCTGCTAGCGTATCCTTGCCTAAAACCGCTGATATTTTAATGGAGTTGCAAACCCATGGTTGGACGTTACTTCGAGGCTATCACTACGATGTAGAGACGTTTAGCCAATTGATGAGTCAACTTTGTCAAACCTTGACCTACGATCCCGCCCGCCAAAACATCACTTCTGAAGCGCAAAAAGTGGATGCAGGCACGCATGCTATTGGACTACATATCGAAAATGGCAATACGCCGATGCCGCCTGACGTCATTGCTTTTTTTAGTGAATTGAGCGCCAAAAAAGGCTCACAAACAACGATATGTGATGGGCATGCGGTGTATCAAGCGCTATCACCTGAGCTAAAAGCCACCTTTAGTCAGCCGATGCGTATCAGTCGCTATTTGCCTCAGGCCATTTGGCAAAATTATGTGGCGACTGCGACCGGCAGAGCAGACGCCGATCAAATAAGCTTGGATGATTTAGAGACATTTATCACGGCGACGACGAGCAAGACGTTAACGCATCACGTAGAACCTCAGACAGACGGCGGCGTTCGGTACGTATTACAGATACCTGCAATTCGAGAAGACAACGTAAGCGGTCAACTGGCCTTTGCAAATACTTTACTTGGGCCCTCATTTAACTATGAAAAACCTGAGTTCACCCTAGCCAATGGTCAACCCGTCGATGATGCGCTCCTAGATGAGCTGACTCAGCTTTGTGAAAAATACACTCAAGACATTGCGTGGCAAAATGGCGATGTGGTGATACTCGACAACAAACGCATCATGCATGGTCGTCGGCAAATTGATGTGCCTTTAACAGAGCGTAAGCTGTATATTGCGATGGGGCTTGGCATTAGGCATGGCATGAATCACTCAAACGATTAGCAACAGCACATCTCACCACAATCCGTGCTTCAATAGTCCGTGCTCTAACAATCAATGTTCAACAAGGATGCGACATCATGACACCAGCTAATGGCCAATCAGATCTAGTACAAGCTACGCTCAATTACACCATACTAATCGGTGCCACGGGTGGTATCGGGCAGGAGATCGCACGGCAATTATGTGCCAATAATCAGCCTGTCATTTTGGTCGGGCGTAACAACCAGACCTTGACTCATTTGGTAGATGAGTTGACCAAAGACTATCCTGATATCCCACTTGTGTCTCATACGTGTGATTTAAGCTCGCAGACATCGCAATCGCTACTGGTAGAGGGACTGGGGGAAATGACACAAGGCCATAGAAACGTCATTGATACGGTCATACTCAACGCAGGTATCAATGATTTTGCTTTGCTCACGGATCAAAATGATGACACGATTGAACAGATAATGCTCGTCAATGTGGCGTATCCACTACAGCTTATAAAAAGACTGCTACCTATCTTGATAGCGCAGCCTAGCCCGAGCCAAATTATCAGCATTGGCTCAACCTTTGGAAGTATTGGCTACCCAGGTTTTAGTGCTTATGGCGCGAGCAAGTTTGCCTTACGCGGTGCAAGTGAAGCGTTAGGCCGCGAGTATGCCGACACCTCAGTGAGGTTTCGCTATTTTGCGCCCAGAGCCACCAAAACCACCATGAATAAAGACGCAGTCGTCGCCATGAATGAGGCATTGAAAGTAAAAATGGACTCGCCTGAGACCGTCGCAAAGGCACTGATTCACTTTATATCAACCAAACAAGCGCATCAGCATTTGGGGTTTCCCGAACGTTTTTTTGCATGGCTCAATCGATTGTTTCCCAACATCGTTGGCAACGCCATTGTCAAAGACCTGCCCACCATCAAACAGTATGCTAGAAAATCATGATAATCAGTTAGGCAATCGTGGAGTGAGTGAGTTTGCCTTTAAATTGCCACACCAAATAAGCGACCAATTAACGAGGTTGCCACCATGGCAAGCACGCCCCAAACCACGATTCTGGTAGTCGCAGGGATCACAGGTGCACCGCCTAGACGAGCAGAGATGATCCCAAGTAGCATCAAACCCAATATTGTCAAAGATGACAATGACCAAACCAGTGTTTCCGCTGGTAACAGTAATATCCCAATAATGGGTAGTATCGCCCCCGCTATAAATGATAGTCCTGAAGCCACTGAGGCATGAATGGGCTTTGCTTCACTAATATCCGTCAGGCCAATCTCATCACGGGCATGGGCTTCTAACGCATTGTGCTCAGTCAAGCTCACGGCCACTTGATGCGCCAAATCATGCTCAAGTCCACGCGCCTCATAAATTTTGGTGAGCTCAAGCAGCTCACGCTCAGCATTGTGCCTCAGCTCATGTCGCTCTTTATCGAGATCCGCCTTTTCGGTATCCGCCTGTGATGAGACCGAGATATACTCGCCAGCCGCCATTGATAATGCACCTGCGGTCAGCGCCGCCATACCTGTCAGCAGCAATGTCTGACTGCTTGTACTGGCAGCAGCCACCCCAACCAATAGACTGGCGGTCGAAATCAACCCATCGTTCGCCCCCAGCACTGCTGCCCTCAACCAATGATTGCGATTGCTCAAATGTGCTTCGTCATGAATAGAATGATGCATAAAATCCTCAAAAGGTAGAAACGCGAATGGGTATGCCCTAGTGTAACTGATACAGACTAATACAGTATGCTTTATGTCTTATAACGGTTTTGAGAGTGCGTTCTTACTGCTGACCGTTACGATAAAGCCTGTTTCTGGTTGAGGGCGGTTGGCAAATGCTAAGGTAAGATTGTGCAGATCGGCAATTCGATTGGCAATTGATAGCCCCAGCCCACTACCTATTTGGGTTTGACCGGCTGGACGATAGAAGCGCTCGCTTAGCCGCGCTAGCTGCTCTGGGTCGACGCCCAAGCCATTATCCACCACTTTGATACTATCAGTATCCAACTGCAGTTCAATCTGGCAGCCCTCTGGGCAATAACGAATGGCATTGTCTAATAGGTTACGGATTAATAGTTTAAACAACACTGGATTAATAAGAATGGGTAAAATATCGGCAGAATTGTCACAGTGTACGGTACGTTTTAATTGGATGTGTTTTTCACGCGCTAAGCGGTTGACGTCGCTCAGCACAGTATCGGTGAGCATCAGCCAGTCTGGACGTTCTAATTGCTCAAAAGGCAACTGCTGTTGCGGCTCTATTTTGGCTAACACCAATAACTGATCGACCAAATGGGTGGCGCGCTCAATACCATCGCTGATTTTTTGCGTGTGATAAAACAGTTGACTGTCGTTTTCTATACCAGACAGCTGTAATAGCTGCTGCTGCAAAAGATCGGCTTGTAGTTTGAGCGCAGCCAGTGGGCTACGCAGCTCATGAGAGGCATCAGCGGTAAAGCGCTGCTCCCGTGCTAGAGTGTCTGCCACTTTCACAAACAACACGTTTAACGCGGTCACTAAAGGCTGAATCTCTTGTGGGACGTCCGCTGTAATCGGACGATCGTCTTGCGGCTTGCGCTGTTCTACCTCAGAACTAATCTGACTTAATGGCATCAGTCCGTGTCGTATCAATCCGATAGTCAAGATCATTAAGGAAAGCAGCCCAATTAACATCGGCAGTACTTGCACAGACATCGCTTCAACAATCATTTCTCGGCGAGAGGCAAGGCTTTGACCAATGGCAATCACACGCTCCTCACCCATATCATCGCTACGATAGTCATCATGCGCATAAAACAACCGCCAGCGTTTACTAAAAGGGTTTAGACGCTGATAAATAGCGTTGTCCTCTTCTACAAAACCGCGCTGATTGGGCAAAAAAGAAAACGACTGTCCGTTCTCGTCAGCCGCTAAGAGATTCCCCTCTTTATCCCAAATAGCAAAACCCATGTAATCGTCTTCTGCATCACCCAGATCACCTGACAGCGCCTTACTTTTTAAATTATATATTTTGGCGACGGGTTTTCCATTGTGCTCTGTCTCGTTATTATTGTCGCGGTCACTTTGCTCATCGTCATTGGCGGATATGCCCATCAAGTAACGAACCACTTGGGTGATTTGTGTGTCATTCATCTCATTGATTTCGTGCCACAACCGCCAAGCAATAAAGCTCGATGTGATAAGCCACAGCAAAGGCAGACCAATGAGTAAGGAGATGAACAGTCGCTGCTGGATACTTTTCATAAGCTCATAGGTTGCTCATATATGGTTTGTATATTGAAAGCCAAATTGAATATAAACATATTAATGATTATGGGCTGGATTGAGATAGTAGCCGATGCCACGTTTGGTTAAAATAAAGTCATTGCCCAGCTTTTTGCGTAAATGATGGATATGTACTTCAATGGCATTGCTCTCAATATCCTGTTGCCAGCCGTAGAGCTTGTCCTCTAAGCTTGCGCGGCTGTGAATCTGTTTGGGATGGGTCAGCATTTGCTCGAGTATCGCCACTTCTTTGATGGTGAGCTCAACGACTTGGCCTTGATAAGAGACTCGGTGATTGTGCGGCCAATAAGCGACGTCACCATAACGAATCTCAGGCTGGCTACGTCCTTGACTGCGCCGTATCAAGGCTTGCAGGCGGGCAACCACTTCGTCTAGTGCAAATGGCTTGACCAGATAATCATCGGCGCCCGCATTGAGTCCAGCCACGCGGTTGGCAATCGCGTCACGAGCCGTAATGATCAATACCGGCGTATCTAGCTGTTTGTAGCGCCAATTTTGTAGCACCGTCATGCCATCCCCTCTTGGCAAAGTCAAATCAAGTAGCACCGCGTCAAACATACCCTCTTGCAGTGCCATCTCACCTTGCTTGGCATCACTAAACCAATCGACCATCATACCATGGCTTTTGAGCCCAACGACCAAACCTTCAGCGATATTGCTATCGTCTTCTATTAATAGTATGCGTGCCATGACTGTCCTATTACGTTATGTACTCTATTGTCTTTTTTTATTGTGGGCGACGCGGCGTCACCGTTTTATTACCCGTTATCATCGACTTGATCAGGTTTTGCCGCTCCCAATAGCTCATGGCAATCGCAGAGATAATATGCAGCGGCACCAGTAAGTATAAACTATTGGCCAGTATCTCATGAACTTCTTCAAGGACATCTTTACTGGCAAAAATATTGGCTTCCATCAGATAGCCACTAATACCCAAGCCAATAATCACCGCCCATAACGCAAACATCATGATGGCAGCCAATGGATTATGACCCAAATGCTGCTCGTCTGTGTGGCGAATACTCAAATCAGATAAATGGCGTTTGATACGAGATGGCGTGGGGAAAAAGTCACTGAAACGTGCATAACGTGTCCCCACAAATCCCCAAAGTAGACGGACAACCACTAGCCCCACCCCGATATAACCGACATATTGATGCAGCTCACTACCTTCTTCGGTAAACAGCAAATTGGCAGTGATACCAGCCGCGACGGCCCAGTGAGTCACTCTGACCAACATATCCCAAACTCGTACTTGTCGAGTTTTAGGAGTATTTGATAAAGACATATCAGGCTCGTGCGCCGGATTGCTTGTGCTATGTTGGGTCATGACCGTCACTCCTTTAATGGTTCGTTTGTTTTTGACGACGTGATTGCTAAACATCGAATCTAGGCGAGATACCGCTAGTAGACTCGCCATCACATCGTCTGCTCTACCGCTATTACAACAAACAAACCTTAAGAGGAGCTTAGGAAACTAAGAATTCGAACTTTAAAGTAGTGAATAATCTACCTGACATTTATAGATAATTAAAAGTAGGGCGTGTTGAACATTCGCAAATAGGCACTGCTGATCGCTAAAATGGTTCCAGACAAGGCACAAAGCGACGATAATGCAGATGCCTTAGCGAGATTTTTAACGCAGTATGGGGCAATTTTAGCATCAGCCCCAACGATAAAAGCAGGGGACAGGACTCTTTTTTGCCGCTTCATCGTTAAAAATAAGCGCTTAGAGTGACTAAACTTATTATTTTTAGCATCGAATCGCCTAAAAAATAGTCGCTGTCAGTGCCATGGTCGAAGGTTCAACACGCCCTACATTTCAAAACAAGAAATTGAGCAGACAAGACCACTATTGGCAATATAAATAATACAATTAGAATTTTAACCTGAAAATATATTTAGCATTAGTTCCGCAATAATATTGATAATGAAAATTATTATCAATATAATAACGATTTAAATTACGTGCTGGAAATATTCATGCAACTGTCTCGCTTATCTGCTGCGTTATTTAATCTTTCGAATGTATCTGGTTCTTCTCTACGATTAGCATCTATACCTTCGAGGTTGGTATCGACGAAATCCCTCTCTTTAAAGACACTATGCTCAACCTGTCTATCTACTTCTGTCATCGTATTAATAACGAGTCAATCGGCATGGGCACAGGCAGATGATGTAGATGCTCAAACCACTCCTAATGTGGTACTTGATACTATCGTCGTCACTAGTAGCGCTGATGCTTCAGCGGATGGATTGCCAGATGCTTATGAAGGTGGCCAAGTTGCGACCGGTAGCCGCGTCGGAATCTTGGGTAACCAAGACATCATGGATACGCCGTTCTCTACCACCTCATACACCAATGGATATATCACCAATCAGCAAGCCCAAAGTGTAGGCGATCTACTCAAAAAGGATCCTACTGTTCGCGTGGCAAGGGGTTTTGGTAACTTTCAAGAAGCCTACTTTATGCGCGGTTTTATCACCACATCAGATGATACGATGTTTAATGGCTTATACGGTATTTTGCCCCGACAGTATATCGCCACCGAATTATTTGAGCGTGTTGAAGTCCAACGCGGCGCTTCTGCCATGCTAAATGGTGCCGCACCTAGTGGCGGTAACGCAGGTGGTACGATTAACCTATTACCAAAACGTGCTGGCAATGACCCGCTACGTGAAGTGACGCTTGGTTATGGTCAAGGTGACCAAGGTAAGGTCGCGGTAGATGTCAGTGATCGCTTTGGTAGCGATGATGCTATTGGTGTTCGTTTTAATGCTGCTTATCAAGATGGTGACAGTGCTATCGATGATGAGTCGTCGACCTTGGGTCTGGCTGCACTTGGTTTGGACTATAGAGGGGATAAGTATCGCCTATCAGCAGATTTAGGCTGGCAAGACAATAAGCTGTCAGAGACTCGTCCTAGTGTCAATCTTGGTGGGGTGTCTAGTGTACCAAATGCGCCAGATGGCTCAAAAAATTGGGCGCAGCCTTGGACGTACTCAGATGAAAAAGATGTCTTTGGTACGATTCGAGGAGAATATGACTTTAATGACAATATCACCGCTTATGGTGCTTACGGTGTGCGAAGTGGCGAGGAAGAAAACTCACTAGCCACGTTAACTGTCAACAACGTTGATGGTGCGGGTACAGTTTATCGCTTTGACAATACTCGAGAAGATAAAGTACAAAGCGCCGAGCTTGGTCTACGTGGTAAATTACAAACCGGTGAAGTGGCTCATAGCTTAGTGTTGGCCGCAAACCTCTATGATCAAGAAGAAAAAGGCGCTTATGCTTTTGATTTTGGTAACCAACTCGCAACCAATTTTTATCGCCCTACCGACTACACGGAAGTCCCTTTTACAAGTACAACTACGTTTGGCGGCAACTTAGACGATCCAAAATTAACCAATGAAAAGCAGTTCCAAAGCTTTGCGCTAGCAGACACCATATCACTGTTCGACGATAAGCTAAAAACTACTTTAGGCGTGCGTCATCAGAACTTAAAAACCACCAGCTATGATGCCAACACGCAGGCAGAAACGGCTCATTACGATAAGAGTGAGTGGACCCCAAGTATCGGTATTGTCTATCAACCGAATATGGACTGGTCGATTTACGGTAACTATATTGAAAGTCTAGCACCAGGTAAAAGAGCGCCTCTAACTAACGATAATGACGCTGTCACTAATGGTGGTCAAAATCTAGATCCGTACGTGAGTGAGCAAACTGAACTGGGTGTGAAATACGACAATGGCATGATTGGCAGTAGTCTCGCTGTCTTCCGAACTGATGAACCACGTGCTTATATCAACAACTCAAATACGTTTACTGCGGCTGGAGAAAACCGCCATCAAGGTGTGGAGTTGACTGTCTTTGGTAGCCCAAGTGAAAACATGCGCCTCAATGCGGGCGTCAGTTATTTAAGTGCCAAACAAAAAGACACCGGTGATAGTGCATTAGATGGCAATCGAGTGATTGGTGTGCCTACCTTGCAGAGCAATGTTAACATAGAATATGATTTAGCCGCAGTTGAAGGACTGACATTAACGGGCGATATTATCCACACAGGCTCTCGTTATTCGGATAATGCCAATACCTTAAAGGTTGATGGTTATACGACCTTAGACCTTGGTGCACGCTATCGCACTATGCTAGCAGGACAAGACGTTACTCTAAAAGGTGTGGTAACCAATGTCACGGGTGAAGATTATTGGCAGTCAGTAGGCGGTTATGCAGATTCAGGCTATCTAAATGCAGGTGAGCCAACGGCCTTAAAAGTGTCAGCCACATTCAATTTTTAACATATATCAGCTATAGTTGATTCAATTTAAAAGTAGTACAAGGCAGCCCAGTGCAGATGTATATGTAATACTTGAAGCGAGGTTAACGCTGTAATTCTTTTATAGAGAATTGACTATAAAACGTACTTATCTAACGAACTTCAGTAAAAGGGATTAGGTGTGACCTATTCCCTTTTATGCCATCAAACATCCATACTATTACTGAGTCACTATGTCCTCTCGTGCCAGCGTTTCTCTACATCATATGATTTGGGCACAGTATCGTCTGCCCTTTCTAAAAGTCATTTTACTCAACTTAATCAATGCTGCCGTCAGTGTGGGTATCATTGCTTATATCAACCAAACCTTTATCAGTCAGCCTGTGTTCAATACCTTATCGTGGTCGAGCTTAGGGCAGTTTGCTCTGCTCGTACTGCTGTTGCTGGTGACTACCTTTGTATCGCAATATGCACTCACCCGTTTGGGGCACAAGTTTGTCTATGAGCTCAGAACCAAGCTGGTCAAACAAATCATCGATACCACCGTTCCTCAGATAGATCATTTGGGTAGTGCGCGGTTACTTGCCAGTCTATCCTCAGATATTCAGTCTATTACCGTCGCCTTTGTTCGGATGCCGGAGTTGGTGCAAGGCGTTATCCTCTCTGTTGGTGTGGGGTTATATCTGGGCTGGCTGTCGCTACCATTACTGCTGATTGTCATGTTTTGGATTGCGATGACGATTTGGATAAGCACCCTATTGGTCAAGCATGTCTATACACATTTGACAAAGTTGAGAGAGATTAATGACGCCTTATATCAGGATTATCAATCGATTATAGAAGGTCGTAAAGAGCTGGCACTTAACCAACACCGAGCACAAAAACTGTATACAGATGATTTTTTGGCCCATGCTAAATCCTATGAAAAGACTGTCACCAAGTCTGATACTTTTCATTTATCAGCGGTGAACTGGTCAAATATTATGATGTTTGCATCGATTGGGGTGATATTTGCCATATCAAATTATCTCGGCATCTCGATGGGCATCGCCACCACTTTTTCTTTAACGATTCTATTTATGCAGTCGCCGCTGCTTCACGCCGTCGGTGCATATCCAACACTACAGACGGCTCAAGTTGCCCTAGACAAAATACAATCGCTAGAACTGGCTGAGTACCAACCTTTATTTAGAACGGACAACACCAGCCAACACTGGCAAACCATCTCGCTAACTGATGTTAACTATCGCTACAATGTTTCCAATAACAGTGTTTCGAATGCCAGTGATAATGCCAGTGATAATGCCAGTAATAGCAGTGTCAGTAATAGCAATGATACTGGTGCTCAGGCATTAATAGCTAAAGACAGCGATCACTCTGGTAATATTTTAAAAGACGTCAATCTAACGCTACGACGAGGCGATGTGGTGTTTCTGATCGGGGCGAATGGTAGCGGCAAATCGACACTTGCCAAGATTATTACAGGCATTTTCACCCCTACCACAGGTGCGGTAACCATCGACAAACAGCCCGTTAATTCACAGAATAATGCCGATTATAGACAGCTGTATTCTGCCATTTTTAGCGATCAGCATATTTTTAAGCAATTGATTGGCAGACAAGGACGGCAGCCAGACAAAGCACTGGTCAATGCGTGGCTGCATAAATTGGACTTACAAGATAAAATAAGTGTGGCTGACAACCAGCTGTCTACCGATAAGCTCTCGCAGGGACAACGCAAACGCTTGGCCATGCTTATTGCTGTCGCTGAACAAAAAGACATCTTGCTACTTGATGAATGGGCCGCTGACCAAGACCCTGCGTTTCGCCGCGTGTTCTATCAAACCCTAATCCCTGAGTTAAAAGCACTCGGTAAAACGCTGTTTATTATCAGTCACGATGATGGTTACTTTGAGCATGCAGATCGACTGTTACTCATGAAAGAAGGCCGCCTCATTGAGTTAAATGCTGAAGAGCGACAGCGGGCGAGTAAAGATGCCATTGCCATGTTGGCGTAAGAACGAATTTCACATCATTTGAGAGAAGATTTATTTTCAAACATTAATGATAATTATTATCATTAATGTTATTATTTATTTTCTTTTGTTTTCGACATCTAATCACAACTCACAAGGAAATATAATGCGCTTTGTCTCAACGTCCAAATCCATTCGTCAAAAACGTTTAACTTTAGCCGTCCAACTGGGCTTGGCAATGAGTCTAAGTCATTCAGTCTATGCTGAGAACAGCCCAACTAGTATCGGAAACAATACGGTCGACAATATTGAAAATAACGTGATTGAGACAAGCGTAGAAAATTCTCTTAATACTAATAAAGTGGGTAATGATACGACGGCAGCACCATCAGCTACCTTGGATACAATTACCGTTTATTCAGATGGCTATCGCAGCACCGGTACCAAGACCGCCTTAGACCCTGAAGATGCGCCCATGAGCTATACCCGCATCGATCAGGAGCTGTTACAAAAGCGCCAAGCGGATAGCGTCAACGCTGCTTTGCGTTATGAGCCAGGCGTGAGCTCTGAGAGCCGCGGTACAGTCTCTATCTTTGATGAGTACAACATTCGCGGATTTAAAACCTACTCAAACTTTTATGATGGACTCAGACTGCCCTACGATGGCGCTTGGAACCTCATGCCACAAGTAGATATCTATGCGACTGAAGCGGTCGAGGTGGTGAAAGGTTCGGCATCTTCATTATATGGTTATGCAGCACCTGGCGGTATGGTGAACCAAATCGCCAAGACCCCTAAAAGCACGCAAGAAAATGAAGTACAGCTGCGACTTGGTAATCAAAACCTAAAAGAAGTGGCGGTCGATACGACAGGACCAGTCAGCGATACGCTTAACTATCGCTTAGTCGCGCTAAAACGCCAAAAAGACGGTCAAATGCAAACCACTGAAGAAGAGCGATTGTTGATTAATCCATCGCTTGAATGGCAAGCAACTGATGATGTCTCAATACTTGCCAATCTGTTTTATCAAGACGATCCAGAAATGGTGCCCTCTACCCCATTACCTGCTGTCGGCACTGTCTACAAGGCAAGCTACGGCAAATTGGGTAGTGATGCTTATGCAGGAGATCAATGGAATCATTTTAGTAAAGAAGTACTGATGCCAGGCATTACGATAAACTGGGATATCAATGATAAGTTAACGTTTAAACATATCACGCGCTATACCGATGCCGAAGCTCAGCAGCGCAATATGTATAATGATGAAGGATTTGTAGAGGGTAGCGATAAGATCTTAAACCGCGTGGCGTATACCACTGATGAGCGCATGAAAAACTGGACCACAGACAACCAACTGGCCTATAAGTTTGATACGGCCAATACCTCACATAATCTATTGTTTGGTGTTGAGTATCAAGAGACAGACAGCACGGCAACTTATTATGACGCTTTCGCAGATGGTACACCAAACCTTGACTTATCGAATCCAGATTTTTCACAAATCAGCACCGATATTCTACCCTTAGATACCTTTAGTCGATACGATGATATCGAACAAAGCCAGCTTGGACTCTATGTGCAAGATGAAATGACGTGGCAAGACTGGACAGTGGTGGCAGGCTTACGACATGATAAATTCAAAAGTACCCTTGATCGAACCGATACATCGAAAGGTAAAACCCCTAGTGAAAAAATGATCAACAATGACGCGTCAGAAACCAGTGGACGTCTTGCTGCTATTTATAACTTTGATAATGGTCTATCACCGTTTTTGAGCTACTCACAGTCGTTTCAGCCTGTGGTTGGTAGCAACTTTATTACCAATGAACCATTTGAACCAACCACGGCCGATCAATTAGAAGCTGGTATCAAATATCTGTCTCCGGACCGTGCGACTAAAGGAACGTTTGCGGTATTTGATATTGCGCAAAAAAATGTCTTGGTGTCAGATTACGTCAACTATACAAATCAAACACAAACTGGTGAAATTGAGTCAAAAGGCTTTGAAGTTTCAGCCAGTCGTATGCTCAATGATTGGGTAGATCTCGCAGCAAGCTACAGCTATACCGATGCTGAGATCACGGAAGAAGAAGTTAATCCTGAGACTGTAGGTAATATGCCGGCGCAAATTGCTAAGCATAAAGCGACGCTGTGGGCAGACTATTACGCTACAGACAAGCTAACTTTGAATGCAGGTGTTCGCTATGAAGGTGGGATGCAGTTAGACAAACAAAATTCAGATGAGCTACCAAGTGTGACGTTAGTCGATGTCGGCGGTAGTTATCGGATCAATCCCATGCTGACTGTGGGTGCGAGTATCAACAACCTTTTTGACAAAACCTATGTCGGTGCTTGTTATGATATTAACAATTGCTGGATGGGGCCTGAGCGTGAAATGTCGGTCAGCCTAAAAGCCAGTTTTTAAACCTGATTTTTTGAACTTAGCAACACGCCCTAATAAAATCATCCACTTTCTACAATCATTTTTACCCATACATTTTTAAGACAGTCGATCATCAAAGTAATATGCTAGCCTTACAAGCTATCAGATGATAACAAACCATGCTTTGCGCACTATCGTTACATGCTAAAAAAGAAGGACATAGCAAATGGCAAAACCTACCCCTAGATTACTCGATGTGATCGGTAGCAAATACCTCACCCCAAATATGTGCCGCATTACTCTTGGCGGTGCAGGTTTAATAGACTTCCCGACAGATCAAGAAAGCGCTTATATCAAACTGATATTTCCTCAAGGCGACGACATCAAGCCATTGATGCGTACCTATACCATCATCGCTCAGCGTGATGATGAGATAGACGTTGATTTTGCATTACATGAGGCTGAAGGCCCTGCGTCGATATGGGCACGCAACACTAAAGCTGGCGATCAAATATTGGTGGGCGGCCCTGGCCCAAAAAAACTCATCAACAATGACGCCGATTGGTTTTTATTGGTCGGTGATATGACAGCATTGCCAGCGATCACGGTCAATTTGGCACAATTGCCTGCCGATTCTCGCGGCTATGCCGTGCTTGAAGTGACGACTACAGCAGACCAGCAAACACTCAAAAAACCAGATAACGTCGAGATTCAATGGGTGGTCAACCCTCATCCAAATGCAGACAGCAGCCCGTTACTTGACTGCGTCAAATCACTGACTTGGCTTGAGGGACAGCCCGCGGTTTGGGCGGCTTGCGAGTTTCATAGTATGCGAGTATTGCGCCAATACTTCAAAGTTGAGCGCGACGTACCAAAGACGCATCTATATGTGTCTAGTTATTGGAAAGTCGATAGCACAGAGGATCAGCATAAAGTGGTGAAAAGTCGGGATGCCCTAACGGCAGATCTATAAAAGCTTATTTAATGAATATTTAAATGCAAAAGACGCGGCTTATATAAGCCGCGTTTTTTTATAAATCATCACCTATTATGCTTCGACGACTTTTGCTTCTTTATCCACTCGGCTAATCGTCAGCCCCGTAAAGCCAAACAGCAATGTTAATAGCAATGACAAATAACAGAAAAACGCATAGGGCAAGTAATCCAGCACTGGCACCCCTAACGCCTGACTGATAAACACCCCGCACACACTCCATGGCACCAGCGGATTAATCACCGTCCCTGCATCCTCAATCGTCCGAGACAAATTCTTCGGATGTAAGTGCAGACGCTCAAACGTTGACCGAAATGCCGTACCGGATAATAAAATACTCAAATACTGCTCCCCGATCAGCACATTGATACTGAGCGCCGACATGGCCGCCGCAAAGATCGCCCGTCCTGATGTCGTCAGTGTATCTTTAATACCAGACAGTAGTGCAGGTAGAATCCCTAGTGCCGTCAGCAAACCACCTAAGCTTAATGCCAATATCACAATCGCTTGGGTAAAGAACATACTCTGTACACCGCCGCGCGACAGCATACCACCCACCTCACCCAGCTCTAACGACTCAGCAGGGGCATAGCCGGCAAACAGATAACCACCTAATTGACCAAAGCTGGGTGAGCTGTGCATATAAGTAATGATCAGCGCCGCGGCAATCGTACAGATAATCGTATAAATCGCATTGACCCGAAACAATGCCAATCCAACCAATATCACAAAGGGCTGTACCGAATACCCATGCACCAAGCCACTGTCAATCAGCTGTCCTTGTAGTATGGTCACTTGACTCAGATCAGCACTGACGGTCTGACCTGAGAATATCCAGAACAAAATTACTGTCAGTATCCACGCAGGTACTGTCGTATACATCATATTGCGAATGTGCTCAAACAGATCAATACCGACCACAGAGGACGCAATGGTACAGGTATCCGACAAGGGCGACATCTTATCACCAAAGAACGCACCTGATACCACCGCCCCAGCCGCTATCGCCACATTGGCATCAAAGGCATTACTCATGCCGATAAAGGCTACACCCAAGGTAGCTGCAGTGGTCAAGCTACTGCCCAGGGCGATACCGATAATAGAGGTGAGGATAAAGGCGGAGATATAGTAATACTCAGGAGAGATGAGCTGAAAACCAAAGTACATCAAGGTGGGTATGGCCCCTGACATCATGAGGGCGGCGACCATGAGGCCAATAAAGAAGAATAGATAGATGGCGCCGATACCGCGCATGACGCCTGAGGCCATTTGTGCTTGCATGTCGTTAAAGCTGAGTCCTTTATACATACCGATAGCCAGCAATACACAAATGGCAAGGATAAGAGACAGGTGCGGCACCCAACCAAAGCCAATCATGGTAATACCCATGATGGCGATGACGATGGCTGAGATAATAAAGGCAAGCTTGGCGCTGATCTGGGTGAGCGGTTTTGGTGGCATGACACATCCTTAAAATGCCAGCTCAAGCTGGCATTAGATTGGGTTTGAGTTTGGAAGAGTTAGAGAACTGGTTTGCTAGTGAATAACCGAATGACTGATGCGTTACTTATCAAGTAACGCATCGGTTTTAGCCGCCATGACGAAGTCATTACGATGCAACCCTTTGATACTATGTGACCACCATGTGACGGTCGCTTTGCCCCACTCTACCAATATGCCGGGATGATGCCCTTCTGCTTCAGCAATGTCTGCCAATTGATTGGCAAAATCCATCGCTGCGACGAAGTTTTTAAATTTGTACTGACGCTGCAACTGCTGAATACCCTCCACCTCAATCAATGACCAATCAGGAATTTGTGTCAATAGCTCGCGTGCCTCGGCCTCGTCGACTTTTGGTGCGCCAATACGGCAAGCTTCGCAACTGCTTTGTGATAATACTGTCATGATAATGTCCTTTTATCGAGTTTATTGTTTTGTGATGCTGATTTGTGATACTGAGGTTTGTTGACGCCACTCCACTGCTATGTCCTTATGTAGTAGAGCGGATGTTTATAAAATTTTAATGGGATTTTTCTGGATAGGTCGGCTCAAATAACCCAAGTGACATCGCCTGCTTGACCGTCCCCATGATGTCGCTATCAACGATATCAAATAGCGTATCTAATTCGTCAATCACATAGTAAATCGGCTGTATTTGATCGATACGATAAGGCGTACGCAACACATCAAGCAAATCAAATGCGCGGTGTTCAGGCTGCTGTGTAGGCTTGGGTTGTATTTGGGTTTCTGGCTGGGCATACGATGTCTGATCAAGAGCATAGATGGTTTCAGAAGGCGAGCTTAATATACCGCCGCCGTAGATTCTACGGTCTTTAGGCTGACTACCGACCAAGCCAAACTCAATGGTAAACCAATAGAGCCGTGCCAAAAACCATCTTTCCTCTTTCGTTGCACTCAGACCCAGCTTGCCATACGTCTCATTAAATGCGGCAAAGGCTGGATGAGTCAATAGCGGGCAGTGTCCAACGATTTCGTGAAAAATATCAGGCTCTTCGATATAGTCCATATCCTCAAATCGGCGAATAAACGTTGCCACAGGAAAGGATTTATTGGCTAATAGTTTGAAGAATTTGCCAAAGCTGATTAATGCAGGCACCGCTGCGGTTTGCCAACCGGTGGTCGCTTGCAATACCTCATCGATATCATGCAACTGCGGGATATGCGTCGTTGGCAAGTTTAGCTTCGTCAAACCTTCTAGATAGGCAGGACAAGCGCGGTTAGGGATTTGCTCAGCTTGACGCGTAAGCAACGCCTGCCACATTGCATTTTCATCATCACTATAATGAATATGACCATGGCTATCTGACTGATGTGAGATATAGGGCTGCTTTTTATCGGTCGCATTATGATGAGCAGATGCATCACCGCCTTGCTGCTTGGCTACAGAACTATTGGCACCGATGGCTGTATTAGGAGAATCTATCTGTGAGAGGCGTTCCATGCCTGTGTTCCTTTTATCGCAGTGAATATTTGCACTCATACTGATTAGTCAGTGGCTAATATCAGTCACTCATGCAGGACAAGCCAAAATCCTTTTGCCTTGTCCGTTTGTTTTTTAAATTTTTTTTAAATGTAGTGTGATCTACGGCGTTTCTGTTTCTGATTGATTGGTCTCTTGCTGACCGACCGTGCCACGACGCACTTGGTCGCGCTCTATGGATTCAAACAAGGCTTTAAAGTTACCTTCACCAAAACCGTCTGCATAATCCCCTTTACGCTGGATAAATTCAAAAAACACTGGGCTACCCAAGATGGTTTCAGAGAAAATCTGTAGTAGCAGACGCGGTGCGCCGCCCTCTGTCGTACCATCTAACAAGATACCGCGCGTTTGCAAGTCAGCAACGTTTTCACCATGGTTTGGTAAGCGCTCGCTCAGCATCTCGTAGTAGGCTGCATTTGGTGCAGTCATAAGCGGAATACCGGCGGCTTTTAGCATATCGATACTGGCAAACAGATCATCACTGGCGAGCGCAATGTGCTGAATCCCCTCGCCATTGAAGTGCATTAAGTACTCTTCGATCTGACCACCGCCCTGCTTGGCTTCTTCGTTGAGCGGAATACGGATTTTGCCATCAGGGGCAGTCATGGCCTTACTGGTCAGCCCCGTGTACTCGCCTTTGATATCAAAATAGCGAATCTCGCGGAAATTAAAGATACGCTCATAGAATTTTGCCCAGTACGCCATGCGGCCGCGATAGACGTTGTGCGTGAGGTGATCGATGACTTTGAAACCATATCCGACAGGGTTTCTATCGATGTCTGCAAAAAACTCAAAGTCAACATCATAGATAGATTCACCGTCTTTATAACGGTCAATCAAATAGATCAGTGAGCCGCCGATCCCTTTAATTGCTGGCAGTCTCAGCTCCATCACGCCTGTTGGCACCTCTACTGGCTGCGCACCCATCTCCACCGCACGCTCGTAGGCTTTTTTGGCATCTTTTACCCGAAAACCCATACTGCAAGCACCAGCGCCATGCTCTTCGACGAAGTAACTGGCTGGGCTCTTTGGCTCACGGTTTAAGATTAGGTTGATGTCACCTTGGCGATATAGCGCCACATCTTTTGATCTATGATTGGCGATATGTGCAAACCCAAGCTGTTTAAACAATGCATCGACCGCATCAGGCTGCGGAGAAGCAAACTCGACGAAGTCAAACCCGTTTAGTCCCATTGGGTTGTCAAATAAATCTGCCATTGCAATCATCCTTAATGTCAATTGGTGGTAAAAAGTCGATTAGTAATAAAATGCGATAAAACGATTGATAATCAATCTTTATTGTTGACGTTGTATTTATATTAGATTAGCTTTATTTATAAGACTAATTGTTTTTTATGATTTATTTATCAGGTTTACTTATGAATATCAGCATTCGTCAACTGACCGCTTTTATCAAAGTCGCTGACAACGGCAGCTTCACTCGTGCCAGCGAACAGATGTATCTGACCCAATCTGCTGTTAGCGGACTGATCAAAGAGCTGGAGACTGGCCTTGGCATCGTGTTGTTTGACCGTACTACCCGCCAGTTGTCGCTATCCGCTGTCGGACGCCATCTGCTGCCACAAGCGCGGCGTATCTTGAATGAGATGCAGCTGTTCGAAAATGAAGCAAGTAGCTTGACCAGCTTGGCGCAAGGTCAAGTGCGATTAGCGGTGTCGCAGTTTGCAGCATCCTCCCTGCCCGCCGTCATCGCGCAATTTGCTAAGGAATATCCAAATATCGGGGTGTCGCTATTGGATTGCTCAGCAGAAAATTTGCTCAAGCATGTTCAAGACATCGAGGTCGATTTGGGGGTTGGTACTGAACTTGGTTTTATAGAAACTGAAGATGATATCGGTGCTGATCTGTTATACAAGCTGCCGTTTTGCGTGGTTATGCCAAACGATTATGCACTGGCGCAAAAAGACGAAATCACTTGGCAGGAGTTGCTTGATATTCCACTTATCACTCTACAAGGCCCGTTTCTTGAGCAGGTGACAGTCGAGCTGGATGACGCTATCGCCGCTCAGATTCAGCAAGCGCGCTACAAAGTCAACTTTATGTCCACCGCGCTTGAGATGACCCGCCAAGGGTTCGGCATTACCTTATGCCTTCCCTATATGCCTGAGGTCATTGATTGGGTCAGCGCCAATGGCTTGCAAATGCGCCCATTGACGCAGCCTATAAAAATGCGCCAGTTCTTTATCTATCAGCGTGCCTCACGGGCGCTGTCTCCTGCAACCATCGCCTTTAAGCAGTTTTTGCAGACTTACTTTGCCACCCATTATCACGACTTACATCAGCCTGAAACACTGTCGATTAAGTGATGCATCACGCCACAAACTCATCTGCCAGATAAAGAGACAAGATATTTGGTGATTTATTTTATTAATTGCGCAAGATAACGCACTCGCGTGTTGAGTTCATCAGCAATTTGCTCTATGATTTTCGGCTGCTTGGTTTATATTCTTATAAGGAAATGGCATGTTTGAACGTATCGATTATTACGCTGGCGATCCAATCTTAGGGCTGATGGAAAAATACTCAGCGGACAATAATCCCAATAAAGTTAATTTAGGCATTGGTATTTATTACGATGAAAGTGGCGTACTGCCTGTACTCGACTGTGTCAAAACTGCCGAAGCGCGTATTGCTGATCCTATTGCCCCGCGCCCCTATCTACCAATGGCAGGCTTGCCTGGACACCGCAAAGGCTGTCAGGAGTTATTGTTTGGCAAAGGCGCACAAATCTTAAAAGACGGTTTGGTTGCGACCACCGCCACTATCGGCGGTTCTGGCGCCCTGAAAGTCGGTGCTGAATTTATTCACCAATGGTTCCCACAGTCCAAGTGCTATGTGAGCGATCCAACATGGGGCAATCATATCGCTATCTTTGAAGGCTCTGACGTTGAAGTGGGTAAATACCCGTACTACGACAAAGCCAATAGCAGCATCAAATTTGATGAGATGATTGCGTTTTTTGAAACATTGAACAAACACGATGTCATCTTGCTACATCCTTGTTGCCACAATCCAACAGGTATGGATTTGACCCAAGCACAATGGGATACCGTGCTCAACGTCATCAAAGCGCATGAATTGATTCCATTCATGGATATCGCTTATCAAGGATTTGGCGAGGACATGGACAGCGATGCTTACGCCATTCGTAAAGCCGTTGAGATGGGCTTGCCTTTATTTGTCAGCAACTCATTCTCTAAAAATTTATCGCTATATGGCGAGCGCGTTGGCGGTCTGTCGGTCGTATGCCCTACCGCAGACGAAGCTGAGCGCGTCTTCGGTCAGCTAAATGCGATGGTACGCCGTATCTATTCAAGCCCGCCATCACATGGTGGTCATGTGGTTGATATCGTCATGAACGATGACGCCCTACATGAGCAGTGGGTTGGCGAGGTTTATGCGATGCGTGATCGTATCAAAGCCATGCGCCTAAAGCTAAAATCGGTACTAGAAGCCAAAATTCCCAACCGTAACTTTGACTACATCACGCGTCAAAACGGTATGTTTAGCTTTACTGGATTGACGCCTGAGCAGGTCGAGCGCCTACAAAGTGAGTTTGGTATTTACATGGTATCCAACTCTCGTATGTGTGTCGCAGGTCTAAATACCAGCAACATCGACTATGTCGCCAATGCGATGGCAGACGTTTTAAAAGACTAAATTAATCAGACATATAGACTAAAAAATAAAAAAGGCTGAGCGATTGCTTGGCCTTTTTTTGTGCTTAGGATTTGTCTTATCAATCAGTAAGCAAAAGACATGGCACAAAAAAACTTGCAATCAACATATCAATAAATTACATTATAAGTAAATAATTAACTATAACGTAATTAAATAATACTTTTAGCAAGGAGCAAATCATGTCAACGATTGACAGTACTCTCACCTCTTTTATCGACATCAAAGCGGACTCTGACTTCTCCATCCACAATCTGCCGTATGGTATTTTTAGCGACACTAAAGATAGTGCGCGCCGTGCAGGCGTTGCCATTGGCGATCAGGTACTAGACTTGTCTGTGCTAGAGTCAGAAGGATTACTGAGCCTAAATGGCGGGCCTTATTTTGATCAGTCGACGCTAAACGCTTTTATTGATTCTGGTCGAGACAACTGGACGCAGGCGCGCACGACCATTCAGTCGCTACTGTCTAGTGACAACAGCGACTTACGTGACAATGCCGATCTGCAAAAAAAGGCGCTGTTCAAGCAAGCAGACGTTACCATGCATCTACCTGTTCAAGTACCGGGCTTTACCGATTTTTATTCTTCTAAAGAGCATGCGACCAATGTCGGTACGATGTTCCGCGATCCAAACAATGCCCTGCTACCCAACTGGACGGAAATGCCTGTCGGTTATAACGGACGCGCCAGCACCGTCATCGCTAGTGGAACTGATATCGTACGTCCCTCAGGACAGCTAAAGCCTAACCCTGATGAGCGTCCTGTTTTCTCCGCCTGTCAGCGCCTAGATTTTGAGCTCGAAACGGCGTTTGTCGTTGGTAAAGGCAACCATATCGGTCAACCAATCGCCGTAGACGATGCCGCTGATCATATCTTTGGTATGGTACTGCTCAACGACTGGTCGGCTCGAGATATCCAAAAGTGGGAATATGTCCCTTTAGGCCCATTTAATGCCAAGACGTTCGCCTCGCAAGTTTCTCCGTGGATAGTCACGATGGATGCATTGGCACCATTTAGCACCGCTTGCCCAATTCAAGAGCCTGAACCACTGGCTTATCTCAATGAAAAAGACAAAGAGAGCAGCTTTGATATCAATCTGTCGGTCGAGCTACTGCCTGAAAATGCAAAAACGGCTACGGTTATTTGCGAGACCAATTTTAAATACATGTATTGGTCAATGGCGCAGCAATTGACGCATCACACCATCACTGGCTGCAAAGTTGAAGTCGGTGACATGATGGGCTCGGGCACAATCTCAGGGCCAACGCCTGATTCTTATGGCTCGATGCTAGAGATCGCTTGGAATGCCACCAAACCCGTAGCACTTGAGGGCGGTGAGTCGCGCACCTTCATCGAAGATGGCGATACCGTCATTATGAAAGGCTATAGCGAAAAAGATGGCGTGCGTGTTGGGTTCGGTGAAGTACAAGGCAAAGTACTGCCCGCGCTTAGCTTCGATTTTAACGAATAATAGTTGCATAGACAAAAGGCGTAGTGACAGTAGATTTGAGCCGTTAGAACCATCATGACATTTGGTCTATTAGTACGGGCATCGTTCCTCTTACATTCACACTAGGCCTTATCAAAAGGAGTTGAATATGAGCTTTCAAATTGAAAAAATCCATCATGTGGCTTATCGCTGCAAGGATGCCAAAGAAACGGTCGAATGGTATAAAAAAAACCTCAATATGGATTTTATCTTGGCATTTGCAGAAGACCATGTACCCTCAACCAAAGCCTTTGACCCCTATATGCACGTCTTTTTGGACGCTGGTAATGGTAATGTATTGGCGTTTTTTGAAGTGCCCAACCAGCCTGAAATGGGCTTTGACCCCAATACTCCAAACTGGGTGCAACACTTGGCGCTCAAAGTCAAAGATCGTGATGAGCTGATGGCCGCCAAAGAACAACTAGAACGTGCAGGTATTGATGTCATTGGCGTGACCAATCACGGTATCTTTCACTCGATATATTTCTTTGATCCTAATGGGCATCGTCTCGAGTTGACCTATGACGACCCGACCTCAGAGGACAAAGTCTCGATGATTACAGACGCCATCAAGCACGACATGCTAGATGAATGGTCTCGTACCAAACGCGCCCCAGCCCACACACAGTTTTTACACAGTGATGAGTTCGCTGAAGCCCGTGACATTGCGCCTGTCGGAGAGTAACTGCGTCGTCTTTCTACTTGCTACCTTTTTTACATTATCTATCAATCATTACTTTGAAATTAGATAAGTAGTGATCAGTTCAAAATATAGTCAATCAATATTAAAAGTGGTACAAGGCAGACGAGTGCAAGTACTACAGTAGTAGGCTAAACGAGGCTAACGCTGTAACACTTTAATAGTGGTTCGACTATAATGAAGAGATGGCATAACTTGCGAACCATATCTCACCATCATGAAAGGACTCAATGAGGAAAGTAACATTCCCTTTAGGCATACTCTTCGCGGCCTCAGTTGCGATGACTGGCTGCTCTAACAATGAGCAAAATGAGCAAGCCAAAAGCGCGAATACCAATACAGACGATGTGACGACACTGAGATTTTCACACTTTATGACCGCCAATGACAACATCAATACCGAAGCATTGGAGCCATGGGCCAAAAAATCGAAGAAGACTCAAAGGGCCGTTTAAAGATTGAAATTTATCCGTCTGCCACTCTCAGTGAGCCGGGTGCCACCTATGATGCATATGCTGTATTAATTTTATTAAGGTTCTACTATAGCCAATCAGTTTGTAGTTAACATTTTGGCTATGCTATTTGGTAGCGCTGTGCGATTGCTAGTATTTGCTCAACCACGTTCTGTTGCTCACTCATTGGTAGTTGCTCTGTGGTGCCGATGATAGTAATGGCATATTCTAGCGGCAGAGCCTCGCTAGCGGTTTTGTCACTACTCGCGGATAGATTAGCAGTACTATTGGCAAAATGCGGCAATATCACAGGTATCGTAATGGCATTAATACCCATGAGCATATCGCCTGTCACTGTCGCATAGCCTTGAGTACGTATCTTGGCTTGCAGCTGAGCAAAATTCTGCCACCTCTCTGTCATATCTGCTGCGGCATTACTCGACTGCCATTCAGCGGTGACCAATGGCTGAATGACCGCGTCAGATTGATAGCTGGCAAACAATTGTCCTGTAGCTGATGTCGTCAAAGGCATACGTGAGCCGATGCGAGTGATGATGCTAATCGGACTGTCTGGTTCAACGGACTGAATAATAATTGGGCCTTCGCTAAACCACTTAGCAATTTGCACACCGCAATTTAGGGTATCTTTAATCTCATTGGCCACCTGCGTGAGACGCGCCAAGAGATTGTTTTGACTGAGCTCAGTATGTCCTAATGCTGCCAATGCATTTACTCTATCGCCAAGCCCATAGCGACCATCATCAAGCTTGCGAACATAGTTTTTGCGAATGAGGCTGACCAAGTAACGATGGGATTTTGCGGGATGCATCTGCATGGCCTCAGCGATATCCTTTAGCATCATAGGCTCATGGCGATCGATAAGCACATCTAGTATCGACAATCCAATCTCAAGTGACTGGATGCCACTCTGGTTTTTACTCGTGACGGATTTATCTAAAAAATTTTTATCTGCTGGCATGATAGCTCGTCTCTAGTGTATCTGTCTAGGTTAAAGGATATATGTCTTATAAAGTAAGGAGACTTGTTTTATAAAATTCAGCGGGGCAAACATACTTATCACTCACTCACAATTTCTCATAATAAGGATATAAACAATGATGACACTTTACGGCTATTTTCGCAGTGGTACTTCTCACCGTACCCGTATTGCCTTGAATTTAAAAGGCTTAGATTATGATGATATCGCGATCAATCTGGCACAAGATGAGCAGTTAGAGGACGCATTTAAAGCGATTAATCCGCAAGGACTGGTGCCAGTCTTAAGAGCGGACGATTTATTATTATACCAAAGTCCCGCTATCTTGGAGTGGTTAGAAGAGGCCTACCCTGAGCACGCTTTATTGCCCCAAGATGCCGCTGGTCGCATGCACGTGCGTGCGCTAAGTGCGATGATTGGCTGCGATATCCATCCGATTAATAACCGCCGTATTTTACAGTACTTACGTAATGAGTTGTCAGTAGATAAAGAGGCAGTCATTGCATGGTGCAATCGTTGGATTACTGAAGGGTTTGCAGCGTTAGAGACACGGTTGGCAGCAGATAAAAACCGTGGACAGTTCTGCTATGGTGACAGGCCCACTTTTGCAGATTGTTATCTGATCCCGCAGGTTTCTTCTGCGCGGCGCTTTAAGGTAGACCTGACTCCTTATCCCAATATCGTCGCTATTGATACGCATTGCCGCACACTAAAAGCTTTTGTAGATGCTGATCCTATGGTGCAGCCTGATGCGCCAAAACATGCATAAATATCAATATATTAAAACAGGACTTGATAAGGGTATTATTATGTTAACTATTGATTGTAAATGATATCGACTCTTAACCGCCCTATCACTCAAAGTTTCTTTACAAGGATTCGTATGAAACATACTACAAAAGCATTAATAGCAGCCATGGCATTTTTCGCTTGCTGAAGCACCGATGCCAAAGGCAGAAGGCGCAACACCAGATGACGATGACTGCACACCAATTGCGGTAGATAATGCACCTTTAGATAATGCCTTTGCTCCAATAGCGATGGAGGCGGCGCCGCCTGATTCGGTATTAATCTTATAGCGAGGTGTTCTGACCACTTTGACCGCTACCAATGGCAATGTCTTGCCCGCCAGTAGCACTAGCATTGCCACCCATCGCCATAGCATTGGGTCCGGTTGCGCCATCGTTGTTGACATTGCCAATAGCGGTTGAATTAACACTATAGTACTTGGTTTTGTTAGCGGCGACGCTCTTAGCTAAGTTATCTAACTGTGAGCCATTCACTGCATCTTTACTCGTAGAGTTGATTGCCCCATTAGCGACATTGATTATTTTGTTATTGCCTTCATTAGCCCAAGTGCTATGGCACTTAAGCGTAATGTCTTGATAGCAGATACATTGGATGTGGTATTGATAGTAGCGTTAGCGCTAACACTAGATTTGGAAGATTTGCCACGCCCTTTTGCGTATTCACCGACTGCGGTAAAGCAATTCAATGCTTCATTCCAGATGACTTTATAGATGCGGTTCATGATGTATACTCCCTTACAGATTTGTCAGATTTAAAAAATCAGAAATAAAATCTATGGTGCAAGAGAATCGATATGACCAAATAAAACGAGTTATGAATTAGGGATCATGCAGCCTTTTGAAGTGTTACTGGTTTCAGTTTTTGAGAAATAAGACATTTTCTTTTGGATAGAATATGAAACATCAATCCATGAAAAGCATCTACTGATACGTTGAGCTTTTTCCTCTTCCTCATGATAAATTTTACTATTTAATCGGTAATACTATCTGCACCACCAATCCTAGTACACCATCTCGTCGATTATGGGCGTTGATATACCCCTTATGCGCCATCACGACAGCATGAACAATAGCCAGCCCCAACCCATAACCGCCAGTATCACGATGACGAGCCGTGTCGAGACGGACAAAGGGTTGAAAGATACGTTCTAAGTCATTGTCAGCGACGCCGCCGCCCTCGTCCGTGATACTGATTTGAATCGCAGGCATCTTATTATCTATCTGCACCGCTTTCATCTCAGCGATGACTGTTGAGCCCGCTGCCGTATGCATAAAAGCGTTGCGAACGACATTTTCAAGTGCACTATGCAGCTGCTCTTGATTGCCTTGTACTGTCCAAGCGCTTTTTAAGTCATTGGCAAATGAATATTCAGGTGGTTGCCACTGCCATCTCACCTCTTTATGCTGAAACTCGAAACACACATCCTGCCCGATGTCACTGATAATCTCGGACAAATCGACTGCTTCGCTCTCCAAATTATCAATCGTGTATTGCTGCATTTGTAGGGATTGAATATGGATAATTTGCTCAATTAACTCATTCATCCGCGCAGACTCTTTGTCAATACGGTCTAAATAACGATGGGCGTTGGGTGCAAAATCACGAGTCAGCTCAGTTGCAACATCGAGACGCGCGAGCGGTGAGCGCAGCTCATGCGAGATATCACTGAGCATCTGCTTACGCGCCAGCTCACTATCAGCCAGTCTCGTTGACAAATGAGCCACATCTTTGGCCAGTAATCCCAGCTCATCATCACCCATTTTTGATAGCGCTGGATTGGCTTGATAGTCCCCATCAATCATACGGTGCACGGTACTCTGCACACGTCCAATACGCTGAGTCAACGTACGGCTCAGCCAGACACAAACCAATACACTAAAAGCAATAATCAATAATAAACGTATGGGAAAATTGCCATGCTGTAGCTCTACCACATCTGCAAAACGTAAATGCGGGCGCAACTGTATGATGACTGATTGTCCATCAGGCAGTTCAACCGAGATGTCTGCCAGCTCAGGACGCGCATCAATATCCGCTATCGCAGCACTGCTCGACATTATTGGTTTTAGGATCTCGTGCAAAACAGAAGGCTGTCTTGCGGGTATCTCATCATTCAGATTGCTTGGTTTATTATCGTAAGCTCTAGGCGGTGGCGGCAGTGGTCGCTGCATGGCACGTTCCATCGACTGCTGGCCGCTTTGCCCACGTCCTTGCGTGCGCTCGTCTCTATCTCGATAACGCGGAAATATAATAGCGCCTTGCTCATCGTAGACTCTGATTTGACTCATGAGGCGTCGATCTTGACGATACATCTGCCTGACAGCTATCAAATCACCTACTCGCAGCGCATCGACCATCTCTTGACGCTGAATTAATAAACTCTCAATTTGTACGTCCATACGAGCCGTCAGCTCTTTTTCAGCCAGCCAGCGCTCCACCATAATGGATAATAGTGAGGTAATTAGTATCGTCAGTAATAGACTCAGGAATAAACGCCAAAACAGCGTGATTCGCACTTTGAATTTCGGTGATTTGACGGGATTACTGGAAGTTTTTATCATTAGAGCACCAGTTGATAGCCTTTACCGCGCACCGCTTTTATTGGTTCATCATGAAAAGGCTGAAGTTTTTTGCGCAGGCGAGACACATGCACATCAAGGCTACGATCAAAAGGCTGCAACTCACGCTGCAAGACATTCTCTGACAGCCATGCTTTGCTAACCACATCTCCTTTTTGCTTGAGCAGCGCCACGAGTAAGTCAAACTCTGTTCCCGTCACTTGTAGCGCCACACCATCTATTTCACAAACACGCTGGTTTTGATCAAGATGCAAGCGACTCTCTGGTAGCGGCGTATGCTCAGACGTGGTCGTGTTGGTACGCTTAATCACAGCATTGATACGCGCCAGTAGCTCGCGGGGGTTACAGGGCTTGGTGATATAATCGTCAGCGCCCAGCTCCAAACCAATAATACGATCAATCTCCTCGCCCTTTGCCGTCAGCATAATCACAGGGATATCACTGATATTTGGCAGTTGCCGCAGCACACTTAGCCCATCTATTTTTGGCATCATGATATCAAGGACGAGCAAATCATAAGCGGAATCATCGTGCGCCACCGCTTTTAATCGCTGTATAACTGCCGCCCCATCATGGACACAGTCGCAATGAATACCATGGTTGTGCAAATACTCTTGTAGTAACTGAGTCAATTCTTCATCATCATCGCCTATCAATATATTTGGCACACTCACCTCCTTTCCATGATTTTAATTGGCTTTTATTCATTTACTTGCCCATATTATCAGGCAAGCGCGTGTCAATTCGCTATAAACGTTACCTTTCTTAATACTTCATAAATGTTCGTAACCTTTAACTGCCGTAAGATAGCTTCTATCAACCGCAAGACCTGCACTTTTAAGACGACCAATCACAACGATTAATAGCGCTTAGAATGCGATGCTTGCAAGATACGACTTTAGTATTTACTTAACCAAACTCACTGTAATTAAAGGATGTCATCATGAAAAAATTATTATTGGGCTCAGTATTAGCAGCTTCTAGCGTATTTACTGTGACAGCATGTTCTAGTGTCAATGCAGCCTCTGATACCGCGCCAATGAATCAAATGCAAAAGAACCATAAAGACGGCGCCATGAGAGGTCCAATGTCAAAACTGAATCTCACAGCGACGCAGCAAGCGCAAATCAAAGCCATCATGCAAGAAAAACATGGCGACCGCGTAGCTGACCGTGAAAAACATCAGGCAGAACGCGCACAAATGGAACAACAAATACAAGCACTGACCAATGCAAGTACGTTGAACAACGCGGCGGTAAACCGTTTGGCCGATCAGCAAGCGGCAAAAGCAAAACAGCGCTTTATTGAGCGCGTCCAAACGCAGCATGCCATCTCTCAGGTGTTGACCGCTGAGCAGCGTGCAAAAATGGAACAGCTCAAATCAGAAAGACAAGAAAAAGATCGTAAGCACTCAAAAGATCGTAAAGGCCATGACAAGCCACATCATCAAGGCATGTAAAAAGTCTGTCACAACATAAGTGATGGCCATATTAAAAAAAGCGCACCGTTTATACGATGCGCTTTTTTACGACAGTATCCTACTTAACACTCAATGATGCTATCTTCCAGTTAGTCTGTCGCCCCAAAACGTTCTTTCGCCATTGGCATCATGTTAAATATCATTTTACCCACTGCTGTGCCATTACCGTCACGATAATATTCCAGCAACTCTGACGCATAGTCTCGCAGATCAATACTGTTGCTCGCATTTGGTGTCTGAACCTCACGTGGTAGATTTGGGAATGCCTTGTCTTTGCTATTAATAACAGAATACTGCTGCAAGACATCTATTGTCATACTTTTATCTGGCGCAGTTTTGCCAGTGTTATCTAATTGGCGGTGCAGATGCTGCCATTTGAGCTGACCACGTTTGTCAAATCCATATAGCTCTTCTACTGTGGCGTTTGCAGCGACTTTAGATTCCGTCTTATCTTCATCATTTATTTGAGCATTTATCATAGCCAGTATTGTTTGCACCATCGCTTTACTAGTGAGTTCCTTTGAGCTTTGAATCGTCTCAAAGGCTGTCATAGGCTCGGCTTCTTTTACCAGCTCCGGATATTTTTGGCTAATGCGCTTGTAGAAGATTTGCAGATAATTTTGATAGTCCTCTTGATAACTCTCAAAGCTTTGTACTCGGCGAATGATTTGGGCACTTGAGAGCATTGCTGATAGCTGATGCGCCGGCAACTTGGACGAGAGCGCGGCAAGCGTATTGGGCGCGACATAATCGAACTGGCTAACAGGCGCCGCCTCATAAGTCAGATCCGATGCAGCAAAGTGGGCTTTGATTACCTCACGGCCGAATCCTTTTGGCAATGTTCCATCATCAATGGCTATTTTTAACCATTTGTTTCGCCATTTGGCGCCAAGCTTATCGTCTAACAGCTCAGAGTTTATCATCGCAAAGTTATCTGCCCATAGGTAGATATCACCGTTTTTCATGTCGATGTAGATGGGCTGATTGATACTGCTATGATGATTGCGTGCTAGATATTGGGCGCTGGCGAGCATCGTCGCCCTGCCTGCCATGGGCTGATAGATGCCTTGAGCATTGATAGATAACGGTTTTAGTAGATACTCATCTAGCAGTTGCGCTTTTTTTATATCTAGCGGCTTTGGTTTGTCTTCATAATTGTCAAATAGTGCTTGATAACCTGCTGGCACTGTCACATCGCTATCGTACTGGTGCTCCTCCCACGCATAATAAGCATCGACGCACTCAAAATAAGACTGTTTAAGAGCATCGCGCTTGTCATCATAATCGGTGGCTAAAATATCTTTGTTTTGTTTTTCTGCCTGCATGATCAATGCCGCATAGGCTTGGTCATGTGTCTCTTCGCAATGTGCATCCACATAATCTGATGCCACTATTTGTGTGCCAGATGTCGCCGTACGCTGCTGATGGTTACTGATCTCAATATTACTATGGTAGCTGAACGATTGGCGGCGCTGTTTTTGTAATGCGCTGGCCAATGTTTTTTTGGCGGTGCTGGGTGACGGGTTTGTCGCCAGCGTATTTGAAGGGTTCACATTGGTCGTTTGGCAACCAGTTAGCAAAAGCGCCCCTGATAGAAAAACACTGGTCAATAATAAGTGATTTTTTATCATAGATGACAGACGTAGTGTAAGCGTTTGATGTGCTGTTTTCATTTTTTATCCTTAATAGACATATGCGTAAATGCGATAAGATAATGCGACGTCGTCTCTATTTTTCATTATCATCTTTAGCATCGCCAATACGGCTCTCATCAATTGATTCTGCATCATAACGATTGTCATATTCGTCACTACTATAATCAGTCTCTAAGCTGCCATCCTCATAATCGTAACGCGCATAGCGTGCCGTTTGTAGTCTGTCTTTTTTCTGGCGCTGTGCTGCTATCCATGCATTGCCATCGATAGGCGCTGCGGCATTTGAGCCAAATGACTCTGCCAATAGTGGCGTTAGGGCATGGTGGTCAAAGCTGGCTTTATCATAGCGGACTTGATTGAGCATGGTCGTCGTAGAGCCAAGTAAATCACCACCGATATTGACGCGCTGCTGCTTGGCAAGCAGGCGATCTGAGTTATCTAAATAATAGTAATTAATCTGATTAAAAGAGATAGGGCCAATGGCTTCGATCAGCTGTAGTAGCGAACCCACATCCGCACTTTGGTAGCCTTTGTTGTATAGCTGTGCTTTGGCAAGCGCGGCTTTTAGCATGGCTCCATTAGGATATTTTTCTGGGTTGGCATCCACATACTCTTGCAACGACTTGGTCACATATTTCAGAGTCTTACCAATCATTTCACCACTTTGCTGACTGCCAAAATAAACTTTTACTACTCGAGTCGCGCCAACTTCTTTGGCAAACGCATCACCACTGATGTCTACGGCGCTAAAATGCTCAGGTGCCAATTCTGCCATGCTGCTCTGTATGGCATTTAGCACCGCATCATAAAGCACTGCTGGTGGCAACTGCGCCGTGATACTGTCAGGCAAACCAAAGCTGACCGTATGTGAGGCCATCTGCGACGGCAGCGGGGTGTTCTCAGGATTGACGAGCGCAACGATTGGCATGATTGCCGATGGATCAAGCGTGACACTGCTGTTGTTAAAATCAAATGCCACTGGTATCTGTATAGATGAGCTGATGGTTGGCGTGGCATAGTCGTAGCTATAGACGCTTTGTAATTGCCGCTGTTTTGGGTTGTACTGACTGACGCTATTGAACGTCAAATGCTGATATTGATAGGCGTTGGTAGCAGCGATTTGTTCAGGAGTACGATGGAACATTGTCAATATACTACCGATCACGCCAGTAGAGGATGTTATCTCATCGCGACTGGTCGGCTCTGTCTTAGCACGCTGCTTATCCATTTGCATGGCTTCATATTTTGCAGCCATTGTTTTCGGGTTTAACCCTGACATGCCGGAGAGAATGCCTTCACCACCGTTACTGTATTCATCATAATTATTATAGTCGTCACTACTGTAATCATCTGCTGCATCGTAGGCATACTCGTTATCGCTGCTAGCATCACTGCTCGTCGGCTCATTCTCCCCTGCTTCAGACAATATAGCAGCAATGGCCTTTCTTTCTGCTTCAGCTTCTGCTCTAGACTTATAATAGTCACTAGGATAGTCGGACTCTATCGAATCTTTCGCATCATCATAATCGTAGTTAATACCCTCTACCACACAGACTTCATAAGCGTCATCATCTTCGTTTTCATTGCATTTATTCGACTCTACACCTACCGCTGCTAATTCTGCTCTAGCCTCAGCTTGCGCTTCATCATCGCTACTATCGTACATTCCCTTAGGCTGATAGGCATAGGTCTCTATAATCGTTCTGAGTAAGCTGCTTGAGCCTGCATCAATACTATCGGCATCGATAAATGGTACTGCTTGGTAATTGGCTTGCGCGACGGCCACATGCTCTGTTGCCAAATGCTGGCGAATCGCTGCCAATAAATGCGCCTTGGCTTGGTGCTCAGTGTTGGGATATTTTTCTTGATTAAACAGTTGCGCGTAACGCTCAGCTTGGGCCTCTTGACTAGCCGTAAAAGCGTGACCTTGACGTTGGCTCTGAGCAGGATTTGCAGTGCTAAAATCCATAAGGGTACTGGAGGCTGCCACATCCGTTGAGGCAGTCGGATTTGATTGACAACCTGTAAGCACAAGCGACGCACTACCAACTAGCAAAGCGATAGAGGTTAATTTGCTTGTTTGAGATACATGACCATTATTATTTTTATTGTTGATGATAGGCAAATAATTACTCGCCATCTCAGAGTGGCACTGTCGATTACGGTTATTAACATGGTTTGATGACATAAAAATCTCTTTATAGCCAGTCGTTAACGGATGTACATTAGTACTGTACTTTATATCACAAGACGTTACAATTTAGTAATATTAAGACTTATTTTTAAAGAAAATCTTCACTGGCTAGTGAGCTTCTCTGCACAATTTACATGACACTAATTATGTATATATCGATAGAAGACCACTCATACTGCACATCATATAAAAACTCAAATGACAAAATATGATAAACAACTTTCTACTATTTGATATTTTCGTTACTATTTAAGTGTATTTATTTGATACCCTGTTTTTTCTACTTGCCCAAAAAGGACTTTGCGATGTCACAGCCACTCTCTTATGATAAGCAAAAAAAACCCAAGACTCATAACCAATTAAAATCTAGCGCAGCCCTTATTACGAGTGCGCTACTACTATCTGTCTCAGCCCATGCACTAGAGCCAACCGTTTCAGCCAATAGCCCCACGGTCAATAACACCTCGATTGATACCAATGCCATCAATCTAGCCATTATGAGGGACAACCCAACCGTCGTATCTGAAACCAAACGCATCACACGGGCAAAAACCACTACTCTCACAACCACCTCAAACAATGCCAATAGCGATCAGGCTATCTACTCTGAAGATGCCATTCATCATCCAGTATGGGCAAAAAATGGCATGGTCGCCACCCAAGAAGCGCTGGCCTCTGACATCGGTTTACAGATTTTGAAAGACGGTGGTAATGCGGTAGATGCTGGGGTTGCGGTTGGCTTTGCCCTTGCTGTGACCTTGCCACGTGCTGGTAATATCGGTGGTGGCGGTTTTATGATGATTTATGATGCCAAGCAAGACAAAACGGTTGCGCTTGATTACCGTGAAAAAGCACCAAGTAGCGCCTCTCGTGATATGTATCTCGACGATGAGGGCAACGCAGTCAGTGACTTATCTCGTTATCATGGCTTAGCCGTTGGGGTGCCGGGGACAGTCGCAGGGCTACTAAAAGCATTAGAAGAGCATGGCACCATGAGCCGCGAGCAAGTCATGGCACCAGCGATCGCATTGGCAGAAGACGGTATAGAGGTTACCGCAGGCTTATCCGAATCGCTTACTGCTTTGAGTGATCGCTTGCAAAAATGGCCGAGCACCAAAAAGGTATTTTTCAAGCCTGATGGCAGCGCTTATCAACCGGGTGAGCGATTAAAGCAGCCTGAGCTTGCCCGCTCGCTAAAGCGAATCGCGGTACAAGGCGCAGACGGATTTTATAAAGGGAAAACCGCGCGTGACATCGTAAAAGCCGTCAATGAAGCAGGCGGTAGCATGAGCTTGCAGGATTTAGCCGATTACGAAGCCATCGCCCGCGTGCCTGTCAAAGGCGATTACCGTGGTTATGAGATTGTCTCTATGCCACCGCCCTCCTCTGGTGGTATTCACATTATCGAAATATTAAATATCTTAGAAGGCTATCCACTGGGGGACTATGGTCAAAACAGCGCACAGACCATTCATTTGATGGCGGAAGCGATGCAACTGGCTTATGCAGATCGTGCTGAGTACCTAGGGGATTCTGACTTTATCGACGTACCTGCTAGCGGCCTAACGTCACAAGCCTATGCGGATAACCTGCGTACACTGATTGACCCCAATAAAGCCACGCCAGCCGCGACCATCAAAGCCAACAACCCGCTCCCTTATGAGAGCGATCAAACCACGCATTTCTCTATTGTTGATAAAGACGGCAATGCCATCGCCAACACCTATACGTTGAACTTCTCTTATGGCACTGGTCTCGTGGCTGACGGCACAGGTATCTTGTTAAATAACGAAATGGATGATTTTTCTGCCAAGCCGGGTGTACCCAATGGTTACGGATTGATTGGTGGTGACGCCAATGCTGTTGAAGCCAATAAGCGTCCGCTCTCCTCGATGAGTCCAACGCTGGTATTTAAAGACAACAAACCGTATATCGTTACGGGCAGCCCAGGGGGCAGTCGTATCATCACGACTGTCACCCAGATTATCTCTAACGTCATCGACCATGATATGAATATCGCTGAGGCAACTCACGCACCGCGTATTCATGATCAGTGGCTCCCTGATGAGATTCGGATTGAAAAAGCGCTCAATGTCGATACGGTCAAAAAGCTTGAATCTATGGGGCACACGGTCAGTCCAAAGTCCGCCATGGGCTCCACGCAGTCGATTATGCTCACACCAAACGGCCTGTATGGATCTTCTGATCCCCGTATTGTGGATGCAGCGGTGGTTGGGTACTAAGTTAAATTGTCATTACTTATCAATTATATAGCCCTCCGCACTTTACCGTGTTGAGGGTTTTTTATATCATTTCTTACGTAATTAAATTGACATGATAATTCACATCCCTCAGATTAAACCCTTGCAATCAGTGGCTGCATGCCGCAAATAATGCTATTATTAACGACCCCATTTAAAGCGTATCAACATGGCTACCGAGGTCTTAACCACCTCTCGATAACACTACAAATGATTGATAATCATCCTGTATTTTATCGCTAGCTTATTTCTTTTGATCGTACTAGTAAGAGTCTTCTATGGCATTTGTACACCTTGGTATCCACAGCGAATATTCCATCACCGATTCTATCGTGCGCATCAAGCCACTCGTGAAAGCGGCGGCAGCTGACAATCAGCGGGCGCTGGCTTTGACTGATTTGTCCAATTTATATGCCACGGTGAAGTTTTATCGTGCTTGCCTAGGCGCGGGTATCAAGCCCATTATCGGCAGCGAAGTCATCATGGATAATGAAGACACACGCCTCACCCTACTTGCGATGAATAACGAAGGCTATCAAAACATTACCCGTATCGTGTCGCTTGGGTTTACCGAAGGTCGCGCTGACCCTGTCAATCATGGCACACCTGTGATTAAACGCAGTCATATTCTAGAACATGCAGCAGGCGTCATTGTCCTACTCACCGAAAAGTCAGACGTAGGCCAAGCACTGGTTGGCTCTATGCCAGAAAAAGCCGATGAGCTGCTCACCGAGTGGCAAGCGCAATTTGGCGATCGTTTATACTTTGCCATCAAGCGTACCAATCGCTCAGGCGAGGACGCTTTTATTAGAGCAGCCATTCACTCAGGTGCCAAACACAACATCCCCATCATTGCGCATAATGACGTACGTTTTTTGGCGCAAGAGGATTTTGATGCGCATGAAGCCCGCGTGTGTATCGCAGGCTCGTACGTACTGGCTGACCCTAACCGTCCGCGGAATTATTCTGATGAGCAGTATCTAAAAACCCAAGAGCAAATGGCGCAGCTGTTTGCCGATATTCCGCAGGTGGTTGACAACACCTTACGCTTGGCGACTCGCTGTAATGTGACTTTAACGCTGGGCATTAACGTACTGCCCGACTTCCCTGTCCCTGAAGGCGAGACGATTGAATCGTTTTTTCGGGCAGAGTCAAAGCGCGGTCTGGAAGAGCGCTTAGATAAGCTTTTCCCTGTTGAGGCCCGTACGGACAATTGGAGCGATTTCCGTCAAAGATATGACGAGCGTCTCGCCTACGAGCTGGATATTATCCTATCAATGGGTTTCCCGGGTTACTTCCTTATCGTCATGGACTTTATCCGCTGGGCGAAAGCCAATGGCGTGCCAGTAGGCCCTGGACGTGGTTCTGGTGCAGGTTCATTGGTCGCCTACGCGCTCAATATTACCGACCTTGATCCGATTCATTACGATCTACTATTCGAGCGCTTCTTAAACCCTGAGCGGGTATCGATGCCCGATTTCGATATCGACTTTTGTATCGAAGGGCGCGATCGCGTGATTGACTATGTGGCGCAAACCTATGGTCGTGATGCCGTTTCACAGATCATCACTTTTGGTACCATGGCGGCAAAAGCGGTGGTGCGCGATGTGGCACGCGTCCAAAGTAAATCGTACTTCTTGGCCAATAAAATATCCAAGCTCATTCCCAAAACACCCGGTATCACCCTCAGCCAAGCGCTAGAGCAAGAACCACAGCTCAAAGACTTGATCTCTAACCCTGACAACATGGATTATGAAGATGCCATTGAGATTTGGGAGATGGCAGTCAAGCTCGAAGGTGTCTGCCGAAACGTCGGTAAACATGCTGGTGGTGTATTGATTGCGCCGCACAAAATCACAGACTTTAGCGCCATTTATTGTGACGATGAGGGTCACCGTGTCAGCCAGTTTGATAAAGACGATGTCGAAGCCGTAGGACTAGTGAAGTTTGACTTTTTGGGTCTACGTAACTTAACGGTCATCAACGCAGCGGTTGAGAACATCAACTTGCGCCGTGCCAAAGAAAATGTACCCGCATTGGTATTGGAAGATTTGCCGTTAGATGATGTCAAAGCCTATAAGCTGCTACAAGATGCCAAAACCACCGCCGTCTTTCAGCTAGAAAGTATGGGCATGAAAAAGTATCTGGCCAAACTGCAGCCGACCAATATCGAGGACGTCATCGCCATGTGTGCGCTCTATCGTCCCGGCCCGCTTGATGCCGGCATGGTAGAGATGTATATCGACCGTAAGCACGGTCGTGAAGAGGTCATTTATGACCATCCCAATCTTGAGCCGATTTTAGAGAATACCAATGGCGTTATCGTCTATCAAGAACAGGTGATGCAAATCTCACAGGTGATGGCAGGTTATAGTTTGGGCGGTGCTGATATGCTGCGCCGCGCCATGGGTAAGAAAAAACCTGAAGAGATGGCAAAGCAGCGCGATATCTTTGTCACTGGTGCAACTTCACAAGGCATCGATGAAGTCACGTCAGGCGGTGTGTTTGATTTGATGGAAAAGTTTGCAGGTTATGGTTTTAACCGCTCGCATTCTGCGGCTTATGGGGTACTTGCCTATCAGACGGCTTATCTCAAGCAGTACTATCCTGCTGAATTTATGGCGGCAGTATTAACCTCCGATATGAACAACACCGACAATGTGGTGTTCTTTATCAATGATTGCCGTGAAAACTTTGATTTGACTGTGGTCAATCCGTCAGTCAATCGCAGCGAGTGGCACTTTGTCGCAGACACTCCAACCAATATCATTTATGGATTGGGCGCGATTAAAGGCGTAGGTGAAGGGGCTGTCGAGTCCATCGTTAATGCTCGTCGAACGGATGGACCATTCAAAGACTTATATGATTTTTGCCGCCGTGTGGACATCAAAAAAGTTAATAAGCGTACTCTCGAAGCATTGGTCAGTGCTGGCTGTTTTGATGACTTTGCTGCGACGCTACGACCCGACTTACCAGCCGACGAAGCTTACGAGATTCGCGGTGCCTTGATGAGCCAACTGCCAAGCGCGGTGCAAGCGGCTGAGCAAGATCGTCAAAATAACGAGCTTGGCATGATGGATCTGTTTGGCGAAATGGACGGTGTTGTTGCAGCGCCGCCACTCGTGATGACGCCAGAGCTGATCTGGGGTGATAAGCACCGCCTAAAGGCGGAAAAGAACACCTTAGGGTTGTACTTAACGGGTCATCCAATTAATGAATATTTAGATGAGTTAAAACGTTACACCTCAGGCACGCGCCTCAATAAATTGACAGATACTGGTTATAACGGTAGTTGCTATTTTGCAGGACTCATTATAGACATCGCTAACTTTGGTAATCGTAATGTGATTACTTTAGATGATGGCACCTCAAGATTAGAAGTCAGCTGCTATGCTGAGCGTTTCAACCGTGTCAAAGAGCAATTGAAAATCGATGAAGTCGTCATTATCAAAGGCAGTATTCGTGAGCGTGATGGGCGCTTGTTTGCGCGTCTTGATAGTGCCATGAGCATGGTCGATGCGCGCCTGCGTTGGCTCAAAAAAATCAGTATCAAAGTCCATGGTAGCGATATCGACCTACTCACACGCTTGCAACCATTACTCAAATCTGCACAGGCTGATATCATACCTGAGCCACGCTTGGCTTATAATCAAGAGCAAGATGAGCCAGGCAATAGTGGTAGTAACACTTACGACCCTGCCATGGGCGGCAGTTTGTATGATGAAAATGGCAATGACTTATTGGCTCTAGAGAACGATATGAACCATGACGCATTTAATCAAAATAGCATGCCCCAAAGTTATGCAAACAATGCGCTCAGTAATACAGATACTTCTATCAATGATAACTGCTTGCCACTTGGTTTGAGCGTGTATGACGTTTATGGTATCGCAAACGTGGGACTATCCGAACATTGGCGGGTTTACCCGAACGATGATAACTTGCAACAACTGAAGACGTTAGTTAGTGAAGATAACTTACACTTTCATTACAGCTAAAATGCACAATCCAACCAAAAATTTACTATAGTAATTTGACTGCTTTAACTTTTAACAATTGGATAAAAGCCATGACTGACATGACGAATAATAATATGACTGGTCAGACTGATGAAGAGATTATCAATCACGAACAGTTCGAAGACATGCGTGACTTGCTAGAAGAAGATTTTGTCGAGCTGATACAAGTGTACCTCAATGACAGTCAAAAACGCGTTGCAGCACTGCGAATCGCTCAGCAAGAAGATGATAACGCCAATGGCTTTGAGACCGCTCATGCCCTAAAAGGCGCAAGTGCCAATTTGGGTACGACTCAGCTGGTTCGTCTTAGCAGCCAACTACAAGAATGCTGCCGTGAGCGCCACATTAGTGAACAAGCTGATCTTATTGAAGAGATTGCCGCCGCATTACAACGTGCTGAACAAGAAATCTATCAAAGATTGGGGCAATAATGAGTAACGACTCTTTATCATCTACTGAGCAAGCCCGTACAGTGAATGACTACCTCGACTGCTTACAAGTCATCATGGTCAATACGACGTTGCCTGCCAATATCGGCTCAGCCGCACGCGCCATGCATACAATGGGCTTGTCCCGTTTGACCGTTGTCGACCCCAAATTGCCAATTGATGAGACCAGTGTCTCTCATGCGGCAGGTGGTAGTGAGCTGCTGTCATCTGCTGTGATCGCACCTACTCTAGAGTCTGCCATTGCCGACTGTCAGCTGGTATTTGCAGCCAGCAGCCGCAGTCGTCATATGCCGCGCCCTGTTGTGACACCCACGCAAGCCGCTAAGATTATGTTTGATTTTATTGATACACAGTCGGCTTTAAGTGCAAATGATAATAACGTTGACACCTCATCAGACGCTGTTTCTAGCAAACCAAATATCGCTATATTATTTGGGCGTGAAGATCGCGGGTTGACCAATGAAGAGTTGGCTTATGCTGATTATCACATTCAAATCGACGCCAATCCTGCTTACCCTGTACTAAATGTCGCCTCAGCAGTGCAGGTCATTGCCAGCTTTATTTTTGCTTATGCTCAAACGCATACTCAGACAGCGGACAGTTTAGACGAGAACAACGACTCCCAATCGACAATCAACGTGAATTTGCGTCAGCAATGGGATGAGCCTGCTATTAATCAGCAGCAGCTGCAACAGCTCACTCAGCGTACTACTGACCTTATGGTACAGCGCGGTCTGGCAAATAGCGAACATCTAAAGTCATTGCCATCACGCTTGTCTAGACTTGGGTCACGCCTACAGCTTGATCAAAAAGAGTATCAGCTATTAAGTGCTTTGATTGCAAAACTATCCAAAGACTAAAACAAGTCATTGTTTATCAGCTCGCTTTCATTTGACAGCTTTTTACTATATTTTGCGGTACAAAGCTGTTATAACTTAGAAAAATGAGCAACAATATACTCTCATCATTATTTAACCATCATGACCATAAAATAAAGACATTGCTACTTTAGCAACGCTACTTTACCGACGAATAGATAGGACATTTTATGTCAGTGCCAGCCAAATTGTTCAAAACACTTGCCAGCATCAAAAAAGAGCTTAAAGAAGATGTCGATGCGGTATTTAACCGTGATCCTGCAGCGCGCAATAGTCTGGAAGTCATCCTAACCTACCCAGGTATCCATGCGCTCATTCTACATCGCGGCGCGCACTGTCTGTGGAATCATGAACAGAAACTGGCGGCTCGCGTCATCTCATATGGCTCGCGTATTATTACAGGTATTGAGATTCACCCTGCTGCCAAGATTGGCAAGCGTTTCTTTATCGATCATGGTGTTGGTGTTGTGATAGGAGAAACGGCCGAAATTGGCAATGACGTCACTCTATATCATGGTGTGACTTTAGGCGGGGTGTCATGGAATAATGGGAAACGCCATCCAACGCTAGAAGATGGTGTGACCGTTGGTGCTGGCGCCAAAGTTTTGGGGCCATTTACCGTCGGTAAAAATGCCAAAATCGGCTCGAATGCAGTGGTAGTCAAACCAGTACCAGCAGGCGCTACGATGGTTGGCAGTGCTGCTCGTATGATCTCAGATCATCACGATGAAAAAGGCAATCCCATCGCGACAAAAGTACAAGATGCCAAGCAACAAGAAAAAGTCGCGCAAGCTGGCGAGAGCGTTAAGGATCAAGCAGCTGACACCACCTCTACTGCAAAACGCACCAATACCTTTCGCGCCTACGGTATCGATCCCTATTCGCAAGACCCTGTCGCAGAAGCATTTGCTAAAATGCTCGAACACATTCAACAATCAGAGAATCGTCTCGATCAGTTGCAGTCAGCGATGTGTGATATCGATCCTAATTTTTGTAAAAAGAAATACGATAAGCTGTGCCTAGAGGATTTAGATGTGATTGGTCGTGCTGATATCGATGCAGCAGATAACGAGCAGAAGTGAATACGAGAGTTTCAGTAAAACAAATAAAACCAGGGGGCGTACAATACATTGTACGCCCCTTAGTCTTATCTACTGCAAAAATATCAGATGTTATCAGTGTGAGTTAAAATAAGTCACCCCACTAACTGTCTATTTATTATTTATTATTAATTTTTTCTCAAAACGCTATTCAAACAGCTAATCAGTAAATGCAGTCAACTCTTCAATCCCTACAACTTCATGTGCTTTAAAGGGATAACGATTCGCCATTACAATCCAATCAGATTTTGATTTACATGTCGAATATTTGCTTAGGCTATTTTCTATAGTAGCCAATTTAATCATCAAAATATCAATGTCCATTGTCACTCGTCGCACTTGCTTTGGCTCAGTCTGTCGACGTCTATTACAGTTCCCCTCAAGCGCTTTAAAGGTTTGCTGTAGTTGCTGCAAACTCATCGGTGTATTCAGTGCTAAATGGACACATTGATTGGTATAATCAGGCTTTGGCTGTTCCAAGGTTGCAGTAAAATCAGGGTTTTGAAAAGCCGTAGATAGTCGCACCTCACCCAGCGCTGCCAAACTCTCTCGAGCAATCGGTAGATATTTTTCGGCTTGATAGTTACTACCCAGCGCTAATACCACCTCTACCACGGTCTGCGCTTGCAGAATCTCAGGTGCGCATTGTGTTAGCGTTGCCACATTCAACTCCATCGACGTTTTATGCATCATCGGCTTGGCTGTCATTAACTTCTTTGGTAACGTCTTTAGTAGCTGGCTCATTGGTTGATGCTGGCGCATAACGTGTTATTTGTACCCCTACCGCATCTGCTTGGGCAATAGCAGTCGGCTTGGCAATGCTCAACGTGATTTTTTGGCAGTCATATTTTGCAAATAGCTTATCAGATATTTGACCAGCCAAATGCTCAAGCAGCTTTGCTTGAATGGCTTGGCACCACACGCTCACATCATCGCATACTTCTTTATAGCTTAGCGCATCGCTGACATCATCGGACACAGCGGCACGGCTAATATCCGTTTCAAGTGCGATATCGATCAGTAACGGCTGAGTAATGGCGCGCTCCCAATCAAACACACCAATGACCGCCTCAACCTTTAGACCTTTTATAAATACCACATCAGACTGGGTATGAAACATGCTTCCATCCTTGTTTGCTAATTTTTTGTGCGTATTTTTGATTTTTTAATTAACTGATTATAAAGCCTCTTCACGGAGACGTTCAGCCTTTAATACTTTACTTGGACGATGTCGCCACAGATCAATGCTAAATAAGAGTAACCCTAACCAAATCAAACCAAATACTGCCAGACGATGTAGATCAAATGGTTCATTGTAATAAAATACCGCTAAGAAGAAAATAAAGGTCGGCGTCAGATAATTCATAAAGCTTAAGATACTATATGCCACAAGCTTGGTCGATTTATTAAATAATAAAAGCGGTATCAACGTAATCGGCCCTGCGAGCATCAGTAGCCAAATGTTTGAGCTGAACCAAAAGCTTAGCTGATGGCTGACGACATCTGACTGCCAAAACCACCAAATACATAAAGGTACTAGCATGGCCGTTTCAACAAACATAGCATCGACAGCAGTCAATGGCGTTTGCCGCTGAATGGTGCCATAAATACTAAAGCTGAATGCTAAAATCAATGATATCCACGGCAGACTACCAAGCATCACCACTTGAATGACCACAGACAGTAGTGCAAAGCCAATGGCTACCCATTGTAGCGTGCGCAGGCGCTCTTTGAATAAAATCATCGATAAGCCAACACCTACCAATGGCCCAATGAAGTATCCCAAACTGGCCTCAAGGATACGATCATGATTGACCGCCCACACATAAGTCAGCCAGTTGGTTGCGATAATTAACCCAGAGACGAGTGACAACGCGATCCATCTTGGGTTTTGTTTGAGCGTCTCTATCCACCCCCAACGCTTGGTCGCTACCAATACAATGAGTAGGCAAAAAAACGTCCAAACAATACGGTGCCCGATAATCTCTGTTGCATCGTAATTGGATAATTGCTTAAAGTATAAAGGGAAACCACCCCAGATAAAAAAGGCACCAAGGGCAGTGATAATACCGCGTCTGGTTGTGGTAATCGGGGCAACAGGTTTTTTGACAACATTTTGGGTAGTCATAATACAGGACAACTTTTTAGAGCAAAGCGCACCATCACCTAATTCTGATTATTATTATCAATTTAGTGGTGAAAGCGCAGGGTCACTACAGTGAAATTATAAGATAAAAAGCAATATACTCATGCCAATAGTGACATGAGTACATTGCTAACGATATTAGATTGAGCTTTTTATGAATGCTTTACAGTGCATGATTATAGGAAAATGTTGATCCGTACTCACTCATTTATTCAGCATCAGTATCCACTTGAATAGACATACCGATTTGGTTAGCCAGCTCAGCAAAACCTGGGAAGCTGGTATTGACCGTCTCAACCCCCTCAATGGTGATCTGCTCAGATGCACGCAGACTCGCAACAGAGAAACTCATCGCAATACGGTGATCATGATGCGAGACAATGTGACCACCACCAAAAACAGGCTGGCTATTATTTATATCGCCGTTCTCAGTAGCAGTGCCTTTGCCTTCAATAATCAGCCCATCATCAGTGACGGTACAATCGATGCCAAGCGTCTGTAAGCCCTCTGCCATCACCGCAATACGATCCGACTCTTTGACGCGTAACTCTTTAGCACCAGTCAAGACGGTACGCCCTTTGGCACAGCTAGCCGCGACAAACAGTACAGGGAACTCATCAATCGCTAGTGGTACGAGATGCTCTGGTATCTCAATACCGACCAAGTTTGAGCTGCGAATGGTAATATCAGCCACTGGCTCGCCGCCAACATGGGCCTCATTGCTTAGGCTAATATCTGCATTCATTAATTTTAGAATATCAATAACGCCAGTACGCGTAGGATTGATACCGACTTGCGTCAAGGTCAACTCACTATTTTGGCTAATAGCAGCGGCCACCATAAAAAACGCCGCAGATGAGATATCAGCAGGAACCGCAATATCGCCACCTGTTAGTATGCCGCCACCGGTGACACTGATACGGTTGCCTTCTACAATTACTGGATAACCAAAGGCTGATAGCATACGCTCGGTATGGTCACGGCTGATCTCAGGCTGAGTGACCGTTGTCGTACCCTCGGCCCATAGACCTGCTAGCAGCAAGCAAGATTTTACTTGTGCTGACGCCACTGGCATATCATATTCGGTGCCTTGCAATGGCTTACCAGCGGTATCACGACCCGTAATGCTAAGCGGTGCCGTACCACTATGACCCGTACTTTGGATGACGGCACCCATCGTGCGTAACGGTGCAGCCACACGCTCCATCGGGCGTTTGTTTAGGCTAGTATCACCCGTTAATACGCTATCAAACGATTGCGCCGCCAAGATACCAGATAGCAGGCGCATGCTCGTGCCCGAGTTACCCATATACAAAGGCGTTTTGCTAGGCTTTAGGCCATTCATACCGACACCATGAATGGTCAAATTACCATTATCAGGGCCTTCGATGGTCACACCCATATCCCGAAATGCTTGCAGCGTTGCAAGGGCATCTTCCCCTTCCAAGAATCCAGTAACGTGGGTTACGCCTGTGGCAAGACTGCCAAGCATGATGCTGCGATGCGAGATAGATTTGTCACCAGGAATGGCAATGGTGCCAGAGACAGTATTGCTAGGGGTAATATTATAAGAAGCTGACATGGCAGAAGTATCCGTATAAGGGGTGCTGGCTAACATATGGCCAAAATGTCGCCGTGCGGCTTGCGCGCGGCCCAAAAGTCCCATCAGGGCGGTTGAATCTTTATCAATGATGAGCTGGCGCATGGTTTGCAGATAGACACCATACTCATCAAGGGCGCTCACAATGGCGCTTTGATTGGCAAAAAATATATCATGCCACATTTTGGGGTCGCTTGCGGCGATACGCGTAAAATCGCGGAACCCACCGGCAGCATAACGAAACATATCTAAATTATCATCGTGGCTTGCTAATTGCTCAACCAAGTTAAAGGCAAGCAGATGCGGCAAATGGCTGGTATGCGCCAATATACGATCATGGTGACCTGCATCCATCGATATGACATTTGCACCCACTGATTCCCACAATAGTCGCAACTTAGTAATCGCGACATTGCTTGTGGTAGCTAGCTCACAGATGATGACACTATGATTGACAAATAAACTGGCGCGTCTGGCATGATACCCTGAATTTTCAGCCCCAGCAATTGGATGCGCTGGCACTAGACCTACCGGCAACGAACCAAACACCGCTTTGGCCGCGTCAATGATATTGACTTTGGTACTACAAACATCGGTTAAGATACAGTCAGCGGCAAGCTGTCCGTTATCCATTGCCTGTTTGATATCTACAAACACTGCTTGTACTGCCTGTACAGGCACTGCAATGATGATTAAATCACTACCGCTTATGACGTCTTGTAGGTTTGCACTACCAGCATCAAGCAGACCATGCTCGATAGCTTCTGTAATACTTGGTGCATGACTATCGACTGCGACAAGACGCTCACTTAAGCCATTATCTTCAATAGCTTGCGCGAAGCTAGCACCAATGAGCCCAAGTCCAATCACACAAACTTGTTCGAATATAGGTCGATGCATATTTAAAGAGGGCTGAAGATTGTTTTTTTTCTGACGACTCACGGCTTTTCTCGTTGAACGCGCTCGGATAAATTTCGGTAAATCCCAGCGTTATATAAGTTAATGGCTAGTTAAGATCACTTCTTACTAAATAATACCTTTGATCAAAACATATCGATGGATGTGATGAGGACATGTCCCTATTTTAAAAATGGTGATAAACGTTTGAATTGGGGACATGCTCTAGTCTTCACTGAGAATAGAACGCAAAGTATCAATCAAACGTAAATTGTCCTCAGCCACACCTACCGTAATGCGTAACCAGTTTGGCAGCCCATAAGCGCCCAATGGCCGAACAATAACGCCTTGCTCAAGGAGTGCTTGATGGATTGAAGCGGCAGTTATATCTTCCATCTCAACCTGCACTTCCACCATAATAAAATTGGCATGCGACTTCACAAAACCCAATCCCAATGTATCAAACTGCTTTTCTAACCAACGCATTTGCTCATCATTCATCTGGTGCGTTTTTTCGATAAAATCTTGATCAGCAAGTGCTGCAGCGGCAGCAGCTAGGCCTACACGGCTGACATTGAATGGCTGACGAATTCGGTTCAATAACTCTGCAACAGCTACTGAGCTTAAGGCATAGCCCACACGTAAACCTGCCAGCCCATAAGCTTTAGAAAACGTACGCACAATGATGACATTATCAAACTCATCTAACAATGCGCGGTTGTTACTCTCAGGGCTATACTCGATATAAGCTTCATCTAGTACCACCAAGACTGAGCTTGGCACACTGGCAACGAACTGGCGCAGCTCTTTTTGCTCTAACTGCGTGCCCGTTGGATTGTTGGGATTGGCAATAAAGACGATTTTGGTATTGGGATTATCTTGGACTGCTTGGCTCATGGCTTTTAGGTCATGACCAAACCGTTGAGCAGGCACCTCAACATCCATCGCGCCTTGCATCTTTGCCAGCATAGAGTAGACCACAAACGCATACTGACTATAGACGATAGCATCATCAGCACCCACAAAACTACGTGCCAAAATATCGAGCAAATCATCAGAGCCATTGCCAAGCGTAATCTGCTCGACCTTGACATCATTAAAGTCAGCCAACGCTTGCTTCAGATAATAGCCATTGCCATCAGGATAACGTGATAATTGACCAAGCTGCTCAGTGATGGCTAGTGTCACTCGCGGTGAGCACCCCATCGGGTTCTCATTGCTAGCCAGCTTCACCACATCTGAGACACCATATTCGCGCGTCAGCTCTTCAATTGGTTTACCTGTCTGATAAGGTGCCAACGCCAGAATACTGTCATAAGCTGGCGTTAATGGCGATAGGTTTGACGCTGTCAATTGATCAGGCTGCATGGTTTATCCTTGGAGGTTATCACTAAATGCGATCGCCCATCTATTAGGTGTCAATCTCGATAGATAAACAAGCTAATAGATGAGCCAATATATCTCTACAATACTGCTTTTGGATACGAGCCTAAGATGCGCAGATCTTTTACCAATGGGCGAATATCGTTGATAGCGGCGCTAACATTTGGATCATTGATATGACCGTTCATATCAATAAAGAACACATATGCCCACTTATTAGGACGCTCAGGACGTGTCTCAATACTGGTCATCGAAACGCCGTGATATGATAACGGTTTCAAGATCTCGATCAATGCACCAGCTCTGTCATGAGCTGAGACCACGATGGAGGTTTTGTCTTGACCAGAAGGCGCAATGGCCTCATGTCCGATGATAAGGAAACGAGTGGTGTTGCTTGGATTGTCTTCAATGTTTGAGTAAAGCTTATGCAAGCCGTACTCTGCAACCGCAACGTCGCCAGCGATTGCTGCTGAATGCCATTCGTTTTTGAGGCGACGCGCCGCTTCACCATTGCTTGATACCGCAACGCGCTCCACATTAGGGAAATTCACATCTAGCCAATGACGACACTGCGCCAATGACTGCTGGTGCGAATAAATACGGCTCAAACCATCAAGCTTAGTATGCTCAGCGACCAAGAAGTTTTGATGAATCGGTAGTTCAACTTCACCAATAATTTTTAGACTAGAAGATAAGAATCCATCCAAAGTATGATTGACCACCCCTTCTGAAGAGTTTTCGACAGGGACAACGCCATACATCGCCGTGCCTGCTTCAACCTCACGGAATACATCGGTAATGGTCGTCATTGGCACGGTATCAGCAGCTTTACCAAAATGCTTTAATGCAGCGGCATGGGTAAAGGTGCCAACTGGTCCTAAGAAAGCAATACGCTGCGGCGCTTCTAAGTCTAAACATACGGACATAATCTCACGAAACAAACGTGCCATCTTTTCGTCAGCGATTGGACCCGTATTGCGCTCCATGACCGCTTTTAGCACCTGTGCTTCACGCTCAGGACGATAAAAAATAGGGTCACTACTGTCATCAGCGGCCGTGTGGTTTTTCTTTACCGCTGCTACTTGTTGCGCCAGCTTGGCACGATTATTGATGAGTGTTTGAATCTCGCAGTCGACCGCATCAATGTTTTGGCGAATATTATCTAAAAATTCTTTTTCAGTTGCGGTATCGCTAGCGCCTGCGGCGGTTTGATTTAGATTATCCATGGTTTGTTCTGGTGACTGCTCGCTCATTACCGCCCATCCTTTTTAGATTTTATCACTGTTAGGTATTATTAATATTTAGATATGAATATCTGCTAAATTTTACTGTGTTTTTTAAATGCTTCGACTATCTCTATATACCGATAGTGCTTGAGAGTGTCATTATGAAGTCATTGGTAAATAGCGGTCAATGACCAAAACTATTTTAACCATCATCCAAAAACAGTCTATCAGAAATATCGCGTGTCATTGGCGTTCTCTGGAATTACTGCTATATTGGTCGCCAAGTACAGCAGACCAGTGGATGACCGGCTCTACTATAGCAAAAACTCAGGTCAGTGCCCATTCGTAAATAGTGATAAGCCAGCAAATTATTATTAGGGCGTATTGAACATTCGCAAATAGGCACTGCTGATCGCTAAAATTGTTCCAGACAAGACACAAAGCGACGATAATGCAGATGCCTTAGCGAGATTTGTAACACAGTATGGGGCAATTTTAGCATCAGCCCCAACGATAAAAGCAGGGGACAGGACTCTTTTTTGCCGCTTCATCGTTAAAAATAAGCGCTTAGAATGACTAAACTTATTATTTTTAACATCGAATCGCCTAAAAAATAGTCGCTGTCAGTGCCATGGTCGAATGTTCAACACGCCCTAATATTATCACAGTTAAGTGATATGACAGTGGCGCATAGCACAACTATGAGCAAACACACGTAGTAAACTGTGTTACAGTTTCCATTCAGCTCCCTACCCTGCGACATATAAGAGGAGCACCATATCATTAATAAGAAAAAGGATATCTGATGAGCGCATTACAACAATTACGTACCATGACGACCATTGTCGCTGATACTGGCGACCTTGCTGCTATTGCCCGACTAAAACCTATCGATGCGACCACCAATCCAAGCCTCATCACCAAAGCCCTCATTCATCCTGATAACCAAGGTATGCTATCAGAAACAATGAGCCGCCATAATGGCGATGTAGATGCAGTGATTGACGCCCTGACCATTCAAGTTGGTTGTGATATTTTGGCGCTTATTGAAGGGCGCGTTTCTACCGAAGTCGATGCGCGTTTGTCTTATGATACTGGGGCGACGATCGATAAAGCCTTGGCTTTTATGGACGCTTATCAAAAAGCTGGCATCGACTCAGAGCGAGTATTGATCAAAATGGCAGCAACTTGGCAAGGCATTGAAGCGGCGCGTTATCTTGAAACCCAAGGCATCCACTGCAATTTGACCCTATTATTTGGTCAACATCAAGCAATTGCCTGCGCAGATGCGGGCGTGACGCTCATCTCTCCTTTTGTAGGGCGTATTTTGGACTGGCAAAAACGTCAACAAAACCGTCAAAACGTACCGGCTTCTGAGGACATGGGCGTACAATCTGTCAAACGCATTTACCAATACTACAAGCAGCATGGCTATCATACGCAAGTCATGGGGGCGAGTTTCCGCTCAACTGAGCAGATATTGGCACTTGCAGGTTGCGATTTGTTGACCATTGCACCCAACCTAATCGATGAGCTGGCAGCCATGGATATTGATGTGCCTCGTCAGTTATCGCCGAGCATGTCCATGGATATGCAAGTGATGAGCCAAGTGAGCTTGACGCATGAAGAGTTTAGCGCGGCCTATCAGCAAGACACAGTCACACAAGACCTATTACCAAAAGGTATTGATGGTTTTATTGGAGCACGTGATGAGCTGGCAAAGACGTTAGCGGCCATCCGCGGGCAATAAACGAGACACAATAAGCACTCGTCTGGCACAAAAGATATTTGCCTGCCCACAGTAAGTTGGCTATTATGAGCGACTTCAGATAACAAGAAGCAAGGCTTAAGTATGAAACGGCTATCAATGTTATTGGCAGGCAGTGTTTTAATGACCAGCGCCCATGCGGTCAATTGGGTCGAGGTGACCAAGAGCGACTCTGGATCGACGTTTAGCTTAGATGTAGACTCTATCGAACACTCTGACATCAACATCATAGACGAAAAAGACGTCGAAAATATCACTGTCTCTTTGCTAAGAACCTATCCTTATCCTACGCAAAAAGATAAGAGCACAGTGAAAGAAAAACCCATCCATCATAGTGATCAGCAATTACTGATTTCTTGTAAAGATTTCAGTTACTATAAAAGAGCTTACGTCGATTATAGCGCTGATAATAAAGTCATTAAGTCGTGGCAATCAGAAAAGCCTATACTGACCACCAAAGACTTTAAGATCACCACACCAAAGACGGTTGGTCGCACGCTGATCGAGTACGCCTGTAAAAGCTATGAGCAAAACAAATCGTAATATCATTAGACTCACCACAAAAAAAGCGCCCTGATGATTTTCAGGGCGCTTTTTTATACTCTATAAACTCTCTTGAACAATCAGACTTACGCTTTTAATACCGTATAGACAGGTACTGGGAACTCGCCATGTAGCTCAACCAAATCTAATAAAACTAATGCGCCGACCACAGTATGATCGGCTGACTGGCATAACTCATAAGCGGTCGTCAATGTGCCTCCAGTCGCCAAGATATCATCGACCAGTAATACACGTTCAGGTGGCAAATTATTTTGCATCTCAAGCGTGTCTTTGCCATACTCAAGCGCATATGCTTTATTAGCGACAGGTGGTGGCAGTTTACCTGGTTTACGGAGCAAGATCATACCCTTACCCAATCTTCCTGCCAGCATACTGGCAAATACAAATCCACGTGCTTCAACAGCCCCTAAGCAATCCACCTCATCCATCAGTCCCTCTGGCAACGCGGCAAGCAGCGCATCAATGACAGCATCAATATGACTGCGCAGTAACGGGGTAATATCATAAAAATCAATGCCGACTTTTGGAAAGTCTGGTACTGTGCGAATAATCTGCCAAAACGGATGGTCTGTATTGAGCATTGGAGTCGTCTCATTTTCGGTAGTGGCAGATGTGGCGGCGTTAATACTCATGAAAACCCTTAGCTTGTATATGTTATATGGCTTGGACAATAGTTAGACACTGATAGATCAGCAGGCAATTATGGCTGACAGTGTCAATTTAGCGGCCGTTATTATAGCATGATTGGCTTTTTTGTGGCGGCTTATAGCCCAAGATCGTACTTCGCTTCGGTACAATGGTACAGATGATGGACTTGATAAAAGCCAATTTCATCTCAATATACAAGTGTAAACTTAACTATGAAAATAACGGTTATATGCTAAACTACGTGCGCTTTTACCGTCTAATATAATGACTGTAATACGAAATATAAGCGTTTATGGCGCACTGTGACACTGGTAATGATCGATAGGACTATTTATGAAACGTTATGAATGTATTGTCTGCGGCTGGATCTATGACGAAGCGCTTGGCTGCCCTGAAGAAGGTATTGCCCCTGGCACCAAATGGGAAGACATCCCTGATGACTGGACCTGCCCTGAGTGCGGTGTCGGCAAGCTTGATTTTGAGATGCTTGAGCTGTAGTAGATGACCCTCTAATTAGGACACTTCATGACAACATCAAATGACATTAATAGTGCCAAATTGCCGGAAACGTCAGATACCAGTTTAGACAATACTCTAGACTTTTACCCTAATCCTGAATGGCAACGGTTTGGGGAACATCAGTGGCGCGACTCCGATCTTAGCCAACACCTTCATCAAGCGATGATTGATATTGGTGATGGTATAGAGTTGTGTGTCGAAGCGGGTGGCAACCCTAATAATCCGCCCCTACTGATGATCATGGGACTGGGTTCGCAAATGATATTTTGGCCAGACAATTTTATTAAGCGCTTTATTGATGCTGGTTTTTTTGTGATCCGTTTTGACAATCGTGATATTGGCCTGTCTTCTAAAGTACAGATCGAGGGCCTACCGCGTATCAACCAGCTCAAAATGATGGTACGCCTACAAACGGGTCTATCAAACAAAAGCACTCAGGTGGCTTATAACTTGACTGACATGGCAGAAGACACCGCCCGTTTGATCAAGGCGCTAAAGCTTGGCAAAACACATCTGCTTGGTGCCTCTATGGGCGGGATGATTGCTCAAATTGTGGCGGCACGTTATCCAAGCTTGGTGCAGCGTATGGCGCTTATGTTTACCACGACCAATCGAGCATTTTTAAAACCGCCAAGACCTAAGCAGCTATACACCCTTATCAATCGTCCAGAGAGCCACTCTGAGCGTGATATCGTACGCCATAGTGTCTGGTTTATGAAAACGGTTGGCACACCAGGTCACGTCAATGTGCGCATGGTGCGTGAAATTGCCAAAATCCGCTATCAACGCAATTTTCACCCACTCGGTACGGTGCAGCAGCTCAATGCTATCTTGGCATCAGGCTCTATCAGCCGCTTTAGTAAGCAAGTCAAAGCACCAACGATTGTCTTACACGGTAGCGCTGACGGACTACTACCGGCGTCACAAGGTCGAGTGGTGGCAAAAACCATTCCTAATGCCAAGTTTCATTTAATCGAAGGTATGGCGCATGATATTCCAGAATATTATCAGCCTTATATGGTCGATTTGATTAGCAATCATTTGTTAGAAAAATAGCTATTCGCCTATAGTAACACTAGCCATAAAAAAGAGTGTAAACCCTATCGATAACGAATAGAGTTTACACTTTTTTTCGTTGTATACCAATTATAGATTATGGATATAACGCTAATCGCAGCTGACACCTGTACCTTCTTTATTGATGCACATTTTATTGCCGTTTTTTAAATTGCCGATCCATGCCTTACCACCTGTAAATACAAATGAGGGTTGACCCTTATAATTATCATCAGTTAATACCCCATCACTAGTGAAGCGAAAAGGAATCACTAGCTCACCGCCCAGATTGACAAAGCCCCACTCCTCTCCGATACGAACGCCCGCGAATCCTTCAGAGAATGGACGGACTTCATCGAACGAATAGGTAATCATCGTGACGTCGTTGTCGTCAACGAAGCCCCACTTTCCATCTTGCTGACGTGATTGTAATGTCGTAAAACGTGTAGGTGCAGGTTGTCTTGATTGTGATGACGTATTGTTAGTAGAAGCTGTGGATTTTTTAGTCGACTGACTCTTATCCTGAGCATTTGGATCACGCGTTGCATTACCATTTTTATCTAACCAGCTTATCACACTGTTTTTACGGACGCGCGCTCTCCCATTACGATAATCATCGATCTCGTCAATCGATGCTGAAAACGAGACAACCGTGCTGTTGGAGGTATTGATAACACCGTAGTTACCATCTTTTTTTACGACGATACGTCCTTCAGATACTGGACGCGCCCACCCTTGATTTCCTTTGAGCATATCGTACATTGCAGGCACGACTTCACGTCCCTGCATATTGAGATAACCGACCCGACTGTTGCGCAATACAGGTAGTAACCCGCCCGATATCTTGTCGGCATCGACTTTCTGATAACGTGATAAATCAACGACCCTTTTACCTTTGCTGTCAATCAGAGCGACTGGCGCACCAAAATCTTTGATTGCTAAAAAATAGCCGCTAGTAGACGTACAAGAGACGTTTTTATAGTAGCTTTTGGGGAGCTTGCAACTGGCCGCTTGGGCGCTAGGCATTAAAAAAATTGCACTAGAGACGATACCTATCGCAAAGCTAAATTGCGATATTTTTAGAGGCAAACAAGAGGTCACATTTGGTTGTATTTTTGACATAAAATGTCGGAGTATAAGCAAACCTAGGCAAATAATATTGTTTGATATAGCGAATCATGACTGGTGATTTTATGAGTACTAGACTAACAAATTGCGATATCAGAGCCAATATCATTCCTGTAAGGATGTGACTCGATTATATAAGCGCTGTTGTACAAGCATTATTGTGTGAGTAAGGTCACAAGATGGTTCTACTGCCTACGAGACTTTTTCGTACTATTTGGTTTAATAAATTATCTACAGCAACGATCTATCTAATAACCAGAATAAATTTTGGTTTTGCCATTTTATTTTTTGCTTAAAACCACGACAATAGGGCTTTGGCTAACCCTCACATTGGTCTAGGACCATAAGAATAATAATATAAGGACGTTTTATGGCGACTGCTTCTTCACGCGCTGCCCCTATTGGTCTAGTTATCGGTTGTATTATCTTTGGGCTGGGCAGTCTGATTGTCGCTCACGTCGATATCGGTGGCTGGGCGATGTCATTTTGGCGACTGGCCATTTCAGGTATTGTCTTTGCGATTTTAGCCAAGGTGATGCGCCAACAGATGCCACAATCAAAACGTGCTATTTTTTATGGTTTATTGTCAGGTGCATTTTTAGGATTAGACTTGGCGCTTTGGCACGAGAGTATTTATGCTGTGGGTCCTGGTATTTCAACCCTGCTCAATAGCTTACAAATCTTCTTTTTAGCTGCCATTGGTTTTTTATATTTCAATGAGCGCCAATCTATCGTGCAGATCATCAGTTTATTTTTAGCGATGCTGGGCGTTGCAATGATAGGCAGTCCTGAATTTGCATACAATTCCGCTGCCACTTGGGGATTTGTCACGGGTATTGTGTCAGGAGCAATGCTAGGTGCGTCGATGACTTTTATTCGAAAGACACATGATACCGAACCGACACCGATATTTATGCTGATGCAGCTGATTAGTATCGGTGGCGTCTTAGCCATGATTGTGCCTATGTTTATATTCGATACAGGTCATATTTTGCCCAACACATGGTCTAAGATTGGTTGGGTGCTTATCTACGGGACAGTGATGCAGTGTTTGGCATGGGGTCTGATTGCTTATTCTATTCCTAAGTTGTCTCTGGCATTGACGGGTCTGTTATTGTTAACTGAACCCATCGCCGCTTTGGTTATTGACTATAGCTGGCTGGACAAACCTATCAATGGCTTACAATGGGGCGGCGCCTTGTTAACCATGCTTGCTATTTATTTAGGGTCACTAAAACCAAAACCACGCGCGCTACGCCGCTATCGATTTTTTTCAAGATTTTATAAGCGAGACTATAAGTAATTAAGTAGTATTGATACGATTGTCTCACGCAGACATTTAATAAAAAGCGCCCATACTATTCATAGCATGGGCGCTTTTTATTAGAGAAGATATACGTTTACTATTTTTATTCGATAGGCTCAAATTTTAATCTTATCAGCATTACTTATTTAACGTCAGAACTTTTATTAAATAAGGCATTTAGCAAGATAGCAGCCAACGTAGCGGTGCCGATACCACCCAAATCAAAACCACCTAAGTGCAAGCTAAAGTTACCTGTACCCATGATTACGGTCACTGCCGCGATGATCAGATTGCTATTTTTACTAAAATCAATGTGGCTGTCGATCCAGATTTTTATCCCAGCGATCGTGATCAGACCGAAAACGACGATAGAAGCGCCGCCCAATAAAGCCGCTGGTATCGTTTGAATAATGGCACCAAATTTTGGTGATAACCCTAATATAATAGCGACCATACCTGCGACGACAAATATCGTTGTGCTATATACTTTGGTGACCGCCATCACCCCGATGTTTTCAGCATAGGTAGTCACACCTGTACCGCCAAATCCTGCTGAGAAAGTCGTTGCCAAGCCATCGGCAAAAAATGCTCGGCCCATATAAGGGGTCACGCGAGACTTGGTCATACCTTCCACTGCCTTAAAGTGACCTAAGTTTTCAGCGACCAAAATAAAGGCGACAGGCGCAATGAGAATAATAGCGCTCATCTCAAAGCGTGGGGTATGGATGCTGGGAAGACCAAACCATGCAGCCGCAGCGACTGCGCTAAAATCAATTGCCGTCCCAAAACCTAGGATATTGGTCATCACAAAATAAGCGATGTATGATAATACCAAACCCACGAGTAGCAGCAAACGACGTAACATGCCACGGGTAAATACCGCCACTCCACTGATGAGTAGTACGGTCAACGTAGCCATCCAAGCATCAAACTGATTGGCAGAAACCCCTTGGATAGTAACTGGTGCCAAATTAAGACCAATAATCATGACAATAGCACCAGTGACGATAGGCGGCATCAAGCGCTCAATCCAGCCAGTGCCTGTTTTCATCACTAACAGGCCAATCAGCGCATAAATGATACCGCAGGCCATGATACCGCCTAGCGCGACATTCAAATTGGCATTGAACCCTGCCCCTGCATACGCAGTTACCGCAATCACTGGACCAATAAAAGCAAAGCTTGATCCCAAGTAGCTTGGCATACGCCCACCAGTGATCATAAAGAACATCACCGTACAGATACCAGACATCAAAATGGCTAAGTTAGGGTCAAATCCCATCAATAATGGCGCAAGGACGGTCGCACCAAACATGGCAAATGTATGTTGTATACCAAGTAATACACTCTTTGACGGTGGCAGATAATCATTGATGCCTACAGGATCGCGATCCAAATCGCCTTTGTAAGGTCGCCATGTCGGAAACCAGCGACCATTTTCAAAATCTGGATTGTGCGGATAACTGATGGCTGCTGAATCAATACCTGCAGCTTCCAATGCATTGTGAGCTGACTGGTTTTGAGCGCTGTTGTCTGAAGCTGATGATGGGTCTTTTTGAGATGGCATGCGCGCGTGTCCTATGTGAGCTGAGGTAATAGGCTAAAATAACTAATAAAGTAAAAACTGAGCTAAATTGAGAGGCTGATAGACAGGGTTGTATGGATAGCAGGTCATATAGGTAGAAAAACGTTATAATCCTCTACTCCTAATATGTCATCCCAATTCATTCATTTATGTTGTAATATGACAAACCAAAAGTATTATTTGGTATGATAGCCAGTTCTTGGCTGGTTGTATTAGATCACTATGTATAACCAAAGATGCTGTGTGATCAAAAGCACGTTTGCTCTTCTACCAACCAGCCTATTTAATAGCGATATTGACTTACAGGATGTTACATAGTCGTTGACTCCGAGCATGATAGCGGAGTTTCAAAACAAATAAAAGTGATTATTCAGTCACCATCTGTACTCTTTAATAGCAATATTTTTATAGACGGTCGCTCACAAGTCTTCTGTAGTGGGCCTTGAGAGTAATGACTGCCTATTATATTTTCAATAAAAGCGCTCAAGGCAATTATCACAATTGTTCAAGCCTTTGAATTTTCGGTAACTCATTATGATTAGTATTTTTGATTTATTTAAAATCGGCATTGGTCCATCGAGCTCACATACAGTGGGACCAATGGTGGCAGCCAATTTATTTTTAGCCTCATTGACCAAGCAAATGGAACTGACGGCTATCGCAAAGATTGAAATCGAGCTTTATGGCTCTTTGGCGGCGACAGGAAAAGGGCACGCAACAGATACTGCCATATTGTTAGGGTTACTTGGCCATACACCTAGCACCATCGATACACGTATGACCAGCAGCTATCTTTCTCCTATTTTTTCTGGCAAGACATTAAATGTGTCAGGTATTCACACGATTGCATTTGATACAGAGCAGGATATTTATTGGTACGACGATACTGTCCTGCCCTATCACCCTAACGCACTGACGCTTCGTGCTATATCGACTGACGGTACTCGTTATCAGCAGACCTACTATTCGATTGGTGGTGGTTTTGTCATCAATAAAGAAGATGCCACCGATCCAGATGAAGATCATGCCAGCCCAACGATCGATAGCGTTCCTTATCCTTTTAATAATGCAGCAGAACTACTAGAACAATGTCGTCAGTATGATTTGAGCATCAGCGAATTGGTACTGGCCAATGAATGCCACTTCCATGACAAAGAAGAAGTATTTGCCTACCTAGATAGCATTTGGGAGGTCATGCAAGATTGTGTTAAGCAAGGCTGTGAAAATGGCGGTATTTTGCCAGGTGGCTTGGATGTCAAACGCCGCGCACAAGATTTGCACAGGCAGCTGTCTGCGGAAAAAGACCAACCTGTCACCAACAATGACAAATTGGCCGCCATGGACTGGGTAGACTTGTATGCGCTCGCCGTCAATGAAGAAAACGCCAATGGCGGCAAAGTTGTGACCGCACCCACCAATGGCGCAGCAGGTATTATTCCTGCAGTACTGCACTACTATCGTGATTTTTTACCTAACTATAGCCAAGATGGTGTCCGCAAGTTTTTATTGAACGCCACCGCTATCGGTAGCCTAATCAAGCAAAACGCTTCCATCTCTGGTGCTGAAGTCGGCTGCCAAGGCGAGGTTGGATCGGCATGTGCGATGGCAGGTTCTGCATTAGCAGAGATCATGAATGGGACACCAGCTAAATGCTTAAATGCGGCAGAAATCGGTATTGAGCATAATTTAGGTCTAACCTGCGACCCTATTGGTGGACTGGTGCAGGTGCCTTGCATCGAGCGCAATGCCATGGGGGCGGTCAAAGCTATCAACGCAGCACGTCTAGCCTGTAGAGGAAATGGCCAGCACTTCGTCTCTTTGGATAAGGCTATAGAAACCATGAAGCAGACAGGTGCTGATATGTCTGATAAATATAAAGAGACCGCTCGTGGTGGCCTAGCTGTCTATGCTGATAATAGAATTCCTACTGCGATGCGCGGCGTTAGTGTTAACTACAGTCAATGTTAATGCAATTGATAAATGTTACTTTTAACCACGCTATCTCATCATAGCAGCAGATATCGTATCAATAAAAAGGCCGCTATATATTAGCGGCCTTTTTATTAGTTGTATACTTGCAAGCTGTACTATTCAGCAGTTTTTGAAACGACTTCGTTTAAAATCCAAACTGGTTTGACCACATTAGATCCTTCAGCAGTGACTGCTTCTTGGCGTACATCTAATACATAACGGTAGTTTGGCTCATAAGTGAAGCCTTGAATGTTACCACTTAAAGTGGTGTAGTTTTTCTGATAAGTTTGGCGATACTGTAGGCACTGTGATTCAACCATCGTACCGTCTGTTGCAGTCAGGTCACAAACTGCTTTACGCGGTGCGATTTCTACTTCAAAACTTGGAATATTTACCACTTTGACGTTCATAGGCTGTCCTTCTACAACCATTGTACGCTCATTGTCCATGTCCATAGTAGAACAACCAGTAAGAGCAAAAGTTGTCATCAATGCTGCAAGTGCTAATCTTTTCATTATTCAATCCTCAGATAATTGGTAATAATTCTTCATTTTCTATCTAAATTTATTATTTTAAAAACTCTACTGCATTTCTTCATACAACAAAGCTTCTTTCTATCATGATGATATTTAGAGTCACGCTAATTGAAATCTCTAGCCAGCTTTACTAGCGTTGTAGTGGATATCATCTGCTTACCCCAGCAAGTATAGGTCGCAACTCACCTTACTCTCTATGACTGCTTTGTAAAGTAACGTCAGCTTTTGCAACTGATGTTAATAAAGCGTATTGAATAAAAGAGTAATTTGATAACAGCTTAGTATTAGACATAAAAAAGCCAGAGCAATAATCACTCTGGCTTTTTATAAATAGATTTAAAAAATCTGTCAAGATTGAAACTTTTAAGACTGTTTCTAACTGCGATAGTCAGCGTTTATCTTGACATAGTCGTATGACAAATCGCAGGTATACACCGTATCGCTAGCATCACCACGAGCCAAATCAATGTGAATAGTAATCTCAGCGCGGCTCATGACGGCCTTACCTGCTTCTTCTGTATAGCTGGGCGCGACACCGCCATTTTGACAAATCATCACCTCATCTAAATACACATCAACTTGCTCGGTGTCTAGGTCGTCAATACCAGCATAACCGACTGCCGCCAAGATGCGCCCCCAGTTTGCATCACTCGCAAAGAATGCCGTTTTTACCAGCGGCGAATGCGCCACAGCATAAGCCACATCGCAGCACTCTTGCGTGGTCTGCCCGCCAGTCACTTTGACGGTCATAAACTTGGTCGCCCCTTCACCGTCACGGACAATGAGCTGTGCCAAACGTACAAACACGTCGCGCAGTGCATCAAAAACGGCCTGATAATGCGGATGCGCTGGACTATCAATCACCTCTGAGCTGGCAGCGCCTGTCGCAATCAACACGCAGCAGTCGTTGGTCGATGTATCCCCATCAACGGTAATACGGTTAAACGACTGTTCATTGATAGCGCTGAGCATCTCTTGCAACAGATCAGCGGCGATATTGGCATCGGTTGCGACATAACCCAGCATAGTCGCCATATTTGGACGTATCATGCCTGAGCCTTTTGACATGCCAGTGATATGATAGCTAGTACCTGCAACGTCGACTTTTTGGCTAGCAAGCTTAGGGACAGTATCTGTCGTTCGGATACCGTTAGCAGCAGCCAACCAGTTATCAGAGGCTAAGTTTGCTAACGCATCGTCTAAACCTGCAATGACCGCGTCACTATTTAATGGTTCGCCAATCACGCCAGTAGAAAATGGCAATACTGTATTAGCCTCTACGCCAGCTTTTTCAGCCAAGGCAATACAGATTTCAGTAGCGCGGCGTTTGCCATCAGCGCCCGTCCCTGCGTTTGCATTACCTGTATTGGTTACCAGATAACGCGGACTAGCCTTGGTAAAGTGCTCACGTAATATACGTACAGGCGCGGCGCAAAATGTATTTTTGGTCGTGACAACTGCGGTCGTGGCCTGTTCAGCGATTTCAATCACGACCAAATCATCACGATTTTTGTAGCGTACCCCTGCTGCGGTTGCGCTAAGCTTGACGCCATCGATGGGATAGATTGTGTTAGGTACTGCTACGTTTCCAACAGCCATAATAAAATCCTTATTTTTCAATTTTTATCGTTGTTTTTAGGTGATGTAATAAACACTATAGTTGATCCAATTTAAAGGTGGTACAAGGCAACCGAGTGCAGATGTATATGTCATACTTCAAGCGAGGTTAACGCCGTAACGCCTTTATAGTGGATTGACTATATATCTGAATATTACAGTTTTTTTAGATCAAATGCCGACCAGATTGGCGCATGATCTGAGGGTTTTTCCATCGCACGTAGCTCATAGCTGATGCCAGCACCAATGCATTCACTAACGAGGTCTGAGGTGCATAAAATATGATCGATACGTAAACCGCGCTTGGGTTCATCATTAAAGCCGCGGCTGCGATAATCAAACCAACTGTATAATTCGGTACTCTCTGGATAATGCAAACGGTACGTATCGGTCAACTCACGCGACATTAATGCTGAGTACCATTCGCGTTCCTCTGGCAAAAATGAGGTTTTTCTATTTTTTAACCAGCGCTTTGCATTGACCTCACCGATACCGATATCTATGTCTTCTGGTGCAATATTCATATCTCCCATGACAATGATCGAACGACCTTCTGCCTTTAGTGTATCAATATAAGCCATTAAATCTGCATAATAAGCACGCTTCATCGGAAATTTAGTCGGATGGTCTTGGCTCTCTCCTTGTGGAAAATAACCATTGAGCACATCAACCTCACGCCCTTCAAGCTCATAGCGTGCGTGTATAAAGCGCTTTTGTGCTTCTTCGTCATCACCAGGAAAGCCTTTTTGTACAAATATAGGCGCAACTTTTGACAGTAGTGCCACGCCATAATGTCCTTTTTGCCCGAAATACTCTACCTGATATCCTAGAGCTTTTATGTCATCAAGTGGAAATTGATCGTCATGAACTTTGGTCTCTTGTAGACCCATGACATCAGGATCGATTACCTCGCGCACTGCCTCAAGCTGATGCTGGCGAGCGCGGATACCATTGATATTAAAACTGACAAAACGGGTCATAAACTGTCCTATACTGATTGATTAAAATACGATGCTGATATAGATGAATCTGATACAAAAGCCTATGATAACAGACCTAGGCTGCCCTAGCTGTTGCATGGCCTTATATCTTGAGCTAGAGTAGCGCTTATTATAAATATAATAGAGACTATTTTTTGTCGGGTTTTTTATTTGCCCACATATATAAATTACGTTCGCTAAACAACCTTTATCAAAAATACTGAGCCCGTTATGACGACAACTGAGCATAAAAATACAAATACAGCCGTAAATAACGACATTGAACCACTATTTGCTAAAGATTATAACGTCTACATCAACCATACGGATGCAGGCGGCATCGTTTATCATGCCAACCATCTGGTGTTTTTTGAGAACTGCCGCCGTGATTGGTTTACCAAACTGGGCTTAAACGGATACTTTTTGCAAACTGATGATGGCGACATACAGCATTTTGTCGTGAGTCAGGCGGATTTACAATACAAGAGAGCCATTCTCTTAGATGAAGTCATCTCTGTACGTATCGATAAAGTAGAGCTAAAGCCTGCTAGCATCATATTTTATCAAAGCATTCGCCGTAGCACATCAGATAATAGCGCTACAGACAAAACCACTAGCCAGATATTAAGTAGCACTAAGATCGTCATTGCTTGTGTACAAAACCTCGTTAAGCCAGAACCAATGGCTAATAACGAAACAAATAACGCTCAAGCTGACAACGCAGTAAATACCACACCCATGCGCCCTATCCGTGTACCAAAAGAGCTACGCGATGCCATTGAGCAGGCGATTAGTGAGCAAACGAACGAGCGACTGTAGAACGCTATGCGCATTGATCCTGATAGAACTTTGCTTGAATTTAATAATCTCTGGGTGCATGGCAGGCCGGTAGTCGGTAGCAATAATCCTAAGCATAGTAGTGGTGAACAGACAAAAACCTTTGTACCGCATAAACTCTATCAAAGGTGGTTAAATAAGCGACAAAAAAATGCGCTATCTGATGGACTATCGCCTCATAGCCGCATATTGATAAACGGTGCGAGTGGCAAGCTACTATCAGGACAAATCACCGTGTTGACAGGGGCTTCTGGTAGTGGCAAATCTGTCCTCTTGCGGGTGCTGGCAGGATTGTTGCCGATGAGCACTGGTGATATTCATTTGCGTAGTGATGCCACGCCACATCAGCGAGATGAAAGCATTCACGCCACATCGCCAATTACTTGGCGCAAGCAAGTGGCGCTGCTTGCTCAACAGCCACAGCTGTTAGAGGGCAATGTCCTTGATAATTTAAAGATGCCTTATGCTTTAGACGCGCATCAGACCCAAAGTTTTGATATAAACTGGCATTTGACCCAACTTGCGTCTTTGAATAAAAATGCAGACTTTTTGCAACAAGAGGCCAACCACTTATCGGGTGGTGAGCGTCAGCTGGTCAATACCTTACGCCTACTACAACTCAATCCGCGAGTACTATTACTAGATGAGCCAACCGCCGCGCTAGATATCGACACCTCAGCGCAGTTGGTCAGCTTGCTGATGAGATGGTTGCAGGCCAACAGGCAGCGCTCGTTATTATGGGTAACTCACGATACCAAAGAGATTATGTCATTGGCCAGTAGACATTGGCATATGCAAGCAGGTGTACTAACCGAAGCGCTCTAGGGCACGATATGATGCTCAAAAACTTGCTCGAAACCTTCATTACATCGTGCTCATGACATTACTGCCTTCCTTTATAATGAGCCCCATCAACGGTATGAATCATATGCAAGTATTTTTAACTTACAGTGATGTTGCGCTTGCCAGCGGTCTGATTGTCATCGTATTACTCATCTCATGGAAGCTGCGTTTGAAGCTGACGAGCACACTCTTAATGGCCGCTGTTCGTACTATCGTGCAGCTGAGCTTTATCGGTCTGATACTCGCATGGATTTTTGCACGCGAACAATGGTACGAAGTGTTGCTGATTTTGACCATTATGACCCTGATTGCAGGGAGTGCTGCCAAAAATCGTGTCAAACGCAGCTATAAAGGGCTGCTAACCGATACGCTAATAGCCGTCGGCACCTCAGCGACACTGGTCACTGCGGTAGCGATGATCGTTATCCTAAGAGTACAGCCTTGGTATACGCCGCAATTCATTATTCCTATATTGGGGCTGATATTGGGCAATTCTTTGACAGCCATCTCCTTAACGAGCAATCAGCTGATCGAAGCTTTTCATGAGCAGCAAGGGCGTATCGAGATGATGCTGAGTCTTTCTGCTCGACCATTTGAGGCCGTCCATGAGCAGATTCGTGCCGCAATCACAAATGGCATGACCCCAACGCTCAACTCTATGCTAGTCGTCGGTATTGTCAGCTTGCCCGGTATGATGACGGGGCAAATATTGGCTGGTGCCGACCCCACACAAGCGGTCCGCTATCAGATAATCACGATGTTTTTGATCTGTGTGAGTAGCACACTTGGCTGTACCATCAGCGCGCTGCTCATTTATCGACGCTTTTTTAATAAAAACAAGCAGTTTGTTCTGCCTCATTGATACCATTTTCTCTTTGCATGATATTCATCTTATTGACCATCAAACGTTGCCAGCTTAGCGACTTGCACCATGAATGAGTCATATCCATTTTAATACTTACGCAATCACTTCTCTGTTTTATCAATAAATCCTTCTACCCTATTGACACGTTTGACTCACTCAAAAACTTACCTTGCGGTAGCAAATTTCTTATACATCATATATCTGCTGTAGTGTTCAGCTTTATCTATGCACTGCTCAGTCTTGCTTTCTATTATTGTCTTCAACATTATTCATGCTACTGTATTGCTTAAATGTATCGTTTTTTTGATACCATAGTTGCAAAAACCAGATAATATCTACTTGAAATACAGCTTATTTCTGTCATCGGATTATCTAATTGTTTGATTCATTTAACTCACCCATCAGTAGTTAATTAGATTGAACAACGGCAACAACAGCAAGCAGACATGGACGTTACTGCATCCAATAGCAGGTTAATCACATTAATGTTGATTTGTGATATTGACATGCATATGACTGCTTTCTTAAAAAACATTCACCTATATCAAACTGCAAGGACGCTGACTATGATGCGAAACAAACCTTGGCTTGACCAATATCCCGATGGTGTACCTAAGACTATCAACCCTGATAGATATAGCAGCATAATGGAGCTGTACGAGGAATGCTTTGACCGCTTTCGTATGCACCCTATGAGTATCTGTATGGGTGTGACTCATACTTATCATGATGTGGATGAAGCCTCGTTGGCCGTCGCCGCATGGCTACAATCTCAGGGACTACCACAAGGCAGTGTGGTGGCACTGATGATGCCAAACGTGCCGCAATATCTGCCCACGATGATTGGTATCTTGCGGGCAGGCTATGTATGCACCCCAGTCAATCCACTCTATACAGGCCGCGAGCTGCGTCATCAGCTCAACGACTCAGGCGCACAAATTATCTTTGTGGTAGACAACTTTGCCCAAGCGCTCGAGCAGGTCATCGGCGAGACCAAAATCAAATGTATTGTCTTATCAAAAATGGGCGATATGATGGGGCTCAAAGGCATCTTGGTCAATACTATCATTCGCCAAGTCAAACGTCTGGTCCCCAAATACAAGCTCAACGACCCAAAGTATCAAGTCACCAAACTCCCTGATGTGCTCAAAAAAGGCAAAAACCTTCCCTTTCAAAAGCCAAAAATGTCACTTGATCAAAAGGCGTTTTTGCAATATACCGGCGGCACGACAGGATTATCAAAGGGTGCCATCTTGTCGCAGCGTAATATCGTGGCGGCGGCGATGCAATCAGAGGCTTGGACCCGCCCTATCACCTCTGAGATCAATGAGGTATATATCAATATGGTCATGGCGCTACCGCTGTATCATATCTTTGCCTTTATGCTCAGCTTGCTCGGCATGCGCTCAGGTTATACCTTTATTTTGATACCCAACCCGCGCGATATACCAGGGTTTATCAAAACCTTATCAAAACAGCCTTTCCATATTTTTCCAGCGGTCAATACGCTGTTTAAAGGCTTGCTAGATCATCCAGACTTTAAACACCTAGATTTTAGCTCGCTACGTATCTCGCAGGCAGGTGGTATGGCGGCGACCGAACAAACCGCCACTCGCTGGCTTGAGACCACTGGCTGTGCGATGATCGAAGGCTGGGGGATGACCGAAGGCGTGGCGGTCGGTACGGCCAACGTCATCACATATCGTAAGTTTAACGGCACAATTGGTGTGCCTGTCCCTAGCGTCGATGCCATTGTGATTGATGATGAGGGCAAGCGCGTCGGTGTAAACCAAGCAGGCGAGCTGTGTATCAAAGGCCCTAACGTCACCTCAGGTTATTTAAACAGAGACAGCAGTGATGACTTTACCAGCGATGGTTACTTCCGTACTGGTGATATCGTTAGTATGGATGAAAAAGGCTATTTTAGACTGTTGGACCGTAAAAAAGACATGATTTTGGTCTCTGGTTTTAACGTCTTTCCTAATGAGGTCGAGTCTGTCATGCTTGACTGCGACGGTATCATTGATTGTGCGGTCATTGGTATTCCTGATGAGCGCCAAGGCGAGGCAGTCAAAATCTATGTGGTGCCTGCGGACAACAATGTCACCAAAGAAGCTATCAAAGAATTTGCGCTGGACAACTTAACGGGTTATAAATGTCCGCGCTATATTGAATTTGTGAGTGATCTGCCAAAGAGTAATGTCGGTAAAGTATTACGTCAAAAACTGCGTGAGAAACATCATGCAGACCACCCTCAACACTAAGTAACTTCTCTTGAAAAAGCGCCCTATATCAATAATAAGGCGCTTTTTTGTTGCGCCTATTTGCTTTTAATATCTCATTGAAAGCTAAATGTATCGAGCACAAATTTTTATCTACTCTGATCAATTCTTTATACCTTTCACTCTCCAACATATATTTTTTCATATATCAAACCCAAATATAAACTACCAAGTTCTCGTATGCCTGTAACGAGTTTAGTTGTAGTTATGTTAATGTAAGTCCGCAATGTGTCACTAAGTTTTCTGTCGATTTAGATTAATCGAATATTGACTTTAGACACGTCAAAACTGTTGATTTGAAAGGTATTTCAATTTTAGAAACAGTAACCCGTTATTTGATCTACCCAGAAGCGTATTTATTAAGCATTTAGTCTTGGTAGTTAAATCAAATTTTATAGAGGACTCTGTACGTTAGCAGTATGTGAAAACAAAGGATAGCACTCGACAATTCATCGCTCGAAGAGCACTGATGTATATCGTCGACATGGATGTGACTACTTTTTTATAGACCCTTAACTTATCTTAATTTAAGGACGCTTGGCATGACAGTAGAGAAACCTTGGCTTGCTCAATACCCAGAAAACGTACCCAAGACCATTAATCCCGATCAATATGAAAGCCTCATAGAGTTGTATGAAGAGTGCTTCAACCGTTTTCGTATGCATCCGATGACTATCTGCATGGGTGTGACTCATACTTATGATGACGTTGACAAAGCATCATTGGCAGTAGCAGCATGGTTACAAGCTCAAGGCTTACCTAAAGGCAGCGTCGTGGCACTCATGATGCCAAACGTCCCACAATATTTACCAATCATGATTGGTATCTTACGCGCAGGTTACGTCTGTACCCCGATCAACCCACTATATACAGGTCGTGAGCTGCGTCATCAATTGAATGACTCAGGCGCTCAGGTGATTTTTGTGGTGGATAACTTTGCTCAAGCGCTAGAGCAAGTCATTGAAGAGACCAATATCAAGCGTATTGTACTCTCAAAAATGGGCGATATGATGGGCTTAAAAGGTATTTTGGTAAATACTGTCATCCGTCAAGTCAAACGCTTAGTGCCTAAATACAATCTAAATGACCCTAAGTACAAAGTCACGAAATTCCCTGAAGTACTGAAAAAAGGACGTAATCTACCGCTTCAAGCACCCAAAGCCACCTTGCAGCAAAAAGCGATTTTGCAGTACACAGGCGGCACAACGGGTCTGTCTAAGGGTGCTGTTTTGACGCAGCGTAATGTCGTCGCAGCGGCGATGCAATCAGAAGCATGGTATCGTCCAGTCACCTCAGATATCAATGAGGTATATATCAATATGGTAATGGCATTGCCGCTCTATCATATTTTTGCGTTTATGCTCAGCTTACTTGGTATGCGTTCAGGCTACACTTTTATTCTAGTACCCAATCCGCGTGATATGCCAGGGTTTATCAAAACGCTATCAAAACAACCGTTCCATATTTTCCCTGCGGTAAACACTTTGTTTAAAGGTTTACTTGATCAGCCAAATTTCAAAGATTTGGACTTTAGCTCATTGCGTATCACGCAAGCCGGTGGTATGGCGGCAACCGAGCAAACAGCAGCCCGTTGGTTAGAAGTTACTGGCTGTCCGATGGTTGAAGGTTGGGGTATGACTGAAGGTGTTGCAGCGGGTACCGCCAACGTCATTACTGATCGTAAGTTCAACGGTACAATCGGCATACCAGTTCCTAGTGTCGATATCATCGTCGTTGACGAAAATGGTGAACGTGTCGCCATGCATGAGGCAGGTGAGATGTGCATCAAAGGCCCAAACGTCATGTCAGGCTATTTCAATCGAGACAATACCAATGATTTCACAAGCGATGGTTACTTCCGTACTGGCGATATTGTGAGCATGGATGAAAAAGGCTACTTCACTTTACTAGACCGTAAAAAAGATATGATTTTGGTGTCAGGATTCAATGTATTTCCAAATGAGATTGAAGCGGTCATGCTTGACCATGAAGGTATCGTCGATTGCGCCGTGATTGGTATCCCTGATGAAAAACAAGGTGAAGCCGTCAAAATCTATATTGTGCCTGCAGACAACAATGTCACCAAAGAAGACATCAAAGAGTTTGCATTAGACAATTTAACGGGTTATAAGTGCCCGCGTCATATCGAGTTTGTCAGCGAACTACCAAAAAGTAATGTCGGTAAAGTATTGCGTCAAAAGCTACGTGAGCAGCACATATCAGACAACCCGTAAACACTATAATCTGTACATGATTATCTAGCCATAGAGACAAAAAAGCCCACTGTTATTAGAGTGGGCTTTTTGTTTTTATTGCACGAGCGTGTTGCATCAGCTCAATCGACTCATCACTTGCAGCGGCAAACGCTTCATCGCCTGTCCCACGATTGACCATGGTAAGCTCGGTACACACGCCTCTTCTACCTCGGCCTCAATCGCGGCAACGATCGCTTTGGTACCTGTCTCAGTATCGACTTCAAACGGCAATGGCTTGGCATTCGTATTAATCTCAGTACGGATGTAACCGGGATAAATAGTAGAGACCTTAATAGGCAACTTAGTCAATAGCATATCAGCACGAATCCCTTCTGCAAGATGTGCCAAACCTGCTTTACTCGCGCCATAAGCTGTCAGGTGCTTAGGCAGGCCGCGCATCGCTGACATGCTCGACATGACGACCAGATGACCACTGTTTTGAGCCCGAAAGATATTCATCGCCGCTTCGCATTGCGCCAATGCCGAGATGAAATTAATCTCAACGGTACGGCGATTGGTATCAAAACGTCCTTTACCAATACGGCGACTATCGCCAATCCCTGCATTGACCACGATACGATCAATAGTGCCAAAGTCAGCAGCAAATGCGTCAAATACCTTAAAAACAGCCTCATAATCACTGACATCTAACGCTTGGTATTCAACGCGTATATTAGGATATGCTGCTACCAGCTCTGACTGCAAGCGCTCTAAACGATCAGTACGGCGCGCACAGATAGCAAGATTATAACCAAGCTTAGCAAACAATCTTGCCATACCCTCGCCCAATCCTGAGCTTGCTCCTGTGATCAGGACGGTTTTGCCTTGACCAACCTGCTGTTTGTTTAGGTCTTTTAGATAGCGTGATGGCTGAACGGCGCTAAATACCTGAGCTTTACTTTGTTTGGCGCTTTTAGTGACTAAATTAAGCAGTTTGTGTTGCATAAGCCCTCCCTTGTATCGACTCTAAATGACACTCCAGTTTTATAGATCCTCTGTACCAACGACAAAAACTGGTTGACTAAAATCGTTTATTGTAATGGCTAATGCTCTACAAATACGTGGCGATTATGTATAAAAGCGCATCCAAACCCATTGACTCAATTATCGCCACGTCACAAACTGCTTACCTTCAGAAAATAAATGACTGTATTCATTTAAAGACAATAAATGCGCGCGCTGACTCTTTAGGGTGATCGATGTCACGCCCGTATTGACTAAGCTCTTATTTAACTGATAAGCGGTTTGACTGCCTTGGCTCAGTAGCTTTGCGGTAATGGCAGCGATGACACCGCCTGAGGTAAAGACCAATACAGTGCTATGTTGGTCTAAGTGCATATCGGCTATCTTTGTACGTACTTGTTCAAGCGCTTGCTGCGCTCGCTCATTGAACTGCGGCCAGCTTTCAATATAATCCTGATCATTGTTGCCACCATGCCAGCGCTGCATCGCTTGATCAAACAGCTCAGCAAGACGCCGATTTGGTGATTGAGCATTGGCAATTTCAGCGGATATCTCAGCTTGGTTATCAAAATCACCAGCGGATTTCACAAACACATCTTTGTGATTGAACTCGTCAAATTGTGGCAAAATATAGCTTTCATGCTCATCAAAGTTGATGGCTGTCGCAATGGCCATGTCGTCATTATTGGCCTGAGCAAACGGTTGATACCCTTGCCAAAAATGGCGAGCAGAGTCTTGTTGCCTGACCAGATTACCCGTAAATATCGCATCGATACGGCGCTGGGTATTTGCATAGTGTTGACCCAGCATTTTTGCTTGGGTTTCACCTAGCTCTGACAGCCGATCATAGTTTTCTTGACCAAAAGAAGCCTGACCATGACGGGCTAAAAGTATGGTTGTCATAAAATACTGCCTTTTATTATATTGTCCAAATTGCGGTTTTTCTTATACTTCAGCTGAATCAGAGGGCTTAGCAAAATAGCCTTTTGGTAAAATGCCTTTCACTACTTTTTGTACAGGGTCTGGCAATTTCTCAATCGTTGCCGCATCGACTCCTCTGTCTTCTAAATATGGCTGAACGTGTGTATTGAACAGCGCTTCGCCTTCATATTGTGCAATCAGTTTGAGACATTTGGCATGCATGACATGTATGGCAAGCCACGCGTTTTTAAATGCTGGATTGGTGGTTTGTTTATGATAGTAGCGATAGTAGATTTGCTGAATGATACCTGATAGACGAAACAGCCCAAACACTTCATAAAAGGTCCAGTTATCTATCTGTAGTCCAGATTTTTCTAGATAATAAGCAACCACTTCGTCACGCGTCATCATACCTTCTAAGTGAGTTGGCTGGCGACGAAACTGCTGCATGACAATATTGTCGTCTTCCTCAATCCAGTAAGCCAACGCACTACCCAAGTCCATTAGTGGATCGCCAAGGGTTGCCATCTCCCAATCGAGGACTCCGATAACTTTAGTCGGCTCGTTTGCATCGAGTATGACGTTGTCAAAGCGCCAGTCATTGTGAATAATGCACGTTTTGCTATCAGCAGGGGTATGCTTTTTGAGCCACTGTCTGACCAAGGCAAAGCTTGGGACGTTGGGTGTCTTTGCTTTGATATAACGCTTGTCCCAGCCACTAATTTGGCGCGCGCAGTAGCCATCACCGCGACCCAAATCAACCAAATCAGGATGCGCTGTATAATCTATTTGATGCAGCTCTACTAGCGCATCTAAAACATTGGTGCAAAGCTGACGGATTTGTTCAGGATCTAGATCGACCCCTTTTGGTAAATTGGCACGGGGAATGATCCCTTCCATACGCTCCATGACATAGAAATCAGCACCGATGACAGATTCATCTGTACATAGCGCAATCATTTCGGGCACATAAGGATAAGCATTTTTTAATGCTTTTTGAACGGTATATTCGCGTACCATGTCGTGCGCAGATTTTGCCTTGGTACCTTTTGGTGGACGGCGTAAGATAAGATCTTGGTTTTTATCATCGCCTTCATATTGTAAGCGATACGTCCAGTTAGAAGCCCCGCCTGAGAACTGAGTGACTGTAGGCTCGCCTACGACATCGACACCTTGGCTACGTAGCCATTCACTTACCGCTTTGGCATCAAGCTCCTCACCCTCACGTACGGCACCGCCTTTATCGAGTACTTTATTGTCAGTTGACATGTGACATTCCTTATCATGTGATCAGTTATTTTTATAACTTATACTTATAGTAGTAAAAAATTAGTAGTAAAAAACAGTCATAGTGATGAAAAATTCACTACTAAAACGTTAATAGTGAATTTCCAATTTTTTATTTTCAGCAATAGTGGCGTGAGCAACTTAAGGTTTACTCACACCCAATGATTAATATTAGGCTTTGTTAGACTTAGAACGGCTAAAACCCTGACGCTTTAGCTCTAGCTTGGCAATCATGGTTTTATGTACTTCATCAGGACCATCTGCCAACCGTAGCACACGAGCTTGCGCATAGAAATTTGGTAACAATGTGTCTTGGCACACACCCATGCCACCATGAATCTGAATCGCCATATCAACCACTTCTTGTAGCACCGTTGGCGCAACCACTTTGATCGCAGAGATTTCCGTCAATGCCGCTTTGGTTCCTTGAGCATCCATTTTTTGCGCCGCATAAAGGGTTAGCAAGCGCGCTTGGTCAATTTTGATACGCGCCTCAGAGATACGCTCAAAGTTTCCACCCAATTGTAGTAATGGTTTACCAAAGGCCGTGCGCGACATGCCGCGTTTCACCGCCAGCTCTAAAGACTTCTCAGCCGCGCCAATACAACGCATGCAGTGATGAATACGACCTGGCCCCAAGCGACCTTGCGCAATCTCAAAACCCTTACCCGGCCCACCAATAAAGTGACTGACGGGCACACGTACATTATCAAAGCTGATCTCACCATGACCGTGCGGCGCATCATAATCGCCAAACACTTTAAGCATACGTTTAATATTCACACCCGCAGTATTGACTGGTACCAGTACCATCGAGTGCTGATGATGACGATCTGCGCTTTCATCCGCGGTATAGGCCATAACAATCAAAATATCAACCGCAGGATCGCCAAGGCCCGATGACCACCATTTGCTACCGTTAATGACAATTTCATCACCATCGACCACAGCAGTTGCTTGCATATTGGTGGCATCGCTTGAGGCCACATCAGGCTCAGTCATACAAAACACTGAGCGGGTCTCACCTTCTAATAGCGGCGTGAGCCATTTGTCTTGCTGTTCTTGCGTACCGTAGCGCCATAATAGCTCCATATTGCCGCTGTCAGGCGCATTGCAGTTAAACACATGCGGCGCGAGCAAACTGCGACCCGTCAGCTCTGCAATCGGTGCATAGTCAGTGACAGAAAGCCCTGCACCTAAGGTGTCGTCAGGTAAGAATAAGTTCCATAAACCCGCTTCACGTGCTTGTTTGCGTAGGTTGTCATAAGCGTCTGGCCATTCCCAGTTTTCCCAATTTCCATCAGGATTTTTCTTATGACATTCTTCCCAGAATTGGGCTTCGATGGGTTCAATATGCGTTTCAATGAACGCTTTGACTTTGGCATGCATGGCTTGACCATGTTCCGTTGCGGTAAACATTAAATTGTCGCTAGACATAAATGACTTCCTTTTCTTTATTGATTGTCTAAATCAGGTTTTGACAAAAAGCTCTGCGAGATCTTTAATGCGAGCTTTAGTGTACGGACGTATACTGTTTTCTGTATCCTACATTTATAACACAGCAATTATGATTAAACAGCAAAAAGGCGCGACCCGTTAGGACACGCCTTTTACAAAATACAAACAGTGTATTGCTGAACATATGACCGCTAAACTATTAGCTATCAGACATCATAATGATATCTAACACTATTTTAGAATATTCAAACGGCTGTTTAGCTCAAAACGTGCGAGCGCATCTGGCAGTTTATCCACTGCCATACTGAGCGTCGCTTCTGCGGCTTGCGCAAGGCCCAGCTTCTCTGCCAGCGTCGGCTTTTGACGTGAATGTAATGCGTACACCTCATTGTCTTCCATACGCTCTAAAATGTAGCTGTCAGAGGTCTGCAAGCTGTCAATTAGGTTAAGCTTTAACGCATCTTCACCATACCAATGCTCACCTGTGGCCACTTTAGCAACATCAAGTTCTGGACGATAGGTATTGACGAAATGCTTGAATAGCTCGTGCGTCTGCTCTAGCTCTTCTTGGTACTTGGCACGATCTTCGGCATCATTTTCGCCAAACACCGTCACCGTGCGTTTATAGTCGCCAGCCGTAAACATCTCATAATCGACATCATGGTTTTTGAGCCATTTATGAAAGTTTGGCAATTGTGACACCACGCCGATTGAGCCAATAATCGCAAATGGCGCTGCCACCACATTGTCTGCCACGCACGCCATCATGTAGCCACCACTTGCCGCCACTTTATCGACGCAGACCGTTAGCTTTAGACCAGCGTCCTTTAAGCGCACCAATTGCGCGGCTGCCAATCCATAACCATGCACCAAACCGCCACCTGATTCGAGGCGTACAATCACTTCATCGCCTTTGTTAGCCGTACTGATTAAGGTGCTGATTTCTTCGCGCAGATGCTTAACGGCAGTGGCTTTGATATCACCTTCAAAATCCAAAACAAAAACTTGCGAGGCATTGTCAGGATTTTTTTTCTGCTTTTTACTTTTTGCTTTTAGCGCCTGCTTGGCTTTTTTTGCCATAGTTTTTTTGAATGCTTTAAGCGCAGCTTTGCCTTGGGTGGCTTCCATTAAATCTTCACGGCGCTGTTTTTGCGCTTCATTTAAGTGTCTTACTTTTAGCTCAACCGGGTTTTTTGGTGGATGAAATAGCATGATTACAAATCCTCAAGTCAGTAGGTATATCACTATAGATGTTTTTATTCAGGTATGGTTGATATGCGCACGCTCGCTGGTATTTTCAAGCAAAATGACAATATTTAACCTAATATAGATATCGCTCAATAAATACAGCCGATACCAATGCATGGCTACGCTTTGATTGAACTCAGCCGGTTGTATAACAAAGGTAGATTAGGCATAATATGCGTTTATATCAAATTTTCTGCAGCCAACGTGATGACCCTTTGTCTTGATCGCGTTGTTTGTGTGTTTTTTTGGCAAATCGCTTGAAACGCACAGCAATGGCTGCATTATTGTACTTCGAATTGGGCTGATAACTGGATAACAATATTATGACGCAAAGCACTATGACGCAAAGCGAATACCGAGACGAATATTGCGGAGCTGTAACCGAGAGCTTGCTTGAGCAAACCATTAGTATCGTAGGCTGGGTACATCGTCGTCGCGATCACGGTGGCGTGATTTTCTTAGACATGCGTGACCGCGCGGGTATCTTGCAGGTGGTTGTCGATCCTGATACACCAGAAGCTTTTGCAACGGCCGATGCGGTACGTCCTGAATACGTACTAAAAATCACTGGCCGCGTACGTCGTCGTTATGAAGGTACTGAAAATAACAATATGACCAGTGGCCAAATTGAGCTATTGGGCAAAGAAATTGAAGTACTGGCCAAATCTGAAACACCGCCATTTCCCTTGAATGACGAAAAAACGACTGTGTCAGAAGACTTACGTCTAAAATATCGCTATCTCGATATGCGTCGTCCGCACATGCAAGAGCGTATGGTATTCCGTGCCAAGGCAACCTCAGCGATTCGTCGTTATTTAGATGATCATGGTTTCTTGGATGTAGAGACACCTATTTTGACACGTGCAACGCCAGAAGGTGCGCGTGATTATCTTGTACCATCACGTACCCGTCCTGGTAACTTCTTTGCCCTGCCGCAATCACCACAGCTATTTAAGCAATTATTGATGGTGTCAGGTTTTGACCGTTATTATCAAATCGCGAAATGCTTCCGTGATGAAGATTTACGTGCCGATCGTCAGCCTGAATTTACACAGGTCGATATCGAGACATCTTTCTTGAACGAAGAAGAGATCATGAACATCAACGAAGGTCTGATCAAGCATTTGTTCAAGACCATGATGGATGTTGAGTTCGAGCAATTCCCTCGCATGACATATGCTGAAGCAATGCGCGACTATGCATCAGACAAGCCTGATTTACGTATTCCACTGAAACTGGTTGACGTTGCCGATTTGATGAAAGACGTTGATTTCAAAGTATTTGCAGGTCCCGCTAACGATCCTAAAGGTCGCGTCGCTGCCCTTCGCATTCCTGGTGGCGCTTCATTAAGCCGTAAGCAAATCGATGCTTATACCAAATTCGTCGGTATCTATGGTGCACGCGGTTTGGCTTATATCAAAGTCAATGACGCAAGCCTCGTCACCAATGGTGTGGATAAAGAGTCTGGCCTACAATCACCAATCATCAAAAATATGACTGATGATGTACTTGTGAGCTTGATTGAGCGTACTGCTGCGGAAGATGGCGATATTATCTTCTTTGGTGCAGATAAAGCCAGTATCGTGAATGACGCAATCGGCGCATTACGCCAGAAAATCGGTCTAGACTTAGACATGACAACTTGTGAGTGGGCGCCGCTTTGGGTGACTGACTTCCCAATGTTTGAAGAAACCGATGACGGTCAATGGACGTCAATGCATCATCCATTTACCAAGCCTAGAGGCTCTGTTGAGGAGTTAAAAAACAACCCAGAGTCTGCACTATCTATCGCTTACGACATGGTGTTGAACGGCACTGAGATTGGTGGTGGTAGCTTACGTATCAATACTTATGATATGCAGCAAGCCGTCCTTGAGGCCTTGGGTATCGGCGAGCAAGAGGCAGAAGACAAGTTTGGTTTCTTACTTGATGCCCTAAAATTTGGTGCACCACCGCACGGCGGTTTGGCGTTTGGTTTGGATCGCTTGATTATGCTTATGGTAGGCGCTGACTCTATCCGTGATGTGATCGCATTCCCGAAAACCAAAACTGCTGAGTGCCCCCTAACTCAAGCACCTGCTGGAGTGGATAGCAAACAGTTACGTGATCTTGGTATCCGTGTGCGTGAAAAAGCACAGGCTGATACCAACAAACCTGCTCAATAAAACATTTAATGATGTACTATTGCTGTCTACAGTGCTTGTTACGCGATTCATCACCATGTGAGTGGTTATGAATCCGTATCATATTTTTAAATTCGTGCCATTGTCTGTACTACAGATGCTGGCACGTTTTGTCGCTTGGGTTATCATCAAGATACCAAGTCTTAGCATCATGCGTACCATTCATATTAATATGGCGCTGATTACTGACAAATTGTCTGAGCCACAAAAACGCGCACTGACCAAAGACATCATCTATCATCAATGTCTGAGCAGTATCGAATCTATAAAAAGCTGGGCAATGCCACCTGAATGGAGTATTGCCCAGATTCGTGACGTCCATAATAAAGATATTCTACTAGAAGGTCTTGCCAATCCCAATGGCATGCTGGCTATCGTCCCTCATCTCGGTACATGGGAGATGATGAACGCGTGGCTCAATCAGTTTGGTTCGCCAACTATTATGTACAAGCCTGTAGACGGCAGATTCGCTAATGAGTTTATTCTTCAAGGGCGTGCGCGTCTCAATGCAACCTTGGTGCCTACCGATGGTAGCGGTGTTAAAGCCGTGTTTAAAACCCTCAAGCAAGGCGGCTTTAGTATTGTATTACCAGACCACGTCCCAGATCCGTCAGGCGGCGTAGTCGTTCCTTTCTTTGGTATCAAAACATTAACCAGTACCCTTGCCTCAAAACTGGCGAGCAAAACCAAATGTGCCTTAGTTGGCTTGTCTTGTATTCGTCGTAATGATGGACGCGGTTTTGATATTTACTGCTATAAGCTCGACGATCCAGCGCTATATGACCGCAATACCGAAGTCGCGACTCACGCACTCAATCAAGCCATGGAGCATATGATTAAAGACAACTATAGTCACTATATGTGGGGCTATCGACGTTTTAAGCGCATACCAAATCTAGGCAATCCTTACCGAAAAGATAAAGCCACTTTAGCAGCCTTTATTCGGTCTCATCACGCTACTGCTAGTCGTTCTGGTAACGATGTAAGTGGTTCTTTTACTGATGACACTAACATCGATAATCGCAAGTAATAACTGTACTATCGTTTACTGATTTAGACATATCATCAATCACAGTTATGCTAATATTGGCTAAGTTCTGTACCCTCTAATTTCTATTAGCCCTTCATTTACCTCACTATTATCTCACTACGAGTGCATTATGACATCTGACGTAACTAAAACCTTACCTATAGAACCAACACAAAGCCATACTGCTGAACAGCGTTATATTATTTGTATGAAATGGGGTGATAAATACGGTCCTGAATACGTCAATCGTTTGTACAATATGGTGAGCCGTCATCTGAGCTTAGATTTTCAAATGGTTTGCCTAACTGATGACAGCACAGGTATTGATCCTGCGATTGCTTGTTATCCCATACCTGACATGGATCTACCAGCAGGTCCTGAACGTGGCTGGAAAAAGCTCACGACCTTTAAACCTGAGCTATATGGTTTAAAAGGGGTGGCACTATTCTTAGATATTGATATTGTGATTGTCGATAATATTGATGCGTTTTTCACTTATCAAGCGAAGCATGAAGACAGTGTGGTCATTATCCGCGACTGGAAAAAGCCGTGGCGTATGATTGGTAATAGCTCCGTGTATCGCTTCAATGTTGGCATGAATACCTATCCTGATTTGCTGGCAAACTTTGAGCGCAATTTTGAAACCATTCGCACGCAAGTGCGTCACGAGCAGGCTTACCTCTCTAACTATTTGCGCGAGCATCATCACCTAGAGTACTGGGATAAGACATGGTGCGTGAGCTTCAAGTATCAATGTATCGCGCCCATCCCTTTTAACTTTGTGCGAGCGCCTGCTCTACCTGATAATGCAAAAATTGTTATTTTCCATGGTGAGATTAACCCGCCCGATGCCATTGCTGGTAGCGGCGGTAAATGGTATCGACATGTGAAACCAAGCCCATGGTTAAAGCAACACTGGCAGTAAATATATAGCCATGAACCATGTGTATATAGTTTACCAATAGTCCAAACAATTTGCAGGCAATGCATTAGGATACAGGTTATTTGAGGTCAACGACTGGAACATAGTATGGCGTTATATTTGAGGTTACCTGCTACCGCTGGGTTCAACATTGATAACGAGCTCATCGTTATTAGTGCTTTTAATGCCAATGAAGCAGAGCAAAGTTTGCTTGGACAAGACGTCAATATTATTGCCTCAGGCCCATCGGTACAACAACTATCGTTGTCAGAACTATTAGACACGCCCACTATTTTTGTCAACGGTAGTATCAGCCTTACTGAGCACCACGCCTTCGATCATATTGCTGGTTATGTCATCAGTGATGCGCGCTTTATCAATCATCAACCTGAAATTTTACGGCAGCATTATACGGGTCAACCTTTGTATGCAACATTAGCCGTCTTTGAAGCGATGGCCACGACTCACCCTGATATCATACGCACGCACCACCATGCCATGCCATGCGGGTATTGTATCCAGTAGACAGACCCTGGGGGGTCAAATCAAATAAGCTATCATTCAATAAGCTCATATTTAAGAAAAAACGGCTCAATAAAAAAATGCCTTTATCCTACTTTATCAATCATCCGAATTCTGTTATTGATAGCAGTCAAAGCGCAACTGAGATCGGCGTCTCACTCAATGTTACTCATGGATTTGTCGAGGCGGGTACGGTTGCTTACGTAGCCACACAGCTGGCTTTCTCACGCCATGCAGCGACCATTCACCTATATGGGATTGACTTACTCAATAGCGATCAACCACGGTTTTATGAAAACAACCACAACCGCGCGCCAAGCACGCTAAATAAAGTCATGAACGAGCGCATCGTACCTTCGTTTAACTTATTGGGTAGAACTTATAAGACTCACGGTATCGATGTCATCAATCACTCTCCTGTCTCCAAATCTCTATTTGATGATCTTTAGTCATTCTTATCTGATGAATTCAACGCTACACCGAACTCTAAATATTGCTGCGCGATATGATTTGGCAGTAGCTGCTGATTTAGCGGCACTATGTAATTCGTCAGATTGTTTACTGCTTGATCGATGAGTATCGCCAATCCCTCAATATCACCGACAGGTATCAAGTTTTTGACAGGTAGCAACTCTCTTGGACCAAATGGACAATCGGTACTGATTACTGGTACGCCAAGAGCTTGCGCCTCTACAATAACATAGCCAAAACCCTCGAATTTGGAAGTGAGCACCATCAATGCCGCTGAGGCAATGATCGGATAAGGATTACTCTGAAAGCCCAAAAACCTAACACGGTCACTAATATTAAGTTGAAACGCTAGCGCTTTAATCTCTGCTTCAAGCTTGCCTTTACCGACCAATACTAATGGCAGCTTCCGCTCTGTTTTCGCATAGGCTTGTAGCAAGTCTCGATGACCTTTCATGGTATCGAATGAGGCCACATGAATAATATACTGTTTATCTGCTAAGCCAAACTGTTCGATATGTGGTTTTTGTAACGCTTTGCTTTGGATCCAAGTGGCATCGCAAGGATTATAAATGGTTGTGGTTTTAGTGATGTCTCCTAAAAGTGAGATTAAGTCCTTGCGAGCGCCATCGCTGACGCAGCTACAGGTATGAGCACCATAGACCATACGTAAGTGACTTATCGTCTGTCGTGGTTTATCAGATAATTGATACTCAAACTGCTTAGATAGCGCTGTATGCAGCACATTCACGATGTTGGGTAATTGGCTGTACGCCATAATCCAATTCACTTTATAAATATTAGCCAATATCAGATTTGGTGTCCCTATTTGGCTGAGCACATACTCATCAATACGCTTAGCGACTGCCTCGTAAGCCTGTGCCTGTTTAGAGTTTGGCTCAATATCTTGCTCAGAAAACACCTCATCGTATGGCACGATATGATAGTGAACGTCAGCATCTAGCGGCATATCCTGTGTTTCTTCTAGACATAAAATATGGACGCTATGACCCATTTTTGCATAAGCGCTTGCCAATGTAGTCACCATCCGCTCAGCACCTCGGCCTTCAAGTGCTTTTAAAATAAATAAAATTATAGGTGACATTAGTGTCTCAGCTTAATTGTATGTAGGTATAAGTATAATGAGTTAGCCAAACAAGGCTACCAAAGGTCAGAATTATTGCAGCGTTCTGACTTTATGTGCTAGTCTCATCTACTTTTATTCACTACAGTATAAGCTAGGCTTATCAACTGACGCGTAAAAAATCATGAATATTGTTGATTTTATAAAACAGTTAACCCTTGCTAATACAGTTATCAATAAATATCATAGCTGATCTAAGTAGAATCAACATTTAAATAGAATGTATAACCACTAAAGACACCTATTGAAAAAAAACAGGATCAATCATGCAGCAACTTGATGAGAAAGCAATAGACATTGTCATCGCTTGGGTGGATGGCGCAGATCCTATACTCAAACAAAAAAGAGAGTCCTACAAGCCAAGTAACACCGTAGCGTCAGATGCCATAACTGCCACCCGCTTCGCAAGTGATGATGAGATATATTACAATATTGCCTCTATCATCAAATACGTGCCTTTTTGTCGTCATATTTATGTGGTCACCGACCAACAAAAACCTGCATTCATTGATGAGTTTGCCAAGCAAAATATCTGTGCAGCAGATAAAATACGTATTGTCGATCACAAGGAAATATTTTCGGGTTATGAAGAATACCTACCGACCTTCAACACTCGATCAATTGAGACGATGATCTGGAATATTAAAGGCTTGTCTGATTATTTTATCTATATGAACGATGATTTCTTTTTTAATCAACCAGTGACGATAGATGATTTTTTAGACAATGAAAAGCTAATCATTCATGGTGAGTGGCGCAAAAGTGCTGCTTTGAGTGCCAAGCTCAATTTTCGAAAATCACGCTTTAAATTGTTTGGCACACCGATACAGCCAAGACATACTATCGCGCAAATGTTAAGTGCTAAAATACTGGGCATGAATCAGTTTTTTGAAATTCATCACTACCCTCATATTGTCGATAAAAATACCTTAAAGTCCCATTTGTTGAATCATCCGCAATTATTGACCGAGCAGATAAAATATAAATTTAGAGATATGGCCCAAGTGAATCCTATAACGCTAATGAATCATCTAAAAATTCAAAAAGGCGAAGCAAGTTTAAAACCTAACACCTCTATCAACTATCTAAAAAACGAAAGTAGCGTAGAAGATTTTATTCTTGCTTTAGAAGATAAAAGTATTAAGTATGGCTGCATTCAAAGTTTGGATCTTCTCAAACCAGACTTATATAAAAAAATCAGTCAAGCCATGAGGCACAAATTCTTGGATTATCTACCTGCTTCTTTGATAGCAAGCACCGATAAATAAATTTAGTTTAAGATTGAATGGTGATTAATTTCACTTCCTCTTGATCTAAACCAATAAAAGCTCAAAAATCACTTGGATATATTATGAAAATAGCAGTAGTAGGTACAGGCTACGTAGGCTTATCGAATGCAATGCTGTTAGCACAGCATAATGAAGTCGTTGCTGTCGACATTGTCGCTGAAAAGGTAGAATTACTAAATAATAAGCAGTCTCCTATCGAAGATACAGATATCGACAATTTTTTATTGAACAAAGTGCTCAATTTTTCTGCAACGCTGGATGCCAAAGAAGCTTATAAAGATGCAGATTTCATCATCGTTGCCACGCCGACTGATTATGATACCAAGACCAATTATTTCAATACCTCCACAGTAGAAGCCGTCATTGAGCAAGTGCTGTTAGTGAATCAACAAGCAACCATTATTATTAAGTCTACAGTGCCAGTAGGTTACACAACCAGTATCAAAGAACGTTATGCCACTGATCGCATTATTTTTTCGCCTGAGTTTTTGCGAGAAGGTAAGGCACTACATGACAATCTTTATCCTTCACGTATCATTGTAGGCGCACAGACTGAGCAGGCTCGAATATTTGCCAATTTATTACTTGAAGGCGCAATCAAAAAAGACGTACCGCTATTGTTCGTTGAGCCAACAGAGGCAGAAGCCATTAAATTATTTTCTAATACTTATCTGGCAATGCGAGTAGCGTATTTTAATGAGCTTGATACTTATGCGCAGACGTTTGGACTCGACACCAAACAAATCATCGAAGGGATTGGCTTAGACCCTCGTATTGGCAATCATTATAATAACCCTTCCTTTGGCTATGGCGGCTACTGTCTGCCCAAAGATACTAAGCAGTTATTAGCAAATTACGATGAGGTGCCAAGCAACCTGATAAAAGCCATTGTCGATTCTAATAGAACCCGCAAAGACTTTATTGCCGATAAAATCATCGAAAGACAGCCAAAAATCGTGGGAATACATCGCCTAGTAATGAAAAGTGGGTCAGATAACTTTAGAGCATCTGCCATACAAGGCATCATGAAACGTATCAAGGCAAAAGGTATAGAAGTCGTTGTCTACGAGCCTGTGCTAAAAGAAGACAATTTCTTTAATTCGCGTGTGATTCAAGATTTAGAAGCCTTTAAATCAATGAGTGATGTCATTGTCGCAAACCGCCTATCTGATGAGATAAAAGATGTGGCGGATAAAGTATTCACTCGAGATCTATTTGGGAGCGACTAATGAAAATACTGGTCACTGGTGCGGCAGGTTTCATTGGTTTTCATTTAATCAAGGCGATACTAGAAACAGATCTATCTGCTAGGGATTACTGTATCGTTGGTATCGACAATATCAACGACTATTATGATACAGATCTAAAAGAAGCGCGTTTGAGAATATTAGGTGAGATATCAGATCCAGAAAGTTTTACATTTATTAAGTTAGACCTTGCTGATCGTGAAGCCATGTCTGAGCTTTTTGCAACCTATCAATTTGATACGGTTGTTAATTTAGGTGCCCAAGCAGGTGTGCGTTACTCTATCGAAAACCCTAATGCGTATATCGACTCAAATGTGGTTGGCTTTGTTAATATTCTAGAAGGCTGTCGTCACCACGATATTAAGCACTTAATCTACGCAAGCTCTAGCTCTGTTTATGGTATGAATATAAAGCAGCCATTTACCACTGCTGATTGTGTTGATTTTCCTATTAGTCTATATGCCGCCACCAAAAAATCCAACGAGCTTATGGCACATAGCTATAGCCATTTATATAATATTCCTACGACAGGATTAAGGTTCTTCACTGTTTATGGTCCTTACGGTCGACCTGATATGGCATATTTTTCGTTCACAAAGAAAATTCTAGCTGGCGAGCCAATTAATGTTTTTAATAATGGTGATATGCAGCGTGACTTTACCTACATTGATGATATCGTCAACGGTATCATTCGCATTATTAATAAAGCACCTTCGCCCCAGCATTCTACTATTACGACTGCAGCTGCCCCCTACAAGATTTACAACATTGGTAATAATCAGCCTGTCACTTTGCGCCGTTTTATTACTGCCATTGAAGATGCTTGTGGTAAAAAGGCACAGGAAAACTTATTGCCCATGCAAGCAGGTGACGTACCGATTACTTACGCCGACATAGATGAATTGGTAGAAGATATTGGCTTTAAGCCTGAAACTAGTATCGAAGAAGGTATCAAACAATTTGTCGATTGGTATAGACAATATTATTCAGTTTAAACAAATAACAATGATCTCTAAAGCTTATATCATAGAGATTAAGGCGCTAATATCTTTATATATTTTTAAAGGATTTTGATAACATGGCTACACCTTCAAGTTGGCAGAGAAAATTGATATTGATCTTTCGAAGCGAAAAAAGATTGAATGCGGGTAAGATTATCAAAACCTATAATGATAGAAGCTTTGATGAGATGAAAGCAACAACCATTACTGAATCAATGTGTGATATTGAAGCGTTAACTAACGAGCGTAAAAGCACAGATTTAGAAACCCATTTGAATAACTTGAAATACAAATCGCTTGGTGAGTCTGAGCTCTGCTTTTATCACAACACACTTATTATACTAATGCGCCGTAAGTACAAAATAGATAAAACATTCGTTGAATTTGAAAGACTATGGGAAGCAGAGAGCGACTATTTATTGACACATCTGTCGTTGCGCTGGATTGTCTCTGCTTGCGATACGTTTATTGATCATTCAAACAATACTCATAGAGCAGCTATCTTGATGAATGTCGTAACTCTAATGAATACTTTACGTACTTATGAAACCAAAAACTTTCTGCAGTTATCCACTAATGCTGAATCTATGCCATTGCTAACTGAAAAAACCGATATGCTTTATGCTGGTGACTTGCCTCTGTACGATGGTCTTACTTATTTTCGTATCGGCACCGATGATAGCTTGAGAAATATGCGAAAACGCTATAATAAATTTCAGAAAGTTGATAAATTGGCCACGACCATGTTACTGGCAGTGTTTGAAAAACTGCAGAATAATGACAGTGCTTTTGCTACTCTACGGCAGTTGCACAGAGATGATTGGTCTAAATGGTGGTTGGATTAGTCTATTTCATATATTACTACACGACTACACCCTACACCTTTTATCAAGGCTGCAACCGAGTAATGTCTAACCATTAGTTCTCATAAAATCTATATATTGTTGAGCAATATTAATTGGTGATAACTCTTTGTCAAACGAGGACTGATATGTATCAGCCTTCTCCATTGCTTCATCCATCTTCTTAGCTAATGTATCAATATCTCCCACAGGGACGAGGTTGTGTGGTGGTAGCAACTCACTTGGACCCGATGGGCAGTCTGTACTGATAACAGGTGTCCCTAAAGCCAGTGATTCAGCAATAACCCGTCCAAATCCCTCAAAGACTGATGACAAAACCATAAACTGTGCTTTTTGGATATAAGGATATGGATTTTTTTGAAAACCTAAAAAATGTACACGGTTATCCAAACCTAAAGAAGTAACCAGCTCTTTCATTGACGCTAGCAATACACCTTCACCCAATAATAGAAGTGGCAATGTTTTCCGAGTCTTTGCATAACTTCTAATCAATACTTCATGAGCTTTTTGAGTCTTAAAACTACCAACGTGAATAATGTAACTGTCAAACTCTGGCTCAAACTCTGATGCCAATTGCACAATCTGTCTTTGGTCAATCGGGTTGTATATTGTCGTTGTATTCATCACACCCAATGTAGCTTGAAAGTCTTTTTCGACTCCTTTACTAATACATATACAAGGATGCCGAGAATATATATTGCTTAATCTTTTATCATTTGCTTTTTTGCCTTGGCTTCTAAACAATTCAATTTTTTTAGAAATAGTATTTCTAATTACGTGTGCAATATTGGGCAGACTACTATGGCGCAAGACCATATCGGCTTTATCTAAATTCGCTAGCGTCAATATTGGAGTACCAATCTCTTTGAGCACGTATCTGTCTAATACTTTTGCAAAATACCAGTACCTAAGACTTTTAGTAGGTATAGAGTTATAATCATTTAGGTCTAGTTGATGATAAGTAATATCATCATTGAGCTCATAAGCTACTTTGGATTTGAAGCGTAAAATATGGACATCATAACCTAACTCGTGAAAACCTTGTCCCAGCGTCAAGACCGAACGTTCTGCACCGCCACCTTGCAAGCAGTTAATAACCAATAGCACTTTTTCTTTACTATTCGAATTGTCTTTTTTTTCTGTAGTATTATCAATCATTTATTAAGTATTCTTAAAAATAAATATTTAGACTTAGAGATGTAGCGGCCCAACTGTTTTACCAGCTAAAGATTTTGGGTAAATTCTACGTATCTTTCTGCTATTTTGGCTGGTAGCAGCGCTTCATCGAATGGCGCATGAAACGCTTGCGGATTACTCATCGCTTGCTGCATTTTTGCGGCAATGGCATCAACATCGCCCATCGGCATTAAGTTACGTTCTGGTAGTAATTCACTTGGGCCTGATGGACAGTTGGTACTGATAACAGGAGTACCTAGCACAAGAGCTTCGGCAATAACTAAAGCAAAACCCTCCCAGTCAGAGGTCAGTATCTTAAACTGCGCATTTTTGATATAAGGGAAGGGATTATCACGAAATCCTAAAAATATCACTTTGTCTTCTAGGCTTAACTCTGTTACCAGTCGCTCTGTTTCACCTTTATGCTTACCTTGACCCAAGAGCAGTAAAGGCATAGATTGATCTGTTTTTGCATAAGCATTTACCAATACATCATGACGCTTGGCATCTTTAAAGCTACCCACATGGATAATATAGTTTTGGTAGTCAGGGACAAAAGCATTAGCCTGCTTTTGAATACTCTCTTTATCAATTGGATTATGAATGGCAGTGGTTGGCGTAATATGACCAAAGCTCTTAATAAAATCTTTTTGAGCGCCTTCACTGACACACACACAAGGATGCTTGGCATATATATCTATCATTCTTTGCTTTAACTGCTCAGCGTCGTGATTTTTATTAAACTTATAGAGTAGTGATACTGTATTATGAATAATATAAGTGATATTAGGCAGTTTACTATTACTTAGTATACTATCGGCACGATCTAAGTTGGACAGTATGATGTCAGGCTGACCGATATTTTTCGACACGTATTTATCAACAGCACGTGCAAAAATCTGGTCACGTCTTTGTGCCCCTGGTATAAGTTTATACGGCTTAAACTTAAGTACATGGTAGTTAAGATTCGGACTTAAGTCATATTGTACTAACGGCTTAAATCTTAGAATATGTACTTCATAGCCCAATTCATAAAACCCTTGCCCCAATGTTAATACGACACGTTCCGCACCACCGCCCTGTAGACAATTAATAACGAGTAACACTGTTTTTTTATGCTGCTTCATACACGATAACCTATGGAGTAATTTTTCATTTTCTTAGAAAGGCTTATCATTGCTTCATTAAAAAACTAGCGTTTAAATAGCTTCGAAAAAAATGATTTAGAAGCGTGTGGACGAGTCACCTTATTACCGGTATAACCTTCTTGAGATTTTTTAGGAAAATGACCAAAAGGTTCCACCCTATAACTGTCTAAATCGTATCCAGCAGCAAGTGCTTCGTTATAATATTCATCAAAAACCTCAGATAAATCCTGCCTCGGGTGCGACATTATTTCACCGTCAAACCAGTGCTCGATACCTTCTTCACTGACTCTAGGTAATGAATATTTATGACTGAACTGCGTACCCATATCTGAATAATGCAAAATCCTAATATCTTCTAACGCTAAGTTTTCGCCATCTATACAGTTGTAACTATCCTGATAAGGCTCAATGAGCTGATTATTATCTTTAAATACAGCCATCATTTCTTTATGGCTTTTGGGATCTTTCCTGAGTTTTTTAATTGGTAGGACAATGTTTTTTGCCGCCTTGCAATCCCATACGCATGTACACAATCGAGTCATATCCGCATTAGTCTTAGCAGCTACAACAGACTGTCCTTCAATAGGATGGTGCCACAGCTTTGCCAAATCATCTAAAATAATGACATCAGCGTCCATGTAGATGGCACGACCAGAGTATTGACAGTACTCTGGAATTGCCCAGCGAAAGCCTGAAAAAGGCGTTGACCATTTAGTGGTATTCCAACCCTCTCCAGTCTCAGGATTAGAATACCAATAGCTATTAGGATCACGTGACAGCTGCATCCATACTATCTCAACGGGTACACTGGTATGTTTATGAATACTATAATCTAATACCATCATCTGCTCTAGATCACAGTTATTTGGGTCACAACCAACAAAGACTTTAATAGTATCTTCTGTATTCATAATTTTATCCGTTCACTGACTAATGTTTATCTTTGCTAATGCAATGCGATAATACTCAAATATATAATGGGACCTATTCTTTCCAGTACTTTTCGATCCACCCTACTGGCAAGATAAAATGACGCAAGTGACGTAGCGGTCTTTTTAGATTTTTGGGCTCAGCTAATCTTTTTAAATGATCTTTGGCATTGTTAGCAGCATTTTTATTATATCTACCTTCGATCGCATGTGTAGGATATAAGTCGCCAGGGAAAATAACAATTCGAGCACCTTTAGGAATCTTTGGTTCTTTGATATAGTTAAGTGGGAACGGTTGACGACATTTGCGTCTAAAGTGCGCAACCCATGCTTTTGGAAACAGCTTGACACCGCCTGGGGCGTTACGCGTCACAAAGCGCTGCTCAAAACGATATTTGTCCGCGATGCCTTGTGGATCTGCTTTGAATTTTTCTTGTAGTGAGACAAGCGACCCTACCTGGAAGCGGAAGCAAGAAGTCTGGCCGAGGCGCTCTAGCGGGTTACTTGGGTTATAAGACAAAATAACATCGTCCGGCTCGCCATACTCAAAGAAAGGATCGAGGCTATCTACTATAATCACATCCAAATCTACAAATAATACTGTCCCTGTCAAATCACCTAACTTCTCACCCCACAAACGTGATTTTGGCCACTTGCCAAGTGTGTTGGTTGGCATGGTGACATCTAAAGGCGGTAATTCTTGGCATTCAATCTCAGGACGTACATCAGTAGTGTCGTCAGTAAAACAGACAAAACGAAACGGTGGCGTAATATTGCGAGATACCATGCCATACAGTTTATTGGCGTAATCAGCCCCGTACTTTGTACCCCATTTAATACAAATAATTTGTTTGATATTTTTATTATCTACTGTACTAGAATCTATTGGCATGGACTGCTCACTTTAATCTTAAGAATAAATATGATGGCTATATTAGCATAAAAAAAAGACTGAACAATTATGTTCAGCCTTTTTGGTCTTTAAACTAACGACTTTATTAGTCAATAAAGCTTAACCAATCCATATATTTCTCATTACGACCATGAACCACATCAAAATATAGAGTTTGGAGTTTCTCAGTCAATGGTCCGCGGCCGCCATTCCCGATAGTACGATCATCGTATTCGCGGATAGGTGTCACTTCAGCAGCGGTGCCTGTCATAAAGATCTCGTCTGCTAAGTAGAACTCATCACGAGTGATACGGCGCTCAACAACTTTGATGTCTAGATCAGCCGCGAACTGAAGGATAGTACGGCGAGTAATACCATCAAGCGCGCCGCCGCCCAGATCTGGCGTATGTAGCACACCGTCTTTGACCAAAAACAAGTTTTCGCCTGCGCCTTGGCAGACATAACCTTGTGGATCCATTAGGATGGCTTCGTCATAGCCATTGCGGGTGACTTCTTGATTGGCCATGATAGAGACAGGATAGTTGCTCGAGGCTTTGGCTTTACACATGGTCACATTGGTCATGTGGTGGGTAAATGATGAGGTTTTTACACGGATACCATTTTTGATACCTTCCTCACCAAGATATGCGCCCCAATGCCAAGCAGCAACCATGGCATTGATACTGTTATCACGCGAAGATAAGCCAAGCTTTTCTGCACCTACCCAAATAAGCGGACGAATATAAGCTTCTGCTAAGTTATTTTGCTTGACCACATCTTTATGTGCTTGCTCTAGCGTGGCCGCATCAAACGGCACGTCCATTTGAAAGATTTTCGCTGAACCAAGTAGACGTTCGGTGTGTTCTTTTAGACGAAAAATAGCGGTGCGGTTGTCAGCTGTTTGATAAGCGCGTACGCCTTCAAACACAGCCATGCCATAGTGCAAGCTATGGGTAAGCACATGAACGTTGGCATCTGGTTGTTCAATTATTGTGCCATTCATCCAAAGCTTACCGTCTTGTGTTGCCATATTCATTTTATAGTCCTTATGCTAGCGCTAACGTCTAACTTTTTTAAGTAGGTTTTATTTAATAGTATTGATCAACATCGTGTGATAATACTGCAGCGTTCATTTTTATTGCTCAAATACCGCTTCATTATGACGAACACTTGACTGTATTATAATGATGTGTGACCGATTATATCACTGGCCGTGTTGGCAAATGAAATCTTTTGGTTTGAGACCCTATAGTTTTTAATTACGGTTTTTAATTATCATAAGGCCTTACAGTTTAAGCGCCTCTTTGGTTATCAGCAAGGCCTTAATAAAAACAAATCTCAAAATTACTCTATTACTCTTTGACAGATTTTACGCCCATTAGATGCTGCCATTGCGCTTGTACCAGTGCGCGTGTCTCTTGCCAAAGCGACTCATCGACCAATAATGATTGCTCTGATAGTGCCAGTTGATGAGTCGCAGCACGTATTCTAAGATAAGCATCTGTTAATGCCTGACAAACTTGCTCCTCCCAAATACCAAGTGAAGCAACTTCTTCAAAAATACGGACATTATCACTCCATTTGGTCAAGCTTGGATGCTCATGTGAGTAAGCCAATACCGCAAACTGTGCCAAAAATTCAATATCGACAATGCCGCCTGCATCTTGTTTGAGTTGAAACTTACCCGCTTGCTGTTGCCACTGGCTGGTGCCTAAGTGCTTCTGCATTTTGATACGCATACTGGTGACCTCAGAGCGTACTTGCTCTAACGTCCGCGGCAGCGCCAGCACATCTCGGCGAATATCACAAAAGCGCGCAGTCACTCGTCTGTCACCACAAATCGCCCGAGCGCGCACCAGTGCTTGATGCTCCCATGACCACGCTTTGTCCATTTGATAAGTTTCAAAGGCATGACAAGATACCACCATCATGCCAGCGTTGCCCGACGGACGCAGACGCATGTCAATCTCATATGCCCTACCATCTCGCGTTTGGGTATTGAGATAATTCATCAGCTTTTGTACCAGACGTGCGGCAAACTTCATGCCACTGACTGACTTCTCACCAGTGGTCATGCCCTGCTCTTTTATCTTATGTAAGAATACCAAATCCAAGTCGGAAGAATACGAGAGCTCTAAACCACCCAGTTTACCGTAGCCAATGATCGCAAAACCACAGTCAGCCTCAGTGACTGGATCGCCATCTTGACCGATAGGATAGCCATAGCGGTTGACGATTTCGGTAAACGCTCGCTCTAGCGCGGCTTCTAGTACCACTTCAGCAATATAAGTCAGTGAGTCTGAGACTTTCATGATTGGACGCTCAGCCAACACATCGCTGGCAGCCACAGCCAACACTTGGTTTTTCTTGAACAGTCGCAGGACACTCAGTAGCTCTTCTTCGTCATTGGGTTCGACACGCAATAGCTGTTGGCGCAGGATGTCACGCAGCTCAGGCTTATCTGGCAGGTGGCGATAGTGTTGCTGTAAAAAGGTATCTAACAATACAGGATACTGTGCCAACTCTTTTGCAATCCACGGGCTTGCCGAGAGCATCGGAATCAGCTCAATCGTTGCATTGGGGTTTTCTGCAATCATGACCAAGTAGATTGAACGTCGGCAAATGGCTTCAAGCAATGCAATCAATCGCGGTAAGGCAGCATTGGCAAGTTTTTGCTGCTCTTGATGGGCTAATAGCGCATGGACAATGACAGGATACGCATCATCTAAGCGCTCTCGGGCCTCCTCGCTGAGGTTGGCAACCATCTTTGATTGCCAAAAATTCTGCAATAACTCGCGATTTTCTTTTGTTAGTACCTCATTTAAGCGCTTGATTTGCGCTTCTAAATGCTCAGGCTCTAGATCGGTATCATCATTGTCAGGTACTTGACGCTCTGTCACCATACGTTCAAATGGCACATTCACATTGTCTCGATGAGCATTTAATTGGGTCAGTAATGCCTGCCAATCATTAAACCCAAGCGTCACTGCAAGATTATGCTGCCAATAAGCATCATGCGGCAGTCTTTGGGTTTGCTGATCGTTAATGGCTTGAATCGCATGTTCAAGTCGACGCAAAAACCGATACGCGGCTTGTAAGTTATCGTAGGTAATCTGCTCTAGATATCCAAGCTCACGCAACACTTGCATCGCCTCCAAACAAGGCTTTACCTGTAGCTGAGGATGCCGACCACCGTAGATCAGCTGAAACGCTTGTACAATAAACTCAATATCTCTGATACCGCCCGCGCCAAGCTTAATATTGTCTAGATCTTCACGCTGTGCAACTTGATTTTGAATGAGCGACTTCATCTCCCTGAGTGCTGAAAACGCGCTGTAATCCACATAATAGCGAAAGACAAATGGTTTGATTAGCGCCTGAATCGCATCATAAAATGGCTGATCTATCTGCCCAACGACTCGTGCTTTTAACCAAGCAAAACGCTCCCACGCGCGTCCATGCAACGCAAAATATTTCTGTAACGCTGAGAGATGGATGGCCAAATCACTGCCATCACCCCATGGACGCAAGCGCATATCAACCCGAAAGACAAAGCCGTCAGCCGTTTTATTATCAAGCAGCTTAATAATCCCTTGACCCAGACGAGTCATAAAACGTTTATTGTCTATGCTACGCGTGCCCTTTGCCTTGTCACCATTGGTTTCGCCGCGCGCTTGATGTACAAATATTAGGTCAATATCGCTCGATAAATTCAGTTCCTGAGCACCAAGCTTACCCATGGCCATGATGGCCATATCATCGATCTGCACATTGCCTTGTTCATTGATAAAGGTTGGCTCACCGTATTTAGCAATCAAATGCTGATAGGTATAGTCCTTGGCAAAGGAGATACAACCGCCTGCAAACTCTGATAGCTCATCAGTCAATTGCTCAAGACTAATCATCTGCAAGGCATCTTGCCAAATCCAGCGCATCATTAACAGCTTACGCAAATTACGTAAGCCACTCATGACTTTCGTTTCATCGGCGAGTTGATAGTTTTCATCTAGCGTATAATCTTGTATCAGATCATCGATTTGCTGACGAGTCAGCGTACTGTTCAGTGGGTAGCTACGCAAAAATGTTTGGCAGGAAACCGTTCGGCTCTCCCAAATTTGATAAGCAAACTCACTGGCTGTTTGCAGTACTTGCAGTTGCTCTGCTGTCGGCTGATAATCTGTACCACTGTTCATACGTGAGGGCATAGCAGGTAACATAGTGACAAAAACTCCTTACATAGAATGGTAAGACTACGTGAACCCAACTCATAAGTTTATTGTTTTTTCTTACGAGACAGTCACAGCATCAGATGAACATACTCAATATATCATTACAAAACATAAAGCCCTGTTTAGTAACAGTGACTCTATTTGCTTTGAGCCGCTTTATGGTAGCATAAACATCTTTAATCGAAATGCTTTGAGACAGCTTCATTGCAGCGCACCTTTATACTCAATAAAAATAGCGTTTTGACTCAATGGTATTAAGAAATATTAGGGCGTGTTGAACATTCGACCATGGCACTGACAGCGACTATTTTTTAGGCGATTCGATGTTAAAAATAATAAGTTTAGTCATTCTAAGCGCTTATTTTTAACGATGAAGCGGCAAAACAGAGTCCTGTCCCCTGCTTTTATCGTTGGGGCTAATGCTAAAATTGCCCCATACTGCGTTACAAATCTCGCTAAGGCATCTGCATTATCGTCGCTTTGTGCCTTGTCTGGAACAATTTTAGCGATCAGCAGTGCCTATTTGCGAATGTTCAACACGCCCTAAAACTCGACTATAAATCGATTAGATTACTTTACACAAAACATTTATAGCCTTTCAATAATATTGTCTCACCCTTATAACACTCTCTAAACGCTTATTTATAATATGTGATACTGTCCCCTATGACTACTACCCCGCTACTACTCATTACCGCTGATCCTAGTCACCCATTAGCGCATTTAGCATTACGTTATGCGCGCGCGTATCTTAAGAGCGCATCAGCTGATCATAATATCGACAGTCACGCAGACGATATCGTCAATAAAGAAGGCATCGACAATCCTATCACCAAACGGCCATTGCTCAATGTCTTTTTTTATGGGGATTCGGCGCATCTGGCGAATCGGCTACTCTGGCAGTCCGCTGATCAAATGAATTTGACCAAAGAATGGCAAATGTTGGCTGAACAATATCAGTTGCCACTGCCTGTTTGTGTTAGCACAGCTCTTAGCCGCGGTGTGAGTGACACAGATAACAGTACCCGCCATCAGCTTGATGGTGACAATCTGGCGACAGGATTTACGTTGGTGGGACTCAGTGAGCTCGCTCTGATGATGCAGGATGGCTGCCGCTTAATAAAGTTTTGATAGCGTACCCATTACGACATTAGCCTGCGATAAATATATTTAGGAATACATGATGAGATTATTAATCCAGCTGCATACACCCACCGAAGCAGCAAGCTACGAAGGCTGCGCTCTGGCACTGACATTAGCGACATTCGGTCATGAAGTGCAGCTGTACTTGGATGCACCTGTTTTTGGCTTATTGATGCAGCCTGAATCACGTTTGCACGGTATGATTCAGTCGCTTGATCTTTACGACATGCCAGCGGCTTGGCTACCTGATGATGTCTTTAGTGGTTGGGTGATTGGGATGCTGCCAGTAGATCTGACTTCACAGCTCATGCTGGTGCCAGAAATGATCCGCTCGCAAGATTTTGAGCAGATTTTAACTTTTTAATTGGCAATATAATCAGACTTATAAAATAATAAAGTACACACTTGGACACTGTTATGGCAACTTTATATCAATTACACAGCACGATGGATACCCTCAGGCGCAGTGCTGAAGAGATGTCTCGCACTTGGCGTACTGGCGACAGTATTATCTTACTTGGCACCACAGCCGCTTTTATTGACTGGCTCAACGCCTATTTGAATGATAGTGAAATAGATGGTATTGCAGGTATTTATGCATTAGCCGATGATATATCGCAGCTGACAGTTAACACTGCTGGCAAGCTAAATTTAGAGAGCAAATTGACTGATATTTTAACGGATGAAGAATGGATTAGCCTATCTCAGGATAGTCAGTTTGATAAAGTGGTGACGATTGCCTTATGACGACTCATACCTCTACGACAACTCATACTGCCACAGCATCGACCGATATTGCATTAGATCAAGATGGGCATTTGTGTGACCATACGATTTGGACACCTGTTATCGCACAACAACTAGCAGACACGCTAGATGTCAGCCTAACGAGTGAGCACTTACAAATCTTGCAGCAAGTGCGCGCGTTTTTTGTCAAATTTAATCATGCGCCAGCGACTCGCCCATTGATTAAATGGCTACAGAAAACTTTGCCTGGGTACGATATTAGCAATCAAAAACTACAACAGCTATTTAATACAGGATTGGTTGCGCGCCATGTCAATCGTCTAGCTGGACTACCCAAGCCGCCCAATTGCCTATAAAAGTGTCTTTTTTAACTGTAGCTGCTTACCAAGTGAGCACTGATGAATAAGTCATATCATCGACTCATTTGGTACATCGCTACTTTGGATCGCTATTTCGGATCGTAGACTGTCAGCGTTTCATAACCGACACTTCGTCCTTCATCACCCAAAAATCCTTGCTGTCGCCATATTTCATACAAACATATGGCGACACTATTGGATAAATTGAGACTGCGCGAATCAGCCAACATTGGTAATCTCAACCAATTATCAGCACCGATATCTTCTCGTATATCATCTGCCAGACCTGCTGTCTCAGAACCGAATACCAGCGCGATATTGGGCATGGTTTTATTGTCAGGTTTTTCACTGTCTGCTTGCCCGCCAAAATCATAATCATAGAATGGTTTGCTCAGTTTGGTGGTCAATGCGGTGACAATATGGCAGTCGGCGGCTTGCAAGGCTTGCCTCGCTGCAGCCCAATCTTCGTGCACCTGCAAATGTGCATATTCGTGATAATCAAGGCCTGCGCGGCGTAGTTTTTTGTCATCAAGCTCAAACCCCAGCGGTCTGACTAAATGCAGCTGCGCGCCGCTGTTGGCACACAGTCGAATAATATTGCCAGTATTACTCGGCATTTTTGGGGCGACCAACACGATATGAATGGACATATTTGTTTACTCCACAACTAGTCGATGCTCTGTTATTTAAATTTATGAGCGGTAGGTAATTAAAAGTTACAGTTTACTGCCAATAATTACATTTTGATACTGTGCAGGGTTTTTAACTTTCACTATGATGTCTGTAATGGATAGCGAGATAGCATTTATGTATGACTGTCTCATCCAATACCCCTTCAGTGAAGCTTGAGCAAGATACTTAGCGTCACTGTTGTTATTTATAACCATTCATTTATCTTTGAGGATACTATTATGAAAAAAGTAATCATCGCATCTTTAGCTGCTATGTTTGTTCTAACTGGTTGCAACACGTTTAAAGGCCTTGGCCAAGACGTATCAAGCGCCGGAAATGCTGTAACTGGCAGCGCACAAGACGTACAAGATAAAATCTAAGGTCTGCTTTTTTTAGATTTTTTGAGGGACTTACTATTTTGTAAGTCCTTTTTTTTGGTCACGAATTCTTTATTCTAAGTAGTTACTGCACATACACTTTATCAGATGCTACAAAAAAACACGCAATATCTGATTGAGATAACGCTGACCTAACAATGTTGGTTGCAGCTGAGTTTTACTATCTATCAGTAGCCCTTGCTTAATCAACTTGTCTACTTGTGTGGTAACGCTTTCAAGCTTAAGCCCTGTTCTCTGCTCAAACAACGCCCAAGCGACACCGCCATGTAAGCGTAATGCGTTCAACATAAACTCACTCACTAACTCTTCACTATCGATTGCCTGCCAACCAACCATTTTTGGTACGTTTTGAGTGCTCTTGGATGTTTCCGTCTCTATATCTCCTACATAATCTTTTGGCAAACGTGATTTGCTAAAACGATAGATGCCAGATTCTGCTAACAAATCGTTTTCTGATTTATCACTTTCCTTTGACGGCGCGCTACCTCTGTCTGCGTGACAATCAATCGTCACTTTACCATGTGCACCAGCACCTATTGCTAGATAGTCGCCAAACTGCCAATAGTTGATATTGTGACGGCAAGGCTTATCTGACTCGCCCGCCCACGCAGACACCTCATAATTGCTGTACCCCAGTTGCTGCAACAGCGCTTGCCCCGCTTGTTCGATATCTGCCAAGTTGTCTTCATCGGGTAAAATAGGCTGGCTACGATAAAACACCGTGTTGGGCTCAATCGTTAATTGATACCAAGAGATATGCGTTGCGCCAGCATCGTGCGCCATTTGAATATCATTTAATGCTTCGTTCATGGTTTGCTGCGGCAGACCATGCATAAGATCGACATTGACTCGCGTAAATCCAGCAGCCTTAGCAGCGCGTATCGCTGATAACGCTTGTACAGGATCATGGATACGTCCAAGCACTTTGAGCTTATCAGCGTCAAAGCTCTGTACACCGATAGACAATCGATTGATACCAACCTCTAGATACTGAGCAAATGGTGCATGCTCGAGTGTTCCGGGATTGGCCTCCATCGTAATCTCAATGTCCTCTGCAAATTCAAAACATGACCGCAAACCAGAGAACAGTCGCTGATACTGAGCAATTGGCAATAGTGATGGTGTGCCACCGCCAATAAATATTGAGCTGATTTTACGCCCTTGCGCCAATGACTGTTGCATATTCGCATCCAAAAGGAGCGCATCGACATAATCATCATACATAGACAACTGACTGTTTATAGGCAGCTCATGCGAGTTGAAGTCACAGTAAGGACATTTTTTCACACACCACGGGATATGGATATAGAGCGACAGTGGAATGCTCGTCACCTCTACAACGCTAGTCTCTGTCATCTTTTCTGTGAGTTGTAACGTATCAAGGTTATTTGGCGAGCTATCAGCATTCATTTTGGACATAAATAAACTTATTGTGTAATGGGCAATAATGATCAGTATCAAAAGTATCGCTAGGATAACGGCTAGATGATATAAAGAAAAGCCTAACTGACGTAAAACTATTAACAAAGCCACGCATAAAGCCACGCACAAATTCCCTATTCACCATGGTAACTTGCAGGCAGTATATAAAAAGACTATTAACAGTACAGCATCCAAAGCGCAGCGCTGTATTCAGAATATAGTCAATCCTAAATAAAACAGATACATTATATATCAAGGTGGAACTGGTCTAAATTTTCCTTGCGTGCTGTGCCTACGCTGCTCGATGCTGCGAAAAATTTATCCCAGTCACACTGTATCGTTTTTATACTGAATTCACTATATAACCGTTACATTTGCGGCGCGCTTGAAATCTGCTTAATAAAAAACCACCCTGATAATATTAAATTTAAACATGAAGCAAAGGATAAGACATATGGCTTATTGGCTAATGAAATCAAACCCAAAGTTTTTTTAGTATTCACGATTTACAACGGCTCGGTACAGATAGCTGGGATGGTGTCCGTAACTACCGCGCTCGCAACTTTATGCGCGACGACATGAAGGTTGGTGATCAGGTATTCTTTTATCATTCTAGCGCAAGACCCTCTGGTGTGGCTGGTATTATGACGGTCAGTCAAGCAGGTTACCCTGACCCCACTCAGTTTCATCCTGAGCATCGCCATTACGATCCTATTGCAACCGAAGAAGAACCACGCTGGTATATGGTGGATCTCACTTTTGAGCAAGCTTTTACAGAGGTGTTGCCGTTATCAGCGCTGAAATTTTTGCCTGCGCTTGAGGACTCTTTACTGCTGAGAAAGGGCTGCGAGCAATTAACGGTCATTCCATTAGAGCCCAAACACTGGCACGCGATTATGAACATGGCCGAGACACTCGAACTCCTGCCAGAACACACCGATTAGCTCGACCCTCTATCTACTGATTATCAATACCAAGGTAAAACAAGCCTAAGATGAATATTCATATAGCGCTTCTAAATCGTTGACATCATAGTCTGGCTTCTTTACCATCTTATATGTATATGACCTGTCAATCTACTGCTTGGATTGACGGGTTATTTTTATTTTAGTGCCTTCACTTTTATTTTCTGACTCCGTCTGTATAAGCTTGCTCATATTATTTGTCGGAGTATCATCGTCGGCACGACTCTTCTCATACTGTGTCAATATTGAATTGACGACGATATTTACTTGTTCATCGTTACTACTTTCATAACAATTACCGCAAAGAATAAAAAGTTGCTCACCATGGTTTTCCCATTATCTTTCAGAGATTTTAAAAGCTACAGCTTACGCTTAGGGGTACTCGCCCTCCCTATCTTGATTACTCAGTTTTGTCAAGCAGCGCTTGGGGTTGTCGATGCCATTATGGCAGGCCAAGTATCTGCGCTTGATTTGGCGGCCGTGGCAGTTGGATCTGGCATTTGGCTACCGCTGTTTTTATTAGCAACAGGTGTGTTGATTGCCACCACCCCTCTCATTGGTGAGGCTGTCGGTCAAGATCAGCATCACCATGTTCCTCATATTACTCAGCAGTCTTTGTGGACAGCAGGCGCTCTTGGCCTTATTGGTTTTATTGTTGTCAATTTGGCACCCAATGTCCTTGGCATCATGGGTGTGCCTGAGAATATTCAGCCTATAGCAACACAATATTTGCATGGTGTGTCTTTTGGTTTCCCTGCATTAGCTGTCTATGCTGTGTTACGCAGTTATTGCGAAGCGCTTGGTCGACCTGAGCCAGTGACGGTTATTAGCATTGTCGGTCTACTCGCAGATATTCCTCTGAACTATATTTTTATCCATGGTTTATTTGGCATGCCCGAGATGGGCGGCGCAGGCTGCGGTGTGGCAACAGCACTGGTATTGTGGATAAATGTGTTGTTACTGGCGGCTTATACCAGCGTCACCAAGCGGCGGGAATTTGCCAGCACTCGCTTTTTTTATGGATTTGCGAGTCCAAATCGCACACAGATCAAAAAACTTCTAAAATTGGGGATTCCTATTGGTGTCTCTATCTTTTTTGAGGCCAGTTTATTTAGTTTGGGCGCTCTTGTTATCAGTCCGCTCGGAGAGCTTGCAACAGCCTCACACCAAGTAGCGTTATCAGTGACGTCACAGCTGTTTATGATACCGATATCTGTTGCGATGGCACTCACGATTATGGTCTCAAATCGTTATGGGAAAAAAAACCTCTTAGCCTTACGTCAAGTACAAGCAACTGGACTTGTCTGGACCGTATTGATTGCGCTCACTTGTATGCTTGGTATATGGCTATTTAGACCAGAGTTGGCAGCAGCATTTACCGATAATCCAGCGGTTAGAGCGGAGTCGATGCACTTGCTCATCTTTGCCCTTGCCTATCAGTTATTTGATGGCTGGCAGGTCAATGTCGCTGGTATATTACGCGGCATGCAAGACACCACCATACCGATGTGGGTCACGCTTTTTTGCTATTGGTTAGTGGCGCTACCACTGGGTATCTATTTAGTGCGTTTCACTGATGTTGGCGCTCAAGGCTTTTGGATGGCATTAATCACTGGCCTATTCTTATCTTCTATTCTATTGACCCTTCGTTTGCGCTATCAGCAAAGACGTTTAACCGCGCTGTGGGGTTGAAACTGATTGATTAAAACGTCACACCTCATAACCATTGCTAGCGATATATGGTCACATAGACTATGATAAATCGTAGATGATTTCTTGCTAAAAAGATGGCTTACGTCAAAATATGTAAAAAATCTCAGTTAACAACTGTACATTGATTGCTCATTACTCTGAATCTAGGTATCATTAGCAACTAATTAGACAATATTTAGTTACACTATTTTCGAATTTAGTACAAGGTCAGATAAAAACTATGGATATTGAAAAAATACGCACCCTCATCGCCCTTATGGAAGAAAGTGAACTGGTTAATTTAGAAATCAGTTCAGACGATGAGCATATTAGCTTGACTCGTCACTATGATGCGCCTACACCCACCATGATGGCCGCACCAACTGCTAGCGCAGCGCCTATTGCTGCTGAAGGAAAACCTGCGGAAAAAGCGGGTAGCGTCGAAAACTCGCCAATGGTTGGTGTTTTCTATTCAGCGCCAAGTCCTAACGACCCACCATTTGTAAAAGTTGGTCAAAAAGTTCAAGCGGGTGATACTCTAGGTATTATCGAAGCGATGAAAATTATGAACCCTCTTGAAGCGACTCAAAGCGGTATTGTTGACGAAATCTTGGTAGATAATTCTGAAGTCGTACAGTTCGGCCAACCTGTCATACGTTATAAAGCGTAACGATATTTGCCATACTTTATTTCATTATGGCTGGTTTTTGATATAGGTATCGCATCAAAGTCAAATAACAGGATGCTAGATATCAAAACTTGGTCAATAACTGATGCTTCGACAAGGATGAACCCATGATAAAAAAATTGCTCATTGCCAATAGAGGTGAGATTGCCCTGCGTATCGTTCGAGCTTGCAAAGCGCTAGGTATCGAAACGGTAGGCGTCTACTCTACTGCTGATGCCAACTTGATGCACCTGCGCTTTGTTGATGAGGCAATTTGTATTGGTAAGCCTAATGCCAATCAAAGTTATCTTGATATTAATACTATCTTAACTGCCGCTGAAATCACTGGCGCGGATGCTATTCATCCGGGTTATGGTTTTTTGTCTGAAAATGCTGAGTTTGCTGAGCGCGTAGAAGAAGCAGGATTGACCTTCGTTGGCCCTAATGCAGATCACATTCGCTTGATGGGTAATAAAGTCTCTGCGATCAACGCCATGAAAAAAGCGGGCGTACCAACCGTGCCTGGCTCTGTGGGTGCAGTTACGCTACATAATGCTGAAGAACAAGCGCGCAATATCGGTTTTCCGCTATTGATCAAAGCGGCTTCTGGCGGCGGTGGACGCGGTATGCGTGTGGTTGAACGTTTTGATGAGCTGGTCGGTCAAGTGCAGGCTGCTAAGCAAGAAGCTGAGCTTTGGTTCGGTGATGATACTGTCTATATGGAGCGCTATCTTCAAAACCCGCGCCACGTAGAAGTACAGGTACTGGGTGATGGCAATGGTAATGCTATCCATCTGTATGACCGTGATTGCTCATTGCAGCGTCGTCATCAAAAGGTACTAGAAGAAGCGCCTGCGCCAGATATCCCAGATGATGTCCGCGAACCTATCCTGAAGGCCTGTGTGAGAGCCTGTGAGCTTGTGAAATACCGCGGCGCTGGTACGTTTGAGTTTTTGTTTGAGAATAATGAATTTTTCTTTATTGAGATGAATACGCGCGTACAGGTTGAACATCCAGTAACCGAGATGATTACTGGTATCGATGTCGTCGTTGAACAGCTAAAAATTGCAGCCGGCTATGGTTTATCTTATCGTCAAAGTGAGATTGAAATCCAAGGCCACGCGATTGAGTGCCGTATCAATGCTGAAGATCCAGCAACTTTTGTTCCTTGCCCTGGTACTGTCAATCAACTGTTTGCGCCAAGTGGCGCAGGTGTTCGATTCGATTCACATCTATACCCTGGCTATGAGATACCGACTTACTATGATTCACTCATTGGTAAGCTTATCTGCCATGGTCAAACTCGTCAGCAAGCGGTTGCTAAAACCTTACATGCATTAGATGAATTGATCATTGAAGGCATCAAAACCAATATACCGCTACACCGTGATGTGATTTTGTCAGATGATAATTTTGCCAAGGAAGCGCAAAACATTCATTATCTCGAAAGAGAGCTTCTAAACACAGACAAAGCCGAGAAAGAGGCATAGATCAAAACAGCGCTAAGCTGTAGTTTGCTTACTCGTACTGACTGGGACAGTAGTCATTTCCCATAAAAATCAATTTCCACAAAAAAAGCCGCTATCGATATAGCGGCTTTTTTATGCTTAGTAGATGTCGAATAACTCGTGCAATATGATACAAGCCACTTATTATGGCAATACTCTATTAAAAGTCATAAAGCACTCTGTACCGTCAGGATCAGCACACCACTGCATCTGATTGCCATCATGGTATAAAAACGCAATCAACGCTTCGTCACTTTGATCCACTTGGTTGCCTGAGCAGTCTACTTCGTTATTATCATAAATCGTCTTGATAGCGATGACGGGCAGGCCTTCTTCGCGGTGTGTGACTAGATAGCGACCGTATGTCCACTCTTTGCCACTGACCGCCCACATCTCATTGTCCGCGCCAAAATTATATAGCTCACGGCATTGGTTTGACTTATTTACGGATGCCATTAAGTTTTTGCGGCTTGTTGGGTCAGCGTTCACGATGCGCGCTTCACTTTGAGTGATTATGCCACCGTCCATATCAGCTACCACCTTAGGCTCTGAACTGTTTTTTTGCAGACTATTCGATGATGCCGCTTGCTGAGCTTTCGCGTCTTTGGTCATGGTGATAGAACTGTTTAAATCTATCTCCCACTGTCCTGTAATGGCTGGACTAATATGCGTAGTGATTGTCGGCTCAGTAACTGTCTCACCATTCACTGGCAATGAAGCCAGAATAGATGCCAATGTAAATGAAGCAAATGATATAGGTTCCATGATTAACCTTTTATTTATAATATTTTATATACATTAGCGTAAGTCGTAGACACCAAAAACACAAGTAACATTATGCTATTGGGCAAAATACCTTAATCCAAACGATAAGCAAAACCTTAGTCAGTAGTGACGTTGAAGTAAGATAATGCCCGATAATCTAGTCGCTTTCTACTCATAAAAAAATGACACCGTAGCTTTGCTTGTTGAATACAAGGAGCTACGGTGTTATATATTTATGAAATCAAGACCAGTAAAGTATTACGATATAGTTATCTAATACTAAGCAGCTGCTACACTCAATGCTTGAGCAAAGGCTGATAACGCCCCTTTTAGCATGGCTGAGACCGTGCTACTACATGTACCGATGCCAGAGTACACTTCGCCATCTACATTCAGTTGAATATAAGCGGCGGCATTTGCATTGGTTTTATTATCACTATTGGTATCATCATCGATACCGTTACCACTATTATGATGCGGGTTAATGGCATGCTCTGCATAGTTAATAATATGCAATGATTTACCCGTATGCTGTGCAAGACCGTCGATAAACGATGATAATGGACCATTACCCGTACCATCGATATCAATGGTGTCGTTATTCATCTGGACTTGGCCGCTGAAATACACCTCACCGCCTTTGTTACTGACATTATAATCTAGTAACTCAAACTTACCTTGCTGCAAGTAGGTATCCTCAAAGGTTTGTAAAATTTCATCATTTTGTAATTCACGGGCAACCGCTTCCGCTTGCTTTTGTACCACACGGCTAAAGTCAATCTGCATCCAACGTGGTAGGTTAAAGCCATAATTACGCTGCAAGATATACGCAACACCACCTTTGCCCGACTGGCTATTGATACGTACTACATCTTGATAGCTACGACCAATGTGCGCAGGATCAATTGGCAAATAGGCCACATCCCACACGTTGTCAGTCTCAGTTTGGTTGTTTTCATTGTAATCGAGTGACTTCTTAATGGCATCTTGATGTGAGCCGCTAAAGGCGGTAAAGACCAATTCACCCACATAAGGATGGCGCGGGTGTAGCGGTAAGTTATTGCACTCGCTCACGACCTGTACGATTTCACTCATGTTGCTAAAATCAAGCTCGGGATCGATACCTTGGCTAAACAAGTTCATGGCCATGACCATAATGTCCATGTTACCTGTACGCTCGCCATTACCAAGCAACGTGCCCTCGATACGATCTGCACCTGCCAAAACACCCAATTCGGCTGCGGCTACAGCACAGCCACGGTCATTATGAGTATGAAGACTAATAATGACATGCTCACGCTGAGGAAGATTGCGGCAGAAATACTCTACTTGATCCGCAAAGACATTCGGCATAGATGCTTCAACAGTCGCTGGCAAGTTAAAAATCACCTCTTGGCCTTGTTGTGGCTGCCACACATCACAAACCGCATCACAAACCTCTACTGCGTACTCAGTCTCTGTTTGACTAAAGCTCTCTGGCGAGTACTGGAACACCCAATCTGTCTCAGGGTATTTGGCCGCATACTCTTTCAGTAGTTTGGCGCCAGTGATAGCAATTTCTTTAATTTCGTCTTTGTTTTTGGCATAGACTTTTTCGCGTTGTACACGGCTGGTTGAGTTGTAGACATGGACGACGGCGCGTTTGACGCCTTTTAATGATTCAAAAGTACGGGCGATCAAATGCTCACGTGCTTGTACCAATACTTGTAGCGTCACATCATCCGGTACGTGGTTTTCTTCGATAAGTTTACGGGTAAAGTCAAATTCAACCTGCGCCGCTGACGGGAAACCAATCTCAATCTCTTTAAAACCCACCTCTACTAAGGTCTTAAAAAAGCGCATTTTTTGTTCAATGGTCATTGGATCAATCAGTGCCTGATTACCATCACGCAGATCTACACTTGCCCATATTGGCGACTTCTCAATTGTTTTGCTCGGCCACGTACGATCTGGCAGCGATGGCGCAAAGGCAAATGGACGGTATTTACGGAAGTCAAAAGCGGCATTTTTCGGTGTAATCTTTGCAGTCTTTGCGACTGCCGTAGGCGTGGTTTGGTCAGACATAATCAATCCTTAGATGATATGGTTATTTGTATGTTTAGCTAGATGATTAGCTGTTGTTTAGAATTGTATTTATCATACGAGATAACGAGTAGTTACACCATAATAATAGCAAAGTTTAGCGAATAGAAACCTGCTATTTTTTACTTTATTTTCTATGATTTTAGTGAAAAAACCCAATTTAGTAGTTACAATCAACTAAATTCACTATTGAGGTACTAAAAATGCCAGAAAGTCATTTTAGAAGTATGGGCACAATAGATATAGATGACATCGATAAGCAATTATTGCGCTTGTTACAGACGCAGGCACGTATGAGTATTACGGAGCTTGCTGAGCGTGTCAATCTCTCTGCCACCCCTTGTGCCCGCCGTATTAAACGCTTAGAAGACGCTAATATCATTACAGGCTACCATACCAAAACCGATGCGCAAAAACTGGGCTATCCGCTTGCCGTGTTTATCGCCGTCAGTATGGATCGTCATACGGCTGAGCGTTTTGAGCAATTTGAGCGTAGCGTTCAGAGTTTTGAGGAAGTCGTGAGCTGTAGTATTGTCACAGGACGTACAGAAGACTATCTGATTAAAGTCAGAGTGCGTGATATGGCACATTATGAGGAGTTTTTATTGCATCGCCTCAATCGTATTGAGGGCGTTGCTCAAGTACATACCAGTTTTGAGCTGCGGGAGGTATTCAGCCGTAGCGTCGTATAGAGCGCTCATGGCGTTAAAAATGCTAAGCGAGCGTTGGTGACTGTCTACGAAACATTATTATCAAAATCAGTCCAATCATCAACCCAATAGCAGCGACCAGTAACCCTGCATTGAAATTGCCATCCTCTCCTGCCAATGCTACCGTCACCAAAGGTCCCAAGAACTGCCCTAGCGCATAGGCGAGCGTTGCCAATGCAATCAGTAAATTAGAATAAGCAGGATTGATGTTTTTAAACAACGTGAGGGTCATCGATACCATACCGACGAAGGTCAATCCCAATATCGCTGCATTGCCGTATAATCCAAGCGCACCATCAAACCATATAGGCAAACACATGCCAAACGCTTGTAATACCGTGAGACCCATTAGGGTTTTTACCTCACCGATACGTTTGGCAAGCGCACCCCATAACGGGTTTGATAGCATCGCAAAAACACCAACCACCAACCAAATCATCAATCCAGCATAGGTCTGTGTCGTTAAGCGCTGCGCTGCCATAACGGGCAGGAAAGTTGCTGAGCTGATATAACCAAATCCTGCCAATATATAACTGACAAAAAGCAAAGCAAGCGCTTTATGGTGTCCAGAAATCGCTTCATATAAAGAGCGTTTGAAGTTCAAATAGCTCTGATAAACGGACACGTGCTGATCATAGTCGGTCCGCTGTGATACTGAACTATCTACTGGTTTGGGTTTTATCGCGTAGAGGAGCCATATCAGCGGTAAACTGGTGCAGCCTGCAACCAGCCAAATCACATCAAAGTGATAGCCCAATGTTAGAAGCCACCATGTCACAATGGCAGAAGCACTAATACCAACACCAATACCTGCATAATGTACGGCCGAGAGTATAGAACGGCGCTCGGGGCTCAGGTTTTGAATCACAAACGATGAGCTCAATATCATCGCTACCCCGCTTGCAATGCCTGCGATTAGGCGAATGATATACCATAACGTGAGCGACATATTTGGTATAACGAGTAGCATTGTTGTGACAACACTGATTATTGCCCAAAGCGTCATCGCCTGCCATGTCGCACGCTGAGGCACAAACATAGCAATGAGGGCACCGATAAAATAACCGATATAGTTGATTGATGCTAGCCAGCCAGCAATCGTCGTTGATAGTGACAATTGCACCATAATATCAGGTAGAGTGGCGGTAAAGAGAAAGCGTCCATAGCCCATGACAACTGCCAAACAGTACATACCGATACAGGCAATGGCCGCTTCATTGGTGATGGTAGGAGCGACACGGCTTTTAATAGCAGTCATCATGACAGCGCCATTTTTGTGGCAATTAGCACACAATCCTTTGTGTTAGATAATTAAAAGCAATAGTAAAATAAGTAGGAGTCAAACAGTTATTAGAGCTATTGGGACATCATAAAATAAAAACAAACCCTACAATACATCTAACGTGGTTGTCCCTATCGTATCCTGTCCTAGCATTTGTACACGCTGATCGCTAAACATATCCATGTCAGGGGCTAGCGTACGCATAAACCGATCAAAATATAACATCTGCTTGGTCAATAAAGCAAAGTCGCGTGGAAAATGGATACCATGACGTTTGCCAACTTCGACAATCTCAAGCATCATTTTATTGAGCTCGTCAGCTTGCTCTTTACTGTTAAAAGGCACACCGCTGGTAAAGGTCTTATCTTCTGCCATGATCGTTATCATCATGCGCTCTAGATCGTTACCTAAGGCAACCACATCAACTTTATTGCCACCATGCGTCATTTCCATGTCAATCATATAACGTGCCATCGCTTGATAGTCACTGTCTTGCATCGCTTGCATCATACCCATGCACGCACGCCAGCTCTCGGCTTTTAATTTACCGACAATACCAAAGTCTAAGAAACCAATACGTCCATCGGTTAATAGCATCAAGTTACCCGCATGCAGGTCAGCATGAAAACTATTGCACAGCATAAGACTGGCAAACCAGGTGTTTAATGTATCTGCCATGATTTGCGCAGGATCGCTGCAATACTGACGCATGAGCGACTCATCAACCATAGAAACCCCATATAGGCGGCTCATCGTCAATACACGCTTGGTGGTCAGATCGTCATACACTGTTGGTGCCACTACCCGAGTATTACCTGAGACGGCTAAGAACTGCTGAAAATCGCGGATGTTTTGTGCTTCAGCGATAAAATCCGTCTCGGCAAGCATACGCAGGCGAATCTCATCGATAATTGGCGCGATACTGGCGAACTTCATCGATGGCATCACTATTTCAAGCAGCTTGGTCACGCCATGCAATACGCCCAAATCGGTCTGCATAATCGTCTCGACGCCAGGCTTTTGTACCTTTAGCACCACTTCATCACCATTATGCAGACGGGCAGCATGAACCTGAGCGATAGAGGCAGAGGCTAGCGGCTCTGAGTCAATATGCGCAAACTTATCATCAAGGCTCATACCATCAGTCGCCAGCTCTTCTTTTAGCACCTGCTCGATATAAGCATAAGACAATGGCGTGGTTTGATCCAAGCAGCTCTGGAAAGCAGTAACATAATCACGTGGAAACAGCGAGGGTGTACTGGCGATAAACTGACCGATTTTGATATAAGTCGTGCCTAACTGCTCAAAGGTTTCTTTGAGTAGCATTGCATCAGGTTTTTCCCCTTTTGCCACTCTTAGCGCAGATAAGCCTGCGACACTCGCGGTTTGGCGAACACGGTTGACGACATTAAAGGTATGCTTTAACAAATGCGGACGATGAATTTTCATAAAAAACAACTATGGTAATAGAAAGGATTTGAAAATAGATAATTTCGAAAATAGACTAAAAATATATCAAAGACATAGTATTCAATCAGGGCTGCTACAGACTGGGCATTCTGGATCTTTTCTATAACCCATCAGCCGCTGCTGCATCTGCCTACCATCCCATATAAGCAGCTTATTTGTCAGTGGATTTTTGGTTAATCCCAAATATTGCAAGGCGGTATTGGCTTGTAGGTTACCCATAACCGCAGTGGTGCTCGCAAGCACACCTGAATTGGCACAGGTACGCTCATCGGCAACCTCATCATGCACAAGCGCGCCAAACACGCAATGATAGCAACCTGTGTCCAGATGTGGCTCAAACAGCGCCAGCTGCCCTTGCATCGCAATTGCCGAGGCAGATAATAATGGAATCCGATAATGGACGCTAATGCGATTGATGACGTCACGAGTCGCAAAATTATCCGTACAGTCTAGTAATAAGTCTGGCTTACCAGAGGCTAGATTGAGCAACTCATAAGCATTGTCTTCATCTAACCGCGCCACGGTGCCGTAAGCTTCTATCAAAGGGTTGATGCGTGCCAGCATAGCCGCTGCTGTCAGCGCTTTGGACTGACCGATATCTTCTGGCAAAAACAGCGTTTGCCGTTGCAGGTTACTCGCTTCGATCGCATCATCGTCAATCAGATGCACATAACCAACCCCTGCACGCACCAGTGTCTCAGACGCTGGACAACCAAGGCCACCTGCGCCTATTATCACCACGCGTGCTGACTTTAATCGCAGCTGAGCATCCATATCCCAACCGTCGAGTAGTATTTGCCGTGCATAACGGAGCAGCTCATCATCAGATAGCTGTGCCAAATCGTCTGCCATATTTTTTGCAACCTATAATTAAAAATGTCTATCCATAAAGCCTATTTATGGATATTGCCCTACTGTGACACGATCATTACCACCGTAATCTTGTACCGTGTGTACTGACTCAAGACCATTCTCCAAAAATAACCGTCGAACCGCAACCCCTTGGTCATGGCCATGCTCGATAGCCAGCAGTCCTTTTTTGCACAAATAAGACGGTGCCTGCTGGACAATATGCTCGATATCAGCCAAACCATGATTGGGTGCACTCAGCGCGCTGATCGGTTCAGCGGTTAGTCCCGCCAAATGCTCATCTGCCTCATCAATATAAGGCGGATTTGAGACAATCACATCAAACCGACATTCGTCATCAGTAGGTAACGCTTGATACCAACTGCTTTGGATAAATTCAATATTAGTGACACCATTAAAATCCGCATTATGCCGAGCAATATCGAGCGCCTCAAGCGACAAATCAACGGCGACCACTTGCCAATTGTCTTTTTTTAATTCATGAGCCAGACTGATAGCAATACAACCTGAGCCTGTACCCAAATCAAGTAAGCGCTTATGAGGATTAGATACCGGCTGAGCATTGATCCAATTCAATACTTGCTCGACCAATACCTCGGTATCGGGTCTGGGAATCAAAGTATGCTCATTGACCACAAAATTCAGCGACCAAAATGCTTGCTGACCCGTCAAATAAGCGAGCGGCGTCCCTTCTTGCATCTTAACCATACCAGTATAAAACCGTCTTTGCTCACTTTCTGTCAGCTGATAATCTTCGTCAGTAATCAAAAATAGTGAAGGTTTATCAATAACATATAGCAGCCAATCCGTTGGCCAAAACGATGGTATCTGACGATTTGTCTCACCATTCGTCAGTTGGCCAATTTGCTGCTTTATTTGACGAATGGTCAATGCGGTCATAAGTCACTCTTAAAGATATCGTAAATAAAGATAAAAGTACTGCCAATGCTACTCTGAAGCGCGCGGTGGCTCATTGGTATCGGTCAGGTTTGGATTTGCTTTCGCTAGTTTGTCATCACCATATATGTCATCATTATCACCAATCACAATGTGTTTATCGACCAAGTAGATTAAGATCAAAATTGGCATACCAATCGCAAAGGTGAAAATAAAGAAAAATGGATAGCCCATATTGTCAACGATAGCCCCAGAGTAGCCACCCATCACCTTAGGTAGCAACGTCATTAATGAGGAGAAAATAGCATACTGTACCGCGGTAAAACGAATCGAGGTCAAGGCAGACAAGAACGCAATGAATACAGCGCTGGCAAGGCCTGCCGCTAGATTATCAAAAATCACTGCCACGTACATATGCGGCAAGCTACCAGGATGGTAAGTGAGCAGGACAAATAATAAATTCGTCACACAAGCCAAGATGGCACCGACCATCATCGCCTGCATCATACGCAGTTTTTGAGCCAAAATACCACCCAAAAAGCCACCCGCAATAACCATGATGACACCAACCAGTTTCACAGCATTGGCAATGTCTGTCTTGCTAAAACCCATGTCTTGATAAAAGACATTCGAGATGACCCCTGCGACGATATCAGAAATCCGGTATAACCCAATCAAGGCCAGTAGCAATAATGCTTTTTTGCCATAACGACGGAAAAAATCAACGACTGGTTCGACCCAAGTGGTATAAGCCATTTCTTGTTTGACCACGCCCACTTTGACAGACAGGTAACCCACAACCGATGCCACCAGTAAGCTGGCTAACAGGTGAACCACTTCGAGTACAAAGGCAAACATCACACTGTCTGTCTCTGGCAGTAACGCACCAACATTGACAAAAGCAATGATAAAAGCGGCGACCGACAATACAAATACCAGTACCAAACGGGCATAGTCAGAGGCGGGACGATCAATACGTATCTGCTCGCTCACAGGCTCCCGAATTATCAACGTGGTCACCACACCTACGCCCATCACCGCTGCCATGATCCAATAAGTATTGCGCCATGCTTCGTAACTATAAAACTCTTCGGTCGAACCGAAATAATCTGCCAAATAGAGCGCACCTGCGCCTGCAAAAATCATCCCTAAACGGTAGCCTGCGGTATACATTGCCGACAATACTGACTGAAAACTCGCAGGGGCAAGCTCAATACGATAGGCATCGACCACAATATCTTGCGTGGCGGATGAAAAGCCCAACAGCACCGCTGCCATGGCCATATAGTGCAAACTGCTCTCATCGGTCGGATTGATGCTGGCCATCATATAAATCGCCAAAATAATTAAGAGCTGTGCAATCAAAATCCAACTACGACGACGGCCCAGTAATCTAGTCAATATCGGTAGCGGCACCGCATCCACTAAGGGCGCCCAAATGAACTTGAACGAATACCCCAATGCCGCCCAACTAAAGGTCGTCACTACACTGCGATCAAATCCCGCCTCACGCAGCCATAACGATAGGCTGGAGAAAATAAGCAAAATAGGAATACCAGCCGCAAAACCCAAAAACAGCATGATCATAGCACGCCGATCAAGATAGGCTTTCGCCGCCTCGCCCCATGATTTTTTGGCGATGGGAGGTTTGGGTGGTACAGATTTGACAGCAGACATAATAACTCACCAACAATTGAGACAAATAACACAACTGCGCACAATTTTTATCAATCTTTAGAATCAGTTATCCATCAAGAGATCGATAAAAATTGCTCTACGTTGCACCAATATGATCATTACAACAAAATTCAGTTATGGTACTTGAGAACCGCTACCTTGACTAGATGTTTTTGCATTAACTCATTGATTCTGGCACTTTCATAACGGCTTATATTTCGCTGCAGTAACGAAGATTATAGCAATCTTTCACTATGGTTAAACCAGTCCTTAGTTTTCTTACTACTTACTCTCATCAAAGATGTCTAATAACGCTTTCAGTTATCGGCAATATATAGATAGAGGTAGGATCAATACAAACTTGATCGGCTTATTACTGTCCCACCTAGTAGCAAGAGCAATGGCGTTAATAGCAAGCTGGATGAGGTACTACACCAAGAATTAATGATTAATAATTTAAAACATATAATTTTTATATATTAGTTTTATAAATAAACAGTACTTCGTTATGCTCTCTATATCAACAATGATTATCTTAATTGACGGTTTGTTCTTTCTATTACCATAGCCCAGGAGTTTTGCCATGTCCGATTCAACCAACACCCCAACCGACAAAAACACCACGCAAGATACTGCCGGTTGTCCTGTGAACCACGGCGATAACAACGCATCGACTAACACAACCTATGATCAAGGTGATGATAAGGGACCGACGATTCATAGTGAAAACGCTGATCAAACACACGCACCGCAGCGTCCTAGCATGGGCGGCTGTCCTGTCATGCATCAAGCGCATACTACCACCGCCTCTGCTGCGACTGACTGGTGGCCGAATAGCTTAAACCTAGACATATTGCATCAGCAAGACAAAAAGACTGATCCAATGGGAGCAGACTTTGATTATGCTGAAGCGTTCAAACAACTTGATTTAGAAGCGGTCAAAACCGATTTGAAAAACCTCATGACCGAATCACAAGAGTGGTGGCCAGCAGATTGGGGTCATTATGGTGGCTTGATGATTCGTATGGCGTGGCATTCAGCGGGTACATATCGCGGTGCCGATGGTCGCGGTGGCTCTAATACTGGCAACCAACGCTTTGCGCCACTAAATAGCTGGCCGGACAACGCCAACCTAGACAAAGCGCGCCGCCTACTATGGCCCATCAAGAAAAAGTACGGCAACAAACTATCATGGGCTGATTTGATGATTTTGGCAGGCAACATGGCTTATGAGTCTATGGGCTTTAAAACGCTAGGCTTTGCTGGTGGTCGTGCTGATATTTGGCATCCAGAAAAAGACATCTACTGGGGTTCTGAACGCGAATGGCTGGCACCGACCGAAAACCGTTACGATAGCGATAAAGACCGTGCATCCCTCGAAAACCCACTAGCAGCGGTACAAATGGGCTTAATCTATGTCAACCCTGAGGGCGTCGATGGTAACCCTGACCCATTGAAAACCGCTCAAGATATGCGTACGACGTTTGCGCGTATGTCAATGAATGATGAAGAAACGGTTGCTTTGACCGCGGGTGGTCATACCGTTGGTAAGTGTCACGGTAATGGCGATGCGACGACACTAGAAGACGAGCCAGAAGCGGCAGACGTCAAAGAGCAAGGTCTAGGCTGGCGCAATCCTAAAGGTAATGGCAATGCAGGTGATACTGTTTCAAGCGGTATTGAGGGCGCGTGGACAACCAATCCAACCCAGTGGGATCATGGCTATTTTGAATTATTATTGAACCACAATTGGGCATTAACCAAAAGTCCAGCAGGTGCATGGCAGTGGGAGCCGACTGACATAAAAGAAGAAGAACGTCCATTAGACGCTCATGATCCAAGTGTCCGCCGTAATCCGATCATGACTGATGCTGACATGGCACTGATTAAAGATCCTGTTTATCGTGAGATTTCAGAGAAATTCCATAACGACCCAGCGTATTTTGATGAGGTGTTTGCCAAAGCATGGTTCAAGCTAACTCACCGTGACCTAGGGCCTAAATCTCGTTACTTAGGGGCAGATGTACCGAGCGAAGACTTTATCTGGCAGGACCCTATTCCAGCAGGCAATGCAGACTTGAATGCTGATGATATTGCAGCGCTAAAATCACAAATATTGGACAGTGATTTGAGCCGCCGTGAGTTAATCATTACCGCATGGGACAGCGCACGTACATTCCGCGCATCAGACTATCGCGGCGGCGCAAATGGCGCACGTATCCGCTTAGCCCCGCAAAAGGACTGGGCAGGAAATGAGCCAGAACAGCTGCAACGTGTGCTTGAGGCGTTAACCCGCATTCAGTCTGATTTTGATAAAGACGTGAGCTTGGCCGATTTGATTGTGCTTGCTGGTAATGCTGCTATTGAGCAGGCAGCGAATGATGCAGGCATAGAGGTTACGGTACCATTTACCGCAGGTCGCGGTGATGCAGAAGCGGCAATGACCGATACCGAATCTTTTGCAGACTTGGAGCCTTTGCATGACGGCTATCGCAACTGGGTCAAAGAAGACTATGCAGTCTCTCCTGAAGAGATGCTGCTCGATCGCACGCAGCTAATGGGATTGACAGCGCCTGAGATGGTAGTATTGATCGGCGGTATGCGCGTCCTTGATACCAACCATGGACAGAGCCAACAAGGCGTCTTCACTGACCGTGTTGGGGTCTTGACCAATGACTTCTTTGTCAACTTGACCGACATGAACTACACGTGGCATCCCGTGAAAACAGGTGACGAGCCAAGCAACACGGTCAATAGTTACGAAATACGTGAGCGTAGTACCGGTAATACCAAATGGCAAGCCAGCCGTGTGGATTTAGTATTTGGCTCAAACTCTATCTTGCGTGCTTATGCTGAGCTATATGCGCAGGACGATAACTTAGAGAAATTCGTTCGTGATTTCGTTAGCGCTTGGAGTAAAGTCATGAATGCGGATCGTTATGACGTTGCTGAGTAAGCGTTATTGATTAGATTAATGAACAGTGAGTAAGTCTATCAATCATGAACAGCTATCTTTTAGAAGGTAGCTGTTTTTTTATGCCTAAAATTTAGATATTCAACAGTCTTAAATATTCTGAGTTACACACCCCATCTAAATAAAACAAACGACTAAACGACTATAAGAAATACTGTAAAAGCAAGAGGACTATAAAAAACCTATATTCATAATTATTATAAATTGATAGCTATTTATTATATACAAGAATAATAGCTTTGTTTTACACTACGCTCTTATGGCACATTTGTAAGTTTTTACTTTCATATACAAATCTTTCAAATATAGGTAAGGTTTGTATTGTTACACAATAGGATTCAGTGATGGCAATCGATGTAGTGGTCAATCAGCGACATTTGCAAATTCAGCTCAAACAGTTGGAAACAGTCTGGCATACGGTGATTAATGGCTATAACTTAAGCCAAGCAGCGACTGTACTGCACACCAGTCAATCGAGCTTGTCAAAGCATATCGCGGCACTTGAAAACCAACTGAAGACCGAAGTATTTATTCGTCAAGGAAAGCGGCTGACAGGGCTGACCACCATGGGCACCGCGCTTATGCCACATATCGAATCCATCTTTGCCGAGATTCGTACCATTGAAAATCTGAGCCTTGATTTTAATAATCCTAATATCGGCACATTGACCATTGCGACGACCCACACGCAGGCACGCTATGTGCTGCCGAAGGTGGTTAAAGAATTCAAAGATCGCTTTCCCAAAGTCAATTTGATCTTGCAACAGGCCGATCCTGAAACCATCGCGCAGATGGTGATTCGTGGTCAGGCTGATATCGGCATCGCAACGGAGTCCCTACTTCACAATAACTATCTCAGATGCTACCGCTATTACGACTGGACGCATCGTGTCATCGTGCCAAGCGATCATGAACTTGCCAAGCAAGACTCTATCGATTTGCCTACCCTCGCAAGCTATCCCATTGTGACTTATCACGGCGGCTTTACTGGACGCGGCGCGATTGATAATACCTTTGAGGCCGCAGGTTTGGAGCCAGATATTGTGTTAGCAGCACTTGATGCGGATGTGATTAGCACCTATGTAGGACTTGGCTTAGGCATTGGTATCATTGCCGAGATGGCCTTTGAACCAAGTCACTATCAGAACTTGACCGCGATTCCAGTCGATCACTTCGGACGCTTTACCAGTTGGATGGCGGTGCGCGATGATGCTGAGATTCGCCAATACGGTCGTGCCTTTATGGAGCTGTGTCAGAAACAATTTGACAACTAAACAAAGCGGCTAGAGCGTCTGTCCTACCTTACGCCACCTTTACCGAGCTTATGCATAAGTGATAAAATACAGTCTCAAACGTTATTCAAAGTTTGATTTCGTTTTTATTTCTGCATGTATTGCTGGACGCCTAGACATTTAATTGTACTGGGTGTCGATCACTGCATGTCCATTTGCTTCTATGTAACAGGTGATACCGCTCATGGAAAAACTCGTAGCGATCATTATGGCAGTTTTTGCCGTCCCCTTGATTATTGGCGGCGCTTATCTGCTCTCTTTAGGCGGTAGTCCTTACTATCTTTTTGCTGGCGCAGCGATGCTTGCGACCGCTTTTTTGTTGTTCAAAAAACATTGGAGTGCTTACGGCCTCTACGCTCTTTTCATCGTCATAACGATGGCTTGGGCCCTGTGGGAGTCTGGATTTTATTGGTGGGCGCTGGCAACTCGCTTGGGTTTCCCACTAATATTTGGTTTATTAATGCTTTTACCGTGGGTCTCTAAGAAGATGCACGGGAAACACGCTCAAGTAACAACCACCAACAACACTAAGAAAAGTCCTCTTTATTATTGGGGACTAATGGCCAGTGTGGTTGTGGGCGCACTGCTCTCTTTCGGTAGTATGGCCAATAATGCCACCGACAAATTGGGCGAGCTCGATTTAACTGCCAAAGATGACGGCGATCAAAATGCCACTTCTACCAACCTTGGCGACCCATTATCCAATGGTGAGCAAACACCAGATGGTGAGTGGAGCGCCTATGGCCGTACTAACTATGGCCAACGCTACTCTCCTCTGGCTCAGATCAACACTGATAATGTCAAAGATTTAGAACTCGCTTGGCAAATCCAAACCGGTGATGTCAAAGGTCCTAATGACGTTGGCGAAACCACTTATCAAGCAACCCCACTAAAGATCGGCAACGCTCTTTATATGTGTACGCCGCATAACTGGGTGCTAGCATTAGATGCCGACTCTGGTGAGACTCTATGGAAGTTCGATCCTAAGGTTGGCGAAAACCTCCAACGTCAGCATCAAACTTGCCGCGGTGTCTCTTATTACGCTGGTCAAGCTGGTACAAACAGCACTACGCCAGCAGCTAATGCTAGTACCGAGACAGCTAGCAATAGCGCCGTCAGTGACACCACTGATAACAACGTAGTAGCGGCTAATAAACCGGCTGCGACTGGCGATACATTGGTGCAAAAAATTGCTGGGAATACCTTTGAAAATCCTTCCAAGCAATGCGATGCCAAGATCTTTATCCCAACTTCTGATGCCAAGCTATATGCCCTCGATCCAAAAACAGGACAACGCTGTCAAGAGTTTGGTGAAGATGGCGCATTAGATTTGATGCACAACATGCCGTTCCAGCAAGCAGGCTACTACTACTCAACGTCTGCACCCGTCGTCGCAGGTGGGGTTATTATTGTTGCTGGTGCCGTCAATGATAACTATGATGTGAACTCACCCTCTGGTGTTATCCGTGCTTATGACGTGAATACTGGCGAGCTTATGTGGAACTGGGATTCAGGCGATCCTGACAACACAGCCCCTTTTGATGTCAATGATCCAACTCAAGTCTATCGCACCAGCTCGCCAAACTCATGGTCGACTGCCAGTGCTGATGAAGAGCTTGGCTTGGCCTACTTCCCAATGGGCAATCGCACGCCCGATCAGCTCGGTAGCTATCGTAATGCTGCTGAAGAAAAGTATGCAACCTCTGTGGTCGCACTAGATCTGAAAACTGGTGAAGCGCGCTGGGTACAGCAGTTTGTCCATCATGATCTTTGGGATATGGATACGCCTGCGCAGCCAACATTGCTTGACTTAAATACCGCTGATGGTGTCCAACCTGCGTTGGTTATACCGACCAAACAAGGCGATGTCTACGTCTTGAACCGTGCAACAGGCGAGCCTATTGTACCTATCAAAGAGCGTGATGCACCGCAAGGCTACCTCATTGCTGGTGAACATGCTGCTCCGACGCAGCCTTACTCTGGTCTGAGCTTTGCGCCTGAGAAACTGACTGAAAAAGATATGTGGGGCGCAAGTCTCATCGATCAGATGATGTGCCGTATTGAGTTCAACAAACTCAACTACGACGGTCGCTACACGCCGCCATCAACCAATGGTACGTTAGTCTATCCTGGTAACTTTGGTACCTTTAACTGGGGCGGACTCGCTGTCGATCCTGAAAATGGCGTCATGTTTGGTATGCCAACTTACCTTGCCTTTACCTCAAAACTCATCCCTAAAGACACACTTGGCGATGTTGAGACCAATAAAGGTGAACAAGGTGTGAATGCCAACGAAGGCGCAGACTATGCGGTAGAGATGGGACCATTCTTATCACCACTTGGTGTACCTTGCCAGCAGCCACCATGGGGTACGATCGCAGGTGCTGATCTGGCCACAGGCGAGATTGCTTATCAGCGCAAAAACGGTACCGTACAGGACTTATCTCCTATTCCAATCAAGTTTGAATTGGGGGTGCCTGGTATCGGCGGCCCTATCATCACTAAAGGTGGCGTCGCATTCTTGTCAGCAGCAACAGAAAACAACTTCCGAGCTTATGATCTAAAGAATGGCGATATCCTATGGAATGTACGTATTCCAGCAGGCGGACAAGCCACGCCTATGACTTATTTGAACTCTAAAGGTGAGCAAATGGTGGTATTGGTTGCTGGTGGACATGGTTCAGTTGGGACAACCATTGGTGATTATGTGGTCGCTTATAAGCTTGGCGATCAAGCCAAATAAGTGATTTAAAAAACTTACCATTTACATAATGTCATTTCAAAAAAGCAGGTAACTTAGGTTGCCTGCTTTTTTTATGTGCGACTGGTTTTGTTATACAAATACTTTTGATATAGATGTGTTTGATAGCAAGCTTATCAGCAGCCTTATCTTTTGCTAGCTATACCTACTACCCACTAATGGCGCTTTGTTATGAATTATTACTGCTTGGTCACACGGCTTGAAATCGATATCAATGACAAGCATATCAAGAGAAAGTAATTAATCACTCTACTGGATAATTTATGAATAACAAAATCCCTTTATCTTTTTTAGATCTCGCACCTGTACCTGAAGGCAACACCATTGCTGAAGGCATCGCCCAAACGGTTGAAACCGCACAGCAAGCAGAAAGATCTGGTCTAAACCGTTATTGGATGGCTGAGCATCACAATATGCCAGGTATCGCCAGTGCAGCAACCTCAGTATTGCTATCGCACATCGGTAGCCAAACCGAGCGTATCCGTATTGGTGCAGGCGGTGTGATGCTACCAAATCATGCGCCTTTGGTAATTGCTGAGCAGTTTGGTACTTTGCAAGCATTATATGGCGATCGAATTGATCTCGGTTTGGGCCGCGCACCTGGCACTGATGGGGCGACGTTTCAGGCACTGCGCCGCCAAATGAAAGACGCCGAGCGTTTTCCACAAGATGTCCAAGAACTGATGTACTTTTTGGGCAATGATACAGATGGCAGCCCTGTACAAGCGTTCCCTGGCGCCAGATCAAGCGTCCCTATTTGGATATTGGGCTCGTCCCTATTTGGTGCGACCTTAGCCGCGCATTTAGGACTGCCCTATGTGTTTGCCTCACATTTTGCACCGCAAATGCTAGGACAAGCAATTAAAGCCTATCGTGAGCAATTCAAGCCGTCTACCTATTTAGATAAGCCTTATGTCATGCTGGCTGCAAACTTGTTACTGGCTGACGACGATGAGACTGCTCAGTATCACTTTACCTCAGCACAGCAGAGTTTTGTACGTTTGCGCCGTGGTGAGACAGGTCAAATGCCAAAACCTACGCACGATATGGACAGCATCTGGAGCCAAGCAGAAAAAATGATGGTAGATAATGCGCTGTCAGTTTCATTCATCGGATCTGTCGAAACGGTCAAACCGAAATTGGCTGCGTTTTTGGCAACCCATCAACCAGATGAATTGATTGTAACCGCTAATGTACATAATCAAGCAGCGCGTATTCGTTCACTTGAACTTACACCGGAGCTAAACTTATTTACTTTACAATCAAATGAGACACTTGCATAATTATTGCCAAACCTTAACTGGATTTTTGACATGGAAGCAACTGCTATTGTTGGTGCATCACTTATGATTGGCTCGTCGATATTTATGTATATCGTGGCATTTCTTGCAGTCATGGCCATCGGTGGTTATCTGACCTACCGTACCAGTCCTAAGCGTAAGCAACGTCGAGAAGAAAAACGTAACCGAGACAATATAAATTGACATTAAAAATCCCCTTTTTTCAAAATAAAAAAAAGGGGGTTTTAGTATTACAACGACCAGTTGACGCTATGTCCAACAAAGCACTGACTATATAAGCTACATCAAACCAAGCGCACGTAAGGCGGCCGCACCAAACGCCATGCCAAACATACCAACCACCGTCGTAAACGCCAAGATATTGGCCGCCAATATGTCATTACCCCCCATAGCCTTCGCCATCACATAACTGGCCGCAGCGGCTGGTGAGGCCACCATCAAGAATAACACGCCCATATGGACGCCTGATAAACCAAATGCCAAGCCAATCGCAATGGCGACAAGGGGTGCAATCACAATCCGACCAATACTTGCCTGCATAGATAACCCTGAGGCACTCAGCATCGATTTCAAATCAATACTAGCACCAGCGCAAATCAGTGCCAGCGGCAATGCAACCGCCGCTAATAGATCACCCGTTGTATGAATGACGCCTGTAAGCGGTGGCAATGGCAATGCCTTATAAGCAAATGCTGATAGCAATGCCAAAATAAGTGGGTTGGTAAATACCTTTTTGATGATCATAATACTGCGACTGATCAAAGTATCATCCACATTTTTAGAGACACGACTTAACGTAATGACCGCTAAAATATTGAACAATATGGTGACTACGCCCATGTAAACGGCACCAATACTTAAACCACGCTCACCATAAGCATTGGCAACGGTTGCAAGGCCAATAATAGCCATGTTGCTACGGAAAATACCTTGTACGAACACGCCTTGGTCGGCAGGACGTTTGATGAAGCGTTTGGCATACAGCTCCGCCCCAAAGAACAGGACAAATGTCACCAAAATACCAACAAAAATTAGCTTAACTTGCTGACCATAATCAACATCGCTATCGACCACGCTAAAGAATAGCAAGCAAGGCAGGCAGTAGTTAAAAACAAAGCTGGATGCCTGATCAATGAAACTTTGGCTCGCCTCGCCACGTCTTTGCATAAAAAAACCCAACCACATCAAAGCAAGGTTGGGGAATACAATAGTAATAGCAAAAACAATAGCATCAATCATAAATAGGCTCAATTCGGTGACAAGCCCATCATGATATGAGCATCAACAAGAAAATTTAATAAGTAATAATCAGATTTTACGACCTAGTATAGAGACAAAGCAGCAAGTAAGACAAGTTTGAATGAGACTTTATTTCGATAATAGAGTGGTTTTTCAATAAACAAAAGCCCGCAATAAAATATTATTACGGGCTTTTCATATCATGGATGCTTTGTTATAAAAGGCTTTGGCATACTACCGTTACGAGTCAAGCGCAGCTTTTGCTTTTTTATGTTTTTTGACCGTCATCGCCAATAACTGTATGGCCGCAGGTGTGACACCGCTGACACGTCCAGCTTGAGCTAGCGTCGCAGGACGAACTTGCGTGAGTTTTTGTACAATCTCGTTTGATAGCCCTGATACCACACTATAATCAAAATCTAGCGGTAGCGCCGTGTTTTCTAAGCGCTTCATTTGATCAATATCTTCTTGCTGACGATCGATATAGCCGGCATATTTGACAGAAATCTCGATCTGCTCTCCTACTTGCGCATCAACGGTTGAGTCAGTGATAGCCGCGATATCAGCAAAACGTATCTGCGGACGCTTGAGCAAATCAAAGGCAGTCGATTCTTTAGAGAGTACCTCACCTGTCTGCTCAGATAGTTTCTGACCCAAGGTATTTGTCGGCGTGGCCCACATGTCTTTTAGGCGTGACGTCTCTGTCGAGATCGCCTCCATTTTTTCTTGATATGCTTGCCAGCGCACATCATCTACCAGCCCTAGCTTGCGACCCGTCTCAGTTAAGCGCTGATCGGCATTGTCTTCACGTAGCAATAAACGATATTCTGCGCGGCTCGTAAACATACGATAAGGCTCGGTCGTACCATGGGTGATCAAATCATCCACAAGTACGCCAAGATACGCTTCATCACGGCGCGGGGTCCACGTGTCAAACTCGCTATTGTTAGTAGTGACCAATGCGGCATTGGTCCCTGCTAGCAAACCCTGCACGCCCGCTTCTTCGTAGCCAGTCGTACCGTTAATTTGACCAGCAAAGTACAGACGATCAATCGATTTGGTCTCAAGCGTGGGCTTTAGGTTTTGCGGATCAAAATAATCATACTCGATGGCATAGCCTGGACGAGTAATATGCGCTTTCTCTAAGCCTTTCATACTGTGAATGAAGTCTAACTGCACATCAAATGGCAAGCTCGTTGAGATACCGTTTGGATACAGCTCATGCGTGGTCAAACCTTCTGGCTCAATAAAGATCTGATGGCTGTCTTTGTCCGCAAAACGATGAATTTTATCTTCGATAGACGGACAATAACGCGGGCCTACGCCTTCGATTTTGCCAGAGAACATCGGTGAGCGGTCAAGATTTTCACGGATAATGTCGTGAGTACGCGCATTGGTATGCGTGATATAGCAGTTAACCTGCTCAGGATGCATAGAGACATCACCCATATAGCTCATGACAGGCAGCGGCGTATCACCAGGTTGTACCGTCATCACGCTAAAATCAACGCTACGTGCATCGATACGCGCTGGCGTACCTGTTTTTAGACGACCGACTGGTAGCTTAAGCTCACGCAAACGATCTGCAAGCTTAATAGAAGGCTGATCGCCTGCACGGCCACCATTTGAGTTTTCTAGACCAATATGAATGACGCCGCCCAAGAAAGTCCCTGAGGTTAATACGACTGTTTCGGTCTTAAAAATAATACCTGTAGAGGTCACAACAGCTGTAGCACGGCCATTCTCTACCAAGATATCGTCAGCAGCTTGTTGGAACAAATCCAGATTGGGTTGGTTCTCTAGTGTATGGCGAATGGCGGCTTTATACAAGATACGGTCGGCTTGCGCACGCGTGGCACGCACAGCAGCCCCTTTACGGCTATTTAGCACGCGAAACTGAATACCTGCTTTGTCCGTTGCCAGCGCCATCGCGCCGCCTAACGCGTCAATCTCACGCACTAAATGCGATTTACCGATACCGCCAATCGCGGGATTACAGCTCATCTGACCAAGCGTCTCGATATTATGGGTCAACAATAAGGTCTGAGCGCCCATACGTGCAGCCGCCAGAGCAGCTTCTGTACCGGCATGACCACCGCCGATTACTATCACGTCATAATGTTTTGGGTATTGCATGTGTGCCTCACTTGACTCATAACGCTGCTGATTGACGTATCTTATGTTCAAATAAGAAAACCATCAGCAAATAAACGTCAGTCGTATTTATAAAAAAGATAACGACTCAGATAAGTCGTTCATAATTGGTTGAATAACCCATCATTATAACAATTTTTTCACGCTTAAAAAACGCTAGGATAAAAACTATTATAATTAAGCGCAAAGATACTTACGCCAGCATCACTTTGGTTGTTAGCTTTTGAGTTCGTAATGATCTCTTAGTTATTACTGTTTCCACGGCTCAAGGGTACGATCTGATCCGATTGACCGCTAGACAGCATATGATGGCTACCATACCCTTCTGGGTTTATCTGTAGATACGCATTCATTTGACCAATCGCCTCACCATCATCACTCGCTAAAATCTGCGCTTTGATAAGCTCAACTGGCGGTAATGGTAAGTTTCTGAGCAAGGCCAAGCGCTGATGGTTATCACCCTTGTTGACTACTAATTCGATAAGTTGACGAGCATCGATTGGCAAATCTGGCGTGTTTTGAGCCAACAATGCCAAGTGATAAGCACCTGCTGGATCTTGGTCCACAACAATGCGCTGTTCAATAGCGATATACGTCGCTTCAGTTGCACCGCCTGCCACACTAAGCTGATGAATACACTTCAGTGCTGAGTATGACTCATTATTAGCAATCTCAATGATCCGCGTAGATTCGTTTTTTAAACGCGCGCGACGCTTTTCAATCGCTGCTTGCTCAGCCGCTTCTGTTTGCTCATTTGACTGTTCATTGGTTTGGTTATTCATAAAGCTCTCTTAATTATCTGATAATTATTATTTATATCGCTGGTATCTTGGACACTATATGGGGGTAAATCCCATAAAAACAACGAAGCCTAATGACATAGGCGCGTGGAAATACTAGTAGGGACAAGAATAGTTAGAGTATTAGTGACACTAATAGCAATAATAAAAAAACCCAAATAGCCATTAATGACTACTTGGGTTTGCTGTGCTCGTATCTTACAAAGACTAATTGGACATTAAAGACATCCAATTCACACTTTTAAGTATTAAGCAGCAGGGCTGTTTGCTTCAACCAATGGCTTTAGCTCGCCTGATTGATACATTTGCAAGATGATGTCTGACCCGCCCATCAACTCGCCATCAATCCATAATTGTGGGAACGTTGGCCAGTTCGCAATTTTTGGCAACGTTGCACGGATTTCTGGGTTTTCTAAAATGTTTACAAACGCAAATGGACGACCAATCTGAGTCAACACTTCGATAGAGCGCGCTGAAAAACCACACTGCGGAAATTGCGGTGTGCCTTTCATGTAAATAATGACTTTATTGTCACGGATTTGATCACGGATCAATTGTTCAACGTCGTTTGCAGTAGTGTTTGGGGTTTGCTCACTCATAAAAGCTCCTATTGATAAAGCGGTTCATTAAAATGATTATTTATATAAAAATAATTGTGTAAAGACGTGGCTGATACATGGGGCAACTGCCGCTGTATTACAAGCACGAATTTCGATCTATGTAGGTTCAACAGTATTAGGGACTAATAATACCACGGCATTGGCCATGATGCCTTCTTGACGACCCGTAAATCCCAATTTTTCAGTCGTGGTGGCTTTTACACTGATATTGCTAATATCTGTTTGTAAGTCGCTCGCGATATTAGCGCGCATCGCTTTGTTGTGCGGTGCCAGCTTTGGACGTTCACACATCACCGTGATATCAGCATTGCCTAGACTATAACCAGCCTCTTGCACTTTACTATAAACATAACGCAGCAAAATCCTTGAATCCAATCCAGCATGCGCCGCATCGGTATCAGGAAAATGCTGCCCAATATCGCCAAGTGCAAGTGCGCCCAGCAGCGCATCAGCCAATGCATGCAAGACCACATCCCCATCAGAGTGTGCGAGCAAACTATGAGAATGCTCAATCGGCACGCCCGCTAGAATGACATATTGTTGCTGCTGACCATTATTATGAAAAGCATGAACGTCAATACCTTGACCAATTTTTATCATTATTATTCCAAGATGAGTTAAAGGTGATTAAAATAATTCAAAACCACTATCTGAATTTTCAAAGTGGTTTTACGAGTAGCCAGACACCATCGGTCGCCACCAGTTTCAATTAACTGGTATAATATGACGTTTATTTTATCATAATACCAGATCCAAAAGACAAGATGACGTTGTTCTGCTGAGACTACGCATTGTAGTGATTGCATAACGCTTGGCGTCGGCATGTACTTTGGATAACGTATAAATAGTTGAGCCGTTTTATGTCAGCCATACAATACACTTCAAGCACAACCGTTTCTGAGTCTTTTAATGCTCATCGCCCTTTAACACTTGCTGATGTCGAAAATCCTAGCACCAAGCATGTGATCGTCGGTATGTCAGGTGGGGTCGATTCTTCTGTATCAGCCGTATTACTTCAGCAGGCAGGCTTCAAGGTTGAAGGCCTGTTTATGAAGAACTGGGAAGAAGATGACGGCACCGAATACTGTACAGCAATGGATGACCTCGCAGACGCGCAAGCCGTATGTGACAAAATTGGCATCAAACTGCACACGGCCAACTTTGCGATGGAATATTGGGATCGCGTATTTGAGCACTTTTTGGCAGAATATAAAGCCGGCCGCACCCCTAACCCTGATATCTTGTGCAACAAAGAAATTAAGTTTAAGGCGTTTTTGGACTATGCGTTGACGCTTGGTGCAGATTATATCGCGACCGGTCACTATACGCGCCGCAGTGTGAACTATATCAATGCCGAAGGTGACGAGGTTGCGCAGCTCTTACGCGGTCTTGATAATAATAAAGACCAAAGCTACTTTTTGCATGCGGTTGGCGGTGACAAAATCGCTAAAACCTTATTCCCAGTTGGCGAGCTTGAAAAGCCAGTGGTACGTCAAATCGCTGAAGAGCATGACCTAGCGACGGCTAAGAAAAAAGACTCTACGGGTATTTGCTTTATTGGTGAGCGCCGTTTTAAAGATTTCCTACAACAGTACTTGCCTGCCCAAAAAGGCGAGATACTTACTGATGACAATAAAGTCATCGGTACTCATGATGGCCTCATGTACTACACATTGGGTCAGCGCGGTGGCATTGGCATTGGCGGTGTCAAAGACCGTCCCGAGGAGCCGTGGTTTGTATTGGCAAAAGACTTAGAGAAAAATCGTTTAATCGTCGGTCAAGGGCATGAACATCCCATGCTAATGAGCAACGAGCTAAAAGCCTATAAGCTCGATTGGATTGATGGTTTACCACCTGCGGATGTGTTTAGCGACGAAGGCTTAGCCTGTATGGAGAAGTCTCGCTATCGCCAGCCTGATCAAGCGTGCCGCGTGTTTGCGACCAATGCTGATGGCAGTGAGGTTCGAGTGGTATTTGATGAGCCGCAGCGCGCTGTCACTCCTGGACAGTCAGCGGTATTTTATATCGATGAAGTATGTTTAGGCGGCGGCGTGATTGAATCTATCGATGCACCATGTGGATTTTAATTGATTCCTAACACCCAACTTAAAGCACAGATGTTGATGCAGCAAATAGATTTATTTTGACGAGGGTCAACATCGCTTTATTTGCATAGACCACTTTTTTAATATCATATTTCTGCTATATTACGCGCAACGATTTCGACGTCGTTTTTTATATGGTAATTTTTTATCTAGACTCTTGCAGTTTTTTATTTCATAACTACTGAGGCACAACCATGACCCCACTTACCGCTCTCTCTCCAATTGATGGTCGTTACGCATCAAAGGCTGACAGCTTACGTCCTTATTTATCTGAATTTGGTCTAATCAAAGCTCGCGTTACGGTAGAGATTCGCTGGTTGCAGTCTTTAGCTGACAACAGCGCAATTGGTGAATTAGCAGCATTTGATGACCAGACCAACGCTTTTTTGAATGCAATCGTTGATGATTTTGGTGAAGCCGATGCCCAAGCGATCAAAGACATCGAAGCGACGACCAATCATGATGTAAAAGCGGTTGAGTACTTTATCAAGAACAAGTTCCGGGGTCAGGACGCTTTAATTGATTCTCTTGAGTTTATTCACTTTGCCTGTACCAGTGAAGATATCAACAACTTATCGTATGCATTGATGCTCAAAGACAGCCGCAAGCTTGTCGTTGCCAAAATGCAGCAAGTGACTGATAGCATCGTTGACTTAGCGATTGCTCATGCTGATCAACCAATGCTATCACGCACCCATGGTCAGACAGCCAGTCCAACGACATTGGGTAAAGAGATGGCAAACGTGGCCTACCGCCTTGCTCGTCAAATCAAGCAAATCAATCAAGTAGAGTTATTGGGTAAAATCAATGGCGCCGTTGGCAACTACAATGCGCATTTTTCAGCGTATCCTGACGTCGACTGGCAGAGTCATGCTGAAGCATTTATCAATCAGCGTCTAGAGTTAACCTTTAACCCTTATACGACTCAAATTGAGCCACATGACTATATCGCTGAGTTGTTTGATGCTGTTAAGCGTTTCAATACCATCTTGATCGATTTTAACCGTGATATTTGGCAATATATTAGCTTAGGCTATTTTAAACAGCGCCTAAAAGACGGTGAAGTTGGCTCTTCTACCATGCCGCATAAAGTTAATCCAATTGACTTTGAAAACTCTGAAGGCAACTTAGGCGTTGCCAACGCGATGCTGGCCCATTTGGGTGAGAAGTTACCGATTTCACGTATGCAGCGTGATTTGTCAGACTCTACCGTATTACGTAATATCGGTGTTGGCCTAGCACAGAGCATGATTGCTTTTGATGCGTGCCTAAAAGGGGTGGGTAAACTTGAGCTAAATGCACAGCGTTTAAATGACGACTTGAATCAAGCGCAAGAAGTGTTGGCAGAACCGATTCAAACGGTCATGCGTCGCTACCGTGTTGAAAACCCGTATGAAAAACTAAAAGCCTTGACTCGCGGTAATGCCATGACTCGTGAAGCCATGCTAACCTTTGTTGAAAGCGATGAGCTATTGGCTGTTAGCGACGCGGATAAAGAACGCCTACGTGCATTGACGCCTGCTACTTATATCGGTAATGCCGCTGAGCAAGCACGTGCTATTAAAGAGTGGATTGCCAAGCTGTAAAGTTTGCCAAGCTGTAAAGTTTGCTAAGATGAATTGAATACCTTAAAGCAATAGAGATAAGGCACAATTGCCTCATCTCTATTTGTTCAAACTGGCTATACATTCGCCTAAGTCTATAAAAAAACAACCTTACTTTGCATGCTATGATGATCTTAAAAACTCATAGGTGATAAGTAAGGTTTTATTTTTTATCCTTTTTATCATCATCGTCATCACTATCGCCTGGTATGATAGCTTTACCGACCGCGACCGTGCCTTTGACTACGCCTTTGGTGGTTTTATAGGCGACTTTGGCAGGCACGGTGACGATTTTATGGACACAAGCTTGCAAGAAAAACACGCTAGCAATAATGACAACAAAATGTAATTTTTTCATAACTTTCCTACGATTTGATGGCTGCTCTGATGATAGCCATCAGATAGGTGATCATCATAAACGATTAATCCCTTCCTATAAAGCATCCCTTACCATCAATCTTGTACGTATTTAAAATATGGATTTACCCATGACCTCTATTCCTCTTTGTCTACCCGACTCTATTACGCCTGAGCAGTTTTTGGCTGAATACTGGCAGAAAAAACCACTGCTTATCAAGCAAGGCTTACCGCAGCTGATCGATATGTTTGAGCCCGATGATATGATGGGTCTTGCCCTTGAAGAAGATGCTAGCGCACGCTTGCTAACCCAAGCAGCCAGTAAAAAAGAAGGTCAAGCGCAGTGGCAACTCAAAAAAAGCCCACTGAGCGAGACTGATTTTGAGAACCTACCAGAACAATGGACCGTATTGGTACAAAACCTAGAGCAATGGTCACCAGAGCTCGGTCAGTTGTGGCAAGCGTTTGACTATATTCCGCAGTGGCAGCGTGATGACATTATGGTCTCTTACGCGCCTAAAGGCGGCTCGGTCGGCAAGCACTATGATGACTATGATGTATTTTTGGCGCAAGGCTATGGCTCTCGCCGTTGGCAGCTAGGTAAATACTGTGATAAGAATACGGAGTTTGTCGCAGATGAGCCGATAAGACTGTTTGATGATATGGGCGACATCATCTTTGATGAGATATTAGAAGCGGGTGACGTGCTTTATGTGCCGCCCAAACTCTCGCATTTCGGCGTGGCGCAAGATGATTGTCTGACGTTTTCTTTTGGCTGCCGTCGTCCAAATTTGATGCAAATTATCGATAGCTTAGCGGATATCGCCACCAACGATAGCGATTTGTTTATTCCGCTGCTATTGCCGCAAGCACTACAGGCATCTGGCGCATTGCAATCAGAGAGTATCAGTGCGATCAAAGAGCAGCTCTTGCACATGCTACAGTCTGAGCGTGGTGATGATATGATTCGTCAAGCAGTCTCTGAGGTGGTGAGTAAGCGCCAATACGATGCGCTGATGCCAGAGGAAACACTGGGCACCGATGAGCTTGTACAAGCCTTGTCTGAAGGTGCGCTATTGCAAGCGGACTATAGCAATCGCCTACTCTATAACAAAACTGGTAATGGTATTGTGCTGTATGCCAATGGGCAGCGTCTCGATGGACTTGATGATGCAGCAATAGCAGTGTTGGTACGTTTGGCTGATGGAGAGCCATTACAATATAGTGATGTGAAGGATATCGATACAGATGATTTAAGCGAATGGTTAGAAAACGGTTGGATATGGGTCAATATGACTGAATAAAACATAATCATCAAATTTTAGCTGAATAATGCACAATAAAAAAACCGCTATCTGATAATTACTCAGATAGCGGTTTTTTCTTATGCATATTACACAATTACTCGTTCAATACTCATAATGATGTATCAAACGCCGCTTAGTATTTATTAAAACCACTATAAACACTAAACGTGTTGGTCGTTAATACTATTACTCTGTACCAAGCTCAAGCAAGCTAGCATTACCACCAATCGCTGTGGTGTTAATCGTCTTAACACGCTCAGTGACAAAACGATGCAGATAATCAGGCGTTAACATCTCAGACAGTCCTTCCATATCAGTGACACTGATGACTTGAGTCAAAATACCATCTGTCTTTGCAAGCTCTTGACTGATGGCTTGTACTTCACTACGACTGCCAGAAACGGCCACCTGAGCAAGACGATCAATGTATAAAAGCGTGATGGTTTGCGAGTCATTAGCCACGCTCAATACATCTTCGCTAATACCCGTATCGTACAGGATTTTAGCGGCTTCATTGCACATCTCATTTTGGCTTGGGCAATGCAGTATGACTTCATTACCAGTCAATAATGCAGCCACAAGCTGACCTAGTACGGCCATTGCTCTGGCTGATTCGCCACCAACGACCATTGTCTTACCACGACCAGTGACGTACAAGTCGTTTGACTCACCTGTCGCACCAGTCATACGATGCGTCTCATCTAAGCTTGGCGCCGCGTTCAATAGGTGATTGAATAAACGCTTTGCTTTGTTGGCATCACCAGTCAATAGAGACAACTTTGGAATTGCCGCCTCTAGGTACGTTGCGCGATTGACCGCGCCAAGTAGTCGCCAAGATTCACAAACCTGGGCATGATTTTTTTTGAATTCAGTCGCCATGTTGCTACTCCTTATGCGAGTTCTGTTTGAGTGGTTGTTTGGGTGTTAACATTTGTTTGGTTGCTACCATTTGATTCTGAGCTAAGCTGCATCAGACGCGCAACATAGTGCGGGCCACCTGCTTTCGGGCCAGTACCAGACAGACCACAACCACCAAATGGCTGGACGTTTACGACCGCGCCGATTTGGTTACGGTTGATATAAGTGTTGCCTACAAAAGCACGGCGCTCGATATGCTCAACAGTTTTTTCGATACGGCTATGAATACCCATCGTCAAACCAAAGCCTGTGTTGTTGATAGCGTCAATCAGCTTATTCAGATCACGTGCTTGATAGCGCAATACGTGCAGGATTGGACCAAAGTGCTCACCACCAATCACATCAATACTGCTTACCTCGATTGCGGTTGGCAATACAAAGGTAGAGTTTTCTTGGCTGACAACCGAGCTTGAACTCATTGGGGTTTGAGCCAAGATAGTAGCGGTTGGCTCAGCGTCCATACGGGCGATATGCGCCTCTAAACCATTTTTGGCATCAGCATCAATCACAGGACCCACATCTGTGGCAGCGTATAGTGGATTGCCAACAGACAGCTCAGCCATATTGCCTTGTAACAGCTCAATCAAATCATCCGCCATCTCATCTTGCACGCACAATATACGACAAGCTGAACAACGCTGACCTGCTGAACCAAAGGCCGACAATACCGCATCTCGAACGACTTGCTCTGGCAGTGCTGTTGAGTCAACAATCATTGCGTTCTGACCGCCAGTTTCAGCGATAAATACAGGCAGCTCGCCACTCGCTTGAGCATGATCATTCAAGCTTTGATTGATACGCTGAGCAGTTTGGGTTGAGCCAGTAAATATCACACCTGCTATGTTATCAGCAGCCGTTAGCGCTCCGCCCACATCACCGGCACCTGTCACCAATTGTAGTGCTTCTGCTGGTACACCCGCTTGATACATGAGTTGCGCAGCAAAATGCGCAATCAAGCTGGTTTGTTCAGCAGGCTTAGCGACTACCGTATTACCTGCTGCCAGTGCCGCCACGATTTGACCCGTATAGATAGCCAATGGGAAGTTCCATGGACTAATACACACAAAAGTGCCACGTGGTTTATAAACTTGACGAGATGGCTTACCAGACAAATCTGTAAACTCATGCACGACATCGTCTAGGCGCTCTGCTTCATCAGCGTAAAAACGACAGAAATCAACGGCTTCTTTGATTTCATCGATGCTGTCTTGCATAGTCTTACCAGCTTCGACTTGGCATAGTGCCATTAGCTCAGCGTAGTTTTCTTCAAATAGCTCAGCGATTTTACGCAGTATTGCCGCACGCTTGGTCACGGCTACGTTTTGCCACATGCTTTGACCAGCGACAGCCACATCAATTGCTTGACGAGCCAATTCTGCATTGGCATATTTGACTTCACCAGCGCTTACGTCATGATTCCAAGGCGCAAGTACAGGCTGCGCATCAAGCTGATGGGTGACGCCATCTACTTCATATTCATTAATTGCTTGGCCGTTGATGATAGGTGTCGCTGACCATTTTTTATTGAGATGGCTATCAATAGCTGCTTTGAACGGTAGCCATTGTGACTCTACAAATATATTAGGGCCAAAACTTGCACGGCGCGAACCATAAATCTCTAGTGGTAGCGGAATATCTGGGTTGTGCAAGGTTGGGTTGGCAAGTAGCTTGTCATATGGATGCACAGTTAGTTTTTCAATCGGATACGACTTGTCTAATAACTGATGAACAAAAGAGCTGTTGGCACCGTTCTCTAACAAACGACGTACCAAATATGGTAGCAAGTCTTTGTGCGCGCCAACTGGTGCATAGATACGTACAGGAATCTCATAAGCTTGCAAAATATGGTCATAAAGTGCATCACCCATACCGTGCAAACGCTGGAATTCAAACTCTTTATGGGTGCTCATGGTCATGATTGAAGACAGTGTGTGCGCATTATGCGTCGCAAACTGTGGCCAAATAAGACCGCGCAGATGGTCTGATAATAAGAAACGCGCACTGGCAAGATATGCGGTATCTGTACCTTCTTTGCGTGTCCAAACTGGATAGCCTGATAGACCTTTTTGCTGAGCAAGTTTGATCTCAGTATCCCAATAAGCGCCTTTTACCAGACGTACTGGAATGCGATCGCCTACTTCAGAAGACAAACGAGCAAGCCAAGCCAATACAGCGATAGCACGTTTAGAATAACCTTGTACAACGATACCTAGGCCATCCCAACCAGCTGTTGAGTTATCACGGTATAGAGACTCAAACAGTTTTAAAGAAATCTCAAGACGATCCGCTTCTTCGGCATCAATACTAAGATCAACATTGACCTCGCGTGCCGCTTCAATAAGGAGCAAGCAGCGTTGACGCAATAGACCCATGACCTGAGCTTCTTGTGTCGCTTCATAGCGAGGATGCAGCGCAGACAATTTGATAGATACTGATGGCTTAGGCATACCTTCTTTGACTTTGACGTTGGCCGTCGCTTTGATCGCATGCAAGTAGTCATTAAAGTATTTTTCAGCATCTCTATGCGTGATAGCCGCTTCACCTAGCATATCGAATGAATAGGTATAACCTTTATTACGATATGGCTGGCTGTTTTTATTGGCGTCTTCGATGGTTTCACCCAATACAAACTGATGGCCCATGATGCGCATGGCTTTTTGCATGGCACTACGAATGACAGGCTCACCCATCTTTTTGGTCATGCGATCCAAGAAACCTGATGCAGTAGTGCTGCTATCAATACTGACGACACGGCCTGTCATCATCATGCCCCAAGTAGAGGCATTAACCATGAAACCATTGTCATTTTTGATGTGCTTTTTCCAATCTGCCACACTCATTTTGTCATGAATCAATGCATCAGCAGTATAATTATCCGGCACTCGAATCAACGCTTCTGCCAAACTCATGAGCAAGATACCTTCTTGGGTATCAAGGCTATACTCAAGCAATAATGAGTCAACCATCTTGACGGCTTTACCATCGTTACGCACATGCTCAACCAGCTTGCGTGTCTGCTCAGCGGCAGCATCACGCTCCTCTGCACTAGGCTTGGCAAGTGGCAATAAATCAGTCAACCAACGCTGTTCATCAACGCTATATAGTGGCGAAATACGCTTATATAACTCTTCTATTGGCTGGGCAAGATACTCTGGCGACAGCATATCAACAGGATTGAACAAAATCGGCTCTTGCGGGGTAAACTGGTCTACTGGGTTCATAACAACTCCATAACTATCGTTTAAAAACCATAATAAATGGTGCTTTAGGAAGTCTGATCGTCCTGCATAACTGCTCGTAACCGCTATCAAAATAGAGGTTATGGAGGGATATTCACAGCAATAACCAAAAGACCAAACGGCGCCATCACAAAACTAGAAAATCCAGCACATGCTGGAGATGGTTAAGTAGGTCGTTCCACTGTTAAACGGGCTACGTTAACAATACAAAGGCAACAACGAAAAATTAAGCGGCATTAGTGCCTTCTTCTTGTTAGTAGTGAAAGGAGTGTGATGGACAAATATCGCTTGAATGAAGTGATAAAAAATCACTTAAACAAGCCCAAACATACCATCTTAAATGTGCAAATTCACTGTAAGAAAAACCTCTACGGCGTTGATTGAGGTGATGCGCTTAACTCGGCTATAATATCATGAAAAAAAAATTCAAACTAACGCTTTTTTTATTTTTAAAAATTAATTTTTCTTTAAAAAACAAACATTTACAATAAATTTTTCAGTCATGACGCTTTGGTTATATTTTTTAGTTTACTATTACTGATTAATTATTACCAAAATTTTGGGTTTTAATCGTACCAATTTTGGGCTCACTAGTAAGCTAAGTACTATCTCCAAATAATAAAAACCCTCTTTACCATCAAGTGATAAAGAGGGTTGTATGGTTAGGTCTCATACCTAGCGCAATACGCCTTATAAGAAGATAATTTTAACCAATAGCACAAGAGTCAAAAGCCATACAGCAATGCTGATATCAGCGAACTTGCCAGCGATTGCTTTGACCGCGGTAAAGGTGATAAAACCAAGTGCGATGCCATCAGCGATAGAGTATGTCAGCGGCGTGAACAGCAATACAACCACAACAGGCGCCGCTTCTGTTAAGTCGCTCCAGTCGATGTCTTTTAGGGTGCCCATCATCAGTACGGCAACATAAAATATGGCACCGGCCGTCGCGTAGGCTGGGATCATACCGGCTAATGGAGAAAAGAAAATGCTTAGTAAAAATAACACACCAACAGTGACTGCCATCAATCCTGTACGGCCACCTGAGGCAATACCAGAGATACTTTCGATATAACTGGTTGTCGATGAAGTACCAAGTAAAGAGCCTGCAACTGTCGCTGTTGAGTCTGCTAATAGCGCCTTGCCCATATTAGGAATATTGCCATCTTTGTCAGTCAACTTGGCTTGGCTAGTGGTTGCAATGAGCGTACCTGCAGTATCAAATAAGTCCACAAATAAGAAAGCGAAGATCACACTGATCATACCCACATCAAATGCGCCAGCGATATCGAGCTGCATCAGTGTCGGCGCGATAGAAGGCGGTGCAGATATGATACCGGTAAACTGTGTATAGCCCATTAGCAAACTAATCAGAGCAACCAGCAAAATACCAATGGTTACCGCACCTGGGACTCTTTTATAAGACAGACCAATAATGACGACAAAACCTAGAGATGCCAATACAGGACCAAATGACGTCATATCACCAAGAGCAACCAAGGTCGCATCATGATTGACGATGATACCTGCACTCTGCAAAGCAATAAAAGCCAAGAATGCACCAATACCAGCGACCACGCCGTTTTTGAGAGAGTTTGGAATCGCATTGATGATTGCCTCACGAATCTTAAAGAGGCTTAATAGAACAAAGATACAACCTGACAAAAACACCGCACCCAGCGCGGTTTGCCATGCATACCCCATACCTAAGACCACGCCATAGGTGAAGAAAGCATTAAGTCCCATGCCTGGCGCTAATGCCACTGGTAGTCGGGCATAGATACCCATGATGAAACAACCGACTGCTGCGGCCACACAGGTTGCGACAAATACGGCCCCTTTGTCCATACCTGCATCGGCTAAGATATTAGGGTTAACAAAGATAATATAAGCCATCGTCAAAAACGTGGTTATACCAGCGACGATTTCTGTTTTGATCGTGGTATTGTCACCATTAATCCCAAAATAGCGTTCAATTGCATTCATAAGTGTTCGCCCCCAACTGGCTAATAAAAAATCACCACTACCTAAAACTAAACATGACCTCAGCAAAATGGCGATGCCGCAGTAAGAATAATGTAGTAACAAAGCGTAACATATTAGACGAGTTGTCTTACAAACTCAATCGCTGATAATGTCTAACTCGTATAAAAAACAATTAAAAACACCACTTTTATAACGATAAAAAGTCTATACAAATTTGAATTTTCTTATAGTCTCTAGCTCAAATCATTTATGTATACTAGTAGGGCGTGTTGCCACTATATTGTTAAAATATTTGATGTATCGTACTTTTTGTCTGGTTAACACATTAATAATGACGTTTCTTTTATTTAGAAGTAAACTAACAGGTTATTATGTTGATGTCTCAGTGGTTGAGCGTGGTCTCAAATAGTCTCTTACTAAACCCGATTGCCGAGATCTTTACTGCGCTTAAGATTCAACGATAAAGTATGCTTATTATTTTTAGGGTTCGTTTGGTTTGGATGTCTTTATTTAAACCAGCTGTTGTCAATTATCCGTGAGTCCATTACATGCCTGAATCATTAAATATTATTGATCTTATTACCCAAGCCAGTCTATTGGTACAGATTGTGATGGCGTTATTGCTATTAGCCTCTTTGTTCAGTTGGGTCATTATTTTCCGTATGAGTGCGCGGCTCGGTACAGCCAAAAACTTTGATCAACAATTTGAGACTTGGTTTTGGTCAGGCGAAGATTTAGCAAAGCTGTATCAAGGCGTACAAGGCTCACCTGATCGCCAAGGACTTGAGCAGATTTTTTATGTGGGATTTTCAGAGTACCTGAGAATGCATAAAAAGCGTCAACCTAAAGATGACATCATCGACGGTGTTGAACGTAAACTGCGTGTCGGCTTGGGCCGTCAGCAGCAATTACTCGAGTCAGGACTGACGACGCTAGCGAGTATCGGCTCGGTGGCTCCTTACATTGGACTGTTTGGAACCGTTTGGGGCATCATGAACGCGTTTTTGGGACTGTCGCAAACCGAGCAAGCCACCCTAGCCTCTGTCGCGCCTGGTATTGCTGAGGCGCTGATTGCGACAGCCATGGGCTTGTTTGCCGCTATTCCTGCTGTATTGGCATACAATCATTTTACGGCAAAATCTAGCCGTCTTTATGATTCACGAGCACTATTCTGTGACGAGATGACAGGCATGCTACAGCGCGAGACCAGTGTGCAAATCCCCGTTGCTAGAGAGACGCAAGTGAGTGCCACTCAGGTGAATAGGCTATGAAACCAAACCCCTATCGCCGTGAGAAAAAAGCGCTGAATGCAGAGATGAATGTCGTTCCCTACATCGACGTTATGCTGGTGCTATTGGTGATATTTATGGTGACCGCACCCATGCTCATTACGGGTGTCGATGTTGATTTGCCAAAAGAGCAAACCAATACCATGAGTCAGAGCCAGTTGCCCGTCATTGTCTCATTGACTGACAAGGGCGAGATTTTTATCAGTTATGAAAATAATATCGACTTGCCTATTAGTGAGCCTGAGCTAATTAACACTTTATCCAACTTACAGTCTCAGAGCGGTAATACCAACACTGAGCCATTGCAAGTGATGATTAATGCTGATCAAAATAACCAATATGGCGCTATCATGACGCTCATGGCAACTTTGCAGCAGGCAGGTATTGAAAAAGTAGGGTTATTGACTGGTGCGCCTTTACCGACGCCATCACTCCAATAGCTATACCTTCTATATAGGTATGTCACATCATAGCAGCCAATCCGATAAACCACGTTCATGAGTATCCATATCATGCATAATGCGCCTGCCGTCTATGTCCCCACCGAACCTGAAGGCAACGGGCTAACACTGCCTACGTTACTCAGTTTGCTAGCACATGGTCTTATAATCGGCATACTGATTTATAACTATCAGACCACTGAGGTTGAGACTGCTGGTAGCATCGAGACGGTCATGGTATCTCCTGAGCAGCTCGCTGAAATGCAAGGACAGATATTGGCCAATCGTGCAGCAGCCAGCGCCATGCAAATGGACAGCAGCACCACCGACTCAGCCAGTAGCGCTCAACAAGAAACCTCAAGTAGTAGCAGCTCAAGCGCTCAAAATCCAAGCCAGCCGAACTCCCAGCGTGTCCCTGTGTTTACGCGATCTGACGAGCCTGCCAGTCAGCCTATGCTTATGAGTGAAGAGCAACATCAACGCCTGCGCGAGCAAAACCAAGAATATGAGCGCAGAATGGCTGAGTGGGCAGCGCAGCTAGACGAAGCCGCGATAGAGGAGCTTGATCAAGTAGAGCAAGACAAAAGAGAGCAGATGATCGAAGAGCAAAAAAGGCTTGGAGATTTTCGTCAAAAGCAAAACAACCCACCCAAGATCAGACGCCCCACGGCTAACGATCGTAATATACAGATTGATACCGATGGCTCTGGCAATGCAGGCCGAACCTTTAGTCTCTCAGATGGTCAATCAACCATCTCCGGCGACACCTCAACCTCTAGTACTTCTAAAGGTAGTAGTCGCTCTGCCTCAAGTGGTAGTCGCGGTGCCAGCAATAGTGAAATCATCAACCTAATCAAGCGCAACTATACACCGCCTACCGCAGCGAAAGGCTCTACCCAGCGTGCCACCTTAAACATCACCGTTAATGCCAATGGTGACGTGGTCAATGTCACCGCATCTGGTCCTGATAGCGTCGTCAATGAAGCTGCCAGACAAGCAGTGCTTAACACAGGTAGCCTACCAATCGATGCTGATGACCCAAAATATCCTACCTTTACTATACAGTTTAAAGGTAGCAATTAATCAGTTGCTAGCGTCTTGTATTATTGATAACGTGATGTTAAGCGGCTTTTATCGCATCGTTTTTTCATCTAAATATAGTAAAGCCCAAATAAAACTGATATAGCATCACAAACACACTCGATTAAATACTATTTTCCTTGCTTGCTGTGACTTCGTCTCCAGAGGCTGCGAAAAATAGCCTTTAATCTCGTTGTGTCATTTTTAAATTGACTTATCTATACTTGCCTCATCGACTATAAAAATGACTATCATATTAATTTTAGGAGCGCCATTGACCCATGTATACTCATAAAAAACTACTAGCCTCTTTACTTGCGGGTAGTTCAGCATTACTTATCTCGCAAAACGTGCTCGCAGCCCCTGTCGTATTAGAATTGGACTATGAGATTCCTGTCCAACAAAACCAAGTCGCGTTTGTACCATTCGCAGGCGATTCTGTTTTGTCCCCTATTATTTTAAATGATTTGAATAATACAGAACTAAAAGTCACCAGCCAAAACCTACCGCAGCAGCCACGCAGCAGTAGCGAGCTGGCAGGCACACTGCCAGTATGGCAAAGTATGGGCATACCTTATTTGGTCGTCGGCAGCACTCGTACCAATCGCGGCAAAATCGTCACCGATTATGAGGTCATCGATGTCAAATCTGGTCGCGTGATAGAAGGCAAGCAAAGCCTAACCGCTGACAATAACAGAGAAAGCATGCGCTACGCCGGTCACGTCATCGCAGATAAAGTCTATGAGCTGATTACGGGCATTCCAGGGGATTTCTCAGGGCGTATTGCTTATATAGAAGAAACAGGCACTGGTAAACAAAAAGTCTCTCGTCTAAAAGTGATGGATGCTGATGGTGAAAACGCCAAAACCATCACTGAGGTGGCAGGGTCTATCTTCTCTCCCGCTTGGTCGCCCGATGGTAATCGTATCGCCTACTCGGTACAACGTGAAAAATCATATCCCGTCATCTACATTCAAAACGTCAGTGGCGGCGGCGCCAGTGTGCTAACGCCTTTTTCTGGTAGTAACTTGAGTCCGTCATTCTCTCCTGATGGCAGCAAAATCCTATTTTCTAGTAGCTTTGAGGGTAGCGCCGATATCTATGAGATAAGCGCAAGCGGCGGTACGCCTAGACGCCTCACTAATTTGCCAAGCAGTGAGGTGCAGCCAAGCTACGCTCCTGATGGCAAGTCATTTGTATTTGTCAGTGACAAAGCTGGATTCAATAAACCACAAGTCTATCGTTATGAGTTTGGCTCGGGACGCACCACCAAAGTATCTAATGGTGGCTATGCAACCAGTCCGCAGTTTAGCAGCGACGGAACACAAATCGCCTTTTTAAGTGGACGCTCAGCCGCGATTATGAATAGCAATGGTGCGGTGACGACCAACCTTGGTAATACGGGTATCGATGAAGCCCCAAGCTTCTCACCCAATGGCAAGCGCGTGGTCTATGCGTCAACCCAAGGCGGCAAAGGTGTACTAACGATTAAATCATTGAATGGTGGCGAAGCGTTCGGCAAATCAGGACAAGGCATCATCCGCTCACCCGTATGGTCATCAAGTCCAAAGTAATTTAGGCAACTGAATCACAACGTTAGAATTTACTCATACAAAAAGCCTTAATCATAATGAATATGATTAAGGCTTTTTTGTGTCATAAGCTGCTAGAAGAAAAGTGATAAAACCTACTTAGTAAAACCTGCCCGCCGTCTTATGCACTCTTCTTAGGTACCCTTCATTCGAACTCATTTTTCTTCCTTATTGTTAGTAATAAACCCGTAAACCGGTTAGTACCAAAAAAAACATTGCATTAACTTTCATTTTACCTATATCCTAAATAGGTCTGACTAATTGGTCAGGTTATTTAGATATTGGCCAACAAATATAAACTATTACTGTTGTCTATTTTAAGGTCGGGAACTTACCCCTATTATTTGAATCGATAAAAAACAGGTCAAGGATTGGATTTTAATTTTTATCTAATGATTTGTTACGTTGTCTGATATATACAGTTAATTGGGTGCTAAGCAGTTATTCTAGGAGGAAACCACCATGAGTGAAAACGTTCCAGCAAATACTGATTTATTATATAGACTGCACGACCGCCCCAACCCTATCAAAGCATTCTTAGGTGCCATACAGCACGTACTTGCTGCTTTCGTTGGTATTATTACCCCTTCATTAATCATCGGTGGCACTTTAGGTTTAGGGGAACATATCCCCTATCTGCTAAGCATGTCCTTAATCGTATCTGGAGTCGCGACTTTTATTCAAACGCGAAAAGTAGGGCCCATCGGCTCTGGCCTTATGGCATTACAAGGCACCAGTTTTGGTTTTTTGGCGGCAGTATTGACCGCAGGATTTGTAGTAAAAAACCGCGGTGGTAGTCCTGAAGAGATTTTATCCGTTATCTTTGGTGTGTCGTTTCTCGGTGCATTTGTTGAGATATTTTTGAGTCAATTTATCACCAAACTCAAATCATTTATGAGCCCTATTGTTACTGGCTGTGTGATTGTCACGATTGGTTTGTCCCTAACAAAGGTAGGTCTCACTGATTTGGCAGGTGGGTTTGGTGCTGAGGATTTCGGTAGTATTCCAAACCTACTCTTAGGTGGTGGCGTACTCGTCAGTGTGGTGCTCATTAGCATTATTAACAATAAGGTTATTCGCTCAAGTGCTATCTTTATCGGTCTGATGTTAGGCTTGCTCGCTGCCGTATTTATGGGGCGCATTGATTTTTCATTGGTGTCTAAAGCGGATTTTTTCACCGTTCCCATTCCCTTCAAATATGGTTTTGGTTTTGATTGGCAGGCATTTATTCCCATTGCCTTTATGTACATCATTACCAGTATTGAGACCTCAGGCGACTTGACCGCTACCTCGATGATTTCAGGCGAACCGATCAAAGGCCCTCTCTATGAGAAGCGCATTAAAGGTGGTGTGTTGGGTGATGGTGTCAACTCGCTGATTGCGGCTGTATTCAACACTTTTCCTGTGACAACCTTTAGCCAAAATAACGGCGTGATTCAGATGACGGGGATTGCCAGTCGCTATGTTGGTTTTTATGTTGGCGGTATCTTGTGCCTGATGGGTCTATTTCCTATCCTTGGTGCGATTTTCACGCAGCTGCCCAAGCCTGTCGTAGGCGGGGTCACGCTACTGATGTTTGCCACTGTCGCAACTGCGGGTATTCGTATACTATCCACCGTGGATTTTACCCATCGTAATGTCTTGATTATCGCCACGTCACTAGGATTAGCAACGGGTATTGCATTCGTTCCTGACGTACTCTCACAGACGCCGCAATTTTTCCAAAACATCTTTGGCTCAGCGGTGACGATGTCCGGTATTGTGGCAATCACGCTTGATATAATCCTACCAAAAAACTACGGTGTAGAATTTGATACGGCTGAACAACATGCCGAAGATGGCTTAAAAACAGCGCAAAAAGTGGCATAAATTTGAATGTTTAGCCCTGTCTGAAAGTAAAACGAGGTGCCATAAAATTTGTTTATGCACCTCGTCCACTGTGATCGCTTAATCACAATGACTTAACTGTATATAGTCATTCAAGTCCACAGCCTCGTAAAATAAAAGGCACTAGAAAATCTGCTGCGCGCGCTTCATCTTCTGCGTCATAAGCTGTTTTGTCCATCAGGCCGACAATTTCAATCTCAAATTCAGCGTAACGCTGGGTCGTCGCCCATATCAAAATTAGTAGTTGCAAGGGATCTGTAATCCCAATCTTGCCTTGCTTATGCCACTCTTTCATGACTTGCGCTTTATCATTTACCCAATCTTTCATCGTTGTTGACATAAATTCGTGCAAGTGAGGCGCACCGCCGATGACCTCAATGGCAAACAACTTATGACGACTAGGATTGACAAAAGCTTGATGCAGCTTGGTACGGACAAACTTTTCAATGACAGTTTTTGGATCGCTGTCCACTGTCATGGTCACCAAGCCGTCATTCCATTCTTCAATAATCGAGCGTAGCACCGCCATATATAGGTTTTTTTTGTTTTTAAAATAATAGTGAACGTTGGCTTTAGGCAGTCCTGCTCGATCAGCGATGCCTTGCATTGTAGCGCCGCGATAGCTTTGGAGCACGAACTCCTCTTCAGCGGCTGCCAGTATCAACGCTTGATTGTGCGCGCGCGTAACTTGTTGACTACGATGCGATGGCGCATCAGTAGTCAGGATATCCTCTTTCTGATTATCTTGAGTCATAACAATGGTATCTCACTCCAAGTGGCTGGTTCGACAAAATAGTCGCTATATTTTTGAATGTTTTTATATATCAATGCACAGATTTTCGCAGCATGAGCCACCAAATAAAAAAATTCTCATAAAACAGTTGACCAATTAGTCAGGTTTTAGCAGAATGGTAATTATAAATCACACGTATTACGACCAAAACTATACTGCCATGTCATTTTGCGGCTCAACTATTAGTATTTCCTCAAAAAATACGTTCTGTATCGTCAATTTATCATGATTAGAAAGCTAGCAACTTAAATACGCACTGTGGGTTTGCTTAAATAAAAATGCAAACGTCGAAAAACTAAAAAATGAACCATAAAAACATCGATTGCTATCGCTAAGTCTAAGCAAAAAACCACCATGTATAAACCTTTATTAAACAATAGTTATCCAGTCCACATAATGGGCTGTCATATCAACAAAAAGGATATCACCATGAGCTTAACCTTAGCGCAATTTAATAATTTGTCTCAGGAAGTAGCTATTGCTCAGCTTTTAATCTGCTGTACCAGTAGCGTTTGGGCAAATAAGCTTGCCAATGCGCGTCCTTTTGCAGATTTCGATGCGCTCTTAGCAAGTAGCGATGCTATCTGGCATGACGTGCAAACCAATGAGGCCAACTTGCTAGAAGCATTTGATGGACATCCGCAGATCGGTAATGTGGCTTCGTTAAAAGAGAAGTATCGCAACACACAAAGTAGCGCCGCCCATGAGCAATCTGGCGCTAATGATGCGGCAGACGACGTACTCGAAGCGCTCGCTAAAGGCAATCAAGATTATCTTGATAAATTTGGTTTTATTTTTATTGTCTTTGCAACCGGCAAAAGCGCGCAGCAAATGCTGGATCTGTTATTAGCGCGCCTGCCAAACGACCGTGCCACAGAGCTGGCCAATGCCGCCGCTGAGCAAAATAAAATCACACGTTTACGTCTAAGCAAACTATTAGGTAATGCTTAGATGATCAACAGCTATCAAACCACATTATTACTATCAATGTTTGTCCGACGTTCTACTTATCAAATACGCTAGCATCATTACTCTATTTACGTCTTTACTAAATACAAAGGAAGCCTTATGTCTGCCACCTTATCGTCACATATCTTAGACACTCATTTGGGCACGCCTGCAGCTGATATCGCCGTCCGCCTACACCGCATACCAGACAGCGGTGGCACGATACTGCTTGCGCATGGGACGACCAATCACGATGGCCGCGTGACACCAGATGCTTGGCAGTTTGAGTCAAGCATTGATGGCACTGAGCGTCAGCTAGATACGGGGCGCTATACCGTGACGTTTGATACTCAGGCATATTTTGATGCCCAGCAGTTGACGGCATTTTATCCGCAGGTGGTCATCGACTTTGTGATAAAAGACGCAAGCCACTATCACGTGCCATTACTTCTGAGTGCGCATGGTTATAGTACCTACCGCGGATCATAACCGACCCTTATTATCAAAAAACTGTGAGCGAAAATCGTTATCCGCTCATAGCCATTTTATTTAGACATTGTCATATTAAAGGACATTTACCGCATGGGCGCTTATCTTCTCGAATGGTTGAGTTTATTTTTTCGCTGGTTTCATGTTATCGCAGGGGTGGCATGGATTGGTGCATCGTTTTATTTTGTGTGGCTGGATCTGAGCCTACGCAAGCCACCACAGTGGAAAGCAGACAAAGGCATCTCAGGAGATCTGTGGGCCGTACATGGTGGCGGGTTTTATGAGATTGCCAAATACAAGCTCGAACCAGAGGAAATGCCAAAAACGCTACATTGGTTTAAGTGGGAAGCTTACACGACTTGGCTGACGGGCGCGGCGATGATGTCTATCGTCTATTATGCCAATGCAACTGCCTATCTGATCGATCCAAGCAAAGTGCCTTTTACCAGTATCGGTGCCATTGCGACAAGCTTGCTGTTTTTATTTGGTAGTTACTTTATTTACGAAGTCATTGTGCGCAGTCATTTGGGTAAAAACGCCTTTATCTTTAGTACCCTGATTTTTATCTTGTTGGTTATCGCGAGTTGGGGTTCTTATCAGCTGTTTAGTGATCGCGCCTCGTTCATCCATATCGGGGCGATTTTGGGCACGGTGATGGTCGGTAACGTATTATTCGGTATTATGCCAGCGCAGCGAGCGCTCGTAGACTGTGTGCGGCGCGGCGAAAAACCGGGCAAAGAAGTCGCTGAATTGGCACTGCAAGCCAAAAACCGCTCACTGATGAATAACTACTTTACCCTGCCACTCATCTTTACCATGATTAGCAACCACTATCCGATGATGTATGCTCATGAAAAAGGTTGGTTGGTATTGGTCTTCGTCGGCGTTATCACTGCAACGGCACGTCATTATTTTAACCAAAAACATTTGGGGCATAAAAAACCACGCTACTTGGTTATCCCAGCCATACTGACGGTATTGTTGATTATTTGGATGCGACCTGAACCAATTGATCCAGCGCCTGCAATGCCCGCTACTGCCGCAGTAACACCTACGACAACTAATAGCACCCCAACAGCTACAAGCGCGACTACTAATACTGATAACGTTAATAATAGCAGTGTTAGCAATAATGCTGCCACTGCTGCTGAAGCCGTACCAGTGAGCGCATCAGTAGATGACGCTATGATGGATGTTGTACATACACGCTGTAGCACTTGTCATGCAGTGCAGCCCACACAGCAAGGCTTTGCCGCACCGCCAGCCGGTATTATTTTGCAAACACCAGAAGACCTAAAAATACACAAAGCAAAAATTGTTACTGCGGTACAAACTGGCTATATGCCACTTGGTAATATCACTCAGTTAACAGATACAGAACGTCAGCAGCTTGTAGCGTACGCATCATCCCTGTAGTTTGTTATCAATAGAAAACTTTCCTTGGCGAGCAATATTCAATTAAATATTTAAGGCTCTACGAGATATAGGAACATAAACAATGAGCAAAAAAATCATCAGTGATTTTGATCAAAATACATACCCACGCGACCTAAAAGGCTACGGTGGCAAGCCACCAAAAGCCAATTGGCCAGGCGGTGCAAAAATCGCCGTACAGTTTGTCTTAAATATCGAAGAAGGGGCAGAAAATAGCGTCATCCACGGCGATGGACAGTCCGAGCGCTTTTTGTCGGATATCTTGGGTACGCCCGAGTTTAACAACCGTCACCAGTCTATTGAGTCTGCATTTGAATACGGCAGCCGTGTTGGTGTGTGGCGGGTGTTGGATGTATTTAAAGAGTACGGCGCTCCTATCACCACTTTTACTTGTGCTGCCGCTGCCGAAAAAACCCCGCATATTATCGAGCGCGTATTAGAAGACGGTCATGAGATTGCCAGTCACGGTCTACGCTGGATCACTTATCAATATATGTACCGCGAGACGGAACGTGAGCACATTCGCCGTGCAACCAACATATTTGAGCGCATGCTCGGCAAACAGCCGCTCGGCTGGTACACGGGACGCGATAGCCCAAACACGCGCGAGCTGGTCGTCGAACAAGGTGGCTATCACTATGACTCTGACTCCTATGGCGATGAGCTGCCTTACTGGCTCAATGTCAAAGCCCAAGAAGGCGATCTAATCACACGCAAGCCGCATTTGGTCATCCCTTATAGCTTAGAGACCAATGACATGCGCTTTTCTTCTAGCCCGGGGTTTACTCACGCCGAGCCATTTTATCAATACCTCAAAGACAGCTTTGACACCCTGTATGAAGAAGGCGCAGAAACCCCCAAAATGCTGACCATCGGTTTGCATTGCCGTATTATCGGACGGGCAGGACGTATCAAAGCGTTAAAGCAGTTTTTGCAATACATCACCAATAAGCCTGACGTTTGGATATGCCGCCGTGATGAGATTGCCAAACACTGGTATGAGAACCATCCTGCAACACCAGACAATACAGCCAACTGGATGTAGCTTTTGCCATTGTCTCGCTCATTGAATACATCGCAGTGTGTCGAATAAATAAAACAAGCGGCACACGATCAATTAAACCTAATATTAAACAAAAGGAATCATGATGAGTCAAAACACCTCAGAAGTCGGACAAATTATCTCAGCAAACAATCTGCCTGAGAGCCTGCCAGCCTTTACTAAAAAATCTAACGTGGCTGACAGTCGCTTGGGTGCCAAAGCGCTATTTGCGACCGATGACTTTTTTGCGGATAAAAGCCGCATCCTAAACCCTGATGCGCCTGTCTTTGTGGTCGGCAAATTTGATGATAACGGCAAATGGATGGACGGCTGGGAGACGCGTCGTAAGCGTCATTTGGGCTATGATTATTTAATCATTCAGCTGGCGCGTCCGACCAAAATTGCGGGTCTCGATATTGATACCAGTCACTTTACGGGTAACTTCCCCTCTTCTGCTAGTGTCGATAGCTTATACGCGCCAGAGCTACTACAGCAAGATGAAATTGAGCTTACTAGTCTCAGTAAAAAAGACTGGGACAGTAAAAACTGGCAGCCCCTTGTTGGCATGACCCCACTACAGGGCAATCACCATGAGTTTATCGAAACTGATAACGAGCAAACGGTCACACATATCCGTTTGAATATTTACCCAGATGGCGGCGTGGCTCGACTGCGTGTCTATGGTGATATCCAACTTGATGCCAGCCTAAACAATCAAGGTGAAATGCTCGACTTGGCAGGCGCGTTAAATGGCGGTCGTGCAATCGCCAGTAACGACGCACATTTTGGTGCCGCCAGCAATCTACTGTTACCGACCAAAGCGCCCAATATGGGTGATGGCTGGGAGACGCGTCGCCGCCGTGAGCCAGGCAATGACTGGTGTATTATTGCCTTAGGTCAAGCAGGTATCGTGGATTCTATCGAAATCGATACCGCTCATTTTAAAGGCAACTACCCTGATAAAGTCTCCATTCAAGCCGTCTACTCGCCAAATACCCCAGAGCAAACCTTAGTGACGCAAAGTATGTTTTGGGATACGTTGCTTGAGCCGCAAAAGACCAATGCGGATGATGTCCATACCTTTGGTAACGACAAACTCCTGATAGACCAGCCTATCTCGCATATTCGAGTCAATATCTTCCCCGATGGCGGTATCAGCCGCGTGCGCGTGTTTGGCAAAGTAGCAGATCAGGCGGGTACTAAATAATGAGTGTCATCCTAACGGCTCAGCCTTTGACCAAAGCCGACTTTGCCCCTTACGGCTCGGTTATCGAGCGCTATAGTGAGGAGGAGCAAACCGCTGACAACACTTATGAGATCAATAATGGCTATGCGGTTCGCCATCATGCGCTTGCTGCGAGTCAGCTTGAGGGTGGCACTGTCGGTATGAGTATCTTTCGGGCCAAAAAACGTGAGAATCCGATTGCCCTCTCCGTCATGGAGTATCATCCGTTTGGCACGCAAGCATTTGTCTCGATGGAAGGTCAGGATTATGTCGTCGTCGTTGCCAAAGCAGGCACGCCGCCGCAATCGCCTGATGATCTGGCCGTGTTTTATGCCAAGTCGCATCAAGGCGTACAGTATGCTGCCAACGTTTGGCATCATCCCTTACTGGCGCTTGGGCGCGACAGTGATTTTTTGGTGATTGATCGTATCAATGGCGAAGGTAACAACTGCCATGAGATAGACATTACGGACTGGGATGTGCTTATTGAGTTAGAAAATGCCAGTTAGGAAAAAAGCCGCCAAGCTATCTCATAAGCACAGACAAAAAAGCACAGAACAAAAGATACAGACCAATCAAAGCCCCGTTTATGATATATAAATGGGGCTTTTTTGTGACTCATGTTTTTCGCCAGTTTATCAGACCGTAGATTTTCGATAGCGGCTCTGACCGGCAATTATCGTCTGCTCAATCACTCTATCATCACCCAGCATCATCAGCACAAATAACTGCTCTTCAAGGGTTTTGGTCTGCGCCATACGCCGCTCTAACAATGCTGTGGCCTTCATATCAATCACGACAAAGTCCGCTTCTTTATTGGGCATAAAGCTACCAATCTTATCATCTAATAGTAGCGACTGCGCATTGCCCAAAGTGATCTGATACAACCCTTGGTGTGCTGATAATTGATTACTTTGTAGTTGCTGGACTTTGTATGCCTCTGATAACGTCGTGAGCATCGATAAGCTCGTGCCTGCTCCAACGTCGGTGGCGATACTAACACCGGTATAACTTAACGTCTTTGGTAAATCGAACAGCCCACTACCCAAAAACAGATTGGACGTTGGACAATGTGATATCTGCGTACCAGTCGCGCGTAGACGCTCGTATTCTGGTGTCTCAAGATAGATACCATGTGCCAAGGTGGTACGGCGGCCCAGTAATCCCATATCATCATAGACGTCGAGGTAACCTTTATGATTGGGATACAGCTCCTGCACAAAAGCCACCTCATCACGGTTTTCTGCCAGATGCGTTTGCAAATACACACTGTCATGGCTGGCATACAACTCACCTGCCAGACGTAATTGTGTAGGGCTCGACGTAATCGCAAAGCGCGGGGTGATGGCCACATGCTGACGCCCACGCTCATGCCAATTATCAATGATATCTTGAGTGTCACGGATACTTTGCTCAGCAGGCACACATAGCGGCTCAGGCGCATTTTGGTCCATCAAGACATTACCCGTGATCATACGCGTATTGAGCCTATGGCTTTCAGCAAAAAACGCTTCGGCAGATAATGGATGACTGGTCGCAAAAACCATCGCACTGGTCGTGCCATTGGCAAGTAATTGGTTCAAAAAAAACTGCGCGGTATCATGCGCTATTTTTGGATTACCAAAGTTGGCTTCCGTCACAAAGGTATAATTATTGAGCCAGTCGAGCAGTTGCTCACCATAAGCGGCGATCATATCTATCTGCGGATAGTGAACATGGGTATCGATAAAACCCGGCATGATGAGTTTGTGCCGATGGTCATGAATCTGTACTGGTTCTTGACCGTCATTAGTAGCGGTCAGCACATAATTTGCTAGCATCGCCTCTCGACTGCCATAATTAATAATCAGTCCAGTCTCATCATCAATAACAAGTGCGCCGTCGGCAATATACTCAGGGTAAACACGCACGCCTGCAATTACTGGAAGCAACGTTGTATCTTTATCAACGGTCAGATTTACGAAAAATTCAGGAATTCTAGTATCGGATAATTCAGCAGCCGTACGCTTAGCAAGGTCATCTTCGCTAATATAATGTAATAAATGAGCTTGATAAATATGTAGGGTCATTTGGTAGTCTCACAATGGCGTAGTAGTACTGAGCGTTTTAATTATTTAATGAAAAATGACACGGTTTCATGAAGTAATTAGTCCCTTCAAAGAGCAACCTGATGATAACGTTGTAATAGCTGCGCTACGATAGACACGGCCACCGCCATCGGCTCTTTACCACCAATTGGTAATCCGATTGGCATGATGAGCTGATTGACTAGTTGCTCACTATAGCCACGCTGAATCAAACGATCTCTAAAACGTTTGGCTTTGGTGGATGAGGCAATACAGCCAATATAAGGTAATGAGATATCCGAGCGCTTACTATCAGCTAAGCAGATATCAGAAATAGTATCTAATGCTGCGCGCACCAGCTCAAAATCCACACTATGGTCATGCGTCATAACCAAAATAAAACGCTGACCACCCTGCTCGATAAATGGACGCACAAAATCGACAGGATCGTCATCGATATGCGGACGGATATGCCTTGGTAGCTGATAGAGTTGTGATTGATTCGGTGTAGGGTTTTGGTAGGCACTGTTGCCTGCTTGGCCCGTTTCACTGGAGTTGGTTTTATCAATCAAGTAACGCTCAAACATCTCTGGGCGACTGTCTACCCAATCTACTTGACATGGCAATTCAGCAAGGATAGTCATGAGCGCTGATGCCACATGACCTGCTCCAAATACCAGTACAGACATTGGCGGTGTCACGTTAAAGCATTCGAACATAACAGTGACGCTACCGCCACAGCATTGGGCCAATTTCGCACCCAACGGGTAATGCTTAGTATAAACCGCGTCTCGGCGTACTGTTTTAGAAGAAGCTGACGCGCTTGTCTCATTAGCTTCAGAAATTTTTGGTTTGACTTGTTTGGATACCGTGGCGGATATCTCACCACTTAATAGCTGACGAGCAGTAGTAATCACATCGTGCTCTAGACCGCCGCCACCCAGCGTATCTACGATACCATCCTGCGTGATAATCATCTTTGCCTGTAGTGCACGCGGGGCCGAACCATTCACAGCCACGACCGTTGCCAACACATGAGCCATGCCGCGCTGCTGATATCGCGCTAGACCTTCATACCAGATGTCTGGCGGGGCTAATGACTCACTCACTGTGCGCAGGACCTCTTGCCCCTGCAACATTTGGGTGCTCTATCGCCTCTGGCTGCTCATCGGTCTGTTTACCGGCTACCTCTTTTGGATCGATATCTTTGGCATGACGCACATCTTGCGGCATGACTTTGTCGTTATAGAGATCGCCCTTTTCTTCTACACCTTTGGCAAGGCTATCCATCGTATCCTTGTCCGCCTTGGTCTCTAGATCCCAAGACGAACCTTCCATACGCATAACTGCTTTTAATACGGCTTCTGGGGTCGCAGGCATGGTCAGCTCTGGATTTTTTCTGTAGTCTCCAAGGCTAGCCACCGCGTTATTGAGAGCGCACCAGACACTGGCAGCCAGCATAAACGGCGGCTCACCAACGGCTTTAGAGTTATAAATCGTTTGTTCTTCGTTTTTGCGATCATATAATTTGACATTCCACTGCTTAGGCAAGTCATGCGCTGTTGGAATTTTATAGTTGGCAGGACTGTCGGATGCAAGCTTTCCTTTATCATTCCAGATCAGCTCTTCTGCTGTGAGCCAGCCCATACCTTGCACAAAACCCCCTTCAATCTGACCGATGTCAATGGCAGGGTTGATTGATTGTCCTGCATCATGCAGCACATCACAGCGCAGCACTTTGTACTCACCTGTCAGCGTATCAATCTCAACCTCAGCACAAGCAGCACCTAGCGCAAAGTAGAAAAACGGACGTCCCCATGCTTTAGAGCGATCATAAAATATCTTCGGCGTTTTATAGTAGCCAGTAGACGATAGGCTGATGCGATTTTGATACGACAGCTGAATCATTTCGGCAAAGGTTAGTGTCTTTTTATCACCGATATAGACATGGTTTTGTTCAAAGCGTATGTCTTCTTGTGACACCTCAAAATGCTCAGCTGCAAATTCAACAATGCGTGCTTTGATGCTTAGACAGGCATTTTGCGCTGCTTTACCGTTGATATCGGTACCTGATGACGCGGCAGTTGGTGAGGTATTAGGTACCTTATCCGTACGAGTCGCTGACACTTTTACTGTATCTAGATCCACATCGAACTCATTGGCGACAATTTGGGCGATTTTAATATATAAACCCTGCCCCATCTCCGTACCGCCGTGGTTGAGATGGATGCTGCCATCGGTATAAACGTGTACCAGCGCACCCGCCTGATTGAGCGCCTGCACCGTAAATGAAATACCGAATTTTACGGGCGTTAGCGCGATACCTAAACGCTTGTCACTACCTTCAGCGGCGGCTTGTTTATTGGCTGCTATAATTTGTTGACGGCGCTTGTCGTAATCGCAATCGGCTGCCAGTTTGGTCATGATGTTTGCTAAATCGAAATGCTCAATGGTCTGACCGTAATGGGTGCTTTGACCATCTTGATATAAGTTTGTTAAGCGCACTTGCAGCGGATCCTGCCCTAATGTATAGGCAATATGGTCCATCATATATTCAGCGGTCATTAGCCCTTGTGGACCACCAAATCCTCGATAGGCCGTATTGGATACGGTATGCGTCTTACAGCGATGACCCGCCACACGAGCCGCTGGATAGTAATAGGCATTATCACAGTGGAACATCGCTCTATCGACGATGGCATCAGATAGGTCTGGCGCATAACCGCACAGACCAGCCAATTGCATATCGACGCCCAATATACGCCCAGACTTATCTAAGCCAACCTCATAACGATTGGCAAACTCATGACGCTTACCGGTCACGACCATATCATCTTGGCGATCTAACCGCATACTGACAGGAACGTTATGGCGCTTGGCAACGATACCGCACAGACACGCCCATGCCGCGGCTTGCGTTTCTTTACCACCAAAACCACCACCCATACGGCGTACGACCGTATTGACCGCATGAAAGGGCAAATCCGTCACTTCGGCGACGAGCTGCTGCACTTCACTTGGATGCTGTGACGACGTATACACTTCCAGCCCGCCATCATCACAAGGCACCACATACGACACTTGTCCTTCAAGATAAAAGTGCTCTTGCCCGCGCATATGAATATGACCTTCAATACGAATCGGTGCACTCTCAAGCGCCGTCGCCGCATCACCACGCTTCATAAAATGACTTGGACGCACAAATAACTCTTGCTCTAGCGCTTTATCAATACTAAGTACCGCTGGCAATGGCTCATATTCTACTACTGCCTTGGTGGCGGCTTTTTTGGCAGCGCGATGGCTGGTTGCCACCACCACAAATAGCGTCTGACCGACATACTCTGTAATGTCATTCACCATCAGTGGCTCACCATCAAACACCGCACCGATATCTGTCTGCGCCGGTAAATCTTTAAAACTTAAAACATCAACGACCCCATCAGCCTCTCTGACAGCACTCAAATCCATACTCAATATACGTGCATGAGCATGGCTGCTTTTACCTACTGCTAGATGTAGCGTGCCTTGTGGTTTGGTAATATCATCCACATAAGTTGCCGTACCCATCACATGGGTAATCGCACTATCGTGTTTGGCTGACGTGCCGATCTTGTTTTTTGGCGGACGCACGCGGCGGATACTATAACTGTCAAATAAAGACGAATGATGGCTCATAGCAAATCTCTTCTATTAGTACGCATTTACTGATGCGCTTTTTTATTTCTGACAAATACACTCATGACGCAGTATTGATACTCAATTACGCTGACAGTCAAGCGCTCTCAGCCTGCCTCTCTGCTACTAATTGTTTACCGCACTTCACCAGTAGACGCTGCACCACATGCATGCGATATTCACGGCTGGCTCTGACATCCGTCATCGGTGTGACATCTGCAGATAGCACCTGTGCCGCCTGCTCAAAACTTGCAACATCAGTAGCTTGACCAATAAGCGCTTGCTGACAGTGCACTGCAAGCAGTGGTATCGCTGCCATGCCGCCGAGCCCAAGCTTTGCATTGTCGATAATTGCACCATCTGCTGACACATCAAGCCGCGCCGCAAGCAAGCACGCTGAGATATCATCTTCGTAGCGTTTGCTAATCTTATGAATAAATAAATGCTGATGATCTTGCATCAAAGGAATATGAATAGCGACAATATAACTGCCTGCTTGCAGCTTGGTCTTTTTATAATCTAAGAAAAATGCTGATAACGGTATGATCTCATCCGTATAAGGCGCATGACTTGGCTCTTCACGATTCGGCGCGCAATGACGCAAATGAATAGACGCATCTAACGCCAATAAAATCGGTGGCAAATCACCAATTGGAGAAGCGTTGGCTATATTGCCGCCGATGGTGCCCATATTACGAATTTGCGGAGAGGCAATGCGCTCAAACACTTGCGCAAAACTTGGAAAATACTGCTCAAGCACAGGGAGCATTTGCTTGTAACTCATGCCAGCACCTAGCACTAGCGACTGACTTTTAGTTTGTTCGTCAGTCGATGTGTTACTATTTGCATCTGATAGCGACCAAGACTTTAGCGCCTCAATACCTGAGAGCTGAATAATGATCTCGTGATCGATTAGATGCTGGGTCACACTCAATCCCAAATCCGTACCACCTGCCCAGATCGTCGCCTGCGGATTAGCTGCTAATATTTGATTAAGCTCGTCTAGTGACTTGGGTATATATAACTGTCGCCCAGCATCATTGAGTGCAGGGGCAATGGCTGTTGACTCTACATTGTCCGACTCGGCTTCAGCTGGCGCATTTGCAGATACTGCTGATTCCTTTGTACTACCCATCGCGTCTGTTGCGAGACTGATAGTCAAGTCTTTCACCACCGACTGCTCTGCCTCTCTTTTCTGACCGATATCGCTCATCAGTAGGCCTGCCTCGATAATCGGACGATAGCCTGTACAGCGACATAAATTGCCCGATATTGACGCAACCACTTCATCATAGCTCAACTGCTTAGCATCACTCTGACTTGCTGCTTCTGAACTTGTCTGCATACGATTGTTTTCGTAAACGCAAGCCAGTGACATGACAAACCCAGGGGTACAAAAACCACACTGCGACCCGTGACACTCAACCATCGCCTGCTGTGCTGGATGCAGCAAAGCACGTTCTGGATGATGCTCAGGATTTTCCGCCAAGTAGGACGCTGTCATCAGGTGATGACCGTCCATCAGCGACACTAGCGTAATACAGGAGTTAATCGTATAGAATGGAGGCGTAGCATTTTTTTCGTTGCCATTTTCATCATTAAGCGTTTGCTGGTTAGTGCTAGGCAGGCGTTGAGCCATTACCGTACAAGCACCGCAGTCACCACTGCCGCAGCCTTCCTTCGTATCCGTTTGGCCTTCATGCAATCGTAGATACTCAAGCACTGTCGTATTGGGGTTAAGCTGGGTTAGCTCATGGTATTTTCCATTGAGATAAAAACTAATCATAGCAAGGCTCGGCTAAAATAATGAAAGTGAGTATAAGACTGAGAAGCATTCGTGGTTTGAGTACGAAAGGTAAACGCTTAATCTATATTTTGCTGCAACCGCTCAAGTAAGTTTATCGGCAAGTACGTTTTTAGTTTTTAATATACTTACTATTTATTCTATGTCGCATTTGCAGGATGTCGATGAGCAGGATATCGCACACTCTTTTATAGCAAATAAATCGACCATAAATAGCAGTAATTATCAGGAGCTTTTGCCAAGAATTAGTACTGCTATATACCTGACTATTTGGTCAGCTTTCAACATATTATCACTATTCTTATTTATAACACAACCCATTCAAACATCTGTCGATACTGCTAAATGATTGACCCTCAAGCCGCTATCTGATAACCGCTATCAATCCTAACAGCAGAGATAGTTTATAAGACTCGTCATGTTAGTCATTGATATATAGTCGAACCACTATTAAAGTGTTACAGCGTTAGACTCGTTTAGCCTACTACTGTAGTACTTGCACTCGTCTGCCTCGTACCACTTTTAATATTGATTGACTATAGCTAATACAAACGCATAGTAGACAAGTTACGTCATGACTGAATAAATAATTTCTTCAAAAACAAAGCCAAGTCTTCGTACCTTTTTAAGGTTATATAACCGACCTGTTTTTATATATAATACCTAAAAGTAAACCTTACTTTTAACTGTCATCGCTTCTAACGATAGATAGACATACAAGATATATTACTGGGTAATATATCGTCTCTGAGATACTATTATGAAGTCACTTACCTCTATTTGTCTGCTGATAGCGTCGCTAATGCTGACTGGTTGTCAACATTTCCAATTTGTTGATAGCCCTATTCCTGTTAAGCCTGTACCGACTAATCTGGTTGCTCCATAAAATGGTTACTCCATAACATTGACATAAAAAAAGCAGACATCAATAGTGTCTGCTTTTTTACTGGAGTAGCCTGTCACCCACTGTGTTATCTAACGCTTACTATCCGCTGGCTGATGTTTAATGATGGTTTTAGCCAAATGATCACCAAACCAAATAGCGGTATCAATATCTCCTTTTCCTGGCGTCTCCTCAGGCGGGCCATCGAGAGATTGCGTCATCAAACCTAAGAAGCTAGACAGACGATTGAGATCGTGTGCCTCATGACCCGTCGGCATAAGCGGCAGCCCAATCCAGTTCATGCCGTGCTGCATGGCATACAAAGAAATTTGCTGCAACACGGCAAGTTTATCACCGCTCAGACCGCCTGAGTTGGCAAAAGCTGCGGCCCATTTGCCTTCCCACGTGCGGTTGTACCAACGCTTTGAGGTTTCATCCATAAAGGTTTTGAATTCAGCGGTGACGCTGCCCATATATACCGCGCTACCGAAAACCAATAGATCTGCCTGATCTAAATAATCCCAGTCAATATCATGAATATCAACCGCTTTTGCTTGGGCCTCTGGTAATTGCTGATGCGCGCCTTGTACAATCGCTTCAGCGACACGCTTAGTATGACCATAGTTGCTATGGAAAATAACGGCAATCGATACGTTAGGCGTACTATCAGGAGATATTTTTGAGGATTCGCTAGTTGTATTCATACAGACTCTAATAATGACAATAATGGTTAAATAAAAATAATATAGTGTACGAGTGCAAAACGACTCAGCGCACTCAATAGGTTTGTTAGTTGTGAGCTGACATCTACGTAGCGGCGCGGCGCACAATCACGAGCGCCATTCTTCCCGTTGCAGGCTGCTGCATATGCGTTTGACGACGATAAGAATAGTAATGCCGATCTGCATAGCTACAGCTGATAGGTTCTTTACTATCTATCGACACGCCAGCAGCTGTTAATTGATCAGCGGCCAGTTTTGGTAAGTTTAGCTTAACTTTATGCGTGTGCACTGTAGCGCAATTCGATAGTTTATCAACTGTCTTATGTAAATGCTGAGTATCGCTATGATTTTCAAGACCACTATCTGAGCGCATCACATATAAACTGTCAAAATTATCACTATCTGACGCCGTGAGTAATTGATTATCTAAGCAACCAGCCAATAATTGGTCACGAACTTGATGACTCACTTCATAATTGGCCTGACTGATACACACCCCTATCCAAGCCTGTATAGCCCCTGAATCGGTAAAGCGCTGAGCAGTCTCTCGAATCACGCCGCACGCTAATCCTTGCCAGCCTGCATGAATGGCGGCGATTTTACCGCTAGCGGGTTGGTATAAGACAATCGGCACACAATCTGCCGTCATGATCGCCAGTCCACGACCACTTTGCTTGCTGATTATGGCGTCAGCCGCCATTGGTGCCATGCTCAAAGGCGTCGTATCAATATCATGGATCTGTTTACCATGAATCTGACTGACCCAATGTAAGCTGTGAATAGCAGTATGTTGCTCAGTTTGTGATGACTCACTTGCCATCTGTGTATTAATCGCAGCCAACAGACTCATACGATTACCTAATACCTTTGCCGCCTCATCGTTGACATGCAGGCCTAGATTTAGCGCGCCATAATTTGCTTGATGGTTTGCTTGACTGTCAAGCCCTCTTTGCTGGCTTGCGGTAGCAGGTTCGTCAAAATTATTCGGCGCAAAAGCAGCCGTTTGGAAAACAGCCACGTCATCCATTTGCGCGAGCATGGTCATTGGAAAATTATCTATTATCGGAAGCTTGTTTGTCACGACTGCCCCATCCTTTTATCTACTGACTGTCTAAAAATTGGCATCACTAAATCACTATAAACTTGGCAATTGTCGTAAACACCTTTAGACAGCCGCTTTTCTCAATAGCGTTTACTCGTCATCATAGCCGTCGCTTAATACGGCTATTAGCAGTTGCATGTCTTTTGGCAGTGGCGTCGTCACTTCAATATCCTCACCAGTTACCGGATGCACAAACCCAAGAGTATAGGCATGCAATGCTTGGCGCGGGAAGTTGCTGATGGCTTGGCGCTGTGCTTCTGTCAAACCTGCTCGCAGTTGACGACGACCACCATAGACACGGTCCCCGACTAGCGGATGGGTCACATGGCTCAGATGCACGCGAATCTGGTGCGTACGACCTGTTTCCAGTCCGACATCTAACAGACAGTAGTTGTCATTCAGTGGCGTGACATTTAATAGATGGGTTACCGCTTCACGGCCGGCAGTCATGACTGTCATTTTGGTACGCTGAGTACGATGTCGCCCTATCGGCGCATCAATACGGCGATGACGCAGCAAGCTTGCTTGATCGCCTGCTACCACACACTGATAATGACGATAAACAGATTTGTCTTTTAGCTGCTCCATCAGCGCCATTTGAGCCGGTTTGGTTTTACCGATGAGTAGTAATCCAGAGGTGTCTTTGTCAATACGGTGTACCAACCCTGCACGCGGCAAGTGATGCTGCTGCGGATAATGATATAGCAAAGCATTGACTAATGTGCCTGTCTGGTTACCCGCACCCGGATGCACCACCATACCGACAGGTTTGTTGATCACCAGCACATCATCATCCTCATAGACCACATCGATATCGATATTTTCTGGTTGATCTTCACTATGCTGCTGCAACGTCGTTGATAGATGTAGGACATCACCTGCTTTGACACGAACCTTTGGTTTTTGCACACTGCCGTTATAAAGTAAGCTACCATCCGTGATCCAACCTTGTAATTGCACGCGCGAAAAGTCTGCAAATACTTGCGAAGCGACTTTATCGATACGTAAGCCAGACTCATCTTCTGTGACGATATGCGTTATATCTACCACCACTGGTACCGCTTGACCTGCTACTGGCGCTTCATCGTCGTCGCCTTCATCCATGTCGCTGTCATCAATTTCTTCATCAATATCGCTATCTTCTTCGAGCAAGTCGTCATTATCAAGAGCATCAGTGTGCTCGTCCATTATTTCCTGCTCATCCATCATTTCTTGATTGTCAGGCTCGTCATTATTTAAAACGTTATTTGGCATTGGTGACTCTTGTGCTGATGAATCAGTCTCTAGCGATTGATTCGGTGATAAATGGGTAGTCATGGCATCATTATTCATAGCGGATTGATACCTAGCAAAGTTACTAACTATGTAAAGTTGCTAACTATATTTTGTTAGGTGACTTCATTCAAAGATAAAATAATAAAAAATTGTCGTTTTTTGACCTCTAGCAAATAATAAAAGCTATGCAGGTCAAAAAAGCGGAGACAATACCGCCCTAGTGTATCATGTCACGCGTCCAAGCCCTATAAAAGTGCATACTATCTGTGAATTTTTGAGCGCTTCTGAGGTGCCAAGCTTTACTGCTTAGCTCTCTAGAACATAACATTGCTGTAATTTACTGTATATTTGTTCCTGCCAGCGATATTCGGTATCGCTCGTGATAGCCGCTCATGGTAAACTGCCTGTAAAATATAGATAGCGAAAAAATAGACGAAGCAAACGTTATTCTATAAAGTATAGCCATGTTTTGCTGTATGCTATGGCACTGTATTGCTATGCCATATTCAAATACAGTATAAAAATACCATTGGTTTTTATTGACAGTGTTTGCCATTTAAACCGTTTGAATATGATTAAATGCATTTGATCTATTACAGGCTTACTATAAAAGCTCTATGTATCAGACCCAATCTACCAGTACAATACGTCATAACAAAAACTGCATTCGATGAAAAACGTGTTGCTTGTGCATCGCTGAATACTCAGCATCGTTTTTTATCACTAATTTTTTATATAGCATGATAGCACTGCTGCTATTATGCGTCTTGTGTCGGAGAAGAAGTATGCAAGCTGTTGGCAATACGTTTATCAAACTGTCCTCAATCACCTTACTTGCGCTTAGCGTCAATCTAGTAGGTTGCCAGACATTCAAAAACCTCACTGGCGCCAAAGATGTCGACGCGGTAGAAACAGCGGAGAAATCAGAGCAAGGTTACTATAACGATGCCATCGCTCAAATCGATAAAGGCCGCTATGTTCAAGGTGTTGAAGAACTGACCAATCTGCGTACCTTTTACCCAACTGGGCAATACGCTGAACAGGCATTACTTGATATGATGTATGCACAGTATCAAAGCGATAAATACGAGATGGCAGCAGCGAGTGCTGAGCAATTCATCCGTCTATATCCTTCTAATCCCCAAGTCAGCTATGCTTACTATGTACGCGGCGTTGCCAATATGGAAGGCTCGTCTGAGAGTTTGAAGCTGTTTAAATTAAACCAAGCGGAGCGTGACACTGCGTATCTACGTATTGCCTTTGCCAACTTCCAAGAACTTATTAGCAAATACCCAAATAGCCCCTATGCACCAGATGCCGCCCAGCGCATGACATTTATCTATAATCAGTTTGCTGAGAGCGAGATGAGCGCAGCCAACTGGTATATCGAGCGTGAAGCTTATGTGGCAGCTGTCAACCGTGCCAAATGGGTCTTCCAGTACTATCCACTGAGTGAGTCAGTACCAGATGCCATTGCTGTCCTAGCCTATAGCCACGAAAAACTTGGTCTAACAGATTTGGCAAATGAGTACAAAACCCTATTGCAAATCAACTATCCAAACATGCTGACGAGTAATGGCAAAGTCAAACTGAGCACCAAACGTGATCGCTCTTGGCTCAATAAGATTACCTTTGGACAGCTTGGTCGTTCAAGCACAACTGACAACTCAGTGGCAACGGGCGAATATAATGGCGCGACCAAAACCCAAATGATTGGCAACGCAGCCCAGTTGAGACTAGCAGAGACAAACACAACGCCTGCCAACACTCCAGTCGCCAACAATGCGTCTGCACGTAATGGTATTAGCGTAGGCCTAGGTCTGCCTGAAGCGTCAGCTGAGCGCGTGACCAGCCAATCAAGCACTGGCTCGACTGCACGAGAAGCCAACGTCGATCCACTAAATACCAATCCAACACGTCGCACTACGCTAAATGACGACAGTGTGAGTAATATGGATAATAATTGATTATGTGAGGTCTTTTAGCCTAGCTAACACAGTCTGTATTCATTGATAATAAGGTCAACATTACGTTGGCCTTATTTTTCTAGCAGTACCTTATTACCTCTGCCCCAACATAATCGACCTATGGTAAACTGTTTTTTGTATGAGCATTCCTAACCATATTCTTGAACAACTCAATAGCCAAGCTGACCTGATCAGCATCATTGGCAAACACACCACGCTTAAACGCGCTGGTAGTGAATATAAAGGCTGCTGCCCTTTTCACGGTGAAAAATCGCCTTCTTTTTATGTCAATCCACAAAAAAATATCTATCACTGTTTTGGCTGTAGCGTCGGTGGCAATGCCATCAGTTTTTTGCGTGATTACGAGAATCTTACCTTTATCGAAGCAGTCAATGAGCTATCTAAACAAACAGGCATTGAAGTACCAAAAGAAGAGCAACAGAACGTCAGCTATCAACGCCGTACGCCAAAACCTATTGCACCGCCGCCAGTTCACAATGTACCTAGCCCAACAATAGAGCACAGCAAAGTAAATCAAGACGGTGCAAACCAAGACGGCACAAACCAAGACAGCTATCGAAATAACTATCAAAACAACCGTCAAGCCAGTCATCAAAATAATGTTGACCAAAGCGACCAAAATCACATAGACCAGTCAAGTTATGATGACGCTCAGGGTTACGATAATTTCTCGCCGCTAGACGCTTACGAGTCAGCGCCTTATTCGATGGACTCGTATCCATCAGAGCCGTATTATTCAAACCATGCGGACGATAGTGGCTATCCGCCAGTGTGGCTGACAGAAACTGACGCAGGCATGGATAGTATTGGTATCGATCAGACGTCTGATCAAGATGGCAATTTGTACGATCTGCTAGAGCAGATCCAGCAGTTCTATCAGCATAATCTACACACTCACCCTCATGCCAAGCAATACTTTTTGTCACGCGGACTCACTGAAGAGACTTTTGAGACTTTTGGTCTTGGCTATGCGCCATTTGGCTGGCAGCATCTTGAGCATCAGTTTCCACAAGATATTGAAGGACTTAAGGCACTAGGGCTCGTGCGCCAATCAGAGTCTGGCCGTGACTACGATCTGCTGCGTGATCGGGTTATTTTTCCTATTCGTGACAACCAAGGTCGCACCATTGGTTTTGGTGGTCGGGCGCTCGACGATGAGGTCAAGCCAAAATACATCAACTCCTCAGACTCGCCCGTCTTTCATAAGCAGCATGTACTCTACGGCTATTATGAGTCGCGCCAGCAGCGTGCAAATAGCTGGCTGGTGGTCGAGGGTTACATGGACGTCATTGCTCTCTATCAAGCGGGCATCTATGGCGCGGTCGCCTCGATGGGTACGGCAATCAATGAAAGTCAGATATCGCGGCTATTGACACTCAATCCAACGCTGACTTTGAGTTTTGATGGCGACAGTGCCGGACAAAAAGCCGCTTGGCGTACGCTTGAAGTTGCCTTACCTGTGCTTGCTGATGATAAAGAGTTACGGTTTTTAACCCTACCTAATAATCATGATCCTGATACGTTTATCAAGAGCCATGGCAGCGATGCCATGCGTGAGCAAATCAGCCAAGCCATGCCGTTATCACAGTATATTTTTGCGTACTTAAGTGAGCGCTATGACATGAGTCTGGCTGAAGGTAAAGCCAAGCTCATGTCGCAAGTACGCTCATTGACGACCGCTTTGCCAAAAGGCAGTAGCTTTCGCTATTTGCTCAACAATGATGTTTATCAAAAGCTTGGCGGCAGGCGCAGTCAAAATGTCGAGGCCAAAGATGCGCTGCTAGACTTTGATGGTGATATGACCATCAGCCAACAATTGCAGCTGTGCTTTTTGTTTCAGCCGCGCGCACTCATTGATGACCCTATCGAATCGATTTGGCAACAGTCTGGTATTAATGGCTTACACCTACCTGCGCATATCAAACAAAAGGCTTCAGCCGATACGCTGCGTCCGCTTGCTTGGGAAGACCTGCAAGACGCGGCTCTGCTTGACATCGTGAGCACTATCAAACGCTGTCTTAATTATTTGCCAAAAGATGCCAACGCAGCAGCGCATTTTATCTTATCAAATGTGAAGCCTGCGACCCAAGAGATGCTAAGCCGTAATTGGGGCGGCTTTTATAAAGCGCTAACTGCACGCAATATTTTGGGGCTTGATGGCCTGATCGAAGAGCTAGTCAGTCAGCTGCTTGAGCGCAATATGAAGAAAAAAATACAAGAGCTGATAAAAAACCCTGATCATATTAAGCTTGCGATCGTCCGTAAACAAACCCAATTATTGAACGATTGGCTACGGGCACAGCAGGCAGAGCAATCGGCACAGATGGTCACCGTTCAGTCTTAATGTTTAATTATCAAATCATGCCCCTTTAAAATTCTAGCCACTGCCCCCACTACTAATGATTATGCCCAGTAGCATGAGTCACTCCTAAATCATTTAGCTGATGGCAAATAAACGGCAAAAAATGGTCGGTAGCTATCACTAGCTCGTGCTTGACGACTGCGGTCTGTGTTAAACTGTGTCGCTGTATATTGACAGCACTGCTTGGTTAATGATTGTGAGCATGCATCTTTAAGCACAAATTTTAGGTATTATTTTACGTATCTGCTTTTAGATACTATTTTGAGTATTAAATTTTAAGTACTATATTTTTTTAGGTACTGTATTGAAGTCTTTTTAGCTTTTCTAATTTTTAGCTGTTTTTTAGCATTGTTATTGTAGTGTTTTGAGCCTTTATTCATATCAACTCATTTTTGATATTATTGACAACCTCTACGCCATATTTTGATCAATCGATTGATAAGATCAACGCAAAGAGCGAGCGATAGCGAGTCACAATATAAAAATGTCCGATGCAAGTAAGCGAGTATTTATGAACGATAAGTCAGTTTCTCAGTCCACATCTCAACTGGCCACCTTAATCCAAATGGGCAAAGAGCAAGGGTATCTTACCTATGCTGAGGTGAATGACCAGCTGCCCGACTCTATTACCGAAAGCGATCAGATCGAAGATATTGTGCAGATGCTAACCGATGTTGGTATCAAAATCTTTGAGTCTGCCCCTGATGCCGATGACATCTTGATGAACGATGATTCAAGTGATGATGACATGGCAGCAGACGAAGCAGCGGCAGTACTTGCCTCTGTTGAAACCGAGCCTGGTCGTACCACTGACCCTGTCCGTATGTATATGCGTGAGATGGGTACAGTTGATCTTCTTACCCGTGAAGGTGAGATCTCCATTGCTAAGCGTATCGAAGAAGGTATTCGTGATGTACAGCATGCCATGGCTTACTGGCCTGGCACCGTACAGTTCGTCCTTGATGAATACCAAAAAGTACAAGATGGCGAAAAAAAGCTATCTGACGTCATCACTGGTTTCTTAGATCCTGAAACCGAAGAAGATAAAATCGCCGCTCAAGAAGCCAAAGATGCGGTGAAAGAAGAGCGTGAGCGCATCAAAGAAGAAAAAGAAAACCCGCCTATCATCAAAGCTAAAGTGAATGCCAAGGCAGCCGCACTTGATGATGACGAAGATGAAGACGAAGACGACGTTGAAGAAGAAGCTGAAGAAGAAAGCAGCGGTCTTGATCCAGAAGAAGTACGTTTGCGTCTAGAAGAGATCGAGCATCTATTTATCAAAGCCAAGCAAGCGCTGCTTGATTATGGTCGTGGTAGCGTGCAGGCGGATACTGCGTACGCGTTACTTGCTGAACGCTTTATGATGCTAAAGCTCAATAATCGCTTGTCAGACCAAGTCATGGCGATCATGCATGACGTCTACGACGACGTGCGTAAGCAAGAGCGTCAAATCATGCGCTTGGTGATTCGCCGTGGTCGTATGCCGCGTGAAGAGTTCCGTAAGACCTTCCCTAGCAATGAAACCAATGTCGATTGGCTCATTGAGCGTATCAAAGGTAAGCCTGCATTTGCGGGCACGCTAGAAAAAGTCACTGATGACGTTATTTTACTTCAGCGCCGTATTCGTGATTATGAGCAGCAGCTTGATATGAAAATCCACGACATGAAAGACGTGGCACGTCGTATGGCCGTTGGTGAAGCAAAAGCTCGCCGCGCGAAAAAAGAAATGGTTGAGGCCAACTTGCGTCTGGTTATCTCTATTGCCAAAAAATACACCAACCGCGGCCTACAGTTCTTGGATCTGATCCAAGAAGGTAATATCGGTCTGATGAAAGCGGTTGATAAGTTTGAATATCGCCGTGGTTATAAGTTCTCAACGTATGCCACATGGTGGATTCGTCAGGCAATCACGCGCTCTATCGCTGACCAAGCGCGTACCATTCGTATCCCTGTGCATATGATTGAGACGATCAACAAGATCAACCGTGTCTCACGTCAGCTGCTACAAGAAATGGGCCGCGAGCCAACGCCTGAGGAATTAGGCGAACGTCTAGAGATGGACGAAGTCAAAGTCCGTAAGGTGCTCAAGATTGCCAAAGAGCCTATCTCTATGGAGACGCCTATCGGTGATGATGAAGATTCACACTTAGGTGACTTCATCGAAGATGGTACGATCTCAAGCCCTGTCGACGATGCAACGTCTGCTGGACTACAAGAAGCCACTCGTGATGTACTCGGCAACCTGACTGAGCGTGAAGCCCGTGTATTAAAGATGCGTTTTGGTATCGACATGCCAACGGATCATACTTTAGAAGAAGTTGGTAAGCAGTTCGATGTTACCCGTGAACGTATCCGTCAGATCGAGGCAAAAGCGTTGCGTAAACTGCGTCATCCCTCACGTTCTGAGCATTTACGTTCTTTCCTTGAAAATGACTAATATTCAATGAAGCTAAATAAAAAAAGCCGAGTTTATCTCGGCTTTTTTGTGTTTGTTAATCTATGTTATCAATGCGCGCCTAAATTTTGCTCAGCATCTGGTTTGTCATGCACACCGAAATTGTCTATCATCGTCTGGCTTGCCTCGTTCAAACCAATAAGCTCTACCTCAGTGCCTTCACGGCGAAATTTGATAATGACTTTATCAATCGCAGCGATTGCTGTTCAATAACTACTTTAGAGACAGACTCTTTAATATCAAAGGATTCAGTCATACGCTCTGCTGACGAAAAGCATAGGCGAGGATTTAACTTTTTGACCATCCCAATTACCGAGCTTAAGTGACCACCCTACTTCTTAGTTTGAATAAATTTATAGTCTTTTGGGCTTTACAGACTTAGATTCTGTATTAGAATCATACGGCACCTGCAATACTACGCTCACAGATTTCATCGCTAGGAAACTGACATGATTGTCCGGCAAACACCCCACCCGTTTAAGATATTTTTCGCCCTTCGCGGTTCAATCATTCCAAAAATCTATCCGCAGCTGCTATTGGTTACCATCCTTAGTACAGCCATTACCATTATTCAACACTGGATTCCTGACTCTTTTCCTTATTATGGTATCACCACTTTTACCTTATTGGGCATCGCATTATCGCTGTTTTTGGGATTTCGAAATAATGCCAGCTATCAGCGTTGGTGGGAAGCACGGATGCTATGGGGCCAGTTGGTATATGATGCTCGCAGCTTAACGCGCCAAGTCTTATCCTTTATAGATGATGACAACGAGCATGGTCGTGAGACTCAGCGCACCATGGTATATCTGACCATTGCTTTTGCACATGCGGTGCGCCACAGGCTGCGTGGTACGCCACCTTGGGCGGACATAGATCCCTTTGTCGCATCCATACATCATAATGGTATGCGCCAAGCAAAAAATGTCCCTGACCATATAATGCGCCTCATGGGTAAGCATCTCGGCGATATTCGGCGTCAAGGACTGGTCTCAGAGCAAGTCATCCAAAACATGGATGAGCGCCTGACCTCTATGACGATTGTCTTGGCAGCCTGCGAGCGTATTCATAACACACCGCTACCTTTTGCTTATATGCTGCTGGTACATCGTACGACCTACTTGTATTGCGTCATGCTGCCTTTTGGCTTGGTCGCCTCGCTTGGTTGGGCAACGCCCTTGGTTTGTGCCGTGATTGCTTATACGTTTTTTGGGTTAGATGCGCTGAGCGAAGAGCTAGAAGAGCCGTTTGGTTTGGCGGCTAATCAGTTACCTCTGACCGCCTTGTCACGCACGATCGAAATAAATCTGCGAGAAGCGCTGGGAGAAACCAATCTGCCGACTGACATTATGCCTATTGATGGTTATTTGCCGTAAATATTGCCGTCATCTAAGCGCCATACAATAAACCAGCGGCAAACGTAACTTGAATAATCCACCGCACGCCACTATAAATAGCAGACAAAGGTACTGTAGGTAAAATCTCTACTCTAACCAGCTGATTTATTCAAAAATATTATCTATAAAAGCGAGGCTCATATCATGAGTGATGATTCAAAAAATAATAACGACAACGTCGACAACAATGTAAATAACCCAACCAGCAATCAGCCATCAGTGAAAGTCACTGATTTGACGCCAAATAAAGGCGTTCTGAAAGGCAAAAAAACAGACATTCAAAACCCAGAGCTTTGGGAGTTCCCGATGAACTACCCACTCAGCATCATTGGTCATGAAGGTGAGCACGAGAGCCTGCTTAATGAAATCAAGCTGATCTTGGGTAGCCAATTCCCTGATTTTGATTTGGCCTCTATTGAAGTGAAACCTTCTAGAACGGGTCGCTTTCATTCAGCACGGGTCAATCTGTACCTAACAGCCGCTGATCAAGTCAATACACTTTATGCCGCGCTTGATAACGCCAAGACGGTCCGCATGGTTTTGTAAATCGTTCAGACAGGTTTAGCGCCTTTTGGTCCAAGTCGTCACTCGCTAGTAATAACATATGGGTGGCGATTTTTTGTGGTTTGATGTACAATCTGCGCCCGCATTATTGCCGCCATGGTGATGGTTATCAGGCGACAATCACTGAGAAAATAAAAAGCAAACGGCCACACTATTTTTACAAAAAATTTATGATCGACCGCATTTGCGTCTAACCCTTATCCCATCGTCCTTTGCCAAAATTTGGACTGCCTACAACCTTGTAGCAACATAGTTTTATCCTAAAATCAATATAGTATTTTCAAAATTTTCCCGCTATATTGTGCCTACCGATTAACAAACACGCTATATGTAGTACTCAGTGATTTTTGCTATCACTATGGGTAGTGGCTGCTTGTTGCCAAAAAACTACTGCTACCATCGACTACAATCGCGTCATAAAGAATGTCTGCCGCTCCTTTGGCGCGCAGCATCACTATAAGCAATCAAAATAGAGGCCAACATGACACATATTGATAAAATCCAAGTAACCAAGCGTGATGGACGTTTAGAGCCTATTAATTTAGACAAAATTCATAAGGTAATAGCGTGGGCGGCGGATGGATTGGACAACGTCTCTGTGTCGCAAGTTGAGCTAAAGTCGCACATCCAGTTTTATGAAGGCATCAAAACCCGTGATATTCACGAAACCATCATCAAATCTGCTGCCGACCTTATCTCTGAGACCACGCCTGATTATCAATATCTCGCCGCGCGCTTGGCGATCTTCCATCTACGTAAGATTGCGTATAACCAGTTTGAGCCGCCGCACCTGTATGACCATGTCAAAACGCTCACCGACGCGGGCAAATATGATAAGCATATCCTAGCGGACTATAGCCGTGCTGAATTTGACGAGTTAGAAGAATATCTGGATCATTGGCGTGATATGAACCTTGCCTATGCTGCTGTCGAGCAAATGGCAGGGAAATACCTAGTACAAGACCGTGTCACGAAGACCGTGTACGAAAGCCCGCAGTTCTTATATATGCTCGTGGGCATGTGTCTATTTGCCAATTACGACAAAGCTGAGCGCTTAAGCTACGTCAAACGCTTTTATGATGCGACCTCAGAATTCAAAATCTCACTACCGACACCGATCATGTCAGGTGTGCGTACGCCATCGCGTCAGTTTAGCTCGTGCGTACTGATCGAATGTGGTGACAGCCTAGACTCAATCAACGCGACCACCAGCGCCATCGTACGCTACGTGTCACAGCGCGCTGGTATCGGCATCAACGCTGGCCGTATCCGTGCCCTTGGTAGCCCGATCCGTGGCGGTGAAGCGCAGCATACTGGCTGTATCCCATTCTACAAACTGTTCCAAACAGCGGTGAAATGCTGCTCACAAGGGGGCGTCCGTGGCGGTGCTGCGACCCTATTTTACCCATTATGGCATTTGGAAGTTGAGTCATTACTGGTACTCAAAAACAACCGCGGCGTCGAAGACAACCGTGTCCGTCATATGGACTACGGCGTACAATTAAACAAAACGATGTACACGCGCCTCATCAAAGGTCAAGACATCTCGCTATTTTCACCAAGTGACACGCCAGGCCTATATGATGCGTTCTTTGAAGACCAAGACAAATTCGAAGCGCTATACACCAAATACGAAAATGATCCTAACATCCGTAGCCGTCAAATCCCAGCTGCTGATTTGTTCAGCCTAATGATGCAAGAGCGCGCCAGTACGGGTCGTATCTATATCCAAAACGTCGATCATTGCAACACCCATAGCCCATTTGATGCGACGGTTGCCCCGATTCGCCAGTCAAACCTATGTATGGAAATCGCGCTACCGACCAAACCACTGGATAACATCAATGACGAAGAAGGCGAAATCGCCCTTTGTACGCTATCAGCGGTCAACTTGGGTAAAGTCGAGAGCGTCAGCGACATCGAAGAGCCAGCCGAGCTAATCGTCCGTGCCCTTGATGCCCTACTCGACTATCAAGACTATCCGGTCAAAGCTGCTGAAAATGGCAGTATGCGCCGACGTACGCTTGGTGTGGGCGTGATTAACTACGCTTACTACTTGGCTAAGAATGGCGCACGCTACTCTGACGACAGCGCACTTGGTCTGACCCATCAGACGTTTGAAGCATTGCAGTTCTATCTCTTAAAAGCCTCAAACAAATTGGCAAAAGAGCAAGGCGCGTGCCCTGCGTTCAATGAGACCACGTACTCACAAGGTATCTTGCCGATTGATACGTACAAAGCCGACTTGGATACAATCTGCCAAGAGCCGCTACATCTCGATTGGGAAACGCTACGTAGGGATATCACGGAACACGGTCTACGCAACTCTACCCTAACCGCCTTGATGCCGTCTGAGACCTCAAGTCAGATCGCCAACGCGACCAACGGTATCGAGCCACCACGTGGTCTGGTCTCTATCAAAGCGTCAAAAGATGGCATCTTAAAGCAAGTCGTGCCTGAGATTGCTACCCTAAAAGATCAGTACGAGCTACTATGGCAAATGCCAAACAATGACGGTTACCTAAAGCTGGTCGCTATCATGCAAAAATTCGTCGATCAAAGTATCTCTGCCAATACCAACTACGATCCTGTTCGTTATGCTGGTGGCCGTGTACCGATGAAGATATTGCTAAAAGACTTGCTAAACGCTTATAAAATGGGTGTGAAGACGTTGTACTACCATAACACGCGTGATGGTGCGAACGATGCCCAAGCGGATATGGAAGATGATTGTGCTGGTGGGGCATGTAAGATTTAGGTGAGAACCGTTAAAAAATTGCATGTCAATTTTAGGTTCGCAAGAGAAATTCTTTAAATAGAATTTCTGAGGATGGCGGGCTTGGCTTTTGGGTTAAGCTCGCTGTTTACTTATTGTAGTCTTGGCTATTTTATATCATCAGTAACAATATCAGAGACATATCAAATGAGCTTTCTATCTGATCAATCTTTAGAATTCGCCAGAGAACATATAGAAAAATATTATGATTCTGATTTCTTCCCGAAACTAGAAGAATATGAAGCTTTATGGCATTCATGGGACGAAGTAAAAAAAGAACTAATGTCTACCAGTATTAAAAGCATGTCTTTTAATAGTCCTACGACATCTACTTCGACCAAGCCTAAAGGTGGATTCCGTGTAGTTCAACAGCTAGACGCTATAGAAACTTTAATATATATAAGTTTAGCATATACAGTGGCAGAAGCTATTGAGAATAAGAGAGTTCCAAAAGAATCTAAAGTAGCTTGTTCATATAGAATAGAAATTAAGAATGGTAGTTTTTTTTCGAATGGTAATGGCTTTCAGGAATATATAGATAAATCTCAAAGTTTAGCTTCTGAGTTTGATTATGTTCTTTATACTGATATAACAGATTTTTATAATCAAATCTATCTCCATAGACTGTGTAACGCTATTTCTTATGCTGATCATACTTTAGAAAAAGTGGCTGAAGATGTTGAGTACTTTTTATCCACCTTGAATGGGAAAACTTCTCAAGGTATCCCCGTAGGCCCTGCTGCCAGTGTATTGATGGCTGAAGCCATTCTATTAGATATAGATGAATATCTAATTGGCCAAAATATTAAACATACAAGATATGTAGATGACTATAGAATATTCTCAAATAATAAAGAAAAACTCACCTCAGTATTAGAAAATTTAACGCTGTATCTTTACAAGAGCCATAGATTGACCATAGCTACTGATAAAACAGGTATTATGGGAAGTAAAGAATACATTAACAAAGTTATGTTCAATAGTTATGAAATTGAAAAGCAAGAAATTATAAGAAAAATTGAAGTATTCAATCCTTATTCTGAGCAGTTTGAAGAAATGGATAATCCGTTTCTAGACGAAAGTCACTCTTTTGAAGAGCAAATCGACTTGGTTTCTCAAAGAATACTAGATAATGAGCATCTGGACTTAGGAATAGCTAGATACTTTATTAGAAAGTCAAAGAAACATAAAATAGAAAAATCAGCACAGGTTATCTTTGATAATTTCAATTTATTTCTACCTGTAGTGAATGATGTTTTCCTATATCTAGACAAAGTAAGTGATACTAACTTCATTGACAAGTGGAAAAATGAAATTATAGGATTATCAACTTCTTCATTTATGCAGCGAAATCTTGTAAAAACATGGTTCGAGTGGTACATATCTCGAAATATAGAAATCCTTAAGATACCGCAAATTGAGGTTTTTGTATTTGCAAACACTAGCATCAATTGTCAATCGAAAGCAGCTATAAAACTAAATAAGTTGTCATGGATAAGAAGTAAAAAGGACGAAATACAAAATTTTAATAATAAGGAAAAACTAGCTGTTATTAGAGCGGCACAAATCCTACCTAAAGATGAGAGAAAACACTGGCTAAGTTTTATACAGAAAAACTCATCTTCATCTATTGAGAAATGGGTAGCAAAATGGGTGAAAGACATTTGATAGATAATTTAAGTTGTAGGGTTCGTCCAGCGCACCGATGATATAAAAATTGTGTTTAAAGGTGAGCGAGTCGCACCCTACAAAATATACTCAAACAGCAAGGTCGCTAAGAAAAAAGAAAAACACCATAACAAGGTCGTTTAGCCCCGACTATAGCGATATCCTGCTGACGACGATGGCGTTGCAGTCTCTGACTGGACGTAGTATCGAGGCAACAGGAATGCGGTCAGACACGATAGACTGCACGCCAGCGGCTAAGCAGATACAAGCGGTAGGCGGGATTGGCTACCTTAATATTTAAATTTAACACAGTAACAAGTAAGACCTAATTTTCGTGCTAAAATTAGCCCTATATTTAGAGCATAATTTTAATGGAGAATGGGGCATGCAACCGATATTTGCGACACAAACAGCCAGTATTTCAGAGCTAAAAAACAACCCTTCTGCCTTGATCAAACAGTCAGATGGTGAGTCGATTGCGATTTTAAACCACAACAAACCCGTGGCTTACTTGGTTTCCACAGACATGTACGAGCGTATGATGGAAGCGATGGACGATATGGCACTCAGCCAAACCGTAAACGCACGGATGAATGATGGGCAAGCGCCTATCAAGGTTACGCTCGATGACTTATAGTCTTGAGTTTCACCCGTTAGCGTTAAAAGAATGGAAAAAGATAGCGCCAAGCATCCAACAGCAGTTTAAGAAAAAATTACAGCAGCGACTATCCAACCCTCATGTGCCTGCGTCGAAACTTTCTGGACATACAGATACTTATAAAATTAAATTACGCACCATAGGGTATCGTTTGGTATATACCGTTAAAGATGACGTGGTGGTGGTTTATGTATTGGCAGTCGGTAAAAGAGAAAACAACAAGGTATATGACAGTCTGGCGACGCGTCAACCCTAACGAAAACTTAGAAATAACTAAAACGACGGAGGTCATGTGCACTATACCGCAATCATCAAAGACGGTGGTTTGTTTATCCCAAACGTATTTTCAGACCTAAACGATGGTGGCTCGCATATCGTACAAGTCGAGGTTGATATTGCAGCGGTGCGTCAGCAGTTAGAGATGGATGAAGCGCCAAAGGCAGCCGTCGCCAAAAAAAGCGTGGCAAAAGCAGCCAAAAAACCAGCATCGCGCGCGGCTAAAAAAGACGTAAAAACAGCAGCAGAAGCGTCTGATGTGAGTACCCTACGTAAAAGCGCACTGGATGAATTAGAAGCACTCGATGATAGTGAACTGAGCGAAATATTCAAAGCCTATATGAACGATGGCAAAGAGCCCTCACAGATATCGCTAGAGAACCTTTAACCCAAAAAGCCATTGACCAAAATTTATAATATAATCATATCCAATTTATATAATTTCATAACCGTATCAATGATAAAGGCAGTCCCATGACTTACTCGATTTTTTCGCAAACGCCAAACAATGCGCTAACAGAGCCGATGTTCTTTGGTCAGCCCGTCAACGTGGCGCGCTATGACCAACAAAAGCACCCCATCTTTGAGCAATTGATTGAAAAGCAGTTGTCATTCTTTTGGCGTCCAGAAGAAGTCGATGTGTCACGCGACCGTATCGATTTTAGCAATCTGTCCTCGCATGAGCAGCATATATTTTTGAGCAACCTCAAGTATCAGACCCTACTCGACTCTATCCAAGGTCGTAGTCCAAACGTGGTGCTACTGCCGCTAGTGTCTATCCCTGAGCTTGAGACGTGGATTGAGACATGGTCGTTTAGCGAGACGATTCACTCGCGCAGCTATACCCATATCATTCGTAATATCGTCAATGACCCAAATATTATCTTTGATGACATTATGCAAAACGAGCACATCTTAGGCCGCGCCTCTGATATCGCTCAGTACTATGATGAGCTGTATCGCAACTCGCAGCTATATAGCTTATACGGTCCAGGTACGCATAATATAAATGGTGAGGAAGTGACCGTTGATTTACGATCGCTGAAAAAGCAAATGTATCTATGCATCATGGCGGTCAACGTCCTAGAGGCCATTCGTTTTTATGTGTCGTTTGCCTGCTCGTTTGCCTTTGCTGAGCGCAAATTGATGGAAGGCAATGCCAAAATCATCAAACTGATCGCTCGTGACGAAGCGTTGCATTTGACCGGTACGCAGCACATGCTAAATCTCATGCGTAATGGTCGTGACGATCCTGAGATGGTCGAGATTGCCGCAGAGTGTTTTGATGAAAGTATTGAGATCTTCCGCAAGGCTGCCGAGCAAGAAAAAGAATGGGCAGGCTATCTGTTCAAAGATGGCTCGATGATCGGTCTCAACGAAGATATTCTGTGCCAATATATCGAATACATCACCAACTTACGTATGGAAACCGTCGGCTTGCCAGCGGCGTTCCCGAACTCAAAATCAAACCCAATCCCGTGGATCAACACGTGGTTGTCGTCTGACAATGTGCAGGTCGCCCCACAAGAGACCGAGATTAGCTCGTACTTGGTTGGTCAGATTGACTCTGATTTATCAGACAGTGATTTTGACGACTTTGAACTATAAAGGCTCCGAATTATAAGAGCTGAGTTGTAAGAGCTTTGAGCTATAAAGGTTTTAAATTATAAAGGGTTGATCTGTAATCATTTTATCGGTTAATAGTAGGGATAGTAATAGCACAGATATCCCAATAGGATGAGCGATGACTTGGGTAATGACCAGTAAAAAGCAGTTCTATCTACATGATGACGAAAGTCTACTAGATGGACTATTACGCACCGGACACGATGTCAACTATCAATGCCGCGAGGGCTATTGTGGTAGCTGCCGAGTCAAGCGTATTGCTAGCTCGCATACGGTCGATTATCCATTTAACCCGCTTGCCATGATTGAAGAGGATGAAATCCTGCCCTGCTGTTGCCGTGTGCGGGGTGTAATCTATATCAACCATGAGCTGATTGAAAAGCCTTAGCAAAATAGTAGGGACTAAAGACTGGCCTGAACATTAGCTTTTATGCTTTGATAAAATTTAACTCAATAAAAAAGCGCGCTCCTTATCCAAAGGAGCGCGCTTTTTTGTGTAATTTAGCAACACACTTTATTGTGCTACAGAGTCTTGCTCAAACAGTTTCATTAGCTCTTCGCGCATGCGATCACGCTCTGCTTCTGACATCATCGGTGCTTGCTGATCACCTTGGATACTGCCACCCATCCCATCCATACTCTCACCCTGTAGTACGACAGGACGCTCGATGGGCTCTTGCACTGGACGCTCTTCTAGCATTATTTTGACTTGAGCATTTTTGCCGCGGCGTAGTATCTGAGCATCCAACTCAGTGTTCGGCGGCTTACGAGCGACATATTGGATCAAGGTATTGGCATCGGTCATCTCGACACCATCGATGGTTAGGATGATATCGCCAACACGCAAACCACTCTTGGCAGCAGGACTGCCTTCGATGACGTTTAGCACTTCCACGCCCGTTGAGGTCTCAAGCTGCGTTGGGTCACGTAGCTGTGACTGGATTTCGATACCGAGCCAACCACGACTGACGCGGCCGTCTTTGATCAGCGCGTTCATCACTTGCTCGACCAATGATGTAGGAATCGCAAAGCCAATACCCATCGAGCCGCCAGAGCGCGAGAATATCACCGTATTGATACCGACTAGCTCACCACGAGCATCGACCAGCGCGCCACCTGAGTTACCTGGATTGATCGCCGCATCCGTCTGGATGAAGTCTTCGAACTTATTGACGCCCAGTCCAGTACGCCCAGTCGCTGAGATAATCCCTTGCGTCACCGTCTGACCGACCCCAAATGGATTACCAATTGCCAAAGCCAGATCCCCCACGCGAATAGGATCTTCGCGGAAACCAAGCGGCGTCAATCCTGTCATCTCAACCTTAATCACTGCTAGATCACTATCAGGGTCTGTACCGATGATTTTGGCGCGGCTCTTGCGTCCATCGTTAAATGCAACCGTGATCTCATCCGCTTTTTCGATGACATGCGCATTGGTCACGATATAGCCATCTTCTGATACGATCACACCAGAGCCTAGATTGGTATTGCCCTGCTCTTGTGATGGGCCACCATGATATTCAAAAAACCGGCGCAATACGGGATCATCCATATAAGGATGCTCTGTCATCGTTTGTGTGGTGTAGATATTGACGACCGACTGCGACGCGCGCGCAACTGCATTATGATAAGAAGAGATGGGCGCTGGTGTATCCGCAACTGGCTCTGACGCTTGCTGCTCGGCTGGCGGGGTTCTCGGCGGCTCCCACGTGGCCTCCGATGATGACTTCATACTCGTGAACAACCAGATAAACGCTACTAACACCAGCAGCAATAAGACCCAAGGCAACCATTTTAATAAAGAAACCTTGTTACGGGTGTTATTGGTGTTCTGGGATGACGACATATAGAACCTCTATAAATGTAATGCAGACGGACAGTGAGAAATAAGGTGAGAAGACTGCGATTATTCAACCATCATGGCTTGGATTATTCAACCATTATGGCTTGACTAGGTAATTGCTTGATTAGGCAATTAATAGCCAGAGCTAGGCAGACTCACATTTATAAATTATAACCGCAATGCCGTGAAATAGTAACGTATCGTGTACCATTTCAGTTATCCATCTTGTCTACTCTTTTACAGTGCCATGTTAAAATCATCGCTATCAGATATTTGCGATAGATAATGATCAATTATTTATCTTTTATGAGTCTTTGTCTTCAAACAACTTTTTTTAAGCACTATATTTGAATAATACTGCGTTACTGCAAGGCAATAACAATAAGGAAACCTAATGAGCCAAAACACGACTACTGAACCTTCGACCAACAGCATCAGCGCAGAATCATTGACGCAATTTTGTGATGAGTATCTATCTGCTAGTGCGTTCAAAGACTACGCGCCAAATGGCCTACAAGTAGATGGCGGTCGTCCAATACAACGTATCGTCACAGGGGTGACGGCGTGCGAGGCGCTGATTGATGCGGCTATCGCTGACAATGCCGATGCGATTGTGGTGCATCATGGCTACTTTTGGAAAGGCGAACCTGCGCCTATCACAGGTCTGAAAGGTCGACGTATCCGCAAATTGATGCAACATGGCATCTCTATGATTGGCTATCATTTACCGCTCGATGCACACCCCGTGATTGGTAACAATGCCAAACTGGCAGACGTACTAGATATGACCATTACTGGCGCGCTCTACCCCAACGAAACACACCCTGTTGGTAATATCGCCACTTGCACACCGCAGAGTGCTGATAGCCTGATCGCAAAGATTACCCAAGCGCTCGGTCGTACCCCACTACATATTTCGTCTAATTATGAACATCACTCTGATAATAATGCGAAAACGACTGCCAATAGCGAGAGAGTGATCAAACGTGTCGGTATTTGTACAGGCGGCGCCCAAGATATGATCGAACAGGCTGCCATAATGGGCTGTGACGCCTATATCTCTGGTGAAATCTCTGAGCGTACCACGCATATCGCTCGTGAGCTGGGTATCGATTACTTTGCTTGTGGTCATCACGCAACAGAGCGCGGTGGTATTCAAGCGTTAGGAGAGATAGTCGCCCAAGAATATGGACTGCCAGTAACCTTTGTTGATATTAAAAATCCAGCATAAGATAGCCAATATAGTGGCCATCATTAGGGCAGAACTCGAGACGATTAATAAAGAATATAGGCGTTGTTATAGCCATTATCGCAAAACTCATTAATGAGTTTGTGAATATTACGCCCATAATATAGCGACATTTAACCGTTTATATCTTAATTGTTAAGTTTTATCGCTTTTTTCTTAACTCTACTTGAATAATGCAAGCGATATCCGCATATTACCACCTGTAAGAAAGAACGTTTTGTCATGAAACTTCCCATTATTACAGCTTCCGGTTATGGCACTAAAATAATGCTGGCGGTTATTTGAAACTTTATCATGCTTTATGAGCAATGAAATTTTTGAACGTCGCCAGTTAAAACACGATGTATACACTCGATATTTGATTTATACCGTGTTTTTATTTGTAGTGTCGCGATGACAGTTTTGCACCACCTTTTTGATAGCATATTTTATAAGCTATCAAATATGGTTGAGCTGCTTGCCCTCATTGCTGGACAATTAACTTTAGCAGCTAGCCACCTTATTACTAATCACTCAAGGTGTCGTTAGTTATTAAAGTTAGCATCACCAAAGCAGATGAATATATTGGTCTCAATGGCCAATCATTACCTCACCGCTTTGCTTGATGTCGTTGTCTCAATAACTTACTCATGACCTTACCTATGTTTGATATATAGTTGTTTGGCCATTAGCCATATTGCGTTATCGATGAAGGAATCATCTGATTTACATCCTTCGCGTAGTCGTGCGTCCAGATTTTGAAACGACTGTTTTATGCTTTTACTTTAAGCATATGAGTAACACTTCGATAGCGGGCTGACCCACAAATCCACATCGCTAACTCTTAGAGAGAGCATGCTAGTGGCGCTATAATCAAGCAGGATGACTGATACTTATTTTATTCAAGAGTATGATGTCGTCTGAAATGCTGTATTGATATATGCCAAATGATGTGCATGTATTTTTACGCGTTTTTGCGGTAAGAAGGATGGCTAAAATCAGGAGACATCCATGCAACGTATTACTTATCGTGTCAAAGGATCTGCGCAAGGTGCCAAACGTCGTATTTCTCATTTACTACGTCCATCTAAACGCCTACTTAACACCAAAAGTAACATCGTTTCATCTACCCCTACTGCGTCGGGTCGTTTTGCCAGAACCAAGAAGCTGGCACAAGTATCCAGTATCGCTCTGCTCTCTTTGCCTGCACAGAGCCTAACGACAATGAATACAAAGGTATCAGCCTATGCCAATGTCATGCTGCAAAACACTTTGACCATTGCCGCTGTCCCAGGTGATAGTACTTATTTTGCCACTGATGGCTTCCAACATGGCTTTGGTTTTGATCTCGTGCGCACCTATGCAGACGAGCTCGGTGTGGATATCAATCTAAAAGCCTATGCCAATGAAGAGGCTGCACTCAAAGCCTTGAGATCAGGTGACGCTGATATGGCGTTGACCACGGCTAGTACCAAACTAAAAAGCCAGCTCAATCTCTCATCTGTTAATGTCAGCTGTGGCTACGACTCAAGCTTGACTAAAAACGGTCTGCATCCAAAAGTCAGTTGGACGTTCAGCTCACCTAATGATCCACTGTCCAAAAAAGCCAGTTACTTCTTGTGCGATAGCATCAAGCTAAAAAACACACAGAAACTAGCGGCGTTCTACAATCAGAATTTGCTAAAAGACGCTTATAGTCAGGATCATTTCCAAAAAACACTGACAGAAAAACTGCCTGATTATCAGTCTTCGTTTGAAGAGCAAGCGCGCAATTACAATCATGATTGGGAATTGTTGGTTGCTATGGGTTATCAAGAGTCACATCTTGATGCCAATGCGGTATCTCCGACTGGCGTACGCGGCCTTATGATGCTGACCAATAACACTGCAAAGGCTATGGGCGTGTCAGATCGCGTTGATCCTTATCAAAGTATCGGCGGCGGTGCTCGTTATCTAGAGCAAATGAAAGCAGAGTTCGCGGATGTACCCAAGACTGATCGCGTCTGGTTTGCCCTTGCTGCTTACAACATGGGTCCACATGCGGTGAAAAGCATTCAGCGTAAATTACGCGCCCAAGGCATTGACGACAAGAGCTGGGCGAACGTTTATGCGTACTTGGCGGACAACAAAGCATCAAACAGCCGTTATGGCCAAGCAATGCACTATGTTAGCAACATCAGAAGTTATCTTGAGTCTATCAAAACTCAAACTGTCTAGTTAATAGACTCCATTAGATATCAGATATCTTAAGATACCTAAACGATTGGGTACCGTCAGACGCTGACCACGTTGTAACATAGTATCAGCAGCGATATTATTCATCTCAGCCAATTCTTGGGTTGATACACCATATTTACGAGCTAAACCAATCAAGCTATCGCCTGAGCCAACCGTGTAGCTCACCGTCGCTTTTGGCACTTTTAGGGTTTGTCCACGCTGTAGCTGGGCATTCGTCGCCAAGTCATTGGTCGCAGCCAAATCCTCTACAGAGATACCAAACTGACGAGCTAAGGCAATCAAGCCATCGCCAGATTTGACTTTGTAATTTTCAGTATTTCCTAGCTTTTTACCGCTGCTACTACTCTGACTGCTACTGCTTTGATTACTGTTGCTTTGACTACTATTAGAAGCCGAAGAGCTTGTAGAAGCCGAAGAGCTTGCCACGCTACCGCCCGCAGGAATAGTAATAGTACGACCTAATATCAAGTTAGACGTCGTGCTCAGGTTATTTGCTGAAGCTAAATCGCTCAAGCCGATATTATAGCGTTTGGCGACACCTGTTAGCGTATCACCAGATTTTACTTTATAGCTGACGGCTTTATCATTCAGTTGGCGATCAACTAACTCTTTTGAAACCGGTACTTTAATCGTTTGCCCACGTTGCAGGCGCGCTCTTGCATCAAAGTTACTGTTTACAGCAGCGATCTCTGCTGCACTAACACCCAAGCTATTTGCAATACCGATCAAGGTATCACCTGATTTTACTTTATAACTAGTGGTCGCTACTGATCTTGTATTACTAGCACTACTAGAGCTTGTGGTGCTTGCTGCATCGAAATTAACACTAGCAGGTACTTTTAGTGTTTGACCCACATAAAGTGAGCTTGTGCTATTGATACCGTTCAGGCTAGCTAACGTGTCTGTCGATACGTTAAATTGACGCGCTAATACAATCAGACCGTCACCCGGTTTTACTTTATAGTTCTTAGTCGCAGTGCTTGATTTACTTGGTCTGGTAGATGGTGCCGCAGGTGTTGTGGCGGGCGCTTTTACCTTACCAGGTACTAGCCAGAGCTTTTGTCCTCTGAGCAGATCAGCACGGCTACTGAGGTTATTGTAGCTGGCAAGCTGTGTGACCGATAAACCAAAACGGTTGGCCGTACCAATAAGCGTGTCGCCACCTTGTACAACATAGCTTTCAGGCTGATTGGCGGCTGGGTTACTGGCAGCGCTTAGCGGCTCGATAGTTTTGGCATTGTATAGATACAATGTGCTGCCAGATAGTAAGTTGGCACTGGCATCTATTTGGTTCCATTCTGCGATATCACGCCAATTTACCCCTGCACGGCTTGCGATATTCGATAGCGTATCGCCACGTTTGACCGTATAAGTGGTACGCGTGCCTTGTGGTTTTGGTTTACTAACTGACGTTTTAGCAAAGCTCAGCTTTTTCTCTTCACCGCTTGCTTCTAAGATAGACTGCTGCGTCTGTACGGCTGACAGGTTGATATTACCATCCGCGTTAATAACGTTGGTCTCAGAGGTATTGCTACGGATTTGGTGGGCAATGAAGTCGCGCTCTTCTTTGCTAAGCGGTGGCTCTTGGACAATCGTATTATTCTGAGTAATCTGAGCTGAGGTAGTCGGTAGACTGTTGCTGCTCTTGAGCTCAGCATTAATCTTTTTGGTTTCTGCATTGGTTATTGGCGGCTCAGTACGTACTGAGGCATTACCGCTATAGACAGAGCTGCTAGTCGTTTGAGCGGACGGTGAGATATAGCTCGTTATTTGCTGAGGTACGCTTGCGCTGGCAGCATAATCAGCCAATGCGCTACTGCTGGATGGTAATGACGATGAAGTGTATGGCTTGCTATTGTAGCTTGGTGTCGTTGTAGTTGGGGTGCTTGTATTGCTAAAAGCCAATACATTGCTTGTGCCATTACCACGCAATAGACTCAGTTTGGCATCAGCGTTCAAGCTAACATCGTTAGGAATGATAACGCGCTGTGGACCAGAGGAATCCACACGACCTGAAGTCAATGCCGTGTTGAGTCGCTCTAACTCATCATAACTCACGCCTGTAAGCTGTGATACTTCAGATAAGCTCACACCATAGTTGACTGGCACACTACGGAAATGCTGACGGTTAGCGATAGCTGGTAGATATACGCCATACTGTTCAGGCTTGGCCACGATTTCGGCTACTGCCAAAAAGCGCGGCACATAATTCATGGTTTCAGTTGGTAGTTGTAGTGACCAGTAGTCTGTTGGTAGTCCACGTGCGGCATTGGCATCAATCGCTTTTTGGATACGACCAGGTCCTGCGTTGTAGGCGGCTAGCGCCAGCTCCCAGCTACCAAACTGATTGTGTAGCGCGGTCAAAAAGTCATAAGCGGCGCGCGTTGATTCGATAACGTCACGGCGACCATCATAGGTGCTGCTCTGATTCAGACCATAGATACGACCTGTACTTGGGATAAACTGCCATAGGCCTGCCGCTGCTGCACTACTGGTACCACTCGGATCATACGAGCTTTCGATAACTGGTAACAACGCCAGCTCTGTTGGAATGTTGCGGCGCTCAGCCTCTCGTACCGTATGGTAAATGTAGCGACTGGCACGCGCCGTCAAACGGTTTAGATAGTCTTGTCTGCTGGTAAACCAACTCTTTTGCCCTTCGATACGCTGATTATAAATCGGCTTACCACCGTTCATACGGTAGCCGGCACGCAAACGATTCCATAGATCACCATACTGCTGAATAGCAAGCTGGTTGCCCTCCACCATCGTCATGTCAGTGGCTTCTAATAGATCTGCCAATTCATCCAAGCTCTCTGCATCCAAAAACGCAGTTGAGTAATCTGCACTGCTCGTAGTCGCCCCTTGATTAGCAGGACGCTTAGTAATAATAGCTGAGCTATTGGTTGCACCTTTGTTTTTTACTGTTGAGGTGTTGCTACACGCACTGATAAGTAAAGTTGATACCGCAAGCGTCAATGGTAACGCAACAAACGAGCGAGATTTTGATAGCACAGTAGACATGATATTGGAAGTTTCCTAACGACAGAAAGTGATAAGACAAAGTTGAGAGATAGTATAGTATGCAACGTAAAGTAAAGACCAGCCTAATATAAAAGACACTAATAATCATTTTTATTAGTATCTAATAGATTGTATTGACCAGTATCTAGTTAATAGCTACTTGTGATACTGCACGTAATAATACAGCGTTACCAGTAGATACCGTCAGCGTTACACGAGATGTCGTAACAAATGATGTTTGCTGACCGTCTTTCGTCCAGCTCTCATTTGTCGTTACATTGGCTTTTGCCTGATCTCCTGTAATAACAATGTTATCTACAGAGATATCGTAGCGATAATTGGACGTATCATTCCAGCTGTTTTGCAGCAGCTTTAGATACGCATCTTTGTCTAAGCTGGTAGATTTACCTTTTCTAGATAATGAAATCAAGGCATCGTCAGATACCAGACGCGCGACCTGATTAATACTCTTGCTATTTGCGGATGACTTCATCGCTGCTGCGTAGTTTTGCACTAACGCTTCGGTCATCGTAGCGGCTTGCGCATTGATACTAATGGTGCTGGCGACTGCTAATATCGCAGTGACGCTAGCGCCCTTTACCAATAAAGCCAAAAGCCTACTTCCCAATAATTTTTTCATGATAATCCTTAGCGATATTTTTTCGTTTGCGCCGTAGTGACGATCAACGCTCTTTTATCATTTGTGTTGTTGATGTACTTATATAGTAAGTATACTCATATCATATGCCGAGCCTATCATCAAATTCTCACAGCCGTGTGACACCCTGTGTAATTATTGCGAATATAAAAGCACAGGATGCTCACAAAAGCCGTTCTTTGAATCGAAGGTTATTATATCCTCTGATTTCAACAACTTTAGTCGTGATAATAGCAATAGCACTCAATCGATAACGCTAAAATTTGTTTTCGCTATTGCTGTCTTCATACTGCTCATCATCACTGAGTTTCATACCCAAACGCTCTACGCGTCTGTCCATCATTTGTCGAGCCAATGCCTGCATATCTTCCACGCGATCTATTTCATCGACAATCTCAAGACCTAACAATGTCTCAAAGACATCTTCTAATGTGACCAACCCTTTGACTTCACCATATTCGCCAACCGTAATTGCGATATGAATACGATTTTTTAGCATAAGCTCCAACAGATCAAACAGTTTCATTTTAGAGAATACAAACGTGATGTCTCTTTTGAACTGCGTCAAAGGCTTGTGCGTGGCATGGTTGACTTTTGCCAATAGCATGTCAGTTTTTAAAACAAAACCAGTAATGTTATCTAGATCACCATCATAAATGGGCAATCGAGAAAACGTGAGCTTTGGACGATCAACCAATAACTCAGCCACTGTTTTGTTTTCTTCAAATGCGAGCATCACTGAGCGCGGCGTCATGATGTCTTCAACTTTGATCGCGCCGAATGCTAGTAGATTGCGAATGATGCGCGACTCTAGTGGATCGATTTGACCCGATTCTTCACCGATGCTAGCAAGGGCTGCAAACTCACGACGGCTGAACGTTTGCGGTTCTTTACCGCGTACTAATAACTTCGTCAAACGCTCTGATACCCAAATAAGTGGGTATAAAATCATAATGATACCGCGGACAAAGTACGCCACCATACCACTTAGCTGACGCCAATAGACAGTGCCTAGTGTTTTTGGAATAATCTCAGACAGGAACAAAATAGCCAGTGTCATAATGGCTGAGAACAATCCAAACCATGCGCTACCAAATACAATGGTGGCTTGGGCACCCGCTCCGATAGAACCCAACGTGTGAGCAACGGTATTCAAGGTCAAGATAGCTGCCAGTGATTGATCGATATTGTCGACCTTTAGGCTCTTTAGCATATCTGCTTTTTTGGGATTGGTTTCTTGTACATCTGCAATAAACGATGGCGTCATGCTCAGCAAAACAGACTCAGCCAACGAGCAGGCAAAAGAGACACCAATAGCGAGGACAACAAAAAATATCAATAGTCCCACGTTTAGGGCAGTTGGTGCGGCTGCCACGGCGGTTGGCGATGCAGCGCCCGCCGCCCACACAGAATGCGGCAACATCAGCGCCAACGCACAAAGCACGGCAAAGAAGGTATAACCAAATCGAGAACTAGTCGTCATTCTCGGGGGAGGCTCTGCAGATGCGTCTTCACGATGAGCACGCGGACGACATAAACGAGGTACAAACATAAAAGTGGTGAACAAGTTGGGTAACCTAAAAAGAGAAAAAGGAAGATGATATAACGAGCCAATCATATACATTATCGAGGTGATATCAGATATCTACTGATCAATAGTCATAACGGCTCAATGCTGATTTAGACACCGTCTCAAAGCTAAAATAGTGCTTCGATAAATAGCATACTAAATGCATGCAGTCATTGCCATTTGATAGTAGCATTGATGATATCTTTTCACAATAAGTCACTATTTTTAAGTTTTTATTTTTTGGTGACTTTTATTGTTTGGTATTGCCTCAATATTATTTGGCTCAATGGCATATGATATTGATCATTTTGGCATCATATATTTGATATAGCAAAAATATTATCCTGCTATCCGGCGGCTTATTCTCTGCCATTACATCAACAAAAACACGCTCAGCCTATGATTAACAGTTACCAAGTCTGGGATTTTTTGTTACTATGCGTCTAATTTTATTATTATCTATGAACCACTGAGAGACATTATGAGCTTATTTATTCAAGCTGCCCATGCTGCACCAGAAGCCGCTGGTGCTGGATCGCTATTCGGTCAGATTTTACTTCCTGTTGCTTTTTTTGCCATTTTTTACTTTTTGGTCATTCGCCCGCAGTCTAAGCGTACCAAAGAGCACCGTGCCATGGTGAATGCATTGACGGTTGGCAACGAAATCATCTTTGCTGGTGGTTTGATGGGTCGTATCAAAGCGATAGAAGGCGATTATGCAGTTGTGAGCTTAAATAACAACACGGATGTCAAAGTGCAACGTGCTTCTGTTATTTCAGTATTGCCTGCTGGCACAATCGAAAGCGTTTAATCGAAAACGTTTAATTATTACTGAGCTTTATCGGTAGTAATTTAATGGTCGTATCACCACTGGGTGCAATGACCAAATAATGACCGTATATCATTTACGGTCATTTTTCGCTATTAAGGTAGTCGCTATTAAGGTAGTAAGGTACGGCTGTTATATAAGCTAGCCTAGCCTGTAGATATATTGACTTTGCCTGTTTCACCAATGATATTCTTGGTGACTGGGTAAAGATACGTCTGTATTATTTGCTTTACTGTTTTATGTTTTACTATCACCGCGGATGATCGCAATGGAGCCTGATGAATAATGGAGCCTGCTAAATATAGCAGTCAGCCATTGCTGTCGCTAACTTCCCATCTGCTAACTTGTGGCTCACGTCGCCAGTCGTTTATCAACTTAAAGAAGTGATTATGCAATATCCCGCTTGGAAATACTTACTTATTGCCGTCGTGCTCATCATTGCCGGTCTATATGCTGCTCCTAACTTATACCCTGACGAACCTGCCGTGCAGATTACGAGCGCAGCAGCAGGGACTCAACTGTCTGAAGGTATCTTGACCCAGTCTCAAAGCTTACTCGAAGAGGCAGGTCTAGAGAATCATAATGGTACGTTTGAGGGCAACAGTGCACTGGTACGTCTCAACAACCCAGTCGATCAGCTAAAAGCGCAAGAAGTACTACGTCAAAACTTGGGTGAGGACTATGTGGTCGCTCTCAACTTAGCACAAACGACCCCGCAGTGGCTGCGTGATATCGGTGCCAGACCGATGAAACTTGGCCTTGATTTACGCGGTGGTGTACGTTTTGTACTAGAAGTCGATATGGACAAGGCGCTTGAACAGCGCTTGAACAGCGCCAGTCGTGATATGCGACGCGAGTTACGTGCTGAGCGAGTGGCGATTAAAGGTATAAAAACCGAAGACCGCGGCGTTGTACTACATTTTGCTGATACAGATACCCGTAATCGTGCGCAAAACATTTTGCAAGGCTCGATGAGCAATACCTTCAACTTGCAATCTTCAATTGATAACCAAGGTCCTGCATTGGTATTGTCATATAACGACGCAACGCTTGACGAAATCAATAGTTACGCGGTCAATCAAAACTTAACAACGCTACGTAACCGTATTGCCGAGCTGGGTGTGACTGAAGCATTGGTACAATCTCAAGGCTCGAGCCGTATCGTGGTCGAGCTGCCAGGCGTACAAGACACTGCTGAAGCAAAACGTGTCCTTGGACGTACTGCCAACCTTGAGTTCCGTATGGTGGCAGAAGACGCTGATACCTACACAGGCGGTATTCCTCCAGCAGGTACTGAAGCATTCCCATTTGAGACACTCGATGGTCCACCAGTGTTGCTAGAGCGTCAAGCCATCGTCACGGGCGATAAAGTGACCAATGCACAGACAGGCGTCGACGAAAACGGCTCGCCAGAAGTGAGCATCACGCTAGACAGTGCTGGTGGTAAGCTCATGCAAAACGCCACTCGCACCGCTGTCGGCAAGCAGATGGCTGTATTGTTCATTGAAAACAAGCAAAGAATCACTTACGAAGAAGATCCAGCGACTGGTGAGACAACTGAAGTACGTACGCCTTATGCTGAAACCAAGGTCATTAACCGTGCCAATATTCAAGCAGTACTGGGTTCATCATTCCGTATTACTGGTCTTGATAGCACAGCTGAGGCCGCTGAGCTTGCGCTACTACTGCGCTCAGGTGCACTTGCCGCACCAATGTACTTTGTAGAAGAACGCACCATTGGCCCATCGCTGGGTCAAGAGAACATTGATAAAGGCTTATTCTCTACGCAGGTCGGCTATTTATTAGTCTTCGTATTTATGATTATCTTCTATCGCCTATTTGGTGTGATTGCCAACGTGGCATTGGCGGTGAACGTTATTATTATTATTGCGATTATGTCAATTTTGGGTTCGTCACTGACGCTACCTGGTATTGCTGGTATCGTCTTGACCATTGGTATGGCGGTTGATGCCAACGTACTGATCTTTGAGCGGATACGAGAAGAGATTGCCAATGGGGTACGGCCAAAATCTGCCATCGTGGCAGGTTTTGATCGGGCATTTAGTAGTATTTTTGATGCCAACATCACAACCTTATTGGTCGCGTTTATCCTATTTGCGATTGGTACGGGTCCGATTAAAGGCTTTGCGGTTACGCTAGCTATTGGTATTGTCAGCTCACTGTTTACCGCTATTTTGGTGACGCGTGCACTGGTACAAATTGCTTATGGTAAGCGTAAATCCATCAAAAGTCTGAGCATCGGTTAGGAGAACATTATGGCGATCGAAAATAATAACCCTTTAGAACAGCAGAATAATCCTGATCGAAATGGCTCGAACGGTGATGCGACTACTGCAAGTACCCGCCGCCGCAAAAAACCACGCCGTGATGGCAAAGGTAGCAATACCAAAACCAATAACCCAACTACCACCAAATCTGGCAAAAGTAGTGGCCGCCGTGGTGGTAAAGGCCAAGCTGGTACAGACAATCAAGCCCTCTCTACTGCTGTTGATCCTAACCTAGCAGCAAGTGACGCGGCTGATGATGCCGCAGCCATGGCTGAGGGCGGTATCAAAGCCGTTGGTAATCAGCGCATCATTCCCTTTATGAAGATAGAAAAGCCAATGGCGCTGCTATCTTTATTTATGGTGATCGGTAGTATCATTGCTATTGCCGTCAACGGTCTGAACTTGGGTCTTGATTTTACGGGCGGTGTCTCAGCAGACGTGCGTTATGAGCAGCCTGTTGAGCAAGTTGCTGTTGTACAAGCACTGGCAGACAATGGTTTTGATGATGCTGTCGTTCAATATCTCGGTACACGTGAAGAGCTACTGGTACGACTACCGCCCCAGTCTGATAATGTGGATGGGCTGAATACTGACCTAACTCAAGCATTAGCATTGCCTAACAATACCGCTACTATCAGTAACGTCAATATCATTGGTAGCCAAGTGGGTAATGAGGTTTATCTAAACTCCGTTATGGCATTGGTGTTGGCATTGGTTTGTATGCTGGGCTATGTAGCGCTACGATTCCAGTTCAAATTGTCGCTTGGTGCTGTGCTGTCACTATTTCATGATGCAGTGGTGACCATTGGTGTATTTGCGCTATTTGGCTTCCCTTTTGACTTAACGGTATTAGCTGCTGTATTAGCGTTGATTGGTTATTCATTGAACGATACGATTGTGGTTTATGACCGTATCCGCGAAAACTTCCGCCGTGTCCGTGGTATTACCCCAGAGCAGACGATTGACTTGTCTTTGACCGAAACCCTACGCCGTACCATCATGACCATCTCAACAGTCCTATTGGTCGTATTGGCCATGTTGTTCCTAGGCGGTGAAGGGCTATACTGGTTCTCAGTCGCGCTATTTATTGGTCTACTTGCAGGTACTTACTCATCGACCTATATTGCAAGCTCGATTCCATTACGCATGGGTCTATCACGCGATGATTTTATCGTAAAAGTGAAGCCAGAGTTTGAAGAAGAGATTGTCACCTTCAATGATCCAAAAATGTTTGAGCAAGACAACGTCTAGTAAGGTATATTAGAGGACATAGTACACTTATGTAGCGTACGGTTAGCCTTTGTATTATCGCTGATGAAATAGTAATAATGTTTCGACAAGAGCACCTGACTTATGAATAATGAGTCTAGGTGCTTTTGTCTTTATAGCAATTTTGCCTCACTTATCAAATGCGTTGCACTGCTGCTTTGCCAAAACCAAATAATATATTGCCCTCTTTATCGCCTCAGTATAAACGAGCCACCAATGCCAGCCAATACCTCAGCATCCAACGTCATGCCGCCTATCGATACCAGCTATAAGCGTATCATTGCCATTGCCCTACCTGTCCTATTGGCCAATCTCGCCATGCCATTGCAAAGTGTGATCGACACAGCGATTGTCGGTAATATGAATGAGACGGCCAAACTGGCTGGCATGGGTTTGGCAATACAGCTGTTGTCCTTGTTGCTCGTTAGCTTTAACTTTTTACAATACGCCTCCTCTGGTTTATCCGCGCAAGCTTTAGGACAACTGGCCAATCATACTGATAACAATGGGCGCACTGCGACAACAGCGTCACCGTTACTGTCTATTTTACAGCGCGCGTTGTTATTAGCCTTCTTAATCGGCGCAGTTTTGCTACTGGCCAAACCGTGGCTGATCGATGTTGGGTTACAAGTGTTATCAGCCAATCCTGAAAGTGGTCGCGCTGCAAAAATCTATTTGGATGTGCGATTTTGGGGAGTGATCGCTGAGCTGATGAACTTTGCCTTTATAGGTTGGTTTGCAGGGCAAGGCAAGACACGATATATGCTGTATCAGCAGGGATTTATTGCTCTGATCAATATCGTGCTGACTTTATTTTTTGTGTTCATTATGAATATGGGCTTGGTTGGTGTGGCATTGGGTACGACCATTGCGTTTTGGTTAGGTGTGTTACTAGCGTTATCACTAAGCCGCCATCATTTAAAGGTATCATGGACAGCTTTACTCAGAGCAGATAAGCAGCATTTTACAAAAAATAAAATGCTTAGGCTATTTTCTTTAAATAAAGATATTTTTGTCCGTACTCTTATTTTAACGCTCAGTTTTGCTTGGATTACTCGGCTATCGGCTCAAAGTGGCGATGTGATATTGGCCGCCAATGCCATTTTACTACAGGTATTGAGCATCTCAGCTTTTGCACTTGATGGCGTTGCTGTCTCTGCTGAGACGTTAAGTGGGCAAGCTGCTGGTCGGCGTGACTGGCCACGTTTTTTGATGATCATAAAACGCACGGGCATTGTCAGTTATAGCCTAGCAATCCTGCTGAGCGCTATCTGGTGGCTTGCAATGCCAAGTTATCTAGATTTTATGACCAATATTGAATCGGTGTTTGCCCTCGCCTATGAGTACCACCTATATGCCGTATTGTTACCCCTCGTGGGTGTTGGAGCCTACTGGTTAGATGGTATATTTTTTGGTTTGACAGCAGGCAATGTGATTCGTAATGCTGCCCTGATACTAGCTGCTATTTTCTTTCCGTTGAGCTGGCTGCTTTATCAGCAATGGGATATGACCGGTATTTGGCTGAGTGTATGGTGCTTACTGCTATTGAGGCTAATTATCTTAGGCGGATTTTTGTACCGTGCTCATCAATCAGGTAGTTATGAGAGGCTACAGCCAGAGGCTTAAACACTTTTTATTGTACAGCCAATGATCACGCAGTCATTTATCATACAGCCATCACATACCGTTTTGACGCAATACAGTGTTTATTTTTAAGTGTAAAACAATCCGTTTATAAAAACAGTGTAAGAAAATTTAGGATGCCATGTGACCACTCATTCAAACGAACTCAGTCATCAACAAGAACGCACTCACGATTGGGCTGAGGGCTTCAAAAAAAGCTTGCCCGTTGCCATGGGATATCTGCCTGCTGGTATTGCCTTTGGTGTACTGGCACAAGTTGCTGGTATTCCTGTATGGGCAACGGTTATGCTCAGCATTGTGCTCTATGCTGGAGCGGCTCAATATGCTTGTTTGCCAATGCTAAGCGCTGGTCTGCCGATCGGTAATATCGCGACCAATATCGCCGCCATTAATTTACGCCACGTGTTTTATGGTATACCACTATTGCAATATCTACCAAAACATAAACTGGCAAAAACGTATTGCTTATTTGCCCTGACTGACGAGACCTTTTCAGTCATGACCAGTTTGCCAAACGAGGCACGACAAGCACTCATACTCCCTATTAGCTTATTTAACCAAAGCTGGTGGGTACTCGCGAGTGCCATCGGCGTGATAATTGGAAGTACGCTTAGTGACTTAATTCCACATTTGGATTTTGCCTTGGTTTGTCTGTTTGCAATTTTGGCTTATGAGCAATTCCAAAGTATTAAACGTTATTTCCCCATTGGCATCGCTGTAATTGGCTTGATTGTCGCGTCTTTATTCACTAGCGATTGGTTATTGTTGGTGGCTATCACTATCTGTATGTTGATGATTTTGGTACGTGGATTTTGGATGCAGCGTCATGAAATAGGAGAATCTTATGACCAGTAGTTATCTTATTTTTGCGACGCTTGCGATGGCGGCAGTGACGTTCATCACTCGTGCGTTACCAGCATTAATCCCTAGAAAAGTTTTAGATACGCCTTGGCTACATCGACTGAATGAGAGCTTACCGTTGTCAGTGATGGTGCTACTTATCTTAACCAGTCTGTCTTATCAAAACCTGCCAGTAGACATTGCCTTGAGTGATCCTGAGCTACATCTATTGATGGCACAGGTTTGCGCACTTATACTGGTACTCTTTATTTACCATATTAGCCGCCAGCTCTTGGTCAGCATGATCGTTGGTATTGCCGCGATCAATGGTTTTGTCTGGATATTTACCAATTTTTTGATCTGACAGCAGCCTATCTTATACCAACATCCAATATTGATTTTACTGGTATTTTTGGCAAAAAAAAGCTGGACTCTTAATAGAATCCAGCTTTTTATTTTCAAGCAATATATTTATTACTATCTGGCTTAAAGCTCTTCAACACCCATCATATCGACTGGGGTATCAGCCACTATCTGCACGCCTTTCTTGCCAGTTTTGGCCGTATCATTACGCTGCTCTTGCAGATGGTCAAGATACGCTTCATTGATCTGGCCAGTAATGTAGCAGCCATTAAATACAGCACAATCAAACCCTTCGACTCTGCTGTGCTTGGTATCCTTGACGGCATCGATCAAATCATCTAGGTCTTGGAAGATCAGACGGTCAGCACCAATGATCTCACGTACTTCCTCAACACTATTGCCTGAGGCAATCAGCTCGGTACGCACTGGCATGTCAATGCCGTATACGTTTGGAAACTTGACTGGTGGCGCGGCACTCGCAAAAAACACTTTATTAGCACCTGCATCACGCGCCATTTGAATAATTTCATGACACGTCGTACCACGAACGATTGAATCATCAACCAATAGTACGTTTTTGCCTTTAAACTCTAACGGCACCGCGCTTAGCTTTTGACGAACGGACTTTTTGCGCTGCTGTTGACCTGGCATGATAAACGTACGACCGATATAGCGGTTTTTCATAAACCCTTCACGGTACTTGACGTTCATTTTTAGCGCTAGCTCCATCGCTGAGGTACGTGACGTATCTGGAATCGGGATGACCACGTCAATGTCATGATCTTCGCCCCACTCTGCAAGGATTTTGTCAGCCAATTTTTCACCCATACGTAGGCGTGATTTATAAACTGAGATATTATCCATAATAGAATCTGGACGGGCAAAGTACACATATTCAAAGATACAAGGCGTGTATTCTTTTGGCGCTACGCATTGATGCGTATGTAGCTTATGGTTCAAATCAATAAAAATAGCTTCGCCTGGTTTTACATCACGAACGATAGTGAAGCCAGAACCTGTCAATGCGACTGATTCAGAGGCGACCATATATTCGGTGCCGCCGTTTTCTGCCATGCGCTTACCAAAGATAAGCGGACGAATACCGTTTGGATCGCGGAACGCTAGTAATCCATGACCAGTAATCAAGGCCACAACGCCATAAGCCCCTTCACAGCGTCTATAAACGGCTTTTACCGCTTCAAAGATGTCATCGGCTGTTGGATGCGTCTTACCTAGATTTTGCATCTCATGTGCGAGTACGTTCAGCAGCACTTCAGAATCTGAATCGGTATTGAGGTGGCGACGATCTTCGATATACAAAGATTTGGCCAAACTCTCAGCATTGGTCAAGTTGCCATTATGCGCAAGCGTGATACCATAAGGTGAGTTAACATAAAATGGCTGGGCTTCAGCGCTACTAGAAGTACCAGCAGTTGGGTAACGAACGTGACCGATACCAAACTTACCGACCAGCTTCATCATGTGACGATTCATAAATACGTCACGTACCATACCGTTTTCTTTACGTAGGTAAAGTCGACCATCTTGCAAAGTAACAATACCCGCTGCATCTTGCCCGCGATGCTGCAGCATCGTTAAACCATCATAAAGTATCTGATTGACTGGCTCATGAGCTGCAACTCCAATGACTCCACACATATAGCTATATCCTATTTAACTCATACATTAGTACGACAATAACGGCAAAACTGCTGACAGTATGTGGCTAAAATCACGCACTGTCGTCCACCGCTAACCTGATGATTTTGTAAGAAACTTCATGATAATTTTTGATCATCTGTTTTCGATGATCAGTGACACATGTAAACGTTTAGAAGTATAAAAAGAATTAGAACAATAGAAAATTAAGACTGATTGACTTGATCCCAAGCCATACCTAATACATCTGATACCAATGCTTTACCCATGGGTGCATAAGGCATCAGCTCAGGGGCAAGGACTGAGGTTTGCCATTGCGGCATTTGTACTAGTAGTGGCGCAGTCACACTTAACACAACCAATACCATCAGTACATTTTTGGCAGCACCAAGCACCCCGCCCGCCATTTTATCAACCACACCCAGACGCAGTGTCTTGAGCACACCCGAGAATACAAAAGCCACCAAGTGCATAACCGCCAATATCACAATCACCACTAGCAAAAAGGCCATCGCCATTTGTAGCACTGGGCTTTGCACGATACCAGATAATTGAGGCGACACCGATCCTGCGAGCCGGGTCGCAGCGATAAGAGCGATAAACCAGCCTACTAAGCCCACAGCTGTTTTGATCAGGCCAACTTGAAAGCCGCGCCACAAACCAATCAAGACAACAATAGCAATCACAATATCTAGAACGCTCATATCTTGCGCCTCACCATTTTATTCACTTGACTAGCTTTCCATGGCATCATAATAACCACCGATTGCTTGAATACAAGACTGTACTAGCCCAGGTCCTCTATATATAAGACCTGTATAGAGCTGTACCATGTCTGCACCTGCTTCGATTTTTTTGACGGCTTTGGCACCGCTATCGATACCGCCCACACCTATCAAAGCAACTTTACCATCTAGCTGATCAGAGAACTGTTGTAAAATCTGGGTACTAATGTGGCTCACCGGACGACCTGACAAGCCGCCCATTTGATCACCATCACGTAAGTCTTCGACACCCACGCGGCTCAGTGTCGTATTGGTTGCAATCAAACCGTCAATTTCAAAGTCTAATAATTGCTGTGAGATATAGTCAACTTGCAATGGCTCTAGATCAGGCGCAACCTTGAGCACCAATGGCACATAAAAACCATATTCGGTGGCTAGTTGACTGTGACGGTTTTTAATTGTATCCATCAGCTGGGTCAGGGCCTCACCACTTTGCAAATCACGTAAGTTTTTGGTGTTTGGCGATGAGATATTGACCGTGATATATGAGGCATGCGGATAGACACGCTCTAAGCAATACACATAATCGTCTGCGGCTTGCTCTACTGGCGTGTCGGCATTTTTACCAATGTTGATACCGATATTGCCTTTGTATTTGCAGCGTTTGACATTATCGATCAGATAATCAACGCCTTCATTGTTAAAGCCCATACGGTTGATGATGGCGTCTGCTTGCTTGATTCTAAACAGTCTTGGCCTATCGTTGCCTGCTTGCGGTCTTGGCGTGACCGTCCCCACTTCTATAAAACCAAAACCCAGCTCAGCCAGCGCGTCAATATAGTCACCGTTTTTATCCAGTCCTGCTGCCAAACCCACTGGATTGGAGAACTGTAATCCCATACAGTCAGTAGGCTGCATTGACTGACCATACGCCAAACCTAAAACACGCGCTTTATGTGCTTTATCTAATAAAGATAGCGTCATCTCATGGGCGTGTTCGGGATCCATATTAAACAAAAAAGGACGAAGTAAGGCATAAGACATAGTGATGGCAAACCCTGCTCGAAAGAAATAGTGGATAAAGAATATGAATGAAATCAGGCGGAGCGATTATATCAGCTTAACAGAAACAAGCGCAAAGTTTCACACGGTAAATTTCTACATTTAACCCACCGTCAGCGCATACAAGCATTTATTAAATAGCCATAATAATTCACTGTCTTTTAAGCTCAACTGAATCAACAGCGAAAGACAACTAGTATATTACATCAAGGTACTGGGCGGCCGTCAGTGAGTGCAATCCAACCACGTATAATTCGATATAAATGCCAGATAAAGGTGAATGTCACAATCAACAGACCAAAGCCAGCCAGTAACGTCGAACCAATAGCGATATTGCCACTATCAGCTAGCATACTCACACCAAAACCACCTAAAGCAAAAGCTGTGATGACAATACCGATAATAAACCAAACGATACTGTACCAAAACGTTTTGATTTGCCAATCAAAATGCGTGGATAACCATGTACCATCAGCATCGTGGCGCTTGGCATAATTCATCACAATCGGCACGATCCACAGCAGACCAGCGGTAAAATAGCTAATCACATATAAGAAATAAGTGATGTGATTGTAAATGGTTAAAGAACGGCGCTTATCGTTGCTCATACTGTCACTCATTGGTTTGCGTTGTCCTTGCTGGTCAGTAATCTTGTCTGCTGAAAGCTATGCTCATCAGTATCGTTATGAAGAAAGTGCTTTACGCTAAATATCTATCGTTAGCAGTGGCTAATAAACATTTAATGGTGACAGATAAAAGGCTTTTCAATGACATCTAACTCAAAATGCCATTTGAAAAACGAGTTACTAATAAATTGGATTGGAACATATCATGTTCTGTTACTCATATTCTACTATTAAGACCATACCTGCCACTAAACAGTATCGAGTTATAAAGTGACAGTGGCTTGCACTTGGATAGATTTATTCGTTAGGTCTTGCTGCATGGATAACTGCGTGAACTGCCAACCTTGCTGCTCTAACTTGCCAAGAGCGGTACTTACGACAGCTTGACTGGGGTGGATAAAGCTTAACTGCACCGAATCACCAGCCGCAACGACCTGAGCATCTGTAATTCCTGTGGTATTTAGCAGCGCACTAATTCGATTGGCAGGCGGCATGTCAGCCTCTCCATTAGCGTTATTGCCAGCACTTAATGCATTACTATCGATATTACCTGCTTGCGCCCGCAACCAAAAATAATCAGCCACTTGTTCCTGATAATCATTTTCGCTCTCTTTTGCCGCTTGATGAATGCTATAACCACCATAACCGCCGATAAACACCAACAAAAATACGGATAATATAGCTAACGCTAGCTGATCGCGTGGTGGTAATGCTTGCCAGCGCGTTGATAGCATATTTTGGTAACTGCTCATACGCTCAGAGAATGCGTGCGCCTTAGTATTGGTTGCAGAGACAGCTGCACTGCGTTTGGTACGGCGCTGTAATTGTTTCATGTTTTGACCTTTTCTTACCAATACACTGATGAATTATGATGCTGCCGGAGTGTTCGCCGTATCGCTGTTTTCCACCACATCCACAGTGACCTGAGCACTAAATTGACCTTGATCATTACTACTCACTTGCGCAAGCTTGGCATTCAAACCTTGCGCTATTAGCGTGCTCGTGAATTGATCCAAACTGCCACGATCAGGTGCAATGAGCGTAAAACTGAGTGCAGATGGCTGCATCACTAGCGTCTGCGCACGCAGTGAAGATTGTTTGATTAAGGGTGATATCTTTGACAGCGCTGCCATGTGTGATGCAGGTGCCTGGCTGTCGCTAAGCAGTTTTGGCTGTAATTGTACTTGGAGCTTGGTTCGAGTGCTGAGGGGCTCATCAGTGAACCAAGATTGATATTGCGCTGCTATTTCAGTCTTGGTGGCAGCTGTTGCCTCATTATACTGGTACCACTGCACCCCATCGGTTGCCATCTGTAGCACTAAGGCCGATAACGCAACCATCATTGCTACCCGTAAATACGGTGATAACTGTGAGTCGGTTGATTTGATAAAGAAGTTCAGCGCATGACGTTCTGGGTTGTCAATGGGCGCTGGTGTCGTGGGCAAGCTCGTTAATAACAGCTGGTGATCAGCGATCAGCGCTTTAGTTTGCGCCATAGAACTGGTAGTCGCTGATGTTGCTGGGATATCATTGATACCCATACTATCCATTTCATTAGTGGCTGAATCACTGGTAGCAAGGCTATTGGCTTCAATAGAAGTCAGCAACATCACTTCGCTTAAATGCGGAAAGCGCTCAAAGATCAACGGCAAATAGCTGACAGCCATACCTTGGCGCAATGATTGGCGCAATAGCAGAGTCTGCTCGTCTTGATATAATGTCACTTGCTGACCTGCACCTTCTTCTGGCGGCAGCAGTAATAGGAAATCTGGCAGTAGTGCCACTATATTCATACCCACGAGTTGAGCACTTTGCTGCCATGCCTCAATATCGCTTTGTGCCAATGCGTACAGCTGCGTCGTATCAGTATGGCTCAACTGACGAATAACCAATTGCTCAACTGGCGTTAGGGAGGTTTCTTCAAACAAATACTGCTTACCACTATTACCCAGCTGCTTGAGCTGAGCATTATTAAGCGCTGTTTCTACTTGCAATACATGACTTGAGGGGAAATATAAACAAATTGCCTTTTGGCCATTCGATTTATGATGACCATAGATAGTTTGTAACTGTTGCCAACCATCAACCGTCTGCCATTGATGTACATCTTCGCGCCAGACAGCTAGCGGACTATGCTGCGCTCGTAACCAAACATGTAACACTAAACGTGTCCTCGATTATTGCTGCGGTTATAAAAGTACTGTGATGAAGCAGTGCTACTATTTAGAAAGGATTGAGTCATTTTATCTGCTGAGCCAGTCGCTTAATTGGCATGATTGCCTCACTCTGAATTCACCCTATCTAAGAAATGGCTAAGTCAGCCTAGTATGGTTGGTCAGGTACAAAACGATCCACTTCAGTGGCCATCCCAGTCATAACAAACTCCATTTCAAACACTCTGGCTTCTGCCAAAGAGAATGACTCAGGATAATCACCAGTCAACAAGCCTGCGATATAAGCAACGATTGACATATGACAAACAACGACCAGACATTCTGCATCAATATTCGCAATATCAATTAAAGCCTCACGGGCATCATCAGAGGGCGTGATATTATCTTGTACTGTTGAAAGTACGTTGGGCATTCGTGACTGGAATGCAGCCAGCGTCTGCTGCGCCCTATCATAAGGACTGACGATAAAACAATCTGGATGATAGTGTGTGGTCACATACTCTGCCGTCTGTGCCGCTTGCTGTTGACCAAAGTCAGTCAGCTGACGCGCACTATCCGGACGCGTCTCATCTTCGGCTTGACCATGACGTACTAATATAATTTTCATAACCTTCCTTGGTGCGCGGAGTTAGCACTGTCTCTCAATAGTACCTTTTAATAAAATATCTTACTTATCAGCATCGCTATTTTTACTTTTGGCGTCGTCTTTGGTATTGTCTTTAGCGCTGTTACTTGAGTTTTTCATATGAGCGGTAAGCGCAGCATTGCTATGATCATGCGCCATCACAAACTCAACATCACTACGGAATCCCGCTTCCATCAAATGTAGTGCCACGCCTAATGCTGCTTTATCTTCATAAATGACCGCATAGAGCGCATGGGTGATAGGCATATAGATGCCCGCTTTAGTGGCTTTTTCGTGGACTTGCTGAATCGTATTGACCCCTTCAGCAGTTTGACCCAGTTTTTTGACGGCAGCATCAATACTCATGCCGCGACCGAGCATATTACCAATACGATAGTTGCGGCTTAACTCTGAGCTACAAGTGGCATATAAATCCCCCACTCCTGACAAACCTAAAAAGGTTAGCGGATTGGCCCCCTCTTCAACACCGAAACGACTCATTTCTGCCAAGGCACGAGTAAGGATCATTGCTTTGGTATTTTCACCCACTTCATAAGCAGCTGCCATACCCATGGCGATGGCATAGATGTTTTTGAGCGCGCCGCCAAGCTCGACACCGCGTACATCGTCACTTGCAAACACCCTAAAAAAAGCACTGTGCAAAGCTGCTTGTACCGCATGACGCAATGGCTCAGACTCACTTGCAATCACCGTGGCAGACGGCATGTTTTTCATGATTTCTATGGCAAGGTTTGGCCCTGACATAACACCGAAATTCACTTCAGGCAACACTTCTTTAATAATGTCGCTCATCATGGCAAAGGTATCTTTCTCCATTCCTTTGGTCAACGATACGATAGACTGCCCACTGATCAAAGGCGCAATGTTTTTTACCGTTTCGCGAAAAGCCAATCCCGGCACGGCGATAAAGATAATATCTTTGTCTTTGACGGTAGCCGCCAAATCATGACTGTATTTCAAACGGTCATCAAGCTTGTAGCCAGGCAGATATTTTTTATTGGTTTGAGTTTTTGCCATCGCTTTTACCGTACGTTTATTACGTACCCACAGCGTAGCATCGCAGCCATTACGCGCAGCCAAGTTTGCCATTGCCGTACCAAAGCTACCACCACCTAAAAACGCCAAACGCAGCTTGGTAGGGTTGCTGTGAATATCTGCCATGTCTTTTGCGACTGCTGACTCAACTGGACTGCGCGTTGATTTTTTACGACCGATGCCTGACTTACTTGCACGCTCTAAGATACTTGCCAACATACCATTTTGTTTTTCAGACGTATTGTTGCCCGCCTCATTGTTAGCGCTGTTGTTATTTTTATTGCTATCGTTAGGACTTGTCATGTTCTTTTATCCATGTTGACTGACTTATTCTCATAGGAGCTACTGTTCCCAGATATCTCCGATACTCGGGCTCGCGGTCTTTTTGAGGTAATAATTTTACCAAGAGACAACACCGAGTCAAATTACGACTCGAAGCGTACTAACGGCTCGATATCAATAGGTTTGCGTTTGGATTCATCTTTTGGACTAGTGCCAGTATAAACAAAAGCGGTCACATAATCATCTGGACCCACATCAAAATAAGCTTTTACCGCAGGCTCATTACATAACAACCCAGTACGCCAAACTGTACTAAATCCCTGAGCTTTGAGTGCCAGTATCAAATTTTGCACAGCAGCACCTGCACTGAGCATTTGCTCAAAAGGTGGCACTTTTTTATGCTCTTGCATTTGCGTCACGACCGTTATGATAACAGGTGCTCGGAGCGGCATGGTATGGGTTTTTTTGATGGTTTTCTCAGACAGCTCTTCGCCATCTTTGAGCGCTTTTTCTTTTGCTGCGGCTACCAAAGCATTACCTAACTCGTGACGTGCCTCTCCTTGGGTCACAATAAAGCGCCATGGACGCAGTTTTTTGTGATCGGGCGCTGTCGCTGCACACCCAATAGCAGACTCGATTTGATCCCGTGTTGGCGCTGGTGTATCCAAATTGCCCATGCTGCGTCTTGAATTAATCCAACCAATCAGCTCTTCACTGCTAGCTGAGACATCATTTGTGGCTACATTTTTAACGGGCAGTTTATTGTCCTGTGGCGCTTGGTTATTTTCATCTGTTGTCGTCATTGCCTGTCCTTACTTATTATTATTTATTTCTTTTTACGAACTACTTTTAAATCTGATACTTGTCATTGAAAATACTAAGCACCGAATGCGAAAAAATATTTAAGCTGTAGCAATGCTGTTTTAAAAAACATCCACTACGCAGCATCTTCGACGCGGTGATCCATGCGTAGATAATCTTCTGATTGCATCTCAAGCAAGCGTGAGCGGGTACGCTCAATCTCAAACGCTAGCTTTTCCCCTTGATACAAGTCCAAAATCGATTGCTCTGCGCGTACCAACAGTTTTACACGGCGATCATAAAACTCATCGACCAGATAAATAAAACGGCGCGTTGGATCACGCAAATCATCATCTAAAGCGGGTACTGAATCAACTAATACCGTGCTGAATTGTTTTGCAAGTTCAATAAAATCAGATGCCGAGCGCGGTGCCATGCACAGATGTCGAAAATCGCAAAACAAGATATCTTCGGTACGCGCGTTGATTGGGATCTCGCGGCCATTGATAATAATCGGGTCATTGCTGATTTTTTGATTATTAGACAAGCTGGCAAAGCGGTTGGCGAGCCAGTGATGGTTGGCTTTGGTCATTGGTGATTCGTACAACTCTGCTTGCTGAAGCACGCGCAGACGATAATCAACACCGGAGTCGATATTCATCACAGTCGTATGGCTCTCAACCTCTGCAATGGCGGGTAGAAAACGGTCGCGGTGCAAACCATCTTTGTATAAACCAGAAGGCTCGATGTTTGAGGTAGCCACCAAAGTGATACCGCGATTAAACAGCATCGTAAACAAATCACCCAAAATCATCGCATCAGAGACGTTAGACACAAAAAACTCATCAAAACAGATAACGACCGCTTCTTTATAAATAATATCGGCGACTTTTTCGAGTGGATCACTTTCGCCTTGAAGCTTATTCAACTCCTGATGAACACGCTGCATAAAATGATGGAAATGCAGACGCATTTTGCGCTCAATGGTCAATGAATCATAAAACATATCCATCATCCACGTCTTGCCGCGACCGACACCGCCCCACATATATAATCCAGTTGGCGCGGCAGGCTTAGATTTTAAAAACCCAAAGAACCCTTTCTTTTGCGGTGCGCTATTGATGAGCTGATGGTAGATCTCATCAAGATAGCTCATGGCCTGAAATTGCTGCTCATCCCGAGTAAACTCATCGGTACTGACGGCTTTCTCGTAACGTTGCAATGGAGATAAACTCATAATACGACTCATCGTTGGATTAAATAAATATCAAAATATTGGAGTGGCTAAGTGCTACCCTAAAACATAAATTAGCGGTTAAGGTTAAAACTACGTATTACTATGCGTTTCTAATAACTTTTTGAGCTCTGATAATCGACCGTGAAAAAAGTGACCAGCACCATCGACAACGCTTACTGCAATTCCTAAACGATCTGCAAATGCCTGCATATTTTCAGGCGCGATTACTTCATCCGCATTGCCATAAATCTCAAAGGTTTTATCAGCGGGTAAATTGATATCAGTACTGTCATTTTTTTCAACTGAGGGTGCGATAAGCGCGATTTTTGACACGTCAAAATCACCCAATCCCCATATATGCGCGGCTTCAAGTACTTGCTCAGCCACGCGGGCAGTGACATAACCACCAAAAGAAAAACCGCCCAGCCATAGCTTTCGGGCATTGGTTTGTTCAGCAATCCATTGTAGCACGGTCATTGCATCGACCACTTCACCTTCCGCATAATCATGCTCGCCTGTCGATTGGCCAACACCGCGAAAATTAAAGCGCACCACATGCATACCATTGTCACGGGCAAAGCGGTACATAGTCGTGACCACTTTATTGTTCATTGTCCCATCGAACAACGGATTGGGATGACACAGCAGCGCAACGGTATCTGTATTTGGGTCGTTAGGATTGTCATTTTGCCATAGTGCGTCGACCTCGAGCACACCAGCAGGAGCAGGAATCAATTGCATAGTATTACTTATTAATAAAAATGAATGGCTCAATTATCCTAGATATGATTTTTATTTCAAGTGATTTGCTGTGTACGGGTGCGACTTGTTTTATGTTAGGCCAAAGTTGATGCCCAGCAGCTGAGTATATGATTTATTTAAGCACGCTTTTTTTGTCATAAATTGGATAGGTAATACTGCTGTAATACCGCACACAATAAGCGTCTAGACAGGTAATATCTAGATGCGCTACATTCATGAAGCTTTGCCTATCGCTAAGACGTTCTGTTTATATACATTAGGAATTATTTATGAATACCTTTAACAAAACTGCCAGTTTAGGTGCAATATTGGCCAGTGCGCTCGTTTTAAGCGCTTGTCAAAGCACGCCATCATCACCAGTGATTCAACGTGCCAACTCTATTTATGAAACCACAGGAATCGCTGATACCAAAGTCAAAGCGCAGCAAAATGCAATTGATAGTGCGCAAAAAACCTGTCGAAGCAAACAAGTCATTATTGTTGATGACAATGTCAAATATAATGGTATCTTAAATGAACGTACTGGCCGTATGGTTGGGCAAGTGGGTTCCGTGGTCGGCTCAATCTTTGGCACGGGCACGCCAGATTTGTCACGCAATGATGATTATGAATACAAGATCAATTTTCGTTGCCAGTAACTCTCTATCAGCAACTCTCTAAATGAGCGACGCCATTTGCGTTTCTCTAGCATCACCTGACATACTGTGATTGATGGAATAGCCAACAAGCCGCGATATGGATGATATATCAATCAAAGCTTGTTGGCTTTGCTTTTTGTGCGCGCCCTTTTGGGTTAAACTATCCGCTATCGTATTCAGCATATCTTCATCAGTCTTTATATTTTCATTATCTTTGGTCTTATATCATGCGCAAACCTAACCTTTCAAATATCAAACAGGCCAAAGTACTCGCACCTGCCAAAGATTTGGCCACTCTAGAGGCCGAGCTCGCTGAGCAAGAAGACCATTTAGAGGATACGGTCCTACGCCTGAGTGATTACTTATCCGCGGTTGAAATGGTCATCAAACAGACCTTTGACCACCGGGTATGGGTCAAAGCTGAAATCCGTAATCTGTCGAGCAAGGGTGGTCACTATTATTTTGAATTGGCAGAAAAAGACGATGATGGCAAAGTGGTCGCCAGCTGCCGCGGCAACCTTTGGCGCTTTAAAGCGGCTCGTGTATTAGCCAAGTTTGAGCGCGCAACGGGTATGCCGCTTGAGCGTGACTTGACCGTACTCCTTAAAGTATCGGCAGGATTCCATCCCCAGTACGGTTTTTCAATCACGATTGAGGATATCGATCCCAGCTATACCCTAGGCGACTTGGCACGGCAGTATGCAGAAATGGTTGATCGCTTAACAGGCGAAGGGCTATTACACCTCAATCAGCAGCTGCCTACCCCTTTTGATATCGAGCATGTGCTGGTCATCGCGCCTGAAAAGGCGGCTGGATTGGGTGACTTTCAAGCAGATGCGGATCGCTTAGCCAGTACAGGTGCTTGTCATTTCCACTACCATAATGCGACTTTTCAAGGCAATCATGCACCCGCTGAGATACGCCAAGCCATCGTTAGTGCTCAGCAGCAGTTTTATGAAATTTATCAGCGTTTGCCTGATTTATTGGTGATTATTCGCGGCGGCGGTGCGGTTGGTGATTTGGCTTATCTTAATGATTATGAGCTGGCAGCGTTGGTGGCTGAGCAGCCTGTGCCTGTCTGGGTGGGTATCGGTCATGAGCGTGACAAAGTCATCTTAGATGAAGTGGCGCACACCAGCTTTGATACGCCCTCAAAAGTGATTGCCGCTATCCATAGTCATTTAGCCCAGCTCGTCACTCAGACGCTACAATATCAAGCGCAAATCAAACAAGCCGCTCAGCGCCAACTCAATACGGCGGAACAACAAAGCACACGCCAGTTGAGCCAAATACAGTCGCAAACTATTGGGCAACTCACCGCTCTGCGAAAAGACAATGATTATGCGTGGCGCAGCATTCAACAAAGCGCACAGCGTCAAGTAAAGCAAGCCGCTAGACTGACGGCTGAGCGATATACACAAACGCAAACCTCGGCACGTCAACAACTGACGAAAGCCGCGACCAATAGCAAAACTCATCAAGAATCGATTATGCAAAACGTGCAGCAGCAAGTCATACAATCACAGCGTGATAGCGAACATCTACGTGATATTGTGCTATTACATCGCCCGTCTCGCGTGCTCAAACAAGGCTATGCCATGCTCACGGATGCCAAAAACAACCAAACGCTCACGACCAGCACCCAACTGTCTCCTGAGCAAACCGTCAATATCATTTTAAAAGATGGCAATGCAAAAGCGCAGATTATCGATGTCAATATCGACAAGAAAGCGACTGAAACCTCAGACATGCCCATTTAATCATATAATAATATCTAACAACTACTTATCTACTTACCTTTAACAATTAGGAAATTTTATGACCACCCCTACTCGCAGACGCAAAAAAGCCGCCCCAAAAACCTTTAAGGCGGCTTACGATATTTTAAAAACCAATGCGGCCGAATTACAGCAACAAGACGAGCCTGATATTGATAATCTGATGACCACGGTTGAAGAGTCTATTGCGGCTTATCGCGTTTGCGAAACCCGTATTAACGCGGTACAGCAAGCATTGGATGCGGCCTTCGCCGAAGAAAAATCTACTAGCAGCACGGACAGTTAGTTTATTCAGGCTCATCAACTTCAAAGACTTGGCGTAGATAGGCAAGATACGTGTCATTATTGATCATGGTCTTGCCTGGGCTATCAGACAGCTTGGCCACTGGCTGACCATTGCACTCTACTAATTTGAGCACGATATTAATCGGTGTGATGCCCATGTCATTGGTCAAATTGGTGCCAATGCCAAAGCTGGTTCTAATACGATCTTTGAAGTATTGATGCAGCTCCCAAGCCTTTTCTAAATCCAGCCCATCACTGAAAGTCAAAATCTTTGTCTTTGGATCTATTTTTAATTTTTCATAATGTGCCACTGCCTTATCACCCCAGATGTAAGGGTCGCCACTATCGTGACGCAGCCCATCAAAGAGCTTGGCAAAATACAAATCAAAGTCGCGCAAGAACGCATCCATACCAACCACGTCTGTCAATGCAATACCCAAATCACCGCGATATTCATGCACCCATGCTTCAAGCGCTGCCTTTTGTGAATCGCGCAGACGTACATCCAATGCCTGAAATGCCTGCATAAACTCATGTGCCATCGTGCCTATCGGCGTCATGCCAAGCTGCTTTGCCAGATATACATTAGAAGTACCGCCTACGATTTTTGGCGCAGCCTTGTATAGTGTCTCTACCACATGCGCCTGCCAGCGTTTGCTAAAGCGTCGACGCGTTCCAAAATCAGCGACGATAAACGGCGGCGTATTACGATCTTCTTTTTTCTGCTCTGCCGCATATTGATGCAGCAATGCCACTTTTTCATCAAGGCGGCGCTGTCCTTCTACAATCACACTATCGTCAGATAACGCATTAAAATAAAGCTCATTGACGATAGCCAGCACAAATACTTCAAAGAACATTGCCTGAATCATCGGCCCTTCGATGTCGATAGACAAACGACCTTTTTCATCGATACTGACGGTAATAAACCGGCGTTTTAACTTAAATAATTCTAGATAATCAACAAAGTCTGAGCGCATAAAGCGCAAACCACGTAGGTAGTCCAGCTCATCTGGCAAAAAGCGCAGTTCACACAGACTGTCTAGTTGCTGCTCTAGATCTTTTTTGATATTGGCGAGTGGATAAGCGGTGTCTTTATGATTGCGGCAGCGAAAACGGTAGACCCCATGCGTCTGCGGAAATTGATGCAACATGGCTTGCAACATCGTAAATTTGTACAAATCATTATCAAGCAGTGAGGTAATAATAGGTGAATAAGTAGCAGTCATGCTATGGCCTTAAAAGTGCAGAAATGAGAAACAAGTGTCACCGAATCAACCAAGCGACCTTATGTCTGAATAATAAATAACATCTGGATAATAGACGCCCATAAAGTATGCGTCATCCATAAACCATCCAGTATAACGAAGTTTGGTATTGATGTCAGAGTTCGCATGAGATTGCAGCAAAATTCGTACAACTAGCGAAAATGATCATCGAATATCTAACAGTACATGGTACAAAAAAGACGCTAAGAGTGAACTTAACGTCTTTTTTATTTATTCAAAGGTGGCAATAAAACGACTATGATTTCACCAGTTTTACCAATGGTGCATAGCCCGATTGCGGCATCACATCGACTGGGATGAACTGTAGCACCCCGCCATTGATACAATAACGCAGCCCGCCACGGTCTTTTGGACCATCAGAAAATACATGACCTAAATGTGAATCTGCTACGCGCGAGCGCACCTCAGTACGTACCATATTGAATGCCGTATCTTGATGCTGAGTAATCACTTGCATATCAATAGGCTTGGTAAAGCTGGGCCAGCCGCACCCTGACTGGTATTTATCAGTCGACAAAAACAGCGGCTCACCGCTCACCACGTCGACATAAATCCCTGGTGCAAATAAATCGTCATATTCATGACTAAAAGCACGCTCCGTCCCAGCCTCTTGCGTGATATTGTATTGCGCTTTGGTCAAGGTATTCTTTAGCGCATCTTTGTCAAATTTAGCATAGCGCTTGGGATCTAACGTCTCAGCAATAGTCTCAACTGGCGCAAGCTTGGTGCGAGCTGCCCCTTCAGGCTTATCATCAGCAAGACTCAAATCAATATGACAATAGCCATTTGGATTTTTTGCCAGATAATCCTGATGATACATCTCAGCCAAATAAAAATTATCTAAGGGTTCATTTTCGACCACGACTTTTTGCTCATATTTGCTTTGTACACGCTTGAGCGCAGCATCAATCACCGCTTTGTCTTCTTTGTCAGTGTAATACACACCTGAGCGATACTGCACACCGCGATCATTGCCTTGCTTGTTCAGACTCGTTGGATCAACCACTCGGAAATAGTATTTTAAGATGGTATCGAGGTCTGTTTTGTCGGCATCATAGGTAACTTTTACGGTTTCTGCATGACCTGAGCCACGAATGACTTGCTCATAGCTTGGATTGGCTGTATCGCCATTGGCGTAACCTGATACGGCATCGATGACGCCATCAACGCGCTCCATATAAGCTTCAACACCCCAAAAACAGCCCCCTGCAAGGTAGATTGAGCGGGTGTTGATTGGTTTGCCGGTCTCATTGTAGTACACGCCATCTTTTTGCTTGATGGTTTCGATTTTATTGTTATCTGATGCTTGTGCATTGGCAGGTTTAGCGTTACCTGCTTTGAGCTCAGCGAAGCCATTATCTGCATTTTCGGCAAGTGCGTAGGCTTGCTCTACTGATATATTACCTTTTACCAAGTGTACTAGATTGCCATTTTTATCAAGGATAGCCCAGCTTGGATAAACTTGTACACCAAGCTTATTGATAAGTTCACCTGAAGGGTCAGTCAAGACAGGCAAGTTTGGGTGGTCCGCTTGTACGCCTGCATACCAAGTACTAAACTCACCATCCGCTTTTTCATTCAGGTGACCAGGACTGGCGACAGTCATGACATTCAGCCCTGAAAATTTAGGATCAGTGCGCCATGTCTCAGTCTCCTTTAACGTTCCCAAGCATAACGGGCACCAACTCGCCCAAAATTTTACCAAGGTTGGCTTATTAGGATCAATCACTGCCGCACCTGTGTCGCCTAAGCCGCTCGTTAGCTGCGGCAATGCTTGCATTTGTTTGAGCATGTCGGAAGGCAACATGTCACGAGAGCTTGTGACACCAGTATTTTGACTACCTGATTTGGTACTACTGCTTGCGCTGCTTTCTGCATTACTCATCTGGCCACAGGCGACTAATATGCCTGCACTTAGCACTGTTGTCATGCTAAAGGCGCTAACATTTTTTAGCCAGCTTGGTGAGCGAGGTTTCTTAATTTCTTCATGATTACTATTTTTTTGATTGTTTTTATATGACATGACATGTCCTTGTTACGAATGGTGCGAGTTTTGGCAACCATGAGCGATAAATAGCTCAAAATTCTATTATGAGGGAACTCAAGTTAAAGAGATAAGACTTTGAAAAATGGTGGAGAGACAGTGATTCTGATGGTTGAGACGCATTAGTTCATCTTAATAGTATACAACGCTACTGGAGCCTACTTTAATAGTAAGCTGTTGATAGCTACACTTATTTAACAGGATAGTAAGAGTGCTGATAGAGAAGTATCTGACACCCTCATCAATCCCAATTAAGCTTTGGCACGCATAAACTGCTCGACATAATCATCAGCAGGATTGTGTCTTAAGTCGCTTGGTGTTCCTGTCTGTACTAAGCGTCCGCCATTTAAAATACTGATGCGCTGACCAACTTTAATAGCCTCATCGATATCATGGGTGATAAAAACGATGGTTTTGTTCAGGCGCTCTTGTAGTTCTAATAATTGATCTTGCAACTGCGCGCGAATAAGCGGATCAAGCGCAGAGAATGCCTCATCCATCAATAAGATGGGATTGTCCGTTGCTAGCGCACGAGCCAGCCCAACTCGCTGCTGCATACCGCCAGATAACTCATCAGGGTAGCTGTGCTCTAGGTTGGTCAGCCCTACTTCATTGAGCCAATAACGCGCGATCTCATGACGCTCGCTCACACTCATTTTACGGACACGCAGACCATAAGCGACGTTTTGAATCACAGTCATGTGCGGAACTAAGCCGAAATGCTGAAAAACCATGCTGACCGTTTGCTGGCGGTAGTGCTGCAATTGTTTATCATTAAGTTCTAAAATATTGATAGCGTTAGATGAGCTTTCGTCTACTGGCGCAGTGTTTGCCTGAGTATTATCCTTGGCATGCGTTTTGGTATTGACCGTCGTGTTAACCCATATCTCCCCGCTGGTTGGATCAATCAATCGATTGAGATGACGTATCAAGGTCGACTTGCCAGAGCCTGACAACCCCATGATGCAATGTAGCTCGCCTGCCTTGATATTCAAGTTGATATCGTAGAGCCCCACCGAGTAGCCAGTTTGTTCTTTAACTGCAACGCTATCCATACCCTCAGCCAGTAACGCCATTGCAGACTGGGCTTGCGTGCTATTGGCATTATAGATTTTACTGATATTTTTTAGCTGGATATGATTCATCGTGACTCTCGCTATTTGCTTGATTTTTATGCTGGCTTTACTCATTGACTATTGGACAAGTTTCTACCCAATCGGACGCCTGCCTGCTTTGATCGTTTTTTGACGAGCACGCTTTCCTTGACCAAAGGCTTGAGTAATGCGGTCAATGATAATGGCAACGATAACGATCGCCATACCCGCTTGTAAGCCTTGCCCGATATTAAGCGTTTGGATAGATTGCAATACATCTTCACCAAGGCCTGGGGCACCAATCATCGACGCCAGCACCACCATCGCAAGTGACATCATGACCGCCTGATTAATACCTGCCATAATACTGGGCAGTGCTTGTGGCAGCTTGATCCAAATGAGTAGCTGCAAATGCGTACTACCAAAAGAGCGTCCTGCCTCGACCATTTCATGATTCACTTGGGTAACACCCAACGTTGTCAGGCGAATCAGTGGTGGCAGCGCGTAAATAACCGTTGCAAAAAGTGCAGGCACTTTACCAATACCAAACAGCATCAGTACCGGTATGAGATACACAAAGCTTGGCATCGTCTGCATCACATCGAGTACTGGCGTCACAATCTTGCGCAGCAGCTTGCTACCCGACATGGCAATACCGATAGGAATACCAATCACCACCGTGACCAATACTGACACGATGAGTAACGCTAAGGTATCAATCAGCGCGCCCCATAACCCAAAAGCACCAATCAAAAATAGCCCCGCGCCGCATGCCAACGCAAACCAAATCTTGCGTACACCAAACCACGCCAATACAGCCACTAAGGCGATAATCAGCCAAGGCGGAATAATCGTTAATAATCGCTCAATAGGTAAGAGCAAGTACGTAAGTGTCACCGTGCTAATAGTGCGAAATACGTCTCCGTAGTTTTGGACGACGCTTGATAAGGCATTGTTGAGCGGGGTCTCAAGTGACCATGATGGAAAACTGGATGATAATACCGACTGATCCATAGTAGAAGCAGTATCATCAATCGAGGTGGTACCGTCCAAACTGACACCTAGCTTAGTCGCAAGATTGGTAGCAGCTTCCTCAGACAACCAACCGCGCCAAACGTCTGGGTTATCACGCAAAAACACCAACGCCTGCTCATCGCCACTACGCTTACTCTCACTCATCTCCAAGATAGCGCCGTTCAGCTCATCAGGCGTAAACTGTATCTTTTTGAAGACCTCTGCCAGCTCAGGATTGGTGTCGATAAATGGGGTCGATGCTGCAATACCAAGAGGCGATACGGGAAAGCCTGATACGCAATCAGACGTGCCGTCAGCGAGTAATAGGTCTTGCCAGCAGGCATCTTTGTGATCTGGGAACTCTAAAGCAGCAAAGTCATACTTTGCCATTAGGCCCGTAGGCTGCCAGTAGTAAAACAATAGTGGCTTATGCTGCTCAAAAGCAGAGGCGATTTCAGCATCGAGCGCAGCGCCCGTACCGGGATGAGCATTATTAAAAATACTATCAAGCCCCGTATTTTTTAGAAGGCGCGTATTAAAAATCTCACAGGTCCATCCAGAAGGACAATTCATAAAGCGAGATTTGCTCGGATCTTCAGGGTCTTTGAATAGATCAGCATATTTGGGCAAGTCTTGATAACGACGTAGCCCTGGGTTTTCTTCTAATACATATTTTGGGACATACCACCCTTGGGTTGCGCCACCTTTGAGTGTATCGCCAATGACAGCCACTTTGTTCTGCTCGATGGCATTTTCCATGATTGGTGAGCGTCCAATCCACTGCTCACCGATGATCTGAATATCGTTTTGAGACAATGCGGTCTCAAGCGCAGGTCCTGCTCCTGGCATTTCTTCTACCGTACAACCGTAACCCTCTTCAGCAATATATTTAAGCACCCCAGAAGTAAACTGTCCGCTCTCCCACGTCAGTGCGCCAAACTTGATCGGTGACTCACAAGCTGCGGATGCTGATAAAGGCAGCAACAACGCGCTCATACACAGTAAACTTAATGCAATCCATTGGCGCATGTTCTGTCCTATTTATTGTTTTGTACTGACATGAAAGAAGTATCACAACCACAGAGCATCACGATGCCATATTGACTCACAACATCTATGAATCATTCACTGTTGTTTAGACTTACTACAAAGTGTAGCGACTTATAGGAGTAATAACAAATGCTTATTTTTCGATTGCTGAGATGGTTAAACCTTATGCCATGCAGATATAACACTATCATTAATAAACCTTTTCCCAATGCTAACCTTTGATTTTTTGACAAAAAAATAGCACCTATTTTGATAGATGCTATAGATATAGGTATCGAATGAAGAGAGTTCAAAATCAATTTTTGAATAACTCCCATAGAGCAATTATTTCAAAAACAATGCCATCGCCTTTTTAAACAGTCCACCATAAGGCGGCAATAAGAAATTGAGACCATTAAGCTTAGTTTGTACAAAAACTGGTTTCATATGGCTCAAACGCTCAAAACCTGCTTTGCCATGGTAAGCACCTGTACCAGAATCACCAACCCCACCAAATGGCAAGTCATGCTGGGCGACATGCATGATCACTTCATTGATACATAGACCCCCAGAGACGGTATTGTTACGCACGTTTTCGATGCTGCTATAGTTGTCACTAAAGACATATAGCGCTAATGGACGTGGACGCGCGTTGACGAAAGAAATCGCATCATCCAATGTCTCATAATGCATCAGCGGCAAAATCGGAGCAAAAATCTCATTTTGCATCAGATCGCTATCAGGCGCAGGCTCGCTCACAATCACAGGTGGCATCAAGCGCGTTTCGATATTGGGCTCAACTGCAGTAAGTGCGTGTATCTCAACACCTGTTAGCGCGTCTAGGTAACCCTTGACCCGTTTAAACTGCTCACCATTGATAATGCGTGAATAGTCTGGATTGTTTTCGATATTGGGATAGTGCTTGGCCATCCACTCTTTTGCTAAATGGATAAACTGGTCATGATATTGACGCTGAATCAATACATAATCTGGGGCAATACACGTCTGACCTGCATTTAGTGTTTTACCCATCATGACACGGTTGACCACCGACTCTAGATTGGCATCATCCAATACAATCACTGGTGACTTACCACCAAGCTCAAGCGTCACTGGGGTCAAGTTAGGTGCCGCAGCCGCCATGACTTTTTTGCCGACCGCAGTAGACCCAGTATAGAGTAGATGGTCAAATGGTAATTCGCTAAAGGCGGCCGCAATATCCACCTCACCCAGCACCACACAAATCATATCGGGCGAAAAATAACGAGAAATGGCATCAGCAAATGTCTGAGCAAACTGCGGCGCAGCTTCGCTCATTTTGACCATGACCCGGTTGCCTGCGACAAGCGCATCAATCATCGGACCAATCGCCAAAAACAGCGGATAATTCCAAGGCACCATGATACCGACCACCCCCAATGGCTGCGGCTGAATCTCATTGTGAGCGGGCATATATAGGGGTGAAATAGGCGCACGATACGTTTTCATCCACTTTTTGCCGTGTTTTTTGGCATGACTGATACCTGTGAAGCTCGGGAACAGCTCGGCAAACTGAGTCTCTGATTGGCTACGATACCCAAAGTCTGCGCTGATTGCTTTTGCAAAGCTTTCTTGATTGTCGCTCAGCATCACTTCTAAATTATCTAGCTGGGTCTCACGAGTACCCCAATCATTGATCGGCTGCTTACGGCTTAGCATTTGTAAGCGCGCAAATTGCGCTTTCATCTCATCGATGGTTTTTGCGGTACTCAGTGCTTCAGGCATACGCTGCAGCGAAAAACCTGCATCGGTTGGTGCCTGCTCATGGGCGTGTTGGTTGCTATCTGTCATTTATCTTCCTTGTCGTGCTCATATGATGTCACATGCTCACTATGTTTATTGAATTATGGTGTTACTTTGTTAGTCAGACGCGCGCATCCGTTATATGCCCTGACCGTACATTTTATTCGGTTTTGCTTATCAAACTTTAATGTAGCGCATTGACTGCGCAATGAACAGCTTCTTTGGTTGACTAGTGCGTCTGTACTAGTGTTGTCTACCTATCAGCTAACTCAATGATATATAAATATTTTTATGAATCCCTCATGACTTTTCACCCTTATTATTTAACTGTCTTTTAGACTGCGTGATAGCATATAATCTTTGAGCGATACCTGCCAAAACTGCTACACTAGCCATCGGCATCCTCCGCCTTTACACTGGACAATCATAAGACAGACACGCTCATGCAAAACGACACACAACCGCTCAATGACATGCTGATCAGTAAATCTCTGTCAGCAGCCGATTATGTTCCCACTCTCGATGCCATGCTGTCACGTACTCTCGAACGTATCGATCTAAAAAAACAGCAAGGACTGCGCACGCCTGATGAGTTATGGATCGTTGATCACAACGATGTTTATACGCTTGGACAAGCAGGCAAAGAAGAACACATCTTGCAGCGCACCGACACGCCTATCATCAAGACCGACCGCGGTGGTCAGGTAACTTGGCATGGTCACGGACAGCTGGTACTTTACTGGTTGTTTGACTTAAACAGTTTGGGCTGGAGTGTACGCCATCTGGTCTCCCATGCTGAGCAGGCGATAGAGGATGTGGTAAATGATTGTCTGCGTCACTCACCATCTGCTAGCAGTGAGCATATCAGCGCCCATGCTCGCCGTGATGCGCCTGGTGTATATCTGTATGCGGAGTCACCTGTAACGAATATGGCGGATGATGCAGATGGCATGCCAGCCAGTAGCGACTCTTTGGATGACAAGATTATGCTTGGGAAAATAGCGTCATTGGGCTTTAAGATTAAGCATGGTTTTAGCTATCATGGTATCGCAATTAACTTAGACTGTGATTTGTCAGCATTTAATGCTATCAATCCTTGCGGTTATGCGGGGATGCAGATGTTGCGCTTGTCTGATTTTGTGGCCATGCAGACAGATTCAGAGCAAAAAGAGTCAGAAACACAAACGACTCAACAAATCAGCGACACATTAAACTACAAGATAGTTACTCAAAAACTTATCGACAATATCGCCAAGCGTCATGCTGGACTGATTGAACTACGAGCAATAGCGCCAAAGTGAGTTTTGAGTCCATTTTTGCATAATCTTTTTTTGCATAATATCTTGCACGCTTAGACTTAAGCATTAAGAGAAAATTTGGACCAAACTTGTTATAATCGCACCCAGTACAAATCGGGTGCGGTAAAAATTTTGCAGTATCCCTAGCTAAATCAATCATTCAAACCTCTAAAACAAAAGCAAATTGGAGTATTTCATGGCAGATTTTAATAAAATTTTGGACGCAGGCGACGTAGACGGCGGTATCATCAACGTAGTAGTAGAGATCCCAACTGGTAGCAGTCATAAAATTGAGTGGAATCGCGAATTGGCAGTATTTGAGCTTGATCGTATTGACCCACAGATTTTTGCTAAGCCATGTAACTATGGTTTCATCCCACAAACGCTTGACGAAGATGGTGATGAGCTAGATGCATTGATTTTGACTGAGCAGCCGCTACCGACTGGCATTTTCCTAAAAGCAAAAGTCATCGGTGTCATGAAGTTTGTTGATGATGGCGAAGTCGATGACAAAATCGTTGTCGTACCTGCTGACGACCGTGACACAGGTAATGCTTACAACAGCCTAGAAGATCTGCCAAAGCAGTTAATCAACCAACTAGAGTTCCATTTCAGCCACTATAAAGACCTGAAAAAAGCGGGCACTACTGTGGTTGAGTCTTGGGGTGATGTGAGCGAAGCCAAAGAAGTCATCAAAGAATCTATCCAACGCTGGAAAGACCTATAATTTATTAAAATTGGCATAAATGCTAATCATAGATAAATACCAAAATACCGCGATCGCAATGTGATCGCGGTATTTTTTTGTTTGAATACTCTGTGTGTAACTTGAATACTCTGTATGTAAAATGGTTATAATAAACGCGACTACTCATTCACACGCATACGCCGTAATAAGGACAGCCATGTTTAACCCCGACCCTAGCAAAAAGCCGGTCAATACCAAGTTGCCAAAAGACGTCATCATGATGGTCGAAAAAAACAACTTGGTAATGGCCATCAAAACGTTGGCGGCAGACGAAAACATCAGTATGGATGAAGCCAAAACTAGGATTGATGCCTATGAGACTGCACTCAAAGTAAAACAACAGCAAAAGCTCAATACCATCGCCAGCAAACAAGGTATCCCCAATCAGGCCATTAGTTTCGATAGAGAGCAAGAGATCGAAGATGAGCCTGGTCCATTAGTAAAAAACCGTGTTAAATCTACTCAGCCAGGGCAAGGGTTTAAAAGCTTACAAGCGGGTGTCGACAGTCAACTCAATGACTTGGGTTATAAAAAACCTTTACTCCCTTATTGGCTAAAACGATTACTCGTTATCGCTGTCTTGATGATAGGTATATTTTGGATATTGTGGCGAGTGTTTGGTTAAGTAACGTACTGGATCGCGATACTTTTTATAGAACCGTTTATCGCTGATACTGTAGCCTGCGAGTATTATTACTCACGGGCTGGACAATAGAAAAGCCTAACAAGGCCTGCTGGTTTCGCTAGTCTGTTATAAGTGGTTCCATTATACCAGTCTGTTTTAAGTAGTCTATTAATAGGTTTGAAGGGTGAGATAGTTGGTTCCGTTGGGGTATAGCCTAAAAAAATTAAGGTGAACATAAAAAATGACAGAAGAGCATCATTATATTTCTCATAAAACTATGGTTAATCTATTAAACGATTTATCGCCATTTAATTATGCTTATTTTTATGGGTTTTTTGCAGTTTTTTTCACTTCTTTAATACTAGGCTCCAAGTACAAAAACTATCAAGGTATTACTCCCTTTGCACAATCAATGGAATTAGCTTCGGGTAGAATAAGGTTGCTGAGCGATGCAGTTATACTATATTTTGTATTAATATTTTTTATAATTACTCTCACTTATTTCATGAAAGGGGTATCAAACAAAGTTGTCAGGGAATTTAAACTAGCAGCAAAAAACCCAGATAAGTTAAGTCATGCAGTCGGTGAAAATCCCAAAAGAACTATTCTTATAACTGCATTAATATTACTTCTTATAAATATAGGTTGGTTTATGTTCTTTGGCTTTACCTCAGCGGGAAACTCAAGAATCATGAGAAGCTTTCTAGTGGGTTCTGAATATTTCATTATAATAAATATTTTCTTAGGTTTTTTGTCAAACTTTTATCTATTAGTCTATTCATTAGTAATGATGGAAGGACGAAAGCACGTCGTATTCTCACGCTAAGCCCATATATGGTAAATAAACTTTAACCGAAGTAAATTGCTAAGAACAAAATGCTGCCACTCCCCTACTTAACTATATGGATTTAAGCCATTTTTACAGTATTAAAAAAGGATACCATCGTATCCTTTTTTTGTTTTCGTAATAATTAAGAATAAACCTATCTTAGTGATGCTCACCAGGGAGAATTCTGGCAAAGGCACGCTGAGCAAAGTTAGGCTTGCTATCAGTCGTTTGCGCTGCCGTCGAACTTGGGAAGATACGATAACCAATTGATTGAATACCGACGTTAAATGCTGGCACCAACGAATAAGTGGCTGAGGCGAATTTGCCCATATTACTGGCAATACTGTTTGGCTTATGGACAATCGCTTTTGCGACCATTAATGCAGCTTCATCAGGCATCAAAGCTGGCATATAACGGTATAGCTTGGTGGGGGCGATCATAGGGGTACGTACCAAAGGCATAAAGATATTGGTGACCTTGATATTATCGCCTTTGACTTCCGCGGCTAAGCAACGACTAAACGCATCTAGTGCAGATTTTGACGCCACATACGCGGCAAAACGAGGGCTGTTGGCCAATACCCCAATCGAAGAGATATTGACGACTTGACCTGTTTGGCGGCTAATCATCGTCGGCAAGAAACCCAAAATAATTTTGACCGCGCCAAAATAATTGATTTCCATGGTGCGCTCAAAGTCATGAAAACGGTTGACCGACTCATGGACTGAACGGCGAATCGAACGACCAGCATTATTGACCAATACATCCACATGTTTAAAATCAGCAAGAATTTGTTCGCTGATTTTCTCAATCTCATCCATATTGGTGAGGTCACATGGATAATAACTGGCCCTGCCACCCAATATTTCAATATTTTCTTTGACGGTTTTTAGTTTGTCTTCAGTACGCGCCAACAAAATAACATGCGCCCCGCACTCACTTAATAAAAAAGCCGTACGCTCGCCAATACCACTTGATGCACCCGTAATGATAATATTCTTGCCTTTTACTGCTTTTGTTATTGCTTTTTTCGAGGGATTAGCCATAAAAAGTCCTTTTTGTCTGTCCTATGCCAATGAATATTCGTTTACAGCATAGCAAAAAAATATCGCATACAGTGAACAAAACACCAATAGCTGATAGTTAACTTGACGGTTTTAGAGGTTTATAGTGATATATCATCATATAATAGTGACGATATTTAGCACCATACTTTTTGCTGACTGATACAGAGGAGACATTATTTTGATCGGAAACCTAACCCATTATATTGACTTGATTGCCAAGATAGTCGAAGTCATTGGTGTCTTGATTATGTTCTTTGGACTCCTCTTTGCCTTTTACAAAGCATTTCGGATATCGGGCGGCCTGAACCATAATACCTATGTAGAGAGCAGGCAGACCGTTGGCAAATCCATTCTTTTGGGACTTGAGGTACTGATTGCCGCAGACATTATGGCAACGGTGGTGACAGAGCCGACATTACGCAGAGTCTTAGTATTGGGTATTATCGTGCTTATTCGTACGTTTTTGAGTTTATCACTACAAGTTGAGCTAGAAGGCCGATTCCCTTGGCAAAAAGAAAAGCCAACATCTGAGAAAAACCCTGATGCTATGCCTTTTAACGAAGCCGCTCCTGTTGATAAAATATAGCTTTAATCAATAGAGCTGAAAGAGGTATCAGTGATTTATGCTTATGATAAGCGTGATGAAACTGTACAGATCATTACTACTCATGCGTCTGCAAAAAACGCTCAACCACGCGGAACTGCCCTGCTGTACTCTCCTCGCCATACATCGCTTGACGGAAAGCGTTGGAGTTGGGGATGCCTGTCGTATACCACGCAATATGCTTGCGGGCGATACGGCAGCCGGAGTACTCGCCGTAAAAGTCATACAGCTCTTGCAAATGCGCCAGTACAACTTCCTTAATCTCGCTCACACTTGGGGCATCAAGCACGTCACCTGTGCGTAAAAAATGCTCAATATCACGAAATATCCACGGCTGCCCTTGCGCGGCTCGCCCAATCATCACCGCATCACAGCCTGTCATCTCATAAACATGCTGCGCTTTTTGCGCGCTATCGATATCGCCATTCGCAATGACAGGAATGCTAATGCTGTCTTTGACTTCGCGTATTAACTCATAACGCGCCTCGCCCGTATACATATCCTCGCGCGTACGCCCATGAATCGCAATCGCGGCAATACCTGCTTGCTCTGCCCGCTTAGCGACTCGCAGGATGTTTTCACGACCGTTTTCAAACCCCAATCGTGTTTTTAATGTCACAGGCGCATCAACGGCATTGACTGCAGCGTCAAGCAATTTTGCTACTAAATCTTCATCTTGCAGCAGCGCTGAGCCTGCCAGCTTACGGCAGACTTTTTTGGCCGGACAGCCCATATTGATATCGATAATCTGCGCGCCATTATAGATTTGATAACGAGCCGCTTCAGCCAATTTGTCTGGCTCTGCGCCTGCTATCTGTGCAGAAATAGGCGCAATCTCATTGTCGAAATTGGCACGATACAGGGATTTTTTGCGTGCATAAAGTGCCGTATCAGCGATGATCATCTCGCTGACCGCATGACCTGCGCCAAATGACTTACACAATCGGCGAAAAGGATTGTCCGTCACGCCCGCCATCGGCGCAACCATCAAACGGTTTTCAATCGTCAGACCACCTATATTTAAGGGTTGCAACAATGGATGGTCGGACGAAGTCGAGGATGAAGGTAACACAGGAGAATCAATAGACATAAAAAAACGGCTTGATTTGTAAGGAAAACAAGCCGTTATTCTAAGGATTCTTACATTTATTGCAAGCGATTAACGTGAATAGCTTGCATAAGCATTACTCATTTTTGATACATTCTATTCATTATTTATCAAGCACACTGCCCTGCTCTAGCGTGATAGCATCATCATGCGCTTGCATACGCCACGGTAGGCTATCAGGTGACACATTCAAGAAGTGCAAATACTTCTCAAACTGATCGATGATATCATTGATCACCGATTCAGACTTATAACCGTATAAGTCATAGGTCTGACCACCACGGCGCAGATACACCTCAGCGCGATGATAGTGTTCTTGCGGCAAGGTGTCGGCGCTGCTTTCAGTATAATAATCAGGCGCTTCATGTTCAGACAAGCGCACTTCATACCAAAACTCGACATCGTCACCACGTTGCAACTCAAGCACGGCACGGTTATTGGCTGCATCATAATTCACCTCAGTCGTCCAACCTGTTTCTGCAAATTTAGACGACACTTCCATCATCGAGGGCATCACCACTTCTTTGATGTAGTTTAGCACCTTGTCACGTGTGGGCTTATCAGCCATATAGTCGATGCGCTCACGCCATGCAGACGGTTTAAGCAAGTGCGGCGGTAGTTTGTTATTTTGATCGAGACTTTGATTACGATGTCCCTCGATACGCAATGCGCGCCACATACCGAACATGGAGATCAGAATGATAATCGCAAATGGTAGTGCACTAACGATTGCCGCCGTTTGTAGCGCTGTGAGACCGCCAGCAATCAAAAGCACCGCGGCAACGGCCCCTTCAGTCACTACCCAAAAGCTGCGCTGCCACCATGGCGTATCACTACGCCCGCCAGCCGCTAGCGAATCGATCACCAATGAGCCAGAATCTGATGACGTCACAAAAAACGTAATAATCAACAAAATAGTCAATGACGACACAAATTCGGTAAACGGTAACCGCTCTAATAATTTAAATAAAGCAATCGCTTGGTTGTTTTGTACCTCGCTGATGAGTGAGTTATAGCCATCGACCATAATCATATGTAGGGCAGTATCACCAAACACCGAAAACCAAAAGAACGTAAAGAACGTTGGCACCAACATCACACCGAGTACAAACTCACGGATGGTACGGCCACGGCTAATCTTGGCGATAAACAGACCGACAAAAGGCGCCCATGCAATCGTCCATGCAAAGATAAATAAGGTCCAGCTACCGATCCAATCGCTATTCTCGTACGCTTGTAAGCTAAAGGTACGCTCAATGATATTACCCAAATAACTACCCGTATTTTCCATAAAGGCATTTAGGATAAAGATCGTCGGCCCTACTACAAATACAAACACCATCAACGCGGTTGCCAATACCATATTTAGAATAGACAAGCGTTTTACCCCTTTGTCCATCCCTGCCAATACGGACACCAGTGCTGCCGATGTCACTAATGCAATCGCCACGACCTGTATGGTAGTATTCACGGGGATAATATCAGGTAATAAGTAGTTTAGACCTGCATTGATTTGCGATACTGACAGACCAAGACTGGTGGCAATACCAAACATCGTACCCAATATCGCAAACACATCGACCGTATGACCGATAGGGCCATGAATCCTGTCACCAATAATCGGATACAGTGTCGAACGTATTGATAATGGTAGACCATGACGAAAGGCAAAATATGCCAGTGATAAACCAACGACACCATAAATCGCCCAAATATGAAAACCCCAGTGAAAATAAGCAATCTGCATCGCCTCTTTTGCCGCCGCAATGGTCTGCGGATCAGACATTGGCGGACTAGAAAAATGCATCACTGGTTCCGCTACTCCATAAAATAGTAGCGCAATCCCGTAGCCTGCCGAAAACAGCATGGCAAACCATTCAAGGAATCCGTATTCCGCCTCCCCATGATCAGGGCCCAGCTTGATACTGCCATAAGACGAAAACGCCAACACAATGATGAATAACAAAAATAGCGCCACTGCCAGCATATAAAACCAGCCGAAGGTCTCGGTCGTAAAGCTAAGCACATCGCTAAACAGCGCCCCCGCTGCATCAGGATTGATGGCGGTACCGATGACCAACAGCAGCATAATCACAGCTGCGGGTATAAAGACTGGTAGTAAAATGGTAGAGCGTGAACCGTTACTCATAAGCAGTGGTATCCTCAAATCCGTAAAAATAAGTGATAAAGAATCCTATCCCTGATACTCATCAACATAGTAGATATCAATTTACAAACAATAGATGTCATCAATATTAAAACAGCACGTTAGCAATAATACCGACGCATTCTGTGTAGATGGGAATACTATGTAACATAAACTTTAGCCAAATCCCAAGATAAACGCGTGTTTACAACAATAACTTAACGTTTATTACACAATGATTACTGGGCAATAAAAAAGGCAACTTGTTAGTTGCCCTTCAATCTTATATACCTATCATCCTAGCAATTTATGCCTCGATATCAGGCAGCACTAATAGCTGTAGCAAGTCGCTTGGCAATATCCGCAAGCTCACCTTGATCAGCCTGCGTTACTGCATGACGTCCTAACTCATGAATACTCGATGGAATCAAATGCACATGATAATGAAAAACCGTTTGACCGGCTTGTGAGCCATTCAACTGCATCTGAATAACACCTTCACGATCAAACACTTGACGCTGTGCTTGCATGACTTTTTTAGCCGTCATTAATACCGCAGCGGCATACTCTGGCTCAAGATCTACCAAGTCCACTGCCTTTTGCTTAGGTATCACCAATACATGACCTTTGGCTTGCGGCATGATATCCATAAAAGCAAGGGTTTTGTCGTCTTCATAGACTTTATGACAAGGAATATCACCATCTAACATTTTGGCAAAGATATTATTGTCGTCATAAGCAGTCTTTTGATTTACTTCAGTCATTATTTTTTCCTTTGATTATTTGATTGTTGGATGCTTAACAGCTTTTAAAATGGTTTAGAGCGCTTGTCATATAGTGGACGAAATATAAGTTTAGTACAAGTTGCTATCATTTCCGTCGTTGATAAAATCAAGCTGTACACTCCCTAGCTTATCCTACTAATTTATTGGCGGGCCATGCCTTTTAAATGTTATATTAACCCTCTATTTTAATAACGCTATGTTTATGGATTCGTCTACTTTGCCAACTCAAACAGATATGGATAATACTGCTATAACCCTTGATAATAAGGAAGAACACTCTGATATTGAGAGTGAAAGCGGTACTAAAACTATCGATCCAAACGCTATCATCTTAGCAGAAGCTTTGACTGACAAGGCGATTGGCTGGCAGATACACAACTGTAAAATCATCAAAAAGACCGTCACGCAAGACTTGCCACTGCCTTTTCTATATCATTATGATAGCTTAGACGATGCCGTCAAGCAGTCGTATCCGCTTACACCTGAATTACTGCTTCAATTCAATACACCTATGTCAGCTCGTGAAGCGGCTCAGTTAATTGGCATTGACGAGGAGCTGCTGACCAGTCCTTGGCATGTAAAAATTATGGGCTCATTGGTGGTATTTAGTGAGGCATTGCAGTTAGCCGTTCGTCTGCATTGGACCAATACAGGCAAAAAGACGCAGCAAATCTATACTAAGGATGCCGCCGACGCTATTATTGCCGCTTTTGAAGACTGGCAGTTTTTTGGTCGTGTAGACGTCCTTTATAAAAATAATAAGCAGATATTAATCAGTATTGACGAGCAAAACTCTAATACGCAAGAGCTACCTGCCGAATCGCTATTGACGATTGAGGCAAGTGGTGACTATCAACAACTACTGGCCACCCATGCGCTGGCAGTTATTATGAAGCTAGAAGCCGATAAAGCTGAACTACCTTGGTTTGAAAAAGCCATCTTAGCGCGTCTTGAATAGTCCATTTTTACCCATCTTTTATGGTTATAACTTCATTATTATTGGCACATGATTTTTTATTATTCATATCTAATGGTATGGTAACGAATTAGTATTATTCACTAGTCCTCACCCTCTATAAAAAGCACACTATCCTTATCAGAACTGAGGGTGCAGATTTTAACAACCCCGCCTATTTGTAAGGAATATCACATGGATTATCGCTCAAAAACCTCTACCGGCGGTCGTAATATGGCAGGCGCGCGCGCATTATGGCGTGCCACTGGCATGACTGACGGCGACTTTGACAAGCCAATCATTGCGATTGCCAACTCTTTTACCCAGTTTGTACCCGGCCATGTGCATCTAAAAGATCTTGGGCAGCTGGTCGCACGCGAGATTGAGCAAGCTGGCGGCGTTGCAAAAGAGTTCAACACCATTGCGGTCGATGATGGTATCGCCATGGGTCATAGCGGTATGCTGTATTCTCTGCCAAGTCGTGATTTGATCGCTGATTCGGTCGAGTACATGGTCAATGCGCATTGTGCAGATGCGCTAGTGTGTATCTCTAACTGCGATAAGATCACACCGGGTATGCTAATGGCGGCAATGCGTCTTAATATACCTGTGGTATTTATTTCAGGTGGCCCAATGGAAGCGGGCAAAATCCTAGCCAGCACCGTTGGTAAGAGCCACAATACCGATAGTAATGACAGCAGTGCCATTCGTAAACTTGACCTCGTCGATGCAATGATGGACGCGGCTGATGACAGCATCAGTGATGAAGATGTCGCTGCTATCGAAGCCTCAGCTTGCCCGACTTGCGGCTCGTGCTCTGGGATGTTCACTGCCAACTCGATGAACTGCTTGACCGAAGCGTTAGGCTTGGCCCTACCGGGTAATGGCTCGCTACTCGCTACTCATTCACTACGCCGTGAGCTGTTTTTGGAAGCGGGACGCACTATTGTCTCGCTTGCGAAACGTCGCTACGAGCAAGATGATGATTCAGTATTACCACGCTCAATCGCGACCAAAGCCGCTTTTGAGAACGCGATGAGCTTAGATATTGCCATGGGGGGTTCAACCAATACGATCTTGCATCTACTTGCTGCGGCCAATGAAGCTGAGATTGATTTTAAAATGGCTGATATTGACCGTCTAAGCCGCGGTGTGCCATGCCTAGCAAAAGTAGCCCCTGCCTCACAAAAATTCCATATGGAAGACGTGCATCGTGCGGGCGGTGTCTTTGCCTTGTTGGCTGAACTTGATCGTGCGGGATTGTTGAAAACTGACGTACCGACTATCCATAGTACGACAATGAAAGAAGCGATTGATAAATGGGATATCATGAATCGTGATAACCATGAGGCACGCGCGCGCTTCCTTGCTGCACCGGGTGGCGTTCGCACCACCGAGGCGTTTTCACAATCAAAAGAGTGGTCAAACCTTGACGTCAACCGTGAGTCAGGTTGTATCCGTAGTGCCGAACACGCCTACTCTGCAGATGGTGGATTGGCTGTACTGTATGGCAATATTGCCGAGCGTGGCTGCGTGGTCAAAACCGCTGGTGTCGATGAGAGTATCTTAACCTTTACCGGTCGCGCACGTATTTTTGAATCACAAGATGCAGCTGTCGCGGCAGTTTTAGACGACAAAATCGTTGCAGGCGATGTGGTCATCATCCGCTATGAAGGCCCTAAAGGTGGCCCTGGTATGCAAGAGATGCTCTATCCAACGACGTATCTGAAGTCAAAAGGTTTGGGTAAAGAATGCGCCCTACTCACTGATGGTCGTTTTTCTGGTGGCACATCCGGTCTATCAATCGGTCATGCTAGCCCAGAAGCTGCTGAAGGCGGTGCCATTGGTCTGGTTGAAGAAGGTGATAGCATTCACATCGACATTCCAAATCGTACTATCAACATGCAAGTCAGTGATGCAGACTTGGCCGCACGCCGAGAAGCTATGGAAGCACGCGGTCGCGACGCATGGAAACCCGTCAGTCGTGATCGTCATGTCTCGCCGGCATTACGTGCTTATGCTGCAATGACGACCAGTGCGGACACTGGCGCTGTGCGCGACGTAAGCCAAGTTGAGCGCTAAGAACTCTATCTAAACCCTTCGTTTTCATAACTTATTTATAAAAATCTATCAAGCCTGCGCCATGCAGGCTTTTTTTTCACCAAAAAACAACGCATCTGTCGTTCTGATAACTATTTCTTTCGGTAATAATTCTTTTTTATCGTTATGATAAGTCATATTGCAGGCTAGATATTAAACATCTATACCAACCATTATCAATATCGAAAGCAAACCTCTCAAAACAATTCCTTAAAATATAACAACGTGCGAAAACCTTATGATTGAGAACTACAATTTATTTTTATTAATCTGCGGTATCGCCTTTTTATTAGGGGCATTGTTTCCTGTTATCTTTAAACGCACCTCGATATCATTGCCTATGCTACAAGTGAGTTTTGGCTTGATGATGGGTTACTGGTGGACGTCTCTATCGTTTTTGGACCCTATCAATAATGGAATAATCATCGAAAAACTGACTGAAATTGTCATTTTAGTCTCATTGGTTGGTGCGGGTATCAAAATTGATACTGATTTCTCTTGGCAGCTGTGGCGACCGACGGTTAGGCTCTTACTCATTACGATGCCCATCGGTATTTTTGCGATGGCAGGGTTAGGCTATTATGCCTTTGGCTTGAGCCTTGGCGCTGCTATTTTGCTGGGTGCGGTATTAGCACCTACCGATCCTGTTCTGGCATCTAGTATTCAGGTGGGCCCCCCTAATACAGGAAGAGAAGACACACCTCGCTTTACGTTGACTTCAGAAGCAGGGTTAAACGACGGATTGGCTTTTCCTTTTGTTTACTTGGCGATTAAAATTGCGGAAGCTTTTAGTGAAGGAAACGCTTTTACCAGTGAGATGCTGTGGTCATGGTTCACCCATGATGTTTTGTGGAAGATTGGCGCAGGGGTATTGGTTGGTGTGCTGGTTGGTAAGGCGATGGCCAAAGTAGTATTTTCTAAACACACCCGTGAGACCACGATATCGCAAGGATATGTAGTTATTGCTCTGACTTTGGTGGCATATGGTGTCGCAGAGTATGTGCACAGCTATGGTTTTATCGCTGTCTTCGTCGCTGCATTTGCATTTAGGCGTTCAGAATGTGAGCACTCCTACCATCAAAAACTACACGATTTTGCTGAGCAATCAGAAGGTTTGTTGATGTCGTTAGTACTGGTTATTTTTGGTATGTTCTTGGGTCAAGGTTTGCAAGCTGGTGTTGAGCTAACATGGCGTGTGTATATCGTCAGTTTTACTTTCCTACTACTCATACGCCCAATTGGCGGATTTATCGCGTTATCAGGACTTCATTTACCCCGTACTGAAAAATACGCAATTTCAGCACTAGGTATACGCGGTATTGGTACTTTGTACTATCTGTCTTATGCGCTCAACACAGATTTCTTTGCTGAGGATGATGCGCTCAAACTATGGATTGTCTGCTCGATTGTGATTCTGACCTCCATCTTCATCCATGGTCTGAGCGCAACAAGGCTACTTAAAATGACACCAAAAGAGCATCATTAACCACTCATGCTGTTATTATCATTGATAAAGTGGATTCATTTATAGAATTGCCTTTATCAGCGTACTTCATCAACCCAGCCCAGAACCGCTTCTGTCAATGCAAACTGACGAATATCGTTGAGCATGGTGGTATCAAAATTATGGATAAAGGCAAATGACAGTTGACGCGTAGGATCACACCAAGCGACTGAGCCGTTATATCCCATGTGCCCAAACCCTGATAGTGCTGGATCAATGCTATTATCGATAGTGTCGTTACCACTGCATATACTGAATAATCTGTGGTAGCCCAGTCGCCACTGCATAGGCGCTGGCATGACAGCATCTAGGCCTGTGACTTGTATTGCGGAGAGCTGCTTAAACGTAGCACTATCAATTAGCGTCTGCCCTTGCCAAACCCCACCATTGGCCAACATAGCATAGATAGTGGCTAGCGCATCCGCTGAAGCGACGCCATTAGCAGCGGGAATGATTGCCTGTAGTGTCTTGCGATTGTGATAATCAAGTGCTTGTTTTCCGGCAGGAATGAGCGCTGCTTTATAGTTTTTAAGATTGAGCTGACTGGTATTAAAATATAGGCTATTAATACGCGCAGTATTTAATACAGGTTGTATGTTATCAATATTTTTATCGTCCAGATCGTCGTTAAGGCTACTTTGCGTTTCAGCTGTACGCTCATCATTGAGCATTTTCTGTTGCCAGCAATAATAGCTAGGCAGACTTGCATAAGTATGTAAGGTGCTTGGTGAGTCGGATTTTAGGGTTGGTTTTTGGCGCTTGTTACGCAGTTGTACGCTATCCTCATTTGATGACTCAAAGTCTTTGGCAAGCTTTGCTACTTGATCTACTTTGCTATCTGGTACACCAAAATAGCAACTGTCTGCAATACCTAAAGGCTCGGTTAGATACTGACGTAAAGCTTCGGCTAATGACATATGCGTTACGGCTTCTATCACACCGCCAAGTACCCAACCATAGACCAACGCGCTATAAGCGCTGTCATATACAGCGGCGTCCTCAGGTGCTGTGATAGGCATTTCTTCAATATGATTCAGCATAACGCGCCAATCGAGCATCGTGTCACTATCGACATCGATACTGGTGATCGAAAACAAATCCGCCTGATGTGACATCACCTGTCGCAAGGTAATTTTGTCTTTACCTGTTGCGGCAAACTCTGGCCAATAGTGAGCAATAGGCACATCATAACCAAGCAGCTGCTGCGAAACCAATACATGCAGTAGCGTCGCTAAGATGCCTTTACCGGTAGAAAAATTGATGGCAAGCGTATCAGACTGCCATGATGCATCCAAACGCGCCATACCTGTACTTGCCTGTGCAATACACTCGCCTGCCTGATACACAACCACAGCACCACCAGCTGGCGCGTCATCTAGCTGTAAGTCTGTAAATAACTGCTGTAAGCGGCGTTGTAAATCTATGCTCATAGATGTATCGATATTTTTATCATTATTTTGCTTGTTGTCGTCCATCATTGCTACCTTGCTCCAGTATTGTGAACTGACCTCGTATTAAAATCAGTTGGGTACATGCGTTATAGAGATATTGGAGATCAGTATAAATGCATTGATAACCAATAAAAAAGGCCACCTATCGGTCGCCTTTTTATGCTTCAATTATTATGATAATTTAGCGCGGTACTAGCAAGCGATTATGGACTTCTTGTTCAAGCTTGGTCAAGCCGTGACTACGTCCACGCTCCATAGCCGTATCCATCTTGCGACCACGCAACCAGCCTGCGCGTAGTGCAATGGCAGCCCCTACCCTGTTGCCTGAACCACAGTGTATGGCCATCTTTTTACCATGATACTGACGCAATATATTATCAAAAGCCAATATCTTAAGCTGCTTTAGCTCTTCAGCGCCATTAATAGGCAGGTGCTCATAGCTCATTCCTGCACGCTCAACGGCCGCTGATTCATTAAAACTCAACTCATCCTCTGACTGCAAATTAATCACCAACTCAACGCCAGCTTTTGCTAGAGCGGCGACTTTTTCCTCATTTAACGCGCCGCACACAATAGTATTGGCATCCGGACGAAAATAAGGCTCAAAGACAGCGGACAAATCAACACCATTGTCAGAATCGCTATGGTCATTAATTGAGATATTAGTGACAGCGTTGTCATTAGCAGCTACTGTATCAATAGTCATTGATCTGTCAGCTTGATCCGTACTTGTCGCGCTATTTTGTGAATTCATGTTTTGTGCAGTCATAATGATAAACGTGTTGGTTAAATATGGCTATTAAGATATCGGTTTGAATACGTCGTACAATGCTTGCTACTTGCTATTTAACGTCACGACACCCGCCAAATGTGGCTTACTGTTTTTGGAGCTATATAAGCCAAAATCACAGGTATCGCCGACACTTTCAAGCTGAGCGATTGGCTGCGCAATAAGCTCCACTTCTGCTGGCAAAAAGATCGGTAACTTGAAAGAAACATCAACGGTATAAGCATCAGGCAGCTCATCCATTAGAGCAAGACACTTAGCTTTTGACCACATGCCGTGTGCAATCGCTTTAGGGAAGCCAAACGCGCGCGCTGATAGTGGGTGCAAATGAATCAGGTTAAAGTCACCTGAAACAAAAGCATAACGGCGACCGATATCTTCTGGCACTTCAAAAATACTGTGTACGTCTTTTTTACCTACTTCTGGCTTCACAGCAACTGGACGCGGTGTGCTTTTTTTATCTTTGCTGCTGGCCGTTTTTTTGCTGCGTGATAGGTAAGTTGACGTTCCTTCCCAGATCACTTTGTCCTCTGCTTTGACCGTGGTGACAAAGTCAAATTGCTGACCTTGAGCATGGTCACGCAAGTTATCAAAAGTGACCGACATGGACACCGTTTCGCGCTCACCGATAGGACGATGCTGCGTGACGCTATTGTCTACGTGTACCAGACCCAACATCGCAAACGGAAACGGCTCTTTGACCATCATATTCATCTGTAGAGTCTGTGATAGTACTGAAAAGTACGTCGCTGGAACTTTACTATTATCAGCAAAGCCACAAATTTTACGATAGTCGTTTAGATTATCATGATCGATATGCAAATCATCGACGTAATAGGTGGCCTGTGGCAATTGATCTTTACTGACTTTGCCGCTGTTACCAATCGGTAGTAAGCTTTTGACAATATTGGCATAGGTAGTGTGCGCTTTTGGCAACGCGTCATAATGGGTGTCTGGCATAAGTAAATCCTAAATGTGGCTTGAACAAGATTTTTAACGTATCTAAAGACATTAAGCAGTCATTGACTGATACCTATTATCAATGAGTACTATATTCAATCAATTTTGCAAGTATCTTTAATAGCAAAAAATAGTTTGGCTGATGGCTCTTGTGTTTTTATCATAAAAAAGCCACCCGTGGGCAGCTTTATTACAAATTATCAGCAAATATTTCGTAAGCATATGTGAGGCAAATCAAAAACAAGGGATAATACCATCACGCTACTTTCTCCTCATTTGCCACACAGTCTCACCAACAAATCAGTATTATGCGCCAAGTAAGCTTTGACCACAAACACGAACTGTGTTGCCATTTAGGCCACCCGAAGCAGGTGAAGCCAACCATGCGATGGTCTCAGCCACGTCAACTGGTAAACCGCCTTGGCTCATTGAATTCATACGACGACCCGCTTCGCGAATAGCAAACGGAATCGCTTCCGTCATTTGTGTTTCGATAAACCCTGGTGCTACTGCATTGATGGTCATGCCTTTTGCGTTGTCTTCTAACTGCTTAGCAGTCGCATTAACCAAGCCAATAACACCCGCTTTAGAAGTGGCATAATTGGTCTGACCCATGTTGCCAGCGATACCTGAAATAGATGACACACAGACGATACGGGCGTTTTCTTTTAGCACGTCATTATCAAGCAAGTAGCGATTCAGCTTAGCAATGCTGCCCAAGTTAATATCGATGACCATATCCCACTTTTTCTCATCCATTCTGGCCAATGTCTTATCACGTGTCACGCCAGCATTATGAATGACTGAATCCAGACCACCACGCTTTTGCGCCGCATCTGCGATTTCTGCACCAGCGTCATCGCTAGTGATGTCTACTGTCAATACAGAGCCACTGATTTCGCTAGCAACTTTTTGTAGGTCAGCTTGCTGCTGCGGTACATCAAGACAGATTACATGCGCGCCCTCGCGAGCCAAGACGCGAGCAATTGCTTCGCCAATACCGCGACTTGCGCCCGTCACTAGCATCGTTTTACCGCCTAGAGGCTGATTCCAATCGACATCAACTGAGTCGCCCTTGCTCACGCGTACCACTTGTCCTGAGACATAAGCTGAACGTGCTGAAGTGAAAAAGCGTAAGGTCGAGTCTAGGTTTTGCTCAGCGCCTGTTTCTACATAGATAAGCTGAGCTGTAATGCCGCGCTTGAACTCTTTGCCTACTGATTTTACAAAGCCCTCAAGTGCCCGTTGTGCCATGGCAGTTTCGATATCAGTGATGTCCTCTGGCGTACGACCAATAACGATCACACGGCCTGATTTTTCAACGCGGCGCGCAACGCTATGAAAAAACTCGTACACTTCTTTTAGCTGATCTGCATTGCTGATATTACTTGCATCAAAAAGCAATACTTTGAACTGATCGTCACCACCTGTATTGGCTTTTGCTTCAACGCCTGCATCAGCAAGGGCGTCTTTAACATCATCACTGCTGTTTACATATACATCAGCATGCACATCTAACAAAATACGTGCAACAGATTCACTAATGCTTTTGTCCTCACCATTAGCACGGCCAACTAGTACACTGCCACGAACCAAACGCTCACCGCTTTCAAAACGATCAAGCGTCGCTGGCATTGGCAAACCTAAGTTCTTTGCGACTTTTTTACCAATAGAAGATTGAACAAAATCACCATAACGGTCTGACATAATATATTCCCTATAAATAATGAATGGTTGAAATAATAATAAACACTAAATGTAATACGCCTATTATATAGACTCATCAACATTGTAATTATTGATATTTGGTAAATCATTTTAAAACTGGCCAAACTATACACTGCCATTAAAAACATGTCCAAAAACAGACAATGTCTACAACAATCTGTAAACAAGTCAGTATACAAGCTGACGACTTTTTACCCACTTACTGACCATCATAACATGTTAAAATCTGACGTATAAGTTATGGCAAACATAATTATTGATAACAATATATTATCAAACATATCATTATGCAATGCTACTATCTGATATTCGTTGGTACTCGTCAGTCTATCAGCGCCTTAACCAGTACGCTTAAAGCTGTCATTGAACTTATACAAGCGACACATCGTTTGCTAAAGACATACATTAAACGAGCACAAAACGACTTATCATACACAGCGACACTAGGCGATAAATGATAATATTTGATTTTTGCTTAACATGACTTTGCCACTTTTTTTATTTTTACCCTTCAAATTTTCTGCCCATACTTTTTAAGGATAATATTATGAGTAATAAAAATAACCACCCTGATAGTCCAGTTGTCGAAAGCACTGTTGTTAAAGCCAGCGATGCAAAACCACAAGAAATTGCTGAAAACAATGAACCTGCTAAAACTGCTGACGTTAAAGCTGATACTAAGGCCAACGATACCAAGGCTGATAGCACACAAGCTGACAACACAAAAAAAGAAGCGCCAGCTACTAAAAAATCTGACGCTAAAGGAACTGATACCAACGACTCAGAGACTAAAAATACCACTAGCAAACAACCAGATGATGAAAAAGTAGAAACCACAGCAGCTAAAAAACCAGCGACTGCAACTAAAAAAGCGAGTACAACCAAACCTGCTACAAACCAGAATCGTGTGGCAATCTTAGGTGGTAACCGTATTCCATTTGCTCGCTCAAATGGCTCATACGCTGACGTCAGCAATACAGATATGTTGACTGCGGCTCTAGACGGCTTGGTTGAGCGCTACAACTTACAAGACGAAGTCATCGGCGAAGTGGTCGCTGGTGCCGTTATGAAGCTAAGCCGCGATATCAACCTGACTCGCGAAGCAACATTGAACACAGCGCTGAACCCACACACACCAGCCTATGATATCTCACAAGCGTGCGGAACTGGCCTACAAGCGACCTTTGCTTCTGCGAACAAAATCGCACTGGGTATTATCGATTCAGCCATTACAGGCGGCGTAGATACTACCTCAGATGCGCCTATCGCTATTGGTGATGGTCTGCGTAAAGTACTGATCAAGCTTGGTGCCGCCAAAGACAACAAGCAACGCCTAAAGGCATTGATGGGTCTAAATCCAAAAGACTTGATTGACTCACCGCAAAATGGCGAGCCGCGCACTGGTCTATCGATGGGCGAGCACCAAGCCATCACCACGCTTGAGTGGAACATCACTCGTGAAGCTCAAGACGAGCTTGCCTTTAACAGTCACAAAAACCTAGCACGCGCTTATGACGAAGGTTTCTTTGATGACTTGATCACCCCATACAAAGGTCTGACTCGTGATAACAACTTACGTCCAGACACCACGCTAGAGAAACTGGGTAAGCTAAAGCCAGTATTTGGCAAAAAGAACGCCAATCCAACGATGACTGCTGCTAACTCAACGCCACTGACTGATGGCGCATCTTGTGTCCTATTGGGTACTGATGAATGGGCAAAAGAGCATGGTCTAAAACCACTGGCTTATATCGTGCACCAAGAGACAGCAGCGGTAGACTTTATCGGTAAATCTGGTACTACCGAAGGCTTACTCATGGCACCCGCTTATGCGGTACCGCGTATGCTTGAGCGCGCTGGCCTCACGCTACAAGACTTTGATTTCTATGAGATTCATGAAGCGTTTGCCTCACAAGTGCTATCGACACTCGCCGCTTGGGAAGATGAGACATTCTGTGAAGAGCGCCTAGGTCTTGATGCGCCACTAGGCTCGATCGATCGCAGCAAGCTAAACGTGAATGGCTCATCGCTAGCAGCAGGCCATCCATTTGCCGCGACCGGTGGTCGTATCCTAGCCACCGCCGCAAAACTACTTGACCAAAAAGGCTCAGGCCGTGCGCTAATCTCTATCTGCGCAGCCGGTGGTCAAGGCGTGACTTGCATCTTAGAAAAATAAGTTCGGTAAGTAACGAATGAAAATGAGTACTTGATTCATCATTTTTATCAGCTCATCTATTCTCATAAAAAATGCCCTTTAAATAGTTAAAGGGCATTTTTTATTGTCTGTACTTTGCTATGATAGAACCGACCTAGATAGTAGCCTCTTAAAAAAGCTGACACGCCAAACAAAGGTAATATTTATGGGTAAGACAGAATTTCTACTTAAAAAAAAGTTTCTATTAAGAAAAATGAGACAAATCATTTTTGGCTCTGATAAATTGGTAATGACAAAACCCGTTACAACCACTGACTTTCAATCACTCACCACCCAGGAGCAATTAGATCAATACAACCGAGAACAAGCCATCTTGGCTGAGCGCATCGAAAAAGACATTCTTGATGATGAGCTACGTCGAAAAATGCATCAAGACCTTATCGATACCTACGATGAAGAGCTAGAAAACGAAATAGATGACTATGCACGTGACTTTCGCTTCAATGGTCGTGAGATGAGTGAGCAAGAAAAACTGGATCGGCGTACCTATTTCCATGAGTTGGTACGATTGCAGCGAGAACTTATTAAGCTGCAAGACTGGGTGGTCGCAAATGGTGAGCGTATCGTCGTTATCTTTGAAGGGCGAGACTCTGCTGGCAAAGGTGGGGCCATTAAACGTATCACTCAGCGGCTAAATCCACGCGTGTGCCGTGTTGCCGCCTTACCTGCTCCTACTGAACGCGAGCAAACCCAGTGGTATTTTCAGCGCTATGTCGCGCATCTACCAGCCGCAGGTGAGATCGTTTTGTTTGATCGTAGTTGGTACAATCGCGGCGGTGTCGAGCGCGTCATGGGCTTTTGTACTGATGAGCAATATGAGGAATTTTTCCAGTCAGTGCCAGAGTTTGAACGCATGCTTGTGCGATCAGGCATTCGCTTGGTGAAATACTGGTTTTCTATTACTGACGATGAGCAGCATGCACGCTTTATGAGCCGAATATACGATCCGCTAAAACAGTGGAAACTCTCGCCGATGGACTTACAATCCCGTAGGCGCTGGGAGGATTATACCAAAGCAAAAGAGACCATGTTTGAGCGCACTCATATCCCTGAGGCCCCATGGTGGGTGGTTGAAGGCAACAATAAGAAGCGCGCTAGGCTCAACTGTATTGCACATCTGCTCGACCAGATTCCTTATAAAGAGATACCTCGTGAGGAAGTTGAATTGCCCAGTCGCAAACGTGATGACGAATACTACCGCGAGCCTATTCCTGATGATATGTACGTACCGTCGCGCTACTAGCACTCATGGATATATATCCTAAAAAAAGCCTTATACAGTTATAAGGCTTTTTTATTAATCATACAATATAGCCATGATGACCATCGATAAAGACGCCTAGGTTTTTGGGTTAAGTGGTATGGGCTACATGGTATAAGTGGATTGCAGGCTATCTATTTTACCAGCCAATAAACGCTCAACTTCGTTCTTGATTCGTTGTCCTGCGATATCACTACCAATTTGCACAGCAAAGCCTGCTGGTCGACCGCTCTGCGTTTTGGAGTTGATCCAAACAACCTTACCATTCATTGGCAAACGCTCACTAGAGTTGGGCAGTGTAACAGCAATAAAAACTTCATTACCCAATTGCTGCGGCTGATCAGAGGGCACAAACAAAGCGCCATTGTTCACAAAAGACAGATAGCTGGCATACAACGTTTCGATAGTCTCAATATGGCAGGTTAAAATCCCGCCGCGTCCTGGCATTGCCATAATCAGCTTCCTTTATCAATTGGGTCAAATATATTTTTATAAATGATTGTGAGATATAAACAAAAGCAATTTATATCAATAAGTTTCAATAGCTCACAAAGGCTATGTCACCACTCCTACAAGCAGGCCAATTCTTGCATTAGCTTATCATAGGCAAATTTTTCTTGCACATTTTGTTGCAGTGCAACTTTGGTTTGCTGCAAACTATCGCCGAATACTTCTAGATTGAGAGCATCGGGTTGATAAGAGGCTAATGCTTCTGATAGGTTGATATCTGTTTGTAATTCATTCAGTCCTAGGCAGATGCGCTTTATGTCTAGGAGCATCCGTTCAGACAGTTGAATAAACTCTTTAATACTCAGCTGTTTTTGCCAATAATCACTTGCCGCTACGCTACTACGTTTACCACTTCGCAGTGCCTGCCATGTGGTCAGCCACAGTGCACGTTTGCTGTACCACGGTGCCTGTGCCAATGCTACCGCAGCGAGAGGTGCGCCGTTTGCTAATTGTATCAACTGCTCAATCGCCATCTTACTGACGGCTTCACGATTGATGGTATGACCGAGCGCTTTTGTCACATAATCGATAGCAACAGCGGGCTCAATAGTCTGTAATGCCAGCTGTTGTACACGGCTCTTGATGGTCGGAAGCAGCTGAGCAGGCGTGTCACTGATTAAAAATAGATGAACTTGCGCTTGCGGCTCCTCCAAGGTTTTGAGTAACGCATTGGCAGCGGCGACGGTCATTTGCTCAGCATGATCTAACACACAGATGCGCATCCCTTGCCCGCCTTGATAAATAAAAGGCTGCAAGGCACGAATGTCATCCACTTTGATTTTAATCGCGCTGTTGCTGGTGCTCTTAGTGGCTTTTTTGTCTTTTGCGCTGCTTGATTTGTCTTGGAGGGTGTCGCTATCCGCATTGATTGGCATACTCACGATTGGCAGCACTTGCAAGCTTGGGTGAGTACCCGACTTGAGCCATTGACAACTTTCACACGTGCCGCATGCGCCTAGTGGATTCGTATCATGCTCGCGGCATAATAACCAAGCCACCAACCGCCATACAAAGGCGTGTTTACCCATTCCCTGCATACCAGCAGCGAGCAATGCATGCGGCAAGGACTGCTGAGTCAATACTCGCTGCGTCAATTGCGACCACAATGTCTGTTGCCACGGCAATAAGGGCGCAAAATAGATACTATCTGAACGCTCTTGCGCGCCTACATTTGCTGTCAGATCATTCATAACAATAGCTCTATCACGTTTTTAGATATTTAGGATGCGGCACGCTAATGATACTCTGGATAATGTGCGAGCGCTTGCTCAGATCATTATTTAGTGGGGTTTTGAAAATCAGCCAAGCGCATGGCATTTAAACGGTTTAGATCCTCTTGGGTATCGACACCAGCCGGCAGTTGACAGGCGGCCTCTGCAATGGCGATAAGCTTACCGTTTTCTAGCACTCGTAGCTGCTCTAGGCTTTCAAGCTGCTCAAGCGGCGTCTGTGGCCATGCAACAAACTGCTGTAATAGACTAACGCGGTAAGCATATAAACCCAAATGACGATATGCGTTCTTCGGTGGCTGTCTTTGATTGTCATCCGCCAATACGATATCACGATCACAAGGAATCGGTGCTCGACTAAAATAAAGCGCGCGCTGCAAATTATTCGTATGTTGGCTGACCACTTTTACCACAGAAGGTCGCTGGAATGTATCGTAATCATCGATAGGCTCACAGAGTGTCGCCATGACGCTGGCCTCATCCGCTACCAAAAGCGCCTGTACCTGCTCGAGCAGTAAGGGCGGCACAAGAGGCTCATCACCCTGCATATTGACCACAATATCATGATCAGCCCAGCCTTTGATAGCCGCCACTTCCGCCAAGCGGTCAGTGCCTGAAGCATGCTCGCTACTTGTCATCACGACATCAAAACCGGCATCGATACAGACCTTTGCAATTTGCTCATCATCAGTCGCAATACACATATCGTCAGCAAAGGTTGCTGTTTTTGCCTTTTCAGCCACCCAAAGTATCATCGCTTTGCCATGAATGCTCAATAATGGCTTACCGGGTAACCGTGTGCTCTTAAAGCGTGCAGGAATCACAATATGGGTTTTGGCAGGTGTGGTGACAAGCGACATGGTTTATTCCTAAAAATTGTGTCAGTTTGACGTATTGACTATTATCTATGATGGCGTTTTTGTACCAACATCAGAGTCAGCCTCAATACCCAAAGCTTTTAATTGCTGGTTTAGATTATCATAACAGTTATCGGATAATACGGCCGTCACAGGCAAAACCCACAACCTGCTAACGAGCTGTGCATACTCATCACTTGATGCTTGCTCCGCCGTATAGTCTGACAGCAATGCTTTTATTTTTACCGCATCTTTACTGGTAACGACGATAGGATAATCGCTGTATTGTAAAAGCTCAGCCAAACTAAAGTCATAGTGATCAGGATAAGGATGCCCTATCACGTCAAAACCAAGAGACTCCAACGTATCAAAAAAACGCTGTGGGTAGCCGATACCACTGACTGCGTGTACTCTACTATTGCTGGCAGGAACGACATTATCTATTTGCTTAATAGGTGATTGAGGACTCCATAGATGTTGCAATTCATCAGCTTGCAAATGCATGCTCAAGCGCTCAGGAGGGTGTGAATTTTTACTGCTTTCATGATAATGCGACAAGTCTGTTTTTGGCTTGTCATGATAAATCACATGAGCACCTTCTAGTCGTGACATTGGCTCACGCAAAAATCCGGTTGGTAATAATTGCTCATTACCAAACCCTCGCGCGGCATCTACCACAATCCACTCTATATCCCGCTTGAGCGCATAATGTTGCAAACCATCGTCAGCGATAATCAATTGCAAATCAGGTTCAGCATCCAACAAGGTAGTAATTGCTTGCTGACGATTCGGGCATACTGCCATGGCAACGCCTGTCATATGAACAATCAAACATGGCTCGTCGCCTACTACGTTAGGCAAACTGGTGGCATTGACCAATGCTGGCATTTGGCTCGTATCGCCACCATAACCGCGGCTGATGACGCCGACTTTTATGCCTCGTTTTTGCAAGTGATTGACCAAGGCGATAATTAACGGTGTTTTGCCGCTACCACCCACACTGATATTACCAATGACCATGACGGGTATAGGTGCGCGATAACTTGATAGCAGCCCAACTTTATAAGCGTGACGACGAAGCAAGGTGATCAGTCCATAAAGCCAGCTAATAGGTAGCAACAGCCATAACCAAGCGGCCTTACGTTGCCATGCATTAGTAATTATCGTCTCAATACTCATAAATAATTGCCATGTATCCTATCGATTCGCTGCTTAGGCGTTGACGCTTTATCAAATAAATCTATTCTACTCAAAGTCTCGAGCATACATTTGCGCATAATGGCCTTGCAGCTGCATCAGCTCATTATGGGTACCAAGCTCAACTATCTGACCACCATCCATCACAGCAATACGATCCGCAGATTCAATAGTCGTTAAGCGGTGCGCAATCACTAGCGTCGTACGGTTTTTCATGACGTTATCGAGCGCTTGCTGAATATAATACTCTGACTCATTATCAAGCGCACTGGTGGCTTCATCCAAAATCAGAATCGGCGCATCTTTTAACAACGCGCGAGCAATAGATAGTCGTTGACGCTGGCCGCCAGACAGCTGGAGCCCTTCGGCCCCAATCTCGCTTTGATAGCCGTTTGGCATTTTCATGATAAAGTCATGCGCGAAAGCCGCTTTTGCAGCCTCCTCGACCTCAGCTTGGCTCTTGTTGGCCAATCCCCCATAAGCAATGTTATTAAATACTGTGGTATTAAATAGTACAACCTGCTGATTCACCATCGCAATTTGTGCGCGCAAGCTCTCTAGCTTAATCTGGTCTATCGGCACACCATCTAAGGTAATTTGTCCTGAAGAGGTTTCTAAAGTACGCGTTAAGAGATTAACCAAGGAGGACTTGCCTGCTCCGCTTCGTCCTACCAATGCAACCGTCTCGCCTGCTTTTATATTTAACGTAAAATCACGTAGAGCAACTGTCGAATCTGGATATACCAAACTGATATTATCCAAAGACATCTGACCAGATAACGCCTTGCTGATAGTGCCTGTGTCTTCCTCTTCTGGCTCATCAAGTAATGCAAAAATCGACTCACCAGCAGCAATGCCTTTTTGCAGTTTTTGATTGACATCAGTCAATGAACGGACGGGCTTACTGAGCAGACCAGCTGCCGCAATATAAGAGATAAACTCTCCTGCTGAAATACCGCTAATAACTGAAGGTCTCAATGCAAGCCATACCACCACCGACATCGCTATCGCCATCAGCAGCTGTACTGCTGGGGTATTGATGCTATTGGTGACGACCACCTTCATGCCTTGACGTAAGTTCTTTTTTGAAGTCTTATCAAAGCGCTCGGCTTCATATGCTTGTCCGCCATAATTCTTTACCACCTGATAGCCACTGATGACCTCATTGGTAATATGACTGACACTACCCATCGTTTTTTGGATACCTTTAGAGAGCTTAAGATAACGCTTGGAGGCAATGCGAATGAGCCATAGTATTGGTGGCAATACGACAAATAGGATTAGAGTCAAGCGCCAGTTGCTATAAAGCAAAAACCCTATCAATGCCACAACCGTCAAACCATCACGCAGCAAGGTCTTCATTGAGTCTGTACTGGCAGCAGTGACTTGCTCAACATCAAATATCAACTTGGATGAGATCGTACCAGCAGGATTGGCCAAATAGAATGAACTTGGCAAGCGCAGTAGTTTATTAAAAACCTCGACCCGCAGCTCATAAACCAAATTACGTGAGACCAAAGCCGAGTAATAGTTACCCAAAAAACTGCCCAAACCGCGTACGAAAAATAGCGCAATGATGAGTAATGGAAATAATGCCTGTTTGCTTCGATCACTTTGGTTAATGGCATCAGTAATGTATTGCAACAGCTTGGCAATCCAAATCTCAGTTCCTGCGTTGATAGCAAAGCCCAAAACAGTCAGTAGCAAAGCCCACCAATACGGTTTTAGATATTTTAATAGACGCAGTAAAGTTTTACTTTTTGGCGGATTAGACGGGGCTGCTGAAGGTTTTTTAGCAGAAGGTTTTGTAGAGTCAGGTGTATAAGCTTGGCTCATAAAAGCCTCAATGTAGGTGTCATGACATGAATGGGCTGTGCTTGATACACAGTTTATAGTAATGATGCGGCAAATATTATTGCGGCAAAGTTTGACCAAGTGGGACAACGGTGCTGATATTTAAGTTCAAAAATCCGAGTTTACCAGCAACATCCATCACCCGTACGACAGATTGATGGGTAGCGTTGGCATCCGCTGCGATGACAAATAGCATATCGCGATTGCTTCCTGCTTCTTGCTGCAACATGCTGGTCAGTTCAGCCTCGTTACTACTAGCAAGCGTAATACCATTCACCAAATAACTGCCATCTTCTTGTACAGCTACTTCTATACTATTTTTTTGCTCTGTCTGCGCCACACCTTCTGCTTCAGGAAGGATAATATTTAAACGACTAAAATGATTAAAAGAAGTAGCCAGTAGTAAAAAGACGATTAAAAACAATAAGCAATCAATCATGGGCGTCAGATTAATTTCAAGCGGCTCAACAGTCGGTTTTCTAAAGCGCATATGAATCTCTTCTACTTACCTGCTATTACGAACGTACTTTGAGCATCAAACTCAGGATCAAAACTATGACAATTATATTGTCGCCATATTGCTTTTATCTACATCTAATCGATCAGTAGCACGCTCATCAATAGTAGTCATACTATTAGCAGGTGCCGCTACGTAAGTATTGTCGAGCAATTGGTAGTCGTATAGCTCTTGAATCATCAGCCCTGCTTGAGTCTCGAACTGTGCATTGATGTCGATGATACGCCGCTGAAAGTATCGATACGCGACAAGCGCTGGGATGGCGACGATCATACCAGCAGCCGTGGTAATTAGTGCTTGTGAGACACCAGCAGCAAGCATTGTTGGATCTTGCATCGCACCATCAGTAATCGCTAAGAATGAAGAAATAATACCTAATACCGTACCTAATAATCCAAGCAATGGCGCAATGGCACCAATTGTACCCAACATATTGATATTTTTTTCTAGCTGGTGGACTTGTACGCTAGCACGATTTTGCATATGCATGGTCATAGACTCTAGGCCGTACTGACGATAGAGCAGCCCCGTTGCCAAAATATCACCAAGCGCTGTCTTCTCTTTGACATTCATCAATTGTGTACGGCCGATATCGCCATTTTCGCGTAGGCGAGTGATGAGCTGCTCACGCAGTCTGCTAGGCACAGTCTTGCTAAATTGCAATGTATGACTACGCTCAATAATGATAACCAATGCCAATATAGAGCAGACGACAATAGGTGTCATTAGCCAGCCGCCTGCCTTTACTAACTCCCACATATTTGCTCTCTTCCATATTTTTAAAAACAGTTATTACGTAGATGGATTTATACGTAAATAGTCGTTACTAATAAATCAGTCCTACTAGCTTGCGTATTGTCTTAAGCCTGTGCTTCTATGTGTTTAATCAAAGCAGCTAACTGGTCTTGACTGTGAAAAAAGATCTCAACACTACCCTGCCCGTCTTTTTTGTGCTTAAGCTTGACTTCAGCACCCAACATATCTGTCAATCTTTGCGTGAGACGCTCTTCGTCACGAGACTGTGCTTGTTCGACACGGTTAGCCTTGGGTACAGGGTTCAAAATGGATTTGACCAGCTTTTCAGCTTCTCGCACCGTCATACCGCCATCGATGATTTTTTGTGCAATGATTGGCTGCTGCTCAGAAGACAATGCTAAAAGCGTTCGAGCGTGACCCATGTCTAGTGCGCTATTTGCCAAATGATCTTTTACCGTATCATGCAATTGATTTAGACGTAGTAAATTCGATACCGTTGTACGCGCCTTGCCTACCACTTCAGCAATCATGGCGTGACTCATACCAAACTCTGTATGAAAGCGCTGCAACGCGGCTGCCTGCTCGATCACCGATAGATCTTCACGCTGGATATTTTCAATTAAGGCCAATGCAATAGCAAGCTCATCAGATAACGCACGCTCAATCGCTGGAATAACCGACTTACCCGCCATTTTTGCCGCGCGCCAGCGACGTTCGCCAGCGATAATTTCATGAGTGACAAATACTTCACTCTTATCTTCATTGGCGAGCAATGGGCGGATAACGATGGGCTGCATCACGCCATGCTGCTCAATAGAAGATGCCAATTCTGCCAGTGCCGTTTCACTCATGTCACGGCGCGGTTGATACTTACCTGCTTGTAGACGCGTGACATCGATCTGCACGAGGCTGATTTGATCCTCTGAAGCGTTTACGTCTGTGCTATTACCACGCGTTTTGTTGATAGCCGTCTTGCTTGTCACACGTGATGAACGAGTACTATTACTGACAGTAGTGTCATTATCAGTGGATTTTGCAGCCGATTTTTTACTGGCTTTGGGCGCAGCCGCATCGACGGGGGCAGTTTTCACAGGCATGTTGGTGTCTAGCGTTTCAGCTGGCACGGCCACATCGCGTGCAGCCATATCATCTTGCAAGGCAGAGGCGGTGATTTGCTTTTCTTTCTTGATTGACCCTAATAAGGCATCTAAGCCTCGATTGGCAGCCAACCCTCTTTTCTTCGCCATGATTACCTATCCTCTAACGCTAAAATAAAAGCCAATTGATTACTGCTGCGGCTTACTAAATACAATGTTAAGTGCTTTATTGTTCGAAAGCTTTTATAGAAAAACTAGCTACTTTGCTTTATCACTTCAGCGGCCAATTTTTGATAGGCGCGCGCGCCTTTTGACCATCTCTCATAAGCAATCACTGGTAGACCATGCGCGGGTGCTTCTGCTAGGCGAATGTTTCTTGGAATATGAGTCTTATACATAATATCGCCAAAGTGCGCTTCTAATTCAGCAGACACATCACGGGCAAGCGTGTTACGCGCATCAAACAGCGTTCTCACAACACCGCGAATATATAACTTAGGGTTTAATTCAGTAAGACGCTCAATCGTCTGTGATAAATCCGCTAATCCCTCTAATGCATAATATTCACACTGCATTGGGATAATCACACTATCAGTTGCAACCAAGGCATTAATCGTCAGTAGGTTCAAACTGGGTGCACAGTCTATAATCACGTAATCGTATGGCGGCTGTTGCGAGGATGTCTGCGCATCAACCAGATTTTTCATCGCCGTTTTGAACAGCTCGTGACTGTCCGTTTTACTCATCAATGTGATGTCCATACCAGCCAAATCACGATTGGCACCGATCACATCAAACCCTGCCGGACTGGTCACAATCGCTTCTGAAAGCGCTACACCATCCAGTAAAACATCGGCTATGGTAAGCGTCAGCTCGTTTTTGTCGACACCCGTACCGCTGGTTGCATTGCCCTGTGGGTCTAAGTCAATCAGTAGTACGTGCTTGCGCTTAGCAGCTAAACTGGCGGTCAAGTTTACCGCCGTCGTGGTTTTGCCCACGCCGCCTTTTTGATTCGCAATTGCTATGATTTCCATACACTCACTCAATTTTATTAAGGTCTGTTACTGACTTTTTCTTTTAATTTATTTGCCGCTCAATCTTATATGCTTATGCAGTGCTACTAAATCAGCGCTTCATGAAAGTCAGCCATTTATAAAAAAATTCTTTTATAAATCACCCAATTTTCGTTTGTATATTTTCAGTGCCTTTTAAATACTATGCCATTTAGGTACAAACGTAAACTGCGTTTCACAAAAAACGACTGCTGTTTCATGACTGAGAAGTATCTACCTTTCAGGCATTTTTAGCAGACATTTCAATCAAATGACGACTATCATGCAGACGCGGCACTGTCAGCTTAATCGTCTTAATGTGCCAATCACTATCAAGCGCTTGTAGCTCTTCATCGCTTGGCACTTTGCCTTTCATAGCACACAAATAACCGCCATCTGCCAATCTCGGCTGCGCTACTTCAACAAAATCTATCAAACTGGCAAACGCTCTAGAAGTCACCACATCATAGCTGGCTTCGTGCGCTTCAATACGCGAAGCGATCGGTTGCATATTACGTAAGCCAAGCTCACTGCTGATCTGCTTAATAAAGCGAATCTTTTTTTGATTACTATCAAGGGCTGTACACGAGCGCTCAGGCTGACAAATCGCAATAATCACTGCAGGCAACCCTGCACCTGTACCGATATCAAGCAGCGACCCTGTCGGCAAATGCGTTATAATAGACAAGCAATCAATCACATGTTTGATCAGCGCTTCTTCTGGATCGGTGATGGCGGTCAGATTATACGCTTTATTCCACAACAAAAGCTGGTCTAAGTATAATAATAACGTGCGCTGCTGTTTCTCACTTAGTGATAGACTTAGCTCATTTACGGCTTGGGCTAAGATACTGGCCAGCTTTGGCAATTGTGAGCCAAGCTTCACAAAGCCAGTCGGATCAATATTGATATTACCCGTGCTAGTAGACGACGAAGAGGTTTTAGCGGAAGCTGACATACAACGAGTTATCCAGTTTTGACATGTGAACCGCCTATTTTATCATGCAGTCTGCTCATTGAATAGTTGCAGATTGCGCCAATGTGGGACATCTTATACTATCTGCACGGTTTGTGAGGCGTTATTCTACTTTAATAGCGCAAAACTTCCGCTTAATTTATGCTCCAGTCGCCTATTGCTACATAGTTATCTCACCATGATACAAAAGTATGCTCAATGATTTCGCTAAATTGTGGCCATATCTTGTAAGATATTCTGCTTGATTATAAAAATCTAAGAAGCGCTTTTTTATAATACCGTACTGCTTCTTTAACTCTGTTACTATTGCTAAGATGATCTCTTAAACGCCTATGACCGAACGACCCTACCCCCTTATGTCTCAAATATCAAAAGACGCTAATAATATGGTACCACCTACCGCTGACTCACAAGACGATAAACCAGTAATATCTAACGCCCCAAATCCTATTTTTACTGAGGTTCAAAAAAGCTGCCGTATTTCAGCTGAGCAACTAAAACGCTATAGCGACCCTGATGAGCTGCCTACAGACACACGTACTGCGCCTGACTTAGATGTTGGCTTCGGTCAACAACGTGCGTTCAAAGCCTTGCATACAGCGCTAGACATCAATGCAAGTGGCTATCATGTGTTTGCTGCTGGTGAGAACGGCTTGGGTAAGCGTACTGTCATCAGTCGCCTGTTGGCCCGTATTGCCGCCGACGCACCCACGCCTGATGATTGGGTTTATGTGCACAATTTTACCGATCCACGTACGCCACTGGCTCTGCGTCTACCTGCAGGACAAGCCGCCTTGCTACAACAGCAGGTCAATAACTTGTGGCAACAGGCAAAAAAGCGACTAAGCCAACGCTTTCGTAGCGACCAATACCAAAGTAAAATCGAAGCGATTAAAAACAATACACATCAAAAAGAGAGTCATGCTTACGACGCGCTAAACGCTGAGGGCAAACAGTATGACCTCGCCTTGACGTTTCGCTCGTTTGATAACAAGGCAGTTTTCGTCCATCCCAGTCAGTTGACGACAGACAGTAGTAGCGACCCTGTAAAGGCTTCAGAATCATCTAGCAACAGTGCAAATTCGTCGCCAAGAAATGATAACGAAAAAGCCAACATATTGAGCAACGATAAGACTAACCATGATGAAGATCAAAACAACGCTCAAAATTCTGAGTATGGTAACAGTGAGTACGAGGCTGAGTTAAATAACTTCGTACAGAAAAACCATATGCAAAAGCGCCTCAGTCAGCTAACCATTGCGTTAGAGCAGTTAGAAGACGAAGCCAACGATGCGATAGAATCACTGCATCGCAGTATCGCACGCCGTGCACTACAGCCTTTGTTCGCGCCTGTTTATGAGCAATTTGCCACGCACCCACTTGTGGTTGACTATCTCAAAGCCATATTTGCCGATATGGTTACTCATGTAGAGCGTATCGTTAACGGCGATGACGAAGAGTTTGTGACGGCTGTATTGACCACAACACCCAGCCGTTACGCGGTCAATGTCATTGTCAGTCACGCACCAGACAGTGGCGCGCCTGTTGTCTTTGAAGACTTACCAACCCATCTAAACTTATTGGGTCATGTTGAGCAAATCACTCAATTAGGGACAGTAACGACTGATGTCAGTATGATTCGCGCAGGTGCCCTACACCGTGCCAATGGCGGCTATCTGCTGCTAGAAGCCAGCCATTTACTTGAGCATCCTTATGCATGGCAAGGTCTAAAGCGCGCGCTACAGTCACGCAAAATTAAGCTCTCAAGCCTTGAGCAAATGCTAACGCTAACAGGTAGCTTGTCTTTATCACCAGCGCCCATTGATCTTGATATCAAAGTGATCTTATTAGGTGAAGCAGACTTATATTATGAGCTGCTTGAGCTTGAGCCTGAGTTTGATGCAGTGTTTAAAGTTCGCGCGGACTTTCATGATGATGTGACGCGCACCAGCGAGCATGAATTGGCACTGGTAGCGAAAATGGCAGACATCATCGATTATGCTGATCTCTATCCATTCGATAGTAGCGCGCAAGCCACGTTGCTTGAGCATTTAAGCTTGCAAGCTGAAGAGCAGGATCGTTTAAGCCTACACAGTGATTTGTTGATTAAACTGTTGCATGAATCAAACCGTCACGCTCGTTTAAATGATGAGACAATGGTGACAGCAGATCATGTCACTCAGGCAATTGACGACATGGATGAGCGCTCAGGATATTTGCGCGATCTATACTGGGACGAACTCAAAAACGGCCAGCAGCTGATTCAAACCCAAGGCAGTGCAGTTGGGCAAGTCAACGCCCTGACCGTCGTCAGCTATGCTGATAGTGAGTTTGGCATGCCAGCGCGCCTCACTGCCGTTATTCAGCCCAATATTGGCGCAGGTGAAATCCTTGATATCGAGCGTGATGTAGACTTGGGTGGTAGCTTGCACGCTAAAGGGATGCTAATCATGACCAGTTATTTGCGTGCGTTATTTAGCCAACACCATGCACTAAATTTTAGTGCTTCGCTCGCGTTTGAACAAAGCTACGCCCATATCGATGGTGATAGTGCCACCGTTAGCGAAGGTTGTGCGCTACTATCCGCTTTAGCAAATGTCCCTATTGATCAATCCTTTGCCATTACTGGTTCTATGAATCAGCTAGGCGAAGTACAAGCGGTTGGTGGTATCAATGCCAAAATCGCCGGCTTTTTTGATGCGTGCCGTGAGCAAGAGTTGACGGGCGCTCAAGGCGTGGTCATTCCAATGGCCAATGTCAAACAACTCATGCTACGCGACGATATCATTGCTGCGGTAAAAGACGGCGACTTCCATATTTATGGCGTTTATACCTTGAGTGAAGCATTGACCTTGATGACAGGCCTACCCATCGATACCATGAATAAAAAAGGTCGCTACCGCAAAGACACCCTATTTGGCAAAGTCCTAAATCGTCTGATGTTATGGGATGAGAACCAAGACGGCGACGATGAGGTAGATGATAAAAAGTCAAAAAAGAAAGAGAAGAAAAAACGCAAAGCTAAGCGCCAAAAAAAAGAGGACAAAATAGAAAAAGAAAAACGTAAAGGCGAAAATAACGATAGTGACGTCACTGATAACCATGAGCAAAGTGAAGCTTAAAGTGTCAATGACAACACACCAAAATGATAACTAGAACGTATCTAGACCATGTTTAGACGGCGCTTAGACGGCGCCTAAACGATGTCTAAATGTATACGAACGTCCCTAGACGCTTTGATACTTTTCTGAGATGATAAACAACCAGCCAAAATCTGTAGAACAATAACCTGTGACTTTATAAAGGGTATTTTTTGATGACTGTACATTCTACTAATGCCAATAACCTTCAAGCTCAATCAGATTCTGATGAGCAAGCAGTTGCAATAGAGGCGGCAGAAAATGATGTGTTAAAAGAGACCCAGGATAATCGTTATGGGGCAGCGACAACGGCTCGTCAATGGCAAGTACTGTCACAGCTACAGCGCAACCGCTGGGTAGGTACGACTCATATTTATGAACAGCTCATGATGGCCGGTTTTGACATCAGCCTGCGTACCGTGCAACGTGATTTGAACGCATTGGCCAAACGCTTTCCTATCGAAAAAAACAACGCCAATCCACAAGGTTGGCGCTGGAAGGAAGATGCACCGCTGCAAAGCTTGCCGCATATGAATCTATCGCAGGCAGTTGCTTTTAATATGGTCGAGGCCAATCTCACTCAGCTATTGCCGCCTGTGATTTTAGATGAGCTATTTCCGTGGTTTGATCTAGCAAGACGACAGCTCAAAAACAGTAAAGTCACGCATTCATGGATAGACCGTGTACGTATCGAGCCTGCGACCCAGCCACTTATTGCCCCAGATATAGATTTAGATAGCAAAGACAACATTTACCATGCATTGTTTTATCAGCTGCAAATTAATGCTTGCTACACTCGCAGCAATAAATCAGAGGCCAGCGAATATACGCTAAACCCTATTGCTATCATTCAGCGTGGCGTGATTATTTATCTACTGGCGACTCGTACCGATGACCCCGATGCCACCATTCGTACCTTTGCGCTACATCGATTTGATAGAGTCGAGATTTTAGAGAGCGCAGCAAAGACACCAGATAACTTTCAGCTCGATACGTATTTGGATGAAGGCAGTATGGGCTTTAGTCATCCATTATTTGGTGAGTTGGCTGAGCGTGGTAAAAACACAGCCGTTGAGCTAAAATTTACCCAAAAAGCAGGCCGAAGCCTCACTGAGAGCAAGCTGAGTGATGATCAAATCGTCACATCAAACGACGACGACACCCTAACAATAAAAGCGACCGTTAATTTGACCTCACAGCTGGTCTGGTGGTTACGTGGTTTTGGCAGTGGACTGTTAGACGCCAAGCCTGCACTCCTTTATCAAGCGGTATTGGACCAACCTGCAATGACAAACAACGAATAACACTCGAATGACACTAATCGTTAACCACTAAAAATTAAAAAAGGAATATTATGCCAACCGCTGCCCCATCACCGCTGCTTTCCGACAGTTTAAGAGGACTGGGCTTGGATACGGGAACGTTATTTTTTGCGCTCAACTATGAATTTACTAAGATCGAGCCAAAAGGGTTGTTTAAACGTTTTAAAAAGGACAAAAGCGCGGTAGATATCGACTTGGCTTGTGTATTATATGATGACAATTGCATCATTAGTGATATTGTCTGGTTCAAACAATTACGTGACAAAGCTGAATCCGTCAAGCACCAAGGAGACAGTCTAAATGGCAAGGATCGCGGAGAGCAAGCCATGTATTTGGCTCCGCTTGATCAAGAACAAATCAGACTAGAGCTAGCAGAAATTCCCTTACATATCACTCATATCGCTTTGATTGCCAACTCCTATCACGGGCACTCACTCTCTAGGGTTAAAAAAGGTGAGATTCATTTGAGTGATGATGAGGGTAACCGCTGTTTTGAAGTCAACCTAAAGCAGCTCCCACGTGATTGTAAAACGCTTTGGGTGGCTCATTTGCGCCGATCCGTTGATGACTGGCATTTAACCCTACAAAATTTACCACTGAGCGCAGAAGATCTCTCAAAAGCGGCGCAAGAAGTTGCGCATGAATTGGCACGGGCGCTACCGATTCCTCAAGGAATATAGCGTCAGTCGATCATAAAATCTAAAAAGGGTACTGCATCTCAACCACACAGTACCCTTTTATGTTTCCTGACAAATATACTTGTTTCTAGAAATCTTAAGCATAAATTTCTATGATTGCCTGATAGATACTAAGCTATAAAACCTCACCGCAATGCGGGCAAAAATTCTTTTGACGCACCTCCACTTCTTTTTCGCGCCGCTCAAGCTCTTGCTCACGTAGCACTTGCAGTACAATATTTTGTGCTTGTTCTTTATCCAGTCCCAGCTCTCGGCGAATCTTGTCAATCATCATCTGATTTTGTACCAAATCAAAATCGCTATCGATCAGCTGCTCACGAAAATGCTGCTCCAGCTCTTCACGGCGCTGCGCCAATTCATTTGCCAGACCCGTTGCCAAAATACCTGCAGGCAGTGCCGCCAAACCCACACCCAATATCGTAATAATAGCACCCAATATCTTGCCAGCATTAGTGATTGGTGTGACATCCCCATAACCCACGGTCGTGAGCGTTACTACAGCCCACCACATCGCCTTGGGTATTGACTCAAACTCTTCTGGCTGCGCATGATTTTCGACCAAATAAATGCCACTCGAGGCAGTCACAATCATAATAATCAATATAAAAATAACCGCTTGGAACGAACCGCGCTCTTTACTGATGACCACTAGCAGGATACGCATGGACGCAAAATAGCGGGTCAGTTTGAGAATACGGAACAAACGCAAAATACGTAAGAAACGCAAATCGATATTGACGAAGAAGTTTAAGAAGGCTGGAACAATGGCTACCAAATCAATGAGTGCGGAAGGACTTCTGATCCATTCCCAACGCTGTTTCCACGTTGTATTGTCCGGTTTGGCTTCAGCAACACTCCATAGTCGCAGCAAATATTCAATAGAAAAGATCACAATAGAGAAGTTTTCAAACCAAGTAAAATAATTTTGATAAGGGTAGTACCAGCTGTCAACTGACTCAGCAATCACAGCTGCCACATTGGTCATAATCAAAAATATGAGAAAATAATCAATATAGCGGCTAAATAAAGTGTCATGTTCATCATTTTGCAACGTATCATAAACAAAATGACGTAAGCGCCTTATAGATTGGATTAGCATGCCGTCCCTATTCGGTGAAATACCGGTATTATATAAATAAAATAAATTAACTGCCTTGCAAGGTGTTCAAGCGCTCTATCATCAAGAGCGCACGCTTTATTCAATGTGCTTTCATCAATGCACTTTGATCAATACAAAAATATCAACTATTTGACATGACCCAGCATGGCATTGGCTTATCGCCTGTTCATCAGCAGCCGCTATAGTCAATCAATATTAAAAGTGGTACAAGGCAGACGAGTGCAAGTACTACAGTAGTAGGCTAAACGAGTCTAACGCTGTAACACTTTAATAGTGGTTCGACTATATTATGTCCCATGTAGATAATAAAGATAGACTGCTATTAATAGCACCAATGCGGTGCCTACTACTGATAATCGTAAAAACCGCTCATCAGCGGGCAATTGCTGGCTGATGTCTTGAGCAGGTACTAAAAATAAATGGCACTCAGGGCAACAAGAATCTACCTGATTCAATATGTTGGTAGAACGGGCGTTCTTACAACGTAGTGGGGAGTTGCTACAATAACCAAGCATAATACGTACGCCTTTTATCAAATCATGAATATCAATTCAGTAAGCCGTCACCATTTATTTCCAATTCTACCGTTTAGACATTAGCAATAATCAATATATAGTTGATCCAATTTAAGAGTGGTACAAGGCAACCGAGTGCAGATGTATACGTCATACTTCAAGCGAGGTTAACGCTGTAACGCTTTTTTAATGGATTGACTATAATTCTTATCTACCTATTTTCAGAGTATCACAACAGGCTTATACCCTACCTCACAATAATCAATTTTTTTAAATAATCAAAATAATTATACCGTTATCGCCTTTACTATAAATAATTAAATAAAACTTAGTAAAGCACAATTAAAACCTTACAGTAATTGTGGTTTTATACTATAATGGAGTCATAATGTTACCGCTTTATCATCCATTATAACATTATGTATCAGTGTGCAATGTCATCCCTCATTAGCACTGATAACCTTTTAATATATTAAGGAACCAAATCATGAAACTACAATCCCTAGTTTTAGCCGCTGCCACTGCCCTTACCATGACCACTGCTTTTGCCGTACCTTCTGGCACTTGGTCTATTGCGGCTGGTGCACATTATGTTGACCCTAAAAGTGATAATGGCACTCTAGATAATGGTTTGTCTGTTGATGTTGACGGCGATATACAGCCAACTATTAGTGGTGAGTATTTCATTGCCAACAATGTCGGTGTTGAGCTACTCGCAGCACTTCCATTTCATCATGATTTTGATCTAAACAGTGCGGATGGCACACAAGTTTTAACAGGTAAAACCCAACATTTACCACCAACTCTTTCTGTGCAATATCACTTTGACTCTGACAACATGCCAATGAATATCAAGCCATTCGTTGGTGTTGGCGTGAACTATACGACCTTTTTTAAAGAAAGAATCTCTACTGGTGGTGATTTAGATCTTGATGATAGTGTTGGTGTGGCTGGTCATGTCGGTTTAGACATTCCTTTCGCTCCAACTGAAGCTTTCCGTATCGATGCACGCTATATGGACATCAAAACAGATGCTACTTTAGATGGCGGTGACATCGGTGAAATCGATATCAGCCCTTGGGCATATGGCATTGCATTTGTTAAACAGTTTTAATCACAAATCGTATTAAACTCGATGATCTAAGTATAAAAAGCCAGCGCTGATGCTGGCTTTTTTTTGGCTGATAGTTACTCATATCTAATACAGTACTGCTCAAAAAAAAGACCACCCTTAGGCAGTCTTTTTTTGGTTTTAGTTTTTAAAGTAGCGTATCAGCTATAGCAAAATACGGCGTGGATCAGCAAGCAATGTAGCAACATAGCGAGTGAATACCGCTGCATCCGCACCATTGATGACGCGGTGATCATAAGACAACGACAGCGGCAGCATCAAACGCGGCTCAAACGTCTGCTTGGTTTCGTTCCAGCGCGGCTGCATACTGGCCTCAGAGACCCCTAAGATACCCACTTGTGGCCAGTTGACCAGCGGCGTAAATGCCGTACCGCCTAAATTCCCTTGGCTCGAAATCGTAAAGCTCGCGCCTTGCAAGTCTTTAGCGCCAAGCTTCTTATCACGAGCCTTACCTGCCAGCTCGCCTATTTCGATAGCGATCTGCTTAAGGCCTTTGTCTTGAACGTTTTTGATAACGGGTACGATAAGCCCATCATCCGTCGCCACAGCGATACCCATGTTGACGCTTTTGCGTACGATAATCTGAGTATTGTCATCACTCAAATGACTGTTAAAGCGTGGGTGCTGGGTCAAGGCATGAGCAGTTGCTTTTACTACAAAAGCTAGAATAGTAAAGCCAATACCTTCAGCTTTCATACCGCCTTTGAGCTCGCTACGCAGTTTTTCTGTCTCAGTAATATCAGACAAATCAAACTGTGTCACTTGCGGTAGATAGGTATTGTAGTTAAGCTGCGGGATTGACACTTTTTGCAAGCGGCTTAAATCTTGGGTTTCTGTTTCGCCCCAGATTTCAACATTGCTCATATCAGGTAGTTTTGGCAGACCTGAGCGAACAGCACCCTGAGCAGCTGGTGCGCCTTGTTGGGTGGTCAAACGGTTTTTAACATGCGCAAACAGATCTTCTTTTAGAATGCGATCGTTTAGTGCTGAACCCTTTACCTGTGTGATATCGACGCCAAGCTGACGAGCCAATTTACGTACAGCAGGACCTGCATATACATCAACCAACTTTTCATTGACTTCCGCTTCGCTCAATTTTTTACCTGCAGGTGCAGCAGTTGAGGTCGGTGCAGGCGCTTGCTTTGGCTCGCCTGTTGGGGCTGGCTGTGACTTGCTTTCAGTTTTCGATGCAGGCTTGTCCGCTTTATCTTCAGTTTTAGCAGTATCTGCTTTCGGTTTTGCCTTAGGAGTACCTGCCGCTTTAATAACGATAAAGTCTTGGCCGTTGGCAACAGTGTCACCAGCATTAACCAAGATTTTTTCGACTACGCCTGCTTCTGGTGCAGGCACTTCGACTGAGGCTTTGTCTGACTCAATCAGTAGGATAGACTCATCGGCACTGACCGTGTCGCCTACACTCACCATAATCTCAGCCACTTGCGCTTCATCAACGCCTATATCTGGCAGTGCATGGGTAGTCGATGCGCCTTCGCCAGCATCATCAGTCGCTTCTTCTGCATCTGCATCATCTTCAACAGGTGCGTCTTCATTATTATCGTCTGCTTGTTCTGAATCAGTTACTTCTTCGGCAGTATCGTCATTATCATCGCTTGCGTCAGCACTCTCTACTTCGATCAATACCATGCCTTCGCTGACTTGATCGCCGATGGCGACATTGATTTTGGTGACTTTACCAGCAGCAGAGCTTGGTACTTCAACTGACGCTTTGTCAGACTCTAACAAAACGATGTTGTCATCTTTTGCGATGACATCACCCACTGCTACCATAATTTCGCTGACTTCAGCACTATCGACACCCAAATCGGGGGCTTTAATGTCCATGTTTTATCTCCTAGTCTTATGATTATTATTCTTTGACATCACCGTCATTGAGCAAGGGCGCATCTGCTTGATCTTCGGCGCGGCCTTCATTGCTGATATCTTCATCGTCTTCAGCAACGAACTCAGGCACAGGACTTGGGTTGACTTTGCCTGGTGCAGGTGCATCTGGAGAATGATCATAATAAGACTGTTGGTGCCATGCAGGTGGCTGATCCGCATCGATGCCTAAGCTTGAAATCGCATCTTTTACCAAACGCATCTCGACTTCACCCTCATCCGCTAAGCGCTTAAGCGTGGCGACAACGATATGAGCCGCATCAACGTTAAAGAAGCTGCGTAGGTTCTCGCGAGTATCAGAGCGGCCATAACCATCTGTGCCAAGCGTGGTATAAGGACGGTTGTCTGGTAACCAAGCACGAATTTGCTCTGAGTAGTTACGCATGTAGTCAGTGGCTGCAACTACGATGCCTTCGTGCGGTGCTAATTGCTCAGTAACCCATGGCACTTTTTCTTCATTCATTGGATGTAGACGGTTGTAGTCGTCACAAACCATACCATCACGAGTCAACTCGTTGAAGCTGGTGACACTCCAAACGTTTGATGTGATATTGAACTCATCTTTTAGGATCTGAGCCGCTTTTTGTACTTCACGTAGAATCACGCCTGAACCCAATAGCTGTACCTGAGTTGAGCCGTTGTCTTCAAGCAAATACATACCGCGCTTGATACCTTCCTCGCTTCCTTCTGGCATGGCAGGCTGGTCGTAGTTTTCGTTCATTAGCGTTAGGTAATAATAAACGCGCTCGCCTTCTCCGTACATCCGACGTAGGCCATCATGCATGATGACCGCCAACTCATAACCATAGCAAGGGTCATAGCTCACGCAGTTCGGTACGGTGTTAAACAAAATCTGCGAATGGCCATCTTGATGCTGCAAGCCTTCACCATTCAAAGTCGTACGACCCGCAGTAGCCCCTAATAAGAAGCCTTGTGCCTGACAGTCACCTGCTGCCCACGCCAAGTCACCTATGCGCTGGAAGCCAAACATCGAGTAATAGATGTACATCGGAATCATTGGTAGCGCGTTCACAGAGTAACTGGTTGCCAAGGCAATCCATGTACTCATCGCACCCGCTTCGTTGATACCTTCTTCTAACATATGGCCATCGATGGCTTCTTTATAGCCCATCAATGCTTCGCTATCTTCTGGCGTATATTTTTGTCCGACCGCAGAGTAAATACCCAATTGACGGAACATACCTTCTAAACCAAAGGTACGCGCTTCGTCTGGTACGATTGGTACCACGCGATCTTGAATGTCTTTGTTTTTCAGCATGGCTGATAACAGACGTACAAATACCATCGTCGTTGATTGTTCTTTGCCGTTACTACCCTTTAATACGCGATCAAATATCGACAGCTCAGGGATGTTCAGCGGAATATGGCCACTACGGCGGTTTGGCAGATGACCACCCAATGCTTCACGGCGACCTTTTAGATACTTCATCTCTGCCGAACCTTCTTCAGGACGGTAGAATGGTAGAGTCTCTAATTGCTCATCGGTAAATGGCAAATCAAAGCGATCACGGAAATAAACAAGCGCCTCTTGATCAAGCTTCTTGATTTGATGCGATTTATTGACCGCTTGTGTTGTGCTTGACAAACCATAGCCTTTGACAGTTTTGACCAGTACGACCGTTGGCTGACCTTTGGTTTTCATCGCTTCGCTAAACGCAGCGTACACTTTTTGTGGATCATGACCACCACGGTTTAGGCGTGCAATGTCTTTATCAGTCAATGCATCTGCCATTTCTTTTAATTCAGGATATTTACCAAAGAATTCTTTGCGAGTAAATTCAGGCGTACGCGCTTCATATAGCTGGTATTCACCATCGACCACTTCTTCCATACGATGTTTGAGAACACCAGTATCATCATTGGCAAGCAGGCTATCCCATTTACCACCCCAGATAACTTTAATCACACGCCAGCCAGCACCGCGGAATACCGACTCTAGCTCTTGAATAATCTTGCCATTACCACGAACTGGGCCATCAAGACGCTGTAGATTACAGTTAACAACCCAAATTAGATTGTCCAACTTCTCACGACCAGCAAGAGAGATTGCGCCCAAGCTTTCTGGCTCATCCGTCTCACCATCACCTAAGAATGCCCAAATTTTACGGCCTTCTTTTTCGAGCAAGCCACGGTTTTCCATGTAACGATGCACGTGAGCATGATAGATCGACATGATCGGACCTAAGCCCATTGATACCGTTGGGAACTGCCAATAGTCAGGCATCAAATATGGATGAGGATAGCTTGATAAGCCTTTACCACCCACTTCACGGCGGAAGTTATCAAGCTGATCTTCGGTTAGACGACCTTCTAAATAAGAACGTGCATAGATACCTGGCGCTGAGTGACCTTGATAATAAATCATGTCCCCACCGAAGTGATCGCTTGCCGCACGGAAAAAATGGTTGAATCCTGTCTCATACAGCGTGGCACTAGAGGCAAATGTCGCCAAATGGCCACCTAGATCATCATCGTTTTTGTTGGCACGCATCACCATCGCCAGCGCGTTGTAACGAATCAACGCACGAATTTTACGCTCCATACCAAGATCGCCTGGATACATTGGCTCGTCCTCGACTGCGATGGTATTGATATAAGCAGTATCAAGGCGGTTGAATGGCAGGCCTTCTTGCACCGCCATATTGTATAAGGCTTTTAGTAAAAACTGCGCGCGATCCTTATCTGCATGTTTGAGAACAGACTCAAAGGCTTGTAGCCACTCTTTGGTCTCGGTGCTATCAGCATCCTTGTAATAATTCATTGTTGTCGATCCTTTTATATCAGTCATACCTACCTATCTAGAAGGTAAGGCTTTGTTAAATACTGGTGTGAAGTGAGATATCGGTTTACTTATAATTTCCTTGATATGTCCAAGCATTCCCTTGTTTCATACGGTGAGATACAGCTAGATTATACAAAATAGTGCCACTGAGAATTGACATATGCGTCAAATGGACGAAACTACAAAACAGATCATACTGTTGTCTCTGTATATTCAGTCATGGATGATTTTGACACTCTATTATAAGCGTTTGCGAGGCAATTGTTTATGGCTGTAGAGAAATGGATAAATAACAAGTATTTTCTAAATAAATAATGATTAGTTTTTTTAAAAATGACAATATTGTAATTTATTTGTGTGTAATTTTATGAATATAATTTACTTTTCATCATACCAAATCGACCACTGGTAACTTTATACTGGATTTATGACAAATTGCTTATTAGTATCCTATACTTGTATATTTGTATAAATATGGTTAACCATCATATTAATTGAGCAACCTTGATTCTTAGGAATAGTGACATGTATAAGGCTAAAAAATCCTTAAATATAGCGAATGCTTTTTCGTTCAATAAGTATCAATCTCAAATACTGAATTTGATGGGGTTTGTAATATTGTCATTGATGAGCATCTCATCTCATGCGCTTGCACCAAATCCTGGAGCAGTTTGTAGTACTGGTGCTTCTCAAAGCAGCCTGACAAACGCAGACTACACTAACCTAGTCTCAGCAGTGAATACTGATAATTATGTCAACATCGCAGGCAACGCATCAGGCAGTATTCCCTTGCAGATTAAAATGAATACTACAGAGTCGAGCTCGAACACCATATTGGGTAACTTTGGTGTTACTGAGGCTCAAGGAGTCAGAGCCATCAATGTCAGAAGAACGTTCCCTAACACCACGGCCTTTACAGATATCCGTCTAGATTTTCGTAATAGCATTACCATGCAACCAATCTACTTGACCAACGTTGCGTTAAGTGCGTTTGATATTGATTATGCAAATAATAGCGGTAATAGCTTTGATGACTTTATACAAATTACTGGAGTAAATGAAGCGGGTGCTACCATTGCTGGTACCTTTCAATCTATCACTAACTCCAACATTATTTTCAGCCAAAACTTGCAAGGTTTATTAACCAGAACAACCAATGATCCTAACTGTCCAGCTAAGAATCTAGGTACTCAATGCCAAGGCTCTGTTCAGTTTTCTGAACCCGTAAAATCTGTGAATGTCCGTTACTCGAATACAGGATATTTGGCTACAGCCACTAACCAAGAAATTGACTTTCGAGTAGATAACTACTGTTATGTTCCTCAATATATATTTTCTGGTACGGTATTTGACGATAATGGTGGTATCACAGCAGCGCAAGCGAGCGCTACTAATGCCAACTTCACTTCTGGGACTTATAATAATACCAACTACTTCAATGGTGTTTTTAATCCGCCCCAAGAGACGGGGATCAGCGGTAGTACTGTCAGACTAGCTAGTTGCGATAGTAACAACCCTCTCACTTATGCTACACAAACTGTTAATAGTAGCGGCGCGACTATCGGTCAGTTTCAATTTAGTGTCCCTCTCTCAACCTTTGGTAGTAATAGAAGCATATGCCTTATAGAGAGTAGAACAGGCAACTCTTACCCTATCCGAACCACGACAGACAATATCAATACTGGGTTTACCACTACCACTTATCATTATCCCAACAGAAACTTTGGTCGCGTCATTACCGAAAACGCCGCCTTAGTCCTTAGAAAAGCTCAATATGTTAATAACTGTCCTTCTACCATCCTTTATACCGATCCTACTCTCAATCGTGTAGGTGAAACAGACCTTAGAAATGGCTTTAGCGAAAGTGCTAATAATGGAAATGCCCTTACCCCTGGTCAGTGTATTGCTTATCGCATTACCGCCACCAATCGCGCTAATGTCCCCATTAATAACTTTGTGATGCAGGATAAACTGCAAAGCAAAAGTGATGGCGCAGCGGTTACCTCAACCTTAGCCAATCCAGTAGCCAGTACAACCGACTATGCTTCTAATAGTGTGGCTATCGGTAATAACGGTACAGTAATAACCAATCCCTTTACCCTAAACGCCAGATCAAACCGCAACTTTTATTTTAATACCAAATATGGCACTACAGCGAACACTCAGTAGCTATTATCTATTGCAACTCTAGATTCTTACTATTTCCTTTTCTAATACAAAAAAGCCCTGTCTTTTTAGACAGGGCTTTTACCGTTTGGTCATCTCGAAATACCATTTGTCATCTTTATAATTGATACTTGTATCGATTACGTTACAATAGCTTAAAGGGGAATGTGTGCTTTTTACAGACGACCCTGATAGCAGATGATAGATAGTTTCACGGTAGCCCAAAGCATCAGTATCCCAATGATAGTAACGGTATAGGAAAGGATTTTATATGAAACGTTTCAAGACTCTACGTAATATTCTATTAGCCACTATAGCTTCTAGCTCTTTACTAAATGTAGCACATGCTGATGATGCTCTAAAAATGGAACTAACAGCTAATCAAGTCATAAAGAATGCGGAAGGTAAAACAGTCTATAAGCCAGTACGCACCGCACCGGCAGGTACTGTGATTCAGTATAAGGCGAATTATACCAATACCATCAATAAAGATATTAACGATCTAATGGTGACGCTACCTATTCCTGCCAACATGACATTTACTGGCGATGCGATGCCTGCAAGTGCACAAGCCAGTATCGATGGTGAGAATTACGCTGATATACCACTTATGCGTAAAGTCGATGGCAAAATGGTCAAGATTCCATATTCTGAATACCGCACTCTGCGTTGGAATATTAAGTTATTGCCAGCTAAAAAGTCAGCAGCTGTTGCTCTCAATACCACCGTTAATTAATTCAATAGACATTAAACCTTCACGCTTTTAACGTTTTAATTTTTAATCTTAACTCTGGAGCATTATATGAAATCAAACACTTTTAACTATAGCCTGCTAGCTGTCGGCGTCGCCGCAGTAATGGGTGTGTCTACTGGCGCTAATGCAGCGACCCCAGCTAACGCTGTAACAGCAGGCGCTGCGCCAATTAATAACGTAGCAACTGCAAGCTACAGTATTGCTGGCGTCAGTCAGCCATCTGTAACCTCTAACACAGTAACCGTTAACGTTAGCGAAACGGCTAACTTTGCACTCACATCGACTGTTGATGATGGTAGTATTGGTGACGATACTGCTATCAATCAGACTGCTACGCCAGGTGGTACAACTACCTTTACTCATAATTTAACCAACACGGGTAACGTGACGGATACTTATACCATTAACACCACAGGTAATGACTCATCACTAGTAACGGCTACTCCAGACTACCCTTTAGGTACTGCGCCTGTTACGTTTACTATTGTACAAGCAGATGGTACTCCTTTAACTACTGCTCAAGTCACCGCTTTAGGGACTCAAGCACAGACAGGTACCCTAACTAATGGCGGTACTATTAGACTACAGCCAGGTACTAGAGCTAACTTAAGCTACGAAGCAGCTACGCCAGACGATCGTAACGGTAATGACAAAGGTGTAGGCACATTAACAGCGACCAGTACTTTCTTTACTGCTAATAATGCACCTGGTGCGACATTGGTAAACGAAAACCAAACTATCGTGAGATTGCCTACCTTTAAAATTGTAAAAACAGCGACCAGTACTGTCGATTTGACAGTCGCCAACCCACAGATTGCTTATAGTATCGTAGTCACTAACGCGACTACTGACTATAGTGCTGCTGCGACTGATATTGTTATCAGAGATGTCCTTCCTGTAGGTTTGAGTTTACCTAATGGCACAGCATCAGACGTGACCGTAACTGGTGGTGCTGGTACCGCTACGATTTCCACTATCGGTGGTCGACAAGCTATTAATGTTGCCGTAGCAAACTTAGCCGTTGGCGCAAGTCGCACGATTACTTTCACGGTTAACGTCGATAGAGATCAGTTTACATCTGCTAATAGTTCAGTAACCAACAACGCAGAAGTCTACGATAAGTTTGTCGGTCCGGTTAGCCCGCTACCTGCTAATCCTGTACTTGGTACTGACTATGATATTTTGGATAGTACAGATAGCACTATAGGTGTTACTAGAGTACCTGATGATGCGGGTGAAGGTAACGGCGCTGGTATAGATAGTCCTGGTGTGACTAACTTTACCAGACGAGCGGTTGTGGTGAGCAATCCAACGACTAGAGAAATTCCCCCTGCCTCAGGTACTGCTAGTCAAGCGACTCATTCAACTCTCATTACTAACAGCGGTCAAGATGGCGAAGGTACCAATGCTAACCCATTGACTTTCACTATTGCTGATGGTGGCAATAATGGGGCTGTCAGACCTGTTACTGGTCCTGTTAGTGCTACTTATACGCCGCCTGGTAATGGCGCTCCGGTTACTATAACGCTGCAACCTACCGTTGCTGGTGGTAATACATATACTCTTGATGGCACTACACTACCAACCGCTCAATTTCCAAATGGTATTGCACCTGGTGGCACATTAGCAATCAACTACAAAGTGTCGTCGGGCAATGTAGCTGCTCCTGCAACTGTTGCTGATGCTGCAGCTGTTGGTAGCACTGAAACTTCTGTTGTAACGCTAACACCTGCTGGTATTAATGCACCTGCTGCTACTACAGTGACTGATACGACTAACGTTAGAGGCTTAACTTTAGTGAAGTCTCAAGCATTAGATGCGACTTGTTCAAGTACGGTTGCTGCAAGTACCTTTATTCAGACTGCGATCGATGCGAAACCTGATCAGTGTGTTATCTATCGTATTCAGGCGACTAATACTTCTTCAGCAGGGTTAGGTTTTAATCTTAACGATTTAACCATTTCGGATTTGTTGTCTAACTTTTCATCTGGTGCGGATTTAGTAGCTGGTTCACCTGCTACTTCTGCGACTGCCTCATCTACTGCAGGCATAGCTAGTACTACCAGTACTGCAGTTCTTGGTACTAACTATACCCTAGTTCCTCAGGGCGTTGGCACCTTGACTTTTAAAATCAAAATTAAAAACGCTCGTTAATTGATATTTAACATTTCAAAGTCTATAAGCTTCACAAGACGCTTATAGACTAACGCTCCAGCTTGACCTAATTGATTTTGATGAGCCAAGCTGGAGAATTACTATCCGACCCTTTTATATTTTATTGGATAAGCGACATATGACTAAATCTTTAATGACACCGTCTAATCGTATTACGTTGCATACAGCGAAGATCTCTGCGCTGACGGCTGCAATGTTGCTTATGCAATCAAATATGGCGTTTGCTGCGCCCACCACTCTCGTACAAACTATCAACAATATCGCTAATGCTTCTTATGACGTCAATTCTATTAAACAAAATAGCATTTCAAACCAAGTTCAAATCAAAGCCTCTGCCTTATCTGAATATGGTATTAACTTAACTCAGCAACCTGTGCGTACTGTTGCACCCAATACACTGGTGAATTGGGTTAATGTTCTTAGTAATACTAGCTATAGTGATCAGACTGTTGAGCTGACGCTTGATGTATCGCCAACTCTATCTAATTTGAAAGTTTATCAAGACTTGAATAAAAACGGCATTGTCGATAGTGGTGATACACAACTGATTCTTGATAACATGAGTGCCCAAATCAAGCTTGGTCAGAGTGAAAACATTCAGTTTATTGTACAAGCTCTATCAGATGCTAATGGTAAGGATGGAGATACGGCTGACATTAAGATTGGTGCAGTTGTCTTAGAAGACCCGTCAGTGACCAGCGTGAGTGCGACCGATAGTTTAGTCATTATCGAATCTGGTATCAAATTCACCACTCCTAAATTTGATGAAAGCAAAACGATTTCACAAATTAATGATGACGTTTATGTCAGTGCCAGCTATGCGCAATGTAATGTACAAACTGACAAGCCTGATCAAGTATGGGTAACCATCAAATCAGCTAACCCACCCATTGGTAGTGGTGATAGCTATTCACTTAAAGCTATAGAAACCGGTAATAACACAGGTAAATATCAGCTATCAGCAGCCACTCAAAATAACGCTAACGCTATTGACGATAAGCTTATCCAAACGTTGAACAACGACACATTGACTGCCAGTTTAGATGCTTGTATCGCCCCTTCGGTTGGTACTGGTGCTGATGAACTGCCGAACGCGTCTGACTTCACCGTGCGTATCAGTGACCTGAGCTCACAAATTAATATCGTCGATGACAACCCAGCTTTAGTTGTCACAAAGGAAAGTGACGTAAAAAGTGCTGAACTCGGCGATTATGTCAGCTACACCATCAATATCACGAACAATGGTAACGCTACTGCTTACGATGTACAGCTAAAAGATGCCTTACCACGTGGTTTTGACTACGTTGAGAATAGTGTACGTGTTAGTCCAACGACTGATATTGATATCAATCAAGCACAGACCACCGAGTTTAAAGCTGATGGTAAATATCAGGTATTGAACTTAGGCAATATGGCAAATGGCGAAAGTAAAAAAATTACTTATCGTGTGCTTGTTGGTGCTTCATCACTAGGTGGTGATGGTATCAACCGCGCAATCGCAGTTGCTAACAATGAGCAAGGCCAAAGCTTAGTATCAAGAGAAGCACAGTGGAAAATCGACGTAGAACGCGGCGTCATGAATACTGACGGTATCATCATTGGTAAGGTCTATCACGATATCAACCGTGATGGTATTCAGCAAAAAGAAGACGGCGAGCTTGGGGTTGCTGGTGTCCGTATATACATGGAGAACGGCAACTTCATCGTGACCGACCCTGAAGGTAAATACAACTTTTATGGGGTCAGTGCCAAAACACACGTACTAAAAGTAGATAGCACGACGATCCCTAGAGAAACAGAGCTGCTCACCCAAAGCAACCGTAATGCGGGTGATGCTGGCAGCCGTTTTGTCGACCTAAAATATGGCGAGCTACATCGTGCAGATTTTGCGATTGTGGGCGGCATGGGCGATAGTACTGAGCGTCTGAACGCCGAGCTAATCGCTCGTAGCAAATCAGTGAGTGCTAAGAATGATACGCTAGAGCAAGCGGTAAAAACAGTGCTAACATTAGAGCCAAACTACGATGCCGACACGACTGATAATGTCGATGCAAGTGGCTGCAATATCAATGGCGACCTAGACCTTGGTAACAACTGTGATTCTGCTATTGTCAACGATATGATTGGGGATGCGACCAATCGTGTAGACATGGCCGTGACAACGGTTGCACCTCCAGTAGAAAAAGAGCTCGAAGAATATCTAAAAGAAGTGGCTAACAATAATGTCACCTTCATTAACCTAAATGAAGGTCAACAGCTCAGTACTTACAAGCAGATGGTACAGGTACAAGCACCACTTGGTTCAATATTTACTCTATACGCCAATGGCAAAGCGATATCAGAGCAGCAAATCGGTAAAACTGCTGAGCAAGAAAAGCAAAATGTAATGGCTTTTGACTATTATGCGGTTGACCTAAAACGCGGAAGCAATACATTACGTGGTGTGGCAACTGACATCAATGGCAAAACTATTTCCGAGCAGACCATCACCGTATTGACACCTGATAGTCTGCAAGCGATTGATTATCGTACGCAAGCACAACTAGTCCCAGCAGATGGTATCAGCGAATATCAGGTTGTTATTAGTCTAAAAGATCGCGACAATCGCCCCTATATCGGTACTACTTCTCTTACACTTGATACTAATATCGGTCGTATCAATCTGAAAGACAGCAGCCAAGATCAAGCCGGTACCCAAGTTACTGTATCAGGGGGTGAGCTATTAATACCAGTCATCGCGCCAAGCGCACCAGGTAAAGGCGAGCTGGTCATCGATACCGGTAGCAGAAAACAAGTGATTCCGCTACAGTTTACCGCGCAGCTACGTCCGCTGATCGCGGTCGGTATCGTCGAAGGTGCTATCTCGCTCAAAGACTTTGACGGTAGCAGTATTACGGATGCTCAAGGTGCCTTTGAACAAGAGCTGAATGATTTTGCCGGTAACGATGACTATACGGCATCTGGTCGTGCGGCAATGTTTTTGAAAGGCAAAGTGCGCGGAGATTACTTGCTGACGCTCGCTTATGACAGTGACAAAAAAGGCGAGCGATTATTCCGTGATATCGAGCCTGGCGAATACTATCCTGTCTATGGTGACTCATCGGCCAAAGGCTTTGATGCGCAATCAACCAGTAAGCTCTATGTGCGTCTAGACAAAGGCCGCTCGTTTGCTATGTATGGTGATCTAAAAACACAAATTGACAATGATGAAGGCATTGAGCTTGGTCAGTACAACCGTACATTGACTGGTCTAAAGGCGCAATTTGAAGATAATAATACTCGCGTGACTGCGTTTTTGGCAGAGACCAGTACTAGCCAGCGTGTTAATGAGACTCGCGGTTTAGGTATCTCAGGTCCCTACCCATTAGCTGAAGACTTCGATGCCGTGTTAGAGAACTCGGAAACTATCGAAGTGATCACTCGCGACCGTAATAACCCTGGCTTAATCGTCAACCGTGAGACGCTAACTCGTTTTGCTGATTATGAGATAGACCCGATTAGCCGCAGTTTATATCTAAAATCACCGATTGCGAGTCAAGATCTCGAAGGCAATCCTATCTACATTCGTGTCACAGTAGAAGTGGATGAAGGTGGTGAGGACTATTTGGTTGGTGGTATCGCTGCCAAACAGCAACTGACTAATAAAGTCGCTATCGGTGGTAGCTATATCAATAGCGACGACCCATTGAACAAAGAAGAGCTGGCTAGTGTCAATAGCGTTATCAAGTTCAACGATAAGCTAAAGCTGGTCGCTGAATACGCAATGAACAAAGCTGAGAACCCTAATTTTCAGCCAAGTAATCAGATCAACACCACAGAATTAGACGATAATAATGTTGAGGGCAATGCCTTACGTGTCGAGCTTGACTTTGATAATAAGAAAGACACGCGTGCCAAGGCTTATTACAATGATGCAGATGAAGGATTTGTCACTGGTGCATCACCACTGACTGCTGGACGTACGGAGTCTGGCGTAGAAGTCATCCATACATTCAACGACAAAAAAACAGCGTTGAAATTAGAAGGTGTGCGTACCAAGGATCATACTACTGACGCGAGTCGTGAAGGCGTACAAGCCAGTATCGAGCAACGCTTGAGTGAAAATGTCGTTGGTGAAATCGGTGTGCGTTACTACAAACAAGATGCCACTGCCGCTTCACGCAACAACCAAGCAGCCACAGATGTGGTAGATGTTACTGATGACACGCTGTTCAATGATGACATTATCAACCAGTCAGCATTGAATAGCGTTAGTGATGCGGACAAAGACATCGAAGGCACAACGGTTCGTGCCCGTATCACTTCTCGTCTACCCAAGCTAAATAATAGCTTGGTGTTTGCAGAGTATGAGCAAGATATCGAAAATAGCTCACGTAACGCGACGTCCATCGGTGGTGAGATGCCAATCGGTGGCTTGGGTCGTCTGTATGCACGTCATGATTTGATCAATAGCTTGTCTGGTAGCTATGGTCTTGATGATACTGATGAGCGTCAACGTACCGTTGTTGGCTTTGACGCCAATTATATGAAAGACGGTAAAGTGTATAGCGAATACCGCATGCGTGATGCAATCAGTGCGCGTGAAGCGGAGGCCGCTATCGGTCTAAAAAACAAATGGTACGTGCAAGAAGGCTTGACCCTTAATACACTGTTTGAGCGCGTTGAGTCATTAGAAGGCGAAGATAACAACACCGCCACGGCGGCAGGTTTTGGCGTTGAGTATCTTGCCAAAGAAAACTACAAAGCATCAGGACGTGTTGAGAAACGTTGGGGCGAGACAAGCGACACCTTACTTGGTAGCGCAGGTATTGCCTATCGTTATACCGATGAGATTACCTTATTGGCCAAAGATACCTATTCGCGCATCGACTATAATGATGGTGATCGCACGATTAATCGTTTCCAACTTGGTGCCGCTTATCGTGATTACGACAGCAATCAACTAGACATGCTTGCAAAGCTTGAGTATCGTTTAGATGACAACAACACGGGTGATGATACCTATCGAAAAGACACCACTGTCTGGTCATGGAATGGTAACTACCATCCAACGCGTGCCTTAACCTTGTCTGGTCGCTATGCGGGTAAGTATACAGAATATGAAGCAGACAATATTACCAGTGACAATACTGCTCATGCCGTTTATGGTCGCGGTCTGTACGATATTAGCGAACATTGGGATGTTGGTTTGCAAGCGGGTACTTACTGGAATAAGCAGGCAGATGATTTGTCTTATATGTTAGGTGCTGAAGTGGGCTATAGCCCAATGACCAACCTTTGGTTGTCACTTGGCTACAATTTTATGGGCTTTGAAGATGAAGACATCGCCTATGACGACAGTACTCAAGAAGGGGCTTACTTTAGATTGCGCTTTAAGTTTGATGAAAATCTATTCAAGCGTGAAGACCCACGTAAGAACAAGCGTTTAAACAGTGACTCTACGCAAGTTAACACGACTACCTTTTAAGCTAATGATAGCGTCTTAACTCCTGTCTAATGGCAATATAATAAGCGATTAGACAGGAGTCGCAGAGTCAGCCCTAATAATGGTAAATACCCACACTTATTACCTTCAGATAAGGTTTGCATCATGTTTAAAGCTGCCATTAAAACCACTGCTTATAAACAACCAGTACATACTGCACTTTCGGCACTGTTACTTTTGAGTGTCGTATCCCTTGCTTCAGCACAAGATAGCATCGCTAACAACACGGCTCAAATCGTTGATGCGAATAGTGCTGTAGACTGTCGTGATGATATTCAGGCTCAAGCCCCTTCTTATAAATATCAAAGCACGCAGCAACGTGTACTCAACTGTATGGTAGAGCAACTACAGCCCTATCAGCAAAAAGACAAAACCGCTCATCAGCAGTACCTCGCTTACAAAGCACAAGCATGGCTTACTTATGCGATCCATCAAGACAGTATGAATAACCGCTCAGCTGCGGGCATAGTTGCGGCAGAAACGGCAGAGTCTATCTTACAATCGCTAAAGAACGATACAGCGCAAAGCATCAAACTACAGCAAGATATCCCTACTACCTCTGCTCTAATGCGACCTGATCTGTGGGCGACGCTGAGTGCGCTAAAAGACAGTGGCGGTATAGAGTCAGCGCCACGTGAGATGGCATTTAGTGAAGTGGCATTAATTTGGGCGGCGACCAATCAATGTAAGCGAGGGTGGCGTGAGTCAGGCATACATTTTCGTATGGCGGACCGCTGGCTTGAGCAAGCACGCGAAGCCTATATTAATGCCCATGATGCGCAGACCAATGTGGCTTTAGAGCAATCTATCGTCAGCTACTATAAGCAGTATGCGCCTTTAGATGCCAGTGATGATATCTGCCGCGGACAAGATCTAACGCCTAATAATTAAAGCGCCTTACTAAATAACAGAGGTAAAAAAGCCGACAGAGTTGTCGGCTTTTTTGTGTCTACTATAGATAAAATTAGCGGTTTTTACGTGGTAGTTTTTCTGGTAGATAGCAGCGTAAGTACGCGATAAATGCGGTATTTGCTTCTTGAATATAGTCATCCGTAATGGTCTGATGACGACGATAAGACAAGGTAAATATCGCATTAACAATACTATAAGCAATCAATAGCGTGTTTTGGATATCCTCAAAATTTGGCATCTCATAACGCTCTGATAAACGCTTATAGACCAAGTCAACAATTTGATGGTCCATATCTTCGCCAAATTCATCACCTTCAAAATCAGGCGTATTGGTGTCATAAATGAGTTTGGCTTTGGTCTCATCGTTATGGAAGATCGTCACGCATTGATCAATCAGCGCGGTTAGATATCCTTGCCATCTATCGTAGTTGCCGATATCAACGGTTTCTACCATCTCTAATATTTCAATCGCATTCAAAAAGCGCAATGCTAAAAATATTGCTTCAATGTTAGGGAAGAAATGATAAGCAGAAGCTCTTGGTATTCCTGCTTCTTCACACACAGCTGCTAGAGTAATATCATTAATAGCTTGTGTTTCACTCAACTTTTTGGCACCAGCCAAAAGTTTTTGACGACGTGCGCGGCCCTGTTGGCTGGTAAATTTAAACTTGTTTGGTACAAGTTTTTTTGCCAACTCCGAATCTACTAACACATCTTCAATTTTTTCGTCTTTGTTATCACTCATTGTAAATCTCTTAATGTTACGTCCTATTTCATAAATTCAATCTTCATTGAGTAGCATTCGTCCTAAATCACTGGAGAATCAACGAGTGGCTCAAATGTAGAGCCAACGTTATCGCTACTAACCTCAATGAGGAGGCATCATAAACGCTTGTACACTATCAAGCAAGGGACATGAATGGGTTAAAAGTTAATGTATCGATTAACACTCTACTAGAGTTAACTATCTAATTTTATGAAGTTAATCATTCAGTTTAATTTTCGCTCTTATAATACCATGATCAGTCACCCTATCTGAATAATCCCACTTAAGATGGTCATTGAAATAATCAACTCTTTCAACCTGACCGAGCGAAAACTTGCTATCAGGTAAGAACTCTTCTGAAACAAATAATTGATCGATCACTTCTGGCATACCTTGATGAATATGGGTGTAAGCCACATCTTTCATCCAACCATAGCGAGCTTGAATACGAGCGGCGTCAAAAAGTGCGACATCACGCATACTTTTATCATAATTAACCTCGCCAGTCTCCGTCATCAGCTGGGTTGTTACGCTACCAGTCACATCATTCATGTCGCCAAGCAGTATCAATGGCTCACGCGTGTGATGCAAACGTTCCATGATCGACATACGAATAGATGCCGCCTCTGCAGCACGCATGCACAAACTACGAAGCTTGGCACGAATACGGATATTTGGATCATCCATGTCTTCTAATAGGTTACCATTTTCGTCACGTAAGAAAAACGCACGTTTACTTTTTAGATGCGCCGTGATGATCGTTATTGGTTGACCATATGCGTCAACACGCAATATCAAAGGTGGACGATTAAAATGCTGATGAGGCCCGATATCGGGGATATCAATCACAGCTTTTGGTGCAATCTCTTCTAATAAGGTCGTCTCTAATTGCTCAAATCGACTAATAATACCAACGGCTGGTGTATGCTGTGCGCCTCTACCTTGAGTATATGGACTTGCAGTGTCATTGCTTGCAAGCGGAATAACCACCTGCTCTGGTTTGAATCCTAGTGCGACAGCTAGTGCTTCTAGTGCATTACTATCCCATACTTCTTGTACGGCAATGATATCAGCGTGTGCTTTAGCCAGCAGATCTGTCAGACCACGTCGCTTATGCTCATAGGCTTTATTATCATAAGCTGGGGCATTCTCATAATAAATGCGATTAGGGTTAGCAAAGTTCAATAAATTAGCTGTGGCAATATAAAACTGTTTACTACCGTCATTATTAGTCATAAGTCCCCTGTTTTTCTTATATTATATTCATACATATGGATTCATAGCAAATTTTATGCCAAAAAAAACTCCCAAAGGTTGACTTTGGAAGTTTTAAAATAACATACATACTGCTGGTCAAAGTCATTAATAGAACCAATCGTACAATCAATCTATTTTCAGCAACGAAATAGTAATCTATTGTCAGCGTTTTTAAGAGACAGCTCGTCTGCTAAGTTAGCTATCTATTAAAGTCATTGAGTAAACAGTAGTCATATTCATAAGTCTTTTTAACATCTGACTTTCTTGTAAAACACGTACTACGATACACGATGCCATGCGTCACGTGATGCTAGACGCGCTTCATCCCACGCCAAACGAGAATCGCCTTTCACTTCATTCCATGAACGCTCTAAGTCGGCTTCATGATCTTCAAAACGTGCATCTACTGGATAGCGAGCGCGATTTGCATAGCCTACCGCATACGCTGGGTGTAGGTCGCGATCAAACTCGTAACCTTCTTTGTAATAATCAGCATTGGCATACTCTGCGCGCCAGTAAGCTTCCTCATGGGTTGGATCAATGGCTTCAGCTGCTGCATGACCTGCGCCGCCACCAACAACTGCACCGATTGCACCACCAATGAGCGTACCTAATGGGCCTGCCATAGTACCGATGGCTGCACCTGCTGCTGCACCGCCTACACCGCCAATACCTGTACCTACTGGATGTGAGCCTGGCTCACCTGTAATAATGTCTGCATTCAAATCTTCTTTTGTCTCTTTAGACATGTTTTTTACTTCACTGCGATCGATAGCGTCATGGTTACTCATAGTATTGTCCCTAAATTATTTATTATTTGTTGAATTATTTATTTGCTAAAAGATTAGCGATATTGCTAAATCCAACTGAAGTATAGAAACTTATAGGTAGAGACAGATAGCCTGATTATGTAAACTGTGTCCGTATTGCGATTACATTGCGTTACAGCCTGTATCTTTATGACGTCTATGTACGGTGCGCTCATACTTTGGGTAATCATAAGAGATTAGCATTGATAAATTTACTATAGAAATCAACCCTATATCTGCATTAATGACCTTGCGATGGCACGTTGCCATTTATCAAGGTGTTGCTCACGAGCATCAATCGACATACTTGGCTCAAAAATACGATCTACTTGCCATGATGCTTTCATGGTTGACTCATCGTAAAGCCCAGTCTTTAAACCAGCGAGTAGTGCTGCACCCTTTGCCGTAATCTCTGTGTCTCTTGGACGTAGCACCGGAACATCTAGCAAATCTGCCTGAAACTGCATCAGCAAATCATTATTTGCCGCGCCGCCATCTACTCTCAGCTCAGTCAAGGGATGAGGGCTGTCTTTTTGCATGGCGATGAGTACATCATAAGTCTGGTAGGCAACTGCTTCCAACGCAGCACGGGCAATATGGGCTTTAGTAGTACCGCGGCTCATACCAGTGATGCTAGCACTGATATCAGAACGCCAGTAAGGCGCACCCAATCCGGTAAAAGCAGGTAATAGCACCACACCTTCGCTACTGTCTACTTGGCGAGCTAAATCTTCAACATCGCTACTTTGTTGAATCATACCCAAATTGTCACGTAGCCATTGGATGATAGCTCCTGCCATAAAAACACTACCCTCCAAGGCATAGGTAACTTCTTTTTTGGGTGGCTGTAGCATTCGCTTACCTGACTGTAAGATTTGATCAAATGATAAATTGTCTGGACGAGTTGGCGATATTTTTCGCTGCCATGCGATGGTGGTTAGCAGCTTGTGCTCGCTCAGTTTTGGCTGCTGACCAATGTTCATCAGCATAAAGCACCCTGTGCCATAAGTATTTTTGGCCATGCCAGCATCGAGACAGCCTTGCCCAAAAAGCGCGGCCTGCTGATCGCCGAGCACGGCTTGAATGGGTATTTGCTTTGCAAATAGGCCTTTTTTGGTTTTGCCAAAATCACCGTCAGATGGCAGTACCTTAGGCAATATAGTCATAGGAATGGCAAACCGATCGCAAAGCGTCTCTGACCAAGCCAATTTATGAATATCAAATAGCAAAGTACGAGAAGCATTGGTCACGTCGATGACATGCTCGCCGCCAGTTAGCTTGTAAATCAGCCAGCTATCGATGGTGCCAACTGCTATCTCACCTTTACTCGCACGTACGCTGAGTTTGGGATTATTTTCGAGCAGCCAAGCAATTTTACTGGCACTGAAGTACGGATCTAAGCGCAGACCTGTGATGCGCTGAACCTCATCGGCCATATTGGCGCTATCAGCACCCTGATGAACGCTATCATCCATACTATTGGTAGCGCTTTCAGCAGCGAGTGTCTTGCAATAGTTTGCCGTGCGCCTGTCTTGCCAAATGATAGCGGGTGCGAGCGGTTTCCCTGTTTGCTTGTCCCACATGACAATAGACTCGCGTTGATTGGTAATCGCGATACTGGTGACATCAGTAGCAAGCAACCCTGCCTGATTGATAACATCATGCGCACAGCTAATCTGAGTTTGCCAGATTTGCTGTGCGTCTTGCTCAACAAATCCCGCTTTTGGCGTTTGCAGCGTCGTTGGCTGTTGTGCCATCTTAATAGGCCGTGCATGATCATCGTATAATATCGCTCGACTCGACGTTGTCCCTTGATCTAACGCCAAAATATATCCTGCCATTACGCATATCCTCTACTGATATTGTTGGTTCTATTTGATAAAAACCAGTGGCTATTCATTATTTGCTGTTAATCAATCACTGTATATTTTATAAATGACTGGCCAAATTATTTAGGGCGTGTTGAACATTCGCAAATAGGCACTGCTGATCGCTAAAATGGTTCCAGACAAGGCACAAAGCGACGATAATGCAGATGCCTTAGCGAGATTTGTAACGCCGTATGGGGCAATTTTAGCATCAGCCCCAACGATAAAAGCAGGGGATAGGACTCTTTTTTGCCGCTTCATCGTTAAAAATAAGCGCTTAAAATGACTAAACTTATTATTCTTAACATCGAATCGCCTAAAAAATAGTCGCTGTCAGTGCCATGGTCGAATGTTCAAGACGCCCTAATGATAAAAATAACAGCACGTTAATTTAAATTGGTTAACTCTAAGACGTCTTATTCGCTATGATGTTACTTATAAACGAATATTTAAAAAACAGCTCAAACCTCTATCATACCGCTAGGGATGACACAATAGAGAGTAGCAGAATACTGAGCATTGACCCGTCACCATTGTGGCTATACAGTGTACGCCTTGTTTTGAATGATACATTTTTAGCGCTTTCGTATTAGCACGCACTTTATTAAAAAGCATTCTGATATTTCAGTACAAATACTTTATTTCAGCATCATTTATTCGCTTACTAGCAAATCGTTTATAATAGTATGACCGCTTTATATTCTGAGCGATAAAATCTATTAATGCTGTCCGTTATTTTATAATACCTTACATTCTAATTAATGGCTTATGTGACTTATGAAATTCACTTTATCAGCGCTACCGACTGCTATGATGACAGTTGCACTCATGAGCGGCCCTATAGTGACTTATGCGAGCACGGGCTCAGATAATATAGAATCATCAGATGACATGACACCGGTGACTGTGACAAAAATTGTGGATGCCGATGGTCAGATTAATAATCAGACAGCTCAGACAGCAATGGCACCTAGTCATACATTAGCAGAGACTCATGCTGAGCACAGTGCATTAAACACCCTTATCGATCCAATCACACACAAAGCCGTGGATAATAGCTATCCATTAGAAGTCTCTAGCTTTTTAAGCCTAGAACAAGCGCAAAAGCTTTTGGTTCAAGTCTCGCCCAAAATAGCGGCCAATCAAGCAGCCATCGCTGCCAGCGAATACCAAACTGAGGCCCTCAGAACCATCGACAACCCCCTCGTATTTGCGCGCGTCTCTGCCAGTGCTTACCATCTTGATGAGGATATAGATCTATCGTCTCTTAGAAACGGTATCGTCAACGGAGTAAATAATACCGTCGATAACGCGGTTCCTCCGATTGCAGACCTGCCAGATTTACCAAACTTTGGGGAGTTGGTCGGTGAGCGAATTCCAGACTCTTATAATATTAAGCGCTCAGGATCGACGACGGGCGCAGGTCTTGGTGTGGTCTGGCCTATTTATACAGCTGGACGTACGGACGCATTGACTGGCGCCTCAGATGCACGCACACAAGAAGCAGTCGCCGATAGCATCCTTGATAAAAACGAGCTTTATAATACGTTAATTGAACGGTATTTTAAGGCCCAATTGGCGATCATTGCCGCTTACTTACGTGAGGATGCTTACGATACCTTGCAGCAAACGGATCATATGGCAGAACGCTTGTTTGAAGAAGGCTTTATTTCGCGCGTCGATAGACTAGAAGCACAGTCTGCGCTTGCCGATGCCAAAAGCGAATCCGTCAATGCCAATAACGACGCGCGCTTAGCCATGATTGCGCTACAGCGATTGCTACGTACTGATTATCGTATTAAGCCGACGACGCCATTATTTGTCTCTAGCCGTCCCCTACCGGATGTTAGCTATTTTCAGGATTTGGCACTGAATAATCATCCAGGATTACAAAAGGTCGCCGCCAAACGCGCGCAGGCTCAGCAGTTGCATGCATTATCAGATACTGGCTACAAGCCGACAGTCTTGCTATATGGTTATGGTCAGCTCGAAAAAGACCCAAGCTGGGTCGCTGGTATCTCTGCCAGTTGGAAGCTATGGGGCGGACTGGATAAAACCGCGTCATTGGCATCAAGCAATGCTCAAATACGTCAGGCAGATCTTTCTGAGATTGAAGTCAGCGACAACCTGCTACTGCTGGTAGAAAAAAACTGGCACGATGTTAATAATGCTCAATCACGCTATCAAGCGCTACAAAGTAACGTTGATTTGGCTGCAGAAGTGTTAAGATTGCGCCGCTTAGGATTGCAAGAAGGCGTGAATACCACAGTCGATGTGGTACAAGCACAAACGCAATCGCTCAAAGCACGTACTGAGCAAGCGCAAGCAGCAAACGACTATGTACAGTCATTGGCCGCACTCATGCAAAGCTGCGGTACGCCGCTTGCTTTTAACGCTTATCTTAATGCCGCTGATATCCAGCTGCCGACTTTGTACACTGAATGATGATTGTATATGAAAGCTTATAAAGTATACGAATAAGCGCTATGTCGTCGTTTCAACTTTTAAGTGTTATAAGGCTAATGAGCGAAGATATATACCAAATCAGCATGACGCTATCAAACAATAACGCTCAATAAACCATACTATTACTATAGTGAATCACTGTTTTATGAAAAAACCAACGTCCAAATCGATAAATAATTGGCTACAAACTTTGCTACAAACGTGGCCTATTGCGAATACCACTAATGTTTGGGCACATTGCGCCAGTGTCGGATTTTTTGGTTTTTTATCCATCTTTCCAGCAATGGCGGTATTTGTGCTGATTTATGGTCTCGTATTTTCACCCGTTGAGATGCAGGAGCATATCTCCATTTTGCGTCCGTTTATACCTGATACAGTGTACGAAGTCCTCAATTCGCGCCTGAGCGAGTTGGTCTCTAATACCAAATCCACGCTGACATTTAGCCTGATCATATCGACCTTACTTGCCCTTTATGCTGGTTCCAAAGGCATCAAATCTTTAATTGCCCTTGTCAATCTCGCTTTTCATATCACCCAAGAGCGCAGCTTTATACAAGGCACGGTTCGAGCAGTGAGCCTGACCTTTGGTGCAGTAGTCGTCTTGATAATAGCGGTGTCTTCTATTGCTATTATCCCTGTAGCAGCGAATTACTTCCCCTTCCCTCAAGTGGCTGAAACGGTTGCACTGTGGGCCAGATGGCCTGTATTGGCGGGTATTATCTTTTTAAGCTTTTTAAGTCTTTATCGTCTCGCGCCAAATCGCGATGCCGTTGCACTAAAAAAACTGGTTCCAGGAGCAACGCTCGCGACCATTCTTTGGATTATATTGTCCGTACTGTTTTCGATTTATGTGCAAAACTTCAACAACTATAGTGCTGAATTTGGGGCGCTATCAGCGGCGGTGGTCATTATGCTTTGGCTATATTATTCAGCCTTTGTCGTCGCTTTTGGTGCGATTTTTAATTCTGAAGCCATAGACAATGCCAAACCTTATGCTGTTCGAGTGTACTAATCATAAATCCTTTGTTCTCAACTTTGCTGCTTTAGGAATCACACCGTCATGACTGAATTTCCAAACGAATCAGACAACTCAAATAAATCAGTTGATTCAAACGAGTCAGTGACCTCTCAAGATACAAAAGCCTCCGTCGATCCAATAGAAAATGTATCTAGTGGGTCTGACGTTCCAGAGCAATCTGTACCCGCTTATAGTCGGGGCAACGCAAAAGCTGATAAATCTGCTCGTATGAAAAAGATATTGCTCGTACTGTTTGTATTAGGTGTTCTTGGCGCAATTGCATACGGTTTATATAAAAGCAATCAGCATAATGAACCAGAAGTCATTACCCTCCAAGGGCAAATGCAAATGCAGCAAACCTCTATCGCTGCAAAGGTAGCAGGCCGCATTGCTAACATTATGGTGACAGAAGGTGATACGGTTACGGTGGGTCAACAACTCATTGAGATGGATTCGCCTGAGATTAACGCTAAGATCAACCAAGCACGTGCTGGTAAGCAAATCGCACAAAGTCAATTGGACAAAGCAGAAAACGGGGCACGCCCGCAAGAGATCGCTCAAGCCAAAGCCGCTTGGCAAGCCAATAAAGCCGCGTCTGATTTGGCAGAAAACACCTATCAGCGTGTCAATCGTCTGTATGAAGAAGGATTGATGGCACGGCAAAAACGCGATGAGGCTTATGCCCAATACCTAGCCACTCAAGACCAAACTGAAGCCGCACGTTTGCAATATGATTTGGCATTAGAAGGTGCTCGCAGTGAAGACAAATCAGCGGCTACCGCTCAAGTCGCACAAGTTGATGCCCAGCTAGATGAAGCACTGGCAGCAAAAGAAGAGGCCAATCTAAAGAGCCCTATCGCTGGTGTTGTGGACAATGTCATCGTTAGTGCTGGAGAAGTCATCGGTCAAGGCGTTCCTTTGCTGACGTTGGTGGATACCAATGACCAATGGGTAGTGCTCAATGTCACTGAGTCGTATTTAAACCAGTTCGCTATCGGTCAGACATTTACAGGTACTATTCCCGCATTATCATCAGCAGATAAGCCTTATAGCAAGCAGTTTACTGTTTATGCGACATCGACCTTATCTGATTTTGCCACTTGGCGACCGACCAACAATGATGATGGTTTTGATGTGCGTACCTTTGAGGTCAAAGCACGACCATCCACGCCTGATACTCGCATTCGCTCAGGAATGAGTGTGGTTGTGCATATTAATCCTATCAATCAGAACCAAGAGTAGGCCATGCACTTGACTAAGTTAAGTGAGGCTTTTTTACGTAGCGCCGCTTATGAGCGCCGTTTTTTAGCCAAAAACCATTGGGACCTTAGTATGGTGGTATGGATACCACTAGCCACAGTGCTGCTGATTTGGTGGATATTTTCACAAACGCAGATTACTGACTTACCCATTGGAGTGATCGATCAAGACAATAGTGCTGTTGCCAATACTACCGTACGTTACTTAGAAGCCAGTCCTACGCTTACGGTTAGACAACTTTATTATTCACCAGCGGATGCAGAGGCTGCGATCTTGCAACGTGATATTTATGCGGTTGTCATCATTCCTGAAGACTTTTCGCGTAACATTTTATCTAACAAGCCTGCCCCTTTAATCCTACAAGTAAACGCCCAGTACGGTACGCACTCTGGCATTATTCAAACGGCTGTCCAAGCAGTCGCTAGCACCTTATCCGCAGGGGTAGAGATCAAACGATTGGTAAAGCAAGGCGTAGGGCCGTCGCAAGCCATGACTGCTTACTCGCCTATCAGTATCCAGCGTATTAGTTTGTTCAATGCTGCAACCGATTATCAGCAGTTTTTGGCATCGACCGTCATACCTGCCCTGCTACACATATTAGCGATGGTCGTCGGGGCAACCACCATTGGTCGCGAGCTGCGCGATAAAAATATTGGTCACTGGTATCGCTTTATCAGTACAGGTACACCTGACTTAGCTTTGGTTAAATCCTCTAAAAAAGCAGCTGCGTTAAACACCACACAAGATAGCACCAACAACACTGCACCATCATCAGACTCAAAAATGCCCAATTCGGTGAGTATATCAGTATTGCTATCCGGTCTATTGGGTAAGTATTTTTGGCCAATATTGGCCTATAGCTTATGGTCGGCTTTGGTATTGTGGCTTGTAACGTCGAACCAAAATATAAGCATTGGGTCAATCATCGCAGTATATATCGGCCTATTGTGTTTGATGATACTGTCATTCTGGCTTGGTGCTATTTTTACTTTGAACTCCTTTTCACTGCGTATGGGTTTGTCAACCACTGGTTTTATTTCAGCGCCTTCTTATGCCTTTGCTGGTGTGACCTTTCCTTATATTGCGATTAGTGATAGCGCGCAATACTGGTCAAATGCATTGCCACTGACACATTACCTCAAGCTACATATTGCCCAGTTACAAATGCAAGCGCCTATTGCTATCTCTGTGCCTATTGTCTACGGTCTGGCGCTTGCCACTATCATCGCCATGCTACTGACAGCCCTATTGACCAAACGCGCATTGGCGCATCCTGAACGCTGGGGAGCACGCTGATGTCATCACCTTTAAATACCAAGCAAAACAACGCTAAAGCCACCACTTCTTTAACTGCGCAGACTTTTTGGGCAAGCTTCTCTCAAACTATAAAAGATGTCTTTGGGGATAAAGGCGTGCTTTTGATGTTGATTATTGCCCCGATTATCTATGGGTTTTTCTATCCTTGGCCCTACTCAACTGAAGTGGTCAACCATGTACCAGTGGGTATTGTTGATCATGACAATAGTAACTTGTCGCGCACGCTCGCTCGTTATGCAAGTGCCAGTCCATATCTAGATACTGAGCACTTTATCAATGAACAAGCGGCCAAAGAAGCCATATGGTCCGATCAAATTGCAGGCTATATGGTGATTCCAAGCGGCCTTGAAGAACAAGTCATGTCAGGACAGCAAGCGTATGTTAGCGTCCTCGGCAATGGCGGCTACTTTATTTTAAATAAGAACGTCCAACTGGGATTCTCTAAAGCAGTTGGTACCGTATCAGCGGGGATCAAGGTAAAGAAAAATATCGCTAAAGGCGCTTATGCACCCACCGCAGCACAGAGCGCTCAAGCAGTACCACTACAAATCATGCCACTTTATAATCAAACTGAAGGCTACGGTGCCTACGTCGTACCAGCCGTCTCCGTCATTATCTTACAACAGACACTATTGATGGCAACCGCCATGCTGATTGGCACTTGGTATGAGCAGCGGCGTCATGCTGCGAGTGTACGCGGTTGGCTCGGACGTATCACAGCGCTGAGCACGCTAAGCTTTATCATTGGCTGTTTTTATTATGGTTGGGCGTTTGAGCTGCATCATTATCCACGTGGGCAAAATATGCTCGGAACGCTATTGTTTTTAGCACTGTTTTGTCCGACAGTCGCAACGCTCGGCTGTGTACTTGGGCTATGGTTCCGGCAGCGTGAGCGCAGTATGCAGATCTTAATCTTTATCTCCCTACCGATATTCTTCTTAAGCGGCTACCCTTGGCCAGCCGACCAGTTGCCCCAAGTTTTGCAAGTAATACGCTGGATCGTACCAACTACCCCTGCGATCAACACCTCTGTACAGCTTAACCAAATGGGTGCAAGTATCTCTCAAGTCGCCATAGGGTTTTATGCGTTGGCAGGCTTGTGGTTGCTCTATTTTGTTTTATTGCTATTTTTACGCAAGCGTATTCCGCAAAAAAAAGCCTACTGATAAATCTTTAAGTTAATTAAATCTATGAGCATAAAGAAGCGCCTGCTAATATTAGCAGGCGCTTCTTTATACATATGACACTTTCACTTTGAGTCATTTTTAAACATTAAAATACTCGGTTCAAACCGTTAAGCGCAGCCACACGATACGCTTCTGCCATCGTTGGATAGTTAAAAGTCGTATTTACAAAATACTCAAGCGTATTGTTGCTTTTGCACTTCATCACTGCTTGACCAATATGAATAATCTCTGAAGCATGGTTGCCGTAGCAATGAATGCCTAAAATTTCTAACGTATCACGATGGAACAATATCTTTAATACGCCCGAGCGTTCACCAATGATTTGGGCACGTGCCAGATGTTTGAAGAACGCTTGACCCACTTCATACGGAACTTTCTCATCCGTTAGCTCCTGCTCTGTTTTACCGATACAAGAGATTTCAGGAATGGTATAGATACCAGTTGGGACACTAGATACTGGCTCGGCATCACTATCACCGACCATAAAGGCAGCAGCACAGCGACCTTGATCATAGGCAGCAGAGGCTAATGATGGCCAACCGATGACATCACCAGCAGCATAAATATTGTCGACGTCCGTACAGTAAGTATCATCTACTTTTAACTGACCACGGCTATTTGCTTTTAGCCCAATGGCTTCTAAGTTTAAGCCTTCTGTGTTACCTGAGCGACCATTTGACCAAAGAATGGCATCAGATTTGATGCGCTTGCCGCTCTTTAAGTGCAAGACCACATAATCATCATGAGTCTCGAGATGATCAATCTCTTCATTACTACGGATAAGCACACCGAACTGTCTAAAGTCATGCGCGATCGCATCGCTGATTTCGCTATCCAAATAGTTCAGTAGCTGATCTTGGTTGTTAATAAGATCAACCTTATAACCAAGTCCTGTAAAAATAGAAGCATACTCACAGCCAATCACCCCTGCACCATAGATGATGATTTTTTTGACGACATAATCCATTTGCAAGATTTTGTCAGAGTCAAAAACGCGTGGATGTTTAAAGTCTAAAATATCAGGACGGTAAGGACGACTACCGACAGTAATGATGGCTTTATTGAAAGTAATAGTTTCGTAGATATTGTCGTCGACTTCAATGCGCAGCGTATGAGCGTCAATAAAACTTGCCCAACCTTGAATAACTTCGATACGGTTGCGCTCATAAAAACGGGTATGCGTACTGACTTGACGACGGATTACTTGACGCGCCTTAGCCAATACTTCATTTAGCGGAACTTGCTTATACTCCATCGCTTTGGTAAACATCGGGTCGCGACGGAAGTTAATCAAGTTAAATACTGATTGGCGCAATGCTTTACTAGGAATTGTACCGACGTGAGTAGAGTTACCTCCTACTTGATCACGCGGATCGACGACGACCACTCTTTTACCAGACTTGGTCAGCTTCATGGCAGCGGCTTCACCAGCAGGACCTGCACCTAAAACCACCGCATCATACTCATACTCGTGATCGTCACTTTTTAGTCGACGAGAATCTTTGGTAAATCCAGATTTGATATCAATACGAGTGTCATCAAGCGGGTTGATGAGATCAGGGTAATGCATGATATCTTCAGTGACCTGCTCATGAGTCTGCTCGATTTTCTGTTTTGTGTCTTTACCTTCAGTATGCTCAGGATTGGGCGAACGACCATTAGTTTTATTCGATACTTCAGTATGGACGTCTTTACCAGTATCATTGGTTGCGTCACTTATATTTTTACTTACCATCATGTCCTCTTTATGTATTGTTTGCTCTATTAATATCTATGTGCACGAGTTAATATTTTTAATATCCAAGCAGCTTAGTAAAGTTGTACTGACCATAAGGTATGAATAGACTTTTTACAAACTTGATGACGATTACATATTATAAAATTAATAGTCCATTACCCAATGCGGCGTTTAAGACCTGTCATCTGTAATATACGCGTGGCGATTTCTTCAACAGACATCTCTGATACATCCAAACTTGGGATACCATGCGTGATATAAATTCCCTGTATCGCGCGCTGTTCTTGCTGGCATTGCTGATAACTTGAGTAACGACTGCCCGCACGGCGCTCTTGGCGTATTTTTACCAAGCGATCGGTATCAATGAGCAAACCAAACAGTTTGTCTTTATGGTCACGCAGCGCTTTTGGTAGTTGATTGTCGTACAAATCATCTTCGGTCAGAGGATAGTTAGCGGCGCGAATACCGAATTGTAATGCTAAGTATAGAGAAGTCGGTGTCTTACCAGAGCGTGACACACCCACCAAAATAATATCTGCTGCATTATAATGACGAGTACGTGCGCCATCATCATTGTCTAAGGCGAAATGGACTGCATCGATACGCTCTTTATATGTCTCAGAGTCGACATCATCATGCGCATGACCTGAATGACCATCTGGCTCTACGCCAGTCTCTTCTGCAACGCGGCCAATCAACCCTTCGTACATATCCAAATTACAGCTGTGTGCTGAATTGATTTTTTCACGAATCTCTGGATTGACGATCGTATCAAACACCAACGGCAACGACCCATCACGTTGATACGCCATGTTTATCTGCTCTACGGCATCATCGGCACGCTCTAAGCTATCGACGTATGGCAACACTCTTGTCTCAAAAGGGACCGAGGCAAACTGACTCAAAATAGCGCGTCCGAGGGTCTCAGCCGTAATTGCGGTGCCATCTGAGATAAAAAATGCCGTTCTGATGGCTTGTGAGCTGTCCAAGTTTAGCGCATGACGATTTTGGATAGTGGACTTGACTTGTTCAGATGGATTGCTTGAGTACATAACGTTGACACCTCGGTTGAAAGCTCAATAATGATCTTCATTTCATTTTTAGTATTGATCTAATAGCAATTATCTAACTTTGGCTGCCTTATCTCTTGTAAATGCAGAACGATGGCAGCGCTGCTATTGCATATTTATATAGCCATATGCATCACTTATCTATCCGCTACATTATACGCATATTAGCTTGTTAATAGAAATTAATGTTACAGGCGTACACTTAGCACCAACATTGTTTTTCATCTTGTCGTCATAACCAATCCACCTCTCATCAAGGCATTTTTTATAGCATTTCCTATATATAAACATAAGATTGAAACATAAATTATAAAAATACTCTAAATATGGCTTATTTGAATACGTCTATTTTATGCAGTAATTGGCTTTTGAAAGCGCATAACATCGTCACTAGCAATGATATTTTTCATCTGAGTAAATACGAAACTTGATTAGACTGGCCTTACTCTGTGTAGCAAATCCTACAATTTGTGTATTTTTAACAAGTTTTTTGGTAAAACCCCTCGAATTCCTCCTAATATGGCGGTATAATTCACCGTTATAATCTTTACTAAATAACCTTATTTTCTGGAGTTATCATGGCAGCGCAATCTACAGCACTTGTAATCAATCTTGATCAGCTAGGAAAAGACGACATCGAAATGGTTGGTGGCAAGAATGCCTCACTTGGCGAGATGATCAGCCATCTTTCTGATTTAGGCGTTAGTGTTCCAGGCGGCTTTGCCACCACATCAAACGCATTCAATCGCTTTTTGACAGAAACAGGCTTATTAGAAAAAATCAACAACGAGCTAAACACATTGGATGTCAATGATGTTAATAAGCTTGCGGCGACTGGTAAAAAGATCCGTACTTGGATTATTGAGCAAGAATTGCCAAAAGATCTTGAGCAAGAAGTACGTCAAGCGTTCGAAACCATGAGCGGCGGCGAAGACATCGCTGTTGCTGTACGCTCTTCTGCGACTGCTGAAGATTTGCCAGATGCGTCATTTGCTGGTCAACAAGAAACCTTCTTGAACATTCGCGGTATTGATAACGTCCTAATTGCTATTAAAGAAGTATTTGCCTCGCTATATAACGACCGTGCAATCTCTTACCGTGTACACAAAGGTTTTGAGCACGAAGGTGTGGCATTGTCCGCTGCCGTACAGCGTATGGTGCGCTCAGAGACTGGTGCTGCTGGTGTTATGTTCACGCTGGATACCGAAAGCGGTTTTGATCAAGTCGTGTTCATCACGTCAAGCTATGGTCTTGGCGAAATGGTTGTACAAGGTGCGGTCAACCCAGACGAATTCTACATCTCAAAACGTCTGCTCGCTGATGGTAAGCCTGCCGTTATTCGTCGTAACCTAGGCAGCAAACACAAGAAAATGGTTTATGGTGATGAAGGCAGCACCGCAAAATCAGTGAAAACGGTCGATGTTGAAAAACAAGATCGCATGCAGTTCTCTTTGACTACCGAAGAGCTAACCTCTCTTGCCAAGCAAGCAGTAACCATCGAGCAGCATTATGGCCACGCGATGGATATCGAATGGGCAAAAGACGGTGACAGCGGTGAAATCTTTATCGTTCAAGCACGTCCTGAAACCGTTAAGAGTCGCCAAGACAGCAATGTCATGGAGCGTTATGTCATCGACACGACTGGGGCAAAAGTATTGTGTGAAGGTCGTTCAATCGGTCAGCGCATCGGTTCGGGTAAAGTCCGTATCGTTACTCACCTAAACGAGATGGACAAAGTAGAAGAAGGCGATGTTCTGGTATCAGACATGACTGATCCAGATTGGGAACCAATCATGAAGCGCGCTTCTGCCATCATCACCAACCGTGGTGGTCGTACGTGTCACGCAGCCATTATCGCGCGTGAGTTAGGTGTGCCAGCCATCGTTGGTTGTGGTAACGCCACTGAACTGCTAGTCGATGGTCAAGACGTGACTGCGTCTTGTGCTGAAGGCGACACTGGTTTTATTTATGAAGGCCAGATTGACTTTGAAGTACAGACCAACTCGGTTGAGTCTATGCCAGAGCTTGCATTCAAAGTCATGATGAACGTTGGTAACCCAGATCGCGCCTTCTCATTCACCCAGATGCCAAACGAAGGTATTGGTCTTGCGCGTTTAGAGTTTATTATCAACCGTATGATCGGTGTGCATCCAAAAGCACTGCTAAACATGAACAGCTTGCCACGTGAGATCTCACAAGCCATTCAAGAGCGTATCGCAGGCTATGCCTCACCTGTTGACTTTTATGTTGATAAATTGGTTGAAGGTATCTCAACCCTAGCCGTTGCCTTTATGGATCAGCCAGTTATTGTTCGTATGTCAGATTTCAAATCAAACGAATATGCTAACTTGCTTGGTGGTAAGCTGTACGAGCCATCAGAAGAGAACCCAATGCTTGGTTTCCGCGGCGCTAGCCGTTATGTCTCTGACAACTTCCGTGACTGTTTTGAGCTTGAGTGTAAAGCGCTAAAACGTGTTCGTGATGAGATGGGCTTAACCAACGTTGAGATTATGATTCCATTCGTCCGCACCACTGGCGAAGCGGCGCAAGTAATCGAGTTACTTGAGAAAAATGGTCTAAAACGCGGTGAAAATGGTCTACGCATCATCATGATGTGTGAGCTACCAACCAACGCGCTATTAGCAGAAGAGTTCCTAGAGTACTTCGATGGTTTCTCAATCGGCTCTAACGATTTGACTCAGTTAACGCTTGGTCTTGATCGTGACTCAGGTATCGTCTCACATCTATTTGATGAGCGTGACACTGCTGTTAAGAAATTGCTCACTATGGCTATCGACGCTTGCCGTAAGCAAAACAAATATGTCGGCATCTGTGGTCAGGGCCCATCAGACCATCCAGATCTAGCGTTCTGGTTAATGGAACAAGGTATCAGCTCGGTATCATTGAACCCTGATTCGGTGCTAGATACTTGGTTCTTCCTAGCTGGCGAAGAAAAGTAGACCGTTACGTTCAGTCGCAGCGGTAACTCACACAGTCATTAAAGATACCACTATTAGGGTCTATTTGATTTTTTCAAATAGACCCTAATATAATGTCTTAAGACATGACTAACTATGCAGGCAATTATGCAGATTTTCCTTGCTCGAAATAACGTACAAGCTGGTCCATACAATCTGGAGCAGCTTAATATCATGCTGGCATCAGGCGAAGTATTGCTTGATGATTTAATTTGGCATGAAGGCTTAGATCAGTGGCAGCGCGTAGGAAATGTGACCAATAATCAAACGGTTTATCGACCGACTGGTGCTACTACTCCTGATGCGAATGATTCTATTATCAATAATGTAACCGTCTTCCCTGAAGATACCAGCAATACTAAAGATAATAATTCAATATCATTAGATAGACTATATGGCAAGCCTGAACGTTCTAAAAATGTGAAGGCCAATATGACGACCAATCGCCATCAAACGCCGCACAACAATGTCTCATTAAACAAAACTGCTCTCAAAAAGACGGTCGCAGACAATGATAAAGTCATTGGTGATGTGGTACTTGCGCCGATTATGTCACGCATATTGGCAACCGCGCTCAACGGCCTGCTTTACGTATTGGCCATATTGCCATTAGTAATGGCACTGACCAAAATGGATGTAGACTATACCAAGTTTCAAAACATCCAAGATATGGACGCTGCCTATCAATATTCAATGTCGTTGATGGAAAGCATTCCAAGCAGTACGCTCATGATGTCGCAAGTCATGGTTTTTGGCTTGTTCGCCTTGCAATTGCTTTTTATTATCATGCGTGGGCAGTCACTAGGCAAACTGATTACTGGTATTCGGGTTGTGGATCAGACCACACATCGTCTACCCTCGTTTATCAAGCTGGTCGGTACACGTACGTTACTGTTGTTTATTATCTATAATTTACTGTTTTCGTTTACTAGCTTTTTGGGTTTTGTGATTATTGCTATCCATTATTACATGGCATCAAAAAGCCCTGAAAATATCGGTTGGCATGACAAACTTGCCAAAACTTTAGTGGTCAAAGCAGACAGTAGCCAACTGGTAAAAAAGTCAAAATCTGAATAATATTTTATTCACCATATTGTTTCAGATAAAAACGCTGCGCAAGATCGCAGCATTTTTATTGAGTAACGCTTATTTTCCATCTTTTTATATCTTATTGGCAGCCGCTTGGTTATTACCCTTTGTGTTAAGCGCCAAGTGCTGTTATAATACGGCGCTTTATAAACTAAGCTTATTTCTTACTATATTTTTAAGAACGTGGGCTTACCTTATAAATCTCCTTGCTATTAACATAGGGTTAATAGCTACTAATCCGTAAGGAGTCATAATGCGACATTACGAACTGGTGTTACTTGTACACCCAGACCAAAGCGACCAAGTGGTCGGCATGGTTGAACGCTATATCAAGTTGGTTCAAGACAACGGTGGTACTATCCATCGCCTTGAAGATTGGGGCCGCCGTCAATTGGCTTATCCAATCAACAAGATTCACAAAGCTCACTACGTTCTTTTCAACATCGAAACTGACGGCGAGACTTTGGCTGAACTTGAAGAATTATTCCGCTATAACGACGCGATCATTCGTAGTCTAGTTATGCGCCGTGACGAAGCTATCACTGAAGAGTCGCAGTTAGCCAAGAATGCCGATGAAAAACGCGCACGCAAAGCAACTACTCGTCGTCCAGACAATCGTGAAAACGATAATGACGACAACGACAACAGTGAAGACTAATTAAAGGAGAATACTCATGGCACGTTTCTATCGCCGTCGCAAATTCTGCCGTTTCACTGCTGAAGGCATCACTCACATCGACTATAAAGATGTTGAATTGCTAAAACAGTACATTAGTGATAATGGCAAAATCGTACCAAGCCGTATTACCGGTACGTCTACTAAATATCAGCGTCAACTAGCGACTGCTATCAAGCAAGCTCGTTATTTATCGCTACTTCCATACACTGATAACCATCAAGGTTAACCGCTAACTAGGAATGACTCATGCAAATTATTTTGTTACAGCGTATCGTCAACCTTGGTAAACTCGGTGAAACTGTCGATGTAAAACCAGGTTACGGTCGTAACTTTCTTATCCCTCAAGGCAAAGCGCTACCTGCGACCAAAGCTAACATTGAAAAGTTCGAAGCACGTCGTGCTGAGCTTGAAGCTGAAGAAGCAAAAGAGATCGCTACTGCTCAAGAGCGTGCTGATGCACTAACTGACGTTAATGTTATCATGCGTGCGAAATCAGGTGACGAAGGCAAGCTATTCGGCTCTATCGGTACTCGCGATATCGCTGAAGCATTGACTAACTCAGGTCTAGAAGTAGACCGTGCTGAAATCAAGCTACCTGAAGGCACACTACGTCAAGTTGGCGAATACAATGTTGATATTCAGCTACACCATGACGTAACTGCTAGCATCTTAGTTACTATTCTTTCTGAAGATGGTAACAACGAAGATTCAGCTGACGAAGAAGAAGCTGACGAAGATTATTCTGAAGAGTAATCTTCTAGATAATTAGACTCAGTCTATAAAAAAGCCAGTAACCTTGTGTTGCTGGCTTTTTTTATGTCGATATTTTATACATGTGATCGTAATACTTTCGCATTACATCAGAGTTTTCTTGATGCCTTGTAAGTATCAATCGATTACTAAAAGCTGTATTCAATACTATTTTCAGCATGATATCTTGCAGTAACCATTTGCAACAACTCACTTAAAAATGCTATACCAACCAACAAGATACTGTCTATATAATTGTATTCATCATAACGAGTAGAAAGATTTTTCTATTTTTATACTATTCATTGATAGAGTACTTTAATATGACCAGCACTGATGAAATAAACACTGACGATAAACTACTTTGTATCAAAGGTAACGATTTCTATTCAGAGGGTGAGATCTATACGGTAGGTAGAATCGTAAATGACAAATACTTTCAGATACTGACCAGCGGCGATGATGATCACTGGTATGCAACGCTAGATGATAAAGGTATTTACGTAAGCTTCGATTCTACGATAGCTACTGACAATAAAGCTTTTTTTGATAAAATCGCTTGACCTCATTACTTATAGAACCATCTCATCATAAAATTATAATATCGATGGAATCAGCAATGTCTTCAAGGACTGCTCACTATCATGATCAGTCCTTTTTGGTTAAAAAGGTCGTTCCAAGCAATTTTATAAGCCACTCTTAGCGTCTGAAAGACGTCCTCATTACTGGCAGATTTTTATATAACCATTCAATAAACAGCCTCTCTTTGCCAAAGGTGTTTCCTAATAGCGCCTATTTACTATAAAATATGCCCCTTCAAAATTTCGTATCGTTATTGATGCCTGTTTGCGTGAATAATTCATTAAGATATAAACCATATTGAGACAGTGATGATTGTATTTTGGCTTGTGCTGACCATTCTTTTTATTATTTTCGCTACCGCAAAATTGAAGTGGCATCCTTTTTTAGTGTTGATTTTGTCCGCTTTTTTGGTCGCCCTTTTTTACCAAGTACCGCTCAATACGGTCGCAAAGACAATCTCTGATGGTTTCGGTGGGATTCTAGGCTACATCGGTCTTGTGATTGTGTTTGGTACGATTATTGGCTTAATCCTCGAAAAAACGGGTGCGGCTATTGTGATGGCAGAGTCAGTCATCAAAGTATTGGGGCCACGCTTCCCTACCTTGACCATGTCTATCGTTGGTGCAGTCGTGTCGGTGCCTGTATTTTGTGATTCTGGCTACATTATCTTGAACTCTCTAAAAGAGTCTTTGGCTGAGCGCTTACATGTATCAAGTGTCGCGATGAGTATTGCCTTGGCTACTGGCCTATACGCTACCCACACCTTTGTCCCGCCTACGCCAGGCCCAATCGCGGCGGCAGGTAATTTAGGACTAGAGTCAAACTTAGGCTTGGTTATCATGGTCGGTGTGGTTGTCACGGCTGTTGCCGTATTGGCCGGCTGGTGGTGGTCGAATCGCTTTCTTAATGCCACGCCTGATAATATCAATGCCACAGATGCTCAAGCAGCGACCCTACCTGAAGGCATAAAAACACGCGATGACTACAGCAAACTGCCTTCAGCAACAATGGCGTTTTTACCTATCATTGTGCCTATCATATTAATTTGTCTGTCGTCGGTTGCCAATTTCCCAAGTGCACCGTTCGGTAGTGGTACGCTAGCAGAGGTTTTGATATTCATCGGTAATCCACTGACTGCATTGTTGATTGGTTTGTTTTTATCGTTTTTATTGATTGATTCAGAGCAAAAAACGCAGCAAATCAGCGATAGTATCTCACAAGGTTTGGTAGTAGCAGCCCCTATCCTACTGATCACTGGTGCTGGTGGCGCATTTGGTGCCATGCTAAAAGTGACGCCAATTGGCGATTATCTAGGTTCAACGTTATCGGCCTTGGGTTTAGGTATTTTTATGCCATTTATCGTCTCTGCTGCGCTAAAAACAGCACAAGGCTCAACCACAGTGGCATTGGTCACAACCTCTGCTATGGTTGCCCCACTGTTGAACCAAATTGGCTTGGACAGTGAGCTTGGCCGTGTATTCTGTGTGATGGCAATTGGTGCCGGTGCCATGACGATCTCTCACGCCAATGATAGCTTCTTTTGGATCGTGAGTCAGTTTAGTCGCATGAGCGTGGCACAAGCGTACAAAGCGCACTCAATGGCCACTGGTATCCAAGGGGTGACTAGCATCGTATTTATCTGGTTGTTAACCCTAGTGTTTATCTAGTTCATGAGATTGGGTACGTATATATACGTTTATTTGATTATTGCTAAGTAAACGTTTTAAAACACGACACTGTTGCGATGATCGTGTCATTAAGATATTCAAAGAGAGCCGTATGAAAATTTTGATCGCCCCTGACTCGTTTAAAGAAAGCCTAGAAGCACTCGATGTTTGCCACGCCGTTCAATCTGGCTTTAGTCAAGTGTTTCCAGATGCTGATTACAAATTATTGCCGATGGCGGATGGCGGTGAAGGCACCTCAGCGGTATTGTCTTATGTCTTGGGTGGGCGCTGGAAAGAAGTCAGAGTGCATGATCCATTGATGAGACCAATCATCGCCAAGTATCTGTTATTGCCCAATGCGACGGCGGTTATTGAAGTGGCTCAAGCCTGCGGATTGCACCTACTAACAGCTGATGAGCGTAATCCTATCGTTGCTAGCACTTATGGCGTTGGGGAGCTGATTGCTGATGCTTTGGAGGAAGGGGCTAAACGCATCATCATCGGTCTGGGTGGTAGCGCAACCAATGATGCAGGCCTTGGCATGCTAATGGCGTTAGGCATAACATTTCATGATATCAATGACAGTCTGCTCACTCATGGTGGTGGCGCACTTGCCAGCTTACATAAACTCGATAATACTAACCTTCATACAAAGATATCAGACACAGTATTTGAGGTTGCTTGTGATGTGACCAATCCGCTCTGTGGTCTGCTTGGGGCCAGCGCTGTGTTTGGCCCACAAAAAGGCGCTTGTCCGGAGCAAGTCAATACCTTGGATAAAGCGCTCAGTCACTTTGCGACCATATGTGGACAGCATGGCTATGAAGACTGTCAACACGTTGCAGGCGCTGGCGCGGCAGGCGGTCTTGGCTATGCGATGATGACGTTCTTTAAAGCTCAGCTGAAGTCAGGCTTTGATACGGTTGCCGAAGTGGCTCACCTGTCACAGCATATCGCAGAGGCTGATCTTGTCATCACAGGTGAAGGCAAGCTCGATGCGCAAACCGCCATGGGTAAGGTCGCTGGTGGTATCAGCCAAATCGCTAAGGCCAGCCGCACACCTGTTATCGCTATCTGCGGCAGTGTTGACGGACTAAAACCTGCTCAGACCAGTCAGTTCAATGTTGTGATGCCAAGTATCCAAAAAGTAGATACGATCGATAATGTGTTGGGTTCTGCTTATAACAACATTGAAACGACTGCTGCTAATATCGCTGCAAGTATCAAACTTGGGCAGACTTTGAGATAGTCGCAATCTATCAATGAACCTTCTTCACTAAATGTACAGTTATTAAACCCTTTGTTAGCTGTACATTTATCACTCTCAACATATCTATAGCCATTTTTTTACTGCATTAATGACCGTATGCATTCTATTAGAAAGTGCCTGCTGTTGTCTGACTGCCAGATATAGCGTTTCGCTAACAGCAACTGGTAAATGATGACTGTTAATCAGCTCAGGCTTTGGATAAGCAGCCACCGCATGCGCCGGCAAGACAGTAAAACCTATTCCCCTGCTGACGGGCTCTAAAATTAGACCAATCTGATTAGAGAAGCCTTTTTTCTCAAAATCATTGATATGCTGGAATTGCTCGTAATTGGCAGTCAGTAGCATGCCTGCATGATGGGCACCATCCGGATGATCGATAAATCCAAGTGCCATAAGCTGCTCCCAGCTCGGCTCTACTGTAGTCGCAGGGGTTACGAGTATCAATGCTTCTTGCGCCATAGGCTTGCAGCTAATCGTTTCATCATCTGAGATGTCCGTCATAAAACCAATATCGATCTCGTGATTTGCCAATGCCTGCTCAATATCAGCATTGGGGGCAAAGCGATAATCAATCACTAGCTTTGGGTGCTGTTGCTGTAAGGTCAAAAGCTGCGGGTATAGCTTAAGTCCCACACTACCCGGTGACATCAACCGTACTAGCCCTTCGTAAGGCGGATCTTCACTGATGCGCTGCTCTAAATTTGATAATCGCTGCAATATCTCGCCTGCTTCTTTATAAAGCTGCTCACCTGCATTGGTCAATGAGAACTGCTTTCCTTGTCGAATTAACAAATCTGTGTCCAGCTGCTCTTCTAGCTTACGTATATGTTGGCTCACACCGGACTGTGTCATATATAGACGTTCAGCCGTGCGAGTAAAGTGCCCAACTTCGGCAAGCGTACAAAAAGTGCGTAGCCATGTGACATTAATCATTACGTTTCATACTTATTTTTATAATATTTGATAATTTTACATAATGACAGTGCGTTTGTATACTGGCCTCACGTCAAACAAGAGTACAGCAAACAGGAGCACAAGCTATGAACAACGTTTATCCCAGAAGCTTTTCGCACATCGGTCTGTCAGTCCCTGACTTAGATGCTGCTGTAAAATTTTATACTGAAGTGCTGGGTTGGTACACCATCATGGAGCCTACTGAGATTATTGAAGATGACAGCCCGATTGGTAAGATGTGCACTGAAGTATTCGGTGCTGGTTGGGGCCGCTTTCGGATCGCTCACCTCTCCACTGGTGACCGTATCGGTGTTGAGATTTTTGAATTTAAAAATCAGGAAAACCCTGAAAATAACTTTGAATACTGGAAAACAGGTATTTTTCACTTCTGCGTCCAAGACCCAAACGTTGAAGCGCTGGCTGAGCGTATGGTTGCCGCAGGTGGCAAAAAACGTATGGAAAAACCACGCTACTACTACCCTGGCGAAAAGCCATATCGCATGATCTATATGGAAGACCCGTTCGGTAACATCGTCGAGATATATAGCCATAGCTACGAGCTTATCTATAGCGAAGGCGCATACTAGGTTCAGTATAAATACAGCTTAGTATGAATTTAGCTTATATTTAACTGAAAAACCAATAGCGTACTCCTCACCTGAGTGCGCTATTTTTTTATGCGCTTTCTATGTGCTCCATCTATTGTATAGAATATGAGCCATGCTACTATTTAGTCAGCTATATATAAAACTATAAACCAACCCATTATCAAGGATGATAAATGACTCAATTAGGCACCACTCTAGATAGAGATGACCTTCTGTATGTTTTATAAGCAGCTGGATATGAGTGTCGAAGACGCTTATGACTATGCCAGTGAGGTCATGACTTGCAATATGGTGGCAGACGATGTGGGTGAAGGGATTGATGCTTTTATTGAGAAACGCCAAGCGGTATGGAAAGAATGCTAATTCCTATAATAATCATTGTATTGCTTCGCTGACGTTATACGGCGCGTGCTTGGATTAAAAAGCTAGCATATTCCTTTTCAATAATCGAGTTGGCTTATTGCTACGCATAGAAAAGGCCATGATATCGCTATCATGGCCTTCTTTATTTCTATTTAATACATATACTACAAGTACTACGAGCCGCTTATTACTCAGCAGCGATGGCAATCATCTCAACCAATAGCTCAGGGCGTGCCAATGCTGATTCGCCGCAAGCACGCGCTGGTGGCTGTATGCCTTCAAACCACTTGTCATAGACTTCATTCATAGCAGCAAAATCCGCCATATCTTTGATCCAAACGGTGACTGATAGTAGCTTTGATTTGTCGCTGCCCACTTCTTCTAATAGCGTTTGGATTTTTTCCAAACACGTCAACGTTTGCGCTTTGATATCGTCTTCTGCATTACCGACCTGACCACACAAATAGATCGTCTGGTTATGGATTACCGTTTTGCTCATGCGCTGATTGCTATGTAGCTTCTTAATCATGTCTATACCTTTTTATTAATTTGAATCTGTGTTTAGTCAGTCAAGTCGCGCTTAGTTAGAAAAACGCTGGGCACTAAATGGTGCAAGATCGACCAATGCAGGCTTATTATGAATCATCTCTTCAACCAGACGCCCTGTCATTGGTCCCAAAGTGAAGCCTTGATGGCTGTGACCAAATGCGAACCAGAGGTTGTCATGCTTATCAGCAGGACCGATGACGGGCTTCATGTCAGGCATACAAGGACGCGATCCTGCCCATGCTTCACTCTCAACCGCATCTTCTAATGGCAAAATTTTTCTTGCAAGCTTCAATACCGTTTGTAATTGACCAAAATTCTTTGGCGCATTCATGGTAGTCATCTCAGCACCCGTAGTGATACGGATACCCTGCTGCATTGGCCCCATGACAAAGCCTTTGTCCATATCAAACATACTGTGATGGATTGTGTTCTTGTCTGTCACTTTGAAATGCTGATGATAGCCGCGCATTGGGAACAATGGCAGATTGTAACCAAGTGGTCTGATCAAATCATTTGACCAAGGACCTGCTGCGATGACCAATTTATCACTATAATAGGTATCTTTATCAGTGGTGATTTTCCAGCCATCCGCCTCTTTGACGATTTCTTTGACGTCATTTTCTTTGATCGTACCTTGCATGTCTTGGAAGTTTTTTGCGTAGGCTTTTACCAGCGAGCTTGGGTTTGATACCTGCCATGAATTCAACCAATGAATAGCACCAACGAAACCGTCAAAATTGGCGCGGGGCTCCATTGCTTTTAGCTCTTCAAGGTTCAATACATTGTGCTCAACCCCTTGATTACGTGCATCAATGGCGGATGCTTGCGCTTCTTTGAAAGTCTCTTCTGAGCGATGTAATTGTAGCCAACCATCACGAGTAATGAGCTCATCAGCACCAGAGGCGCTAATCATGGTTTGGTGCTCACTGGTACAATGCTCAATCAAGGTCTGCCACTCAGATTCGATTTTTTTGACTGACGCAGGCGTTGAGTATTTCCAGTACTGTAGCAGCGCTTGGTGATAACGCAGAATTGCCGGTATGCGATAACGAATATCAGTACCTTGGTTAGGTAATACTCGGATCATCTCTGTCAGCTGACGAGGAAAAGGATGCGTATGAATGGCTTCGCGCTGAATCAAGCCGGCATTACCATATGAGGTCTCTGACCCTGGCAATTTTTTGTCTAAGAGTAATACGTTTGAGTTATTTTTTTGTAGATGCCACGCGATTGACGTGCCAACCATACCTGCACCGATAACGATCACTTCGTAGCGCATAACCTATCCTTTTCTTAGGGTGTTAATACAGAGTATCAAATATAAAGGTCTTACCAAATTAGGTGGTCATAGTAACGCATTGGGATAAATTTTAAACCCTTATTTGAAAAATATTTTTGCTATTAAATACTTTTGGCTATACATTTATTTGTAGGTCATTTTCAAAAGGAATAGTTGGCGTATGAAGCCATTATTGGACGACCAAAATCCGCAAAATACACACTAAAACCCAGTATGATAGATACCATCAATATCCTCAAAAAATCACCACCATATTGGGTCATCATTTTTCTTGATAGGCGATTTTACCGTCTCTACTGTTACCTCGTCAGCCGATAGTTCCGCAATAAAGCGTGAGGCCATATCAAAGTATCCAGAGTAACTAGAGAAGTAATTCGGCGCGGTCAAATACAGCTGCGTCTTCGCACGACTACAGGCCACATAAAACAGCTTACGCTCTTCTTCTAATGCTTCAAAGTCGTCCAATGAGCGATGATGCGGCGTGATGCCATCGACCAATGAATTGACGAACACCACTGGCCACTCAAGCCCTTTTGCGCTATGAATGGTTGAGATCGTGACTTTATCATTACTTTGTCCATCGTCAGAGCTTTCCATGACCGCGACTGAGTCATTGGGCGGATCGAGCGCAAGATTTTCTAAAAAGCTATCGAGGCTCGTGTGCTCTGTCGCTAAATTCTTTAGCACCCGAAAGTCCTCGCTACGCTCACGCCAGTTGTCTTCTATCAACTTTAACACAGGGATATAAAACTCAAGAATATGCTCAATGGCTGTCTCAACCGTTTCTGCTTGCTGGGCCTTGGTAAGCGTGTGGTATAGAGGCTTTAGCTGATCGCTTTTTTTGGCAAACGATGCTGCCAGTAGCGACTCAAACGCATTATTGTCAGCGGTGATGGCTTGGGTTAAGCGCGTCGCCGTGACTGCTCCTACCCCTTTAAACAAAGTTAAAATACGATGCCAAGCAATCGTATCGTTCGGGTTATAGAGAACTTTGACAAAAGCCAACACGTCTTTGATATGGCGTCTTTCAATAAACTTGATACCGCCCACCACGATGAAGGGAATATTGCGCGCCATAAATTCTAGCTGTACATAATTGGACTGAAAAGACGTGCGGCACAATACCGCAAAGTCGTTATAATCATACTCAGGCTTTAGCGCGACTATCTTATCAGTGATATAACTCGCTTCTTTTGTCTCATCGCTGAGTCGTCGAAATATTGGCTTGTCGCCTGCTATTGGCGCATCAGAATACAGCTGCTTTTGATAGCCTAGCGTGATTTGCGCTGACAACGCGTTGATATAGTTTAGTACCGAAGGTGTACTGCGATAATTTTGCTCAAGCTTGATAAGTTTGGCATTGGGATACGTCTCACCAAATAGCAAAATATTTTCGTAATTAGCACCGCGAAAGGCATAGATGCTTTGATTGTCATCGCCAACGACCATTAGTGACACCGAATCAGGCTCACATATTAAGTCAATTAGCTGCTTTTGCGGAATATTGGTGTCTTGATATTCATCAACCATGACATAACGATATGTGTTTTGAAGTCGCTGCCTAAAGGTGTCGTTGGTTTTTAGATGACGTACCACTTGACTGATAATGTCGTCAAAATCGTATAAGTGATTGGCGCGCTTATACTCATGAAAATCAATTGCTAATTGCTCGATGATAGGAATATGTACGGCGATATCAGGATAGCTACTTTCTATTAGGTCGCGAATAGGAATGCGTCTGTTTCTAGAGGTTGAAATGATATTTTGCAATGTTTTTTTGCGCGGAAAGGCTTGGGTTTTGGTTTGGGTAGGATACTTTTTTTCTTTATGTACCAAGTCGATAGCATCCTCGCTATCGCCAGTATCTAAAATCGTAAATCGTGGATTGATACCGAGCAGACCAGAGTATTGACGCAGCAGCATATTGCAAAATGAGTGAAAGGTGCCACTGGTGATATTATTTAATGCCTTGTCAGTTGGGAGCTTATCTTCAGCCAATGCATCATCAGATAGCTCTTGATTTGAAAGACTACTTGCCAGCAAAGATTTAGCGCGATCTTTGATTTCATTTGCCGCTTTACGAGTAAAGGTTAGTAGCAAAATCTCTTTAGGTGACACGCCGTTTTCGAGCAAATAGCTGGTGCGATAGGTCAAAGTCTTGGTTTTGCCCGATCCTGCACCCGCAATCACCAACACTTTACCTTCGATAGTGGTGGCAGCCATGAGCTGATCGGGATTGAGCTCACTGGCATAGTCGACCTTCAATCCCAAATGACTATCCAACCTTTGCGTCAACAGCTTCGTATTTGCTTGATCATTAGCGTCAATGAGGTTTGTCTCGAGCTTTTTGATGGCCTGCTCAAGTCGAGCAAGTTTGGGCTTCATCTCAAGAAAATTCTGTGGATATTTATAGCGGCGTGTATCAAAAATCGAGGTTGTCATTATCGGATATTGCCTTACATTTTGTTTTGGAGCGAGCTGATTGTTTGAAAAAATTAAACCAGCCAGCAAATTTCACTGACTGTTTGTGAGCTGATGCCACTATTTATCTATGATAACGTACTATAGCAAAAAATACTGAATACCAAATCGAACACCGCTTGTCTAAATAAGAAGCAACCCATTGTATTCACTTTTCAGCGTTTAACCTATCTGAGCCTTAGTACAAACACACCTGCCACCGCTGAGTAAAAACCTTAGCATATAAAGTAACAACCTCACCCCTATTCCCGTAAATTTGCTACAATGTGCCCAATTTTGATTGTCTATTTGACTAATATTTCAAACAAGCTGAGCTTTAGATGAACTCAGTTTTATCCTGACTAAATATCAAGTCTTATATTAGCTCAGTACCAACTATTTTATTAATACATTGAGAGACTGTTATGGGTTTTAATTGCGGCATCGTCGGCCTACCAAACGTGGGTAAATCCACCTTGTTTAATGCGTTGACCAAAGCGGGTATCGCCGCTGAAAACTTTCCGTTTTGTACCAAAGATCCCAACACCGGTATCGTACCAGTACCCGATCCACGCCTAAAGAAATTGGCTGATATCGTCAACCCTGAACGCGTATTGCCAACGACGATGGAGTTTGTAGACATCGCAGGTTTGGTGGCAGGCGCGTCAAAAGGCGAAGGCATGGGCAACCAGTTCCTCGCCAACATCCGTGAGACTGATGCGATTGCCCATGTCGTTCGCTGTTTTGATGATGACAACGTGGTACACGTCGATGGTCGCGTCAGTCCGATTGATGATATCGAAACCATCAATACTGAGTTGGCATTGGCAGATTTGGAAGCGGTTGAACGCGCGATACTGAACTTGACCAAAAAAGCCAAAGGCGGTGACAAAGACGCTAGCGCCATGCTGGATGTGTTCAAAAAGATTGAGCCATTATTAGCAGAAGGCAAAGCGGCGCGCGCGGCCAATCTAGACGCTGATGAGAAAAAACTCATCCGCAGCTACGGCCTCATCACCCTAAAGCCAACCATGTATATTGCTAACGTTGCTGAAGATGGTTTTGAAAACAATCCCTATCTCGACGCTGTTCGTGATTACGCGACTGGCGAAGAATCTATCGTCATTCCTCTATGCAACCAAATCGAAGCTGAAATTGCCCAGCTAGATGAAGAGGACAAAAAAGACTTTTTGGCTGAGATGGACATGGAAGAGGCTGGTCTTGATCAAGTGATTCGCGGTGGTTATGATTTGCTTGATATGCAGACCTATTTTACCGCTGGTGTCAAAGAAGTCCGTGCATGGACCGTTGCAATTGGCGCTACTGCCCCGCAAGCCGCTGGCGTGATTCACACGGACTTTGAGCGCGGCTTTATCCGTGCTGAAGTGATCGCTTATGATGATTTCATCGAATACAACGGTGAAAAAGGCGCTGCTGCTGCTGGTAAATCACGCCTAGAAGGCAAAACTTACATCGTTCAAGATGGCGATGTCATGCACTTTAGATTTAACGTGTAGCTTTAGCTAGTCAATACTATCTGATAGCTAATCAGCCGATGTTGGATATTTTCCAGCATCGGCTTTATTTTATTACCCTTTTGTTATATTATAACATATCTTATCTTGCTTATTTGAGGGCTTATACTTTGACTGACTTTTTCTCTTTTTCCAAATTTGCAAGTGCTGCTCTCATAGGCAGTGTTATGACAGTTTCATTGTTAGGCTGCCAGCCAAAAACAGACGGTGAGCCAGCAGCATCTGAAGATGTGACAACCGTAGACAGTCACGCAGAGCACGATGAACATGCCCATGATGATATGGAACACGATCATGCAGGACATGACCATGAAAGTCATAATGACATGGACGTTCACGAAGGACATGATCATGAGGGTCACGACCATTCTGAGCACGCTAGCAACAGCACACCATTCTCTTGTGAGCCTACTGCTACTATCGGCGTCTACTATCATACCGATGCCACACCACAGACCGCGCACCTACTTATTGACGGTATCGAATACGATTTGACAGCTGCCTCTGGTAGCGACGCCCTTACTGACAAAACCATATACACAAGTGATATTGGATTAGATGACACTCATGGCATTATATGGCAAGTGGATGGTGACAACGCAACCTTGCTAAACAAAACACTAAATAGTGATGTGCCTATCGACGAGGAAGAGGTAATTTTTGATTGTCATAAATCTTAATTGCCATGGCGCTTAGTGGCTGTACCAAGGGCGCTATTTTGTTATGCTAGAGGCTCCCTTGGTTTCGGATGTTCCAATATGCTAAGTACCCCAACCTCTTTGTCGTCTTCTACTGCGCAATGGTCTCATCTTCTCAACTCACAGCGTCTTGGCGCTGCCAAAAAATACGGCGCTAATACAAGTACTCGCTCACAGTTTCACAAAGACTATGACAGACTGGTATTCTCTCACTCGTTTAGGCAGTTGAATCAAAAAACCCAAGTTCATCCATTGACCAATCAGCTGGGTATCCATACTCGCCTGACCCATTCGCTTGAGGTCTCCTCTATTGGACGCTCTTTAGGGATGATGACCGCAGAAAAGCTCCATGATAAGCTAGGCAATGGCTTACTAGCAGGAGTCTCGCCATCTGATATTGGCGTAATTGTACAAGCAGCCTGCCTCGCTCACGATATTGGTAATCCGCCGTTTGGTCATGCTGGAGAGTACGCCATTCGTGACTGGTTTCGGCAGCCTGATCCTCAAGCAATTTTGCAAAAATTAAGCAGCAACGAGCGGTTAGACTTACTGGCCTACGAAGGCAATGCACAAGGGTTTCGGTTACTGGTGCGCAATGAGCACCATCCCGATAAAGGCGGTATGCGTCTTACCTGCGCAACGCTAGGCGCTTTTATGAAATATCCTTGGCTTGCCACTCACAGCAATGATGCAAATGACAACGCCCATAATGTACAGAAATTCGGCTGCTTTTATAGCGAGACCTCTCAGTTAGAGGAGCTGGCAGCCTGTTTGCATTTGCCGCGCTCAACACATCACGATGGCTTTGCACGCCATCCGTTGGCGTATCTGTTAGAAGCTGCAGATGATATCTGTTATGCGCTGATAGATTTAGAAGATGGTATCAATCTGAATATGCTAACCTATAGCGAGGTTGCCACGATTTTTTATGAGCTGATTGGCGAGCATCCTGATAGCGTCAGCCTGCCTGTGCATATGTCAGTCAGGCAGAGTCTGGCCTCTTTGCGATCACGCGCCATGATGCGCTTGGTCAATACGATCACCGATGCTTTTGTGGCCAATAGTGAAGACTTGCTGGCAGGTACGCTCCAAGGCAGCTTGTTTGCCCATTGCGACACCACTGTACAAACTGGCATCTTGCAGGCCAAGCAATTGGCCCGCGAAAAAATATTTAATCATCCAAACAAGGTAAGAATGGAGCTAATGGCCAATCAATGCTTGCATCGTCTAATGGATGCCTTTGTACCACTGGCTTGGACGGGTACTGAGACGAGTGAGGCTACGTCATCATCTATGTCGTTTGAGCAACAGAGTCTGTTAAGATTACTACAGCCACACTTAGATGAGCATCGCCGCGTGTTATCAGACAATATTTATCACAATATATTGAATATTTTAGATTTTATTACAGGTATGAATGACCATGAAGCCTATCGATTGGCGCAAGAATTGCAAGGTCATTGGGGTACGGTGGTTTAAAAGACCAATGCAGGTTTAGTAAATTAGCACGAATTGTGCATTTTGGTCGTATTTGTGCGCTGAAATGAGTATGATAAACCTCTATCGGATAATTTTGAAATATTATGAGCAGTCGCGAACAAAAAAAACTTCAAACTCGGCACGCTTTTTTTAATGCCGTACTCGATCTATGTATGACAGGGCAGTCTTTTAGCTCTATCAGTCTCAGACAAGTCACGCGTGAGGTTGGCGTTGTGCCGACTGCGTTTTATCGCCATTTTGATGATATGGAGTCGCTCGGTCGCGCCTTGGTCATCGAAGAGTTGGGTGGTACGCTCGCCACACTCAGCGATAGCCTACAAATTGGACGCAAGCGTAGCTTTGATCGTCAGATAGCCAAAAGCATTCAGTTGTTCTTATATATGGTCAGCGATCAGCCTTACTACTGGCAGTTTTTGGTCAGTGAGCGCTACGGTGGCTCAGAATCTGTGCGAAAAGCCATCAATGAACTGGTTAAAAAACATGCCCAAAGCTTGGCAGATGATCTGGCATTACAGCCAGCATTTACCCATATCAATGATTATGACCGTCGTCTATTGGCTGAGGCTGGCGTAAATATGTTCTTTTCTTGGATTATCGACTGGTTAGAATTGACCTACACTGAAGATCACGATGACGAAATCGATCTAAATGTCATCGAAGAAAATAAACAGTTGATGCTACATAACTGCACTCGCCAAGCGCAGATGTTGTTTTATGGGGCTTATAACTGGAAATCTAGTGAAGAGACTCGCTTGAGAGATTAATAAAAAGCGCACTACCATTCATCAAAAACTAGGACGAAACGCCCATAGTCGCTGCGTGACTACTTTGACTTCCTTGGGCTTTCCGCTAATGACATCGCTACTGCTACCACTAGTGTCGTTTGAGGTTTGACTGTCGTTCGCTGCGTTTTTACCAATCAAGACAGTGGCAAAGCGCTGTCTTGCCTGACCAACAGTTGCATTATCACTCGCGGTAATAAGCGCCATAAAGGCTTGGCTATCAACTGCCAACAAAGGCGTCAATGCTGCCCGCTGCTTTTTATCTAAGCCACTCAAAATTGGCAGTTGCCATAGCTCATCGATAGACGTGAGCGCTTGCTTACTGCGCGTGTCGACTATCCCTTGCATCTGCTGACTGCTGGCACCATCGATCAGTGCGGCAAGCAATGCGGGGCTCGCAGTATTAATATTGATAGGTAAATAATAAGGAACCGCCGTCAGATAAGGTCGTAGTGTCGCTAACACCTCTGCACTCACCCCTTGAACCTCTTGTAACTGATCAACGCTAACAAAAGGCTGGTTTGGTAGTGCGCCATCTACTGAACGGTTTAGTTGCTGAGAATATACCGCACTTTCATCACCGCCATCTAGATAGACTTCACTGTCCGTATCTTGCCAATCGAGGACGGCAATAGCAATATCTGGTTCTAAATTCAACTGTGTTAAGAGACGTTGGAACACTTCTAGCGCAGCAGTATCAACCGTGCCACCTTGATGTAAGTTATTGATATTAAAACGACCCGCCTCATCACGCAGCTCGATGCTGACACTATGATTCGCTAATGTGTACGGCAGTATCGGCTGTGCCCAGATATCTTGCTCACTATCGGTGTCGTTAAGCTTGCTATCAGCACGAATCATCGTCACTGCCAGCTGCTGACCGGCATCGATGTCTTGCAATAGCTGATTTTGATCAAACAATAATCCGCTGCGCCTAATCGCAACTTTTTGGCTAGCAAGCATCGCGCTTGCCACCACCGTGATACTCACCACCAATAGTAAGATAGTAAGCAGCGCCACACCGCGCTGAGAGTTTGCTTTCATTGTCATAGAGAGCTTATGTCGCTGAGCAAGTGATGCATGTTAAATACTACCTTCTCAATTACTGTGTCCCACACTGCTATTATCTGTATTACTACCGCTATTACTGTTGTTACTATCACTACCATTATTATTGTCGCTGCTATTATCATTACTATCGCTGCTATTAGCAGCCTTTGCGCTACTACGGGGTATTGGTTGTGGCGCTAGGGCCCACTGCCAAGTGATTGGTATCTCTTGATAAGTAAAGTTGACGGCAACCCCTTTGGGTAGCAAAACAACATCGGGGTTAGCACCCGCTGCTTGCCCCAATGCTATATTTGTATTGCTACTATTATTGACGTCATCGCTTGGAAATTTGGTGCTAAGCTCTGGCAAATAGGCTTGCCAACGCCCAGCAGTAACACCTTCTAATAACACACTGTCTAAACTGACGCTATCGCGTCCATCTTCAAGACTGGTATATTGACGACGTATCAGGCGCTCATCTGCAAAAATATATTCAATATGCTGGAGACTAGTGCTGCTTTGATAACGTGGATCAGGATCAGCAAAGCGTACAAAGCTGATATGTTCACCGTCCAAGCTCATAAATGGCTCAGGCGTATTGTCTTGAGCATTATTATTCGTATTGCCATTTATATCGCTACTCGCCGTCCCAGTATTTTGAGTATTAGGCGCTTGATACGGGATTATTTGTGCCATGTCTTGCTGTAATTGTAGATAGGCATACTGTAGTACGGCTAAATTATCCGCATGACGTTGTACGCGCTCGCGGGCGCGGTTGACACCATCAAATACTTGCCAGCCTGCCACTGCCAGCATGGCAAATATCGCCATGGCAACCATTAGCTCAAGGAGCGTGAATCCGCGCTGTAGTTTCATACTCACAAGCCGCCCCCTGCTTGTCCGATACTACTTTCACTACTTAAATCTAAACTGCCTGTATCTTGGTCGGCATTGCTTAGCATGACACTAATATCAGTGACCGACGTGCCTGCCTGTCCGTCTATGATAGGCGCCACTGCGATATTTACTTGTTTTAGTGCAGGTGTGATGGCATCACCGACAGTCATGACTATTTGCCAGTCACGCCCTTGAGCATTAATCGTTTGGGTACGGTTGGCGGTCAACCATGTGTCTTGAATACGCAAATCAGCAGCGGCATTTTGTGCGACAAAATGAGCAAGCGTGCGGGTGCGCAATATATCAACCGATTTCAAATACGCACTGCTAGCACGGCTCGCCGCGACGGCCACTACTGCCAGAATGGCTAAGGCAACCATTACCTCAATCAAGGTAAAACCACTCTCGCGCCCAGACTTAAGTGATATAGATTTGAGAGACGTAGGCTGAGCCTTCGTCGCCGAATATTTGGACAACTTATTCACTATAATCCCTGCCCTATCATCATACTACCATCGGGCATTATCGTAATCACCTCACCCACCAGACGCGAATCGTGAATTACTTCGATGTTGACAGGCGTCGCTTGGCCCGTACCAAACCATAGTACCTGCGGCACGCTTTGATCACTAAACCAAGGCTGTAGCGTTTGCGTCTGTCCTGTACTCGTTGAATTACTAGCATCCAAGCTCTGCACTCTGATACTCACGCCAGCGGGCAGCTCAGGCAAGCTAACCTCTGATTCAACCTCCCAGCTCGGTGTTGGCTGAGTCTCTCCAGTAGAGTCTGACAGACTGCTCAAATCAGCAGACAGCTCCATTGCGTTCTTTGGCTGGTTGTCCCTGTTACCTACTGAAATATCAGCCGTTTGATAGGCAATATAAGGATTCGATAAGGTAACGATTACAGGCGCTACCTGTCCCTGCTTATCTGCCTGCAAACGTAAGCCCATCGGCTGCATACGCTCAACTGATAGCAAACGGACGTAGCTCAGCGAATCAGTGAAGTGTTCATAAAAGGCGCGGTTTTTGCGAGAGTCACTACTGCCGACAGACAGACTCATCATGCCGGCAAATATAGATAGAATCACCACCACTACCACGATTTCAACCAGCGTAAAACCACTTTGCTTATGACTGCTTATTGATGAGGTATGTTGTGAGGGACATGCATTACTTGATAGAGAGAGACAACTACAATCAGACGATGTAGCTAAAATACCAAAGCGATTTGGACAAGGCGATTGACCGACGATGGCTAAAGGGCAATTGGCTGCTGAGCTGGACTGAGTCTTGACAGTGACCGGCATATTGCACCTATAAGCCTGTAATTCAGTTTTGTATATAGGGTGATAACGTTCATTTTTATGAACGCTAAGAAAGATACATTGAAAGATACATTTTGACGTGCTGCCATATCAGGTATGACAACACGTAACACTAAATAATCAATGACATCGAAAATCAGTCGACATTCTAATAATTGGTATTGCGATGCTCTTCTGATTCAGTATCGATCTGCTCTACTAATTCTTGCATATCCTCATCCATCACCTCTTCATCTTCGGCAGGATAATGACTCGGCAATTCTAGCATTTGCTGAACAAAGGCGTAGCGCAAGGTATCACGTCGACCCAAATAACGCTGATAAAAGCTTGAGTTTAGTAGACCCGCACCGCCTTGACCCATCGCCCAAATAGAAGATAAATAATCGCGAGTACTCAGACTACTATGCTCGTCTTTCAGATAAGCACTGATAATATCAATCAAGCGCTTCATACGCTGGCGACGAATATCATACAACTCGCCAAATAAGCGATTCAGACCAGTGACCGATGCTGCCAGACGCTCTTCGATTTGATTCAATAGCATGGCTTTTTGTGGATTAAATAGCTGCTGAAGAATCATGCGGGCAACGCCTGCCGAGGGACAGTCATCAATACGGTTGATATCAAATAGCTGCTCTTCGTAGCGGATAATAATACGCAGATAAAGCTCATCTTTGCTAGAAAAATGCTTATATAGCGTGCCTTTAGCCAAGTCGAGCTGATCTGCCAAACTGTCCAAAGTAATATCACCATCGCCTGACTCAAGTAGCAATTGCTCTGCCATCGCTAAGATATTTTCTTCTCGTGCCTTAAACTGATGCTGACGACTCATAATCTCTCCTAAAACATGACAAGATTAAGCATACAACCATCATTTACGGCAGTACATCGGCAATGAAAGTATGAGACTGTACCAAGACTGCTCGAGGACCACAAAAGGGAATATGCTTATGTTTGCTAAATAGTCATTGATAATCAGGTGGCTATATTTAGTGTGATACATACCTAAGGGGATTGAACCACAAGACTATCAAATAAATGACTGAGTGGTCATAGCATAACCATTTTAATGATACTGTGCCAGTAAATTTTCAAAGTTTTTTGCCGTCAGTGCACCGACTTCCTCGCTACTACATCCATACATGTCTGCGATACAGTTTGCCACGTAGGGAACATATGCAGGCTCGTTTGGTCTACCGCGTTTGGGGACTGGCGCCAAGTATGGACTGTCAGTTTCAATAAGTATTCTGTCTCTCGGCATTTTTTGAGCTGCATCCTTGATGTCTTGCGCGCTCTTAAAGCTCACGATACCTGAGAATGAGATATAAAACCCTAGATCTAGCGCACGCTTCGCCGTCTCCCAATCTTCAGTAAAACAATGAATGATGCCATGCTCCGCACCTTCACTTTTTAGAATATCAATCGTGTCTTCTTTGGCATCACGCATATGGATGACGAGTGGCTTTTTTAGTTGCTGACTGGCATGAATATGACGCGCAAGGCTGGCTTGCTGCGCTTTTTTGTTTTCTGTTGACCAGTAATAATCGAGTCCTGTCTCTCCAATTGCCCACACATGATCCGCTTTGGCCGTTTCTATCAGACGCTCGACTGTCGCTGATTGTAATATACCAATGTCTTCACAAGGATGAATACCGACGCTCATCCCTAGGTTTAAAGTCTCATCATTATAAGTGCTGACAATATCAGCAATCTCATCATATTCAGCAAAATCACACATGATCGCCATCGCGCGAGTGACATTAGCCGTTTTCATGGCGTCAATCGCGCCAGCCAGTTGGCCATCATATTTGGTTAGATCTAAGCGGTTAAGGTGGCAATGTGTATCTGTAAACATAAATAATCTCGTTATTGGAACAATATCAGTAAAAGTTATTGGAATTTAACATTCGTTAGTGTGTTGATTGCTCTAAAGACTTATATTTTCAAGTCGAGAAAATATCGCTATAGTCAAACACAGCAATATTTAGGTGTGGCTATTGTTGATAATCTGGTTTGTAAATACCTCATACTAATGTAGCGGCACCACACGCATCACCTCTTCTATCGTCGTCACCCCTTCACTCACGCGTTTTGCACCAGAGACACGTAAGGGTTGCACCCCTTCGCGGTATGCCTGTTGCTTAAGTACGTCTAAATTGGCATCGGCAGCGACCAATTTTTTTAACTCATTAGAGAGCGGCATAATCTCATAGAGTCCGACTCGTCCTTGATAGCCAGTATGTCGACAGTGCTCGCAGCCTTGCGCGGTATAAATCTGTGTGGGTACTGGCGCGCGCCAAGGCTGAACAAGCTCTTGCCACTGAATGGCTATTTCGCTGTCCGGCGTCACCTCTACTGCTTTTTTGCAGTGCGGACATAGCGTCCGTAACAGGCGCTGTGCCATGACCCCTAATATAGTCGCTGAGGTCAAAAAAGGCTGAATACCCAGATCGTGCAAGCGCGTAATAGAACTTGGTGCGTCATTGGTATGCAAGGTCGAGAGCACCAAATGCCCCGTCAGTGAGGCTTGTACTGCCATATTTGCTGTTTCTGCATCCCGTATCTCCCCAACCATAATGATGTCAGGATCCTGACGCATCAGGGAGCGAATACCATCCGCAAAGTACAAATCGACACCTGGATTGACCTGCATTTGGTTAAAGGCAGGCTCGATCATCTCAATGGGGTCTTCAATCGTACAAACATTCACCTGCTCAGTGGCTAGCTGCTTGAGCGTGCTATAAAGGGTGGTGGTTTTACCTGATCCGGTTGGGCCCGTGACCAAAATAATGCCGTTGGGATTTGCGGTCAGCTCATGCCACGTCTCAAGCTGCTTACCCGACAGACCAAGCTGCGCGAACGAGCGTACGAGCACTTCAGGGTCAAAGACTCGCATGACCAGCTTTTCACCAAAGGCAGTGGGCATGGTAGAGAGACGTAGCTCAGTCTCTAGCCCTTTCGGCGTACGCGTTTTTAGTCGACCATCTTGCGGCTTACGTTTTTCTGCAACGTTCAGACGCCCTAAGATTTTGATACGTGCCGTCACTGCCACGATAATCGCGAGTGGCATCTCGTACACAGTATGCAGCACGCCATCAATACGAAAACGCACTTTTCCTGTCTCACGGCGCGGCTCCAAATGGATATCACTGGCACGCTGCTCAAAAGCATATTGTAAGAGCCAATCAACGACTCTGACGATATGCTGGTCATTGGCATCAGGGTTGGTGTTGTCACCCAATTGCAGCAATGCTTCGACATTAGTAACATCAGCCGCAGCACGTTTGTGAACACTATTTGCCCCTGCTATTGCTTGCGTGACTTGATAGAACTCTTGGCGGTAGCGATTGATTTGCTCAGGATTGATATAGACCGTGCGATAGCTTTTTGACTTGATTAGCTTTTCGATATTTGAGTGCCAATCGGTATAAAAAGGTTGATCTGTCCCGATGACCACTTCATCTAAAGTGACCTCAATGGGCAAAATATACTGTGAGCGTGCATATTCAAAAGACATCAGCTGCGTCACTGCCGGGACGTCAACTTTTAATGGATCAATACGAACGAGTGGCATGTCTGCTTTGGCCGCTAGCCACTGATTTAGCCATGCCAGCGTCAACTTATTATCAGAGTTACCATCTAGGGCATGGCCATTGGGCAAGCCAAACTCACTAATCGTCAGCAATGGATGCTGCGCTTTGTTTCGGCGGCTGGTGATTACCAAATTATAGCCACGTTGATCGATGACTTTATCTGCCAATAATTCATCTAGGCACCAGCGTAAATCAATCACTATCGAATAATTCTGAGCAGCCATATTTTTCTTCTTTTATTGTTTGGGGTACGTTGACAAACATGCTATCGATTCATATCACTTATATTGCCACTACCGCTGTTATTTGCAACTGTCCTGAGTCTATCAGCCAAAAGCTCACATCAACAGACTTATAGCGCATGATAAATGAGGTTTTTTTCTCTCTGCGGCGGTATGCAGGCCTTGGATCTTGCGCAATTAGCGCTTTGATAGCATCGATATCAGAGATTAGCAATTGACTTTGTATGTGCTCGACCATCGAAGCAACTGTAGCACTTTTCGGCACACTCTTTATAGAGCTATGGCTTGCATCATTATTACTGACTTCAGCAGGCTCTGCTACGCTTGCTAGCAGCATAAATTGTTCGTAAGCCGCCTCTGTTATGACCACATCTAGCAATGTTGGCGCAATCGGTGCAAATCCACTTTTTGCATCTAGAAGCACGTCGCTATAAGCTACGTACGGCTTTATATCGATAATTGGCGTGCCATCTATCATATCAGCACCCTTGATGATAAGTAGTACGCGACCTTGTACTATCTCAATACGCTCAAGTTTGACAACGGACAGTCCCAGTTCTGATGGACGATACATACTGCGACTGGCAAATACGCCTATCTTTTGGTTGCCACCCAGTCTTGGTGGCCGCACTTGCGCTCGAAAGCCATTATTGGCTTGTTGATTGTCTTTATCTCGATAATTATGATGAAACTGCCAACTGATCCATATATGGCTAAAGTCTTCTAAACCCTCAAACGCGGCTGGCGTATCGTAGGGCGCTAGCATTTCAATGGCACTGATCAGCGCGACCAAATTCGGCTGACGCGGCGCCCCAAATTTTTGTGAAAGCGGCGCACGATGGTAGCCAATGATTGGGGCGTGGTGAGAGTTATCTAAAGACATATTGTCATCAGACATAGCGCGGCTCCAGTAATAAAAAACGGTTCTTTTTAGACAATTTGGCCAAATGATACAAAATTACTCACTAACGATATTCCATTTTATCATGCTGGTGGGTAGCAGCTAGACGGATTTTTACTTTAAAGTTTGATATCATGTGCAAGAAATTTTTTGATGAGAGTCTTTTACATTTGGCTTATCTGTAACTCCTCTTATCAATACTGATGATTTAACATGCAAGAAAAATAGTCTACAGCCCTATCGGCTGATAGATAAACCTGATTATTGAATTTTACGGTAGGTACGTTTTAACATTCAGCTTTTTCGATAACTATTAGAATACTGATAGGTTTTTATATTTTTTAATCTATCATTGAAAATTTTGATTTAATACGTATTTAAGCCTAACGACAGCGATAACCACTTATTAATTAACGAGGACTTTATGTCAAAACTTCGCACCGAAACGGTCACAGAGGTTCATCATTGGAATGACTCTCTATTTAGCATTAAAACCACTCGTGACGATGGCCTACGCTTTCGTAATGGCGAATTTGCGATGATTGGTCTTGTTGTCGATGGTAGACCACTGCTACGTGCTTACTCGATTGCTAGTCCTAACTACGAAGAGCATTTAGAGTTTTTCTCCATCAAAGTTCAAGACGGCCCTTTAACCTCACGTTTGCAGCACATCAAAGTCGGCGATGAGCTATTGGTCAGCAAAAAACCAACAGGTACGTTGGTATTAGATGATTTATTACCTGGCAAACATTTATACATGCTCTCAACAGGTACCGGACTTGCCCCTTTCTTGGCATTGGCACGTGACCCTGAAGTATATGATCGTTTTGACAAAGTTATTTTGGTTCATGGTGTCCGCCACGTTGATGATTTGGCTTATCGCGATATGTTCGAAAATGAGCTACCGAATGATGAAATCTTTGGTGAATGGTTCCGCGAAAAGTTCATCTACTACCCGACTGTCACTCGTGAAGAGTTTAGAAACCAAGGCCGAGTCACAGACTTGATGAAGTCTGGCAAATTATTCGAAGACATCGGTTTGCCTCCAATGAATAAAGACGACGACCGCGTCATGTTATGTGGCAGCATGCCATTCAACGCCGAAGTGTCAGCCATTCTAGATGATTTTGGTCTGACTGTATCACCGCGCATGGGTGTGCAAGCAGATTACGCAGTTGAACGTGCCTTTGTAGGATAAAAATGTTGAATTGATCGAAAATTATTTTAAATAAGTCTTGACGACCAAAAATAGGCTGCTATAATACGCAGCCTATACAGAGTTAACCCTGTAGCCCAATTCGATAATATTTATTTAATAGACATTATCTTCTAACATGCCAGTGTGATGGAATTGGTAGACATGACGGATTCAAAATCCGTTGCCTTTAAAAGCGTGTCGGTTCGAGTCCGACCACTGGTACCATATAGCAGTACAATCTAACCTCCCTTTTCGGAGGTTTTTTTGTGTCTGTTACTTTTATATCTGTGAATTCTTTGTTTACATCGCTACTTCAGATTCTCTAACAACACTTATCTTAATCGGTACGGCATAGCTCCATGGCATGCCAGCACTGCAATAAAAAGACCCATTACGAAACGACACAATATACGCGGTAAAGTCATTACCACAATGATCCATCATAGCTTGCTCGTCGCTGTCATCGCAAACTGCACACCATACTCGTTTTTCGCCGCGTGCTAGCATTGCCCGTGTTAAATCACTCCCTTTCAATTCGTTATTCATTTTCTGCTCCTTGGTCGTTCTGAACTCTCTAGCAACGATATTTTTTTAAAGAGCTAATCTACCAGTACTCAATGCACAAGTTTGGTATGAGCGCTACAAACAACGTCTTTTTACAGTACTAAAAATATATGAGGCGTTAACTACTCTTGTTACCGTACCTATTACTGTGAATACTTATAGTTTAAAACTTTAATCTGCCAACTATAATAGATGTCCATCAAATTTATGATGAATGGCAGCTCTATTAAGATAGACGGTTTATTAAAATAAAATAACTTACCAAACCTCTTAATAAAAGATGCTGATAGAAAACAACTGTTCGCTAACATTAGCATAAGGTTTATAAAGTTGTCTTGTTTGCTGTACATAACATTACAATATATTTAATTACCAATATATATCAATAGTTAAATATTATTGCGGTTTAGTCAAAAATTTACGGAAAAGCTACTTTGGTCTCTAACAATTGATAATAGAAAAAGCCATTAATTCAGGTAAAATATTGAATATGACAGACTCTATTCAATTGAACTCCCGTAAAATTATTCATATCGATATGGATGCTTTTTATGCCAGTGTGGAGCAGCGTGACTTTCCTGAACTACGTGGTAAGCCATTGGTGGTTGGTGGCGATCCTAATGGTCGAGGTGTGGTTGCCGCTGCCAGTTATGAGGTGCGTCAATTCGGTGTACGCTCTGCAATGTCATGCTATGAAGCTCGCAAACTTTGCCCAGAAGTGATATTTGTAAGACCGCGTTTCGAGGTTTATCGAGCGGTCAGTAGTGATATTCGCCGCATTATGCATAGTTTAACGCCCCATGTGGAGCCGCTATCATTAGATGAAGCGTATCTTGATGTCACAGGGTTATCTGTACACAAAGGCTCAGCGACATTGATGGCCAATTGGTTACGTGCGCAGATATTGGAATATACAGGATTGACTGCGTCTGCTGGCGTGTCATTTAATAAAATGCTCGCCAAGATTGCCTCTGACATCAATAAGCCTAACGGTACAGCCATCATCACGCCAAAAGAGGCAGATCACTTTATTAGCACGCTACCCATTGAGCGGTTTCATGGCATAGGCAAAGCAACGGCAAAGCGCTTACATGCGATGGGTGTAAGTAATGGCGCTGATCTTCGGCGTACACCAGCTGCCGTATTGGTACAAGAATTTGGTAAACGTGGTCAGTTTTATCATGATATTGCTCATGGCCGCGATGCGCGCCCTGTAAAGTCTGAACGCACGCACAAGTCTGTTGGTTCAGAGACCACATTCAAAAATAATCTAAATGATGATGACGCGCTACTCACCCAAATATATGAGCAAAACGCCGATGCCTTTAATCAAATGCACCAAAAGCAGTTAGTCGCTCATACCATTACTCTAAAAATCAAATATTCAGACTTTACTCAAATCACTCGCTCACACACGCTTTCTACGACGTTTGATAGCGCTGAGTCTGCACATTATTGGCTAGACAAGCTATTCTTGGATATTCCACGCCAGCTGCCTATTCGGCTAGTTGGTGTGACTTTTTCTTCGTTAGCACCTGCCGCTCAGTTACTGCCTCAACTAAATCTATTCGAGTAAATTAGTCTACAACTGATAAAAACTTCTTTGTAAGTTGACATAGCCTATAATATTTACTTAGGCTATTTATAGGTTTGAAGCATATCTTATACATGATTACTGCTGAGCAAAGTATCCTCTCACAAAGGTATTTCTGCTACAATTGTGCCAAAATCCCTATCCATTTAAAGACTGATTATGACCGACTCTCACATTGACTCTACTGATACTGACGCGCCAACTGATACCGACAAAAAAAACGACGTCTTAGATTATCTGAGCGTTGAAGATTATGACTATGAGCTGCCAGACAGTCTGATTGCACGCTACCCATTAGCGCAGCGCTCTGCTTCAAAACTTCTATACTTGCCAGCTCGTACTCAAATAAATGACACTCGTGTAGAAGATCGTTTGTTTTCTGAGTTGCCTCACTTATTAGAGGCTGGAGATCTGATTGTCTTTAATGATACCAAGGTGATGAAAGCACGCTTATTTGGTCAAAAGGATACTGGCGGTAAGCTTGAAGTACTGATTGAACGCCTAGTCGATATCTCGGACTTGGATGAAGTGCCACTGCATCTAAAAGACACCAATGATGAAGCAGTTAATCAAGAGCATATTGCCCTTTGCCATGTAAAAGCCAGCAAAGCGCTCAAGCTTGGTCAACGCTTACAACTTGCCGATGGTCATATGAGCGCTACGATGATTGGTCGCCAAGACAACTTATTCATTTTGGCGTTTGATGCGCCGATATTGCCGCATCTAGAGCTTTATGGTGAACTGCCTATCCCGCCCTACTTTGAGCGCCATGCTGATGACACTGACAACACTCGTTATCAAACCGTTTTTCATGATCCTGCCAAGCTCGCCAGCGTGGCTGCACCAACGGCAAGCTTACACTTCGATGAATCCGTACTGAGCAAGCTTGACGAGAAAGGTATCAATACCGCTTTTGTCACATTGCACGTTGGGGCGGGTACTTTTGCTCCCGTCAAAACAGATAACCTACTCAATCACACCATGCATAGTGAATACGCGCATTTGCCGCAGACCACGGCAAACCTCATCAATCAAACGCACGCGAATGGTAAAAAGGTTATTGCGATTGGTACCACAGTGACGCGTGTTCTCGAAACGGCTTATCAAAAAACTGCCATTGACGGTCAGGCACTCTCTAGTTGGTCAGGCGATACAGATATATTTATTTACCCTGGGTTCAAATTCGGCGTTATCGATCGGTTATTGACCAATTTCCACTTACCTAAATCGACACTACTAATGCTAGTATCAGCATTCGCAGGTAAGGCATCTATTGAACACGCCTATCAACATGCTATCGAAAAACAGTATCGATTCTTTAGTTATGGCGATGCCATGCTACTAGATAAAAAAGCTCAGTGAACACTACAAAGACACTTTGTGCATTGGACACAACAGTTGTGAAATAAACTGGTAAACTAAACGGTATTTTGTTATAACAGCAAAGACAACTTATTTATACTAAAGGGCTGCTCATGTCTTGTCATCTATCTCGTCGCTTGACTACTGTACATCGCGCGGTATCGATGGCACTATTTTGTTCTGTAGGGTCCGCCGTGTTAGTGCCGAGCGTACAAGCAGCAACCATTGGTAAGACGGTGGTCACTTCGGCCCAGCATGAGCCTTTAGTAGCGAGCATCGTCGTCAGTAACATTCAATCAGCTGACTTTTCTGCCAGTTTGGCAAACTCGACCATTTACCAGCAAATGGGGTTGACCTCGACTGACTCTATGAGGGTACGCTTTCAGCCTACTTCGGCGACCAGCGGTCAAGTTTTTATTACCACATCACAGCCTGTGTCTAAGCCTTTTGCTGATGTCGTTTTAGCGATTAATGATAATGGTCGGCAAAATATGGTACCAAAAACGCTACTGATGCCATTAAAAGATAGTGTACCTATCAATACTGGTAAGAATATCGCCACAGGTGCCAAGAAGCCAAATTTGCCTAGCGTTTCTGTAAGTAATGCCATGCCTTTGACGGTCAGAAAAGGCGCGCCGCCGCCACTGATGTCGGCCCCTGCTATATCCTCGCCCAAGTTATCAAAACCAAGCAAATCAGCGACTGAATTGTTGGCTTCTACATCACCAGCACCTAATATTCAGGCGCCAACAGTGACGGCTATCTCACAGGTCAACAGTCTTACCTATACACCTAGCCGTCTCAATAATGGTCGCTTAAACAGCAATGCTGACATAAAAAATAATACCGGTCATTCAACTGCTATTGGTAACAGCCAAAGCTCGGTGAACACTTCGGATAACAGTGGATTAAGTGTAGCAAGTAGTAGTAGCGGTACCATGACACCTGATGATAAAGGCGGTACTGAGGCGCGCACTCATAACAACGTAGTTGCGGCAGATAAGCCAAGTACTGACAAGCAGCTTGATATCCTAAACATACAAGTGACGCGCCAAATACAACCAAGCAGTAAAGCAGACTCTGACCTCATGGCAAGCTCACCTGTCAAAGCAACAACCCCTAAAGCGAGAGATGACTCAAAAAGTGCAATCGACTCAGACAATCGTGTTATCGCCGCAGCTCAAGGCAGTAATATACCTGCTAATATAGCATCACCTGTACCATCCAAAACTATGAATAATCCAAGTACAGCTAGCAATAAAGTAACGAGGAATGCAACAACTCAGTATCAGGTGCAACGCAATGATAGTTTGTGGATGATCGCGCAGCAGATCGCACGTGAAAACAACCTAGACACGTCGACTGTAATGAAACAAATTCAGTCACAGAACCCTGATGCTTTTATTAATCAAGATGCTGACCAACTAAAAGCAGATGCTAAGCTTCGCTTACCTAGCTACGATGTTATACCGTCACAGCAAAGCTTAGAAGCAGCCATTAGTGCTCAAAGACAATATAGCCGCCGAGCGAATACACCTGTGCCAAAAAAGCCAGCGCAAAAGACGTCTAAAAAACCAGCTGATGTCTCTCAAGCCGCAAGTGTCTCTACAAAACCAACCACTAAGACCCAGACACTACCGCAAGCACAGTTTTCTGTCCTTGCCCCTGGTCATGATGGTAATGCAGATGGCACTCAGGCGAAATCAGCGGCAGATAAAGGCAATGGTCTAAGCACCGATATATTAGCAGCGCTAAAAGCATCAAGACAAGAGACTGCCTCACAAGCTCAGCGCTTGTCAAAAACCAGCAGCGCGCTGGACAACTATACGAAAAAGCTTCAATTACAAAATCAAAAACTGGCTGAGCTACAAGCTCGTCTCAAAAAACTACGCAATCAATAATTGCCTAACGGATCAACGCACGATGCTGTGATCTTAGGAGTAGGAATAACTATGGACAATATGCTATATATCATCGCTGGATTGGTGCTTATCCTGTTAGTCGCTGTTTTTTTATTGCGCAAAAATAAAGCACAAAACCAAAGTGTACAACCACCTGCAAGCTCAGTAAAAAATACCGCTGCACCAGCATCAAAAACGGATTATGGCACTGCTGCCCAAACCAATCAAAATGATAGCAATAAGTTCGATCATATTACGATTGCCCAGCGTTTCATGGATCAACAGCGCTACGACAAAGCCATTGAAACGATCAATCGTGGACTAAACGAAAAGCCTAATGACAGTCAGTTATCTATTAAGCTATTGAGCATATACGCTACGCTAGATCAGCCAGAAAACTTTCATGATGTCTATAACCGCATTAAAATGCATAACGATGCCAAAACCATTACGCTTGCTGATGAATTAAAAGATTTATACATTGGAGAGCAAAGCCCAGTAGCCGCACCAGAAGTGGTAACAGACGAGGCAACAACAGAAAACAATCAAGATGGTTTTGATAGTCTAGATTTCGATTTATCTACTACTAATCAAGCCGATGATACCGCTAACATATCTGATCGTCCTGTTATTGAAGATAATAACGATTTAGTAATAGACAAACCTATCGATAGCCCAGTGTTTTCAGGTGAGCCTACTGAAAACGTAGACGATAGCTTTGATCTGACGCTCAGTGACTTAGAAGATGATTTCAATGAGTCAAATGCTACTGATGAGACTCCTGTTACATCATTGGCCACGGATGATGATAGCCTTTATATTTCTACAAGCGACCATACTAATACCATCGAAAATAACGAGGCCAAGAATGATGAGGTCATAGAAGACAACGACCTTAGTGACTTTGAGTTCGATTTTGAATCACCTGCAGAAAACACTTTAATTGAAAATTCTGACGTATCAGATGTTCAAGACAGTGAAAGCGAAGCATTAGTATTAGAAGACGACTTCATCTTAGATTTTGATGATTTAGCAGCCGATGCAGATAAAGATGCTTCTGTTAATAAAAATGAAGAAGAAGCTTCTAGCAATGCTGTCCAAAACATTGAAGATGACTTTACTTTATCTTTAGACGATCTGGACGAATCAGACGATATTGATGCCGTTAACACTTTCGCGATTAATGAGCCATCTACTACTGACGTAAGTAACGATATTGATGGCTTTGTTTTGGAAGATATTGACTTTGAAAACGCTGATAATGACAGTAGTACTCTCGAAGATGATAGCGTTGCAAACTTAAGTTTTGAAGAACAACTGATCAACGATGACACCGACATTGATGCTTTTGAAGCATCAGATACTACGCCAGTTACGTCGTTAAGATTTGATGATGACACGCCTATAGCTGATGACTTCGATATCATAGAAACTGACTCTTTATTAGATTCTTCCGTAGCGACTCCCCCAGCCTCTACCGTTGCACCAGCAGAACCTGAAACAGATATCAGTCATGAAGCGGTTGAATCAGCAGAAGATTTTTCATCGCGCTTTGCCGCAGATTTTGACTTTGTAAAATCATTAGATAGCAATCAAGTGACGCTAGATTTAGCCAATCAGTATTTACAATTAGGCGAATATGACAGTGCCAAACGTTTGCTTAATGAAGTGATCGCTCAGGGTAATAGTGAGCAGAAACAACAAGCACAACTATTACTTGAGCGCACAGCATAATCAGTCGTTTAGATGCCTATCAGCAAGTATCTCTTATTATCGGAGGCTTGCTGATTTTTTGCATTTAATTCTGATACTATCTATTACTGACCTCTCAACCTGTCACTAATAAACGCTCTGGCGCTTCTTTTTTCATAATTGTTTACTGTGTTGATACTATGCCATCTTCTTTTATGACCAAAACTATGTCTGACCCCATTCAATTAATCTATGCTGGTGGTACCTTTGGTAGCTATGGCAAACCTCTAGCGCCGCTATCGGCAGATATCTTTTTACCTACGCTACAAAAACTATTGGCTGAGCAAGGCAATACGACTGGTTCACCAGAAATTTCATGGCTAGACAACACGCTGATCAAAGACAGTAGCCAGCTTACGCCAGTTGATTTTGTACATTTTTATCAGCTATTACTGAATGCTTATAATCAAGGTAATAAACGCTTTGTCCTGATTAGTGGCACTGACACGTTGAGTTATTTAGGTGCATTTTTAGCAGAAGCGTTTGCCGGTAGCGATATTTGTATTGTGGTCACTGGAAGTATGCGGCCGTTATTAGATAGTGAAGTGATTCACTCCTACGATATCGATGCTCATAGCGACGCTTGGGGCAACCTTAACGACTCATTGAAGCTAGCTGCGGCTGGTGAATCAGGTGTCAAGATCAGCTTTGGCGGTGAATCGTGGCCTGCACAAACGGTGCAAAAAATTCACAGTCATGACCTTATGGCATTTACTGGTCACTCTCGAGCAGCGTATCCAGCCAACAGTTATATAAAAAATCTCTCAGATACCCGTAGGCAGCATTGGCTTGATGATCAGCAAGACTTACTACCCAATATCAAAGCAAGTGCTGATCAGGCCAAAATCCATGCTTTATACTGCTTACCTAATGATGTTCAGGTGCTCAATGATCAACTACAAGCGTTATTATCACAGCCGTCTTGTGGCATTATCCTATTAGGATTTGGCGCGGGGAATATTCCCTATTCGACTGCACTAGCAAAGACGCTTGATTTGGTTCACGAGCATGGACACATGGTGATATCTGCCAGTCAATGTCCGTTTGGCGGTGTGAGCGACAGCTACGCGGCAGGCAGTTGGCAATATGACTACCACGTTATTGCTGGTGGACGCTTAACCATCCCTGCTATTTATGCACGGTTGTTATGGTTGCTACTGCGCTATGACAGTCCAGCAAGGCGCCGACAGCGCTGGTTGAATAATGTCAGTCAGCCTGGCACAAGCATCAAAAAGCGATAAATGCTCCTTAATTAATTCCGACTTTATAAGCTTAGAAACCAAAATGTCTAAGATTGAAACTATCGAACCTGAACGTTCACCAACCTATACTTTGGCGATTGCGATTGAGTTTTTGGGTACGCACTATCATGGTTGGCAGCGGCAACGAGAAGTGCTGGGTGTACAAGAAGCACTAGAAACCGCTATCGGCAAGGTCGCCAATGAATCCGTCGAAGTCATCGCCGCTGGACGTACTGATGCCAGTGTCCATGCCAGCAATATGATTGCTCATTTTACCACGCATGCGTATCGCCCTACTCATAACTGGTTACGCGGTGTCAATAGCCTACTGCCTGACGATATTGCTTTGCGCTGGATTCAACCGATGCCAGCTGACTTCCATGCGCGTTTTGGTGCGATTGCTCGTCGTTATCGTTATATCACCCTTAATCAAGCGCAGCGCCCTGCGATACTCAATCATCAGGTTACCCATATCTATGAGCCTTTAGACCTAGCAGCGATGCAAAAGGCAGCTGCCGATATCGTTGGTACTCACAATTTTAGCAGCTACCGTGCGGCAGCCTGTCAATCCAATCAGCCAGTACGTACCGTCAGTCATGCCGACCTTTTCGCTCATGGTCAGTTTATAGTGTTCGATATACAGGCAGATGGATTTTTGCATCACATGGTTCGTAACTTGATGGGTACGCTATACGCGATTGGCAGACATGAGTTAGAGCCAGCAGACTTTTTAAACATTTTGAGCAAAGAGGATCGAACAATTGCGCCGCCTACGGCCTCAGGGGATGGCTTGTATTTCATCAATGCCTATTATCCTGAGCATTTCCAGCGACTATTGCCGCAGGCACCCCTCACACCGATTTGGTTAAACTTACCTGACTAAATTAGCATACATATCACTTACATGCTGTCAAGTCAAAACCAGGTTCTGTATTGCTTTAATCCGCTAACTTACGTATAATATGGGCTTATTTTTAATTGATTGATACAAATTATGGCAAAAGACGATATTATCGAATTTGAAGGCGAAGTCATTGATACCCTTCCTAACACTTTGTTCAAGGTTCGTTTAGAAAACGGACACGAAATCATTGCACACATCTCAGGTAAGATGCGTAAGCACTATATTCGTATCTTGACAGGTGATAAAGTTAAGGTTGAAATGACCCCTTATGACCTATCTAAAGGTCGTATTACTTACCGTGGTAAAAACTAAATACTCGCCAACTCATATGGTTATAAAAGTATTTATAAAAATACAGCCAATAACCAAATAGCTACTTTATCGCTGATAGCTGATATAGACGCTTGAGTGGTTTGACTGATAATAATAATGAAAACGCTAACCTGCTCATTATTGCCTATCACTGTTTTAGCTATTTCGTGTTTGCTGTTTGTTTTACCATAAAAAATACCGCTAAATTTCAGCGGTATTTTTTTGTCTGCGTTTTATGAAATAATTAAACGATGAGTTATTTGAACTCGACAGTGGCATCGTTCTTGATAACACCTAATAGGCTCAGTGCATCCCAGTTAGTGAGGCGAACACAACCTGCTGATGCCTGACGACTGATACGTTCAGGATCGGGTGATCCATGAATGCCATACGATGGTTTGCTAAGGCCAATCCATACCACACCAACGGGATTGTTAGGGCCTGGCGGGATAATAGATTTTTTGCCATTATCGCTAGTATAGGTGTAATTTGGCTCGTGAATTTTGACTTTGACTTTATGCGTACCCGTTGGTGAAGGTGTTGCTGTGCTACCTACTGTGGTTGGATAGCTGGCAACCAGATTGTCACTGTCATCGTATGCATATAGGGTTTGCGTGTCTTTATCAGCGACCACTCGGCTCACTGGTGTTGTATTAGGGTTACCTGGGTTATAGACAATGATGGTTTCGCCACTTTTAAAGCTGGCATTGGGGTTAAGCGATTTGAGATAATCACGACTGATATGAAATTTTTCGCCCAAGGCTTCAAGGACGCTTTCATAATACATACCATCTAGCTTGGCCTTGGCTTCAGCACTAGCAGGAATTTGGGTAGTTTTGACATTCACATCAGCATCTGTCAGCTGATAACTGACCAATACAGGCTGTGAAGTAAGCGTAGAATTCTTAGTTAATGCTTGCCACGTCTCTTCATTGACCGCTTCAGTTACTGGTAATCCTTGAGCCTTTTGAAAAGCTTGCATGGCTTTACGCGTGTTTTTGCCCCAATAGCCATCCACTGCACCCACACCACTATGATTCCAGTTCAGTAGCGCTTGTAATTTGGTAGCAACATTACGATCAATTTTGGTATCAGCTTTCCATGTTGCTTCATTTACCTTTTTAGCAGTTTCTGATAGATTTTCTGTACTGTATTCAATTTTGGTTAGTAATTCATTTAGCGAATTTGCGGCTTTGCTATTACCCTCTATTTGCTGACTAACACCGTTGGTTACTGGACTAATATCGTTACTATCAGTCATCGTGCTGTCCATCGTATCAGCATCGATACTGTTGCTATTAGTTTGGTTACTAGTAGATTGGTTGCTACTAGTACTCATCTTTGCTTCGGTTCCTGCATGGTTATTATTATCTGTTGTAGTACCTGTCATACCACTATTAGGCGACTTGCTGTCATTAGCCGTTTGTGCGCTATTATTAGCATTGCTACTACAACCTATTAATAATGCGGACGTTGTACCCATCGCTATAACAAGGCTGCTAACCTTAAGTAATTGAGACATAAAAAAACTCCCTAAATAGTTACCATATATCAAAAAATATCGAAAAATTTATTATAAAAATATATTGCCATAGTCTTGCCACTATTCCCTAACAGCTTTATGTTAATAACCGACTCTTCCTACTGTGCATTTGTTAAGAGAGTGAACAAACACACTGATCCGTTTACAATAAGGCATGACTCAATATCATATAACAGAAAAAACCCATAAATTGCTCAGCAACTTATGGGTATAAAATGAACGAGATTAAACTGTAAAAACTACCTTAAAATGGTCTACATTAGATTAGCTGACTTATACCAGTTTAGCCAATACCGCTTGCCCCATCTCTTGACAGCCCACTTGCTTGAGTCCAGCTTCACTGCTGTCTAAAATATCAAGCGTACGCAGACCATCATCAAGCACATCACTGACTGCTTGCTCGATCGCTTGTGCGGCTTCCTCTTGCTTAAAGGTATAACGCAGCATCATAGCGACAGACAAAATAGTGGCCAATGGATTGGCTTTATCTTGCCCAGCGATATCAGGCGCAGAACCATGACATGGCTCATACATACCTTTGCCATCCTCATCCAAGCTCGCTGATGGCAGCATACCAATAGAACCGGTCAACATTGCCGCTTCATCAGATAAGATATCACCAAACATATTGCCTGTTACCATGACATCAAACTGCTTAGGATCTTTGATCAACTGCATACAAGCATTGTCAGCATACATATGGGATAACGCCACATCGCTATACTCTGCTTGCTGCATCTGAATCATTGTTTGTTTCCACAGCTCAGTCACTTCTAAGACGTTGGCTTTGTCTACTGAACATACCTTGGCAGCTGTACCTGCGGCTTGGGCACGGGTTTTTGCTAACTCAAAAGCAACTTTACCGATACGCTGAATCTCACTGGTGCTATACACCATCGTGTTATAGCCTTGCTGCTCACCATTTTCTAGTGTGCGAATACCACGTGGCTCGCCAAAATAAATGCCACCCGTCAGTTCGCGAACAATCAGCAAATCTAAACCAGATATAATTTCAGGCTTGATACTTGACGCATTGGCTAGCTGCGGATAAAGCTTTGCCACACGTAAATTGGCAAACAAACCCAGCTCACCACGGATTTTAAGCAGACCGCGCTCAGGGCGCTTACTACGTTCAATCGTATCCCATTTAGGGCCGCCGACAGCGCCTAATAATACAGCATCTGCTGCACGTGCACGCGCTAATGTTTCATCAGGTAAAGGCTCACCTGTGGCATCAATAGCCACACCACCAATCAATCCAGACTCTAATGTCAAATCAAGTGAAAACTTCTCATTGACGGCTTTGAGCACGTCGATGGCTTGAGTCATGATTTCAGGGCCAATACCATCGCCCGCTAATGTTAAAATCGTTGCCATACTAATCCTTTTGGATATATTTTTATCAATTAATTTTTATTACGCTGTGGTCGTTTTAGGTTTAGATGCTGACGTCACTGCTTTGACCATGCCTGTCTCTACAAACTCACCTTGGTGCTCAGACTCTAACTGTTTACAGAATCGGCGCTGCACCTTATTACCTTGTAATAGATCAATACATAAAGGCTCAGGCGACGCTGTATCCAACAAACTGCCAGATTTTTCACTACTTTTCTTTTGATAAGCACGTAACTTGTAAGTACCTGCGTCCGCAAAATCATGAATCATCGCAAAACGCTCAACGTATCCCATGTTATTCTCTGGATAAAAATTGACATGGACTTCACGTTTTGCAGGCATCACCCGTGCATAATAGTTGGTCAACCCTGGCATACCAGATGCGGCTAATGGCAATATCTTTATAGAGTTTTTACTCATGAGCGGTGTCATCTCTATGCTCATTTGGGGCGTTGCAGTACCTTTATAACTTGGTAAAGCCTCTACAATCTGAGGATTAACTGGCTCATGATTATCAGGAGAAATAACCAGTGTCTTATCTATTTGCACGATTTCACAGTGGTAAGTACCCACGCACGCGATATTTACTTCGCCAGCAACGGGTTGGATCTTACCTACCCACGCTTTCGCACTTTCTGCCTCATCTATTTTTTGATAGCCCGTCAATAGCTGGCAGCCTGACAAAAATAAGCTTGCAGCAACAATCGTACTTGTCGATAGAGCATAACGTTTTTTATTCATAATGGCGGCTACTGTTTATCAGAAAGATAATTTATAAGGAAGATAATAAAATGTGTCAAAAACTACCCTTCATTTTAGCCAGTTCACCGCCATAACTCAACGATGCGTTGCGACTGGCCAGCAGTTTTGTGAGCAAGGCATCATAAAATCCTTACCTAAGCGCGTACGTCGTTAAAGATCCACGGCGTTTTTTGCATCATTTTATGCTCGTAGTCTTTGATAGCATCGCTTTGCTGCAAGGTTAAACCGATATCATCTAGCCCATTTAACAAGCAATGTTTGCGAAAAGCATCCACTTCAAAGGCATACTCTTCGCCTGTTGGCGTGATGACTACCTGACGCTCAAGATCTGCCGTCAGCTCATAGCCTTCATTAGCAACAGTCGCCTTCATTAAAGTATCCACAATTGCTTCATCTAGTACAATCGGTAACATGCCATTTTTAAAGCAGTTATTGTAAAAGATATCAGCAAAGCTTGGTGCGATAACCGTACGAAAGCCATACTCAGAAAGTGCCCAAGGTGCATGCTCACGACTAGAGCCACAGCCAAAGTTTCTGCGTGCTAGCAATATAGTAGCGCCTTGATAACGGGGTTTATTCAATACAAAGTCTGGATTGATAACACGTGTGCTGGGGTCTTGGCCTGGATATCCTTCATCAAGATAGCGCCAATCATCAAATAAATTCACGCCAAAGCCTGTACGTTTAATAGACTTCAAAAACTGTTTTGCGATAATTTGATCGGTATCGACGTTTGCGCGATCAAGTGGGCAAACGATACCGGTTTGGGTGTTATAAGCTTGCATAAAATTTCCTATCAATTATATTTTTGCTGGTTGACGATCTTGATAAGCATATTAAACAGTAAATAAATTTTTACCGTTTTGACATCATGCTCATATATTTATCGTTGATATAAGCATGATGTCAGCTACTTATTATCAGTCTTAAAACGTACGAACGTCTACAAAATGACCTGCCAACGCTGCTGCAGCTGCCATTGCTGGACTGACCAAATGCGTACGACCACCATTACCCTGACGACCTTCGAAATTACGATTAGACGTCGATGCACAATGCTCTTGCGGCTCAAGTTTGTCTGCATTCATGGCAAGACACATTGAACAACCCGGCTCGCGCCATTCAAAACCAGCTTCGGTAAACAAAGCATCTAAACCTTCAGCCTCTGCTTGTAGTTTTACTTGTCCAGAACCTGCAACAACGATGGCTTCTTTGATATTATCAGCCACTTTGCGTCCTTTGATCACTGCTGCAGCGTCCCGCAAATCTTCGATACGCGAATTGGTACATGAGCCAATAAATATACGATCAAGCTGAATGTCCGTGATTTTCTGACCAGCTTCTAGACCCATATAGGTATATGCGCGTAACCAACCCTCTTTTTGGGCTTCATCAATGGCTTGGTCAGGTGTTGGTACCGATTGGGTGATATCAACGACCATCTCAGGCGAGGTACCCCAAGATACTTGCGGTGCTATTTGGCTACCATCGATCTCAACCACGGTATCAAATACTGCGTCATCATCTGAATATAATGTACGCCAGTAGGCTTCAGCTTGTGGCCACTGTGACTCGTTTGGCGCGTACGGGCGACCTTTAACATAGTCTATCGTCGTATCATCAACGGCAACCATACCCACGCGAGCACCAGCCTCAATTGCCATGTTACAGACAGTCATACGACCTTCCATACTCATGTCTTCAAACACTTGACCTGCAAATTCAATCGCATGTCCAGTTCCGCCTGCCGTACCGATCTTCGCAATAATGGCGAGCACGACGTCTTTTGAGGTCACGCCCGCACCAAGTTGACCAGTGACGCGGATTTGCATATTTTTTGATTTCTTTTGGATCAAGCACTGCGTTGCCAATACGTGCTCAACTTCAGAGGTGCCGATACCATGTGCTAAGCAACCAAGTGCGCCATGTGTCGCTGTGTGCGAATCACCACAAACAACGGTCATACCTGGCAACACAAGACCTTGCTCAGGACCAACGACATGCAAAATTCCTTGACGCGCATCGTTGATTGTAAATTCTGCGATATCAAATTTGGTGCAGTTCTCATCCAATGTGACAACCTGCAGACGTGATACCTTGTCTTTAATACCAGTGACACCTGCTGAGCGCTCTTTGGTGACTGTTGGCACATTGTGATCAGGACTGGCGATATTGGCAGACAAACGCCATGGTGCTCTATTGGCAAGCTCCAATCCTTCAAACGCTTGTGGACTCGTCACTTCATGCAACAGATGGCGATCGATATAAATTAAGCTCGAACCGTCGTCACGCTTGGTGACTTCATGAGCATTCCAAAGTTTGTCATATAAAGTTTGACCGGCCATGATGCTATCCTTTATTAATTACTACTGACTTGATTTTCGCTTGCTCACCTGTTGGCAAGCTAAGGTTCTGTTTGTTCAATTAACGATTAGATTTATCTATAATGTCGTATTTAACTGCATGATAGCTCTTTATGATTTGTGTGAGAGCATCATTTTGCAATAACTTCTACCTAATCAATGATATTGAAATATATATTCTAGAATTGCTATATTTTGTGTAGTATAAATATTATTCATTAATAATTTTAGATTTGTGGCTATAAGCAGCGCCTAAACACGCTTGAGACTGCAAATAATCAACTTAAAAGAATAAATATGTGACAATACGCCTTGATATCTTGTGATTATAGCAGGCAAATCCTATAATAATAATTGATGATTTTTAACCAGATGCAAACTTTTATTTTTAATACGTTATCATTGGCTCAGCCCACTTTTATTTATAGCTCATAAAGTAGCTAAGGAAATCCGTTTGAACACCACAAACTTGACGACATTCGTTACCGTTATGCACACTGGCAGTATTTCAGGTGCCGCAGAAAAGCTGTTCATTACTCAGCCTGCCGTCAGTAAGCGCATCAAAAACTTAGAAGATGAGTTTAACATTACTTTATTTGATACTGTAGGCCGCGGGATTGTACCCACGCAGGCTGCTATTGAGATGCTGCCACACGCCAAACGCTGGTTGGAAGATTATGAGAACTTCAAGATTAACTTGCAGCACTCTCAGCATATCGTCTCTGGCAAGCTTGTAATTGGCACAAGCCATCATATTGGTTTACATCATCTAGCACCCGTGCTTAAGCATTTTATTCAGACTTATCCTGCTGTTCAGTTAGAAGTTCATTTTGTTGACTCAGAAAAGGCCCACAAAGCAGTACTGGACGGCGATCTGTCATTAGCGTTTGTCACGCTACCGCCTGTATACGATAAACGCTTGACCTATCACACGCTTTGGTCAGATCCCCTGTATTTTATGACGGGTACTTTGTCACCTCTAGCGACCAAATCTAATGTCACTTTAGAGCAGTTAGCACGCTATCCTGCTATTCTACCGTCTGCCAATACCTTTACCAGTCAGATTACTTTGGCTGAGTTTGCTAAGCATAACCTAAAACCTTATGCCACGATGAGTACCAATCCGCTTGAATCTATTCGGATGCTGGTTTCTGTTGGACTGGGTTGGTCAGTCCTTCCGCAAACTATGGTCAGTCAAGATTTGGAACGTATCGATATGGCAGACAACATTGAGTTACAACGCTATTTAGGTGTGGTTATCAATCCGAAGCTAACACAATCTAGTAGCGTAACCGCACTACTAGATTTGCTGGCGCCAATTGAGTAAAAACATCCCAATACAACAATTTAGGTATTTAAGCTATTCGCATTCGTGACTCTCATACGTTATAATATGCTTGACGTTGTTTTAATAACAAAAATTTACCACAAGGACACTGATAGTCATATATTGAATACTTCTAGTAAGATATGATGGTTAACAGTAGGTTTAATGGTTTCGCTGATTGGTTATGTAGGTTGCTAATACTCATATATAAATAGCAGATGCGAGCAATAACAGCAGATAAGTGGAATGCGAGGTTCCCATTGTTCTCTATCTCTATATGAGTGCTAGCCATATAACGACATCAATCATATAAAACTACAAAAGATACTGAAAAAAGCCATTATGTCTTAATTAATGGCTTTTTTTGTCTTTATACATTGTTTGAGATATTTTGTTTGAGGCATCGTCTTTTAAGACAGAACTTTTATAGTTAAAAAATAATTAAAGCCAACGATGTTGGTTAAGGATAACTTATATGAACGGAGTTTCTAGTGGCGTGCTTATATCACTTGGCGCCTATTTTTTAGTGATGATTGGAATTGGTGTTTATGCTTATTTTAAGCAAGCCAATGATACCGAGGGTTATCTTTTAGGAGGACGTAATCTAGGTCCAGCAGTTACTGCACTTTCAGCAGGCGCATCGGACATGTCAGGTTGGTTGCTACTCGGACTACCAGGCTATATGTATGCAGATGGTGTGGTGAGTATTTGGATCGCACTTGGTTTGACCCTTGGTGCCTTCTTAAACTATATCATCGTAGCACCGCGTCTTCGTGTTTATACCGAAGTCGCTGATAACGCTATTACTTTGCCTGACTATTTTGCCAACCGCTTCGAAGATAAATCGCATATGCTGCGTGTAATCTCCGCTTTGGTTATCATTTTATTCTTTACTGTCTACACAGCGGCAAGTCTCGTAGGCGGTGGTAAGCTTTTTGAAAGCTCACTTAACCTATCTTACACCACAGGACTTTGGGTGACTGCTGGCGTCGTTGTCGGTTACACGCTATTCGGTGGTTTCTTAGCAGTATCGATGACTGACTTTGTTCAGGGTATCATCATGCTGTTTGCGATGGTCATTGTACCTCTCGTTGCCTTTACAGATCTTGGCGGTGTTTCAGCCACGACTGAAGCCGTTAGAAACATTGATCCAAGCCTACTAAATATTACTAGCGGTATGAGTATCATCGGTATCATTTCACTTATGGCATGGGGTTTAGGATATTTTGGTCAGCCGCATATTATTGTGCGTTTTATGGCAATCCGCTCAGTACGAGATGTGCCTACTGCACGTAATATCGGTATGAGCTGGATGATTGTCAGTCTTATCGGCGCATTGATGACTGGTTTTGCTGGTCGTGCTTATGTACAAAAGACAGCTATGACGTTAGATGATCCTGAGACTATCTTTTTAGTATTCACTCAGTTCCTATTCCACCCGTTGGTTTCAGGTTTCCTATTAGCAGCGATTTTAGCGGCCATCATGAGTACCATCTCATCGCAGTTATTGGTAGTATCAAGCTCATTAACCAAAGACGTTTATAAACTATTCTTTGACAGAGATGCACCAGAAGCTCGTCAAGTATTGGTTGGACGTATCTCAGTTGTCGTGGTCGCTATTGTTGCTATCTTGTTAGCTTCTGATCCAGACAGCTCAGTATTGAACCTAGTATCAAACGCATGGGCAGGATTTGGTGCAGCGTTTGGGCCGTTGGTTATTTTCAGTCTCACATGGCGCCGCATGAACCGTAATGGTGCTGTAGCTGGTATGGTTGTGGGTGCATTGACGGTTATTTTATGGATCTATGGTCCTTTCCAAATAGATGGTATGGCACTAAATAGCTGGTTATATGCTATTGTTCCAGGCTTTATCTTAAGTACCATCGCTATTTTTGTAGTCAGTATCATGACGGGCGGTCCAAGAGAATCAGTCGCCGCTAAATACAAAGAGATGGAATTAAATCTAAACAAATAAGTTTATACAGTAACTTTACCTTATCACTATAAAAAAACCTCGCCACTAATGTGAACTGACCCCCGAAACTTGGACGGTTTAGTTTATACCAAGGACTGAGTTCTGTACTGCACAGGGCTCAGTCCTTTTAGTTTGAGTTGAATACGCTCATTATTGTAATAATGCATATACTCATGAATCTGTTGTTCTAACTGCTCAATCGATTTTGGTTTCTCAATATAAATCGTCTCGCACTTCAGCGTACCAAAGAACCCCTCCATCAGCGCATTATCCAAGCAGTTGCCTTTTCTGCTCATGCTTTGCTTAATACCGTGCTGTTTAAGCGCCTTACTGAACGGTCTCATCTGATAATGCCAGCCTTGATCTGAATGCAGCATTAAACGGTTGTTCTGGTGCGTATCTATCTTATCTAACGCCTTATCTAGCATCTTGCTAACCAAATCATAGGTAGGTCTCTTTGAGAGCGTATAGCTGATGATCTCATTGTTATAACAATCGAGTATCGGTGATAAATATAGCTTATGATCACCTACCTTAAACTCAGTAATATCAGTGAGCCAGCGTGTGTTTGGTCTATCTGCATGAAACTGACGCTTTAAATAATTCTTTGCAATTTTGCCTTGTACACCTTTATAAGAGCGATATCTTTGTCGTCGAATCCGTGCACTTAAGTTTAAATGACGCATAAGCTTAGCGATGAGCTTGTGATTGTAATGGCTACCTAACTGCTTTAGCGCTGCCGTTATTCTACGATAGCCGTACCTGCCTTTATGCTGGTGATACAGCTTAGTAATACGCTGTTTTAAGTCAGCATGTTTATCTTTATCACCAAGCTTTTCTCTATGATAGTAAAAGACGCTTTTAGGCATACCAGCGGCTTTAAGTAAGTCAGATAAACAGCAGCGCTCTCTTAGTCCTTCGATGAGCCTTGCTTTTTGCCTGCTTTTTCCTCCGCTTTGAGCAAGGCATCGAGCTTTTTTAGGTAGGCAACCTCTGCACGTAAGTACTCATTCTCACGCTTCAATTCTGCTAAGCTTTTTTCATCCTCTGGTTTGTCTGTAATGAAGGGTTTGCTCATGACGGTTCTACCTTTAGGTTTGGAGATGAGTCCAGATATGCCTTCTAGTCGATACGCTTTATGCCAGTGACTAATAAGCGCCGGTGAGCTGATGTTATACCTTAAAGCAACTTCCAATTGACTTAAGCCTTGGCTAAGCATCGTTGTAATGACTTTGTGTTTAAACTCGTGACTATAGTAAGCTTTGCTGGTCTTTGGTTTGATAGCTTCAATACCACCGCTTTGATATTGCTTAACCCATTTGATAACTATCTTATTATCTAGGTTAAATTCCTCAGCTGTAGCACGACCAGTATGTCCTTGCATATAGTATGCGATGACTTCAAGCTTAAAGTCTAGATCGTAGCGCATAAAAATACCCCATAAGTTGTGTCCAACTTATGGGGGGCAGTTCAATGGCGAGGTTTTTTATTGGTAGCTATTAACTATGATGTAAGTAGCTACTATTATAAGTAGGAAGGCTGCTCTAACCTTCTATTATGAGTATCTACTCTTAATAGAATAGCTATGTACTATTGCCAAATGGATCTGTCTAAACATGCCCCTACCTATATGGATAGCTAACTATCATATAGGTAGCGACAATGGATACATTGCTTACCATTCAATCAACTGGAAGGCAGATATCACACGTATAACAACATATGAGTAGTAAGTAGGTTGTAGCTATCAGCTCTGCACACGACAAAAAAATCATCCCCACCCGATTTTCATAGGTTTAGGGGTTAAAAAGCTAACTAACTGTCGAAATACAGTCTTATCATTGTTAAAGAACACCAAGTGAAGGCCCTCAATCAACACATCCAGGCCAAGCGCAAACAAACTGGCTTGAGGTCGAGCGTTTGACTTTAACTTGCGCTTTAACGGCTTATCTTTGTCTTTATAAATACCGACATGATAAGCCCAACAAAATGCTAAGGCGTTCACTGCGACTAATTTACTGACCCGATCAAGATGGGTTAAGTGGGTATCTTCAAGATTAAAGCCACGGCCCTTTAGACAAGCAAATAAAGTCTCAATCTCCCAACGCTTAGCATAGCTTGTCATCGCATCCACTGTTTCTAGTTGATTGGTTGCGACAATCACTAAACCATAGTCTTTATCACGCTTGGCAAATACTCGAACCAAACAACCATCGACAGTCAGTATTCGCCCATGTCGATATGTTTCTTGATGGCTAACATGGCGCAATAACTCTTTAATCTGTACCAACTTGCCATGATGATTCTTAACTTTACTGTTCTTCTTAATCCGTATGGCAAAGGGTATGTGATTATTGGTGAGCCAGTTAAACCATTTTTCGCCAACAAACTCTCTGTCTGCTACTATCATCTCAAGGTTATCTTTGCCAAATTGTTTGATAAACCGCTCAATAAGTTCACAGCGTTCAAGATGGTTTGTATTACCTCGCTTATCTAGCATTTGCCAGTATAAGGGGATGGCTATCCCTTTATATACCACCCCTAACATAAAGATGTTGAGGTTACTTTTACCCCATTTCCAGTTGGTGCGGTCAATGGTTAAGGTGACTTCGCCTAGCCCAAATAGTCGATATATCATTAAAGCCAGTTGATCGTAGTCTATCCTCGCTTCGGCAAAAAATCGCTGTAGTCTGCGATAGTGACTGTCGGTCTTGCCACCCTTAGGAAGGTGTCTTGCTGTTTTTTTAAGATTACTGCTTTGAGCAGTAATCAGGGCTATTATCATTAGGCTCAAACAATTGATTCTTGCCTTGTTCATGCTCAGGTTTTGGGTTAAAGTCTCACTAAGTCTGTTAAAGTTTGGCATGGTCTATTCGTCTTAAAAATTACTATTATGCCTTTGCTTTAACAGACTTTTTTGTTTTTTTGTCGTGTGCAGAGAGCTATCAGTTATTAATTTACTCTCTGTAAAACACTCTAAATATCTTTCCATATCTAAGAGTTTTTATTCACTTCAAAATATTGGAATCAATAAAAAAGCGACCTATGATAGGACGCTTTTTATTGTCTACAGGAGATACAAATCGATTATTTACCCTGATAAGAAAGCTTTAAACCAGCAATGTAACCATCATTATCTTGGAAATCACCAACGATCTTTCCACTAGGTAGACGACCTTTTGCATCACCAAACCATAGGTATTTACCGCCAACTGAAACGGCCCATTCAGGCGTGACATTGTACTTGGCACCTAAGCCTACACTGTAATACCCTTCGATAGGACCTAAGGAGGTGGTTGGGTCACCTGCACCACTATCCCAACCTACTGTGCCACTGACCGCTAGAGCCTGTGCAAGGCGTTTAGCTAGACCAAGCTCTACTTGCCACTGATCATCATCATAGTCGACTAAGTTAAGACCATCAGGACGGGCAGCATTTTTACTAACTTCGTTATATAATGGCGGCGTAATTGCAAAGTCACCCCAAGGTACCCAACGGACTTTTGCCGTTGCTAAAGTAGTCGGATTGATACCTGTTTGGAAATCAAAGTTGACTGATTTAGGGGTTGTCATCTCATAATTACTGTTCCGGTTAGCAGCCGCAGCCCCTATAGCCGCTGCCTGTGCTGGAGTCGCTCCTTGCTGCAAAGCAGCTCCTTGAGCCAAAATACCTGCTATAGGATAATTCTCAGAGATATCTATATCATGGTCAATCTCAGAACGATAAGTCAACGCCGCTTTTAAAGCAATTTCAGGCTTGCTATAGGCAATACCTGCTATATAACCATAATCCATATCAGGATTGCTGTTTGAGGTATAACCACTAGCAGGCCCATAAGCTAAGCCACGCAATTTGGTTTCAGATTGGATACGCTGAGCAACTGGACCACCATAAATTTGGAAGTTTTTATTGGCACCGAATTTCATTCCCAAAATACCAGTCAAACTTTGGCTACGAACTTCAACGTTAGTATTCTCGCCTGCAGTGGCTGACTCAGCTAATGCTATAGCACCTGCAGTCTGTGGGTCTACACCATCACCTACCAATTCGCCTCCTGAAGCTTGAGGATTATTGCTTGCCACAAAATTACTTTGCGTGTATTCAGCAGCAGCACCAAAAGGCTCATCATATAGTACACCCACACTGAACGTGTCGTTGATATCAGTTTTTACGCCATAGCGGAAGAAGTCATAAGATTCAGCAATGTCGCCCGTTTTATTGCCGCGCTCATAGTCATTTTGACCAGGGTTGACATTCGCACTATCGTAGCCGCTTACATCAGCATCAATATAAGTATAGACCGCTTCAGCGTAAGTGCCATCTTGAAAAAAAGCAGTGACATCTTGACCTGAACGATCAAGACCAGCAGCGTTGGTTACGCTAGCGAAAGAAAGAGTAGCAATAGCTACTGCAAGGGTTTTCAAATGAAAGGTAGTGCGCATTGTGTATCTCCAACGATCCTTGTTGTATTAATACTTTAATAACCATTATGTAGCATTGCTATGCTCGATATTGATATTACTAAAGTTTTGTCCTAAGTTGAATACTAATGTCTTTTTGACACTAAAACAACATTAAAAGTGCTTTATTTCTCAATTATGACTGAACAGTACATATAAGATATAAATAAAATACTGTGGTTTACTTTTTGTCTTTAATGTGATTTTTACGGTAAGGTCTATAGCCAGAAAATAAATATTTTTACCTATAGTCTGTTAAATGTGATTTTTAAAAACACATAATAAAAAAGCGACCCTTAAAGGATCGCTTTTTTATATTAGTAGCAAACAGTATCACATAATTTATTTGTGATTTACTGAGCTTGGTAAGATACCTTTACACCCAATACAAAACCATCGTTACTTTCGAAATCACTAACGATCGTCTTAGTTGGGATTTGACCTTTGGCATCACCGAACCATAAGTATTTACCGCCAGCAGATATCGCCCAGTTTTCGGTCACATTATATTTCGCGCCAAGACCAGCACTATAATAGCCTTCGATAGGACCTAATGAGGTGACTGGGTCACCTGCACCACTATCCCAACCAACAGTACCACTGATAGCAAGTGCTGGCGCGACACGCTTAGCCAATCCTAGCTCTACTTGCCATTGGTCGTCATCATAGCTAACTAACGCTAACCCCTTATCATCCTGAGTCGAAATCTTGCTAACATCGTTATATAGTGATGGTACGATAGCAAAATCACTCCATGGTACCCAACGTACTTTGGCAGTCGCTAGGGTTGTAGGGTTGATGCCAGTTTGAAAATCAAAGTTCACTGATTCAGGCGTAGTTATTTCAATACTATCAACTCTGTTTGTTGACAGACCAAGTGCAGAAACCACAGGAGCTGGTATAAGACCAGAACCTACAACAGGATAAATTTCAGATGCTTGAGCGTTATGTTCGATTTCCGATCGGTATGTTAATGATGCTTTTAACGCAATTTCAGGCTTGCTATAAGCTACGCCTGCGATATAACCGTAATCTTGATCAGCATTAATATTCGTAGTGTAACCGTTCGCAGCTTCATAAGCAGGACCGCGTAGCTTTACATCTGCCTTTACGCGCTGAGCAACTGGGCCACCGTATACTTGGAAGTTTTTATTTTGACCAAACTTCGCACCAAGGATACCAGTAATACTCTCTGTACGTACTTCTACGTTAGTACCCTCACCGTTTGCATTTACAAAGTTATTATCACCAGTATAGTCAGCGGCTGCGCCAAAAGGCTCATCATATAAGACGCCAACACTAAACGTGTCGTTGATGTCTGCTTTTACGCCATAACGGAAAAAGTCATAAGACTCTGCGATATCATCAATCTTATTACCTGAAGTATCTTTACCCGTCACGTCCGCATCGATATAGGTATAGACAGCTTCAGCATAAGTACCATCTTGTAGGAATGCGGTGACATCTTGGCCTGAACGGTCAAGACCAGCAGCACTAGCAGCGCTAGCGACAGATAGAGCAGCAACAGCTACTGCAAGAGTTTTTAAGTGAAAGGTGGCGCGCATTTTACATCTCCAAACATCCGCATTGTTTTACTGCTTTACTTAATTCTCTTAAGTAAGCAGCATCCGAGGTGGAAGATAGTAAAGATTTTTTAACACTAAAACAACTGCCAAAATACATTATTTCCATATTATGACTATTAAGTCACCAAAGGGTACCTTTATCTAAAAATATACATATTGCGACTATTTACTATTGGTTATCTTACTTGCTATTATTTTTCAGTAATGTGGTGGTCTATCCGCCATCACATCAAATGGGGCAATACCACTCTCTGGGTCTTGATTTTCTATTTGCTTATAAATCAGTTGTAGCTGACGCTGTAATGTCTGAATATCTTTATCTTGACGTGCGATCACCTCATCAAGCCTTTCTACTGTAATCTCAAGGTGCGCTACATTCATTTGCAGATCAATTACTTGGGTTTGCAAGTCGTCTTGTATGCTCGCAGCAGCATCTTTGTTATTAGATTGATTCATATTTTTCTCTAAAGTATCGTAAATATAAGGCTGAAAGGTTTATCAAGTAAAATAGGTGACAAAACCTAAGTGGCATCATTAAATCCATCATGCTAAACAAAAAATAGCCACTATGAATAAAAGCTATAAATAGTACTGATAAAACGATTTACTCGCACTACAGTTGCGCGGTGGCATGTTATACTGCTGGCAATTTTGCAACAACCCCTACCTCACTATTATATAAGCTTAAGATACTCTATGGCACTGATTCATTTAAAAGACATACACTTAGCGTTTGGCGTCGCGCCTGTTCTTGATGGTATTGATTTTTCTATCAATTCAGGCGAGCGTGTGTGTTTGATTGGCCGCAATGGCGAAGGTAAATCCACCTTATTCAAACTGATTAATGGCTCATTGCAACCTGACAGTGGTGAGATCATCACCAACAGCAGTATGCGTGTTGCGATGCTTGAGCAAGACGTCCCCGAGTCGAGCGGACGCATACTCGATATCGTCATGGGCGGTAGCCGCCGCACAGCTGAGCTGCTGATCAATTATAATAAGCAAGTGGAGATGTGCGCCAATGGCGACATGGACGCTTGCGAGCACATGGCGACCTTGCAGCATGATATCGACGCCGTCCATGGCTGGGACTTAGAACGTGATGCCATGCGTCTGATCACAACAATGGGACTTGATCCGGAAGATGATTTGTCATCACTCTCTGGTGGTCGTAAGCGCCGCGTATTACTTGCTCGTGCGCTGGTCACCAAACCTGATGTACTCCTACTTGATGAGCCAACCAACCATCTAGACGTTGATAGTATTGAGTGGTTAGAGCGCTTCTTGCTCGATTGGCAAGGTCTAACTCTACTGTTTGTCACCCACGATAGAGCATTCGTTGATAAGCTTGCGACTCGTATTGTAGAGCTTGACCGTGGTCAATTGACCAGCTATGACGTCACTCAAGGCGCCAAAGGCTACGCTCGTTATCAAGAGCTAAAAGAGCTACAATTACAGGCTGAAGAAAAGAACAACGCCAATTTTGATAAAAAACTGGCGCAAGAAGAAGTCTGGATTCGTCAAGGCATCAAAGCTCGCCGTACCCGCAATGAGGGCCGCGTCCGTGAACTAAAAGCATTGCGTGAAGAGCGCCGCGAACGCCGTGAGCAAGTGGGTAATGTAAACATCACGATGGGTCAAGGCGAAAAAAGCGGCAAGCTCGTTTGTAAAGTCAAAAACCTGCACCTTGAATATGAGGGTAATGTACTGGTTGACAACTTTACGACCACTATTATGCGCGGCGACAAAATCGGTATTGTCGGCCCTAACGGTGCTGGTAAAACCACCCTTATCAAAGCCCTACTCGATATGTCGGATGACGAGGTCACCAAGACCGGCAGCGTCACGCTTGGCACCAATTTGCAAATTGCCTTTTTTGATCAGCTGCGTGATCAGCTAGATCTTGAAGCCAGCGTCGCGCAAAACGTCTCAGAAGGTTCTGACTTTGTCGAAGTTGGCGGTCGCAAGACACATATCATGAGCTATTTACAAGACTTCTTATTTGCACCAGAGCGTGCACGTACCCCTGTCAAAGCCTTGTCAGGTGGTGAGCGCAACCGTGTATTGCTGGCCAAGCAGTTATTAAAACCTGCCAACATATTAGTACTTGATGAGCCAACCAACGATTTGGATATGGCCACCCTTGAGCTATTAGAAGAGTCGGTCAGCAGCTTTAACGGTACCATCTTGCTGATCAGTCATGACCGCTCATTTATGGACAATGTGGTCACCTCCACCTGGGTATTTGACACGGATGAAAATGGCAATGGCATCGTCAAAGAGTATGTCGGCGGTTATCAAGAGTACTTGATACAAAAAAACCGCGAGGAAGCCGCGCGCGCCGCAAAAGCACCCGTTAGCAATACTAAAGCGTCAAAATCAGCCAATAAAGCTGACGCTGGGAAGCCAAATAAAGCCGCCAAAAAGCTCAACTTCAATGAGCAGCGCGAGCTAGATAGCTTACCCAAAGAAATCGCCGCACTCGAAGCCGAACAAACTCAACTACAAGAAAAATTGGCTGATGGCTCTTGGTTTAATACCGACTTTGATGCCGCGACAGCCGCAAGTGAGCGCTTGTTGGCCATCGAAGATGAAATGATGAGTAAGCTTGAGCGTTGGAGCGAGCTTGAAGACTAATAATGGCACTTCTCTAGCCACATTTATTAGAATATCGCATATGTACTTTGCATTGCGTATTTCGATAAACAAGTTTCTGATAGTCTGATAAAGCATTATTAATTATTCTGAAAGCATCACCACTTTATTATATATAGAGTGGTGATATTCGTTTTATCCAGTAGTGAGATGGTGAAAGTTAGTGAACATTTTCGTAATTTCAAGTATCATTCGCTATTGCTGAAAAATCCTTATTAATTATAAGGTCATGACATTTACAATCCCTATAAAAGCAAAGTTGGCGTTAAACATTGATAATCCGACTGTTTTAATATGGTTATCATATTCAACCCCCTAATATGCCCTATTAAGGTTGCTTTATTTTTAACGCAATAATTTATTTTATCACCGAAATAGCTTAGAATAGTAACAATTAGCAAAATTAGGCACAGCTAAAGTGGCTTGATATTGTATATTTTCTAAGCCACAAACCCAGTGTGGGATAATCCCATTTCATTCACCTGGAGGAAGTATTAATGAGCCAAGCCGAAGGCGTTAATGTACAACGCCGTAGAGTTCTTATTGCCTCAACTGCCGCGATTGGTGCAGCTGGGGTAGCTGCCGTGGCGACACCTTTTGTCCGTTCTTGGTACCCAAGCGCTAAAGCTGAGGCTGCAGGGGCTGCAGTAACCCAAGATATTGGTGCTATCGAAGATGGACAAATGATTGTTGTCAAATACCGTGGCAAACCTATTTATGTCGTTAAACGCACAGAAGACATGGTCGCAGGACTAGAATCAGTTACGCCTTTATTATCTGATCCTGAGTCTGATGCGTCTCTACAGCCAGAATATTGCAAAAACCCTACTCGCTCGATAGAACCAACCGTATTGGTTGTGGAAGGCGTTTGTACTCATTTAGGCTGTGCACCAAATTACCGTCCTGATGTGGGCGCGGTGGATTTAGGTGGCAATGATTGGTACGGCGGGTTTTTCTGTCCGTGCCACGGGTCAAAATATGACTTAGCAGGCCGCGTATATAGTGGCGTTCCTGCACCGCTTAATTTACCCGTTCCAGAATATGGTATGGATGGTACCATTTTGACGGTTGGGGAGGCTTAACATGAGTATGGGTAAAAAGTTAATGCATTGGGTGGACGCGCGTTTTCCAGCGACTGAAACCTACGAATACCACATGTCAAAGTACTACGCACCAAAGAACTTTAACTTTTGGTACTTCTTTGGCGTATTGTCAATGGTCGTATTGGTCAACCAGTTGGTGACTGGTATTTGGCTGACGATGATGTACAATCCTAGTGCCGAGGGCGCATTTGCGTCTGTAGAATACATCATGCGTGATGTCAAAGGCGGTTGGCTCATCCGTTATATGCACTCGACTGGCGCCTCAGCGTTCTTTGTCGTGGTGTATTTGCATATGTTTAGAGCACTGCTCTACGGCTCATATCAAAAACCTCGTGAGCTTATTTGGCTCATCGGTATGGGCATCTATTTGGCTCTTATGGCCGAAGGTTTCTTTGGATACCTACTCCCTTGGGGCAACATGTCATTTTGGGGTGCTCAGGTTATCTTAAACCTTCCTGCGGCGCTGCCGGTAATCGGTGACGGTCTTGCTGAGTGGGTACGTGGTGACTATATCATCTCAGGTATCACCCTAAACCGCTTCTTTGCGCTACACGTTGTCGCTATTCCATTGGTCCTTGTGGGCTTGGTCTTCATGCACATTGTCGCATTGCACCATGTAGGTTCTAACAACCCTGATGGTATCGATATTAAGAAGCTAAAAGACAAAAATGGCGTACCATTAGACGGTATCGAATTCCATCCATACTACACTGTGCATGATATGGTAGGTATTGTAGTATTCTTTATCTGTTTCTTTGCGGTGGTGTTCTTCTTCCCTGAAGGCGGCGGTTTCTTCCTTGAGCCACCAAACTTTGAGACAGCGAACTCACTGAAAACACCAGCGCATATTGCACCAGTATGGTACTACACGCCTTTCTACGCTATCTTGCGTGCGGTTCCAAGTAAGCTGGGCGGTGTCATCGCCATGGGTGCGGCCATCGCTGTACTATTCTTGATACCGTGGCTCGACAGATCACCTGTACGCTCAATACGCTACAAAGGTATCTTGTCTAAGATTGCACTAACTGTCTTTGCTATTAGCTTTATCGTACTTGGCTATTTAGGTGCGACACCTGCAACGCCAACTGCGACTATTATGGCTCGTGTATTCACGATTCTATATTTCTTATTCTTCTTACTGATGCCGTTTTACACTGCCATCGAGAAGTGTAAACAGCCACCAGAACGCGTTACCGGAGGTCACTAATGAGCACGCTAATCAAATCCCTAGCGGGTCTAGGCTTAGGCGCGGCATTGACCTTGACTGCTGGTACAGCAATGGCTGAAGGCAGTGGTTGTGGTACGTTTACTAATGCTGAAGGTGTTGATGAGCATTTGGCCTGTAGTACAGCCCCAATTGATTTTACCAATAAAGGCTCACTACAGAACGGCGCGAAAATCTTTATGAACTACTGTGCTGGGTGCCACTCAGCCAAGTATGTTCGTCACTCGCGTATTGCACAAGATTTAGAGATACCGCCTGAGTTGGTTGAAAAGTATTTGATGGTTACCACCGATCAAATCGGTGACCACATTACTGCTGAGATAGACCCTGAGGTTCAAGCGTCTTGGTTTGGTGCTGCACCTCCTGATCTGTCACTTGAGACGAGACTGCGCGGTGATGACTGGGTATACACATACCTATTATCATTCTATGAAGATCCAAGTCGTCCTTGGGGCGCTAACAACTTAGTACTGGCCAATGCTGCTATGCCCCACGTATTGCATAATATGCAAGAAGAGCTAAGCCAAGAAGAATTTGAATCTGAAGTTGGTGACTTAGTCAACTTTATGGCTTGGATGGGTGAGCCTGCTCGTCACGACCGTCAAGTCATTGGTTTCTTTGTTATTTTATTCTTGTTAGTACTACTCATCCCAGTTTACTTGTTGAACAAAGAATTCTGGAAAGACGTCAAATAAGTAATAATTAGCAGACAGTTCTGATAATTAAAAAAGGCACTACTTCGGTAGTGCCTTTTTTTGTGCTTTGACATTAAGCTGAAATACCAGATAAGCCGGAAAATAAGCCACTCAGCGCTAATGTTTACGTACACTACCTTGATAAACGTTGCGAGTTTGTTTACGATGACAACCTTCACTCTTAACATTAGGCTTTCATGATTGATGCGAATGACATTCCAAGTAGTCAGCTAATTTTATATGCTGATGACGGCTACGACAGTCATGTGGTACGCCTATTACTTGAAGAAAAAAAGCTTGCTTACTATTTGTCTCGTCTGCATTCCGAGCGCCCTGAAGATTTGACTGAGCTTAATCCCTATCATACCTTACCTGTATTGCAGCAGCGTGAGATTGCGCTTTATGAGATTAATGTTATTTTTGAATATCTTGAAGAGCGTTATCACACAAACAAACTGCTCCCTGAGACACCGCAGGAACGTGCACAGTTTCGCCAATTGGCTTGGCGCATTCAGCGTGATTGGCTCGTACTTGGCAAGCGCCTCCTCACGCATCCAGATAGTTTTAATAAAGCACAGGCTGCCGTTGCTAAAAAACAACTCAGTGATTCATTGATTACTCTGTCGCCGCTGTTCGCTCATAAGCCTTATTTTATGGCTGATAAGTTTGGTTGGTGTGACGTGTTATTAGCACCCCTATTATGGCGATTGGATGAAATGGGGATTGAGCTGCCACGTGCTATCAGCCGTCCATTGTTTGAATATCAAACGAGAGTGTTTGAGCGTAGTAGCTTCCAAAAAAGCGTACGTTAATTAGACAAGTATAAGAAGCTGCCTTAGAATAAGTATCAATATAACAGAAATTGACTTGCACTTATTGTGCGATAATTTGCTAAATAAAATATCTTTTCATTATTGAACATCATTAGTATAGGAAATCATTAGATGAGCGAAACCACCTCTATTACACCTACCCGTCCTTATATGGTACGTGCACTATATCAATGGATAGAAGACAACGCCTTGACGCCTTATCTGATGGTCGATGCTACTGCTGATAACGTACAGATACCAACCGAGCATGTGCAAGATGGTCGTATCGTATTAAACATCGCCAGCCGTGCTACAGGCAATATGAGTATGAAAAATGATTATATTCATTTTAGTGCGCGTTTTGGCGGTGTCTCGCAAGAAATTTGGGTACCCTTGCAAGCGGTACTTGGCATCTATGCTAAAGAAAACTCGCAAGGGATGTTTTTTGATCCTAACGAGTACGATAACTATGAGCCTGAAGAAGAGGCTAGCGCGGTAGCGAATAAACCAAAAGCTGCGACTAAACCTAAACGCGATAACAAAGCAGGGTTGAAAGTGCTGAAATAATCAGCCATTCAAACTGATTATTTTTCACATAATAAAAAGCCAGTCATATTTGATATAACTGGCTTTTTTATTGGCTGCTCAAAGACTTGAGACTTTATCTTTAACTAGGTTCTCGGCAAGGTCACGCCGCGCTGACCTTGGTATTTACCGCCGCGATCTTTGTAACTGGTCTCGCACACGTCATCGGCATCGCTTTGGAAAAACAGCATTTGCGCGACGCCTTCTCCGGCATAAATACGAGCTGGTAGATTGGTGGTATTACTGAACTCTAGCGTTACATGCCCTTCCCACTCAGGCTCTAGCGGCGTGACATTGACGATAATACCGCAACGTGCGTAAGTCGACTTGCCTAGGCAAATAGTCAGTACGTCGCGTGGAATACGGAAATATTCCATCGTACGTGCTAAGGCAAACGAGTTTGGCGGAATGATACACTCATCACCGACGATATCGATAAAGCTTTTATCATCGAAGTTTTTAGGATCAACAACGACTGAATGGACGTTGGTAAAGACTTTGAATTCAGGCGCACAGCGTACATCGTAACCGTAGCTTGAGGTACCGTAGCTCACCAAACGCTCGCCTGCATCATTGAAGCGCACTTGACCTGGCTCGTATGGCTCGATCATGCCGTGCTCTTCGGCCATTTTACGAATCCAGCGGTCAGACTTAATAGACATTGTTATTCCTTAGCAAATTTTTAATAGCGATGATTATACGGAATTGATGGCTCAATTTATAGGTTTTACGCGAGATAAAAGTATCCACTCGCTATTCAGCTTGAGTCAGATATTACCATTTTGCAAAGTGATCTTCCGCTAGTCCCATTACCTTATCCAAGCGTAGCACTTGCCCAGCTAAGCGTATCTCGCCGCTGTACTCCCCTAGCCACTGCTCAAAGATGCTGGCGACAACGCCGAAATTGTCTGTTTTTTTGTAGACTCTAATCGGCGTGAAAGTTAAATCGATATCGACACTGCTCCAGCCTAAGCTTCGATGATAAATGTGCCAAGTATTGGCAGAGGAGTCATTCGTATCTTTACGCTCAAATAATACAGGTGGCAGATAAAAAATCTCGCCATCGAGCCAACAAGCATTCTCACTTAGACCTGTCTCATTGACACCCATAGAGAGATTCAATAAAAAATGCCGACCATCTGCTAGGTAGCTGTTGATACAAGTCCAAAACCAATTGGTCTCATGACGCATATAACCCAGTGTCCAATCTAGATTGGCTTTTGTTGTCTTGCTCAATTCAAGTTTTTGCTGCTGACTATCAGCGGTTATCTGTGCACCCGCTTTGATAATTATCTCGCCGCTAGCAGCGCTCAACGGCTCTTTTTGGGTAAACGTCCAACCGCGTCTGCCTGTTGGCGTACATATCGCAAGCGGCTGCTGCTGACGCTCTAATTTTGCATGGACTGCTAGATATTGGCTATCAAGCTCTATACTCACCTGCTCTGGGGTAAAACCTAGCGTTAGGCTAAGCTTGCTATGGGTAAAAGACATCTGCCCTTGATAGTGATCGCCGATAAATTCACTGCGGCGCGTAACTGGCTGCAAGGCTTCCCCAATCTCTAATTGTGCAGTCTCTTCATTGTAAACATAAACAAAAGCACTAGTGGCAATCTTAATCGTTGCCAGTGCGAGACATACTCTAAAAGGCGGCTCGATGATTTGGACAAAACAGAATTGATTGGCCTTGAAGTCTTTACGCCAGTTTGATAATGGTTTTTGCGAGATTAACGGACTGTAATAATCGAGATAATTGATTTGTTTAACTTGCGAGAACACCCCAAATTGTGGCTGACCATTTTGGATGAGCTGTTCGATAGCTTGTGGCTTTATATCGGTAGAAATGATATTTGCGTAAGCTACATTATCTACCTTGTCGCTTTTAATAGGTCCATGCATTGCTATGACATCCTTGTCTTGCATTTATTACTGACTAATCACTTGTCCTTGATAGCTTACTTCGGTACTTATCACTGTTCTTTTTGCTTGCCTTGATGCGGCCCAAATGGCTTCTGTAATGGCTTTGACCTCTATTGCAGTGAGTCCATCGGCCAGCTCCTGCGTCACATTTGCTACGGCAAAACCATTTGTCCCAAAAGGATGCTTAGGAAACTTTAACAATAAAGCCGCCATCGCCTCTACTGCTGACAAAAAATCGGCAATCACCATTCGCCTATTACTAAAGGTTGCATTGACTTGATAGCGCTTGCTACTACCATCTTTATAGTAGCAAACGCCAATCAGTTGGTTATTTGATAGCTCAATTTCATACACGGGCGGACGCAGCATTTTTAGTAACGTGTACTGCTTGGGCGCAGCCTCTAAATGACTTTGATAAATAGATACACTCACAAAGCTTCCTTGCTTCTTTGTTAGAATAAAAATGCTTTTAACTTTATATTTGCTTAGGCTAATTTGTTATTGATAAACAATCATCATAAACGATTAAAAGATCCGCTTATCATCGACAGGCTTAGCAAATTTATCAATATTAGTCTCGATGTTTTTGGCTATATTGATATAGTAATTCGCAAACTCATCATCAGCCAATACACTTGGCTCCCCTTTATCGACTTGGGCGCGGATACCACTGGCAAGTGGTAGCTGCCCTAATAAAGGCACGTGGTAATGCTCAGCGATCATCTCGCCGCCACCTTTACCAAAAATCGCTTCGGTATGGTTGCAGTTACTACAAGTGTGCAGCGCCATGTTTTCAACAACACCAAGCACAGGAATACTGGTTTTGTTAAACATCTCAATACCTTTCTGCGCATCAAGTAGTGCAACGTGCTGCGGCGTCGTGACGATGACAGCGCCTGTCACTGGGATACGCTGTGCTAAGGTCAGCTGTATATCGCCCGTACCTGGCGGCATGTCAATCACCAAGTAATCTAGCTGTGGCCAGTTGGTTTGATTATAAAGCTGCATCAGCGCACCTGTCGCCTTTGGTCCACGCCACGCAACTGGTGTGTTCTCCCCATCGAGCAAGCTGCCGATAGAGAGCATCGCTATTCCATGCGCATCAACCGGAACGAACTGCTCGTTTTCTAATTGCGGCTTCACATCGGCAACACCTAGCATTGTCGGCATACTAGGCCCATATATATCCGCATCAAGCACGCCCACGCGATTACCCCGCTTTTGTAATGCCAGTGCGATGTTCACAGTCGTCGTTGATTTGCCAACGCCGCCCTTACCTGATGCCACAACAATAATATGGCGGATACGAGGATGCGCAGCTAATGAAGCTTGCGTAGGTGCTGCTTTGGTAATTGGCGGCTCAGCGTTAGCGTTATTGGCATTACTCACGTTGTTATTAACGCCAGATGAAGGCTGGGACTCCATCGCATTGGTTGTCTTTGGCATCTGCTTTGGTAAGCTTGAACCTGACCCTTTTTCTGGAGCAGGCAGGCGCACATTCATATGAATCGTGGTAATGCCATGCGGATGCAGCAGCTGACCAAGCTCTTGTTGGATAGCTTCAGGGTTGCTGTCTTGTGGCAGGCGCAAGTCTAGCGTCAGCGCCTCGCCGTCACGCTCAAGTCCTGTGACCATCGTCGCAATACTGACTGTTCCTATCTCATACCCAAGCAATACTTTATCAACGGCACTATCACGTTCTGCCTGCTGCTGCGGTGTTTCGGTTTTGGTGGTTTTTTTCTTCATAAAGTTGAACATAGCTATTATTATTGCCTATACAAGTGGATGAGTTTGGTACATGGCTTAATTCATATCGTCTCCTATTGAGCAAACGATAAAACCAGTGACCATTTTAGCCAAACCTTCTATCGTGACAGTGTAGCTGAATTGGACGCATAAAAAAACCACAACGCCAGTAGGTCTGACATTGTGGTTTGTTCTATTATAATAGGCGCAATATTTGTCTATTAATTCATAAACCAGCCATGACTGGCAACGATAGATTGTCCTGTAAACACATTACTGGGAAACGCCGCTAAGAATAGTGCCAACTGAGCAATATCCTCTACCGTTGTAAATTCTTTATCGACAGTATTTACTAGCATAATGTCATTAACGACAGATTCTTCACTAATACCTTTCTCGCTTGCTTGCTGCGGTATTTGTTTTTCGACCAAAGGCGTTTTGACAAACCCGGGACAGATCACATGCGAGCGCACATTATGCTCAGCACCTTCTTTTGCCAGTACGCGGCACAGTCCTAGCAGGCCGTGCTTGGCAGTGACGTAAGGTGCTTTATAAAGTGACGCTTCATGCGAGTGTACTGAGCCCATGTAGATGACCGTGCCGCCCTTATTGCCTTTATACATGTGCTTAATCGCGGCTTTAGTGGTCAAAAAAGCGCCATCTAAGTGAATAGCGAGCATTTTTTTCCAGTCATCAAACGTCATTTTATGGATAGGATCGATAATTTGGATACCAGCATTAGACACCAAAATATCAATAGCGCCAAAGGTATCAACCAATTTCTGTACACCTTCGTTTACCGCATCTTCAGAGGTCACATCCATCGCAATCGCAAGAGCACGCCCGCCACCTGCTTCAATGGCATCAACCGTTTGCTGTGCTGCTTCAAGATTGATATCGGCAATACCAACCGAAGCGCCTGCTTTTGCATAAGTCTCAGCGATATCACGACCGATACCACTTGCAGAGCCAGTGATTAATGCCACTTTACCTGTCAAATCCTGCTGTAATTGGGTGGACATATAGGTTCCTTATTATGATCTATAAATATTAGGAGATAAATCCTATTGAGCAATGCTAACTGGCGTTTTTTCTTGTAGCTCGTCAAAGCTAACACTATCTGCTAATTCAACCAATTTTAGGCCACTGTCAGTAACGTCTAATACGGCAAGCTCAGTGATGATACGATCAACCACGCCCTTACCCGTCAATGGTAGCTCACAGTTGGCTAAGATTTTTGGCTCGCCATGCTTGTTGACCTGTTCCATCAATACAATCACACGCTGTACGCCTGCGACCAAATCCATCGCACCGCCCATGCCTTTGACCATTTTTTTAGGAATCATCCAGTTAGCAAGGTCACCTTGTTCTGAGACTTCCATGGCGCCTAATATCGCTAAGTTGACATGACCACCGCGAATCATCGAAAAGGACTCTGAACTACTAAAATAACTGGCCCCTGCTTCTGCGGTCACGGTTTGCTTGCCTGCATTGATCAGATCGGCATCAACGGCGTCTTCGGTTGGAAACTCACCAATACCCAGCAAGCCGTTCTCTGATTGTAGCCATACGTCTACGCCTTCAGGAATATAGTTAGCGACTAGCGTTGGTAGACCAATGCCTAAGTTGACATAATAGCCGTCTTGTAGCTCTTTTGCCGCGCGCTGCGCCATTTGTTCTCTTGTCCATGCCATGCTGATTTCCTTATTTTTTACGATATTCTATTGCTATTCATCTAAATCGTTAGCTATCTAAACAATTAGCTATCTAAGTTATTATCAATCTAAAAACTGACGATAAGTCTCAACCATGATTTTATCTAAGCGCCTTCTACCGCTTTAGTCGTGGTTTTTTCGATACGTTTTTCAGGGCTAGCATTCAATACAATACGTTGCACAAAAATACCTGGTAGATGCACTTCATCTGGATCAAACGAACCTGTCTCGACGATTTCTTCGACTTCGACGATGGTGATTTTTCCCGCCATTGCGCAGTCTGGGTTGAAGTTGCGAGCGGTCTTATTAAATATCAAGTTACCGGCTTTATCAGCTTTTTGTGCTTTGATGAGTGCCACATCCGCACGTAATGAATGCTCTAACACATAAGTACGACCATCAAAATCACGCGTTTCTTTACCTTCGGCAACTAATGTGCCCACACCAGTCGCTGTATAGAATGCAGGAATACCCGCACCACCTGAGCGTAGCTTTTCTGCCAATGTACCTTGCGGGGTTAGCTCAACTTCTAACTCGCCTGCCAAGTACTGGCGTTCGAACTCTTTGTTTTCACCAACATATGATGAAATCATTTTCTTGATTTGGCGGGTCTGTAGTAGCAGACCAAGTCCAAAATCATCGACGCCAGCGTTGTTGCTGATACAGGTCAACTCTTTAACGCCACTATCACGTAGTGCTTCGATCAATGCTTCTGGAATGCCGCATAGACCAAAACCACCGATAGCGAGTGTTTGCCCATCGCTGACGATGCCTTTTAGCGCCTCTTCGGCACTGTTATATACTTTTGAGCGACTCATACTTATCTCCTTGCAAGTCTGTTTTTGTTATTAACGTCCATTATCTATCATGATTTATTTATTGTGCCAATCAATAGCGCATTGACTGTTTTAAATTTAAATCAATACATTTTATATCGATATATCATATATCAAATACTTATGCTAACTTAACATATAATTCTCGCAGCGAGAAGACAATAACACTAAGAACGAATGAGACAGTACAGTAGCGAGGTATGAGGCAAGTCAATATCATATTATTCCAAGATTAATATTTGATAAAAAATCAAAAATTACATATTTTGATTAATTTTATTGACCTACATCGATAATCGCGACATACACGCTGTCTTAATTTTGCCAAGGAGGGCTATCATGTTTAGTACATTTGCGATTGTCATCACCCTATTATTACTCATGTTTTTTGCTTATCGTGGTTATTCTGTGCTGATCTTAGCACCGATTATGGCGACGCTAGCAGTCTTACTATCAGGTGATTTTTTAAACACCATCCCCGCTTATACCGATGTCTTTATGGGCGCGTTAAGTGGGTTCTTACTCAAATTCTTCCCTATATTCTTGCTAGGGGCATTGTTTGGGCGTTTGATGGCCGACTCTGGTGCGGCAACCGCGATTGCCAATACCGTCGTCGAAAAGCTCGGTGCCAGCAAGGCCATTCTTGCGGTGATTTTGGTCTGTGCTATTTTGACCTATGGCGGGGTATCACTGTTTGTGGTGGCGTTTGCCATTTATCCTATTGCCAAGGACTTGTTCAGAGCAGCCGATATCCCAAAACGTTTGATTCCTGCTGCCATTGCCCTAGGGTCATTTACCTTTACAATGACTGCACTGCCAGGCACGCCAGCCATCCAAAACGCTATTCCAATTCCTTACTACAACACCAACGTATTTGCCGCGCCTATTTTGGGTATCATTGGCGGTACGATCATGTTTATTGGTGGTTGGTTGTGGCTTCAGTCACGTGCCAACAAAGCAAATGCAGCGGGGGAAGGTTATGGTCAGCATGATGAAGAGGATGTAGGCGGCGTTGGAGCGGCTGCAAAAAAAGCTGATATATTAAACACTCATCACACTTCATTCACCGTTGCCATGATTCCGCTGATATTGGTCATTGGCTTGAACGCTATATTGACCTATGTGGTTTTCCCATCGATAGATTTCAGTAGCCTAAAAACTCAGTTTCCCGATTTAAATATAGATGGATCGCTCGGGTTATGGTCAATTATTATCTCGTTGGTCGTCGCTTGTGTGGTGTTAATTCTGCTCCGCATCGGACATTGGAATAACCTACAAAAAACCATCAACCGTGGTACTTATGACTCGATGCTGCCGATTTTTAATACTGCATCAGAAGTGGGTTATGGCGCAGTTATCGCATCATTAGCAGGCTTCCTTATCATTCGTGATAGCATTTTAAACCTTACCCCTGACAACCCTCTGATCTCAGAAGCCGTCGCGATGACCACGCTTGCTGGTATCACAGGCTCATCGTCTGGTGGTTTGAGTATTGCGCTGTCGACCTTGGGTGAAGACTATCTAAGAATGGCCGTCAATGCGGGTATCGACCCTGAGTTAATGCACCGCGTAGCCGTTATGGCGGCAGGTGGTCTTGATACGCTTCCACACAGTGGCGCTGTCATTACCTTGCTAGCGATTTGTGGTTTGACCCATAAACAGTCTTATTTGAACTTGGCGATGGTGACGATGGTCATTCCATTGGTCGCTGTGGTTGCTGTGATTATCTTAGGGACGATGTTTGGTTCATTCTAAGCTAGCTTAGTCATTTAATCATTTAGTCACTTAGCCATTTATTATTGACTACTGGTATCTAAGTGAATAATGGATAAATAAAAAACCCACTTAGCACACTGCTTGGTGGGTTTTTTATGGCTGGTTTATGACCATCAACATGCGGTGTGAACCTATCGTTCATGGCTAATAAATGCTTGCCAAATGAGAAGTAATTACCAAGGAATATCACAAAATTATCTGAATTACGGTATCATAGGCACACTTTTTGATTTTTTATTATTTTTAGAAGTTTTTAGCATTAACGATGTCGCATCGATGAGCGATGAGCCGCTTAAGATGTTCGATAACTAACCCATTTATACAAAAATATAGGTGATAAAAGTGCGTGAGATTTTAGTAACCAGTGCGCTGCCCTACGCCAATGGCGACATCCATTTGGGGCATCTTGTAGAATATATTCAGACAGACATCTGGGTACGTGCGATGAAGGCGCAAGGCCATCAGGTCACTTATGTCTGTGCCGATGACGCGCACGGTACAGCCATCATGCTCAAAGCAGAAGCCAATGGCGTCACGCCAGAGGAGCAAATTGCCTCAGTCAAAGCCTCACACGAAGCAGATTTTTCAAAGTTCCTGATCAATTTTGATAACTACCACAGCACTCATTCAGAAGAAAACAAACAGTTCTCTGAGCTGATTTATCGTCGTCTCAATGAGGCTGGTCATATCAGCACAAAAGATGTCGAGCAGCTATTTGATCCTGAAAAGCAATTGTTTTTAGCCGATCGTTTTGTCAAAGGCACTTGCCCTGAGTGCGATTCACCAGATCAATATGGTGATAACTGCGAAGTATGCGGCACCACTTATGATGCCACTGAGCTGAAAAACCCGCGCTCAACGTTATCGGATGCCACGCCTGTGCTTAAAACTTCTAAGCATTATTTCTTTGACTTGCCAGAGTTTGAGCAGTTCTTACAGGACTGGACGCGCAGTGACAATCGCTTGCAAACCTCAGTGGCTAATAAATTGCAAGAATGGTTTGAGGCAGGACTTACTAGCTGGGATATCTCGCGCGATGCGCCCTACTTCGGTTTTCAAATTCCAGACACCCCAAGCGATGAGCCAGACAAATATTTTTATGTCTGGCTTGATGCGCCAGTTGGCTACATGGCAAGCTTTAAAAACCTATGTGATAAGCGTGCGGGAACAGAGCAAGCGCTTGATTTTGACCGCTACTGGGCACAAGAAAACGAGCACAAAACCGAAGTTTATCACTTCATCGGTAAAGACATCGTGTATTTCCATGCACTGTTTTGGCCAGCCATGCTAGCCGGTAGCGAATTGCGCACGCCAACGGGCGTCTTTGCCCATGGCTTCTTGATGGTCAATGGCGAAAAAATGAGTAAGTCACGCGGCACTTTCATCAAGGCCGAGACGTATGCTGAGCATTTACACCCTGAATACTTACGTTATTACTTCGCCAGCAAACTGTCTGACAAAGTCGAAGATATCAACCTTGATTTAGAAGACTTTATGCAAAAGGTCAACTCTGACTTGGTGGGTAAAGTGGTCAATATCGCTAGTCGTAGTGCAGGATTCTTGGTTAAAAAGTACGACGGTATACTGTCTGAGACTTGCGCTGAACCGCGCCTATTAGAAGACATTACCAAAACGGGCGATGAGATTGCTGCTGCTTACGAGAATCGTGAATTCTCACGTGCTATGCGCCTCATCATGCAGTGTGCGGATAAAGCCAACGAATATATCGATGCCAAAAAACCATGGTCGCTCGCGAAATTGGAAGGCACTGAGCAAGAAGTTCAAGACGTCTGCTCGGTCGCTATCAACATTTTCCGTCAGTTGATGGTCTATCTGGCACCAGTATTGCCTGAGCTGACAGCAAATGCGAAAGAGTTTTTGAATATTGACGATTTAAGCTTTGCCAGTCGTAATGAGTGGTTATTAGGCCATAAAATCAATAAATTCAAGCCACTGATGCAACGTATCGAAGAAAAAGATATTGAAGCCATGGTAGAAGATTCTAAAGCATCATTAGCTCAAGCTGATGCGCCTGCTGTGACCGAAAATAACAAGCCTGCCGCAAAAGACAAATCACCTGCAATAGACGCTAATACTGTTGCCGAGCAAACGGATTATATTGGTATTGAAGACTTTGCTAAGGTTGAGATGAAAGTCGCTAAAGTGCTTGAGTGCAATCACGTAGAAGGCGCGGACAAGCTGCTACAGTTCACACTAGATGTTGGTGAAGAAAAGCCACGTAACGTGTTTAGCGGCATTCGTAAGTTCTATGAGCCTGAGCAACTGACGGGTAAGAAAGTCATTTGCGTGACCAACCTTGCCCCGCGAAAGATGAAATTTGGTATCTCTGAGGGCATGATTTTGTCATCAGGCGATCCAAAAACTCAGCTAACGGTCGTTACGCTACCTGATAACTGTGTCATTGGTGATGTACTCGCATAAAAATATTAACTTAAGTAGTGGTGTAAGTGATAATTAAAGAAAGAACGAAAAAAACGGTCTAAATAGACCGTTTTTTTATGGCTGACTTAAAAGATTAAAGTGCGCTGTTATCTACTCAAAACATCAATAATTTCCAACGTGTTATTAATTACTGTCACAATCTTATTGTCTGGCGTACGGATACGTACGTAACGGTCATCATAACGATCTAAAATAACAGAACGATCATAATCCCTTCTATCAATCTTGCCGACTACTCTATAACCGTATTTATCAAGGTCACGCTTGAATGACGCGTTAGGGCTAGCATTGCGATACGCATTAATATTAGGGTGGGCATTGCCATTATTTTGATAATTGTTATGGTTGTAATCTTTACTAATGTGAGCAGAGTTACCCTTGCCATTTCCATGACCGTGCCCATTACCATGATTGTCTTTTGCCATAGCAGGCAGGCAAATCAATGAGCTTGCCGTAATGCCAGCGATGGTCAATAACTTTAAATTAGCTGTATTCATAATGTTATCCTTAAAATATGCGTTTGAATAATAGTAATGAGATATTTGAATGCGTTGTATAGTCAAGTCAATTTAAAAATGACACAACGAGATTAAAGGCTATTTTTCGCAGCCTCTGGAGACGAAGTCACAGCAAGCAAGGAAAATAGTATTTAATCGAGTGTGTTTATGATGATATATCAGTTTTATTTGGGCTTTACTATATATTCAACACGTCAACATAATAATGATATGGATTTTGGACGCACCCTACTTCTCATATAAAAAATTTTTATATAAACATTAGCTTACGTTAATTATGAAGTGGATTGGTAATAGATGCGTTGCTAGCTTGTATGCTTTTTGACTATCAGTTTATTGGATAAGACAATGCCTTAAGAGGCTAATTCTTATGGTTAAATACTCAAAACCACACTTATGACAGTGGTTACGACAATGCCTAATAGTCTTACTAAGTACGCCTATGACGAATGCGCTTTAATTTTTTATTGCGATAACTTACATTGCTGTCAGGTGATGGTTCAAAAAGTAGGCTAACATTAGACATACCCATGATTGATGTAAAAGAAAGCTAAATCAAAGGCTTTAAAGTGATTTTCCAGCTTTTTAGAAAAGTTACAACTTCGCCTAAATGCTCGCCTTACTCGATGTCTGATAGTGCAATTATTACCTTCAATACCGACCGTGAAAAACTTGCCAATGACTTGGGTAAAGCCCTTAAAACCAGTAACAAAGCTATCCCAGGTATCACTAGCGATTTTAGCACAACTTACGCCTAAAGCTTTCAGCTTAGCTTTAAGCTTTTTGACAGTGTTAAGGTCTCGTTTTCCCCACACATAGGCAACAATTTCACCTGTGTCACGGTGATAGGCATAAATTAGCCATTGTTTGTTGGTCTTTTTACCTACGAATGTCCAAAGCTCATCTACTTCAAGACAGTCATATTGCCTTTGCTTGGGGGTTATTTGGTAGTGACACTTTTTTAGGGTGGCTAGTACTTTGCCTTTGCTAATTTTTTCAACGCAAGCGATGTCTTTTATGCCACTGCCTCGAACCATAAGATGGCGTATTTTGCTATCTTTTTGGGAGTGACAGCCTTGGTACGTTAAGGCATGGTCGCCAATAAACTGCCGTTTGCAGTCTTTGCATTTATAGTTTTGTTTACCATAGCTTTTGAAGCCATTTTTCTTTATACTGTCACTTAGACAGGCTGGGCATTTGATGTATAGTGTGATTTGCATTTCACTATTTTATCAATTTCTCAGCCTGTTTTTTTTCAGCCTACTTTTTGAACCACCACCTGCTGTCATAATATGAACATAATAATCGACGGAACGATTACTTTAATTAATGGTTAGCCTGCTATGTTGACGTAGACGTAGTATTGACTCGGCTAATCTGCATTCTCCAATATCTTTTTTAGAACCAAAGAGAACCAAACAGATTCTTTGAGCATTGCTATTAGTAGGCTTGATCAATCTGACAGTCCTCGCTTGGTTTTTATGATTGATATAACCTATGAGTTATCCTAATAATGACTATTGCTTCTACTCTACGCTTAAGCCTATATGGCGTTGCTCTTAGTGCCATTAGCACACTTGGCCTGATAGGCTGCTCGAACTCCTCTACTGACACAGCCGCCACTACTGAAAATAGCTCTGCTGCAGATGCAGAAAAACCTGCCAAATCTATTGCGATTACCCAAATCGTTGAGCATCCATCATTGGATGACATGCGCCGCGGTATTATTGATGAGCTGGCAGACAATGGTTATGTCGAAGGCCAAAACCTAACGGTCAACTTCCAAAGTGCACAGGGCAATACAGCGACAGCAGGACAGATTGCTAAGCAGTTTGCAGGAGACAATCCGGACGCCATCGTCGCTATCTCGACGCCATCGGCCCAGTCGATTGTCGCGGCTACCACTACTATTCCTATCATTTATACGGCCGTATCAGACCCACTAGGCGCTAAGCTTATCAATGAAGATGGCAAGCCTTTTCAAAGCAATTTGACAGGATTATCGAGTCAGCTACCTCTAGAGCCGCAGTTAGATTTACTACAACAAATAAAGCCTGAGATGAAAACGATCGGCTACGTTTACAGCCCAGGCGAAGCAAACTCAGTGTCATTGCGTGATAGCCTAAAACAAGCGCTACCAGCACGAGATCTGACATTGTTAGATATCCCTGCCAATCGTCCAACCGATATCGGCATGGCAACCCGTAGCTTGCAAGGACGCGCAGATATCATCTATACCTCATTTGACAACAACGTCGCCTCTGCTTTTGAGGCCATGACTCAAGCAGCAAACGAGTTGAAACTCCCTATTGTCGCGTCTGATGAGTTTAGCGTGAAGCGCGGCGCGGCAGCTGCTCTTGGCGTTAATGATTATGACTTTGGTCGTACCACTGGCAAAATGGTATATCGCGTATTAAATGGCGAGGCGATCAATAACATTGAACCTGCCGTCATGAACGATCTAACCTTATATATCAGCCCTAAGCATGCCAAAACGCAAGGCGTTAGTTTGCCAGCAGAGTTGCTAAAAAATGGCATCAATGTTGATGAACAAGCGCAAAGCACTGATAACAAATAGCACGAATAAAATAAATAGTGCTGAATAGTAATACTGAAAAATACCCTGTAGCCATCATAAGTGGCTCGCTTTACCCTTTTACCCATCTATTAAATAATGTACGGACACATTATTACTTTTAGGAGTCAGAACCATGTTGTATCAAAATCGTTTTAATTTTGGCAAAGCGTTACTACTAGGCGGTGTATGCACTGCTATCTTAACGGGTTGTAATCAATCAGCCCAAGATACTAGCACGACTGATACTGCGGCTACTGGCGATACTGCCACCGAAATGAAAACTGTTGCTATCACTGCTATCGTTGAGCATCCAGCACTTGATGATGTACGCAAAGGCGTGATCGATGAGTTAAACGAAGCAGGATTCAAAGATGGTGAAAACCTAACGGTCAACTTCCAAAGCGCACAAGGTAACACTGCGACAGCCGGTCAGATTGCCAAACAGTTCGTCGCTGATGATCCAGATGTGATCGTAGCGATTGCTACCCCATCTGCACAGTCTGTGGCCGCCTCAACGAGCAGCATTCCACTGGTATTCTCTGCGGTGACTGATCCAGTCGCTGCCAAGCTGGTGCCAAGTTTGGACGGCTCTGGCACCAACGTGACAGGAGCCTCAGATGCCCTACCATATGAGCCGCAAATTGAATTGATGCGCCAAGTCATTCCTGAACTAAAAAATGTCGGTTATGTCTATAGTCCAGGTGAAGTCAACTCAACGATTATCTTACAAAATCTAAAAGAGAAATTGACCCCTCAAGGCATTAACGTGCTTGAAGCACCAGCACAGCGTAGTAATGACATCGCAATGGCAGCACGTAGCCTAGAAGGTAAGGTCGATATGATCTACACCTCAACAGACAATAACGTGGTATCCGCTTACGAGTCACTCTATCAAATCGCCAAAGAAAGCAAGATTCCACTGATCGCCTCAGATACCAGCTCAGTTGAGCGCGGTGCGGTTGCAGCATTAGGCGTAGATTATTATGAGCTTGGCCGTGAAACGGGTAAGATCGTTGTTCGTATCTTGAATGGTGAAAAAGCAGGCGCTATCCCTGTTTACACCCCACAAGCGCTTAACCTGTATGTCAGCCCAAAACATGCTGAAGAAGAAGGCATTACTTTGTCACAAGCAGTTATCGATAAAGCAAAAGAAGTGGTAGAATAACGCACCTTTGTATTTGGCTTACCATAGCAGCCATGAGCAAAATCATAATATGAATCAGTGATTGCGCTTTTGTGCTGTCATGCTAAATGTTTGACAAGAAACCCAGCTATGAGTCAGTAGGCTGGGCTTCTTGTTTCAGCAGAACCTGTTTAAATAGCTTGTTTCATATATTGCTGTAGTTAGCTTATGGCTTATCTGATACTTGTTAAGTAAAATACATTTTTGCTGTATTGGATATTGCCGTTGCTTGAATCAGCGCTTTAAACCAAGGTAACTTATGAACGTTGTTAATCGTGACCTGTTTTGGTTTACCCTAACCGCAGATTGCTTAATCTGTTAAATTCACCGCTTAGCTGTTTAGCATTTAGAGGGTTTTGGCGCTTGCCACTCACTTATCTTGGTTCCATACGCTAGACACTGAGTTATGACTTACTGATCTCTTATGTCTTTAATTGCTTTTTTTGGTGCGCTTGAAAGTGGTCTGATCTATGGCCTCGTCGCACTTGGTGTGCTGATCTCATTTCGTACGCTTGACTTTCCTGACTTGACGGCTGACGGTAGCTTTCCGCTGGGCGGCGCGGTCGCTGGCATCTCTATCGTTGCGGGTGTCAATCCGTGGCTCGCCTGTGCTTTTGGTATGCTAGCAGGCTCAATCGCTGGTATCGTTACTGCATGGCTGCATGTCAAACTTGGCATCCTACAATTGCTTGCCAGTATCTTAGTGATGGTTGCCCTATATTCTGTCAACCTACGCATCATGGGCGCCCCAAACCTACCGCTACTTGGTGAAACGACGGTATTTAGTACCTTAGTGACTAATGGCAATGGTTATTGGATGCGCTGTCTGATTATCGGTGTGGTCGTGGCGATTGCCATGTTATTTTTAAACTGGTTTTATAGTACCGAAACTGGTTTATCAATGCGTGCTACTGGCTCAAACTTGAGAATGGCACAAGCGCAAGGTATTAATACCTCATGGATGACCATCATCGGTATGGCGATCTCTAACGGCTTGATTGCCTTGGCAGGTGCGCTATTTGTCCAGACCCAAGGCGGCGCTGATATTTCTATTGGTATCGGCACCATCGTCATCGGTCTAGCAGCAGTCATCATTGGTGAGACCATCATTCCTGCCAAGCGTATTTGGTTAATTACCTTTGCGGTTGTGGTCGGTGCAGTATTGTACAAGCTGTTTATTCAGGTCGCACTATCGAGCGATACGCTGCGTAGTATCGGCTTTGGCCCGCAAGATTTGAACTTAATCACAGCATTACTCGTGGTATTGGCGTTGGTCTTACCAAAAGCGAAAACGAAGTTTTTATCACGCAAAGTTCGCGCCTAATGACAGTTTAAGCAAGTACCAACAGCACTTGCTTTGCCCGAAGAGATAATAAGGAATAACGATTATGATGCAAGCCACCGATTTACAGTTGACCTTTAATCCAGGCACACCTATCGAAAACCCTGCCCTACGTGGTATTAGTTTGAATATCGCTGATGGTGAGTTCGTCACTGTTATTGGTACCAATGGTGCAGGTAAATCGACTTTTTTGAACGCAGTCAGCGGTACCACGCGCGTCGATAGTGGTTCAATCCTGCTAAATGGCATTGATGTCACCAAAAAATCCGCCCATCAACGTGCACACTGGGTCGCGCGTGTTTTTCAGGATCCGATGGCAGGTACTTGTGAAGCGCTGACCATTGAAGAAAACATGGCCTTGGCCTATAAACGTGGCGGCAAGCGCGGTTTGAAGTTTGCACTAAATCAAAACAACCGTGACTTGTTCCGTGAAAAACTGTCTGTGTTAAAACTGGGACTAGAAAATCGCCTGACAGACCGTATGGGTCTACTCTCTGGTGGTCAACGTCAAGCGGTGAGCCTGCTGATGGCATCGCTACAGCCCTCTAAGATTTTATTGCTCGATGAGCATACTGCTGCCCTTGATCCAAAAACTGCCGCCTTTGTTTTAGAATTGACAGATAAAATTGTCACAGACAATAAGCTCACCACCATGATGGTGACCCACTCTATGCAACAAGCATTGGCACATGGTACGCGCACCGTGATGCTACACCAAGGGCAAGTGGTCTTGGACGTGTCTGGAGACATTCGTCGCGGCATGACCGTACACGATTTGTTAGATATGTTCGAGCAAACACGCGGCGAAAAGGTTGAAGACGATAGCTTAATTTTGAGCTAGACTGTCTCAACTTATTGACTCTCAAAAAGCAGACATTACTGTTTCTAATTGCTTCTAAAACCTTCAAGAAAATTGATGTTTCTTGAAGGTTTTTTGTTATCTATGGTTACTACTGCTACACACGGTACAGCGGGCATTATATAGTGATGAGATACCACCATTATGCCGCCATTTATCGATGAGGTCTGTCATGCGCAAAATTCCTGTTTACTCCCACCCTGCTGCAGGTTGGCCTGCGCTGATCTCCTCGACACGCAAACTGATGGATTATCAAACCTTTTTACGCGGTAGTGTCAGCGTCCTAAAAAGCAATCAACCTCAAGGCGGATTTGACTGCCCAGGCTGCGCGTGGCCAGACCATAAGTCACATAAGCGCATCGACGTCTGCGAAAACGGCATCAAAGTCATCGCCAGCGAAACCATGACGAAAAAGGCAGATGCACAATTTTTTGCAAGGCATACCGTGACCGAGTTACAAAGATGGTCTGGCTACGAACTTGAGCATAGCGGGCGTTTGTCAGAACCGATGTACTATGATGCCGCGCAAGATCGCTACGTCCCTATTCCTTGGGAAGCGGCTTATGGCTTAATCACTGAGCAGCTTGGAAAGCTTGATTCACCCAATGAAGCACTATTTTATACCTCAGGGCGCGTGACCAACGAGCCGGCCTTTATGTATCAGCTGTTTGTTCGCAGCTTTGGCACCAACAACCTGCCTGACTGCTCGAACATGTGCCATGAGCCGACCTCAGTGATGCTCGGTAAACAGCTAGGCGTCGGCAAAGCGACAGTCATGCTAGAGGATTTTGAGCAAGCCAAACTGATATTGATGTTTGGGCAAAACCCAGCGACTAACCATCCACGAATGCTGGAGATGCTTGCCCATGCACATGAGCAAGGATGCCGAATCATCTCGATTAATCCGATGCGCGAGCAAGGCTTGAGTAGATTTAGAAATCCGCAAAAACCAATGCATATGGCCGCAGGTCAAAGTGATGATATGGTCGATGATGTCATTCAAATTCAAATCGGCGGTGATACCGCGCTATTGACGGGCATTGCTAAATGGCTGATTGAAAATGATAGAATCAACCATGACTTTATCACTACTCATACCGCAGGTTTTGAACCGCTAAAACAATGGCTAACAGCGCAAACTTGGGAAGACATCACGCTTGGCTGCGGTATTCCTCAAATAGATATTGTCAATCTCGCTAAGCTAGTTGCTGATAGTTCAGCGACCATTTGTACTTGGGGCATGGGTATCACCCAGCATGTGCAAGGCGATGACAATGTTGCGATGATTACCAATCTATTATTATTGATGGGTATGATTGGTATTGATGGTGCGGGCGCCTCCCCTGTTCGTGGTCACTCCAATGTTCAGGGCGATCGTACCATGGGTATCCATGAACGCCCGAGTAAAACCTTACTGGACAGTCTAGAGCGCGTCTTTGAGCGTCCTATGCCAAAAGAGCATGGCTATGATGTCGTCACAGGCGCCAAAGCGCTTATCGAAGGTGACTTAAAAGTGTTTATGGGTATGGGCGGTAATTATGCTGTGGCAGCCCCTGATACGAGCGCTATTCAACAAGCATTAACCACCACTCAGCTCAATGTATTTGTCGGTACCAAGCTCAATGAAACCATGCTATACCCAGGAGCAAACAACGTCATTCTGCCTTGTCTGGGTCGTACTGAGCGTATCCTGACAACAAAAGGTGAGCAGTTTGCAACGATTGAAGATTCAATGTGTCAGATAGTTCCAACCCAAGGTAAGCTTAAACCTGTGAGTGATAACTTAAAGTCTGAGGCAAAGATTATAGCGGAGCTTGCGACACATGTACTTGGTGCTGACTCCTCTATTCCTTGGCTTGCAATGAGCGAAGATTTTGATCTCATTCGAGACTATATCGCCCAAGCTATTAACGGTTTTGAAAACTTCAATCAGCGCATTCGTACCAATGAGCGCGGGTTTCATTTGTATCATGCAGCGCGCCATCGTGTATGGAATACCGAGAGTGGCAAAGCTCAGTTTGAAGTACCGCATTACTCCATTACGTACGTTGCAGCCCAAATGGCGGACACACATGACATTGATCATGAGGACACAACGCAAAAGGTTTGGCAACTGACCAGCGTTCGTAGTCATGACCAGTTCAATACGATGATATTTGGATTCAAAGACCGCTATCGCCAGACCAACCGCCGAGATGTGCTATTCATGCATCCAGATGAAATCAGCCGCCTAGGCTGGCAAAAAGGAGATCAGGTGATGGTATCGCGGCACGCCAGCAGCTCAAGCCACACAGCGCATAAAAACAAGCCGCGCGTACTAGGGCCTCTCATATTGACTGAGATGGATATCGCCGCCAATGCCGTCGCCGCCTATTATCCTGAATGTAACGACCTGTTTGATTTGGATACCCATGCGCCAGACTCTCATATCCCAGCATACAAATCGACGACCGTGATCTTAGAGCGTGTGAATACAAGTGTTCAGACAGCCGAACCTGTATAAGTGGTAATGATCACTGAAAGTAATTTTGAGCAAAGTGAGTCCTCTAGCAAAATGGCTATGATGGCAGAGACAACTGAAACTAGAGTGATTATGACTGAGATATCTGAGGATAATGATAATAGCGCAGCCGAGACAATGCTCGCTCGCAAACATTTAGCGCAGAAGCATCATTATCCATCGGACAAGGCTCATGGAGCCGATATACCTCAAAGCTGTATTGAGTCTCAAACCACCAGTTTGGCAGTAGAGGCAGCGGTATCAATCGTTATTAATGGGATTCATTATGCGGTACTGATGGCCAGCCCTTACCAACTAGAGTATTTGGCTGTTGGGTTCTTATTTAGCGAGGGCTTGATTCAGCACAGTCATGAATTACTTGATTGGGAAGTGACACATCTTACAGATATTGCCAGCTACCAAAAGTTTGCTCAATCCTTAAACGATGGGGATCTTGAATTCGCCTCCATTGAGCAACGCTTAGAGCAATTTCAAGATTATGATATCTATATCGTAGAGCTGGTGCTAAACCAACGCTGCCATCAGCGCATCCAAGCCCAAAAGCGCCAACTGGCAGGGCGTACAGGCTGCGGTATGTGCGGCATCACGGGGCTGACACAGGCATTGCCCGACTTGAGCCACTACTCACAAGCAAACATACATGGTTCTAAGGCAACCGTGCCAAGCCTTGAGTATCTATTAGTACTACGTCAGCAAGTAGATGCCACACAGCATACACACCAACTGACAGGAGCTGTGCATGCAGCAGCGACGATATACAATCAGCAGTTGTACTTGTTTGAGGACGTAGGCCGTCACAATGCACTCGACAAATTAATCGGTTGGCAACTGCGACAAAAAGTAGAGGTTGATTGCGTACTCATGACCTCACGATTATCGATTGAGTTGGTACAAAAATCGATTCGGGGGCGTATCCCTTGGCTCGTTGGCATGTCTGCGCCCACCAGTACGGCCGTACGGGTCGCCCAGCGCTATGGTTTGGGACTGGCTGGGTTTTTGCGTGACAATAGAGTCACCTACTACACTGGCATTTGATGAGTATTGCCTAACCACATTTTCTAAATCCTGTCGTTATCATCGATTCGTTTACTTTGATACCCTCACATTGATCATTTAATACTGCCACCATTCAATATGTTAGCCTTATTGATACCCTCACAAACACCTTTCCATAAACCCCATTTGTGAATGCCATTTTTCTTGAGATCTGCCTCTGCCTTTTGGTCATTTATGACAGATAACTGACCGATAGATTTGAGCTTCACGGCAGAATAGGGTACTCTTAGCGCACGAGTATGTTACACATAGTTAACATAGCTGTAGTTTTATTTATAAATACTTAGCCTATGGTGCAACGCATCAGGGCTGTAGCGTGTTTGATACTTAACTACAGGTAATGCGTCAATTACCTAATCATGGGCAAAAATTCGCTCATGCTTGGGTGTATTTCAGCCGGCTATACATAATATTAGCCGATAAAGCTGTCTACACTTAGCACCGTCATCAGCAGATGGCTGAGTGCTTATTCATAATTTTGCTGTAGATACCTGCCTTGTCAGCGCTCTATAGCAGCCAGCTATTATCAAGTATGACCACTTGACAGCGTGATGGACTATCCATCAACAGACGCATGCTGATGACTCCCTGCGATTTTTGTGAAATGTGGCTCACTGTTGCATGTGATTTTTTCAAATGACGTACAACAGTGAGTAACCGGCATGATGTCAATGGGCAGTTGTCATTTACAGGTTGCAGGATCTACCCTTAAAACACCAAGTGCGCCAGCGCGCGGCATTTGGGTCGGCGCTGACTGCTTTTTATGACGGCTAACTGTTAGCACTGTGTGATGCCTCTACATAAAACTTTTATGGGCTTTATTGTATTCTTAACAGTTTTGGATAAAGTTATACTATTAAACTTTTATTTATGTAAAATAATCGCGAGGTATGAATTTGAAAACTGAGTCACTGTTCCAATTTTCATCGTTAACCATTATTTTATTGTTGTTAGCGTTTTATGGCGGCACGTATTTGTTGTCATTGCTGATCAAAAAAGACAAAGAAACCACTTCAGGATTTATGGTGGCAGGCCATGGCGTCGGCTTTGGCATGGGTGCTGCTAGTATGACCGCTACTTGGATTTGGGCGGCATCGTTTTATGCGGCGGCGACCTCTGGCTACAAGTATGGCGTATCAGGGCCGATACATTACGGCTTTTGGGGCGCGCTGATGATCTTATTCATTTATCCTTTTGGTATGCGCTTTCGTGAGCTTGCACCCGATGGTCATACCTTAGGTGAGCTTATCCACGCCCGCCATGGCTCATCAAGCCAATTAATTTTAGCCATATCCAACCTTATGGGCAGCTTAATTAGCTTGATGGTCAACTTTACTGCAGCTGGGGCGTTGGTATCGGTATTATCGCCATTATCGTTTCAGACGGGGGTCATGATTGCAGGTATCGGGGTGCTAAGCTACACCCTAACCTCAGGGTTTCGTGCTTCCGTCTTTACAGACTTTGCGCAATTGGTCGCTTTGATGGCCATCGGTATTGTCATTATTCCAGCGGTACTGTTTGCGATGGGTGGGCCACAAGTCATGGTCGATGGCCTCGCTAACCTCACGCTTGAACAGCAGGATTTCTTTTCATCCGAAGCGTTTTTTCAGCAAGGAGCGCCCTATTTTGTCGCTGTACTTGCTTATGCGATTGGTAACCAAACCATCACGCAGCGCTTGTTTGCGATCGATAAGACTAAGATTAAACAGACCTTTATTACCGCCACGGTCGGCTATGCTGGTATCGTCATCGGTCTTGGTATGATCGGATTGATGGCTTTGACCATCGGTATCGAGCCACTAGATGGCAATATGAACAACCTCATACCACAGATGGTCAGCACTTACTTGCACCCTGTATTTATCGCCTTATTCTTTATCTTGGTCATTGGCTCATTGTCATCGACAGCCGACTCAGATTTGTCGGCCTTATCGACCATTATGATGGCGGATGTGTATGGCAAAAACATTGCCAAAGGCCGCGTCAAGCCTAAAACGATGATGCTCGTTGGTCGTAGCACGATGATTATCGCCACCGCTGCTGGACTGATCTTTGCCAGCTTTAAGCTAGATATCTTGGTGATGTTGGTCTTTGTAGGGGCGCTGTGGGGCGCGATTGTTTTTCCGGTCATCGCCAGTGTGTTTTGGAACCGCGTGACCAATGCCGCCTTTACCTCGGCGGTCATCATCGGCCTACTGCTATTCTGTGTGGTACGCTTTGAGCTGCTACCGATGACAGGCTTTACGGCCCTTTTCTTTGAAATACTGGCCAGTGTGGGCGCCGCAGTCGTGATTGGGCTGATGGTCTTTGGCTTTTTGGGTCGTAAAATCGGCATGGTAGCGGCAGCGATCACGCTGGTACTGATGCTCATTTTTGCCACAGGCTTTTTACATCAGTACATGGTACTACTGGCCTCACTAACGGCCTATGGTGCCAGCACCATCGTTTGTATCATCGTTAGCCTCATGGGTGATGAACACTTCGATTTTGCTTTAATCAATCAACGTGTCGGCAATTATGATAAAAAAGCCAAGGCATCGACCTCTGAGCTTTCATAAACACAGGTAGCGAGCACCGCTTGCGGGTTTGGCAGTTGGTCAATATGTGACCCGCTGCACAGGCAACCCTTCATAAATACTATAAGGAGATATCATGGACAACGTCTTTATCTACGGCTTATATATTTTAATTTGGCCAGCCATTACGCTCGGCGTGCTGGTATTGATTTGTACCGCGACTTATCGCGATATCAAACGAGCCAAACGTAATAACGAAGAGATATTATAAAAGTACACACTCAATGATCAGTACTCTCATCAGTGAGTCCGGCTCGCTGATGAGCCTGAATACGCAAAAAACTCATAAAAAAGCACTAAAATCAGCACAAGTGAGCAAATAAGCTATTTTTAGCCAAAAAATGACTTGTAATTTAAATTATTTTTGCTAATATAGTCCACCTTGATTGGCTGGATGGCAGAGTGGTCATGCAGCGGACTGCAACTCCGTTAACGCCGGTTCGATTCCGACTCCAGCCTCCAATTATTTATTAACTTTACGTTAATTTTGGCTTGCATTATTATCTCAACTGATTATAATAGCGACCACTTATCTAGTAACTAGACAGTCTATCAGCTAGTTTACATGTTAGATAACACAAGTTTTGCCCGGGTGGTGAAATTGGTAGACACAAGGGATTTAAAATCCCTCGCTAGCAATAGCGTGCCGGTTCAAGTCCGGCTCCGGGTACCATTACATAGTTCTATACTATCTTATAGAATAGCTAAAGCCCCTGATATCAGGGGCTTTGTTGTATCTGACGTCCTATACTGTCTTATGAATCTTTCCTAATCCATGCACTTTGAGTATACTGTCAAGTATACTGAGTTTTCAGTGTACTTATGGAGGATTAGGTTATGGAAAGAAAAGCGATCAGTTCAGATCGGAGTATCAGCAGTCATAAGCCTGAAGACAAGAAGTACTTCGTTGCTGTCAAAAACCATCCTAAACTATTCTTAATGGTACGTCCTACTGAGACTAAGTCATGGATGTATCGCTACTACCCGCCTTCAAATCCTAAGCAAAGTATTATTTCCATCGGTATATATCCAAGTATCTCGTATGCTCGTGCCTGTGAAGTTTGGCGTGAATATGAAGACCTACTAAGCAAAGGTATTGACCCTAAAGTTCATCGTGAAGAAATAAAGAAAAGTATTATTAGTAAAACTAAAAACTCTTTTAATCATTTTGCTTGGGAGTACTTTGACAGTCTAGATAAGACTCAGAAGAATAATACCCTTATTCGTAAGAAAGGTCGGTTGGAGCTGATTTGCTCCTACATAGGTGATGAGCCGATCAGTGAGATCAGCTCGCCTAAAATGCTTGAAGTATTATTAGACATTCAAGCTAAGTCATTAAACAAAGCTGGCAAGCCAACAGACAAGGCTGAGCGCTGCGCAGGTATCGCCAGTGACGTATTTGTCTATGCGGGTGCTCGTGGCTTCTGTACGAGCAATCCTGCAGCGCTAATCAAGAGTCAACTGGCTAAATCAAGCTATGGTCATCGTCCTGCGATCACTAAGCCTAAAGAACTAGCGAAACTACTACGTGATATAGAGACTATAGAAGGTGATCTAAATACTATAAATTCCCTTAGGCTATTAGCGCTTCTCTTTGTGCGTAATGGTGACTTGCGACGTATGAGATGGGACGAGCTTAATCTAGAGACTGGTAGGTGGCAGCTGAAGCCTCTAAAAGGCCAAGGTAAGGTAAACATGGTTAAGGATATGGTGGTTCCCTTACCGCGTCAGGCCGTGGCAATCTTGCGTGAGCAGCATAAAATTAACGGTCATACTCCATATGTATTTTTTAGCCAGACGGCAAAAAAGCATCAGATCATCTCTGATGCGACAGCGAATAAGCGATTAAAAGATTTGGGTTATCAGGATGTACACTGCGCTCATGGCTTTAGAGCGACAGCAAAGACCATATTGCAAGAGCAGCTAAAGTACTCTCTTGTACTTGTTGAGATGGCTTTAGGTCATACTACTAAAGACCCTAATGGAACTGCATACGGACGATTTGAGTACATTGATGATCGTAGTGAGATGATGCAAAACTGGGCGGACTATTTAGACGCATTACGAGAAGGCAGAGATACGGCAGAATTTAGAGCGGAAGCGCAAACTAAGGCTAACTCTACTTCTCAGTTGCAAGCCTTAATTGATCTGCTTGGTGAAGATAAAATCTTAGAGACGCTTAAAAATCGAAAGGGCCAAGATTAATATCAAACAACTTTATAGTATTATCTTCAATATAATACAATCTTATTAGCATATAGGTTATTTTCATGGAAAAGAAAACTTTATCTAACATTCTTGAAGGTAAAATATTTAGAATACCTGATTATCAACGGGGATACGCTTGGGAAAACAAACAGTTAAAAGACTTTGTTCAAGATATTGATGCACTAATTGATGAGGAAATAAAGAGTCATTATACAGGTACTATCGTCATTTTTCAGCCTAAGAATGAACCAACCGAACATTATGGAATTAATCAACTAGAGATTGTCGATGTTGTCGATGGCCAACAAAGATTAACTACCAGTAGTCTATACTTATCAGTTATTTTAAATAAGCTTATAGAAAGAGGAAATGAAGAGTTTAAAGAGGCAATTCCTATCTATCTTTATTCTGGCTCCAAAATTAAGCTACGGCTCAGTAATGACACAGAACACTTCTTCTTTGACCTTATTTCTAAGGGCAATGCTAATGTTAATGCAACTACTATTCATCAAGAAAGACTATTGAATGCCTATCAATTTCTCAACACTCACATTAAAAGCCAAACAAAAAATAGGGATGCTATTTCATATCTAACAAACCTATTTAATGCGATTACCCGCAAATTAAACTTTTCATTTTATCCTATTGAAGAAGAAAGCGAAATAGGTATGACTTTCGAACTAATGAACTCAAGAGGTAAAGACTTATCATCGTTAGAATTATTAAAAAACTACTTAATGTATTGGGTTTATCGTAACGTTTTAAATGATAGTGATAAAGAAAATCTAACCCACTTAATAAATAAATCTTGGAAAGAGGTTTATATAAATATAGCAGAGTCTAACGGTAGTGAAAATCAATGCTTACGTCTCGGTTGGACGCTATATTATAACCATTCTCCTAAAAAATGGGATGGCTATACAGGTTTTAAGTCAAACGACGTTATTCCTTTGCGAGATTTCAAGAAAAAAAGTAAAGAGGATACACAATTATTTATAGCAACATTTACAACTGGCTTGGCAGAATTGTCCAAACACTACTCAGCTATCCTAAAGCCTAATGATAAGTCTGCATTACCGAATGAAATTAAGTGGTTAACTAAAATCAAAAATGCGGGCAATATCGCCAGTTATCTACCACTAATGGCCGCTTCTAGAAAAGGGGTAATTGATGGATATATATCTCCTACGGCATATATAACTTTACTACAAGCCTTAGAATTGTTTTCCTATAGAGTTTTTTTATGGGAAGGTAAACGTAGTAATACTGGTTTATCAAAATTCCATAAATGGGCCGATGATGTTTTCTCGAAGAACCATAGTTTAGAAAGTATCATTGACTTAATCCTAGGAACAATAAACTGGTATTCTAATGAAATCCGTTTCAGAAAAGAGATTTATGAAGAGCTGTATGATTGGTATCACTCGCGTAGGCTTCTTAAATATACACTATACGAATATGAATTATGGCTTCTTAATAACGAAGGTAAAGGAGCTAATCCTAAACTTGCTTGGAGCGATTTATCTGATGCAACTTTAGAGCATATCTTACCTCAGAACCCTAAAGAAAACTCTTATTGGAAAAAGTCATGGCCAGAAGTAGAATCTAAGAAATACTTGCATGATATTTCAAATTTAGTTTTGACAAAAGACAATTCGCATTATTTAAACTTTGATTTTGATAGAAAAAAAGGTAGTCCTGGATGCGGTCATTGTTACTCTAATTCAGATATTAGACAAGAGCGTAAGATAGCGGAGTTTGATGAATGGACACCCTTAAGTTGTGCTAAACGCAGAGATACAATGGTATCATGGATCATAGAAAGGTGGGGAATTGATAAACATTTTGAACTTCCTAAAGAAGTTTTAGAACTTGAGGATGAAGAAGAGATCGACTCTTAACGAAAACTGACGTATTAATTAAGCACGCTACAAGTCAATACCCTTACTCCACATAGAAAAGTTATGAAGTAGCTTTACTAAGCTACTTAAAGTCAAACAGTTATGATATTACTAATAACTATCCTATATTCAGTTTATAGATATTCTTGATGTATTAAACATATAAGCTGAAATGGTTAGTTATACCAATTCAGCTTTTCATTTATTAGATTATTCGTTCGAACTCAACCCAATATCCCACTAAACATATCATCCAAATAAGCTGTCTGATTGCCTACCATAAATAATACATTACGCTCTTTTAGCTCGTCTTCGCTAAGTGAGTTATTGATAAGCTCTCTTAGCGGTGTGGTGGTTAAGATAAAGCTATTGAGTACAAGATCATTGTCTAACTGGCTCTCAAGCTCTTTAATCTGCTTATACAGATTAATCTTGGCATCATCGGTGCTCATGTTACGAATACCTTTAGGATCAATCAATGTTAGATACTGCTGTCCTGTCTCTTTATGTATAAGCCATAACAAGAAGTCTGGATAAAAATTACCTGCCAAGGCAAAACCTAAGCCTTTATAGCGGTTATCAGGATTACGTAATAGATAGACATGATAGTCCTTTAGCACATCGATCTGTTTAGCTGAGTTAATATACTGCTGCAAATCATCAACAAACTTGACCTCACTGCTCTCGCCCTTCCTATCATAATCAAAAACAGCAGGCGACCACGTAAACGGTAAACTGTCATCATTTTTACTAAACAAAGGATAGTACAGATGCTTATCAAATACGACGGTACGCAGGCTACCATCTTCCCATTTGACCTTATCTAGTTGCCCTTTATTGACAATCTCTTGCAGCTTATCGAGGCGATCAAAGTATTCTTGAGCTTCGCTATTCTGACCTTCTTTTGATGTAAACACGTACTTATCACACATATGTACGGGCAAGTCATCATCGCCTACTTCAAACTCAGTCACTTCATAATACTGACCTTCGTAAGCATTTTTCATAGTCTTATAAAATCTGTCCATGTATGCCTGTAGTAGCTCTAGCAGAACGCTTTGCTGAAAGCGAATACCACTTACATCTTGTGTGAGCTTTTCACCATCTACCAATAAGGTGTACCAATCATCGTGAGTATTCTTTATTGGTTCACAGCAAAATGCGCGTAGCTCTTTAAGATCAATACGAATATTAGTATAGCCGCGCTGCATCTTATACTTTTGTAGCTGCAAGTACAGCCAGTCAAAGTCAAAGAACGGCATGATGCTCGGTGATATCTCTTGCTCTTGGCGTTTATCTTGTAGGTCTTCATTGCGTTTGCGTTTATCGGTATGATAAGCCTGCAAACGTGGGTATAAGTCTAGCACGACAAAAGGCTTTTTAATTTTCCCTTGATACTGTTTAGGTATCTCAAACAGCGATAGCTTCATTTGCGCTTTGAAGCCGTTTGGCTGATTGTCTTTGTAACCGTCTTTAAGCGTCAAAGTTTTGAGCCGATGCGGCGCTTTGATACGATTGGTCTTAAAGTCTAGCGTCACTAGATCCTGATTTAGAACGATCCCTTCATCATTTAGGTATTCACGGAATTGTTCCATATAGTCAGCATGCAAGCCAAAGATATTGATGGTTTGCAATAGATCAAGATGCAAGTCTTGATACTCACCTCGACTATATATGTTGTGCGGAGTGCGTTTAAGGGAGTAATCCTCCCCCTTTAGACGCACGCCACGACCAAACAGCTGAATAATTTGCGAGCCTTCCCCTTTGCCCATGTTCAGCAGACCCATGGTAGAGACACGCCAACTGCTCCAGCCTTCAGTAAACTTACGTGAGCCGATAAGTAGATTGGTTTTGCTGTTGTCATCGTTAATGGTGTCAAATAGCGATGGGTTAAATGCATCCGTACGCGCATTTAGATAATAGCTCTCTGTCAGTTTTTCGCACTGATCGAATAGTCCTTTTTCATCACCTACGTTTATCACTCCAAATGGCTCGTTTTCACCCACTTGTAAGCGCAGCTCGCCGGTATTTTGGGTGATGCGAATGACGTTTAGGCGTTGATTACTACTGGCATTGAAGAACAGACTAAGGATATCTTGATAAATAACTTCTGCCTTTTTGCCGTGCAAAGCATTGAAGCGATTAAGGAAGATGTTATTGCCTTTGTTATCAACCAGACGTGATGTATTGGTAATAAAGTCATGTAGCCAGCTTATTGTTTCAGCCTTAGAACGACTATCCAAAAAGTCTGCCAAAAATTTAATAATGGTCAAAATATCTGAATCATCATCGTTAACCTTGTTACCGACAAATACCCAAAGTGGATTTTCGATTTTGAAGGGTTCAAGACGAGCCACATTATGAGCATACAAGTACTGCTGCTGATAAAAGGTCAGTAAACAAGCGGTTAAGTAGAGCTGCTGGCTGTCAGGGCTTTCGCCTTTTTTCATATTAAGAATATTGACTTCTTTACCGTAGCCGTCTTGGTAGAAGTACTTATAAGAGTAATCAAATAAGATGTTTTTGGCATAAACCTCACGTAGGGCTTCACGGCGTGCCTTTTGCTTTTCCAGCTCGTCCAGTGCTAGTGACTTTAGCTGCGCACCATCGAGCTTGGTTAAGGCTCTAGTACCGTAGAGCATTTTCGCTTTGCTTTTCCGCTCGTCTTCTTCTTGCTTAATGACGTTGTTGGACTTATTAATCGCTTGCCCAAATGTCGCTGAGTACTCAAAACTAAAGCCGTTTTTGGTCAAAGTATCACGGTAGCCCATCCACACGCCACCACTACTAGTACCGCGATGTCCTTCATCAATGAGTACAAGGTTTTGACCTTCTAAAGACTCAGCCGCTACTGTCTTGTCACCATCCCGATCAGCGAGTTTATTAATATCGATGATTTGCACATAATTTAAGAACTGATCGCGGGATCTATGTTTGTTAAATATCATGGCATCGATACCAGATATAGCAAACTCTTCTAGATGCTGCTGACTCAAGCCATCATTAGGTGTCAGTAAGATAATTTGCTCAATCTTATCGCTATGATCCGCTTGCTCGATGTAGTATTGATACTGCAAGATATTAACATGCATGAGCAGTGTCTTACCGCTACCTGTAGCGCTCCAATACGCCACTTTGTTTAGATCTTCAGCGACGTAGGGCTGAAGGATTTCACTGTCGTTTTTATCTGTGTTGTAGGCGGCAAGCGTATCGTTAAGCTCCGCTAGCATCTGCTCCGTATGGTTAAAATAGTGATCTAAATAGCACTCAGTAAATAGGAGTGATAAATACTGAAAATACTTAGGATTCAGCTCACTATTTTCTTTCTCATTACGAGCCTCGCTGATTTGTAGCCAGTGGCGGACGATGTTTCCATCATAATGTCTTAGCGTATCAATACTTAAGGTCTGCTTACCGACTAAGTCACTAGTCAGCCGAGTAAAGAATTTACTTTGACCTGCATTATCACCTTCAAGCTCTATACCTTGGTGCTCAGGTGAGTCTAAAAGATGCTGCATCCCTTCTATACTGCTCGGATTAAACTTTGACCACAGCCACTGCGTCAGTATCAGCTGTTCATGAAAGTTTATTTTTTTGCTTTTTGTTTTACTGGATTTAGTCATAACTTACTCTGCAAACATACGCTCAAGGAATACCTGCTCTATTGAGCGGACTTTTAACTCACTACTACCATCATCTTTTTTGGATAATTTACTGTTGATGTTGTGATCGCCATTGATATAAATGTACTTATAATCATGATCTAAGGGATTTATACGAAGTGTTCGTAGTAGTTCATCTAACTCTTCATATCCAATAATATTGCAATCTCGCCATATTACTGCGACTGGATCCCCATTTAATAAATCACCAAAAACTTCAACAAAACCACGTTTTAATTGGTAGTTCACATTTTTAACTTTAAGCCCAATCAGATAATTAAAGGTATCAATAAGATCAATGTTTTGAACAGTATAAGCGCCCGCACTATCAGCGGTAATTTTAAGCTGATAGTCAAAGGGGTTATGAAAGTCAGCGACGTTAAGTAATGAGTTCTTGCTCTCAATATCAAGCATATAGTGCATCAGGTAATCGTCTTGCTGAGTAGGCGTTAAGTCAGCAAATAGGTCTTCTTGGGCTTGACTACGGTTCAGCTCCAAGTTATTGAGCGTATCTTCATAGCTTTCTAACTTAATAACCTTCAGACAATGGCCAATGCCTTGATACGGATTAGCTTCATCTTCTATTTTTTTAGGTAATAACGGCTGACCGTCTTTCCAGTCTTCGCTATACACTACTTTTTGAATACGTGGCTTAACTACAGTGTCAAAATATTCACCTTGCTCAACTAGAAGATATTTACGGTTACCATTATCTTCACGATTTAAGTTAATTACTGCATGCGCAGATGTACCACTTCCCGCAAAAAAATCTGCATATAAACCTTCTTTTTTTCTTACTGAAGCCAAAAGAAGTGTTATTAACTTAGAAGGTTTAGGATATGGTATTTCATACTGCTTTCCTAATAACTGGAATAGCTCATCATTAGCGTCTTCATTGGATCCCCAGCCGTATAAATTCAGATTGTCAATATCATAAGCTCTAAAATCACTTTCACCAGCTGACCCTACCCTTGGCAATAAGTCTTTTAGTCTTTTATATCTAGGATGGTTTACTATCCTCCTTAAATATAAGTCTTGTGTAATATAAAGCTCATTCAATTCTGCATATTCATTCATGCTACTTTGGGAATAACGCCAATTACCTTCAATTTCTAAGGGCTCTATCAATACACTATCTTTAATAACTAAGTCTGATTTAAGAATTAAGTTCATACTTCCAGCACTTATTGTACTACCACTAGCTAGAATAAAATCACTCTCTCTATATTTGCTGGCAATTCCTGGCTCGATTCTTCTGATTTCTCTTGGATTACTAGCATTGACACATGGATAGGTCTCTGTACCAGTAGCGACCTCACCTACCAAACCTTCAAAACGGTCTATATCTTTAGCTATACAAAGAACATAATCTTTCATACTAGCTATATGTCCACTCAAGAAACTACCTTTTTTCTTTTTCTCCCAGATTAAAGTTGCAAATAAGCTACTTTTAAGAAAGTTTTGTCTAATCAATGAAGCTAAATATTCTTGTTCGTGATCACCTATACTACAAAATGTTAAACCATCTGCCTTGAGTAATTCAGAAATTAATTCAAATCTATCGTTAAACATTGATAACCATGTGGATGATTTATACTTATCTTTATAAATAAAACCATCGTCTCCAGTATTATAAGGAGGATCAATATAAACACATTGAACTTTCTCTTGAAAATTTTCTTGCATTAAATTCAATGCTTGAAAATTATCACCATGAATGATCAAGCCATCTGTCTGTTCATCCAAATCATCAAGACTATTTAATAGCTTGGCTTTAAACGCCAGATCAAACAAGCTGGTATCCACCATCAGATACGGATGCTCTTCTAGATACTGCGTACTGCCCCAATGCGGCAAGCTATCATCAGCCACCTTAAACCCTAAGCTCTCCCACTGCTGCCACTGGGCTTCGTTATCAGCGATATCGCTGTATAGCGCCTCATCGACACGATCAAGCGTAATGCAATAGTGGCTCGACACTACAAACTTCTTTTTAAGCCATAGCTTCTTTTGAAAGTTTTCTAGCGACGCTAAAAAGTCAATTAACTCACGGCCAATTTTGCGTAAGCATTTAATAAGTGCAAGCTGACGCTCTATCTCCATAAAGCCCGAGCTATTAACCACATCATCTAAATGCATGACTTCGTTTTTGATATAAAAGTCCAGCTCATTATTTAAGAATTTACCCAAGTCTTTATGAATGAAATAATCGGCAGTATTCTTTTGCGTATAAGTATCTAGATGCTTACGCAGTAAGTCACGATCAGATTGTTTTTCGGTTGGTGCTGGATGCTTAAGTAAGGTAGCCCATGCTGCACTAACTTTGTTATTTGCTAATATATCGTCATGAGCTTCTGCATTAAGCTTATCTTGCTTGGCTTTGCTATCCATGACCGCATATTCAAACCAAACTGTCAGCTCATCGCCAGCGTCATTAAGCTCTATAGGATATACGGTTTCCTCATATTCCTCGCCGTCTTCATCGGTACGAGTTACCGTCTTTGGCTTAGAGAGAATAACGAAGCGACGGTTTTTATCATTGTCTTTTTGATTGTCCTTTGCCGTATCAGCAGACAGTAGACGGAATAAGACGGATTTGTCTGATTCACCTATCGAGTTGAAGCGAATACGGTAATTGCTAAACATCTCACCTGACTTGGTATAGTACTGATCTTTATTCGCCCAGTGCAGCATCACTTCTTCGCCAGAGTAAGGAATGGCATAGGTGTCACCTTTATAGCGACGCTGACTGATAAAGTCGCCCTCATCATAATAGCGACTAAAGAAGGTGTACAGATGACTAAACACTTGCGCTTGATCAAAGCTGCTATCTGAGTGCTCACGCAGCTGCGCGTACTGCTCGCCTAGTGGACTTTCCATAGCCGTATCGCTAACTAAGTTGCCAGCATCATCGAACGCACGCTTGCCAAACTCCTCTTTTATTTGATTGGTTATGCTCTCTAGCTGACTGTCATGTACATCGCTTTTGGCGTCTGCTAAATAGGTCTCTACCTTGGTTTTCAGACGATTATCTAAATAATCGCTAATCTCACGACGACGAGCATTCAAGATGCGATAGATACCAAAATCAAGATCAGGGCGATCAATTTGAAAGATGTTTTTTAGTTTTTGATTGAGATTGGCGTATTGGCTCATGAGTCATCCTTCAATGTTTCTATGTTGCTAGCGCAGTATTTTGTCATAGTGTCCATGACAAAATGAGCCAGCTTGGTTTTAGTGCTTCACACCAAGCTAGCTCTAAGAGAGTAAAAATTAACCAAATATTATAGCAGATCAGGGTTTTGATAACTTAAAAAATATAAACCGTGCTAGTGAAAAACGGTTTCAGCATATCTGCCAGCGGATGTGATAAAACGTTTCAAACTGGCTTTTTTTGTGCATCATCTGCTCTAGGTTTTCTATTAAGGTATCGCGTCTGTCCTCAATCTCATCAGTGACATCAAAGATGTTTTGCCGCAGTTTACGCTGCTCACGTTCTGCCTTTTTGAGCTGCTCTTGCTTTTGTTTTTGCTCGTCAATAGTGCTGGCTTGGCGTGCTTCACGCTTTAGGCTGCGTATTTTTAGTTTGATATCATCAAGCGCCGCTTCTGCTGAGGCCATATGGTCATCTGCCCACTGCTCAATCTTTTCCTGCTCACGTTTAAAAAATACCTGATTATTATCAAGCGCCTCGCTTAGTTTGTTTTTATGCTGAAATTCGATTGTATCAGTAAATAGTTTCGGAATAGCTGTCGTTATTGTATCTTCAACCACTACTCCTTCTAAACGCAAAATACGCTCGCAGATATCAGCATCTAAGACGGTATCATTGTCAGTCATGCCTGTCAGTATTAAATGCTCTTCTTTAGCAAAAGAGTCTAATGACAGTAAGCTAAGCGACAACCATCCTGAGTGTCCTACTAATGGCTCAAGACTGGATACTTTTTTATCATAATTGCTGTAATCAAAGTTTATCTTCACAGTCTCAGTGGGTAGGTACTTTGCCTTATTTAGTACATACTCACCAAGTGGATGCGTGAGACGATATATGTAGGTATTATCAGGGACAGACTCGCCTTTACGGATGAGCTGATAATCCCCTACCTTGATATCCGGACTAGGCGATGTATGCAAGGTGAAGTGGAGCTGACTAGGATGAAAGTCAGCATAAGGTGCAAGTAGCGCTCGGCTAATCGTCCAAAAGAAATTACTGATACGATCCAATTGCTCTTCAGCACGCTGCTTATGAATCTTCAGCAATTCATGAATATCTGCATCAAATGCTTTAATAGAAGGTCACGAGTTTGTAGCATTTTTTGATTGATCTGGGCTTCAAGCTCAGACTGTAGCTTATTAAAGCTTGCTTCAATCTCTTGGTTGGTACGGCACTTATCGTAAATTTCAAGAATACGTTTCTCAAAGTTAATACCGCTTTCTATCGATCCTAGTATTTCGTTCGATGCGCCAAATACACCTTCAAATAGATCAAACTTTTCACTAAGCAGCTCCATCACTCGCTTATCAGCAGCGTTGCGCTCATTAATAAAGTTCACTACGACAACATCAAAGGCCTGGCCATAGCGATGACAGCGACCAATACGCTGCTCCACTCTTTGTGGATTCCATGGTAAATCATAATTCACGACTAAAGAGCAAAACTGTAAGTTAACCCCTTCTGCTGCCGCTTCAGTAGCAATCATAATCTCAGCGTCATCTCTGAAGTAATCGATCAACGCTGTACGTCTGTCTATTGAGGATGAGCCTGTTACTCTATCACTGCCGACATGTTTAGCTAACCACCTATGATAAATACCTGTATTGACTGGGCTATTATTACTACCGTTAAAAGCAACTACCTTGCCATCAAAACCATGAGACTGCAAAAACTCTAAAAGATAGGTTTGCGTACGGCGTGACTCAGTAAATATCACGGCCTTTTTTGGTGCACCCATTTCAAACATACGAGCAAAGCCGCGCTCCAATGCTGTCAATAGCGCATAAGACTTACGGTCTTCATCAATTTCATGAGCTAAAGCAAGATAATGATCGACCTCTTTAATCTCAGATTTAAGCAAATCTGCATCAACGCCGCGATTTTCATATTCGCTATACTCGTCCTCATCCTCTTCGATAAGCTCTTCATCTATATCTTCATCAGCAATAAAATGCTCTATCCATTCAGCATCAATGGTCTGATTGTCTAAAAGAGCTTGCAAGCGAGTACGTATTGACTCTAATGTTGCGATAACCGCAGCTGTAGATGAAGCAAGCAGTTTACGCAAAACGATAGTAATGAGATGACGCTGTTGTACAGGAAAGGCATAGCTAAACTCGCGCTGTAAATAGCTATTAATTTGATCATACAAACGTTGCTCTATATCACTCGGCGTAAAAGGTACAGTCAAAGCATGACGCTTGGTATAAGGGATATACTCCAAAACGTCTTTACGTAGCGTACGATGCACAAATTGATCTAAGCGACGCTTTAGTGCTGGCAAGTTATCTTGATTGACGTATTGACGGCGAAACGCTTTATCATCTCCAAAAAGGTGCTCATCGATAATAGTGCTCAGTCCATATAGCTCCATTAATGAGTTTTGCAAAGGCGTTGCTGTTAAGAGTAGTTTACTGCGCGCAACTAAAGATTTCTTGAAGCTATTGCCTGTTTTGTTACTAGGACGATGAGCATTACGCAATCGGTGAGCTTCATCAATAACCACCATATCCCAAGGTATCTTTGCTAGTTCATGCTCCATACGAGTTGCGAATGGATACGAGATAACCGTAATCTTTTTATTTTCAAAAGGATTATAGACACCGTCTTCGCGTAGCTTTCGCCAAGTGGTAGCGTCTAATACCTGTACAGGTAAATTAAATTTATCTTGCAGCTCTAACGCCCATTGCTTCCGTAACGATGCTGGACAAACAATCAATAAATGTCTGCGATACTCTGCCCAATATTGGCATAGCACTAATGCAGCCTCAATAGTTTTACCTAAGCCTACTTCGTCAGCCAATACCACACCACGGCTCAAAGGATTGCTTAGCGCAAATAATGCCGCTTCAATCTGGTGTGGGTTTACGTCAACCTGAGCATCGAATAGCGACTGCGCAATACGTGCGTCGTCGGAGCTACTACGCTGCTTAGTAATTTCCCAAGCAAAATATTTGAGCTGGTGGTTGGTTACTTTATTCATAGTCTAAATCTTATTATTAAGTGCAGTTTTCTATATTGTAGCTTGCGTACTGCTATATCGACTATAATCAACCAACGATTATCCAAAGTCATGAACTATATAGGCTTTAAAGAATCGCAACCGATCTTATTAAGTAAGCAGTAGAGATAAAATATGAAAACAATTGAAGTTGTCGCCGCCATTATTGTTCATGATGGCAAGATTTTATGTACCCGGCGCGGCGAAAATAAATACCCCTACCTTTCTAAAAAAGTTTGAATTCCCAGGAGGTAAAGTCGAAAATGACGAATCCCTAGCACAAGCCCTAACACGCGAAATTCAAGAAGAGCTCAATATGACCATTAGTGTCAAACGGTTATTTTTTGACCCATTGAGCACAGTTATCCAGATTTTAATATCGTTATGCATAGTTTTGTTTGCAATACTCAAAGCCGTGAGCTAACGCTTGACGAGCATATAGAAGGACTATGGCTAAAGGTAGCTGAGCTTGATAGTTTGGATTGGGCAGCAGCCGATATTCCCATTGTAGAGCAACTTAAGGCATCATTATCATGAGCAACAATCACGAAGAATTACAAAATGCCTTAGTTTCAGGCGCCTTTGGGGCGCTACCACTTTTTTGTCATGGCATCCTGTAGAATATCGGACTTAAGACATTCATCAGCATACATCTTCTTAAGACGTGCATTTTCAACTTCAAGTTCTTTTAAGCGCGCAATTAAAGAGGCATCCATGCCGCCATACTTTGAGCGCCAGTTGTAAAAGGTACTTTGGCTGATGTTATGCTCGCGGCACAGCTCAGTGATAGGAACGCCTTGTTCGGCTTGTTTAGGATGTTGACGATTTGGTTGTCGCTAAAGCGTGTCTTTTTCATAGGATTCTCCTGCTGATGTATTCTAGCAGTTACTCTCTATTTATGAGTGTTCTTATTTATTGGGAGGATTACCCTAATCCTTGTATGTGTGTGGTGCGAGAGCTATAGTTATCACAAAGCGCAAAACTTCTAAACCAGTTAATGAACATATTTATCATTCAAATGATTTTCATCGTGTCTTTACTACAATGCTAGCCTCACTTCAACACGTCTATTAGCATCGTCTTCAGGAGTTATGCCTTTGATAGGCTGAGAGTCACCGTAACCAGCTACAATAATACGCTTTGCTATAGAACTATCTAATTGTCCGACTAGGAGTTTGCGTGCCTCTCTAGCTCTTGCAGCTGATAAAGTATAGTTGTCATCATATACTGTGCAAATCGTTGGTAATCTGTCACAGGCTGTGATACTGGAATATTATCTGTATGACCTTCCACAAATATTCTAGCGTTCGAAGACTGTTCCAAAAAACTCGTGATCTTATCTTCTATATTGCTAAATGCTATTTTTGCTTCTGGAGTAATACAAGCGCTACCTCTAGCAAAAACGTTATCTTTTAACGTAATTTTACTTTGATCTAGATTAAAATCAATTAAATCTCCTGCACCTTGTTCGGTAACTGGAAGATTGAATATCTTCTAATAAAGTTGCTATTTGCTGATGTTCGTTTTGCTGGCTACTTTCCATTTCTTGCTTATGTTTCATTTCAGCATATGTATTCTGCAATACAGATATAACAAGTAGTAGCATCACTACTGCCATGACACCTGACATTAAATCCGCAATAGATATCCATTCACTTGGTTTTTTTTTGCATTTAAGTACACCCTTATGCTATAGCTTTGCTATCAATTTTAGCAAGTAACTTTTCATTGCTCCGGGTTGATGCTGTCTACCAGTATAGAATAACTCTCATAGCGCGAATTTAATGACTCTAATCTATCTGCACTTTGAGATATGACTGTTAGCGCATTTTTGATATCATCTGATACTGAGCGAAAATATTAGTTGAATCACGTTGTATTTTTACAGATTCAGATAAATTATGATTGATACCACTACTAAGATTCGGCATTGCTTCAATAACCTGTGGTAAATAGCTTGTAATTTTCTGATTACCATTCAATAGCTGTTGATTGGTCTCCGTAATTTTTTCAATCAATTCTGAGTATTTCTCATAGCGTGCATCAAGTGACTTCATGCGACGCCCACTTTCAGATACCGCTTTTAGTCCACTAGTTATATCGCCCGATAGTTGATCGATTAAGTTGGTCATTGCAGCTACTTTTTCATTTAAAATAGTACTTGTCAATGTAAATTCATCAGCAGACTTACGTTGTAGATTCATTGATTCACCGATCACGTTGGTTACTTCTTTCATAGTTTCATCAACGCTTGTAGATAATTCATCAACAGCTTTCGATATACCTAAAGTCGCTTGTCCCATACTTTTGGACATAGTTGACATGTTTTCTTCGAAACTATTACCCATGTTATTGATAGTTTCTGACAGATCTTGCTTGATCATTTCCATAACGCCTTCAAGCTCGTTACGTAAGTTTTCAACCACATCATTAAGACCTTCTGCAGAGCTACCGACAGCAGTCGCTGCTAAAGCCATTTTATCTGCAGAGCTTCCAATTGATGCCATACTGTGAACTGTATTCTCAACAAAATCCTGCATGGATTTTTGTGTGGCTTGGTTGTAACTAGCAATTTTTTGCAGCTCTGCAATTACTCTTTTCCGAAACTCGCGGTAGTTACATTATTGTTCTTATCAAGACTGTCTTGGACTTGTTTAAATAATCTTCCATATTCTACCAAGTTATTCTCTTGTGATTTATTAAAACTATCAATCAATAATCGACTATTATTATTAATATCGTTTCTTATTTGTCCAAATATTAAAAAACTATTATTCAACTCTTTACTATTTTCTCTTGTAGTGTCCTGATGGTATCTATAAGCGTTTGGCTGTGCTTTTGAGAGCTATTATCAATATTTTTAATACATCAATCATTATTTGATGTCGTTCTACCTCTTTAGTATTCACATCCTTTCTTTTTCTTGAGCTTCTTCACGAACCTTTTTAACTGCCCATACGAGACGTTTTTCTTGGAACCCAAAGATATTAAATAGCAAATTAAGGATAATGAAACAGAGAATACCCCAAGTAGAGGTTTTGAATTTGGCACCCAAACCATCCATTAAACCCATCAACTGAGTCATGGCTGAATCCATTCCAGCTGTATCTGCCATTGCAAGTACAGTAGATGCCTTATTAAGCGCCAATACCTAATCCTAAAAAAGTACCTAGCAGCCCGACAATAAGTAGCATACTAGGCATAATCTCAGCCACTTTTTCAGCTTTCGTAGCAACGGCTTCGCTTAATTCCTGCACAGAACCATGTTCACCTGCGAAATTATTTGTATCGTCATCTAGGTCACCACCATGCCAGTTGGCTTCCCAGTTAGTTTCTTTAGCTGAAACTAATAACCATATAACAGTAGCGATGGTCAAAATGATGAGACTCACTACAAAGACAGTAGACAGCGTTTCGCCGAATGGATTTAAGAACGCACCAATCTCTGCTATTTTCATTAAGCTGCTACTCCCACTTCAATTTGTTGTTTTAGTTTATCTGCACGCGCTTTACCTTCTGCCTCAAAAATATTGGCATAGTCTGTAATGAGACTTTGCTCATCATCAGTTAAAGACTCCCAAGCAACGTTATTCTGTGCAACACGCATAATGATGCTAGCAATCTCCTCACTATCCTCTAAAAGGTAATCCTTGTCTTCAGCTTCTAAAGTTACATCATCCTTTTCTAGAATTTGCATAAAACCTTCTGCAGCATAAACATAGCTTTTCATTGAGCGACGCTCGCTATCTAAACGAGTAAGCTTGGTTTGCTCTCCATTCATTTTGGTCAGTAACTCGCTATGAATCGCGGCTTCTTCTTCTGTTAGCTCTGAGGTACGCATTGCAACATCTAAACGGGTTTTTAACACTCTGTCTTTAGATAGCTTCTTACTCAATTCAGCCCACTCTTGTTCTAAAGACTGTTGTTTCTCAACCCAGACTACCATTAACTCTTCAAAGACGAACGGTATTAGAGACTTGCCAAAACGCTCTTGAATGATGCTGTCGAGTCTAATAGCGTCATCATCAGAAAGCTGTGCAGTAGATAACAGGCTCTCTGCTGTCTTAATCAAGTAAATATCGTCACTATTGATGTCGTCAATACTTTCAACTGCGATGATTTTTTGCTCTGTCATATCTAACAGCTTTTGTGTAGCTCTCAACCTCAAATAATGCTGAAAGTCCACAACACCCATCTCTAGAACATCCCTTAACTCTACTTTCAAAATTCCATAATTATTCAACATTTCATTCAGTTGTAATGCTTTTTGTTGCTCTTCACTTAATTGTGACTCATACTGTTGCTCAGCTTGCATAAAGGCATCACGGTTTTCTTTAGCTTCCTCTACTTCTTCTGGCGTTAGATACCTTTCCTTTACAAACTGAGCAAACTTAATAGTCTTTCTAGCTGCTTTTTCTAGAGCATGTAATACTGGGCTGTTTTCTAACGCCAATAATGTGTCAATCGCTTTGGCAGTAACCTCTAGTCCCGTTTTTAGCCATGGAAATGGAGCGATTAGTGCTGCTTTCTCAAGCCACGGTTTTACTTTCTGTAAAAAAGGCTTCACTTTTCTATAAACATCTTTAACTTTATCAATAAAGCCCTCGCCTTTTTCAGCTATCCAATCACAAGCCTTTGCAGCTTTTTCTCTTGCCCAAGATAGACCCTGACTGACCTTTTCTGAAGCATAAGAAACAACGCTACTAGCGGCACTAGCTACCCATGAACATGCACTACTTAACCAACCCATTTTCGTCCCCTAAATGTATAATATATTACCTAACCATCATTATCTTACTGTTCTAGCAACTCTTCTTTATCTGAAGATCTCTCTGCTGTACCTAGTAGTTTTTTTGCGATCAAAGCTTCTTTAGCTGCAAATTTACGTTTACTACTAGTATCGGTATTGCTACCAACTTCCCTTTGGGACTTTCTTACGTTTTCGATAGCTGATGTCAGATGATCAACACTTAAGGTCGCCTCTTCAATTGATACACCCGACTGCATTAATGCTTTTGGTAAAGCTAACCGCATACAAGTTCTAATTTCACGGCCTGAAAAACCATCTGATAGTTCTGCACATTGATTAAGTAGACTATCCCTCTCATCAGCCAATGGAATTTTTGCCACTAACATCCTTGACCAAAGCTTTTTGCGAGTGTCTAAGTCAGGAAGTATAAATTCAACGTGATACGTGATACGTGAGCGAAAAGCCTCATCGTAGTTTTTAGCGAAATTTGTTGCAAAGATAACAATACCGTCAAACTTCTCTAATTCAATAAGCATGGTTGAGCGCATAGCGTTAATTTCATTGTCTACGCCCTGAGTAACAGAAGACAGGCGTTTACCTAGCAAAGTGTCTGCTTCATCAAAAAATAAAACCGCATTTTGATCATAAGCGTCTTGAAAAACCTTTTGTATGTTCTTCGACGTTTCTCCCATGAGCTTGCTTTCTATTTCAGCTATACCCACTTTGATGATAGGTAAATCCAGTCGACCTGCGAACGCTTCAGCAGTCAAGGTTTTACCAGTTCCAGGACTTCCATAAAAATTCAAAATACTACTTCGTCCAATTTTATCAACTTCACTAAAACCCCAGTCCTCATAGATAACTTTATGAAATTTTAATTTCGCTAAACTTTCTTCAAGCTCGTTACGTGTATGAGCTGTCAGAATGACATCATTATCCAGATTATATTTCGCTGTCTGAGCTTGGTAAGCAATAGTATTTTTCTCACTGAACCGCCCCGACTATATCGGAGAGTGATTTACTTGAGTCAGGCAGCGATGCCTGACAGGGTTAAATTATCGTAATACCGCTTTTCAAACTCAAAAGGTGACACATAACCAATCGTGCTATGCAGACGTGTTTTATTAAACCAGTCCACCCATTCAAGGGTTGCCAGTTCAACATCATTAACGCCAGTCCAATTCTCCTTTAAATAGTCAATTACCTCAGATTTATACAGCCCGTTAACCGTTTCAGCCAGTGCGTTATCGTATGAATCACCAGTCGTGCCGACCGAGGCAATGATGCTAGAGTCCTTCATCTTATCAGTATAACGAATGGATAAGTACTGAACCCCGCGATCACTGTGATGAATCACATCTTTGGGGTTGTTCCTGTCTGCTATCGCCTGATTTAGCGCAGCCATAACCATATCCGTGTTCATGCGATTAGATACTTTCCAACCGACAATGCTACGGGCAAACACGTCAATAATAAAAGCGGTATATACCCAGCCGCTAGTTGTTTTTATATAGGTGAAGTCAGCTACCCATAGCTGATTAGGACGATGGGCATTAAAATTACGATTAATCAGGTCATCAGAGCATTTTTGGTCATCACGGCTATTGGTGGTGATCTTGCCCTTACCGCGCCAGATGCCTTGCATACCATACTGCTTCATTAAACGCTCTACCGTACAACGAGCCACATGAATACCATCTGCCTTCATCTGCTGCCAGACTTTACGAACACCGTAACGGCATTTACTGTCCTGCCAGATGCGTTTAATCTCGTTGATAAATAATCGTCATGCTGCTGACGCAACGAGCGCTTTTCAGGGTAACTCTCCAAGTCTTTAGTACGGTAGTAGGTTGATGGGGCAATCGGTAGTACTCTACAGATTGGCTCGATCCCGTATTTCTGCTTGTGATCATCGATAAATGTGACCATTATTTCGGTGGACGGTCGAGCTCCGCCTGGGCGAAAAAAGCGGCTGCCTTACGTATGATCTCATTGGCCTGTTTGAGTTCTTTGTTCTCACGTTCAAGATCTTTAATACGTTGCTCTTGGCTTTGAGCTTGTACCGATGCAGGGATAGTTTGATCTATATGCTTCTTGTGCCATGAGCGCAGGGTTTCAGGCGTGCAGCCAATCTTAGGGGCAATGGCTTGAATGGCTGCCCATGTGGAGGGATAGTCGTTTGCTGCTTCGATCAGCATACGGACGGCGCGTTCTTTAATCTCAGGAGTGTAGGTTTGTCTTTTCATTGTCGTATTCTCTCAGAATGTTAAGTCTCCGACAATACCGGGGCGGTTCACACCATTATTATCTTTTAATCTTTTAGTATCAGATAACAAAGGATTTTTAAATAT